>NZ_LMOE01000001.1:0-2296747 GCF_001423205.1 Acinetobacter sp. Leaf130
AAGTTTGAACGTAATAAGCCACACGTAAACGTGGGCACAATCGGTCACGTTGACCATGGTAAAACAACTTTAACTGCTGCGATTGCAACTATTTGTGCAAAAACTTACGGCGGTGAAGCGAAAGATTACTCACAAATCGACTCAGCACCTGAAGAAAAAGCACGTGGTATTACAATTAATACTTCACACGTAGAATACGATTCTCCAATCCGTCACTAYGCTCACGTAGACTGCCCGGGCCACGCCGATTATGTTAAAAACATGATTACTGGTGCTGCTCAGATGGACGGCGCGATCCTTGTATGTGCTGCGACTGATGGTCCAATGCCACAAACTCGTGAACACATCCTTCTTTCTCGTCAGGTTGGTGTACCTTACATCATCGTATTCTTGAACAAGTGTGACCTTGTTGATGATGAAGAATTACTTGAATTAGTAGAAATGGAAGTTCGTGAACTTCTTTCTACTTATGACTTCCCAGGTGATGACACTCCAGTTATCCGTGGTTCTGCGCTTAAAGCGTTAGAAGGCGATGCTGGTCAATATGGTGAGCCTTCAGTTCTTGCTCTTGTTGAAGCGCTTGACTCTTACATTCCAGAACCAGAACGTGCTATCGACAAAGCATTCTTAATGCCAATCGAAGACGTATTCTCTATCTCTGGCCGTGGTACAGTAGTAACTGGTCGTGTAGAAGCTGGTATCGTGAAAGTAGGCGARTCAGTTGAAATCGTTGGTATCCGTGATACTCAAACAACTACAGTTACTGGCGTAGAAATGTTCCGTAAATTGCTTGACGAAGGTCGTGCAGGCGAGAACTGTGGTGTTCTTCTACGTGGTACTAAGCGTGAAGACGTACAACGTGGTCAAGTACTTGCTAAACCAGGTACAATCAAGCCGCACACTAAATTCGATGCAGAAGTATACGTACTTTCTAAAGAAGAAGGTGGTCGTCATACTCCATTCCTTAACGGCTACCGTCCACAGTTCTACTTCCGTACAACTGACGTAACTGGCGCAATCCAATTACAAGACGGCGTTGAAATGGTTATGCCAGGCGACAACGTTGAAATGTCAGTAGAATTAATCCACCCAATCGCAATGGACCCAGGTCTACGTTTTGCGATCCGTGAAGGTGGTCGTACTGTAGGTGCTGGTGTTGTTGCGAAAGTAACTGCATAANTTAATCCACCCAATCGCAATGGACCCAGGTCTACGTTTTGCGATCCGTGAAGGTGGTCGTACTGTAGGTGCTGGTGTTGTTGCGAAAGTAACTGCATAATCACTTTCAGTGAAAAAAAGCGCTCTTTTTAGAGCGCTTTTTTTATATTCAATTGTCTAACAATCACGATAAAAGCTGGCCTTAACTGATATTTCAATGTCCTTATTTACACTTAATCCTTTTTATTAAATTTGTATGATAAGAATCAAGAAAACGAACAATAAAGTTTGAGTAACTTGGGTTACTTATTAAGGAGCTTTGGGTATGAATGCTAAAGTGAATATTACTAATCGTGCAGGGGCAAGCTTTCCTGTACGTCGTATGAACTTTGACTTTAATGATGTACCAGAATATTGGATGAATGGTTCTGCTGGACTAACACACTTTATGACAGCGTTGTCGGCGTTGTTTCCGGCAGGTGAAAAATTCTTTATTGATAGTGTACGGGCTGTACGTTATCACCCCTCTATTAAAGATGATAAAGAGCTTCAGAAAGAGATTAGTGCTTTCATTGGGCAAGAAGCAATGCATACTCAAGAGCATGTGAATTTTAATGCCTCTGCTCAAAAGTTTGGTCACGACGTTGAAGCGTTAGAGAAGTTTACTGATACAGCGATTCAAACAGCAATTCAAGCTTTTGTAAAAATTGTCAAACCATTTGGCCTGACAAAAGAAATGGTTGACCTGACTGCTACAACAGCACTTGAACATTTTACCGCTACGATTGCTTCACAGCTATTAGTCAATAAGCATATTCAAGAGTTGATGACAGATGAAACAATGTCAACGATGTGGTATTGGCATGCTATCGAAGAAAATGAGCATAAAGCCGTAGCTTTTGATGTGTACGAAGGTGTATTTGGTAAAGGCGTAAAAGCTTATGCATTACGTACAAGCTCTTTAGTATT
Source organism: Acinetobacter sp. Leaf130 (assembly GCF_001423205.1). NCBI lineage: Bacteria > Pseudomonadati > Pseudomonadota > Gammaproteobacteria > Moraxellales > Moraxellaceae > Acinetobacter > Acinetobacter sp. Leaf130. Next base: position 2,128 of record NZ_LMOE01000001.1, read on the forward strand.
TGCGATGACTTTGATTTTCTTGATTCAGTCTTCTTTTGTACTTCGTCTATTAAAGCAAGATAAAAAGTTAAATTTGGATGAGCTATCTGTGATTTATAAATACGCATATAGCCCATCGAAAGGTATCATTACTGGCATGGCTAAAGAAATGCTGGCTTACTTTAAGCCTGGTTTTCATCCAAATGATTTGGATACAGTAGGTCTATTGAAAACATGGAAAGCAAAATTAGGTTTGTAATTTAAATCTATGTTGATTTGAAAGGGCTCATTGGTAGCCCTTTTTTTTAAGTACTAACAATAACGATTAGCAGATCTATGCACCTTTATGGGGTGATTAATGACCTCATCTGATATTTCTCTGTCCTCATCTGCACTTAATTGGCACATTGAAAGACGTATGATTATAAATATTAAGAAAATAAATAAAGTTATATGTGAATTAGCTATTCACTTAAAAGGAGTCTGAGATGAATGCTAAAGTAAATATTTCAAATCGTGCTGGTGCTAGTTTCCCTGTTCGTCGTATGGACTTTGAATTTGCTCAGGTCCCTCGTTATTGGGCAAATTATGATGCAGGATTAACCCATTTTATGACAGCATTATCGGCCCTTTTTCCAGAAGGTGAACAGTTCTTTGTAAATAGCACGCGTGCTGTGAGAAATGACCCAAAACTTGCCGATCCGGATCTTCAAAAAGAAATAAGTGCCTTTATTGGTCAAGAAGCAATGCATTCAAAAGAACATCTTGCTTTTAATGCTTCAGCGCAAGCTTACGGATATGATGTTCGTCATATGGAAAAGCAGACAGGTACTGTCATTAAGATGGGTACAGCTGTTATGACGAAATTAATGAAACCTTTTGGTTATACCAAAGAAATGATTGATTTGACCGGAACGTGTGCTTTAGAGCATTTCACTTCGACTATTGCAGCTGAACTTTTACAAAATCCTGAAATTCAAGCGATGTTCCAAGATGACACGATGTATCATTTGTGGATGTGGCATGCGGTAGAAGAAAATGAGCATAAAGCTGTGGCATTTGATGTGTATACAAGTATGTATGGACAAGGACCAAAAGCTTATTTTATGCGTTCAACGGCTTTAATCATTGCAATGGCATTAATTTTTGCAACGCAGACACATTTTACTGCCAAGTTATTAAAAACCGATGGAAAATTAACATTGAAAGATACTAAATACATGCTTAAGTTCATGTATGGACGTAAAGGTTTTATGACCCGCCAGATTCCAGAGTTACTTGATTTCTTAAGACCAAAGTTTCATCCAAATGATTCTGACACCACAGCATTGCTGGCAACTTGGCGTGAAAAGTTAGGTCTCTAAAAAGAACGATAAAAAGGACAATTTAATTGTCCTTTTTTTTGCTCGTTTTTTCTTGTGAAGTTTTTATAATACGCATTACTTTAAAACTCTGATTGTGTTGGAACTCATGATTCGTACTATGCAAAACACTGATATTGATATTGTTGTACAAATCGAAAAATCAGTGCAAACACATCCATGGTCAAGACAGCAATTTGTTGAATCTCTGAATTCTTACCAATGTACAGTCATTGAGTCACAAAATAGAGTAGTTGGTTTTTGTATTTTGCAGCCAGTGCTAGATGAAGCGAATCTATTACTCATGGCAGTTGATCCTAAAATGCAAGGACAGGGCTTAGGATATGAGTTATTAAATGCATCAATTGATCAGTTAAAAAATCAGCCAGTACAAATATTTTTAGAAGTTCGCGAAAGTAATAAAGCAGCTATAGGTCTGTATGAGAAAACAGGTTTTCACCAAATAGATCTACGTCGTAATTACTATCCTACCCAAGAAGGTGGGCGTGAACATGCTGTAATTATGGTAAAAACCTGTACCGACGATTTTGCATCGTTGTTTTAAAACTCCTGTCTAGTTGCTGACCTAACAAAAAGACAGGATTAAAATTATTTAATAATTAAATTATTCCATTCAGAAGGTAATGTGGTCATTAGAGAGGTACCTAACTGTTGTATTTCTTCTGGTGATAAGGATCTGTTTAAACGACGCCATTGTCCATCTAATAGAAGTTCTAAAGGGGTATATTGCGATTTATAATTCATTTTGGCTGAGTGGGGGACCCAATAGCCTAAATAAAGATATTCTAAACCAAGCGATTTAACATATTCGATTTGGTTAAGAATAGAGTACACACCAAGTGATCTTCGGTGCTCATCTGGGTCGAAGAAAGTATAAACCGCAGATAGCCCATCATCCATTAGATCGCAGGTAGACACACTGATTAAACGGTTATCTTTCCAAAGCTCAAGAAAAAAGCTATCTGTACAACTATGTACTAAAAACTTTTCAAACTGATCTAAGCTAGGTGGAAACATATCACCATCAGCATGGCGTTCATTAATATAGCGTTCATATAAATCGTAATGAATTTGTGCTGCTTGCTGAGTAGGCAAAACAGTCATGGTGAGGTCTTGATTTCGTTTCCATGCTTTTTTTTGCATTCCATTCATTTGGAAGTCGGCAACTGGAACACGACAAGACAAACATTGTCTGCATAACTGGCATTCAGGGCGATAAACGAAGTCACCGCTACGACGAAATCCTAAACGAGAAAGTTCTGAAAGAGTGACCACATCAATCCGATGAATAGGGTCTAAAAACACCATGCGCGCCGATTTATTTTCTAAGTAGCTGCAATCATGAGGTGGAGTAATATAATACTGCAGATCATTTAAAAGGGACTTCGGGTGATATGATTTCATGATTGGTCCCTCCTGTTATCATTCCATTAATTTTGCATCTAATGCTATTGTTTTACTTGAAAATACACGTTCTTGATACTTTTTCCAATTGATAGAGGGGTGAATAATTACATCTTGTAACGATTTTAAGTAGTCTTGACGAGAAAGTGTACAAGCGCCCAAGCTAATTAAGTGACTATTTACAAGTTGGCAGTCTACCCAAGGGAGCTGATTTTCTTGCCCAATCAGCATTAATGTGTAAAAAGCCATTTTTGAAACATCTGTTTCATTGCTAAACATTGACTCACCGAAGCACCCTTTGCCAATCGTAATGCCGTACAAACCTCCAACAAGATTTTTTTCGTGCCAGACTTCTACGCTATAACCATAACCAGCCTGAAACATTTCACAGTAGCCCTGAATAATATCTTCACTAATCCATGTTTCATCTGCATAAGTTCTTGGTAAAGAACATGAGCGAATAACTTGTTCAAAGGCATGATTTACCGTAATCGCATAGTCATATTTTTTCATATTTCTAAGTAGCGACTTGCTCGGCTTGTAATTTTGAGGGTAGATAACACAACGAGGTTCGGGACTCCACCAACAAATGGGCTCATCTTCATTAAACCACGGAAATAATCCATGGGTGTACGCTTCATAGAGAGTAGAAGGGGAGAGATCAGCACCAATACAAATTAAACCATGACCATCTGGATCAGATTCAATGGGGTCAGGGAAAATGAATTGAGAAAGTGGAAGTTTCTGCATAGAAGATAAAATGAAATAGAATGATTCAAAATTAACGTAACTGAGCTTCATTGACAATTTTTATTGTTCATCTTTAGCATGAATGAACGAATAGAAAAGGTTTGCTTAATGCTAAAACTTATTGCAGAAGATTTTATTGATATTAAAAAAATTGATTTTGTTTTGCCGCTTTATCAAGAACTCATTGAAAAAACGAGATGTGAAGAAGGATGTATTGCGTACGATTTATATCATGATATAAAAAATTTAGGACATTTTGTTTTTATTGAAGAATGGGTAGATCGAGCCGCATTAGATCGACATGTCCAGTCTGAACACTTTCAACGGTTAGTTCCTCAGATTGATCAATATCAGACGAGGTCGGGACGTTTTACGCATTTGGACCATTTTGAAAATATGATGAAATAAAACACTATTAAAAAAGACATTCAATAGAGCATTGAATGTCTTTTGTGTTAATTGAATTAACCGAGATTATCTAGATATTTTTCAGCATCAAGTGCCGCCATACAACCTGACCCAGCAGAAGTAATGGCTTGACGATAAATACTGTCAGCTACGTCACCAGCAGCAAAAACACCAGCTACAGAAGTTGCTGTTGCATTACCTGAAGTGCCGCTTTGCACTTGAATATAGCCATCACGTAAGTTTAATTGACCATCAAACATTGCAGTGTTCGGTTTATGACCGATTGCAACGAATAGACCATGAACTTCTACGTCTTGCTTAGAGTCATCTTGAGTTGATTTAAGGCGAACACTTGTTACGCCAGTATTGTCACCCAATACTTCTTCAACTTCATGATTCCAGATAATGCTGATTTTGCCTTCTTTTTCTTTGGCAAATAAATGATCTTGCAAAATCTTTTCAGAACGTAAGCTATCACGGCGGTGTACTAGCGTTACATGTGCAGCAATATTTGATAAATAAAGCGCTTCTTCAACAGCAGTGTTACCACCGCCTACAACCATCACTTTTTGATTTTTGTAGAAGAAACCATCACATGTTGCACAGGCACTTACGCCTTGGCCCATAAATTTCTGTTCAGACTCTAGACCAAGGTACTGAGCCGTAGCACCAGTTGCAATAATCAAAGCGTCACATGTGTACTCTTCCATATCACCTTTAAGAACAAAAGGACGTACATTTAAGTCCACTTCGTTAATATGGTCATAGACGAGTTCTGTACCAAAGCGTTCAGCATGTGCTTGCATACGATCCATTAATGCAGGACCTGTTAAACCTTCAGGATCGCCCGGCCAGTTGTCAACTTCGGTTGTTGTTGTAAGTTGGCCACCTAGTTGTAAACCTGCAATTAAAGTAGGTTTAAGGTTGGCACGTGCCGCATAGACAGCTGCACTATAACCAGCAGGACCAGAACCGAGAATAATTAACCGAGAATGACGAGCACTCATTGAGGGTATCCTTATTTATTTCGAGAATTTTGAAAATTATACGTGAATTTGTCGATCAATAGCGTGAAATCAATGTGGATAATATTGATCAGGTCAATCGAATTAAGTTATATAACAATATAGAAGTGGCTCATGTTAACAACAACTGTAAAGAATCATGCACCTTTTTTGTAAGAACAGGTGCATAATATAAAGTTCATTCGTTGAAGATCTAAGTGTAGTTCTTCACATCTCTAAACCAATAATTAAATGGGTTACAGGACAGTATATGACTGCGGTGTCGAGTGTTTATGCACAGCGCTTATTGATGACATTATTCTTGGTTTCTTTTGGCATTTATATGTTTCTGGCAACAGTAACATATACACCATTTGACCCAGGCTGGATGCATATTTCCAGTGATACTCAGCAAGTATCCAATGCAAGTGGTATTGCTGGTGCATGGATTGCAGATTTGCTGTTTGGTTTTTTAGGATGGGCAAGTTTGCTTATTCCAATTTTCCTTTTCATTGAAGCAATTCAGGTGTGGTGGCCGCGTAGTTTTTTAAACCGCCCATTTCGTTATGCTGCACAATTCTTTTTAATTCTGGTTGTGTCTAGCCTACTTTATTTACACTGGAATGTGCCTGCTGATACTTTGGATAATGCAGCTGGGGGAATTATTGGTTACGAGTTGGGTCAGAGCTTATCTCAATTGCTAACAATTTACGGTGCGACCTTATTTTTACTGGTTTTCGGAGTGGTCTTGTTTACTCTTGCATTTGGGGTGCAATGGAGCAAAACATGGATTACGCTTAAAGCGACGCCAAGTTATTTACAAGATTTATTTTATAAAAACGTATCACCGAACGAATCGGATTATGATTTAACAACACAGCCTGCTAATAAAGCAGCCGCGGTTAAAGTTGCAGAAAATGCAGAGACAAATGCTTCAAATGAGAAAGTAGCATCAGTCCAATCTGAAAGTACTCAACCACAATCTGCGGCAACACGACATGATGCGGTTGCTGAGCGTTTATTTGCTGATGTGTTAGCAAAAGAGCAGAGCCGACCTGAACCTGTAGTTGATACACCAGTTGCAAATACCCAAAACTTTGAGCATACGCTTGAGCAAGCCCATAAGCTTGAAAAAGACAGCCAACGTTTAGTCGCTACTGGTGAGGTATGGCGGGCTTTACAACGTGATGATGCGAGCCATAAGCAAGAAATTGATGCGCTTTTGAGAGCAGCTGATGATTCAACAGAACAAACTCCTGCTCATGAGCAATTTCAGCAAACAATTTCTCAAGTTCATCAAACTCAATCTACACCTAAACAAGATTTACATGGTCTTGATTGGAATGATGATGAGATTTTTGATGAATTACTTGCTGCGGTTCCAAACAGCAAAACTGCAACAGATGTGCATACACCATTTGTTCAAGAGCAACATGTAGATGCAGAACCTACTTCGCAATCGGTGAATATTGCGAAAGAAACTTCTTCACCTTTATCGAATGTAAATCAGTCACCTAAAAATTTAGCAAACGAACAAGTTTTTGAAGACTTTGATGATTTATTAATAGATGAAGATATTGCGCCAGTAGAACCTGTAAGAGCAAGTAGTTATGCTCAGTCTTCAGCATTTGTAAAAGCTCCTATTCAAACGACAATTCAGGCAGATAAACTTTCAAAAGAAGAGTTTATTGAAGCGTGGCAAGAAACTGCAGGCAAACCGCAGGAAAATCCTGATATTGATGAAGACGATTTCGATTTAGATGCACCATTAACAGATGCAGCTGGTCGACCAATGTCTCGTGCAATGCAGGTTGCCAAGAAGCGTTTGGATTTACCAACTTTACCTGGCCTTGATCTACTCGATAAGGTTGATCCGAATAAGAAAGTTAACTTTACTGAAGAGCAGCTTTCGCGCTTATCTGAATTACTTGAAATTAAGTTACAAGAATTTAATGTTAAGGCTCAAGTCGTTGAAGCTCAACCAGGGCCAGTAGTCACCCGTTTCGAGTTAGATTTGGCACCGGGTGTTAAAGCATCTAAGGTAACGAATATCTCGCGTGACTTAGCCCGTTCAATGTCGATGGCTTCTGTGCGTGTGGTAGAGGTTATTCCGGGTAAACCATATATTGGTATTGAAGTGCCAAATAGTGCCCGTGAAATGGTACGTTTGATCGAGCTATTGGAAACGCCAACCTATCGAGATCCAAGCGCATTAATCAGTATGGCAATGGGTAAAGATATTTCAGGTAATCCAGTATTAACTGATTTAGCGAAAGCACCGCACATGTTAGTGGCTGGTACAACAGGCTCCGGTAAATCGGTTGCGGTAAACTCGATGATTTTATCGATGTTGCTTAAATATACACCCGACCAGTTACGTTTGATTTTAATCGATCCGAAACAGCTAGAACTTGCAAACTATAATGATATTCCACATTTATTAACTCCAGTTGTTACTGACATGAAAGATGCAGTAAGCGCGTTGAACTGGTGTGTGAATGAGATGGAACGTCGCTATAAGCTGATGTCATTTCTTAAAATTCGTAAATTAAGTGACTACAACCGTAAAGTTGAAGAAGCAATTGCGAATGGGGAAGATCTAATTGATCCAACTTGGAAACCAAGTGACTCGGCAACTCAAGAACGTGCGCCTCGTTTAACACCGTTACCATCTATTGTGATTGTGGCAGATGAGTTTGCCGACATGATTATGCAGGTCGGTAAAAAAGCAGAAGAAATGATTACGCGTTTAGCGCAAAAATCTCGTGCTGCTGGTATTCACTTATTACTTGCAACTCAACGTCCATCTGTTGATGTGATCACGGGTTTGATTAAAGCCAATATTCCAACGCGTGTAGCATTACGGGTAAACAGTAAAATTGACTCGCGTACGATTTTGGATGCAGGTGGTGCAGAAGATCTGTTAGGCCATGGTGATATGCTGTTCTTGGGGCCTGGTAAAATCGAACCTGAGCGTGTGCATGGTGCATTCATTAGTGATGATGAAGTAAACCGTATATGTGATGCTTGGCGTGAACGTGGCGAACCAGACTATGTCGATGAAATCTTGACTCCATTTGATGAAGAACCGACTTCACGTGGTTTTGACGAGGGTGAGGGTGGTTCTGACCGTGATGCACTTTATGACCAATGTGTGTCATTTGTTTTAGAAACACGTAAAGCTTCTACTTCATCGCTACAGCGTAAATTTAGCCTTGGCTATAACCGTGCTGCTCGTATCATTGACCAAATGGAAGAGAATGGCATTGTGAGCGCAATGGGCCCTAATGGTAAGCGAGATATATTGGTTTAATATGAAATAGCTAAAAAGCCTCTTCGGAGGCTTTTTTTATGATTTAAATAAAAATAAACATTTCCATAAAATGACTTAAAGATTTTATCGTATAGTAAAAAATGCTAATGTATTTTTCCTAAATAAATAACAATGAATTAAATCTGGAGGAAAACATGTTACTTGCTCTAATTACTTTAGCTTTTATCCATTTTTGTGCACTTATTACTCCAGGGCCTGATTTTTTCCTTGTATCGCAAACAGCGATTAGTCGATCACGTAAAGACGCTATGTTAGTGGTTGCTGGCATAACAGCAGGTGTTATGTTTTGGGCTTGTTTGGCACTGATGGGATTAAATCTTATTTTTGAGAAAATGGCTTGGTTAAAGCAAGGTTTACTCATTGCTGGTGGCTTATATCTGTGTTGGCTGGGCTATCAAATGTTACGTTCAGCATTTTCAAAAAATCAGCAAGAAGATGTTGTTGCTGTCGAGCTACCCAAAGCACCTTACTTATTTTTTATTAAAGGTCTTATAACGAATCTATCAAATCCTAAGGCTGTTATTTATTTTGGTAGTGTTTTCTCTTTATTTTTAGCCAATCCTCAACTTGATCAGGTTCATTGGTTGCTGTTTATTATTGTCACGGTTGAAACGATTTTATGGTTCTGCTTTGTGACTTTTATTTTTTCGTTACCAAGTTTTAGATCAGCTTATCGTAATTTTTCAAAATGGATTGATGGTATTTCAGGTGGAATTTTTACCGTATTTGGTATTTTCCTGATTGGCAATCGATAAATTTAGGTAAGAAAAAAGCCTCTTTAAGAGGCTTTTTATTTTTAAGCAAACTTTGCTAGAACTTCTAAAAAGGGTGCCGATTGACGCGGAAATTTGGCAATCACATCATGGATGCGTTGGCCTTCCGGGTCTTTGGCATTAATATCGCGTCCGTCCGCAATAAATTGAGTCAAAAGACGTTCATAGTCTGTTGGACGCATATGTTTGAATGCATGGTAGAGCACATGAAAATCTGCGTTCACACCCGTTGGCGGAAGTTGGTTGAGGTAGGCAAAAACACGCTCATCGGACCATTCTTCATTGAAAGTTGCTGGCTGTGATAATGCCATGACAATCTCCTCAGTTTTAAAAAAGGCAAAATAACTTGCGTTATTTTGCCTTGATTCTGTTTTATTGAACAGTCAGAAATAGAATTATCGTTCTTCAGGTAAATTGATATTCATTTCTAACATTTCGATATTTGCTTCAGAGCGAACCTGCATTTGGATATGCTGTTCACCTACACCACTTACATAACGACTGACCACTTGCATGATTTCTTTCTTCATCTGATCAATCTTGTCTTGGCTTAAACGGCGGCCTAAACCTTGTTCAGAAGCAACAATAACTTTCAAACGATCTTTTGCAGTTTGAGCACTTGATGGCTTTTCGTCACTGCTAAATAATTTACTCCAGAATCCTGCCATAACTACGCTCCAAATAGTCGTGCTAACCAGCCTTTAGGTTGAGCTGTGATGTGTCGATAAGGACGGTCTTCGCCAAGAAAGCGTGCAACCAAATCATCATAACCCTGACCAGCTTTAGTTTCTGAATATAGAATTACTGGCTTACCCTCGTTTGATGCTTGTAATACACTTGGACATTCTGGAATAACACCTAATGTCGGTACGCGTAGAATATCTTTAGAAATATCATCAATTGTTAGCATTTCCTGACGGTCAGCACGTTCAGGGTTAAAACGAGTAATACATAAATGTTTACGTATACGTCCTTCGTTTTGTTCAACTTTTTTGGTTTTGCTATCTAACATACCAATAATGCGGTCAGAGTCACGTACTGAAGAGATTTCAGGGTTCGTTACAATGATTGCTTCATCTGCATGATACATGGCTAAAATCGCACCACGCTCAATACCCGCAGGTGAGTCACAAATAACGTAATCAAATTCTTGAGATAGCTCATCAATAACACGAGCCACACCTTCGTCGCTCAACGCATCTTTATCACGTGTTTGTGAAGCCGGTAAAATATAAAGGTTTTCGATATCTTTATCACGAATAAGGGCTTGCTGCAGACGTGCTTCGTTGTTAATAACATTGACAAAATCATAAACAACACGACGCTCACAACCCATAATCAAATCAAGGTTACGTAAGCCTACATCAAAATCAATCACAACAGTTTTATGACCACGAAGGGCTAAACCTGTTGCAAAAGATGCGCTCGTTGTAGTTTTACCTACACCACCTTTGCCTGATGTTACGACAACAATTTTGGCCACCGAATCCACTCCTATTATGGTCATTCACCCTTAAAAGGGCTGTTTTTTGGTGATTTACTTAATAAACTAAAGTTCAATCGCTTCAAATTCAAGCTCTTGCTTTTCATTTAAATATATATGTACTGGCTTTTTTACCACATGTTTAGGGATATCATCTGCGACACAATACGTTCCGGCAATGGAAACGAGCTCAGCCTCTAAAGATTGGCAAAAAATGCGTGCAGCTGCGTGCCCGCCCGCACCAGCAATGACTCTACCACGAACTGTGCCATAAATATGTATATTTCCTGATGCAATAACTTCAGAACCACTATTCATGCCAGCTTTTAAAATAATATCGCCGTTATCTTGTACAAGGGATTGGCCTGTACGCAAAATTTCATCATGATAAGAGGTAATATGAGCAACCGCTATCTTGTTTAGTGGTTTTTTTGTTTCTGCTGAAGACGAGGCAGGAGCGGTAGCCGGTTTTTCTACAATCGCGACTTGTTCGGTTGTGGCTTTGATACGCTGTAATGGTTGATCTGCTGGTAAAACAGGGAATTGAATAGCGCGAGCCTCATCTCCTAAAATACCATCGATTACCGCCATAGGTTGCAAACCTAAGCTCACCAGAAGTTGAATTAATGCAATTAATTCTTGCTCAACTGTACTGTCAATAATCACTAAAGTTCCCTGATAGGAACCTTCATTTAATATATTTGATAATTGCTGGCGGATCACATCATGATCATTGGTATCGAAGGTTATCCTGCTAAAGTTAACCATTCTGCCGGTAATCCGTATATCAGCCATAAGTCTTCCTTCAAGGCGTTAAACGAGCTGTAATAGCGTTAAGTTTATTGTAAATAGGGCAAATGCTAGAACAATTTGTGCCAATTCTCTAGCGAGATTCATAAAAAATTAAGTAAATGCTTATTCTTTGATTCGATCATACTCCGCAAGCGTTTGTTGCCATTGTTTGACCTTGACTTGTTTTCGTACAGACTCGAGTGTCTCAAACACGACAGATTCAACCAATTGCTCAAGCTGACGATTATTAATATTTATTTCACTCACTTTTTGAGAAATTAATTGATAAGTCGGATTTGGGTGCGCCGATGAACCCTCAATTAAAGGCTCAATTAAACCTGCACTAATATTTTCACCTAATCTTTGACCAATGCTTTGAATTTGCTGTTCAATGCGGCCGCCGACTAAAGGAATTAAGCGTAATAACTGGGTTAGTTCAGGGGTATCTACTATGGCCTGATCTACAATTTTCCCAACACCTTTTGTAATTGCTGGCTTTTGTTCTTTTAAAGCAGTGGCTAAAGACTCTTGTAATAATGCTGTTAGGGTGACAGTAAATTGTTCACGATGATGATTAACCAAGTCGTGAATAATTTGTTTATGGCTAGAACTGGTTTCAAGTTCATATCTAATACCATCAATTACCGTAATAACAACACGATCGGACAGCTCTTCCATCACGACACGATAGTAAAACAAACCTGTCTTTCGCCAGCTTGGCGGAACAACCGGATAGCCCAGCTCATGTAAGCGATAAGCAATAATTCCTGCTCGAAACAACCGTAAAAAACGAAGCTGAGGAATAATGGCTAAAATTTCATACCAGTGAATAAAAGGGAAAAAGAACCAACGTTTATGATGATTATAAATAATGGCAATGCCCCAGCGGACAAGTAACTCAACAATTAAAAAACCAATAAACCATGCTTCTGATGTGATTACCCATGGGTGAAGGGAATTACGGTAAAAGCTCACAATTTGGGGCAAATGAATGTGTTCGAAGAACCATGCCCCAATACTGCTCATTAAAAAGAAATTTGCAGCCAGACAGAACAGGTTAAAAATGATAATGAACACCATAAAGATGTCATAGATCAAAAACAGCTTAAATGAAAGACTGTTTGGGTCGACATGGTGATATTTCGTTTTTTTCCCAGAACTGTTTTGCATAATAACGGGTGCTTTCTTAAATGTTCGTAGTGAGATATTGAGATTTTATTTGCTCAATAAGTTGATCTTTTTCGGTCCAAATTTCATGGACCCATTGTTGGAAACGTTCACGGTAAACCGCGTCATCTTCATAGTTTCCACCAAGAACCCAATCTGGAATTTCAATTTTACGCAAATTTACCGCAATTTTTGAAACATCACCTAGCCAGAAATTACTATATCCGGGTACGCCATTAGGGTAGACAATCGTCATGTCAACCAAGGCATCAATTTTGTCACCCAGGATATTTAATGCAAGGGCTAAACCACCCGCTTTAGGTTTAAGTAAATGCTTATATGGTGATTTTTGCTGGTCATGTTTTTCTTGAGTAAAACGAGTACCTTCTAAATAATTTAATAATGTAAATGGTTGACTTAAAAGCTGCTCGCAGGCTTTACGTGCTTCCATCATGTCACGGTCTTTGAGCTCAGGATTCTTTGCAACCTGTTCTTTGGTGTGACGCTTCATCATCGGGAAGCCTAAAATTTTAAATGCTTGCCCAACAAAAGGAATAAAGATGAGTTCCCATTTGGTAAAAAAGCGGGTGAGTGGCATACGGGTTAAACCAAAATATTGGTTTACCGTTGTATCTACCCAACTTTGGTGATTACAAGTCATGAGATAACGACCTTGCATATTTAGGTCAAGTCCCTCATCAATCGTAATATCCCATTTTAGATTTGGTAAGACATGATCAATCAACCAATTATTAACACCTAACCAGCTATTTGTAATTTGGATATTGGTTTCATCTATTTTTGATGATTTTTTTAATAGCTTGGTCAGACCTAATGCCAAAACAGGTGGACCATGAAAAAACGTACTTCCTGTAATGACTGTACCTACAGTGAGTCCACGTGTAATTTTTTTTAGCGCAGATTGCTTATTGGGTGCAGTTGACATATGAATGACCCCGAATGTCTAAAATCCATAGAAAAGTTGTTTAACTATAACTATCGTAATATGAAATACAACGACATCTTAGACAACAATGAAGAAATTGTGATGAGCTAGCATCTGAAAGTGCATCAAAATATTACAAAAAAGTAACTAAAGTGTTTATTATTAACAAAATATCAATGTTTTATACTTCGTTTTTGTTTCATTATTCATCCAGACAACAAAACACACAAAGTGAGGAGGCATGCAATGCGTGCATTAGTTATTTCAACAGTGGTAGGGGCAGCAGTAGTACTATCTGGTTGTCAAACAACTGGTAATAATCTTGGTGGCGTTGAATACGATAAAGCCGCATTAGGTACTTTAATTGGAGCAGCAGCTGGCTACGGTATTTCTAAGTCAAATGCAAACTCAAGCCGTCAAAATAACCGTGCTGCAGCAATCGGTGCAGTTCTTGGTGCCGCTGGTGGTGTATACCTTGACCAGAAAGAGAAAAAATTACGTCAACAAATGGCAGGTACTGGCGTAGACGTTGGCCGTAATCCAGATGGTTCTGTTCAATTGATTATGCCTGGTAGCATTACTTTTGATACAAACAAATCAAACATCAAGCCAAACTTCTATTCAACTTTAGACAAAGTAGCTCAAACATTGGCTGAAGATAACAAGAGTGCGATTTTGGTTACTGGTTATACTGATAACACTGGTAATGACTCTATCAACATTCCGTTATCTCAATCACGTGCACAATCAGTTAAAAACTATTTAGCTGGTAAAGGCCTTTCATCTAGCCGTATCGATGCACAAGGTTATGGTTCTTCTAACCCGATCGCAGATAACTCAACTGCATCTGGCCGTGAACAAAACCGCCGTGTAGAAATCAGCATTTATGCAAAACAATAAGATTTAATTTATTGTGTTAAAAACCACCCTCGGGTGGTTTTTTTATGACTGTGAATAATAAATAACCACGACAAACTGCGGCGCATAAATTGCATTATTAGACATCATTTATACATATCCGTAGATTTACTATTGGGATTCTAAAACAGAGATGACTATAATCATGCTCGAAAAATTAAGAGGTAATACACGATGTCATCTGCCAGTCAATTGAACAACAAGCAAGAAGAAGCCATGAAATATACTCAGGGCCCTTTATTGGTGCTTGCTGGCGCTGGTTCAGGTAAAACATCGGTAATTACTCGTAAAATTGCCTATTTGGTGCAGCATTGCCGTATTCCAGCGCATCGTATAACCGCGATGACCTTCACAAACAAAGCTGCACGTGAAATGAAAGAGCGTGTGACCAAGCTTTTGTCACGTGAAGAATCAAAAGGTCTATCTGTCTCCACTTTCCATACTTTTGGTTTAAACCTTTTACGTTTAGAACTTAAAAATTTACCTTTAAAAGCTAATTTTTCGATTTTAGATGCAGATGACTGTAAACGTATTTTGATGGATCTGATGCATCGCGACAATTTGTCGGGTGCAGAAAGTAAAGAATTAATTGCCAAGGCAATGAAGAAAATTTCAGATTGGAAAAACGATCTGATCGTGCCAGAGCAAGCACATTCGACTTGTGAAACACCTGAAGATGTACAGTTTGCGCATCTTTATCAGCTTTATGAACGTAATTTACGTGCTTACAACGCTGTTGATTTTGATGACTTGATTGTTATGCCAACACGCTTATTGCAAGAAAATGCAGAAGTACGTGATAAATGGCAAAACCGTGTTCGCTATTTATTGGTCGATGAATATCAAGATACCAACACGGCTCAGTATATTTTGGTCAAACTCTTAGTTGGGGTGATGGGGCAGTTCACTGCGGTAGGTGACGATGACCAGTCGATCTACGCGTGGCGTGGAGCCAAGCCTGAAAATATGGCTTTGTTGAAACAGGACTTCCCAAATTTACATATTATTAAGCTTGAACAAAATTACCGTTCGACCAGCCGTATTTTAAAAGCTGCCAACTGTGTGATTCAAAATAACCCGCATATTTTTGATAAGAAATTGTGGAGTGACAAAGGGCATGGAGAAGTCATCAGAATCATTACTTGTCGTAATGATGACGATGAAGCAGAGCGCGTGGTAAAAGACTTACTGACTCATAAGCTAATGAACGGTAAAAACTGGAAAGATTACGCTGTGTTATATCGCGGGAACTTTCAGGCGCGTGTACTAGAAACACAGCTTCGCCAAATGCAAATTCCGTATAAATTATCTGGCGGTACATCTTTCTTTGCTCGTGCAGAAATTAAAGATGTAATGAGTTACTTGCGTCTTATTATTAACCCTGAAGATGACAGTGCGTTCTTACGTATTATTAATACACCTAAACGCGCCATTGGGCCGGTTACTCTTGAGAAGTTAGGTTTATTCTCACAAGAAAATAATTTGTCTTTACTTGGGGCTTCTGCTGACCAGCGTTTAAGTATGGTGCTTCCTAAAAAAGCCGAAACTCAACTTCATGAATTTGCCGACTTTATTGCGACGTTTACCCGTGAATTGCTAGAAGACGATGAGCCTGTACCTAAAGTTCGTCAAATGATGAACGAAGCAGGCTATATGGATTACGTTCGTGAACAGTCCGCAACCCCTGCGCAAGAGAAAAGTAAACTCGATAATATCGAGAATTTATTTAACAGTATTCAAAACCTAATTAATCGCGCAGAAGATGTTGATGAAAAGAACATTGAAAGTGTTATTCGAAAACTAGTTCTGCTTGACCTGTTAGAACAGCAGCAGGAAGAAGAAGATACAGACAAAGTCAACTTACTTACGTTACATGCGGCAAAAGGTTTGGAGTTCCCATATGTTTATATTATGGGATTAGAGGAAGAGCTTTTACCGCATAAAAACTCCATTGCAGCAGAAACTATTGAGGAAGAACGCCGTCTGATGTACGTGGGAATTACTCGCGCACGTCAAGGTTTAACCTTAACTTTGGCAGAGCAGCGTAAAAATGGCGGGCAGATGAGACAGATGACCCCAAGCCGTTTCCTTGATGAACTTCCTCAAGATGAGTTGGAGTGGTTAGGGCGCAAAAAGAAAATTGCGGCTAATGTTGACCCTAAAGAACAGGCTCAACAATATCTGGCAAATTTAAAAGCTTTATTAAAGCGTTAATTTTTTAATTTTTAGGAAATCCCATGAAAGTTCAAGTGAAATTGCTCGATCCGCGTTTAGGTAAAGAATGGCCTTTACCTTCTTATGCAACAGCAGGTTCAGCAGGTTTAGATTTACGTGCCTGCGTCGATGAAGCAATTGATATTGAACCAGGACAAACTGTTTTAGTGAAAACAGGTATGGCAATTTATATTCATGATGTAAATTTTGCTGGTTTAATTTTACCGCGTTCAGGTTTAGGTCATAAACACGGTATCGTGCTTGGCAATTTAGTTGGTTTAATTGATTCAGATTATCAAGGTGAATTGATGGTTTCAGTTTGGAACCGTGGTCAAACCACATTCCGTCTAGAACCAGGTGAGCGCCTAGCACAGTACGTTTTAGTTCCAGTTGTTCAAGCTGAATTTGAGCAAGTAGAAGAATTTGAAGAAACTTTACGTGGCGCTGGTGGCTTTGGTCACACAGGAAAACAATAAGTTTTTTGAAAATATTAACGAAAATCAAACGCCTGTTGAACAGGCGTTTCTTTTTACATCTTGAATGTTACAATGGATTATATTACAACACGCTTTACTCATATTCTTTTAACTTTTTTAGCAAACAAACCTTTCAAAAATTTTGAATAATCTATGTTTTTGCGATAGATCGGATTGATCTTTAAATAGAAGATACACTATGAATGTAAGACACTCATTTCCAAAAAGTATTTTTCGTGCTTACGATATTAGAGGCAAACTTTCTTACTTAACCGCGGACGTTGTTCGTTCGATTGCCTACGGATTGGCACAACAATACAAACAAGCAAAACAAACTCAATTAGTGATTGGCTATGATGCCCGTCTCACAAGTCCAGCCTATGCACACTTAATTGAAGAAATTTTAATAGAACAAGGTTTAAACGTCACCAATATTGGCTGTTGCTCCACCCCAATGATGTATTACATTGCGCGAGAGTTTGGCGGCAATGGCATTATGGTGACCGCAAGCCATAACCCAAAATCGGATAATGGTATTAAGTGGATTTTAAAAGGTGAGCCGCCGTCTCCAGAAATGATTCAGCAGGTTGGTGATGAAGCTCAAACTTATGTACCAGCCCATTCAATTTCTGTTCTTGAGTTAACGGCGGCTCAATTTAAAGCTGAGTTTTGCCAGAAATACCAGCAAGCCATTTTTAAAGATATTCAGTTAAAACGTCCTTTAAAAGTTGTTTTAGATGGTTTACATGGCTCTGCTGGACACTGCTCAAAATTAATATTGGAAAAAATGGGCTGCGAAGTGATTGCTTTACGAACCAATCCAAATGGAGAGTTTCCAGACCATGCACCTGATCCTTCACATGCAGCACATTTAAGTGATTTGCGAAAAGCAATTATTGAGCAACAAGCAGATATAGGCATTGCCCTTGATGGTGATGGTGACCGTGTCGTTTTAGTAGATGAAAAAGCCCAGATATTGACTGCAGACCGATTGTTGTCACTTTTTGCACAAATGTGCCTAGAGCAGCACCCAGAGCAAGAAATCGTTTTTGATGTGAAATGTTCACGCATGGTTCAAAAAACGGTCGAACAACTCGGCGGAAAAGCAAAAATGATCCGCACGGGAAGTAGTTTTTTACGGGCTTATTTATCTCAGTCAAATGGACGCGCCATTTTTGGTGGAGAATATGCAGGCCACTACGTTTTTAATGATGGGCGTGGTTTTGGCTATGACGATGGTTTATATGCTGCATTACGTGTAATGGAATATTTTACCAAATCTGATGCTACAACAATTTCCGAATTGTTTGCTCCTTATCCAGAAAGATGTTGTACAGAAGATACCTATATTGGCACGTATCAGTCCGATCCAAAGTATGTATTACAAGATATTGAAATTTTAAGTCATCGTTTAGGTGCTCGTATCAGTAAAATCGATGGCGTACGTCTTGATTTTGATGATGGTTTTGGCATTATTCGAGCATCAAATACTGGTGAATATTTTACAGTAAGATTTGACGCAGATAATCCTTTACGATTAAAGGAAATCCAGCAAAAATTTGTAGATATGTTGCAAGAGCACTATCCGCAAATTGCACAAGAACTTTCAGAGGCCTAAGTAAGGAGAGGCGTAATGCCCCAACATCAGCATATCGGTATCGACAAAGCAAAAATCTTGATTGAAGCTTTGCCGTATATTCAACGTTTTACTGGTAAAACGCTGGTGGTGAAATACGGTGGCAATGCGATGACTGATCCGGAGCTAGAAAGTTCATTTGCCCGAGACATCGTTTTACTTAAAACGGTAGGGTTAAATCCGATTGTTGTTCACGGTGGTGGGCCACAAGTAGACTCATTTTTAAAGCAGTTAGGCCGCGAGTCTGACCGTATTGACGGTATGCGTGTAACTGATGCTGCAACCATGGAAGTGGTTGAAATGGTATTAGGTGGTAGTGTAAATAAATCGATTGTTAACCTGATTAATAAACATGGCGGCCGCGCCATTGGTTTAACAGGTAAAGATGGTAATTTACTTCGTGCTCGTAAATTACTTATGGAAAAGCAAGAAGAAGACGGTTCTATCAAACATATTGATTTAGGTATGGTCGGTGAAGTAACTGGCGTTAAAACAGATGTGTTGGAAATGTTTACCCAAAGTGACTTTATTCCAGTTATTGCGCCATTAGGCGTAGATGAAGAAGGCAATACTTATAATATTAATGCTGATTTAGTGGCAGGTAAGGTGGCAGAAGCATTAGGTGCTGAAAAATTAATCTTGCTCACAAACATTAGTGGCGTGCTGGATGAAAACAAAAATCTGTTAACTGGCCTTACTACACAAGAAGTTGATCGTCTCATTGAAACAGGCGTGATCTATGGCGGTATGATTCCTAAAGTAGGTTGTGCACTTGATGCTGTTAAAGGCGGGGTTGTTAGTGCGCATATTGTTGATGGTCGCGTACCACATGCAACACTACTTGAGATCTTTACTGATCATGGGGTTGGAACACTGATTTCTAATCGCGCAAAAACTGCTTAATAAAACTGTTATTCTCAATAAAAAGATCACTCTAGGTGGTCTTTTTTATACCATTTTAATTTGGTCATTTTTTTGTCATGAGCTTTGACTAGTGTAAGGGGTGTCACTAGGAGCGTTCATTATGCTGGAAAAATTTAATCAATATCGCCAAACCTGGACTTTACCTTTAAATCGTAATAAAGCAATAAATCAAACGCAATTTCGTTTTGAGTGGGTTGATAATTTAAAAGAATTACAAGATGTACAACGATTTCGTGCACAACAATTTAGCCAACAATTTGGAATTCATTTTGAAGATAACTTAGATCAAGATATTTATGATTTTGGTTGTGAGCATGCAGTCTTACGTGAAAAGTGGACTGGAGAAATTGTAGCGTATACCCGTCTAAAATTATTTCAAGGTCATGAGATAGCACAAAGCTACAGCGCACATGAGTTTGATATTGTTCCGCAGTTATCGCACCTGCCTAATGTGTTAGAGATAGGGCGTACCTGTGTCCATCCTCGCTTTCGTAATGGTAAAGCGTTATCGATGCTGTGGCTGAACCTTGCACCGAAAGTGCTATGGTCAATGCGCGCTAAATATTTAATGGGCTGCGTCAGTATTCATTTGCAAGATAATTTGGCTAGAGCGTACTACACGCATCGCCAGATTCAGCAATTATCTGAAAGTAAAACCATTGATATCCGTTCGAAAAAAATCTACGAACCTGAATATCCTGAATTTAGCTTTCCACAAGATGAGCGTATGCCGAAACTGTTCCAAATGTATTTGAGCATGCAGTCAAAACTATCGAAACAGGCATTTTTTGATGAAGAATTTAACTGTCTAGATTATTTTGTATTTCTGGAAGTGAATAAAGTAGCGACTTCATTTGTTATGAATAAAATGGGGCAGCGTTAATAATATGTCTTATTTTCTAATAGCCAGCACATATTGAGATTTGCAAGCAATTTTACTCTCATGCACAATAGAGTATATGAGGTAATTAGAAGTAGTTTAAAAAGCGATATGTGCCAGCTATTAGGAATGAATTGTGCAACACCAACGGATATTACTTTTTCTTTCCGTGGTTTTTCACAGCGTGCAGGAATTACCTCAGATCATAGTGATGGATTTGGTATCGCATTTTTCGAAGACAAAGCTTGCCGACTATTTGTCGATAACCAGTCGGCAGTTGAATCTCCAATTGCCGATCTTATCCGTAATTATCCTATTAAATCGCGTAACGTGATCGCGCATATCCGCAAAGCAACTCAAGGTAAAATTACATTAGAAAACTCTCATCCCTTTATTAGAGAGTTGTGGGGCCGTCATTGGATTTTTGCCCATAATGGTGATTTACATGATTTTAACCCACCACTAAGTGGACGTTTTACCCCTGTGGGTAATACAGACAGTGAACGTGCATTTTGTTATTTGCTTGATCAACTGGTTGAAGCTTTCGGTTATGAAGAACCGAGTCTTGATGAGATATTTGAAGTATTAGAAAAAATTTCTCCACAAATTGCTGAATACGGCACATTTAATTATTGTTTGTCGAATGGGAAGGCATTATTTAGTTATGCGATAACTAAATTACATTGGTTGGTTCGAGAATATCCATTTAATCAGGCTCATTTAATTGACTTAGATGTTGAGGTTGATTTTAGTCAGGTCACTACACCTGAAGATCGTGTGGCAGTTATAACGACAGAACCTTTAACACATAATGAAAACTGGATTGCTTATCAACCAGGTGAAATGATTTTATTTCAACATGGTAAGCCAATTAAAAAAGCAATTACTCATGTGGAAAGATTAAAACGTGAGCAGGAAAATCCAGAGCTTAAACGTATTACTCGTGCAGATCAGTATTAATATAAAGTATATTTAAAATGTATGAATAGAGATATTTATATATATATCACATTTAATAATAAGGTATTTTGTTTAAAAAATACTTTATTATTTTAGTTGGTTAATTTTTTAAAAAACAAATAAAAACAACAACTTGATTTAAATATAATTTTTATATGATAAAGCCGACAAAATAGCTTTGTTTTTATTTATATTCTTTAAATATATCATGAGGTTTATGCAACAGTCATTGAACATCATTGGGGAGATGTATGAAAATGAAATGGGCTTCAGAATATAATACGGGTATCGAGGTTATTGATGAGCAACATAAACGAATACTTGATTATATTAATGAAATTGATGATGTAAAAGATGATGAAGATAGACGTCGTATTAAAGACGTTTTAGACAACATTATTGATTATACGCAATCACATTTTACTTTCGAAGAAAGTTTGCAAGAGGAAGCTGATTATAAATATCGTGTACCACATAAACGTGTTCATGATTTATTTATTAAAAAAATAGAGTTATATCGTGAGCGTTTTGAAATGGGACATACTGTTGAAAAAGAGCTACAAGAAATTTTAGCAAAATGGTTAATCAATCATATTCAACATGACGATGCCGATTATGTGGGGGCAGTAAAAGAAAACATGATGGGAATTATTAGAGAAAAAGAAAAGAAGAAAGGGAAAAACTGGTTTGCTCGGTTTTTCGCATAACTTAAATAACAAAACTTATAATTTTAGTTAGCGCAGCAAACTATCGATTCGGTAGTTTGCTTTTTTTATTGAGCAAACTTTGATTTTCAGGCATGAGACGGGCAAAATATCTATAGTCTTTTTCAAGGAATGCATAATGCAGGACATACCTATGTCACGATGGTTATCGCCCCTGATGGCGTTTTGCTTATCTTTCATCATTATGGCGACATTGGCACCCGCTATGGGAATCCAGATTGATCGTCAAATCGATTTCTGGTTATTGTGGTTAGGCACAATGCTGTTATTGGCTCTGCCAGTTTGTTATTTGGAAATTGCCTTAGCAAAACGGTCGAAGACTACTGCCTTAAATGCTTTATCAAGTTTAACTCGTGAAGCAGATAGTTCACCAAAATGGCGTTTGGCTGGTTGGCTTGCGGTTATTTTTATTCCATTTTTAGCAGGGAATGTACTGAGTACTGCTGGCAACTTACTGACAGTACAGCTTAATAATAGTGTTTCTGGACAAATTGTTTTTGCTGGTCTTGCTGTTGCAGCTTTAATTTTATCTTTTATTCCGCGTCAGATTTTAATTGTGCTAATGACAGTCGGCGTAATCGCTTCTCTTGTTTTAGCTAATACAATGGGAACGACTTTACAGCCTTGGCATTGGACAAATGTTGAGTTTAAAGAATGGGGTAATGCGACCGTACTTGCACTTGTTGCAAGTGGTTTAGGCTTAGGACTTTACTGGCAAAATAGCTTGTCTGTAATCCACTCTCAAGAAGGCGCTACAAAAACTGCACTTCCAATCTGGTTGGCTCAGTTAATTGCTGTCGTTGCGTTTGGTTTCTTTTCTCTTCAAGCACAGCTTCCAGTTTTTACTTGGATTTTTACTGCGGTAATGACAACAGCTCTGTTTATTCAACTTGCGAAAGAACAGCTTGCTCAACGTCAACTGATGTACGTTTTACAATGGGTTGTCATTATTTTGGCAATTGCGGTTTGGGCTGTGCCTGAACTTCATGGCATCTTTACGCTGATTTTGATGCTTTGGGGATTACTCATTTGCCTCATCTATGCAATTTTTGCTGGTTGGATTATGAAAATTAGCCACTTGCGTAAATCGATGAATTTTAGCAATGAGTTGTTTTATAACTTGTGGCGTATTGCAGTGCGTATTGTTTTACCGCTTTCAATTGTCATTGCCATGATTGCAGTGATTGGACAAATGATCTGATGGAAAAAGCTCTGCAAGTGTGGGTTGCTTTTGCAGCCCCAGAGCAACAGTTTTTAGTTGCTATTCCATTTGAAGCTGGTATGACTGCATTACAAGCGGTTGAGGCAAGCGGGTTGCAGACACAGGTGGGTTTACCTGAGCCATTACAACTTGGCATCTTTGGTGCAAAAGTTGAGGCACATGCGATTTTGCAAGCAGGTGATCGGGTAGAGGTCTATAGACCTTTAACTATTAACCCTAAAGATATACGCCGTAACCGCGCCGAGAAGAATGCCGAGAAGAATCCTGTGGGACGATATATTAAAAGTAATCGCTTAAAGTAATAAGTCCCATAAATAAAACCCCTCGAAGTATTTCACTTGAGGGGTTTATTTTTATTAGAAAAAACGATTATAGTGGTGGGGCAGTTAAAATCGCTTCTTTAGAAGCAGGTAAACCTGGTTGCGATTCTGGAATAGTTTCTAAACCTTCAATTTTAGTTACTGTGCCAGTGCCATCAAAGTAAATTTTTAAATGCTGACCATGTGCTGCGGGGATTTTTGCCTTTTTAGCATAAGTTCCCGGGATATAGTTGTAAATGTAGTCCCAACGTTGAGGATTGAGGGGATCAGTCACAGTTGGACTACCAAGCAAAAAACGCACTTGCTGGAAATTCATGCCGACTTGTACTTGAGAGGCCTGAGCTTTGGTCAAAGGAGTCCCTTGAGGAATATCAACCTTATATACACCAAAGATTGAACAACCAGCAAGGAGTGAAGTGACTAATAACGTCAGCACGAGTTTTTGCATTTTGCTACACTATCCCAATAAATTATGATGCATTTGATCAAAGGATAGATCATACTTCATCTAAATTCTATTGCCTATTCCAACTTGAGATTTGTTGAGAGACCTTTTTTCATGCCTATTTCCAATCAAGATTTGCGCAAAGCTGGACTTAAAGTTACCCTTCCACGAATTAAGATTTTGGAATTATTAGAAAATTCAAAGCAACATCATCTTAGTGCTGAAGATATTTACAAGACTTTGTTAGAACAAGGGGAAGATGTCGGTCTTGCGACAGTTTACCGTGTGTTAACACAATTTGAAGCTGCGGGTATCATTCAGCGCCATCATTTCGAAAATAATCATTCTGTTTTCGAAATTATGCAAGAAGATCATCATGATCATTTGGTTTGCTATAATTGCAATAAAGTTATTGAATTTACTAATGATGTTATCGAGAAGGAACAGCATGCTGTAGCAGAACAACATGGGTTTACCTTAACAGGTCACTCATTAAACCTCTACGGTTACTGTAACGAACCTGAGTGTCAGGAAGTGTTGCGCAAGAAATAATCGTTTTCACATAAAGAAAACAAATAAAAAAGGAAGGTTACGTTTAACCTTCCTTTTTTTATGAAGAAATTACTGTCGATCGAAGGTTAAATGCTGATTTGTGCCTGCTATTTGATCAGGTCCTTCTTCGGCAAGCTTAATGGTCAAACGCAAATCGTTCGGTGAGTCGGCATGTTTTAATGCATCTTTATAGGTAATTTGGCCTGCTTTATAGAGATCAAACAACGCTTGGTCAAAGGTTTGCATACCGAGTTCACGCGAACGCTTCATTAAATCTTTAATTTCATGAATTTCGCCTTTACGAATGTAATCAGAAATTAATGGCGAGTTAATCAAAATCTCAATGGCTGCACGACGTGAATTGCCATCTGGTGTTGGAATAAGTTGCTGCGCAATCATGGCCTTTAAGTTAAGCGATAAGTCCATGTAAAGCTGACTGTGGCGGTCACTTTCAAAGAAGTGAATAATACGATCGAGCGCTTGGTTGGCGTTGTTAGCGTGCATCGTAGCCAATACAAGGTGACCTGTTTCAGCAAAGCCAATCGCGTAGTCCATGACTTCACGAGATCGAATCTCACCAATCAAGATCACATCTGGTGCTTGTCGCAAAGTATTCTTTAAGGCAATTTCAAATGAGTCTGTATCGATCCCGACTTCACGTTGAGTAATGATGCAGCCTGCATGTTCATGAATAAACTCGATTGGGTCTTCAATCGTAATAATATGACCTTTAGTATTGTGATTGCGATAGCTGATCATTGAAGCCAATGAAGTCGATTTACCAGTACCTGTTGCGCCAACAAAAATAATGATGCCGCGTTTGGTCATTGATAAATCTTTAAGAACGGGCGGTAACTGCAAGTCATCAATTGAAGGAATTTTAGTTTCAATTCGACGTAGTACCATGCCTGGCATGTCACGCTGCTGAAAAGCGCTCACACGAAAGCGGGCCGTTTTATCACGGTTCATAATGGCAAAGTTACATTCACGAGTGTCTGCAAATTCTTTGCGTTGTTTTTCACTCATGATGGAATGTAAAAGTTGACCAATAACATCCCCTGAAAGACTATTTTTTGAAATTGGAACAATTTGCCCGTTAATTTTCATAGATGGCGCAACACCATCTGTAATAAAAAGATCGGATGATTTTTTTTCAACCATGAGGTTGAGTAGGTCATTAAAATCCATATTTATTCTCTAATTATTTTTATAGGAATGATTCAGGCTGTTTTGCAGCAGTACGTGCAGTTTGCGGGCTAATCACACCACGAGATACCAAACCTTTTAAGCTTTGGTCGAGTGTCGTCATGCCATGATTTGCACCAGTCTGAATTGATGAATACATTTGTGCGACTTTATTTTCACGAATTAAGTTACGAATGGCAGGAATACCAATCATGATTTCATGTGCTGCGACACGTCCACCACCATTCTTTTTAAGAAGGGTTTGCGAAATAACAGCCTGTAAAGATTCTGACAACATGGCACGAACCATGTCTTTTTCTTCGGCAGGGAATACGTCAATCACACGGTCAATGGTTTTTGCAGCAGAAGTCGTATGAAGCGTACCAAACACCAAGTGACCGGTTTCAGCAGCGGTAAGTGCTAAACGAATGGTTTCAAGGTCACGCATCTCACCGACTAAAATAATATCTGGGTCTTCACGCAGTGCCGAGCGTAGTGCTTCATTAAAGCCATGCGTATCACGATGCACTTCACGCTGGTTAATCAAACATTTCTTTGACTGGTGTACAAATTCGATTGGGTCTTCAACAGTTAAAATATGGTCATAACGATTTTCGTTGATATAGTCCATCATCGCTGCAAGCGTAGTTGATTTCCCTGAACCTGTTGGTCCTGTAACTAACACAATACCACGTGGGTAATCACAAATATCTTTAAAGATTTGCCCTAAGCCTAAATCTTCCATCGTGAGTACTTTTGATGGAATGGTACGAAATACTGCGCCCGCACCGCGGTTCTGGTTAAATGCATTGACACGAAAACGCGCAACATTTGGAACTTCAAAAGAAAAGTCTGTTTCGAGCTTTTCTTCGTAGTCACGGCGTTGTTTATCATTCATGATGTCATAGACCAGACGGTGAACATCTTTGTGGTCTAGAGCTGGTAAGTTAATGCGACGGACTTCGCCATCCACGCGAATCATTGGTGGCATGCCAGCAGATAAGTGTAAATCGGACGCGCCATTTTTCACAGAGAAAGCGAGTAGCTCTGTAATATCCATAATTTCCCCAAGTAAATCAAAATATGTCATTATTTTGTAGAATAATATACGGCTTTCACCGAGGCTTACCAACACCTCGCTTTAGGTGAAAAGCAAAAAAGTTTTTTGAAAATGAGAACCTTGTCAATGAATTACCTGCAAGATGCGCGACAGCACGTATTACAGCAAATCCAGCGTGCTTGTGAACATGCTCAGCGTGCGCCTGAAACTGTGCAACTTTTAGCCGTATCAAAAACACATCCAAGTGAAAGTTTGCGTGAAATGTATGCAGCAGGGCAAAGAGCATTTGGCGAAAACTATTTACAGGAAGCTTTGGAAAAAATTGAAGCTTTACAAGATTTAGAAATTGAATGGCACTTTATTGGTCATGTTCAGCGAAACAAGACTAAAAATTTGGCTGAAAAGTTTGATTGGGTACACGGTGTAGATCGTTTAATTATTGCTGAACGATTATCTAATCAAAGGCTTCAAGATCAATCTGACTTAAATATTTGTTTGCAAGTGAATATTGACGGGCAAGATAGTAAAGATGGTTGTGCACCAGATGAGGTTGCCGAGTTAGTTGCTCAAATTAGCCAATTACCCAAAATCAGACTACGCGGTTTGATGGTGATTCCAGCACCAAACAATACTGCCGCTTTTGCAGATGCTAAGGCCTTGTTTGATTTGGTGAGAGAAAAACATGCTCACCCTCAAGACTGGGATACTTTAAGCATGGGAATGTCGAGTGATTTAGAGGTTGCAATTGCTGCAGGTTCAACCATGGTACGTGTAGGGACAGCTTTATTTGGTGCTAGAGACTATTCGCAAAAAGGATGATGTACGCTATTTCGTACGTTCATTGCGTCCTTTTGCGGCTATGGCGGGAAGTGGTTTTCACTTATTATGAATTCATCAGGAGACAGGATGTTTCTAAGAATAACAATAAACAGTGATGAATGGATGCATACAGGTACGACAGGAGTTATACCAACGCAGATTCTAAAAAAGCCCCGACAGGATGTCGGGGCTTTTTAGTTTTAACCAATGACCTCGATGGTACTTGCACCAGCACCAAGTGGTTTCACTTGAATTTGTACAGGAATACGCTCATGCATTTCTTGAATGTGTGAGATAAGAACAACCTGACGACCCTGATTTTGTAATTGATCTAAAGCATTCATCACCATGTGCAATGAAGATGCATCTAAGGTTCCAAAACCTTCATCAATAAACAGAGATTCAATTTTCATTGAACCTGAAGCCATATTGGCAATGGCTAAAGATAAGGCGAGGGCTGTTAAGAAGGATTCACCGCCCGATAAAGATGAAACCGAACGCATTTCTCCGTCCATATCGTGGTCGATAATGGCAAGACTTAAAGATTGGTCAAGGCGTTTTAACGTATAACGTTGAGAAAGCATCGCCAGTTGCTGATTCGCATGTTCCACTAAAATATCCAGATGATATTGCTGGGCATAGTCACGGAACTCTTTGCCTTTGGCATCACCAATCAGACCTGAAATTTTGCTCCAGCGATGTTCTTCTTGCTGAATGTTTTGAATTTTTTCAGCATATTGATACTGTTTCGCAAGATTTTGCTGGTGCAGCTCTAACTTCAGTTTCAGCTGATCACGAATTTCCAGTTGGGCCTTAAGCTCTGCAATATTGTTTTGAATCAGGTTCAGGAGCTTTTCAAATTCAATATTTGGTTGAGTTTGTAAGTGATCGGACAATTGCTCTTGCATGGTTTTAAGCGCAGAAGAGCTCTCACTGAGTAGACGTTCGGCATGATTAAGGCGGTTACGGATCTCTTGCTCTTGTGCTGAATTAATCTGTATGAGCGCCGTAAAGTCCTGCGCTTGAAAATCAGAATGCTCGTTTAACCAGTTTTGAATTTGCGCATTAATCTGTTGTTGATGTTGCTCGGTGTGTTGGTGTTGATGCTTGAGCTGATCTAGCGCCTGTTTTTGTTGCTCGAAGTGCTGTCTGGTCTGTTCAAAACGTTGTTTAGACGCATGATAAGCCGTTTGTTGATGCTGACGTTTGGCATCATGCTCAATTAACCAATCATGAGGCTTAAGGTCAGAAAGGCCTGTCATTTGTTGAATAAGCGATACCGCTTTTTCATTATTTTGTTGACCTTTGAGCGTAATCTCTTTGAGATTTTGGTCGATCTCATTAATTTGTTTGGTCATTTGCTCAAGGTTAGCTGTCAGCATTTTAAGTTCTTGTTGTTGCTGTTCAAAACGCTGTGAAAGCTGTTCTTGTTGTTCAAGTTGCTTAGCACGTGCATCAAGCATAGACCAAGTCTGCTTAGCTGTTTGGCTACTCGACTGCTGCCATGCGCGCTGCTCGGATTCAGATAGGCACTGAACAATATGCTGAACTTGTTGTTGCCATTGCTGTGCCGTATTGAGCAAGCTTTCACTACGCTGAACATGTTGAACCAACTGGTTCTGCTGCTTAATCGCTTGGGTTAAACGGAAGTTTTCTGAGTCAAATGAACTTATTGCAGTTTGAGCGGCTTGTCTGAGCTCATTAAGCGTTTGTAAGATTTGTTCTGGAGGTTGAGCAAGATCAATTTGCAATTGGTTGAGACTTAATTGCTGGACAAGATCTTGCTGCAAGTTTGCTTGTTTTGCATTAAGTTGAGATAAATGTTTTTGAACTTGTTCGAGCTCGGCACGACACTGGGTAAGTGTCTGCTGTTCGCTTTGCCACGCGTTAAATTTAGTTTGCTCTAGGGTTAATGCTTGCTGTTCTTGTTGTTGCTGTAAATCGAACAGGGCCTTGGAAACTGTGCTGTCATCGATGCGGTAGGGGTGATGCGTGCTGCCACAGACTAAACAAGCTTCGCCTTCTTTAAGATTGGCTCTTAACTGTTCAATATTTTCAGTATGTAATAAGCGTTGCTGTTGCAAGATGTGCTGTAATTTTTCACGCTCTGTTTTTGCTGTTTGGTAGTCTCGCTCAGCTAACTCGCAAACGGTTTTAAGCTGCTGTTCTTGAGCAGAGGTTTGGCTATGTTTTTCGGTGAACTGCTGAAGCTCAGCATATAGCTCATGATAAATTTTAACTTTTTGTTGAATGAGGTCTAGTTGAGTAATTTGAGCAAGCTTTTGTTCTTTATCTTTACGCTGTTGCTCAAGTTTTACCTCAATCTGTTCAACTGTCCCCACCGAAGTCGTCAGTTGTTCAAGTTCACTTTTAGCTTCCGATAGCTTTTGACGAGCAAGAGTAGGGTTTCCAAGCTGTTGTTCAATCACTTCGTAGTTTTGAATAAATTGCCCGAGTTGATGCAAATGTGCTGAAAGGCCTTTATCTAATACAGCATATTGCCCAGTCTGAGTAAGCTGTTGTTGCAGATGTGCCTGATTTTGTTGAAGCTGCTCAATCTGTTGTTGAACCGTGTTTTGCTGTTGTTGCAACGGGTTGAGTTTCTGCTCTAGAACATTTCTTTTTTCTTTGCACTTTTTATATTCATCTGCAATAAATGTGCGCTCTTGAATAGACTGTCGAACCTGATTTAAAGCAGGTTGATGCTGTTGCTCAAAATCGAGCGTTTGTTTGAGTTCTTGCTCTGCTGATTGATATTGTTTTTGTCCAGTTTCAAAAATTTGAACCAAATCATTAAACTTAATTTGAGCTTGCTGAATTTGCGGTTCAAGTTGTTGTAGGGTTTGTAAATTTTGAGTCTGCTGAAAGACCTGTGGGCGTATTTCAGAGAAAACTTCGAGTCGTTTTAATTGCTCACGTTCACCCGCAAGTTGCTGATGCTGGTTTTGCTGGTTTTGAAACTGTTGCTGTTTAGTTTGAACTTCAAGCTCAAGTTTGGCTTTGCGTTCAAACCATTGTTGTTGTTTATTCAACACATTTTTTTGTTGTTCTAATTTTTGATAGTTCTCTTGAGCTTGCTGATATTGTTCGGTAAATGCTGAGATTTCTTCATCAGATAAAATCTCAATATGACCTAAAAATTCTTCAAGCTGTTTACGCTGTTTTGCAATATCTGCTGTTTTACGAAAAGCCAACTCACCAATTTTGGCGAAAATACTCGAGTTTGTCAGGTACTCAAGTAGTTCACCGCGTTCACTATCTCGTGCTTTTAAAAACGCCGTGACTTCTGACTGGGCAAGTAAAACAGCACGGGTAAATTGTTCAAATGAAAGCTGGGTAATTTGTTTAACTTTTTCATCAACTGCTTTAGCTTTGTCGGCAAGTACCACGCCATCGGTCAGGCATTTTAAGTGGCGTTGCACACTTTGTAATTTACCATTCGGATTTTCACGCGCACGTTTAATTTCCCAGCGTGCCAAATAGCGTTTTTGATCTTGTGCAATAAAACAAAGTTCAGCAAAACCATGCCCTGTACCGCGGCGTAAAACAGTTAAAGGCGAATTGGTGAGTAACTCTGAACCATCAACATCTTTTAATTTACCATCGCTGTCTTTAAGGCGAGGAACGCGATTAAAAAGGGCGAGGCACATGGCATCTAAAATGGTCGACTTACCTGCACCAGTTTTCCCGACAATGGCAATTAAGCCTGCGTGAGCTAGAGGCGCGCTTTCAAAATCAATAAAGTGCTCGTCAGAAAGAGATGCCAGATTTTTTATACGAATAGATAAAATTTTCATGACATATCCTTAAGGTGTTGCATCATTTTCAAGATTTTTTTGTGCTTCTTGTACCAGACTCAGAAAATCTTTTAAGACTGCATCATCTGCGCTGTAACCTTGTTTTTCCCAGATATTTTGAAAGAGTTTTTCTGGTGTTGGTGGTTCAAGTGCAATTTGTTGAGTGGTATCGGTGTCCGAAGCATCTTGGCTTACATATTGACGTGAAATACGCACTAAACGATAGCGGTCAGGTGGCAATGCGGCTTCAAACTGTTGGCGTAAATTAGGCTGTGGTGGCGTTAAACTATAATATTCAATATCGACATATTCACGATGGTCAATATTTTCAATCACGCCGTGTGGCAAAGCTTTGAGTTGTTGCAGCACTTCGTTTAACTCACCACGAATGCGATGTAATTGGATACAACGCGGAATTTCAACAGCTTCAAACTGCAAACGGTTGGCTGTCTCTTGAGAAGGTTCGATTTTGACCTCCACCACTTGGTGCTTATAGTTAATTTCACTAAAAGAAAGTGGAATAGGTGAGCCGCTATAACGAATGTGCGGTTGGCCTACTTTTTGTGGTTTATGCAAATGCCCTAAAGCCACGTAATCAATTGCATCTTCAAATAAAGTCGTTGAAAGTGCCTCTTCATTACCAATAATAATTGGGCGCTCAGAGTCGGATGTTTCTCCACCTTGCATATGAGCATGCGACATCAAAATAAGCGCTTGGTCTGGTGTTTTACGACGCTTCGCTTCAGCAATTAGTTGTTCATGCAAATACGCAATCGCATTTTTGCTATTGGTGGTATGTTCATTAAAGCCCGTAATTTCTGCCGAACGTAAAAAAGGTAGGGCAAGGCACCATGCCACAATATCCTGATTTTGATTATAAATAGGTAAAAGCAGACGATCGAGATCTAGGGTTTTATCTTCATTCCAGCGAACCACGCCCACGGTTTTTGCATTGTATTTTTCTAAAAGTGGTTCGACCTGTTCAATACGGTAGCCTGAGTCATGGTTACCGGCAATCATGAGCGTTTGCATGTGCGGTGCAAGGCGATGTGCATCTGCTAAAAATTGGTAGAGTTGTTTTTGTGCTTGTGAACCCGGATTAATCACATCAAAAATATCACCGGCAATGAGCAGGGCATGCGGTTGTTTTTCTTGAATTTGAGTGAGTAACCAACTTAAAAATTGTTGGTGTTCGTAGTGGCGTGAATGATTATAAAAAAACTGCCCCAAATGCCAGTCAGAAGTATGTAGAAAATGTACGGACATAGAAACAGACATCAAGCCAAAGTAAACACAGATACGTTAGCATAAATTGGCAGGAGATTTTATCAAGACATTTTAAAGTGCTCGATATTTAAGCCTACGCTGAAATCTGAATTAATTTTGTCACTTTAAACTTTGCTTTGTTACTATCAGTTCAAATAATGAATCTTGAGAATAAAATGACCATTCATAAATACGAAGTGAAAATACAGTGGGAAGGCAATACAGGTACAGGCACTTCATCTTATCGTTCATATAAAAGAGACTTTAGTATTCAACATCCACAAAAAGCCACTATTCAAGGTTCATCTGACCCTGCCTATTTAGGCGATGTCACCAGATGGAACCCAGAAGATTTATTGGTTGCTTCTGCCTCAGCTTGTCATAAGCTTTGGTATTTACACCTGTGTGCAGTCAATCATATTCACGTTGTGAGTTATGTTGACCATGCACTTGGCTTTATGGAAGATGCAGATCCAGTTAAACGCGGTCACTTTACTCAAATTATTTTAAAGCCAGCGGTTATTTTAGAAAAAGGTGCTGACCAAGAGCTTGCTGCAAAATTGCATGAAGAAGCGCATCACGAATGTATGATTGCCAATTCGGTTAATTTTCCAATTACATGTGAAGCCAGTTTTAGCTTTGCCGAAGAATAAATAGTAAATAGCCACCGATAAAAATGCGGTGGCTATAAATTAGGAAATAAATAAATTG
Organism: Acinetobacter sp. Leaf130; assembly: GCF_001423205.1. Classification (NCBI taxonomy): domain Bacteria; kingdom Pseudomonadati; phylum Pseudomonadota; class Gammaproteobacteria; order Moraxellales; family Moraxellaceae; genus Acinetobacter; species Acinetobacter sp. Leaf130. The sequence continues at coordinate 35,660 of NZ_LMOE01000001.1, forward strand.
GTTAAATAAGATCTTTAAGCAGCATTTTCATCAACTTGAAAAATACCAAAAACGTTATGGTCTAAATCGACAAAGTAACCATGCCAAGCACGACCGGGAATGGCGAATTTATCCATTGCCACAATACCACCTTGCGCTAAAATTTTTGCGGCAATTTCATCAAAGTTTTCGACCTGAACCGAACAGGTAAATGCATTGGTACCATATTCCATTGGAGGCGTTTGAGCGGGACGTTTTAATAGCCCACCCATGATTGATGGTGTTTCTATACGGTAATATTCAATTGCTAAGCTTTCATCGAGTTTAAATTGCCAGCCAAACACAGCATGATAAAACTGCGCGTCTCGGGCAGGATTGGAAGACTGGATTTCAAAATAGGCAATCGTGTTCATATTATTTAAATCATATTTTTATGGTGTGAAAAGTATACGCATAGCGTTTATAGCCGAGAAAGAACTATTGTGTATGTTGAGCGTAAAATAAATGAAGGTGCCAGAAAATAAAAACCGACGATTCGAGTGATGAGAGAATCGTCGGTCAAAAACTTCATCAAGGGTTTCGGCTGCTAACAAAACCTAATCTGAAGGAAGAAAAGAGTCGTAATGAAAGGTCACCGATACAATTTTGCGGATGCCGTGCAAAGGAAGTATTCGGTTGCTGCGACCTTATTACCCTATATAACGTCAAGAGATTCGGATTGGTTGACAGAAAAATGAAAAAAAATCGAAAAAAATTTATAATTATTTTTTGAACCCATAAATTAGGCAAAAAGATGACCAAATTACGCTCTTACTTTCTCTGGTTTTTTGCTTTATGCATAGGACTCACCTTAATTGTAGGTGTGGTTGCAGCACTATTACCAGCGAGTGTAGGTGGTATTTTAACAGCCGTTCCATATTTAGGCGCAATGATTTTTGTCCTGTTTAAATTTTTAAAGAAAGAGCGCCGTGCACCAACTGTACAAGAAAAAAAGAAATTTACTTTAGGTTTTACCCTGATTTTTTGGGGCTATAACTTGTGTGGTGTTTTATTCGGCCTGTTTTTATTTGCAAGAAAAGACCCAGAGATTTTGCAGAACTTTATGCTTTACCTCAAACAGCCTCAGTTTTTAAGCATTATGCTCATTATGCTTTTAATGTTAGCGATCCCGCTTTATTTGATTACCTACTGGTTTTATGGGAAACAGGCACAGCGAATGGCAAGCAAAATGTTTAATGTGTAATAGATCACTACAGAAACCGCTACGATTAAATATAAATGATTCTTATATAATTAACTAAAACTTGTGTCCTCAGTTTTGGAGGAAATATGAATAAGAATGTATTAATCACTGGTGCTAGTGGCTTTATAGGAACTCATTTAATTAAGTTCCTACTACAAAAAAATTATAACGTGATTGCTGTGACGCGGCAGGCTGGGAAGGAATCTGACCATCCTGCTTTACAGTGGGTACAAAAATTTGAAGATATTTCAACACGTCAAATTGACTATGTCGTGAATTTGGCGGGTGCAAATATTGGCGAAAAACGTTGGACCGAGTCACGTAAAAAACAATTGATTGAAAGCCGAGTAAACACGACCCGAAAACTGTATGCATGGCTCAAGCAGTCTGAAATTTTCCCAGAAGTGATTGTGTCTGGCTCGGCGATTGGCTATTACGGTATAGATGTTGAAGAAAAGTGGGCAGAGGTGTGCACCGAAAAAAGTTCACCACAGCCTATTTTTATGTCTCAGCTTTGCCAAGAGTGGGAACACGCAGCGTTAGCAGATACTCAGCAAAATACTAAAATTATTCGTTTAGGTGTGGTGTTTGGGCAGGGCGGTGGTATTTTGCCTAAAATGTTGTTTCCTATTCGACTCCACCTAGTTGGTCAAATTGGTCATGGTCGTCAGCCTGTGGTTTGGGTACACATTGAAGACGTGTTAAACGCAATCGAGTTTATATTTCAGCATCCTCAATCTGCTCAGATCCATAATGTAGTGGCGCCAGAAAATGTGACCCAAAAGGTATTTATTGAACAAGCTGCTGCGGTACTCAATAAGAAACCACTGTTGTCGGCACCAAGCACGGTTTTTCGCTGTTTGTTAGGGGAACAGTCGCAATTGATTTTGAATGGTCAATACGTTAAACCCGAAGCCCTGCAAGCAGAAGGATTTGAATTTGCTTATCCTCAACTAAAAATGGCTTTAGAGAATATATTGGCGTCAGGCTAAGACTTTATTTTGCAAACGCTCTGGTGAATATGCTTTGGCATCAACTAAGGTTGGTTGACCCAGCATAAGCTGACGGAGTAATTGTGCAGAGCCTGCACCCATACATAACCCATTTCTAAAATGACCGAAGTTTGCCCAGAGGTTGTCCATTTCAGGCATTTTGCCAATGTACGGAACACCATTTGGTGAACTTGGTCTGAGGCCTGCCCAGCGATGTACGATCGGGAAATCGGCCAGTTCAGGCACTATTTCTAAACACGCTTCTAAAATATTGTGCTGGGTGGTTTCGTCGGTAGAAGTGTCAAAACCACGATGCGCCATGCTAGACCCACAAACAATATGACCGTCCATACGAGGAATCAGATACATGACTCGATTCATACACATGGTCGGTAGCCAGTGAGCAGGGGTTTTAAATAATAGCATTTGACCTTGAACAGGTTCGACTGGAATTTCGAGTTGTAATTGTGAGTTCCAGTAATGGCTCCAAGCGCCCGAAGTTATTACAAAATGATCTGCTGTATATTTGCGACCATCTTCGGTTTGGAGCGCTTGTATCACATCGCCATGTTGAATTAGTTTTTTAACAGCAGCGTGTTCAAAAAACTCAACATTTGGATGTTGTTTTAAATAACTAATCAGAGACTGTAAAACGCGTGGATTACGAATATTAGATAGTTCAGGGAAATAAATGGCTTGTTGAAACTGATCGGAAATATGTGGATTGACTTGCTCTAAGGCATCTCTCTGTAAATATTCGCAGCGCTGCATGGGTTCTTGATGTTGATTTGCATAGGAAAGTCCGACGTCAAAATCTTCTTCATCAAAAATTAGCATGCCTGTGTCATGAATTTCAAAATCAATCCCTGTAACAGGGGAGAGTTTTTGGTTCCATGCTTGATAAGAGGCTTTACCAAATTGAGCGAGTTGGTTCACTGCATGCACATAGCGCCAAGGGTACATCGGAGAGAGAATGCCTCCGCCAGCCCAAGAGGCTGCTTGTCCCGCTTGTTGTTGATCGAAAATGCTGACGGTACAGCCTTGTTCAACCAACTCCAGCGCAGACATCAATCCACTAATGCCCGCGCCAATGATTGCAATATGCATGCAGTGTTATCCTTTCTCTGCGAACTTAGTTCATTTCCTTGAGTTTTTCGGCAGCAGTTTCTGCAAAGTAAGTCCAGATTCCATCTGCACCAGCACGGCGGCAGCACATGAGTGATTCTAAAATCACTGATTCTGATAACCAGCCATTTTGAATTGCGCCAGCTAACATCGCGTATTCGCCACTCACTTGGTAAATGAATGTCGGAACACCAAAGGTATCTTTCACTTCACGTACCACATCCAGATATGGCATGCCCGGTTTTACAATGACCATGTCGGCGCCTTCTTGAATATCAAGCGCGATTTCATGTAAAGCTTCGGCACGGTTGGCAAAGTCCATCTGGTAGTTATATTTATTACCACCTTTGAGGTTGGATGCAGAGCCAACAGCATCACGGAACGGGCCATAGAAGCTCGACGCATATTTCGCAGAGTAGGCCATGATGTTGGTATAGATGTGACCATTGGCTTCTAAAGCTTGACGAATAGCACCAATACGGCCATCCATCATGTCACTTGGTGCAACTACATCAGCACCTGCTTCAGCGTGACTTAACGCTTGTTTAATCAAGCATTCTACGGTCTCGTCATTCAGCACATAGCCAGTGTCATCAATAATGCCATCTTGACCATGAGTCGTGTATGGGTCGAGTGCGCCATCAGTAATTAACACCATTTCTGGTAATTCTTTTTTAAGTAAACGGCAGGTGGTTTGGACTAAACCATCTTCATGCCATGCAGCTTCTGCGGTCAGGCTTTTATCTTCTTGCGGGGTAACTGGAAAAAGAGCCAGTTTTGATACGCCCAATTCCAGAAGTCTTTCAGCTTTTTTCAGTAATAAATCTGCCGACAAACGCTGAATGTTTGGCATACTTGGAATATCTTGGGTCTGATTTTGTCCCGGTAATACAAATACTGGATAAATCAAGTGATTGGTAGTGAGCTGTGTTTCGCTGACCATCGCACGCAACTGGTCATTTTTACGAATACGGCGCATGCGAGTGGCTGGAAATGCAGGACGATTGAACGTATAAGTCATAACAATCTCGATGTTCGGTATTACACTAGGATAGGTTGGCGGATATTCCATTACTGTCAACCGACTGCTGTATTGTAGCCCCATAATGCTGGATTTGTACAAAATTATGGGTGTTTATCATGCTTTTAAATTTAGGCAACGTATGAGTGATGAAAAGAAAAATTGGACTGGGAGCATTCATTTAGGTGCAAAAACTGACCTGAATGTAGTTCTTAAGCAATTATGTAAGGCGTTTAATAGCTCTCCTTTTTTTAAGCATAGTGGAATGATTATGCGTGTGGTGGACGGGCAGATTGAAGGCTATATCGAGATGCAACCTGACCTGATTGGCAATCTGGCATTTCAGATTTTGCATGGTGGAGTTGCTGCAACCTTGCTCGATAGCATTGGCGGTATTGTGGCAATGGAACACCTATATCGCCGTTCAACGCCGGAAACTCTAACCGAGACCATTAAGCAAGTATCGCGTTTGGCAACTGTCGACATGCGTGTCGATTATCTGGCGCCGGGGCGTGGTAAATACTTTATTGCCCGTGCTGAAGTTCTGCGTTTAGGTCGCAAGGGCTGTACCATGCGCATGACCATGGTCAATGATGAAGGCAAAGCAATTGCTGCGGGTATTGCTTCATACGCCTATTAAATTGCTCATTTAAGTAGTTAAAAAGCGCCAAGTGCGCTTTTTTTAGTGTTTGAAAAGCGGGAATTTTCACAAAAACTTTGAGATAAACATTAATTTAATTAGAACGAACGCATTAGTTATAATTTTTTATTCTCATATCATGAGGTTTTAGCGTTAAAATTAGCTCCTTTGACAATGCGGTATGTCTTGTTTATAGAAAAATAAAAACTCTATAACAAGGTGTAGTGCGAGATTGATGGCAAAGCCAACCCATCTTTAGGAACATACCATGACTGATGCACAAAGCAATGTACAAGAAACAGTGCCAACAACATCTGCCTCGGATGACAACAATCAAAACAAGCGCAAAAAATTTCTTGGTTTTTTTGCGCTGATTTTATTGATCGCCGCTGTTTTATATGCAATCTGGGCATTATTTTTAAATCATTCCGTGAGTACGGATAATGCCTATGTCGGTGCAGAAACGGCTCAAATCACTTCAATGGTGAGCGGTCAGGTCGCTCAGGTTGTGGTAAAAGATACCCAAACGGTACATCGTGGTGACGTGTTGGTTCGTATTGATGATCGTGATGCCAAAATTGCACTGGCTCAAGCTGAGGCAGAACTCGCCAAAGCAAAACGCCAATACAAACAAACTGCAGCAAACAGTAGCTCTTTAAACTCTCAAGTTGTGGTGCGTGCCGACGAAATTACCAGTGCCAAAGCACAAGTTGCTCAAGCACAGGCCGACTACGACAGAGCTGCTTTAGAGCTGAATCGCCGTGCGCAACTTGCCGCATCTGGTGCAGTGTCTAAAGAAGAACTCACTAAATCACAAAGTGCAGTTGAAACAGCCAAAGCAGGGCTAGAGCTTGCCAAAGCAGGTTTAGCGCAAGCATCTTCAAGCCGTAAAGCTGCCGAAAGCACTTTTGCAGCGAACGAAGCTTTAATTCAGGGTGTAAGCGAGACTTCAACACCCGATGTACAAGTTGCACAAGCACATGTTGAACAAGCTCAGCTTGATTTGGAACGTACCGTAATACGTGCACCAGTCGATGGTGTAGTGGCTCGACGTAATATTCAAGTAGGGCAACGCGTTGCACCAGGCACCAGCATGATGATGATTGTGCCGCTCAACGATTTATATGTAGATGCAAACTTTAAAGAAAGTCAGTTGAAAAAAGTCCGTCCGGGTCAAATCGTTACACTTACTTCAGATTTATATGGTGATGATGTTGAATATCACGGCAAAGTGATGGGCTTCTCTGGTGGTACAGGCTCTGCCTTTGCCTTAATTCCGGCTCAAAACGCAACAGGTAACTGGATTAAAGTGGTTCAACGCTTACCAGTACGTATTGCACTTGACCCGAAAGAACTTGCTGAACACCCACTGCGTGTTGGCTTGTCGATGGAAGCAAAAGTCGACTTATCTGCGAAGTAAACGCTTATGAAAACGCAAACACCTTTTGCCGAGCTGAGCGGTGGCCGTTTATTACTGGCAGCGTTTGTTATTGCCTTGTCGAACTTTATGGTCGTACTCGATACGACCATTGCCAACGTATCTGTACCACACATTACCGGTAACCTTGCTGTTTCAAGTACACAAGGGACATGGGTTGTTACCTCCTATGCAGTTGCAGAGGCGATTTGTGTACCCTTAACGGGTTGGCTTGCGGGCCGTTTTGGAACCGTCCGAGTCTTTATTTTTGGCCTGATTGGTTTCACCATTTTTTCATTCTTGTGCGGCCTAGCAAATTCCTTAGGAATGCTGGTGTTTTTCCGTATTGGACAAGGTCTATGCGGTGGCCCACTTATGCCACTCAGCCAAACCTTGCTCATGCGTATTTTCCCTAAAGAAAAGCATGCACAGGCGATGGGCCTATGGGCAATGACCACTGTTGTTGGACCAATTTTAGGGCCAATTTTAGGTGGTCTGATTAGTGACAACCTGTCTTGGCACTGGATTTTCTTTATTAACATTCCGGTCGGCATTATTTGTGTTTTAGCGGCAATCCGTTTGCTCAAACCAGCCGAAACAGAAACCATTTCTTTAAGAATCGATACGGTCGGTTTAGGTTTGTTAATTCTGTGGATTGGTGCACTACAGCTCATGCTCGATTTAGGGCACGAACGCGACTGGTTTAACAGCACCAGCATTGTGGTACTCGCTTTAACCGCCGTCATTGGCTTTGTGGTGTTCCTCATATGGGAGCTGACCGATAAGCACCCCGTGGTGGATGTGAAGGTATTCAGGCATAGGGGCTTTGCTATTTCAGTGTTAGCACTGTCGCTGGGCTTTGGAGCGTTCTTTGGCAGTATTGTACTGATTCCGCAGTGGCTGCAAATGAACCTTTCCTATACCGCCACATGGGCTGGCTATTTAACTGCAACTATGGGCTTTGGTAGTTTGACCATGTCACCGATTGTGGCGAAGCTTTCGACCAAACATGACCCACGAGCACTTGCGAGTTTTGGCCTGATTTTGCTGGGTGCCGTGACCTTAATGCGAGCATTCTGGACCACAGATGCCGACTTTATGGCGCTGGCTTGGCCGCAAATATTGCAAGGCTTTGCCGTACCGTTCTTCTTTATTCCACTGTCAAACATTGCACTCGGTTCGGTGTTGCAGCAAGAAATTGCATCTGCTGCGGGTCTAATGAACTTTTTAAGAACTATGGCAGGGGCAATTGGTGCTTCAATTGCAGTCACGGTGTGGGACGACCACGCCAAAGTTGCGCGTAGTGAAATGGTGTCAAACCTAAATACTGCCGAAGTTCAAAATAACCTTTTGCAAAATGGTTTTACGGCTGACTCGACCTTAGGAATCATTTCAAACCTCGTCGATAAAGAAGCCATTACCATGTCGGCAAACCATGTATTTTTGCTGTTTGCGATGGTGTTTGTCTTTGCGGGGCTGGTCATTTGGCTGTGTCCAAAACCCAAAGGAGATGTCAGCGGAATGCCTTCTCACTAAACACAAAAAAGCATCTCTTCGGAGGTGCTTTTTTTAGGTCCACTAAAAAATAAACTGCATCTGCAAATGGCAGATTTTGCCTGTATTTCACTAAATAAAGCATGCCAGAATCGGGCAAATCAGTTATAAAAGAGTGTGATATCAAGCAAGGAGGCATAAGACAGGGCATAGGATAAAACGCTCTGAAACATTCAATATTATAAAACCTTATTTTTATCAAAGATTAAAAAAACTTAATACCTGAAAACAAAGAAGCTTGCATGGCAATTGCATGGATAGGCAGGCGTATATATTGGAGTTATCACATGAATAAAAGATATTCATTTTTGTTCAGTAGTTTATTAGCAGTCGGTTTATTACAAGGATGTGGAGATGACTCCTCGTCAGATCAGCCCAAGGATGATTCAAATACAACCCCGCCCAATTTAATTGTTGATAATGACCCGACCAGTTGTAGCAAACTGGCACAAGACGGTTCAAACGTGGTGGTCGGTTCAAACCAAAATGGTGACCCAGCCGCGCCTGAAGGTGCATCGGGTTATAGACTTGGTAACACGGTTAAATACGCAGATAAATATATGGTGGTGGCAAACACGCCACTTGCGGTAAAAGCAGGTTGTGATGTTTTAAGAGCAGGCGGTAGTGCAGTCGATGCAGCCGTTGCCGTACAAGCGGTGCTCGGTTTGGTTGAACCTCAATCGAGCACGATTGCGGGTAGTGGTTTTATGATGTATTACGACGCCAAAACCAAAAAAGTCACGGCTTATGATGGCCGTGAAACCGCACCAGCCGCAGCTAACGAATATTATTTAATTCGCCAAGATATATATGACCCAAATTCACCAACACCTGTACCAAGCGCGCGTCGTAGTGGTCGCTCGATTGGTGTGCCGGGTGTGATGCGTTTGCTTGAACAAGCACAACAAGAACATGGCAAGCTTAAGTGGAACCAGCTTTTTGGTGAAGCGATTGGTTTAGCTGACAACGGTTTCCGTATTCCGGGGCGTTTGGCAGATGCGATTGCAAGTAATGCAAACAGCTTAGCGCTTGATGCAAATGCAATGGCAACCTATTTTCATTCAGATGGTTCACCACGTAAAGTCGGTGAGACCATGACCAATAAGGCTTATGTAAAAACCCTAGAAGCCCTTGCCGCGCAAGGCGCAAATGCACTGCACACTGGGCCGATTGCCCAAGCGATTGTAACCAAAGCTGCACAACCATTTGGGGATGACCCAGCACGAACTCCAATTACCCCAAGTCTAATGACCTTGCAGGATTTATCGAACTATGAGGTGAAAAAACGCGACCCGATTTGTACGACGTACCGTGACCGTTACTATGTTTGTACCATGCCGCCTCCATCTTCGGGAGGGATTGCGGTTGCGCAAACGCTAGGTATTTTAGAAAACTTTGATATGTCGCTTTATCCACCTAAAAACCCTGAAAATGAAGGGGGTGTGCCAGATGTAATGGGCGTGCATTTAGTGGCTGAAGCAGAGCGTTTGGCCTACGCCGACCGTGATAAATACGTGGCTGATACTGATTTTGTCGCTTTACCAGCTCAGGGTATTCCAAGCTTTATTGATAAAAATTACTTAAAACAACGTGCAGCATTGATTAACCCGAACCAAAGTATGGGCGTTGCGCCAGCGGGTAATTTCAATCAAGCTTCGGGTGTCGACACCACTGTTGAACACGGAACAACTCAGTTCACGATTGTAGATGCCTATGGCAATGTGGTTTCAATGACATCGACTGTTGAATCGAGTATGGGTTCATTCCACATGGTCGATGGTTTCTTGCTGTCAAACCAGTTAACTGACTTTAGCGCGAACCCACTTGATAGCACTGGGGCACTGGTTGCTAACCGTGTGGAAGGTGGCAAACGCCCACGAAGTACCATGGCGCCAACGTTAGTGTTTAAAGGCACCACGCCAGATGAGTTTTATATGGCAACAGGTTCACCAGGGGGCGGTACCATCATTCAATATGTGGTTAAAACTTTGGTGGGTGCACTAGACTGGAACTTAAACGCACAGCAGGCGACTTCGCTTGTTAACTTTGGTGCGACCAATAGCAAAAACACCAATGTAGATAGCTCGAATGTGCAGCTTTCTTTGCTTGATTTGATTGAAGGTTTAAAAGCAAAAGGGCATGGCGTTGCCAACACTGCGCAAACCAGTGGTATTTCAACGATTATGAAAGTAAATATTAATAATCAAAGTAAATACGCGGGTGGGGTAGACCCACGCCGTGAAGGTATTGTGTTAGGCAATGGTGCCTTATAGACCAAACTTTAAAAAAAGTTGTCATGTTTGGCAGCTTTTTTATGTGACCCTTGAAAAAAACAAAAGGCTCTCCATTATGTAAATATGTTCATCAGTAGCGGACTGTTGATAAAATGCACAGTATTTTATTTTAGTTATGCTATGATGCTCATACATTCATGGGGATGTTATTGGCTTCGACGCTGGTGATGAAACTCATAGATGCATGCCGAGAGCGCATTTTCTCTCGTAAATCAAATTTGCATATTTTAGTCGCAAACGACGAAACTTACGCTCTAGCTGCCTAAGGGCAGTTTGTCCGCTTCCTAGAATACTTGTGGTTTAGGAACCCGACCGTAGCGCACGCACACAAGTCCGTATAGAGTCAAGCCTCGGGGCTTTATACCAAACTTAGAGGATCGCAACTTGTACCCTGTTCGTCGGGTCACAAGGTGTTAAAACAATAGACGATATCTAAGCATGTAGTATTCTCGAGCGTAATGCTGGCGGACGCGGGTTCAACTCCCGCCATCTCCACCAAAATTCGTGAAAAGCCCTGAAACGTAAGTTTCGGGGTTTTTTCTTTTTAAGGGATTAATTGGTGAGTTAAATAAAAGAAAATTTATAACTTTATTTTTAATTATATGAGTAAAGAAAAATATTAATAAGATATTAGTTAAGAAGTAATATTGAAGATTTAAAAATAAAACTAATTATTGTAAAATCAGAAATATTGTTTAAGGAAAATAAGGGGGAAAAATGTTCGAAGAATTGAATATTTCAATAGAAAAAGTAGAAAGATATAAGAATATAGTGGAAGAGTATATTTCTATGTTGCGTGATAAGGAGGTTGGCGAGCTATATGTGGAAGCAGTAATAAAGTTAAAAAAAGAATTTGCTCTTTTAAGGGCAAATTTAAAAAATATTAATCGAGGTAATTTTAATGGATATTTAGGAGGATTTAATTCTTGGGGGAGTAATGAAAGAGATAGTATTTTAATTAGTAACCATGTAAGTGAAGAAGATTATAATCTAATAAAAAAATATAATTATAATCTTAATGAAAGATTGGGGTCGTTAGAATTTAACTATTTAGAACACAAATTCTTCGAAGATAATGTGCAATTTTATAAAATGATTATGGATTCTTGGGAGAAATTAAATAAATTAAGATTGGATTTTTTGAAATTCTATAGAGAAATCAAGGGTAAAAATAAATCAAGCTCTGAACGAATGGTTGCATTGGAAAACAATTTTTATAGTTATATAAATGAAAAAAAGAAAGAAATTGATATAAATTTTGTTTCCTATGAAAATAAAATAAAATCTGTTTTATCTAAATATAATATTGCTAATGATGATTTGGATGATTTAAATAAATCATATTTAAAAGTGAGCGAAGAAGTAAAAGGGATATATGGTCGGCTTACTGAAATAAATTCAAATATTTTTAATTTAAATAACGAGTTTAATAAGAGAGTAGGTGAGTTTGAAGCTGAACTACTATTAAGGGCATATAAAGTTGAGGAAAAAATACGTAGTGATATGGTTGGTGTAGTTGAGGATTTTACAAAAGAGTTAAGTGAAACAGATGTATTGATTAAAACTGAACTTAATTCAATTCAAAATACATCACAGAGCTTTAAAGATTTCATTAGTGATGAGACATCTATTAAATTAACGAATGATTATAAATCTAAAGCTTTATGGGAAATGAGAGCTTATTACTTTTTTAATTTTATGAGTCTGGCTATTATCAGTTTTGCTTTATATTTTTCATATTCTAGTTTGAGTGATTTTGCAGTAAAACATAATGGTAATTATACCTCATTAGATTTAACTTATTTAGGAATAAGGTTGCTTTTCTCTATTCTTATTTTTTCAACTATAACATTTACATCTAGATTAGCTTCAAAGAGTTATGTGTATTGGAAAAAGAATGAAGGTATTTTCCTTCGTTTAACTGCTCTTAAATCATTCATAGCTGATATGTCAGATACTAAAAAAGAAGAAATACATGAAAAATTAGTAGATGTTTACTTTGGTAAAGATGAGCAAGATCAAAATTTCAATCAGAAGATGAAAGATTTGCCTAATAATATCACCCAACTTTTGGGGAAAGTTGTTGAACAAACCTCTGTAGTTTTAGATATACCTAAACATAAAAAGGCTGAAATCCATACAAGTGAGGAAACTGCTAAAAAAGAGTAAAGAATTAAATTCTATAAGCCTAATAATAGATTAGGCTTTTGATTTTTAGGATCTGGTAGTGTAATTAGTCTTTACAGTTTAACTAAATTAGTTACAATGTTGCAACGAAGTTGTATAAATTATAATAATTTCAAAAATTTTTGAGGACAGTATGGAAATTCAAAATATTATTATTCATGAGGTTCGTCGTATCAAGGATGGTAGCCCATTACTTATAAATTATAAACAACAGGAAAATGATTTATTTTCTCTTGAAGATGAATTGAAAAATAATCTTTTAGAACTTTTTATTAACTCAAACTTAAACTATGGCGAATTTGCTTTAGAAGGTAACCCTGAGTTAGAACCAGCATTTGAGCAGACATTAAGAAATTATTTTGATGAAAATACCAATTGTTCTAATTTTGTTGAGATGACAATTGAGTTATCAAAAATTTATGCAGCAATCATTGCGGAAAATAAGCTTAATAGTGTTAAAGGTGGATTTTTAGTATTCTATATTTATAAAATAAAGAATAAAACTTGTCTAGCCGTAGCAATTGTTAATAAAACAAAAGGTGCTGACGTGACTAATGAGTTAGAATTTGTTGCCAGTCATTTGTTAAATTTATCCATGTTACATTTAGGGGCGAGTATAAATATTTCAGATTGGAAATCAGATTTATCTCATCGATATGTAAAGTTCAAAGCTGGACGCGCTGCTGAAATTCGCGATTATTTTGAGGCTTTCCTTGGTTGCCAATTAGATAAAAAAGCTGCACAAACAGAAACTAGAGAGTTAAGAAAAGCAATCCAGGAATTTTCAAAAAATACGTTAAATTTGGATCAAGACTCTATTGATAAAAATTTAAGAGAAGTACATAACTTTATTACTGAAAAACAAAAAGTTGATGAAACAATTTTATTAAGTAGTATCGCAAAGCATATTTTTCCAGATCATGATGAAGAGTTCCTTACTTATGCTAGTAATGAGCGTAAGATTTCTGAATATATTCAAATTGATAAGACAACATTGCGAACTTTCAAGAAGATTTCATTTAAAAATAATAAGTTTTCCTTAAGCTTTGAACGTGAATTATTGGGAAATCAATTTAGATATGAAAATGGTGTATTATCAATAAGTGATTTACCTGAAAAATTACGTCAAGAATTGGAGGAGGAGAAATTAAATCAAACAACGAAGGAAATTTAATAACTAAATTTCCTGTAGAGATAAAGACTAAATAAATGATTGACTATGCTAAAATTTTTAGTGAAATTTTTCTATCTTTAAATGATAGAGAGATTAGTCATGACCAAATTACAGGTTGGTTATCTTTAGATCAGGATAGTCTAAATAAAATTAAGCAGCTAGCTAATGAAGGGCTTGCTGATAGTAGTGTGGAATGCGTAATAGATGAGGAGAGCATAGGAGGAGTTGCTTTAGAAGATATTGAGGAAAAATATTTTAAAAGTAACATTCGATGTGAAATTACTTTACATACAAGTGATTTATCTAACAATTTTGATTATGCAATATGTAATAATTGGTCTGAATTACTAAAATCAGAATATGCTATTAGGAAGCCGATAAAAAGTCTATTCTTTATTATAAATCAGGAATATTTTAATGAAAATACGTCTAATGTAAGATTTAAAAATTATTTAAATTTACATAAAATTTATGAACTTATCAGTTTTTTATCAGAAAGTACTAATAGTTGGCCAAATACAATTTTTTACCAGCGTCCTATAAAATTTATATTTTTATTTAATGAAACGGATTTGGATTATAAAATTGATGTTACTACACTTGAAAATTTAAGAAAAAGAGACCTACATCAAGAAGCCATTATAAACTTAATGTGCAAAGAAGTCGTATTATTTGTTAAAGATATAGAAGAGAAACAAAGAGCAAGTTATTTAATTAGAAATTTTAATGCATTACTTTCAAATATACTTTTAAGTTATCAAAGCTATACTGAAAATTATAGTTTTGATAAAGTTCGAAAAGAATATCTAGAAAAAAGAACCGAATATATTAAGAAAATGAATGAATCTTTTGATTCTGTTGCAACTAAAATGCTAGCTATACCAGCAGCTATTTGGTTTGCTATCGCTCAAATAAAAGTTATAAGTTCTGAGAATCCTATGATGGATTTTTTAAAAAACTATATTGTTTTGATAACAGTTTTTATTCTTGTAATTATTTTAATTATGAATATTTGGGGGCAAAGAAATATATTAGTGGCTATGATGAGAGATTATGAGAGTATCTTTAGTAATTTATCTATAAAATTTGAAAATGAGTCTATGCAAATAACTGTTATTAAAGATGAACTAGATAGAAGTGCTTTTTTCGTTAAAATAAAAATGTATTTTTCAATATTAGCTGCTTTGATATTGTTTTTGGTTACACTAATTTTACTTTTACAAAGTAATTATGATTTTGATTTTATAGGCTTTTTAAATTTAAAGTAAAATGGGGAAATATGATTGACTCTATTCTAAAATTATTGCCATTTTTTTTGGCTATAGCTCCTCTTTTTGTCTGGTTAGATAAATCTAAACGTTTTACTCATAGACGCAAATTTTATTCAAAAAGAGTTGAAGAAATTAAAATTTATGTCAATAAATATTATCAAAAAGAATTATCTGAAATTGAAAAAGATTGTGCTGCACAGCTATTAGTTGGTTCAGATAAAGTAGGGCATTATGAAGTAGATTATATTATTGAGCATTATCCTCAGCGTTTTTTTACAGTAATTGAGGAAGTTATAACGGCTCGAAAGTTCATAAGGGTAGAGGTAATCGAAGGTACTCCTAATTTAGTTACAAACTTTACTAAAGAGCAATTAGTAAAAACTAATATTATTCTGGCGATTATGTATTTTTTAAGCTTAGGTATACTTTATATAAATGATGTATTTGTTTATATACTGACTTGGCTTCCATATGTTAATCCTATCCAAGTCGATGCAACTGTTTATTCTATAGGATTCTTATTTTTATTGGCTCTGTTTTTTATTTGCATAAGTATTATATGGTTTTTCTTTTGGAGTGCAGATTCTGCATTAAAAATTTATGAAAAACTTAATGTTAAGTATATTTCTAAAACTAGCTCCTAATGATGAGTTGTTTTCTTATAAGTAGGCCTCCGTGCCCTAATAGAACTTTAATTTTTTGCACTGATTTAAAGTAAGACCTCATTACAGCACTCTTACTTTATCTTTGAGCAGATTGCACCTCACCAAAATTCTTTAAAAAAAAGCCACTTATGATAAGTGGCTTTTTTATTGACTCATTATTTACGACAATCGTCAGGTCCCAGCTCATCTTTGGTATAAGTATCATTAATCTTCTTTAACCAAGATTGCTCCTTCTTACCAACCCAAGTAAAGATATCGCTATAGATGGCCTGATCCTTAGATGGAAGCTCATTTTTAGTCTGTCTAACAAATTTAGCCATCCAGCACAAATCATTTAATTTTTGAGTATTTAAACTTTCTTCAATAACAAAATCCTTTCCAGCTTCAGTTTCAAAAGTTCGTAAAATATCTGCTTTTTCTAAAGTTGAGTAGATCATTGCCTTTTTTACTTCACTCGTTTCAGAAGCTAAAGCTTTTTGGTAAACACGATGATCTGTAATGATCATATTCACTGCTCCACGTGTCGCATTTACTAATGCTTCACGGTCACTACTTACTTGTGTATTAGCACAACCACTAATAGCAAGTAATAATAAAGGTACAGTAAGTTTTTTAAAAAAGTTGTTGATCGCCAACACTGTGCGGGTCTCCGTTATATTCTCTATTTTGTTTCATAATCTGGATCACTTTAGGGTTGTAATCCTGATTGAATACCTTCTTAAACATATCTCTATTAATAAACAGAGGTCCGTTATTTCTTCGTAATTTAGTTAAATCAACACTTGCTGTAGCGACATTTAACTTTGCAAAAGCATCCTTTAGGTCTTCAATTTTTCCGTACACTTCTTTAGCTTGATCAAACTTGCTCAGATTTCGTAATTCAAGAAGTTCATCTACTGCAAATGCACTCAAAAAGCGTACTTTAAATGCTGTCTGTTGAAATTCTCCAACTATACGGGCGCCTTCTTTCATGGCATGTTTTAGAACATAATTATGGAAACGAATATACATTTGAGTATGAAAGCCCGGATCGGAAAGAAGCCGATCATCAAACTTATTCATATCCCATTCCATACCAAATCTAACTGCCATAAGTAATTCAATGGTATTTTTAACCTCTGCCCACTGGTTGATACTCATCATGAAGTTATAAGGTCGGGCCATATAATAATTACGAATCTTGATATGGTCGTTACAAAGAGGCTCGGTTATAACACATACTTTTTCTTCGTGAGGATAAGCATCCCATGCTGGGGATTGATCTGATAAATGTCGGTTGTAAGGATCTCTTAAATTTTTATCTGACATCATTTATTCCCATTTATCCATTGGCTGAGATAAATCGAAAGTTGTTAAATCGATTTCTTTTGCTTCTGTGCCTGTTTTGATTAGCTCTGTAAAACCACTTTTATCGGTAAACCCTTCGATTTCAGTGCCGTCAGGGCCTTTTAATTTAAAATATTGTTGCGCAAGTGGTTTGCCAGTTTCTTGATCTTTTAACTGAAATTTAATTCCGTGCTCGTCAGTCTGGGGAACAAAACTATCTTGTGCTTTACTCGCTGGCGAACTTTGAGTTGAACCGCCACCATTATCTTGAACAACTAAGTTTTGTTGAGGGAGTAATTTACAACCACAGGAAAGAGAGTCGTTAACACGGGCAGCAGCTTTCCCAAAGATCTGCATATACGGGTCGCCTGACACAATGGTTGCAACAACTTTATGAGTTGGGCAGGTGGCTTTGTCACCGACACAGGCAACGGGAATACCGTCGATTAGGAACATGCTGTTCCCTGAAATTACTTGACCGCCACCACTAGTAGGACAGCCTATTGTTATATATGGTGTTGCCAAATCTATTCCTTCTTATCTTTATGAAGTGCCAAAATCATACCAAAGAGGGGGTAGACAATACTGTATATTTTTATTGTTCAGTAGAGCTGACTTGTTTCCCAAGGCCTCCATGCCACAACAGAACTTTAATTTTTGCGCTGATTTAAAGTCATCCACCATTGCGACACAGAGATAAGGGAGCTAAGCCAAACGCTTAGCCCATGTCGTCTTTATCGCACCGCCGCATTACGCTAAAAAAAGTAGGGGCAAAGTCCTGTGGGAGAGCAGGACTTTGCAAACTGACATGTTCTAGACGTTGCATAAGCTTATGCGAATACACTTGTTCAAGCCGTTGGTAAATACAGTCGCAACTGGCTTGGGTGTGCCCACCAGACAGGCAAATTTCTTCAAAATCCTGCTGAGTGTGAATGTCGCAACCAGAAACACCGTAATCGCCTATTAAAAGGCTTAAAGCCAAAATAGGTTTATAAAGTTTCATATTATTCTCGTGATAATTTTCACTAAGTTATTAATAAAAATAAGCCGCATATATTTAAAGTATTAAAATCATTTAAAAAGGGAATAGTTAACCCGCCTGAAATACAGGAAAATAAAATGATTAAAATTTTAAAATAAAATTATTTATAAATTTAAAATATTTTAGGTGAGAGAAATCCTAAATTTTAAATAAATAAAATTACGAGAGAGGATAGGGGATTAATATAAAAAATGGCATGGTCAACTCCTAGAATTTATGGAGCTCTACCACCAAAGATCACCGTCAATTGATTATGGTGGTAGAACGGAAGAGGGTTGACAGACTGGGTATACAAACCAGCACGCGCAAGCGCGTCCCCCTCCCGTCCTACCGCAACGGTAAGGGGGAGGTGCAAGTTGCGCACAAGTCTCATACTCAGGGAGTATTTACCTGATACGCTGTATACTCGGTCTGTCAAAACCGACTGGCAATGTGTGCCAGCGAGACCATAATAATCATAAGTTTTTAACAGGTCAATTCAATTTAAATAAAATATTATAAAAAATTAAAATATAAATTTATATTTTAATTAAACTCAAAAGTTTATCGATTTAAAGTGGTAAATTAATAAAGATAATAAAGTTAAACTAAACGTTTAGCCTGTGCTTAAAATGTATAACGGTAATTAATAAATACACGGTGCTGGTCCCAATCTTTACGTGTCATTCCATTTATTTTTTCACCTAGGTTTGCATTTTCAAACTTTGACACATAATGCAAAAATGAATAACGCACATCTAAGTTTTTTACCCAAGGCAAGGCATAACTCACCGTAAAGTCAAAGTAACGCTCTTTACCTTCAATATCACTGCTAATGTTACTTTGGTGAGCGCCAAAGCCATAAATATACTTCGCTTCGGTTTTTAAACCTTTCACATAGTCTTTCCAGTTATATTTCAGCCGAAGGGAAACGGCGGTTTCATCGTTATTGGTAAAGTCAGGGCCAATGGTCGCAGAGGTCGGAAATGGGTTGGTGCCGTGGTCTTGCGTCAAAACCGAGTTACGGGCAGAGTGCACGGCAAAGTTATCTTCAATCCAAAACCCATCAAACTTTGAAACGGCAATGCCGCCTTCTAGGTTATTCTTGGCCACATTTACATCGACAAAATAACCATTCCCACGGTTGTTAATGTCTTGGCCTTTGACACAGTCCAGCTCGGTTTCTGCACCGCATTTAAACAGCTTGCCATCATCACGTGAGAAAAAAGCACCTGTGTTAAATGTCCACACCAAGCCATGAAAGGGCAATTTATATTGAGCAATCGCCCCGTACTTTTTTAAATAATCTTTGCTATTTAAATATTCCGCATTCAAGCTCCAGTTTTTGTACTGATATTTGGCACCAAGCAAACCGACATAATCAATGCGCTCGTCATTTTCAGTCACCAGTTTTTCAAAACTGTCCATGCTGCGTGGTTTCCAGCGGTCATAGTAAGCAATGTAAGTCTGTAGCTGATCATTCAGTTGAAACTGACCACTCGCACCCGAAAAAGTATCGGGCACTGCGCGGTTATTGGTGCTTTTAAGTAACAGCGAATCTTGCAACTGACGGCCTAATTTAATTTCGCTTTTGTCGCCCAATTTTGCTTTGATGTAGAGCTGACCTAAAGTCGCAAAGTTTTGATCGAGCTTGCCATTATTTTCGACCTCTAAAAGCTGAGCGCTCGGCTTGCCAGAGTCAAATAACTTGGTGACTGCATAGAGTGAACCATCTACCCCAAGCCAGTCCCACAAGTACGGTGACTGATAATTTAACTCAAGCCCTAACGCACTTTGTTCATATTCACTCGATGAAGGCGAAGGGTTGGCAAGTGTGGGGTGGGCAGTGCCTTCATCGTTCCAGTAACGGGTGTTGAGTTTTAATTCTAACTTGCCAAATTCTTGAGGAAGCTCTGCATAAGCGTTGCTAACACTGCCTAAACCAATACAGCCCCATAGCAAATATTTATTCATTTTAAATTCCTTTTTTAAGCATGAATAAGCCCTTTGCCTAACGCTGAGGTTAGGCAAGCTTTTTATGAAATGGATGAATTAAGGAGAGAGTTTTTCGAGCACTTGGCCTTTGGTTTCAATAGCAAATAAGAAGGTCACAAGGCCACCAATGAGCGCCACAACAGCCAACACACTAAACACATATTGAATGCCGTAGCCACCAACCACCAGACCAACCATAACAGGTCCAATCGCAGAGCCTGCCCGTAACCAAGCGGTACTAAAACCAATACCCATCGCACGTAGGCGAGTTGGGTAAAGTTCGGCAGCGTAAAGATATAAAGAGAATGAAATGGTCTGCAAAATGGCATAGCTGACCGTTGCCAAAATCACCACTTCCATCGCCGATTTTGCACCTAAAATCGATAGGCTCATGAGAGGAATAATCGCCAAGAAAAACGCTGCACTGTACCAAGGACGGCGGCCGACTTTATCAATCATTAACGCACAGATAATAGAGGCAATGACACCCACACCTGAGGTAATCCAGCCATAACCTAAACTGGTTTGAAGCGATAGACCAAAGTGTTGTTTGTAGAGAGATGGCAGCCAAGTCACCATGGCATTGTTAATCATATAGACGCAGAACCACATGCCCCACAGGGTAAAGGTACGTTTGCGGTAAATGCCTTGGAACAGCTCACGCCAGTCGGTTTTTGCCATGGCTTGAGGGTTAATGTCTTTAACCACAGGTTCAGGCAAAGTTTTACCACTTTTAATCGCACCGTCTTCAAAACTTTTGACAACTTTATCGGCTTCTTTAAAACGGCCTTTTGAAGCAAGCCAACGTGGTGATTCGGGCAAGAAAAACCGTAAAGGAATGACCAGTAAAGATGGAACTAAGCCCACAATAAACATGACTTTCCAGCCATAAATTGGCATCAGGAAAAATGCCGCCATGCCTGCAAACATAAGGCCCATCGGGAATAAAACTTCATAGAGCAAGAAAAACTTACCGCGCTTTTCTGCACCAATAAACTCGTTAATATAGGCACTCGCAACAGGCACTTCGCCACCTGTTCCTATGCCTTGTAAGAAACGGAAAATTAACAGAGACATTCCGCTCCACGCAAACAGACAAGAAATGTCCATTGCCACAAACAGTAAAATGGTAAAAGACAGTACTTTTAAACGACCGACTTTTTCGGCAAGTGAACCAAAAAAGATGGCACCGACCAGTTGCCCGACATAGCCTGCGGCAATGATCGCACCGACATAGGCAGGGGTGAGGTGCCATTCGGCAATGAGTTGGGGTAAAGCAAAGGCAATCGCAAGAACAGTATAAGCGTCAAAAAAGGTCGCTATACCAATGGTAATTCGCATAAATTGCAAACGTCCGGTGACGGGTAGCCGTTCGAGTCTTGCAATAATTTCCGCATTTTTTTGATGATGACTAATTGGTTCTACATCCGCTAGATTTGTCATCTTCTATCTCCTTATGACTACATTCCTCGTAGTTTTTTTGTTCTATTTCGCACTACCTGTTCACCACAGTTTGCATGCTTTTTATTATTATTTTTAAGTGACATGCCCGATGTTTGGCCTCAGGCAGCGTACAGGAAAAAAAGGCTAGCGTACATGCTAGCCCGAATAGAATTTAAGCAACGGCTTGGGTTAAATCGACCTTGCCAATTCCGGCTTGACGCATCGCATCATGAATTTCTTGCTCAGCACCATCTGCGAGTGGAAGCAATGGCGAACGCACAGTGGCATGGTCCAAAATTCCGCGAGCAACCAATGCATGTTTAAGCGCTACAGTGCCTTCCATGTGTGAACCGCGGTGATAGACATTGCGAGTCACTGGTAAAAGTTGGTCGTGAAGTGCACGAGCTTTGGCGTAATCTTTGGCTTTACCAGCCTTAATCATTTCAATTAATAGTTCAGGGGCAATGTTGCCATAGCCAACCAAAGCGCCGTCTACATCAAACATGGTGTGAAGTAAATATTCATCGTGACAAGTCAAAATCTGTAAGTCTGGACGTTCACGGCGAATAATCGGAATTTCGACATCCCAACGGCGCATGTTACGCACACCATTTTTCATGGCAAACACGCCTGGTTGTGCAGAAATATCGAGTAGGGTGTCTAGGTCGTAAGTGGCCTTAGTCGCATCTGGATATTGGAATAAAATAGATGGCAAACCGCTTTCTTCATAAATCGCTTTATAGCGGTCTTGTGGTGCACCTTTTTGATAGCCAAAACGCAACCAGCCATGTGAAGGGTAAATTAAACCTGCCGAAGCACCAGCACTTACGGCACGTTTTG
The DNA here is from genome assembly GCF_001423205.1 of Acinetobacter sp. Leaf130. Taxonomy (NCBI): domain Bacteria; kingdom Pseudomonadati; phylum Pseudomonadota; class Gammaproteobacteria; order Moraxellales; family Moraxellaceae; genus Acinetobacter; species Acinetobacter sp. Leaf130. Next base: position 57,847 of record NZ_LMOE01000001.1, read on the forward strand.
CTTCTTCTGCTGCAACCGAAGTACCTTCGAGTGTAATCCCTGCGATTACCGGAATTTTGTCATCTACCGATTTAACAAAGCTTTCGATGACCTGCATTTGTTCTTTTTGCGACAAGAATGTTCCTTCACCTGCATGCCCAAGAACAACCAAGCCTTTCACACCATCAATACTGCCTAACCATGAACCTAAACGTTGAATCGCATCATGGTCTACTTGTCCGTCACGGGTAAAAGGAGTCACAGGTGCTGGGGTTAATCCACGTAAATCTAAACTCATAATCGTACTTCCTATACAGTGTAATTAAATATTCTCTGGTTCTTAATCTGATTTAAATCGTGTTGTAGAGAACATGATTGGAGTATAGAAATAGGTGAGCTATGTAGGAATTACCAATTCTTGAATTTCAGTTATACTGAAAATGTATAGCTCAAAAGTGCTAGTTTATGATTTAGGAAGAATCGATGAATTATGATTTATGGAAAATATTTTTAGACGCGGTGGAACTCGGTAGCTTAAGCAAAGTCGCCATGCTGCATAACACCAACCAGCCGCAAATCAGTCGACAAATGAACGAGCTTGAAGCCCAATGTGGTGGTCGTTTGTTTAACCGAACTGGGCGCGGTGTTGAGCTTACCGATTTAGGCCAGCATTTACTTCCTAAAATTCGTTCATGGCTGAACGTGACCGACCAACTCAATAATGAAATTTTGCACTCGACCGATACACCGATCGGGACGGTTCGTATTGCCAGTTTGCCGTCTACTGCACATCCGTTGTTATCGACCCTGTATAAAGTGCTTCAACAAAAATATCCCTTAATTAAACTGTCGGTGCGTGAAGGGCAAGGGGTACATTTAGAAAAATGGCTTGAAGATGGCAGTGTCGATTTAGCGATACTCTATCGATTTAATCCGACGCCTAAACATGGCGATGTCTATCTTACCGAAGCAGATACCTACTTGGTCGGATGTGAAGGAGATGTGCTCACTCAGGCAAATGAAGTCGAATTTAAAGCAATAAATCAGTTACCGCTGGTCACGTTTTGCAGGCCAAGTAACTGGCGAAACTTTTTAGACCACATGGCTTATGAAAATGGGGTAGAGCTGAATATTGTGTTTGAAGCCGACTCGATTAGTTTACAAACCCATTTGGTTTCCGAATCTGGCATTTACACCATGCTTGGGCCGCAAGCTTTAAAAAAGGCCAGCCAATACACCTCAATTCAAGCGGCAAAAATTATGAGTCCCGAGCTGAAGCGCTATATTTCGTTGTCTATTTCTAAACATGGCTATTTAACACCTGCTTGTAAGGCAGTGATGGAAGAAATTAAAAATCTGGCTCATTTGCTTTAAGCGGGTAATAATTTAGGTTGGCAAAATTAAAGTATATTGATAAATCTACAATTTTTTAAGTCATTGAAAAAGTGTTATAGCGAACTTCTTGGAGTGTAAGAAGTTCTACTAAATCATTGTTAAAGTAATGTGTTATTTATAAATTTTGAAGAAAGTTTCTATTGCCCGTTCACTTGCTGCCTTAATCCATTCTTCTGTTAACGGAATGTCTAAACCAAAATATAAAATATCAACAAATTCAGCTTCTACTAAAGCTCTAAAGTGACATTCTGCTATTTCTGCATCTGCTTGTTTTAAATAGCCATCATCCATCGCTTTTTGCAAAATAGAGGCCATAAAAGCCTTGGCTCCTTGAGGTCCCCGTTCATAGAATTTTTTTCCTAAGTTATTCTGTCTACCGTCTGCGATCAGTAACCTTCTAATGGCTAAGCCATTTGTAGAATAGGCTGAACGAATCATGTTAGAAGCCAAAATAGTGAGATGATTTTTTAAATTATCGGGATTTTGCTCAAGTTTTAGCATTTCATCATTAAAATTGGCTTCTGCTTCACGTAGAAGTGTTTCAATAAATAATTCTGCTTTTGACGCAAAGTGACTATATAGCGTTGCTTTAGAAACCTGAGCTACATCTCGTATGGCATCCATGGTGGAGCTTTCATACCCATTTAATTGGAAAACTTGACTAGCGGCATCAAGGATGATGTTACGGGTTGCTTCACTCTTTACTTTTGCCATTAAGTTTTTTCCTATAAAGCCAAGGGGGCTATTGTAAGTTTGACAATCAAATTTCGTCAAACTAAACTAAACCGTCTAGTTTAGTTACATTTCGCATGAACCGCCAAATTTATTCATTGCTGTTGTATTCATCCATTCCTTTCATATTTGCTGGCTGTATGCACTATTCGTCTTATCAGCCTCCCAAATTTCAGACTACAAGTGTCTGGTCACAAAACACCCCTAACTCAAATCATAAAGTTGATGACCTGACACAGTGGTGGTCGCAGTTTAATGATCCGGTTTTAGGGCAATTGATTGAAACAGCACAAGACAATAGTCCTAATTTGCTTAAAGCATGGGCCAAAATTGAACAGGCAAGGGCAACATTAACCACATCAAAGGCCAGTTTATTTCCTTCTTTGACTGGCAGTGCCTCCGCCAAAAGAGCGAAAGATGGCCAAGTCTCTAATCAGGGAACGGGCAGTTTAGATGCTTCATGGGAAATTGATTTATTTGGCAAGATTCGAAAACAGAATGAAGCCGCTCAGTCTCGTATCGAAGCCCGACAAGATGATTGGCATGATGCCCGCATTTCGCTTGCAGCAGAAGTGGCAGATGACTACGTGCAATATCGGTCCTGTGAATTATTGGTTGCGGTTTATCAGAATGAACTGCAATCGATGCAAAAAACTGAACAAGCAAATTCTCAAATGGTCAAAGCAGGGTTTACTGCACCCATGGATGGCGCTTTATCGCGTGCCAATCTTGCGAGTACCCAGATGAATCTTCTTAACCAACAGAAGCAATGTGATTTATTGGTAAAAACTCTGGTACAGGTCACGGGCATGCAAGAAACCGCATTACGCCCGTTACTCAATAGTGGAAAGTCGAAAAGCTTACCAAAGCCCGCTTTATTTAATGTTTCAGATGTTCCCGCACAGATGTTGCAACATCGCCCTGATATTGCCGCATTAGAACGTGAGGTTTATGCCACTTATGCAGAGATTGGCTCTGCTCAAGCTGATCGTTATCCGAGCCTTTCATTAACAGGTGTAATCAGCACAGTTTTAACGGGCGGAACATCGGCAGCTTCATGGTCATTTGGACCAGCTCTATCTTTACCCATTTTTGATGCAGGTCAGAAAAAAGCTGCGGTAGAAAGTGCCAAAGCCACCTATGTGTCTGCAATTGCAGTTTATCAATCTGGGGTGAGATCGGCGGTGAGTGAAGTTGAGCAAGCCTTAGTACAGCTAAATTCGATTGCTGCCCAAGAGCAGGCATCAGAAAACTCTGTTCGAGAGTATGAAAATTACTTTAATGCGCTGCAATTAAGTTGGAAAGCGGGCAATACCAATTTACTGGATTTGGAGTCGGCAAGACGTTCTGCGCTTTCAGCACAAATGAGTCAAATTGAATTGCAAACCAGCCGCGTACAGCAATGGATTGCTTTGTACAAGGCAATGGGTGGCGGCTAGCAAAAAAATGCCGTCGTCACTCAACCCGAGACAAGTTTGAAAGACATTAATTTTTAAGGATTAGCATCATGAACAAAGCGATACGACTGAAAAAATGGACGATAATCGTCATTGTGATTATGTTGATTGCAGTCGCAATATTTTTGCTATTCATTAAAAAACCAACACAAAATAAAAATAATGATTCTGTCCAGAGTGAGCAAAGTGTTTTATCCGTACAGGTGGTTTCTCCAAAAACTCAAATTTGGGAAAACACCATTAGTGCGACTGGCCCCATTGCAGCTTGGCAGGAAATAATCGTTAGCCCCGAGATTAGTGGATATAAAATTGCACAGCTCTATGTTGATGTGGGGGATCATGTAAAGAAAGGTCAGCTTTTACTTAAACTGGCAGATGACAGTTTAAATGCCGATTTGCGTAAGCAACAAGCCAATCTTCGTCAAAATCAGGTCAGCCTGCAACAAGCAGTATCGAATTTGAAGCGAGCTAAAATTATTGGAGCGGGAGGCGCGTTATCTGATCAACAATTAGAAGAATATCGTATTAATGTAGAGTCAGCTCAAGCGAGTGTCGCTTCTGCACAAGCAGACGTAGACAGTACTCAATTAAAACGATCGCAAACCCAGATTTATGCCATAGATAATGGTGTGGTTTCTTCAAAGTCCGCCGTATTGGGGAATGTCGTCAGCTCGGGAACTGAGCTGTACCGTATGATTCGTCAGGGACGTCTGGAGTGGCGCCCTGAAGTGGATGCCAAGCAAATTGATTCAATTCAAATTGGTCAAAAAGTGAACCTTTCTTTATCCAATGGTCAGCAATTAAGTGGTGTGGTCCGAAGCATAGGTCCTGCTTTATCGAACAGCACTGGACGTTCTAGTCTCTATGTCAGTCTAAATTCTGGAAATGCGCATGTTGGTATGTTTGCCAATGGCAAAATTAGTGTAGGAAAAAGTGAGGCAAATACTATTCCTCAATCTGCACTCGTAATGCGAGATGGACGCTCATATATTTATCTGGTTGGTCAGGACCAACGGGTTAAAAGTGTAGTCGTAGAAACAGGACGACGTGTGGGGCAGGATGTTGAAATTCTATCAGCACTGGCAAGCAATATACACATCGTAGAGAAGGGGGGCGCATTTTTATCAGAAGGAGTCAAAGTTAAGATTTTGTCTTCTGAAAAGTCTGTTGAACATGGGTCCCAACCACAAGTAGGAGCGCCATAATGAACGTTTCTGCTTGGTCAATTAAAAATCCAGTTCCCGCTATTTTACTCTTTTTCTTTTTAACGGTATTGGGTCTATTCGGCTTCTATCATCTGGGGGTACAAGATACGCCAGATATGGATTTACCCACTATTCAGATTTCAGCCAGCTTAGAGGGTGCGGCGCCAGAACAACTGGAAACTGAAGTGGCCAGAAAAATTGAAGATAAATTAACATCTTTAACCAAACTGGATCACATCACGACCATGATTTCGGATGGTCAGGCAACGATTTCAGTGAGTTTTGAGCTGGAAAAAGATGGTGAAGAGGCGCTTTCGGAAGTTCGTAATGCTGTAGATAGTGTACGCGCAGAATTGCCTAGCAGCATGAATGATCCCACAATTTCCAAAGTAAATATCTCAAATTCAGCCTTACTCACCTATACCATTGAATCTGATAGTTACGATGCTAAAGATTTATCTTGGTTTGTTGATAATGATGTGACCAAAGCACTCATGGCTGTTAAAGGTGTAAATACCATTAGCCGTGTTGGGGGACTTGACCGTGAAGTGCAGATTGAGCTTGACCCTAGCCTGATGGCAGGAATGGGAGTTATGCCTTCTGATGTATCGACTCAACTCAAAGCAATGCAACAAGATGCATCTGGTGGTCAGGGACGTATTGGTGGAGAGCGCCAGTCGGTTAGAACTTTGGCAACGGTTAACCATGTTGCAGATGTGGGGGCAATTAGCATCCCATTGTCCAATGGAAGTTATGTCAGGCTCGATGAAATTGCGACGATTAAAGACAGTTATTCAGATCTGACCTCGAGAGCTTATCAAAATGGTAAAGCTACGGTTGGCTTCCAGATTAAACGATCTAAAGGTTTTTCTGATGTGAGTGTGGTTGATGGGGCAAGAGCCGCCATTAGCAAATTTCAAAAAGAACACCCTGAAGTAAAGATTAAAGAAGCAAGTAATACGGTTGACCCGATTAAAGATAATTATCAGGGTTCAATGGACATGCTTTATGAAGGCGCATTTCTTGCAATTGTGGTGGTTTGGCTATTTTTAAAAAACTGGCGAACAACGTTAATTTCTGCGGTTGCTTTACCTTTATCAATTATTCCTGCATTTGGGGTCATGTATTTACTAGATTATTCCTTAAACATGATTACCTTATTGGCATTATCTCTTGTGGTCGGCATTTTAGTAGATGATGCAATTGTGGAGGTTGAAAATGTTGAAAGGCATTTGCGGCAAGGTAAAACTCCCTATGACGCAGCAATGGAAGCCACAGATGAAATTGGGTTAGCGGTTATTGCTACAACTTTGACCTTAGTGGCAATTTTCTTACCTACAGCATTTATGGGCGGGATATCAGGTTTGTTTTTTAAACAATTTGGTATTACTGCATCCGTCGCCATTTTAGCTTCGCTATTAGTTGCTCGTTTACTTACTCCAATGATGGCAGCTTATCTTTTAAAGCCTCCTCGTGAACAGAATCAAGACGAAGAAAAAGATGGGCGAGTGATGTCCACCTATAAATCACTCGTTCATTGGACCTTAGGGCACCGTAAGACAACCATGTTACTGGCGACAGGCTTCTTTCTATTGACTGTAGTTGTGGGTTTACAAAATTCTGTTTCTTTTCTGCCTGCCCAAGACAAATCGCAATCTAGTGTCAAATTGGAATTACAGCCTGGTTCAACCTTGAATGAAACCAATGCTGCTGCACAACAGGCCGATGTGATTATTCGAAAGTTGCCGGAAGTCAAAGATGTATTTATGTCAGTCGGCGGTGATGATGTCACCAGTGCAACTTTAACAGTAGATTTGGTCGCACGTGATGAGCGAGAGCTTAAGCAGGTGGCTGTAGAGCAGAAAATTCGGGAAAAGTTAAAAGCACTTTCAGGTGTACGAGTGACTGTAGGTGGAGGCAATAGTGGTGAAAAACTCGAATTAACATTAGCCAGTGATAACCCTGATTTATTAACACAGACTGCTCACAATGTAGAAAATCAGTTAAGAACATTAAAGGGAATTGGCAACGTCAGTTCGGATGCTGCAATTGAGCAGCCTGAAATTCAGATCCATCCGGATAAAGCCTTAGCCGCTTCATTTGGCGTAACCTCAGAAGCCTTGGCAGATACCATACGCTATGCAACCTATGGAGGATATTCATCAGGTTTACCTAAACTGAATTTGTCCCAGCGTCAGGTTGCCATGCGAGTACGTATGAATCCAGAGCTACGACATGATCTTGATAGCATTGCGAATTTACGAGTCAAAGGAACAAATGGAACTGTGGCATTAGGTAGCGTTGCAAAAATTGATATTGCCAGTGGTCCTTCACAGATTAACCGTATTGATCGCTTGCGTAATATTACTTTATCCGTAGAGCTCAATGGTCTAGCAACAGGTGAAGTGCAAAATGAGGCAATGAAATTGTCTTCACTTAAGACTTTACCGCAAGGGGTAAAATTGGTTGAGCAAGGTGAAACGCAACGTATGAGTGAAATGCTGCAAGGTTTTGGTCTTGCTTTCTTTATCGGAATTGTTTGTGTTTATGCTGTTCTGGTGTTGTTATTTCATGACTTCATGCAACCCGTTACGATTCTTTCAGCATTGCCTTTAGCGTTAGGTGGTGCATTTGTTTCACTCTACATTTTTGGTTTGCCTTATTCTATGCCTGTTGTCATTGGTATTTTAATGCTAATGGGGATTGTGACCAAAAACTCAATTTTGTTAGTGGATTACGCCATTATTGCCCGACGGCAAAAGAATTGTTCTCGTTTTGAAGCAGTCATGGATGCTTGTTCTAAACGTGCTCGTCCAATCATTATGACAACTTTAGCCATGGGGATGGGAATGATGCCTAATGCTTTAGGGTTAGGTGCTGAACCAAGTTTTAGACAACCAACGGCTATTGTGGTGATTGGTGGCTTGTTAACATCGACTGTATTAAGTCTATTGGTTGTGCCTGTGGTCTTTACCTACATTGATGATTTATTGATGTGGTTTAGAAGAAAAATTGCAGCCTTAAAACATTAACTATTAATGCTTAATCTCTATTAAATCTTTTTCAAACTTTTGTTAAAGGTTTAGTAGAGAATGAATCATTTATTGGCTTTAAATCATAAACAAAAATGATTGTTAATAAGGGGGCCTAGACTTAAAGAAAAGCGAGTACAAAAATTAGAAAATTACGATTGACACTGTTGCATAGTACGTTTCATTGTTTTCACAAAATCACGTGGTACTTCGGGGCTTTGTAAACTTAAGCTTCCAAGTTTAAGCATCAGTTTGGGTGAATATTGACGTTCTAAGCGGTGATAAATACATGTACAACTTGCACGGCTATGACCTGCTGCCATACATTTTAAATAGAAATCACGTTGAGCATTAGTTTTCTGACCTGCAAAGGCAATAGATGCAAATAATAATCCACCTAAAAGAACTGAATAATTATAAAGTGACATATATCTACTCGTGATTGTTTTTTTCATTATCCATATTTTGGCATAACTTTTTCAGATTCAAAATCAGTTGATATCAACTTGAAGCTTCATCATAGTTAGAACTGTTTTAGAGGTCAAATTGATTTGAAGGTGATCACTGTTTTATTGTCTCTAAAATAGACAATTTTGATTGTTACTATTTTAAAGACAGTGTTACGGCATTACACACTCTATTTATGAACTTAATAAGATTTTTTAAGTGTTTTTGATTTATATAAATATACTATTTCTGATGTGCTTACTTTTGAATTTATAATTATAGCCAATACTATTGTTATCTGGAAATTTAACACATAGTAATTTGGTATGGCTAATTTGTAAGCAAAAAACTCCGTTATTTCTGTTAAATAAAGAGCTAAATATTGTGATGCTTGATTATATTTATATGGTGAATTTGCCAATTTACATCAGTGTTTTTTATTTTGTAGTTGGATTTGGATTAAATTTTATTTCTTATAATATTGCTATTAATAATTTTAAAGTTAAAAGAGCCCCATTATTTGTAATGATTTCAATGTATTTTGTTGGTAATATAGGTATGGTCGCTCTTCTTTCATTAATAGGTACTCATGTTGGTCTATACTTTTTAGTAAGTGTTGTAATACCATATGCTGCTGTTTGGAGAACAGATTTTTAAGTTGTTGGTATTTAAAATTAATATAGATTTTAATATTTTAATTTATAAGTAATGCTGAACGGTATAGTTATTTTTTAATATTTTTAGGGGGCTATTTGCCAAATTTTTTTGTTTTTTTAAGTTTTTTTACTCTGTTTTTTTCTATATTTTTAATATACATTTTTTTGAAAAATAGAAGATTTTCAATAAAATTGTATGTTTTAATTTTTATTTTAGGACTTTTGGATTTTTATTTGTCTTTAATATATTTAATGAAAGCTTTTTAATTTGATTTAATATTTTATTAATTAAATTGAAAAGTGGTTTTGTAGTATTGATTAATACTAAATTTTTTATTGTTCAAGATTTTTTTGAGGGCTGGTGGTTGAATAATATTTTTTTAAAAGTTTCTGAAAAAGCTGTGAATATGAAGTTTAGAGAAATTTTTTTTAAATGCTTTATTGTTTTTTTGTTAGTTTTATGGAAAATAAGTGGTGTTAATATTTTTTGTTTTATTGCAGTTTTTATTTTAATTGTTAATATTTTTTTATTTTCATGATTTTGAAAATTGGTAATTGAAATTAGTCAATTTAATATAAATATCAAATAAAATTTTGTGTTTTATAATTTTATATGTTTTATGTGAGATTGGTAAATTTGAGAGGCTTACTATGAAAATAATATTGTTAAAAGATAGTGAATATAGGCCCAAAGCTTTTTTTATGGTGATATTTATGTTTCTTTATGTCTTTTTTTATAGACTCGGTAGTGATTATTCATATTTTTTTATATATTTAATATTTTGTTAATTGCTATGCTATTCATTAGGTTGAAATTGAGAATTAAAATGAAGTTTTACTTTAATTAGATTTTAAATAATTGGCTTTAATATTTTAAGATTAAATCCTGTTTATATAATATTAATGAATTATTAGATGAGATTAATCAGAGTAGTTTGATAACTGTAGGTGTGATTGCTGGTGTAGCCCAACATGAGGAAGAGTTATTTTTTTCTAATTAAATTATTTTTACTTGGTTTTATGGCACTTTTGATGGAGTATAATGTTTGTTATGTTTTTTTTAATTATACCAATGGTTTGTATTGTATTAATTGAGTTTTATATTATATTTTTTAAATTTAATATTGCAAGACATGATAAAAAGATGAGGTTAATTAGGTCATTAGAGTTATCTTTTTTCTCCATTTTTAACTGTCTGAATGTTGATTATTAAAGATGAAAATGTAAGTGAGAATTTCTAGCTTGTCATTATGTTAAATATTTTTTTATAGGGCTTTTATTGAGAAATTATTGGGGCTACAAGAACCATTCTTGATTTTTGAAAGACTACCTCGATATTAATTTAGTATTTTAATAAGAGAGTATTGGTATATTTTTAAAATATTTAAAACCTTAATAGTTTAGTATAGTGTTTTAAAAATTAATTATTTTAGCTGGAGTCCTACTTAATCTATTATATATTCTTAGTATACATTTTTGATTTAAATTTAGTGGTGATAAGATTTTTCTTAACTGATGCCATCAAGTAGGTATAGGCTGTTATTCTAGTTGATTATATCTATTAGCTATTTTTTTTAGCAGCTTCATCAGCAAGGGGAGGATATCATTGGTTGAGAAGGTTTCTGAAGTTGCAGGTAACTCCCGTAAGCAATGTGTAAGTTAATTCTTATTGAGATATCAATGTGATAAGTATTTATATGAAAATGTTTTTTTAGCTTTTCTAAGTATTGTTTCTATGTGGTTGGGTTTTTATAAAGAGACTAAAGGTAGTCGCCTCTTTGGTAAAGTTATAGCTTGGGCATGGCTTTTATATTTGGCTCTAACATTTTTTGTCGGTTTTTAATTCGGTATAACGTGGGTTAGCTATAGCGGAACCCACAGTTGTAATAGGGCGCACTACAAAAATATTGATGAATCCTATAAGAAGATGATCACTGTTTTATTGTCCTTAAAATAGACAATTTTGATTGTTGCTATTTTAAAGACAGTGTTACGACATTACACACCCTATTTTTTTACATCTTTTTTTGCTTTCATAAACGTTTAGCATTATTCATTTTTAAATCATTTAGATACAACTTAATTGCTTTAAAACTTTAATTTAACAGGATATTTTATATGGTAGATACCCCAATTAAAAAAGAAACAGAAAGTACATGGGCAATATGTCGAGATCCTGTTTTACTAACTATGGTTGGTGGGGCGATTGATACCATTGGCTTTATTGCGTTGTTTGGCTTTTTTACTGCTCATGTTACGGGAAACTTAGTGTTGGCAGGAGCGGCATGGGTTAAAGGAGGCGCGGGAATATGGATTAAGCTTGCTGCGATTCCTTTGTTCATTGTGACAGTTGTGATTACAAAACTTTTAATTGACCGTAGTCAGGTGAAGCACAAAACGCTGTCTTATTTATTCTTATTTGAAGCCATCTTTCTATCTGCTTTTATGATTGCAGGGCTTTATTTCGAACCTTTTAAAAATGCCGATGCAATTACTGTGGCATTAACAGGTGGGCTGGGTTTAATTGCTTTAGCTATTCGTAATACTTCAAGCAAAACGCTGATTAAAAATATTAGCCCAAGTACTATGATGACGGGCAATACCACGCAGCTCGGTATTGATATTGCCAATTTGCTTAAAAACAATAATGCAGCCAATCGGGCAAGTTTACTTAAAAGTGCCAGTATTGTAATTGGGTTTGTGATTGGTGCCTTTTTAGGAGCGATACTTTATGTCTATTTTGACTTCTGGAGTGTAGCGCCGTTTATCTTACCAATTTTGTATTTTTCTTATTTAGCTTCGCAGCAAAAGTTCAACCAAGCTTGATTGAACTCATGAATAATAGGCCTGAATGAAATGTAATTCAGGCTTTTTTTCGCAATAAAGGAAAACGGAAGCTGAGCTGAAATTGTTCGTTCATTGCTTTACAGGCATAATGACCTAATGGGGAATACATTGGATTAAGGAATGCAGAATGACAAAGTCTTACCATTATTCAATGATAACAATAATGGCTTTGCTCAGTGGCTGTCAGGTCATTAATTTAAAAGAAAGCAATTTAAGCAATGCTTTAAAAAGTAAGAATGAAAGTATTCTGACCGACGGCACCTTAAGTCATCAAACCCAAAACTTACTGTATTTGGTTAAAAAAGATGGAAAATCTTGTCTGCAAAATTTTTATGATTGTTTAAATAAAATTCAAAGCCTGTCTGAAAATAGCAGCCGAGAAGAACGCTATGCTGCGCTGAGTGAAATTTATTTAGCAAAAGCTTTAGATGTTGGGCGTAGCAGTCAATGTAATGCCATTAATAAAAGTAAAAATTGCGTTGAGCAAGAGTTAGCTTTGCTCGATAAAAGCTTGCGCTATAGTTACGTTTATTTATTTGACTCTGAAGAGTCTCCGTTTGATCGAGTGTTTGATCATCGCCAAAATCAGGTGCGTATTTTTTATAACGTGGCTTTGTCGAAGTTAATGACCACGTATTTTAATCATTTAAATACGCATCGTTTTCCGCCTCTGCTGAAAGCAGATGGGCATCAATATCATGTCAATTTTGACCATGCCGTAGATGTACAAAAGATTGAGGTCGATACCTTTCGCTCCAGCTATAACATGAACTTTTCTGGTTTTAATACCGTTAACCGTAAGGATGGCTTAGGGGCAGAGTTTATTGTCGGGCGTAAAGAAAATGATGTAAATCATGGTTTCATTTTAGATCCCGATGCTTTTTATGCTCATCAAACCAATCCGAACATACATTTACCACGTTTTTTTCCAGTTACGGCTATTGCTTACCCAAAACAAAAGGCCACAGCCGATCAGGTGATTGCTGGAGCAGAGTTAGAAATTGCGATGTTCGATCCATATCGACAAAGCCGTGTAAAAGTTGAAGGTGTGGACTATCCGCTCACTGCAAACTATTCGGCGCCTTATGGACTTTGGTTATCGAAATATAATTTAGGTGCAGCAGGCTATTGGTCTTTAATTAATAAAGAAACCAATTTGATCATGCCGCATTTATATATGCTGGAACCTTTTAACCCGAATAAGAAAATCATTGTGTTTGTTCATGGTTTGGCGAGTAGTCCAGAGGCGTGGGTAAGTTTGACCAATGACATTATGGGCGATGCCGAATTAAGAAATAACTATCAAGTCTGGCAGGTGTTTTATTCAACCAATATGCCGATTTTTGAAAGCCGTTTTCAGATTTATTCATTGTTGAATCAGGCTTTTCAAAATGTTGCTAAAGATAGCTACGCTGCACACGATGCAGTGCTGGTCGGGCATAGTATGGGCGGAGTGATTAGCCGTTTATTAGTAAGCGATGCCGATGTTTCAGATTTAGCCATGCAAAAAATGAATGAAGCGCAGTTAAATCGTTTAAAAGAAAATCCAGTCATTCGAGAGCGCTTTCAATTCAAAGCTTTGCCTTATTTTAAGCGGGTTGTTTTTGTTTCGGCACCGCATCATGGTACAGACTACGCTGACCGATGGTTTACCCAAATTGCACGCCGTGTTATTCGTTTGCCTGCTGACTTTTTTATTGCAGTCGAAATGAGAGATGAGAAAAATACAAAGCTCAGAAAAGGTTTAATTGAAAATGGAGCGAGTAATTTAAGTCGTTCTTCAAACTTTATGCAGCTTACGCAAGCCATTCAGCCATCGTCCAGCGTGGTCTATCACTCGATTATGGGCAATATTAATGGGACGACTGATAAGTTAAAAAGCAGTGATGGTATTGTGCCGTATCAAAGTTCACATTTAGGTGGTGAACAGTCGGAACTGATTATTAAAGGCGGGCATTCAATTCAAACTAGCCCAGAGGCGATTTTAGAATTACGCCGTATTTTAAGATTGCATTTAAAGCAGTCACAGCCTTTAAAATAGAATTTTTGTTTTTAGACAACCACTGCTGAAATGGGTCAGCAGTGGTTGAAATAATTAATTTAGCTGATTTTGTTTGAGCGATTTTTTGTGCTCAAAGTAGCTGATTGAAAAAATAACCAAGCCGACTAAATACAAGACCACAGACAGCAGCAATAAATCTAATCCTGCTGCATAGAGCAACCAAAGTGCATAAATTGAAGCGACGCTTGCAATGGCAATATGTGGCGTGCGTTTGTGGCAAATTGATTCTTTAAGATAAAAAGCAGACACTAGAAAATAAGGCAGTAAAATCATGACCGATGAAATCAATAAAAGCTGTGTATAGTTTTTATTGAAAAAATATACGGCAATCAATGCGCCTTGCACGACCAGAGTGGTGAGCCAAAGCGATGAAATGGGTACATTATTTTGATTATTCTTTAAAAATAATTTCGGGAATGCACCATTTTTTGCAGCCAAATATGGAATTTCAGTTGCAAATAAAGTCCAGCTTAAATAAGACGAAGCAACAGAAATAATAAGGCCGATGGTAATAACGATAGTGCCCGGCAAACCGATGAGCTGCTGTAAAATGGTTGCCATTGATGGGTTATGCATGCCAGCAAGTGCTTCACGGCTGACCACGCCATAGGCCAATACTGTCACCATTACATAAAAAGTTAATGCCAGTAACACACCCAAAATGGTCGCTTTACCAATGTCATAACGGTTTTTTGCACGCGATGATAAAACCACAGCACCTTCAATACCGGTAAATACCCAAAGGGTAATTAGCATCAGGTCTTTCACTTGCTGCCAAAGTGGAACTTTTAAAGAGAAGTCATTTAAGTTGAGCTTGAATAAATCAAACTTAAAGGCAATGAAGGTAAAGAAGATGAAAACCACCATTGGAATGATTTTGGCAATGGTCGCCAGTAAATTCACAATTGCTGCTTCTTTAATGCCTCGACTCACCAACCAGTGTACAAGCCATACAAAAATGCTTGAGCCAATCAGTGAATAGAGCGTATTACCTTCACCAAAAATAATATGATCTTTGCTGTCGGTAAACATGCCAACGCCCGAAAAGGCAATCACGACATAACCAACAATACCAATGGTGGTACACAACCAATAGCCCCAAGCGGAGCAAAACCCAATCAGGTCACCAAAACCTTCACGCGCATAGTTATAAATACCACCATCTAGATCCGGTCGTTGGCGAGTTAAATGTAATAGCGTGAGTGCCAAGAAAATAATGCCGACCCCGGTAATGAGCCATGCAACAAGAAGGGCAGAGCCATTGGCAACCTGAGCCATATTTTGGGGTAGGCTAAATACGCCTGACCCCACCATAGAACTAAAGACCAGCGCTGTAAGAGACAACAATCCAATTTTGGCAGCAGACATGGTATTTATTCTTTAAAAAATTGAGAGAGTTCAGCAATATGTTCTGGACCAATACCACAGCAACCGCCCACTAAACTTGCACCTGCTTGCTGCCACTGCTTGGCAAAACCAAGATAAGCAGGAGCATCAAGGTCTTTACGAACTTCATCAAGTCCATCGTTGGCAGTTGCGCTGCTATCTTGAGGCGGGAAAGCATTGGCATAGGCACCAATTTGTACAGACTCTGGAATAAGTCCTTTAATTTCATTAATGGCTTGCAAGATTACTTCAGGCTGGCAGCAGTTAAACAAAACCGCTTTTGCATTTGACTGTTTTATAAAATCAGCCACTTGTTGCATGTTTTCGCCTGAGCGGAGTAAGGCTTGTTCTTGTGTAATTTCGTCTTGAAGGGTAAACGATACCCAATAGTCCTTACCATCTTTTGGTAATAAGGCATGCACTGTTTCGACTTCTTTTAAGCACGATTGGGTTTCTGCTAACCAGAAATCCACCTCTGGTGCCAATGTGTTAATGATTGGTTCAGCAAGATCTTTAGCCTGCTCAGCCTGAAACAAGTCTGCACGGTAAGAACCAAATAAAGGTGGTAAGCAGCCCGCAATTTTGACATTTTTGCCGCTTTCTTTAACTGCATTTTTTGCTTGTTCGATCGCAACTTTAATTAAACGAATGCCGTCAGTTTCAAAGCGTTCTTGCCCAATGTGAAAAGGAACAACAGCATAGTTATTGGTGGTAATGACTTCTGAACCAGCGTTAATAAAATCGAGGTGTACTTCTTTTACTGTTTCAGGCGCTTCAATGAGTGCGAGCGCAGACCACTCTGGTTGACGAAATGGAGCGCCACGACGAGCCAATTCACGGCCTAAACCGCCATCTAAAATTTTCATAAATTACAACATAAAGGGAGAAAAATATTTAAGTAATCTAGCGCGTAGAGGGGGCGTATTCAATCGCTAATATGCTCGATATATTTCTAAATAAATTAGATTGTTATGAATATTTTTTCTTAAAAGGAATTCTGTATATGATGTTCAGTTTTACTGATGAACTTCATGTGAAAAAGAAGACTTATTTATATACAGCTATAGATTAAAAAACAAGCTTAAAGTGCGCCATATTGTTGCCAACTTTCCCCAGTGTGCTGAGTTTTATAATACGCTTTAAGTTGCTCAAGTTGACTAAAATGTATGCCTGACCAAATCAATAAGCTGATTAATATTAAAGCTTTATATAGGCTTCGAATTTTTTTGACGTGAGTGAATGCCAATAACACAAAAAACAGAGCAGGTAAAAATATAAAGAATTGGACAGAAGAGAAAAATAAATGGGCTGCACTAAAATATAAAGCGACAGCACTGATTAGTAGATTTAAAATTGAAAACAGTTTTTGATATTTGCCGAGCTTAAATGCATAAGCAGTGATGGCAAGTAACACGGCTGAGCTGACGTAAATCGCTGTACCGCCAATCATCCACATATAAAAACCGCTTAACAAAAGATAAGCCAGTAGCACAACAAGCACGAGCTTAAAACAAAATGAAAAGAGGCGGGATGATGAGTTTAAAGGCGTCATAGTTAATCTAAATATCTCAACTGAGGTCTTAAAAAACAAAAGGATGAATCGAAATTCATCCTTTTGGAATTTTACTTATACATCATCAAACTTAGTTTGCTTTTGCAACAGGGGCAGCAGCAGTTTCATCGTTTGCCGCTTTAAATGGAGATGTATAGTTCAAGCCAAGTGTAGAACTTGTGTACTGACGAACTTTGTCGAGTAATACAGGATCTTTGCTTAGGTCTTGTTTATAAGAAACAACAATTTCATGAAGCTTCTGATTCCATTTACCTTCAGTTTGCTCAGGGAACGCTTTTTCAAGCAAGTTGAGCATGATATATGGAGAAGTCGAAGCACCCGGAGACGCACCTAACAATGCAGTTACAGCACCATCTTTAGACGCAAAGATTTCTGTACCGAATTGAAGTGTAGCTGGTTTACCCGGTTCTTTTTTGATGATCTGAACACGTTGACCACCTTGGCTTAAACGCCAGTCTTCAGCTTTCGCATCTGGGTAGTATTTACGAAGTTCATTTAGACGGTCTTCATCTGACATCATGACTTGGCTAACCAAGTATTTAACAAGATCAAGATTTTCCAAACCAACAGTGGTCATTGGTAAAACGTTGTTTTTGTTAGTAGATGCAAGTAAATCAAGCTGAGAACCGTTTTTCAGGAACTTGTTTGAATACGTAGCAAATGGTCCAAACAATACATATTTTTTACCGTCGATATAACGCGTATCAATATGTGGCACAGACATTGGAGGCGCACCTAATTCAGCACGGCCATAAACTTTTGCTGTGTGTTCTGCAGTAATTTTTGGGTTGTCAGTAATTAAGAACTCACCACCGACAGGGAAGCCAGCATATTGTTTCGCTTCTGGTAAACCAGTAAGTTGCAATAATTTAACTGCTGCACCACCTGCACCAATAAATACAAAACGCGTTTTAACGTGATCTACTTTACCAGTTTTCAAATTTTTGAAAGACACAGTCCAAGTTTTGTCATCATTTTGGCTGATGCCAGTCACTTCGGTTGAGGTCTGTAATTTGAAATTAGGGTTTTGGTCTAAACGATTCACTAATTGTTTAGTGATAGAACCATAGTTTACGTCAGAGCCAACATCCATACGGGTCGCTGCAACTTTTTGACTAGGGTCACGATCGTTCATTACTAAAGGTGCCCATTGTTTAATAACAGCTGGGTCTTCAGTAAATTTCATACCTTTGAACAACGGGCTTTGAATCATTGCAGCATAACGTTTTTCTAAGAATTGAACGTTATCGCCCCAAACGAAAGCAATGTGCGGAACTGGGTTAATGAATGATTTAGGTTCAGCTAAAACGCCTTGTTTTACCTGATATGACCAAAACTGTTTAGCAACTTCAAATTGAGAAGCAACTTTTTCAGCTTTGACAATTTCCATCTTACCGTTTTTCTCTTCGGTATAGTTCATTTCCATAAAGCCAGAGTGGCCTGTTCCGGCATTGTTAAAGCCGTTTGAACTTTCTTGAGCAACTTGGTCAAGACGTTCATACATACGAATTTGCCAGTTTGGTTCAAGCTCAGTGAAATAAGTACCGAGAGTGGCACTCATGATGCCGCCGCCAACAAGAACGGCATCAACAACTGGCTCATCTTTTGCAGTTTGAACTTGTTTTGACGTCGTTGGTCTAAACAAGAAAACGATACCTGCAATTAAAATAAGAATGATTAATACCAGAAGGTATTTCAAAAACTTTTTCATGTAAGGGGGACCTTAAAATAAGTTATTTGAGTCACTTAAGGTGTGAGGAAACCTAGACAGCGTATCCAGACAAAATGGATATAAATGCGAAGTAAATTCTCAAAATCAGAGAACTTATAAAAAAATAAAATTACTTGGGATTATCGCAAACACTCTATATTTTAGACCAATTTTGCATTGACAAGACAATTTTTATAATAAATGGGTTTCATCAATATCATAAATATGATTTATATTTGATCAATTTGAGCTTTAATAAGATAATTTTCAATAATTATTTTTAATTAACTATTTGAAATATAATTAATAAATTTTATTTGATTAAAGTTAAATCATTTGAAGAATATACGTATATAAAGATAGATGATTTTTTGTTTCATGCCATATTGATGTAAAACAGCTTTTTTTGAAGAGCTTATTTTCTGTCATACATCGTTCTTATTAATGCTTGGATTATAAATATTAAATTAAGGGTATATTTCTGCATAAGAAATATACCCTTTAAGATTTTATGAGGCTACATAGAAAGGTGCAGTTGAACGTGGTAGTGCTTCACGTCCACGAATTTGGTCTGCAATTTTCTCGGCAATCATAATGGTGGTTGCATTTAAGTTACCGGTAATAATAAGCGGCATGATCGAGGCATCAACCACACGTAAGCTTTGCATACCATGGACTCGGCCTTGACCATCCACGACAGCCATTTCATCTTCCCCCATCTTACAGCTACAAGACGGATGGTAAGCTGTTTCTGCATGGTTACGAACAAAGTCGTCAAGCTCTGCATCTGTTTGCAAATGTTTGCCCGGACTAATTTCTTCACCACGATATGGATCAAGAGCAGGTTGTTGCATGATTTCTCGGGTGATACGAATCGCATCACGGAACTCACGCCAGTCTTGTTCACTCGACATATAGTTGAACAAGATACTTGGATGCTCAAACGGATCTTTTGATTTAAGTCTAATACGGCCACGTGAAGGCGAGCGCATTGAACCTACGTGTGCTTGGAAACCATGTTCTTTCACGGCATTACTACCGTTGTAGTTAATGGCAACTGGCAAGAAATGGTACTGGATGTTTGGCCATTTGAACTCATCCGAACTACGGATAAATCCGCCCGCTTCAAACTGGTTACTTGCGCCAATACCTGTACCATTAAATAACCACTCAGCACCAATGGCAGGTTGGTTATACCATTTCAAGGCAGGGTATAAAGAAACAGGTTGCTTACATTTATATTGTAGGTACATCTCCAAGTGGTCTTGCAGGTTTTCACCTACACCTGGTAAATCATGAACGACATCAATGTCCATTGATTTTAAGAAAGTACTTTCACCCACACCAGAGCGCTGTAAAATTTGTGGTGAAGCAATTGCACCTGCACACAGTAAGACTTCGCGTTTAACCAACGCACGTTGTAAGTTGTTTTGGTCAGCCCCGATAATGTATTCAACACCCACGGCTTGTTTTTGATTAAATAAGATTTTATTGGTCGTTGCATGAGTCAGAATGGTGAGGTTAGGACGGCCTTTTGCCATATCCAGATAACCACGTGCGGTACTTGAACGGCGACCTTTAGGCGTTACTGTACGGTCCATTGGACCAAAACCTTCTTGCTGGTAACCATTTAAGTCGTCAGTACGTGGGTAACCTGCTTGTACACCAGCTTCAACCATGGCATGGAACAACACATTGTTGCCATTTTTCGGCGTAGCAACGGACACAGGGCCATTGCCACCATGGTAGTCATTTTCGCCAATATCACGAGTTTCGGCTTTTCTGTAGTATGGCAAACAATCGGCATAAGACCAGTTTTCTAGGCCTTTATGGGTTGCCCATTGTTCTAAATCCATTGCATTACCACGGATATAGCACATACCATTAATTAAAGATGAGCCGCCTAAACCTTTACCACGACCACATTCCATACGACGGTTATTCATGTGCGGTTCAGGGTCGGTTAAATAAGCCCAGTTATAGCGACGACCTTGAAGAGGGTAGGCCAAAGCTGCCGGCATTTGGGTACGAAAATCCAAACGATAATCTGGGCCACCAGCTTCTAATAATAAAACGGTGGTATCTTTGTCTTCAGTAAGACGTGCAGCAAGTACATTTCCGGCAGATCCTGCGCCAATGATAATGTAATCATATTCTTTAATATTCATAACTATCCTTTTTTTACTAACAGTTTGCCTGAGCAATCTATAAAGATTGCTCTGCATATGTGATTTAGGTTGAAGTGTTTAAGGCAATTGATGCATTAAAAAATGCTTTGATAATCGCCAAGTTCAACTTGAATAGATTTGATACGGGTATAGTGCCCAAGCGTGGTTAGACCATTTTCACGGCCTACACCAGATTGTTTGTAGCCACCCACTGGCATCTCGGCAGGCGATTCGCCCCAAGTGTTAATCCAGCAAATACCAGCTTCAATTTGGTGAATAATGCGATGAGCGCGGCTAATGTCTTGAGTGACAACGCCAGCAGCTAAACCAAAGGTGGTGTCGTTAGCACGACGAATCACTTCTTCTTCAGTCTCGTAGCTTAAGATGCTCATGACTGGTCCAAAAATTTCTTCTTGAACAATTGCCATCTGGTCATTGCAGTCGCTAAATACCGTCGGTAGTACATAAGCGCCTTTAGCAAGGTCACCTTCTGTTGCACGTCCACCACCAATTAAGACTTTAGCGCCTTGTCGTTTACCTGACTCAATGAAAGACAAAACTTTTTCCATGTGAGGGAAGCTGGTGAGTGGCCCGAAGTTGGTTTCTTCAGCCATTGGGTCACCAATGCGAATACGTTTTACACGTTCTACAACGGCTTTTTCAAAGTCGGCTAAAAGCGATTTTGGAACAAATACACGCGTACCATTGGTACAAACTTGGCCTGAACTAAAGAAGTTCGCCATGACAGCAATATCAGCTGCGCGATTAAGGTCGGCATCTTCACAAATAATCAGTGGAGACTTACCACCAAGTTCCATGGTCACTTCTTTAAGTGTAGAGCCAGCAGCGCTTGCCATGACTTTTTTGCCAGTTTCAACGCCACCTGTAAATGAGATTTTCTCAATTACTGGATGTTCAGTTAACCACTGACCAATTTCACGGCCTGGCCCTTGAACTACGTTAAATACGCCGTCTGGTAAGCCAGCTTCTGTATAGATTTCTGCAAGTTTGAATGCAGTAAGAGGGGTGGTTTCGCTAGGTTTGAAAATCATGGCATTGCCGGCAGCAAGGGCAGGGGCAGATTTCCATAAAGCGATTTGAATTGGATAGTTCCAGGCACCAATACCTGCAACCACGCCTAAAGGTTCACGGCGTGTATAAAAGAAACTTGATTCGCGAAGCGGAACTTGTTCACCCTGAATGGCTGTTGCAAGTCCTGCATAATATTCGAGTACATCTGCACCAGTCACAATGTCGACGGTAGATGTTTCGCTGTAGGCTTTACCAGTGTCGAGTGTTTCAAGACGGGCAAGTTCATCATTACGGTCACGCAAAATGTCGATTGCGCGACGTAAAATACGTGAACGCTCCATGGCAGTCATGGCAGCCCAGATTTTTTGTCCTTGTTGGGCACTTTGTACAGCAGCTTCAATATCTTGTTCAGAAGCTTGTTGAAGAGTCGCGATTGTCTCGCCGTTGGCAGGGTTAATACTATTAAATGTTTTTCCACTGGTTGCGTTAACGTAGCGTCCATGGATATACAGTTGTTGAACTTGTACATCACTCATTTTGTCTCTCCTGCAAAGGCTTGTTCGCAAATTGAACTTGCGTTTGTACATAATCGTAAGCAATGGAACGAGCAAGGTTGCTGTCAAATTCGTTATGACGGCTTAAACTGCCTCGTAACCATAATCCATCAATCAATGCTGCCAACCCTCTAGCGGCAACACTGGCCTGTTGTTCATTCATTAACTTGAGAAAATAAAACTTCAAGTTGGAATATAGGCGTTGATCATTAATCTTTTGCAAGCGGCTTAAGTCTGGTACATGCATACTCGCTGACCAAAAGTCTAACCAGACCCGCATTGCTTTTTCATTGACCTGACTAATGTCAAAGTTAGAGTCGATAATGGCCTTAATTTGGCTCTCTGGATGCGAATCTGCTTCTGCTCTGTACTGTTCGGTTTTATGACGCAGAACATTCAGCATTTCTTGCATACAGGTATTGATCAACCCTTGTTTGTCGCCAAAATAATGGCTGACAATGCCAGTCGACAGCTCGGCTTTTTTTGCAATTTGTGCAATGGTGGTATTCGATAACCCCACTTCATAAATTACGTCGAGTGCAGCGTTCATAATTTCTTCACGTCGCACGTGCTCTGGTTTTACTCTGCGTTTTGTCATGTTTTTCCACATCAGCACTTTTAGTGGTGCTTTAAATTCAGCATGTTAACTTGCAGAGCATCATAGCACTTTTTTTATCATACTTGTTATTGATTGAACGTTCAATCAATAACAAGTATGATATGTAAAAATCAATGAATTTTTGAAGATTAGCACGAGGAATAAAGCGCTAAAATCAAAGATTCTTAAGGATAGGATGATGCGCATAAGTACATTACTTATCACGTTATTTTGAGAAAATACACCGATTGCAAGGAGCAATAAGATGGTGTTGAAAAGTGATAGATATTCTTCAGACCATATTCGGTTAAATCGTTTTGTATTTTGGAGTTCAGCCATCAGTATTGGTGTTTTTGGCCTACTTTTTGTGCTATTTCCAGAAAAAAGTCAGTTTTGGTTGACCTATATACAAGAGCAAGTAAATCACTTTTTCGGGTGGTATTACATGCTGGTGATTGTGCTCTGTCTAGGTTTTGTGGCTTGGCTCGCTTTTTCAAAAGTAGGGCAAATACCCTTAGGAAAAGACGACGACAAACCCGAGTTTACTTATTTGGCATGGACTTCAATGCTGTTCTCGGCAGGGATTGGTATTGCCTTACTTTATTATGGCGTTGCCGAACCTGTTGATCACTTCTTGAGACCACCAGAAGGTGAGGCCGGAACCATTCAAGCTGCCAGAAATGCCATGACCTATAGCTTTTTGCATTGGGGGATTCATGGCTGGGTACTCTATGCATTGCTTGGAGTCACTCTAGGTTATTTCGCTTTTAGACAAGACTTGCCCTTAGCATTACGTTCAGCGCTTTATCCAATTTTTGGAGAGCGTGTTCATGGCTTAGTGGGAGATTTTGTTGATGGCTTTGGAATTTTAGCTACAGTTATTTCCTTGGTCACCAACTTGGGAATCGGAGCATTGGTACTGGTATCAGGCATTTGTTATTTACTTCCGCAAATTCCTAATAACTCAGTGACCTTAATTGCTGCTGTTCTCATCATGATGAGTGTTGCCACAATTACGACAGTGGTTGGTATTGAAAAAGGTCTGGCATGGTTATCTCGTATTAATTTACGTCTACTGTATGCCTTACTTTTATTCGTATTTTTAACGGGCCCTACAAATCATTTATTAAATGGTCTTGTGCAAAATACGGGTGATTATCTAAGTAATTTTATTGGTAAAAGCTTTGATATGTATTTATACAACCAGAAGGCAAGTGGCTGGTTAGGTTCGTGGACAGTATTTTATTGGGCATGGTGGATTGCTTGGGCACCTTTTGTAGGGATGTTTATTGCCCGTATTTCAAAAGGACGTACGATTCGGGAAGTTATTCTGGGTGTATGCCTGATTCCACTTGGCTTTACGCTGGCTTGGATCTCGGTTTTTGGAAATACGGCAATTTACTTTATCTTGAACCAAAAACAGAAAGTGTTGGGTGATATGGTCTTAACGGATCCGGCATTATCTTTATTTAAGCTACTCGAATATCTGCCATTTAATCCTTATGTTGCTGGCATTGTTGTTGTAATTTGTTTCGTTTTATTTTTGACACCAGTTGGCTCTGGTACACTAATGATCGCTAATTTGTCCTCAAAAGGGGGCACCAATGATAGTGATTCACCGATCTGGTTACGCGTCTTTTGGTCTGTGGTAATTACCATTGTAAGTATTGGCTTGTTACTAGCCGGTAGTTTTAACTCCATGCAAAGTGCTGTGGTGTTATGTGGTTTACCATTTTCAGTCATTATTTTGCTTTATATGTTTGGCTTAGCCAAAGCGTTAAAGCAAGATGATTTTGACCCTCAATTAGTGAAAAAGCAGTTAGCTGTTTCAAAAGACATTTCGGTCCCATCGAACTGTGACCAGAATAAAGTGACTGAGGTTTTATAACCTCAACCGATCACATCTATATATTATTTTTTTGCGTTTAAAGTCGTCTTTTCATTGTTTTAAATAAGAGTGAAAAGACGAAATTAAATATTTTGTTTTTATTTTATTCCTTGAGGATTGTATGGCAACAGATAATCCAAGAGCAGTTGATGATTTAACATTATCTAAATCTAAAAAAGACCCGCTCAACCGTGTGGTTTTTTATTTTTCAGCTGTACTTATTTTAATTTTTTCTCTCGTCACGTTTTTGTTCAACGATTTTGCAAACCGAATCATGAACACCGTACTTCAGTGGGTAACCTCAACCTTTGGTTGGTATTACTTGCTTGCCGCAACACTTTACATGGCGTTTGTGATTTTTATTGCCTGTTCAAGATATGGCAATATTAAGCTAGGACCTAAGCATTCAAAACCTGAGTTTAGTTTACTGAGTTGGTCTGCCATGCTGTTTTCGGCTGGTATCGGTATCGATTTAATGTTCTTTTCGGTCGCTGAGCCTTTATCTCATTATATGCAACCGCCAGTAGGTGCAGCTCAGACTTATGAAGCCGCACGCCAAAGCATGGTCTGGACATTGTTCCACTATGGTTTAACTGGTTGGTGTATGTATGCCTTGATTGGCATGTCATTGGGATATTTTAGCTATCGTTATAATCTGCCGCTTACTATTCGCTCTGCACTCTACCCAATTTTTGGTCAAAGAATTAATGGTGTAATTGGGCATAGCGTTGATACAGCTGCCGTTATCGGGACAATTTTTGGTATTGCAACGACCTGCGGGATTGGGGTGGTACAGCTGAATTATGGCCTACATGTGTTATTGGGATTACCAGAAAACATCTGGATGCAATTTATCCTGATTGCTGTCGCGGTTGGTATTAGTATTATTTCGGTGACATCAGGCGTGAATAAAGGCCTGCGGATTTTATCTGAAATCAATATTTATGTTTCGATTGGCCTTTTACTGTTTATCTTATTCTTGGGAAATACTGAGTTTTTACTCAATGCCCTTGTTCAAAATGTTGGTGATTACTTAAGCCGTTTCCCGTCTTTGGCTTTACAAAGTTTTGCGTTTGAACAGCCTAAAGAGTGGATGAGTAGCTGGACCTTGTTCTTCTGGGCATGGTGGATTGCGTGGTCTCCATTTGTAGGACTTTTTCTGGCGCGTATCTCAAGAGGGCGTACCATTCGTGAGTTTGTGTCTGGTACTTTAATTATCCCACTTTTATTTACGATCACGTGGCTATCTATTTTTGGTAATAGTGCGTTGCACAGCGTTATTTTTGAAGGGAACCAAACCTTAGCTGCTACTGTGTTGGCGAATCCGGCTCATGGTTTTTATGATTTGTTAGCACAATATCCGGGATTTACGTTTATTGCTTCAATTGCCACCGTAACAGGGCTTTTGTTCTATGTGACATCTGCTGATTCGGGAGCGCTGGTTCTAGGGAACTTCACCACCAAGTTAACTCATATTGATAATGATGCTCCGCGTTGGTTGAGTGTGTTCTGGGCTATTGCCATTGGTTTACTTACGTTAGCGATGCTGATGACCAACGGGATTACCGCTTTGCAAAACGCAACCATCATTATGGGATTGCCGTTTAGTTTCGTGATGTTCCTTGTCATGGCAGGACTTTATAAGTCCTTAAGGCTTGAAGATTACAGGCAGGCCAGCCGCAGTATGAATGCAGCTCCAGTGGTGGGTAACGTTGATATTTTGAATTGGAAGCAGCGTTTAACTCGAGTGATGCATCATCCAGGAACCACTGAAACTCTGCGCATGTTGGACACCGTCTGCCGACCAGCAGTTCAGGCCGTTGCTGATGAACTTATTAAGCAGGGAATGAATGTGGATGTGCAGCAAACGCTACTCGAAGATGAAGACACGCTTTACCATCTCGACTTCACTATTCATTTGGAAGAAGAACAAAACTTCGTTTACCAGATCTGGCCCGTACGTTATAGCGCACCGAATTTCAGTCAACGTGTGAAACGGGGTAAACAGTTCTATTACCGACTTGAAACCTATCTTTATGATGGTTCTCAAGATAACGACCTCGTTGGTTACGGTAAGGAACAGGTTATTAATGACATTTTAGATAAATATGAAAGACATATGACGTTCTTACATATTAATCGTATTAGCCCAGGGAACCGACCTTTGTTCCCAGATCCACAAGCTTAAGAGGACAATGCATGGCTTCTCCTTATCTACATTCTTTTGCTTTATTTTTCTCTTTGCTCAATCCATTTTTAATGAGCATTTATATGATTGGCCTAATCCGTCATTCAGAAACAAAGGTGTTTAATAAAGCACTGATTCAGGGAAGCTTGATTGCTTTTGTTGTGTTCATGCTATTTGCATGGGGCGGCGAAACAATTTTTAGTAAATATCTGAATGTACGTTTTGAAGCCTTCCAGATTTTTGGAGGCCTTATCTTTTTGGTCATTGGCTATCGCTATGTTTTTCAGGGTGCCGATACGATTGGTGAAATGCGTGGAGCGCCAGAACATCTGGCTGGCACCATTGCAATGCCATTTATGATTGGCCCCGGAACTATTAGTGCCGCTGTGGTTACAGGCATTGAAATGTCAATTGGTGAGGCAGCCCTAGTGATTGCTTTCACCTTGTTTTTAACCTGTAGTATTTTGATTTTGATGAAATTTTCACATGATCATTTACGCTATAAACATGCCAAGCATATCGACCGTTATTTCGACATTGTGGGACGTTTATCTGCTTTATTAATCGGAACGATCGCCATTGATATGATTATTAATGGTGTGACAGGCGTTATTACTAAAGTATAGCGAGTGATCTGTAAGACCCTGCTATGCCATTAAGCGTGGAATAAAATGGCATAGCATGTTCTATAAAACTTTAAAATAAATGATGCAGCTATAAAAAATAACTTTAAAAATAATGCTTTAAAAAATTAGATTTTAAAAAACAATCAGAGATATTAAAAAATACAATGCCATGTTGTGGATTTAATCATGTTTTTTTTGTGAATTATCAACCATAATGTTGACTGAGCTTGTTTTAAGACACAGAGTTGAGCTATGCCTACATTAGATGAAATAACCACAGCAACTGATGACCAGTCTGAATTGACGATGTCAGTTTTGATGACGCCTGATATGGCAAATTTTTCAGGTAATGTTCATGGTGGTACGATTCTAAAACTACTAGACCAAGTCGCTTACGCTTGTGCGAGTCGTTATTCGGGTGGCTACGTGGTGACGTTATCTGTAGATAAGGTGAATTTTAAAGAACCTATTTATGTAGGTGAGCTGGTAACCTTCTTGGCAAGTGTTAACCATGTAGGCCGTACTTCAATGGAAGTGGGAATACGTGTTGAAGCCCAAAATATCCAGAAGCGTACAGTGCGCCATACCAATAGCTGTTATTTCACCATGGTTGCTGTTGATGAACAGAGCAAGCCATGTGAAGTGCCTCAATTAAATCTAAATACTGAGTGGAAACGTTGCCGCTTTGAAGCAGCCGAGCACCGTAAGGTTTTACGTCTACAAGAAAATCACAACCCATCTTGTAGTATGTATAAAAAATCTTCTTAAAAAAAAGGATCGAACCGCAGCATGGTTCGATCCTTTTCTTCTTTACTGAAATTCAGCATCCATTTTTCATTTCAGTAAAATTATCTCTGAGCTTGGAGGAGAGTGCTGAGAGAATTAACGAGCTGCAGGAGCAGCTTCAGAAGCAGAACCTACAGCATCAGATGCAGCATTTGCTGTGTTTGCTTGTTCTTGAGTTGAAACAACAACTTTCTCTTCACCAGCAGTGCTGTGTGCTTGTTCATGTTTAGAAGCAGCGAAAGTTGATACTGCAGTTAAAGCTAAAGTTGTTGCAAGTAGAGTCTTAGCTAATTTCATTTTATGGCATCCTTAAATTCATTAAAAAAGTAAATCAAACCTAATCGTTCATACCTACACGAAACGTATATGGCTGAATGACTAAGCTAGGACACATGCTAAGCCGAGCTTGGGATTACATCAATTAACTTAACAATCTATTACGCCTATCTTAACAATATGAAATATACGGACCGTTTATGTGCGGAATCTGTAAAGTTAACCGGCTTAAATACACCTTAAAATGTGTAAAAATATTTCTTATTGAGTGAAAAAAAACCAATTGTGTTACGTAAACCTAACACTCTGGCATGAATTGTGAATGTGCATAAATAGAATATTCCATTTGAATTGTGATTATCTAAAGTTAATTTAGATTTTAAATGAGATGTAATTCTCATTTTTGGTTTGTTAAGTAAAAATTAAAAAATCATCGGCCAAGTTTAAAAATCATTTACATGACAAAAAAGAGTGATATACCTAAAATGTTTTAGACCGTTCTAATTTGAGTGACTCGTGAAATTTATTGCCCAAAAAACTGTTCCTACCCATATTATTTCCGGTTTTTTAGGGGCGGGAAAAACCACGTTATTACAGCATTTATTAAGTCAGAAGCCTAAAGATGAGGTCTGGGCTGTATTAATGAATGAGTTTGGGCAAATTGGAGTAGACCAACAACTCTTACCTCAAGATGAAGGATATGCAGTCAAAGAATTATTAGGTGGTTGCTTATGTTGTAGCAGTCAATTGCCTATGCATATTGCTTTAGCCCGTCTATTGAGTGAACAAAAGCCAGACCGACTATTTATTGAACCGACTGGTCTTGGGCATCCTTCGCAGTTATTTGATCAACTGACTGAACCGCATTGGCAAAGTAGTTTAGCCATGCGAGCATTAGTCACAGTTGTAGATGGTAGCCGTTTGCATGATACAAACTGGGTAAAGCAAAACCTTTATGAAGATCAGTTAAAAGCTGCTCAGATTGTGGTGGTGTCACATACAGATGTGATGACTTTTGAAGATGATCAGGCACTTGAGTTATTAAAAGAAGAATATCAGCCTTATCAACAAGAGTGGATTAAAACTGAACATGGTCAGTTAGCGTTAAATAAAATTGATGTAGCTGCTCGTTTAACCGAACGCTCTATTCAACCTTTACTTAAACTTCAAAAACAAATGACTGAAACAGAGGTCGTGAAAGAAATTCAGCAGTTACCTTATCATTATATCGAGTCGGCACAAGGTTATATTGTCGCGGGTTGGAAATTGCCTAAACGCTGGAAATTTGAGTTTTATGCTTTGCTCGATGTGCTATGTGCACAAAAAGACTGGTTGCGAATTAAGGGAATTTTTAATACAGATCAGGGTTGGAAAACCTTTAACTTTAATCCGCAGCAATTTAATTATAAGTCTGGCGAAGAGGGCATTGATAACCGGATTGAAATGATTAGCCAACATGAACACGATTGGTTGGCATTTGAAACTGATTTATTGAATTGCCGAATTGAAGATTAGAGAACATTGAGAAAAGATGATTCAATGTTCTCTAGAACGGATTTTAAGGTTTAGTATTTAGCACGGCTTTAGCCTGAGCATGGTCAATATCTTTTTCCCAATGCGCAATGACTACGGCCGCAACACAGTTACCAATCAAGTTGGTGCAGGCACGAATAATGCCAATGAACCAGTCGACTGAAAGTAGAAGTACTAGACCAATCGCAGGGAGGCTTGGAATTACTGAAAGCGTGGCTGCAAGAATAACTAAAGCTGAACCGGGAATACCGTGTGCACCTTTAGAAGTAATGAGCGAAACTAATAAAATAGCCAACAAGTCGTGCGTAGATAAATCAATATTGCAGGCTTGTGCAATAAAAATAACAGCTAAAGTTAAGTAAATTGAAAATCCATCTAGGTTAAAGGAATAACCAGTAGGAATAACCAGTCCTACAGTTGAATCTTTAATTCCCAAATTTTTAAGCTTTTTCATAATTTGAGGAAGAACAGAGTCAGAAGATGCTGTACCTAAAACAATGGCTAATTCATCTTTAAAATAAGCCACAAATTTGAAGATGTTGAGACCGGCAAGTTTTAAAATTGAACCTAAAACAATAACGACAAATAAAATGCAGGTTGCATAAAACAGTAAAACTAAATAACCCAATTGTAGAAGTGAATCTAAACCAAATTTGGCAGTGGTATAGGCCACTGATCCGAACACACCAATAGGCGCTAAACGAATAATCAGTCCCATAATTTTAAAGAAGACTTCAGAAAAAGCTTCCAAAGCCTGACGTACCAGCTCTGCCAAATGTTTAGGAATTAAAAGTAGTGCTACACCAAATAAAATAGCGATTAATAAAACTTGTAAAATATCGCCGTTTGCAAAAGCAGCCGTGAAGGTTTTTGGAATAATATTGAGCAGAAATTCCGAACCTGTGTGCATTTCATGTGCACGTTCGGTATAGGTGCTTAAATCTTTTGCATCTAAATGGCTGATATCGATGTTCATGCCAACACCAGGTTTAAATACATAGGCCACAATAATGCCTAAAACTAAAGCAATACTGGTGACCACTTCAAAATACAGAATGGTTTTTGCACCGACTTTGCCCATTTTTTTGATGTCATTTGCACCATAAATACCGAGTACAACCACACAAAACACAATTGGTGCAATCAGCATCTTAATTAAAGAAATAAAACCATCACCCAATGGCTTTAAAGATAGGGAGAAATCATGAAAACCAGCTCCAACTGCAACACCAAGAAAGAGAGCACAAAGAACCTGTAAAAATAAACTACGCTTGAGCTTTTGCCACATAAGTCATCAATTTTCGGAAGAGGAGAATATCTCTTTTAAGCAAAAAGCCAGCCAACTCTAAAATAAGTGGAGCGTTTTGGAAGAATATGCAAATTTCACCATCGCGATGTTTTACATTACTCAGTTTTTTTATAATTTTTAGCTAAAATCGAGTATCCTTAGCGCCAAATTTTGGAACATATTAATCATGGCGCTTAAAGCAACAATTTATAAGGCAGACTTGAATATTGCGAATATGGATGACCATATTTATGGTGATTACCAACTGACGCTTGCCTTACATCCTTCGGAAACTTTAGAACGTTTAATGGTTCGTTTAATGGCCTTTGCCCGTTTTGCAAGTGATGAGCTTGAGTTTACAAAAGATCTTTTTGAAACTGATGAACCAGCGTTATGGCAGAAGGATTTAACAGGTCAGTTGGAAACATGGATTGAAGTGGGCTTACCTTCGGAAGATAAAGTTAAAAAAGCGAGTGCACGCTGTAAACAAGTTGCGATTGTTGTGTATGGCACACAAGTCGAAGAGTGGTGGAAGAGAAATAGTAAAATTAAAACGTTAAGTAACGTTCAGGTTTGGCAAATCGCACCTGCAAGCACAGCTGAGCTCGAACAACTGTGTGAACGTACCATGCAGCTACAGTTAAATGTGATGGATACAGAGTGGACTCTTTTAGGTGAAAAGGGTCAGGCAAATGTCGTGTGGACACAGTTACAGTAAAATAGAAAAGCGCAACAAATTCTACAGATTCAATTGGTACACTAAGTACCAGTTGCTATTTAAAGATTCTGTTTAAGGGGTAAACCATGTCAAATGAATTAGAAATTATCGATTTAAAAGTAGGTGAAGGTAAAGAAGCGGTTAAAGGCGCTTTGATTACGACTCACTATACAGGTTGGTTAGAAGACGGTACAAAATTTGACTCTTCAATCGACCGCGGTAATTATTTTGAATGCGTGATTGGAACAGGCCGTGTCATTAAAGGCTGGGACCAAGGTATCATGGGAATGAAAGTTGGCGGTAAGCGTAAACTTATTGTACCTGCTCATTTAGCATATGGTGAGCGTAAAATGGGTAAGATTATTCCAGCCAATTCTAATTTAATTTTTGAAATTGAATTGTTTGATGTCAAAACCCGTGACTAGCGAAAAACTTAAAGCCCTTTAGGGGGCTTTCTTGTTTATATGAGCTTTAAATATAAATACATTCATAATTTATATTTTAGCTTTTTGAATATTTAAGCTTATTTTCAGGTTATTTGATTATAAATGCTGACTGAAAAACTGTTCATTTGTGGACAGGATGATATTAAGACCAAATTTCAGAAAATTTGCGTCCTAACATCAAATTTCACATAAATAATCTATATTGTTATTGAGACGCTATTTCATGACTATCCGCTTTGCATCTCCTTTGTTGAATCTTACGCTTGGATTAGCCCTTACTGGCATGTCTGGTATGGCATTGGCTAAACCACAAAAAATTGATGCTTCAACACTTACGGTCATTGGCTATCATGAAATTACTGATACAAAAAATGCAATGATTCCTGAGTATGCGGTTACTACTCAACAATTTACTCAGCATGTTGAATGGTTGCAAAAGAATGGTTTCCATTTTATTACCGTTGATCAATTAATTCGTGCACATCAAGGTAAATATCAACTGCCGACTAAGCCAGTATTATTGACCGTAGATGATGGTTATCAGTCTTTTTATCAAAATGCATATCCTGTTATTAAGGCAAAAAAGATTCCGGTTGTTTTGGCTGTAGTCGGTTCATGGTCAGAACCAAAAGCTGGTCAAAAAGTTGACTTCTCTGGCGAAGAAATCTCTCGCGATAAGATCTTAAGCTGGAATGAGCTTAAAGAGATGCAAGACAGCGGTTTAGTCGAAATCGCGAATCATAGCTATCATTTGCATCGTGGTATTACAGGAAACCCACAAGGCAACTCTGAACCTGCTGCGACCACACGTTTTTATGATGTTAAAACACAAACATATGAGAACGATGCACAATATCAGGCACGTATTTATAACGATCTGAAAAAGAATAATGACTTATTAAAAGCGCATGGCTTACGTTCACCACGTATTATGGTGTGGCCATATGGTCGCTATAATATGCAGACTGTTCAAATTGCAAAAAAATTAGGTATGCCAGTGACCATTACGCTTGATGATGGGGCAGACCATGCAAAACAATCTCTACAAAATATGAGCCGTATTTTGGTAGAAGGCGGAATGACAACTGATGATTTGGCTCAAGAAATTAAAAACCGTGAATTAAATTTAACGGATAATAATCGTCCGCAAAAAATCATGCATATTGATCTGGACTATATTTATGATCCAGACCCGAAACAACAAGAGCGTAATTTAGGACACTTGTTAGATCGAATTAATGGCATGGGTGTAAATACAGTTTATTTACAGGCATTTTCAGATCCAGATGCGAATGGTTCTGCTGATATGGTTTATTTCCCAAACCGTCATATTCCAATGCGTGCAGACTTGTTTAACCGTGTTGCATGGCAAATTCAAACGCGCACATCTGTAAGCCGTATTTATGCATGGATGCCGTTATTGGCGTGGGAACTACCAAAAACTGATCCTGTTTCTAAGGACTTGGTGGTGACTCAGCAGGAAAAAGCAGGTGAACACCTTAATATGGGGTATATCCGTTTAAGTCCATTCTCAGCCGATGCACGTCAAACGATTCGTGAAATTTATCAGGATTTGGCAAAATCAACGCCATTTAATGGCCTCTTGTTCCATGATGACGTGACATTATCTGATTATGAAGATGCAAGCCCTGATGCTTTAAAAGCCTATGCGAAACAAGGCTTACCAACAGATTTAGCAAAAATCCGTGAGAACGACCAAGACTTGCAAAAGTGGACTGCATATAAGACAAAATATCTAGATGATTTTGCGATGCAACTCGTTGATGACGTGCGACAATATGAACCGTTCTTGGTGACTGCACGCAATTTATATGCGCAAGTCGCGTTAAAACCATATGCGGAAAATTGGTACTCTCAATCTCTTGAAGAGTCATTAAAACGTTATGATTTTACAGCTATTATGGCAATGCCTTATATGGAGCAGGTCGATAATTCAGATCAGTTCTATAAAGACATGATTGATCGCGTGAAACAATACCCGAATGGCCTCAAGAAAACCGTTTTTGAATTACAGGCAACCGACTGGCGTAAAAACGAAAAGGTACCTTCAACTGAAATGGCAGCAACAATTCATTCACTGTATCAGCAAGGTGTAATGCATGTGGGATATTACCCTGATGA
Source organism: Acinetobacter sp. Leaf130 (assembly GCF_001423205.1). NCBI lineage: Bacteria > Pseudomonadati > Pseudomonadota > Gammaproteobacteria > Moraxellales > Moraxellaceae > Acinetobacter > Acinetobacter sp. Leaf130. The sequence goes on from NZ_LMOE01000001.1 coordinate 92,572, forward strand.
CCCAATTAAAGATCATCCGGATGTTGACGTAATGCATAAAGCATTTGCTGAAAAATCATCTCGTCTTGTGCCATAGTCGGGGCTGAAACATGACAATCTTTGCTGCAATATGGTCGCATGCCTTAAAATTCGTTTTTTATTACCCATTATTCATGTCGTATTTATGGATGATGGGTGCGATCATTTTCTATTGGAGAGAACGTCAGGCTCCGCCTTACGATCAACCAGCGCCATTAGAAAGTTATCCAAAAGTCGCTGTATTAGTTCCTTGTTTTAATGAAGGGGATAATGCAGAAGAAACCATTAGCCATGCTTTAAAACTGGATTATCCTCATTTTGAAGTCATCGCGATTAATGATGGTAGCTCAGACAATACCGGCGAAGTACTCGACCGTTTAGCAGAACAACATGAAAAACTTCGTGTTGTTCATTTGGCTCAAAACCAAGGTAAAGCCATGGGGTTGCAAGCCGGAAGCTTAATGACCGATGCCGAGTTTTTAATTGGTATTGATGGTGATGCGTTACTTGATCCACATGCAGCAAAGTGGATGATTCGTCATTTTCTTGAAAATCCGACTGTTGCTGCGGTTACTGGAAACCCACGTATCCGTACTCGCTCAACTTTATTAGGGCGTATTCAGGTCGGTGAGTTTTCTTCGATTGTAGGCATGATTAAACGTGCACAACGTACCTTTGGTCGCTTGTTTACTGTATCAGGTGTAATTACGGCTTTTCGTAAAAGCGCCGTTCACCAAGTCGACTATTGGTCACCCAATATGTTGACTGAAGATATCGATATTACTTGGAAGTTACAGCGTGCAGGTTGGGATATTGAGTTTGAACCGAATGCTTTGGTTTGGATTTTAATGCCTGAAACCTTAAATGGGTTGTGGAAACAACGTTTACGCTGGGCAATGGGTGGCGCACAAGTATTAATTAAAAATATTGATGTGTTCACCAAGCCAAAATTGAATTTTTTATGGCCTTTAATGTTTGAGCTTTGCTTAACATTAGTCTGGTCATATTTAATGCTAGCGATGGCTGTATTGTGGTTGGCACATTTTATTTTACCACTACCAGCACTAGCCGTTGTGAGCTCTCCATTTTTACCGTATGGTAGCGGTATTTTATTGGGGGCAACTTGTCTAATTCAGTTTGCTTTAAGCAAATGGATGGATAGTCGTTATGAACCAAACCTAGGAAAAAATTATTTCTGGATGATTTGGTACCCGCTAGTCTTTTGGTTAATTACGATTTCGGCAACCATTGTGGCATTTCCAAAAGTCTTACGACGTGGAGATGAGAAACGAGCACGTTGGGTGAGCCCGGATCGGGGCATTCGTTAGATGAAATGCAAGAGTCATGAGATTTTAAAGATCGTGCTGTATTGATGTCTGGGGAAAAAGCACAGCACTTCGTTAGGTAAAGAGAGAAATGAAGACAGATTCGTTGATTATTGATTTACGCCGTCAATTACCATGGCATAAACGCTATGCTTCTACAACAAGCACAGCCATGATGTGGGCGGTTTGGTTGTTGTTGTGGCGTCCGTTCGTGTTTGTATGGTTATTGGTTGAACTACAAAAAACTCATTTGGTACATCGTTTATTTAGTGCCTTTGGTTTAGGAATTGAACATGGCCTTACCGCATTAATTGCTTGTGCAATTTGTTTATTGTTGTGGAGCCATGTGCTACCGGAGCGTCGTGTCGGTGGTAATGCGCTTAAAATGAAACAGACTGATGATTATGCACGCTATTTTGATTTACCTGAACATGAAATTGAGCAGGGTCGTAGCCAAAAAATTACAGTCGTTCACCACGATGAACTAGGTAAAATCGTTAGAGTTGAATAAGCCTTATTAATCAAATAAAGCCCACTTGAAGTGGGCTTTATTTTTTATGAATTGAGAAATCCAAGAATACGTTGTTTGACTTGATTAATATAAAACTCATCATGGGTGACACGGTACATCAAGATCGCACCTTCATAATCAGCAATACTTTGTTTTGCTAAAATCTCTGCTTGATCTTGAGCAAGGCTCTTCGCAAAAATAGATTGGATTGCACGTTGCCAGTCCTCAAAAATGCTGCGTATTTTGGCTAAAATTTTAGGTGAACCATATGCTGCTTCCATAGAAATAATACCTATTAAGCAACCATTCACTCCTTGTGTAAAAAAATGAATAGCACGCTCATGCATTTGCTCAAACCGTTCAATGGCTGAGAGTTCGGACTTTACCGTATTTCCAAATAAAGAATGAATCAAATACTGATGAGTGCTATTGAGCACTTCAAGCAATAGTGCTTCTTTGTTTGGATAATAATAATAAAAAGAAGCTTTGGTTAGGCCGCAAGCCTTTGCCAGCATGTCCATACTGGTGCCTGCATAACCATAGGTTTTAAACTGCAAAGCACAGTGCTTGAGCAATTCTTCTTTCGCAAGTTTTTGCGGTCTCATCTTAAATTATCCAAAACATAAATCAGGCTTGTACCAAATCATCAAAAGTAGTACGGATTTTACTCCAGATCTGTTCAGCACCTTTTTTAAAGTAGCCCATATGCCCAATTGTTTTCATAGAAACATCTTGAGGTTGAAGGCTGATATATGTGACTGGAGCTTGTCGATAATGCTGCATAAATGCGCGACAAGAAGTGGGTAAAGCCCAATCATCATCAAGTGCCGATACTGCATAAATTGGTGTTTTGACCGAAGCATATTGTTCAATTAAATGTTGCTGTTCTGGGTCAGCAAAAAAATACTTAGGATTTTTACACCACTTGCGCCATTGTTTATACACATTTAATGGCAAGTCAGAACCCATATTAAATTTGCTCCAAGGCAAATAACCTGTCACAGCAACGATAGGTGGAAACACAATATTCCAGACCACTTGAACTTTAAAACGTTCTTTGAGTGGCATATAGCCGTGCCAGCCAGCCCCAGTGCCAAACGTGTAGCAGGCCAATAATTTATCATGATTAGGTAATAGCCCTAATGCGTGACCGCCGTAAGAGTGGCCCACCATTAAAAGAGGCAGGGGTTCTTGTGATAAATATTCAATGGCACCTGCTAAGTCATATTGTCCCCAGTCTAAATAAGACATATCGAATCCTTTTAAAGATTTGGGACTCGATTTCCCCACACCTCGATAATCGAAGGTGAATACTTGATAACCATATTGCGTCATATATTCAGCAAAGCGACGGTAAAATTCATGTGGTACGCCAGTAGCTCCAGCAACGACAATATTGGCTTTAGCTGCTGTCGTCGTAAAGTAACGTGTGCCGTAGAGTTGATAGCCATCTAAAGCTGAAAATTGTACATTTTGGCTAAGCTGTTCGTTCGTTTGAGTTGCTAATTGCATTGCTTTTCTCTTTATTTTTCTTGCTTGATGAAGCCTTATTTACCTTTAAAAACAGGAGGTCTTTTTTGCAACATGGCAAAAACTCCTTCTTGCACATCTTCAGTTTTTAATAAGGGATGAAGATGATTTTGTAACTGGCTAAATGCAGCTTGATAACCTTCATTGATGGCTTCATGTGCAGAGGCAAGGGTGGCTTTTACAGCAAGTGGTGCAGCTTGAGCGATATGTTCAGCTAACTCGATGGCACGGTTGAGCTCCGTACCTTCAGGGCAAATTTCTGTAATCAGGTTCATATCCAAGGCAGCCTTTGCATCAAAAGGGTCACCTGTCAGTAAATAGCGCATGGCCTTGGCCCAACCTGCGGCTTGTGTAAAGCGTGCTGTTGCCCCACCAAAAGGTAAGATGCCGCGCTGAACTTCCATTTGCGCAAACTGAGTATTTTCACTTGCTAAAGCAATGTCTGCGTTCAGAAAGAGTTCAATACCAGCGGTATAACAATAGCCTTGTACCGCAACAATTAAAGGTTTACTCAGTTTTCGACCCACAGTGCCCCAAGGGTTTACTTCTTCATCACTAAAATCAAAAACACCTGTGGCAAGCTTAGGTTGTAACTCAACCAGATCTAATCCAGCAGTAAAATGCTCACCATGGGCAAATATTACTGCACAGCGCAGCTCATCATTATTTTCATATTCGGTGAGCGCTAGTGATAAATCTTTAATCAGGTGGCTATCAAAGGCATTACGTTTTGCTGCCCGATCTAGCCCAATTAAAAAAATATGTCCGCGAGTTTCACGGCTAACTTTTCCTTCTTGATTTGACATATCGTGATGTCCTTTATTTGTCTTTAATAAGTTTTTAAACGATCGTTAGAAAACTGTCAAATACAATTTATAGACTACTTCGTAAACAAAAATAGAAGGAAGGATCAAAATAAAACTAAACTTTTATTCTTAAGATTAATATAAATATGAGGGGGGGAATAACCTGATGAGTAGCCTCAATCAGGTTATAAAACATTATGTTGGACGACGTGAATACATCAGTAATCCTAAGCATAACAGCGTTAAACCTAAAATAAGATGTGAGCTGAGCTGTTCATGATTGAACCATGTTCCCCAAAATGTAGCTAAAACTGGGGTAATAATGGTAATGAGCAACACAGTGGTCGGTTGTAGGACTTTGATGAGTTGATAATAGAAAATCATGGCAAGCACAGATGAAAAGACTGCACTGTAGAGCACCGCTATTGAAATTTTAAGGCTCGGAAATTCAGTTGGAAGATGTGACCAAAAGAAAGGTAACAGGCATATATAACCGACCCATGAAACAAGGGTGGCACCTGTCATTTGTGTAATTGGTGGAATATGTGCTCCGACAGATTTTACAGCAAAAGTCGACAATACATAAAACAGCATCGCAATCAGCTCTAACATAATACCGAAGCGATTGAGCTGAAAACCTGATGAAGACAGTCCTAAAGTAAAACTCATCCCGACAAGAGCGATACCGAGCCCAAGCCACTGCCATGCCGAAAAACGTTCACGTCCTAATAAAAAAGAGCTGATTAGTCCAGACACCAACGGAGAAGTACCGTAAATAATTGAAATAATGGCAGAGGGGACTTTATCTGCACCCATATAGCAAAAGGCCATAGAACCAAATAAACCAATGGCTCCAGCACAATAACTTAAAACAGCTTTTTTACTAAAGATGAGTTTTAAACGAAAAAATCGTAGACAGAGTAAGGCGATTGGAATCGCCAAACTGAATCGAATAAATAACCCCCATGCCCAGTGAATTTCTTGTACTGTCCAGACGGCTGCGAGTGGGGTAAGTGACCAAATAATGACGACAGCAATAAATTGGCCGGCTGTAGCAAGGCGAGTCGGAGATGAAGATAATGCTACAACCGGCTGAATCTGCGGGGTGGATATACTCTGTTGTTCAAATAACGGCTTCATATAAAGCTCCAGAAAGTTTGGTTTTTGTCTTTTAAAAGGGCATAAAAAAAGCCGCGTTTTATGGCGGCCTTTTAAGAAAAATCAAAGAATATATTATGTAATTAACTTCTTGATTTTCTCATCCGAAGCGCCAAATTGTCCAAAAGAAGGACGTCGCCAATCGGCCATAGAGACATTGACCTCTAAGGCATAGAATTGATGAACTAGACATAGATGGGCTTTAGATAAAAACATGATAAGTATATTAAAATATAGATGATATTTTTATAACACAGAAATAGAAAAGTACAAATTATATTCAAGCATGAACCACAGATTTTTTGATTTCAAATTAGCAGTTTGCTTAAATTGATATTTTTCTCATAATACCTCGTCGAATTGATCTCTATAAGAAGCTGTTCTTATGTCACCTTTAGAAATTTTTGCAGTCTTGATTAGCCTAATTGGAGTTGGATTAACTGTTATTAGGAACATGTGGTGTTGGCTGTTTAATTTCTTTGCCTTTGTTTTATATGCTTATTTGTTCTACGAATTTAAGCTTTATGGTGAAACGATTTTGCAGTTCTTTTTCATGGTCGTAAATTTTTATGGTTTTTACTACTGGTTCAAGGGAAAGCAGCAAGATCATGACATTCGTATTGAACCGATTGCAGTTCAAAAAGCAATTTTTCAAATGATTATTGCAGCGGTAGGTGGTTTGCTCTTTGGTTTGATTCTTAAAAACTTTACCGATGCGGCTGTGCCAATGCTTGATTCGCAACTTGCAGCGTTTAGTTTACTCGCAACCTATTGGACTAGTCGCAAGCATATTGCAACATGGGTACTTTGGGTGTTCGTTGATATTATTTATGTAGGCATGTTTATCTATAAAGATTTATTTTTAACAGCCGCTTTATATGCAGCCTTTGTTCTAATGGCAGCTTATGGTTGGTATCAATGGGAAAAGGTTAAAAAGAAACAGAATTTATCTTCTGAGCCGATTTAGTTTGGAGAATGGTCATGTTGTTGAGCTTAGATGGTTATAAACAGCAACAGTTTGATCAAATTGCCGCAAAAATAATGGCAGAGCCAGAAAAATATTGTGAATTTAATTCAGTGTCAGATTTTTATAATGCTGAATGGTTCAAGGATTTTCCACAAGGTACTCAGGTGTCTGCTACTGGTTTAGATGATGGCGCTGAAGAGTTTTATACTGTTGTACAATTTAAACAGCAATATTTAAAGTTTGATATTAAAGAAAACCATTCAACAGTTATTTTTCAAGATATGAATGGGAACGTATTTAAGCGTAATTTTTAATTTCTGAAATAAAATTGCAAAAAAAAGCGACTTAACGTCGCTTTTTTTAATAAATAAATTTTGAAATTTTGTTTGCTGTTTCAACGACTAGGCTTGCAATATCTTCTTTAAACGTTCTTTCATCATAGGTTGTAATTGGGCAACTCACTGAAATAACAGCGACCATTTTGCCATTTGACTGTTTAAAGATAGGTGCCGCACAGGCTGCCATATCATGGTTATAATGACCCCAGCTCACCATCGTTTTTTGTGTTTTTACATAAACTAATCTTTGCAATAAGGTTTTTAAATTGGTTGGAGTCAGTTCAGAAAAACTATCCCAATCATCAAAGTTACGGTAACGCTGACGTACTTCAGTTTCAGGTAAATCAGACAATAACATTTGACCAATTACGGTTGCATGGGCAGGCCAGCGAGTACCTAAGCTAATGTTACTCGTGAAGGTTCCCATCGACTGAATATTATTTACAAAGACAATATGTGTGCCTTCTAAAATAGAAAGGTGCACGGCAAGTTTGGTTTGATCACGTAGTTCTTTCATTAATGGTGTCGATAAATCGAGCAATGAAAGTTTAGATAAACTGTTAAAACCTAATTCCATGACTTTTGAATCAAGTGCATAAGTTTTTTGAGAAGCTTTCCTTAAATAGCCGCAAGATTCGAGTGTATAGATTAGACGAAATGCACTAGAACGGTTCACTTCTAAAATTTCAGCGATTTCTGTAATCGTCATTTCTTGTGCTTGTTGGTTAAATGCTTGCAAGATGGCTAAACCCCGTACAAGACCGGGTACTAAATATCGATCATCATTTTTTGTTGTTTCTGATTCTTGCGAATCTTCTTCAATAGTTAGGCTCATTCGTGTCATTTTCCTATAAATAAAACAAGGTTCAATTTGGGGCATGCTGCTTTATTTTAGAACTATTGTAATTGTTAAAAATACATAAAACAATTTTTATATTTAAAACTTTGTTTCTTGTTTGAAACGTAACAAAATATTTAAAATTCATTAAGCCAATGAATTATCTATTTATTTTTACTTTGACAAAAAATGATCAAGGGTATTATGCTTAGCTCATGTTTTGAAAATCAAATTATGTTTTGTATATAAAACAAAATGAGGACGCAAGGTATGAGCTGGATCTCAATTTGTCAGCAGGGTGACGTTAGCGAAGATGAGCCGAAAGCCATCGAAATTGAAGGGAAGAAAATTGGCGTATTTTTCGTCGATGAAAATTACTTTGCGATTGAAAATGTTTGCCCTCATGCATATGCCTTATTAACCGAAGGATTTATCGAAGATCAAACTGTTGAATGTCCATTGCACGAAGCAATTTTTGACATTCAGACAGGTGAGCTAAAAAGTGGACCGGGATGTAGAAACCTATGTACGTACCCAGTTCGTGTTGAAGGACAAGATATTCAAATTCAACTCTAGTCCTCACAGGTACAAGGAAGCAGAACAATGAAGACATTTAATGAAAAGTTGGCAAGCTGGATTCATGCAACGCCGGCAACCGATGCAGGCATCAACAATATTCAAATTCCTGGTCAATCTGAATTGTTGGTTTGGCAAACACGTTATAAAGAACCAACCGTCTACGAACAAGACTTTGTAAAGAACTTGATTCAAGCATTTTCTGCGGGCGCAACAGCATTAGATGACGTTGTTTCTGCACTTAATCAGCAGGGTTTCCGCTGTGAATCTGGTGATGAATGGACTTCTGCGAGCTTTACAGAAGAAATGCAACGTTTAGGTTATTAATTCAAGGAAGAATAAAATGAACGCAATCGTATCAGCTTCACAAAGCGCTGAAGAATATTTAGAACTCGGTTTACGTGATCAATGGCATCCGGTTTTAGCAAGTTGGGAAGTGGCTGCCAATCCGGTCGGAATTACCCGTTTGGGTGAAAACATTGTGGTTTGGCGTGATGCCGAAGGTCAGGTACACGCACTTGAAGACCGCTGTCCGCACCGTGGTGCTCGTCTTTCATTAGGCTGGAACTTAGGTGACCGAGTTGCTTGTTGGTATCACGGTGTTGAAGTTCGTGCTGATGGTGTGGTTGCAGATGTACCAGCCGTTCACGAATGTCCAATGACAGGAACTAAATGCTTAAAAAGCTATCCAGTTAGTGAACAGCATGGCGCAATTTTTATTTGGTTTGGTATCGACGCAAATGAACAGCCAAAACCGCTTGAGTTCCCAGAACAACTTGCAAGCGAAGAGTGGAGTGCATTCCTTTGCCAAGCCGACTGGAAAGTAAACCATCAATACGCGATTGATAACGTGATGGACCCAATGCACGGGACCTATTTACACGCGACATCACATTCGATGGCAGATGGTGAACGTACCGCAGAGATGAAGCACCGTACTACAGATAATGGCTTTGTTTTTGAAAAAGAAGGCCAAACGGGTGTGAACTTCGACTGGGTTGAATACGGCTCTACAGGTGCAAGTTGGTTACGTCTTTCAATTCCGTACCGTAAACAATTTGGTCCGGGTGGCGAATTTTGGATTGTAGGTTATGCAACGCCAATTGATGCCAACAATACCCGCGTATTTTTCTGGCGCTGCCGTAAAGTAAGTGGCTGGCAACGTAATGTATGGCGTTTCTTATATCGCAATCACTTAGAACAGTTGCATTGGGATGTGTTGGAGCAAGACCGCATTATTTTAGAAAACCTTGCACCAAATGCGCGTGAAAGAGAATTCCTCTATCAACACGATGTGGGTCTTGCACGTTTACGCCGTTTAATGAAGAAAGAAGCTGAGAAGCAATTAAAGAAAATTGCTGCACTAAATGCATCAAACCGTATTGAGATGCAGGAAGAAGCTCATGGCTAATGTAGCGTTGCTGCAAGGCAAAAAAGTTTTAGTGACTGGTGCTGCACGTGGTTTAGGGCGAGATTTCGCCCAAGCGATTGCTGAAGCTGGTGCTGAGGTTGTAATGGCAGATATTTTGTCTGAGCTCGTTCAGCAAGAAGCACAAGAGTTACAGAAACAAGGACTTCATGTTCATGCGGTCACCGTTGACCTTGCCTATGCGACCTCGATTGAAAATGCGGTAGCAAAAAGTGTTGAGCTGTTAAAAGGGTTGGATGGCCTTGTGAACTGTGCGGCGCTTGCAACGAATGTAGGTGGAAAAAATATGATTGATTATGATCCTGAACTTTGGGATCGGGTCATGAATATTAATGTGAAAGGCACATGGCTAATCAGTAAGGCATGCGTTCCACACTTAAAGCAGTCGGCTGCTGGCAAGATTGTGAATGTTGCATCAGATACTGCTTTATGGGGTGCGCCGAACCTGATGGCTTATGTGGCAAGTAAAGGTGCAATTTTTGCCATGACACGTTCAATGGCAAGAGAGTTGGGGCAGTTCAATATCTGTGTCAACACATTGTCTCCAGGTCTGACTTTGGTTGAAGCAACCGAATATGTACCGCAGGAACGTCACGATTTATATGTCAACGGAAGAGCGATTCAGCGTCAGCAACTTCCACAAGATTTAAATGGGACAGCATTGTATCTACTGTCGGATTTGTCCTCTTTTGTGACAGGTCAAAATATTCCGGTCAATGGCGGTTTTGTCTTTAACTAAGGAGTAGTCAAATGATTACAGGGATCGAGATTTTAAAGTTTGGAGTTGAAGATAGAGCCGCTTCAAACAAGTTTTTAGCAGATTTTGGTTTAAACCAAAGTGCTTCTGATATTGAAGGCACTGATTTATATCAGACTCAAAACGGTAGCAAGATTTATCTATTTAATTGTGATGATGACCGTTTGCCACCTGCGATTGAGCAAGGTTCAACTTTACGTGAAGTCACGTGGGGTGTTGATCATGCTCAAGACCTTGAAGACTTAGCAGGCCGCCTAGCCGATGTAAATGGTTTTAAGCGTTCTGAAAATACAGTTCAGTGCCTTGATCCAAATGGCATGACCATTCGTTTTGAACAAAGTTTTGTGAAAGATGTTCAAGAACTTAAAACGGAAGGCATTAACCAATACGGCAATATTCAACGTGTGAATGCGGCAAGTCCTGTCTATGAAAAAGGTCAACCTGTTGCGATTGGACATGTCGTGTTCTTCACACCAGATTTAGCAGCAACTGAAAATTTCTATATTGAAAAAATAGGCTTTCATTTGTCTGATGCCTACAAAAATCGCGGTGCATTCTTACGTTGCCGCGGTAAAGGTTATCACCATGATTTATTCTTGCTTAGTGTTCCAAATAAACCTGCTGGTCTAAATCATGTTGCTTTTGTCGTACGTGATATCCATGAGGTGATTGGGGGCGGTTTAAATATGAATCGTTCGGAATGGTCAACCTTTATTGGACCGGGACGTCACCCAATTTCTTCAGCTTATTTTTGGTACGTCAACTCACCATTAGGCGGTGCATTTGAATATTACACCAACGATGATTATTTGACAGAAGAATGGCAGCCACGTGTAGAAGAACATCGTCTAGAGCTTTTCACCGAGTGGGCGATTGAGGGGGGGCTTGATGACACAACCCGCCGTCAGGTGAAGCCTGTTTAACAGGTATTGCTTTACAAGGAAGATGGCTATGGAAAAGATCGTAATTGTAGGTGCCGGACAGGCAGCGGGTTGGGCAGTAAGCACACTACGCCAAAATGGTTATGTGGGCGAAATTCACGTGGTTTCAAATGAAGATCAAGTGTTTTATGAGCGTCCGCCACTGTCTAAGCAAGTACTTTCAAAAGAAGCAACTTATGAAAGTTTGAATCTGTTTTCTAATGAGCAGGTTCAAGAGTTCAACGTTCAATGGCACAAACCGGAAATTGCGACAAAAGTCGATCGTGAACAAAAACAGGTTCATCTAGAAAGTGGTCAGGTTTTGCCCTATGACAAATTACTGATTGCAACAGGAAGCCGTGCACGTGTACCAGTCAATACATGGCAGTTCATTCCAAATGTTGTGACCTTACGTAATGTGCATGACTGTGAACGTTTGGCTGAAATTTTAAAGCATGCAAAGAATGTCGCTGTGATTGGCGGTGGTTGGATTGGTCTTGAAATTGCGGCAACTGCGCGTAAGCAAGGTAAAGAAGTTCATATTTTTGAATATGGCGATCGTTTATGTGCAAGAAGCGTGAGTCCTGAAGTCTCTGCATTTTTAAAAAATATGCATGAAACCCAAGGCACAAAAATTCATTTAGACAGCAAGAGCCTACATTTGGTTGAAGCACCTCATCAAAAAGTTGAAGTGGTGAATCATCCACAAAATAGTCAATTGTTTGATTGTGTGGTGGTGGGTGCGGGTGCCGAGATTGCTAAAGAGTTAGGTGTACATGCTGGCCTCGATGTGAAAGATGGCATTGTGGTGAACTGCTTTGGACAAACTTCAGATCAACACATTTATGCCGCAGGCGATGTCGCGATTCATCCGGGTTTGGGCTATTGCATTCAGTCTTGGGCAAATGCACAAAATCAGGCAATTGCCGCAGCGAAGTCGATGCTGGGGATTGAAACTGAATATACGGATATTCCTTGGCTCTGGTCTGATCAATATCACTTTAATATCCAGATATTAGGTACGTATCAACCTGAAAAAACGAAAGAGTTGGTGATTCGCCAAGGCGGTGAAGATCAGGTGAGTTATTTATATCTGGACCATGAAAATCGTTTGCTGAACATGATTGCCATTAATGATTCGAAACTGGTCAAACTGGCAAAACGTTGGATGCAAGCCAACACTGTTTTAGACCCAAAACTGTTAGAAGATTCTGAATTTAATGTCATGAAGTTAAAACCGTAAACATTAAATCTGGTTCTCATTACCAAATCGAAGGAATGACACATGAGTAATGAAGAAAAAAGTGGATTAAAGCATTGGGTACCTGCTTTTGTCCTTATGGTGTGTGTGGTACTGGCATTTTTCGACAAGATTAGTATTGCGGTTTTATTTTCAGATCCTCATTTCCAAAGTGCAATGGGAATTGCTGAAGATAAGGCCAAGCTGGGATGGCTCATGACAAGTTTCTTACTTGCTTATGGTTTTTCATCAGTCTTTCTAAGCTTTTTGGGTGACATTTTTAACCCGAAGAAAATGCTGTTTTGGAGTGTAACTTCATGGGGCTTACTCATGTTTTGCATGGGGTTCACCACCAGTTATTCAGGCATGTTGATTTTACGTGTACTTCTCGGTTTGGCAGAAGGTCCATTGTTTGCCTTGGCTTATACCATTGTAAAACAGACATATACAGACCGTCAGCAAGCACGTGCTTCAACCATGTTCTTACTTGGAACACCAATTGGTGCATTCCTTGGGTTCCCGATCACTGCAAATGTTTTGGCACACCATGACTGGCACACCACTTTTTTTGTGATGGCTGGGTTAACGCTAATCGCTATTTTCAGCATTGTTTTCGGTTTGCGTAATTTGCAACTTAAGAAAACTGTCGAAATTGAAGGCGAGAGCAAACGTACCAATTTCAAAGGCCATATTGCTAATACCAAAATACTTTTGAGCAATAGAGCGTTCTGGCTGGTTTGTCTCTTCAACATTGCATTGATGACTTATTTATGGGGCTTAAATAGCTGGGTTCCTTCTTACTTAATGCAAGACAAAGGCTTCAACCTCAAAGAATTTGGAATGTATTCAAGCTTTCCATTCATTGCCATGTTAATTGGCGAAATCATCGGTGCGTTTTTATCTGACAAGTTGGGTCGCCGTGCAATTCAAGTCTTTAGCGGCTTATTACTCGCAGGCATTTTCATGTATGTGATGGTCATCATGACCGAGCCATTATTGATTATTGCAGCGATGTCTTTAAGTGCGATGGCTTGGGGTTTTGGAGTGGCCGCTGTATTTGCTCTGCTTGCAAAAGTAACCACCTCAAATGTAGGGGCGACTGCGGGCGGAATATTTAACGGTTTGGGTAATTTTGCAAGTGCAATTGCACCTGTACTTATCGGTTACATCGTGATGCAAACACATAGTTTTAATTTGGGAATTACCTTCTTGGCTGCTGTCGCTGTCATTGGGTCATTTTTCTTGGTTCCTCTTTTAAAACGATATTAATTCACTGTATAGGAGTTTAAAAAATGACTACACAACAATTCGAATCGTGGGCACAACCAGAAAATTCTTCTTTAGAAGATTGGTTAAACACGCGTATTGCTCGCTTTGAGACACGTAAATATGACTTTGATGCTTTGAAGTTCCAAGCCGATTACGACCCGAAATATCGCCGTGCGCAAATGCGTTACATGGGTACAGGTGCAACAGGTGTTGCAAATGACGGTAACACTGTACCAGCAGAAAACTTTACGTTTTCGACCATGGTGTTGCCACCACAGTGTGAAGGTCCTTTGCACATTCACCACGACGTTGAAGAAGTTTTCTTTATGCTTCGCGGCGAAATTGATTTGTTCATTGAGCACAACGGCGAAAAATTCGAAACCCGTTTAAAAGAGCGTGACTTGATTTCAATTCCACCGGGAATCTACCGTGGTCTATTTAACCCAGGTCAAGAAGATGCCTTGATGTGTGTGATGTTGGGAACAGGCAAACCGACGATTCCAAACTATCCACCAGAGCACCCATTGTCTCAAATCAAACGTTAATCGTTTGATGATGTGAGTTAAGGGAAAGGAATAAAAATGATGACACTCATTGAAAAGTTAGCAGAATTTCCGGTTAAAACGGTGACTGTGCAAGGCCAGCAACAAGCATATCGAGAAGCCGGTCAGGGCGAATACCTTGTGCTGTTACATGGCATTAGTTCAGGTTCTGCTTCTTGGGTGAACCAACTTGAAGTGCTGTCTCATCATTTTCATGTCATTGCCTGGGATGCACCGGGCTATGGCAAATCAGATGAACTTTTAACTGATCAGCCGAATGCTACCGACTATGCAAAGCGTTTGGCAGCGCTGTTTGAAGTTTTAAAAATTGAAAAAGCAATTGTTGTTGGCCACTCATTAGGCGCCTTACAGGCGAGTGCATTTGCTGCACTTTATCCAGAACGAGTAGAACATTTGGTGATCGCCAATTTGGCTCAAGGCTACCAACGTCAAGATGAACAAACACAAATGCAGGTTTTTGAAAAAAGACCAAAAATGTTGAAAGAGTTAGGCGCTAAAGGAATGGCAGAAAGCCGTGGGCCTCATTTGATTTATAAACAAGAACCACAAGCCTTAGCTTTAGTTTCAGAGGTGATGCAACAGTTGACCTTACAGGGATTCACACATGCATCGTACTTACTTGCCTATGACGAAATACGTAATTATTTAACAGATTTAAAAGTCCCATGCACAGTGATTGCAGGGCAGCAAGATCAAATCACTCCTGCGTTAGGTATACAAGAGCTTGCTCAGGAATTGCAGTTGGAACAGCACTACATCATCCAAGATGCAGGACATTTAAGTTATGTCGACCAACCGCAAGCATTTAACCAAATTATGTTGACGATTCAGGAACAATCGTAAGAGAGATTAAGGATTATGAGCTTCCAAGTTGAAGGAAAAGTTGCAGTTGTTACGGGTGGCTCCTCTGGGATTGGGCTGGCTGCTGTTGAAATACTGGTTGTAGAAGGTGCAAAAGTAGCTTGGTGTGGTCGCGATGAAGAGCGTTTGAATGCGTCAAAACTCTATATTTTAGAGAAATATCCGCATGCCAATATTTTTACCAAAGCATGTAATGTGTTGAAAAAAGAAGAAGTTCAACAATTTGCCAAAGACGTAAAACTCAATTTAGGCAATGTTGATATGCTCATTAACAATGCTGGACAAGGCCGCGTTTCAAACTTTGAAAATACGCAAGATGAAGACTGGATGAAAGAAATTGAGCTGAAGTATTTCAGTGTTTTACATCCGGTTCGGGCTTTTCTTGAAGATTTAAAACACTCTGCAAATGCATCGATTACCAATGTGAACTCGTTACTGGCATTGCAACCAGAGCCACACATGATTGCCACTTCATCAGCACGAGCGGCGTTGTTGAATCTGACACATTCTTTGGCTCACGAGTTTACTCAGTATGGTGTTCGTGTGAACTCGATTTTACTCGGAATGGTCGAGTCTGCGCAGTGGAAACGCCGTTATGAAACTCGCTCAGACTTAAACCAGTCATGGGAAGAATGGACAGGCAATATTGCTAAAAACCGCGGTATTCCAATGCAGCGTTTAGGCCGTCCTGAAGAACCAGCCCGTGCTTTAGTTTTCTTGGCATCTCCATTGGCATCGTACACCACAGGTGCGGCACTCGATGTCTCAGGTGGTTTTAATAAACATTTATAAATATCAGGTGCTGTCATGAAAAAGTTGATGATGATTGGTTTTGGAGCAATGGCAGCAGAAGTGCATGCTCACTTGCCTCAAGATTTGCAACTGAAATGGATTGTCGTGCCGTCTCGTAGCGTTGAAAAAGTTCAATCACAAGTGTCTTCAGAGATTCAGGTGATTTCAGATATTGAGCAATGTGATGGTGCGCCAGACTATGTCATTGAGGTGGCAGGTCAAGCAGCAGTGAAAGAACATGCTCAAAAGGTTTTAGCGAAAGGTTGGACCATAGGCCTGATTTCGGTTGGAACTTTAGCTGATAGCGATTTTCTGATTCAGCTCAAACAAACAGCTGAAGAAAATAATGCCCATCTGCATTTACTCGCAGGTGCCATTGCTGGCATTGACGGTATTTCAGCAGCCAAAGAAGGTGGCTTGCAAAAAGTCACTTACAAAGGCTGTAAAAGTCCAAAAAGCTGGAAAGGGAGTTATGCAGAGCAATTGGTCGATTTAGACCATGTGACTGAAGCTACGGTCTTTTTTACCGGAACTGCTCGTGAAGCTGCCATGAAGTTTCCAGCAAACGCCAACGTCGCTGCAACGATTGCACTTGCTGGGCTTGGAATGGATGAAACCATGGTCGAATTAACTGTTGATCCAACGATCAACAAAAACAAGCACACCATTGTGGCCGAAGGTGGCTTTGGGCAAATGACCATTGAACTGGTTGGCGTGCCGTTAGCAAGTAACCCGAAAACATCAACTTTGGCTGCGCTTAGCGTGATTCGTGCTTGTCGCAACAGTGTAGAAGCAATACAGATTTAAGAAGGATTTGATCATGGCAAAGGAAATTTATATTGCAGGTGAATGGCGTTTGGGCCGCGGTGCGGTCATCCAAAGCCTGTTTCCGGCAGATCAGTCTGTCAATGCAGAAATTTCGACTGCAACGCTTGAAGATGTGAATGAAGCGATTGAAAAGGCTGATCAAGCTTGGCGTCAACCCAACTGGAGAAATAGCTTGCCGCATGAGCGTGCACGTATTCTCTACAAAGTTGCAGACATTATTGAAGCACGTGTCGATGAATTAGCAAAATTACAAACACGCGATAACGGTAAGCCTTTAACCGAAACACGTGGTTTGGTGATGAGCGCTGCGGCGACTGCACGTTATGTTGCAGCGGCTTGTGAAACGCTGAATGATGAGCTAACCACTCAACGTGCTCCAGACTTTATGACCATGAGCGTGCATGAACCTGTAGGTGTTGTGGCAGCAATTACACCTTGGAACTCTCCAATTGCGAGTGAAGTTCAAAAGCTTGCCCCAGCTTTGGCAGCTGGAAATGCAGTGGTGTTAAAACCGGCTGAAGCAACATCACTGATTGCTTTAGAACTTGCCAAAATTTTTGAAGAGGCAGGTTTGCCAAAAGGCTTACTCAGTGTGTTAGTTGGTCGTGGTTCGGTTATTGGTGATGCAATTGCTCAGCACCCGTTGGTTCGTAAAATCTCTTTTACAGGAGGAACAACCACGGGCCGTCATTTAGCTCATATTGCAGCGGAAAAACTCATTACCACATCGCTTGAGCTAGGTGGCAAGTCACCAACAATCGTTCTGCCAGATGCTGATGTAGAACTTGCTGCTAAAGGCGTAGCGTACGGTATTTTTAGTTCGGCAGGCCAAGCGTGTATCGCAGGCTCTCGCTTGTTTATTCATAGCAGTCTTTACGATCAGTTTTTAACGCGTTTGGTTGAAATAACCAAAGGCTTACGTGTGGGCCATCCAGAACAAGCTGGTGTGCATTTAGGGCCACTGGTCAATGACAAACATTTGCAGTCGGTTGACCGCTATGTGCAACTTGCCAAAAGCGAAGGTGGTCAGGTTCTGATTGGTGGTGAAGCATTAACCACTGGTGACTATGCCAAAGGCAGTTATTATTTACCCACCATTATTACGGGTTTAAGTAATAGTGCTCAAACCTGTCAGGAAGAAATTTTTGGCCCTGTTTTAGTCGTCATGAAATATGACAACGAACAAGATTTGATTGCTCAAGCCAATGACAGTTGTTTTGGTCTTGCAGCAGGCATCTGGACTGAAAGCTACCGTAAAGCTTGGCGTATTTCCCGTGTGTTAGAAGTGGGAACAGTGTGGATTAATACCTACAAAAAGTTCTCGATTAGTGCGCCGTTTGGTGGCTTTAAAGACAGTGGTATTGGGCGCGAAAAAGGCCGTTTGGGCATTTTATCGTACATGCAGCAAAAGAGTATTTATATGGGGCTGAATGAACAGCCTAACCCTTGGTGCGATTAATAGATTCAAGGACTGAAAACAAATTTTGAGGAACAGACATGACTGAACGTGTAAATGTAGGCGAAGCAATCGCAAGAGTTTTAGAAGCGCACCAAGTTGACAGTATTTATGGTGTTATTTCCATCCACAATTTACCTATTGCCGATGCAGTTGGGCGCCGTGAAAAAATGCGCTTTGTTGCAGCTCGTGGTGAAGCGGGTGCGGTCACTATGGCAGATGCACACTCACGCTTTAAAGGCTTGGGTGTAGCACTGACCAGTACTGGTGCTGGCGCTGGTAATGCGGTGGGTTCACTGATTGAAGCGATGAATGCGGGTAGCCCTGTATTGCATTTAACAGGTCAGGTTGAGCGTGAATATCTTGACCGTGATGCAAGTTTCATTCACGAAACCAAAGACCAACTTACGTTTTTACGTGCATCAAGCAAAGCGGCATTTCGTATTACAAGTCCAGACAATGCAGTGGGTGTAATCCGTGAAGCCATCCGTGTGGCAACCACTGTTCCAATGGGGCCAGTAAGTGTTGAGTTGCCAATTGATGTACAAGCGGCAGAAATTGATTTGCCACTTAACTTAGGGCCAGTCAAAGCATTGCAATTGCCACAAGCGGATCAAGCTGAAATTGATCTTCTTGTGAATGAAATCAAAAAAGCAAAACGCCCAATTTTCTGGATTGGCGGTGGAACTTTAAATAGTGTTGCCGAAGTTAAAGCAATTGCAGATTTAGGTATTCCGGTTGTGTCATCTACACACGGTCGTGGCGTATTGGCAGATGATCATCCACGTAGTTTAGGTGCATTCCACAACTCGGCAGCGGTTGAGCAGTTATTAAAAGATGCCGACTTAATGGTTGTATTGGGTTCTCGTTTACGTAGTAATGAAACCAAAACTTATTCGGTTGAGTTCCCTGAAAATATTATTCAGGTTGATGCTAACCCAATGGCTCAACAACGTAATTACAAAATTCGCAACTTCATTTGTGGTGATGCCAAAGATGTCTTAACACGTGTGTTGGAACAGCTTCAAGGTACTTCAAAAGTTGATGCCGATTACGATGCTGCTGTAGTGGCGGCTAAACAAGCTGCAATTGATGCACTGCGTAAGCAAATCGACCAATACGCTTTAATTTGTGATCACTTGCGTGCAGCTTTACCTCAAGACGGCATTTTTGTACGTGACATCACCATGTCGGGCAGTACATGGGGCAGTCGCTTGTTCCCTGTACAAGCACCAAACCAAAACATTCACTCACTCGCGGGTGCAATTGGTTTAGGTCTTGCAACGGCAATCGGTGCTTCGGTTGCTAACCCTGACAAAAAAGTGATTGGTTTGGTCGGCGATGGCGGCTTAATGCTTGGCATTGGCGAAATTGCAACCATGGTCCAAGAAAACACCAACATGGTCCTAATGATTATGAATGATGGTGGCTATGGCGTAATGCGTGGCATTCAAAATAACTACTTTGGTGGTCGTCAGTATTTCAATGAATTGCATACACCAGACTACAAACTTCTTGGCGAATCAATGGGTGTGAAGAGCTGGAAAGTCGGTAGTGCAGATGAGTTTAAAACTGTCATTCAAGAGGCGGTTGCATTTGAAGGACCAACGGTAATTGAGCTCGATATGAACTCGATTGGACCATTAAACTTTGCGGGTCCACCGCAAAAGAAACTGTATTAACCAGTTTGGATGGTTTAGTACATATGCGATGGGAGCTGCTAAGCCATCCTTTTTTTAGATATATTTTTTTATCTAAAAAACAATAAAAACGAAGTTTTATAGGTAAAACAAATAAAGTTCCAGCAGGATGCTGGAACTCAATCAAGGATGTAGAGATGAAAAAGACTTCATTGATCATGGCATTCATTGCACCACTCGCTATGGGGATGAGTGCAAGTGCGTTTGCAAAAGACTCATTACTTGAATGGAAAAGTGATGATGGAACTGACTCATTAAAGTTAGGTGGGGTGGTTCGGTTAAATCAGCGCTATGAAGATTGGGAAGGGCCAAACCGTGGTTTTGGTAAGCTCCATTTTGATATTTTCAGGATAGATCTAAAAGGTAAATTTGATGATGCCTATATCAATGCCAGCTATATGGTTCAAGACCAACAGAAAACGTCCATTGAAAAAGCATATGTTGGCTATAACTTAGATGCCAATAACAGCATTGAAGCAGGTTTGGTTTATAAGCCTTTTACGATTTATCCTTATCCGCAAAATGGCTGGACCTATCACATTCCATTCTTTTTAGGTTATGGCAATAACATTGCACCGGGGATCAACTGGAATTATCACAACAAAGATTGGGATGTAAAACTCGGTTATTATCCTCAAATGTTAGAGACGAACCTGCGTTATTCCCCTGAAAGTGCAACTTATGATGACTTGGCAGGAAATGCATTTCCATCTCAAAAAGCCTATCAAAATGAAAAGCGTCATCAGGTGAATACCCGCATTGTTCGCAAGTTAGAAACTGATTTCGGTAAGCAAGAGTTTGGTGTATCGGGTGCAATTGCCCAGTTGCATAATGACATCACTGACAAAGACGGCAAATATTATGCAGTCGGTTTGCATACTGAAAATAACTATAAGCGCTTTAACTTACAAAGTTCGGTCATTCATTATCAGTACGATGCTAAAAATCCGGATGGTGTAAACAGTGATATGACTTTGATGGGAGCGAATGGCCTTACGCCTGCTTATTTCATTGCTTCGGAAGGTACGATTGCCAGTTTAAACCTTGCCTATACGTTGCCTGTGACCAATATGGGCAAGCTAAAAGCCATTAAGTTTTATAATGACTATAGCTATCTCGATAAAAAACGTGATGATTGGTCAGATTCGCAAATGAACACTACAGGCATGATGTTTATAGCTTCACCATTTATGGTTTGGGCAGATTACACGTGGGGCAAAAACTCCAACATTATTGGTGGGGCGACCAACTCAACAGGGTATACCTCTGCCACATCACCCAACAGTGATAAGTGGTTATACCGAATTAACTTTAATATCGGTTTTACTTTCTAAAGTGACCCGTAATAAAAAACCACGCAACTGGCGTGGTTTTTTATTTAATAGATAAGCTCTTTTAATATCTGGACTTTTCAAACTTATTCCAAAATACAAATGCAGTCACAAAGGCCAAAATGGTGAGCGCAAAAATATAATACATCGCACCGATATCACTATATTGACTAAGCCAATGGACTAAAGGCAACGTCATACCGCCAACAATTGCATAAGATAAATTATAAGAAAATGAAATGCCCGAGAAGCGAACGGGTGCGGGGAACATTTTAACCATGCTGCTCGACACCATGCCAACAGTGCCTGAGCAAAGACCTAGCAACATATATAAGCCAAAGATAGTTGAATGTGCGGCATGGCCCAAACTGTTATAAAAAAATGCTGCTGTGAGTGCTACGGCAAGCGCCCCTACCATCATCACTTTGCCACAGCCAAAACGGTCAGCAAAATAACCAGCCAAAATACAGCCAACCATTTGCATGACAATGGCTGCGCTTTGCATTTCAAAAGTCTGAGCACGTTCAAAACCAAATGAACCAATCAATAAATTTGGCATGGCTAAAATCACCACCACCACACAGCCTGTTAAAAACCACGTAAATAACATGCCAATCGCAACGGCTGTTTTATGTGTTTTTAACACTTGTTTAACCGGCATTTCTTTTGAGATTTCTTTACGTGCCTGCATTGCTTTAAACACAGGTGTTTCTTTTAAATAGGTCCGTAAATAAAGTGCTACAAGGCCAAAAATACCGCCTGCAATGAAAGGAATACGCCAAGCCCAGTCGTGAATCTGTCCCTCACTAAAATTCAGCGAAATCCATAGCGACATGAGCGCACCCAACAAAATTCCTAAAGACAGTCCGGCAGTTAATAAACCATTGGCCAGTCCAATTTTTCTTTCGGGAACATGTTCTGACACAAATGTCCAAGCGGCGGGAATTTCACCCCCAATTGCAATACCTTGCACCACACGCATGAGCAATAAAAGTAGCGGTGCCAAATAACCAATATTTTCAAAAGTGGGCAATATCCCGATAAACAGAGTAGGCAGCGCCATCAGCAAAATAGAAAGCGAAAATAGTTTTTTACGCCCGACTAGATCGCCAAAATGGGCCATTACAACCCCACCTAACGGCCTAAAAAAGTAACCGGCTGCAAAAATACCGTAAGTATTGAGCATGGCCCAAAAAGGACTAAGCGTACTTGGGAAAAAGAGGTCGGAAATGATTTTGGCGTAGAACACATAAATCACAAAATCGTAAAACTCTAAAGCGCCACCGAGTGAAGAAAGGGCGAGGGTTCGTTTATCTTCTTTATTCAGATAGTTCGCATCCTGCAACGTTAATTCTTGATCCATTTTTTACTTAATTGTTGTAATTGAAGCTTGGATATTAATGGAAAAGTGAATTAAAAGTAAATGGAGGAAATTTGTGCTATAGATGAGTGTAGATTGGGTTCACCAAGAAAAGACAAAACGGTTTAAAACTAAAAACGCTTTAGATTAAACAAAAACAGATGTAGGAATGGCTTTTCTTTTGAGCCGTTCAGCGACACAATAAAACTTGTCATAGCTAGTTTAATGAGAGATTCAAGGGATGAGTGTAGTTTTACCTGTAGCTAAGCGCGGTGAAGACATTTTAAAACTGATTGCTGCACCTGTCTCATCTAGTGAGCTGAACAGTGATTGGCTTTATGGGCTTGCAGCCGCTATGCATGCCACTATGCTTGAACGTAATGGTGTAGGAATTGCTGCACCTCAAGTCTATATCTCTAAACGAGTCATTATTGTGGCTTCTCGACCAAATCCACGCTATCCCGACGCACCTGAAATGGATGCGGTGGTGATGGTGAATCCTGAGATTTTAGAGTTTTCGAGTGAAACCCTCTTAGGTGAAGAAGGCTGCTTAAGCGTGCCGGATGAACGTGGACAAGTCGAACGCGCAGAAATGGTAAAGGTTAAATATTCAACACTTCAGGGTGAATTCGTTGAAACGATTTTTCACGGTTTTCCTGCTCGTATTGTTCAACATGAAGTCGATCATTTAAATGGAGTGTTATTTGTAGAAAGAATAATCTAATTTTCTGTTTAAAGTTTTGAAAAAGGTATAATGAGCTTGAAATAAAGAAGTCAACGGAATTACAATACTTATATCGTGATTTTTAATTCATTCAAAAAGTATAATTTTAATATTATCAGCAGGTTGTGCTGAAAAATTGCTCTAAAGCGCAAATCTCCTCATTTAAGGTTACGGACCATGAAAACCCCTCTCCCAGATTATTTGGCAAATGTGATAGAAGCCTGTGAGGTAGATAATAGCGGGCATCTAGCTGACTATATTCCAGAGTTGGCAAATGCAAATCCAGACCGATTGGCTTTGGCAATGTCTACGGTAGATGGTGAAATTTATTCGATCGGCGATGATGATACTGAATTCACCATACAGTCAATTTCTAAACCATTTGTATATGCTTATGTTTTACAACAGCTTGGCATTGATGCGGTACTCGCTAAAGTCGGGGTGGAGCCTTCAGGAGAAGCTTTCAATGAAATTTCATTGGGTAAAGATGGCCGTCCGAAAAACCCGATGATCAACTCTGGCGCAATTACTGTACATTCATTGATTCAGGTCAAACATGGTCTACATAGTGCAGAAATTCTACGCCGTTTTATGAGCGAGCTTGCTGGTCGCGAATTAAGTTTTGATGAGTCTGTTTACGATTCGGAAGTCAAAACAGCCTATCGTAATCTTTCGATCGGTTATATGTTGCGAACTGTCGGAATTTTAGAAACTGATCCAGTCGATATTGTGAATGGTTACATTCGTCAATGTGCAATCATGGTTACAGTTAAAGATCTGGTACGTATGGGCAGTGTACTTGCCAATGGTGGGGTCGACCCTAAAACCGGAAAACGCTTATTGAACCGATCTGTAGTGAGACAAGTACTCAGTGTCATGATGAGCTGTGGTATGTATGATGCCGCAGGTGACTGGCTTTCAACTGTAGGTATTCCTGCTAAAAGTGGTGTAGCTGGCGGTATTTTGGGTGTGCTGCCGGGTCAGGTCAGTATTGCTGCTTTTTCACCTCGACTAGATGAGCATGGTCATAGTATTCGAGGTATCGATATTTTAGAACGATTATCTCGTGACATGGGATTACATCTCATGGAAGGTACACCTTCTGCACAAACCATTGTACAAAGCCATTACCGTACAGGAAAAGATGCGTCATTAAGTGTGTATGTGCTTCGAGGTGTATTGAAATTTACCGAAGCTGAAATGTTGTTGCGTATTTTACAAGACGAGACAACTGATCAAAGCACAATCGTGATTGATTTGACCCAGATTTCGCTTATCCATGATGTGGGTAAACGTATGTTTTTAGAAGGCGTAGATCGTCTGATTGATGATGGTCATACACTCGTTTTGGTTGATCCTGAACAGCGATTAGATCATGCGAGAACCGGCAAAGATCGAGAACTTCATGTCTATCATGATTTCGATGATTTGCTCGAAAAGCATGACCTACCTGCAAAAAAAAAGACTTATAACGACATCGCGGCACTTCTAAATTGCTGAGGTGTTTTTCCGAGATGTCGTTTAAACATCGCACTGAATGCACTGGGGTTGTTATACCCCAGTGACTCGGAAATTTGAGCAATAGATTCACCATTCGCAATTTTACTCAAGGCAAGTGCGATATGCATTTGCTGTACCCATGCTCGATAAGACAACCCAGTTTCTTTTTGGAACATACGCATTAAGGTTCTCGAGCTCGCACCAATATCATCAGCCCAATCTGTTAAATCTTTTGAGTAATTAGGCGCGTGTAATAACGCTTGGCAAATTTTTAATAATCGTTTGTCTTTTGGCCACGGAATCTGGATAGGCAGCAAATTGGCCCGATGGATTTCTTCAAAAATCAAAATTTGTAAAGAACGGGAAAGCTCTTGAGAGGTGACAATATTTGGAGTCTCCTCTTGTTCAATTTCATTCAAACGAATCAAAAGCTCATGCAACAGGTTGCTCACCCGAATAATAAAGCAATGTTGCCCCATTAAAGCAGCTGCATTTACTTCAACCAATGCTGTATTTAACTTAACGTGACTCAGTGAAATGACACTATGCTCGACATGGGCAGGAATCCATAACGCACACATGGGCGGCACAATCCAGACATTGTTCGGTGTAAACACCTGAATGTTTCCTGTAGACGCATATAAAAACTGAGCGCGGGTATGTGTATGAGTCGGCGTGATTTCTCGGTAGGCATGCTCGGAAGATAGCCCAATCACAAGTTCAGACAAATCAGACTGAATAAGAGAATCGGACATAATCTATCCTAAAAATTGTCACTTATACGGTGATTATTGGAAGATAACTTTATAAGCGACAATTTACAATAAGCACCTTACTTAAAATATTGGAGTTTTTCAGGTATGACGTCTTCAATACAATTGAAAGATGGTATTGCCAATACCGTTGCAAATGATCAGCCTCAAGGAATGATTATTAAAATTGTAGGTGCTGTGGCGGTTGCACATTTACTGAATGATTTGATTCAAGCCGTGTTACCAGCTATTTATCCAATGCTCAAAGCAAACTTTTCGCTGAGTTTTGCTCAAGTTGGCCTGATTTCATTTGTATACCAAATTACAGGTTCACTGCTACAGCCTTGGATTGGACTTTATACTGATAAACATCCAAAACCTTATCTTCTACCACTCGGAATGGTCGTCACATTCTGCGGTATTATCTTGTTGGCATTTTCACCAAGCTTTACTGTGTTGTTATGTGCATCCGCGCTGATTGGGGTAGGTTCTGCAACTTTTCACCCTGAAGCTTCACGTGTGGCTCGAATGGCATCGGGTGGACGTTTTGGTACGGCTCAATCGACTTTTCAGGTGGGTGGAAATACAGGCACTGCCATTGGTCCATTGTTAGCAGCTTTGCTGATTGTACCGTTTGGACAGCATGCAGTTGCGGGCTTAGTTATATTTGCACTTTTAGCCATTTGGGTTTTATTTGGTGTAAGCCGTTGGACGATTGGTCATGCAAAAAATCAGGTAGTTACACGTGCAAACCAAGCACAGAGTAAATTACATGGTGGTAAGCTCATTATTGCCTTGAGCACCATTAGTGTGTTGATGTTCGCTAAATTTACCTACATTGCCAGCATTAGCAACTACTTCACTTTTTACTTAATTCAAAAGTTCCATATCAGCATCCAGACCGCCCAGTTGCATTTGTTTGCGTTTTTGGCAGCTGTTGCTTTAGGTACATTTGCAGGTGGCCCAATTGGTGACAAGATTGGTCGTAAAGCTGTTATCTGGGTTTCATTTGTGGGTATGGCTCCATTTGCATTAATGATGCCGTATGCAAACTTGTTCTGGACAACAGTCTTATCAATTATTACTGGTTTGGTGTTGTCGTCTGCCTTTGCTGCAATGGTGGTTTATGCACAAGAAGCTGTTCCGGGCCGTGTGGGGATGATTGCTGGTTTAATGTTTGGTCTTATGTTTGGGGTAAGTGGTATTGCCGCAGCAGGCTTAGGGCATTTGGCCGATGTTAACGGCATTGAATGGGTATTTGGATTGTGTTCATTGTTACCATTATTAGGTTTCGCAACCGCATTTTTACCAAATACAAAAGTTAAATAAATGAAAAGACTCTCAGTCATATTAAACTGAGAGTCTTTTTTTGGATGAATATAATTCTAATTAAAAAGACTATTTTTGAATACCAAATTTAAATACGGTGACACTGTTATACGTTTGATTTGGGTTCAAACGTGTAGAAGGAAAATTCGGTTGATTGGGGCTGTCTGGAAAATGCTGTGTCTCTAATGCTAGAGCATCTGCTTGTCGATAAAGTACACCGTTTGCACCTGCAACATTTCCTAATAAATGATTCGCCGTATACATTTGAACGCTTGGTTCAGTGGTTAGGACTTGCATAGTCCGTTTAGATTTTGGGTCAACAACACTAGCAGCAAGATTTAATTTCCCTTGAGGCTTTTGATTAATCACCCAAGTTTGGTCATAGCCATATCCATACGCCAATTGCTGATGATTCGCTCGAATATCTTTTACAATTGCTTTAGGAGTCCGAAAATCAAAAGGCGTACCTGCAACTGAAGCAATTTCACCTGTTGGTAACGAATTTTGATCGGTTACCAATATACGGTCTGCATTGAGCTGTACAACATGATCGAGTATGCCATAAGGGTTATTGCCAGCACCTGACAAGTTGAAATAACTATGGTTGGTGAGATTGACGACGGTCGGTTGATCAGTTTTAGCCTTATATTCAATCTGGAATTCATTTTGATCTGAAAGACTGTAGATCACCTCCACATCTAACTTTCCGGGAAAACCTTGATCACCATTTGGACTGGTTAACTTAAGAGAAGCTTTGACGGTTTCACCTTTAGAAACGAGGGGCTTAACTTGCCAAACACGCTTATCAAAACCAGGATTACCGCTATGTAATGAATTCGGTCCATTATTTTTTTCGAGGTTATATGTTTTCCCTTCTAAGCTGAATTTAGCATTGCAAATACGGTTCGCATAACGACCAATTAATCCGCCAAAATGAATGCCTTCCTTGGTATCAGTTACTTCATAGCCTTTTAGATCATCGAAGCCCAAAACAATATTATTTTGTTTACCTTGCGCATCGGGAGTCAAAATCTGTGTAATTACGCCACCAAAACTAATAAAAGAAACAGAGACTCCTTTGTTATTGCTCATGGTGTATAGATCAACTTTTTGACCATCTTGAGTTGTTCCGTATGGTTTTACATTTAATGTGGCTGCATTCGCAATTTGTGCAAAGCTATAGATCGTAAAACTTAAAATTACTAATTTTTTCATGTTTATACTCCATTTTGTAATGGTAGGATATTGATGAATATAAGATTGATTTTTCATCTTTTTAATGAGTTTTTTATTATATGGTGTTAATGATTATTAACTCAGTTCATTTTAGGTATTGAACAAACTGACACCTTTTAAGGTTATAAATAAATTAACTTTATTATCAAAATTCAACAGTAAGCTATTTTATGACTCATTCTGACTCGGCTTTAAAATTTTCACTCGGTCTTAATGGCCTATCATTTGACATAGACAATCAACATATTCAACTTGAACAGGGCTTGAGTTTTATTAATTCAAAAAGCATTAGCCATGGTGTGATTGATGAGCTAGCTATCGAAAAGATGATTCATTTTATTGAAGAAATTATAGAGTCTCAGCCACTCAGAGACCTAAATATAAGTGGTGTAGCTGTTACGTCTGATACAGCCATGACACAACTCAGTGAGTTATTTTTTAGTGCTAAAAAGCAAATCAGTCGCATTGAGCTTGAGCATGGATTCAATGAATTTATTGAGCATTTGAGCTACTACACAAGCCAAGTAGTCCCAAATCAGCTTTATATTTTTACCTACTTTGTGTTTATTCGAGAGATGATGCATCACTTAAGAGTTGAGCAAATTCAGATCAACTTAAAATTAAACGATTAAAGTAAGTTTTAATTATTCTAAATATTGATTTATTTTTAATTAATAGTTAAATTTAAATTTTATATTTAAAGATACTTAATTATGTTCAATAAATTAA
This sequence comes from Acinetobacter sp. Leaf130, assembly GCF_001423205.1. Taxonomy (NCBI): domain Bacteria; kingdom Pseudomonadati; phylum Pseudomonadota; class Gammaproteobacteria; order Moraxellales; family Moraxellaceae; genus Acinetobacter; species Acinetobacter sp. Leaf130. The sequence goes on from NZ_LMOE01000001.1 coordinate 121,415, forward strand.
CAATTAAGAATTTTAGGAACTTTCATAACATAGAAATAGAATTAACTAACAAAAACATTGTAATTGGAATGAATGATGTCGGGAAAAGCAATTTTTTACACGCTCTAAGATTAATATTTGATAAGAAAGTACGTTTTGAGGAAATATGTGATACTGATTTTCATCAAAAAAATACTAGTTTACCTATTAATATAATTATAACTTTAGATATTTCTGATGAAAGTAATGAAGATGTACAAAAGGTTTTAGCTTGTGTAAAAGAGGCTAGAACACAAGAAGATTCAAAATTATTTTTTATTAAGTTGGAAGTTGAAAATAATCTAAGTAATGGGTATTTAAAGCATTATACATGGGGTGATGATCTTTTAAATTTAAAAGAAATAAAAACAAAAGGATTAGGTTATTTATTGTTAGATGATATATTTAATATTATTTATATTCCTTCTCATATTGAGACGGCAAAAATTTTTAACGATATTAGAAGAAATATTTTACAGGAAATAGAATATAGCGCTGATGATGAGAAAATCAAAGGCGAAATATTTGATGGTTTAAAAGGAGTTAATAATAATATAGAGAAATTATCATCTGTTAAAAATATTGCAGAACAAATTAATAAAAATTTAGAAATTTTTGATGAATCTTATAAAGTTAAAATTACATCACAATCAGTAGTAGATGATTTACATAAACAATTGAAAATTTTTACCTATGAAAAAGATGAAGATATACTATTTCCTGCATCTGGAGATGGTAGACAGAAAAAAATTATGTATGCTATGTTGCATTATTTCTTACAAAAAGAAACTCGAAAAATTCCTTTGTTACTTTTAGAGGAGCCAGAAAATCATTTATATCTTACTGCACAAATAGATTTGTCAGATACCTTATTTTCATCGAGAGATATAAAATATATATTTATGTCAAGTCATTCTTCACAGTTGTTATATTATATAAATAGTGATTGTAGTTTGATAAGGCTTTATAAAAATAAGAAAAGTGCCTGTAATAATACTTCCAGTAACTCATCTAAAATTAGTGAAGAGTATCATCAATTAAAAAAAATTTATGTTGAAGATATGAGTAAAGGGTATTTTGCAGATTGTGTATTATTAGTTGAAGGGTATTCTGAAAAGCTTTTATGTGACACTATTTTGAAAAAAGTATTACCACAAAATATTTATCAAAGGCTTTATGTCTTACCAGTTTTAGGTACTAATTTTAAACCTTATAGAGATTTATTATTAAATTTAGGAATTGATGTAATAATTAGAACGGATAATGATATTTATAAGAATGATATATATGGGCTTAAAAGATGTTATAAAATTATAGGGAAAAAATTTAAAAAAACAGTTCCTGAAGAAATTAAAGGTAGTAAATCAGAAGGTGAGCTAATATTAAATAGTAAAAAAAATAGACTTAATGAAATCTATAGAAGAATTATATCTTTTTTGAAAACTAAGAAAATATATTTAGCTGAGATAGATTTGGAATATGATCTTAAAAATGCTTTAGAAGAAAGTGGTATAGTAATGTGTAATTTTGAGGGAGAAGATATATCTAATACAGATTTAGTAGCAAGATTACAAGATAAGAAGTGGCATAATATGTATATATTTTTAAGAGATAATTCGGATAAATATAATAATATTTTTAATGATAAAAGATTTGAATTTCTAAAGGAGGTTGAGTTATGTCTGAATTAGAATTTACTGATGAACAAAAAAATATAATTAAATGTATTGATGATAATATTATTGTTTCAGCTTGTGCTGGTTCGGGGAAATCATCAACTTTGGTTGAAAAAGCTTTATCCGAAATAACTAATATTCAAAATTGGAAAAAACTTTCAATTCTGACGTATACTAATAAATCTAAACAAGATTTAGAAAAAAAGATTTATAATGAAAAGATTGTAATAGATACTTTTCATGGGTTTATATATAAAAATATTTTTCCTTTCGATTATGAGATTTCTCAAAATTTTATTGAAAATTTTACTTTTAGAGCAAAAACATATGAACAGTGGTGTAATAAGTTATATGATGAAAATATATTAGTTAGTTCTTTTGGTGGAAATGATTTTGTAATGGAACATACTCTATATTTGATGAAAAGAAAGAATCTCTTATCTTATTTAAAGTCAAAATATTATGCTATTTATATAGATGAAGCTCAAGATAATAATTATCATCAATATACTTTGTTAGAGGAGTTTATGAAATTAGGAATTAAATTGTTGATGGTAGGGGATCCAAATCAAACATTGTATCAATTTAGGGGGGCAAGTCCTGAAGATTTTAAAAAATATTTCTCTGATAAACGCTTTTCTTCATTTAGCTTAACAAAAAATTTTAGATGTCATGATATTATTGATAAAATAGCAAACAGTTATTGTTTTCCTGATTGCAATATTAATGATGCTAGTTTCGGTTATTACTTGATATCAAGTTCAAATTTAGAAGAAATAGTCTCCACTTATTCTAGCGAAAAAATTGCATATCTGAGAAAAGCTAATGCAGATTTGAGTGATTATTCGGGTAGATTTTCTATAATAAAAGATTTGGCATTTGATAGTGATGTTTCTGAAATTGTGAAGAATATTGTTTTATGTTTGCTTAAGTTTAAGTTTCAAAAAACTTACTATTTATACAGCTTGTTTGATGATTTAAAGATTGATGGAAATTTATATTCAAGTCAAAATCAGAAAAAATTAATAGAATTTCTTAATTTTTTAATTGAAGAAAAATGTAAGAAAAGTCTAATAAATTTTCTTGTTTTATTATTATTGGATGAATATATTGAAGAAGTTTTTAATATATATATACAGTTAGCTGATGATCCAATAACTAAGAATTTTTTTAATAATTTGAGTTTACATATAACTATGACTGTTCACTCATCTAAAGGGCTTGAATTTGATAATGTAATAATTAATAAAAATGATTTTTTTTATCAGCAGGAATTACAAAAAAATAGTTTTTATGTTGCTTTTACTAGAGCAGAAAAAAGAATTTTTGTAATTTATTAAAAATATTAAAATTTATTCTGCCAACTCATCATGAATCCAGTTTAAAAACAGCTCAATTTTAGGAATAAACTGATGGGTTCGCGGGTAAACCAAATGATGAGCAGAAATAGGAATCGATAGCTCATCTGCAAAAACTCTAACCAACTTTCCAGATTCCAAATAATTTTGAGTAAGTAAATTACTTTCTAAAACAAAACCTAGTCCGTGTGTGGCTGCTTCAAGTGACATGTAAGAGCGGTCAAAACTCAAAGTATAGGGAAACTCAGGAATGCTTAAGCCCTGATGCGCAAACCACTGGGGCCAAGTGACTAAGGTTGAGCGCGATAAAATCAGTTCTTTTTTTAATAAATCTTGGGGCTTATGCACTGGGCTACGCTCAAGTAACTTAGGCGATGCAAGCACTTCTAGCTTTTCATTACGAATCGTTCTGATTTCTACCCCTGTCCAGTTGGGCAAACCATGTCGAATATCTATGTCGATCTTATCGCGAGTAAAATGCAAATTTTCATAAGAACACGACAGATTGACCTGAATCATTGGGAACTTTTCTTTAAATGATTCGAGGCGTGGCAGTAGCCAAAGCAAACCAAAACTTGGGGATGAATGAATATATAAACTGTCTTTAGGGCTTTTATCGGCAGCTTTTTCAGTGGCTAACATCAGGTTATGCAAGATGGTCGTGACATCCTGAAAATAGCGTTCACCTGAAGGGGTCAGCGTCACACCACGGGCACCGCGAATAAATAAACTCTGCCCAATCATTTCTTCTAGTTTGGCAATTTGGTGACTGACTGCTGAAGGCGTGAGATTTAAATTCTCTGCTGCCTTTGCAACATTGCCAAAACGCGCAGTTTGTTCAAAAGCCTGTAATGTTTTAATTGAGGGCATCTGGTTGAAATTGTTTTCACTACTATCCATGAAATGATCCGTTTTTATCCCTAAAACTTATTTAAAAATAGCACAGGCATGAATTTTTTTCATGCCTTGTTGAATTCGAGATGATTGCTGGAACTTCTGAAAAAAGAGAATCTAAGTCTGAGCTCAGGAAATAAAGTGTAAAAGAGGATTCAACATGTTACTACAAGGAAAAGTGGCATTAATTACCGGTGCAGCATCAGAACGTGGAATTGGGCGAGCAACCGCAGAAATCTTTGCACAACAAGGTGCCAAAGTCATTATTGTTGATTTAGATCTTGCTCAAAGCCAAAACGCTGCAAAGGCACTTGGAGAAGGGCATTTAGGTCTTGCTGCAAACGTTGCAAATGAAGAGCAGGTCAAAGCAGCTGTTGAACAAGCTATACAACACTATGGAAAAATTGACATTTTAATTAATAATGCAGGCATTACCCAACCTGTAAAAACACTTGATATTCAACGCAATGATTATGACCGTGTTTTAGATGTCAGCCTGCGCGGAACACTCATTATGTCACAAGCTGTTATTCCATCCATGAAAGCAAATGGTGGCGGAAGCATTGTGTGTCTATCTTCTGTTTCAGCACAACGCGGTGGTGGTATTTTTGGCGGGCCGCATTATAGCGCTGCAAAAGCTGGGGTTTTAGGTTTGGCAAAAGCGATGGCTCGTGAGTTTGGCTCCGACCAGATTCGTGTAAATTCTCTTACTCCGGGTCTAATCCAGACTGATATTACGGGTGGTTTAATGAATGATGACCGTCGTCATGACATTCTTGCTGGTATTCCGCTCGGCCGTTTAGGTAAAGCGCAAGATGTTGCAAATGCAGCACTGTTTTTGGCAAGTGATCTGTCAGCGTACTTAACGGGTGTAACACTCGATGTAAATGGTGGCATGCTGATTCACTAAAGCTTGCCATTTAAAAACTAAAAATAGAATGATGGTCACAAGAGGATACTGTGGCCAAATGTAAAGGGATTCGCATGATGGATACAGTATTTTCATCTGAAGTAGATACGGCAGTTCGTAAATCGGCGTATCGAAAAATTGCATTTCGGCTTATGCCATTTTTAATGCTTTGTTATTTTTGTGCCTATTTAGATCGAGTAAATGTAGGTTTTGCCAAGCTCCAGATGATGAGCGATTTACAGTTTAGTGAAGCTGTATATGGGCTAGGCGCAGGGATTTTCTTTATTGGTTATTTCCTTTGTGAAGTGCCAAGTAACATCGTACTCCACAAAGTAGGAGCAAGACGCTGGATTGCCCGCATCATGATTACATGGGGCATTTTGTCAGGCTGTTTTGCCTTTGTTCAAACCGAATGGCAATTTTACACCTTACGTTTTTTACTGGGTGTTGCCGAAGCGGGTTTGGCCCCAGGCTTATTGCTTTACCTCACTTACTGGTTTCCGTCTTATCGTCGTGCACGCATGACCGTACTTTGGTTTATCGCTATTCCAATCTCGGGCATGATTGGTGGGCCACTTTCGGGTCTAATCATGGACCGAATGAGTGGTGTGCATGGCTGGTTTGGCTGGCAGTGGATGTTTTTAATTGAAGCGATTCCTACGGTTGTCGTCGGTTTGCTGGTACTCGGTGTTTTAAAAGATTCCGTTCAAGACGCGAACTGGCTAACTCAAGACGAGAAAAACTTGGTGAAGCAAGAGCTTGCTCAAGATAACCAACACAAAGAAGGCCACGGTAGCGTTAAAGAGTTTGTCGCGGATAAACGTTTATGGTTACTTGCAGGCATTTACTTCTGTGTGGTGATGGGCCAATACGCCATTACCTTTTGGCTACCTACTCTCATTCGTAACTCAGGCATCAGTGATAACTGGCATATTGGGCTACTTACGAGTCTTCCTTATATGTGCGCCATTGTGGTTATGCTTTTGGCAGGGCGTAGTGGTGACCATTTCCAAGAACGCCGTTGGCACTTAATTATCCCAATGTGTGCGGGTGCGGTCGCACTTACACTTGCGACTTTGCTCGCCTCAAATCTGACACTTTCTTTAATTTTCCTCTGTATTGCAGCCTCAGGTGTGCTCACTGCATCTTCTTTATTCTGGATGTTACCAACCAACTTTTTGGGTGGTGTTTCCGCAGCAGCAGGTATTGCAGCAGTCAATAGCTTTGCCAACCTTGCTGGATTCTGCTCACCTTATTTAATTGGTTGGGTCACCACCCACACAGGTTCAAATGCAATCGGCATGTTCTTAATCACAGCAGTATTAATTTTCGGCGCCAGTTTGGTTCTGCGCGTTCCGGCAAAACTGGTCAATCGTTAATAAGGAATAGTAAATGACAATGTTAAATGTTGATAAATCAGGCCAAATTGCCGAATTGCAACAACGTGCCTACCACATTCGCCAACATGCTTTACGTATGGGGCAAGTACAGGGCCAAGGCTATGTTGGACAAGCATTAGGTGCCGCAGATCTACTGGCCGTATCTTATTTTCATGCCATGAAATATCAACCAGAAAACCCAGAGTGGGAAGGCCGTGACCGTTTTTATCTCTCTATTGGACACTATGCAATTGCACTTTATGCAGCCTTAATTGAAGCAAACATTATTCCGCTTGAAGAACTTGAAACCTACGGTGCAGATGACAGCCGTTTACCGATGTCAGGCATGGCTTCTTACACACCAGGTATGGAAATTACAGGTGGCTCATTAGGTCATGGTTTGGGGATTGCAGTAGGCGCATGTTTAGGACTGAAACAGAAAAAGTCGGATGCTTTTGTTTATAACTTACTGTCTGATGGCGAGTTAAATGAAGGCTCGACATGGGAAGCGGTGATGTCTGCCTCTCATTGGAAACTAGATAATCTAATAGCGATTATTGATGTAAATAACCAACAGGCAGATGGATACTCAAGTGAAATTTTGGCTTTTGAACCCATTGTAGATCGTTGGCAGTCATTTGGTTGGTACACCCAACGCGTAGATGGCAATGACATGGAAGCTTTACTTGAGGCATTCGATCAAGCACGAAACCATGAAGGAGCATGCCCGCGAGTCATTATTTGTGACACCAAAATGGGCAAAGGCGTGTCGTTCTTGGAAAGCCGCGAAAAAACACACTTCATTCGTGTTGATGAACATGAATGGGATGACGCTTTAAATATTTTGACCCACTACGGACAGTAAGGAATATACCATGAGCCAGTTAGCCAATCCTCCTAAGAAAAAACTAACCACTTCGGCAATGATTGCTTCTATTGCTGCCGAGGGTCAACCGACCAAACCAGCGCCATTTGGACATGCACTCAATGCCTTGGCAAAAGAGCGTGATGATATTGTAGGTTTGTCAGCAGATTTATCAAAATATACTGACCTGCATATTTTTGCTAAAGAAAACCCAGACAAGTTTTTCCAAATGGGCATGGCAGAACAACTTTTAATGAGCGCAGCAGCAGGACTCGCGCGCGAGGGATTTGTTCCTTTTGCAACCACCTATGCTGTGTTTGCATCACGCCGTGCCTATGACTTTATTTGTATGGCTATTGCAGAAGATAACCTGAATGTCAAAATTGTGGCGGCACTTCCAGGGTTAACCACGGGCTATGGTCCAAGTCATCAGGCAACGGATGATATTGCAATTTTCCGTGCAATGCCGAACCTGATGGTCATTGACCCATGTGATGCCTTGGAAATTGAACAAGCGATTCCTCAGATTGCCGCTCATAATGGCCCCGTATATATGCGTTTATTGCGTGGACAGGTTCCATTAGTACTCGATAAATACAATTATCAGTTTAAATTAGGTAAGGCGCAGGTGATTAAACCAGGTAAAGATTTACTCATTATTTCGACGGGTTTATTGACCATGCGTGCGCTTGAGGCAGCTGAAGAGCTTGAAAAAGAGGGTATTGAGGTTTCGGTGCTGCATGTACCTACAATTAAACCTTTAGATGAACAAACTATTTTGGATGAAGTCGCAAAAGGCGGACGACCTGTTTTAACTGCCGAAAACCATTCTGTGATTGGTGGATTAGGGGAAGCAGTTGGGTCATTGCTTTTAAGAAATGGGCAACACCCTCGTTTTGATATGATTGGTTTGCCAGATGCATTTTTAGATGCAGGGGCATTACCTACTTTACATGATCGATATGGTATTTCAACTGAAGCAGTTAAAAAGAAGATTAAGTCACATTTGAAGTAAAATTCATGTGGGTTTGATATAAATAGTATCGAAAGGAAATCTCTTAATCTTAAAGATTGGGGGATTTTTTTATTTACGGATTGTTTAATCTAAAATTGCTAGGTAAATGGATTTTATTGAGCATTTGAGCTACTACACAAGCCAAGTAGTCCCAGATCAGCTTTATATTTTTACCTACTTTGTATTTGTTCGAGAGATGATGCATTACTTAAGAGTTGAGGAATTTCAAACCATATAAGAATTGACTTTAAAAGCGTAAAAAATAGGGAATAACGGATAATAGAGTACTAATGCCACTAAGCAAGACATTACCTTCAATAAAATAAGGGAAAATCATTAAAACTAAACCCACAGTAAAAGGCACAGTCATTTTTTGCTTTTTTCCATAGAGAAAATAGCCGAGTCCAATTGAGCTAAAGATTACGCCGAGAAAAAGTTGGGTAGTGTTCATGATGATGTTTCGTGTATTGTTATTCTCTGCCAGATATTATGCCAAGATTCTTAAAAGAAGATATGAAACTAAAGCTTTGTGATGCAAGCTTATAACAAGCGCTAAAAACTTCCATCACATTAATTACAAAGCAATATGACTGATGCAGAGTAATGGCTTTGGCAAAGATTATGAAGGAATTTAATTCTTGGATGTATCCTAATAAATTTTATAATAGCAATATTACATAAGTGAAATATTTAAAGAATATTTTAAATATCTATTTTTTTTGTGATAATATTAAAAAATTTATAAAACTTTAGATTAAATATTTAGTGGTAATTTTTGGGTGTTAAATGACTGAATTAAGTGTAAAAATTATAGATTTTAAAATAGAAGGCTTTAAAGGTCTGAATCATGAAATATATGCTAAATTCTCAAATGATGAAGCAACAGTGTTATATGGAGATAATGGTTGTGGTAAAACTACATTCCTAAAAACTTTGGCATTCTTTTTACAAAAAAATGATGTGGAGTTAACTAAACTGAATATTAAAAAAATTACAGCTACATTTTTTTATCATAATAATGAGGTTGAAGTTTCAGTTTTTAATAATCCAGAATTACGAGAGTTAGTTTGGAATAACAATAGTATAATTCTTGATAATCTAAAATCATTGTCATTAGGAGTAGAAAGAGGAGGGATTGCACAAACAACTAATATACCAGAAGAAGTTATCTATGATTATTTTAGGTTTTCTAACCACAACCTAAATGTTACCCCAGCTATTGCAAGAGAAATAGCATATGATTTAGCACAAAGAGCAAAAAAACATAATTTATTGTATAGAAAAAGAAAGAATATTAATTCTCAGATTGATTTTGATCAAAATCATTTATTTATACAAGATATTAAAATGGAGGTTATTGAAAATTTAATATTTACAAACTATAGGAGAGCAAAATATAGATCTACACACAGAATCCAAAATGCTTTATTTGATACTTTATCTGATGCTGTCGCGATAACTGAGAAAGTGGAAGAAAGTGACTCTTATTATGAAGAACAATTAATTCCTTTGCTTCAGGAAAAAAGTGAAAGGATAATTGAAGCTTTAATAAGTAGTGAAGATAATAGATTTAAAAATATGTTAATTGAAATTCTTGGTGATATAAAAAATTATGAAATACAACAGCAGATTCTTGATAATAAGTTATTAAGAAAACTATTTGCGAATATGTTGTTAGAGTTAGAGTACGAAAATATTCATTTAAGTACTATTAATAATTTAATTGAAACATTTAATTCATTCTTAAGTGAAAATAAAAAATTAGTTGTAAACGTTGATAGATTAATTATTGAAGTTGATGGTGTTGAACATTCGATAGAGGAGTTATCAAGTGGTGAAAGACATATGATAACGTTCTTATCATTGGTACTCTTTGTTGGTAATAATAGAAACTTCTTAATTATTGATGAACCGGAGATATCACTAAATATAAAGTGGCAGCGAAGTCTTATAAAGTTGTTCAAAGAACTACTGCCCAATGTTCAAATTATTGTTGCATCGCACTCTCCATTCCTAGCTAAAAATAATCCTGAATATTTAGCTAAATTGAAAGTTGGAGTAGAGTAACATATGAAATCAGTAATTGATGCAAGTGAGCTATTGACAATTTCTATAATGCAAGAATGTCCTATTATAATAGTTGAAGGTATAGGTGATATTCCTATATATGAAAAGATTTTTTCAACTATGCTTGATGAGTTTGAAATATATACATCTGAACAGATTAATGGAATTGAACCAGGTTGCCGAGGTGTAGAGAAAATAATAAGAATTGTTAATGAGGGTTATGACATTAATTTTATTAAAAAGTACATTGCTGGAATTATTGATAAAGATGTAAAGGATTATAGAGGAGAATTAAGTAATATTGATAACTTGGTTGTTACAGACTATTATTCAATGGAAACTCATTTTATAGCTAATATAGTTGTTAAAAAAATATTTTCCAACTTTATTAGGATCCCTGAATCAAAAATACCTGATGTATTATTACATGAATTTTGGGATTTTTTCTATTTTGAGTCGGAATATCTGTATTTAGCATCTTTGGATGCGTTGAGAAAATCAATTAATAGTGAAGCAGATGCTATATTCACATACACGTCAAACTATAATGAAACTAAAAATAGAATTGTTCAAGCAAAATTACAACAAGAAAAGATTAGAAATTTAATATTTGCATTTAAGCTTGGCTTAGAGTTTGATGTTGAATATTTAAAAAAAATATGTAAGGGGAAGTGGTTTCTAGAATTTTTTTGTGAAAAAATTAGTTATTTTATTACTAATGAAATCACGATTTGTCAAAATAATGAATATAAATGTGATATGTGTGTAAAAGGGAATAGCGAAGGTTGCTTATATAATTTTCGAGTACGACCTACTCCAAATGCAATTGAAGCAACAATTTATTCTTATCTTGAGTTTGGAAATTTTGAGTTTATTAGAAATAAAATAATAAAAAATTTCAGCTAATAAAAAATCCCCTCAATTGAGGGGATTTTCCTTTAATAACTTAAGCAATCGAATCATCCAAATTCGGCCCTAACCAACGCTTCGCTTCATCAAGTGTCCAACCTTTACGTTTTGCATAATCTTCAAGTTGGTCTTGAGAGACTTTACCCACGTTAAAGTATTCACTTTGTGGATGCGAATAATAGAAACCACTTACAGAAGATGGTGGCATCATCGCAAAGTGCTCAGTGAGTTTAGTGCCGATTTTGTCTGTAGAACCTAACCAGTCAAACAACACCGCTTTTTCAGAGTGCTCTGGACACGCTGGGTAACCCGGTGCAGGGCGAATACCGACATATTTCTCTTTAATCAGTTCTTCATTGCTGAGCTGTTCATCAGCTTTATAACCCCAGAACTCTTTACGAATGCGTTCATGTAAGTGTTCTGCAAATGCTTCAGCAAAACGGTCTGCCAACGACTGTACTAAAATTGCAGAGTAGTCATCACCTTTAGCTTTGTACTCATTTGCCAATTCTTCTGCACCAAAAATCGATACAGTGAATCCACCTAAGTAGTCCTGTTGCTCACGGTCAGTACGAATGTAATCTGCCAAAGACAAGTTTGGTTTACCTGTGACTTTGTCAGATTGCTGACGTAAATGTTCAAATGTGTGCGTAACATTTTGACCCGCTTCATCAAATACGCTGACGGTGTCGGCGTCAGTGCGCTGAGCAGGGAACATACCAAATACAGCACGTGCATCAAAAAGGTTGTTGTCGATAATATCTTTCAACATTGCTTGAGCTTGGTTGTACAAATCTGTTGCAGCTTCGCCAACCACTTCATCTTGTAAAATTTTCGGGAACTTACCAGCCAAGCTCCAAGAAATAAAGAATGGTGTCCAGTCAAAATATTCAACCAATGTTTCAAGCGGGTAATTGGTTAAGACTTGAGTTCCCAAAAGATTTGGTTTTGCTGGAACGTAACTTTCATCAATTTTAAAGCCATTTTGAACAGACTCTGCATAAGTCAGTTTTGCTGCTTTTGGTTGTTTGTTGGCTAAGCGCTCACGAATTTTGGCATATTCAGCACGGTGCTCTTCAATGAATTTTCCACGCATTTCTTTTGAAAGCAGGGTAGTTGCAACACCCACAGCACGTGAGGCATCGGCAACATAAATCACCGCATCGTTATGGTATTGAGGATCAATTTTTACTGCTGTGTGTGCTTTCGATGTCGTAGCACCACCAATCAATAACGGAATGTCAAAGCCTTTACGTTGCATTTCTTTCGCAACAAACACCATTTCATCTAAAGATGGAGTAATCAGACCTGACAACCCGATGATGTCACATTTTTCATCAATCGCAGTTTGCAAGATTTTCTCACAAGGGACCATCACACCAAGGTCAACAATGTCGTAACCATTACAGCCGAGTACAACACCCACAATATTTTTACCAATATCGTGTACGTCGCCCTTAACAGTTGCCATCAGGACTTTACCTTTAGATTGGCTACCTGTTTTTTCAGCTTCAATGTACGGGTTGAGCCAAGCCACAGCTTGCTTCATGACACGTGCAGATTTCACAACCTGTGGTAAGAACATTTTGCCTGAACCGAATAAGTCACCAACCACGTTCATACCGTCCATCAAAGCGCCTTCAATCACATCTAAAGGACGTTTGGCTTTTAGGCGAGCTTCTTCTGTGTCTTCGTCAATGTATGTGGTAATACCTTTGACCAAAGCATATTCAAGGCGTTTTTCTACAGGCTCGTTACGCCATTCAAGGTTTTCGGCTTCACGTTGTGTTCCGCTATAACCACGGTATTTTTCAGCGACTTCAAGCAGTTTCTCTGTGGCGTTTTGACCAGATTCACCTTGGTTCTGGTTTAAAACAACATCTTCAACTGCATCTTTGAGTTCTTTAGGAATATCATCATAAATTGCCATCTGACCGGCATTTACAATCCCCATGGTCATGCCTTGTTTAATGGCATGGTACAAGAACACAGAGTGAATTGCTTCACGAACAGGCTCATTTCCACGGAATGAGAACGATACGTTCGATACACCACCAGAAATCATGGCATGAGGTAAGTTCTGTTTAATCCAACCTGTGGCTTCAATAAAATCGACACCATAGTTATTGTGTTCTTCAATCCCTGTTGCCACTGCAAACACGTTCGGGTCAAAAATAATATCTTCAGCAGGGAAGCCTACATCGTTAACCAAAACATCATAAGAACGTTTACAGATTTCACGTTTACGTGCAGCAGTGTCTGCCTGACCTGTTTCATCAAAGGCCATCACAATAATCGCGGCACCATATTGACGGCAGAGACGAGCTTTTTCGACAAACTCGTCATAACCTTCTTTTAAGGAAATCGAGTTAACAACTGGCTTACCTTGTACGCATTTTAAGCCTGCTTCAATGATTTCCCATTTTGATGAGTCAATCATGATAGGTACACGTGAAATATCTGGCTCAGAGGCCACAAGGTTTAGGAAATGTACCATCGCATTTTGCGAATCGAGCATCCCTTCATCCATGTTAATGTCAATAATCTGGGCACCAGCTTCTACTTGCTGCTGTGCAACTTCTAAAGCTTCGGCAAAGTTTTCTTCACGAATTAAGCGTAGGAATTTTTTTGAACCGGTAACGTTAGTACGTTCACCCACATTAACGAACAATGAGTCATCATAAATATTAAATGGTTCTAAACCACTTAAGCGGCAAGCTGGCTTAGTTTCAGGAATTTGACGGGGTGCAATGTCTTTTACAGCATTGGCAATAGCACGAATATGATCTGGCGTTGTACCACAGCATCCACCTGTAATGTTAATGAGGCCACTTTCTGCAAATTCTTTTAAGAAGGCAGCAGTTTGTTCTGGTGTTTCATCATATTCACCAAAAGCGTTTGGTAAGCCAGCATTTGGATGGGCAGAAATGAAAGTATCAGCAACATCAGACACAGTTTTAACGTGAGGGCGCATGGCATCTGCACCAAGGGCACAGTTAAAACCAATTGAAAGTAAATCACCATGGCGTACAGAGTTCCAGAACGCTTCAGCAGTTTGACCTGTTAAGGTACGACCCGATGCATCGGTAATAGTCCCTGAAATCATGAGTGGTAATTCATGACCAATTTGCTTAAAGACTTCTTTCACCGCAAAAATTGCAGCTTTACAGTTTAATGTATCAAAAACGGTTTCAATCAGAATGATATCTGCACCACCTTCAATCAGCGCATGAGTGGCCTCAATATAGTTTTCTTTTAGCGCATCAAAGGTAATGTTACGAAAGGCAGGATCATTTACATTTGGTGAAATTGAACAGGTACGCGATGTTGGGCCGAGTACACCCGCTACAAAACGAGGTTTGTCAGGTGTTGAATATTTTTCACAGGCTGCTTTGGCTAAACGGGCTGCTTCACGGTTAATCTCGGGAACAAGGTCTTCCATGTGGTAATCAGACATAGAAACACGTGTGCCGTTAAAGCTGTTGGTTTCAATAATGTCTGCACCAGCATCAAGGTAAGCTTCATGAATGCCTTGGATGATTTCTGGCTGTGTCAAAACTAAAAGGTCATTGTTACCTTTTAAGTCATGTGCCCAATCAGCAAAACGCTCACCCCGGTAGTCGGCTTCTTCCAATTTATGGCGCTGGATCATCGTTCCCATTGCACCATCAATAATCAGAATGCGTTTAGCAAGAAGCGCTTTTAGGGTGGCAAGCGTAGACATAGAAAACCCCGATCTTTTATATGAATTTAAAAATGCGGCGCTATTGTAACAGAATAGCAGCACAATTGATGATCTATGACGACCCACCATTCACCGTAAATTAGTCGTAAAAAAAGTGTTTTCGAACAAAAAAGAGGGTATTTTTTCATCAAATATTCATAAAATGATCATGATATTGAAATATTTCATCTCCAATATTCTGTTTTATGACAATTAGGCTGTTTAAAAAAGCGTCATACAGGTGGTTTTTTAGATATTTTTGCTTTAAAAATAGTCATAAATAAGGAAGATATAAATTGATTTAAATTATTGTATTTTAATAAAAAAATAAAATGGATCGAGGAAAGGTGCATCAAATGAGGTCAAAATATGAAAAATTGACTTCATCAGGCGCCGCTTTGTCATATAATTGTCATAATTTAACTTAAGAATACAGAGGATTTTTCTATCCTCTTACCGTCTGCATGAATTCTAATCTACCCCCTGTTTCGGATTCAAAACTTGCGGCAAACCTGCAAGTCAAATCGACGAATGTACATGTCCCGACACCTAAGTTCTTTATGCCGGTGTTTCTGACAATTATTGTTGCAACACTTATTTATATTGGATTTCAGGTGAGTGCTGATTTAGCGCATGTACCGCCTTTGAGTCTTTATTCGGTTATTCTCTTATCTACCGCACTCTTGATTGCTTTAGGCTTTGAGTTTGTAAATGGCTTCCATGATACTGCAAATGCAGTAGCGACAGTGATTTACACCAATGCTTTACCTGCACCAGTTGCAGTCATGTGGGCAGGTTTTTGTAATTTTCTTGGGGTAATGGTTGCAAGCGGCGCAGTCGCTTACGGCATTATTGCATTGTTGCCTGTTGAATTGATTATGAACATGGGTAGCGGTGCAGGTTTCGCAATGGTTTTTGCGCTTCTTATTGCTGCAATTCTCTGGAACTTAGGTACTTGGTTCTTGGGTATTCCTGCTTCTAGCTCTCATACTTTGATTGGTTCAATCTTGGGTGTGGGCATTATGAACCATCTGTTGAGTGCATCGACTGGCGTAACGACCAGTGGTGTTGATATGGATCAGGTGATTAAAGTCGGTAAGGCCTTATTATTTTCACCTTTAATTGGTTTTGCTTTTGCAGCGATTGTATTCTTATTGGTTAAAACTATTTTTAAACGCCAATTAGAATTATTCCAACCACCAGAAGGTAATAAACCACCACCAGCAATCATTCGTGCAATTTTAATCTTTACCTGTACAGGTGTAAGTTTTGCACATGGTTCTAATGACGGTCAAAAAGGTATGGGTTTAATCATGCTGATTTTGGTTGGTCTGGTGCCATTGGCTTATTCATTGAATAAAAACCTTGATACACAACAAGTTCAATCATTCCATCAGCTTTCTTCTCAAACTGCCGTACTTTTGAATCAAAATCAGCCAGAATTAACCGATGAAAAAGCACGTGTTATTTTGACTAAATATATTCAGACTAAACAGCAAACTCCCGAAGTAGTGCCTGCATTGGCAAGCATGACTGATCATTTGGGTGAGCGAGTTTCTAGCTATAGCAACTTAAAAGACATTCCAGAAGCTGCAATCAGTGAAATTCGTAATGACATGTATTTAAGTACAACGACGTTTAAGCGTTTGGATAAAGCTGATGCTTTACCAAAAATGGATCAGTCACAAGAAAAACTCGTGAAAGAATACCGTAGTAGCTTAGATTCATTCTTACAATACATTCCAACTTGGGTGAAAGTAGCAGTTGCGTTGGCACTTGGCTTAGGCACCATGGTCGGCTGGAAACGTATTGTTGTGACTGTAGGTGAACGTATTGGTAAGCATCACATGACTTATGGTCAGGGGATGTCTGCTGAGCTTGTCGCAATGAGTACAATTGCAGCTGCCGACGGTTTAGGTATGCCTGTTTCAACAACACACGTTTTAAACAGTGCTGTTGCAGGTACCATGGTAGCGAATAGATCAGGCTTAAACTTCAATACAGTTAAAACGATTTTATCTGCATGGGTATTTACACTCCCTGCAACAATCTGTTTGTCAGGCGGTTTGTACTGGTTATTCTTACAGTTTGTATAAAAGTATTTAAAAAATTAAAGCCACTGTTCATAGTGGCTTTTTTATTTGTTTCTTTTTAACGTTCAGTCTATTTTCATGTACATTCAATTATAAATTAACGAGTTGTTATAAAGCCTCAAGTAACTTCAGAGGTTTAGCTTAAAACTTTTATATCAGGATAGATTATGGATGCGGTTCAAATAGATCATCTAAAACAACAATTTCCACTTATTGAGACACTGCAAGCCTATCAAGAAACATTTTGGTTTACACCTCATTGCCATCCTTTAAAAGAAGCTTTAGAAAAAGTTGGTCTCACAGCAGAGGACGTAAGTGAAGCAGAAGCTAGATTAGAGCGTTTCGCACCTTATTTGGCAAAAGTGTTTCCTGAAACTCAAGCGCAACATGGAAAAATTGAATCAGAGATCGTTGAAATTACCCATATGCAACAAGCACTTTCTTCAACAGAACAAGTGCAACTGAGTGGAGCATTCTGGCTGAAAAAGGATAGTCATCTACCTATTTCAGGCTCAATCAAAGCGCGTGGTGGAATTTATGAAGTCTTGGCTCACGCCGAAAAGTTGGCAATTGAGGCTGGACTTCTCAAGTTGGAAGACGATTACAGTAAGTTAGATCAAGATTCATTTAGGGCATTCTTTTCTAAGTATCAAATTGCAGTAGGTTCTACAGGTAACCTAGGGCTTTCTATCGGCATTATGAGCGCCAAACTGGGTTTTAGAGTCACTGTTCATATGTCTGCCGATGCGAGACAATGGAAAAAAGACAAACTGCGTTCATTGGGCGTTAATGTTGTGGAATATGCCAGTGACTATGGAGTAGCTGTTGAAGAGGGAAGAAAAGCAGCAGAACAAGATCCGCACTGCTTTTTTATTGATGATGAAAACTCAACAACATTGTTTTTAGGTTATGCAGTTGCAGGAATACGCTTAAAACAGCAATTTGAGCAAAAACAAATTAAAGTCGATGCTAAACACCCATTATTTGTTTATTTGCCGTGTGGCGTTGGTGGTGGCCCTGGTGGGGTAAGTTTTGGTTTGAAACTGGCTTTTGGTGAGCATGTACATTGTATCTTTGCAGAACCAACCCATTCGCCATGTATGTTACTGGGTGTCCACACAGGTTTGCATGATCAGATTTCAGTGAATGACATTGGCCTCGATAATGTAACTACCGCAGATGGGCTCGCGGTAGGCCGTGCTTCAGGTTTTGTGGGACGTGCTATGCAGCAGTTAATTGATGGCTATTACACCATTGATGATGAACGTTTATATGAGCTCATTGCGCTTTTAAATCAAACCGAAAATATTCAGCTTGAGCCTTCTGCGGTGGCAGGCATGATGGGGCCATATTATGTCCAGACTAGCCCTGATTATTTGGCTTTACATCAACTATCAGCTGAGCAGTTACAACAGGCAACCCATGTGATATGGGCGACAGGAGGCGGTATGGTGCCGCCTTATGAAATGCAAAAATATCTATCACACTTTCAAAGTAAATAGATAAATACAGAAAAAGCCCAATTCTAGAATTGGGCATTAATATAATTATTTTTTAGATGATTTTCCAAAAGGTAGTTTTTCTGTTGCAAAGCCATAGATTGCAGCAAAAGGCAGGGCAGTTCTTGCTAAATAAGCAACACGCCACAATCCGCCGTGGTTGGCACCTTCCATCATAAGTTCAAGTGGATGGTCCAGCTCAGTTTCAGGATTCGCTACAGAAGATTCATTTCTTAAGTCATGAATCCAGATTGCAGCCATAATTGCATTGGTAGTTTCAGGGCTAAATGCTTCTACATCAAAAAGTTCTGCACCATTAAAAGCTGCTTTCAACAATGGATTTTTAGTCACAGAGTGAGTCGTTGTTGATGGTGCAATATTAATGCTGACGTGTTGTCCTTGATGGCGGGCCAAAATAGCACGCCATTGTTGAATGCGTTTTGCCAAAGCATAATTTGGCCCTTGTTCAACAACTAGACAGTCGGCAATGCCATAAGTTTTTCCATTTTCACAAGCAATTAAGTCTTGATATGGCGCTTGAAAAAAACGATTGAGCGAAAGAGCGGAAACACCTTTCACCGCCATTTTTTGTATTTTTGTGCGTGATTTAAACTTTTGTTGAGCAGCTTTGGCGACTTCTTTAGGAACCGCATAAACATCGGTTGGCGTACACATAAACATAAGGCTCGTATCAGACTTATGCTCGCTCACAAATTGCATGATGCTGTCCATTGCCATGGAAACACGAACATGCTTTTCACCATCTAAATAGGCAATTGCGGCCAAATCTAACTTTTGCGGAAACTGAACTAACCACTGTGCAATTTCTGGTAATTGAGTCAATAAATTTGCACCCAATTTATCTTTTAATTCAGAAACTTTTGCTGATGAATCAATTTGTTCAACACTAGGCGCAATGAGGGTTGCGTTTCCTTGTTGAATCGTATTTAAAATCTTGCCCCAGACACGTGGGTTTGGTAAGTCGACAGCAACAATATTCGCTTTCCATTTGGCTAACCAAGGTAGAGGTCCTGCTTCTGAAGCTGCACCAAACAGCACCATAGTACGATCAGATAAATCAAACCATTCTGGGTGAGCAATAGCTTCACGCAAAGCTTTTGCATGACTTGGTTCAATAATACCAGCCTCTTCCCAACGTTGAATCTGGTCCAGTAAGCTTTGCCCGCTTAGTTTTTGCCCTTTGTAAGGAACATACCATTCAGGTGCTGCATCACTTTCACCTTTAAGTTTTACTGTATGAAGTGGCGTAGATGAAGCAATATTAACTGCATCTTTTAAAAGGTAGTGTTTACTATCACGATAATAGTCAAAAATATGGTGAGCTTTATGCAAACCTTGCTTCGCAATAGTAATGGGGTGGTTACTATTAGAAATTCCTTGTTTAACAAGTGCTTTAAAATATATTGGGTAATTTTTTCGCCAGTTTTTTTCATTCAACACTTGTTGTGCGGTTTTATTATCTACAACAGATAAAGCCTCTGACAAAATTTCTTGGCCAGTAAGAGATGTGCTTTGTTTTTTTGTTGAGGCGTGTACTGGAAATTGTAGACCTTCGACTTGACTTGTGCTGGACATAAAATATCTCGTTATACGACTGGGTTAATATACAGATGTATACATTATCTATGCCAATGAAAGGAAACGAGTGGCAATAACTGACAAAATAATATTGATTATTTATGTGATGAAACATGGAAGAGGGAATTATTATGATAAATTCATCTCATTTTGGTCTTAATTTTTTTCACAATTTTAGAACATTTTTATAGACTTACGTTACATAAATGATTATTTTGTATTAAGCAAATACATCAGTTTTAGCCTGAAGGTAAAATGTTCAAAATGTATCAATAATACAGATACAGAAATGATTAAAAACTAGACTTTTTTATTAAAAGATAAGAAAAGTCAGACTGAATAAGAAAGAATTGGGGTGAAACTAGATAGAAGACAACATAAGATTGTCTTTTAAAAATCTTGGGGATATGGTGATTTTTTTACACCATAATTTTCTAGTTTCACCCCATCTATTTTTGGGTTGGAACCCTCCATTTTTGTACTCACTTTATTACTTGATTGAACCTTATTTGTTTAAAGTAACTTCAAAATTACTTTAAAAGAAGCTATCTCTAACAACGTCCTTTTTTCGCTTGTCCTGGTGGGCAAAAGTCTCCTGGATGGTTGTGATAAGGTGAATCTGGATCAATCACAATACTACCTTCAGGTGTATGAACTGCACAGGCTGATAATGACATTGTGAACATTGCTGCTGCACAGAGAAGTAATGTTTTCATCTTGTTCTCACTTTTTTATCATTCTCCATTTTACTATAGAAATATTTTGATTATTTTTCGATCTACTTTTGGTTAAGAATATATTTAATAATTCTGATTTGAAGAAACTAATCAGACCGTAAAATCGTTCGGAAGCCCACATGGGTTGCTGCTAAATCAAAGTCTTGCGGATAGCGGCTACTGCTACGATAACGTGAACAATAATTTTGTGCACAAAGAAAAGATCCGCCTTTAATTACATATTGTATACTGGTGATTTGTTGTTGTCTTAAATCAGAATAATTTCCCATATGCTGGTCATGAGCACCTTGATATGGAGATGATGTCCATTCCCATACATTTCCAATCATATCAAATAGTTTGAAAGTATTTGGTGCAAAGCATCCAACGGGCGCAACATCCTTAAAGTGATCTTGATTCAGGTTTTGAAAAGGGAATTCACCTTGCCAGTAATTTGCTTGTGGATGTTGGTGTTCATCGGTAGGAGCTTGATGTAAGGGCGTATCAGTTTGCGAATTCGCTTTAGCTGCATATTCCCATTCTAGTTCTGTTGGTAAATCACGTCCTAACCAGACTGCATAATGTTCAGCATCGTTTTTACTCACATATCGCACAGGTTCGTTAGGATGGGGAGTAGCACCTTTACTACCATTTGGAGTTTTCCATGTATAGCCCGATTTTAGCTGCCACCATTGCTGTGGATGTTGAGGGTCTGGTGAAAAAACAGCAGCCTGCTTTTGTTTTTCGGCATCGGTGATATAACCCGTTGCTTTTACGAAACTAGTAAACTGAGCAACGGTAACTTCTGTTTGATCAATCCAGAATCCTTTAACTTCCCGTTGTTTTTCTCCAAAATTGAGCTCATCAGGATAGGCTTTTTCAGAACCAAAATTAAAATGTCCATTAGGAATTAAAACCATTCCAGCTGTGGGTTGTTTTAGCCAACCTTGAGGTAGTCCTGTGTAGTTTTTACATTTCTCAAGAGAACCCAAGTCAGCTAAAGAGGGTTGCTGCTGAGACGATGGTGCGGGTTCAGAAACTTGTGAAGATTGACTACAGCCTGCCATAAAAGACAGGCTGATGGTCGTAACTAAAAATGGTATCAATCTCATTTGGCGTTATATTCCTGCACACCATTTTTTTCAGTATATTTTTCATAGACCGATAATAGTTCTTGCACTTTAGCAGGGTAAAGCTGAGCAACGTTCTGTCTTTCCCCTCGATCCGCTTTAATGTTGTATAGCTCCCAAGTTCCTGTACCTAATTCAGGGCGCCCTTGAAGTGCAATTTTCCACTCGCCTTGTTTTGCATATTTACTGCAATGTAACTCATCAGCAAAACTAAAATTTTCGGGGCGAATCGTAGTTGTTTTATTTTCAAGTAAAGGTTTCCATGAAATCCCTGATGGCGTGTTAATGGTACGACCATTGTATTGGCCTTGAGGTACTGGAATATGAGCATATTCTAGTAAAGTTGGGAAAACATCGAGTACGGATGCAAAGCTATGATTCGTTTCTTCTGCTTTTTTCTGATTTGGTAATTTCACGATTGCAGGGGCAGTAGTTGCACCTTCACCAGCGGTATCTTTCCATAAATGAAATGGCGCCGCGCTGACCTCAGCCCAACGTGGTCCAATATAGTGATACGAAGTCGGTGTACCTACATTTGCTACAGAGTTATCAAAGCCAGATTCACTGCCGTATCCTCCACGTACAAAACCTTCTGCACCATTGTCGGAAACAAAGAAAATTAAGGTATTGTCATAAAGATTATTTTGTTTGAGGTATTGAATAATTCGGCCCACATTGGCATCGAGGTTTTCTACCATGCCTGCATAGATTTCCATTTTACGGGCTTCTAGTGCTTTTTGTTCAGCAGTTAATTCATTCCATTTTCCATATTTTTGTGGAGCATTTTGAGTTGCAATCGGTTCGGCTGCTTCAAATTTTGCCGGAATAATGCCAAGCTGTTTTTGGCGTGCGATACGCGCATTACGAATTGCATCGTAACCAACATCGTAAACTCCGCGATATTTTTCACGGTATTCCGCAGGTGCCTGAATTGGCCAATGAGGCGCTGTATAGGCAGCATAAGCAAAGAACGGTTTGCCGCTATTTTTGCCTGAGTCTAAATAGCTAAGTAATTTATCGGTAAAATAATTTGTCGAGAAAAAGTCATCAGGCAATGCTGAAACAGGAATAATTTGCCCATCTTCCGTATAGGTCGAATTCCGCTTAAATGCACTTGGCGCTTGCTTAAAGTGGTGATCTAGGCCTTGTAACAAGGTAAATGAATGGTCAAAACCTTTTGCATGGGCATTTGTTTCAGGGGTTAGTCCTAAATGCCATTTACCGCTGATATAAGTACGATAGCCATTATCTTTCAGCACTTGTGCAATGGATAGCGAACGCTCATTCAAATAGCCCTCGTAGCCAGGCTGGCCCTTTAAATGTTCTGGCGTGAGTTCAGCCATTGCACCAATACCAGCTAAATGATGATCAGTACCTGAAATCAGTTGAGAGCGTGTTGGGGAGCAGGTCGGGGCGGTGTGATAGTCAGTTAAAAGGCGACCTTCTTGAGCTAGGCTATCAATATTGGGTGTACGAATTTCACCACCGAAAGCCCCTAAATCTGAATAGCCTAAGTCATCCGCCATAATGAATAAGATATTGGGCTGCTTAGGAGTGCTGACCACATTTTCTTGTGAATCATTGTCATTACATCCAGCCAAAGATAAGCTAAATAAAGCAATGGAAAGGCTAGATAAAATTGCTTTGTACTTCATTGTATCATCTGAATTATTAAAAGATTTGGCATGAGTTTAATCAGATGGTTTTTGCAATCAAAACAAGGAAAAGATCAAAGAAAATCATAAAAAAGACTGAGAATTTATGGTGATAAATAAATGAGAAAAAAAGAAAAGCCCATTGCGGGCTTTTTTTTGAGTGCCTGACTTAGAACGGAATACGAGTCAGTTGATCTAAGAAATGTGGAATCACTTTCGGTTCGATCAAAATGGTGACAAGGACCCCGTAAGCTGCACCCCATAAATGAGCACTATGGTTGATATGGCTATTACCACGTTTACCAGCCCAAATGCTGTACGCTACATATAAAACTGCAAAAATAATGGCTGGTACTGGAATGAAGAATACAAAAATCAGCTTCCATGGTTGAAATAGAATATAAGCAAATAAAACAGCTGAAACTGCACCAGAGGCGCCGAGGCTCGCCCAGTTTGTATCATTTCTATGTTGTAAATAGCTCGGTAAAATAGCAAAGATTAAACCGCCTAAATAAAACAAAACAAAACCCATGTCATAAAAATATTGGCGATAAAAACTTTCAATAATGCTGCCAAAGAAGAACAGGGTAATCATGTTGAAAAGTAGATGTGTACCATCTGCATGGATAAAGCCATGAGTAATGAAACGATCAAATTGCCCACGTTGCATTGCAGGTGGCCAAAAAATCAAACGATTCATCACGTTTTGATTGCTAAAGGCAAGTAAAGAAACAATGACCGTAATAATAATAAGGGTAATGGTATGGTTAAACGGCAGATGCAACATAAGAAATATTTAAAAAATGATCAATATTGAGTCCAATAATGCCATTAAAAACTTCAGTTGAAACCCTGTTGTGTATAAATCCGACAAATTTAGTTGATTTTTTTTAAATCTACCTCATCTTCGGTTAATATAAAGGCATCAGCTTGAGGAATATTGTTATGTCGACTGAGAACACCAACACTGCTGTTGCAGAAGAAATTCCAAACCTTTTGATTACACCATCTGCACAAGAGTATTTGCACGATTTATTGACGAAGCAAAATACTCCGGGAATTGGCGTTCGAGTTTTTGTTGAACATCCGGGTACGCCACGTGCAGAATGCTGTATGGCATATAGTGCACCAGAAGAAGTAATCCCAACGGATTATAAACAGGACTATCCAGATTTCCCTGCATATATTGACGCGCCATCTATTCCTTATCTTTTAGATGCCGTAATTGATTACAATAAGGACCGTTTTGGTGGGCAGTTAACTTTCCGCGCGCCAAACTCTAAAGTTCCACGTGTTGGTCCAGATGCATCAATTGAAGAGCGTATTACTTACATTCTTCAAGCAGAAATTAACCCAGGTCTTGCAGGCCATGGCGGGAATTGTAGCTTGGTAGAAGTACAAGATAATCCAGAACATGGTTTAACTGCTGTATTGAAATTTGGTGGTGGTTGCCAAGGATGTTCTGCAATTGACGTTACCTTGAAACAAGGTGTAGAAACGACGTTAAGAGAGCATATTCCAGAGCTTCAACGTGTGGTTGACCAAACTGACCATACACAAGCTGAAGGTGCTTATTTCAAATAATTAAATTATTTGAAAAGTGAAATAAAAAAGCCTCGAAATGAGGTTTTTTTATTATTCAATATAAATAATGATAATTATTATCAATATCATTTGTAATTTTATTTAAATTTGTTACAATGCGGAACTTAAAATGAGAGATGTTTAATAAATCAATATATTGGGAATACTTATGTCGAAGCGTATTATCCAGTCAGTGCTTTCTGTTTCAGTACTGGCAAGTATGATGTCTATGGCTTATGCTGCTGAAAGTGAAAATATTTTAGTTGATTCTTCTATAAAAAATAAAAAAGAAAGCGAAGTTACACAACTAGAAAAAATTGTCGTGACGGCAAGTGGTTTTGAACAAGATGTAAAAAAAGCAGCTGCTTCTATTTCAGTTTTAACTCAAGACGAAATTAATAAAAAAGCATATCGTGATGTGACTGACGCGCTTAAAGATGTGCCTGGTGTAGTAGTTACAGGTGGGGGGAGTTCAAGCGATATTAGTATTCGTGGAATGGGAAGTGCTTATACCCTTATTATGGTCGATGGTAAGAAAGTAAACACACGTTCTGTGCGACCAAATAGTGATAATTCAGGTATTGAACAAGGTTGGTTACCTGGAATCGAAAGTATCGAGCGTATTGAAGTTATCCGTGGTCCAATGTCGGGTCTATACGGTTCAGACGCTATGGGTGGCGTAATTAATATTATTACTAAAAAAGTTGCAGATATTTGGAACAGTTCGGTTAAGTTAGATACAACCATTCAGGAAAATAATAAATCTGGAAATCTTTACCAAGCCAATACTTATGTGTCGGGTCCATTGATTAAGAATTTACTTGGATTAAAAGCCAATGGTACATTTTCACAGAGAGATGAAGATGAAATTATTGGTGGTTATAACAAACAAAAAATTCGTGCAGGAGGGGCTACTTTAAGCCTGACTCCTAATGATCAACATATCATTGAACTTGAATACCAGCGTTCCATTCAAAATCGTAACGCGACAATTGGAAAAACAGTTTCACCTGTTCAAACTGGTCGTAATCCACCAGCAGATTCATTAACAGACTATTACCGTACAGAATATAGTTTAACGCACCGTGGTGACATCGGTCCTGTGAAGACTCATTCTTATATTCAACGCGAAGAAAATAAGAACCCGTCTAGAAATATGGAAGCTGTAAATACTACATTTAACACGCTTAACCAGATCACATTAGCAAATCATGCACTTAGCGTGGGCGGAAGCTATTTAAAAGAAGAATTAGATGATTTAGGTAACCAGTTAAAAGTTGGTGGATCACAACCGGTTTCTAATTTAGATCGTTATAGCTGGGCGTTATTTGCTGAAGATGCATGGAATATTATTGATCCCTTCACTTTAACAATGTCTTTGCGCATGGATCAGGACGAAAAGTTTGGAGATCATTTTAGTCCTAAACTATATGGGGTATGGACTTTAAATGATAACTGGATTATTAAAGGCGGTGTATCAACAGGCTATAAAACACCTGCATTAAGAGCGACTGTAGCTGAATGGGGACAAGCTACAGGGGGGAGCAGCTCTGCAGGAGTAATTGTTGGTAATCCGAATTTAAAACCTGAAAAAAGTACCAACTATGAGCTTTCATTCTCTTGGGATAATCTTGATGACCTCAATGCTGGCTTAACGATTTTTAATAGCGAATTTAAAGATAAAATTACAGAAGTTAGAACCTGTTCAGGTGAGGCCGGTGCTCGTGAGTGTGAATGGTTAGGTTTAGAATTTGATTTTGTCAGTCAACGCACAAATGTAGATAAAGCTAACATGAGAGGAATTGAGGCAACGTTTGGTTGGCTAATTTCACCGGACTTAAAACTGAATGCTAATTATACCTATACTGATACAGAGCAAAAAAGTGGTCAATTTAAAGGCCAACCTTTAAACGAAATGCCAGAACATATGTTTAATACCACTTTAGATTGGCAAGTTAATGACTTAGTAAATATGTGGAGCCGTTTGAATTTCCGTAGCAAAACTTCTGAATATTTAAGCCGAACTTCAATGGCTGAAGGAAAGCCTGCTTATGGATTAGTTGATGTTGGTATGAACTATAAACCGACTGACAAAATTCAAGTTGCGGCAGGTATCTATAACTTATTTGATAAAGATATTGATGTAGCAACCTATAATTATGTTTTAGATGGACGTCGTTATAATTTAGGAATAATTTATAAATTCTAAATGGTTAAATAACAAAGGCGCTTTAAGCGCCTTTGTTATTTAAAATTTCTAAGGTTTTTTCAGAATAATAAAATTTCTCTAGGTAAACACGAGCACGTCTTCTTAAATGACCAGTTGTAACTAATTGCTGTAATACAGGCACAAGCAACTGAGTCAGTTCATGTTGAATTAAGCTTTCATCAATATTGAGGTCACGAAGTAACAAGTCAAAATTATGTTCCTGATTGCGCACATACCACGTGTAAATACCATCATGTACTTGTTGTTTCAAATAAGAAGTCTGGCGAATGTGATCCCAAATCTGATGTCCTAAACCCACAGTTTTTGATAAATCTTGAACTTCCACATAGTTCTTTAAAACGGAAAGAGGCATGGTTTTAACTTTATGCCAAATATTTGCCTGAAAATGGTAGAGCTTATCATTGTCAAAATGTTGGTTTAAAACGCGCTCACTCATTTGAGTGAGTTTTAAAATATTCTTTTGCAAATAATGATGAATCGTATCGTCTAGATTTGAATCGGTTACGGTTTCTAGAACCGATTTGCCCATCTTCATAAAACGACCTACACCCGGCACCCGTTTTGACATCGACTCATCTAAATAATCATGCATTGTTTGTTGAATAAGCTGTGTTAGAAGTGCTGAAAATGCAGGATTATTCACAATCGTTTTAATTAGCTTCTTACGATGCTGATCTTTACTTGCAACGTATTGCGCAATTCCATCAATTGTTAAAACAGGAATAACATCTTCAATTGTTGTACTGTCATTAGCAGGATGAATCAGTGCAAAACGGATATGTTCTGCAATTTGTTCAAGCAGGGAATCAGAAGCAGGGGGGTCTAAAATTTGCTTTTGAATCAGCTGCTGAATTTGTTCGAAAGTCCAGAGGTGTTGTAGTTGCCGACTACCCAACCAATGATAAAATTGCTCAAATTCTTGTTGGATAACATGGGACTGAGCAAATTCCTCATCTAAAAAATCAAGATGAGCTTCAATGAGTTTTTCTATAAGCGGTTGGGTAGACATAAGGTCTCACAAGTCCGAAGTTTTATTTAAGGTGTAGTTGCTTTTGGCGACTGATTTGTTTCTACTTTCAGTAAAAACGGTACATATTGTTGAATAACCAGCTGCTCAGCTTCCAATATTGGCATATGGCCAACATTTTCTAAAATAACTGGAGGTTGGGCATTCTTTAAAAGTCGTTTTAGTTCACTTGCGACTTCGACATTAATAATCTTATCTTGCTTACCCCATAAAATCAGTGTCGGTGCATCTATTGTTTTTGTGAGAACTGCAAATGAATCGGGAGTGTAAACCTTATTTAGCGCAATAAGTTGATCAACCAGTTTCTGCGTTTGAGGTGCCTGATTAATCATGAGCTTTTCTTGAGCTTCTAAAAATTCTTTTGGAATAAACGGAGGATTAAACATGGTTTGTTTTAACAAATAGTTAAAGTCACCCTTTTTAGATACTAAAAGTTGTTTTAGGTAAGCAGGATCTTTTAGATAAATTGTATTGGCTGAACGGAAAATACCGCCACTATCAACTAAGAATAGGCTTTTTGTTTCAAATGGATATTGTCCGGCATAGAGTAGGGCAATTGAACCGCCAAGTGAGTGGCCAGCAATATGAATAGGGCCTTTTAAATTTGCAGCTTCAACAAAACGACGTAATTTTTCGGCAAGATTAGGCACTGAATAATCAAAGTCTTGTGTAACTAAGGTTTCACCACTTCCTGGTAAATCGGGAATAACGACATGGTAATTTGCTGTGAGATAACGAGAGACACGGTTCCAGTTATCACGGCTACCTCCTAATCCATGGATGAGTAACAACGTAGGTTTAGTGGTAGATCCACCTTCACTATATGACCAAGTTATATCACCAACTTTTAAACTTTTACTTTGTAAACCTGCCCAGCTTCGTTCTTGCTGCAAAATATTTTGAAAGCTTATATCAATCGTATCGGCAGCTTGTGTCTGAGAAATACTCATTATTGTTGTAAGGCTGCATGCTAAGGTAAATGCTGCAACGGTTTTTTTTAGAACAGTTTTTTTTGATGCGGACAGCGTTGTCATAAGATTTCATCCTTGATGCATAAGCGAGTTTGAAAATTATTGAAAAACTTTGCCAATGAGTCATTTGCTAAATGATTAAAAGGAGGAAAATTATAGTCAATCCATTTGCTAAAGTATGTCTATTTTTTCACTAAACAGCAGTGAATGTGCAGTAAATTCTCCATTCAAATAGAGGAAGTATTTTTAAAATTTTTCATGGGAAATGATTTAATTTTTTGTCAGTGACATTCAAATTTTGACACATTAAAATGATTTCCAACCTTGAAAAACAATGGAAATATAAAATGCCTACTGCGCAAGAAGTTTTAGATCGTCTGAAAGCTGGTAATCAACGATTTGTAAATGGAAATACTTCCCTTGCAAAAACCTTATCTCATCATGAACGCGCTGAAATGGCAAAGGATCAAAATCCGTTTGCGATTGTATTAGGTTGCTCAGATTCTCGTGTTCCAGCAGAAATGGTATTTGACCAAGGTCTTGGTGACTTATTCGTAATTCGTGTTGCTGGTAATGTTGTGGCACCTTCACAAGTCGGTAGTGTTGAGTTCGCAGCAGAACGCTATGACTGTCCGGTTGTAGTTGTATTAGGACACAGCCATTGTGGCGCGATTCAAGCGACAATTGATACCTTAATGAACCCTGATCAACCGCCATCATCTAACTTAATGTCGATTGTGAACCGTGTTCGTCCATCAGTTGAAATTTTAATGCAAACTGACTTAAAAAATGATTTGAAAAAATTATCATGTCATGCAGTACGTTCAAACGTTTTTGCTTCAGTAAATCAATTACGTCATGGTTCAAGTGTCCTTGAAAGCTTGATCGCAAAAGGTGAGTTGATTGTCGTTGGTGCAGAGTATTCACTAGAAACTGGTGAAGTTACTTTTTTTGATTTCTGATTATATTAAAAAATACTGCTTAAAACTAAAAGGTGCCTATAGGGCACCTTTTATGTATGGATAAGCTAAATTAAGTAATTTTGACTGTGCTTGTGCATTTGGATGAATCAAATCATTTTGCATAAGCTGTTTTTGACCAGCAACACCATCTAGAAAGAACGGAAGCAATTTCACCTGATATTTCTGGCTTACAACTTTATAATTATTTTCAAAAGCTTTGCTATATGCAGCCCCATAATTTGGCGGAATTTTCATACCAAAAATAACAACTTTGGCTTTTTGTTTTTGGCTTAATTGAATGAGCTGATCCAGATTTTTTTGAATCATTTTAGGTGGTTGCCCACGCAAGCCATCATTTCCGCCTAATTCAATCACGACTACATTTGGCTTATAGGTCTGCAATAATTTAGGTAATCGTGCCAAAGCACCGCTTGTTGTTTCTCCACTAACACTTGCATTGACCACTTTGTGTTGTTTGGGATACTGTTGGTCTAAACGTTTTTGCAGTAGTTGTACCCAACCTTGTTTGGGATCAATTCCGTAACCGGCACTGATACTATCTCCTAAAATTAAAATAGTTTTCGCCGATACAAACATGGGCAGCATACTTAATGAGATGAGCATGATGCTTTTAGAACCAATCAAAAAAGATTTATACATTTGTACTTCGACTCTGATTCTGA
This sequence comes from Acinetobacter sp. Leaf130, assembly GCF_001423205.1. Classification (NCBI taxonomy): domain Bacteria; kingdom Pseudomonadati; phylum Pseudomonadota; class Gammaproteobacteria; order Moraxellales; family Moraxellaceae; genus Acinetobacter; species Acinetobacter sp. Leaf130. Next base: position 152,379 of record NZ_LMOE01000001.1, read on the forward strand.
ATACATAGGACTTTTCACATCATGCCACAACCCATCATTGCTGCCCATCAAGTTACACAAACTATTCAGATTAACCAAAATCAGTTTACGATTTTAAAAGATATCGATTTAGAGATTTTTGAAGGGGAACAGGTAGCAATTACGGGACGTTCCGGCTCAGGTAAATCAACCTTACTCGGAATTCTAGCGACTTTAGATCAACCGTCTGAAGGAGAAATGTGGCTATGTGGTCAAGCAGTACATGAGTTAACCGAAGAACAACGCGCTCAAATTAGAATGCAGCATATTGGTTTCGTATTTCAGTCTTTTCAGCTTTTACCTCAGTTGAGTGCGCTTGAAAATGTGATGTTACCTTTACGGTTACGTAAAGATTTCGATTATAAAACCGCAGAGAAAAAAGCTTTAGATTGGTTGCATCGAGTGGGACTTGGTCGTCAGGTGGAGCAAACTCCTAAAGTCTTGTCTGGAGGAGAACAGCAACGTGTGGCAATTGCGAGGGCGCTCATTGCAGAACCACAAATTATTTTTGCAGATGAACCGACCGGAAATTTAGATGGCCAAACAGCACAAGAAATTGAAAATCTGCTTTTTGATTTAAATCGAGAGTTAGGTACAACCCTTATTTTGGTTACACACGACCGTAACTTAGCAAGCCTTTGTCAGCGCCATGTTGAGTTAGATGATGGTCGATTAAAGACAGTACAGGGTGGTTAAATGATGCGTAATCTTCTAAAACCACTTTTACTTCAAAGTTTCCGCACGGGTGGCCTCTATCTACTTATTATTGCTCTATCGCTTGCGATTAGTGCCACAACTGCTCTGAAATTTAGCAATGACCAAGTTAAAAATGCTGTCAGTTTACAGGCTTCCCAAATGTTGGGTGCCGATTTAGTTCTGTCGAATAACGAACCGATAGAACAGTCATGGAAAAAAAGAGCAGAGCAGCTTGGTTTCAAGCAAACCAATGTCACTATGTTTAGTTCTATGGCCCATACACAAGATCAGTTTGTCATGGTCAATGTGAAAGCGATAGAGCCTTTATTTCCGTTAAGAGGGCAGCTTGAAATTGAGCCAACTACGCAAAGGATTCAGTCTGGCGAGGTGTGGTTAAGCCAAAGGGCGGCAGATTTATTAAAAGTAAAACTGGGTGATCCTGTTTCTATTGCGGATGGTACATTTCGTTTTAGTGGTGTGATTGTACGTGATTCAAATCAAGAGTTAGGTTTCTCTGGCTTTTCTCCCACAGTTATTATCCATCAAGCTGATATTGCTAAAACTCATGCAATTCAGACAGGCAGTAGAATTGACTATCGTTTATTAATGGCGGGTAAACCAGAACAGGTACAGACTTTTGCTAAGCAGTTTAAACAACAACATCAAACCACTAAAGACCTAGACGAAACAGCGGGTTTACGGTTACGCGATGCAAGTGAGTCGAATAGCAGATTATTACGTCCACTTGAAAACCTTGATACCTTTTTGCAATTGGCCAATATTTTAACGATTTTATTGTGTGGTATTGCCATCGCTTTAACGAGCCAAAGATATGTTCAACAAAATCAAGATCACATTGCGCTCATCCGGTGTTTAGGGGGAAGTAAATTCCAAATTTTATTGGCATATATTGGATTACTTTGTGTTGTTAGTGCGATTTCAATTGTTATAGGAAGCTTATTGGGGCTGATATTGGGCTATGGCCTGCTTCAACTCATGTTGCAATTGATTCCTCAATTGGAATTAAATTTTTCGGTAATACCACTTTTACTTGGGCCTTTGCCAATCGCCATTTTTACAAGTGTAATTGTTTTGCTTGGATTTATCTTGCCAAGCATTTGGGAGCTTTTAAATACGCCTCCAATTCGTGTTATTCGTGAACAAGCAAAATCTCGAAAATCATTATTTTTTATGTTTTTTGCTGGCATTAGTAGCCTGATCGTTTTTAGTTTGGTGTTGAGTGAAAACTTGATGCTCAGCATTATGGTTTTGGCTGCGATTATCGTTCTTTGTATTTTGCTTTACACCGCTGTCTGGTTGTTGCTTCGTAGCCTAAAAAAGATGAAAAATCGTTTGTCTTTTTATATTCGTTCTCCTTCCCAAAGCGCACTACAAATTACTGCTCTAGCTTTAGGATTAAGCCTTATTACAGTGTTAAGTGTATTAAGAACTGATTTATTAGAGCGTTGGCAGCAACAACTTCCCGAAGGAACGCCTAATCAGTTTGTTTATGGTTTGCCTCCATTTGATTTAAAAGCTTTTGAACAACAGTTGAAACAAAATGGTTGGCAAAGCACTCCTTTATATCCAAATATCCGCGGCCGATTGCTAGCGAAGAATGATGTACCTTTTTCAGAAGAGGCGATAAAACAAAATAACTCTTTACATCGTGAGTTAAATTTAACTCAGTCTAATCAATTACCGAATGACAATGCCATTACAAACGGTCAAGCTCAGTTTAGTGGTATAGGGCAAGTTTCTGTCGAAAGCAAAACGGCTGAAAGCCTTGGTATTCAAATTGGAGATAAGCTTACCTTTAGCTTGCCGGAGGGCAATTTACAGGCCAAAGTGGTTAATTTTCGAAGTGTAGAATGGGAAAGTTTTAGTCCTAACTTTTTCTTTATTTTTTCTCCGAAAACTTTAGATGAAAATGCTGGAAGTTATTTAGGCAGTTTTTATGTGCCTAAGCAAGACCAACCAAAAATGATCAATATCATTCAGCAATTTTCGAATACGGTATTTATTGACGTCGATCGAATTTTAGATGAAGTAAAGCGTTTAATGAATGTTTTAGTGAAAATTGTGACCGTGCTGGCGGCTTTGGTAGGTTTCTCTGGGATTTTAGTACTTATCGCATGCTTAAACTTGTTAATGGATGAGCGACGCCGTGAAGTTGCTTTGTTACGCTCATTTGGATTGTCTAAAAATAAAATGAAACAGATGCTCAGTCTTGAAGTTGGATTTTTAGGATTGTTAGCAGGCATAGTTGCCTGCTGTTTTGCAGAAGTGATTAGTGCTATTGCAAGCTATAAAATGAATATGGCACTACAGTGGCATATTGAAATATGGCTAATTTTACCTCTTGGCATGATGCTGGTTTGTGCCCTGATAGGACGTTATCGACTGGGCTATCTTTGCAACTTACCACCTTTACAAAGCTTAAGAGAACTAAACCAGCTGTAGCTTAAGGAATAATGTCAGGATTCTGGATGATGATTTCATGCCATAACGGAAGTAAAGGTGAGTTGAGTTGTACACAGTACATATAAAAACCACCTGTAATTACAACTGCCCCTAATAAGCCTAAAAGTTTGAGCGTATTTTTAAATTTGCTGACATAACTTAAGTACCACATCAGCGCAAGAAATGCTCCAATAATCATGCCGCCAATATGCGCGGCATTATTAATTCCCGTTGCGACAAAACCAAAAATAAGGTTGATTGCCATAATCATTAATAATGCTTTTTTATCGAGTATGTAGGCTTGATGAGGTAGCGGTGGAAATAAAGAAAGCACTGTTAACGCAGCACCTAATCCCATCACAGCACCCGAAGCGCCTGCACTGACATGAGGAAGTAAGCTCTGGTCAAAATGTTGCAGCAATTCATGTCCATTTTGAATCGTCATATAACTACTTAAAAGGCTACCAAATAAGCCAGCGAGTAAGTACATCCCAATAAAATAGAAGCGACCAAATAGTGACTCAGCAACATTACCGAAAATATACAAGGCCCACATGTTAAGCATGAGATGAACTAAACCAAAATGAAAAAACATGCTGGTAAATAAACGTTCGGGCTGCCCAGAAAAAGTAAGTGGTGTAAAATCAGCCCCCCAATGAATGGCGTCTTTCATAGCTGGGTCACTAATATCGACGCCAGAGACAATTTGCCAGACAAACAAACCTACATTGATTGCGATGAGTAGGGCGGTCAGCCACCAATTTTGTACATTGAGTTTACGATTAATGTGCGGAGGCTGATATTGAGTCATGCTATGCTTTTGTTATATATGAACATGCTTTACAGCTTAACATGAAAAAAGTTGAATACAGGAGATCAGGACGAACATGAAAGCTTTTATTGTTCGCGTGTTGTTAATTTTTATTGGGGCGATTCTCCTTATTCAACTTTGGATTTTTTCGAGTTTGGTCTGGTGGCGGACACATGAAGTGGATACCACCATGTTCATGCGAATAGATTATTGGTCTGATACATCAGAGCCAATCATCCATAAGTGGCTTGATTATGATGATATTAGCGACAATTTCAAACATGCGATTTTAGCGGGTGAAGATGCAAAATTTATCCATCATCATGGTTTTGACTGGCAGGGTATTCGTTTTGCCCTTGAGCGAAATAATGAAGAAGGTGAAGTTGTTGCTGGCGGTTCTACAGTATCTCAACAACTTGCAAAGAATCTGTTTTTATACAATAAGCGTTCGTTTATTCGTAAAGGTCAAGAAACAGTCGCGACTTGGATGATGGAGCGCATGTGGTCAAAACGCCGAATTCTTGAGGTGTATATGAACTCGGTTGAATTCGGTAAGAATTTGTACGGTGTTGAAGCAGCCGCTCAACATTATTATGGTAAAAGTGCTAAAAGCTTAACGCGTGAACAAGCCGCTTTCTTAGCCGCATTATTGCCTGATCCGAAATATTATCAAGATCACCGTAACGATCATAAACTACAATATAGAAAACGCGTTATTTTACGTTATATGAATAGCACCCAGATTCCTGAATAATGCTGTTTTAAAGATGTGTTAATTTTTTAGTTTTTACCAAATTGTCATATTTTTGCAGCATACTGGTTTATAGAGATTTTGGCTGGATAGAGAATTGAGTTAGACATGAATACAGCGATTACACCAACAACGACCCCAATAGAATATAGTTATAATGACCGTTATATCAATCGTGAATTGTCTATTCTTGACTTCCATTTGCGTGTATTGGAACAAGCGGTAGACCCTTTACATCCATTACTTGAGCGAATGAATTTCTTACTCATTTTTTCACGTAATCTCGATGAGTTCTTTGAAATTCGTGTTGCCGGAGTGATGGAGCAATTTTCTCTAGACAATGAGAGTCGTAGCCCGGATGGTCTTACGCCAAGACAGGTCTTACAAAAAATCTCTGAAACTGCTCATGCTGCGATTGAGCGTCAATATCGTATTTTAAATGAGGAAATCTTGCCTAAGCTACGTGAAGAAGATATTTGCTTCTTACGTCGTGGTGAGTTAACTCCAGCCCAGTCTGCTTGGGTAAAAAAATATTTTCAGGAACAAGTTGCACCTGTATTAACACCAATTAGCTTAGATCCAGCACATCCATTCCCACGACTTGTGAATAAAAGCCTGAACTTCATTATCACTCTTGAAGGTAAAGATGCTTTTGGTCGTCAAATTGATTTGGCTGTTGTGCCTGCGCCACGTTCATTACCTCGCGTTGTACGACTACCAGATGAATTAACGGGTGGTAAAGAACATCATGTGATGTTATCGGCAATTATTCATGAGCATGTATCTGATTTATTCCCGGGAATGACAGCAACTGGATGTTACCAATTCCGCGTTACACGTAATGCAGACTTGGCATTGAATGAAGATGTTGAAGACTTAGCTAAAGCATTAAAAGGTGAATTAAGTTCTCGTCGTTTTGGTCGTGCCGTTCGCTTGGAAGTAACCCATAATTGTCCACAGCATATTTATGAGTACTTACTGGAAGAGTTTGATTTAACCGATGAGCAATTATACAAAGTTGATGGTCCGGTAAACTTAGCTCGTCTGGTTTCAAATTTTAAACGTCCGCATTTGCGTTACGACTCGCATACGCCAGTTGTGCCTAAAGTGTTTAAAAAGACCGAAAGTATTTTTTCGGCAATGCAAAAACAGGATATTTTACTGCATCATCCGTTTGAGTCTTTTGCGCCAGTTATTCAATTGCTACGCGAATCTGCACGTGATCCGCAGGTATTAGCAATCAAACAGACGTTATATCGTAGTGGTGCTAATTCTGAAATTGTGCAAATTTTGGCTGAAGCCGCTCGTAATGGAAAAGAGGTTATTGCCGTCATTGAGTTGCGTGCTCGCTTTGATGAAGAATCAAATATTGAAGTAGCAAATGTTTTACAAGAGGCTGGGGCAGTCGTTGTTTATGGCATAGTCGGTTATAAAACCCACGCCAAAATGATTATGGTGGTGCGCCGTGAAAATAATAAATTGGTGCGTTACGTTCATTTAGGAACAGGTAACTATCATGCGATGAATGCTCGAATTTATACAGATTATGGTCTCATGACCACAGATAAAGATCTGTGTGAAGACGTACACCGTATATTCCAAGAATTGACTGGCATGGGCAAAATGGCGAAATTGAAAAAGCTATTACATGCACCATTTACCTTACATGCTCAGCTCATTAACTTTATTGATGAAGAAATTGCTAATGCTAAGGCAGGACGTAAAGCTCAAATCATTGTTAAAGTAAATGCGTTAACCGAAGTTCAGTTAATCAATAAATTGTACGAAGCTTCTCAGGCGGGTGTTCAGATTGACCTGATTATCCGTTCGATTTGTTGTTTACGTCCGGGTTTGCCTAACTTATCAGAGAATATTCGAGTGCGTTCAATTGTAGGACGTTTCCTTGAGCATACTCGCGTTTATTACTTTAGTAATAATGGTGATGCACGTATTTACTGTTCAAGTGCAGACTGGATGGACCGTAATTTATTTAATCGTGTTGAAGCGTGTTTCCCTGTTGAAGACCCTGCGTTGAAAAAACGTATTTATCAACAAGGTTTGGTGAACTACTTACAAGATAATCAACAAGCATGGCTGTTACAAGGTGACGGTACTTGGATCCGTGCTGAGCCAGCTGAGGGTGAAAAGTTGCATAATGCTCAAAGGGCATTATTGGAAATCATTAAATAATGAACTCTCAAGATTAAATAAAAGCCGACATTTTGTCGGCTTTTTTAATTAACTGAAATTCAAAGTAATTTAGTTAGTTTTTCTAAATGGTTGCTGGATAAACGACAATAATTTGAAGCACTGCAATATGTTTTTAAAATATGTGATTTTTTACATAAAACATTGAATTTTAAAAATATACAAATCACAAAAAATCTACTTTAATACGGCGCATTAAATATACTTAACTTTGGTAAATGAATAAGATGCAATGCTTTATTAGAAGTTTACTTATTAAAATACTTTTGGGGATAATGCCAGTGACCGCCTATGCAGATCAGAAGTGTTATGGGGATATCATCGTATTTCAAAGATTTGATGATCAAGCGATGTATCCTTATTTTGTAAATCCTTCTAATGATAAAGCGAAAAAAAGTGGGGACAAAAATAAAACAATAGTCATCCAGAAAAGAAAACCAAAACAAGATGAATTATTAGCCCAAAAGAAAATTGAAGACGTCCACACAAAAAAAGTAGAAGAAAAGAAAAATTTTGACAGTAAAAAGCAACTTGATGCAGCGATCGCTAAAGAAATTTTGGAAAATGGTGAAAAGAAATGGATGGTACAAGTTGCATTGGCAGCTAATCAAAATAAGGCAAGTGCAGTTCAGTCGCAGTTAGAAGCGAAAGGGTACAAGGTTGTAACCAGTGCAACGACTAAAGGAATACGAGTTATGGTGGACCCTGCAAATGACTATGCTATAGCACAAATTATTAGAGAGAAAATTATTGCTGATAATAGTTTGAATCTGCCATCTGCTTGGGTGTTTAAGTGGGCATCTTTAACACCACAGTAAAATAAAAAGGAGTCCGAAGACTCCTTTTTTTATACATGTTTTATGCGTGCAAGTTCGTTGTAATTTTCTGCATAATTTGCAGTAATACATCGAACTCACTTTGTAATGGTGTACTTTTACGAGTTACTAGCGCTAAAGTGCGGCTCGGTGCATCTTCAATTGGTTTTGCAGTAATCTGATCATTAAACTTGATCATACTATTTTCAATTGCAATTTCTGGTAAAAGCGTAAAGCCTAAATCAGAAGAAACCATTTCAACTAACGTTGGTAAAGAACTTGCTTTTAAACGGTTGTCGTTTTTACGCTCACCGATAGGGCACGCACTCAAAACGTGGTCACGTAAACAGTGGCCTTCCTCAAGCAAAATTAATCTTGATAAATCAAGATCATCTAGAGAGTTTGCTTGAAGAGCATTCGTATCTTGTTTACTACATACAAGGTACAAATTTTCTTTCGAAATTTCAGCGACTTTTAGACCTCTGGTGTCGAACGGTAAAGCAAGAACGATCATATCTAGATTACCGTGTTCTAGACGCTCTACAATTTTTTCACTTTGTGCTTCATGCAAATGTAGCTGAATTTTAGGTAGCTGCTGATGCACTTCATTAAGTAAGCGTGTCAGGATAAAAGGTGCAATGGTTGGAATAACACCCAAATGCAAATCACCCGTTAACGGCTCACTCATTTCACGGCTCAAACGCATTAAATCTTGAGCATCTGCTAGTAGTACACGGGCACGAGCAACGACTTGTTCACCTAAAGGTGTTAAACGCACATTCTGACGATCACGTTCTACCAGAACGCCACCTAATAACCGTTCAAGCTCCATAATGCCGCCTGATAACGTCGATTGAGTGACAAAAGAGCGGCGTGCTGCTTCAGTAAAATGCAAAGTTTCCGACAACGTAACTAAATATGATAGCTGTCTTAGTGAGGGTAATGCAGCCATAGTGTCCTAGTCTGATGATTTAAAATGATGCGCAAATAAACCGCTAAGCTGTGGAATAAAATGTGCAGGGATATCATGCCCCATTCCATCAATTAATTCAAACTTAGCACCGGAAATTGCTTTTGCTACAGCCTTACCGTGGCTAGGGGGAAGTAAGCGATCGCGAGAGCCATGTAAGACTAAAGCGGGTTGCTTAATTTCACGGTCCAGTTGTAGTAAGGAGCCTGTACATAATATTGCTAAAAACTGCTGAAGTACACCAGCAGGATAGTAGCTACGTTGATAAAGCTTACGCGCAGTTTGTATTGCTTCAATCTGGTTGATATAACCAGGTGAACCAATCAGTTGAAATAGTTTTAAACTATGATTCACAATCCCTTCTTCGTCACGCGTCTCAGGTTTACCGATTAAACTCAAAAGTTGTTTCGGAAAAGGTGGTGGTAAAAAAGGCTGGTTATTACTTGTAAACATGAGCCCTAATTTTTCAACCTTTTCTGGATATTTTGCTGCAAGAATTTGAGCAATCATCCCACCCATTGATGCACCAATGACATGCGCTTTGTTCACGCCTAAACGATCAATGAGCATAGATACATCGTCTGCCATATCATGCAGAGTATAGGGCGCACCCTGATTAGTTAGCCCCAGTGCAAAGCGGCCCATCAATTTGACAGTATTTAACCGTTTACCTTCGTGACGTACTTTTGAAGAAAGGCCAATATCACGGTTATCAAAACGAATAACACGAAATCCTTGATCAATCAGCGATTTACAGAAGAAATCTGGCCAAAAAAGCATTTGAGCACCAAGGCCCATAATCAGCAAAATGGTTGGATGTTCTGGTTTTCCACCTACTTCTACATGTAACTCAATTCCATTGCCTAAGTTGACTTTGGTTTCTTGCATGAAAGATGTGTACGGTGAAATGTTAAACTGTAAGGCGCTATTCATGTTATTCATTCCTTAAAGGAATACTCTCTAAGTGAGTATTCCTGATACAAACCTTATGCTTGGGCTGGAATAAGATCTGGGACAAGCTTTGTCAAAGTTAAGCGTTGTTTACCTGCGGTTGCACCTAGCAATACAAAACCACGCAATGTTCCTTCATTGTCAATTGCTTTGGCAAGCATACCATCGTCGAATTCTTCTGTTTCCCAGTTCACTTCTACATCAACTGGAGCAGGCAAAACTGTAAGTGGAGCAGCTGGCGTTTTTACTGCAACTGGCATAGCAGGGTAGTGCACAGCAGTTTGTTGCCCACTGAGTGTTTTTGCGAGAGCACGAGCCTGTTGCATAATCGGCATAACATATGGAAGTAAAGTACCGTTTACCTCTGCGCAGTCCCCAATTGCATAAATGTCTGCTTGATTTGTTTCTAGTAAACTATTGGTAATAATTCCACGGCTCGTTTGAATATCTGCACTTTGAGCAACTGAAATATTTGGCTGTAGCCCAATTGCAGAAAGAACAATGTCCGCAACCAGTGTTTGTCCGTTTGCGAGTGTTATCGCATAATCTTCGCCATTATTAATTTTGCTAACTTTTTCAACGGTTGTTCCGAGTGCAAATTTCACTCCAGCTTCCTCAAGGTTTTGCTGGAAAGCAGAAGCAATATGTGATGGAAGTAAACGACCTAATGGTTGCGGTGCTAAATCAATGACAGTGATGTCATATTCACTATGAAGTAAGTCGTTGGCAAATTCGCAACCAATTAAACCTGCACCCAAAATAACAACACGTTTGTCTTTACGCTGAGCTAGATTTTCACGAAAAGCGCGGTAATCAATGAGTGAGTTCACAACATGAATGTCATCGCTACCATCACCTGCAATTGCAAGGCGAATTGGGTTAGCACCCACGGCTAAAATCAATTTTGAATAGGGTTGCTGAGAAGTTACACCATCTTTTTCAAGAACAAGCTCATGGCGTTCAGCTAAAATTTCTTTCACAAAGGTAAAAGGCTCAATACGCATATTGAGTTGAGTACCCATTTTTGTCGCATCGCCTAAAGGAATTTGTTCAGGTGCTTTTTTACCTGCAAATGCATTTGATAATGTTGGCTTTGCATAGTTCACTGCATCATCCGCACAAATCATCACAAGTTCTTGCTCTGGGCTAAGCTTACGGAACTCACGTGCTAAGGTATAACCCGCCATGCCTGATCCGATAATGACGATAGGATGCATTTTTTTCTCCAGAGTTAGAATTATTTATTTAATACGGTGATTAGTAATATTCGTAAAAAAGACCATGTCGATCATGGCCTTTTACTTTACGTTCTTAGATTTCGATCATTTCGAAGTCAGCTTTTGAAACGCCGCAATCAGGGCAAGTCCAGTCATCTGGAATATCTTCCCATTTTGTTCCAGCTGCAATGCCGTCTTGTGGCCAACCTTCCGCTTCGTCATAAATCCATCCACAAACGATACATTGATATTTTTTCATGAGACTCTCCGCACTGATAAGTTTGCTCAAAGCTGCCTTTCAGTAAAACTATTCCATCTATTAATAATGTAACTACGATCCGGTCAATAATAACCAATGTGCCTTTGATCGGATATCAAATTTTTACGCAGTTCTACATTCAAAGTAAAGTAAATAACGGAGTTTAATCATTCGTAAGCAAAGATGAATGGCAGGTTAGGACAAATAAGTGGTTATTTAGGCAAAACTTCGCCATAAACTAATAATAACTAATGCATTCTTAAAATTAATTTTATTGATGAAAATATCTTGAAATAAAGAGCATCTCATAATTTAAAAGATTCATCTCATACGAAAGCTAAATAACAACAAACTATGATGCGACAGAATGTCATTATTAAAACCGAAAATTAAAATTTGCTGTCTTTAAGGCGGTATAAATCAGGGAAGTGAAATATGGAAAATTTAGTATATGAAGTAGAAATTGAGGCGCCTATAGAAAAAGTATGGGACATACTTTGGAATAGCGAGACATATAACGCTTGGACGAAATTCTTTGCACCGGATTCCTCCATGCGTACCGACTGGCAAATAAGTGGTAAAACTTATTTTCTTGACGGTGAAGGAAATGGCATGGTTTCTACAATTGAACAAATGCAAAAACCGGAAATATTGATTTTTAAACATTTAGGAATGATTAAGGAGGGTAAGGAAGATTTAGAAAGTGAAGAGGTTAAAGCGTGGAGTGGCTCCTTAGAAAAATATTTTCTAACCCAAAAAGATAATATAACCACTTTAAAAGTTGAATTGGCCACTTTACCTGAATATATGGGTATGTTGAAAAGTGGCTTTGTTCAAGGTTTTGAGGTGGTTAAAAAAATGGCAGAAGCAAAATAGAGCTTCGTTTATTTACGCATAAAACCGATTTTCAATAATCAAACTATATAAATCTAAGCCAAATATTTTTTATAAATTTTCATAATGAGATCATTAAGTCGTGAAGGATAGGCCAAGCGATGATGTCCACCTTCAAAAGTTTCGATGTTCATGTAGGGGGCAAGTTTTTCTTGAACCTGATACATATCAAGTTGCTCATCTCCTAACTCTAAATAAGCCATTTTAGGGTTAGAGAGAGTGAGTTCATCTTCAGAAAGTTGAGGATAGTCAGTCCGAAAGTTAGGTGTAAGACTTGGATTCGCCACAATAACAGCTAATTTATGTTGAGCAGCAGTTTTTAGCGCCCAATAGCCTCCAATGCTATGTCCTACCAATAAATCTGGTTTGATCGTCTGAATAGCCTGATGGTAAAAGTACTCAACAGATGCATAACTTAAGTTACGATAATCGACGTCAATACAAAATTTTTCAGGATGTAAAATGGCATGGAACTTTGTCGATTCACGCGAAGAATCCAAGCCATGTAAAAATAGAATTTTCATTATTTACGACACAATCTCATTGATAAAATAAAAGGTAAATAGGGCCTTTTGAATATCGAGGTTATTTGGATTTTTTTATATTTTACTAAATGCTTTAAAAAATGATCTTAGCGATTGGTCTAAGTCATTTTGCCTTTAAAAAGTATTGTTCGGGTCTATAAAATTGTCTTTTTTCATTTTTGTTTGATTGAAATCATTCGAAAAACTCCTGCAATCTGTTAAGATATAGCACTTAATTTTTACTTAATCGAGGCAGAGATGACGCAACAAAACGATCAATCGACTTCTGAACCAACTATTTCCGAAAACGATTTAATTGCACAGCGTCATGCCAAATTAAAGCAAATCCAAGATATTGCGAAGGAAACTGGAAAGAGTCCTTGGCCGAATACGTTTAAGCGTGAACACTACGCTGCTGATCTACAAGAACAATTTAAAGATCAGTCGAAAGAACAAATTGAAAGCGCTGAGCATGTCTATGTAAAAATTGCTGGTCGTGTCATGTTAAACCGTGGATCTTTCATGGTTATTCAAGATATGACAGGCCGTATTCAGTTATATGTTGACCGTAAAGGTTTACCAAAAGATATCCTCGAGACCATTAAAGGTTTAGATCTTGGTGACATTATTGCTGCTGAAGGTTATATCGGACGCTCAGGAAAAGGTGATTTGTATGTTCACCTTGAAGGTTTTGAGCTTTTAACGAAATCGCTTCGCCCGTTACCAGATAAATTTCACGGTTTAAATGATACAGAAGTTAAGTACCGTAAACGTTATCTTGACTTAATTGTGAATGAAGAAACACGTAAAACTTTTGAAATCCGCGCCAAAGTCGTTGCTGGAATTCGAGCATTTTTAAACAATGAACGTTTCATGGAAGTTGAAACGCCAATGATGCATGTGATTCCGGGTGGCGCATCTGCACGTCCGTTTGAAACACATCACAATGCTTTGGATATGCCATTATTCTTGCGTATTGCACCTGAGCTTTACTTAAAGCGTTTGGTTGTTGGTGGTTTTGAGCGTGTGTTTGAAATTAACCGTAACTTCCGTAACGAAGGTGTTTCAACACGTCATAATCCTGAATTTACAATGATCGAGTTTTATCAAGCTTATGCTGATTATAAAGACTTGATGGCATTGACTGAAAATATGATTGAAAAGTTGGCCTTGGATATTTTAGGTACAACTGATGTGCCTTATCAAGATGAAGTGTTTAGCTTCAAAGGGCCATACAAAAAAATCTCTATGTTTGATGCGATTTTAGAGAATAACCCACAGTTTACACCTGAAAATGTTGGTGACCGTGAGTTTCTTGCTCAATTTATTCGTGAAGAGTTAAAAGAACAAGTTAAGCCAGGTTTTGGTTTAGGTAAGCTTCAAACTATCGTATTTGAAGAAACAGTTGAAACTAAACTTCGTCAGCCAACATTTATTACTGAATACCCAGCTGAAACATCTCCACTCGCTCGTCGTAATGATGACAATCCACATGTTACTGATCGTTTTGAGTTTTTCATCGGTGGTCGTGAATTGGCAAATGGTTTCAGCGAGTTAAACGATCCAATTGATCAGGCTGAGCGTTTCCAAGCCCAAGTTGCAGAGAAAGATGCTGGTGATGACGAAGCAATGCATTACGATGCAGAGTTCGTTGAAGCACTTGAGTATGGTTTACCACCTACAGCGGGTGAAGGTATCGGTATTGACCGTTTGGTAATGCTATTTGCCGATGCACCAAGTATTCGTGATGTAATTTTATTCCCACACATGCGCCGTAAAGAAGGTTAATCTTCTAAAGGTAAAAAAGGCAGTATTTATACTGCCTTTTTTATTACTTATATATCTCAAAAACTTACCTATCTACACTAATCTTAAGATAGCGTTAAAAAATGTAATTGCACAGTTTAACAATTGCAAAGTTGTGATAAAAAATTTAAGGTGTTGCTCATAAATAACTTTGAGAATTGGCTGGCATGTTTCTAAGAAAAACACTTTCGATTGCAATATTGGCAACTGCTTCATCCGCTATTTTTGCACAAGGTTTAGTGCTAAATAATGAGGACTTACGTACAGACTTAAATTGGTTGAATCAACAAGGTGTTATCAATATTAGCACTTCAACTTGGCCGTTAAGTGGTGATGAAATTCATCGAGCACTCTCTCGGGCAGAAGTGTCTCATCCAGCTCAACAAAAAGTTATTAATTCAGTTCTTAATGCATTAAAAGCAGATAACAATACGGTTAAAGTGGGCGCTTTTGCTGAGACTGATGCTAAAAATGTTCCTCAAGCATTTGGTGATAACCAGAAATCACAATATCAAGGTTCTTTAGAGTTTAATGCAGGCGGTGAAAACTGGGATGCAAAAATCCGAGTAAATGCAGAAAAAGACCCACAAATTGATAATGGGCAAGATGTGAATGTTGAAGGCTCATATGTGGCAGGTAAACTTTGGAATCAGTGGGTAGTTGCGGGTCAAATTCCAACATGGTGGGGCCCTGGACATGATGGAAGCTTAATTCGTGGTGATGCTAGCCGTCCAGTTTATGGTGTAACGGCACAACGTGCTGTGCAAAATGCTTTTGATACAAAATGGTTATCTTGGATTGGGCCTTGGCAATATCAAGCTTTTGCTGGTCAATTAGATGACTATAAAGCAGTCCCTGACGCTAAGTTAATTGGATTACGTGTAACTGCACAACCATTGCCATATATTGAGTTAGGCGCATCGCGTGCTATTCAATGGGGTGGGGATGGACGTCCTGAAAGTTTTAGTTCTTTGTGGGATGCATTTGTCGGCAATAAAGATAATGGCGGAACTGGTGAAGCAGATCCATCAAACCAAATTGCTGGCTTCGATGGCCGCTTATTATTACAACCGCTATTCCAAGTTCCAGTTAGCATATATGGACAATATGTAGGTGAAGATGAAGCGGGTGGTTTACCTTCTAAGAAAATGTACTTAGCAGGTGTCGACTATTCATCTAGCTACAATAACTTGCCTTATCAACTTTATGCAGAATGGGCTGATACACGTACTAATGGTGATGTAAGAGGTATCTCTTATGCTCATTCAACTTATAAAGATGGTTATTACCAACATGGTTACCCATTAGGCCACGCGATGGGTGGTGATGGACAAATGTACTCAGTGGGTGGTGATATCCGCTTTGATGTAATGAACCGTTTAAGTGGTCGTGCAATGGTGGTTAAAGTTAATCAATCTAACTTGGCAATCAATAAAGCATTTCCTAAAGATGATGAAATTAAAGCGCTTGATTTAACTTGGACGCATTACCTTAAACCTGATCTTCCATTAAAAATTAATGGCTGGGTAAGTGATTCTGATCTAGAAGGTAATGACGCGGGCGCATCGATTGGTATTGAAATTCCATTAGAACGTAAAATGTTCGGTTTCTAAGATTAGATTATGTTTTAGAAAAGAGAAGCTATTAAGGCTTCTCTTTTTTATGGTTTTTAGAGAAATCTAAAGAGTAGATCATGATTTGCTTAAGTTGGCTGCACAAGCTACGATTGCAAAGTTGTGCAAGTGAATCAGCATATTATATGTATATGATGAAATCGAATATCAATATGAAAAAACAAGCAAAAGGAATCGGTTTTAAATCACTATAATGCATAACTAATGCTATAAGCCATATAAAGGCTTGTGGTTGGATTATTTATCACGAAAAATTGGAGTTGTTATGGCACTCGTTCCTCCACATGGTCTTCTACGTGGTGGTTTAATACCACTTCTAGATTTTATGGGCAAAATGGATAGAGAAGGACGTGTTCATGACTGAATCAAGACTCACACATCTCAAGCAACTTGAAGCTGAAAGCATTCATATTATCCGTGAAGTTGCTGCTGAATTTGAAAATCCAGTCATGCTTTACTCAATTGGTAAAGACTCTGCGGTAATGCTTCATCTTGCGTTGAAAGCGTTTTACCCAGCTAAACTTCCATTCCCATTATTACATGTAGATACTGGGTGGAAATTTAAAGAGATGATTTCATTTCGCGATAACATGGCAAAAACGCATGGCTTTGATTTAATCGTCCATCAGAACAAAGAAGGTCGCGAAGCTGGAATCAATCCATTTGATCACGGTAGCTCAAAATACACAGATATTATGAAAACCCAAGCTTTGAAACAGGCTTTGGATAAATATCAATTTGATGCTGCTTTTGGTGGTGCACGCCGTGATGAAGAAAAATCACGTGCGAAAGAGCGTGTTTATTCATTCCGTGATAGTAAACACCGTTGGGATCCGAAAAACCAGCGTCCTGAACTTTGGAATCTTTATAATGGTAAAGTGAACAAAGGTGAAAGTATTCGTGTATTCCCTTTATCTAACTGGACTGAGTTGGATATCTGGCAATATATCTATTTAGAAAATATTCAAATTGTTCCTCTTTATTTCTCTGCTGTTCGTCCGGTAGTAGAGCGTAGCGGTACGTTAATCATGGTTGATGATGAGCGTATGCGTTTAAAAGAAGGTGAAGTTCCACAGATGAAGTCTGTACGTTTCCGTACGCTTGGCTGTTATCCATTAACTGGTGCAGTTGAGTCTGAAGCAGATACGTTACCTGAAATTATCCAAGAGATGCTTTTAGCCACTAGTTCTGAGCGTCAAGGTCGTATGATTGACCATGATGAAGCGGGCTCAATGGAAAAGAAAAAGCAAGAAGGCTATTTCTAAGACAATTTCTAAATTTGTGGAGTTTGAGCAATGTCTCATCAATCAGAATTAATCAGTCAAGATATCTTGGCCTATTTGAAGCAACATGAACAAAAAGATCTTCTGCGCTTTTTGACTTGCGGTAACGTAGATGATGGTAAAAGTACTTTAATTGGACGTTTACTTTACGACTCAAAATTGATTTATGAAGATCAATTACAAGCTGTAACGCGTGATAGTAAAAAAGTTGGAACCACGGGCGATGCACCAGACTTGGCATTACTTGTAGATGGCTTACAAGCTGAGCGTGAGCAGGGTATTACCATTGATGTGGCTTACCGCTATTTTTCAACGGAAAAGCGTAAATTTATTATTGCCGATACACCGGGACATGAACAATACACCCGTAACATGGCAACAGGTGCATCAACAGCTGATCTTGCAATTATCTTGATCGATGCGCGTTATGGTGTACAAACTCAAACTCGTCGTCATACGTTTATTGCTAGTTTACTTGGTATTAAAAATATCGTTGTTGCTATTAATAAAATGGACTTGGTTGAATATTCACCTGAACGCTTTACTGAAATTCAGATTGAATATGATGCTTTCGTAAGCCAATTGGGTGATCGTCGTCCAGCCAATATTCAGTTTGTACCGATTTCTGCTTTAAATGGCGATAACGTGGTAAATGCTTCTGAGCATACAGCTTGGTACAAGGGTCAAACCTTGATGAGCATTCTTGAATCTGTGGAAATTAGTCGCGAATCAAACAAACACGAATTCCGTTTCCCTGTTCAATATGTGAACCGTCCAAACCTAGATTTCCGTGGTTTTGCTGGTACTGTTGCTTTAGGTGAAATCAACGTTGGCGATGAGATTGTTGCATTACCATCAGGTAAGCGTTCAACAGTTAAAGAAATCGTAACATTCGACGGAAACCTTGAGCAGGCTGTAGCAGGTCAAGCTGTAACATTAACGTTGAATGATGAAATTGATATTAGCCGTGGTAACGTTTTGGTACGTGCTGGCGAGCAACCATTAATTTCACGTAGTGTTCGTGCTTCAGTGGTGTGGATGAATGAACATCCACTGGTGAAAGGTAAGTTGTACAACGTTAAAATTGGTACACAGACTGTTCCTGCCAAAGTGACTAATATTCACTATCGTGTGAATGTGAATACGCTTGAGCATACTCAGGTTGAAGAGCTTGAGTTAAATGCAATTGCAGACGTTGTGGTTGAGTTTGATGCGCCAGTCGTATTTGATCAATATCAAGATTCACGATACACAGGTTCATTTATTTTCATTGATCGTTTAAGCAATGTAACGGTTGGTGCGGGTATGGTTGAATCTGCGGTAGAGTGGACTGCGCATAGTAATCCTGTTACTGCGGAAGACCGTGCTGCACGTTTAGGCCAAAAGCCAGCAGCAGTTCAAGTTTCTGCAAAAGTACTCGAGCAAGCTCAAGTCATCGAAAGTTCGTTAATTCAGCAAGGCGTAGTTGCTATTGCTAAAGCTGATTTAACGGAAGAACAAGTTGCTTTGCTCCGTCAAACTGGCGTAACTGTTTTGACTACTGTAGCTGAAGGTACTGATACTAGCATTACTACTGAAAATGTAGATGAGTTGGTTGAACAAATTATTGCATTAGTCCGTCTTTAATAGGCTGAATTGATTTTGAAAAAACCCGCGTAAGCGGGTTTTTTTTATTGGGTTTAGAAAATACTTTGAGTTTTTAAAGTTAAATATTCTCTTAAATCCTTAGGATAGCTCTGAATCATCTTTAAAAATATATCTCGATCGCCTTGATATAAGGCGCGTGTTGCTTCTTCGTAATTTGGCATATTACCCAACATGGCAGACATAAAACGGTCGATGGCTTGTTTAGCGAGCATAATATTACCTTCAGAATTTGGGTTACTTAACTCTTTATCAATTAACTTACGAATTACTGCTGATGCACTCGCACTTTGTTGATCTAACCAATCCCAATGTTTTTTCTGTAAAGTGATTTCACGAGAAATTACTCCGAGTTTAGGTCGTCCAACTTTTTTAATTTCTTTCGGTTCAGCATAACGTTGTTGAAATTCTTGTTCCGAACCAGAAAGATCAAGATCAATTTGTTGACCTGTTTGATCGTTAAAAATCAGAATATTTTCCGTTGTTTTAGGAATATCTTTGAGTTTTTTTGCAAGTTCAACTAGGGAGTCACTCGCAATAAGCGTGCTTCCAGTGAAAGCAGTATAGGTGATTTTAGTATTCATTTTAGCCGTATATTTTTATCTGGGTAAAATAATATTATCAGGGTAAAATTAATTTGGCAAATAATTAAAATTATAACCAAAGAATTATTTGATTTTATGCGTGTAGTCCCTGAAGTTGGGACTATAAAAATAGTCAAGTTAATAGGCTATTTAAAATTTTACTCTGCTTTAGTAGCGCTTTTATGAGAGAATATGCCTTTAGTTTTATGTATAAGGACTCCTATGTTTGAGCAATCTCCTGAATCTTTAAGCGATATCGAAATTTTAGACATTTTACAGTCTATGAAAAAAGATAAGCTGGATACGGAAGCAAATGAGATTATCCGTAATGGGGGGAAAGCTGGGCGTCAAGAAGCACATAAACAGGCTTTAGTTGCATTGAATGCAAACTTTGAAGAAAAGTTTGTAGAAGCTGCTACGCTGGCATTAGGCTTGAATTCAGGTCAGGCGAAAAAGATTCGTTATAAAAAAGACCGTATCCGTATTTTTAAAGCACGTGGTATTGATTATTTAGCTATTGATGGTGCAGAAACCGCTCAGGTTTTAGCTCAAGTTGCTCAAGCGATTAGTCGTGAAGACGCGATCGTGACTGAAGGTCTACACAATATTTTTCCATTTTGGAAAGAAGGTTGGCCAATGGTTCAGTTTGATAATGCTTATAAAATTTTAGAAGAAGACATTACATTGCATTTTAACATTGTGTTAGATCACTTAATTGAATATGTACAGAAATAAAAAAAGCCCCGATTGGGGCTTTTTTATTGCATATGAATAATTAAAGCGTGCTAAAGAGTGGGAAAACACCAATCACTAAAGCAGTACCCATTAATACCATACACGTTATGAATGCCCACTTTAAAGTGAATTTTTGATGGTCGGCAAAATCGACTTTAGCAAGACCACATAACAAATAGGTTGATGGAACAAGAGGTGATAGCAAGTGTACAGGTTGACCTACAATCGAAGCGCGAGCAATCGCTTCTGCACTAATACCATAATGTGAAGCGGCTTCAGCAAGAATAGGTAAAACGCCATAGAAGAAAGCATCATTTGACATAAAGAATGTCAAAGGCATACTCACTAAAGCTGTGATCGGTGCAAGATATGGACCCATGCTTGGAGGAATCATTGCGACGAATTCTTTAGACATCGCCTCAACCATACCTGTACCAGATAAAATTCCTGTGAAAATACCTGCTGCAAAAATTAAGCCCACAACAGCTAAGACACTGTCTGCATGCATTGCAATGCGTTTTTTCTGCATATCAACATCTGGGTAGTTAATGAGCATTGCGATACAGAACGCTATCATGAACAACACAGACATAGGCAAGATGCCTTTGATCAAAGCAATCATAAGAAGGATGGTAAGCACCATATTTACTTTGCGTAAATGTGGGCGGGTCGCTTCAGGATCTTTCGATACAGTAATATTGTCGCCATGGTGAGTTTCAAGCTCAATAACGCCTAAACGTTTTTGCTCGTAACGACCATATAAGTACGCCAAGAAAAATAACCAACCAATACTAATGACCATAGGGATAATCATTGGTACGAAAATGTGGCTTGGGTCAATTTGCAGGGCGCTTGCAGCACGAGCTGTAGGGCCACCCCATGGTGTTAGGTTCATTACACCGCTACATAACAGCATAAGTGCAGTCATGATGAGTGTATTCATTCCTAAGCGTTGATAAAGTGGCAACATTGCAGCCACACAAATCATATAAGTTGTTGAGCCATCACCATCTAAAGAAACCATTGTGGTTAAGAACACGGTTCCCATTGTGATTTTTAAAGGATCGCCTTTAACCTTTTTTAAAATCCATTTAACTGGTGGATCGAAAAGACCTGCATCGATCATTAAGGCAAAATATAAAATTGCGAATAAAAGCATTACGCCAGTTGGCGCTAATTTTTTGATGCCTTCTAGCATCATCTCACTGAGACCTTTGAGTTCAATGTGACTCAAACTTTCAAAGTAGTGACCTAGGCCCCAGGCAATAAGAGAAAAAATAAATGGGATGAGAATTAAAGCAATAATAGGGCTTAAACGTTTGGACATGATTAAGTACATGAAGCACAAAATCATGCCAACACCAAGTAATGTCAGCATACAATCAATCCTTTGCCTATAGTTTTACTGAACAAGTTTATTCAAAACTCTGACCTTGGTTATTCTTATTAATTTTTATTAAAAAGACAAATAATATATTTAGTTTATTTGGTTAATATATATTCAGTTGGAGGGGTATATTTGGGCGAAATACTGAACATATATATTAGGGTTATAATAAGCATATAATAAATGTAATTCATTATAATGGATTATAAAGGTTTTATAAAAATAAAAATTATATGATATTTTTTTTAATTATATGTGGTTTGATGGGTGAAATGAGAAGAAGAACCATTTAAAGACTTGCTTTGAGCTAAGTTACATAAGTTTGTTTGCAATGTAAATGGGGGCTTAATCGCATCATGTTAATTGAGATATGTAGATTATTCTATTATTTTTCAGTATTTAAGATTTAATGTAAGTGATAATTTAAATAATATTATTTTTAGATTAAAAGAGCAAATTGAATTTATGGATCTAAAATAATTATTACATATATTTGAAAAATTTATTTAGATTAAAAAAATACCCCACATAAAATTGTGAGGTATTTAAATTAATAGAAATCAGTTTTCATCAATTGATGAATGTACTTCGCTTTGTTCTAAAATTCGAGTTACAAGAAGTTGGTCAATTTTAAAATGATCGACATCGACTACTTCAAACTTGTAACCACCGAATTCTACAAAATCTGCTGGACGTGGAATTTTGCGTAGGCGGTACATCATGAAGCCTGCTAATGTTTCATAATTTTCTTCATCAGGCATTTCATCAATTTCAAGTGCGTGTCTTAGGTCATCAATTGGTGTGCTGCCATCAATTAACCACGAGTTATTATCGCGTTTAATGATTTGTTGATCTTCTTCAATTGGTGTTACCCAGTCGCCCATAACCGTAATCATAATATCGCTTAAGGTAATAACCCCTACAACAAGCGCATATTCGTTTATAACAACCGCAAACTTTTCTTTGGTAGAGCGGAAGCGATCAAGTAATTCTGATAGGGTTAAGGTGTCCGGAATCATCAGGACAGTACGAATGGTTGTTTCATTCAATTGTGTTGGAGATTGATTATTTAAAATACGAACAAGAAAGTCTTTGGCGTCGACGTAACCAATGACCTGATCAATATTTTCATTACATACCAAAAATTTTGAATAAGGATACTCTGCTAATTTTTGACGAATGCTATCTTCATGTTCGTTTAAGGTGAAATAAACAACATTTTCACGTGTTGTCATGCTGGAAGGTACGTTGCGTTCTTCTAATTCAAAAACATTCTCGATAAAGTGATGTTCTTGTTTTTGCAGTACGCCTGCTTGTGCACCTGCATCCATTACTGCTGAAATATCATCAAAAGTAATGTTGTCTTCTCGCGTTGTATTCACTTTAAATAAACGGAATAGCAGGTTGGCAATTGCGTTAATTCCCCAAGCTAAAGGTTTACAAACCTTAATAAAAACCTGAATTGGATTAATAACACTAATTGCAATTTTTTCGGGTGCAATCATAGCCAAACGTTTTGGCATAAGATCGGCAAATAAAATAAAGAGTGATGTCACTAAAGTAAAGGATAGGGCAAAACCAATCGTTTGTGTCCAAGGACCTGCGTAGAAACGGTCAACTAAAGTCACGAAATAAGGACGAAAAGCAGCTTCACCCAAAATACCGCCTAAAATCGCAACTGCGTTCAGGCCAATTTGAGAGGCTGCAAAAAAGTCAGCAGATTGTTCTTGTAAATCTAGTACTTGTTGAGCGCGTTCTTCACCAGCTTCGGCTAGAATTTTTAGCTTAACTTTTCTGGCACCAGCGAGTGCAATTTCAGTTAAAGATAAAAAGCCTGCTCCGATGATAAGCAGTACGATGATAATGATATTTTGAAAGAGACTCACAAATCACCTGAGATTCATCATTATTATGACTATGTTTTAACATAAAAAAGCGCTGAGGTAATCAGATTGATTGCTCAGCGCCTGAAATCGACAATTAAATTAAAATTTATTTAATAGTGAGAAAATTGTGAATTATTGGTTAGAAATTCACGGTTTTCCTCTTCAATCATTTGACGAGCAACAAATAAGATAAGTTGGCGCAACCAGCGATGAGCAGGGTGATGATGTAACAACGGGCACCAAGCCATTTTAAGTTCGAACTCTGGAATATAAAAAGGAGGATCCTTTATAACCAGTTTAGGGTTCTGTGTTTGTAGACGTGCCATCCGTGTTGGTAATGTGGCAATAAGGTCTACGTTTTGAGCAAGTAAAGCTGGCATTTGGTAGTGGCGAGTAAATACAGAAATTTTACGACGTTGACCAATACGTTCTAATGCCTGATCAATCCAGCCTAAACCACCTTGTTTATCAGGGTTTACGCCAAAACCGACCCCCATACCTGTTTTAGAAACCCAGATATGCTGAGCATCTAAATAGCTTTTTAAATTCAAATGAGTTACAGCAGGGTGTTTGTCGTTAAGAATACAACTGAAACTATCACGCCAAACTAAAACCTGATGGAAACTTTGCGGTATTTCATTAAATCTATTAATTGCAAGATCAACTTTACCTTGTTCCATGTCTCTATAAGACACATCACTTGGTGTAAGAAAATCAAGAACAACGTTTGGAGCTTCAGAGCGGAGCGCTTTAACAAGACGAGGAACTAAAGTTGCCTCGGCATAGTCCGATGTCATAATGCGGAAAACACGATTACTTGTATAAGGGCGGAATTCGGTACGGGGTTCCAAAATCATGGAGAGATCAGCAAGTGCATCACGAATACGAGGTTGTAATTCAAGAGCACGTTCTGTTGGAGTCATCCCTTCAGAAGAACGGATAAGAAGAGGGTCATTAAATAAATTACGTAAGCGACGTAAAATATTACTCATTGCAGGCTGAGTTACCCCAAGCTGTTCGGCCGCGCGCGTAACATTTTTTTCACGAAGAAGTACATCAAGATATATTAATAGATTAAGATCTACTCGCTCCAGATTCATAAAAAAAATACCGAAAATAAAACCCTGAAATTGTTTCAAATTATGCCATATCTAATAACTATTGTGTGAAAAAATGATGAGAAAAACGACATTTTTTGTAGGAATTAAGTAGGGGTAAAAAGTACTTCAAAGGCTCGATTTTATTATCTTTGCTACATTTTTAAGTATGAAGGTGACAAATAGAATATATTTATATATAACTTATTAATTTCTAGCATGGAAATTGACTTTTTACATTGGCAAAAATAGCCTAATTTACAATTGACTTTTAAGGTTAAAAATGGGTGGAAAAACTTCAAAAATTGTATAAAAATAAGACTTACTAAGTTTTTAGAATAAAACTCTATACTCCTTTAGAATAATTTTATTTTTATAAACAAGGTGTTAATGTTTTTGGTTTTATCTATAATATCGGTTTATCAGTACATTTTTTAAATAAATACTGAAGATTAATAAAGGATATTGGATTAATTGATTGGCTAAGTCTAAGCTGTGTTCATGAAGAAGCAGCTGGTGTCATAAGAAATTTAAGTACATGACTCTAGGCTTCAATCGATGAAATCCTAAAATGAATACAGGACAATATCATGACTACATATCAAACAGCGATTGATGCAATCCGCGAACTAAAAGCAAAATTCGGTAGCACTTGGCGCGATATTAGCCCAGAAGATGCTGCACGTATGCAAATGCAAAACCAATTCAAAACTGGTTTAGACATTGCTAAATATACAGCTGCGATTATGCGTCGTGATATGGCTGCTTATGATGCTGACTCTAGCAAATACACTCAATCATTAGGTTGCTGGCACGGTTTTATTGCGCAACAAAAAATGATTGCGAACAAAAAATACTTCGGTACTACTGAGCGTCGCTATATCTACCTTTCTGGTTGGATGGTTGCTGCTCTTCGTTCAGAATTTGGTCCCCTTCCTGACCAATCTATGCACGAAAAAACTTCAGTACCTGCATTGATCGAAGAAATCTATACTTTCTTACGTCAAGCTGACGCAAAAGAATTAAACGATTTATTCCGTGCGCTTAAAAAAGCAAACGAAGCTGGTGATACTGCTAAAGCTGCTGAAATCACTGCTCAAATCGACGGTTTCCAAACTCACATTGTGCCAATTATTGCTGACATCGATGCTGGTTTCGGTAACGAAGAAGCGACTTACTTACTTGCTCGTAAAATGATTGAAGCTGGTGCTTGTGCGCTTCAAATCGAAAACCAAGTATCTGATGCTAAACAATGTGGTCACCAAGCTGGTAAAGTAACTGTTCCACATGAAGATTTCATCTCTAAAATCCATGCATTACGTTATGCATTCTTAGAAATGGGTCTTGATGACGGTATCATCGTTGCGCGTACTGACTCTGAAGGCGCTGACTTGACTCAAAAAATCCCAGTGGTTAAAGAGCCAGGTGACATTGCTTCTCAATACATCGGTTTCTTAGACACTGTTGAAATTGACATTGCTGATGCTCAAGAAGACGAAATCTTGATCAAACGTGATGGTAAATTACACCGTCCTAAGCGTTTACCTTCTGGTTTATATCAGTTCCGTGCTGACACACAAATTGACCGTGTTGTACTTGACTGTGTATCTAGCCTTCAAAATGGTGCTGACCTTCTTTGGATCGAAACTGCGACTCCAAACGTAGAAGAAATCGCTCACATGGTTAACCGTGTTAAAGAAGTTGTTCCAAATGCGAAGCTTGTTTATAACAACAGCCCATCATTCAACTGGACTTTAAACTTCCGTCAACAAGCTTACGATCGTTGGGTTGCTGAAGGTAAAGACGTTTCTGCTTACGACCGTGCTAAATTAATGAGCGCTGAGTATGATGCTACTGAATTAGCTGCTGATGCAGACGCTAAGATCCGTACATTCCAAGCAGATGCTTCTCGTGAAGCGGGTGTGTTCCATCACTTGATCACACTTCCTACTTACCATACTGCTGCTCTTTCTACACATGAGCTTGCACAAGGTTACTTCGGTTCTGAAGGTATGTTGGCTTATGTTGCTGGCGTACAACGTAAAGAAATCCGTGGTGGTATCGCTTGTGTGAAACACCAAGCAATGGCTGGTTCTGACATCGGTGATGATCACAAAGAAATCTTCTCTGGTGACAATGCACTTAAAGCGCATGACGATGCTAAAAACACAATGAACCAATTCGCTGCACACTAAGAATTGATTTCAAAAGAAAACCCGCTCAAATGAGCGGGTTTTTTATCATTAATAAATAATTATTTTTTCAATACATAGTGTTCAGCTAAAGAACCTTCAACTTTCTTACCTTCCATATCTAAAGCAGTTGCCGTATTTTCACCAATGAAGAATTTACGATTTTGTCCTTTATCATCTAAGGTAATTACTGAAGTATTATCTTTGTCAAAAGTAAATGTACCATGGGTTTCAAATGGTTTCTTATCACCTTTGCCAAGATAAGTTTCAGTCAATTCATAAGTTTTATCATCTTTTAACTCTAACTCAGTTTTGATGCCTTCACAGTCCGCACATGGAAGAGTACCTTTATATGTGCCATCCCAATCTAGTGAGTTTTCAGCTGTATGAGCAGTATCTACTGCATTGTTATTCGCTTCAGTAGTTTGTGCTGGAGCAGAGGCTTGTGGTGTTGTGTCGGCTTTATTTTCGTTTTTGCTACAAGCAACAAGAAGGGCACTTACAAGTGCAACTGATAATAATGTTTTTTTCATGATGATCTAAACCTCGGAAAATAAATAAAAAAGCAATCAACAGGCTATGAAATATAAGAGCTTAATAAAAGTTTAAGTATGTAATTTAATTTTAACAAAAGGTAAAGTGAGTAAATTTTGGAATAATTATTAAAACAAAAATTAAAAGCAGGTATTCACTAAAACGATTTAATGAATACCTTATAAATTACGGTTGCGCTGAAACTCCACCTAGAGAGTCACATGCTGATTTATAGAGTTGGTATTGTTGCTTTAAAACTTCATCTAGTGGCATGTCGAATAATTCTTCACCATTTTTGTAGCTCTCTACGTATGAAGTTGCTTTTTCTTTGCTTACCGCTAAAGATTGCTGGTAGTAAGAATTAATCGAGCTTGTTGCAAGCTGGCTTGTCTCAACATTTTTACATTCGAAATTGTGCAGGATCTTTTCTGCACGTTTGACCTCACTAGATTGGCCAAAAATACACCCAGTTAAAAAGACAAGTGGGGTTAACACGAAAAAAAGTTTCATGGAGAGCAAGTATGGAAGCAACGGTGGGCGCTATTGTATAAACAATTCCATAAGTTACTGTGGTTTTATGTTAGACATTGATGATTTTTTAACTCATTAAAATCGAAAAATTGTATCTAATTTTATCAGTCGGCTTATTTTCATATTTGGTGCGTATTTTGCTTATAAGTTTAAGCACTTATTTTGAACATATGAACCAGAATGAATCAGGCACAACCGTTTCCAAAAAACTCTTCAGCACCATTTTGGTATGCACAACTCGAGCTCGGTTTTTGTTTTGAAAATTCACGCACCATAATGAGTCATCGAAAACATCATGGCCCTGTTAGGGTGCAAAAAATGCTCTGGCCAGAAAAAACAGGTGTATGTCATGCGATTATTGTACATCCACCAGCAGGAATTGCAGGAGGAGATCATCTGACGTTTGAAATTGAAACCAAAGATCAAGCCCATGCGGTAGTGACTACTCCAGGCGCGGGGAAATGGTACAAAACCAATGGGAAACAAGCTTTTCAGCATATTCATTTGCATGTGAAAGATCAGTCTATTTTAGAGTGGGTTCCACAAGAAACGATGCTTTTTGATGGGGCTTTAGCGCATTCAGAAACTCATATTCATCTTGATAATGCTGCAAGTTTTATTGGATGGGATATGTTGGTACTTGGGCGACAGGCACGTGCGGAGCGCTTTGTTCAAGGGAGTTATTACAACCAGTTTAAATTGTGGCGCGAACATAAATTGTTGGTTGCAGATACATTGTATTTTGAAGGAGAAGATCGTTGGCTTAGTTCATGTTTAGGTATGAACAATCAAGCCGTGATGGGAAGCTTTTGGGCAGTTGTTCCAGAGAAATATCGTTCATCATTTTACTTAGAACAACAGCTAGAACTCATTCGTGAATTGATGATGCGCATGCAAGCACCTGTCACATTAACCTTATTGGATGATGTGGTTTCGGCCCGTTTTTTGGGAAATGATGCCCGACATTGTCATGATGCTTTTGCAGCTATACGGGCTAAATTGCGTAGATATTGGTTTGATTTAGAAGAAGAATTTCCAAGAATATGGAAAACATAAATTACGTTAAATTGCGTATTTAAAAAACAGTTAAAACAAGTATGCTGTTTTTGAGCACGTATTTTGCTTAAAGAATATAAATGAAATTTAGGAAAGAGATATGGAACTCAATCCAACAGAAAAAGATAAATTACTGATTTTTACAGCAGGACTGGTTGCTGAGCGACGTAAAGCGCGTGGCTTGAAATTGAATTATCCTGAAGCTATTGCTTTTATTTCAGCAGCTTTACTTGAAGGTGCACGGGACGGTATGACGGTCAGTGATTTAATGCATTACGGTACAACTTTATTAAAGCGCGAAGATGTGATGGATGGTGTACCAGAAATGATTACTGAGGTTCAGGTCGAGGCAACTTTTCCAGATGGCTCGAAATTAGTCACTGTCCATCAGCCAATCGTATAAAAGGAGTATTTATGACCCCTGGCGAAATTATTACTCTAGATGCTGATATTGAACTGAATGTTGGACGGCAAACTTTAAAAGTTGTAGTTGCCAACATTGGCGATCGGCCTATTCAGGTGGGTTCTCATTTTCATTTTTATGAAGCAAATGATGCACTACAGTTTGATCGTGAGCTAGCTAAAGGCTTTCGATTGAATATTGCAGCTGGTACAGCAATTCGTTTTGAACCGGGACAAACTCGGGAAGTTGAGCTGGTTGCTTTAGCTGGTAAGCGAGAAGTATATGGTTTCGCAGGCCGCGTCATGGGCAAGTTGGATTAGACATAACAACGATAATGAAAGAGATGAGTATTAAGTTATGAAAATGTCACGTCGTGCATATGCTGAGATGTTTGGTCCAACAGTGGGTGATCGTATTCGCTTGGCTGATACAGAGCTCTTTATTGAAGTTGAGCAAGACTTAACAATATACGGTGAAGAAGTTAAATTTGGTGGCGGAAAAGTCATTCGTGATGGGATGGGGCAATCCCAGCTTTTGTCCAATGAAGTTGCCGACACTGTCATTACCAATGCTTTAATTGTGGATTGGTGGGGAATTGTTAAAGCTGATGTAGGCTTAAAAAATGGCCGAATCTGGAAAATAGGAAAAGCTGGAAACCCCGATATCCAACCAGACATTACGATTCCTTTAGGAGCTGCAACTGAGGTTATTGCGGGTGAGGGACAAATTTTAACAGCAGGTGGTATTGATACTCATATTCACTGGATTTGTCCTCAACAAGTTGAAACTGCGCTTATGTCTGGTACAACAACAATGGTCGGAGGTGGTACAGGACCGGCAGCAGGAACCTCTGCAACTACCGTGACTCCGGGACCTTGGCACATTGCTACCATGTTACAGGCCATTGATGATTTGCCAATGAATATTGGTCTATTAGGGAAAGGTAATTTAAGTTTACCAGACCCAATTCGAGAGCAAATTAAAGCTGGGGTGATTGGCTTAAAGCTGCATGAAGATTGGGGTTCAACACCAGCAGCCATTGATAACTGCCTGAGCGTGGCGGATGAGTTTGATGTGCAGGTCGCGATTCATACAGATACTTTAAATGAAAGTGGTTTTTTAGAAGAAACTCTAGCCGCATTTAAAAATCGTACGATTCATACCTACCATACAGAAGGTGCAGGTGGTGGGCATGCACCAGACATTTTAAAAGCGATTGGACAAAGTAACGTATTGCCGTCTTCTACTAATCCAACACGACCTTATACGATTAATACCATTGATGAGCATTTAGATATGCTGATGGTATGCCACCATTTAGACCCAGCAATTGCTGAAGATATCGCTTTTGCAGAAAGTCGTATTCGCCGTGAAACGATTGCAGCCGAAGATATTCTGCAAGACTTAGGCGCCATTGCCATGATGTCATCGGACTCTCAGGCAATGGGTCGTGTGGGGGAAGTGATTTTACGTACTTGGCAAACTGCCCACAAAATGAAAATTCAACGCGGCCCTTTAGAGGGTGATAACGAGTTTCATGATAATAATCGGGTTAAACGTTACATTGCCAAATATACGATTAACCCAGCCATTACCCATGGTTTAAGCCATGAAATCGGTTCGATTGAAGTCGGAAAACTTGCTGATTTAGTGTTATGGAAGCCTGCGTTTTTTGGTGTAAAACCTTCCATGATTATTAAAGGTGGCATGATTGCAGCGGCACCGATGGGCGACATTAATGCCTCAATTCCGACACCTCAACCCGTACATTACCGTCCGATGTTTGGTGCCTATCCACGTGGTGTACATAACACCTGCATTACCTTTTTATCTCAAGCTGCGATCGATGAAAAAGTTGCTGAAAAATTAAACCTTAAGAAGTTAATTAGCCCATGTAAAAACACACGTGCAATTAGCAAAACCGACATGAAACACAACACATATTGTCCTGTTATGCATGTACACCCTGAAACTTACGAGGTGCGTGCAGATGGTGAATTATTAACGTGTGAACCTGCTGATGTATTACCCATGGCTCAGCGCTATTTCTTGTTTTGATGAGTTTTACCGATGTGATTTGCCTCATTAATTTATACACATGAATGAAATAAATAAGGAGAGAAGAGCTAAATGAAAATCTATACACAACGCCTTGAACATATTTCTCCTGATCAAATATTTGAAACGGTTGAACTGACTTTTGATACCCGCCAAAAATCAAGATTTCGAGCAACTTTAGCTGATGGCGTAGATATTGGTGCTGATTTACCACGTACTGGAATTTTGCGCAGTGGTTCATATATTGCAACTCAACAAGGTGATGTACTACGTGTTGATGCTAAGCCTGAACGTTTGATGCAAGTCAGCGCAGCAAGCGATTTTGATTTGCTTAAAGCAGCCTATCACCTCGGTAACAGACATGTACCATTAATGCTGACGCCTACAGCGTTGTATTTTGAACCTGATCATGTGCTTGCAGAAATGGTAGAAGGGCTGGGGCTTACAGTCTCAGAAACTGATCATCCGTTTGAACCTGAAAGCGGTGCCTATGCACAGCATAGCCATGATCATCGCTTAAGCCCAATCAAAGCTTTGCACCATGTCCATTCATAACGCGGCACAATTACTTCAACTACTGACACTGTCTTCTACGGCATTGCCAGTTGGAGCATATTGTTATTCACAAGGTGTAGAAACAGCCATTGATATTGGCTTAATACACGATGAAATATCGGCAATTGCTTATTTCGAAGAAGTGCTGGAGATGCTGTTAGTAAGGTTTGAGCTGCCAGTACTGAAACGCCTCATGCAACATCATGATGACCAAGATCAGTTTCTGGTTTGGGCAAATTTATATAAGGCGAGCCGAGAAAGCAAAGAGCTTTTAGCGGAATCTCAGCAGCTGGCATTTTCTTTAAATGCATGGATTAGAGATGTTTTAAAAAAACCTGTTGAGGTTAAAAAGCAGTTTGGTTTTGTACCTGTCTATGCACAGCTCTGCGGTCGCCTTGAGCTTAAAGATGTTGATGTGCTCACAGCTTATACCTTTACCGTTTTAGAAAATCAGGTTCTGGCTGCGGTAAAAACCGTACCTTTAGGGCAAATGGCTGGACAAAGAATTTTATGGCATTTACATGGTTTAGTACCACAGGCGATAGAAAAAGCCTTAAAACTTAATGATGAGCAATTGAGCAGCGCTTTACCTCGTTATGCCATGTTGAGCATGAAACACGAAACACAATATTCACGGTTATTCAGATCTTAAGTTTAGGAAAAAAGGATAAAAATCATGACAGAACGTAGTCCATTACGAGTTGGAATTGGCGGACCGGTGGGTTCAGGCAAAACTGCGCTTACACTTAATTTATGTTTAGCCTTGCGTAATAAATACAACATGGCTGTAGTAACGAATGATATTTATACCAAAGAAGATTCAAACTTTTTAACCCGTAACGAAGCGATGTCGCCAGAGCGTATTGTAGGTGTAGAAACAGGGGGATGCCCACATACAGCCATTCGCGAAGATGCTTCGATTAATTTGGCTGCCATTGATGATTTGTGCGAAAAATTCGAAGGCTTAGAGCTCATTATTATTGAAAGTGGTGGTGATAATTTAGCGGCAACATTTAGTCCCGAACTTTCTGATTTAACTTTATATGTGATTGATGTAGCTGGTGGCGAAAAAATTCCACGTAAAGGTGGGCCGGGTATTACCAAATCAGATTTACTCATTATTAATAAAACTGACCTTGCGCCAATGGTAGGTGCAAATCTTGATGTGATGGATCAAGATGCAAAACGCATGCGTGGAGAAAAGCCATTCTTATTTTCAAATATGAAAACGCAAGATGGTCTTGAAGAAATCATTCAATTTATCGAGAAACAAGGGCTGTTTAAAGCTTAAGGAGAGATTATGGACTTCATTAAAAAATGGGGCATAGGGCTCCTTGCATTGCTACCTACACTTGTAATGGCACATCCTGGGCATGACCATGAACATTCGGGTTTTCTGGCGGGTTTTATTCATCCATTTACTGGTTTAGATCATTTAGTGATGGCCTTAGCTTTCGGTGTTTTACTCTGGTCAGCAGCTAAGCAATGGAAAGTTGCAGGTGTAATGACTTTGAGTGTTACCCTCATTGTAGGTTTTTTAATTGGTGCTCAAGGTTTAGTACCTGCAAATGTTGCTGAATATGGGATTGTTGCTTCTTTAGTTGTTACAGCAATTGCACTGTGGACAAAATCAAATCGTATTTTACCAATTGCTGCGGCATTACTTGCAAGCTTTCATGGCATAGCGCATGGGGTTGAATTAGCACATGCAGGACATGTCGTTGCATTAGTGACAGGTATGGTTGCGGCTATGGCTTTAATTTATTGTGGTGGATTGGCATTAGGTGCTGTGCTTACACGATATGTGCCATATGGCAAAAAAATTGTAGGTGCTTGTGCGGCAATTGTTGCAGTGATTGGATTAAGTTAGTTATAACTTAGAAATTAAAAGGTAGCTTTAGGCTACCTTTTTTATTCAGCTACTTTTTGATAAAGCCCTGCGTGTACTGTACCAGCTTTCGTTGTTTTAACTTGCTGCCATGTTGAAGGAAGGTGAAGCTGAGATAAATCTCGGTCAGCTTCAACGTAAATATATCCATTCTTTTTAATGTGCGGCTCTGCCAAGTTCGAGAGTTCTTGCCATAAATCGAGACTATAAGGCGGATCTAAAAACACCACATCGAACTGTTCTTTTAAACGGGGTAAAGCTTGTTGAGCATTTGCATTGATTAAATGACAGTTTTGGGCTTTTAATAGCTCAACATTATCTTTTAAAAATCGTGCCTGAGTCTTGTCTGGTTCAATCATATAAACAGACGCAGCACCACGTGACAATGCTTCAAAACCTAATGCGCCAGAGCCTGTGCACACATCAAGGACATGCGCATTTTGAATATCCCACATTAACCAGTTAAACAAAGTTTCACGTACTCTGTCTGGAGTTGGGCGTAAACCATCAATGCTAGCAAAAGGAAGTACTCGTCTTTTCCATTTGCCGCCAATAATACGTAATTGATTTTTCATTATTCGTCGACCTCGGTTGCAGGACGAGCTGGTGTAGCTTGTGGTGTTGATGCTGCAGGTGCAGTTGAGGTAGTTGCTGCTGGACTAGAGCTTTCACCGCCGCTAGAGAGTTCACCTGGCTTAATCCCAGCTGTCATCAGTCCACCATTGACTTGATGGTTTGCTGGTCGGATTGGATTTTTCTTACGAGTTAGTAACCAATAATCAAAAATAGGTCTTGCAAGTTGGGCAGCAGAACCACCATGACGACCATTTTCCCAAATCACGGCAATCGCAATTTCTGGTTTGTCAGCAGGTGCAAATCCAACGAATAAGCCATGGTCAAGTTGGCGTTCGCTCAGGGCTGATTCATTGTAACGTTTACCCTGTGCAATACTTTTAACCTGCGCAGTTCCTGTCTTTCCTGCAATTTGGTACAAAGGAGTACGAATGCCTCGGCCAGTTCCCGATTGAATTACATCAATCATGGCATCGCGCATTTGAACCCAGTCTTCATCCGTTCCGTTGAAGTTGATTTTGCCATCAGGCGCATTACGTACAGTAAATGGTTTTGCACCATGAGTTGCACGTAAAACGTGAGGGGTGACATGAGAACCATGATTGGCTGTAATTGCAGTTGCCATAGCAAGTTGTAATGGTGTAGCTGTAAATGCACCTTGCCCAATACTGACTGAAATAGTTTCACCCTTCATCCATTTGGCTTTGCGAGTACGCATTTTCCATTCAGGATTTGGATAAAGACCTTCACTTTCACTTGGTAAGTCGACACCTGTTTTTTGACCGAACCCAAATTGACGCATCCATTGGTTCATTTGATCAATACCCATTTGATGGGCAAGAATATAAAAATAGGTGTCACATGACATAATGATGGCTTTATGCATGTTCACGATGCCATGACCAGATTTTTTCCAGTCGCGGAATTTATGCGAATCACCGGGTAGGTGAAAATAACCTGGGTCAGAAATTGCTGTTGACCAGTTTACAATACCGTAGTGTAAACCACCCATGGCTTCCATTGGTTTAATGGTGGAGCCTGGTGGATATGCACCTTGTACAGCGCGGTTATAAAGCGGTTGATCTAAACTATCACGTAAAGAACTATAATCTTTATGGTTAATACCAGTCACAAATAAATTAGGGTTGAAACTTGGGCTAGATACTAAAGCCAGAATTTCACCAGTACGAGGGTCGATGGCTACAATGGCACCACGACGGCCTGCGAGCTGTTGAGACGCAACGACTTGTAAACCATAATCTAAAGATAAATAGAGGTCATTCCCGCGAGTAGGGTCTTTGCGGCCTAAATGGCGCAATATGTTACTGTGGGCATCTGCTTCAACAGATTCATACCCTGGTGTTCCGTGTAGCAAATCTTCATAGCTTTTCTCAACGCCAATTTTTCCAATCAGGTTGGTTCCAGCATATAAATCTTTATCAATACTTTTTAATTCTTTATCGTTAATACGCCCTACATAACCAATCACATGAGCAAATAACTCACCATGTGGGTAATAACGGGTCATTTGTGTTTCGATTCTTACGCCGGGAAACTTATATTTCGCTTCACTGAACTTGGCAATATTGGCTTCGGTTAGATTAAGTTTAATCGCGACACGTTCAGTTTTGCGAGCAGTTTTTATACGACTTTTGAAGCGATCAATATCTTCTTGTGTTAGATCTAAAATAGGCTGTAGCTGCTCAACAACATGGTCGGCATCTTCCACATCTGTTTTACTTAAAGTTGCTGTAAAAACAGGATAGTTGTCTGCCAGCAATACACCATTTCGGTCATAGATATAACCACGAGCAGGTGGTAGTGGCTGTAAGCGAATCCGGTTTTTGTCAGATGCTGTAGAGAATTCGTCGTAGTGAAAAATTTGTAGATAAGCGTATCGGCTAATCAATACTAATAAGCAAACGATAACCAGACCTACGGCAAAAAAGATTCGTCCCCGATAAATGCGCTTTTCTTGCTGGATATCTTTTAAAGGAAAGTGCTGCTTCATAAGGATCGACTTAATGACATAGGGTAGAAAAATAGCTGCTTATTCTAACGCAAGAGAGCTTAAAATATTGCATAATTTTCAAAGTTTCATTGCCTTTTAATAAGATACGTTTTGACTTTGCAGACAACAAAATTGTAGATACTTGTATATAAGAAGCAAAATAATTCTGTTAAAGTCTCTCATTCAATAGAATAGGGTTGTTCTCACCATACGATTAGGGAAAATGGAGAAAATAATGAGAAAAATTTATCCCTTACTTGCAGTTTTGACGGTAAGTAGTTGGGCTCATGCTCAAGACTATTCGTTTCTTCCAGAAGCAAAATTAGCAGGACATACGGCATCTACGTGGAATGTGGGTGCAGGTTTTACACAAAAATTATTACATCTAAACGGCGAATGGGTAAACCCTTATGGTATTGCCTATGCAAAAGTTGGTGCTTTTTTGAATGGTGACAAAACTGCTGGTGGCCAAGTCGGGTTTCGCTATCCTTATTATCTTACCGGCACAGATAAAAATGGTTACTATATCGGTTTTTATGCTGGGCATCTCGATAGTAAAGAGGTCGATGGTGATTATAAATCCCGTTTAGGCGCTGGTGTCGATTTGGCCTATGTGTTGTTGAATTCAGAAAGAATTAGTACTTTTAGTGTGGGTATTGGTGCGGCGGAAAAATTAACTGACCAAAATGGAAATGTTGCCGCGGATACTAAACCACAAATTCAATTTTCTTATTCTCTAAGTTTTGGTTTATAAAAAAGCAGTTTATTGTTAACTCGCCATAAGCAGAGCACAAATAAATACGAGAGTCTTACATGTTAGAGTACGTCAGCGGATTGTGGCAGACCTTTTTACACAGACCTGATTTTTGGGCCGTTTTAAGTATTATTCCCGTCACTGCCTTTGTTACATGGGCACACGTGTGGATGGCTTTAAAAATGGTGTTTTACCCAATTAAATTTTGGGGTTTCCACTTAGGTCCATTACCAGTAGGTTGGCAAGGTATCGTGCCACGTAAGGCTGGACGTATCTCAGGCATTATTACTGACAATACTTTATCTAAATTAGGTTCATTGCGTGAATTTTTAGAAGCAATGGATCCTGAAGATATGGCACGTATTATTGGTGAACAAGTTGGGTTTGAACTTGAACATCTGATTGATGAAGTCATGATCGATCGTAATGCTGTACTTTGGGAAAACTTACCTTATTCAATTAAACGCCGTATTTATGCTCAGGCGCATAAACAATTACCGGGCGTGTTAAGAGAATTAGTGACTGAGCTGACCATGAACGTCGAGTCACTGGTTAATATGCGTGAAATGGTGGTTAGCCAAATGGAAGGTGATCGCCGTTTGATGGTACGTATGTTCTTGAAAGTTGGTCAAAAAGAAATCAACTTTATTTGGCATATTAGCGCTTTAATTGGAATGTTCTTTGGTATTTTCCAAATGGTTGTCTGGTTTGTCGTACCATGGCACTGGACAGTACCTTTTTGGGCTGCGATTTGGGGCTTTTTAACGAACTGGATTGCAATCTGGATGGTATTCAACCCGATTGAGCCACATTATATTCGTTATCCGCAGATTTTTAGATTAACAAAAGATCGTAAGTTCCCTTGGATTGTACCAGTTCTTCGAATTGGCACTTATAATGTCCAAGGTGCTTTTATGAAGCGTCAAGAAGAAGTTTCTGATGTGTTTTCAAGCGTAGTAACTGAAGATCTGATTACGTTAAAATCAATTATGACTGAAATGATGTATGGGCCGCGTAAAGACAAGACACGCCGCATTGTGAAGCGTCATATTAACGAAATTATGGAAACACCGTTAGTTCGTACATCTTTACAGCTTTCTTTAGGGCCAAGAGAGTACGCAAGGTTAAAGACGGACTTGATTGATCGTTCAATTGAAATTACGATGGGACCCGTATGTGACCCAGCGCTGAACGCAAGCCGGGCACAGAAGATTTTTCAAATGTTTAAAGAGCGTATTCGCGAACTGACACCAAAAGAGTTTCAGAATTTATTGCGTCCTGCATTTCAGGAGGATGAGTGGATTCTTATTGTACTAGGTGGGGTAACCGGATTTATTGCTGGTACAATACATTTGTTTGTGGCTTTCTTATAATTCGACGTCGGGCAGGATCTATTGAAGATTAATGAGACTTTTTCTGCCAGGCTTCACATTCATTGTTTTAAATGAGGATGTTTTTTATGCGCATTATCTTACTCGGACCACCTGGGGCAGGCAAAGGGACTCAGGCTCAGTTGATCTGTAAGCGCTACAATGTCCCACAAATTTCAACCGGTGATATGCTCCGTGCTGCAATTCGTGAAGGTACTGAATTAGGTCTAAAAGCTAAAAGTGTAATGGAATCTGGTGGTTTGGTTTCAGATGAACTTATTATCGGTTTAGTAAAAGAACGTATTGCTCAACCTGACTGTGCAAATGGCTGCATTTTCGATGGTTTCCCACGTACTATTCCACAAGCTGAAGCTTTGGAAAAAGAAGGGATTAGCATTGATCACGTGATTGAAATTGATGTTCCTGATGAAGAAATCGTACAACGTCTTTCTGGCCGTCGTCAGCATCCAGCTTCTGGCCGTGTTTATCATACAGTTTACAATCCCCCTAAAGTGGAAGGTAAAGATGATGAAACTGGTGAAGATCTTGTTCAACGTCCAGATGACCAAGAAGAAACGATCCGTAAACGTTTAGCGTCTTATCATACAGAAACCGAGCAATTGGTCGGCTTCTATCAAAGCCGTGCTGCATCTGGTGAGAATGCACCGACTTATGACAAGCTTAATGGTTTACGTACAATTGAAGATGTACAAACAGACTTGTTTAATATTTTAGATAAATAATTAAAATATTATTTGTGACAAGGAGCTCTCATCATGAGGGCTCTTTTCTTTCATTCAGTGCAGGAGAACAATATGAAAATCATATTGATTTTGGTGGTATTGCTAAGTCTGGCACTCGTCATATTTTTGGGTTATCAGAGCTATAAAATGCTTAGGCAGGTACAAAAACAAGCAAAAGAAGAGCGTAATCAGAAAAAGCGTCTAAAGTAAGATTGATTGGGTATGTTACCTATACCCAACCATATTTTTAAGCTTCAATATTTTTAATGGTAATTTGTTTTTGCGCGCCAAATTCAAAACGATCAGGCCAGTTGCAAACATCTGCAACCACACATTCTGCACATTTAGGTTTACGGGCTATACAACAATAACGACCGTGTAATATGAGCCAGTGATGTGAATCTAAAATAAATTCTTTAGGAATGACTTTAATTAAACGGTGCTCAACTTCAAGTACATTTTTACCTACGGCTAATCCAGTTCGATTTCCCACTCGGAAAATATGGGTATCGACAGCCATAGTCGGTTGTCCAAAAGCTGTATTTAAAACAACATTTGCGGTTTTACGCCCCACACCCGGCAAGGCTTCTAGGTCTTTCCTGTTACTTGGAACTTCGCCGTTAAATTGTTCCATTAAAATCTGACAGGTTTTAATGACATTTTCGGCTTTGGCGTTGTAAAGACCAATTGTTTTAATATATTCCTTTAACCCATCTACACCCAAGTTGTAGATTTTCTCGGCTGTATTAGCCACAGGGTAAAGTTTATCAGTTGCCTTATTCACACTCACGTCGGTAGCTTGAGCTGACAACATAACTGCAATGAGTAACTCAAAAGAAGATGAATATTTTAACTCGGTTTGAGGTGACGGCCGTTGTTCGCGAAGGCGTTCAAAGAAAATTTGAATCTGCTTTTTCGTCATATTTTTGACAGCCATTCAGACCTCCTGTAGTTGCATGAGTTGCTGTTGTAATTCTTCGAGTTGAAGACGCTTTTTAGCATCTTCACGCACACCTAGCTGTTTTTCCAGTTTCTTAATTTGGGTACGGATTTTGGCTAACTCAATTGTAGTTTTTGCATCAGTTAACACGGCTTCTTTAGGTTTCTCGATGAGCTCAATTGAAGGTAGTTCATCAAGTACCTGAGAGAACTGAGCAAACAGTTGCGTGTCAATTTCAGCGCGTACCACAGGACCTTTACGGTGACTGCGACGCTTTTCTTCACGTTGAATATGTGAGTAGTAGCGTTGCCTTAAATCATTTTGTTCTGCGGCACGCTGTTGTTCATTTGGTAAGGCTTGTGTGTCCTCAACCAGATCAATGCAGTCTACTGGACAAGGTGGAATGCATAACTCACAACCCGTACATAAGTCGGTCAAGATGGTATGCATGAGCTTACCACTGCCAATGATAGCATCTACAGGACAAGCACTAATACATTTGGTGCAGCCAATACATTCATCTTCACGAATAATCGCTTTCATTCGCTGTGGGCGACCATCTGTTTGTACAGGCCATACGCTACTTTCAGCGGTTAATGGAGAGCGATTGAGTAGATTTGCCAGTGCATCAGCAACAGGTTGTCCACCTGGAACACATTTATTTGCTTCTTCACCTTCAGCAATC
Organism: Acinetobacter sp. Leaf130; assembly: GCF_001423205.1. Taxonomy (NCBI): domain Bacteria; kingdom Pseudomonadati; phylum Pseudomonadota; class Gammaproteobacteria; order Moraxellales; family Moraxellaceae; genus Acinetobacter; species Acinetobacter sp. Leaf130. Next base: position 193,305 of record NZ_LMOE01000001.1, read on the forward strand.
GACTTTGCGTAGGGTAGACATCCATCACGATGTCCACATAGACCACATTGTGTTTGTGGTAATAACGCATCAATCTCGCGTATGAGAGAAATAGATGAATTCATAGTGGGCAAATAGCTTGGTTAAAACGATGCGATAATGAAGAAAAACCTAAGTAAGGTCAATGGATTTTAACGAATTTATCGGGTTTTTAATTGACCTAAAATGTAGCTAATATTGCACAATAATAGATCAATAAAAGTGAAGAGTTAAATTACTATTTCTTATCTTTGAGTAGTTTTTCTAAAAATAAGTTTTTGATAATTAAGATAAATAAAATAATTTAAAATAACTATTGTTAAAATTGATGGAAAGGGATTTAATATTTTGCTGCTAAATGATGCATTTAATAATGTATTGCACCAATTTAATTCATGACTATGCTGAGGACCGTGCATTGAAATACAACAATCTGAATGAATTCCTGAATTACGTGCAAGCGCGTGATCCGCATCAACCTGAATTTTTGCAAGCTGTCGAAGAAGTCATGACGAGCTTGTGGCCATTTATTGAAAAAAATCCAGAGTATGCAGAGCAGGGATTGTTAGAACGCCTTGTTGAACCAGAGCGTGTGATTCAATTTCGTGTTTCATGGATGAATGATCAAGGTCAGACTCAAGTTAACAGAGCTTTCCGTGTTCAATATAATTCAGCAATTGGTCCATTCAAAGGCGGAATGCGTTTCCATCCATCGGTCAATCTATCAATTTTAAAATTTTTAGGTTTTGAGCAGACTTTTAAAAACTCACTTACAACCTTACCCATGGGTGGGGGAAAAGGTGGTTCAGATTTCGATCCTAAAGGTAAATCTGATGCTGAAATTATGAGATTCTGTCAGGCATTAATGATTGAGCTATACCGTCATTTAGGACCGAATACTGATATTCCTGCGGGGGATATTGGCGTCGGTGCTCGTGAAGTCGGTTATATGGCAGGCATGATGAAAAAGCTAAGTAATGACACCGCTTGTGTCTTTACTGGTAAGGGAATTTCATTTGGTGGTAGCTTAATGCGCCCAGAAGCTACTGGTTATGGTACGGTTTATTTTGCAGAAGAAATGCTAAAAGCACGTGGGCAGTCTTTCGTTGGCAAAACAGTCTCTGTTTCTGGTTCGGGTAATGTTGCGCAATACGCGGCAGAGAAGGCCATGTTCTTAGGGGCAAAAGTTGTTACTTTATCTGACTCTAACGGAACTGTTTATGTAAAAAATGGTTTTACAGATGAATTACTTGATGAAGTCATGAATCTTAAAAACGTTAAGCGTGGCCGTATTTCCGAGTTTGCTTCTAAACATGGCTTTGAATATTTTGAAGGTAAAACCCCTTGGCATATTCCTGTTGATATTGCTTTACCATGTGCGACGCAAAATGAATTAACAGGTGAAGACGCTAAAACGCTTATTTCTAACGGTGTAATTTGTGTGGCTGAAGGCGCTAATATGCCGTCTACACTTGAGGCAGTTGAACACTTTATCAAAGCCAAAATTTTGTATGCGCCAGGAAAAGCATCTAATGCAGGTGGTGTCGCAACGTCTGGTTTAGAAATGTCTCAAAACGCAATTCGTTTAAGCTGGACACATGCTGAGGTAGATGAGCGTCTACATGCAATTATGAAAGCTATTCATGCCAATTGTGTAAGATACGGTACAAAAGAAGACGGTACTGTTAACTATGTTGATGGTGCCAATATTGCAGGCTTTGTAAAAGTAGCTGATGCAATGCTAGCTCAAGGTATTTTCTAAGAATAAAAATAAAAAAATCCGATGCATAAGCATCGGATTTTTTTAGTCTAAAAACTTATTTTTTAGGTTTTTTAACTAACTCTTGCTCTACAACCATATCCAACACATCTGCTAGGCTAGATTGGTCTGCTGCTGGATTTTTCACTTCAAAACGTTTTACACGTAAAATTACGCGTTGGTCAGGATTGTGTTCAAAACCTTCAATTTGACCATAATATAATGACCAGTTTTTGTCAGCGTAAGTTTTAACACCTTTGTCATCATATTTAATTTCACGAACTTGCATACATGTTTGTGGTGCTACACCAGTACATGATTTAGTTTGTGGAGCAACTTCTAGGAAAACAGTTTTGCCTTCAGATTGATATTTTGCTTCAGGTGTCATTTTACCTGTGAAAGTATATTTTTGACCTTGCGCATCAACAACAGTTAATGTTGGTTGGTCAATATTTGTTGTATTGAGTTCAAATGGAATCGCACGTTTTTGGAAGAGGCTGCTAGAGAATTGTTCCTGTTTCATTAAAGCAGGTTCACAAGCCATCATCGTTGACATTACGTCAGCCGTTACAATCGTATTATTTTCAACTTTCCAAGTTGTTCCTTGGCGGTTACAACCTGTTGCGATAGATAAACGGTCATTGCTAAAGTTAAGAACGATTGGTTTTTTTGTATTTTCAGGCTGATAAGACCAAGAATAATCTGTTAAAGCTTGAGTATTAACTGCTTTTTGACCTTGGAAAATATGCTTTTGACCAGTTTTATCTGTCACGCTTAAAATCACCTGACCATTATTGTTGCTAATTTCGATTGGTAATTTTGCTTCATTAAAGAGGCTAGTAGAAAGTTGTTCTTGTTTCATCAAGTCATCTTGACAAGCCATCAAAGTTGAAACAAGACTAGAGGTAACAAGTTGGTTACCTTCAACTTTCCAAGTACCACCTTGACCGTTACAACCGGTATTAATATTTAGTTGACCGTCTGCATTAAAATTAAGTACAAGTGGTTTAGAAGCTTTTACATTTTGATAAGTCCAAGCATATTCACCTAAAGTGGTTGCAAGGTTTTGTTGTTGCTCAGATACAATTGGAGCAGGAGTATTAGTAACTGTTTGACACGCCATCAAAGAAAAAGGTAATAACGCAAGAATTAAATATTTAATTTTCATTTAAAAACTTCAAGTAAAAAAACAACAGCAGTAAGCTTAAAACATTCTTAAAAAAAGAAAATGTAAACATTTGATTGTTTCGGTTTTTAAAATGTATAAGTTTGTAAGTTATTCTAATTTTCAACAAAAATAATGGTATACCCCCGAAAAACGGGGTATTTGCTAATAATTAATCAAAACGATAGATATCCATGCCTAGTGAGCCCATTGTGAAGCTGCTGTGAACAATCGTAAAGCGATTGCCTGAACCCATAGCAAAAAACAAAGGCGCAAAATGTTCAAGGGTAGGATGATTACGTTTTACATAAGGCAATGACTGCCATTCCAGTACACCATCATAATCTTGATGGGTAAGTTTATTAACAACAGCATTTCTAAAAGTTGAAGCCCATTCAGGAACTTTAGAGTTGTCTCCTTGCCAAGATAACTCTGCAAGATTATGGGTAATGCTACCTGAACCAATGAGTAGAACTTGTTTGTCACGTAAAGGTGCGAGAGTTTGCCCTATACGATAAATTTCCTGTGCGCTTAAATTGGTTGGCAAAGAAATCTCGACGACAGGAATGTCAGCGTCAGGGTACATATGCAATAGAGGCATCCATACACCATGGTCACGAGGACGGGTGCTATTGGCATGAGCAACAAAATGAGCATCTGCCAGTAGTTTTAAAATTTCTTCGGCGAGCTCTGGCTGCCCAGGTGCGCTGTAGCGAATTTCATATAGCTCTTTAGGAAAGCCGCGGAAGTCATGCCATGTTTCAGGACGAGTCGAAATACACACTTCAAGTGCTTTACTCTCCCAATGCGCAGACATCACAATGATTGCCTTTGGTGTAGGAAGATTTGCACCTAAACGGTGTAGAGCAGGTCCTACTTGTTCCGGGTCAAGTGCAAGCATGGGTGAACCATGTGAAATAAACAGTCCAGGAAGGGTTTGTAGTTCCATTGCATTACACCTGAGTTGAAAAACAGAATAATAGATAGTCATTATGCCAAAATCAGGACATGTTAAAAGTATCCTGATTTCAACGGATTGTTCCTAAAATGAAACGGTTGTTGTTTTTATGCACGGTGATAGGGATGATTATGATTAATAGTCATCGCTCGATATAGTTGTTCAATTAATAAAACACGTACCAAAGGGTGTGGCATTGTTAGTTTTGAGAGTGACCAATGCCATGCCGCTGCTTTACGTACCTGATCTGATAAACCATCTGGGCCACCAATCGCGAGTACTACATCATTACCTTCAAGCATCCACAGTTTCATGGTGTCAGCTAATTTTTCTGTACTGAGTTCTCGACCACCAACTTCTAGGGCAATTAAAGTTTCGTTCGGTTTTAACGCATTTAAAATACTTTCGCCTTCAACTTGGCAATATTTTAAAATATCGGCTTCTGAATCATTCTTACCACGTTTGGCCATAGGAAGTTCAATGACTTGGGTTTGCACAAAAGGTTGGATGCGTTTGAAATAATCTTCAAACCCAGTGAGAACCCAAGCAGGCATTTTTTGACCAATGGTCAGAATACGAATTTTCATATTATCTATTCATTCAAAGCATCTTGCGCATTATACCTGAGGAAAAGATAAGTTCGTGGTAGTAAAATAGGCATAAAAAACGCAGTCCAAAAAACGGTGTTGGACTGCGATCAAATGATCATCTGTCTGGAGTTCAGATGATCATAGAGAATAAAAACAAGGCTATCTATAAAAGAATAGATAACGAAGAGCACTTAATTTAATTAAATACTCTTAATACCTATTATGAGGATGGTTGGATATTTTTCAATCAAATTGTGTAACAAAAAAAAGAGAGCCGAAGCTCTCTTTTTTCACATTTCAATTAGTGACGTGCTGCTTTTGAACCTTCCACCGGTTTTACAATGGGTGTTTTTGGTAAAGGCTTTGGCATCGAAACTAATGCTAAAGGTAAGATGTCATCAATACTTTTTACAGCTTTGATTTCTAAACCTTCTTTAACATTGGCTGGAATTTCTGCCAAATCACGAACATTGTCTTGTGGAATAAATACAAGTTTGATTCCACCGCGGTGTGCTGCAAGAAGTTTTTCTTTTAAGCCACCAATACGCATTGCACGACCACCTAAACTTGTTTCACCAGTCATTGCAATATCTGGACGAATCGCAATACCTGTAAATGCTGATACAAGGGCAGTGGTTAACGCTAAACCAGCAGATGGACCATCTTTTGGTGTCGCACCTTCTGGTAAGTGAACGTGTACATCAGTTTCTTCAAAACGAGAAGCCTCAATACCTAGCTCATCGGCACGTGTACGTACTAAAGTCATTGCTGTGGTAATAGACTCTTTCATGACATCACCGAGTGAACCAGTGGTAATGAATTTACCTTTACCTTTTACAGCTGCAACTTCAATGGTAAGTAACTCACCACCTACAGATGTCCAAGCTAGACCATTTACGCGTCCTACTTGCGCTTCATCTTCTGCAATACCAAAGTCAAACTTGTGTGGACCTAAGTATTCTGGAAGATTGGCAGAGGTAATATCAAGCTGTAAGTTTTTAGACTTTTTGCTTACGGCTTCTTTTACCACTTTACGCGCAATTTTAGACACTTCACGTTCTAAACTACGAACACCAGCTTCACGTGTGTAGCGTTGAACAATGTCACGAATCGCTTCTTCATGAATTGTTAACTCTTTTGCACGTAGACCGTTGTTCTTAATTGCTTTTGGAACAAGGTAGCGTTCAGCAATGTTCACTTTTTCATCTTCGGTATAACCCGGTAGACGAATAACTTCCATACGGTCAAGCAAAGCTTCAGGAATATTCATACTGTTTGCAGTACAGATAAACATCACTTCAGACAGGTCAAGATCAAGATCTAAATAGTGATCGTTGAACTTACTGTTTTGTGATGGATCTAATACTTCAAGCAATGCAGAAGCTGGATCACCACGGTAGTCTTGTGCCATCTTGTCAATTTCGTCGAGTAAGAACAATGGGTTCTTCACGCCAACTTTTGTTAAAGACTGCACGATTTTACCTGGCATCGCACCAATATAAGTACGACGGTGACCACGAATCTCTGCTTCGTCACGTACGCCACCAAGCGCCATACGAACAAATTCACGCCCTGTTGCTTTCGCGACTGACTCACCAAGTGAAGTTTTACCGACACCAGGAGGGCCTACTAAACATAGAATCGGACCTTTGAGTTTTTTAACACGAGACTGAACAGCCAAGTATTCAACAATACGATCTTTAACGTCATCTAAGCCGTAGTGATCTGTATCAAGAATCTCTTGAGCTTTCGCAAGGTTAATACTCACTTTGCTCGCTTTATTCCACGGCGTATCTAAAATTACTTCTAGATAGTTACGTACAACAGCCGCTTCACTAGATGCAGGTTGCATTGCTTTAAGCTTACGGAACTCAGCTTCAGCTTTTTTACGTACGTGTTCAGGTAAATCAGCTTCAGCAAGACGTTTTTCTATTTCAGCAACGTCATCTTCAGCGCCGCCATTCATGTCAGAAAGTTCACGTTGAATGACTTTCATTTTTTCATTTAGAAAGTATTCACGTTGGTTTTTTTCCATTTGGCGTTTTACGCTGTCATGCAAAGTTTGTTCAATTTGCTGTTCTGCAGATTGATTCACCAAGTAGCTCATAAGCTCTTGCAAATGTGCTTCAAACTCATCGTGCTCTAAAAATTTCTGTTTAATTTCAATATTTAGAGGCACACGTGTTGCCACGAAGAACATAAGCTGTAGCAAGTCTTCAATTTTATTAGCAGCTGCAACCAGTTCACGTGCATTACGTAATTTTGCTTCAGCATATTGAGCAAATAAAGTACGTAACTCTTGTAAACGAGTTTCTTGGGTAGCTTTATCTACGTTAATTGTCATTGGACTTAAGCTATGTTCAGCAGTCAAATGGCTATCTTCATCGATAATTTTTTCAAGCTTAGAGCGCTGTAACCCTTCAATCAGTACTTTGATGCAGTTTTCATCATTCTCATGATTTACGACCTGAACAATCTTAGCGACAGTTCCGTACTGATAAAGGTTATCGTGATCAATATCTTCTGTAAGCGAATCTTTTTGCGCAACTACAAATACTAAATTGTCACTGTTACGAGCCACATCAACTGCATTGATCGATTTTTCACGACCCACGAATAACGCAATTTGCATGTGTGGATAGACCACTACATCACGTAACGCTAAAAGTGGTAATACACTTGGAACCTGAGGCTCTAAGTCAGTTTTTTCATTCATAATAAGTTCAGACATGGGCACTCCTAATGAGTGACAACGAGGTTGCCATGTTTTTATAGTGATGTGTATTTTGAAAATTACAAGGGCCTTTCAATAGAAAATGTGGAAAAAATGACTAATTTAGTCAACTTTTTTTAAAAATATTATGAATCAATGAATTAATTCTTAAGAAGAATAAAATTTTGTAGCAAGGATAAGTAATTTAGCTTAATAATTATGAAATATTCATATAATAAAAAATCCGTTTGGGTGGAAAGTAATCAGTTTCTTGTGCTATTTATAAGCAATGTATTGTTAACAATAATGCAAAACTTATTCGATATTGAACACTAAATAGGCGTGTTAATATAAATTGGTAAAGCGGTCTGTCACTTAAAAGTAACCATCCTTAGGGTGGTTACTTTTATGATTTTAGAGGCGTGAAAAGTAAATATTTATTTTAAGTTGTTGAATTTAAATTTTTTTATATAAAGATTATCTTTTAAAATAATAAATATGTTGAGGGGTGAGTAAAGCATCTAAGGGTTGATCCCAACTTTGACGTTTTAAAGTATGCTCAATAAATTGAAATTGATGGGCCACACCCAAACGATAAGGCTTATGTTTTGCACTTGCCAATGTACGGTCATAATAGCCGCCTCCCATACCAATACGCGTACCGTATCGATCACAAGCTAAAAGTGGCATGAGCAATAAATCAAGTTTAGATACATGTTTTCCTCTTGTTGCCATAGGTTCTTTCATACCCAATGGATGATGAGAAAAACGTCGATTTAAATATTGGTTTTTAGATATTTTTACCCAAACTAAATTTTGATTCATAGAACAAATCATAGGTAAGTAAATTTGCTTATTCTTTTTAAAACATAACTTTATGAGAAGGTCGGTATGGATTTCTCCAAAGGCATGTAAATATAAACCAATTTTTTTTGATGAATGAAAAATAGCAAGGGTATTTAGATGATGGAGAACATTAAGCTGAGCTTGTTTTTGCTCCAATTGGGTTAAAGAGCGTCTTTTAGATCTTAAATTTTTTCTAATAAAACTAAGTTCATTCATGTGTAAATCTAACAAAGATTTGAGATCAGTCGAGCAAAATTATACCTATTTTTTTATAGCTTTATGAAAATAGAAGAGTGATTAGAAAATAACTTTAAATTTATTTGGTTAGTTAATTGTCATAAAGTGATGTGAGGTATCTTCTTTAGCGATAAAAAATTCTATTTCTTTACGTATTACCAGTATTTATTTACATTTAATGAGATAAGAATATTTAAAAAGATGAATGCGAAATTGTTAAGCCTATGAAGTTAAAAATTTTAACCATTACAATAAGCACGGTATTACTACTTGGTGGATGCACAAAACAAACAGAACCTGAAGCTGCTGAAGTTGACTATAAAGCTCAATTTGAAGAGTCTGAACGTAAAATTGGAGAGTTTTTAGATCAATTGGATAATCCGAATACACCACAAGAGGTTAAAGTCAAAATCTTGTGCCATGACTATCCTGAGGTTTACAAGACCCAATATATGCCCGCATTAATAAAAATTTCACCAAAACCTTATACCGAAGAAAAATTGTTGTCAGATTTGAAAAGTGCAACTGACTACTACAAGGATGCCTTGGCGATTAGGTGTAATCAATAAATTAATTGATGTTTAAAGTCTCAAAAAATCCGATAAATGTGAATTGATTGGCATTATTGGGTTGTGGTAAATTTCATTTTGTCTTTTATCGGTGATAGTTTAGGGGGTTCTAGATATGGAAATCTTGAAATTCTTACAGAGTTTTAATACGGTCGGTACATACTTAACAATTGCTTCAACCGTTTTAGTGGGTCTGATTATTTATTTTTACGTGATTAATCCTGCGTGATCTTTTAAAAAGAAATAGTAAGAAATTTTCTATTTCTTTTTTTTTAATAATTAAATTCTGTCATTCGTTTTAAACTATAAAAATAGGGTAGGGACATGAAGTTTAGATTATTTCTTCTTGGTTTTTTGGCTTTAAGTTGTCATGCAGACGAAAACGTAAGTGATCCTGAGATTTGTAATGTAGTGAAAAAAGTCGCTCATACAGTCATGGAGGCTCGTCAACAAAAAGTTCCATCTCAAGACTTGCAACACATAGCGAATGGTCTAGAAGATCCTAAAGCAAAACAACTTTATCAGGATTTAATTAATTCGGCTTACTCTGCCAAAGTATTCAAAACCAGTTTCTTTAAAAGAAAAGCAATAGAAGATTTTCAAACAGCTTGGTATGAAGAGTGTCTTAATAGAAATGAAAAATAATATGGTAGAGGTGTAGAGTAAATTAATAGCGTAACAGGGTAATTTAATGTTTAAAAAGGAATTTTAGACTGACAGGTCTGTATGAAAGACTAAATTAAAATAAATATTTTGAATTTTTCTTAAAGTTAAAACTAAATGCTCCGAAGATGCCGCTGCATGTGTCGTTACCCTGAACCCGATGAGTTCAAGGTGGAGGCGACGTATACTTGCTGGGTTTCCTACACGAAGGTAGGCATACACTCTAAATATACAGAACACATCCATAAGTTTAAGTATCGGCAGGGGAATAGACCCGCTGGCGAACATCCCAGAGACAGTTTAAGTATAACCGATCTGACCATGTTGGCAATCACCTAAACCTCTGGAACTGTAAACTTAGTTTGCGTTTGATGAAGCTTTGTACACTAACAAGCATAAAATAATTTTCAATTGTCCTAATAGTCTAAATAAAAAACGCCTTGCATCTATTATTCATAGAGCAAGGCGTTTTTATATGGATAGTTTATTAAACAATTTGTTCAACATCATCCAATATCGTTTGCAGTAAGCGTTCACAGTGAGTGTATTCTTGCAAAGACTTATTAAGGCTCAGTACTTCTTGAGTCAGTTGTAGAGCCACCATAATGACCAGTTTATTGTGCTCAACACGTGGAGCACTACGACGCATCTCATTAAATTTTTCATTGAGAAGTTCTGCTGCACGTTCAAGTTCATCTTTTTTATCTAAAGTAGTCGCGAGTCTAAAGGTCTGCTCAATCAGCCTAAGCTCTACCATGACTTGTTCACTCATGATTGGGTCTCCTCACCAGTTTCAGCATTAGGATGGGCAAGCTGCTGAATTTCTTGAGCATGCTGATCTTGGGCAGTACCTAAAATTCCTAAACGTTGAATAATGGCTTCAACTTTTGATTTAGCAAGCTCATTTTTTTGTAACAAACGATCACGATCTTGTTGTAAATCATGAAGCTCTTGTTGAGTTTGACGCTGGTGGGCTTGTAACTTTTCTTTGGCAACACGTAATTCATTTCGTTCGGCAAGAATTTCTTGAAAACGATTTTTTAAATCAGTCGTACTTTTTTCTAATCGGCTATAACGTTCAGCAAGTGTGTTAGCATCCTGATTCAATTGTTGAAATTGACCTTTTAACTGAGATAGTTGCTCAGTTACCGACTCAATTTCCTCTTGTTTTTTAGTGATAATACTATTTTTTTGCACAACTTGTGCGTGATGCTCTGTTTCAGCCAGTTCTTTAGCTTCTGAGAGTGCCGCATGTTCACTCTCTAAATGATGTAAGCGTGTTTTTAATACGCTAATATGCGTTTGTAGCCGCTGTAATTGTTCTAACATAACGAGGTCGCACAGAATTGCAATCAAAGGTAATATATACAAAGTATAGAGATTGGATAAACGAATGCAAGACGATATTTCAGGCTGGACAGATTGGAACTCTCATTTTGAAGGAATTGAAGAAATTTCAAGCCCTAGTGAGTTACATGGTCTGTTAACAGGTATTGTTTGTGTGACAGAAGCGCCAACGCGTGAAGAATGGTCACAAATTTTAACAACCCTTAATGTGCCGGAGTTAAGTGAAGATGCTTTAGCACTTTTAACTGATGAAGCAGAAGATGTCGTTCACGCTATATCTGATGATGAATTAGATTATTTACCTATGCTTCCTGATGATGAACATACACTTCAAGAGCGTGTACAAGCATTATCAGATTGGTGTGCGGGTGTTGTATTAGGTTTTGGGTTGGCATCGGGTCATATTCGTGATGATGAACGTGAGTTGATTGAGAACCTTCAAGATATTGCAGCGGTCGAATTTGAAGACTCTGATAATGATGAGGAAGGTGAAAGCAGCTACGAAGAATTGTATGAATTTGTACGCTTAATACCTGTAAGCTTGTCTATTGGTAGAAAAAAAATCACTGTAGCTGACAGTTCTTTATTGAAAAACTTTCATGCAAAAATTAAATCTGCTGCTGTAGACACAGAACAAACTATTGTAGAAATGTTTACTCCACATCGCCCAAGCTAATTGAGGCGATGTGTTATTGGTTGTATTTTATTTTTTGACTTTAAAATTCTAAATCAAGTAGATCATTATGAAATTGCCTCAAGCTGATTTTAGACATCGTAGAGACCGTCTGGCAGAAAAAATGGGTCCAAACAGTATTGCAATTATTGCAACGCGTGAGGAAATGTACCGTAATCGTGATGCGGATTATAAATTCCGTGCCGATAGTAGTTTTTTCTATTTGACTGGCTTCGCTGAGCCTGAGGCAGTTGCTGTCATTGAAACCTTCGAGGACGATGACTATAGTTATAGTCTTTTTTGCCGTGAACGTAATCGTGAGATGGAAATCTGGAATGGTTACCGTGCAGGAATTGATGGTGCAATTGAAGATTATGACGCAGATGAAGCATATGCAATTGATTTGCTTGATGAAGAGATTATTGAAAAGTTATTAAATAAAGAGCGTCTTTATTATCGGATTGGGCACAATGCTGCGTTTGATGCACGGGTGAGCCAGTGGATTAAACAAGCAGATGCCGAACACCGACATGAGAGCGCTCCCGCTCAATTGGCACAGCTCGACCGTATTGTTGATGAAATGCGTTTAGTCAAGTCACCACAAGAGCTTGAGCTGATGCAAATTGCTGCAAATATTAGTGCTGAAGCGCATACGCGTGCGATGCAAATGGTACGTCCAGGCATGATGGAATATGCACTTGAAGCCGAGCTGAATTATATATTTGGGCAAAACGGTTGTGTACCGTCTTATAACAGTATTGTAGGCGGTGGTGCTAATGCTTGTATTTTGCACTATGTTGAAAATAATAAGCCATTAAAAGATGGTGATTTAGTCTTGATTGATGCAGCTTGTGAATATGAGTTCTATGCATCGGATATTACCCGTACTTTCCCAGTAAATGGCAAATTTAGTGCTGAACAAAAAGCCTTATATGAAGTTGTACTGGCTTCTCAATATGCAGCTATTGACGCAGTTCGTATTGGCAATTCTTACCGTGAACCTCATGAAGTTGCAGTCAAAATTTTAACTGAAGGTTTAGTTAATTTAGGTTTGCTCAAAGGTGATGTTAACGAACTCATCAAAACCGAAGCATACCGTCAGTTTTATATGCATGGCACAGGTCATTGGTTAGGTATGGATGTACATGATGTTGGATCTTACAAAAAAGGTGAGGACTGGCGTCAATATGAAGAGGGTATGGTTGTTACAGTTGAACCTGGTTTATACATTGCGCTAGATGATGAAACTGTAGATGAAAAATGGCGTGGTATTGGTATTCGTATTGAAGATGATGTGGTCGCAACATCGAAAGGACCACGAGTTTTAACTGCCAATGTGGTTAAAGATATTGCAGATATTGAACATTTAATGGCGCAAGCTAAAGCATAATTAAACGTATTCGCCAAAGGAGCAAAACTCGATGCAACAACAAGTGATTATTGTAGGTGGGGGTATGGTTGGTTTGAGCCTTTCACTCATGCTAGCGAAGGCCAATATTGCAGTAAAGCTATTAGAAGCTGTGAAATACCCAAACTATAATGATCAAAATGTTGCCCCTTACCATTCGAGTTTTGATGCACGTAATACGGCTTTATCGCGTCGTAGCGTACAGATTTATCAGAAGCTAGGGTTGTGGGATGCATTACAGCAACATGCTACTCCAATTTTACAAGTTCACATTACTGAGCAAGGCAGTTTTGGCAAGGCACGTTTAATCGCAGAACAAGAAAAAGTCGAAAGCTTTGGGCAGGTGATTGAAAATGCTTGGCTTGGTCGTGTTCTGTTAACTCAAGTGCGCCAGCAACCTTTGATTGAGTTGATTGATGGCGTACAGGTTACGGCTTTAAATCAAGATGCTGAACAAATACATATTGAAGCTCAGCGTGGTGAGGAAACCTTAAAGCTTGAGTCAAAACTATTGATTGCGGCTGATGGACGTGATTCTTTTTGTCGTCAGGCAATTGGTGTTGGTGTGGATGTTCATGATTATGATCAGGTTGCAATTGTCACTACCGTTCAGACATCGAAACCGCATGAGCATGTTGGTTTTGAGCGTTTTAGTGCATTAGGGCCTTTAGCCTTATTGCCTTTACCGGGTGAATATCGCCGTTCGGTTGTATGGCCTGTAAAAAAAGGCACCGAAAATGAATGGCTGGGCGATGAAAATGACCAACACTTCTTAAGTGCCTTGCAACAAACTTACGGTGACCGAGCGGGTAAATTTGAAAAAACGGGTAAACGTTTCAGCTATCCACTTTCACAAGTGCTTGCACATAAACAAGCTGTAGGTCGCGTTATTTTAATGGGTAATGCAGCGCATACAATTCATCCTGTTGCAGGACAGGGTTTTAATTTATGCCTACGTGATGCAGATGTTTTGGTGCGTTATTTAGTGAACCAGCTAAGCACTTCTGATGATTTGGGTAACCCTGATAATTTACTTGCCTATGAACAAGCTCGTTTATCAGATCAGCAGCGGGTGATTAAGTTCTGTGACACTGTAGTCCGTGGTTTTAGTAACCAAAATCCATTATTAAAATTAATTCGTAATACGGGATTAATTGCATTTGACGTCATTCCAGGTGTAAAACCGTTGGTGGCTAACTATGCAATGGGGTTAAAAGCATGAGTGAAGTGTTGGATGTCGTCATTGTTGGTGGTGGATTGGTTGGTGGTTTAACTGCTTTATTACTTGCGCAAGGTGGCGTACAACCCACAGTGCTTGATGCGGCTCCTGTACTTGATGTTGAGAAAACATTAAGTGTGATGAATCCACGTGTTTTAGCGCTTAGCCAAGCGACCATTCATTTGCTTAAAACGGTAAATGTTTGGGATGATCTTGCGCGTCAAATGCCTTATACGGGCATGCAAGTCTGGAATCTTAATGGTTATGGTGAAATTAATTTTGGCCATGAGTCCATACAAAGACCGATGCCGGAACAAGCGTTAGGTTCTATGGTTGAACCGAGTGTATTAAATGTTGCCATTCAACAAAAAATGTTAGAGCAATTAACAGATTACCGTACCCAAGTGCGTGTTACTCGTATTGAGCAGGGTGTTGGATGTTGGCATATTCAATTGGCAGATGGTACTACGCTTAAAACTAAACTGCTGATTGGTGCAGATGGCGCTAATTCATTTGTACGTGAACAGGCTTTTATTGACCTCGATGTACTGGATTACAAACAAGCAGCCATTAGCTGTGCCATTAAAACTGCAAAACCCCATCATTATGTTGCCCGTCAAATTTTCTTACCTACAGGACCTTTGGCATATTTACCTATGGCAAGTCTTGAAGAAACTGAAAACGGATACTGGCAATCAATTGTCTGGACACTACCAGATGATTATGCCGATGAATATTCAGCTTTAAACGATACTGCGTTTATGCAGCTTTTAACTCAAGAAAGCCAACACATGTTGGGTGAAGTGTTAGACGTTCGTTCCAGAGCACAATTCCCGCTGAAAGCTCGTGCTGCAAAACAATACGTAAAAGCAGGCTTAGCTTTGATTGGTGATGCCGCACATGTGATTCATCCACTTGCTGGACAAGGGGTAAATATTGGCTGTCTTGATGCAGCAGTACTGTGTGACGTGTTGCTTCACGATTTAAGCCGTGGTGTATGGGCACATGAACAAACTTTAATGCGTTATGAGCATCGCCGGAAAGGTCAGAATGATGCAATGATGCATAGTATGTCGGCAATTGGTTGGCTTGAAAGTAGTGAATTATTCCCAATAGTTTGGGCTCGTAATATGGGCCTTAAGCAAGTTGAGCAGATTCCGGTTTTAAAAGATAAATTTATGCAACAAGCAAATGGTTTAGGGGCTTTACAAAGTACCCGCTATAGGCATTAAAATATTTACTGGGCCTATACTCTACTAAGCGAATTAAATGCCAGTAGATATTTTTTGAACAATCATTTATATATCATTACCAATTTGGTCATAAAAGATACGTAATTGACCAAATTGGCTCTTTGCTAAATGCAAAGAGGTTGCTAAATTTCTGAGGTCTTGGGACCATAGCAATGATGCAATAAAATCATTCTGGGGAGTGTGAAATGTCAGATATCAATGATTATGAAGATGCAGAAGATTCTGCTGTAGATGAAGATGAAGCGAAGGCAGCAGAAAGCGGTGCAGCTGATGACGAAGCAGGCAGTATGAGTGATACTGATCTTGCTGAGGCAGAAACGCTGACTGTCACTGCTAAACAGAAACAGCGCCAAGCGCTGGAAGATGAAATCGCTGCATTTTTAGCTCGGGGTGGGAGAATTACCGAAGTTCCTCCTGATGAGCATAGCGACCATTAATCTTAAAAAAAGCATCACATGAGTGGTGCTTTTTTATTTGTATGAATTTACCAAAACAGGTTTAAGGAGAGCTTTGCAGTTCTTTTAAAATCCCACATTCATCTACTGTTCGATTGGTAGAGCAGTGCTGTTTTAAATCAATTAAAGATTCTTTTAAAAGCAATAATCGTTCAATTTTTTCTGATACTTCATTTAAGTATTTATCTACTAAATTATCAATTTTCGTACATGCCTGTTTAGGCTGAGTTTTCATTTCTTTTAACGTTTTAATATCACTGAGTGAAATATCTAATTCACGGCAATGCTTAATAAACAATAGGTCGCCAAGTGTTTGCTCGGTGTAAATACGATAGTTATTTTCTGAACGTTGGATACGATCAAGTACACCTACTTTTTCGTAATAACGGATCGTATCAATTGGGACATCCGCTTTTTTTGATAATTGACCAATAGAAAGACTCATAAGGCTTGACTCTGGAGCTACTCAAGGGTTTTTAATCACTATAAAAGAATTCTTGAGGAAATAAAATGGCTGGATGTGGTTGTGCTTCAACATGTTCTCCTTCAAAGAAAGTGAGTCCACGTTTTAGAAAAGCGTTATGGATTGCTCTTGTGATCAATGCGTTGATGTTTGTGGTAGAAATATTGGGTGGTTATAAGGCTCAATCTGTTTCGCTATGGGCGGATGCATTAGATTTTGCCGGAGATGCAGCAAACTATGCGTTATCGTTAGTTGTTCTTTCGATGAGCTTATATTGGCGTGCAACAGCGGCATTAATGAAAGGAATAACGATGACAGCTTTTGGCGTTTTTGTTATTGCAAAAGTGGTCTGGTCATATTTTCATGGTGTTCCACCTGAACCTATGGTGATGGGGGCAATTGGCGTGATGGCTTTAATTGCGAATGTTTCAGTCGCTCTGATGCTTTATGCGTTCCGTGATGGAGATGCCAATATGCGTTCTGTTTGGTTGTGCAGCAGAAACGATTCTATTGCCAATGTTGCTGTAATCTTAGCGGCGGTTGGGGTATTTGGAACAGGCAGTGTATTTCCCGATTTATTTGTTGCCTTTGTCATTGCCTACTTAGGTGTATCTTCTGGTTATGCTGTTATAAAGCAATCACAGCAAGAAAGAAAACAATCAAAGCTGGTGTTGGGTTCTCAAGCATAATCTTGAGCGCATAAAAAGTACCATTTAAACATGGTACTTTTTACTGTTTGAATGCATTAGATGAGAAGCGATATTGCGATACTCCACATAACAATACCGATAATGAAATCTAAAACTTTCCATGCTCTAGGATTGATAAATAATGGTTTTAATAATCTTGCGCCATAGCCCAAACTGAAAAAGAAAATCCAAGAGGCAACAATGCTGCCCAAAGCAAAACTAATTTTGTCTTCTAGCTGGGTTGCCACTGAACCAATCAGAACAATGGTATCCAAATAGACATGTGGGTTGAGCCAAGTAAAGGCAAGACAGGTCACTAGTGCTTGAGTTAGAGTCTGTTTTTGACCGCTACCAAGCTCCATGCTTTGGGTGGCCTTAAATGCAGCGTAGAATGCTTTCGCACCGTAGACGAATAAAAACGTTGCTCCTAAATATTTAGCAACTGTAATTAAGATCGGTGATGCTGTCATGATTTCGGCAAAGCCTAATACACCAAAAGCGATTAGGATCGAGTCGGAAAGCGCACAAATTAAACATAGCCAAAACACATATTGCTGTTTAAGGCCTTGTTTTAAAACAAAAGCATTTTGAGCGCCAATTGCTACAATTAGACCACTACCAATACCGAAACCTTTAAAAAATATACTAAGAGAGAACATAACAGTAAGGTGAAAAATCAGATGTGGGAATTATCTGACTTTTTATTAAGAAATAAGTAAAATTAAGAATATTTAGGTTTGGCTAAGAAAAATTTAGGTTTGATATGTTAGATAGCAAACAATGTGAAGCCTTTCTTGCAGTAGCAGAAGTGGGAAGTTTTGATGCGGCAGGTGAGCATTTATATATTACTCCCTCGGCAGTATCCTTACGCGTGCAGGCTTTAGAAAAGTATTTAGGCCAAATTTTAATTATACGTGGTCGTCCATGTGTACTCACTCAAGCAGGGCAAACTTTATTGCAGCATTTACGTCATACACGATTAATGGAGCAAAACTTATTACAAGGTTTGATGGGTAAATCATCTGAATCAGAGTTCTATAAAATTGCTCTGGCTTCAAATGCGGATTCATTAGCTACTTGGTTACTACCTACTATTCAGCAAACGCTTTTTAAAGAGAAAATAGTATTAGAACTAAAAATTGATGATCAATCTCACACGCATACTTTATTGGAAACAGGACAAGTCAACGCCTGTATCTCGGCAGAAGAGCAGGTTATGTCAGGCTGTTTAGCTCAACCACTCGGAAAAATGCGTTATAAAATGTTGGCTTCGGCTGAATTTGCTGCTGATTGGTTTAAACATGGCGTAATCCGAGAAACTTTAAGAAATGCACCAGCTGTCATTTTTAACCATAAAGATCTAATGCATTCAGAGTTATTGCTGAAATATTATGGGTTGCCTTTGCAGAGCTATCCTTACAGTTTTATTCCAGCTACAGATGCCTTTGTGAAAGCGATTCAATTGGGTTTAGGATATGGCATGGTTCCTGAACTACAGGTGCAATCTTTGTTAACCAATGGAACTTTAGTGGATGTTATACCCGAAGCTGAGCTCGACATTCCATTATATTGGCACCATTGGAAAAGGCAGTCTAAACAGTTGGATGCACTGACGGAGACTATTGTGGAGTCAGCGAAACACATATTGAGATAGTCTTTACATCTTTCTTCTTAAATGAAGATTTGAAATATGCTGAATATAAAACTCTATATCTTGTTCTGAGTAACCTAAAAGCTGTCCAACTCTTCGTTCAAGCTCTATGCATTTTTCAAAATTAGTTTCTTTAAATAAAGTTTCAATACATATTATTAGTTCATTTAAATTTGCTAAAGCTGCATCTTTATAGATCAGCATAATTGAAAAGGGTAAAGGCAGAGAGGTTTCAATATCTTTACTCAGTATAGATAAAGTACCTTGTTCTAGATGCCTTAAAAACTCGACAGGTAATAGATCGTAAAACAAAGCAATCGGTTTCTCGCCTGAAAGTAATAATTCTAGCTCTTGCCCTTCATGAGGGCCAAGTTTCCCAAGCTGTTCAGTCATATCAATACTCTTATTCTTATATTTTATTATGCAAAATTAACAGATGGTGACGACACTGGCTGTCTGTCATCACCATACTTAATTAAAAAATTAAGATTGTGTTAACTCCAGCGCACGTTGATAAGCGATTTTTTTCTTAATCCCTGTTAAATCGGCAGCAAGTTGAGACGCTGCTTTAACAGATAAGTCTTGGAGTAAGCGCTTTAAAAGCTCGTCTAGTTTTTCTTGCTCTAGATCTGTTTTTGCAGCTGCACCACCCACAACGACTACAATTTCACCTTTTTCTTGGTTATGGTCATTTTCAATGAAGCTGACCAAATCTTTTAATGTCATTTTTTTGATGGTTTCAAAGGTTTTAGTAATTTCACGTGCAAACCCTACAGGTCGATCTTCACCAAATACCTGAGCCATATCTTTAACAGACTCTAAAATACGATGAGGTGCTTCATAGAAAATTAAGGTCTGTGTTTCATTTTTGAGTTTTTCTAATTGAGAAATACGTTGTGAAGCTCGAGATGGCAGAAAGCCTTCAAAGCTAAAGCGGTCACTCGGTAAGCCTACCGCACTTAAAGCAGCAATCGCAGCACATGCACCCGGCACAGGAACGACTCTAATACCATGCTCTTGAGCAGCACGAACTAATTTAAACCCCGGATCACTAATGAGCGGTGTACCTGCATCACTAATTAAAGCAACGCTATCGCCAGCAAGTAGTTTTTGAACTAACTGCTCAATTTTATTGCTTTCATTGTGATCATGACATGCAGTAAGTTGAGTCGATATATTATAGTGTTTAAATAATTGTGCTGATTGGCGAGTATCTTCGGCAGCTACAATAGAAACTGATTTTAAAATATCAATTGCACGGAAAGTCATATCATCTAAGTGCCCGATTGGGGTGGCTACAACAAATAACTGAGCACTCATTTGGTTTTACTCCGTACAGATAAACAATTTTAATGGGGTAGTTTACCCGAAATTATGATTTGGGCGTGAACAATGTCTGCTAGCTTGATCTTTTCGAAAATGATCTGATTTTCATTTGTTCAATTCAGATCTGAAATAGCAGATGAATTTAAGAAAATAACTTACGCATAAAAACATGTAGAGCTACTTTTTAATTTGGGGGGAGTAAAAATGTTATTAGCACAGCAGTTGGGGAAATGGGCAGAGCAAACTGCGTTAAACCTTTTACAAGCACAAAACTATGTGTGGGTCACAAGTAATTACCATTCACGCCGTGGCGAAGTTGATTTAATCGTCAAAAGAGGGCAAGAGCTAGTTTTTGTTGAAGTAAAAGCACGCACTATAGGAAATTATGGGCAAGCTTGTGAAATGGTAACGTGGACAAAACAGAAGAAAATTATCAAAACTGCGATGCGTTTTTTACAGCGCTATCCATCTTATCAGGATTTTTATTGTCGTTTTGATGTGATTTGTTTTGATTTTCCACAGAAAATTGCAAAAACAGTACAGCATGACTTTTCAAAATTCCATTATGATCTGCAATGGATCGAAAATGCATTTACTTTGGATTAAGAGTTCATTACTCTTTTGAGCAAATTTAAGTCTGATGCTTTATGATCAAGCCAAGAAATTGATAGGAGTCTGGTGGAGTGTTAAAACGTATTGCTGTAACAATGCTTTGTGTCGCAAGTTTATCAGGTTGCGCAAGTTTTATTTCTGGTGGAACAGGCACAGCTCCAGTGGGCACAGATAGTGGTGTCCGCAGTCTAGGCCAAGTATTCATTGACTCTTCAATTAAACGTACAGCCAATATCAACATTTATAAACTTGATCAACGTTTCAAGCAGTCACGTATTAATATCGAAAGCTTCCATAGTACAGTTTTATTAACTGGCCAAGTGCCAGACCCGTACTTGAAACAATTGGCAGAAGACAACCTTAAAGCCATGAGTGATGTGAAAGCTGTACATAACTATATTACGGTGGGTAACAAAGTCAGCTATAACACCATCATGCAAGATGCAGGTGTAACAGCAAATACGCGTGCTCTTTTAATGAAAGCACCTGTAGTTTCTGATAGTAAGGTTCTGGTACATACCGAAGACGGCGTACTTTATGTAATGGGACGTTTAAATACAGCTGAAATTAATGATTTAAATAACGTCTTACAAAACGTCGGTAACGTTACCAAAATTGTCACTTTAATTGATAACGTTGATTTGGCGCCTGCACCAGCTGCAAGTACGGGTAGTGCAACAACTACACCGATTATTAATAACGTCATTGCTCAACCAACAGTTCAAACACCTGTTGCAATTGATCCTGACCAAACAGATCCTGCTTCGACTGCACAGTAATATATGAATCTGATTGAACAACTACAAAGCAAAATTGAACAGGCGCGAACTCTTTATAAAGAGTTCCGCCTGTATGATTTGGGGAGTTTTGCTTTAAACCGTTTTACACCAAAAGATGGTTTTGAACAGGTTCCAAATGTTCGTTATGGCCTAAAGCCTCGCCACCGTTTGGATGTTTACCGATCTGTTAAAAAGCTAACTCATCAGCCTCTCATTGTTTTTGTGCATGGCGGGGCTTGGCAACATGGTAATAAACGAGATTATCTTTTTATTGGTGAGACATTTGCCAAAGAAGGTTATGACGTTGCTGTTATTAACTACCAGTTAGCACCTAAAAATATTTTCCCAAGCTTTGTTGATGACTTAACTCAAGCATTGAATTATTTACATCAAAACCAAGGGAAATTGGAAATTTCTACAGAAAATATTGTACTTATGGGGCATTCGGCAGGGGCATTTAATGTGATGTCTGCTGTTTATCACCCTGATTCAACTAAAATTGAGTGTTTAGGGAAAATTAAGGCAATAATCGGTTTAGCTGGCCCATATCATTTTGACTATAAAGGTGATCCACTGGCCGAAGATGCTTTTGATCAAAGCACCTCTTATAAAGAAGTCATGCCATATTATTTCGTTAATCAAAATAATATTAAACATTACCTTTTGATGGCTGAAAATGATCAGATTGTAAAAAAACACAATACTTTAGATATGGATCAAGCGCTTAGAGAGAAGGGTAATCACAGCCATATCGCCGTGATTCCTAAAACTGGACATATTACAATTTTGGCCAGCCTTTCTAGTTTTATTAGTCATTATTTCAGGACTAAAAGAACTATTTTACATTTTCTTGAAGAAGTGTTTTAAACGAGAATATCGTTTAAAACACAACAGATTACCCAGCTTGGGTAATCTGCATAATCATTGAATGAGCAATACTACCTTTAAATGGAATTTCAGGTAATTGATCAATTTTGAAGAATTGTGCATCTGCAATTTCTTCTTCTTGCAGCTTAATTTCACCAGACTCATATTCTGCTCGAAACGCAACCATAAGGTTACTCGGGAAAGGCCAAGGCTGACTTGACATATATTGAACATTTTTGAGTCTTAGGCCTACTTCCTCAAAAGCTTCACGTTGTACCGCTTCTTCAAGAGTTTCACCAACTTCAACAAAACCTGCAATCAAACCATACATATTGGTTTTATTGTGGACTGACTTCGCCAGTAAGATTTCATCATCACCTCGAGTAATGACGGTAATAATGCATGGGTTTACACGAGGATATTGGTGATAGCGACAAGATGGGCACACCATTGCATATTCAGTTGGATGAACTTCTGTCGGGTGTCCGCAGTGACTACAAAACTTATGGTTGCGTCGCCATTCAAGTAACTGTACAGCACGGCTCGCTTGCAAAAACTGTTCTTTCGACCAACTTGTAATGAGTTGGCGAATTGGAACCAGTTGTAAGCCTTCTGGTATAGCTTCCTCGGCAAGCAAGTCACGTGCAATGACCTGCTCATCATGAGTGAAAAGTAAATCACTTGCTAACTTTTCGACTTTGGGTAGTTGAAGGTTTTGATCAACTAGTAATTGTTGATGATGGAAAATATAAGCAAGTGATAATTCAGACATTAAGCTGCCTTTTTTTGAAGTTGTTGACTACTCGACAATGCTACATTAAACATGGATTGTAGAACAGGTTGTTTATTTTTTAAATTGTCAACCAACATGTCAAGGCCTGCTAATACGTTAAAAATACAGTGAATTTGGTCTGTATTAAACGGCTGGTTTTGTTCAAGTTGTTGTTGAACAAATTGAGCAGTTTGAAGTAAAGCATCTTGTTGAATTGTACTTCCTAGAAATTCGGCTGCGCCAGCTAGCTCTTTTAATGAACCTGCAATTGCTTCAATATTTTGTGTCTGATCATTTGCATACAACGTAAGACTCTGACAAATAAAATCAATTAAATTTTTTGTCTCGGTGAGTAAGGCTTGATGTGCCTCATCAAGGCGATCTAAAGAAATATTTGTATTGTTCACATTAAGCTGTAAACGACTAGACGTATATTGGCGTACCAAAATACCAATTGAGTTCATGGCAGACAAAATGCTGTCCATAAGCTGTTGGGCATAGTTTTCATTACTTAGTATGTTGAGCTGACTTAAACTATTTGCCTGTTGAGATAGTTCAGATGCAGCTTCATCAAGATTAAGCAGTTTAAATGTATAGGCTAATTGCAAAAGACTCGTTTGTAATTGTTGTGCTTTTTCAGTCGACATATTTTGATAGTTATATTCAATATCATTACGCACTTTGTTCATTTCGTTCAAGATTAATTGGCTGACTGTGTGCATGGTGTCAAAGTCAGGCCCATAAAGATGACGGCTTAAAACGAGCAATTGAGTGTCTGTAGGTATTTCTTCACCGATATGGAGTTGGTTGCGAATATGGTGAGCAACCTCATCTTCTTGAGCGATAACTATACTTAAAATATCTGCAAGTGCAGCCAAATCAGGCTTAAAAGTTTCAGGACTTGTTAAGAACTGACCAATATAACTTTCAATATTAATGAGTACACGTAGGCGTGAATCATTTAAAAGCAGGTTATCAATATGGCCGAAAGCATAATTTACGAGTTGCCAATATTGTTGGCTTGGCTGATGGTTTGCCATGCTGACCAAATAGGTCCCAATAAGTTTAAAAGCTTGAAAATTATGATTAGCTTCTGTCTTGTTTAAAAATTGATGTAGAGATAGCTTATAGAGTTGATGAATAAATTGAGTTTTTTCATTAATCAATACTTCTGGTAATGGGAGTTCAAGCGCACTATTTGCAAGTAAAGAAGCAATCGCTTGTCCAGAAGATGTTAGTGGTTTATTTAAAGCTAATTCTAAATTGTTTAAGGTATTAAGAAGAAACTGAGGTACTTGTAATTCACGCAAACAGATAAACTCAATATACCGTTTTACCATGGTCGTGCCTTCACTCAGTGCAACGACATCATTGGTGTTAATTTGTGTTGGCTTCGCAATAATTTTTTGCATCAGCTCAGTTGAATATTGAGTGATTTTTGCAAGATAGGGGATATCAATTAAACGGAGGACTTGAGTGCATTGCTTAAATTGTTCTAATGCATCATCAATACCGAAAGGGAGTGTTTGCTCTTCAATTAAAGTACTTACTGCGCCTTCAACCAGTTTTATTGAACGATCAATTTCATGTTTAATGATGAGTAAAGCTGTTGGATCGAAATGAATCGAAGTATGCTCAGACATAAACGTTCCCCTTTGCAAAAAAAATCAATTGTTATATTCGTAGTGCTCGGTAATTTGAGCTAAAAATCTATGTGACTAATATAACTTAACTTACAAAGGGGAAAAGCTAAAAACGCTAAAGAATCAAAAATTTATTTTGCAAAAAGGCAAGGTTCTCCATGTTTTTTCTCAAATTCTTTGACCCAAGTCTCATGTGTATTTAGCTCTTCTTCGGAAGGAAGAATAACTGGTAGTTCAATTTGAACTCTGGTTTTATTTGCTGTGTTCAGGCTATTTTCACTTTGAGATAAGGCATCTATATCAAAAGAAACCTGCCCACCTGTCATTGCTAGGTAAACATCTGAAAGAATTTCAGCATCGAGTAATGCACCGTGGAAAGTACGGTCACGTGCTGGAATTTCATAACGTCTTACAAGGGCGTCAAGCGAGTTTTTTTGTCCGGGATGTTTGCTTTTCGCTAAAGCTAAAGTATCTGTTACCTCGCATACTTCAGAAAGCGCAGGAAGGCCTGCGCGTCTAAACTCCATATCAAGGAAGTTCATATCGAAGGTCGCGTTGTGGGCAATAATCTCTGCGCCTTTTAGATAATCAAAGAGCGTATCGGCAATGTCTGCATAGAGCGGTTTATCTTTTAAGAAATTATCACTGATACCATGGATATTTTCTGAGTCGCCCACTGGTTTTTGCGGGTTAATATAAATATGAATTGAGCTACCGGTGAGTTTCCGGTTAATCATTTCAATGGCGCCGACTTCAATAATGCGGTCACCATCTTGGAAATAGAAACCAGTGGTTTCTGTATCAAGAATCAGTTGTCGAGGTCCTTGTAATTGTAATTTGGCTTCGGTCACAACAATTTGAGGATGAATATTATTAATTGGTTGTTTACTTTCTGGCTCAGCAGCTTCAACTTCAATAACTTCTTCTTCCACAATAATCATCTCAACTTCTTCGGACTGTTCAAGATCAATATTATCTTCTTCGGTTACTTCTGCCATATCAAACCCAAAAGGGTCATCGAGTAACCAATCCTCTTCAGGCTTTTTTATATCTTGCAGGGCAGTTGCTTGAACTGTTTTTTTTTGCAGGGCAGTTTGATCAGCTCCAATATTTGCAAGCTCATCGGCCATTTCGTTGCCTGCATGTCCAGCATGGCCTTTAATCCAATGCCATTCAATATTTCGACCAGCACAAACGGCATCTAATTTTTGCCAAAGGTCAGGATTTTTTACATCCTTCCAGTTTTTCTTTTTCCAGCCATGAATCCATTCAGTAATCCCTTGCTTCACATAATTTGAATCTGTCCAGATAATTAAATGAGCATTGGTTGGGCAAAATGCAACGCCTTCAATCGCAGCAGTGAGCTCCATGCGGTTATTGGTTGTATCCGGTTCACCGCCAAATAATTTATGTTCACCCTGCTCGGTAATGACATATGCGCCCCAACCACCTAAACCTGGATTGCCACGACATGCACCATCAACATACAGTGTGATTGTTTGAGACATAAATCGAAACCTAAACTAAAAGAAAAAGAACTGAATATGGTGTATTGTATACGCAAAAAGTTCGGTTCCATCGTAACAAAGCAAGGTTTTTTTAATTTCTTGTAACATTTCCATGCAAATGACATCAAATTATTGCCTTGTCTATCTTGCACGCTTTAATACAATGGCATCGAAGACCTAGGGTTTGTGGCCAAACCCCAAAAAATATTACGCGAGTTGTTTGGAAGTTTTTATGTATAAACCAACCACATTTGTGTGGCAGCCATCTGCGGCATCATTGTTCAAAATTACCGTACTTAGCTCTGCTTTAGCTGCGTTGGGTATTACAACAGGCTGTTCATCGACTCCGCAATCTGCAAAAACCTCTAAATCGAAACAGGTCAGTGGTGCAGGTTATTTAGATGCGAGTAGTCTTGACTCTTTGGAAGACTTACTTTCAGCAACCGATATGCGCGCTGTAGAAGGTGATCGTCTGCTTATTTTGAAGCATGGTGATGTCTGGAAGCGTATGTCCGTTGGTTTCAAAATGGACTTGAATCACTGGGATTCACGTATTGAAGCTCAGCGTAGTTGGTTTATTTCTCGTCAGCCTTACCTTGATCGTTTAAGTGCTCGTGCCAGCCGTTATTTGTACCATACTGTGAAAGAAGCAGAACGCCGTGGATTACCGACAGAACTCGCATTATTACCGGTAATTGAAAGCTCTTATGACCCAGCTGCAACAAGTAGTGCAGCAGCAGCAGGGCTATGGCAGTTTATTCCAAGTACTGGTCGTATTTATGGCTTAAAGCAGACAGGTATGTATGATGGGCGTCGAGATGTGGTTGAATCGACTCGCGCAGCTTATGAGTTTTTAGGAAGTCTCTATAACCAATTTGGTTCTTGGGAACTTGCATTAGCAGCCTATAATGCTGGCCCTGGACGTATTCAGCAGGCGATTAACCGCAACCAAGCTGCGGGTTTACCAACTGATTATTGGTCATTAAAATTACCTCAAGAAACAATGAACTATGTTCCACGTTTCTTAGCTGTTGCTCAAATTATTAAAAATCCAAAGGCTTATGGCGTAGAACTACCACCTATTGCAAATAGACCCCATTTCCGTGAAGTGACTTTATCAGCACCTTTAACGTTAAATGAAATTGCTTCTACAGCAGGATTAAGCCGTGCAGAACTTTATGCATTAAACCCAGGATATCGTGGTGAAGCAGTAGACCCTGCGAGTCCAATGCGTATTTTGATTCCAGCAGATTTAAGTCCTTCAATTGATAATAAATTAAGAGGAACAAAATCGGGTGGTGGCTCAGGTTGGTGGGCAAATGTAACTTCACCGTCTACACCTACAATTGTTAATCCTTCTACTACAGTAACAACAAGAACAACTCCTACAACGCAAGTTCAGCCAGTCAAACCTTCTTCACCGGTGAAGAATACTTCAACGATTTCAAAATCTACACCACGTGGTTCTGATGCGTTAGCTGCCTTTGCTGCATCGGCAGATGTACCAAGTGCGCCGCGTATTCCTGTAGCTGTGACCAATGCAGCTAACATTAAGCAGCCTGTTAAAATGGAGCCACCAATTTCGGCTTCTGAACGTGAAAAGATTTTAGCGGCAGTTCGTGCTGAAGGCGCAAAAGAAACTGTAGATCAAGCTCTACAACCGCAAGCAACTCAAGCTGAAAAAGATCAAGTCGTTGCTGAATTAAAAGCAATTGCGCCGCAAGGAACTGAAATTGTCGATCCTTATGATGGCAAAATTAGGTTAACTGCAATTCAGACGAGCCAGTCAGTTGCAGAGCAACAAGGTAAAGAGGTAAGTAGAGGTTTTGCTTATCCAAAAACTTTAGCTGAAGATGCGACTGTAGCTAACTCTGAAGATGGACAACGTAATAAAGATAAGCCTTATATCAAAACTGATACTGATGTCGTAGTTGTACAGCCTAAAGGTAAGCGTAGTACTTATACAATTCAACCCGGCGATACTTTAGCAGTTATTGCCATGAAGAATGGTGTGAACTGGCGTGATGTTGCTAAGTGGAACCAGATTGATCCAGAAAAGACTTTGTTTGTAGGAACTAGTCTTTATCTTTATGATGCTAGACCACAAGAAACTCAAAGTACTTCGAAAAGTACGGCTAAACCAGATGTGTATGTGGTTCAAGCCAATGATAGCTTAAGCGGTGTTGCTAACCAGTTTAATTTGTCAGTAAAGCAATTAGCCGAATATAACGATTTATCAGTAACTGATGGTTTATTTGTTGGACAAAAACTACAGTTAAAAGAGCCGAAGAATAGCCGCTCAACTGCTAAAGCAGAGCCGAAAGCAGTTCAGGCAAATGCAAAACGTATAGCAACTAAAAACTATACTGTGAAGCGCGGTGAATACCTTAAATTGATTGCAGATCGTTATGCGCTCTCTAATCAGGAACTTGCTGAATTAACTCCAGGTTTAACTGCAGGTAGTAACTTGATGGTAGGCCAAAAAATTAATGTGCCTACACAAGATATTTCGGTAGGTGAAGTTGCTGAAACTAAGACTGCTAGTAAATCTGAGAAAGCGATGCTAAGTGTTTCTTATAAAACAGAAGGCTATAAAGTACAGCGTGGTGATACTTTATCGAGTATTGCAACTAAATCAAAAATTAGCTTAGCTGAGTTAGCCGAATTAAATAACTTAAAAGCGAGTAGTCATGTACAGCTTGGGCAAACTTTAAAAGTACCTGCTACTAATACTGTTCCAGAACAATACGTTGTACAGTCTGGGGATAGTCTAAATGCTATTGCTAGTAAATATAACTTACAAACAGGCTATTTGGCTGACTTAAATGGTTTGTCTCGTACGGCAGGACTACGTGCGGGTCAACGTTTAAAACTCACAGGTACAGTTGAAGAAGCACCAAGTAAACCTTCTAAAAATACTAAAGAAGAAACACCTGAGAACTACACAGTTAAATCTGGTGATAGCTTAGGTAATATTGCTAACCGTTACCACTTACAGTTGGATTATCTTGCTGCATTGAATGGTCTTTCACGTAACAGTAGCGTTCGTGTAGGGCAACGTTTAAAGCTAACAGGTGATGTGCCTACAGTAGAAACAGCTAAAGTTGATACCAAGTCTTCAACTAAAACAGTTGCGGCTGGTAAAAACACTGAAAGATATACTGTTAAATCTGGTGAGTCTTTAAATAGTATTGCGAGTCGTGCAGGTATTTCAGTGCGTGAACTTGCTGAAATGAATGCATTAAAAGCGAGTGCTAATTTACAGCGCGGTCAAAATATTGTGATTCCAAAAACTGTTGTGGAATACAAAGTGAAGCGTGGCGATACATTAATTGGCCTTGCAAGCAAATATGGTTTAGAAACCAATTTCTTGGCTGATCTGAATAATTTGACACCTTCTACTCAGCTTCGCATTGGCGATGTCATTAAAGTGCCTAATTTATAAAATAATTAGTAACTTATGCATAAATCATATTTTCAACTGAGCCTGCTAGTCGGGCTCAGTGTCGTTTCTCATGTTGTTTTTTCTGCACAGCAAACTACCTCATATATAGCGATTCATTCCAAGCCTAAATATTTAGGAATGATGGCTATGCCATATGCAAATCCTAATGCACCTAAAGGTGGCTTGTTAAGTCAGGCGGCTCAAGGAACTTTTGATAACCTCAATAGTATGAATGGTAAGGGGAATGCTACAGAGGGCGTTAATT
The DNA here is from genome assembly GCF_001423205.1 of Acinetobacter sp. Leaf130. Lineage (NCBI taxonomy): Bacteria > Pseudomonadati > Pseudomonadota > Gammaproteobacteria > Moraxellales > Moraxellaceae > Acinetobacter > Acinetobacter sp. Leaf130. Next base: position 223,198 of record NZ_LMOE01000001.1, read on the forward strand.
ATCTTTTTGATACTTTAATGACCCAATCGCTAGATGAGGTCGGGGTTTTATATCCTCTTTTGGCAGAGAAAGTTACTTATGATCCAGAAAAAACGCAGTCTGTTAGTTTCTATTTAAACCCTAAGGCGCGTTTTAGTAATGGACAGCCAGTCACTGCGGCAGATGTTAAATTTAGCTTTGATGCATATCAGACTAAGTCCAATTTAGGTTTGCAGATGTACCTTGCTGATTTGGCAAAAACAGAAGTAATAAATGCCCATCAAGTAAAGTTTAGTTTTAAGTCTACACATAATCCTAAAATGCCTTTCATTTTGGCAACCTTGCCGATTTATTCAAAAACAGATTGGCAAAAAAGAGATTTTAGCCGAATTACTCTACAACCAATTGTTGGTTCGGGACCTTATGTGGTTGAACGAGTTGATGCAGGTAGAAGCATTAGTTATAAGCGTAATCCGAATTACTGGGCAAAAGATTTGCCTATTAATAAGGGGCGCTATAATTTTGATCGTTTAAAATATGTCTATTATCGAAATTGGGATATTGCTTTTGAAGGGTTTAAATCTGGGCAATACACCTTGCATGAAGAAACTAACCCCAAAAAATGGGTAACAGATTATCGTTTTCCGGCAGTAAAAGCAGGGTTAGTTACTCAATATAAGTTCCGTCACCATAATCCCATCGCCACTGAAAGTTATGTCTTTAACACACGACGAAAACCCTTAAATGATATTCGTTTTAGACAAGCCTTAACCTATGCCTATGACTTTGAATGGCAGAATAAAGCTTTGTTTTATGGTCAATATCAACGCCTTCAAAGTTATTTTGCAAATAGCGAATTGGCTGCAACGGGTCAGCCTTCGAAAACTGAATTAGCAATATTGAAACCATTGCTGCCTAAGTTATCTCCAATAATGCAAAAGGGTGTCTTAGTAGATTGGAAATACCCAGTGTCGGATGCGAATGGATTTAACCGTCAAAATTTATTAACTGCGCGGCAGCTACTTATACAGGCTGGTTATAAAGTTAAAGATGGGCAGTTGTTGACGCCTGAAGGTAAAAAAGTTCAGCTTGAGTTTTTAATTCAACAAGATGGCAAACAACGAACACTCATGCCTTTTGTCCGTAATCTTAAAAAACTTGGTGTTCAGGTCAATTTACGTCAAGTCGACGCTCCGCAATATTTAGAGCGCACCCGCCGTTATGACTTTGATATGACCACCATGAATTTGCCGCAATCTCTCAATCCGGGCAATGAGCAGACTCAGTTTTGGGGGAGCATCGCAGCAGCGCAGGATGGAAATTACAATTATGCGGGTATTCGTAACCCCGTAATTGATCAAGTGATTTCAAAACTTGTTGCTAGTAAGAGCCGTGACCAACAGATTATTTATACTCGTATTCTCGATCGATTACTGAGGGCTGGTTATTATCAAATTCCGACCTATGGTAAAGGTGAAAACTGGTATGCTTATTGGAATATGTATCAACAACCTAAAATTAAACCAGCACTTTCGTCTGGAATAGATTATTGGTGGAGTGATGCAAACAAAGCCAAAAAAGTTGCTAAATATTTACATCAACAATAAAAAGCACCTGCCATAAAGGAAATCCTGTTATATGGGTTCATATATTCTCAAGCGACTTCTTTTAATGATTCCCACATTGTTTGTCATTTTATTGATTAACTTTGTGGTTGTGCAAATTGCACCGGGTGGGCCAGTTGAGCAAGCAATACATCAAGCTGAAGGTGATTTGGGAATTGGACGTGCATTAAGTGCAGAGACTTATTATCAAGGTGCTCAAGGTTTAAGCCCTGAAATGGTTGAACAAATTAAGGCGCAATATGGCTTTGATCGATCTGCTCCAGAACGTTTTTTCCTCATGTTAAAAGGCTATTTAACTTTAGATTTTGGACAGAGTTTTTTTAAAGATAAACCAGTCGTGCAATTGTTGTGGGACAAAATGCCTGTTTCTATTTCACTTGGGCTGGTAAGTACTTTTCTGATTTATTTAATTTCTATTCCGCTTGGTATTAAGAAGGCCAGACAGCAAGGTTCATGGTTTGATCGCTCCACTTCGTTAGTACTTGTGGTGGGGTATGCTGTACCAAGTTTTGTATTCGCTATTTTGCTTGTGGTTTTTTTTGCAGGTGGCTCTTATTTTCAATGGTTTCCATTACAAAATCTTGTGTCAGATAATTTTCATCAACTCAGTCTTTGGGGTAAAGTTACCGACTATTTATGGCATATGACTTTACCGCTTATTACAATGGTATTAGGCGGTTTTGCCAGTTTAACGTACTTAACCAAATATTCGTTTTTAGAAGAACTCAATAAACCCTATGTTTTAGCTGCTTATGCAAAAGGATTGAATAGCCAGCAAGTCTTATATAAGCATGTATTTCGTAATGCTATTTTAGTCGTGCTCGCAGGGCTGCCAGAAGTGTTAGCGGGTATTTTCTTTGTGGGTAATCTCTTTGTAGAAATTATTTTTCACTTAGATGGTGTGGGTTTATTGGGCTTTGAAGCCATTGTCCAGCGGGACTATCCTGTTATTTTTGGTGTCTTATTTTTCTTTACTTTATTTAGTCTAATTTTACGTCTCATTTGTGATGTGCTGTACCAATGGATTGATCCTCGGGTTCACTTTGATGCGCAAGGAGGCAAATGATGTCTTTGATTGTGCGGACACGATTACAACGTTTTAGACAACATAAATTAGGTTGGGCTAGCTTTATTTTATTTAGTCTAATTTTGATTTTGTCATTAGCTGCGGAGTTGATTGCTAACGATAAACCGCTGTTAGTGAAGTATGAAGATTCTTACTATTTGCCTGTGTTTAAGACATATCCAGAAACGACGTTTGGTGGCGTGTTTGAAACAGAAGCAGATTACAAAGATCCGGCTGTGCAAGAACTTATTCATGCTCAAGGATGGGCAGTCTGGCCGCTTATTCAATTTTCATATCAAACTCCCAATTTAGACTTGGCAGTTCCTGTGCCATCACCACCCTCTAAGCAGAACTGGTTAGGAACTGATGATCAGGGAAGGGATGTTTTGGCCCGTATTCTTTATGGTTTAAGAGTATCTTTACTTTTTGGTTTGGCCTTAACCTTTTGTTCCGCTTTGTTTGGCATTACTGTGGGCGCCATTCAAGGTTACTATGGCGGTTGGGTAGATTTATTGGGACAACGTTTGGTTGAAGTCTGGAATGGCTTGCCCATGCTTTTTATGGTCATGATTTTGGTCAGCATGTTTGTACCCAATGTATATTGGCTATTTTTCATTATGTTATTTTTTGGCTGGACAGTTTTAGTAGGGATTGTCAGGGCAGAATTTTTAAAAGCTCGCCAGCTTGATTATGTTCGTGCCGCTCAAGTGTTAGGAGTGACTGACCGCGTTATTATTTTTAAGCATATTTTGCCGAATGCAATCAGTTCGAGCTTGTCCCAATTACCATTCATTTTAACAACTAATATTAGTGCCTTAACTGCTCTTGATTTTTTAGGCTATGGCTTACCACCCGATGCAGCATCGTTAGGGGAGTTATTGCTCCAAGGTAAAAATAATTTAGATGCACCATGGCTAGCGATTTCAGGTTTTTTTAGTCTGGCTATTGTTCTTTCACTTTTAATTTATATTGGGGAGGCTGCTCGTGATGCTTTTGACCCAAGAAAATAATACAAATGTTACTCCTGCATTGTTGAAGGTAGAGCATCTTTCGATTCAAACGCTAGATCAAAAGATTTTGTTAGAAGACCTTAATTTGCAGCTTAGTGATGGGGAAACACTGGCTATTGTGGGTGAGAGTGGTTCAGGTAAATCACTTAGCTGTTTAGCAATCATGGGGTTACTACAAGAAAAATTAGAAATAACAGGTCGTGTTTGGATTGGTTCCCAAGATATTCTTGAGATAGATGAAAAAGCTCAATCCAATGTGCGTGGCCGACAAATTGCCATGATTTTTCAAGAACCTGCCACGACTTTAAATCCACTACATCAGGTTGAAAAGATTGTGGGTGAAAACCTTCTTTTATTAGGTTTGAGTAAAAAGGATGTTCGACAACAAGTCATTGAGTTACTTACAGATGTCGGAATTAGTGAGCCAGAACAGATTCTAAAACGGTATCCACATGAGCTTTCTGGAGGTCAAAGGCAACGTGTCATGATTGCCATGACATTGGCACTGCAACCCAAGATTTTGATTGCTGATGAGCCGACTACAGCACTTGATGTAATTTTACAGATCCAGATTTTAGAACTCTTAAAATCTTTACAATCAAAATATGGAATGGCACTCATTTTAATTAGCCATGACCTAAATTTGGTACGTCAATATGCTGATGAACTGGTTGTCTTGCAAAGTGGGCGTGTTGTAGAGCAAGGTGAGCTTAGCCAGATTTTTGAAAATCCTAAAACCGTTTATACACAGCAATTATTAGAACATGATTTTGGAAATGCAGAACCTGTTGAAATAGGAAAGAATGTTTTGTCCGTTCAGCAGCTTAGCGTGCAATTTCCAATTAGAAAAGGTATTTTCAATCGCGTTCAAGGCTATGTGACTGCAATAGAAGGTTTAAGTTTTGATCTTGCTCAAGGTGAATCACTTGGGGTCGTTGGGGAAAGTGGCGCTGGAAAATCATCTTTGGCTCTGGCTTTAGTACGGCTGATTAAAAGTGAAGGGCGGATTAATTTTTTAGGACAAGATTTGAATCAGTTGGCTCCCAAAGCTTTACGTTTGGCGAGATCTGATTTTCAACTTGTATTTCAAGATCCGTTTGGTAGTTTGAACCCTCGAATGACGGTGGGGCAGATTATTGCTGAAGGTTTAAAAGTAAAAGAAGTATTGAACAGTCAAACTCAAGATCAAATTAAATCTGTGCTTAATAAGGTTGAACTGCCTGAAGATTTTCAGCACCGTTATCCACATGAACTTTCAGGTGGCCAACGTCAACGGGTTGCTTTGGCAAGAGCTTTAGTGGTTCAGCCTAAACTTTTAATTTTGGATGAACCGACTTCTGCATTAGACCGAACTACACAAAAAGCCATCATTAAGCTTTTACGACAATTACAGAAAACTGAACATTTGAGCTATATCTTTATTAGCCATGATCTAAATATAGTCAAATCGTTGTGCCATAAAGTCATGGTATTGCGCCATGCACAAGTTGTTGAATATCAGAAAACCGAACTGTTGTTTTCTAAGCCTAAAACTGAATATACAAGACAATTAATTAAAGCAAATTTTTAAAATAAATTATTAAACAATTGTTTTTAAATGGATAGTTTGTTTTTAGATTTTATGCAAAAAGTTGCATATTTTTATATTCTTTAAAATTGACATATGCTATTGTCAGCTATCGATTATGACTTGACATGCCCTATAACTCGTCTAAATTAGAGTAATTGCTCTAAAAACTAAAAAGAGGTTAACCATGAACCAGATTGCTCAACCCATCACAATTCGCAATACCACATTCAAAAACCGAATTATTAAAGGTGCAATGAGTGAGGCGCTTGCAAATTATGAAGGTCAACCAAATGACTTGCATTTAGGCTTATATGGGGCGTGGGCAAAAGGTGGGCTTGGCTGTGCAATCACAGGCAACGTCATGGTCAATGTGGGCGCAAAAAATGAACCCGGTGTTGTTGTTATTGAAACCGAACGGGATTTAGAGCGCTTAAAAGAGTGGGCAGCATTAGGTAAAAAATATGGAATGGTGCAGTTAATCCAATTGTCCCACCCGGGACGTCAGTGTCCAAAAGGATTAAATAAAGAGACTGTCGCGCCGTCAGCCGTACCATTTAGCCCAGCTTTAGCGACTATGTTTGGAACGCCACGTGAACTGACTCATGATGAAATTCTAGATATCATTAATCGATTTGCAACCGCTGCTCGTATTTGTGAAAAAGCAGGTTTTGAAGGGGTGCAATTACACGGTGCGCATGGTTATTTGATTAGTCAGTTCTTATCGCCTTTAACGAATAAGCGTACCGACCAGTGGGGTGGTTCAGTTGAAAACCGTACACGCTTTTTATTAGAAGTTTATAAGGCTGTTCGCGAAGCAACTTCCGAGAATTTTATTATTTCAGTCAAACTGAACTCTGCTGATTTCCAACGTGGTGGAATTACTGAAGAAGATGTGATTTCCGTATTTAAAGCGATAGATGAAGCTGGCATTGATTTGATTGAGATTTCAGGCGGCACCTATGAAGCACCTGCCATGGCTGGGGCTAAAGCTGACAAGCGCAAGACAAGTACAATTGCTCGTGAAGCATACTTTTTAGATTTTGCTGAAAAGATCCGCCAACACGTTAAATGTAAACTCATGGTGACAGGTGGATTCCGTACTGTAGAAGGGATGAATGCAGCACTCGCAAGTGGGGCTTGTGATTTTATTGGTATTGCGCGTCCGCTTGCAGTTGAGACTGATTTAACAGACCGTTTAATTGCAGGGCAGGACGTACGCTATGCAGTAAAACCAATTAAAACAGGCCTACCTTTTGTCGACAAAATGGCAATTATGGAAATTATTTGGTATGCCGCTCAATTTAAGACAATTGGTAAAGGCAAAAAGCCAAATCCAAAACTTTCACCACTAGTCGTCTTTTTTAATTATGCCAAAGGCAATATTAAAGCTGTGGTAAAAGGGCGAGTGAATTCCCGTAAATCTGCATAAATTAATTACCATGCAATAGTCCAGTAAGCGTTAAATGTAGAAGCAGACCATTGGCCTCTAATTAAAGCATTTTTAAAGGCAGGTCTGTTTTCTATTTGGGCAAGATAACGCTGTATATGTTTAAACTGGCTGTAATTTTGTGAGCAAGCCAGTAATGGGAACCACATTAAAATATCAGCAATAGTAAACTGATCTTCAGCAAACCATAAGTGATCCTCTAAATGTTTATCAATCATGCTCATTTGTCGTTGTAATGATTGATTTAGATAGCCTTGATCAAATCCATATTTTAAAAGTTTAGGAATGAAACGGATTGGAAAAGGTGTACGTTGTACAATTTGGTGAAAGATTTGTTTGAGTACCAAATCGGGAATGAATGTCGCCTCACAATAATTTTTCCAATAATAAAAATTTTGGCGATGCTGGCTTAATAAATTGTTCTGTCCCAATTGGGGATGTAAATGAGATAAGTAATCTAAGATTGCTGAGGTTTCAGCTAAGATTGAAATCTCTCCTTGTTCAATGATTTCGATAGTAGGAAATTTTGATAATTGGTGGGGTGAGTTTTTATTTTCGTCTACGTCTGAATGGTATTTAATAATGAGCTCATAATTGAGTCCTAATTCTTCTAAAAACCAAATAATGCGTTGAGAGCGTGAATTTTGTAGATGAAATAATCGAATTTGCATGTCATGTTCAAATTATAGTTTTGATCTACTCTTAGTATAGGGCAGAAGATAACTTAAGTATAATAAAGTATTTATAAATCAAAAGATTATATTTTTATGAGAGAAGATCAATAAAAAGCCACTGCCTTAAAAATGCAGTGGCTTTTTAGAGTTTGATATCTTTAGGGAGACCCTTAATTATAAAAGTTGAAGTATTTGAAGTGATAGAAATAGTAGTTAAGTTTAAAATTATTGATAATCAAGATCATTCGTGATTAATCATTTCGCTGAACATATTGTCAGTCTCCTAAACCTTGCTCGTTCTAACACTATAATTTTAATTGCATAGTAATTAAATCATAAGCAATTAGCCTAGTGAGGTGATACGAAATATTCAATTCCCAATAAATTAATTTTTATTGTATAAAAATTACAATAACTTTATTATAATTTTGTAGTCTTACTACTTGTTAATAATCAAAATACTACACGAAATAGGGATGTTATGCTCAGCTTTAATTTATTAAAAGAGCGTTTTAGTATCATCTCCATACAGCGCAAATTGTCTGTATTGGATTTTTTTATACATTTAACTTCAGTCAAAATTGATCTTGATTGGGATGAAGAACAAAAGAGAAATATATTACAGCAATTTAGAGGCTGGTATTTTGAAGTTGATACTGTTGATCAACAACAATTTTATATACAGCTAATCGAGTCTATGTTGCATCATGTTGATAAAGATGCATTTATTCAAGGTATAGATCACCAGCAAGCATGGTATGAGCAATGGATGAGCTTTTATCTTGCAGTGCAATTATTGAATCATAATAATCTAGTTGGGATTGCAAAAAAAATATTTAGTCGTTCGTATCATCCGCTACATGAAGATTTGTTGTTGGCTATCTTAAAACAAGCACCTTCTTTTGAGACTAAATTTATAATAGCTAATTTCTATCTTAAATATCAAAAATATGATCAGGCATTACTTTACTATCAACAGTTAATAAAACAGTATTCTCAACAAGTTAATTATTATGAGCAAGCTTTGACTGGTTTGTTGACAACATTATTGAGACGAAATAGTCAGTACTCTGCTGAGCTTCGTGATGCAGAATTTGCTTTGAATATTTTATTAGCATTAATTGAGAAAGATTTTTGGAGTCAAAAATTTGAGCAATTTTTAATGCAAGCTAGAGAGCAGGCATTATTCGACCCAATTAAACAAGGACGAGGTCGAGCAACAAGTAATATTAATAGCATTGGGAGAGGGTTGAGCTTATTTGGTAAAAAAATTGGAAAGGTACTTGGAGGTAGGGAGTCTTCATTACCCTATAGTCAAGATGTGATTTCATCTGCTCCAATAATAATAACAGGTTTAGAAATTGAAAAAAGTTTAAAAAGTAGTGTCCGCCTGAATTACGCGTTAGAGAAACTGTTAAAACAAAAAATGCCTGATCATGAGGCAATGCTCAGTGCACTTGGTTTAACTATAGGAATGCTTTGGACATATAGCCTGATTAATATAGAAGTTTTAGATGCCATTAGTTTTGCATCAGCAGACTCTCCAAATTCATTTACTGATTTACAAGATATTGCAGAACAAACATTAAGGTCTACAGGCGCCATCACTCGTTTGAGTGGATATGTCGCAGAGCAGCAAGTTGCTTTAGACCTAGTAAGGAATGGCCATGTTGTAGAAGTGCCTGACACGGCGAATCAAGCTGGATGGGATCTTTTGGTAGATGGTATACCAGTACAGGTGAAGTGTTCAATGGATGCAAATTACGTTCTTTCCCATTTTGAGAAATATCCAGATATTCCGATTATCACGAATAGAGAGTTGGCAGATCAGGTAGATAATCATCCTATGATTACTGTTGACCCAAACCTAAGTTATGTTGATATACAAGCGATTACAAATAATTCCTTACAGCATTTAGATGAATTTGATTCCATAAATGACTTAGTACCTATTCCATTATTTTCGTTGTTTTTGGCAGTGCAACGTAACTATAGGCAAGTTATTGCTGGGCAAGTCAATTTAACGCAATATACCAAGTATGTAGGAACTGATGTTGCAGTAAGAACAGTTGGGGCAGTATCTGGGAAAACTATAGGTGGGTTTATTGGTGGTATAGGTGGACCTGTCGGTATTATTGTTGGTTCAGGTGTTGGCGCATATCTTGGTGGGCTTGCTGGTGGTACTGGAGTAGATAAGTTAATACGTGAAGATTTGTGTAATCAACGAGATGTAGTAGTAAAAGAACTTATTATTTTTACCCGATGGTTTAATACAAATGTTGTTAAGTCACGAGTCCGAAAATTACAGGAAAAAGAGCAATTATACCTATTAAAAATTGCTAAACCCTTACAGCAGCAAATAGGTTTTTCAGAACAGCCGATTTATGCTCAATTTATAGCGTTACAGAATGAAAATTTAAAAAGAGTACAAGCACTTCATGTTTGGTTGAATGAGCAAATAAATAATAACGAATTCTATCAAGTGCAGGCTGGTTGGGTAGCATTAAGAGAATCAAGTAAATTTTTTCATCCTGAAATGAAGAGTCGTATTGAAAAAATTAATACAGTACTTGAGCTATATCAGCAACTTTGTAACCCACAGGCTAGTGAAAGCAAGCAAACATATTTAATTAATTTGCAATAATTTTTTCTGATAAATTTAATAGATTAGGACCTTGGATATGAGTATCAATAACCCACAGAATGAACTGTATAATGACTTTGTTAAACTGGTTGAGGATGTATCTTCAACAGTTGTAAGGGAAAGCATTGTACCCATTTCTGGGCATTTGGTTACAGCTTCAGATGCATTGGAAAAAACTTCAAATGAAATTGGTTCTATTGCTGGAGCTGCTATACAACATGTTGTAACTCCAATTTCTAAGCAAATGAATTTAACTGCGGAAATAATACAACAAGCATCTAACGATATTGGGAGTATTGAAAAAAAGATTAATCAAAATGGTATTAAATTAGATGATCTTAATATCCAGTTCATAAAAGATACTACAGAAATAAAAGAACACTCTAGTGAGTTGACAGAACTTGTTTTACGAAAGCTTGATCAAGAGATTGTTCTTCTCTTTGAAAAGAAAATCGATCAGGTTCAAAAAGCATTAGATGAATTGCAAAATAAAAATAAAAAACTTGAAACGCAGGTAATTGAATTTCGCCATACACAAAAAAAACTTTTCAGTTGGGGGATGGGATTTAATATTATTTTTAGTTTATTAATTTTAGCTACATTAGTGTTTTCTATTTGGGGGACTAAATAAGATGTCGGGAGGAGTAGATAAATATTCTTCACTGAAAGAAGCATTTGAGATATATCAAAAAATTGCAAATGGACTAGATGGCGGGCTTGCTCAGATACAGAATGAGAAAAATTATGATGAATTTCAAAAATTTATTCATAAATCTATTGCTGAAATTGAAATTTTAGGTAATAACCTAAAAGGAGTTGACTTGAATGGTGAGGCTTCATTATTCAAAAAGCAACAACGGCATTTTCATGAGTTAATCACAAAATTACATAGTCTCAAAGAAGATTTAGAATTACCTTATATGCTTTATGTAATAGGTGTGGGTAATGCTGGAAAATCGTCAGTAATAAACTCATTAGTGGGTTTTGATGTGGCTGATATAGGAACACTACCTAAAACATGGAAAACTGATTTATTTTATAAAAATACCAATATGGTAAATGTAGAAGATGTGTTTGTGGAAATCCGTTATAGAGATGGTTCTACACAAGCTCTTTTAGAGCATGAAGCCAAGAATTTGATCGATCAAGAAGAAAAAAAACGTAAAGAAAGTGAAAAAGATATAAGGGATAAATTTAGGGAGTTATCAAAAAATATAAATCTCATTGAGGATAAAGAGCTTTTAAGAAAAGAATTGAGAGACGAGTATTTATATCGGTCGCCAATTAAAGAGGTACGCTGGGCATTAGATAATATTAAAGAGGAATCAATACTAAATAAATTTACGCTAATTGATACACCAGGATTATCACAAGTAAATGATAGTACCCATGGCGAAGATGGAGTTCGTGGTGAAGATATTGGAGACTTCTATCACCAAGCTGATGGTGTCCTGTGGGTTCTTGATGCTACAACAATATCAGGTAATACTCCAAAAGCTGCTCTAGATAATTTAGAACAGGCATTAGCTAAAGCAAATCCTGAAAATGATGGGATAAAAAATATAATCGCAGTTTTAAATTTCTCAGACAAAATTATTAGTCAGAGTGGTGAGGTTGCATTAGATGAGGTAGTTGTTTTAGCAAAAAGAATATTTGATAATAAATTTTTAGAGATAGTACCGTATTCTGCAAAACAAGCAGTCGAAGCAATTAAGACTAATAATGAAGAACTGCTAGAGTGTAGCGGGTATAATAAGTTATGTTCGGTAATTAATAAATACTTTTATTTTAATGCAATTGATTTTCGTATTTCATCAAAAGCTCAAGGCTTTAGAGGGGAAATTAGTACATATACAAATGATTATTTAAATTCTTATTTAAAACGTTTGGAAAATGATAATGAAAAAATTCAGGTAAGAAATAAAAAAGTAGATAGTGATTTACATAGTTTAAAAGAGCACCTAATAAATGAGTGGTCAGTTCGATTTGCTGAATATAAAAAAATAGTTAAAGATAATATTGATAAAAATTCAGCACAACTGATTGAAAAGCCTGATACTGAGCATGCTCAATTCATGGAGAGGCATATATTCAATTTAGATTTATTAAAGAGCTATATTTCTCAATATCGTGGAGTAAGTACTAGAAAAATATCTGATACTGTAGAAAAGTATCATAAATATGATATTGAGAATTTTTCTGAATATAAATATATAAAAAGTTTAACGAATAAATCTGGATATTCAGAAAATACATTTAAAGGAGCAGCTTTCTTACAAAGTATTAACTTATCCTCACCCGATGGTACTAGCTTGTTAATTGGGGGAGGAGCTGCTTTACTTGGTTTAGCATTGCTTGGTCCTATTGGTATAATTGCAGGTTTGATAGGTTTCATGTTTGGTAAAAGTAAAGTAGATAAAGCAAAAGAAGGATTGAATGAAAAATTAAATAATTTAGAGTTAAGTTTAAATGAGGATAATGCGCTATTTATATCTACCTTGTTCTCAAGAGGGGAAGATGAATTGAAGTCTAGTATAAAGACAGCATGGGAAAGAATTCATGCAAGTACTGAGCCACAATATATACAGAGTCTTTTTGCAAAGTTGGCTCTAATAAAAAACAAAGAATTTCATAAAAAGTTATTTGCCCATATATTATTCAATAGGAATTAATGATGAATCTTCAGCGTTGCATAGATATTGAGAATATCTTATCTACCTCATTATTACGTTGTAATAATGATATTACTAAGTTAGTTGGATTGCAGTCTGAAGTAGATGCTGTATCACAACGTTTAACTAATACAAAATCAGAGTTAGTTACTACACTCAAAGTATTCTTAATTGGTGAAGTAAAAGCTGGTAAATCTACTTTAATTAATGCCTTGGTAGGGGAAGAAATTGCCCCTGTTAGTGTAGTTGAAGCAACTGTAGCGATAGCAGAAATAGGTTATTCTGAAAAACCTTCTGTCAAAGTCCAGTATTCAAATGGTAATTCAAAAATAATTAGTCACGATGAGTTGTTAGGTTTTTGGGGAACGGATAGTGCAATATTGCAGCAAGCAGAAGAAATTGAAAAATTTATTATTAAGACAGATCAACATCAATTTAAAGAGCTATTATTGATCGACTCACCTGGACTGGGAACGGTTACTATCCAAAATGAAGAGTTGACACAAAATATAATGCAAGAGGTAGATCTGGCATTATGGGTTTTTAATGCTAATCATCTTGGGCAAATAAATATAATGCAGCAAGCCTCTGAATTGGCTAAATTAGGTAAACCAATCATTGCTGTGATTAATAAAATTGATGAGGTTGAGGATTCACCCGATGATCTAGTTGATTACATAGATGATAATATTGGAGAATATTTTAAGAAAATTTTTCCGATTTCAGCACATCAAGCATTGATGACTACCCAATCAAATAGGGAGTTTTCACAATATTTTGTAGAATTTAAACATTATTTAAAAGAGCACGTTAATGAAAAAGCCTCTCAAGTTAAAGCTGAAAGTGTAGAGTCTTCCCTAAAAGCTATTGTTAATACAGAAAAAGTTATTCATGAGTCTGCTATTAGGAAAGTTCAAAAAATTTTGCAAGAGAGAAATGATTATATTGAAGACTTATATTATGAAAAAAATAGACTGGCGGATGATGTTAGGGTTGTGATTGAATTGGAGTCTAATCACTTGGTTAACGATTTTGAGTTGAATCAAATGATAAAAGGATTTTTTCAATCAAATGATAATAATTTTTTAAATAAAATTACGAATAATCAGCGTAGTCTAAATGAGGTTTTGATGGATGATAAAGATAAGTTAGATTCTATTTGTCAGAGTTATTTAAATATACTCAATGAAAAAATTTATGAGAAATATAAACAAAAAATTATTAATATTATAGAAATAAATAATAATAAAGCTTTAGTTCGTATGTCAGAATTTCATCAAAAAGAACAATTAACTTTACAAGCTCAATTACAAAGTTCTTCTTTGAACAATCAAGATGCAGTTAATGTTATTGAGGTTGCTACTACAGCTGCTGTAACGTCGGCAGCAGGAGGGATGGCATTAGCTGGATATGCTGCTTGGTTTTCAGCTAATGCAGCAGCAATAACATTGGGTGCGGCTGTTGGTGCTATTGCTTTACCTGTAACTATTGTGGGTGGGGTTGCTGGTGCAATATATGGGTGGATGAAATCTCGTAAGAATACAGAAGCTTTGGAGACGGGCGTTAAACAAATACAAACTGATATAGCTGAGCAGATAAAAAAACAACTGGTTAGTACATATTCTAATAGAATTGAACATGATTTTAACTATATAGAGTTTACACATGAAAAAGCATTATTCTCTGGGATCAATAAATCTGATTTACGAGAATTTGAAAAATCTATTGATGACTATATTGTAAAACTTAGTGTTTATAACTAATTAGTAATTAAGAGTCTAGTTTAAGCATGTTATTTATATAATATGCTTAAATTTTATAATTAATTTTTTTAAATTAATATTCTATTTGCTATTTAAAGTTAAGTACTTTGTGAGATAGTTTGTGGATGAATATATTGTGAATAGTCATTGATACAGACCCTTGAATTTAAAAATTCAAAGATCTGAATGCTATCCTATATTACAGTCAATATAAATTTGGCGTCTCTACAGAGATTCAGACCCTAGTTTTACCAGCGTGAAAGGAAAATATTCTAGGGATTTATATTTTCAAGTTAGAACGTATAGCTCATGCCAAACTGAACGGTACGTGGTTCGCCCGGATAGGCATATGAACTAAACGAACTTTCATCATAAACTTTATCAAAAATATTTTTCAAATCTAAATTAAGACGAAGTTTTGGTGTTGCTTGATAGTAAGAAACTAAGTCGGTAACCGCATAACCTTTCATGGTGTAGGTACTATTCGCTGTTTGACCTGCACGCTTATCAATATATTTTTGATTAACCCCTAGACCTAAACCTTGTAAAGCTCCACCCTGAAATTCATAAATATTTAAAAGGTTAAAACTGTTCTTTGGAATATTGGCTAAAGACGTTCCTTTTTGCAAAGTATTGTCTTTAGTCACTTCAGCATCTGTATATGCGTATCCACCAATAATTTTCCAAGCAGGCGTAATTTGCCCTGCAATATTTAGCTCAACACCACGACTACGAACTTCACCAGCAGCAACTTTGTAATTCTGGAATAAAGGATCATCCGTTAAAACATTTTTTTTGTTTGCGTAGAAAATAGCAGAGTCAACCGATAGCATATTGTCTAGCGCTTGCCATTTAAAACCTAACTCATAAGCCATACCTTCTTCAGGGTCAAAGCCTTTGCCACTATGACTTGCACCAGTGTTTGGTTTAAAAGATTTTGCAGCATTACTGTAGATGGAAAGATCATCACGGGCTTTAAAAACTAACCCTAAACGAGGAATAAAGGCATCATGACTGGTATTCCAGTTTGGTTTATCTGGTCGAAAATCTTTATAGTCATGTTCATAGTGTTCAAAACGTAAACCTAATAGCGCGCTTAAACGTTCATTCAAATCGATTTGATCTTGTACAAAAATGGCGGTTGTTTTTAAGTTTTCACGGTCATGGGTGGTAACGGTATTAAGTTCGGGTAGTGGTTGCCCTAAAACTGGATCATAAATATTAATAGGATAACTATCTTTACTATCACTTGAGCGAATAATGTATGACTTGTAATCATAGTTTTCATATTCAAGCCCAGTCACTAAGGTATGTGCTAAACCTAAAAGTTGGAAATTACCTGTTAGGTTAATTTGTGCATCAGTGTCTTGCCATTTTAATTCGCGGTAGTTGTAATTTCGGCCTAAAGTTTCGCCGTCATTTTGAATGCCATTTGCCTCTACCGCATAGCCATATAATTTGCCATTTAAATATTGCACGCCCGCATTGAGCTTCCAGTCATTTCCAAGGTCATGTTCGACTCGTAATTGAGTCATGTTGTTATCATTGTAGATTCGATTGTTATATTTACCTGTTTCCCACAAATAGGTTTCTGGTGAACTGTTAAAAGACTTCTGTGTAGGATAACGAGTATGCCCACGATCAAGCGGATGTTGATTACGTAAAATATCGGCCTCAAAAGTGACTTTAGTTGCATCAGTCGCTTGCCATTGAATGACTGGTGCAATTCCGTATCGTTTGGATTCGACATGATCACGATAACTATCACCGCCTTCTGCAATCACATTGAGGCGATAACCAATATTTTCTGCATTTGGTATCGTACCTGTGGTATCTACAGTGGTACGGTATAAACCTTCACTGTTAAGCTGAGCACCTAAAGTGGTTTGTTGCTCAGACTTCGGTGTTTTAGAAATTAAGTTAAACGTACCGCCTGGATCACCACGGCCATATAAGCTAGAAGAGGGGCCACGTAAAACGTCTATACGTTCAATGGTGTTGCTATCTGGTGCATTTGGATAACCACGGTTAATTGGAAATCCATTACGATAAAATTCACCACTGGTGAAACCGCGAAGGTTAAAACCAGTTAAGCCTTGACCACCAAAGTTATTCGCTCGTCCAACGCCACCTGCTAAATCAAGAGCTTCAATTAAGCGTGTCGCCCCGATATCTTCAATCACTTTTTGGGTCACAACACTGACCGATTGTGGCGTATCTTTTAATGCGATTTCACTACGTGTTGCGCTACTAGAGCTATCGACTTTGTAAGTTTGGTCAGATGCCTGTTGAGCTTTGATTTTAATCGTAGCAAGAGTCGTTGAAGAACTATCTGTTTCTGCAAAAGCAGTTGATAAACAGCAGATTTGAGCAATGCTCAGGGAGAGGAGGCGAAGCTTAAGATCCATTTAAAACCTGTTTGATAATAAATATCAGTATAAAAATAGGATTCATTATATTATTTGTGGGCATAAAGGGAATACTGATTTATTGATGAACTGGAGGAAAAGCATTTCCTTGTGAAATGGATTCAAAGGGTAATCCCCCCTAAAAATAAAAGGCTTTTCTATAGTCGAACTATCATAATCATGTATTAGGTATACATTTTGCATTTCTGAACAATCATGAAAAGTCATTGAAGTTATAAAGATGAAGTTTGTACATTTTCCTCATTACGAAAAAATGGTTCTTTAGTTCAATTAACTGATGTTCTTTCATTTGTTCCTGAAAATAATTGGACGTGGTTGATATTAGACTTTTATGGTGTAGGTCGCGTTCCAAATAATTTGACGATGGATGATTTTGAAAAACAAGTACGCTCGAGATCGAATGGGTTCATCATTTTGACTAGGATCACTTAAAGGCGTCAAAAAAATTAGTGGTTATTCATATTCATTTATTAAGCGAATTTAATCTTTCTATTAAAGGAACCTTAATTTCTTTAAATTCAGGATGTTTATTATAACAAGTAGCATAATATGCTTTTGGGTTGAATTCTACATCTATCATATAAGATGGCTCATAACTTATAGGGTTTCTATAATATTCAAAGCTACAATAAGAAGATTTTTGTGATGTGCAATTTTTATAATATAAACTTTCAAAAAGACTGCGTTCTATTACTTCACTAGAGTCACCTCCATATCCATCAATCTGTTCAAAATCTGAATTATTGAATTCATATAAAGTTTTTGATCTACATTCTCGAGTTGGATAGATCCTAATAGCATCATTAGCTATAACAGCTACCATTTTGGGATACATTTGATCCCAAATAAAGATACCTGGGATGAATCCTATCAATAGTAAAATAAAAATAATTCTAAATACTTTAGAGAGTAAAATACTGAAAATTAATTGAAGAATTCCCCCTGCTAGACCTAGTAATAGGATAATTAATGGTAATGATATTAAAAATATTATGAGGTTGATAAAGGATTCCATTGATCACAAAACATTTCTTATATGAAAAGTATATATACACAATATCATTCATTTTTTGAATAGTTTTCCGATTTAGAATGAGGTTGTCTCCAACTAATTTTTCGCAGAGATCCATTCATGAAATTCATCAATAGCCCCGAATCAGTTCAACTACCTATCGGGTGCGATTCTCACTTGCCACGACATAGAGCTTGTAGATCGGTTTGAAGATTTTCTTACAGAAGCTTGTTTTGTATTTTCCCTGATAAAATTTGAACCACATAGTGTTACGTTTTTATTTGGTCGAGCCAGTTCAATTTTAAAAGTACAGCAGTTATTTGATCAGTTCTTGGTATCTTCTAACTAAGAGATCGAAAAGCTTTGTCTTTTATTTACAATAGGTGATGACTCAATTTATAAGAAAAATGAACAGTCTATTTTAAACTAAACAGATGATCTGAATTGAGTATTTGTAAATCGAAAAGTTTAAAAATTTCTTATAAAAGAAATTGGCGTCCCTACGGGGATTCGAACCCCGGTTACCGCCGTGAAAGGGCGATGTCCTAGGCCTCTAGACGATAGGGACGTTGAGGATGGCGGTATCTTAAGAAGCCGCCACCAAACTGTCAAGTAGGTAAGGAGACAGTTTGTTCAAAATATAGCAAAACAGTTCAGCAGTTTTCTGAGTATCGTATAAAGCAGAGTGTGCTTCTTTACCATCGAACTCAATTCCAGCTTGTATACAGGCTTTGGCAAGGACAGTTTGTCCAAACATAACAGCACTTAAAGTAACCGTATCCATGACTGAAAAACTATGAAATGGGTTCTGGTTTTTTGTGCTTGTACGTGCAATCGCTGCTTGAACAAAACCAAGATCAAAATGGGCGTTATGACCAACCAACACTGCATGGGTACAATGTTGTTGTTTACGAACTTCATTTACTGATTTAAAAATACGGCGTAATGCAGTTCGTTCATCTTCAGCCATTGCCATACGCATTGGATTGAATGGATCAATACCAATAAAGTCTAGCGAACGGCGGTCGAGGTTAGCCCCTTCGAAGGGGTTAATATGCGCATGAAATGCTGGACCAGGGACAAATTGTCCCTGAGCATCATACACAATTGGAATGCACGCAATTTCTAGCAATGCATCTGTCTGGGCATTAAAACCTGCCGTTTCAACGTCAACAACAACAGGTAAGAAGCCACGAAAACGTTGGCCAATGACCGGGACAGAGGTTTCTTGTGTCACACTTTTCTCCATTGCAGCGTTTTCCCGGCATGCAGCGGGATAATTTTTTGATCATCTAAATAATCAAAAGATTCTGGTACAAGATTATCTTCTTTTACCAAGGTAATAGTAGAAGTATTACGTGGTAGACCGTAAAAGTCTGCACCAAAGTGGCTTGCAAAGCCTTCTAGGCGTTCTAATTTGCCTACTTGGTCAAATGCTTGAGCATAAAGCTCAATTGCATTAGGTGCACTATAACAGCCCGCACAGCCACACGCATTTTCTTTTGCATCTTGCGAGTGCGGCGCACTGTCTGTACCTAAGAAAAATTTAGGATTACCACTCGTTGCAACTTCAAGCAAAGTTGTTTGGTGTGTTTGGCGCTTTAAAATTGGTAAACAATAAAAATGCGGTTTAATACCACCGACCAGCATGTCGTTACGGTTAAATAATAAATGCTGAGGCGTGATTGTTGCAGCAACATTACGGTCATGTTCTAAAACAAAATGAGCCGCATCGCTTGTGGTGATGTGCTCAAGCACCACTTTAAGTTTTGGAAACTGTTTTAAAAGCGGGTTGAGTACTTCATCAAGGAAGCGTTTTTCACGGTCAAAAATATCGACGTGGTTATGAGTTACTTCACCATGAAGTAATAAAGGAACTTGATGTTCTTCTAATTGCTCAATAACTGCATAGACTTTACGAATGTCACTTACACCGTTATCAGAGTTGGTGGTCGCGCCAGCTGGATAAAGTTTAATTGCATTTACATGTCCAGATTCTTTAATTTTACGAACTTCGTCTGGTGAGGTGAAGTCAGTAAAATAAAGCACCATACGTGGGTCAAAATTGAGACCCTCTGGAACATGAGCAAGAATACGTTCACGGTAAGCTAATGCTTCTTCCACAGTTTTTACTGGCGGAACAAGGTTTGGCATACAGATCGCACGAGCAAACTGTTTAGCCAAATCAGGTACGGTACGTTTTAATGCTAAACCATCACGTAAATGTGCATGCCAATCATCTGGCTGGAGCAGGGTAATAGAGTCCAAGGCAGTTCAAACTTCGAAATAAAACAAATGATAATCGATAAAGTGTGAAAATGGTAACGAGAATTACGGACAAATGGCAAAATAAAGCGCAAGAGGCATTAAAAAATAATGTTATATTTTGTTAATGTGTAAGAGGCAGGAAACGGGTAGTGGTAAATAGGGGAAATGTACATGAATTACTCAAAGCAAAAGAAGAAATAGAATATCTGGTAACTTTACATACCCATCGTTATGCCAATACAGCTTTGCCTCATCAATTAGAAAAAAAATTCTGGTGCTTAAATCTTGAGCGAACAAAACAAAATATCTCAAAATTTTTAGCAAGTGGTGTTCTAACCTATCTTATTTTTATTTTGCTAGCGCTACCTACAGACTATTTGGTGATAGGTGTACCTTACATAACTTGGGATTTTATTTACTGCATATTAAGTGCAATTAATATTGCAGGTGCGCTACTGTTATTTTGGGTTTTTGCCAAGTTTAAAAAACTCTCTGAATATTTTTATATTGCTGCGTGCGGGATTGTATTTTTTACCATTATTGTCAATGCAATGTTGCTTCTTAGTGTAGGAAATATCGCGCTTAAAAATCAGTCGATGTTACTACTTTCTTTTTTATATATGCTCGGCTTTATCTTGAGCGGTATAAAGCCTTTGCATATGCTTTATGTCGGTTTGATCGCAGCCATTTGTGTTTTTTCTCTATTGATTTTATTGCAAGCAAATTGTGACTATATTGCTTTGGGAAGAGCACTATTTGGGAGCTGTATTTTAGGTTTTTCAATTAGCACGATGCTCACGTCTAGAGAAAGAAGCCTTTTTTTAAATAATCAGCTTGCTGAGCTTAACGAACAGATTTTACGTATTGAGGCATCTGAATTGCTTCATTTAAGTCAGCAAGATGCGCTCACTAAAATTTCTAATCGACGTACTTTCGATGAGATGTTCGACTTTTTCTACTATCGGGCAAAGCAAGAACAACGTCCATTGGCTGTTTTATTTATCGATATCGATTTTTTTAAAAACTATAACGATTGTTATGGACACCAGATGGGAGACAAGGTCATCTCATCTATTGCCTCTGCAATTAAAAATTCGATTCGTCATGTTGATTTTGTTGCTCGTTATGGCGGAGAAGAGTTTGTGGTTCTTTTGCCGAAAACACCGGCTCAAGGTGCCTATGCAGTGGCTGCCAATATTTATAAAGCTATAGAGAGTCAAGCGATTCCTCATGCTGCGTCATTAGTTTCTAAGCACGTGACCATTAGTTTAGGTTTTACTGTCTATACAGAAGGCTTAAGAGTAACTCAGGAAAATTTAATTCATGCTGCCGATCAAGCTTTATATCGGGCTAAGCAGCTTGGACGTAACCAGATTTATTATCAACCTTTACAAGTCGCCGAAATTGCCTGAATGAATTTTAAAAAATAAAAAGGCCACCTTAATAGGTGGCCTTTTTTGACGCTATAAGAAAATTATTTTTTCTTACTGTCTAATTGAGGAATAGCAGAACCTTGACCGATTGAAAGTAAACCAGCATCTGTATAGATACCAAGTTTTGCACGTGTATCGGTAATGTCGAGGTTACGCATAGTCAACTGACCAATACGGTCCATAGGCGAGAACATTGAATCGCCTTTTTCCATTGTTAAACGTTCAGCTTCGTACGTTAAGTTCGGAGATTCAGTGTTCATGATGGTGTAGTCATTACCACGACGAAGTTCAAGCGTAACTTCACCAGTAACTGCTTTAGCAACCCAACGCTGTGCAGTTTCACGCAACATCAGTGCTTGAGAGTCGAACCAACGACCTTGGTAAAGTAAACGACCTAAACGTAAACCGTTAATGCGGTATTGTTCGATTGTATCTTCGTTGTGAATACCAGTAACCAAACGCTCATAAGCAATATGAAGAAGGGCCATACCCGGTGCTTCATAGATACCACGAGATTTTGCTTCGATAATACGGTTTTCGATTTGGTCAGACATACCTAGACCATGACGACCACCAATACGGTTTGCTTCAAGAATAAGCTCAACCGGATTGTTAAAAGTTTGGCCGTTCAATGCAACAGGTACACCTTCTTCAAAGCGTACAGTCACTTCTTCTGGTTTGATTTCAACTTCGTCTTTCCAGAAAGCAACGCCCATAATTGGGTCAACGATTTTGATACCAGCATTTAAGTATTCAAGATCTTTTGCTTCGTGAGTTGCACCCAACATGTTTGAGTCAGTTGAATACGCTTTTTCTTTTGACATTTTGTAGTCAAAACCATTGTCGATCAGGAACTGTGACATTTCAGCACGGCCACCGAGTTCATCGATGAAGTTTTGATCTAACCAAGGCTTGTAAATTTTAAGATTCGGGTTGGTCAACAAACCATAACGATAGAAACGTTCAATATCGTTACCTTTATAAGTTGAGCCGTCACCCCAGATGTTTACGTCATCTTCTTTCATTGCAGTAACTAACATTGTACCTGTTACTGCACGACCTAATGGAGTCGTATTGAAATAAGGAACACCACCTGTACTGATATGGAATGCACCACACTGAATTGCAGCAATACCTTCGAGCGCAAGTTGTAAGCGGCAGTCAATTAAGCGAGCTTTTACAGCGCCGTATTGTTCTGCTTTCTTTGGAATTGCATCGTAGTCATCTTCATCAGGCTGGCCTAAGTTTGCAGTGTATGCATAAGGCTCTGCGCCTTTTTGTTTCATCCACAATAGAGCAGCTGAAGTGTCTAGGCCTCCGGAGAAGGCAATCCCAACTTTTTTGCCTACTGGTACATGCTGCAAGATAGTTGCATTATCAGTCATTGCTAATCCTAACATTTATAAAAAAGACCCCGTGTAGGTGGTCTCGAGAATTCTGAATGGCGGCTATTGTAGCACTATTCATGGTGCTTTTTTTGGCAAAAAAAGCATTAATTCACTTGTTCTGATTTGAAGTTTTAATTTGATAAAAAATCTAAGCGTATTTATAGAATGATAAGAGGTGAACGAAGTATTGTTGTCCAAATAAGAAAAGAATTTTAATGACTTAAAAAGAAAATAGGATGAATATGATTTGTCATCATTCTTGGCGTGATTATGCAGTTTTTATTATATAAATTGGAGAAAGAACCAGATTTCATTAGTGTTATTAAATAAAAGTAATACGATTGGTTTTTATGGATTGACCATAAGCTCCAATAAATTTCTTTACTGGGTCATCCAAAAGCGGAAAAAAAGTATTAAAGTACTATGCAACAAGTTGCAAAAAACTATTGGGACGCAGCATGACAAGTTACGCCAATCTATTAAAACCATTACATTTAGGCTTTACCACTATTAAAAACCGTGTGGTGATGGGATCCATGCATACGGGCTTAGAAGACCGTTTCTATAATTACCCTAAACTGGCTGCTTATTTTGAAGAGCGTGCCAAAGGTGGGGTTGGCCTGATTGTGACAGGTGGTATTTCACCGAACCGTCAAGGGTGGTTAGCACCTGCTGGCGGAACCATGAACAGTCTATTTGATGTTCCTCAGCACCGTCTGGTAACTCATGCTGTTCATAAACATGGCTCTAAAATCTTAATGCAAATCTTGCATGCGGGCAGATATGGTTACCAACCGTTTGTTGTGTCTTCAACAGCTATTAAATCTCCAATTTCGCCGTTTAAACCACGCCAGCTTTCTGAAAAAAATATTCTCAGCACAATTGACGATTATGCACAGTGCGCTGACATTGCCAAAAAAGCAGGCTATGACGGTGTTGAAATTATGGGCTCGGAAGGTTATTTAATTAACCAGTTTTTAAGTAGTCACGTGAACCAGCGTACTGATCGCTGGGGCGGTGACATTGAAAACCGTATGCGTTTTCCGGTCGAGATTGTTAAAGCGATTCGTGCCAAAGTTGGCGAGAAATTTATTATTTGTTTCCGCTTGTCTTTACTCGATTTAGTTCATGACGGTAACACCATGCAAGAAGTCGTGATTGTTGCCAAAGCTCTAGAAAAGGCAGGTGTAACTTTATTAAATACGGGCATCGGCTGGCATGAAGCACGTGTACCAACCATTGTAACGTCTGTACCTCGTGCGGCTTTTGTCGATTACACAGCTCATGTAAAACAACATATTTCCATTCCAATTATTGCTTCAAACCGTATTAACATGCCTGAAACTGCCGAAGAAATTTTGGCAACTGGCAAAGCAGATATGGTTCAAATGGCACGACCTTTATTGGCCGATGCTTTTTGGGTAAATAAAACGGCGACTAACCGCGTTGATGAAATTAATACCTGTATTGCTTGTAACCAAGCGTGTTTAGACCATGCTTTTAAAAATAAGCGTGTGTCTTGTTTAGTGAACCCGCGCGCAGGTCATGAAACTGAACTGGTCTATTTAAAAACCAAGCAGCCTAAACGTATTGCAATTGTGGGCGGTGGAGTGGCAGGAATGTCCGCAGCAACCGTTGCGGCAAGCCGTGGTCATGCGGTCACTTTATTTGAAGCGACTTCAGATGTGGGTGGTCAGTTTAACTTTGCTAAGGTGGTGCCGGGTAAAGAAGAGTTTCACGAAACTATTCGCTACTTTAAAGTCCAACTCGAAAAAACTGGGGTGGATGTACGTTTAAATACTCGCGTGAACCGTGAGCAACTTGAACGTGAAGGTTTTGATGAAGTGATTGTTGCAACAGGTGTAATCCCTCGTGCATTAAAAATTGAAGGTAGCAATGCACCACAAGTCCTTTCTTATGCTCAGGTTTTAAAAGGGGCAGAAGTTGGGCAAAAAGTTGCAGTGATTGGTGCGGGTGGTATTGGTTTTGATGTGTCAGAGTTTTTACTTAAACCTCCACATCAACCACAGCCTCAACCTTTAGCCGAGTGGCAACGTGAATGGGGCGTAGACCCAGATCCAAACTATATTTCTGAAGGTGGTATGCAACCACCAGTAGTTGAACTTCCCGTTCGCCAGATTTATTTACTGCAACGTAAAACCACGCCATTAGGTATTGGCCTTGGTAAAACTTCAGGTTGGGTACATCGTGCACAGCTTAAAAAGCATGGCGTACGTATGCTCCGTGGTGTGCAATATAAAGCAGTCACTGATGAAGGGCTTTGGATTGAGCACAATGGTCAAGACCAGCTTTTACGTGTCGATACGATTGTGGTGTGTGCAGGTCAAGAGTCGGTAAAAGACTTGATGCCAAAAGAAGGTGAGTCGACTATAGCGAACTACTACATTATTGGTGGTGCAAAGCTCGCAGCGGAGCTAGATGCTAAGCGTGCGATCAAAGAAGGAGCAGAATTAGCTGCTCGATTGTAATATTTGATGAAACAATACGCACTTGAACACAAAGCGATGATATTTTTCTTGAATAAAATGAATAAGCTTTGTATTCTTACGCACATGGAAGCGTGGCAGAGCGGTTTAATGCACCGGTCTTGAAAACCGACGAGGGTGTGAGTCCTCCGTGAGTTCGAATCTCACCGCTTCCGCCAAAATTCGAAAAGCCCCTGTTAATAGCAGGGGCTTTTTTTTATTTCTATGGCGTAAATTGACTGAGTTGCGTCAATATCTAGCCTGAAGGTTACCCTACTTATTCTGTAGGATTTAAAATGGCTCTAAATAGAAAAATTTAATATAGTTACTTAGATATAAAATGAATATATCGATTATTACTAAAGCCAGTTCAATAAGATTTTGAGATTAATATAAGAATGGTTGGAGAGATAAATGAGTAGATCTGGAAAAACTGATTTGGAAAAGTTAATTTTACTAGTTAATCTGGGTGTTTTACATTCTTTAAAAAATGATTATATAGATATAAATGAGGCTGAACATTTTTTGTATACTCCATATATGCTTAGACTTTTACAAGAAAATAATTGCTCTATCGACTTAATTAATATAATTCATAGAGGGACCGAACTAGAAGATCTTGGAGGAGTAAAGATTGATTTTAAAAGTGAAGTAGAAAAAATGTTTAACGAGTGTGAGGATATGATCAAGAATTTTCCTGAAACTAGTTTTGAATTTGAAAAATGGTATGATCAAAATTTATTTAATAAATATGGTTAACATATATTTAATATACAAAAAATATTGCTAATACCTTATTAGAGCTCAATACTATAGAAAGTAGTTTGTGAACTTTTAAAAATTACGAATAATTTTAGAATTTAAAAAATTATCAAAATTAATAAATAGCTATTATTGGATAGAGGTTGTATTTATGATGATTTTGTAAATAGGGGGTAATATAGGAATAATTTATATTTAAAAATTAGAGCGAAAGTTTATTTTACGCTTAATGTTGTGAATATTTTATTAATAACTGAGCTTCATTTTTTGAAGCAATATTATATCTAAAATGGTTGTTTTCTTTAAGTTTACGCAATAGCCATTTAGCTACCCAAGAATATATAAGTAATAGGATAAAAATGTTAGAAACTGATGTTTTAATTGTTGGGAGTGGTCCAGCTGGTTCTTCTGCTGCACTTATGTTAAGTAGTTATGGAATTAGAAATATCATAATAACTAAATATAGATGGCTGGCAAACAGCCCTCGTGCTCATTATATCAGTCAAAGAACTATGGAAATTATTCGAGATTTAGGGATATCTGATGAAGTAATAGCAAAAGCAGCGCCCAAGGAAGTTATGGGTGATGTTGTTTATTGCACATCTTTAACGGGTGATGAAATTGGACGTTTTCCTTATGGAATGAATCATCCAGAAAGAATGTCAGAGTACGCTAAAGCGAGCCCTTGTGAACAGTGCGATCTTCCTCAACACCTATTTGAACCTATTTTGCTTTCAAATGCGGCATCACGAGGAAGCCATCCAAGATTTGATACAGAATATTTATCTCATGTACAAGATGAGAAGGGTGTAACAGTTACTGTTCTAGATAGACTGACTAAAGAAACATACCTAATTCGATGTAAGTATTTAATCGGAGCTGATGGGGCGAGTAGCAAAGTTGTAAAAGATTTAGATTTACCTATGGCTGGTAAAATGGGGAAAAGTGGCAGTATAAGCATTATTTTTAAAGCCGATTTAACAAAATTAGTTTCGCATCGACCTGGATATCTTTGGTGGATTATACAACCTGGAGCAAACATTGGAGGGATCGGGTTAGGATTGTTGCGTATGGTCAGACCTTGGAATGAATGGCAGATTGTTTGGGGTTATGACATTGAAAAAGAAGAGCCATCTCTTACCGATGATGAGGCGATTGCAATTTGCAAACAGCTTATTGGTGATAACGAAATTGAAATAAATATAAGTAGTAAGTCGTTATGGACAGTAAATGAAATGTATGCAGAGCAGTATTCGAAAGGTCGAGTTTTCTGTATTGGTGATGCAGTCCATCGCCATCCACCTTCGAATGGATTAGGTTCAAACTCATCTATACAAGACGCTTATAACTTATGTTGGAAATTAGCATTTGTATTAAATGGCAAAGCGGGTCGTGGTTTATTAGACAGTTTTAATGAAGAAAGAGCACCTGTTGGTGAGCGAATTGTTAAGCGAGCAAATCAAAGTATTAGAGAGTTCTCTACAATCTTTTCTGCTTTAGAGTTAGATGGAAAGTACAGTACAGAGACGATGCAAGGAAGCATAAATGCCTTAAGCGAAGGTAATGAAAAAGGTGCTGTTAAACGCCGTGATTTAAGATCTGCAATTGAATATAAAGCTTATGAATTTGCTGCCTTAGGCGTAGAAACTAACGTACGTTATCATTCATCAGCAATTGTTGGAGCAGAATATAATATTGAAAATAAAATAGATTTTAGTAGAGATGAAGATCTTTATTATTATCCCTCATTTACTTCTGGCCATAAACTCCCACATACATGGTTAGTCAAAAATCATAGAAAAATATCAACCTTAGACTTAATCGGAAATGGAGAATTTACGCTTTTCTGTTGGTTACAAGGTGACAAATGGAAGTTTGCAGTAGATAACATTAATTGCCAGCTCAACTTAGATATTAAAGTTATACAGATAGGTCCAAAAAGAGAGGTTGAAGACTCTTATGGAGAACTTTCTCGCTCTTGGGGTAATGATGAAAATGCCTGCATAGTGATCAGGCCAGATGGCTATATTGCTTGGCAAAGCAACAACATTGAGTCGGCTGACAATGAATTGCACAAAGCCATGTCATCAATACTTAGTTTAAATTAGGATCTCACCCGCCAAATTCGAAAAGCCTCTGTTAAAAGCAGGGGCTTTTTTTATGTGAATGTTTTTAGTACTTAGAAACCTATATAAAAATTTGGATTGAGTTGGGCAGATTTAGATTTCAGCTTAATTTTATATTTTTTAGTTAATTGCATCCTCATAATGGTCAATATCTTGTAATTGTTTGAAGAATTCTTTCGGGTCAACTATTGCTGCTATATGTATAATTATGCGTAAAATAGCTCTTTATAATACTAACCCCTTTGCATCCCTAACTTGCAAAGTAAAATCGATCTCGGTATACGCTGAATTTAAATTAATAAATATGGATAGTTCATGAATTTAATAAATCACTGTAATAAGTTATTTCTTGCAATTTTTCTTATGATGAATCTTTCAAATACATATGCTGCAAAGATACAGGCTGTAGATGTTGAAGTACAAGAGAGTGCTGTAGACGCAATGGAAGCAGCTGGAGCAGAAGCTGTAGAGGCTAGTGGAGGGGAGGCTGCATGCCGTGCTGACGAGGCGTGTGATGTTGCATCTGCTGTTTCTGAGGATGAAATGTATGGTGGCATTCAACAGGAATATGTCGTAAAAGGTTGTAAGGTAACCATTTACAATGATGGACCGGTGAAAATGGTCAATATAAAGACAGATCAACCATGTGATGCTCCACTTCCTAAAGACCATAAATTTTCTAGATAGAGCTTGTGAATCTATAAATTATTTTGTGCGCCTTTAAAAATGTTTTAGTACTTAGAAACCTGTATAAAAATTTGGATTGAGTTAAGCAGATTTAGATTTCAGCTTAACTTTATATTTAATAGTGTCTTGGGAATGAATCTTCGTTTTCTACTATTTAATCTTTAGCATGTTGTTTTTTCTCAAAATCATGAACCATTCGAATACGCTCTTTAGTTGCAGGATGAGAAGATAAAGTATCAAGAACAGCTGTAGATAGTTTATTAGCTGAAGATTCTTCTTGAGAAGTTGGTGGGTTGGACTGATTTTTTTTATCGATACCTTCTTCTGTTGTATCGCTTAAACGTTGTAAGAAATTTGCGAAGTGCGAGACTTCTATATGCTTCCTATCCATCAGCTGTAAAGCATATAGATCGGCTTCGGACTCAAATTTACGTGAGTAATTTGCACCTATCATAGCAGCAGGTAATGAGGTAAATAAGTCTGAATTATCTCCTGTCATTGCAATGTATAATATACTTAAGCCTAAACTAGTTAACCCTTGTTGCAAACTATGGCGATAAACCAAATGGCCTTGTTCATGGGCTAATACGCCTAAGATTTCCTGATTAGTATGTGCCATTTTGATCAGTTCATCTGTGACGATAATCGTATTATTAGGTAGCGCTACAGCATTTGCTCCTAAATGATCGCCTTTACGGAAGACTAATTTGGCTGGTCTGTTTTCAGCAATAGTATTCAAATATTGTTTAGTAATTTGGTCTTTTTGAGTTTGTGCTAATTGGCTGGGTGCAGTCCAATTATTTAATACATAATTCTCGGCTTCATCACCTAGTTTCTTTAAGGTATTCTCTGGTAATTGAAAAGCAAGATAATGGGATGTGGCTGGAACACCCCATTTCACTAGACTGATCGCAAAAGTAATCACAAAAATTACACTAAAAAGAATAAGACTCGGAGAGCGTTCAAGTTTCCAGATCGAATGTTGAACCTTTTTAGTTGTGTAATTAAACCATTCAGGTAATGCACTATGAAATTCAATCCGTGCATCATCAGATAATTCAATTACTGGGTGTAACTGTCCCAGCGCACCAATCAATTTCATATCAGTATATTGATAATGACGTTGTTGTTCTAATTGCTCACCATACCGAATGAGAACTTCAGATTTAGATTGAGCTGAAATCTGAGCACGGTGAGGTTTAGACACTATGCCATCATAGAAAATGATATCTACTGCTTGGGACATAAATTATTAAACTCAGATTATTATAGAGAGATGTCAATATCAAAAATATCACTGATTTCTTCAGCTAAAGCACTTTGTTCTTGCTGAGCGAGATTCATCATTTGATCTGGATCATCTAATAAAATTAAACTCATCGATTCAATCTGATATTTGTGAATACGAACCGCAGCCCAAGCAGACATTAAACCTATGGTTAAGATTTTTACAATCCAGTTTGAAGCTACAATCCATGCAAAACGCCATTGATTACAGTCTGTTTTAAATTGACTGTTTCCAACTGTCGTATTGTTCCATGTAGTAATAAAAATACGTGCAGCAATTAATGGATAAATAAATAATCCAATAAATGCATATACCATAACTATTCAGAAATTGTTCCTGCCATAGCAAAGTAAATTATTGAAAAAATAGCAATTATACCAATTGCAATAAAAACTGGGATATAAACTGCTGCCATATATGCAGACCATTTCGCGTTTAATTTAAAATTTAATTGTCCAGCATATAAGTTGTTAAGATAATATTTTTTATATAGCCAAATAGCTACAGGTGTAAAGATTCCTAATGTGAAAATATATACCAATATACTCAAAAGAAAGACTTTATAAGATTCTTTTATCGTTCCACCAAAATAAAAACGTACGTTGCTGAACTTACTATTTCTTGCCGTAAAACGCAAAGTAGCACGAATTAGCCAAGGTACTGCTGTATATAGTGCAACTAGTCCAACCACAGTCGCAATCATTGAATACTGTGATGAAATTGCAAATATTGCGTAAATTCCTAATGCAATTAAACGTCCAATCAAAATCTTGGTTGGAATGCCTGTAAAATCAAAGCGGCGTTCAAAAAATTCAGTATTGCCATAGAAATAGCGTAAGCGACGAACTTTAGCCCACGGTGCATATAAGCTTAAAGTAATAATAGTTAAAAGAATATTAACGATCCAGATTCCAAAATATTCTGAAGCTTTACCATGAAACTTAAAATGATAAATTCCTGATTGAGAAATTGGTGGTGACGTAATATTTTGATCCTCATTCAAATCTTGAGGAGATGAGGGTAAAGCTTGTTCTTGCATTTTATTCTCTTTATTGAAACTAAATGATCTTGATTGAAAGTAATAGATAATTAGAAAACTATTGAGAATATTATATATTTTTTATAAATTGAAAGAAATAGAATGAAAAGCAAACAACTATTTTTACCATTATATTCTTATTGAGTTGTTCGGAGCAGAAAGCTGATCGAGAGAAGTATAAATAATAGGTTTAAAGGCATATTGGTGACTTATTGCGATTTCTAACTGAAACTTTCTACATCATTCATTTCATCATTTAGCATTTTATATTCTAATCTTACCTGTCGAAACTAATATATCTATATAAATTTCAATACCGTTATAAACCCTTCTTTAACAATAACTCACTCATTATTTATCCTTACTTTTTAATGATCTATTTTAAAGCAAATATCGTTTAGTGTGCTTGACTGCCAAAGGGTAGAGCACTATCCTTTGCCTGCTGGCCACATTGCCAGCCGGCTTTGACAGGCTGATTCAAACGAGCACTAAAGGTTTTATACTTTTAGTGTGTGCACCCTCGTGCCCCCTCTGTGGCGGAACGGGAGGGGGACACCTTTGGTCCGTTCTGCCACCATAATTTTAATGTTTTGGCAGAACTCCCAATAAAAAGGAGTTGGCTTTGCACATTCATTATTTCTTGGCAGCCTTTGCCAAAAGTTATAACGACACAACTTAAACTTTTAGAGTAGTTTGAAAGTCATTAGGCTTTTCGGACTTTAATTCGTCTTAACCAAAAACTTAATCAACAATAAAACTTGAGATGTGCCAAGCACAGTCTTTATGGGCTTTGCTATGCCTTTTATTTGCTTAAAAAAGAGTGAAGGCATTTTTATCTCATTTATATACAACAAGAATTTTTTATAACGGTAAAACTATGCCACATTCAGATCTCCCATTTCGTGCTTTAAGTGTGCTTCACACTTCCAGATATTTGTTTAACAACTATGGCTTTCACAATGTCGGGGTCGACCGAATTATTGAGTCAGCAAAAGTTCCCAAAGCCACTTTTTATAACTACTTTCACTCAAAAGAAAGGCTGATTGAAATGAGCCTGACTTTCCAAAAAGATGGTCTTAAACAAGAAGTACTTTCAATCATTTATGTTCAAAAAGACTTAACTCTGCTTGAAAAGCTTCGCAAAATTTACTTTTTACATGCCGATTTAGACGGACTTTATCATTTGCCTTTTAAGGCTATTTTTGAGATTTCAAAAACACATCCCAACGCATATCAGGTGGTGATTGACTATCGAAATTGGTTCATTAATGAAATCTATAATTTGCTTTTAACAACCAATGCAAATGCTTCAAAACAAGATGCACACATGTTTTTATTTGTGATTGATGGGGCAATGGTTCAGCTTTTAGATCCAAACAAGCCAGATGAAAGAGAACGATTGTTGGATTATTTTTTAATGCAGTTTATTTAGTGCAAATGAATAAATAACATAGCTTATAGATTATTTTGATTAGGCATTTACTAAAATAGACAAATCTGTCTATTTTTTATAAAATATAGTTGTTTATAACTCAGATATATAAAAAAGTGATGTTTAATAATATCTTTCAAATTTTAGAGAATTTTGGTTTTCTCTCAAAACATCGTTCGGTATACCTTCAATTTTCAGATGCATCCCTGAATAGTCAGGTTTTTTTACAACGTATAGATGGGCAACATTATCTTAATCAGGGCATAACTGCGGATTTGATTTGTTTATCAACCAATGCTCACCTTCCACTTAAAAAATTTATAGGTGTACAGGTTGCTGTTGATCAGGTGACAGATCAAGGACAATTATTTCGTACCACAGGTATTATTACTGGAGCATCGCAGGGGCAAAGTGATGGTGCTCTAACTTTATATAAGCTCACAATAAGTGATTCAACTTATCTTTGGCATAAACGCAGAAATAGCCGTGTGTTTATGAGCAAGAGTGTGAAAGAAATTAGTGAAATTCTTTTTCAAGAATGGCAAGGAAAAAGCCCATTATTTGCTGCTAGCCTTACACTAGATTTGAGTGGGTTAAAACAGCAATATGATACTCGTCCTTTCGTTATGCAGTTGAACGAAACTGACTATGACTTTCTAACTCGTTTATGGCGAAGTGAAGGTATTAATTGGCTGATTGATGAAGCGGAACTGATTGTACCGAATAATACAGATCATATTCAGGCACAAAAATTACGTCTCATTGATGATAATAACCAATTTCAAGCGCTGACAAGAAGAACGGTTCGTTACCATCGCAGTAGTGCAACTGAACAGTTTGATAGCATGACTAGTCTAATCGCTGGTCGTAGTTTACAGCCGACTTCTGTGTATGTGCAGCGTTGGCAGTCAGATGTATTACAACAAACAGATGGGGCTGGCAATGTACAAAGCAAACATCAACATAGCAGTAATTATGACAATCAGAGTTTAAGTCTTGAAGATGCTTGGCATTTTAGCCCAGCATGGATGCAAGATTTGAAAGGTGAAGATGGTGCAACACCAGCAAGTGGTCAGCAGCTAGAAAAGTTCAATCAAAACTTAAGTGCTTATCATGATGCTCAATCTAAGCAGTTTGTTGCTCAAACTAGTGTACGGGATACACAAGTCGGCTATTGGTTTGAACTTAATGAGCATCCAGAAATTGATCTACATAGTGGAGCAGACAAAGAGTTCTTAATTATTGGTAAGAGTTACTACAATCAAAACAATTTACCCAAAGATTTAAATCAGCAAATTCAAGCTTTGGTTCAACAAAGCGATTGGCAGTTGGGTAACACAGAAGAACGTCAGGGTAATGAGCTGATTTTACAACGCCGCAATATTAAAATTGTGCCTGAATATCAACCATTACAAAATCGGCCTAAAGCTTCTCCTCAACGTGCGCGTGTAGTTGGTCCAGCAGGTGAAGAGATTTATGTTGATCAATGGGGACGCATTAAAGTTCGTTTCTTGTTTACCAGAAGTGATGACCATAACCACGATGGTGGAGCGGGAAGTAATGACAATGATACTGATTCGGCTTGGGTCGATGTTTTAACCCCTTGGGCTGGAAAGGGGTATGGTGTACGTTTCTTGCCACGTGTTGGAGAAATCGTTGCTATTAATTTCTTTGATGGTAATGTCGATCGCCCATTTGTGGTAGGCCGCATTCACGAGGCCGAACGTCATCCAACCCGGTTTGACCAGAAAGGACAGTTACCCGATACCAAAAAACTAAGTGGCATTCGTTCAGAAGAGGTGGCTGCAAAAGGCTTTAACCAGTTACGACTTGATGATACGACTGGACAAATTAGTGCACAGTTACAAAGTAGCCATGCTGCTAGTCAGTTAAACCTTGGTAATTTGAGCCATCCTAAAGAAAGTGCAACAAGTGAAGATCGTGGTGAGGGGTTTGAACTCAGAACGGATCAATGGGGGGCTGTTCGAGCTGGTAGTGGTTTACTCATTACTACTCATAAACAGGACCAAGCCCAAGGTGTACATCTTGATGCAAAT
The DNA here is from genome assembly GCF_001423205.1 of Acinetobacter sp. Leaf130. NCBI lineage: Bacteria > Pseudomonadati > Pseudomonadota > Gammaproteobacteria > Moraxellales > Moraxellaceae > Acinetobacter > Acinetobacter sp. Leaf130. Next base: position 258,055 of record NZ_LMOE01000001.1, read on the forward strand.
AATGCCAAACAACAAATAGAGGGTGGCCTCAATAATGCCAAAGCACTTAGTGAAGTTGCTAAAAATCAGCAAACCGATCCACTGGAAGTACTTGAAAATCTAAAAACTTTCTTAGAGCAAATTGAACAGCAAGATAAAGAAAAAGCAGCTGTATTTAAGCAAGCTATTATGGTGTTAAGTGCACCAAATAGCATGGCTATAGCGAGTAACGAAGATATACACCTAAGTGCAGATGGCCAATTAAGCCAAAGTGCTGGAGATAGTATTAATTTAAGCACTCAAAAGAACATAATTGCACACGCACAAAATAAGATCAGTCTTTTTGCAGCCCAACAGGGAGCTAGGCTCTATGCGGGTAAAGGGAAAGTTGAGATACAAGCCCAAGCTGACGGAGCAGACTTAATTGCACGTAAAGGTGTTCAGATTATTTCTACAGAAGATCGAATTGAAATTACTGCCTCTAAAGAAATTGTAATCACATCTGGCGGTTCCCAAATTAAGATCAATAGTTCGGGAATTTTCCCTGTCACAGGTGGGAAGTTTGAGGTGAAAGCTGGGCAGCATGTATTTACTTCTGGAGCAAGTGTGAGTGCAAATACTCCACAGTTACCTAAAGCTAAATCCATGCAAGGAGCTTTGGAGTTATTACGGAGTTATGGTGGAGAAAATTTCTTCAAGCAAAATAGCTATAAAGTTATTGATTCATTAGGTAAGCAAATCACAGGCAAACTCGATGGAAATGGTTTCGCACAAGTAACAGGTATTGCGCCCGGACCGGCTAAAGTAATTTTTGAGAAAGATAATACAAGTGCATGGCTACAAAGCAGTGATTTTAATCGTAAATACACTTGGGCTGAGCCAATCAAAAGCATCCAAGGTTTAATGAAAAATGCCCTAGGAGCAGTGGGGCAAAATGCTATGTCTCAGTTGCAAAATAATCTTTTTTCAACTGATAAAAATAGTTTCAAAAACTTGGGTAAAAATACTTTAGATAATTTAGTTGGACAAACAGTAGGCCAGATTAAAAATCAAGTAACCAATACCGCCCTCAATACTGTTTCAAAACAACTTAATCTCAATCTATCTGCTGATCAAATAAAAAGTCTTGGTCAAATGGCGGTAAACCCAAGCCAGTCTCTTGAAATGCTTAAAGAGCAGAGCGAAGGTTTTCTAAGTAATCAAATGGCTGCAAAATTATCTAAGTCCATAAATCAAGATTCACCTATTCAGCAGAGTGCTGTAGATAATTTTGTGCAGTCAAAAAAGTAGATTAGATGAATAGAGCGATTCAACATAGAAAAATATTGCTGTAATTGAATGAATTAAAGGTTTTATATTGATGGCTAAAGAGAATACACAACAGAAAGAAATTAAAAAACAACCTGCTGTTGAACTTGCTGTTTTTAACTTAAATAGCGTTACGGATGTAGCGGACTTGCAAATGATTGCAAGTCAGGTTCAGCGTTATTTACAAGTGTGTGGAAACACGACACTAGAACAAATAAAAAGTAAGGCCAATATAACCACGATTGCTAATATCTTTGCATTAACGGGTAGTGTGTTAGACCTAATGCTCTATGCTACAGATAAGAAAACTGGTGATGTTGCTGTACAACGTGGGGCATTACTTGCGGCAAATTTAATAGGCTTATTTTCAGAACCAAGTAATGAAGCTCATGCGCGCATGGCTTTACGTCCGATGTTTGGTTTAATGGCACAGCGCTTATATCGAGAAAATGGAAAAATTACAGAAACTGATATTAAGCGGTTAGGTTTACATCTTAATGCGATGATCGCTGGAGATTTAGAGAACTTTTTAAAAGAGACTCAAGCGAAGTTAAGCACTCTACTTGCCAGTGCTACGGCGTTGGGTGTAACTATATTACAAAGCATGGCGACCCCAGCAATAGGTATAAATGTAGGAATAACTACTGCGGCAGGTGCAAGTGCAGAGAAACGAGATCCAAAACTCAAATTTACAAATTGGGCCATTCCACTCATTGATTTGTTAGGGAAGCCTACCCAAGCAAATTTAACCCCTAAAATACAACCAAATATAACAAGTCTTTTACAACAAGAAGCAACTCAAGCTATTGCGGCTTTAAGTCAAACTTTACAACAGCAAGCGAATGCAAGCCAAAAATATACGTTGGCATGGCTATTACAAGAAACACTGAAAGCTATACAAGCATTAGAAAATAAAGGTAATGCAAATGTGCCAATCAACCAGACGGGTGAGTATGAACGGCATACGAAAGGAGACACTTTAGAGTTTGTAAGTTTACAGGCAGATGCTTTAAATGCTCCGCCATGTGAAGGTGCTGATTCGCAATCTGGAAAAAGTATTAGCTATTCAATTGGTGCTGAACGGGTTCAACATGCAGACTTCTATTTACCGAAAATAGGTTTTTCTTTTATACGGCAATATAACTCACAAATGGATGAGTTTGATCAAAGCATGATTGGTGCACGTTGGATGATGCCATTTTCCAATATGATTCAACAAAATGCTCAAGGCTATCTATTTATTGATAGTAAAGGGCGAAAGCATCAACTGTCAGCTTCCATTACATTTGAAACTTATGAAGTACCGTATGAAGGAATAATAGTACAACCTCTTAAAAGTGGAGATTTGGTTCTAAACTTTGGGGGAGACTGGTCTTTTCAATTTCATCAGTTTTCAGTTGGACAGCCTTATCAATTGATTCAACAATTCAATGAAAAAACACAAGAAAAGATTGATTTAAGTTACCTTATTTTTGAAAAGGTTGCTTATCTTCAATATGTTGATTTTCAATTAGAGCATGCCAAACACCAATTAAAATTTGCTTTTAATGAGCAAGTTAAAATTATGGCGGTGTTTTTAGATGATAAAGCCGAACCATTAGCTCGTTATGAATATGATACCCGCGGTAACTTAATTAAAGCTATTGATCAGAATGGCCATACAAGAACTTATGAATATAATCACTCTCATCAACTAACACGTTATACAGACCGTACAGGGCGTGGACAAAATATTCGCTATGAATCAACAGACGCCAAAGCTAAAGCGATAGAAGAATGGGCCGATGATGGTAGTTTCCATACCAAACTAAAATGGCATCCACGTTTACGTCAAGTGGCGGTTTATGACGCTTATGATGTTCCAACTTACTATTACTTTGACCTCAATGGGTTTACTTACCGCACACGTTTAGCAGATGGACGTGAATCATGGTACAGCCGTGATGGGCAAAAGCGGATTACTCGTCAAATTGATTTTGAAGGGCGAGAGACTCAACAAGAATATAATGATCAAGATCAACTTGTTAAAATTTTCCAGCCAAACGGCGGAGTAATTCGTTTTGCATATGATGAACAGGGTAATTTAGTTGAAATTAAAGACCCAGAGGGCAGTATTTGGAAACGCGAATATGATAAAAATGGTAACCTTAGTAAAGAAATCAATCCATTAGGGCATATCACACAGTACAAATATAAAAATAATAATCAATTGGTTGAAGTTATTGATGCAAAAGGTAGTGCTAAGAAAATTCAATACAATGAATTGGGGCAGATGATTTCATATACTGATTGCTCAGGTAAGAGTAGTACATGGGAATATGATGAAGATGGTGCACTGACAGCTGAACAAACTGCAAATAATAAAGTTGTACAGTATATTTACAGTACCAAAGGCCGAGATAAAGGGCAGCTACAAAGCATTATTTATCCTGATGGGTTAAAAGAATACTTTGAACATGATGAAGAAGGACGCTTACTTAAGCACATAGATACTAAAGGTTTAGTAACGGAATATAAGTACAATCAAGTTGGCTTATTAGAGCAACGTATTGATGCCAATCGACATAGCGTAGCTTATCAATGGGACAAACAAGGCCGCATTCAAAAGCTGATTAACCAAAATCAAGCCGAATATTTGTTTGAACACAACCCGTATGGATATTTGATACGTGAGCAGGCCTTTGATGGAGAGGAAAAGCACTACAGTTACAATGAGAACGGAAGGTTATTTCAAATCCGTCAACCAAATATACTGACCCAATTTGACTATTATGCCGATGGACAGATTGCATCAAAAAGCTTTACCCATTTACATACAGGAAAGAAACAAACAGAACAATTTGACTATAACCTGAATAGCCAACTGAGCCGAGCCAGTAATGAGGTTAGCCAAATTGATTTCTATCGCAATGCACTTGGACAGTTGGTTAGAGAGCACCAACATTATAAAATTCCAGAACTGAAACCGCTCACAGCAGTATTACGTTATGAATATGATGAGCTTGGAAATTTAATTAAAACAATTCGACCTGATGGCCAAACATTGAACCATCTTGTTTATGGTTCAGGGCATATTTATGCAATTGGTTTGAATAACCAAGAAGTTGTTTCATTTCAGCGTGATGATTTGCATAGAGAAACAACACGATTATTAGCAAATGGACTCATTCAAACCAAACAATATAATGATATCGGGTTATTGAGTGCACAGCTCATTCAATCTGAGCAAGAAACCCAAGACTATTTACAATATCAAGCACATAGATACTATCAATACGATCAAAACTATTTGCTTAGTCAAGTCGAAGATAGCCGTCTGGGTAAGCTCAATTATCAATATGATCCAATTGGGCGTTTAATCGCAGCTCAAAGTCTACATAAAGCAGAAAGCTTTAGCTTTGACCCAGCTGGTAACTTAATTGACACTGACTCGGTATTAAGTCCAGCACAAATTAAAAATAACCTTATTAAAAGTTATAAAGGTAAACACTACCAATATGATGCTCAAGGTAATGTGATAGAGATTACTCAAGCAGGCAAAAACCTTAAACTGACTTGGGACAATCAAAACAGACTTATTCGAAGCGATAATAATGGTCTAATTACAGAATATGGTTATGATGTATTTGGTCGTCGACTCTACAAAAAAACAGCCAGAGCATTAACTTTATTTGGTTGGGATGGAGATTTAATGATATGGGAGTCTTTTAAATCTGCACAGACCAATTATACAAAACACTATATTTATGAACCTGATAGCTTTGTTCCACTATTACAAGCAGGTTATAAGGATTTCATTCAACTCATAGAAACTCCTGATTATCAGGAATATCAAACAAAACCTTATTCTATTTATAAAGACCCAGTATGGAATAGTAATACTCGAAAAAAACGTACTGATGTAGAGCAAATTACTTTTTACCACTGTGATCAGGTAGGAACACCACAAACCATGACCAATACCCGAGGAGAGTGTGTATGGGAAATTCTCCAAGACACATGGGGAACGGCATCGGAAATTACAGCGGTAAACCAAGATAATCCATTTGAACAAAATAATTTACGCTTTCAAGGACAATATTACGATCTGGAAACAGAACTACACTATAACCGTTATCGTTATTATGAGCCTCATAGTGCAAGATATATGAGTAAAGACCCGATTGGTTTAAGTGGCGGAATTAATACCTCTGCTTATGTAAGTGATCCAACTCAATGGATAGATCCGCGGGGGCTTGCATCGAATTCGATTGGTTCATATGGAAGTGTAAAATCAGCATCAGATACATATGAAAAGTATGCAACAAGTAAAAGTTTAAAAGATGTAGCCGAAAGATATGCGGCAGGGAAATCTGTAGGCGGCTCAGCGACAGCAGGAGTTGGTGTTGGGATTTACGCTAATTATAAAGGTAATGGTGAAAGTACATTAACAATGGAACGAAAAGTAGGTTTAGGTTATGAGTATGGGGTTTTTGAACGTAATTACCATTATGGGGAAAGACAAGTTAATAGAGGTTATATAGAAGGGTGTGCAGCAACAGGAGAATCTAAATACTGTGCGGGCTCACACACTGATAAAATAAGCCCTTATATTTATAAAGATGAGTATAAGTCAAAAAGTAAAGCAAGAGGTATTACTATTAGTCAAGGTAAAGAAATGGTTGGTAATCCAAATGGCCCATCTATTATTCATGGTCCCGGTCATAGTTGGGATTTGGGAGCACATGGCTTCCCTTCAACATATTAAAGAGAAACCTGTCTAAATATAAAGATATTAGTTCATCTTGGATAATTCTTGAGCTGCATATGAGTTTCCTGCTTCAGCAGACTTTTCAAACCAGGTACGGGCTAAGGATAAGTTCTTATCTACTCCTAGCCCGTCTTTATATATTTTCCCGAGATGAAATTGTGCATTGCTTTCGCCTTGATTTGCAGCTGCCAAAAACCATTTTTGTGCTTGAGGATAATCTTGTTTTATACCATCTCCGAGTAAGTACATAAGCCCTAAATTATATTGGGCATCAATATCTCCTTGGATAGCAGCTTTTAAATACCATTGAGAAGCTTCTAACTTGTTTTGACTTACTCCTCTACCATGTAAAAACATGGTGCCAAGATTTGTTTGAGCATCTGAATCACCTGCATTTGCAGCATCTAAGTAGTATTTAATAGCCTTTTGATAGTCCTGCTTAATACCTAAGCCTTTACTGTAGAAATTTCCAAGTTCGTTTAAGGATGGAATATCACCTTGTACTGCGGCTTTCTCATACCAATATTTTGCTTTGATATAATCTGGTTTAATATGCTCATTTCCCATGTATAATAAACCTAAATTATATTGAGCATTAACATAACCCTGATTTGCAGATAAAGTGTACCATTCAATAGCTTTTAGAGTATCGGGTTGAATGTCTTTATATCCTTCTGCATACATTACACCTAAATTGTACTGTGCTTCCGGATCTCCCTTTTCAGCTTTTGATCGGATATCATTTACATTAATATTATCTATATTATTCTGATTAGAGTGCTGTTGTTCATTATTGTCATTAGCTTGATTGACAGATTTTGCACAACCTGAACTTAAGATACTTAAAAGACAAACAGTTAGAAAAATTTTTTTTGATAACATCTTTTATCTCGGATAGATTAATGGGTGTTAATTTACTATACAAGAATTCTACTTGCTCAATTTGCAACGTAAAATAACATAAACGAAAAAACAACGTTTCAAAAAGAAGGATTTTCATAGATCAATTTTAATAAAAGATATATGCCTGTATCTATAGAAAATTATAATCTATCTAATTACTGATTTTAATAATAAGAATAGTTTTATGATCATGTACATACTACTAAAGATTGAGAATATAATTTCAAAGCTTCACAAAACCAACAGTCAACTGTTGATCATAAATTACCGCCAGCTCCAAGAATTCCTGAGGCTCCTTCCAAAATGGGCTATCATCCACTTGATTTCCAAACCAAGGCATGTTTTAAATGAGAGATAATATGAAAATTTTCTTATCAATATTTATATTTAGTACATTAACTTTGGTAGGATGTCATTCATCTAATATAAAAGTCAAAAGCTCCAATAGTGAGTTAAGTAAATATAAAAAAGATGCAGAAAATGGTGAACCAGTTGCTCAATACAATATAGGTGTTATATATCAACAAGGATTAAATGGTAATAAGGTTAACTTAGATAAAGCTGTGTATTGGTTTGAAAAAGCTGCCGAACAAGGTAAGGAGGAAGCCAAAGCTAATTTGGGTATAATTTATTATACAGAGGTAACTAAATATACTAATATTCCCAAGGCTTTAGATACCTTTTCTGAACTTTCGAAAAAAGATAATAGAGTAGCTATTAATTTTTTAGGAAGAATGTATAAGGATGGAGTTGGTGTAGAACAGGATAATAATAAGGCCTTTAATCTTTTTAATAGAGCTGCTCTTTTGGGTGACTTAAGTGCACAGTTTAATTTGGGGAATATGTATTTTAATGGCGAAGGGACCCCTTTAGATTATGAAAAGGCTGCCTATTGGTATAACAAGGCTATTATAAATGGAAAAGATGGAAATGCCGCTAAAATGCTTGCTGGAATATACTATGAAGGGAGAGGGGTAGAAAAAAACATTAGTAAATCAATTGAATTACTTCAGATTGCTGCTGATCAAGGAGATCAAGAGTCGGCCAAAAATATAGAAATTATAAAAAAACAATGTGGCTGCTAATAAATATTTATTAAATTGGTCTGGACTAAGATAAATAATATCTAAGATCAGGAAAGAATATAGTTAATAATTTAAAAAATATAGTGTTCTAATTGTTGAATTAACTTAATTTTAAATTATTATTGGTTTTAGATATTCTAATGAAAATTATCGCTATTTTCTCAATATTATTGATACTTACAGGTTGTGGTAAGAAATATACGATTACACCTGATGAGTTACCAGTTGCTCATGTCAATCAAAAATATCATCAAGTAATTCATATTTCAGGTGGTAAAGTCGTTGATAAAGATCAGCCATTGAACACAAATATTCCTGAAGATTTAGGAATAACAGTTCAACCTGCTAATGATCGAGATGGTTATAATATTATTGAAGTCAAGGGAACCCCAAAATATAAAGGTACATTTACAATTCATGTCTGGGTGGGTTTTTATGCAGGCGGCGGTAATGAAATCGATAAAACCTATGCTTTTACAGTTCAGTAAAAAGAGAACTTAACTTTTAATAAGTAAAATAAAATTTCTATCCATTTAACAGGAAGAAGATAGCCTAATGATGGGAAAATCTAATCACTATATTTACTCTATTATTTTTTCAATTCTATTGATACTTACCGGTTGTGGTAAGAAATATATAATTACTCCTGATAGTTTGCCTATAGCTCATGTTAATAAAGAGTATAGACAAATTATACAGATTTCTGGAGGTAAATTTAGTGATACAAGTTCGCCTTTAAAAAAAGATATACCTGAAAATTTAGGAATAACAGTTAAAACTACTAATGATTTAGATGGTTGTAATATTATTGAGGTCAACGGGACACCTAAATATAAAGGTAGATTTACTATTAATATTTGGGCGGGTTTTTATGCAGGTGGTGGTAATGAAATCAAGAAGACCCATATTTTAACAGTTCAGTAGAATTTTTAAAAATTAAATTAATCTGCATATCTGTTATTGAGCTAGATTATCTGGATATGAAAATAGTGACGATCAAAAATATTATTAGATTATTTTTTATTACTTTGAGCTGAGAGTAATAAGAAAGAAAAGGGAGGGGAAAGCAATCAAAAATACTTACTTTCCTTACCTTTAAAATAAATTAAATCTGAGCTTAACTTAGATAAATATTATTTCTTTTGTTTAAAACGGTATTTACATTTTAGGCAGCGGTAATCCTGAAAAATGTTCTTATCGATCATCACACCCGCTTTTTTACCAAAAATATTACCAACCACACCGCCAGTGATTCCTGCACTAATTGCACCAACAAAAGTTCCAACAGTTCCGCCAACAATCACACCTAAAGGTCCAGCAATCGTACCAATAGCTGCACCAACAGTAGCGCCAGTTGCTGCACCACCTACAGTGCCTGCTGTTGTGCCAGCAGCTGTGAGTAAAACACCGCCAGTTGTTCTAAGTAATTTGTCATGGTCACGTGCTTCAATTTCTGTAGAACCACACTTAGGACATTGCAGAGCTTTTTCCATAAAATTTCCTGTCTTTCATCATTGAGTGACACAGTTGACGGCGCTAAATCAGTAAAGTGGGTAAAGAACCTGTCTTTCGATGAAGTGTCTTTTGCCTATTGAGTGATTGCAACAATAAACTGGTCTGCTTTGATTTTAGCTGAACATGAGCGCAAATATTTATAGATCATGTAAACACTTGTACTTTAATAATTATCCCATTAAATACCAATGTTTAGAATGACTAAGGGTTACATATCAATGTGTCTAGCAGAGAGCTATTCAACAATGATGAATAGAATGTGAATGGTTTTTCGAGTAGATTTTCTGAAGTTACTTAGGGTGACGAGCTGTTAAATGATAAAAGGCTTATCCTGTTTGAATAAGCCTTCTTTGAATATTAGAGTGCTTTTTTCCAACTTAAAAATTTATATAGCCCAAACATGAAAGTGATCCAGATCGGAAGTAAAATCACCGATTTTTCAAATCCTTGAGTCCACATAATATATAAAATCATGCCAATGAAAATTAAAACAATATAGTTACTTAAAGGCGAAAATAGCGCAGGAAATTTGACAGCTTTACCTTCAAGTTTCATCGCACGTTTAAACTTCAAATGGGTAAAGCTAATAATTGACCAGTTTAAAACTAAAGCGGCTACGGCCATGTACATGAGATAGCTTAAAGCTTCTTCTGGTACGAAATAGTTAAGCAATACACAACCAAAAATCAAAATAGAAGAGAAGATAACAGCAGCTTTAGGAACACCCTGTTTGCTCACTTGTGCAAAAACTTTTGGAGCATGACCTTGTACTGCAAGTCCATATAACATACGGCTGTTGGCATACATGCCGCTGTTGTAAACCGAAAGCGCAGCAGTCAAAATAATAAAGTTAAGTAAATGTGCAGCCCAACCAATGCCAAGTTGGCTAAAAATCATGACAAATGGACTTTTATCTAAACCACCAAGGTCAAGCTGATTCCACGGAATAAGCGACATAATGATGGCAAGTGAAGCCACATAGAAAATCAAAATTCGAAAGATGACTTGGTTAATGGCTTGTGGAATGCTTTTTTCTGGATTTTCAGCTTCAGCAGCAGTCATCCCAATCAGTTCAATACCGCCAAAAGCAAACATTAAGAAGGCGAGCATATAAAACAGGCCCGAAAACCCATGTGGGAAAAATCCGCCATGCTGCCATAGGTTTGAAAAGCTAGCGATAGAGTCATTACCCGCAGTAACCAATAAATATAAGCCAAATACAATCATCGAAATGACAGCAGCGACTTTAATAATGGCTAACCAAAATTCAGATTCACCATAAAATTTAACATTGCCCAAGTTCAAACACGTGACCAAAACAAAGAAAAATAAGGCTGATATCCAAGCAGGAATATGAGGCCACCAGTAATGCACATATTTAGCGACCGCTGTTAGTTCTGTCATTGCAACCAGAATGTAAACTACCCAATAGTTCCAGCCCGATAAAAAACCGGGGAATCTTCCCCAATACTTTTGTGCAAAGTAACTAAAAGAGCCGACAACCGGTTCTTCTACGATCATTTCACCCATTTGGCGCATAATTAGAAATGCGACCAAACCAACGATGGCATAACCTAAAATAATAGAAGGACCAGCAGACTGGATGACTTGTGCAGAACCTAAAAATAAACCTGTCCCGACAGCACCACCCATAGCGATTAACTGGATGTGACGATTTTTAAGTCCACGTTTTAATTGGGAAGATGAGTTGCTCAAAATATATGCGCTGAATTAAAAAGCTGGCGCTATTGTAATAGATTGGTTAGGGATAACCTAGTTTGAAAAGGATTTTACTCAGTTAAATAAAAAAGGATCCGTACAAAGCTATACGAATCCTTTTTCTGAAATTAGTGGTTCTATAAATTAGAAAGACACCATTTTGCCAGGGTTTAACATTGCACCGATGCCATACATGCTTTTTGCGAGTGGAATGACAACGGGTGCAAGTGTGCGGCCAAACATAATATTTTGATGGTCAATTTTAGATAACATTTCAAAGTCATTAGATTGCCCAACAAAATCACTTGCGATGGCTTTACCAATGCGTACTGTCTGTGCAACGCCGTGACCACTCCAGCCGTGAACAGCATAAATCGGAAATTTATTGCCAAACTTACGGCTATCAACTGCACCATTTACCGTTAAATCAGTCGTTCCACTCCAGACAAAGTCCATCTCTAGATTTTTAATTTGAGGAAATACTGTATGAATTCGATGTTCTAGATAATTTAAGGTTTTCTCTGGACCCCAACACGTTCCAGTGCCTTGCCCACCAAACAATAAACGGTTATTAAACACGGGACGGTAGTAATCAATCTGGAACTGAGTGTCATAAACCGGATGCCCAAATGGCAGAAGCTCTTTTGTATCAAGCTCTAGCGGAGCGGTAGTCGCAACATAAGTATAAAATGGAATAGTGGTATTGTTTTGTTCTGATAAAAGTTTAAAAGAAGCATGATGAACTGCCAAAACTACAGACTTTTTAGCTTTTACGACTGCATTGGCTGTATGAACATAAATACCGTCTGGTTTTTCTTCTATCGAAATGACTTCTGTTTGCTCATAAACAGAACCGCCATTTTGGCAAAAACCATAAATTAAGCCGCGGTTTAAAGCTAAAGGATGAATTTGTCCACCCAACTCATCAATTAAACCACCCGTATAATAATCAGACTTAATATAGTCCATGAGTTCGTGTTTACCCACAATGCGGGTATGGTCTTCACCTAAATATTTTCGGGCGTCGGCGCCTTGGGTTAGACCCACTAAATGTCCTTCGTGAACGGCGGCAGTAATATGACCATATTTTCGGTCAAAGTTGAGCTGGTATTTTTCTGAGATGTCATCAATAAGTTGCATCGCTTCTGTAGAGGTAAAATGCCACAGTTTTTTTGCATCTTCATAACCTAATCGATCGGCCATTTCTTGAGCTTCCCAGCGTGCCAAACCGGGGGTGAGTTGTCCGCCATTTCTACCAGAAGCTGCACTACCAATACGATTTTTTTCTAATAAAACGGTATCTACGCCTTGTTCAGCTAAATGTAAGGCTGTCGATGAACCTAATAAACCGCCACCAATAACAACCACATCGCATTCTAAATCGGTCTTTAAACTGTCAAATGTATGCCAATCAAAAAGTGAGCTTTCATAGTAGTTCGCTGGATTATCTACCGATGTGCCTTCTACCGTTGTTGTGTCAAATTTTGCATGTTTTGGATTTAACCAGCTCCATTCTTTACCCACTTGTAGAGATTTACTTGGTTTATATTCCACGTCTTTTAAAAACTGGGGTTTAGAAATAATATTCATGATGAATTTCCTTAAAAATTAATAAGCATTACTAATAGCAATACTTTGTTTTTTAATCGTTTTATAGATAAATAAAAGAATACCTAAAGATAACCAGAAACATCCGAAAGTCAGTGAAGATGAGTCAAGGTTAAGCCAGAGGCAAATAATGCTGATGACTGATATAAGCGGCAAAAATAGGTTTAGAAATTTATTTTTAAACCCTGAGCGCTGTTTATCTTTAATATAAAATTTCATAAAAACCGAGAAGTTTACGGCTGTAAAAGCGACTAGCGCACCAAAGCTGATAAGGCTTACGACTTGTGCTAAATCTAGAAAAACCGCGGACATTGAAATAAGACCAACAAATAAAACCGAGAAAAATGGTGTACCTAAGGAGATATGAATTGTCCCAAAATACTTTTTGGGAAAAATATTGTCGGTGCCCATTATATACAGTAAACGTGAAGCACTGGCATGTGAGGCTAGGCCAGAGGCAACGGTGTTCATAATTTGCCCGCATAAGAATACAGACTGGAAAAAAGCCCCGCCGACATAAAGCACAATTTCAGGAAGCGCTTCCGATGGATGATGAAAGCGAAGATTGTTTGGAAAATAAAGCTGAATAAACCAAGCGGCAGTAAAGAAAATAAGCCCACCTGCGAGAGTCGTTAACATGACTGCACGGGGAATATTTTTAGTGGGTTGTTTGGTTTCATTTGAAAGCGTTGTGACTGCGTCGAAACCTAAAAATGAAAAGCACAAAACTGAGGCACCCGCAACGAGTGGTAGTAACGATTGGTGCTCATGCCAGAGTGGAGCCAAGGTAAGCACATGCTCATAACCTTGAGTCGAGCCAATACCCTGAATCACTAAATAGACAAAGATAACCATGAGTATGATGGGTGCAAACACAAACAACAGACTTAAGTTAGCGAGTAAGCGAATACGGAAACAGTTCACTAAGGTGACAAGGCTCGCCGATACAATCACCCAAAACCAGTAAGGCAGACTTGGAATGAGGGCAGTGAGATAAATTGCGGCAAGCAAAACATTAATGAGTGGTAATAACAGATAGTCGAGTAGGGAGCACCAACCGACAAAAAAGCCACTTTTAGGGCCTAGGCTTTCGGCAGTATAACTATATGCCGAGCCTGATTTTTCTGAAGTTTTACTGAATCTTGCATAGCTCCAAGCGGTGAGTAACATAGCACCAAGTGCGAGTAAATATGCAAGTGGCACGTGACCATTGGTAATTCCAGAGACAATGCCGAAAGTATCAAACACTGTCATTGGCGTCATGTAGGCAATACCAATAATCGTGACTTGCCAAAGAGACAGTTTTTTTAAGGAAGACGTTTTATTTTCCATGTCATTTCAACCTCAAATTTCGTTGTTTTGCTTTTCATCCGGAAAAGCGATGCTATTTTTGAGCCAAAACTTCCCCAAGACCTGAATAAGCAAGTCTGATTGAAGAAAGTTTGAACAAAAGCCAGAAGCTTTAGGTGCTGTTTCGCCTTGGTAATGTCCTAAAGTAAGGTCAAATATTTAGTATTTTTGACTTTGCTCTAGATAACGACCAATTGAAAAGATTGACACGGTCGTGAGAGAACCTGCTCGGGGCTTTGTCCTCTAAATAGTGTGCCTGTCCTGATGGTGACGTCATTTGAAGTAATGACTCGAGAAGAATCGTTGATCACGATTGCTTTTTGTTTGATGTTTTTCAGCTTCGGCATGAGAAGTTTTTCGAGTGCGGAAACTAAAATGTCGGTGGCAATTACACCGATAAATTGATCACGAATCATGACTGGATGGGCAAGGGTGATGGTGTATGCACCATTACAAATATAATCGACATAAGGCCCATGGATGCACGGACTTTTATTTTGAGCAGGTTTATGGAACCACTCAAAAGAGCGAAAATCTAAAAAGCGCTGAGCATTTTGATAGTTTTCAAGTTTGGCTTGCTGTAACTGATCTTCTTTTTTATACCACCATTCGAGTGTCCAATAATCTTGTTCTTCTTGCGTTGCAGGACTATAACTTGCAAAGCCGATACCTTGACTGTAATGGCTTTCCTGTAATGCCTTTTTAATTTCTTTTTGCAAAGCTGAACGTTCTGAACCTGAAAGCTTAACGTCTTTTGTTTTTTCAGGTTCATGTTTTGAGAGAATTTTGCTCGCTTTAGCCGCCAGTTTTTCTGTAATGGCTGTCGTTTCCTCAACCACCGTCTTTAACAAATTTTGAAGCTCTTCTATATCTAAATGTTGGGTCATTCCTATAACTCCTAAAATTCCGTATTTCTCACTCGATATTTGATAAGCGCTCTGTTTTATTATTTTTATTCGATAGATAACTTATATCGAAGCATTTGGTCTGTTAGCATCGAAATAATTTTTCGTGCTTGAATAACAGCATCATCTTCATTGCCTTGAATAAAAGATGATAAAAGTTGGTGGTATTGCGCGACGACCAATTGATGAAAATGATCATCTTGATAAAGCACTGCGATGAGTGGCGCCCATTCGGCTTGTATGGTTAACTCTTGATTTGCTAGTCGAGCTGATTGGGCAAAAGAGGTGAGCGTCAGCAAGCAACGTAAATCAAGCTGGGCACGAGTGTCTGCTTCAACGGCTTGTTCAAATTGTTCAATAAGCTCTTTGATTTTGCCCAGTTCATATTCAGTTGTTCTTTGTGCTGCTAAATAGGCACCATGGCTTAAAATTGCACTATGAAATTCACCTAGATCAGCAAGATATTCATTTGAAGCTTGACGCAAAGGATGTTTGTTTAAAAGTAAGTCGGAAGGTAACTCACAAACAAAACTTCCACCGTTTCGTCCGCGTCGAGTATCAATCAGACCTTTTACCCGTAAAGTATTTAACGCTTCACGAACGGTAATCGGTGACACTCCCATTAAGCGAGCTAAATCCGCCTCGTTAGGAAGTTGTTCATTGCTTTTGAGCAATCCAGAGATAATTGCATTTTCCAAGCGTTCAACAACTTGTTCCGAGCGAGTTGCCTGAGCGATAGGTGCAAAAATTATCGTATATGCTGACATGGCGAATTCTCTAAAAGCTAAGTCAGTGACTTAGCTTAATGAAACGGATAAATGATTAAAACACGCCATATTGATGGACTGCCTGTTCATCTTCAGGCACAGCTGGTATTGCATCCCAAAGTTCAACAATTTTGCCATTATCTACACGCCACAATTCAAAATAGGCATGTCGATTTCCAGCAATATTTCCTTCAGAATGTGTCAATACAAATTGACCATCAGCAATGGAGCGATGAGTTTTGGAGTATACCAAACCTTGCCCTTCATTACGGATATTGTTCAAAAAATCAATCACTGCCTTAACGCCATCCCCAATATCTGGGCTATGCTGAATGAACTGATCGCCGTGGGTGTATTCTTTAAATGCTTCGTAATTGCCATCAATTAATGACTTCTTAAAGAAAGAGGTCACAATCTCACGATTTTCCTCTGGGTCATGGTGAGTTACGATTTCGGTTGGACCATCTAATTGTGTTCTGCCACTCACATTTGGAGCTGCTTCTGCTACTAGTCCATCCCAATGCTCTACAATTTTGCCGTCTTTCACTCTGTAAATATCAAAGCCAACTAACGGGTTTTCATCTAATCCCTGAAAGCGCCCATGAATCGCAACCAAGTCGCCATCTGCCAATACACGCACAGCTTCATGTTGCATGTCGGGGCAGTCTTCTACCAGTTGACGCAATCCTGAAATACCGTTGGCAACCAGTGGAGAGTGCTCAATAAAGTCTTCCGAAAAATAACGGTCTAGAGCAGTGGTATCGTGTAAATTAAATAACTCGTGGTGCGCCTTACTCACAAAGTCTTTCATTTCTTGTTTATTCATTTTGATCTCCTTTCAAATCTGATTTTTATTATTCATTTGAACTCATTACATGTTTAACGCGGGTATATTCTTCAAAACCGTAGCCTGATAAATCTTTACCATAACCTGATTTTTTGAAGCCGCCGTGTGGCATTTCTGCAGTTAAAGGAATATGGGTGTTAATCCAAACGGTTCCGAAATCAAGTTCACGAGACAGGCGAGTTGCGCGTGCATGATCTTTAGTCCAGACACTTGAAGCCAAGCCATATTCAATATCGTTGGCTTTTTCAATAGCATCATTTTCATCTGTAAATTTTTGAACAGTAATGACTGGTCCAAAAATTTCATTTTGAATTGCTTCGTCGTGTTGCTTTAAACCACTTATCACAGTTGGTTCAAAATAGAATCCTGGACGATCGGCTTGCTTGCCACCCGTTTCAACTTTGGCGTGAGCAGGTAAGTTGTCAATAAAGGTTTTAACATTCTTTAATTGATTAGCATTGTTGAGTGGACCATAAAGAGCGTCTTGATCATCTGGTTCACCAAAACGTGTATTTTTTGCAGCTTCAATTAATTTACCTAAAAATTCATCATGAACTGCTTCAGCCACAATCACGCGTGTTGCAGCAGTACAGTCTTGTCCTGCATTGAAGTAACCGGTTAAAGCAATCATCTCAACAGCTTTATCGATGTCGGCATCTTCAAAAACCACCACAGGTGCTTTACCACCAAGCTCAAGGTGGGCTTTGGCTAAATTAGCTGCCGCAGAAGCTGCAACTTGTAAGCCTGCACGAACCGAACCTGTAATAGAAACGAGCGCAGGTGTTTTATGCGATACAACTTTTGAACCGACCTGAGCTTGGCCTAACACCACATTAAATGCACCTTTAGGGAAAAATGGTGCAGCAATTTCTGCGAGTAAAAGTGTACTTTCTGGTGTTGTGTCACTTGGTTTAAGTACCACAGTGTTACCAGCTGCTAAAGCAGGCGCAATTTTCCAAACAGCCATCATGAGTGGATAGTTCCAAGGTGTAACTTGACCCACTACACCGACTGGTTCGCGGCGAATAGAAGAGGTTAAACCTTCTAAATATTCACCTGAAGCTGTGCCATTCAGTAGGCGAGCAGCACCTGCAAAGAAACGAACCTGATCTGCCGATGCACCAACTTCTTCAGATGCAATTAAGTGTTTTAACTGACCCGTATTACGACTTTGCGCCTCAATTAAACGCTCCGCATTTGCTTCAATAGCATCTGCTAAATTAAGCAATGCTTTTTGACGAGTTGAAGGTGTACTGCGTCCCCAAATTTTAAAAGCTTCTTTTGCAGCAGCGTAAGCAGCATCAACTTCTGCCTCGGTTGCATTAGGCGATTGACCATAAACTTCGCCAGTCACCGGACTTACCAAGTCGAAATAATCATTTCCTTTGCTAGCAACATATTCGCCGTTAATAAAGTGTTTTAGTTGAGTTTTAGCCATTTTTTATACCTTGTCCTTAGGTTTTAACATATAACATATAATACTATATGTATTATGTTTTAAATTTTCTGTCAAATGCTTTGACGGGGGGAGTGAATGAAAAAAGTTAGAATTCAAATCAAATTGGATTTTAAGTTTTTGATTTTATTGTTTAAAAAAAGTTAAAAAATTTATTGAAGATTTTTAGAATAGGTTCAACGTCGTAATAGTTTTGTTGATTTGACGAAAGACAATAGAAGAATTTTTATAATCGAGAGCAGCTTGATGAGCCAAACCTTATGCTTAGCTCATCAATTTTTCTTTCTTATTATTTGAAATTAAAGTGAGTTATTAGGTCTTATGACTCGCAAGCAAGATGCTGGTTTCACTGTTATAAATACCTGAAATGTTCCTGATTCTTTCTAAAACTTTGTCGAAGTTTTCTAAAGTGTCAGATCGTAGCTCAACCAAAATGTCCCATTTACCATTAGTTTTATGCAAACATTCAACGGCACTTTCTAGGCGTAATTCTTTAATCACAGACTGCGCTTTGGTCCCTTCGACCATAATGCTCATCCATGCACGGATGACATTTCGTTCTGCATTGGGTTTAAACCGTACCGTGTATCCGGTAATGATGCCTGACGACTCTAAATACTCGATTCTCTTTTTTACCGTTGCTCTTGAAACGTGAACTTTTTCGGCTAACTCGGTAACAGACATCCGTGCGTTATCTTTAAGCAAACCTAAAATAATTTGATCAATGTTATCCATATTGTAATTGTCAATTATCAGATTGGTAAAAAATAATTCATTTTTTACTGAATTACAAATTTTGTGAATCAATTTGATTTTGAATAATAGGGGAATCAGTTAAGCCTAATAATTCAATTTAATGGACTAGATAAGATGAATAATTTTGCAGTTTCTCGTAGTGACTTTAACGAGTGGATGGTTCCAGTTTTTGCACCGGCAAATTTCATTCCGGTACGTGGTGAAGGTTCACGTATTTGGGATCAAGAAAATAAAGAATATATTGATTTTGCAGGCGGGATTGCAGTAAACGCATTAGGTCATGCGCATCCAGTGGCAGTAAATGCTTTAACAGAGCAAGCAACAAAACTCTGGCATGTTGGAAATGGTTATACAAATGAACCTGTTCTACGCCTTGCAAAACAACTCACTGAAAATACATTTGCAGACAAGGTATTCTTCTGTAACTCAGGTGCAGAAGCCAATGAAGCTGCATTGAAACTAGCTCGTAAAGTGGGTTTAGACAGCGGTGTTGCTGGTAAAAGTGGCATTGTGGCATTTAATAATGCGTTCCATGGCCGTACTTTATTTACCGTTTCAGCTGGTGGTCAACCTAAATATTCACAAGACTTTGCACCACTTCCAAATGGCATTAATCATGTTGCCTTTAACGATTTAGAAGCTGCAAAAGCGGTGATCAATGAGCAAACATGTGCAGTTATTGTTGAACCGATACAAGGTGAAGGCGGCGTTATTCCGGCTGACATCGAATTTTTAAAAGGCTTACGTGCACTGTGCGATGAGTTTGGTGCCTTACTTATTTTTGATGAAGTACAAACTGGTGTAGGCCGTACAGGTTCACTTTATGCCTACATGAACACTGGTGTTATTCCAGATGTTCTTACAACTGCAAAAGCNCTTACTTATTTTTGATGAAGTACAAACTGGTGTAGGCCGTACAGGTTCACTTTATGCCTACATGAACACTGGTGTTATTCCAGATGTTCTTACAACTGCAAAAGCGCTAGGTGGTGGTTTCCCAGTCGGTGCGATGTTAACGACAGATAAATTTGCTCCGCATTTTTCAGTTGGTACGCACGGTACGACTTACGGTGGTAATCCGTTAGCAAGTGCAGTTGCAGGTGCAGTATTTGAATTTATTAATACACCCGAAGTGCTTAACGGGGTTAAAGAGCGCCATGATTACTATAAAAAAGCTTTAAATAAATTAAACGAAAAATATGAAATCTTTAAAACAATTCGTGGTCAAGGTTTACTCATTGGCTGCGTCTTAAAATCAGAGTTCGCTGGCAAAGCAAAAGATATTAATAACCTTGCGGGTGAAGAGGGATTACTTAGTCTTATTGCTGGTCCAAATGTTGTGCGCTTTACACCATCTCTGATTATTCCTTTGGCTGATATTGATGAAGGTTTAAAAAGATTTGATCGTGCACTTGCTCGCTTCGTAGCAATTCAAAAGGATGAACAAGCGGCATGATGATTATTCGCTACATCGAACCTAAAGACGTTAATGACCTTTACCTCTTGGCTCAAAAAGCAGGTTTTGGCTTGACGTCTTTACAGCCCAATATAGAAAAATTGGCAGCGCGCATCGACCGAGCTTGCAAGACAGTTGCAGGTGAGTTGCCAAAGGCAGATCAGGTTTATTTATTTGTTCTCGAAGATACTGAACTCAACAAAGTAGTAGGGGTCTGCGGTATTGAAGTCGCACTTGGTTTAAAAGAGCCTTGGTACAACTTTCATGTAGGGACGCAAGTTCATGCCTCGGAACCGCTAAGTGTTTATAAAGCTTTACCAACACTATATTTGAGTAATGACCACACCAACTGTAGTGAGCTTTGTACTTTGTTCTTAGATCCGGACTATCGCTTAAATAAAAATGGCAAATTTTTATCTAAAGTTCGCTTCTTGTTTCTGTCGGCATTTCGCCAATATTTTGAAGAAACCATTGTGGCAGAAATGCGTGGTTATTCCGATGCAAATGGGCAGTCACCATTTTGGAATGCGGTAGGCCATAAGTTTTTTGATATTGAATTTACCAAAGCTGATTATTTAAGTGGAGTCGGACAAAAGGCCTTTATTGCAGAGCTGATGCCAAGACATCCACTCTATGTCGATATGTTGCCTGACGATGCTAAAGCAGCAATTGGTATTGTCCATCCAAATACTCGACCAGCCTACAATCTCTTGCTAGAAGAAGGGCTGCGCTATAAAGGATATGTCGATATTTTTGATGGTGGGGCGACATTGCAGGCCGATATTGAAAACTTACGAGCGATTAAAGAAAGTCAATCTGTAGTGGTCCAAATTGAACAACCTGAAAATATTGCGGTAGGGGATGAACCTTACATTGTAGCCAATGATGACTATCAAAATTATCGTGCCATTCTTGTGTATAGCAAACCTTATCGAGAAAAGCTGCAATTAACACAAGAACAAGCAAAACAATTGAATGCCGAAAATGGTTGTTTAGTTCGTGTGCTAAGTGTTCAAGCTAAACAGGTTTCCAATCCAAAAGCGGTAAACAAACTCAAAGAGACTGATCATTTGCGAATGGCTGTTAATTAAGCAGAAATACTATACATTTCACCAAATTTAAGAGGGAATACTATATTATCGCTAACGCAAGATTGGTACATGGATAAACACAATCTTGCTTGCTGAGCTGGAATTCATTAGCCTGTCGCTATTCTATAAATGACAGACAATTAAAATATTTAATTAATTCATATATTTTAATTCTCTACCGAAATTATATTGATAGAGGTCAGGCTAATATAATAATGAAGGAAAGGATTTATGATTAATTTTTATTGTTGTAGGTAATAGCTTTTAAAAAGGAATTTATAAGGTTTTAAATGATTTAATAATATTTTTAAAATGATTTAATGGACTAAATTGATAATCATATAATTTATTTATTATTAAAACATTTACAACGATTGCTATAAATTGGAGTAAATATTACATGAGTAAGAATAACGGAAAGCAATTCCTGGAAGGAGATCTTCTTGGTAGTCAACATATGACTGAGCAAGAAGAAGAGAAATTGCAACGCTCATTAACCAATCGTCATATTCAGATGATTGCGATTGGCGGTGCAATCGGGACTGGATTATTTATGGGTTCCGGTAAAACATTAAGTATTTCAGGAACTTCAATTGTTTTAACCTATTTAATTATTGGTTTCTTCTTTTTCTTCGTAATGCGAGCAATGGGCGAGTTGCTGCTGGCGAATACTAATTTTAAAACATTCGCAGATTTTGCAACGGCATATCTTGGTCCGTGGGCGGGATTCTTCCTTGGTTGGTCCTATTGGTGTAACTGGATTATTACTGCTATTGCAGACGTGATCGTGATCGGAGGGTACATGCAGTTTTGGTATCCTGATTTACCCGTCTGGATTCCTGCATTTACTTCATTAGCAATTTTAACCATACTCAATTTTGTGGCCGTTCGGCTATTTGGTGAACTCGAATTTTGGTTTTCCCTCATCAAAATTACAGCAATTATTCTGTTCATTCTTGCTGGTATTTACTTAATTAGTACCGGATTTACTTCTCCGAATGGTGTTAAGGCATCGGTTAGTCATTTGTTTGAAACACAATCTATGTTTCCTTATGGTGTAACAGGTTTCTTGGCAGGTTTCCAAATTGCCATATTTGCGTTTGTGGGTATTGAGCTTGTCGGTACAACTGCTGCTGAAACCAAAGACCCGCATAAATCACTTCCAAAAGCGATTAACTCTATTCCTTTACGTATTTTATTGTTCTACGTGGGCGCATTGGTTTGTATTATTGCGGTCACCTCTTGGGCAAAAATTTCACCAGAAAAAAGCCCATTTGTGGAAATGTTTACGTTAGTTGGCTTACCAATTGCGGCAGGTTTAATCAATTTTGTTGTAGCAACTTCAGCGCTATCTTCGGCCAATAGTGGAATTTTTGCGACCAGTCGTATGTTATACGGTTTAGCATTAGACAATGATGCTCCTAAAAGCTTTAGTAAGTTATCTAAAAGTAAGGTTCCAATTAGAGGACTCGTATTTTCGATGGCTTGTGTAACGGTGGGAACCTCTATTTTATTTATTGTTCCAAACGTCATGACTGCGTTTACAATTATTTCAGCGCTCACTTCAATTTTATGTATTTTTACATTCATGTTGATTGTACTTTCTTATATTTCCTATCGTAAAAAATTCCCTGAATTACATATTCAATCCCAATATAAAATGCCGGGTGGATTATTTATGGCATGGTTTACGATGCTATTTTTAGTTTTCACTATTGTAATTTTAGCTTTAGATCACGATACCTTAATTGCACTTGAGTGTTCACCAATCTGGTTTATTGGTTTGTTTATTGCCTATAGATATAAAAAGAAAAAGATGTTGCAGCTTGATATTTTAAAAGCTCAAAAGGTTGATTATATTTAAATTACATAATGAATTTTTTTAAAGCTAGGCAGAATCCTAGCTTTTTATTCTCTTAAATATTGAGATATATATTGTGTTTATGTAAAATAATGTGATTATACGTACAATTCTGTCTATAAGATGTTAACTAAGAACTTTATAACTTCTTCCATTATTTTTCTTGCGGGTTTTAACCAATATGTCTATGCCATCGAAGACGTTTCTTTACCTAGTCAGGTACTTCAAGATCAACGTTTAAAAGAGCTCAATCAGCAATTACAAGATCAGCTTGCTCAGCAAACACCTTATCAAAGTACAAAAACCTTACAGGACTTTAAGCATCTGGTTGTTAAAGAAAGTCCGTGTGTTGTCGTTAAAAAAATTAGTCTTGTACCCTTAAGTAGTCAGTCTGAGTCTGACTTGCAGCAATTTAACTTTGTGGTTAAAGCTATAAAAAAGCATCCGCAGAGTATTTTGGGCAAATGTATTGGCACCCAAAGCTTACATAACATTGTGAACTATGCTCAAAACGAACTTCTAAAAAAAGGTTTTATTACCAGTCAAATTGTAGTGAGTCCACAAGACTTAAATCAGGGTAATTTAAACCTGAGTGTGCAAATAGGTCGCCTGAATAAGATCGTAATTCAAGAAGGAAAAATCTCGTCATTACAGCTCAAGACAGGGTTACCATTTAAAGCGGGTGATATTGTTAATCTAAAAACACTTGATCAGGGACTAGAAAACCTGAAACGTGTCTATGCAGTAGACATGCAAATTGCTCCGGCAAGTTCTCAAGATAAAGAATTAACGGGCTATAGCGATTTAATACTTAAATTACAACCCCAGCAAAAAGTTAATTTCAATTTAAGTGTAGATGATTCGGGTAATCAGGACACGGGTACCTATATGGGAAACATCGGAATAGGCGTCAATAACCCGTTTCATTTAAATGATATTTT
Source organism: Acinetobacter sp. Leaf130 (assembly GCF_001423205.1). Taxonomy (NCBI): domain Bacteria; kingdom Pseudomonadati; phylum Pseudomonadota; class Gammaproteobacteria; order Moraxellales; family Moraxellaceae; genus Acinetobacter; species Acinetobacter sp. Leaf130. The sequence goes on from NZ_LMOE01000001.1 coordinate 282,352, forward strand.
ATCGTTAAACGTGGGCCATTCATTAGATGACTTTCATGAAGGTTTAAATCGGAGTTACTTCATTAGTTATCAACTACCTGTTGGCTACTATGATTTAGGCCTTAGCTATAATGATTATTATTATAGACAGGGAACGGTGGCACCTAAATCTGGCTATCCCGTTATTTATGATGGTAATAGTCAGCAAGCCAATCTAAATCTATCTCGTGTGATTAGCCGTAGCGGGCAGCATAAAACTAGCATTTACGGGAAGATTTATCATAAAGAAAGCCAAAGCTTTATGAATGATATTGAAGTTGAAGTATTACACCGTAAAACCTCAGGCTTGAATTTAGGATTTCAGCACCGTCAATATTTAGGAAATGCGGTATTAGACGGCAGCATCGATTACCGTCGTGGGATGGGGGTAGGTGCCCGAACTGCACCAGAAGAAAATATTACTGATAATAATAATAAGGGAAATTATCTTCCCGTTGAAGGTTACTCCCGTGCTCCACTTTTAAGTGCCGATTTACGTTTTAGCACGCCCTTTCTCTTGCTTGAAAAACCAGCTCAATACCGCCTTAACTGGCGTGGACAATATGCACCGAAAATTTTAGTACCGAATGACCGCTTTTATATTGGCGGGCGCTATAGCGTGCGTGGTTTTGATGGTGAGCTCATGCTCTCTGGAGATAACGGACAGTATGTACAGCAAGAAATCAGCTTGAATGCACCAATTCCAAATACCCAGTTTTATATGGCAGTCGATCAGGGTTGGGTTAATGGGCGTAATAGCATACCGGGTCAGCGTTATTTACTCGGGAGTGTTTTAGGGTTACGCACTTATCAAAATAGTTTTTATCTGGATGCCTTTACAGGTCGGGGGCTGATTGCACCTGACAGCATAAAAAAAGACTGGGTTACCGGTTTTAGTATCAACCTTTCTTATTAATTTACTTTAGAAAAGACTTAATTCATGAACAAGAATAGTTATCGCATTATTTATAGCAAAGCACGTCAAATGTTTGTGGCCGTGGCCGAAAATGTACGAAGCCAAACCAAGGCATCAGGCCAAAGTGAAGCAAGTGCCCAGAGCAACATTAATAACACTGAATCTCAGGCCTTTCATCAACTTTGGCAAGTGAAAGCACTGGTTGCCAGTATGAGTCTGTGGATGCCTTTAGCACCTGTCTATGCCGGTATTGTAGCGGACAGTGCAGCAAATGCTGCGAATAGAGCAGTGATTGGTGCTGGTAAGAACTCAGCAGGTACAGTCGTTCCTGTGGTCAATATTCAAACTCCCAAAAATGGGATATCCCATAATATTTATAAACAGTTTGATGTACTGGCTGAAGGTGTTGTACTCAACAACAGTCGTCAGGGCGCTACGACACAAACAGTAGGAAACGTTGCAGCCAACCCGTTTTTAGCTACAGGCGAAGCGCGAGTTATTTTAAATGAAGTAAATTCATCAGCCGCTTCACGCTTTGAAGGGAACTTGGAAGTTGCAGGGCAAATGGCAGATGTGATTATTGCTAACCCATCCGGTATTAACATTAAAGGTGGTGGCTTTATTAATGCCAACAAGGCAATTTTTACCACAGGTAAACCTCAGTTAAATGCTGATGGCAGTATCAAGCAGTTTACGGTTGACCAAGGAAAAATTACGGTCTCAGCAAACCCTAATTCTAAATTTGGCTTGGGTGGAAATAATAACGATGCAAATTATGTGGACCTCTATACCCGTGCATTAGAACTCAGTGCGGAACTACGTGCCAAAAATGATATTCAAGTCATTGCAGGGGCGAATAATGTCAGTGCCGATTTGCAGGATGTTACAGCTAAAACTGGTACTGGAACCGCACCGACATTGGCTGTGGATGTTAAAGCTTTGGGTGGAATGTACGCCAATAATATCTATCTGATGGGAACTGAAAAAGGTTTGGGTGTGACTAACGCAGGGACTATTCAGGCAGTCAACAATCTGGTGATTACCAGTGCTGGAAAAATTGAACACAGTGGCACAATCAGTTCAACCAGTAAAACCCAGAGTTTAGTGAACATACAAACAACGGGTACGGGTGCAGCAGGTGATATTAATAATAGTGGAACGATCTCTGGTAAGGGGATAGTTAATTTAGATTCAGCTAATGATTTAAATATTACTGCAAAAGAAGTTAAAATTGATGAAGGTAATAATACGGCATTAATTTTAGCTGCAAATGGCAATATTAACTTAAAAAATGAAATACAATTAAAAAATTCAGCAATAAATGGTGGAGTTTATCTGAATGCTAATAATATTAATTTAGAAGGTAATTCAACTATTGATGGGAAATCTGATGTTAATATTATAGGTAAGGAAAGTATTTTAATTAAAAAAAATAACAAAATTAAATCAGGTAAAAGTATAAGTATATTAGGTGGAGGTTTGAGTTTAGAAGGGAGTGATTTAACCTCTGGGCAAAATATTAATCTTCAAAGTGGTAGTGTAAATAAGAAATTATCAATTAATAGTTCCATAATTAAAGCGGAGGAGGACTATAATTTTTATAGTCATGGAGATTTATCTCTTAATAAAATTGATTTCTCACAAAATAAAGATAATTTAAAAAAACAAAATATCAAAATTGGTTCAGGTGGAATTTTGGAATTAGGTGATAACTTTACCTTTAACTCAAAAGGAAGAGTCAATTTTGAATCAAAAAGTAATATTAATCTTGGAGAGGGGCTTAAGTTAAATTTAGATGGCGATATTGGTGTTGTTTCATCTGGTGGTGATATTAAAGCAAATACACTAAATTTAACATCAAATCTAGGAGGGGTTTATCTAAAATCTAATGGAAATATTAATATTAATTCAAAAATAACTGAAAAAAAAGTTTTAAACTCTAAAGGTGTAGAGACAGGTCAATTTAATCAGGAGGTTAGTGAAAATTATATTAATGCTTTTAATGATATAAGTATTGATTCTAATATTGGTGTTTATTTAAATGGTGCTAATTTTAAAACAAATTTTGGTGATTTTGTAGTTAAAGGTAAGGATTTAAATATTGATGTTAGTAAATATGGTTATCATACAAGATTTGACTATATGGGTCAGGAGTTATACTCGTATGCAAACTCAAATAATAAAAATAATTTTGAGGCTAATAATATTTTATTTTTGGTGGATAATTCTTTAAGGGCAGTTTCAGGTAAATATATTGCAAAGAAAAATATAAATTTATTTTCTAATGGTAGTTTTGATTTTTATGTAAATGATCTAAATTCTAATGGCCATACTAATATTCAAGCTAAAGATAAGTTGAACATTGGAGATGGTTTTAATGGTAAGAATTTTTTTGATAACCAATATATATCTGGATCTAATAACTTTAAATCTGATGGATTGATTTCTATTTTAGGTAGTAGAGTTGAGGTTGATGGTTTTCTTAGTGCTAAAGGAGGTGCTATTTTAATAAATTCATTAGAAAATTATAGTAATTCTGATAAGGGCCTACATTTGTTTTTGACTTCAACTAAAAATGATTTTTTAGAAAATAATTCATTATTAAAAAATCACAATGGGTCTATTGACATTAGATCTACAGGGGGGGTCGATTTTAAGACGAATAAAATTAAAGCATATGGTGATATAAATTTATATTCAAAGGGTGGTGTGACTTTGAATAGGATAATTGATTTTAGTAAAGATGATGTGAAAAATAATAAAGAAATTTCTTCTGAAAATGGTTCTATTAATATTTCTGCAGATTATGTGGATCTTAATGCGGCAAGATTAAAGTCAAAAAATGGAATTTCTATTGTGGCTAATAAAGGAGATATTAGTCTTAATTCTAAAAAAGAAACTTTAAATGACATAAATGTTATGGGGAAATTTACTGAGAGTTATGGTGATCCCTATAGTGAATTTGAATTGTTTAAAAAAAATAATCCTGAATATAAAAAGAAACTTGATGATTTAAACTATCATATTTATTTGACTAGACGGGGAGTTTCAGGTAAGGGGGCAGGACAAAAGCGTATTGATTATGCCAATAACGAAATAAATAATGCAGAAAAAGAAATTGTTAATCTTAATAATGCATATGGTGTAACAAATATTTTTAATAGAAATAACTTTTTATCTTCTGAATATGCAGTTATTTTAGGTAAAAAAAGATTTAACTATTATTTTGAGGATTTTAAACAAATTAATGAGAATATAGATTATTCTGGTTTAAATTTTTCTGGATATCTACATAGAGGGGTTGATTTACAATCGGATGGAAATATTAATTTAATTTCAAATAATGGTATAATTTTAAACTCTGCTAATGTAAACACCTTAGGGGATTTTACTGTATACGCTAAAGGTAAGTTAGATAAGAAAAAAACAGCTGAGTTGGTAGAAAACCAGTTAGATTCTTCAATTGTGTTTGCAAATGTAAAAGATCAATATGAACTTGGTAAAGAAAATGAAAATTATTATCAAAAAATAGATATTACTAAGCCAAATAATATTAATGCGAAAAATGTTAATTTAATTGCTAATGATCAAAGTGGGTTGAATTTAATTCTACAAGGGACTGATATTAAAGCAACTGATACAGTTAATATTGTTGGAAGTGGAAATATAGATTTTCGCCATAATGTGGATAATATCTATACAAAAACACAGCAAACTACGACAAAAGAATCTTTATTCGGTTTAAAAAAATCTAGTACAACAGAAACCAGAATACTAGAGGGGGTTGTTGGTAAAAGTGATGTACTTAAAGCAAATAAAATAAATATTGAGTCTCTGGGGGGGGGTATATCATTATATGGTGCGCAGATTCAGGCACCTAAAGATCAGGTGAAATTAAAAGCAGCTAAAGATATTTATATGGTCACTTTTCAAGACCAGATAAATGAAGTAAGTACTATTAAAAAAGATGCTGGCTTTTTAGGAGTTGAATATAGAGATTCAAATTCTGTTGGGTCAAAGATTGTTAATAATCAAATACCCACTGTAATAACAGGGCATTATATTGCTTCTTCATCTGGTGGAAGTACATATTTAGAAGGTACACAGTTTAACTTTACTGAAGGAGTTTCAATTAAGGTAGGTGATGGTCCTAATCCTTCTCCCGATGCAAAATTGGTTATTACGTCAGCTAAGGGCTTGTATTCGAATATTCAGGATAATAGTAAAAAGAATACTTTCTGGCAAAGTATGGAAAGTAAGGGTACAGTTGAAGAACTTGCTAATTTACCTAAATTTAATGGTCCAGTTAATAATATTAAAATTGAAGGCAGTTTATCTGTACAGGTTCCTATTAAACAAGGAGAAAACTCAGAAGTTGTCGATATTATTAATAATTTATCAAAAGAAAAAGGATATGAGTATTTAAAGACTTTAATTGATAATAAAGATAAAAATGTAAGCTGGACTGCGGTTGAGTTAACGAAAAAAAATTGGGATTACAAGCAGCAAGGCTTAACACCAGCCGGTGCTGCAATATTAACTATTATTGTAACAGCTTTAACAGCTGGTGCAGGGTCTTCTGCCGCAGGAGCACTTGGTTTCTCAACCACTGGAGTGGCTGCCTCAATGGCTCAAGCTGCAATTACTTCACTTTCTACTCAGGCAAGTATCAGCTTAATCAATAATGGAGGAAATGTTGCTGCCACGTTAAAAGAATTGGGTAGTGACCAATCAATACGTAATTTAGTTGCTTCTATTGCTACAGCGGGCGCGTTAAAAAGTATATCTGTTCAATTTAACTTACCGGAAACTAGTACCGCATTTAATGACCGTTTATATGTAGCATTTGTTAATAGTACTAGCTCATCTATTATTAATTCTGCAATCAATGGTGGTAGCCTGAGTGATAATCTTGAAGCATCACTTTTAGCGGGTCTTAGTAATAGCTTACAGGCTGAATTTTCTCAGAATATTGGATTAAGTTTAGATATAAAAGACCCTACAGTTATAGATTCTCTGTTACATAAGATTGCTCATATTGCATCAGGTTGCTTAACTGGAGCTATTCAAAAACAATGTGAAGCTGGAGCAATTGGTGCTGGTGTTGGTGAGATTGTTGCAGGAATGATAGAGCAACCAAATAAAGATGCAACAGCAGAGGAAATAAATAAATATCAAGAAAAAGTCATTAACACTTCTAAATTAATATCAGGCAGTTTAGCTAGTTTAGCTGGTTATGACGCAGGTTATGCTGCATCATCAGCTTCTTTAGCAGTCAGTAATAATTACTTAACTTCAAAAAATTATAGAGATTTAAAAACAAATTATGATGGCTGTATTAAAGGTGGGGGAAGTGTAGGTAAATGTAGTGGTGCAATGATAGCTGCTGCAGAAACTATTAGTAAAACAAATGACACACGTCTAAGAGCTGACTGTGCAAATGCTACAAGCAATGCCTGTATTAATGGCATAAAAGATCTTTTTGAAGGTGAACGAACTCGAAATGAACTAAATAAAGTAAATAAAATTTTTTATAATTCTGAGTATAGTAAATTTAATAGTTGGCCTAAATTTAATAGCCTTTCAAAAGCAGATGCCAATATCCGTGATCTTGGTAGTTTATATTCAACTTTCGAAAAAATAGATTTTTGGCAAAAAACAAATTGTAATAGTATTTCAACCGCAGCCTGCCAAACTAAATATAAACAATATTTAGATGCAAATGAGGCTACTCGTGTTCAAATAGCGGGAGGCTTGGATAGAGTCAAATCAATGCCAGTGATTGGAAATACAGTGACTGTTGGTGACGCTGTCATTACTTTAATCACAGGCACAAGCTTGAGTACGAATGATCCAAGCCGTTTAGTTGCTCTGGCTGAAATAGCTTCTGTTGGTATTACACGTTATATTCCGCAAGTTGGACCAGTTGTTCATGTTGCACAACCTAAATATGCTGGGCAGCGTTATACTACAGCCAGTTTAACGAGCAACAAAGATGCCACAATCAATCCAGATACTGTTCGAGCAGCTTTGGTAAATAACAGAAGTTGGCTAAAAGCGAGTTATGTTCCTGAAAAGGTATCAATTGCTGTAGCAAAAGTTGAAACAAAGTCTGGTACAGACAATATTCTTGCTGTGAGTGGACCTGCCTGGAATGGAAATGCTCCAACTGATGTGGTTATTAATGGCGTCAAGTATAAGGTGGTTACCACGGACTCTCATAGTGTTCAGCCAATTACATATACGGTAGATAAAAATGGTAAACCTATAACTAATAATAACCATGCTGAAGCAAAGCTATTTAGTTATATCAAAGATTCTTACTCATCTACTCCATCAAAAGTTACAATGTCAATTCAAAATACGGCAAGTGAGCCTGCTGGCATGTGTAATGGATGTTTATTTAGCAGTGGAAAATATTTTACTAATGAAGTTCCTTTTATGAGGTTATCAATATTTCATGGCACTACAGGTAAAAATTAATATAGGGAGAATGTGATGATCGATTTTGTGAAAGAATTATCTGCTTGTCGTGTTGAGGGAACACAACTTCCTTTTTATCCTGAAAAAGTACAAGGTTATACAGAGCAAGAAGTAGAGCTAATTGCTAGAAATCTTAATCTTGATATACATGGACAATTTAGAGATTTTTTACTTCAAATAGGAAAATGTTCAGGGGGCTTATTATGGAGTGATGAGTTCTACATGTATGATTATAGATGTGAAAAAGATTTTTTTATCAACTATCAAAAAAATATTCAAGAAGATGATTATATGTTTGATAATCAGGGAAAATTAGATCCTGTAGGGAAAAAAATATTTTTTCTATCCTGTGAATATGAAACCTATCTGTATTATTTATTTACTTCTGAGCAGGATAATTATGTATGGTTCCTTGATAGTGCTGAATCTGCAATTTGGGAAAAAACTAATATGACCTTATTAGATTATCTAAAAAATTATGTTTTTGAAAAAACTAAAAGAAATCGATTTATAGATTTTGATTTAACAGAAGAACAAATTAATAGGTCTATTACAGGTCGTTTACTTTAGATAGTTTTAAGTATGAATAAAAATTAAGCAAATTTAATGATTATTAGCAGTCACTATTCTTAAATAGTGACTGCTACTTTAATTATGACCCATTTTATTGATTACTGTAATAGGAACAGTATAGCTATTACTCATACTAGATTTTGGTGCTAAAAAATTCTGAATTTTTCTATAAGTAATTGGGTTTGCTCGCCATAACTCTACTCCATCAAAAGTGATAATGAGTGAGCCTGCTGGCATGTGTAATGGATGTTTATTTAGCAGTGGAAAATATTTTAATAATGAAGTTCCTTTTATGAGGTTATCAATATTTCATGGCACTACAGGTAAAAACTAATTTATGGAGAATATGATGATCGATTTTGTTAAAGAATTATCTGCTTGCCGTGTTGAGGGAACACAGCTTCCTTTTTATCCTGAAAAGGTACAAGGTTATACAGAGCAAGAAATAGAGTTGATTGCTGAACATTGTAACTTAAATATTCATGGACAATTTAGAGAATTTCTTCTTCAAATGGGGAGGTGTTCTGGGGGCTAATATGGAATGATGAGTTCTATATGTATAAAAGTTTATGGAACCCAAACAAGTTTAGACATGCTCAACAATCTGAAAAAGAAGATTTGGGTTATATATTAACAAGTAAAGGTAAACTAGATCCTGTTGATATGAAAATGTTTTACTTATCAAGAGAGTATGAGACATATTTTTACTATCTATTAACTGCTGAAAATGATGACTTTATATGGTCATTACATGATGCTGACGACGATGTATTAGAAAAAACAAATATAACTTTATTAGAGTATTTAAAAGATTATGTTTTTGAAAAAACTAAAAGAAATAGATTTATAGATTTTGATTTAACAGAAGAACAAATTAATAGATGTATTACAGGTCGTTTACTTTAGATAGTTTAAAGTATGAATAAAAGTTAAGAAAATTTAATGATTAGTAGTAGTCACTATTTTTTAATAGTGAATACTACTTTAATTATGACTACTACTTTAATTATGACTACTACTTTAATTATGCCCCATTTTATTGATTACAGTAATAGGAACAGTATAGCTATTACTCACATTAGGTCTCGGTTCTAAAACATTCTGAATTGGCCTATAAGTAATTGGGTTTGCTCGCCATAACTCTACTCCATCAACCAACTCCGTAATTGCCTTTTTTGTTTCTAAATCAATAATCCAAAATGCACATCCTTTTCTATTGTTTGGATTTAATTCATAACCGACCTGATAGGTCTTATTAGCTTCAATATTTACTTTTATCAAGTTTGTATAGTTAAAAGCTCCACGGCCACACCAAATTTGTAAATCATGCTCGCCAGTTTGAAGCATTAAAGGTTCCTTTAATTTATGGTAGCCATCCGTTACTTTCTTTTTTTCTACAGCAAATACAAAGGCTATCGTATCTGCTACATATTTACGATCGTATAAATTGCCAATGATTGTAGCTGTATGAGTTGAATTCTTTGGTGGAACATAATATTCGATTGGATTGAGATTTTTTGGGGTACTTATACAACTTGTTAATAGTAATGAATACATACTAATAGAAATAATTTTATTTGAATTAAACAAGTGCTTCACCTTTATTTATTAAGTATGACAGGAGTGTAGATTGGCTGGGTCTGATTTGAATAAGTAGTAAAAGATTCTTTAGGAGTAACAACTTCACCTGTATTTATATTTTCTATCCAAAAAACAAGATCTTCACTATTTTTCCTCTCTGCTTGATTATTTTTAATTTGATAGATCTGCTGAGGTTTTGCTTTAAAGGTTAGAATTCCATAAGAAAATACTTTTTGAGCATCTGAAATAATTTTAACTTTATGAAAACCAGAACTAATAAGATAATTTTTATCCCAATCGTTTGAGTCATTTAAAGTTGCTTTATCGTCGATATACGTTATATAGATGCGAGCTGTGATTAACTTTAAAATAGGGCTGTTTTTTTGAAAGCCTTTGATAGTAGCAAGATGAGTGATATCTACTTCTTTGGGGGCTTTGTAGAGTAGTTCTTCCGGTATTTGAGCGTAAGAAAGTCTTTCGAATCCAAAGCAATTAATTAGACTTATAAAAATTACTAAACAAATTCTATAGGAGTTTTTCATTTCTAATTTAAATATAATTTTATGTATAAATATATTCTAATCTAAATATAAAATATTAAAACAAAATTATATAAAATTAGAGAATGTAAAAAGCCTCGTAACGAGGCTTTTTTATAATCCTTATTTAATATTTGGATCGCCTTTTTTCAAGAAAAAGCGAATCGCTAACTTTTGTAGGAATGTTCCATAAGGAGGGTGGAAAAGCTGCGTCGGGAAAAACCGATGGCGTGTAAATACCGTTTTTGCATGTGAAAGTTCACGGAAACCTTCTTCACCATGATATGACCCCATGCCTGAGTTTCCGATACCTCCGAAAGGAGCATCATGGTTAACTACATGCCAGCCCCAATCATTGATGGTTACACCACCCGAATGAGTTTCACGTAAAATACGGTCACGTTCTACCGAACTATGTGTAAAGCAATAAAGTGCTAAAGGTCGTTCATCCGATTTCACATAGGTAATCGCATCATCTAAAGAATCATATGCCACCACGGGTAAAACAGGGCCAAAGAGCTCTTCTTTCATAATGCGCATGTCGAGAGTGCAGTTAAGCACAATCTGTACAGGCATTCTGCGGCCTTGTTGGTCAAAGCTATAAGTGTCGCAAGGAATAATCCGCGCACCTTTTTCTTGTGCATCGGTCAAAATATCTTGAATACGTTTTAAATGACGGTCATTGACAATGGACGTGTAATTCTCATTGTTTTCAATGTTTTGACCAAACATTTTTATAAAGCTTGATTTTGCAGCATCCACAAATTCATCAATACTTTCTTTGGGAACCAACGCGTAGTCAGGTGCTACACAGATTTGACCACTATTTGTTGCTTTACCATGTGTAATGCGTTTTGCAGCATCGGCAAGCGGGTAGTTGCGGCTCACAATTGCTGGTGATTTACCGCCTAATTCAAGTGTAACAGGAGTTAGATTTTCAGCCGCTGCTCTCATTACCACTTTGCCAATAGCTGGAGAGCCAGTAAATACAATATGGTTAAACGGCAAAGAGGTAAATCTTGCTGGGTCTGTAATTTCTTCACCAAAGACTGCGACTTCATCTTCATTAAAGACTTCGGCGAGCATACGTCGTAGCATTGCATTAGTGTTTGGTGTAATTTCAGACAATTTAATCATGACTCGGTTGCCCGCAGCTAATGCGGCAATGAGCGGACCAAGTGCTAAATAAACTGGAAAGTTCCAAGGAACAATTACACCAACTACGCCTTTAGGTTGGTATTGCACACTTAAACGATTTGATAAAAATAAAAGCTCGGTACGGCGTTTACTTGGGCGCATCCAGCGGCGTAAGTGATGAATTGCATGATCAGCCTCTAACACAGAGCCAAGTAAATCTAATAGTTTAGATTCATCCAGTGATCTTGAACTAAAGTCAGCATTAATCGCAGTAGCTAAAGCATCTTGATAACGAATAATTTGTTTTTTAAGTTGATGTAGTTTTGTTCGGCGTGTCTCAAGACTTGGATAGGGATCCGCCTCAAAATTGGCACGTTGTTTGGAAAAAATAAGTTCCATATGTTCAGTGGCAGAGCCGCTATATTCTTTTAAAGTGGAGCTTTCCATTTTTTATTCCTTCCCATACTTTTGCTTATCATACTTTATGCTTGAAGCGTTGTATGGTCGATGTTAAATTGAGACAACAAGAGGTAGTTTAGTGCCATTATGCACGTCACTCTAGGGATGGTGTGAGTTAAATGGCTAATAATATTTATAAAAATACAAATCTTGTTATTGAAGGAAATTATGATAATACATCTTTTGGTTCGAATACATATTTGCTGGGGTTGACCAGTTTATTTGATGAAATAGGCTTGCAAGGCCATTCAATGTCAGATGTTCTATCCGGTACAAATATTTCACCAGATGCGATGAATCAACCCTCTTTATATATTTCTCAACTTCAAAAAATCCAGTTATTTCAAAATATTCAACGTTTATCACATGATCCGTTAATTGGATTACGTGCTGGGCAAAAGCAGCGCTTGTCAGATTTTGGGGTATATGGTTATGCACTCTATTCTTCGCGTAATTTTAGGCAAGCGGTAGAACTTGGTATTCGACACATTAAGCTCGCTGGGCCTATTTTAAAGAAGTCTTTTTATATTCGAGAGGATGCTGCTGTTTTTGAAGGGCAAGACATTATTGCACTTGGTAAGCTTCTGCCTTTGGTGTGCGAGTTTTGGTTTAGCTCCATGCAAACCTTAATTGAACGTGTGCTTGAAGGGCCATTTCAAGCAAAGAAGCTTTTATTACCTTATCCAGCACCTGACTATGCCGAAGAGTACGAAAAAGTTTTTCATTGTCCTGTTCAGTTTGATGCTGGCGTAATGCAATGGCACTTTGAGTTAAAGTGGCTTGATGTACCTTGCCCAAATGCCAACCCGATTACCGCGGATATGTGTAAGTCGTTTTGTGAGCGGATGCTTGGTGCTGCTGAGCTTGAAGAGCCTGAGTTAGTGGAAACGATCCGTTTAATATTATTAGATGGAACGGGGCTTTTCCCATCAGCTCAAGAAATGGCTGAACGGTTACATATGTCAAAGCGTACCTTACATCGACGCTTGGCAAGTTTTGATTTAACCTATCAAGAGTTATTAGATGAAACTCGGCGCCGTCTTGCGGATGAATATTTGCGAGAAACAACTTTAGCCATAGACGAAATTGCTGAGAGAATCGGCTTTTCAGATACTTCTAATTTTAGAAAAGCCTACCGTCACTGGACAGGCATTTCACCAAATGAGTATCGATTACAGTATCAAAATTAGAATAAGATTTGCTTGCTACTTAAAGCAAGAGAATAACTTTTTTTGCAAAAATGGATTACAGAGCAAAATAGCAAATAAAATAATAAATATGCCGATCAGACTAAACAGATCCGGTAATTCATGCCAAAAAACAAATCCCCAAATTCCTGCAAAAATAATGGCAATGTAATTCATTGGGCCAATTTGTCCTGCTGGGGCTAAGCTATAGGCATAAGACATAAAAAGCTGACTAATGTTTGCTAAAAGTCCTGCGGCAATCAGCAATGCGAGTTCATGCCAAGTGAAAATACGCCAATGCCAGAACATTGGAATTGATGAAATTAAGCTACCAAAAATACAGAAGTAAAAAACAATACGCTCAGGCGGTTCTGTACTGGTTAAAGCTCTTACTGTGACAAAAGCCATCGCTGATAAAAAACATGCGCCTAAACCAATAAAGGACAATGCATTGAGTAGGCCTTGATCGGGTTTAGCAACAAATAAAACTCCAATTAACCCAATAACGGCGGCAAAAATCATCGATTTAGTAATTTTTTCTTTTAAGAAAAGCCATGCAATGAGTGGAATAAAGATTGGAGATGAGTAGCTAAAAACCATCGCATTCGATAGTTTTAAGTTCGCAATGGCATAGAAAAAACCATACATTGCAGCGAGCCCTACGACACTTCGCCAAGTGTGCATCCAAAGCTTATCGGTCTTAACAAAGTCCAGCCCTTGCTTAAAGAGCATAGGAATAAAAATAAATAAACCCACTGCATTTCTAAAAAATACGACGGTGGCATTGTCCACTGTTTGTGAAGCAAAACGAATGCATACTCCCATAATGGAAAATAATAATGCCGATGTCATGAGACAAAGCAATGCTTTTCCAAGTTGAGTTGAGGGGAGAGTTGGAGCAGTCTGGTTTTGCATATAGAAATAAGGTTCTTAATTTTCAGTGTTATTTTAGCAGCGATGGTAAGTTTTGGTGAAATGTGTCGTAATTAATAACTAAAATGTGAAAAGATGAGGGGTGTCCTCATCTTTTAAATCTGATTAGGTCACAGGTGCAGGGTTAAATACAGCAAGTGAGTTATGGATTCCCCAACGGTCCGACCACGTTTGTTGCTCACCACTCGCCACTTGTAAAATCAGTTCAAAAAGTTCCCAGCCCACTTCTTCAATGGTTTTCTTACCAATGGCAATATCACCAGCGCTGATATCGATCAGGTCATACCAACGGTTTGCAATATTGTTTCTGCTTGCCATTTTAATGACAGGCACTGCTGCTAAACCATAGGGGGTGCCACGACCTGTGGTAAAGACTTGAACGGTAATTCCCGATGCCATTTGTTGAGTACCACAGATAAAGTCACTTGAAGGTGTTGCTGCAAAAATTAATCCTTTTTTAGTCGGTCTTTGCCCGGGTGAGAGGACTTCTACAATCGGTGAGCGACCAGATTTAGCAATCGATCCCATCGCTTTTTCTACAATGTTATTGAGTCCACCTTTTTTATTGCCCGGCGTGGTATTGGCACTTCGATCTACTTGGCCTGCTGCTAAATAGTCATCGTACCATTTCATTTCCCGAATTAAGTCTTTGGCAACTTGTTCATTTGCTGCGCGTGGGGTGAGTAGGTGAATACCATCGCGAACTTCTGTAACTTCGGAAAACATGACTGTGCCACCACATTGCACAATCAGGTCGGCTGCAAAACCAACGGCAGGGTTTGAGGTTACTCCAGAAAATGCATCACTCCCACCACATTGCATTCCTACGACAAGATGAGATGCTGGAACTTCTTCACGTGTACGCTGGTTTAATTTTTCCAGATGTTGTTCTGCCACGGCTAAAATATGGTTCACCATACTTTCAAATCCGTTATGGCGTTCATCTTGCAACTGAATAATGTCTTCATTTGCTAGGGGAATATATTTGTTTTCTTTTGGAATATTTAGGAGTCGTTCAGGTTGCATTTTTTCGCAGCCCAGACTTACAACCATAATCTCTCCACCAAAATTAGGGTTGAGTGCAAGATTATGGATAGTACGAATAGGCACAATTGCAGCAGGTGCATCAATGGCCACACCACATCCATATAAGTGGTTTAAACCGACGACACCATCTACGTTTGGATATTTAGGTAATAGATCTTTTTCAATAATTTTGACGACATAATCGACAATACCTTCTACGCAGTTAACGCTTGTGGTAATGCCTAAAATATTTTTTGTGCCTACGCTGCCATCTTTATTTTTATAGCCTTTAAATGTATATCCGCTAAGAGTAGGAAGTTGTGGATCAGGACGGGTTGCTAACTCGAGATCATCTAGTTCAGGTGCTTGGGGCATTTCGGTAACATTTTCATTCACCCATGAGCCTGCAGGTAAGTCTTTGTTGGCATAGCCAATCGTTTCGCCATAACGAATAATTGCTTCGCCCTGTTTTAATTCTTCTAATAAAACTTTATGCCCTTGAGGTACATGATCAACCAAGGTTAATTGATATTCTTCAATATTTGTAGATGGTGGCAAACCGCCGTCATTAACCACAATAGCGACATTATCAAGGGGACTAATTCTTATCAGGATAGGCTTGGGCATGATCATTCCTTGTATACATTTGAAGAGGGGGCTATAACGCTTAATTTGCTCAAACGTTATAGCGCTAAAGTTTTAAGACGTTGGTTTTAACTCGAAGCGTTGGATCTTGCCGACAATAGCGGTATAGCAAATGACAGCTGCAATTGCATGCACGCCTACATAAGTCAATGCAAGGTTGAAAGAACCCGTACTTGCCAAGACATATCCGATCACAATTGGGGTGACGATTCCTGCTGTATTACCAAATGCATTCATCATTCCACCAGATAGTCCTACCATTTCTTTTGGTGCAACGTCAGACATAACTGCCCAGCCTAAAGAGCCTACGCCTTTACCAAAGAAAGATAACGACATAAAGAACACGATGGCCGCTTGAGAATCGACGTAATTACACATAATGATTGAGGTTGAAACTAAGAATCCGACCACAATAGGAAGCTTTCTTGAAAAGCTTAAGCCGTAATTCATACGAATTAATTTATCCGAAATTAACCCGCCTAAAATCCCGCCCACAAAGCCGCAGAGTGCAGGTGCAACTGCTGCAAAACCAGCTTCTAAAATGCTGAGATGTCTTTCTTTTACAAGATAAACAGGAAACCAAGTCAAGAAAAAATAAGTGAGCGTATTTACACAATATTGTCCAATAAAAATACCGAGCATCATGCGTGATGAGAGTAGTTGTTTGACCTTGCTCCATGTAATTTTTTCTTTTTTAGTATTTTGGCTATTTTCACCCATGTCGAGTAAAGCACCTTCTGAAGCAATATATTTTACTTCTTCTGGGTTAACTGTAGGGTGGTCGGTCGGGCTATAAATAACTTTTAGCCAGATAAAGGAAAGTAGAATTCCTAAACCACCCATGACCCAAAAAATAGATTGCCAATGTACGGTTGCAACAAGCCAACCCATGAGGGGGGCGAAAAGTACAGTGGAAAAATAAGAAGAAGAGTTGAAAATGGCAGCAGCTGTTCCGCGTTCTTTGGTAGGGAACCATGCAGCAGCAATTTTACTGTTACCCGGGAAAGCTGGTGATTCGGATAATCCAACTAAAAACCTTAAGACAAATAGAGAAGTAATAATGGTCGCTGTGTCACCTAAAATATTGGTAAACCCAATTAAAACAGTGAATAAAGACCATAAAAACAAGCTCCAGAAATACACACGGCGAGCACCGAACTTATCGAGTAACCAACCACCTGGAATTTGACCAATAACATAAGCCCATGCGAAGGCTGAGAAGATATATCCCATGGTAACCGAGTCGATGCCCAGTTCATGAGACATTGGCGTTGCAGCCATTGAAAGGGTTGCACGATCACCGTAATTAAAAGCCGTCACCAAAAAAATCATCGCTAGAATGTAATAGCGAGTTTTCGTATGTTTGGCTCTTTGCTGAGTCACTACAGCGATATTTGTTTGCAAATTATCCATATACAAACTCTTTTAATAATCGACCTATTTGCATATCCGTGAAATAGGTGACGTCATGTCAAATTCATCGATAGAATAGATGAGAAAACGGAATTTTGTATCTACTCTATAGTCCTAGTTCTAAAACCGCGCCTTTAGATGTATGACATCATATGATTAAAAATATTATTTTGGCAAGTAGCCTCGAAAAATAATTTTATGCGAGATTATATTGACAAGTCATATGATGTCTTATAAGTTTCATTTGTGAAAAATACATCAGTATGCCAAGGAGTATTTTAATGGCGACCTCTACACCTATCGTTAAATCAATTCGAGCAATTCCTGTTGCTGGACATGACAGTATGCTGCTCAATTTGAGTGGTGCCCATGGACCTTATTTCACTCGTAACATACTTATTATCGAAGATAACTCTGGCAATATTGGTGTTGGAGAAATTCCGGGTGGAGAAAAAATTCTAGCCACATTAAATGATGCAAAAGCCTTGGTAGAAGGGCAGCCTATTGGGGAATATAAGAATTTACTCAAAAAAATCCAGCAAAATTTTGCTGATCGCGATAGTGGTGGACGAGGGAACCAAACCTTTGATTTACGTACCACAATCCATGTGGTGACTGCCTATGAGTCAGCATTACTTGATCTGCTTGGTAAGCATTTAAATGTGAATGTCGCAAGCTTACTTGGCGAAGGTCAGCAACGTAGTGAAGTTGAGGTTTTAGGATATTTATTCTTTATTGGCGACCAAAAACAGACTTCTTTAGACTATGCGACAACACCTCAGCATAACCATGACTGGTACAAAGTTCGTCACGAAAAAGCATTAACACCCGATGCTGTACAGCGTTTGGCCGAAGCATCTTATGACCGATATGGCTTTAAAGACTTTAAGCTTAAAGGTGGGGTGTTACACGGTGAACAAGAAGCTGAAGCTGTTACAGCAATCGCGCGCCGTTTTCCAGAAGCACGTGTGACGCTTGATCCAAATGGAGCATGGTTTTTAGACGAAGCAATTGCGTTAGGCAAACATCTTAAAGGTGTGTTGGCCTATGCAGAAGACCCATGCGGTGCAGAACAAGGTTATTCAAGCCGCGAAATTATGGCCGAGTTTAAACGTGCAACAGGTTTACCCACTGCGACCAACATGATTGCGACCGACTGGCGAGAAATGTCGCATAGTATTCAATTGCAAGCCGTTGATATTCCTCTGGCTGATCCACATTTTTGGACATTAGAAGGTTCGGTCCGAGTTTCACAGCTCTGCAATATGTATAACTTAACGTGGGGTTCACATTCTAATAATCACTTTGATATTTCACTTGCTATGTTTACCCATGTGGCAGCTGCTGCGGTAGGTAAGGTAACGGCAATTGATACGCACTGGATTTGGCAAGAAGGTACAGATCAGCTGACAAAAGCGCCGCTTGAAATTAAGGATGGTAAAATTCAGGTGCCAACAGCACCGGGTCTTGGTGTTGAGCTGGACTGGGACCGAATTAACCAAGCCCATGAACTGTATAAATTAAAAGGTTTAGGTGCGCGTAATGATGCCGATGCCATGCAATTTTTAATACCAAACTGGTCGTTTAATAATAAAAAACCGTGTCTGGTTCGTTAGTTTTAAATACAACATGTTTTTATTTTATGGCTGCCCTGATGGGCAGCTTTTTTGTGTTTGTACACAAATTTGAGGTGATTTTTAAATTTTAAATATAAAACAAATATTTAAGTTTAATTTAATTAGGTTTTTATAGAGGAGTTTTAGCTCTTTAAAAATTTTAGTTTTTCAAAGGAAAAATGTATTGATAAAAATAAAACTTGTGATATAAGATGTCTGACAACATAAACACGTATGGATATTTGCTAATGGATGCTCTTGAGTTAAAAAACATTGTTTCTGATGGTCTTCTTTCTTTTCCAGTGACTGACTTTGACCAAAATGGGGACTTCAATAAATCTTCTTATGCAAAACGTCTTGAGTGGTTAGCACCTTATGGCGCAAGTGCTTTATTTGCTGCGGGTGGTACGGGTGAGTTTTTCTCGTTAACTGGAGATGAATACTCGGAAGTGATTAAGACCGCTGTAGACACTTGCAAAGGCAGCGTACCTATTATTGCTGGGGCAGGCGGTCCGACACGACAAGCGATTGCACAAGCGAAAGAAGCAGAACGCTTAGGTGCACATGGCATTCTATTAATGCCGCATTACTTAACTGAAGCAAGCCAAGAAGGTTTGATCGAACACGTCAAGCAAGTATGTAACTCAGTAGACTTTGGTGTAATTTTTTATAACCGTAGCGTATCAAGATTAAATCTGGATTCAATTCAAAAATTAACTGAGATGTGCCCAAACTTAATTGGCTTTAAGGATAGTTCTGGTCAAATCGATATGATGACAGCAGTGACCCAAACGATGGGTGACCGTTTGTCATATTTAGGTGGTCTGCCGACAGCAGAGGTTTTTGCAGCGCCATATAAAGCTTTAGGTTGTCCTGTTTATTCATCGGCTGTATTTAACTTTATTCCAAAGACTGCAATGGAGTTTTATAACGCGCTTCGCAGTGATGACTTTGCAACGACGAATCGTTTAATTAAAGATTTCTTCTTGCCGCTTATTAAAATTCGCGACCGTAAATCAGGGTATGCGGTAAGCATGATTAAAGCAGGTGCCAAAATTGTTGGGCATGATGCAGGTCCTGTACGTCCACCATTGAGCGATTTAACTCAAGCAGACTATGACGATTTAGCTGCCTTAATCGCAACCTTAGGTCCGCAATAATTTTATGTATTCAGGCATTGGAGACGAAACATGAGTAAAAATAATGGTCAGCAGTTTATTAATGGGCAACGCGTTGCTGCAAATGCACCAGCTCTAGAAAGTGTGGGTGCAAAAGACTATCAACCAACAGGTTATGTATTTAGTCAGGCAACGCTTGAAGAAGTGGATCAAGCTGCTCAAGCTGCACATAATGCTTTTTTAGTTTATAGCCAAACATCTCAAGAGCAACGTGCCTCTTTTCTTGAAGAAATTGCTCGTCAAATTGAAGCATTAGGCGCGGACTTACAAGAAGTGGCTTCACTTGAAACAGGTTTGCCACTTGCCCGACTTCAAGGCGAAACAGGCCGTGTTACAGGCCAACTTCGACTGTTTGCTGAACTTTTACGTCGTGGTGATTTTTACGGTGCCCGCATAGATGTTGCATTGCCAGAACGTAAGCCTTTACCGCGTGTTGATCTTCGCCAGTACAAAGTTGGGGTAGGTCCGGTTGCTGTTTTTGGCGCAAGTAATTTCCCGCTTGCATTTTCAACCGCGGGTGGTGATACGGTAGCGGCTTTAGCAGCAGGCTGCCCAGTTGTGTTCAAAGCACATTCAGGCCATATGGCAACCGCCGAGCTTGTAGCAGAAGCGATTGAAAAAGCAATTGAAGTTTGTGATATGCCTAAAGGCACATTCAACATGATTTTTGGATCTCGTGTTGGTGCAAACTTAACAGAACATCCACTGATTCAAGCAGCTGGTTTTACAGGTTCTCTTGAAGGTGGAATGGCGCTTTATAACCTTGCGCAGAGCCGTCCTCAGCCGATTCCATTCTTTGCGGAAATGTCGAGTGTGAACCCTGTAGTGGTTTTATCTCAAGCGCTGAGTTCTCGTGGTGAACAAATCGCTCAGGATACGGTTGCCTCATTTAATATGGGATGTGGTCAGTTCTGTACAAAACCGGGGTTAATTTTAGGCGTACAAGGTCCTGAATTTGACAGTTTCGTAGCAGCTTTAGCTGAAAGCACGCAAAAAGCTGTACCTCAAGTCATGCTGAATGAAGGAACTTTAAAAAGCTACCGTCAAGGTATTGATGCTCTAAACCGCGAAGCTGGTTTTGAAGTAGTTGCGACAGGACAAGAGGCCGAGCTAGTTTCTCAAGCAAAAGCACATCTATTTAAAGCGGACCAATCTGTTTTATTATCAGGCAACCCGAAACTTCAGCATGAAGTGTTTGGACCGATGTCGATTGTGATTGGTGTAGAAGATGAGGCAACCTTATTAAAAGGAATTGACGCTTTAGGTGGACAGCTCACGGCAACAATTATTGGTGATGACGCTGAATTATCTCAAGCTGGTGAGCTTCTTCATTTGTTAACTGGTAAAGCGGGTCGTGTATTGTTTAACGGTTTCCCGACAGGAGTTGAAGTGTCTGATGCGATGGTACATGGTGGCCCTTTCCCTGCAACCAGTGATGCGCGTGGAACGTCGGTTGGTACGGGAGCAATTGAGCGCTTCTTGCGTCCGGTATGTTTCCAAAATACGCCACAAGTTTTATTACCCGATGCATTAAAAGATAGTAATCCACTACAGATTACCCGTCTGGTCAACGGGCAGTTAAGTCAGGCTCAAATTTAAAAATTGTGCAGCTCAACCAAGGGTATTGGGCTGCATATTTTTTAACTTATTCAACGAATTATTAAATATTCAAATAAGCACAAGTTGCTTACTTTTTAAATATGTGTGAATGTTTGGTAATTGAGATAAAATATTTTGATTTTAATAACTTAGGGGTATAAAAACCGAATATGACTATCGTCTAAGTTTATAGTAAAATGAATTTTCTAATTTTTTCAACATTTCACGAGTTCTTCAGATTATGTCTAGTGCAATTAAACCTAGATCAACAAAAAAACTAAGCCAGATTATTGTAGAACAACTGATCGAAAAAATTCAGTCTGGAGACTTCCAAGTCGGAGAGAAAATTCCGACCGAACTTGAATTAATTGAAACTTTTGAAGTAAGCCGTTCTGTCATTCGTGAAGCAATCACTGAGTTGCGTTCTTTAGGGTTTGTAGAGACTCGTCACGGGATTGGTACTTTTGTCAAAGAGCAGACTGTTGAACAGAATTTTTTGCTCTCTAATGCCAGTTTAGAAACCATTAACGATATTGTTTCTTTATTGGAGCTTAGGATTAGCCTTGAGTCTGAAGCTGTCTTTTTAGCATCAGAGCGTCGTAAGCAAATCCATATCGATAAAATGAAAGCTGCGCTTGAAGACTTTGAACGACATATTTCTTCAGATGCAAATGATGGCACGGTAAAAGCAGATTATGATTTTCATATTGCGATTGCTGAAGCTTCTGAAAATCAATATTTTGTTGATTTTTTAAAGTACCTTGGTGAAAAAATTATTCCGCGTGCACGCCTAAAATCGATTGAACAAAGTCCAGAAAATCGTGAAGAGTATTTAAAAGCGGTTCACCATGATCATGTCAATATTTATAACGCAATTGTTGATCAAGATGGTTTGTTGGCTCGACAAATGATGCGTGCTCATCTGTCTAAAAGTATTAAAAAGTTTAAGCAGTAAAGCTTGAGCTAAGATTAAGTTGAGTGAGATAAAAAGAGAGCCTATGTAAGTTCTCTTTTTATCTTATAGGGTGTTATTTACAGCTAAAGTTTTCAGCTTTTTCGCTATCACCCTGACCATTGTAACGGGCAATTAGTGGGTAAGGGCAAAGTGGACGGCTACGGTCTGGTGCCCAGTCTTGCGGAAGTTCAGTATTCACTTGACCACTTGGGTTACCAGTGCCGCGTGCAGTCGCAATGATTTTGTCAGGTGCTTGCCCATATTCCACCCAGTTGACCAAAGCAGTCAATGCGTCAAATTGGTCGGTCGCAATGCCATCACGGGTGTGGTTCATGCCCGGAACTCTAAAGAAACGTGCAAATTCAGGCGCTGTACCTTTTGCATCATTTTTATAGTGTTGTAGTAGCTGATCGTACCAATTTTGGGTGTCATCGACAGAGAAAACGCCGTCTGCTGTACCTTGTACCACAATCATTTTTCCACCGTGATTACGCAGTTTATCCAAGTTCAATTCATCGGGTGGCATCATGAATGACATAGAGCTTTCGGTGTATACATTATTGGTCGCCGATAATTTTGGATAATCAGTATCAAAATTATAGTTAAAGGCAAACAGTCTAGAGTTTTGAACTACAGATGGATCTGGCGGAACCTGAAAAAGAATACCGACTGCAACAGGGTCACGTGCTGTTCCCACCGAAGATTCGAATTTCCAGCTTGCCCAGTTACTGCCTACTAAACCGGGGTCGAAAGGCTGGGTTGCATAGAGGGCTTGTCCAGCCGAATTTACAGGACCACGGTAAATGTTGGCTAATACATCAATTTGTTCGGTGCTTAGGCATGTGCCATCTCTTGTGCTTGAGCAAACGGGTACATGTTGGTGAATATCAAAAGCTGTACGACAAGCCTCAACATCTTGAACCAAGCCATCTGCAATACCGTCTAGCGCATCGCATTGATCTAAAATCGCTTTTGCTAAAACTTTGCGCTCTGAAAGGGTAAGAGCGGTACTTAAGTCATTTTCATCGGTTGCGACACGACGAAGCTGCTGTGCTGTGTAAAGTTGAGCTGCGGCTGCACGAGGTAAATGAAAACCGGGTGTACTTGCTAGAATTCCATCATATTGGTCGCCTAAACGGGTTGCGGCAATCATGGCGTGGCGTCCGCCATTTGAAGTGCCGCCTGCATAGGAGCGGTCTGGCAATTTACCATACGCTGTTTTAATTAGATTTTTTGCCATAGGCGTGAGTTTGGTAATCGCACCATAGCCGTAGTTGATTCTGGCTTGAGGGTCTAAACCAAACATTGGATTTTGTGAGGCATTATGTCCTGCATCGGAAGAAATAACAGCGAAACCATCATGTAGGGCATTGGTAAGTGGACCACCGCTGCCGACCTGACCCGTTGCAGGAATTAAATTACCATCGGTTCCACCATTGCCTTGATAGAGAAAACGACCATTCCAATCAACAGGTAAACGCATTTCAAAACCAATTTGATAGGTTTGTCCATCGACAGGACTTACACGTTGGTCCATATAACCTTTGACTAAACAATGAGCTCCAATAGGTTTGTTGGCTACAGTCAATGTGCCTGCCTCTTGAAGCGTGGCTGAGCTAATGACGGTATTGTTATATTGAAATCCGAGTAAGTCTGAACAGCTTCCTGTCATTTTTACGCCCACAGCAGGAGACAACTGAGGTGGTTTCGTTGTTGAGGGCGTAGTTGTGTCATCACTGTCACTTCCACAGCCTGCCAAAGAACCAAGCATGGCAAGTACTAAAGCGGAGTGGGTCAAAATTCGTTTATTGTTGGTGTAATTCATTTATTCATATCCTTATTGAATGAATGTTTGCAATTAATCTAAAACCAGAAAATTAGCTGTGCTTCGTGCAATCATTTTGTTGTTTTGCCAAGCTTCACTTTCGAGATTAAGTACGGTTTTGCCTTGTTTAATGAAACGGCATTTTGTAATGACTTCACCTACAGCACAGGGTCTTAAAAAATCCATCGTTAAGTTGATGGTGGTGGCAGGTTTATGGTTATTGGCGAGATATGCAAAAAGTCCCATCACATCGTCAAGCATCGCGCAGATCATGCCGCCTTCAACGGTGCCGCGTGGATTGGTAAAGCTTTCTAATGCCGTGTAGTGGATGGTGAGTTCAGTATTTTCTTTATTCCAATAAATATTGTGTCCACCCAAATGGTGATGGATTGGCGGTAAGTGTTCTAAAATTTTTTGATCCATAATGAAGGGTCCATCCTTTTTGTAAGTGTTATAAAAATTATTATTTCAGGGTATAGGCATCATAAATAACCGCTTTGCCCAAACGCATTGCACTTCCTATCGCAACGGTCTGGTTAAGCCATGCATATTTTGGTGAGCTGGTTTCAAACTGCATAGTAATTTTGAAATAGTAATTTTTCGGGTCGACATCTTTGCCTTGGGCAAGCTGTTTTAGCGTTTCGGCCGAGCCATGTCGGTAACCTTTGGTTTGAAGATAAATAAGTGCGCCGTCATCGGTTTCTAACAAATATCGCGTATCAATAATTGCTAGTCCTTTGCTGTCGACAATCTGCCAATCTGCGCCACTATTTAAAATGCGGCCCTTAAGTGATTTCCCTTCGAATGTCCCACCTGTAATAGGAATAATTCGGCGTTTACCAGCATCACTGGTTGTGCCTAATTCCCAAACAGGCGCATTTAAATCCACACTAAATTTTGCTAAAGGCTCTAGCTGAATGGGCGGTGGGCTATATTGAGTTTCGGCATGAGTCAGGGTAATCAGACTCATTCCGCAGAGTAGCGTTACAACTTTCTTCATGATGGATTTCCCGAAATAAACAAGAGGTTCTATTCGAGACAGAACCTCTTGTTTTGAATTATTTAAATTTCCATGTGTAATCAATGTTGATACGGGTTTCGTTTACAGGTTTGATGTTTGCAGTGGAGAGCATGTTGTTGTCATAAATGGCATAGCGCGCGCGTAGCCCGAGATTTTTTAACCAGCCACTTTGAACGGTGTAGCCTAAATCAAAGTCGGTTTCGCGTTCTTTTAGATTGGTGCCACCTAAGTTGGGTGCATAAATATTGTGACCTGTGGTGTAACGGGTCATGAAACGTAAACCTGGGACATAATCTTTAAAGTCATATTCATAGCGGAAGCTATAGGCTTTTTCTTTTGGGTTTAAAAACTCGCCCGGCCATGTATCAATGAGTAGGCCTGTTTCACCGCCAGTCAAATACGGAAAGGCGGTGTCGCCGTGATGTTGGAAGGTTCCAAAAATAAACTTATGGTTTTGATGTTTAAGTTCGAAATGCGCATGATAAAGGTCATTATCGACTAAACCTGCTTTTGCTTGTCCGTCATCTCGGCTGCGGTAGTAGCGTAACTGCGAGCTAAGATTAGTAGTGTCATTAATTTTGTGTTGGTGTAAGGCACCGACCATGGTCTGGTTATAAAGATCATCAACATCCATATAGAACGCTGTGAGTTTGATTGCTGGATCAAGCTGATAGTTCCCACCTAAATAATAGAGTCCGTCAGTTTCGGCACTTTTAAAACGTCCATTTACGCCTGAAATTTTAATTTTTTCATAGTTGGTTGAGTCACGATGATTTACTTTATCGAGATAGGCTGCTTGTAAATCAAAATCTTTAATATCTTTACTGGTCAGTGAAATTCCTCGATAAGTTTGAGGAAGCAAACGAGCAGGTGAAGCCACTAAAACAGGATTCATCGGCATTAAAGTACCAATGCGTAGTTCGGTCTGGCTCATTTTGGCTTTTGCTGTTACACCAATTTCTCCGTAAGAGTCGGCAGGTTCATTGGTGCGAGTGTCTCTAGGTAAATTCCCCGTACCTCCATGTTCTGCATCGGCATCTAGTTTAAAGCCTGCCGTTGCAAGTACATCCAGCCCAAAACCGACAGTCCCTTCGGTATAACCTGAATTGGCTTTAAGAATAAACCCTTGTGTCCAGTCCTTGGCAGCAGGGTAAGCAGATTGCTCTTGGTAGTCGCGGTCAAAATAGAAATTTCGTGTGGTGAGTTCTACTGAACTGTTATCAATAAAACTACCGGCCCAGACTGAACCAGAGAGCATAAGGGTAGAGTACATCCATAATTTCGACATAGCATTTCTTCCTGAAATATCATTTTTTGTTTTCAACAAGGCATGGTTGTTCTGTCTGCCTTGTCTGGTTTTTAAATCGAGTTATTTGCCGAGCAGTTCTCGGGCTACGATTTCTTTCATAATTTCATTGGTTCCCCCATAAATTTTTTGTACCCGTGCATCCACGAAAAAGCGTGAAATCGGATATTCCTGCATGTAACCGTAGCCGCCAAAAAGTTGAAGTAACTGATCAATCACTTCGCATTGGACATCGGTGATAAAGCATTTCAGTGCGGCAACTTGAGTGACGCTTAACTGGTGCTGTTGATACAGCGCTGCACATTGGTCTACAAAGGCTTGTGCAGCTTTGGCTTTGATTTGTGCATTCGCGAGCACAAACCGTGTGTTTTGCATTTGACTTAAAAGTTGTCCGAAAGCTTTACGCTCCAGCACGTAGTCTTTGGTCAGTTCGATGGCGCCTAAAATTGACCCCAAAGCCATCATGGAAATACTTAAACGTTCACGTGATAACTCTTGCATTAAATAGGTAAAACCTTGTCCTTCTTCACCCAAACGTTGTGTGATAGGCACGCAAACATCATCAAAAAAAAGTTCGGCAGTATCTTGGGCATGGAGTCCAATTTTTTGTAAGGAGCGGCCTTTTTTAACGCCGTCTAAAGCAGCATCAACTAGAAAAATTGAAATGCCTTTTGCTTTGGCTTGAGGGTCAGTTTTTGCTACCAGAACGATCAGGTCGGCGTGCAAACCATTTGAGATAAACGTTTTTGAACCATTAATACGGTAGTGATTATTTTCTAAAATGGCTTGAGTGCGTATGGCCTGTAAGTCCGAGCCTGCATTCGCCTCTGTCATGGCAATTGCGGTGACTACTTCACCTGTCACCATTTTAGGTAACCAATAGCGTTTTTGCTCTTCGGACCCGATATTTTGTAGGTAAGGAGAAACCAGCTCATTTTGTCCCCCAATTGCAACAGCTAAAGATGCAAAGCCCGCTTGAGCGGTTTCTTGAACCAGCATGAGAGAGTAATGAACAGGAGCGCCATAGCCGCCATATTCTTCGGGCACATCTACGCACAAAAAGCCATTTTCCCCAAGACGAAGCCATAGATCACGTGGGATCAGGCCATCGTGTTCCCACTGCTCGTAATACGGAGCGACCTGTTCTTTTAAGAACCTGCGGTAACTGTCTCGAAATAGTTCAAATTCTGTATCGTGTGGCATGTTGAACCTTTTTTTAGGCAAAAGTGGGGCTATCGCTCAAACCGAAGTTTGAGCTTCCTTTTTTATTTCAATAGCTTATTGCTTTAAGGTGGGTACTCGAATAATCAGTGGGTTTTCGGCCTGCTTTTGATAAAGTTCATCAATTAAGGCAGCACGACGTTTAGTAATATTGCTTTGATTGAGATTGCCTTTATCGGTCACTTCTCCAGCATCGAGCTGAGGCGGTTCGGTCATCAAATAAAGCATTGAGACTGTATTTGAACTGCCAGTCGCATCTTTATTAAATGTCGTTAAAAATTGGCGGAACCATTGCTGGACTTTAGGATGCTGCAATATCTCTGTTGCAGAATGTTCACCAAGCTTAAGGCCGGCATGTTGAGCACACGCTTCTAATTTTGGAAAAATCAGAAAACCAACAGCATTCAAGTTTGAACCAGTAATACAAACATCTTGAATCAGTAAATTACCTTGAATGAGCACTTTGTTGCGTAGTGTGCCCACATTCACAAAAGTACCCGTATTGAGTTTAAAGTCTTCGGCAATTCGTCCGTCGTACATGAGGCCTTTGGTTGGATCATTTATATCGACCAAACGAACAGCATCGCCAGTGTGGAAAAAGCCTTCATCATCAAAAACAGTACTTTGCTGGTCTGCCTTTAAGCGCCAATAGCCTTTCATGACATGTTTGCCACGAACACAAAACTCAAGTTTGTCGCCACAAGGAACCAGCTTGATTTCGCATCCCGGAGCAGGGTAACCAATAAAGCCAGCCATCACGCGTGGGCCAGTTGTAAAAGCACAAGATGGTGCAGTTTCAGTCATGCCCAATCCGCTCATAATGCGAATTTTTTCTCCGCAATGTTGCTGAGCAATTTTATCGAGCCTGTTCCAACCTGCTTCTGAAAGCGCTGCACCTGCAAAGAATAAAATTTTAACTTTGGCAAAAAAGCGGTCTCTTAATTCCTCATCTTTTTCTAGGGCTTCGGTCAGTTCTTCCCAACCTTTTGGCACATTTAAATAAACTGTTGGAGAAATTTCTTTGAGATTACGAATGGTTTCGTCAAATTTGCCCTGAACAGGCTTGCCGTCATCAATGTAAATGGTACCGCCGTTATAGAGCGCGATGCCGACATTGTGACTGCCGCCAAACGTGTGGTGCCAAGACAACCAGTCAAGAAGAACAGGAGGAGTCTCTTCAAATTCAGGGAAAGTCTGCAATAACATTTGCTGATTAACACACAACATTAAATGCGTGGTCGGCACAGCTTTAGGGAGTTTAGTTGAACCTGATGTAAACAAGAATTTGGCAATCTGGTTTTCATCAAGGGTTTGGTAAAACTCTTGAACATTTGAAACTGGTGTATCTAAAAGCGATTGAAAAGACGTGCAGATATGATTGCCCACAAGACCCTTGTTGGTCACTACTTCAATGTCGGATGTAATACATGTCTGAATCGCTTTGGCAAATGCCTGACCGTCGCTGGCATAGACCAAGCCAGGTGTGAGCACTTCAAACACATGTTTAAGTTTGCCAAAGTCTTGAGAAATCAGAGAGTAGGCAGGGGAAATAGCCGAGAAAGGCACACCCGCCAGCATAGCACCCATAGAGAGTGTTAAATGTTCAAGGTCATTACCACTTAAAATGACTAAAGGTCTTTCTTGGCTTAAATTACGTTCGTGTAATGCCTGAGCAATATGCCATGCGCGTTGTAAAACTTCTGCATAACTTAGTTTGATCCACTCACCTTGAGCATTGCGTTTTGCTGCAAAAATATGGTCTGGTTTGGTTTGTGCAAAATGAATTAACCGATCTGTCAGTTTTTGTGGATACGGTTTTAATTGCTCTTTTGGGCTGATATAGAGCGTGTCATCTTTATGGTGATAATGAATATCATGTTGCCCTAATTTTACGAACCGTTCGCGGTCTTGTGATTGAGTGGCATTCATTTGCATTTCTTTCACTCCATGGAAAGCGCATCACTGCGCTTTATTTTTTTGCATCATGCAATTTTTATTTAATATGTCGTTGTTCACATTAACCCGACTAAATCGGGTAATGACGTGATTGGGTCTGAATGGTGATCCAGCGTAGTTCGGTAAATTCGGCAACAGAGACTTTACTACCAAAACGTCCGTAGCCACTCGATTTTGTTCCGCCAAATGGCATTTGAGCTTCGTCATGTACGGTTGCGCCGTTAATATGACAAATACCCGAATCAATCTGTTGAGCGACTTCTAATGCCTGCGAAATATTTTGGCTAAATACTGCTGAAGAAAGACCGAACTCGCTGTCATTTGCCAGTGCTACGCCTTCTTCAACGGTTGCAAAACGTTGAACTGTGCAGACAGGCCCAAACGATTCTTCGCGGTAAAGCAGCATGTCAGGTTTAATGTTGAGCACCAACGTCGGTTGCATGGTGGTGTCTTCAATATGAATACCTAAAGGTAAGTCAGCACCTTTGTTTTGAGCATCTTCCAACAAATGCTGAATACGGTTTGCAGCGCGTCGACTTTCTAAAACGCCGAGTGCATTTTCTTTCGAGGTTGGGTTGCCCGCCTGAATAGAGCGTGTTTTCTCAATGAGCTTTTCAATAAACTGGTCGGCAATTTTGTCTTGAACCAAAACACGTTCGGTCGACATGCAAATTTGCCCCTGATTAAAGAACGCTCCAAAAGCGACGGCATTTACGGCTTCATTAATATCCGCCTCGTTTAAAACCACGACAGGGGCTTTGCCACCAAGTTCGAGTAAAACAGGTTTTAAATATTTAGCAGCAGTCTCGGCAATAATTTTTCCGACTTTGGTTGAACCCGTAAAATTAATGCGCTTCACGGCTGGATGAGACACTAAGCGCTCCACGATTTGTGGTGCATCTTCGGCGGCATGAGTAATCACATTCACCACACCTTCGCCAAGACCCGCTTCATGTAACACTTCACCAATGAGACGATGTGTTGCTGGACAAGCTTCAGATGCTTTTAATACCACTGTGTTTCCACAAGCCAAAGGCATAGCAAGCGCACGTGTTGCCAAAATGACAGGGGCGTTCCAAGGTGCAATCCCTACAATCACACCGCAAGGAACTCGTACACCCATGGCAAGATTGCCCGGCACATCTGACGGAATCAGGCTTCCGTCAATTTGTGTGGTCATTGCCGCTGCTTCACGTAACATGTTTGCAGCAAGATGAACGTTAAACCCATACCATGTCGCAGTTGAACCTGTTTCTTGCATTCCAGTTTCAATGAATTGCTCGGTCTTTTGGTCCATTAAATCGGCTGCTTTTAATAAACGTAAACGGCGTTCGGTAGGCGAGAGCTTCGACCATACTTTAAAAGCTTGTTGTGCCGATTCGATTGCACGATCAACATCTTCCAAAGTTGCAGCAGCGGCTTTGCTTGCCACTGATCCATCAATGGGGCTAATACGCTCAAAAGTTGCCTGATTTGATGCATCAACAGATTGACCGTGAATTAGTAACTGTACATTTTGCATGGGTTGTGTCCTTACATTGCCATTAAAGAATCAAAAGTTAACCAGTACGTTTATAGCTCTGTAAACCCGGTTTAATTGATTTTTCATCTAAAAATTGTTTCAAACCTTCTTGGCGACCATTTTCCGTATCACGATGGATACATTGATCTAACTTGGCATATAAGTAATCTTCGTTTTGATCCCATGTCAGTTCACGGCAACGTTTAAAGCCATTTTTAGCTGTACGAAGAACCACTGGGTTTTTCTCAAGTAGGCAATTTGCAAGCTCGGTTACTTCTGCTTTTAGCTGTTCAAGCGGTACGCTTTTATTCACAAGTCCCATGGTCTCGGCTTCTTTACCACTAAAGGTTTTACCCGTCATGATGTAGTACAAAGATGCACGGTGACCTACGGTATCGGCCATTGCTTTGCTTACAAGGTTACCCGGTGGGATACCCCAGTTAATTTCAGATAAACCAAAGGTTGCTTCATCTGCTGCAATTGCAAGATCACATGCTACTAATGGTGAGAAACCGCCTCCGAAACACCAGCCGTTAACCATTGCAATGGTTGGTTTTGAATACATACGAAGAAGTTGCCACTGCCAACGACATGAGTCACGACGAATACGTTCTTGATAAATTTCAGGCTGAGTGTCGACTTCGCGGAAATATTCTTTCAAGTCCATGCCAGCTGTCCAAGAGTCACCCGCACCAGTTAACACTAAAACACGTGCATTTTGATCAAGTTCTATGGCTTCAAGCACATCAATCATTTCACGATTGAGTGTAGGACTCATGGCATTTTTCTTTTCTGGGCGATTTAGTGTGACCCAAGCAATTCCATCTTCAACTTTAACATCTACGGTTTCCCAGCGATTTTCATAAGTCATCTTCATACTCCTTGAATGATTTTGTGATGTTCTGAGATTTAATTTAATATCAGTTAAACTTACATTCAAGTCTTTTTTCTAAAATTTAATAATTATTTTATAATTGTATGTATTTTAAATAAAAATTAATTTAATAAATAATTTTATATAAAAATATGTTGATTTTTTAGTAAGTTTAACTGATATTTTTGGTGTGTTTAAACAACAATACACAAAGGGCTAAATGGAACGACTAGTCAATAAAGGACAACACAATGGAAAAGATATTAGGACAGTCTGCAAGAGCAAAGATTACGTTACTACTTTGTTTTGCAATCGCAATTTTTGAAGGTTTTGATCTTCAATCAATGGGGGTAGCCGCTCCACGAATGCGGGCTGAGTTTATGTTGGATAATGGCCAGATGGCATGGGCATTTAGTGCTGCAATTTTAGGAACACTACCGGGTGCCATATTAGGCGGTAGATTTGCAGATATTGTCGGGCGTAAGAAAATTCTGATTTTTAGTATTCTGCTTTTTGGAATTATGTCTTTGCTAACAGCATATGCTGCTAACTTCAGTTTGCTGTTACTCATCCGTTTTTGTACCGGTTTAGGAATGGGTGGGGCACTCCCGATGATGATTACACTTGCCTCTGAAGCTGTGCCTGACCAGCACAAGGGCAAAGCGGTAAGTATCATGTATAGCGGCATTCCTTTTGGTGGATTACTGACTTCTGTGGTTGCCATGTCGTTGGCGGGTGATGCAGAGTGGCGTCATATTTTCTATATTGGTGGGATTGCGCCTATTTTGTTAATTCCACTCATCATGCGCTTTTTACCTGAGTCAAATGATTACCTGCAACGTAAAGTTCAAGCGCAGAAAACCACACCATTCTTTGAAGTTTTATTTGCTAAAGAACGCCGCATGTCGACCATTCAGCTTTGGGTGAGTTTCTTCTGTACCTTAGTGGTGCTGTACTTCTTGTTAAACTGGTTGCCGTTACTGATGGGTGCGCAAGGCTTATCGAAGCTACAAGCAAACTATGTACAGATGGGCTACAACGTTGGTGGAATTTTGGGTTCAATCTTAATGGGTGTATTGCTTGATAAGTTACGCATGAGTTTTGTGATTAAGCTGATTTATCTAGGCATTTTATTCTCACTTTGTTGCTTGGCAATTTCTCCAACCGTTGCATTACTGGCACTTTCGGCAGTGGGCTGTGGTTTATTCATTGTGGGCGGACAATCGGCATTGTACGGTCTGGCAGCAATGTATTATCCAACCGAAATGCGTGGAACTGGAGTTGGTGCAGCGGTTGCAATTGGCCGTATTGGTTCTTTTGCCGGACCTTTAATGGCAGGTTTTTTACTTTCACTTGGACAAAGCTCGACCATTGTGATTGGTTCAAGCATCCCAGTGATTTTAATTGCAGCGATCTCTGCATTACTTCTTGTCAAAAAACCTAAACAGCCTGTACATTTAGTACAAAGCTCAGGTGCTCGCTAAGTTTTAAGGAAAGTATGGGGGGACTACCTCATACTTTCACTACAGATTTTCTTATGATGAATGAAAGGTTATGGTACGTTCAAATTTAGTTCAAAAAAAAGTAGAAGATGAGCCTAAGTTAAGTTACATGATTGCTCGTGTTGACCGAATTATTAGTAAACATTTAACAGAACATTTAAAAGAGCTTGAGATTACCTTGCCACAATTTACGGCACTTTCTGTTTTAGCTTCAAAAAGTAATGTATCCAATGCAAAACTTGCTGAACGTTCTTTTATTAAGCCGCAATCTGCCAATAAAATTCTGCAAGATTTGCTGGTCAATGGCTGGATTGAAAAGAAACCTGACCCTACGCATGGTCGCCGTATTTTAATTACACTCACCGAAAGTGGTGTTGAAAAACTCAATAAATGCAATGAAGTTGTATTAAAAGTTGAAGAAAAGATGCTTGAAGGCATTGATATCAATCTGGCTTATTTAATTCGTAATAACCTCGATATCATGGTGAATAATCTTAAAAACCTTTAAATAAATGAGCTTATTTAGGTTGAGCTAAATACCTAAGCACCGATTCACACAGAAAATTTATTTCATTTTGCAAATGAAGTTGTTAGCATCGAAGTGACGTTTTTGACAATGTGTGGCAGCAAATGTCTTCAGGGCAACAAGTTTTACTTAAATTAAGAAAAATGATTATTTCAGGGGAACTTGAAGGTGGTGCCAGAATTGCTGAGATTCCCACTGCCGAGTTACTTGGGGTTTCGAGACAGCCTGTTCGTATTGCATTTCGGTTGCTCGAACAAGAAGGTCTTCTCATTAAGAACCCAACCCGTGGCTACACCGTCCGTGAAATTTCAGAACAACTGGTTCATGATGCGCTTGAAGTGCGGGGTGTGCTTGAAGGATTGGCTGCGAAAACTTTGGCAGAACAAGGTTTAAGCGAAGAGCAGAAAAAGATCCTCCAACATTGCATTCAAGAAACTGAAAAACTCTTTAATGAAAAAGACGAGTTTGGCGACGCTGAACTGGAACGTTATCATCATTTTAATGTCATTTTTCATGACACGATTATTGAGGGTGCGCAAAATGTTGCGCTCATACAAGCTCTAGCAAAAAACAATCAATTGCCGATGGCTTCAGCCCAAGCCATTACCTATGATGAGAACCAAGCTTTGTCGGAATATCGCCGTTTGCACTATGCACATTTACAGCATTGTTCGATTTTCGATGCGTTGACACATCGTCAGGCAGGACGTGCTGAAACTTTAATGCGTGAGCACAGTAGTGTAGTGATTTTAGGTGAAACGCTAAGAAATGTTTTAAACGCTTAAGATGAAATAAGTTCCTTTATTTTTCAATAAAGGAACTTAGCTATTAAAGCTCAATCACAAGATTTTTAGTTTTTGCACGAGAACAGCAGGGCGTAAATTGGTCGTTCAGCGCATGTTCATCTTCAGTCATAAATAGATCCCGATGATCTGGTGTGCCTTCTACAATGCGAGTAATACACGTTCCGCAAATGCCTTGTTCACACGAAACAGGTATATCAAAACCATTTGCAATTAATGCTTCTGTTGCAGTCTGCTCTGGCAATACTTCAATTCGGCGGCCTGTACCTTTCACTTCAATGGTAAAAGCTTCATCGTTGGACGTATCTACCTTTTGAGCAACAAAATGCTCTTGATGTAACTGTTCATTGTGCCAGCCAGCTTGTTCGGCTGAGCTCATGACAAACTGCATAAATCCTGTAGGCCCACATACATATAAGTGTCTATCTGGTGAACTCTCACCTAAAACCTCTACCATATTACATTCGGTGTCTGGCTGATCTTGAATGTGAAAATGGACTTGGTCACCAAAGTGCTTGGTTAAATTGCCATAGAAGGCAATCATTTCATGACTACGAACAAAGTAATGCAATTCGAAAGGAATATTGACTGACTTAAGTCGATACGCCATCGATAAAATGGGGGTAATGCCAATACCACCAGCAAATAAAACCGCCTGCTTTGTTTGAGAATGAATTTCAAATAAATTACGTGGTTCACCAATCTTTAAATAGTCGCCTTCACGATATTCAGTATGGATACAGCGTGATCCACCACGTGAATTGGCATCATGTAAAACACCAATTACGTAGCGATGCTTTTCAGTGCAGCAGTTTGAAAGTGAATATTGACGGGTGAGGCCGTTTTTTAGGTGCACATCAATATGTGCACCTGCTTCAAAACTAGGTAGCGCTGTACCATTTGCTGCAACCAATTCAAAAGCACGAATAGTTGGGGTGAGCTGGTGAATTTTTTGGATAATAACGTCCATGTTCATGCTCCTTTAAATAATCCGAATGTTTGGAAACTTCTGTGCGGACGTTTCAGGAGGAGTTTTATTTTCTTCGGCAAGTAGTCGCTCAATCACTTTACGAGACTGTACACCGCCTGCGTCGATGTTAAGCATCAGTAACTTGCGATGTGGATTGTTCAAAATATTTTGCTGTTGTTGCTCAAGCATTTCTAAATCTTCAGTAAAGATTTTGCCTTGGCCTTCACGAATTTGATCGGTGAGTTCAGTATTGTTTGGCTGGAAGTTGCGTGCCATTCCCCAGAAATACCAATGTGAGGTTTCAGTTTCTGGAGTAATAAAGTCCACGACAATTGAGGAAACTTTTTTGTCTTTTGGTGCGTCATAACCGCCATGTCCAGCATGTGCCACACCGACTTCAATATGCACATTACTTGGGGCAAAGAAGTGACAACGTTGCCAACGGTCAACAGGGACATCATCTGCCAAGTGGTTGCCACGAAGGGCCATTTGCCAAAATGGAGGTGCTATAACATTTTCCATATAACGTTCGGTAATG
Source organism: Acinetobacter sp. Leaf130 (assembly GCF_001423205.1). Taxonomy (NCBI): domain Bacteria; kingdom Pseudomonadati; phylum Pseudomonadota; class Gammaproteobacteria; order Moraxellales; family Moraxellaceae; genus Acinetobacter; species Acinetobacter sp. Leaf130. The sequence goes on from NZ_LMOE01000001.1 coordinate 318,674, forward strand.
ACATGGTCGCCATCTACTTTTGTCACTGGCAATGATTCATCAATCTCTTTTTGACCAATACTGCTTGAGTGAACATAGGTCTCGTGGGTTAAATCCATGAGGTTATCGACCATGAGGCGATAGTCACATTGAATGTGAAACAGACCTCCGCCATAGCTCCATTCAGGATGATCTGCCCATTCTAAAGTTGGGAGTTTTGCTTCATCTGCTAAAGCTTTTTCGCCTGGCCATATCCAAATAAAACCGAATTTTTCAACAACTGCATATGCTTTGTTGCAAGGGAAACCATTTACACGTTGGGCTGGCATTGAGACGGTCTTTCCATCACAGCCCATCACTAAGCCATGATAACCACATACAAGGTTTCCATCTTCGACATAACCCAGTGAAAGTGGGGCACCACGATGCGGACAAAAATCTTCAACGGCTGCAACTTGGTTTTCTTTGCCACGGTAAAAAACGATTTTTTCGCCACAAATGGTGCGACCTAGTGGTTTGTCTTGGATTTCATCTGGACGGCAGGCAACATACCATGCATTTTTAATAAACATTGTGACGACTCCTTATCACTTATTGGATCCAATTTATAATAAATAAAAATATTGGTCAATTGATAAGCATTATATTTTTTAAAAAATATTGATCTTTTGATTTGGTTGTTTTGTATATTTTTAATTGCTATTAGAGACTTTTGAATCTACTTTGAATTTTAGAGGCTAAATTTTTATTCATCTTAATTTGGATCCATAATGGCTATAGTTAAACCATTATGGGGGTGTAGAGATTTAGAAATTAAGCGTGTAGTGAAGCATCATCCGCTGTTCATCCAGACTTTTGCCATGTTTAGTGTCGTAGTTAATATTTAAGAAAAGAAATTTAAGATTTTTAATCCAAGCATTTAGGTCATATTGAATCAACACATCACTTTCTTGCTCAAAATCATTCTGATTCATGGTCTGAAATGAATCTCCATAAATATATTTATAGGTGATTTTTAGACCTTTGATATATTCTTTAAAGTCATACGAAGCAAGGAAATGATAGGATTTTTCATCTGCTTTGGTAAACGCACCTAAGGTCCAGTTAACCATATGCGGGATGGGCATATTGTCGAGTTTTGGAATACCATCTTTGCCAAAGTTTTCTTGATAGCCAATTCCAGTTGTAAAATTGCCATGTTTGATAAAATGCATAGCCCCTACGGATGTATTGTCATATTCACCAAGATTTGATTTACCGACATCGTCGTGTCGAAACACACGTAATTTTGTGGTGTGCTGCTTTGTCCATTGATAATCAAAAGCAAAGTAACTTTGATTGATGAGATCTGTTAAGTAACCATTATAAAATTTCCAATTATATTGAGGCGTTTTCCCATCCCACTGGAAAAAGTAAAGCCCATCAGATTCATGTTTTGAGACGGCAAGTTTGTGGTAGTCCTCCTCATTTTTTGGCGAATAACGGTTAATCAAACCCAACTCGAAATTTTGTTGCGGTGTCTTATATTTTAATTCCAAGCCTTTATAGTTCACTCGTAATTGATGTGTGTCGACTTGTGGAGTAAGTGGTGAGTCGGGGGTGATTTCACCTATATTTATGCGAAAGTTTTGATATTCAACTCCAGCACCTAAGCCATATTTAACTTGGTCTTGTGCTTGTTTTTTGGTATTTGCGTCAAAGGGTATGACCATATCATTGGTGTGTTGGTCGTTACTTAGGCGATATGCATATTGGATGCTTGGATTGAGGTGTAGCTGAACCTCATTAAGTTTTGTTGTCCAGTCACCACGATAAATCAAGCCTTGACTCAAGCTATGAGTATCGGGGCTAGTACCATTTTCATATTGTCTGTCGAAGTTGAATGTTTTTAGTGTGAGTGTATTTTGAAAATTAACATCTACTGCACTGTGAGCTAAACAGCAGGCAAGGGCTGTCCCTGAGAAGAAAATCCCATAAATAAAAATATGCTTCATTTTTAAATCCGTTTAAAAGCGTTTTACTGTTCTAAATCCGACATGGCTAGTTGCAAGGTCGAGTTCCTGTGGATGCCTCGCGGCAGCACGATAACGCGCGCAATAATTGGTTGCGCATAAATAAGACCCACCTTTAATCGTGTATTGCAAAATCTGTTCATGACTTTGCCGATATTTCGATGGATCTCCCATGTGGTGATCTCGTGGGCCTGTATAGGGTGTTTGGGTCCATTCCCATACATTGCCAATCAAGTCATACAAACCAAATGGGTTTTTACTAAAACAACCAACAGGCGCAACATCCTTAAAACCATCTTCCTGAACGTTTTTATAAGGAAATTCACCTTGCCAGAAATTGGCTACAATATGGCCTTCGTGGGTGGGGCCAATATCGGAATTTTGTTGAAAACCTTTGGCTGCATATTCCCACTCAAGCTCAGTCGGTAAGTCATGACCCAGCCAGTTTGCATAAGCGTAGGCATCATTCCATGTCACCATGCGAACAGGTTCGTGAGGTGCGGGTTGTTTAGGGTTATTTAAGCCCCATGGATGTTTCCAATTGGCACCTTTTTCAAATCGCCACCATTGTAATTCTTCAACTGGATGATCTGGTTGTACAAACATAGCTGCGCCGCCTTGCTTCTCTGCATCAGTGACATAACCCGTTTCTTTAACAAACTCTTGAAATTGAGCATTGGTGACTTCAGTCGCATCAATTAAAAAAGCGGTAACGGAAGTTGCCTGCAAATTTAATGGGCGTTCATCTTCATAACCTTGTGTGGTGCCTAAAACAATTTTTCCTTGCGGAAGCTTGACCATGCCTGCTTCTTTATTTTTAGGCCAATCCGAAGGAAGGCCCGAATAAGGATTACATTTAGCTTTGCTGCCTAAGTCGGGCAAGGTGGTCTGTTCTAGTTGAGGCGTGGTTTTTTGGCATGCACAAAGTAAGAGGAACGATGAAAGCATCATGATCTGTTTCATCTGGTTTTCTCTACTTTTTGTTGTATTGCTCAAAATCCACAACACCATTTTCGTCTGCATATCTTAAATATTTATCATTTAAGACTTTGACGATCTCAGGATGGGCTGCATAAACATTATGTTGCTCATTAAAATCTGTTTTTAAATTGTAGAGTTCCCAGCCATGGCTCTTAAATTTAGAAGGTGAGTTTTCAACAAGTTTCCATTCGTCAGTTTTAGCGTAGCGGCTGCCATGTAATTCTTTAAAGTCATAATAATTAACAGGACGAATACGGGCAGTATTATCTTTAAACGCAGGGATCAGACTAAAACCAGATGGTTTAATTTTGGTGCTTGAAGTTGGATAAACCTGATTATTTTGAATACCTGCTAGCTCCATCACAGTGGGGAATATATCTCTGACTGTTGCAAAGTTATTGTTAATTCCATGTTGTTTAGAAATCTGAACAGGTGATTTAACAATAAATGGGACTCGTACTCCGCCTTCTGAAGCAGCTGACTTCCAGTGGGTAAATGGTGTGCTGCTCACTTCGGCCCAGCGTGGTCCCATATAAACATATGAGCTGGCGTTGCCTATATTTTCATAGCGATTGTCGGCATCACCCATTGGGAAATTATGATCACCACCTTCAGCGCCGTTATCTGACATAAATACAATTAAAGTATTGTCATATAAATGATGCTTTTTAAGGTATTGAATGACATCGCCCACACGGTCGTCTAATTGGGTAACCATGCCCGCATAAACCTCCATTTTACGTGCTTCGTATTTGCGCTCTTGTGGGGTGAGTTCATTCCAGCTTTTGGTGCCTAAAGCTTGGTTACCACGCTCGACTGGGTATTCTGCATTTGCAGGAATTAATCCTAATTGCTTTTGTCTCTCAAAGCGTTGTTTGCGAATTGCATCGTAGCCTTGATTGTATTTACCTTTGTATAAGTCTCTATAGTGAGCAGGCGCCTGTAGTGGCCAGTGTGGAGCGGTATAGGCTAGGTAGGCAAAAAATGGTTTTTGCGCTTTATTTTTGTCTAAGTATTCAAAAGCTTTTTGTGTAAAAAAATCGGTCGAATAGTAGTTATCAGGCAGTGTGACTTTTTGACCATTTTCAGTATATTGAGCGTTGCGCGGATAGTTTTTTGGTTGGTCTTTAAAATGTAAATCGAAGCCATCGAGCAGAGCAAAAGATTGATCAAAGCCGCGGGCTTTAGGGTTTTGGTCGGGAGCATAGCCTAAGTGCCATTTACCGACCATGAAGGTGTAATAATCTTTTGTCTTTAAAATCTCTGCGAGTGTATAAGCATTTTGCGTTAAATGACCTGAATAGCCATCAATTTTGAGGAGTGCACGCGGGCTATCGGCTCCAACCAATTTTTCTTGTCGTTTTGAAGTTTCATACATCGCACCTAAACCCACCAAGTGGTTATCTGCACCTGTCATAAGCTGTGCACGAGTAGGTGAACACATTGATGAAGCATGAAAATTAAAAAGCATTTTTCCTTGCTTTAATAGGCTATCAATATGAGGGGTTTTAATTTCGCCGCCATAAGCGCCAATATCTGAAAATCCAAGATCATCGGCCAAAATAATCATTATGTTGGGTGGTTGTTGATTTTTTGGAGGTGCTGCTTGCATTGTGTAAAACAATTGGCTGGCAAAAAAAAGTCCCAATGTAAGCTGGCTTACTCTTTTGAGTTTCATAACAACAATCCTTTGAAGTTTCATAAATGCATCTTGCATTTCCTAGAAATAAACTGAGCTTTTTTGGCTAAAAAATGCTCTGGAATCGATCATAATAGATTTTTTAATATGGATCCATAAAAATATTTAAGCTTTCTAATTTTATGTTTTTAATAATTTTATAGTTATATAATTTATGTGTTTATATACTTTTTAATAATCCATTTATAATTTTAGTTGATTTTTTGGATCCAAATATTCAGTATAGAAAAAGAGCAGGATGCTCAAAAAACAAATATTCCTCTAGGTCATTATGGATACGGATGTGCATAACCACCCAATCGCTCATATCAGCAATGTCGTGTGTATGTCTTATCCAAGGGAGATACACAAATGGAAAGAGACGTGCTGAGTGAGATCAATCAAAATAATATGAGCCGCTACCAATGGTTCGTCATTTTGATCTGTATTTGTCTCAATATTATTGATGGCTTTGACGTGATGGTAATGGCATTTACCGCACCGTCCGTGTCAGCAGAATGGTCACTTTCAGGCGCACAAATTGGCTTGTTGCTTAGCTCAGGTCTTTTTGGAATGGCTGCTGGTTCCATTTTTCTTGCACCTTTAGCCGATAAAATTGGTCGTCGTTTACTCATCTTAGTTTGTCTTGTAATTGCTGGTCTTAGCATGTTGGGCTGTGCTTTTGTACAAAGCCACGGCATGTTAGCAGCACTTCGGTTTATTACTGGAATTGGGGTGGGTGGGATTCTTGCGAGTAGTAATGTACTGGCAAGTGAATATGCCAATGCTCGCTGGCGAAGTCTTGCAGTGAGTTTAATGTCTACCGGTTATGGAATTGGTGCAACACTGGGCGGAGTACTATCACTGGCACTGATTGAGCATTTAGGCTGGCGTTCAATCTTTTTAGCAGGTGGAATCACCACCATTGCAATGTTGCTGATCGGCGCATGGTTATTGCCTGAATCTTTAGATTACTTACTCGCGAAACGACCAAAACAGGCATTAGAACGAATCAATACAACTGTAAATCGTATGGGGCTTAACGAACTATCAGTTATGCCGCGCTATGAAAAAATGAGCACGCAAAATGGCAGTGAACTCAGCAAATTATTTGCCGGACAACTGGGATTTCAAACACTTTGCCTTTGGTTTGCATTCTTTTTAGTGATGTTTGGCTTTTACTTTGTCATGAGCTGGACGCCAAAAATTCTTATTTCAATGGGAATGTCACCAGAGCAAGGGGTAAGTACCGGTATTTTAATCAGTATTGGCGGTATTTTCGGTGCAGCCATTATTGGTCTACTCGCATCACGCATAAAAATTTTCTATGCCTTAAGCCTGTTTTTAGGGCTAACCTCGGCATGTGTTTTTCTATTTGTCGCAGTCTCATCTCAAGTCAACATTGCACTCATGGTGGGGTTATTACTCGGCACACTTATTAATGGCTGTGTGGCAGGTTTATATTCTATTTCTCCAACAATTTATGACGCCGAAATCCGTAGTCGTGGTGTGGGTTATGCCATTGGTTTTGGCCGTATTGGGGCAATTTTATCGCCAACGATTGCAGGTATTTTTTTGGATAAAGGTATTGCACCAGCAACGCTTTATGCTTATTACGGTGTGGTCTTTATTTTGGCTATTTTCCTGATTTTAAGTCTGGGTAGTGCTTTTTACCGAAGTAAAAAAGAACAAAACTACTCTCTTAAAACAGCGCCTTAAACCATTAAAAATTAAATAGTTGAGATAAAAAAATGAAAAAGACACCATTGTGGGTGGGGGTATGCTTGTGCCCGTTATTTAGTCAAGTTGTGCATGCGGAGTTTATTGCAGACAGTAAAGCTGAGCTAACACTGCGTAATTTTTACTTTGACCGAGACTATAAAAAAGACCCATATCCCTATACAGCTGCCAGAGATTGGGCGCAGGGTCTAATTTTTAAAGGGCAGTCTGGTTATACCGAAGGGACAGTTGGATTCGGTGTTGATGTACTGGCAATGGCGGGTTTTAACCTGATGGGAAGTCGCGCTGATGACTATGCACGTAGTGGCTTATTGCCCGTCAATACTGATAACTCTCGTGACGATTATTATGGAAAAATTGGTATTACAGGGAAGGCTAAATTTAGAAAAAATGAGCTTTTTGTGGGTGATCTGGTTCCACAATTGCCGACCATATTTTCATCGCCAGCCCGTTTGTTCCCCCAGACTTATCGCGGTATTCGCTTTGTTTCAAATGAAATTCCAAATCTTCAACTCGAAGGGTTTTATGTCGACGAAGTACGGCAGCGCGATTCAATTCGCTTTACAGATGTTGGAACGGACAATATCAACCGTCGTTTTGACAAGGCGGCAACCACTGATTCTTTTTACACGCTGGGAGGAAGTTATCAGTTAAAGGATTACCGTTTACGTGCCTACCATGCTGAACTCAAAGACATTTACCAGCAACAATTTTTGGGCTTTAACGGAAAACAGCCTTTAAATGACCAGCTTAATTTTTTAAGTGACGTGCGTTTTTTTAATAGTGAAGAAACTGGAAGCAAAAAAATAGGAGAGGTCGATAACCGCCATATGAGTGGTTTATTTGGTTTGAACTATCAAAACCATACGGTTTCTTTGGGCTATATGCAGTCGTTTGGCTCGACAGGTCTGCCATTTTTGTCGGGAACAGAAAGTCCGGTCGTGCTTGATTTTATGAGTTCGGATTATTCAAATAAAGACGAAAAAGTCTATTCGATTCGTTATGAATATGACTTTAAAAATGCCCGATTAGGCGATGTTTCATTAAATGGACTGCGCTTTATGACCCGCTATGCAAAAGGCGAAGATATTGATTTGCTGCAATATGGTGATCAGCGTTTTAAAGAAGAGTCGATGGAGTTTGATTTGGGCTATAAAATCCCTGAAGGGAAATTAAAAGGCCTAGGCATGCGAGCTCGTTTTTCTCACTATCGCAACGATATGCCAAGCAATATGACATTTCACTCGGCAAATGAAACACGGTTGAATGTTGATTACACCTTTAAATTTTAATGCTCAATATTTAAGTAAATTAAAGACAAGTTAAAGCATTGTGAGCATCAATGTTTTAACTTTAGTTATCAACTTCACAAAATCACTCTATAATACCGCCAATCTTATTAAAGCCAATTGAGTCGTTCATTAAACACATGGCTTTAATCTCTCATTTTTTTAAGTCAATTTCTTCGCTGTGATTCGGCTTATATTTCAATATTTAGAATTTTATGTGTCTGTGCTGACACATAAAAGTATTTAGGTGCCAGCATGGAAATCAAGGTTAATTATCTCGACAATCTTCGACAGGAAGCAAAGTTCGACGACTTTACGGTAATTGCCGATCAACCAATTCGCTACAAGGGTGACGGTTCGGCACCGGGCCCATTTGACTATTTTTTAGCATCTTCCGCATTGTGTGCAGCGTACTTTGTAAAAGTGTATTGTGCAGCTCGAGATATCCCAACTGATAATATTCGTTTATCGCAAAATAATATTGTTGATCCTGAAAACCGCTACAAGCAAACGTTTAAAATTCAGATTGAATTACCAGCCGATATTTCAGAGAAAGATCGCCAAGGGATTTTACGTTCAATCGACCGTTGTACTGTTAAAAAAGTCATTCAAACTGGCCCTGAGTTTATTATTGAAGAAGTTGAAAGTATTGATGCAGATGCGCAAGCATTGTTATTGCCAAGCTTAACTTCAGAAAGCCATACCTATATTCAGGGTAAAGACCTGCCATTAGAAGAAACCATTGCCAATATGTCTGCCATTTTGGCGAATTTGGGCATGAAAATTGAAATCGCATCTTGGCGTAATATTGTTCCGAATGTATGGTCATTGCATATCCGCGATGCACAGTCTCCGATGTGTTTTACCAATGGTAAAGGTGCAACTAAAGAAAGTGCTTTGGCGTCTGCATTAGGCGAGTTTATCGAGCGCCTTAACTGTAACTTCTTCTATAACGACCAGTTCTGGGGTGAAGAGATTGCCAATGCTGAATTTGTGCATTATCCAGATGAAAAATGGTTTAAACCAGGTCCAAATGGTGAATTACCTAAAGAAATCTTAGATGAATACTGTCTTGAGATTTATAACCCAGATGATGAATTACTTGGTACGCATTTATATGACACCAATTCAGGTAACATAGAGCGTGGAATTTGTTCGCTGCCTTTTGTACGTCAGTCTGACGATGAAGTTGTATATTTCCCATCAAATTTAATTGAAAACTTGTACCTAAGTAATGGTATGAGTGCAGGTAATACTTTGGCTGAAGCCCAAGTTCAATGCTTGTCAGAAATTTTTGAACGTGCTGTAAAACGTGAAATTTTAGAAGGTGAAATTGCACTTCCAGATGTACCTGAAGAAGTATTAGCAAAATACCCAAGTATTGTTGCTGGTATTAAAGGTTTAGAAGAACAAGGCTTTCCTGTTCTCGTTAAAGATGCATCGTTAGGTGGTCAGTTCCCTGTAATGTGTGTGACTTTAATGAACCCGCGTACGGGTGGTGTTTTTGCATCGTTTGGCGCACATCCAAGTTTTGAAGTTGCTTTAGAGCGTAGTTTGACTGAGCTGCTTCAAGGTCGTAGTTTTGAAGGCTTAAATGATTTACCACAACCGACTTTCCAAAGTAATGCGGTGACTGAGCCAAATAACTTTGTTGAGCATTTTATTGACTCAAGCGGTTTGGTATCTTGGCGTTTCTTTAGTTCTAAATCTGACTATGACTTTGTTGAATGGGATTTTTCTGGAGAGGGCGAAGAGTCGAATGCAGACGAAGCTGCCACATTGTTCGGTATTCTTGAAGAGATGGGCAAAGAAGTTTATATGGCAGTGTATGAGCACCTAGGTGCGACCGCTTGCCGTATTTTAGTACCGGATTATTCAGAAATTTATCTCGTTGAAGATTTGATTTGGGATAATACCAATAAAGCACTTTCATTCCGTGAAGATATTCTAAATCTGCATCGTTTGGATGATGAACAGCTTGAGGCATTGGTTGAGCGCTTAGAAGAATGTGAGCTAGACGATTACACTGAAATCACCACACTCATTGGCATCGAGTTTGATGACAATACTGTTTGGGGACAGCTCACGATTTTAGAGTTAAAATTGTTGATTTACGTTGCTTTGCAGCAATTTGAAGAGGCAAAAGAGTTAGTCGAAACTTACCTGCAATATAACACCAACACCGTTGAGCGTGGTTTGTTCTATCAGTGCATGAACGTGGTGCTTGAAGTCATGTTAGATGATGAGCTAGAGCTTGAAGACTACCTGATTAACTTCCGTCGTATGTTTGGTGACATACGAATGGAGGCAGTATTAGGTTCTGTCGATGGTAGCATTCGTTTCTATGGTTTAACACCAACAAGCATGAAACTAGAAGGACTTGATCGACATTTACGTCTGATCGATAGCTATAAAAAATTGCATGCAGCTCGCGCTAAAGCTGTGGCGATGTAATCTAAAAAGCGAAAGAAAAAAGCCTATTTTTAAATAGGCTTTTTTTATAAAACAAATTTCTATTTTAAGCAGATACTTTTGCGATCTCTAAGACTTCTGCCTCTGCGGTATCATCCTGATGTTCGCCCAAAGTGTGTTTAGCCGGAATATAAGACATTGCACGTTCTGCTAAAGCTGTAATGGTGAGACTTGGGTTAACACCTAAATTGGCACCTAACATTGAACCATCTACAACATATAAGTTTTTATAGTTAAAAACGTGATTTTTTCCATCGACCACACCTTGTTCTGGGCTAGAAGCAATGGCACAGCCGCCCATACAGTGTGCAGTAAAAGGTACATTAAACAAAATCTCGGTAATGGTCGTGATGGGATGTCCATTAAACATTTTGGCAACTTTTTCGGTAAAGACATTGGCCTGTGGAATGTAAACCGGTAGCTTTTTACCTTCACTTGATAAAACCTTGCCAAAAGGCCAAAACCAGTTGCGTTTCAGGCGCATGTTAATTGAAGCATCGGCAGTTTGCATCACGAGAAAAATGAGAGTTTGTCGTGCAAAACCAACTGGATTACTCATGCGAAGAAAGATAAATGGATGGGAAATTAATACCCATAACCAATAAAAAATACGTGTCCAACCCGGTTTACCTTTTGCCATGTAGGTACACATGAGACCCATGGCATCAGAACCACTTTGGTAACGAGTTGCTTCAATATGAGTGTCATGGTCGATGTAAATACTTGAACCAATGGCAACACCTTTGCTCATGTCGACATCTTTACCAAAGAAACGAACCCCTAAAATAGATTCGGCATTGGTACGAACTCGATTACCCAAGTCATCGGAAATATTTGGCAGAGAACCAGACTGCTTTAAGCGGAATAACATCTCTTGAGTACCCAAAGAAGATGCCGAGAAAATTACGTTGCGTACTCGCCATGTACGACGCTGTTTATTAAACCATGAGGTTGAGCATTCAGTGGTTACTTCATAGCCATCACTGCCATCTGCTTTGCCATTGAGTGGTTTAACGTCAACAACTTTAGTTTCTTCATAAACCTTGGCGCCATTTTTTTCGGCAAAGTACAAATAGTTTTTATCTAAAGTATTTTTTGCGTTGTGTTTACAACCCGTCATGCACCCGCCACATGCCGTACACGTCGAACGGTCTGGACCTTCACCGTTAAAATATGGGTCGGGGTAGGTTTTGCCGCCTTGTTCACCTTCGGGTGGAAAAAACGTCGCAACACGTGTCGGTTTAAATGTGTGACCCACGCCGACTGCTTCGCCCATTTGTTTAAGCATGTGGTCGGCTGGACCAAAAATTTTATTATCCGTCACCCCAAGCATACGTTCTGCTTCAGCATAGTGCTGTGGCATTTCATTTTTCCAGTCCGCAACATCTGCCCATGTACCTTCGTCCCAAATGTGTTCAGGTGGAACGAGTAGGGTATTGGCATAGGTAATTGAGCCTCCACCTACGGCATTCCCGCAAATAATGGTGACATGGCGGAAAAAGCGCATATTGAAATAGCCGAAAAGCTTCATGCCCGGGCGCCAAATCCAGCGGCGGGAATTCCAGTTATTTTTCGCAAAATCCTCGGCTTTCCAACGACGCCCCATTTCCATTACAGCAACTGAGTAGCCTTTTTCGGTTAGACGGCAAGCAGAAACACTACCACCAAAGCCTGAACCAATAATGAGGTAATCATAGTCATAATTGTTTGTTGCCATGCCGAGGGCTCCTGTCTAGTGATATTTTTTATATTGACTGTGTATGTTTATCAATGAATTGTCCAATGCGCTCAATCGAGTCATTAGATTCTTTTAGTATACCCGCGTGGAACTGAAAAACATGTCCGACTTGGTCATAAATCCTAAAGTTCGTCGGAATACCATATTTTCCAGCTTGTTCAGCAAGGCGTTTTGCATCATCTAATAGAACTTCTTCTGTACCGACATGAATCAAAATAGGCGGTAATCCAGTTAAGTCAGCATAGAGTGGGGAACAGATTGGATCGGTTACTAATTTTTGCGCGCAATAGTTTTTTGCACACCACGCTAACCATTCTTCAGACAGCATTGCATCTTGAGTCGCATGAGTTTTCATCGTGCTTCCAGAGAGGCTTAAATCGACCCAAGGTGAAAGTAAAACTAATGCAGCTGGTAGCGGCAATCCTGCATCCCGAATAGCAATTGCAGTGCTTAAACTGAGTCCGCCACCCGCAGAATCTCCGACAAACACGAGTTTTTTTGGGTCTTGTCCTTGGGTAAGTAGAGCTTGATAGACTGCAACTACATCTTCAATAGCAGCTGGGCTTGAGTGCTCTGGAGCGAGGCGATATTCAGGTAACCAGACTTGAGCTTGAGCTGCGTGTCCGATTTGAGCGGCAAGCTTAGTGTGACTTTTTGAACTGCCAACCACATAGCCACCGCCATGTAAATACAAGATACCCAGCCCTGACTTAGTCATTTTGGGTTGAATATGAACTGTCGGCACTTGAGCAATTATTTGTTTTTTCGTTTTATAACCACGTGGCCCAAGCACAATAGCACTGGCTGCATCGCTACAAAAACGTTGTAGTTTTAGTGGTGTTTTGGGGGATAAAGCTGGACGTAGCGTGGTACGGATGGTCCATGCAAGAAGCTGCTTCATAATAAGAACTCATACTAGAGCTTGTCATTTATCGACCAGCATCTCTTAAAATTAAGAGTATGCTGACCACTATTTTTATTTTGCTGATTTGTTGAGTAGGCGAGTTTGCAACGCGGTTGCTGTTGCAAAAATCTTTTGGTAACCCTGTGGAAGAATACGCTGAATTACATCAACGACTTTTGCATCGGCCCCAATGAGTAAGCGGCGACGGTTTTTACGAACAGCCTCTAAAATTTGTTGAGCAGCTTCGTCAGCAGGGGTGCGCAGTAATTTATCGAAAGCATCTTGGCTTTTAACAGGGTCCATTCCTAAAGACTGGACGCTATTATTCATACGTGCAGCTTTGGCAATATTGGTACGAATACCTCCCGGATGAACACAGGTCGCGCTAACCCCAGCATTTTGCATATCAAGTTCTTGACGCAGCGATTCAGTAAAGCCACGAACAGCAAATTTACTGGCATTATAAGCACTTTGGGTGGGTTGAGCTGTTAAACCAAACATGCTGGAAATATTAATAATATGTCCATCACCACTTTGCTTTAAGAATGGTAAGAATTCTTTGGTGCCATAAACCACACCCCAAAAATTAATACCAATGAGCCATTCAAGATCTTCATAGCTCACACCTTCAGCCGTGCTCCCAATTGCTACACCAGCATTATTAAAAATCAAATTAACTTGGCCATGCTCATTTACAACAGCTTTTGCCCAATCTGCAATTTCAGTACGCTTAGCCACATCAACTTTTTGAGTGGTCACTTTAACTGAGTAGGCTGATAACTGCTCGACAGTTTTGGCTAAGCCAGCTTCACTGATATCGGAAAGTGCCAGATGGCAGCCTTGTTTCGCGAGTGCAATTGCAATTGCTTGTCCAATACCAGAACCCGCACCTGTAACAGCCGCGACTTTGTTCTTAAATGTTTTCATAAAATTCTCCGTTTATTTTTCTCATTTCCTATGGTGAAGCTTGTTTAAGAAATAGCCGAAACCTGAGTGTAGTTTTCCACATCAAAGCGACGAGTGCGTTGACGATACTCAAGGGTAAAACCTGGCCAGTTATTGGTATTCTTGCCATCAGCAGTTTGATACCAACTGGTACAACCTTGTGCCCATACGGTTTTCTTCATTTTTTCTTGAATGTTTTGGTTGAACTCGTGTTGAACTTCCGCACGAACATTAGTGAATAACAACTTATTTTTTATCAGTGTTTGAATGGCATCTAAAATGTAATTCACCTGACTTTCAATCATATAGACAATTGAATTGTGTCCAAGATTGGTATTTGGACCATAAAGCATAAAGAAGTTTGGAAAGCCGCTAACAGTTAAACCGAGATAAGCTTCTGCACCATCTTTCCATGTGTCTTTTAAGGTACGTCCGTCCAATCCGGTGATTTGCATTGGCGCCATAAATTCCGTTGCGGCAAAACCAGTACCATAAATAATGGTATCAACTTCTCGTAGATTTCCGTCCGTATCTAAAACTCCATTTTCAGTAATTTCTTGAATGCCTGTATCAATAACATCTACATGGGGTTGAGTGAGCGTTTCATACCAATGGTTAGAAATTAAAATACGCTTACAGCCAATTGGGTAGTCCGGCATTAAACGGTGACGTAATTTGGAGTCTTTAACCACTTTACGAATATGGCGCTGGAATAGATATTCCACTAGAGGCATTTCATTCAGCGAAGTGGTGAAAGCCAACAGACGAATTTCGTGATGTCCATATTGCAAGGCACGATCTAGACTTTGCAAAATCGGTAATTTGCGGAATGCTTTTTTCTCTAAAGGTTGATAAATCCGATCTGGCTTTGGAATGACGTAAGGTGCCGAACGTTGATAAACATCAAGATGAGCAACCTCTTTAGCAATTTCGGGAACAAACTGAATGGCACTTGCACCTGTACCAATTACAGCAACACGTTTTCCATTTAAATCGTAGTCATGATCCCAACGCGCGGAGTGAAAAGCCTTACCTTTAAAGTTTTCAATACCTTTAAGTTTTGGATAGGCAGGTCGGTTGAGTTGGCCTACAGCGCCCACTAAGAATTCAGCTTCGAACTGTTCACCAGAAGTACTTTGAATGTGCCATACACCTTGTAGGGCATCAAATTCGGCACTAGCTATTTCAGTATTAAGTTGAACATGTGGGCGAATGTCATATTTATCAGCGCAGTGGCGTAAATATTGATAAATCTCTTGAGATGTGCCGTAACGGTTTTTCCAGCCGAGTTCTTGCTCAAAAGAAAAAGAATAAAGATGTGAAGGTACATCGCAAGCAGCGCCTGGATAAGTATTGTCGCGCCAGACACCACCGACATCAGCGGCTTTTTCATACAGGGTAAATTGTTCAAAACCGGCTTGTTTGAGACGAATCGCAAGACCCAAACCACCAAAACCAGTGCCTACAATGGCGATACGTACATTTTTATTTGAATTAGCTGACGAATTAAACATAGGCTGCTCTAAAATCCTTAAAAACAGTGGGCGAAAGAATCGCAATTTCCTGTATGCAGAATAGTCGTTTATTTGCTTGATTTAGAGGATGGATGAGGACAAAATATTGTGATTCGAGGACATTCTGAGCAATACAGTGAAGTATGCATGGGCTTTTGAACGCAGTGTACATAGTGTTCGATTAATGGCTGATTTTGCAGTGGAATCAGGCATTTCTTATCAGACCATTTTAGAAGAGACTGGAATCAGTCAACAGCAATTGCTTGACCCTAATATGGTGGTGACAGGTCAGCAAGAATTGCAGGTTATTCATAACTTGGTTGAGCAGCTTGGAGACAGGCCGACATTAGGCTTAGATGTAGGTACACGCTATCACTTTACAACATTTGGGCCTTTAGGCATGGCCCTCATGAGCAGTGCCAGCATTCGTGAAGCACTTGATTTAGCTTTAACCTATTTTTCACTTACTTTTGCTTTTACCCGATTTCTAGTTTCAGATACAGATGAAGGTATTCGGATTGAGATTGAAGATGAGGGTGTACCACCTTCAGTTCGCCAGTTTATTCTTGAACGGGACGCCGCGGCGCTCATTACGGTGCAACGGGACTTGGTACAAGATAATTTTTGTCAGTATATGGCTTTCGCTTTCCAGCCTAAAACTGAGGTACAACCCTATATCGATTTGTTTGGAATTCTGCCGGAGTTTGGGGCGGCTAAGAACTTTGTTTTACTCGATCCACACAAAGTAGATCAAAAACTACAAATGGCCAATGACCTGATTTTGCATACGGCTGAAGAACAATGTAGGCAAATTCTAGATAGGCGCCAAACACAAAAGAAATTTATTAATTTAGTGCAGCAGCAGTTAATGAGGGTACGAGGGGAAATGCCATCTATGGACATGGTTGCCGATCGTTTGCACTTAAATGCACGTACCTTACGCCGTCATTTGGCTCAAGAAGGCATGACCTTTATTCAAATACGTGAAGAAGTCAGACAGGTTTTAGCAGAACAATATCTGACTTTACCGAAAGCCTCTATTGAGCAAATTGCCGAATGGTTGGGATATGCCGAACCTGCCAGTTTTATTCATGCTTATAAAAGATGGCATGGTAAGACACCGCATGCAGTAAGGTTAAGTGGTAAATCATCAAGCTGAGTTTATTTATTCAAGCGCAAATGCAATAAACGTGTCGCCGAGGTATGGCGAATCTCATCTACTCGTGCACTAAAATAACGCTCAGTAATTGCTTCACCTGATAAATCTTCAACGACCTCAAACCCCATCTGTTCAACTGCGTGATGTAAATCAGTAGGTTTAAATTGACCTAATAATGGTTCTTTGAGCAAATGCGTAAACTGGGCAACACCCATGCTACCAATGCGTTCGATACCAGTTAATTCCTGAAAATCGGTCGAATAGTCGAGTACCACTTCACTACTGTTTGCAGCAAATTCAGCAATACTTTTTAAAGTTTGCAAGGTTGTTTGCGGGTTTAAGTAGTGAGTTGTGCCTAACCACGAAAAAAATGCAGGAGCGGATCGTTCATAGAGACTTCTGGCTAAGGCTTCCGAAATAGACTCTTTTTCAAAATTAATTGCGACAAACTCAACGCTAGCAGGGATATTTCCTAGTTTCTTTAGCTTGGTTTGTTTGGCAGCTTGAGTATCGGGATGATCAACTTCAAAAATTTTCAAAGCAGGGTAATGGTGCGATTCGCGTAGTGCAAAAGAGTCTAGGCCTGCACCAACTAATACATATTGTTGAGTGTTTTGTTGAACTGCCTGATCAAGTAAATCTTCGGCATAACGGGAACGTCCGACCACTTGCCCAGTGAGTAAACCTAAAGTGCGGTTTAAAACCGCAGAATTCATTAATTTAACAAGAAGTGGGCTTGATAGAAGTTTTTTCCAGCCTTTACTCGTCAGCTCAAAAGCATAAGGGTCTGAAAATACAGGGCTGACCGTATTTTTAAAGTGATTTGCACGTAATGCAGCAGCGGCTTCGGCGGTACGACTTGATTGACCTTCTTTCATCTTTATCCTGTTTTTTTATTTCTTGACGATATTCAACGAAGAAGGCAGTGTATTTCATGAAAACCTAAAATACACTGCCTATTTCTTACAACGGATTTGATCAAAATTACAAATTAATGAGTTTTTGTCGTTTGATATGTCACTTCATAATCTTTCAAATCGACGTTTTTCAAACGTTGTTTCAGCTTTTTCAATGACCATGGCCATGCAGCGAAGTTACGGCCGTTGGCATCAAGGTAGTAACTCTTACAACCACCACTATTAAATACAGTTGTTTTTAAGTGCTTTTGTACCAAATCATTATGCTTTTTAATAACTTCGGGCTTAACGTTGAACTTGCTAATACCCTTGTTCTTAATTTTCAATAAGCCATCTACAATATAGTCTAGCTGAGCCTCAGCTAAGCCAATAAAAGAGTCATAAACCAAGACATTCGGTCCTAAAATTAAAAATGCATTCGGCACATTTTCAATGTTGGTACCTAAATAAGCCTCAGGTGAACTATCTTTCCATAAATCTTGTAAACATTGACCTTTTTCATTATGAACACGTTTACCAATTGGCGGATGAGATACCTCAAAACCAGTGCCCCAAATAATTACGTCAACTTCATGGCGTTCACCATTGGCAGCAACAACAGTATTGCCTTCAACTTTCACTAAACCATGAGGAATAAGGCTGGTATTTGGTGCTTGTAGCGCAGGGTAGTAATTGTTAGCAAACAAAATACGCTTACAACCAATATCAAAGTTTGGCGTTACATTTTTACGCAGCACAGGGTCATTAATCTGCAATTTAAGTAATTGCTTACCCAGTACATTTACCGGTTTAAGTGCAAGCGGGTTACGTAAACCAAAGTTAATTGCATTCAGAGTTAACGCTACACTTTTACGCCAGCTTGCTTGAATAGATGGATATTTAGCAATCACTGATTTACTAAATTCGCCCAAGTCTGTGTCTGGTTTTGGTAGAACCCAAGGTGCTGTACGTTGGAACACAAAAAGCTCTTTCGCTTTTGGTTGAATTTGGGGCACAAACTGAATGGCAGATGCACCAGTACCAATCACGGCAATGCGTTTACCTGTCAAATCATAATCATGGTTCCATTTTGCTGAATGGAACATCTCACCTTTAAACGTATCTAAACCTTCAAGACGTGGAATTTGTGCTTCGGTAATTGGACCTGTAGCGAAAATAACAGTTTTAGATAAATACTGACCACTAGTGGTATCAAGTACCCACACATGGCGTGAGTCATCCCATGCGGCGTTCAGCAATTCGTTGTTAAATTCGATTTTAGATGCGACCTTAAACTCATTACTCACATCTTCCAGATAACTTAAAATTTCTGGTTGGCGAGCAAATAAATGGCTCCATTTTGCACTTGGTGCAAACGAGTAAGAATAAAGAGCAGATGGCACATCACAGCCACAGCCCGGATAGGTGTTTTCACGCCATGTTCCACCAACACGGCCAGCTTTTTCAATAATTTTATAATTGGTATAGCCAACTTGATCTAGGCGAATGGCAGTAGCTATACCTGAAATGCCGGCACCTACAATAAAGGTGTCGAAAATGTGGTTGGGTGAATTGACAGCTTTTTTTGCCGATGCATTTGTTTTCATTTGAGCAGTCATATGCGTACTACCTATAAATTTCTTATTTAAATAATTTGTAAGACGTGCCAAGGAACTTGGTATACAAGCTTGGTGATGCACGTTTCATGAGCCAGAATAACTTCGCATCGATTTGAGGAATGGTGTAAAGCTCATTCTGATCAAGGCGGTTCAGTGTTAATTTGGCTACACTATCACTTGTGGTGAGGGCATAATTCATGAGTGCATGGTCTGCAAGCTTTGAATAGCGTCCCGGAATCCGACCATTTTTGATGATATTGGTTGGAACCAAAGTGGGGCAGAGTACATTGACTTTAATATTGAACTTATGCAGCTCGGCGGAAAGCGTTTCTGAAAGCGCGCGTACACCCGCTTTAGTCACGTTATAGGCGGTCATTTCTGGTGCAGCTGTATAAGAGGCAGCGGAAGCAACATTAATAATCGCACCATAACCCAACTTTTTAAATTTTGGCACGAAAGCATGACAACCGTGAATAACACCCCAAAGGTTGATATTCATAACCCAATTCCAGTCTTCGAGTGTCATTTCATCGAATTTTCCGCCCAAACCTACACCTGCATTATTAATGACAAGGGTGACAGGGTGCCCAAGTAAGATCTCAGCAGTTTCTGCTAGATCTGTAACCTGTTCGGAGTTACCGACATCACAACGCATAGCGAAAGCTTTCGCGCCTTGTTGTTCAAGAATTTTTACGGTTTCTTCAGCAGCTTCGAGATTAATGTCTGCACAAACCACACTGCCACCACGTTTTGCCAGTTCAATTGCAAAACTTCGACCAATCCCACTGCCTGCACCTGTCACCACGGCATAAGCTTTTTGGCTTGGTTTAACTTTCTTTTTGCCAAATAAAATCATGATTCATCCATAAATAACTTGAAGATATACCAGCTATCTGTTTGATAGCTGGAAATGCAGGACGATTAAGACATGCGTACTGGTGGGGTAAATTCTTTAACAAAGTAAGGAGCAATTGCACCGCCTTCATTCAGCAATTTCTTTTTGTAGTACTCAAGATATTCAGTCGTATCATGGTCATTTGGGTGAAAGTCTGGACGTAAATAGTCAAGAATTTGACCAATTGTACTTCCGAAAACGCCATCTTTAGGGCCAAAGATTAAACCTACACCACGACGGGCATCTTTCCAGAATTTTAAGGTGAACATCTCTTGCGGTTTTCTTAAAACAGGGACAAATAAGGTCGTCGCAGGAATAAGTCCTAAAATGGTAATTAGAGCAAGGACGAAACCAGAAGCTCGTAATGGGTAGCTGCCATTTAAGATTTGGTAGACATCATAGGCAATATCTTTATGTTCAGATTCTTCAAGCATATGCCACATCCACAAAGCACGGCTCTTCGCATCATCTGAATAATAAAAGTTTTTTTCATGCTTCATCATGTATTCAGCAAGTACTGCGGTAAAATGCTCAATACCCGCCATCATCGATAATTTGAGTGGCTGCGGAAACTTTAAAAACACATATTTAAAGAAGTTCGAGCCAAGAAAACGGTATAGGGCAACAGGATATTCAGCATCTTGAAGTGCATCGTTATATTCATTGTGCAATTTTGAGTGAATTGCTTCTTGACCAATGAGCGAAGTCACTCGCTGTTTTAAGATAGGGTCTTTAATAAACTCACGGTGATGGCGAGCGGTTTCGATCACCAGATCTTCACCATAAGTTAAAAAAACTGAAAGTGTTGCAAAAAACAAGGTGGCAAATTGATTGTCCATATAGAATCTGACATCAATTTCCTTACCATCAAAACCAATATTTAAATGACGGATTGGAATAGTGCTTTTACTGGCAAAATCCGGCAACTCAATTTCACGTTGAAATTTAAGTTTGTTAAATGATTTTTTTACTGTGGTCGAGATCATAGCGACACCTTGAGACAAATCAGTAGTAGTGCATTTTGATGAAAATCAATAAACTTAATGTTCAACAAGGCACTGTAAATTCCATTTTCAAAGCAGAGTGTTCTCTGGATTGACTACGGTGTTGTTGCTCCGTTATTTGTTTGATTATTTGGCTGAATAACGGAAAGAAGAGTTGAGACACACAGAATTTCTCAGTGACTCTTCTTTAATTTTTTCATATTAATCTGACTTTATGTTCGGATTCAATTCGGGTAAATTTTTAAATATATAAAAGTATTTTATAGACATTTCTTGGAATAATATTTTTAATTGATTTGGTTTTATATATTTGAAAAATAATAATTTTAATATGTGTTTTATCTAAGAAAGTAATAAATTAAACCCTGTGTTTATTGAGAGATTAAGCTCTGCTTTTTTGACTTTTTCTTACTAAGTTTGACAACTATTCGGATTTTGTTTTTTTATTTCTACAGAGTCTGATTACATGCTAATCTGACTTTATGTTCGGATTATTGATTAGATCGTATGACCACGCGTAAACCTCGTCAAACTCGAGCCAAAGTTACTGTCGATACTATTATTGAAGCGGGTTTTATTGCAGTGGCGCTTCATGGACCAAGTGGCACCACCACACGTCATATTGCAGAAATTGCAGGGGTGAGTGTCGGATCTTTATATGAATATTTTAAAAATAAAGAAGAAATTTACGATGCGATGAATCACTATTTTGTTCGAGAAATTCTGGACATGATTACGGAACTTACCCCAACTATTTTACAGCTGGAGTTAGAACCTGTTATTGAAATGATTTTTTATACTTTTAGTGATTTATTAAAGAAAAATAACGACCGCTATTTGACTGTTTTACGTTATGCAGGCGAGTTACAGTACGATAAATACATTCCCAAAATTGAGCAGGCTTTAGTGGAAGTCATCATGAAATATATGATGCACAATCCTAAATATTTAAAAATTAATAATTTGGCTGTAATTACCTATATTTGTATTAATAGTGGGATTTTTAATGTGGCGCGGCATCTTATTTTGCCAAACCCTTATATCAGTTTTGATGAAATGGTGCAGGGGTTAACCACTATGATCATGAGTTATATCAATGCAGAGATGTCGCGTTCAGAAGAGCATTGATCACAGTTAGACTTTTTCAATTTGTATAAACACTAAAAAAGCCCTCACATAAAATTTTATGTGAGGGCTTAGCTTCATTATGGCATGGTTGGAACTTCTTCCGGACGCATATCAAAAATCAGAATTTCAGCATGATCACCATTGGTAAACGATAAGTTTCCGCCATCACGGATACGTGCTGCATCACCTGTGTTAAAGGTTTTACCATTGACGTCAACGCGACCTTTGGCAACATGTAGGTACACATATCGACCATCAGGAATCGTAAATTCGGCAGTTTCTTCACCATCAAAAAGACCTGAGTAAATATTAATGTCTTGTTTGATGGATAAAGTTTTTTCACCGCCTTTTGGTGAAATAATCAAATGCAATTTACCGCGTTTGTCTTCTTCATCAATATGAATTTGTTGATAACCTGGATCTGTATTTACTTCATTTGGAACGACCCAAATTTGTAAAAAATGTACGCCTTCTTGCGCAGAATGGTTAAATTCACTATGAGCCACTCCACGACCTGCACTCATTAACTGAATGTCGCCAGGCACAATCACAGAACCTGTACCCATCGAGTCTTTATGCTCTAATGCACCTTCAAGTACATAGGAAATAATTTCCATATTACGGTGAGGGTGAGTACCAAAGCCTTTAGACGGAGCAACATTATCATCATTAATTACAAGTAGATCTGAAAAACCGACTTGTTTCGGGTCCCAATAGTTAGCAAATGAAAAGCTATGTTTTGATTGTAACCAGCCGTGATGTGCTGCGCCACGTTCATGAGATAAACGCATATCAAACATGATCTACTCTCCTAATTTAAATTTTTCTCTGAGTGCAGTTTATCGTAGCGATTATTGTAATAAATCTCTAAAAATGGAAAGCTTGGTACGATTTATAGAACGATAAAATGGAAAGCTATTTCTCAAATAAGAAAAAGGGTTCTTTTAGTTAAAATTGGAATTTTACTTTTAAAGTTAAAGATGAAAAAGGGAAATGGCTAGCTAACCAAACAATTTTAAATATAACAATTGAAAGAAAAATCGATCTTTTTATCTTATTCAGTACATAGAAAATTTAGAGATCTTTCATGCAATATACATATTTGTCTACACTACATATTTAAATGAACTTAATAATGGAAATGAATAAAAAGCTAATATTAAAAATAATTAAACATGAACTGTTTTAAAATAAAGTTACTTTTCAATGGAAATGTTTTGTATTTATCAATCATTGTAGTGATGGATTTAAAATCACCTTTATTTTCATATATTTGAGTAAATGTGTGTTATTGTAAATAAATGTGAAAACATTCACAAAGCTATTTTTTTTTGTTAAGATCATTAACATTAAAAACATAGAGATAATAATAATGATCAATAAAGTATTAATCGTGTTGTGTGTGAGTATCGTCTTTGTATTAGGGTATTGGGCTTATTTAGATACCCAAAATAAAAGACATCAGGAATTGATGCGAATCATTCAAGAAGCAGAACAAAATTTACAAAGTATCGAACGCAATCCTAATCATGCTCATCACAGCAATTTGGCTTCTTATAATTTGCAAGGCTATATAAGCGAGAAAAAAATTATTTTCTAATAATATCGTGCTTTAAATTTCTGATTTTTTGCATCGTCATTGGTCATATCTTTTCATAAATTTTGATCATGTTTCAGTTGAATCTGTTAAACTTATTGAACGTATAGTAAAAAAGCTGCATAGGGGTTATGCAGCTTTTTTGTGTTTCAAGAGGGGCTGTGGTTATTTCCTATGTATGAACTAGAAACCAAATGAGTGGCATATTTGTTGCTTCTTAAATTTGAGATTCTTGTTGATAGGCCTGAACAGAAAAACAATATTGTTCAGCGACCTAAATAGAAGTAAATATTCCACAGTTCAGATTTTGCATAGAGGCTACTTATGGCGGCGCCCAATTCTTCGGCAGGCTGGTTAGAGCGTTTATTTAAGTTAAGCGACAATAAAACCACTTTCCGGACTGAAGTTCTTGCTGGTGTAACTACATTTCTAACGATGTGTTACATCATTATTGTCAATCCACTCATTTTATCTGAAACCGGCATGGATCATGGCGCCGTATTTGTTGCGACCTGTTTGGCAGCAGCAATCGGCTGTTTAGTGATGGGGATCATTGCTAATTATCCAATCGCACTGGCCCCTGGTATGGGTCTAAATGCTTATTTTACCTATTCAGTTTGTATGGGTATGGGCGTGCCATGGCAAACAGCTTTAGCTGCTGTTTTTGTTTCAGGTCTTGTCTTCCTTGCAATTAGCTTCTTTAAAATTCGTGAAGCGATTGTAAATGCCATTCCAATGTCGCTGAAGTTTGCGATTGGTGGTGGTATTGGCTTATTCCTCGCACTTATTGCTTTAAAAAATGCTGGCATCATTGTTGATAATCAAGCGACATTAGTTGGCTTGGGTGATATCAAACAACCTACAGTATTATTAGCGTTATTTGGATTTTTAATGATTGTGGTTTTACACCAATTAAAAATCCGTGGCGCAATCATTATTAGTATTTTGGTTGTTACAGCAATTGCGACTGCCTTAGGTCTAAACGAGTTTAAGGGCGTAGTTGGTCAAATTCCTTCAATTGCACCAACCTTTATGCAAATGGACTTTAAAGGTCTATTTACTGCAAGTATGGTTGGCGTAATCTTCGTATTCTTTATTGTCGACTTGTTTGATAGTACGGGTACTTTGGTTGGCGTTTCACACCGTGCTGGTCTTTTGCAAGATGGTAAATTACCTCGTTTGAAAAAAGCATTATTTGCTGACTCTACTGCAATTGTTGCTGGTGCCGCATTAGGTACATCTTCAACTACGCCATATATTGAATCAGCTTCAGGTGTGGCAGCGGGTGGACGTACAGGCTTAACTGCTGTTGTCGTTGCAGTCTTATTTATTTGCTGTTTATTTTTAGCGCCTCTTGCTCAATCTGTACCAGGTTTTGCAACAGCGCCAGCTTTATTGTTCATTGGTGTGTTGATGATTCAAGGGATCACTCACATTGACTGGGATGATATTACAGAAGCTGTTCCTGCATTTTTGACTATTGTATTTATGCCATTTACCTATTCAATTGCTGATGGTATTGCAATGGGCTTTATCAGCTATGCATTAGTTAAATTATTCACAGGTAAGGCAAAAACTGTACCGTACATGGTATGGATTATTGCTGCACTATGGGTATTTAAATTTATCGCGTTTGGCGGTTAATATGATTTTTTATAATTTTCTTCTTGAGCTGTCTTAGTCATAGTTTTTAATAAGAAGAAAATTATAGAAGGGTGTGATTTTTACCACACCCTTTTTTCTTTAGACGTGGAGTTAATATGAATCAAGTCGAGCTGATTCGCGCCTTACCAAAAGCCGAATTGCATGTACATATTGAAGGGACATTTGAACCTGAATTAATGTTTGCAATTGCCCAGCGCAATCAGATTCAGATTCCTTACAAATCTGTTGAAGAAGTAAAGCAAGCTTATAACTTTCATAATCTTCAATCATTTTTAGATATTTACTATGCTGGTGCGAATGTTCTTGTACATGAACAGGACTTTTATGATTTAGCATGGGCTTATTTTGAGAAATGTGCCGAAGATCGTGTGGTTCATACAGAAATGTTCTTCGACCCGCAAACTCACACTGATCGTGGCGTTGCTTTCTCAACAGTGATGAACGGTTTAAAACGTGCTTGTGCTGATGCCAAAGCTAAGTTTGGTATCAGCTCTCAGCTTATTATGTGTTTCTTACGCCATTTAAGCGAAGAAGCAGCTTTTGAGACCTTAGAGCAGGCTTTACCATTTAAGCAAGACATTATTGCTGTAGGGCTTGATTCAAGTGAAGTGGGGCATCCGCCAGCTAAGTTTGAACGTGTTTTTGCTAAAGCGCGTGAAGAGGGCTTCTTGATCGTTGCTCACGCTGGTGAAGAAGGTCCTCCTGAATATGTATGGGAAGCTTTAGACTTGCTCAAAGTGAACCGTATTGACCATGGTGTGCGCTCTGAAGAAGACGAACAATTGATGGTGCGTTTAATTAATGAAAAAATGCCTCTAACGGTTTGTCCTTTAAGTAATTTAAAGCTATGCGTTGTAAAGGATATGAAAGATCATAATATCCGTCGTTTGCTACAAAAAGACGTACACGTGACTGTAAACTCAGATGATCCATCATATTTCGGTGGATATATGAATGATAACTTCTTTGCAATTCAGCAAGCTTTAGACCTAACAAATGATGAGTTGAAAAAACTCGCAATCAACTCTTTTGAAGCCTCTTTCATTTCAGATGAAGAAAAACAAAAGTGGATTGCAGAAATCAAAAAAATCTAAATAAAAAAACCGCCTATCTCAGGCGGTTTTTTTATACATACAATTACTTTGGTTGTTTGGTCATACTATTTAAAATATTGTCTTTATCAACAAAGTGATGTTTTAAAGCAGCAAGTACATGTCCAACAATAAGAAAGCCTGCAAACCAAGAAATATAAATATGTAATGGTTTAACGACAGCTAAAAGCTCTGGGTTATCTTGTACTAAACGCGGAATTTCAAATAAATATAAAACAGGGGCAGGGTGACCGGCACTCCAGCTAAATAAACAACCAGTGACAGGTAACGCCACCAAAATCACATAAAGGAATAGATGACCAATATGTGCCAGTGTTTTCATGGTTGGTGACATCGTATCTGGTAATTTTGGAGCTGGATGTGTATAGCGCCATAAAATACGGATAATCACCAAAAAGATAATGGTTGTCGCAATATTCTTGTGCAACGTAATGACATCACCTTTAAAGGGGCCATCAACGTCATAACTTAAAAAATTTCCACTATAGAAGCCAATAGCCCACGCTGCGATGAAAATGATTGCCATCACCCAATGCAGGACTTGTGCGGTACGGGTGTAATACTGAGATGAAACAGCAGGCATAAAAGACCCTATTTTTTTGTCGTTTTGATTTTTAATTTTATGGGAAAGCGCTGATTTTGAGAAATGTTTTAAATGTAACAGAGCGTGCTAAAAACAGAACGTTTAAGAAAAAATACATTTGTTGAGCTGAGTTTTGCAGGGGAAAATAGATTGCATAAATGCATCAAATTATTTGTTTCTTATAAAGTTGAGTTTAGGCACAATACGCGCTGCCAACGTTCAATCAAAGGAAAAAATGATGAAAAAATTGATGCTCGCTCTAGCGCCAGTTGTTTTAGCTTTAACAGCGTGTGCAACGACTACAGGTACGGGTACAGGCGCTACTTCTGCACAAACTACAACTCAACAGTTGGGTGTTGCTGCATTAAAAGTTGCTGTAAATGCAAAATGTATTACAGAGATTAATAATGTTTCAGCTTGGAAAACAGCAACGAAATATATGACTGCTGACCAACGTGACAGCATTCAAACCAATGTTTGTGGTTGTGTGAGTGAAAAAGCACCAAATAGTGTGACAGCAGTAGAATTGGCTGCGGCTGCATTTGATGTAAATGCACGTGCTACAATTGTAAACCAAGTGGTTTCAAAAACTGTAAATGAGTGTGTGGCAGAAGCTTTACAAAAGTAATTAATGATTTTTGTATTAAAGAAGGCTGATTACTATTGATCAGCCTCTTTTGTTTAAAGGTAGAGAGTTGATGTTTATTGCTGGTGTAGATGAGGCGGGACGAGGACCTTTGGTAGGTTCTGTTGTGGCAGCGGCTGTTATTTTAGATCCGAATAATCCAATTGTGGGATTAAATGATTCTAAAAAATTAACTGAAAAGAAACGTGAAAAGTTGTTTATTGAAATACAAGAAAAAGCCTTAGCTTGGTCAATTGCAGAAGCAACGCACAGTGAAATTGATGAATTAAATATTTTACAAGCGACTTTTTTGGCTATGCAACGTGCAGTTGATGGTTTGAAAACTCAACCACAAAAAGTGATTGTAGATGGTAATCAAATTCCAAAAGGAATCATTATTCCTTGTGAAGCGATTGTTGGGGGAGATGCGAGCCATGCTGAGATCAGTGCAGCGAGTATTCTGGCAAAAGTTACGCGTGATCGACAAATGCAAGAATTAGATCAACAATATCCATTATTTGGTTTTGCCAAACATAAAGGATATCCAACTAAAGCGCATTTTGAAGCGATTGCAGCGCATGGTGTAATTGATCAGCACCGCCGTAGTTACGCACCTGTTAAACGTGCTCTAGGCTTATAAATACAACTTCCTAAAAAATTTAAAGCGACTATAAAGTCGCTTTAATTAGGGAGAGAATAACTTCATGTTAACGATTGAAGTTTTTCTGTGCAAAATTATCATCTTCAAAAGAAACTTGATAATCTTGATCAAGATGTTGAAGGTGTTCATGCATTGCACGTTCATGTTGAATACGTTGATAAATTTCTTCGCGATGAACAGAAACCTCTTTTGGTGCATTCACACCAATACGAACCTGATTTCCTTTGACGCCAAGCACAGTAACACTGACTTGATCCCCAATCATTAATGTTTCCCCGACACGGCGGGTCAGAATCAGCATGTTTATCTCCTTGCTAAACGCTTAAAACTGCAATATTGGTACCCAAATAAAAGCTCAACCTCAGTTTTCAGTCAGATTCTAACAGAAATATGAGAACAAAGTCATATTTTGATAATCACTGCCAAAAAACTTTCCGTTTAATATAACAGAGCCGCTATAAAAAAAACTATAGCGGCTCTGTGTTTTCTTTAATTATTGTCGGACAAGTAAACATTTTTTAATGAATAATTGACCGATTGGTAAAATTAAGCGCGGGCGCTGCTTTCACCATGTTCACGATCTAAACCAAAAGCGGTGTGTAGACAACGAACAGCAAGTTCTAAGTATTTCTCATCAATAATGACAGAAACTTTAATTTCAGATGTTGAAATCATAAGGATATTAATGCCTTCATCAGCAAGGGCAGTGAACATCTTGCTCGCTACACCTGCATGTGAACGCATACCTACACCCACGATAGACACTTTAACAATGTCATCACGTGTTGAAACTTCACGTGCACCAATATTTTTGGCAGTTTCGTTTAAGATTTTTTCAGCTTTAGCTAAATCAACACGGTTTACAGTGAAAGTGAAATCTGTTGTGCCATCTTCTTCAACATTTTGCACTATCATATCGACTTCGATATTGGCATCACTTACTGGTGATAAAATTTTAGAAGCAATACCTGGTTCATCAGGTACACCTAAAATCGTTAATTTTGCTTCGTCACGGTTAAAAGCAATACCTGCAATAATTGGCTGTTCCATATTATCTTCCGCCTCAGTAGTAATGAGTGTACCTACATTTTCTTTAAATTCATCGTCAAACACGCCGTCGTTATCATTATCAAAACTTGATAATACACGCAAAGGAACTTGATATTTTCCGGCAAATTCTACTGAGCGAATTTGTAAAACTTTTGAACCTAATGAAGCCATTTCTAGCATTTCTTCAAAAGAAATACGGTCGATTTTTTTGGCTTTAGGAGCAACACGAGGGTCAGTGGTGTAAACGCCATCTACATCAGTGTAAATTTGGCATTCATCTGCTTTTAGAGCAGCAGCAAGCGCAACACCTGAAGTATCTGAACCACCACGGCCTAGAGTTGTGATATTTCCATTAGCATCAAAGCCTTGGAAACCAGCAACAACAATAACACGCCCTGCATCAAGGTCATTGGTCATGACATCTGTATCAATAGACTCAATACGCGCCTTGGTAAATGCACTGTCAGTTTTAATACCGACTTGACGTCCGGTATAGGATTTAGCTTCCACACCAATCGAATTAAGTGCCATAGCTAACATGGAAATCGTCACCTGTTCACCGGTTGAAACCATTTGGTCTAACTCGCGTGGGTCAGGTGTTTCGGTAATGGCTTTAGCGAGAGCAAGTAAGCGGTTTGTTTCACCACTCATTGCAGATACGACCACAACAACTTTGTGACCGTGATCATGCCAACGCTTAACACGACGAGCAACATTTAAAATGCGCTCGGGGGTACCCATAGAAGTACCGCCATATTTTTGAACGATTAATGCCATAGTTTTTCCATATAAGCCATGACCCTGAGAGGCTTTTCAGGGTCAGTTACACAAAAAGTGAAGTCTTATTTTTGTTCAAGCCATGCAGGTAATGCAGCAATAACTTGTCCAAACTTCTCGTTAAGTGGCGCGCCACCTTGTGCTAAGTCAGGTTTACCACCACCTTTACCACCTAACTCAGTTGCTAGATGTTTGATGATGTCACCTGCTTTTAGATTTGCAGTGTATTGTGATGCAACTGAAGCAAGCAGGCTAACTTTGTCACCCTCTACGCCAGCTAACACAATGACTGCGTTCTCTAATTTTGATTTAACACTGTCGTGCAAGTTGCGAAGTGATTTCGCATCTACACCTTGAACAGTGGTAATAAGTGTTTGACGACCAGCAATCGTTTGTACCTGATCAATCAATTCTGACGCTTGGAAGCTTGCCAATTTCTGATTGAGCTGTTCAATCTGCTTTTGTAATGCAGAAACCAATTCAACATTGGCTTGTACACGCTCAACAGTTTGGTCTTTCTGTGCTTTTAATAAGCCATTAATGTGCTGGATATCTGAGTCGGTTTTTTGTACTACATCTAAAGCTTTAGTACCTGTAACTGCTTCAATACGGCGTACACCAGCAGCCACACCACCTTCAGAAGTGATTTTAAATAAACCAATATCGCCTGTACGTTTAACGTGAATACCACCACAAAGTTCGATTGAGAAGTTTTTCTCATCAATCACTGAACCCATAGCAAGAACACGAACTTCGTTACCATATTTTTCACCGAACAACATCATGGCACCTTTGGCTTTTGCCGCTTCGATGTCAAGTAGTTCAGTTGTTACTGCGGTATTTGCAATAATTTCTGCATTTACCAAACGCTCAACCTGTTGTAACTGTTCAAAAGTTACCGGTTGGTCATTAGCAAAGTCAAAACGTAAGATATCACTTGCAACTAAAGAACCTTTTTGTTGTACGTGTGAACCTAAGATTTGACGTAGAGCAGCATGTAATAGGTGAGTCGCCGAGTGGTTACGAGCTGTTGCATCACGAATATCCGCTTTAACAATCGCTTCAACGTCTTGATCGGCTTTAAGATTACCAACGGTCACAATACCTTGATGAACAAAGGCACCACCTGACTTCTTAGTATCTTGAACTTCAAAAATACCAGTTTCGTTTTTGAAGATACCTGTGTCACCAATTTGACCACCACTTTCTGCATAGAAAGGAGTCTGGTTTAAAACGATAAGTGCTTCATCGCCTTCAGAAACTTCATCAACTTGTACGCCATCTTTGTAGATCGCTACAATTTGGCCTTGACCGGTTGTGTTGATGTAACCGTCAAATTGGGTTTCGCCTTCAACTTGTACAATGCTGTTGTAATCAACTGCGAATTTACCAGCATCACGAGCACGTTGACGCTGAGCAGCCATTTCTACTTCAAAGCCAGCTTCGTCAATAATAAAGTCACGTTCACGTGCAATATCAGCAGTTAAGTCTGTTGGGAAACCGTAAGTGTCGTAAAGTTTAAATACAGTCGCACCAGGAATCGTCTTATCTTTTAATTGAGCAAGCTCGCCTTCAAGTAGTTTTAAGCCTTGCTCAAGTGTTTTAGCAAACTGTTCTTCTTCACGAATTAAAGTTGCTTCAATTACATCTTTGCGTGCTACAAGTTCTGGATATGCATCACCCATAACTTCGATTAAAGGTTGCAACATTTTGTAGAAGAACGTACCAGTTGCACCAAGTTTATTACCATGACGCACAGCGCGGCGGATAATACGACGTAATACATAACCGCGGCCTTCGTTGCTTGGGTTTACACCATCAGCAATTAAGAAACAGCATGAGCGCGCATGGTCTGCAACTACACGTAAAGAAGGCTGACCTTCGTCTTCGATACCAATAATGTTTGCAGCAGCTTTTAATAAGTGTTGGAACAAGTCAATGTCGTAGTTTGAATTAACATGTTGCAATACAGCTGAGATACGTTCCAAGCCCATACCTGTATCAACAGATGGAGCAGGGAGAGGGTGAAGTACACCATCAGCAGTTCGGTTGAACTGCATGAAAACGTTGTTCCAGATTTCGATGAAACGGTCGCCATCTTCTTCTGGAGAGCCTGGTAAGCCACCCCAAATATGATCGCCATGGTCAAAGAAAATTTCAGAACAAGGACCACATGGACCTGTGTCACCCATTGCCCAGAAGTTATCAGATGCGTATTTTTCGCCTTTATTATCACCAATACGGATAATACGTTCAGGCGCTAAACCAATTTCTTTATTCCAGATATCATAAGCTTCATCATCGGTGTGATAAACGGTCGCATATAAACGGTCTTTAGGGAGAGCTAACCATTCATCGCTAGTCAAAAATTCCCAAGCGAATTTAAGTGCATCACGTTTGAAATAATCACCAAATGAGAAATTACCTAACATTTCAAAGAATGTATGGTGACGAGCAGTGTAACCAACGTTATCTAAGTCATTGTGTTTACCACCAGCACGTACACATTTTTGTGATGTGGTTGCACGTACATAGTCACGTTTTTCAAGACCTAAGAAGCAGTCTTTAAACTGGTTCATCCCAGCATTTGTAAATAATAAAGTTGGGTCGTTGGCAGGAACAAGAGAACTCGACGCGACACGTGTATGCCCTTGCGTCTCAAAGTAGCGCAAAAATGCTTCACGAATTTCAGCAGATGTCATTAAACGAGTACTCACAACCAAGTCACTCCATATTTTCGAATTTGGCTAAATGTACCAATGCATGTTTGTTTTATGTCAAACCTGAGCATTTGATACGGGGCTTATTTTTTAAAAACGCTAAATTGTAGCGGAAAAACCCCACCGAACCAACGATTTTAAAAGGAATATCTTACAAAACTGTGATTTGGCTAAAAATCTATATTCAATTGGGCGTGACGTGCTTTACTATATGCCTTCTTTAGCCTTTAGTTTTGTAGATAAGGATAGGTCATGCAACGTATCGCCATTAATGGGTTTGGGCGGATTGGACGTAATGTTTTACGTGCTTGGTTTGAGAGCTCAAAACAATTTCAATTTGAAATCGTGGCGATTAACGATATAGCAGATGTACAAACATTAGTGCACTTATTTAAATATGATTCCACACATGGCCGTTTTAATGGAAATGTGGAAATATTTATTGAAAATGAAAAAGTTTTTTTGAACATTCAATCAAATCAAAGAACGCTAAAAGTTGAAGTTTTAAAACAGGAAAAACCTGAGCTTTTGCCATGGTCTAGTTTAGATATTGATGTCGTACTTGAGTGTACTGGACTGTTCCGTTCCCACGCTGATGCAACCCGCCATCTACAAGCTGGAGCAAAAAGGGTAATTATTGGTGCAGCACCTTTTGATCATGTAGATGCAGCAATTGTCTATGGTGTTAACCATGCAGATGTGAAAGCGACTGATCAGATCATATCAAGTGTGTCATGTACTACGCAGGCATTAGTACCCTTAGTTAAAATCATTGATGATGCGTTTGGCATTGAAACAGCGCTCATGACAGAAATTCATGCTGTTACAGCAGACCAGTCTGTGCTTGATCACGCGCATCGTGATTTGCGTCGTGCCAGAGCTTCTGGGCAAAATATTATACCAACTACGTCTAGTGCATTAGGTGCATTAAAACGTGTTATGCCAAAAATGGAAGACCGTATAGATGGTTATTCAATTCGGGTGCCGACTATTAATGTGGCTGCAATTGACTTAACTTTTATCGCTCAATCACCAATTACTGTGCATCATATTAATGAAGTATTGATTAAAGCTTCTCAAACAGATTATGCAGAAATTATGGCTGTTACTGATGAACCATTAGTTTCAAGTGATTTCAACCATTCACCTTATTCGCTGATTGTTGATTTAACCCAGACAATGGTGGTGGGGCATCAAGCTAAAGTATTTGCTTGGTACGATAATGAATGGGGCTATGCAAATCGATTATTAGATTTGTGTGATTCTTTCTAAACGTCAATTGAAATAATTTAAGAAAGCTATTCAAAAGTTAAATTTGGTGAATTGGAAACAAGGTAATAGTTCAGTTATTGGCCCTTTCTTTGGTCGAAGAACTTTTGATTATAATTTAAGTGAGTGATAGTAAGATATTGAATCCACTTGCTAATTCATAAAAACTTCTTTTTGACTTCATAGTTTATTCAGAAAGATTTATGCAAATTGTCAGGTGCATGGCAGAAAGTATCATGCTACACTAAGAGAAATCGGGTGTGTTCCCGATTTTTTTATGTGGGGTCGTTCCACGTTGATCAGATTTTAGGCTTGAAATATGACCATTTCAGAGACATGGTTGCTGCCTGACGGGGTAGCCGATGTATTGCCGGAACAGGCACAAGTCATTGAAAAACTTCGCCGTGAAGCTTTAGATTTCCTCGCGGTACGAGGTTATCAATTGGTATATACACCATTTATCGAATACATCGAATCGTTGTCTTCATTATCAGAATCAAATCAAGACTTAGATTTAGTAACTTTTAAGGTTATTGATCAGCTCTCAGGCCGTTTACTCGGTGTTCGTGCTGATATGACGCCACAAGTTGCACGTATTGATGCACATGTAAGACCAGTTGAAGGCGTTGCACGTTACTGTTATTCAGGGACTGTATTACATACTAAACCACAAAATTTCAATGCCACTCGTGCACCTTTACAATTAGGTGCAGAGTTATATGGCCATGACAGTATCGAAGCTGATGTCGAAATGGTCGATGTTATGCTGGGGTTGATTGAGAACATCTATACTTTGCAAGGCGCGCATTTAGATTTGGGCCATGTAGGGTTGTTCCGTAGTCTAGTCAAGTATGCTGGACTGTCAAAAAATGAAGAGCATGAACTGTCTGATCTTTATCAAAGAAAAGCATTGCCAGAGTTAGCAGAATTTACTCAAAGCCTGAATATGGGTTCTGATTTCTATGCGCTTGGCCGTTATTCTAGTGATCTAGAAGCATTGCAGACGAATTTAAGTACCAATATTTTGCAAGATGCGGAATTTAAGTCAGCATTAGATGCACTTAAGACGACGCTCGAGCAAATTAAAGGGCGCTGGCCAAATCTTAATATCGGTATCGATGTTGTAGAGCTACGTAGTTATCACTATCACACTGGTTTAATGTACGCAGTATATGCGCCGAACCGTGCTGCGCCGTTAGCGCAGGGTGGCCGTTACGATGGTATTGGTGAGCATTTTGGTCGCGCACGTCCTGCTACTGGCTTTAGTTGTGATTTATATGCCTTAGGCGCAAATCAGTTCGCAGAGATCGAAACTGTTGTTGCTCCAAAAGGCTCAGAACAAGATTTACTTTCAGCAATTTCGAATGCACGCGCTCAAGGTTTACGTGTCGTTCAATTGTTAGGTAATGATGATTTAAGTTCTATTCCATACGCGACCCATCAACTCGTGGCGCAAAATGGTCAATGGAATATTGAAAAGATTTAAACGCCAACGGTAATTTTTTACTGGTGGTTTCCAATTTTAACAGCATGATGTAATGAGGCTATTATGGGCAAAAATGTTGTGGTACTTGGTACCCAATGGGGCGACGAAGGTAAAGGTAAAATCGTCGACCTGCTCACAGATCAGGCGGCTGCGGTAGTACGTTATCAAGGCGGACATAACGCAGGTCATACTCTTGTCGTAGGTGGTAAAAAAACTGTATTGCACCTCATTCCATCAGGTATTTTACGTGAAAACGTATTGTGCTTAATTGGTAATGGTGTCGTACTTTCACCAGCCGCGTTAATTGAAGAAATGGGAATTTTGGAAGCAGAAGGAGTTCCTGTTAAAGAACGCCTACGTATTTCTCCAAACTGTCCACTCATTTTGCCTAACCACATTGCACTTGATCAGGCACGTGAAAAGAAACGTGGTAATGCTAAAATCGGTACTACAGGTCGTGGTATTGGTCCTGCATACGAAGATAAAGTGGCTCGCCGTGCAGTGCGTGTTGCTGACCTTGTTCGTGGTGGTGCAGCATTAGAAGAAAAACTGTCTGAGATGCTTGAGTTACATAACTTCCAGTTAACTCAGTTCTACGGCGTAGAAGCTGTTAAATTTGAAGATGTATTGGCTCTTTGCAATCAATGGCGTGAAGTTCTTGCTCCATTAGTGGTTGATGTGACTAAAGTGTTGCATGACTATCGCAAAGAAGGTAAGGCTGTAATGTTTGAAGGAGCTCAAGGCTCACTTCTAGATATTGACCACGGTACTTACCCATATGTTACAAGTTCAAATACAACTGCTGGTGGCGTAAGCTCTGGTTCAGGTATGGGACCTTTACATCTTGATTATGTATTAGGTATTACCAAGGCTTATACAACACGTGTAGGTGCTGGCCCATTCCCAACTGAATTGGTTTACGATGCAGCAGCTGATGCTGGTGATCCAGTTGGTAAACACTTGGGTACAGTCGGTCATGAGTTTGGTGCTTCTACTGGTCGTCAACGTCGTTGTGGTTGGTTTGATGCTGAAATCCTTCGCCGTTCTGTAGATGTAAACTCACTTTCTGGTATTTGCTTAACTAAACTTGACGTTTTAGATGGTTTAGAAGAAGTGAAAATCTGTGTGGGCTATGAAAATACAGATTCAGGCTGTGTAGGTTCTTCTGATGCGGTTTCTTTTGAATGCTTGAAACCAATCTACGAAACTATGCCTGGTTGGAGTGAGTCGACTGTGGGTTTAACTAGTATCGACCAATTACCAGCAAATGCTTTGGCTTATGTGAAGCGCATTGAACAGTTAATCGAATGTCCGATTGATATCGTTTCAACTGGTCCAGACCGTGCAGAAACAATTGTTTTACGTCATCCATTCTCTGCTTAATTAGCAAAGATTAAAAAAGCCTCCTGAAAGGGGGCTTTTTTATACCCGACTAAAGTGCAGTTTTTGTTTGATTCGATTCAGATTAAAACGTTATATATCGATAAGGAATGATGGGCTCAGGATGAAGCTGCAACCAACTATTTCAAAAACAATTTTTTATTCTTTTTTATTTGCTATTGGTGGCTCTCCAACATTAGCGATGTTGGTCATTTATGGACAAGCATATCATGAAGATTTCTTCATGACTGCTTTTATGAGCTTGTCAGTATTGTTCGCATGCGTGTTAATTCCTGTGGTATTCATACAAAATAGTTATTTACTCTGGAAAAGAGAAAGTCCTAATCTTGAAGAGAAAGTTAAGACCTTAAGTCATATCTATCTTGGCTTAAATGTAATATGTTTGATTTTCTGGATTTATTTGATGACTTTATCTACTTGATCGTTACATAAATACTATGATCATGAAGAAATGAGACATTCAAAGCATACGCGGGATTTCTTATAATAAGTGCAAAAGAATAAACAGCTTTTCTAACGATTTAGGTGATCCAATTGATGAATAAAAGACTTTTTTTAAGCTTATGTGCTGCGAGTGTTGTAACAATTTCTGGTTGTACAACAGTAGCTGACATGGCAGGCGCAGATACAGCGACTTTAAATGCTCAATCTGCTCAAGGTTTTAATAAAATGGTGCAGGAAGCACGTGGTAAGGGTGCGCTAGATACTAGTTCTAGTACATATAACCGCATTAATTCTGTATTCAACCGTTTGAAACCGTATGCGAACCAGATGAACCAGACAGGTCAGCCATTTAGCTGGCAGTTGGCAGTGTTGAAGTCTGACACGATTAATGCCTATGTAGCACCAGGCGGTAAAGTTGTGTTCTATACCGGTATTGTCAATAAATTGAACCTGACTGATGCTGAAATTGCAGCAGTTATGGGGCATGAAATGACTCACGCTTTAGAAGAGCATGCAAAAAGTAAAATTGGCGCTCAGGCTCTAACTGATTTAGCTCTTGGTATTGGTCTAAGCTATGCTGGTAATAATGTCGGCCAACTTGGTACTGCTGCGGCTCAGTTGGGTTCACAAGTGGGTGTAGGCTTACCATATTCTCGTAGCTTGGAAAGTCGTGCTGACCAAGGTGGTTTAATGCTAATGGCGCGTGCAGGTTATAACCCAAATGCTGCGATTACACTGTGGGAAAAAATGAACAAGCTTGAAGGTGGTGGTGGTTCATCTTTCTTGTCTACTCACCCATCTAACTCTCAGCGTATTGGCGAAATGCGTAAAAACTTGCCTGCAGCAATGGCAGTTTATAATAGTCGTAAATAAGATATAAATTTTTTATAGATAAAGAAAACGGATGCTTAAGCATCCGTTTTTTATTTAAGGTGCAGGGTTGGGCTGTTGAGTGTGAATGGCTTCAATACCTTGTAAAACTTCAGTAGATAATTCAATTTCAAATGCCTGAATATTTTCTTTAAGTTGGTCTAGATTCGTGGCGCCAATAATTGTGCTGGTCACAAAGAATTGTTGTTTGATAAATGCTAATGCCATTTGGGTTAAGCTGAGTCCATGTTTCTCTGCTAGCTGTGCATATTGCTCAGTTGCCCATTCGCTTTGAGGATTGCTGTAGCGGCTAAAACGCGGAAATAATGTGACACGGGCATTAGCCGGACGTGCGCCATTTCTAAACTTGCCAGAAAGATAACCAAAAGCAAGAGGAGAGTATGCCAGTAAACCAACATCTTCATATTTAGCAATTTCAGACATACCTAGTTCATAAGTACGGTTGAGGAGGCTATATGGATTTTGAACGCTTACGAATTTACTTACACCTAATTTTTCAGCCAAATGTAAAAACTTCATCGTGCCCCATGGAGTTTCATTTGATAAGCCAATATAGCGAATGCGTCCGCGGTTAATCTCTTCTTGTAGAGCAAGTAATGTTTCTTCTAGAGGTGTTGTGTCGTAATCATTTTGAGCTTGCTGGTTGCCATAAGCTAGCGTACCAAAGAAGTTGGTATGACGTTCAGGCCAATGGAGTTGATAAAGGTCAATATAGTCGGTTTGGAGACGTTTGAGTGAACCATCCAGGGCTTTCGCAATATGATCGCTGTTGAAGCGCGTATGGCCTTCTCGGATGTGTGTTCCGCCAAATCCAGGTCCAGCAATTTTAGAGGCGAGAAAGACTTTGTCACGTTGACCATTTTGGGCAAACCAATTGCCAATGATCGTTTCTGTTGCACCGTAAGTTTCAGGTTTTGGCGGAACCGAATACATCTCTGCCGTATCCCAAAAATATAAATCGTGTGCCAACGCATAATTGAGTTGTTGAAATGCTTCTTGCTGGGAGTTTTGCTCACCAAATGTCATGGTGCCTAAACAAATTTCT
Source organism: Acinetobacter sp. Leaf130 (assembly GCF_001423205.1). NCBI lineage: Bacteria > Pseudomonadati > Pseudomonadota > Gammaproteobacteria > Moraxellales > Moraxellaceae > Acinetobacter > Acinetobacter sp. Leaf130. The sequence continues at coordinate 357,953 of NZ_LMOE01000001.1, forward strand.
GGAAGCTTGAGGCCTGTGCGACTAAGTGGGTTAAATTGCATACAGCGGAATCCTTGGAAATTTTGAGTTAGCCTAACTGAGAATATGTATTCAACTTAAATCATAAAATTAGAATAGTTTGTAAGTTTTGTGTATTAACTCATTGTTGCATATAAAAAAAGCAAACCGAAGTTTGCTTTTGATTAAAAATTTAATAAATATTATTCGTCATCATCATAGTCGTCATCAGAAACAGGCGCATCTTCTAATGAAACATCAAAAATAAGAATAGCTTTACCATCTGTTTGGATCATGCCTTGATCTTCTAAAGTTTTGAGTACACGGCCAACCATTTCACGTGAACAACCCACAATACGGCCAATTTCTTGACGAGTAATACGAATTTGACGACCGTTTGGCAAAATCATTGCTTCTGGCTGTGAAGATAGGTCGATTAAACAACGTGCAATACGGCCAGACACATCGATAAATGCAAGATCTGTCATCTTACGGGTCGTATTTTTTAGACGGCGAACGAGCTGTGCAAAAACAGCATAACTTAAGTCTGGATATTGTTTGCTAAGTTCGTGGAAGTTGTCATAAGAAATTTCTGCAATTTCACAGACATCACGAGTACGAACTTCAGCTGTACGTTGAGGGTTCGGTTCGAAAAGCCCCATTTCCCCAAAGAAGTCGCCCGGATTCAAATACGCAACAACAATTTCACGTTCATCATCTTCGCGTAAAATAATTGAAACTGAGCCTTTTAAAATTAAATATAAAGATTTCGACTCTGTTCCGGCATCAACAATTGTGGTTCGTTTTGGATATCTGTTGATGTGAGCACGTTTTAACAATGCTTTAACGGATTCAGGTAGTTGCCCCGGGGATAAAGCATCTGTGCTGAGTTGTGAAAAATTTGAAGTCATGCTTAATATGTTCCGAATAGGGTAAACAATTCACACAAGCCCGAGATGAGCTATTACACAGAAGAGATGAAATTCCTTATCAACTCATTTTATGTTAGTGTACAAAACAAGGGTCTGTTGACATTTCACAGATGGTTGCGACATAAGACAATTCTTTTAGACGTTACCAAGCAAGAGCTATGAAATTTAGCCATTCTAAATAAATAGATCTTAACAACGGAACGTACAAAATAACATAGTCTTGCGCTATGCCTGCGCTGCTTAAATGGCAACTCAGATTATGGCTGAAATTTCACAAACTATATAACAAAACTGGACAAAGGATTGCCATTGTCTGGGTTTTGCGTCTTATTTGGATTAATTTTTAGCTCTAACGCAATCCATAGATGAAATGTCAACAGACCCTGCTTAAATTTATAATTTTTTTTAGGTAGTTGCAATGCAAACAAGTGTACATTGGCTAGAGAATGTTGCTTTTGAAGCGAAATCAGATAGTGGGCATAGTGTCATCATGGACGGCTCACCTGAGTATGGTGGTGAAAACCGTGGTCCACGTCCTATGGAGTTGCTATTAATGGGACTTGGTGGGTGTGCTTCGTTTGATATTGTGACCATTTTAAAGAAATCTCGTCAAGATGTGACGAATGTTGTATGTAATTTAAAAGCTGAGCGCGCGGACACAATTCCCGCTGTTTTCACTAAAATCCATTTGCATTTTGTGGTAACGGGTAAAGCTGTAAAAGAAAAACAGGTTGCAAAAGCGGTTGAATTATCTGCCGAAAAATATTGTTCAGCGAGTAAAATGCTTTCTGATGGTGGTGTTGAAATTACCCATGACTTCGAAATTATTGAAGCTGAATAAGGTGTTTTTTTGATAGATAAAAAAAGAAGCTGACATTAGAGTTGGCTTTTTTATTGTCAAAAATAACTAAAAAATAAGAGGATAAATGAAAGTGAATATTCGTACTGCTAAATGGGAAGATACTCAGGCCATATGCGATTTACTTAAACAGATGGGGTACCCACAACCACTCGCTCTTATCCAGGAAAAATTTGAAATATTGCATAGCGATCTTAAAGCAGAAATTTTGGTTGCTGAAGAGGAAGATAAAGTGTGTGGTTTTTTATCCCTTTATTTTATTCCACAAATCGCCTTGAAAGGTGACTTTGCCAAAGTATGCTATTTATGTGTTGATGAAAATATACGAAGTAAAGGTATTGGACATTTACTTTTGCAGCAGGCTGAGCAATTGGCAAGACAACGTGGTTGTGATCGAATGGAACTGCATTCGGGCGAACAGCGAACATTGGCGCATCAATTTTACTTACGAGAAGGGTATATCGATGCGCCAAAATATTTCCGAAAAAAACTAAATTAGCGCGTTTTGTCTAAGAATAACTGAGGGTCTACTCGTGCATTATTAAGGCTCATGCCCCAATGCAAGTGCGGACCTGTCACACGTCCAGTTTTACCCACTAAACCTAAAGTTTCTCCTTGGTGAATATGTTGGCCTTTCTCTACTTTAATTGCACTTAAATGGCAAAACATACTAATTAAGCCTTGCCCGTGATCAATCAATACAGTTTGACCATTAAAAAAATAAGATCCAGTTTGGATTACAACACCATCTGCTGGTGCAACTACTTTTTGTCCCACTGGTGCAGGGATATCTAAACCTGAGTGGGGGGCGCGCTCTTCGCCATTAAAGAAGCGTTTTCGCCCAAAAGAGTTGCTGAATTTCCCCGAAGTGGGGCGTATAAATTTTGGCAACGCTTGCCATGAGCTCTGTGTAAATGAGTTATACACATCATTTTGTTCTTTAGCTTCTTGAGCATAACGGTCTAACTGACTTTGGTTGGGGTTCACATAGTCTTGGTTAGTAACTTTAATCCGTTGCTCAGCGTAAGGATAGGATTTAATTTCTATTTGAATTGGCGCTTTATTCGTATCAAGCTGTACAGTACCAAGAGGTGTAGATAAAGGGATCCCGAACACAGCATAACGCTGGTGACCTTCTTGACTGATTAAAACTGGTTTTTGCTGGAAGTTGACCTGAGTAATATCAGCGGTTAAAGGAATAACCGCAATTCCACCTGCTCTTCTAGAATCTTGTGGCAGCTCGGCCATTGCCAGAGTAGCTGTAAAAAGACAGGTTGTTGTTAATATAATTTGTTTGAAAAGCATAGCAAATATCAAAATTAATGAATGATTAGAAATATAGACTAAATCTTAATTGTAGAGTTCTCAATGAAGTCACTGTGAATACTATAAGTTTAAAAAGAATAGCTCATCTCAAGTTTAAAGATATTTTATAAAATATAGCAGAAGTGTACTTGAAATATACAATAAACAAACCCATATTATAATGGAGTCTTACTCATTGTTATTTTAATAACATTATGAAAAATATATAAAAATTTATTTGAAATCCGAAAAAGTGTTCCCATTTATTATGCAAGTACAAATTTGTTGTGAGGAATAACAAGAATGCGTTTTGAAAAATTTACAAACCGCTTGCAGCAAGCCCTTTCAGATGCTCAATCTTTAGCGATGGGTAAAGACCATACCGCGATCGCAGGTATTCATATTTTGTCTACCCTATTAGAAGAGCCATCAAATATTAGTTTGTTGCAGCAAGCAGGTGCACGGTTACCTGAACTTAAACAAAAGCTTGAGCAAGCTATAAAAGATGCTCCGACCATTGCGAATCCGACTGGAGATGTCAATTTAAACCCTGAAGCCGTTAAAGCGCTTAATCTGGCAGATAGATATGCGCAAAAAGCAGGCGATGAATTTTTGTCAACTGACTGGGTTCTATTAGGCCTAGCAGAGACAGGTGAAACTAAAAATATTTTAAGTGCCGTAGGTGTAACTCCAGACAGCTTACGTAAAGTTATTGAACATATTCGAGGTAGTGACAAAGTCATGAGTAATAATCACGAAGATCAACGTGACTCACTTAATAAATATACGATTGATTTAACTGAACGTGCTTTAGCGGGAAAACTTGATCCGGTTATTGGGCGTGATGATGAAATTCGTCGTACTATTCAGGTCTTATCACGTCGTACAAAAAACAACCCTGTACTCATTGGTGAGCCGGGTGTTGGTAAAACCGCTATTGTTGAAGGTTTGGCGCAGCGTATTGTAAATGGTGAAGTACCAGAAGGCTTAAAAAGCAAACGAGTTTTATCATTAGATTTAGGTTCATTACTGGCTGGTGCTAAATATCGTGGCGAGTTTGAAGAACGTTTAAAAGCTGTTTTAAAAGATTTGGCTAAACACGAAGGCGAAATCATCCTGTTTATTGACGAGCTACATACGCTTGTAGGCGCAGGTAAGGGTGATGGCGCAATGGATGCAGGGAACATGTTAAAACCTGCATTGGCGCGCGGTGAGTTGCGCTGTGTGGGCGCAACAACCTTAGATGAGTATCGCCAATATATTGAAAAAGATGCAGCTTTAGAACGTCGCTTCCAAAAAGTACTGGTTGATGAGCCAAGCGTTGAAGATACTATTGCGATTTTACGTGGTCTAAAAGAGAAATATGCCACTCACCATGGCGTACAGATTTTAGACTCAGCAATTATTGCTGCTGCAAAAATGTCTCATCGCTATATTACAGATCGTCAATTACCAGACAAAGCAATTGACTTGATTGATGAAGCTGCTTCTCGTATTAAGATGGAAATTGACTCTAAACCAGAAGCGCTTGATAAGCTCGACCGCCGTTTAATCCAGTTGAAAATGCAATTGGAAGCTGTAAAAAAAGATGAAGATGTAGGCAGTAAAGCCGAAGTCGCTCATCTTGAAAAACAGATTGCTGAAGTCGAGAAAGAATACAATGATCTTGAAGAAATCTGGAAATCTGAGAAGACTCTTGTAGAAGGCACTAAACAAGCTCAGGTTGAACTTGATAAAGCGCGTATTGCTTTTGAAAAGGCTCAGCGTGAGGGTGATTTAGCTGAAGCAGCACGTTTACAGTATGGTGTAATTCCAGAGCTTCAAAAACAACTTGAGCAAGATGAAGTTGCAGAAGAGAACGAAGAGCCAAAACTTATTCGTACTAAAGTAACTGAAAATGAAATTGCTGAAGTCGTGAGTGCTGCAACAGGAATTCCAGTTGCTAAAATGCTGCAAGGCGAGCGTGAAAAACTACTCAATATGGAAGGTTTTTTACATGACCGCGTTGTAGGGCAAGATGAAGCCGTTGTTGCTGTATCGAATGCGGTTCGTCGTTCGCGTGCAGGGTTGTCTGATCCGAATCGTCCAAGTGGTTCATTCTTATTCTTGGGTCCAACAGGTGTTGGTAAAACCGAGTTAACAAAAGCACTGGCGAATTTCTTGTTTGACAGTGATGACGCCATGATTCGTATCGACATGAGTGAATTCATGGAGAAACATTCGGTTAGCCGTTTGGTGGGTGCACCTCCGGGTTATGTGGGTTATGAAGAAGGCGGTGTTTTAACGGAAGCTGTTCGCCGTAAACCATATAGTGTGGTGTTGTTTGATGAGGTTGAAAAAGCGCATCCAGATGTATTCAATATCTTGCTACAAGTATTGGATGACGGACGCTTAACAGACTCACAAGGCCGAGTAGTCGACTTTAAAAACACGGTTATTGTGATGACTTCGAATTTAGGTTCACAAGATGTACGTGAGCTAGGTGAGGGAGCAACAGACGATGAAGTGCGTACTATTGTAATGAATGCGGTAAGTCAGCATTTCCGTCCGGAATTTATTAACCGGATTGATGAGCTTGTGATTTTCCATTCACTCAAGAAAGCACAAATTCGAGGCATTGCCGATATTCAGTTGGATCGATTACGTTCACGTCTTGTTGATCGTGATATGAGTTTAACTGTAGATGATACTGCTTTTGATTTATTGATTGATGCTGGTTTCGACCCTGTATATGGCGCGCGCCCATTAAAACGTGCGATTCAACAACAGATTGAAAACACATTAGCTCAAAAAATCTTGTCGGGTGATTTTGTCGCAGGTGATACCATTTTAGTTAAAGGTGAAAATGGGCACTTAGTCTTCGATAAAATGAAACTCAGCTAAGCTTTTTCTGCTAAAACCGAAAAGAGAATATGGAAACATATTCTCTTTTTTTATGGTGAGGCTGTTTGTGTTGTTGATGTGAGTAAAGCAATTAAGGCATCTGAAATTTTCTGAGTTAATGTTTTTAATTTTTGTTCAGGGTGGCCAGATAAAAAATAATGGTAATGATAAATACGGTCTTGGTAATAAATACACATAAAAAAAGTACCTACAGGTTTTTCTGCGGTTTCACTTCCTCCAGATTTTAATAGGCCAGTACAACTTACAATAAGATCGGCTTGTGGAAATAACGTTTGGCCTAGCTTGCACATTTCTTCTGTGACTTGTGGTGACTCAGCTGTGTAAGTCTCTATTAACTTTGGATCGATATTTAAGATACTAACTTTAATGCTGGGGTCATAACTCACTAAACCACCGAGTAAAATGTCTGCACCACTATTTTTATGAATGGAAAATTGACTAGTTAGATAACCCGAACTGGCACTTTCAATAAAGGCAATTTTAAGTTGACGAGTTTCTAATATTTGGCAGCAGTGCTGAAGCATTATTTTCACCTCGGATGGTGTTTATTTATAAATAAAATCAATTTACAGATAAATTATAAAATCACAGTAAGTGATTTAAGGGTGTGGTTCAAGTCTGAGATAAGAATCTATAAAACTACTCGAATATTCACAAAATGCCTGTGAAAAAAATCAGGTTTTAAAATGATCAATGTTAATTGTCGGGAAGTTTGTTTATAACATTGCGACATGTTTAAAAAATTGCTAATTTTGTTCGATATAACAAACAATAACAATTTTAGGATGAATGAAATGAACAATAAACAAGGGTATATGCTGGGAATTTTGAGCGGTGTATCTGTATTATTATCAAATACATGGGCAGCACAACCAATGTCGGAAAGTGCGCTTGCAACTCAAACAGGAGCGATAACCACGTCTTTACCCGTCATTATTGCGAAAGCTCAGGACGATGCCAAAAAACCTGCGATAGAACAACAACAAGTACGTCAGGCGTTAGGAGATAACTATTTACAGCAAGTTCGATGGGATGCGCTTAGAACTAGCGTACTTTCCCCTTATCAAGAACAAAAACAAAATCATGTTATTGATAGTAAAGAAAAGAAGAGGTTAGAAATGATTGCGCTACCGGAAAGAGCAGACCGATTTACCAAATATGATTTTGAGTCAAAAAATGTTCATGGTGAGGTTATTATTACCGTGAAGTAATAATAACCTCTAATTTCATTAATATTGATCTAGAGCAGGGTGCTGAATTTTCCACGCACGGTGGATTTTTTGATTACGTTTAAAATCAAGGCCAATTGTTTCAGAAGTAATTTCTTCAACCTGAAAAATAGCTTCAATTTCTTCGTCCATTTCAAAACCGCGATAGTTATTCGAGAAATAGAGCGTGCCTTCACTGTGCAAACGGTTCATTGCACGTTTAATGAGTGAGATATGGTCACGTTGTACATCGAATGTACCATAGAATTTTTTCGAGTTTGAGAATGTTGGTGGGTCAATAAAAATAAGGTCGTATTGTTCATGACCTTCTTTTAACCACTCAAAACAATCGCTGGCAAAGAACATGTGTTGTTCATCTGCATGATCTACAGTTAAACCATTTAAAACGAAGTTTTCTTTTGACCAGTTTAAGTAAGTGTTAGATAAATCCACACTTGTCGTACTTGCGGCACCGCCAAGTGCAGCATGTAAGCTTGCAGTAGACGTATAACTATATAAGTTTAAGAAGTGTTTACCACGTGCTTCTTGAGCAATACGTAAACGCATTTGACGGTGGTCAAGGAATAAACCTGTATCAAGATAATCAGTCAGGTTAACCAAAATTTTAGCTTTACCTTCTTGCACGATAAAACGTTTTGAAGCTGTACTTTGTTTCGTATATTGAGTTGTACCAGTTTGGCGTGCGCGTGTCTTAATAAAGATGGCATCGCGGTTTAAACCAGTAACAGCACGAATTGCAGCAAGCGCTAAATTAAAACGTTTTTTAGCTTTTTCTGGGTCGATTGTTTTTGGTGGAGCGTATTCCTGAACGTGTAAACGGTCACCATATAAGTCAACAGCGACATTAAAGTCAGGTAAATCGGCATCATACAAACGTAAGCAATAAATATTTTCTTTAGTTGCCCATTTTTTCAGGGCTGTCATATTTTTTTGCAAACGGTTAGCGAAGTCTTGTGCTTCTTCCATTTCAATAGGTTGGGCTTGCCAAGTCGCTAAAAATGGTTGACTCACTTTTTCTGGTTTGATTACACCGAAACGAATATAAATTGGCAACTTACCATTCATTAAACGTAAAGTTTCAGGTGCTTCAAATGCTAAAACATCAGATTGTTCAATTTGAGCTGCAATAACTGCTGCATATTGATTTGGGAAATGTTTTTGTAAAAGTGCTGATAAACCTAGGTATAGAGAGCGATTAGAAGCTTTTTCACCTAAACGTTCACCATAAGGTGGGTTAGTCACAATAAATGCAGTTTTGCCTTCAGCAGCAAAATCTGGCCAGTCAGCTAAAGTACGCTCTTCGATTTGAATCTGACCTAATAAATTTTCAAAGCCTGCCGCAATAATATTTTCACGGGTTGCTTTAATTGCTTCCCAGTCTGCATCGTAGGCATAAAATTTAGGTAGAGGTAATTCAAGCGCCTTTTCGTGGCGTTCTGCTGCTTCTGCTTTGAGTGAAAGCCAAAGTTCGCGGTCATGACCATGCCAGCCATTAAATCCAAAACGGCGAACAAGTCCTGGTGCACGGTCAGTTAAAATCATCAATGCTTCAATGATAAATGTGCCTGAACCACACATTGGATCAAGCACAATCTCTGGATTACGCTGTTTGAGCTGAGCTTTTTGTAAAATTGCCGCAGCAAGGTTTTCTTTAATTGGTGCATCCGTCATAAAACGACGATAGCCACGTTTATGGAGCGAATCACCTGATAAATCTAGACAGTAGGTATGTTCAGTTTTACCTGCTAAAGCATAGATCGTAATTTCTGGTTGTTTGGTGTCAATGCTAGGGCGACGACCTACAGCTTCCATAAAGGAATCAACAACGCCATCTTTTACACGCAGTGTAGCAAATTGCGAATTGACCATGATTTCACGTTCTGCATGTAAGCGGATTGCGAAAGTACTTTGTGGTGCAAAAATAAGTGACCAATCAAAGCTCATCGCGCCTTCATAGAGCTCTTCTGCTACATCACGTGCATCATGCGTAAATTCAAGTTCATAAGTATGAATAGGAAGTAAAACACGAGAAGCGAGACGAGACCACATACAGATGCGGTAAGCTTGTTCAAGCGTCCCTTCAATGATTAAACGTCCTGCTTTACGTTCTGTCACTTTGGTGCCAAGTTGTTCTATTTCTTCTTGTAAGAGGGGTTCTAAACCATCAGCACAAGTAATCCAATAGTGGTTTAAACGTAAAGAGGTATTCATAAACTCGATTGACCAAAACATATAAATATTAACGATGCAAAGTTTAACGTATTTTGATGTCTAAAGGTTTTTAAATTATTGCAACCTATCATTTAGCAACCAATAAACTGATTTTTAATGAGTAATACCTTGAAATTGGTATGTATTTTGCTAGACCAATACTATCGATGGTTATTTATTTAACAGACATAGTCGGTTTTTAACCATTTTTATAATTTTAATGGATGGGGACGTTATAAATGAAAGACATGATCGGGAATGGTTTTATCACTAATGCAGATGCTTTCTCTGTGGCTACACAAATATATGTACGTATGCGTAGGGTGACTGGGCGGGTAATAGATGCAATGTACGTGATTCAAAATAAAGATTATGCAAAATATGTAATTACGGTAGCGTTAGAAACAGAGGATGACGAATTAAAACGATGCGTTGAGCGATTAAGATCGTTGGTTGACACACTGCCAGAGCCTTCTCAAAAAGAAAAACTTGCTGATGTTAAAGTCGATGAGGATTCAGAAATCACCGCCGAAGACATTTATCGGGCACAAGTTCCACACCATTATATAGGTGCATTGAGATAGTCCAGATCACGGTCCTAAATTTTCTGGTCAATTTAGGGCCTTATTCTGTAAAGTTCTTCTGCGAAAAGAGCGGAATTCAGCTACACTATGCACGTTTTCGCGATTCGACCCATAGGAATCCATTATGCATATTGCAGCGTTGCATCAACCGAGCCAGGTTCAGCTCAATCAAGACGGAAATTTAAAACATTTTTTAACGATTGAGGGGCTTTCAAAAGAAAACCTCACTAAGATTTTAGATACCGCACAAAGCTTTTTAGATGATAATAATAATTTAATTAACCGTCCGCTCTTAGAGGGATTGACGGTTATGAATCTTTTCTTTGAAAACTCCACCCGTACCCGTACTACTTTTGAAGCAGCAGCAAAACGCTTGTCTGCAAATGTATTGAATATTGATATTGCACGTTCAAGTACATCAAAAGGTGAAACGCTACGAGATACGCTCTGGAACCTTGAAGCAATGGCTGCGGATATTTTTGTTGTACGCCATTCATCTTCGGGCGCTGCACATTTCATTGCTAAAGATGTGTGTCCAAAGGTCGCGATTATTAATGCTGGAGATGGACGTCATGCCCATCCAACGCAAGCGATGCTCGATATGCTTACCATTCGCCGTGAAACAAAAAAACCGTTTGAAGAGTTGAGTGTTGCCATTATTGGTGACATTAAACACTCTCGTGTAGCACGTTCGGATGTTGCAGCATTACAAACACTAGGATGTAAAGATATTCGTGTGATTGCACCGAATACATTATTACCAGTGGGCTTTTCAGAATATGGCGAGCATGTCCGCTTGTTTAATAACATGGATGCAGGGATCGCAGATTGTGATGTGATTATTGCTCTACGTATTCAAAATGAGCGTATTGATTCTCCAGCATTATCTTCACAGTCTGAATTTTACAGAATGTATGGCCTAAACAAAGAACGTCTTGGTTTGGCTAAACCTGATTGTATCGTGATGCATCCGGGTCCAATGAATCGTGGTGTAGAAATTGACTCAAGTGTGGCGGATGGAGACCAGTCGGTTATTCTGAAACAAGTAACCAACGGTATTGCAGTTCGTATGGCTGTGTTGGCGTTGTCAATGCAAGGCCAACTCCAAGAACAAGGCTTAATTGAAGCGATTACGTTGTAAGGAATGGATCACATGAGTATTGTAAAAATTGAAAATGTACGTGTGTTAGACCCAATCCAGAAAACAGACAACGTACAAACTGTATATATTCAAAATGGCAAGCTGGTTGCTCCAGTAGAACAAGTTGAGCAAACCCTTGATGGTCAAGGCAAATGGTTAATGCCAACCATGGTTGATTTGTGTGCACGTTTGCGTGAACCTGGTCAACAGCAACACGGGACACTTAAATCTGAAGGGAAGGCGGCACGTGCTAATGGCATTTTGCATGTCATTACTCCACCTGACTCAAAGCCGATTGTACAAGACAATGGTGCCCTCATTCATGGCTTGATTGAAAAGGCATGGCTTGATGGCGGCATTCACATGCATATTATCGGTGCTCAAACCCAAGGTCTAAATGGTAAACAACCTGCAAATATGGCTGGCCTGAAAAAGGGCGGTTGTACTGCTGTTTCAAATGCCAACGCCGCTTTTGAAAATGATGATGTTGTTATTCGTACTTTGGAATATGCAGCGGGTCTTGGCTTAACGGTTGTGTTCTATGCTGAAGAACCACAGATTGCTAAAGATGGATGTACACACGAAGGCTTTATTGCTTCTCGCCAAGGTTTGCCGATGATTCCGGCGCTTGCTGAAACTGTAGCGATTGCAAAATATTTGCTTATGATTGAAGCAACTGGCGTAAAAGCTCACTTTGGTTTGTTGTCTTGTGGTGCATCGGTTGACCTAATTCGTGCTGCAAAAGCAAAAGGCTTACCTGTGACTGCCGATGTTGCAATGCATCAGTTACATTTAACAGAACATTTAACAGACGGTTTCAATTCACTTGCACACGTTCGCCCACCATTGCGTTCTGAGCAAGATAAAGAAATTTTACGTCAAGGCTTAAAAGAAGGCGTAATTGATGCAATTTGTACGCACCATGAGCCTTTAAGCAGTTCGGCAAAAATGGCGCCATTTGCTGAAACTCAGCCGGGCATTACAGCTTTTGATACCTATGTATCGTTAGGGATTCAACTCATTAATGAAGGTTTATTTGAACCTCTAGAATGGGTTGCTAAAGTAACCAGCGTACCTGCGCAGGTTGCGAATATGACCGCGCGTTGGGAAAATGAAGCAGGATGGGCATTGGTAGATCCTGCTTTTAGCTGGACAGTAAGCAAAGACACAATTTTATCGCAAGGGAAAAATACCCCATTACTGGGTAAAAACCTAACGGGTAAAGTGCTTCAAACTTTTGCTAACTGATAAAGTACTTAGTTAAAGTAAATTTAAAATATAAACAGGTAGATCAATAAGATCTACCTGTTTTGTAAATACTAGATGGAAAATTGTATATAAATTATATAAAAAACAATAAAAGATTCTAGGCAGATTAGAATAAAAAACTATCAGCAAAGAAGAACTATTTGAATAATCAAAAGTTGCTGGTTACGACGTATAAATTCGGGAGAATAACCAATGTCGATAAACCCTATAGAATTGCTTAAAGAAAAAGTATCTTCAATATTATTAGATGAACAGGATGGATACCTAGGCGAAAAATCAAATGCTTTATCTAAGTTTTATCCAATTTTACTTTCATTATTAGCTGCTAAACCTGATCTTATCGGAAAATTGAAAAATAGTCTGGCTCCATCGTTATCCGATCTTTTTTCGCATAATGATCAAATCAAGAATACCGTGCTTACTCATTTAAGCGGTACAGCACCAAATAATGAAATTGAAAGTACACTCAACAGCGCGATTAAACCCAGCCTTAATGCAATTTCAGATGTTGCCGGAAATGACCAGCAAAGTATCGTGAATTATTTACGTCAGCATGCAGAAACAATTCGTTCATATTTACCTGCATGGGCAGTGGGTCTATTAGCACCTTTAGGTGTGGGTGCAGGCTTATCTTCGGTTACACATTCAACTTCAACAGCTCCACCATTAGCCGCAGCCAGCGAAAAAACAGGTAAGTCTCGTGGGTTTTTGCCCATTATCGCTCTAATTATTCTGGGTCTTATCATTGCGTGGTTATGGCGTTCTTGTCAGCATAAAGAAGCTGTACCAGCACCAGAACCGTCGGCTGCAAGTGGTGTTGAAGCCGCTGCGGCACCAGCTAGTTTAACTTTAAGTACAGATGATAAAGGAGCAGTGAGTCAGTGTCAGGCTGGGATTGGCGACCAAGGCTTCTTGGCAACTCTACAAACAAACGTTAAAAAGGTTTTTTCGACAACTCAAGATTGTAATGTCGATACAAGCCAAACTTATGCGGCTTCATTTACAGACAAAGATGCACTTGTTGGTGTGCTTGGTGCATTAAAAGGCGTGCCAAATGCATCTTTAGAGTGGGTGGGTGATAAAATTACTTTGAAAGCGGGGGATGCGGCAGCATTAGAAGCTTTAACTGCAAAAGTAAAAGCATTGGTGCCACATACTGAGGTTGTAGCCGTAGCACCAGTAACAGCTGAACAATCTGTGAGCAATAGCTTGAGTGCATCACAAACTGCTCTAACAGCAATTGACCCGAACAATGTCGATGTAAATGCTTTGGTGAAAGCCCTTAACTTGCAAATTATTAATTTTGCGAGTGGTTCAAGTGAAATTCCTGCGGATAACAAAGCTATTCTTGATCAAGCTGTAACACTTTTAAATAAAGTGTCTGGAGTGAAATTAAATGTTGGCGGCCATACAGACTCAACTGGTAATGCAGCTTCAAATAAAGCTTTGTCTCAACGCCGTGCTCAAGCCGTAGTAGACTATTTAACATCTAAAGGTGTAGATGCTTCTAAATTAGTTGCACAGGGTCATGGTTCTGATCAACCAGTTGCTGAAAATACAACTGACGAAGGACGTTTTAAAAACCGCCGTATCGAATTTTCAGTAGCTCAATAATGAAATAATTTATGAAAAATTATTGATTTTATTCATTTTGATTTGAAAAAAGCTTCTCATTTTGAGAAGCTTTTTTCATAGAGATAAATATTGTTGGGTTAATATGAAAATCAGTTTGATAGGAAGTGGACGAGTTGCCTTTCATTTGGCACAGGCTTTATTGGCTAAAGGTCATAACATCGTACAAGTCTATGCACGTGATTTTGATAAAACCCAAAAATTTGCAGAGAAAATTCAAGCTAAAGCATGTCAGTCTTTACAGCAATTTCAGCCAGTTGATTTAATTATTCTGGCAGTTTCGGATAGTGCAATTGCAGAGCTTATAAAACAGGTTCATGAATTATTTCCTGAAACTCTTATGGTCCACACCTCGGGTAGCACTAATATTGAAGTCATCAGTCATGTGCATGAGAAAGCAGGGGTGTTTTATCCTTTGCAGACTTTCAGTCTTGAAAGAGATGTTGACTGGACTACAACGCCGTTGTTTGTTGAAGCAGTAGCAGATGTCGATCTGAAACTGCTTTCAGCTTTGGCAAATAGCCTGAGTAATCGAGTATATCAATACACCTCAAAACAACGTTTAACTTTGCATTTAGCTGCTGTGTTTGCTTGTAATTTTAGTAATTATTGTTTTGATATGGCAAAGCAGATAGTGGATGCAGAGCAGGTGGACTTTAGTTTGCTTTATCCATTAATTGTGGAAACAGCAAAAAAAGCGACTGAAAATGATCCAATGCAAATGCAAACAGGGCCAGCGGTACGAGGCGATCAAAATATCTTAGCAATGCATCAAAACCTATTAGCTCAAGCAAATCGAGATGATTTAAAACAGGTGTATGAACTTTTAAGTGATGGCATCGTGAAGCGCCATCACTCAGCTTAAAGGTTAGTTAAAAATCAAGGTTCGCCGTTATTTCCCCATTTTAAAAAGCCCGCACGTTGATTTAAACGTTCAAAATATTGGTCGACGTGCTTAAGCGTTGGATGGTCAAAAGGAGTGGCCTTCCAGCGTTGTACAGATAGACCAATTGGAATATCGGCTAAGCTAAATTGTGAACCTGCAACATAGGCTTGAGTTTTTGCAAGTTGTTGATCAAGAATCTGCATATGACGATTCCAGTTATCAATACCTTGTTGTAATAAGTTTGGATCTTGATGATCTGGTGAATTTCTCAGCAGAGACATAATGGTATAAGTCCAACTGTTATTCAATTCGATCGCTTGCCAATCAAGCCACTGGTCTACAAAAAATCTTTCTTTTGCTTGAGTAGGGTAAAGCAGGTGCTCTTTATCGTAGGCATTTGCGAGATAACGGATAATACTATTGGATTGCCAAAGGACTAAATCGCCATCTAAAACAACAGGAATTTGTCCATTTGGGTTTAATTCTAAAAATTCAGGAGATTGGGCAGAACGAACGCCTCTTCCCCAATCTTCTCTTTCATATGCAAGATTTAATTCTTCACAGAGCCATAAGACTTTGCGAACATTGATTGAGTTATCGCGCCCTAAAATTTTTAACATATTGTTTTCTGACTTTTCGTGAGATTAAGTAAATTGAATGTAATACAAATTCTTTAGTTATTTAAGATTTAATAATAAAAAAGATCAGAGAAATATAATGGCTATAGATGCTTAATTTTTTCATATTATCTATTCTGTTAAGATGGGAAATGTACAGACAGTTTTGTATATTTAGTGTTAAAATAATGTATTGAAAATGAAAATATAAATTCTGAATGTATCTTAATTTTACGGTTATTGATCAAGAGAAGATCATTGGGGATGGCGTAATTCAAGTAGGTTGGTTTCTGGTAGATGATAAATCTGCCTTGCTTTATGAACCACCTTACAGAATGCGCTCAAAGTCTGAAACTAAGCATGCAAAGTCAGCAAGTCGTTGTCCTGCTGTATTGCAACTCGAAAGTCGCTACTTCGTGGTGAATTGTCCTTTTGATTTTCATTTAAGATTTGCGCGAGATGCAAATGGAAAACCGACATTAGTTAATGTATTAGGCGATCAGTCACCTGTTCGAGCCAATAAATTACGTGAGTTGCTAACGTTGGTAAATGAAAATGAATGGCGTACACCTCAAGTGCCAATTCTCCAACTTAAATTACCCTATTGTTTTATAGCTGATGAGGTTGTGTATTTAACTCAACTCGATGCGTTTGGACATTACCGTAAAAATCCCTTACCTGGAACGATTTTTGGTGGGCGTTTCCCAATTCATATTTGGCCTAGACCATTAATGTGGGCTTTTGAATGGCACGATACATCAAAGGATTTAATTTTAAAACGTGGTGACCCTTTATTTTATTGTCAGTTTGATGGTTTTGACCCATCACGAACTGTTAAGTTAATTCAAGCAGAAAAAACACCTGAGCTTATGCATTATGTTGAACAAATATCTGGCGTTGTAAATTACATGAATCAGACATTTAGTTTATTTAATGAAGTGGAGAAAATAAGGCCAAATATACTGCTTGAAAATAAAAGAGGTTGTAAATGAAGAAATATAAAATATTTTTTTTTAGTGTATTTGTATTTTTCTTGATATTTCTATTTTTTAATAATAAATATCAGGAATATATAATTAATAAAAATGAAGAAAAAGGCTTTTGTACAAGTGAGAATAAGTATCTTACTGATGAAGAAAAGTTAAGAAACTTAAAAGCAGATTTTTTGGCTATAGAAATGGAACATTGGATTAGGGCCGGTCGTGAAGGATTTAATGTGTATGATAATGCAATGTATGTTTCTAAATTTAATTTTAATAATAAGGATGAAATTATTAAAGTGATAAGTAATTCAAAAATAGATAAAACATTTGAAGATAATATGGGTGTTGTAGCAGTAGCAACAATGCAGGAATATTATGGTAATAAAGATTGTAAGAAAGATGAAAGAAGATGCAAAGATTTAAGTGAAAATAAGAATAATTTAAAAAGTTTATGGACAAAAGATAATCGTGTGGATATTGATTATTTGAAAAGCTTGCCAATAAATTATTCTGTAATAACTTATGGGCGAACAATTTATCCACTTTCAAGTTTGAAGAAAATAAGTAACAGTAATTATAGTATAGAAGAATACTCTATTGATAAGCTTTGTTGTGATAATAAAGAAATCCTTAAATCGATTAAAACAATCGATTTAAAAATGATAGGGAATATGAAAAGAATGAAAGAAGGTGAAAAAATTTATAGCACCAAAGAACCCGATTTAAATTTGGATCAAATTGATGGCCAAAATATTGATAATATTTATATTATGAAGTTATATGAAAATTTAGCACTTAATGAGCCTGTACAAATTCAAAAATACGGAATACGTATGAGTGTAGGTGTTCTAAGACGTGACAGGCATCCAACTGTTAGAAAAATATTAGTAACAGCATGTGGTACTATTTCAGAAGAAGAGCAAATATTTAACTCTAGTGAAACTCAAAGTGGTGAAGATGTTTCATTAAGAAAAAGAAATAAATTATATTAATTTAAATTTTTTTAAATAGTATTTTGATAATGTTGATTTTATAAAATATATAGATGATTTGTTATGCCTTCGGGTTTTTTAAAATTTAAATAATTTTTTTTTTTGGTAAGGCTGGGGTGTTTAAATGATCTTGTGAATTTATTTTTAATTTTTTAAGTAATATTTTTTTAATATGATTATTTTTGATTAAGGGGTGTGTGTGAGTTCTATTATTAATATGTTTGAAATGATCAGTTATTATTTATATGGGCAGCGTAAAAAACCAGAAAATTTACTTGATGATAAAATTATTTCTTCTGATCGTGATAACTTGGTAACTGAAGCCCATATAAATTCAATTGAATTTATGACCACTGGAGCTGGGCGTTATGTAGGTTTGGGCAATATTACAGGAGTAAGGAGGTTTTTAGCAGGTGAATATGCTGATAAACTAGAAGTTGGAAAAGTTTATAATACTGAGAATTTTTTTAAAGAGATAGGTTATCCTGGTTATCCTACTAATGAAAAAACTCAGCTTAGGGTTTTAAATTATGGTCTTGATACAAGTAGTATTGACTATGTTGATAGATCTTATGTATTTGGTTCAATGTCATTTACAATTAATCCAGATGCTCAGTTTATTGTTGGAAAAGATGGATCTTTTCAAATTAAAAATATTTCAGTAATTCCTGTAGATGATAATTTTGATTATAAATCTGGTAACGGTGTCGCTCAATTAACGAACTTACTTACGGAAGGAGCTATTGATCCATATCATATAGGAAAAACAGTAAAAATAGTATTTGATGAAAAAGACAAATTGCAGAAAATTGATCTTGATAAAAGTGATTTACCATCTCTAATAAAACAAGAAAATTATTTGCAAGGTTTAATTACGGAAGCTAAAGATTATTCATCATCTTTACCTAATAATATACCTATTCCAGATGCTGGAAAGCTTTTAGAAGCATTAGAAACTTTAATTAAAAATGATATTATTAGTTATGTAGATAATTCTGGACGTGCAATCATTTACGGCTCAAGTAAACAAGATAATTTGAGCGATGGAGAGTTAACGAATTTAGTTTTACAAAAGTCAATTCTATTGAGTATAGCCAATTTACCGTCTTCATTAAATTTAAATGAACAATTAATTAACCTTATAAATTTGGCGAAGAGTTTATTAACTCAAAAAGGTATTTCTATTGTTTCTGGTGATGGGGATGATTCACTTACTGGAACAAAATATTCTGATGCCTTATATGGTGGGAGCGATGATGATTCGTTAAATGGTGCTGACGATAATGACTACCTGAATGGTGGAGTGGGGAATGATATTTTAGATGGTGGAGAGGGGGACGATAATTTAGTCGATGAAAAAGGTAATGATACCTATATTTTTAATGGAAATTTTGGAAAAGATTCTATTTATGATCTAGATGGGAATGGTCAGATAAAAATAGATGGTATAGCTCTTAGTGTTGGTGAAAAAGTTAATAATAAAATATGGAAAAGTGCTGATGGGAAATTCTCAATCGTTTTAGTTGAAGACTTTGATGGTGTAGTTACTACACAAAAAATTGTAATTAGTGATGAAAATGAAATTAATAAAATTACAGTAAGACATTTTAATAATGGGGCATTAGGGCTCTCCTTCGGGGATATAGAGGATAACACTACTCCTCCACCTGAAACTTCAATTTATTCCTTTGGTACAGAAGGTAATAATATTATTTTTGATGAACGTTATGTAGCTAGCTTTTCAGGAAATGATTTTATTTATTCTAGCAGTAATGATGCTATTATTATTGCTGGTGATGGTAATGATTTAATTTCTACAGGTAAAGGAAACGATACTATTTATGCAGGAGTGACTAATTCAAACCAAGATAATAATATTATATTTTCTGGTGAGGGGTTAGATCAAGTTTATGGAGGAAGTGGTAATGATATTATTATGACTTCAAATAGACTAGATGCTTTAAAAGAATCATTATTAAATCAAATTGGAAATGCAGATATAGGTAGTACGGATTTTACTAAAGAATATAATGTTTTAAACTTTAATTTTGAAATGGATTTAGATGAGACTAATAGATTTTCATATTATATAAAAAATGACTTATCGCAAATTACAGAACAAATTCTTCCTATTTTTGATATTTATTATACAGGACAAAAGGGTAAGTACTATTTTTATAATCTTGTAGAAGCTTTAAATTATGGCCATGGATATGCAGGAAGTGATATTGCTTATGGTGGTCAAGGAAATGACATTATGTTGGGTTCATCTGATAAAGATTTTTTATATGGTGGGGAAGGAGATGATGCTATTTATGGAATGGATGGTGGTGATTATCTATATGGCGGAGAGAATAACGATATTGTATATGGGGGGGATGGGAGTGATGATCTTACTGGTGGCAATGGAAATGATAATCTTGTTGGTGGACTTGAACGAGATATCATCTATGGCGGTGATGGTGATGACAACATTCAAGCTGATTTAGAGAATTTGAGAGATATATCTGCTCCACCAATTGAATCTACTAATTATAACCGTTTCGGTAATGACTTGGTTTATGGGGGTGTGGGAAACGATAAGATCTGGGGAAATCTAGGCAATGATGAAATTTTTGGTGATGAAGGTGATGATGAAATTTCGGGAGATCATCTAACCTTAGATGGGCAATATCATGGAGATGACAAGTTATTTGGAGGAAATGGGGATGATAAACTATGGGGAGATGGCGGGAAAGATATAATCGAAGGTGGAAAAGGGAATGATAAAATTTCGGGAGATAATAATTCATTAGATGGTACATACCATAATGAAGATATTCTATATGGTGGAGATGGTGAAGATGCGATTTGGGGAGATGGGAGTTCAGATACTATTTATGGAGGAGATGGAGATGATGAAATTGCAGGAGATGATTCTGGTTTAGAGGGGCAATATCATGGTGATGATAAAATTTATGGAGGCGATGGAAATGATAAGATTTGGGGGCAAGGTGACGAAGATTATATTTATGGAGGAGATGGAGATGATGAAATTGCAGGAGATGAGTCTAGTTTAGATGGACAGTATCATGGTGACGATAAGATTTATGGAGGTAATGATAATGATGAGATCAATGGGGATGGTGGTAATGATCAAATCTATGGAGATGACGGTAATGATAGAATCTCAGGAGATAATTCAGCTTTAGATCATCAATATCATGGAAACGATCAAATCTATGGAGGTTTAGGAGATGATCTTTTATGGGGAAATGGGGGTTCAGATACTATTTATGGTGGAGTTGGTAGTGATTATATAGAAGGAGATAATAGTCAGTTAGATGCTCAATATCATGGTGATGATATACTTTATGGTGATGTTGGGAATGATAATATTCGTGGTGATGGAGGTACAGATATATTATATGGTGGTGATGGAGATGATTATCTTGTAGGTGATGGTACTAATAATCATACATTCGATAGTAATGATCAACTTTATGGTGGCAATGGAAAAGATAGTTTATCTGGTTTTGATGGTAATGATATTTTAGATGGCGGAGCTGGAGATGATATCATTTTTGGTGGAAAAGGTGATGACACTTTTATAAGTAATCAAGGGAATGATCAATTATCTGGAGGTGAGGGAAATGATACATACCATATTCAAGTAAGAGATTCGGAAATTAAAATTTTAGATAGTTCTGGAGAAAACCACTTTTATTTAGAAGGAAATTTTAATCTTTCAAATATAAATATCTATCATTATAAGAATGCGGTTAGTCTTATTAGTCCAACAACAAGTCAAGATCCTGATGCTGTTTCACCCCAGTTTAAATTAACTTTTTTTGATGATAGTGAAACTCAACCAACAATTGATGGGGGAGTTATCACAGATGAATATGGAAACAACGTTACGGGTGGTTACAATCAATATCTTCATTTTAGTCGCAATGAATATAATGTAAATACAAATTTAAATAATACTATTCAGAATGACTATGTGATTCATATTGATACCTATTTAAAAGAACGTGAAGGACTAAGTTATAAAGTTTTGAATGGGTCTTGGCATGGTGTTCAAGGATTATATTTAATTTTTACTAATAGTTATATTAAAGATGATAATTTAATTTATCAAAATTCCGATTTAAGTGACATTGTTGATATTCAACAGATTAGAAATAATGTTATTTCATATGGACAATATCAGGCCAATGAATATCACTTGTTAGGTGGTAATGACCAAACTACAGGCTCTGAGAGTGAGGATATTGTTTATGGTGGGATTGGCGATGATACTATCAAAGGCCTTAGTGGTTCAGATCAGCTCTTTGGCGATGAAGGGAATGATAGGTTAGAGGGGGATACTGGCAATGACTTTATTAGTGGTGGCACTGGTAATGATCAGCTTTTTGGTGGTGAAGGTGACGATCATTTAGAAGGTGGCGATGGAAATGACATTATTGAAGGAGGTGATGGAAATGACATTATTGAAGGTGGTGATGGAAATGACATCATTAAAGGTGGAGATGGTAATGATATTATTAAAGGAGGTATTGGCAGTAATCAGCTTTTCGGTGGTGCAGGTGAAGATCATTTAGAAGGTGGGGATGATGATGATCATTTAGACGGTGGTGATGGGAATGATATTTTAAATGGAGGAAAAGGTAATAATATTTTAGAAGGAGGAAATGGGGAAGATATTTATTTGTTTGATATATTTAGTCAACAGAATACTATCTATGATGGGGATGATAGTATATTAAAGTTTAATGGGGTAAGCTCAAAAGATGTAATAATTGAAGTGGTGAAAGATGATTTAAATATTCATTATAATGAAAGCTCATTAGTTACAATTTCTAATTTTATATTGAAAGGGAATATCAAGGAAATTCAGTTTGATGACTTGACCCTAACAAAAGATAAATTAAATGAATCAATAACAATAACAAAACTAGGAGATGGTGGTGATAATTACTTGGGTGGCTCTGCTGAGTTTAATAATATTATATATGGTAATGATGGTAATGATAATTTATCTGGTGGAAAATTATTAAATTATCTTTATGGTGGAAGTGGTAATGATTCATTTCAAGTAAATTATTCATACTCTCAATCAGAATTTAATTTATTTGGTGGGTTGGGTTGCGATTCATATAATTTAAATTTAGGTGCAAAAACTTGGATTGAGGATGAGGACTATCTTGGGGTTATAAATGTTGATTCACAAATCTATTTTACATTGGTAGATAATGTTTTTATTCGCTCACCAAATAGCAGTTCTGCTGAATTAATATCTGAAAATAATGGGCATACAGACTATAAATATACATTAAATAATAGGCCATTGCTTCAAGCAACTTATGATTATAGCTCTAAAACATTTATTCTTATGAAAGATGATTTGTTTGTTTTTGGTTTGAAAAACATAAACTCAGCTAATGATTTAAGTTTATATAAAAATATGAATATTATGATCGATGGTGAGGATGTTTATCATACTAATGCTACTTATAGTCATTATCGTGCTACTGAATTTAAATTGACAGATTTTATTTTATCAATTGGAAATATAAAATCTATTTATGATGATGGTGATAATGTAATTGATGGTTTTGGAAATTTAAATAATTTAATTTATGCAGGAAATGGCAAAAATATTATTTTAACTCAGAGTGGAAATGATACTATTTATTCAGGAAGTGGAGCAGATACAATAGATGTTGGTAGTGGAAATAATAAAGTTGAAAGTGGTGATGGTGATGATCAAATAACTGTAGGTCAAGGAAGAAATCAAGTAATAGCAGGTGCTGGAAATGATATTGTTCAAGGTGGACAAGGAGAAGTATATGGTGGCGAAGGTAATGACTATATATCTATAGAAAGTGGTGATGTTTATGGAGGTAATGGCGATGATATTCTTGTTGCTGGAAAATCAGGTGTTTATTTAGATGGTGGTGATGGAGCAGATCATCTGATAGGAGGGTTAGGTGATGATATCTTTATTGTGGATGAACAAGATACTTACGAAGAAAATGATCCAAATGGTGGTTACGATACAATTTATATTGCGGAAAATTTTGATCTTGCATTAAATAATTTTGAGGCTGTTACATTATTGGGTAACCAGAATATTAATGCCTATGGAGATGAGTTTGATAATAAATTAATTGGCAATAGTGGCAATAACTATATCGATGGCCGTGCAGGTAGTGACTATATGCAGGGTGGCTTAGGTAATGATTATTATGTTGTTGATACTACAGAAACCATTGAAACTGATGGGAGTGGTAATACTTACATTATAGACGGAGACCAAGTTTATGAAGATGTTGATGGTGGAATAGATACTCTTGAACGTTGGGAAGATGCACGCTTTATTAGTCAAGATGAAAATGGAAATCCTGTATTAACAAATAGTTATAAATTATTAGAAAATAACGTCGAAAATCTGATTTTAAAAGGTAATGCTAAAACGGCATTTGGTAATGACCTTGATAATATTATTATTGGAAATGAGCAAGATAATTATATTGATGGTTTGGCTGGGAATGATACTTATATTTTTAGCAGAGGTGGTGGTACAGATACCTATAGTTTTGAAGATAATATTAATGCCGTAAATATATTGAAAATCCAGGGTTATTCAGCCAATGATGTATCTGCTCAAAAATATGGAGATAGCGTATACATTAGTTTTAAAGGTACAAATGATCATATTTGGCTTTCAAATTATTATGATTTAGATACCGAAGATACAACATATAAGATGGACCAGATTATTTTTGACTCTGGAGATGTTTGGAGCACCGATAATATTGATGCATTGGTTAATAGAGCTTTAACAAACCATGCCCCAACTGTGAATGCAGCTATACCTTTAATTACAAGCAATCAGGAAACTGAGTTTAGTTATAAATTTGCTAATAATATTATTGTTGATCAAGATAGCTGGGATTCTTTAAGTCACAAAATCACCTTAACAACTAAAGATAGTAGTGGGCAATATCAAGCTATCCCATCATGGTTAAGTTTTGATGCGACAACACAAACTTTATCTGGAAAACCACCTACAAATGTGACTGGTAACTTATCTTTCTTTTATTGGGGAACGGATATGTTTGGTTATGGGACCGCAACTTCATTTAATTTAAAAGTTAGTCCACCGAACCAGGCACCTACACTATTAAATGCAATTGCAGATCAAAGTGTGACTGATGCTAAAGTATTTAGCTATACCATTCCTGCAACAACGTTCAAAGACCCTGAGGGCGATACATTAACGTATTCAGCTACCTTAGAAGATGGTTCTCCATTACCATCTTGGTTGAGTTTCAACCCAACTACGAGAGTGTTGAGTGGTACTTCTCCTGATAACACAGTGCCGCTAAATATCAAAATCACAGTAAAAGATATAGCTAACCAATCTGTATCTGATGTGTTTAAGCTAACATTTATTGTTCAAAATCAAACAATAAATGGAACAAGTAATGCTGATACTTTATATGGGGCTTCAGGGAATGACACCATAACAGGACAAGCAGGTAATGATATTCTTTATGGACAATCCGGAAATGATACTTTAAATAGTGGTACTGGTAACGACACCATGTATGGTGGAAAAGGTGATGATACTTATATTGTGGATAGTACAGCCGATGTTATTAGTGAAAGTCTTAATGAAGGTTCAGATACTGTTCAAAGTAGTGTTACTTATACATTAGTAAATAATGTGGAAAATCTCACATTAAGCGGAACAACTGCAATCAATGGAACAGGAAATATACTGAATAACATCATAATCGGGAATAGTGCTATCAATACTCTATCAGGAGGTGCAGGTAATGACTATTTGGATGGTGGCACAGGCGCTGATAAATTACTGGGTGGGGTAGGTAATGATACATATGTTATTGATAATACAAGTGATATAATTACTGAAAACGTTAATGAAGGTACGGATACTATTAGAAGTTCAGTTTCCTTAACATTAGGTAATAATATAGAAAATTTAATCCTGACTGGAACAAGTGCTATTAATGCTACGGGTAATACACTCAATAATGTAATGACTGGTAATAGTGCGATTAACACTTTAACAGGAGGTGCAGGTGATGATTATCTAGATGGAGGAGCTAGTGCGGATAAATTACTGGGTGGTATAGGTAATGATACTTATGTTATTGATAATTCAGGTGATACATTAACTGAAAACTCTAATGAAGGGATTGATACAGTTCTTAGTTCTATTACATATACATTAGGAAGTAATTTTGAAAATCTAACATTAACTGGCTCAACAGCCATCAATGCAACAGGTAATACGTTAAATAATACACTTACTGGTAATAGTGGAGTGAATATTTTAAATGGTGGAGCAGGTAATGACATTGTGGATGGTCAAGGTGGAAATGATCAACTTACCGGTGGAACTGGAGCTGATACCGCACTATATCAATTATTAGTTCAATCTGATGTTCTTGGTGGAAATGGTACAGATGTCTGGTCTGATTTCACTATGGGTAATACGACTTCAAATACAAACGCAGATAAAATTGATATTGGCGATCTATTAATTGGTTATTCAGGCACTTATAATTTTACTAGTTTAGAACCATTTATTAAAACAGTCGTGAGTGGTTCAAATACACAGTTGTATATTGATAGGGATGGAGTAGGAACGACGTATAGTAGTTCATTGTTGTTAACATTGAATAATACAAACGCTAATTTAAATGATCTGGTCAATAACCAACAAATTATTATTTAAAAATTAGGGTGATAAGACCAAAAGTATTTTGGTCTTTATCTTAACTTTTTAAATAATTCCAAAACATTCAGGGCGTTAAATACTAATATTTAATGCCCTCATTTTTTCGCTATCTGGTAGTCAAATTTTACTTAATCTTTTTAAAGATAAAGTCATTAATTTTATGACCTGACTCAATACCGCGGCGTTCAAACTTAGTCACTGGGCGCCAGTCTGGACGAGGGTAGCTGTTGCCTTTACCTGCCAAGTTTTCAAGATCTGGACGATTATCTAATACATCTAGCATCCATTCAGCATACGGTTCCCAATCTGTTGCAGCATGGAACGTACCGCCAAGCTCAAGTTTTTGTTCAACCAATGGCATACGCTCATGAGCAACAAAACGGCGTTTGAAATGACGTTTCTTTTGCCAAGGGTCTGGGAAGTAAAGTTGTACGCAGTTAATGCTGTTGTCTGGCATTTCACGTAAAACCTGAATCGCGTCTGCATCAAGTACACGTAAGTTTTTAACTTCTGCTATACCTGCTTCATATAGGCATTGAGCAATACCAGGCACATGGACTTCAATACCCACATAGTTGCGTTCAGGGTTCGCTTTTGCCATAAGGACTAACGAACGCCCCATACCAAAACCGATTTCAACAGTTAAAGGACGCTCTGGGTGTTCAAAGTGTTGACGTAAGTCGCCAACAGGATATTCCAAAATTAAATCGCGATGTTGTTCTAATGCCGTGCGTTGAGACGTATTAAGTGGTGCTGAACGACGCATAAACGTCACAATTTCACGGTGTTCAGGCAAATTGTCTAAGTCTGCAATTTGCGTTTCTAACTGATCGATCGACATAACCTTGGCAATATTGAAATTCAAATGCGGTATTTTAAGTCTTCAGGTGATCAAGTCAAATGTTTCGGTGTTTTTCTTCATGTAGATGTCATGATCAATATTTACTCTAAGAGACTAATTAAAACTCATATGAACACTTTTACTCATGAAAACTTTTCAATTAAGAACACTTTCGGTCTTTTTAAGTGCATTAGGTGCATTTTCATATAGCTCAGTTGCTCAAGCACAGCTCATGTTTAGTCAATATGTTGATGGCAGCAGCAATAAAAAAGGCTTGGAAATTTATAATCCAGATGGGGCTACAGTTAATTTAGCCGATTATGAGATTCAACAATTTAATAATGGCGGAACAGCGAAGACAGTGGCTTTTCGTTTACAAGGTACACTCGCGAGTAAACAGAAGTTTTTAGTGGGCCGTTCAGAGTTGCAAACTGAGCTTGGAAGTAAAGTTAATCAGGTCGCTGCACTATCTTTTAATGGTGATGATGCAGTCGTACTTGTTTATAAAGGTACACCTGTAGACCGTTTTGGCCGTATTGGTGAACGCCCAGCAGCGGGATGGGGGACGGCAGTTTCAAGCTTAGGAAATAGTTTTAAGCGTATTGAAACAGAAAACCCAGCTTTAAGTGTTGATGCAACCGCAGCATTTGATTTGGACCATTCATGGTCGGCTTGGACAAACCGAAATGACTTTTCAAATTTATCAGGATCTACAACTCAGCCTCCTGTTGAAACAGTAAGTTGTTCAAGCTCAGATACAGCCATTGCTGACTTGGCAGCAGCAACGCAAGACCAGACTTATACTGTGCGTGGTGTGATTACAGCTGACTATCGTTATGTCAATGGATTCTCTGGTTTTTATGTTCAGACCCCAGACACAAAAGCACGTGCAAATGTCAGCAATGCGATTTTTGTTTATATTCCAAATAGTAGTGCTGTAAAAGGTGGGCAAGTTGGCGATGAAGTTATTTTACGTGGTCGTTTAACGTCTTATCAAAATCAGTTACAGATAGATCAATTACAACAAGATATTCAAACCTGTAATAGCAATATGGCAAATCAGGTTCAGCCGATTAGCCTTGAACTTCCATTTGCAAATTTAACTGGTGGATCGACCAACTCTCCACAGCGTTATCAAGGTATGTTGGTCAAATTACCTCAGACTTTAACGGTGAGTGAGAATTACAATTATGGTCGCTATGGTGAACTCTCACTAAGTTTAGGCCGCTTATATATTCCAACTAACTTATATCCAGCGCTATCTCCTGAAGCTAAAGCTCTAGCTCAGAAAAACTTATTATCAAAAATTATTTTTGATGATGGTTATAACAATCAAAACCGTACACCTTGGTTACCAAGCAATTTTAGTGCTGCTAATACGCTACGTTCGGGTTATCAACTTAAAAATGCTGAAGGTATTTTAGAGTACCGTTTTAATGGTTGGCGTGTGCAACCTGTGCTTGGGCGCAATCAACCTGAGGTTCTTACTCAACCAAACCCACGTCAAAGTGTCCTTACCAAAAATGCTAATCACATTCGTGTAGCTTCATTTAATGTTTTGAACTATGACAATGGCGCAACAGGTTTTCCGACAGAGCGTGGTGCGACAACGCAAGCTGAGTTTGACAAACAGCATCGTAAAATTGTGAGTGCATTAAAAGCGATTGATGCCGATGTATACGGTTTGATGGAAATTGCCAACAATGGTTATGGCCCAGACAGTGCTATTGCTCATTTGACCAAAGCTTTAGGTAGCGATTGGAAATACGTCGTTCCTGAAAATCTAGACCGTTTAGGTAGTGATGCAATCGCAGTTGCTATTATTTATAACAGTAAGCGTGTTAAGCCTTTAAATAAGCCTGTTGTGCTTGATTTGGGCGACAAGAACCGAACAACATTGGCGCAAAGTTTCCAAGCAGTTCGCGGTAATAAAACGTTTACTGTTATTCCAAATCATCTTAAATCGAAAAGCTGTAGTGGGGTGGATGCTAGTTCTACTGATGCCGATCAGAAAGATGGACAAGGCTGCTGGAATCCAACTCGTGTGAAAGCAGTTGATCAAATTGTGCAATGGTTAGCGAAAAATCCAACTCAAGTGCCTAAGCAAAATGCTTTACTTGTCGGGGATATGAACAGCTACGCAAAAGAAGAACCTATTTTGTCGTTTGAAAAAGCGAACTATAAAGTTTTACTTAATGACACTAAGGTAGGTCAGGGTACTCAGGCATATAGCTATGTGTATGGTGTTGCGAGCGATGCCAACGGTAATGGTGGAGCAGGTAACTTAGACCATGCAATTGCTGATGCAGCTTTATATCCAAAAGTGGTCAGAACCTTTGCATGGCATATCAATGCAGATGAACCAACGCTTTTAGATTACAACGAAGAATATAAAACGGATGAGCAAAAGGCATTGTTCTATGGTGAAGATGCTTATCGTTCTTCGGACCACGACCCTGTAATTGTAGATCTAGATTTAAATGGAAAAGACTCAAGCCATCCTGATGATGATAAGAAAAATGGTATTTTTGATTTCTTATCTGAATTAATGAACTGGCTTAGCCAGCTTTTTAAGCGTAATTAACGGAAAAATTGCGTGACGAAAATGTGTTTTATCATATTTTAAACAATCGTCACGCAAGACAACTTGCAAGGAATGACTTTTTCAAGAATATTAGATGGTGTAAGTATTTTATAAGTTTACGCTTTTTTACAATTAAAGAATTGTGCAAACCTTGCAGGTTTTCTAGAAGCAATTTAAAACGTTAATATGAGATAACAAGGATCAGATATGAAATTATATTATTCGCCAGGCGCATGTTCTTTAGCTGCACATATTATTTTAAATGAAATTAATGTTGATTTTGACTTAGAACGGGTAAATTTAAAAACTCATAAAACAGAAAAAGGCGCAGATTATTACGAGATTAATCCAAAAGGATATGTACCCGCTTTAGAAATTAACCCAGGTTTAATGTTAACTGAAAACGTTGCGATTTTACCGTTTCTTGCTCAGCATGACCCTAAGCAGGATTTAATTCCGCCATCTGGGATGGGCCGTGCGAAAGTATTGGAGTGGTTGGGGTATTTGAACTCTGAATTACATGATGCTTATGCAGTTTTCTTTGGGGTGCCTTTAACAACTGATGAAAAAACCAAAGCTTATGCAGAAATTGATCATCTTTTAAAATATATCGATAATTATTTGGCTGAATCTGATTATGATTATTTGGTAAATGATAATTTTGGCCCAGCAGATGCTTATCTATTTGTTTTAACAAATTGGTCAAACTCAATTGAGCATGATTTAACACCATATAAACATATTATTGCACTACGTAATAAAGTAGCAGAGCGTCAATCTGTACAAATTGCGATGCGTGATGAAGGTCTAATTTCATAAAAGATTTTAAAAGCAAAAAAAGCCCCTAATAAATAGGGGCTTTTTTTGTTAAAGACAATTAGTTTTGAGCATCTTTTTTTACTTCAGCAGCGGTATTTTCAACAGCTTGAGCTGTATCAGCAGTTGCCTTACGAGCAGTCGCTTCAGTTTTTGCAGCAGCTTCAGCGGTTGCATCAGCAGCATGGTCAGTTGCAGCGTCGATTTTTGCAGTAGCATTATCAGTTGCAGTAGCAATATCGTCTGCAGCTTTGTCACCAGCAGATTTGATATCTGCACTTGCTTGTTGAGCTGCATTTTCTAAGTGTTCACCCGTTGTCGCACCTGTTTCTGGAGCTTTATCTTTATTACATCCAACAAGAGCAACGGTCGCAGCAAGACCTAAAGCAACAAGTAATTTATTCATTGTGTTTTTCCTTCTAATTTATGGCATCCAAAATTATGGATGTCTAAAATATAAACATAAACTAACTGATTAATAAAGATCGAAAATTGTTAAAGAGTTGTAACTCTAATATTAAAGAAGCCTAGCATTTTGTAATGCTAGGCTTGAGTTAAATAATAATGGTTTGACCTGTTTTTATTGCCCAGAACGGATAATGTAATCAAATGCAGAGAGTGATGCTTTAGCACCTTCACCTGTGGCAATAATGATTTGTTTGTACGGAACTGTAGTACAGTCACCCGCAGCAAATACACCTTTTACATTGGTTTCATTGCGGTCATTCACAATGATCTCGCCACGATTGGTTAATTCAAGCTCACTATCTTTCAAGAAGTCAGTGTTTGGCAATAAACCAATCTGGACAAAGATCCCTGCAAGCTCTACCACATGCTCTTCATCAGTGGCACGGTCTTTATATTTAAGACCTGTCACTTGTGATCCGTCACCTAACACTTCTGTACTTAAGGCATTCATAATCACAGTGGTGTTTGGCAAGCTATGCAATTTGTTTTGCAAGACTTGGTCTGCACGAAGTTTAGTGTCGAACTCAACCAAAGTGACATGCTCAACAATCCCTGCAAGGTCAATTGCAGCTGGTTCAGGCCCATAGCTCTCCATGCTCAACAATCCCTGCAAGGTCAATTGCAGCTTCAACACCAGAGTTACCACCACCAATCACGGCAACACGTTTGCCTTTGAACAAAGGACCATCACAGTGTGGGCAGTACGCGACACCACGGGTACGGTATTCTTGCTCACCCGGTACATTCATTTCTCTCCAACGTGCACCTGTTGAAAGGATTACTGTTTTCGATTCAAGCTTTGCACCGTTTTCAAGTTCAACTTCAACCAGACCATTTACGGTTTGATCTGCACCAACGATTTTGCTGACACGTTGCAGGTTCATGATATCAACATCATATTCACGAACATGTGCTTCCATCTCGGCAGCAAACTTAGGACCTTGAGTTTTTTGAACAGAAGTGAAGTTTTCAATGTCCATGGTGTCCATCACCTGACCACCAAAACGTTCAGCCACGATACCTGTGTTAATGCCTTTACGTGCTGCATAAATAGCAGCAGTTGCACCTGCAGGTCCACCACCAATCACTAACACATCAAACGTATCTTTGGCATTAAGCGCTGCTGCATCTTTTTCAGCAGAGTTGGTATCAAGTTTCGCTACGATTTCTTCAAGTGTCATACGACCCTGACCAATGTGTTCATTGTCTTGGAACACCATTGGAACCGCCATGATTTTGCGTTGTTCAACTTCGTCTTGGAAGAATGAACCATCAATCATGGTTGCAGTTGTGTTCGGGTTATAAATTGCAATCAGGTTAAGCGCCTGTACCACGTCCGGACAGTTATGACAGCTTAGCGATACAAACACATCAAAGTCAGCTTTGAGGTTTAAACCTTTAATCTGGTTCAACACTTCATCAGAAACTTTAGGAGCATAGCCAGACACCTGTAACAGTGCCAAGATCAAAGATGTAAACTCATGGCCCATCGGTAAGCCAGCAAAGAACACACGAGGTTGTTCACCTGCTTTAGCCACACCAAAGCTTGGACGACGTGTATTGTTGCCATCAAAACGGGCAGTGACCTTGTCAGAAAGTTCAGCAATTTCGGTAACTAGTTCTTTAATTTGAGCAGCTTTATCTGATTCATCCAAAGCAGCAACTAATTCGATTGGACTTTCTAAACGTTCTAGGTAAGCTTTTAATTGAGTTTTAATGTTTTGATCTAACATCTGTTTTTACTCCAATGCATCCAAATTCTTTCAATAGATGCATAGTACGTTAAAACATAAAATAGGTAAAACAGTATGTTTTTATAGATTTGATCGGTTTTTTGAATGTAGTGTGGTGCTCATAAACAATATCAATAATTTAAAGCGGTAATTTGTCTTTAAGTGTCCTTTATTACTCTTTTTTATCTTTTAAAGTGAAAGTATTTAAAAATTTATATATGTTATATGGCTGTAAAGATTTTATGTCATAACATTAAAAGGTACTTTCATGTCATTGCAACGCGGCATTTATCAGCATTATAAAGGTAATCTCTATCAAGTTTTTTCTGTGGCAAAACACAGTGAGACTGAAGAGGAGCTAGTCGTTTATCAGTGTCTTTATGGTGACTATTCAACTTGGGTGCGTCCACTAGATATGTTTACTGAAACGGTTCAAGTGGCTGATGGAAGTATCGTACCGCGGTTTAAGTTAATTCAGAGCACTTAACTCAAACGGCTGTCATATAAAATAACGATTTTAAAGGGTGAATATATGCCAAATACTTTTTTCTTACAAAGAGTTGCAGATTTATATGACACCTTTAAACGGCATGATGCCCAGCAGGCAGATCGCTTGCTGCGTTATCGCAATATTGAGGCTGAGTCTGCAAAATTACTGTCGCAATTTATTCGTATGCAGCAAGCCAAGGCTATTTTAGAAATCGGTACGTCAACGGGTTACTCAACTTTATGGCTAGCTGAAGCCGCTCAGGCAACTGGTGGGCAGGTGACTACAGTTGAAATTGATGCAAAGCGAAGTGCTGAGGCGAAACGCCATGTTGCTGAGTTAGAGCTTAGTGAAATCGTTCAATTTTGGGTAGGCGATGCAGCTGATTATTTAAAAGAAGCGCAGGAAACCTTTGATTTTATTTTGTTAGATGCTGAGCGCAATGCTTACGAGAATTATTGGCCAGATTTAAAACGTTTGATCAAGCCAAAAGGTGGCGTACTCATTATTGATAACGTCATTTCACATGCGGCTGAAGTAAAGTCATTTCTGGAACTGATTAAAAATGATCAAAACTTTATGAGCAGTATTTTGCCGGTAGGCGCTGGTTTATGTATGGTGGTTCTGAAGTAGGTTCACTTTCTTTAGATATTCTTGCCGATAAGCTTGCGGACTACAGCCCTGTACTTTATTAAATGCACGGGTGAAATTGGCAGGATTGGAATACCCCAGCTCATAGGCAATATGAGTAATGGTAAAGGCAGAATTCTCTAATAAATCAATGGCACGCTCAGTGCTGATCTGTTGCTTTAAAACTTGAAACTCAACACCTTGTTGCTGCAAATAGCGTTGTAGGGTTTTGGTAGAAATGTTTAATACTTTGGCACATTCCATAAGAGTTGGGACTTGGTTGGCTTGTCGCAACATCATGCTGACCCATTCCACAATTTCACCTTGATGATAGATCTTCTGGATTTGTTCCTGACAGCGTTGCTCAACTATTTTTAAACTATGCGCGTCAGCTAAAGGCAAGGGCAGTGCCAATTGTTGCTGATCAATCACCACGCGTATACCCAAAAGCCACGTATAGTTAAAGTGGAAATTGGCTTTCACTAAGGATACGTAACGTTCTTGATAGCTTGGCTCTGGAACACTCAAATACACTTGGTAGCGTTGTAATTGCTGACCTGCCAACTCTAACAGGCTGTAGTAAAACGCCACAGCAATCGCTTCAATATGAAAGGTCAAACACTGCTTATTCATCTGCAAAATCGGTTCGAATAATAGTTCAACCTTTTGCTGATTGGTCGGAAACTGAATACTGAGCTTAAAACTCGGCATAATCAGTCTAAAATATTGGGCAATCAGTCTAAGTGCATGTTCCAAATTAGGACTAGTCATTAGCGCATAGCCCACTAGACTATGTGAGCTGAGTTTTATATTTTTACCCAATTCAAAGGCCAAGTCTTGAGTATTGGGCAGACTCAAACCAATCTTAATGAATTGTTCAATTTGTTGAATCGATAATAACTCTGTTTTTGCCAGTTCTTGCTGCAACGTCACCAACAAATCATTATTGTATTGATGCGTGCTGATTAAAATTTCAATCAGCCGTAAATAATAACGTGATGGAATAACAGGAATCTGTTGCTTCTGCACAAGAAAAACTCAGTAAAGTCTTAAAATGATAATAGCAAGTCTTGAAATGATAATATAGAGAAGCTATGAAGGAACACAATCAATTCAAGCAAAGCATTTTGTGTTTGATTGGAGTTTCTAATGAATATGCATACTCAACTGGATGTCGAGCAAGCGACAACAACATTTAAGGACAAAAAACGTCATTTATGGCTATTGGGTTTGGCTGTACCGACCATTGCCATGGGTGGCCTAGCGGGCTATCAATTTGGTCCTAAAAAAACTAAAAAGTTCTTCGCTTCATTTGGCCCATTATTTCTTCATGGTGTTATTCCAGCATTGGATAAATTGATTGGTGAAGACACCGAAAATCCACCATTAGATGCAATCGCAGATTTAGAAGCTGATCCGTATTATGCTCGTATAGTTAAACTTTTTATTCCTTTGCAATATGCGACCAATATCTATGGGGCATATTTAGCCAGTCGTAAAAATACATCTCTTGCTGATCAGGTTTTACTGGGAACTTTGGTGGGAATGGTCAATGGGATTGCCATTAATACTGCCCATGAACTTAGCCACAAGAATGGACAGCTTGAACATTATTTATCTCATTTAGCGTTAGTGCCCTCGGGTTATAACCATTTCCGAATTGAACACCCATATGGACACCACCGTCGAGTTGCAACACCTGAAGATCCAGCATCTTCGCAATTTGGTGAAACCTTCTGGAAGTTTTTGCCGCGTACCGTAATTGGTAGTTTTAAATCGGCAATCGAAATTGAAAAGAATCGTTTAGAACGTAAGAAATTGCCTTTCTTCTGTAAGGAAAATGAGCTGATTCATGGTTGGGCGATGTCTGCTGTGTACCATGTAGCCATGTTTGCGAAATTTGGTACGCGTTCTATCCCATTTCAAGTCACTCAAGCCGCTTATGCAGTAACTTTGTTTGAATCGGTGAATTATATTGAGCATTATGGTTTAAAGCGTGCAAAGAAAGAAAATGGGCAATATGAACGTACTTTGCCAGAGCACAGCTGGAACAATAATAATGTGGTGACCAATTTGTTCTTGTATCAATTACAACGCCATTCAGATCATCATGCTAATCCAACTCGCAGCTTTCAGACCTTACGTCACTTTGAAGATGCGCCGCAATTACCAGCAGGTTATGGTGCAATGATTCTGCCTGCATTTATTCCATCTTGGTGGTCAAAAATTATGGATGATCGCGTTGTAGAGCACTATAAGGGCGACCTCAGTAAAATCAATATGCATGTTGATGTGAAGGATAAAATGCTAGAGAAATATATTGAGCAAAATCACGCGGCTTAAATAGTTGAAAGATATAAAACAGATCAGCCCAAGCGGGCTGATTTTTATGATTAAGCAGAAATACAGAGCCTTTTAAAATGCAGATCAAACTCAAGATATTTGTGAACAAATGCGGTTTTATCATTTGTACGTAGCAAATTATTGTAGATAAACTCTGGAACGGGATGATAGAGCTCACCTGAGCCATTGCTATAGAAAATTTTTAAATAGCGTGAAGAAACATCGTATTTCCAAGAGGTTACAACAACAGATTTTTCCATATAACTACTCCTACTTTTATTTGATCTTTTAGTACATATATAAAAACTCTTTTGTTTCATCATTTGACAGTACTCTAAGTTAAGCAGACTGACAATTCATAAATGAATGTTGCTATAAATTTATAAGTATAAGAATTGTAAAAAATTAGCTATAAAATTTTGGTGCGGATTAGGGCTTAGATTTATAAAAATAACCAATAAAAAAACCACCCTAAAAAGGGTGGTCTCAGACGTATTGGTCTAATCTAAAAAATTAGATTTTACCAACTAAGTCGATAGATGGAGCAAGAGTTGCTTCGCCTTCTTTCCATTTAGCTGGGCAAACTTCACCTGGGTGGGCGTGAACGTATTGAGCAGCTTTAACTTTACGAAGAAGTTCAGACGCATCACGACCGATACCACCAGCGTTAAGTTCAACGATTTGGATTTTACCTTCTGGATCGATAACGAAAGTACCGCGGTCAGCTAAACCTTCAGATTCGATAAGAACGTCGAAGTTTTTAGAAAGAGTCCAAGTTGGGTCACCAACTAATGGATATTGAATTTTTTTGATTTCTTCAGAAGTGTCGTGCCAAGCTTTGTGCGTGAAGTGTGTATCAGTAGATACAGCATAAATTTCAACACCAAGTTTTTGGAATTCAGCGTAGTTGTCTGCTAAGTCACCAAGTTCAGTTGGACAAACGAAAGTGAAGTCAGCTGGATAGAAGAATACAACAGACCACTTACCTTTAAGGTTAGTTTCGTTAACTTCAACAAATTGGCCGTTGTGGTAAGCAGTTGCTTGGAATGGTTTAACTTCAGTATTAATCAAGCTCATCATTGTCTCCATGATTGAGGTTTATATTTAAACTTGTTTACGAGATGTAGAATAAATAAAAATTCTTTATTGGGGAAATAGTATTTTTACATGACTAAAATCGGAAAAATGAATAAGTGATAAATTTGCGATTTTTAAGTCCCCAAATACTGTACTCGATTTGACTGCAAAAACATGTAAATCAAATGACAGTTATAGTAAAAGAAACTTGCCTAACAACATGAAGTCTCGTTAGTGAGAATTCAAGGGTAAAATGTAAAAAAATTAAAAATATATCAAAAACCAATTGTTTTACCTTATGCACATTAAAGCGTAAAATAGTGGATTGTTGTATTTTCAGGAAAGTTTGTTTGTGCAGAATGGTTTAAATATAGATCAGTGGGTGATGGCAAGAGATCGTCACTGTTTAAATCGTTTACGTAAAGATAAAAAAGCCAATACAGCAGAGATTGAAAAATTATTTGAACAATCTAATGCCAAAGTAAGACAGCGCTTTGCACGTTTACCTGAAATTAAACTAAATCAGGAACTACCGGTTTCTCAATATGCTGACCGCCTAATTGATGCAATTCAAAAGCATCAGGTCATTATTGTGGCAGGTGAAACAGGTTCCGGTAAAACCACTCAGCTTCCCCAAATTGCAATGTTAGCAGGTCGTGGCTTAACAGGTATGATTGGTCATACACAGCCACGCCGTTTAGCAGCACGTAGTGTGTCGCAGCGTATTGCTGAGGAAGTCGGCGAAAAGCTTGGCGAGTCGATTGGTTTTAAAATCCGATTTAATGAACAAGGTTCGCAAGATTCGATCGTCCGGTTAATGACCGACGGTATTTTACTTGCCGAGTTAGGCAATGATCGCTTCTTGTCTAAATATGACACGATCATTATTGATGAGGCGCATGAACGCTCACTCAATATCGACTTTATTATGGGCTATTTAAAGCAGTTACTGCCAAAACGCCCAGACCTTAAAGTTATCGTGACTTCTGCAACTTTAGATGTAAATCGTTTTAGTAATTACTTTAATGACGCACCAATTTTTGAAGTTGAAGGGCGTAGTTATCCAGTTGAAGTGCTTTATCGTCCAATTTCAGAGATGAATATTGGCGGAAGTGACGACGATGAGTTTGATGATTTTGAAGAAAATCTACCACGTGCAGTGGTACAAGCGGTTGAAGAATGTTTTGCCGATGCCGAAGCAAAAGGTCATC
Organism: Acinetobacter sp. Leaf130; assembly: GCF_001423205.1. Taxonomy (NCBI): domain Bacteria; kingdom Pseudomonadati; phylum Pseudomonadota; class Gammaproteobacteria; order Moraxellales; family Moraxellaceae; genus Acinetobacter; species Acinetobacter sp. Leaf130. The sequence goes on from NZ_LMOE01000001.1 coordinate 396,442, forward strand.
CTGAACATGCCGATATTCTGATTTTCTCAAGCACAGAGCAAGAAATTCGTGAATTACAGGAAACCTTGCAAAAGTACGGGCCAAGACATACCGAAATTTTACCGTTGTATGCGCGCTTAGCTGTTTCTGAACAACAAAAGATTTTTAGTCCAGGTGGTAAAGGTCGTCGTATTATTATTGCGACCAACGTAGCCGAAACTGCGCTTACTGTTCCAAATATTCGCTATGTGATTGATAGCGGTTTTGCCCGTATTTCTCGTTATAACTATCGATCACGTGTACAACGCTTACCGATTGAAGCCATTTCCCAAGCTGCTGCCAATCAGCGTAAAGGGCGTTGCGGTCGTATTGCTGCCGGTGTCTGTATTCGTTTATACAGCGAAGAAGACTTTTTAAGCCGTCCAGAATTTACCGAACCAGAAATTAAACGAACTAATTTAGCTTCCGTTATTTTGCAAATGCAAAGTTTGGGTTTAGGTGAGTTAGAAAACTTCGATTTTATTGAACCGCCAGATTTCCGTCTTGTGAATGATGGTCGAAAGCTCTTGATTGAGTTAGGGGCAATGAATGAGAAGAAAAATGAGCTGACCAAAGTCGGGCAAATGATGGCACGTATGCCGATTGACCCACGTTTAGCGCGTATGATTATTGGTGGTGCACATTTTGGTGTACTCAAAGAAATCTTGATTGTGGTGAGTGCTTTAGCGGTTCAAGATCCTCGTGAACGCCCAGCAGACAAACAAATGCAGGCTGACCAAAAGCATGCATTGTTCAAAGAAGCAGATTCAGATTTTCTGTTTTATTTGAAACTTTGGGATACTTTAAATCCTAAAGGTGAAGCAAGTATGTCTGAAAATAAACGACGTCAGTTTGCTAAGGAGAATTTTTTAAGTTGGTTGCGTTTACGTGAGTGGAAACAAACGCATCAGCAATTAGTTGAATTAGCAGAAGGTTTAAAACTCAGCTTTAATGAAAAAGATGCAAATTATGAAAATTTGCATCGTGCGTTGCTGACTGGCTTACTTTCTTTCATTGCCAATAAAACAGATGAACGCAACACCTTTATGGCGGTGCGTCAGCAAAAGGCAAAAGTTTTTCCGGCAAGTACTTTGCACAAAACCAATACCTCTTGGGTGATGGCTTTTGAGATGGTCGAAACGTCTCAGGTATATTTACGTACTTTAGCCAAAATTGATCCTGAATGGATTTTGCTCGCTGCACGTGACTTGTTGAAATATCACTATTTTGAACCACATTGGTCTAAGAAAGCTGGGATTGTAAATACCTACGCGCAAATTTCTTTGTTTGGTTTAATTATTGAACCAAAACGGTTAATTAATTTTGAAAAAGTTGATCAGCCTGCTGCACATGAGATTTTCTTACGCGATGCATTAACCACAGGTAATTTGGGTACAGTTCCACCATTTTTAAAACACAACTTACTTAAACTTGAAGAAGTGGAGCGAGTTGAAGATAAGTTGCGTCGCCGTGATTTAGTGGTTGATGAAGAAACAATTTATCAGTTCTATGCCTCTAAAATTCCCGAAGAAATTGCAAGCCGTTGTAGTTTTGAAGACTGGCGAGCGACGGTAGAAGCAAATAATCCACGTTATTTATTTGTTGAGGATGATGCGCTTTGGCTCAATGATCGACCAACTACGCAGCAATTTCCAGATCATCTGCATAATGGGCAGCTACGTTTAGCGACGACATATCATTTTGACCCAAGCCATGACGAAGATGGTGCAACTGTTCAGATTCCTGTTCAGGCACTACCTCAGGTTGATGAAAATATTTGGTCATGGGGAATTCCGGGTTGGCGCCAAGACTTAATTGAGGCTTTACTCAAAGCCTTACCTAAAGACAAGCGTCGTAATGTGGTGCCTATTCCTGATACTGCTCGTAAGCTCATGCAGGGCATTGATGCAGTGCATTTACGCGAACATATTTTTAGTTATTTAGCTTTTGCCTTACGTGGCGAGCAAATTATAGACAAAGATTTCTCGTTTGAACGCATTGATCCATATTTGGTGCCGTTCATTAAAGTCATTGATGAAAAAGGTAAGTTGATTGCCAAAGGTCGTGATCTGCCAGAGTTAAAAGCACGTTGTCGTGTGGAAACGCATCGTCCAGTAAAACAGCAAAAAGGTGAGTTTAAAAACTTCCCTGACAACTTTACTTTTGAGGCTTCGCACAAGGTCACAGGTGTTGTTGTGAAACAATATCAGGCTTTAGTGCCGACCAAAGCTTTTGCTGAAACTGATGCTAAAGATGATTCTGGTATTGTCATCCAGACTTTTAATGATCAGGCTGAAGCCATTAAACACCATCGCGAAGGCATTATCCGTCTGGTACACATGCAACTTGGTGACTTGGTTCGTCAGTTGAAAAAGCAGATTTCAAAACCGCTTGCTTTAGCTTACTCACCTTTGGGCGATAAAGCTAAACTTGAGCAGATGTTGGTCTATGCAACTTTGCAAATGGCAATTACAACTCTGCCAATTAATGCAGATGAATTTAATAAACTGCTTGAACAGGTCAAAAAGCAATTTTTGAGTTATGGTCAGCAAGCTCTTGAGCAATTGAGCGAGATTTATATTCAATGGCAGCAAATTCGCCGTCAGCTTTTGGTGCTTGATCCAGAGATATTTGGGCGAAGTATTGATGATATTGAAGATCAGTTAGATTTAATGTCACTTAGCAATTTTGTTTATTGCCAGCCTGTCGATCTTTGGCAGGAATACCCGCGTTATTTGAAAGCGCTGCTATTGCGTTTAGACCGATTGCCCAATAATCTACAGCGAGATCATGCAGCAATTGACGATGTCGATCCATGGATGGACAAGGTGTTTAAATTAAAAAGTGATCCTAAAATCAAAGAGTTGTATTTAATGTTGGAAGAATTTCGCATTTCTTTATTTTCTCAACCGATGAAAACCAAGATGCCTATTTCACCAACTCGACTGCAAAAGTTATGGGATCGTTTGGGAATCAGTTAAAATAGATATGGGTCTGTTTATGTTGTTTTTAGCGAACAACGCAATTTATAAATGAAAGATTAACAGACCCTTTTCATTTTTTTAGGAGTTTTACATGGGCATTCGTATTACAGGTACTGGGCTATTTCATCCAACAGAAACCATTTCTAATGAAGAACTGGCCGTCAGTTTAAATGCTTATGTGGAACAATATAACCAAGACAATGCAGAGAAAATTGCATCTGGTGAACTTGAAGAGTTACGTGGTTCAAGTGCTGAATTTATTGAAAAAGCTTCTGGTATTAAAAGCCGTTACGTAATCGAAAAATCAGGAATTCTCGATCCGACTCGTTTACGTCCTCGTTTGTCTGAGCGTTCAAATGATGAGCTGTCTCTTCAGGCTGAATGGGGTGTTATTGCGGCTAAACAAGCAATGGAAAATGCAGGGGTTACTGCTGAAGATATTGATGTCGTAATTTTGGCATGTTCAAACATGCAGCGTGCTTATCCGGCTGTAGCGATTGAAATCCAGTCGGCGCTAGGTATTCAAGGTTATGCATATGACATGAATGTTGCATGTTCAGCTGCTACTTTTGGTTTGAAACAAGCGGCAGATGCAATTCGTTCAGGCGCTCGCCGTGTTTTATTGGTGAATGTTGAGATTACCTCTGGTCACCTAGATTACCGTAACCGTGATTGTCACTTCATTTTTGGTGATGTTGCGACAGCTTCTATTATTGAAGAGACTACGACTAAAACTGGTTTTGAAATTTTAGATATTCATCTATTTACTCAATTTTCAAACAACATCCGTAATAACTTCGGTTTCTTAAACCGTAGCGAAGATGCAGTAGTTGATGACAAGTTATTCCGTCAAGATGGCCGCAAAGTATTTAAAGATGTTTGTCCACTCGTAGCAAAAATCATTAATGCGCAGTTAGAAAAAATGCAGTTAACTGCAAACGATATTAAACGTTTCTGGTTACACCAAGCCAATGCCAACATGAATGAATTAATCTTGAAATATGTTGCTGGTAAAGAGGCAGATTTAAGCCGTGCACCAATTATTTTAGATGAATTTGCCAATACCTCTTCAGCAGGTGTGATTATTGCTTTGCACCGTACAGGGCATGAAGTGGATAATGGTGAATATGGTGTGATTTCATCTTTTGGCGCAGGCTATTCAGTAGGTTCGATTGTTGTACAAAAGCACGTTGCTTAAGTTGCTAGATTAATTAAAAACGCTCGTAAGGGCGTTTTTTTATGAGTGAAATAATATAAAAAAGCGAGCCAAAAATAGCCCGCTTATATTGAATTAAAAGTTATTAAAACTTTTTGGTGTAGTTTACAAACAAGCGGTCTTCACCAAAATCATTGCCATGTTTTACGTTGTAATCAATGCGAATGTATTGCAGAGCAACACCTTTTAAGAACGGCTGTTGAAACGCATAGTTTAAAATCAAGTTCGACTCGGTTTCATGGTTTTTCTCACCATTGGCTGCTTTAAAGTCATGCCCATACACATATTTCACCATTGCGTTTAAACCAGATACATAATCTTTAAAGTCGTAGCCGTACATGACATGGTAAGACTTTTCATCTTCTTTAAAGAAACCAGTAGCATTCCAGTTAATGAAATAGGTTTCCGGTAAGAAACCATCCGGTAGTGGGTAAGCCGATTCGCCAATAATTTGTTGGTATCCTAAACCAAAGGTATGGTTTTTCACTTTAAGCGTTTCTAGTACTCCGATGTTCTGCGCATCAATATCAAAAGTATTGCCATCATCTTTTGCATTGAAGTATTTAAACTTTGAAGTAAGAGCGAAATTAGGTTGTTTCCAATTATGCTCAAGCCCAACATAGTGTTTGTTATAGAGGTCTTCTAAATTACCAAAGTAGTACTCACCCTTGAGTGACGGCGTAAATTGGTAGCGTAGGTCAATATAATTTAAGCCATCAGATTCTTTGGTAATTCCATTTGCCGTAAAAGAAAACTTTTTAAAGTCCTCTTCATTTCGTGGCGAGACTTTTTCAACCCGACCAATTTCGGCATAAAGCTGATCCGAAAGTTGCGACTTTAAATTGGTTCCCCAATAAGAAGCGAGCAATTGTCGGCTGGCATCGACAGCGGTTACAGGTAAATCGAGCCAGAGTTCACCGACACTTAAAAGGGTTTTGTCATAGCCCAATTTTAAAGTGGCGCCGTATTTTAGGAAGTCGGATGCCTGAGATTGTGTTTCTTTACTAAAAGGCAAAACTGTATCGGCGACATGCTTGTCCGAACTTAGGCGCACGGCGTATTGAACAGAAGCATCTGCACCAATCGTAATAGGTTTGTCTGCAATTTGCAGCGGAGTGTCATGCATTTTCGATTTATAAAATAATGATGCTGCCTGAGACCAGCTACCCGTATCTTTGAGGGCATCATTATCAAAATTACGGTTGATATAGGCATTTTTTAAAGTGAATTTCCATTCATCTTCGGGCTGCTGATTTGGATTTGCAGCGAATGAATTGCCACACATCAACACTAAGGTTGCGAAAGTTAAAGCACATGGCTTAAAGCGGTGTAATAATTCCATAATCCATTTCCGTGATATATGCGCCAGTCCTAGGCGCATGTAGGTTTACTGCTGGGTAAGCGTGTTTTGAGTGTTAAATGTTGATGGAGTCTGTGCAGCAACAGAGGCTTTAAGATTGACCATAAATATTGCAAGTGCAGCAATCACACCCGGAATTGCAATTGCTAAGAAATTCATTTGGTGAGGAAGCTCAAATGTGAGTAGGGCACCAGTTAAAACGGGGCCGATAATCGCGCCGATACGGCCAATTCCAGATGCCCAGCCCATGCCAGTTGAACGAAGTGCTGTCGGATAGAACTGTGCAACGAAAGTGTAGAGTAAGATTTGCGAACCAATTGTGGCAGCACCAGCAATAGCAATAGCAATCAGGCTATATAAAATAAATTGTGGACTATTGATGCCAAGTAAAATTAAAGCTGCTGACCCAACAATAAACATGATGGTAATGACGGGTTTTAAATGGAATCTATCTGCTAAAGCACCGCCACCAATTGCACCAACCATGCCACCGATGTTGAGTGCAAACAGGAACAACATGCTCGCACCTAGTGAATAGCCCGCTTGCAGCATAAGTTTAGGTAACCAGCTTCCTAAGGCATACACCATGAGTAAGCACATAAAGAAAGCAATCCAGAACATAAATGTGCTGAAGGTACGGCCTTGTTGGAAAAGCGCACGGACAGGTGCTTCAGTTGTTGTGCTTTCGTTTAACACCAGTTGTGTATTGGCATTTACCTGAGTTTGAGGCGCAATTTTGCTGACAATACTTTTTGCCTGTTCACTCTGATTAGATTTCACTAAAAAGGTGAGAGACTCAGGCAGAAATTTCCAGATCAGTGGGAGTAATAGCAGTGGAATACCTGCAAGTAAAAACATGATTTGCCAGCCCATATCCTTAACGAGCCATGCACCGAGTAGAGCAGATGTCATGCCGCCAATTGCGTAACCACTAAACATGATTGCGACCAATGTACTACGAATTTTTTTCGGCGCATATTCGGTCATGAGAGCGACCACGTTTGGCATCACGCCACCAATACCAAGGCCAGCAATAAAGCGCAAAATTGCAAACTCAGTTGGTCCTTTGGCAAAAGCACCGATAAAGGTAAATCCACTAAATAAAGTCACACAAATCAGGATGGTTTTTTTACGCCCGAGCTTGTCCGAAAGTGTGCCGAAAATCATGGCACCAAACATCATCCCGAATAGAGCCGCGCTTGCCAGCAAACCTGCTTCTACCGCAGTTAATGACCATTGTTGCATTAATAAAGGGAGTGCTACTCCATAAATGACTAAATCATATCCATCAAAAATAATAATAAGTAAGCACCAGATTAAAACTTTCCAATGAAAAGAAGTAAAACTGGCCTTGTCAATTAGCTCATTAATATTAACCTTGCTCGTATCCATTTTCTTCACCTCCAATTTGTGAAGTATCGCGTTATTTTTTAATAAACTATTTTGTTATTGAGTTAGAGTCAAAAACCTAATTGATATATCTTTATGTCTTTAAGGTATTGTGTTTTTATTAATTTAATTGTTTGAAAAATATGAATTTATTTTGATTGTTGAAGTGGGTTTTATCATCTGTATTAAATAGTGGTAAATATTATATGGTGAGAATTTCAATGTTTTTATTGGTGTTTTATTCTTGATTTTATTGCTAAGAATCACTGATAAAAATAGAGCTAAATTTATATTATTAATTGGAATGAAAATATTAAGATAGGAGATTAAAGTCTATTATTTAATTATTTTAGAAATTGACCTTTGAAAATTAAATTTAATTGATATTAAATAAAAATCGCCAAATCAGGGTTAGCAAATTATTTGCATCCTGATTTGGCGATTGAGGCTTTATTTTGGTTGGAGTGTTTAGATAAAAAACTTAATTTGTGGCTGGAGTTGATCGTGGTGTGAGAATGAAATGGGCGATTACACCAATGCAAATACCCCAAAAAACTGAGCTTAATCCAAGAAAATGCATGCCTGATGCTGTTGCTAAAAAGGTAATAAGTGCAGCATCACGTTGACTATCATTTCTCATGGCGACAGAAATATTTGTGGCAATCGCTCCAAGCAAGGCTAAACCTGCCAGTGCTGCAACCAACTCTTTAGGAAGTAAGCTAAATAGCATGACAATACTGCCAGCAAATAAGCCCCCTAAAATATAAAAAATTCCATTAGCGATACCCGCAATATATCGTTTTTCTTTAAGTTCATGTGCATCTTTGCCCATACATAAAGCAGCGGTAATTGAGGCAAGCACAATGGTAATACCACCTACGCAAGCAACAGCTAAAGAGGCAATACTGGTAACGCTAATAATCGGTTTGGCTGGCGTGTCGTAACCGCTGAGTTTCATAATCGCCATACCCGGTAAAAATTGGCCGGTTAGACTGACTAAAATGAGAGGAAGAGCAAGGTTAAGAGTTGAGTTCCATGTCCACTCTGGGCTAATCCACTGCGGGATAGCTAAACTAAAACTCACATCAACAGGATTCATTTTTCCTAAAATGAGGCTTAATAAAACTCCGGCAGCTAATACCCAAATCATGGTGTAGCGTGGCATTAAACGCTTGGCAATTAAAAAGACAATGAGCATGCTAAAAACAATAAAAGGCATGCTATCAGATGCGGTAAATAGACCAATACCAAATTGAAAAAGAATACCAGCCATCATGCCAGCAGCGACATCTTGCGGAATCCATTTAAGTAATTTGTCGAAGTAACCAGTAATGCCAATTAAAAAAATAACGATAGCAGAAGTAATATAAGCAGCTACTGCTTCATTCAATGAGACATTGGGAAATAGCGTCACTAACAGGGCAGTACCTGGTGCAGACCATGCGGTAATGACAGGAGTTTTATATTTAATCGAAAGATAAATACCTGAAACAGCAGCACCAATTGAAATTCCCCAAATCCATGAAACCATCATATCGGTGGACACATGGGCACGCTGAGCAGCTTGAAAGAAAATAATCAGTGGGCCTGAGTAAGAAATTAAAACTGCAAGAAAGCCAGCAACAGTTGCTGATATGGACCAGTCATTTTTTAATGTCTTTAACAGGGTTGCCATGTGTGATTGCCTCCATGCAAATCATGTTATTTACCCAATCATATAAAAAGATCAGGGTTAACCCTGATCTCCACCTCCGACCGAAATAACCGATCCGGTCATATACGATGCTTCGTCTGATGCAAGAAATAAAATTGCATTCACTTGTTCTTGAATTGTGCCATAACGGCCCATAAATGTTCGATCTATTGTTTGATCAACCACTTGCTGCATCCAGTCTTTTTCATTTTGACTTAATGGGTTGGCGTTACGCGGTACTTTGCGAGGCGGTGCTTCGGTTCCACCCGTCGCAACGGCATTGACTCGGATCCCGTCTTTGGCATGTTCAAAAGCAAGAGATGCTGTTAAAGCATTTACACCACCTTTAGATGCCGAGTAGGGAATACGATTAATGCCACAGGTGGCAATTGAAGATACATTTACAATAACACCCGAGTGTTGCTTAATCATGGCGGGCAACACAGCGCGGCAGCACCATAAAGTTGGAAATAACGAGCGATTCACTTCCTTAATGATCTCTTCTTCGGAAAACTCTTCAAAAGGTTTCATCCAGATCGCGCCACCTACATTATTAATCAGGATATCTACCTGACCATAGTGTTCAATGGCTTTTGCAACAACCGCTTGAGCACCTGCGTAGGTTTCAAGGTCGGCATTAATCGTGACAGCATCACCACCTGCACTCTGAATTTCTTTGAGAACTTCTTCAACATATTCAGAGCGGTCAGCCATGACGACTTGTCCACCTTCAGCCGCGACTTGCAGGGCCACGCCACGACCAATACCTTGAGCACTACCCGTAACAATCACAACTTTATCGGTAAATCTTTGACGGTTTGACATAGATAATTTCTCCACCTTGATTTAGTTTGCAGAGAATTTTTCAAACAAGAAATTAGCAGGTTTGATATTTTCAGTTTCTAACCAGCCACGTACAGCCTCTACCATTGGGACGGGTCCACATAGATAAACATCGACATCACCAGCGTTTAACCATTCACTTTCAATATGACCAGTGACATAGCCTTTGCGTTCATGGTTACTCTCAGGGCTTGCAACTACAGTACGATATTCAAACCACGGGAATTTCGCCTGCAACTCATTGAGTTTTTCTAGAGCCACCAAATCAAAATCATTGGTTACGCCAAAGACTAAACGAACAGGCTGTTCTGAACCTTTTTCTTCAAGCACTTGTAACATCGACATAAATGGGGCAATGCCAGTACCGCCTGCTAGCATAAGCACGGGACGCGCTACATTACGTAAATAGAAGCTACCGAATGGACCGGTAAATGTCATTTTGTCACCGGCTTTAGCATTTTTACTCAAGAATTCACTCATTTTGCCATTTGGTACGTTACGTACTACAAAGCCTGTTAAGCGATTACCCGGTTTTGAGCTAAATGAATATGAACGTGTTTCACCAGTTTCTGGAATTGCAACATTCACATACTGACCTGCAAGGAAATGAATATCTGGTTGGCCTTCATCAAGTTGAATATCAAACGTGATGGTTGAATCTGATAAATTTTCAACGCGAGCTAATGTACCTTGGAAGCTATGAATTTCTGTTTTGCAGACATCTGACGATGCTTGAATCTGGAATACCGCATCTGAAGTTGGGCGGCATTGGCAAGCAAGAATATAACCTTGCTCGGCTTCTTCTGGTGTTAATGCATCTTCAATATAGGTTTCTTCTGGCATGTCATAATGACCTGACTCGCAAAATGCGCGGCAAGTTCCACATGCACCATCACGGCAATCCAAAGGAATATTAATTTTTTGGCGATAGGCTGCGTCAGATAAGGTTTCGCCTTGAGCTACGTTAATGAAACGTGTAACACCATCTTCAAATTGAAGTGCAATATTGTGGTTTGACATGGCATGTATCCTACAAAATATTTGAAACTTTTACCCTCAGCCAACAGTCCGTTTAACTGAGGGGGTATGTCTTAAAGGTGGTAGATATCAATCACTTGATTGATGTAGTCATTTTTCAAAACGACATACTTGCTCAAGATTTTTGGTTGATCACCTGAAAAATCGATCACATAACGTGACATACCGAAATAGCTGTAATTTGTCTTGTAACGGAAACTCAAGGTATTCCAGTTAAAGCGAACAGTAACTTTATCTCCATCGCGCTCTACGACTTCAACGTTGGCAATATTGTGGCTTGTGCGTGTGTCCGGCATGGTTGCAGATGAACGCTCAGTTTTAATACGGAACACACGATCTTCTAAACCTTGACGGTCTGAGTAATAAATAAGTGAAATTTCAGATTGTGGATCTTCAGTTAATTTATCGTCATCATCCCAAGCTGGCATCCAGAAAGAAGCTTCCGGTGCATAGCATGCAAGCCAGTCATCCCATTGTTCATCATCTAAAAAGCGAGCTTCGCGATAGAGAAACTGAGCAATATTTTCTAAAGTTGCTTTGTCTTGAGTGCTCATGCTGTTTCTCCCTGATCAGCAATTTCTTTCTCTGATGCAATCGCATGTTTCATGGTTTCTAACCAATATTGATGTTGGGCAAGATAAAGACCTTCATCTTCAGTTTTGATACCACTTAACATTGGTTTTAAACCAATTTCGTTTGCTGCATCGTCTGGCCCATAAATCCAATGTTTTGAACCACGGCACATGTCATTCCATTCAAGTGCAATACCTGCGTAGCCTGCCTGACAAGCACGGAATTCTTCTAAGTCGTCTGGTGTTGCCATACCTGAAGCATTGAAGAAATCTTCATATTGACGGATACGGCGTGCGCGAGCTTCTGGTGCTTCGCCTTTAGGAGCGATACAGTAAATGGTGACTTCGGTTCTATTGACAGAAAGTGGGCGAAGTACACGAATTTGCGAACCAAACTGATCCATCAAATACACATTTGGATAGAGGCACAGGTTACGTGATCGCTCAATCATCCACTTCGACATCGCTTCACCGTATTTTTCAGTGTATTCGTCTGCTTTCGGGAAGTTTGGACGGTCTTCTGGGTTTGCCCATTGTGTCCAAAGCAACATGTGGCCATTTTCAAAACCATACGACCCACCGCCTTGTTTACCCCAAGAACCAGCGCTCATCGCGCGAATATTATCGGCAGCTTGAGTTTCTTTACGGTGTTGAGTCGTTGCTGCATAGTTCCAGTGAACAGCAGAAACGTGGTAACCATCCGCACCATTTTCAGCAGTGAGTTTCCAGTTGCCTTCATAGGTATAAGTAGATGAACCACGTAAAACTTCCAGACCATGTTCAGATTGATCAACAATCATGTCGATGATTTTGGTGGTTTCACCCAAGAATTCTTCAAGTGAAGGAACATCTGGATTTAAGCTACCAAACAAGAAGCCTTTGTAGTTCTCAAAGCGAGCCACTTTTTTAAGGTCGTGCGAGCCGTCTTGATTAAAACAGTCAGAGTAACCAGCTTCGCTTGGGTCTTTAACTTTTAGGAGTTTACCTGAGTTGTTAAACGTCCAGCCGTGGAAAGGGCAGGTATATGTTGCTTTGTTACCACGCTTGTGACGGCAAAGTTGTGCTCCGCGGTGTGAACACGCATTGATCATGGCATTCAATTCGCCGTTACGGTTGCGGGCAATGATGACGGGCTGACGACCAATGTGAGTGGTGTAGTAGTCATTATTATTTGGAATTTGGCTTTCGTGTGCTAAGTAAACCCAATTACCTTCGAAGATGTATTTCATTTCAAGGTCAAATAGGGCTTCGTCAGTAAACACTGAGCGATGAAGTTTAAATTCACCTGTATCGATGTTATCGACAAGTAATTCATCAATACGGTCAAGATGGCTAGTATTGATTACAGGAATACGTGGCATGTCCGTTCTCCGACTTTCCAAAAGTGTGGAAGTCACCAAGGCCTTAGCTAAGATCTAAAAGGTCTTGATATCCTAATATTGTCAATGAAGCGCATGAGCGCGCTGGGTGTTTAACCGTGAATTGATGAAGATGAATCACTTAAAAATTGGCAAGAAGGCTTTTCACAAAGCAATTCATCACTTCATCGGTTTGTTGCTTGTATATACCTTAAAAGAATGGTTAAACTGTGTCTAAGACTGAATTTGCATTTTTTTATATCTTAAAGGTATGGAAGCCTTATGGAACTAAGACATTTACGGTATTTTGTGGCTGTTGTTGAAGAGCAGAGCTTCACAAAGGCAGCCGAAAAACTATTTATTGCTCAACCACCTTTGAGTCGGCAGATCCAAAATCTGGAAAGTGAGCTTGGAATTCAACTGTTTGAGCGTGGAAGCCGTCCTTTACAGACAACCCCAGCCGGACATTTCTTTTATCAGCACGCCCTTAAACTTTTGTCGAATGCTGAAGAAATAAAAAGTATGACCAAACGTATTGGTCTGATTGAACGTAGTGTGACGATTGGTTTTGTCGGGTCTTTACTCTATGGTTTACTGCCTCGAATCATTTATTTATTTCGGCAACAACAACCTCATTTGAATATTCAATTGATGGAGTTAAGTACGACTGAGCAACTACAGGCATTAAAAGAAGGCCGTATTGATGTCGGATTTGGACGTTTAAGAATTAGTGACCCTGCGGTGAGACGTATTCTGCTGCGTAAAGAACGACTGGTGGTTGCTGCACATACCAGCCACCCAATTGCTCAGCGTACGGAAGGGGTATATCTGGCCGATCTTATTGATGAAAAGATGTTTATGTATCCCACTTCACCGAAACCTAATTTTTCGACCCAGCTTTTAAATATTTTTGCTGAGCATAGTTTGGTTCCGAAAAATATGCATGAGATACGGGAAATTCAACTAGCTTTGGGCTTGGTCGCAGCGGGAGAAGGTTTGTGTATTATTCCTGCCAGTGCCGATACCATTCGCTTTCCTCATTTAAACTACATTCCGATTTTAGATAACGGCGCAGTCAGTCCGATTTTTATTACTGCACGCGCAATGGACAGAAGTGAAGACTTACAGCTTTTATTTGATTGTATTTATCAGGTTTACGATTTAGAAGGGATACCTTATCAACGGACTGTTTTTACACTTGATCAGAACCCAATAGATGATTCAAATGGTATCGATTTTTAAATAAGACGAATGCATAGCCTCAAAGTTTGAAGCTATGCGTTGATGTAAATTCTTACTGCACTTGAGCTGGAAAACCATCTTCGTCCAGCGCTTCGGTAATTTTATCGACGCTTTCACTGGTTTCTACAGTTACGATTTTTGTCGCTAAATCTACGTCTACTTTTGCATTTGGGTCGACATCTTGAATCGTTGCTGTCACACCACGCGCGCAGCCGCCACAAGTCATATTTTCAATAAGTAGTTTCATGTTCATACTCCATCAAGAATGAGATGTTTGTTTGGATAACACTGAGTCTAAACCTTGTCATGATTGTAAGGTCAAGACCAATTTTTTAAAAAATATGCTTGACCTTCCCATGATGGGAATCTGTATGCTCAATGTAATTGATAAAATTTTGTAGATTTGCAGAGGTGTTTGATGGACTCAAAAAAAACAAAATTGCCAGTATATAGTGAAACACTTCCAATCGAAGGTATGACCTGTGCCTCGTGTGTAGGTCGTGTCGAAAAAGCACTTAAGAAAGTTGAAAATGTAGAAATTGCTAACGTTAATTTGGCAACAGAAAAAGCTGTTGTATATTCAAACCAACCAATTCAGCGTGAAGCACTGGTTAAAGCAGTTGAACGAGCGGGTTATGATGTTCCCAAAGCTGCACCAGTGGAGTTGTCAATTGAGGGTATGACCTGTGCATCTTGTGTTGCGCGTGTTGAAAAAGCCCTTAAAAAAGTAGACGGCGTTCAAGAGGCGACAGTTAACTTAGCCACAGAGCAGGCTTGGGTTCAGGCAGATAATTCAGTCAATGTTGAAGATCTGATTCGCGCTGTTAAAAAAGCAGGTTACGACGCAAAAGCCTCTGAAAAAAATCAAAATGAGCAGCTCGATAAAAAAGCTTCAGAGTTAGATCAGCTTAAAAAAGATTTGATCATTTCGATTGTTTTGGCCTTACCGGTGTTTATTTTGGAAATGGGTTCTCATCTAATCCCAGCTTTTCACATGTGGATCATGCACACGATTGGTCAATACAATAGCTGGCTTTTACAATTTGTTTTGACCACACTGGTTTTAGTTTTTCCTGGTCGCCGTTTTTATCAAAAAGGCATTCCAGCCTTATGGCGTTTAGCACCAGATATGAACTCGCTGGTGGCTGTTGGAACCTTGGCTGCCTATAGTTTTTCTGTTGTAGCAACCTTTATGCCGCATGTGTTACCACAAGGCACGGTCAATGTTTACTTTGAAGCGGCTGCTGTAATTGTCAGTTTAATTTTGCTCGGACGATATTTTGAAGCCAAAGCCAAAGGACGTACTTCGCAAGCTATTCAGCATTTAGTCGGTATGCAGCCTAAAACAGCTCGTATTCAGCGTGATGGTCAAGTGGTGGAAGTTGCTGTTGTCGAAGTGGTGAGCGGAAGTGTTGTAGAAATTCGTCCGGGTGAGCGTGTGCCTGTCGATGGTGAAGTAGTTGAAGGACACAGCTACATTGATGAATCTATGATTACGGGTGAGCCTATTCCAGTTGAAAAAATAGTAGGGCAGCAAGTGGTTGGTGGTACGGTCAACCAGAACGGTACTTTAAACATTCGGGCAACCGCAGTGGGTAGCTCCTCTGTGCTTTCACAAATTATTCGCATGGTTGAGCAAGCACAAGGTTCTAAACTTCCGATTCAGGGTTTGGTCGATAAAGTCACCATGTGGTTTGTGCCAGCGGTGATGCTCATTGCTGCAATTACTTTCTTGGTCTGGTTTATCTTTGGGCCAGAACCTGCGTTAACTTTTGGTTTAGTGAATGCTGTTGCAGTACTGATTATTGCTTGTCCTTGTGCGATGGGGCTTGCAACACCAACTTCGATTATGGTCGGTACTGGACGTGGTGCTGAGCTCGGTGTCTTGTTCCGTAAAGGCGAAGCTTTGCAGCTTTTACAAGAAGCGCAGGTGGTTGCTGTTGATAAAACTGGAACGCTCACTGAAGGCAAACCAACACTGACAGACTTTAATGTGCAATCAGGTTTTGAGCGTGAGCAAGTACTTACTTTGGTTGCCTCGGTTGAAGCCAAGTCTGAACACCCGATTGCTCTCGCTATTGTTCAGGCTGCTGAGGGCGAGGGAATAACTTTATTACCAGTAACAGCATTTAACTCGATTACAGGTTCAGGTATTAAAGCTGAAGTTTCAGGCCAAAAAGTACAAATTGGCGCAGACCGTTATATGCACCAACTTGGTTTAGACACTGGTGCATTCCAAGCGATTGCTGCACAGTTGGGTGAAGAGGGTAAAACACCGCTTTATGTTGCCATTGATCAACAACTTGCTGCGATTATTGCCGTTGCAGACCCAATTAAAGAAACAACCTATGCTGCGATTGAGGCCTTACATCAATTAGGTCTAAAAGTTGCCATGATTACAGGGGACAACCGTCATACGGCGAAAGCGATTGCTAAAAAACTTAATATTGATGAAGTTGTGGCAGAGGTTTTACCCGAAGGTAAAGTGGACACAGTTCGCCAACTGCAAAAACAATATGGTCGTTTGGCCTTTATAGGGGATGGCATTAATGATGCACCTGCTTTGGCGCAAGCAGATGTCGGCTTAGCCATTGGTACAGGAACAGATGTTGCTATTGAAGCTGCTGATGTTGTGCTTATGTCAGGTAGTTTAAAAGGTGTGCCGAACGCAATTGCGTTAAGTAAAGCCACCATGCGAAACATACGCCAAAACTTGTTCTGGGCATTTGTATATAACGTTGCACTTATTCCAATTGCGGCAGGCGCATTATATCCAGCATTTGGCGTGCTACTTTCACCTATGTTTGCAGCAGGCGCGATGGCACTTTCTTCAGTTTTTGTTTTAGGAAATGCATTACGCTTAAAACGTTTTCATGCGCCAGTACAGTGAGCGTGCTGAAACTCATCTTTTGATTTAAGATCATGACAGCAGGTCTTAAACCAAATTTAATATTTGAGGTGTGAGATGAATATCGGTCAGGCATCCAAACATTCGGGCATTTCGGCGAAAATGATTCGCTACTATGAAGAAATCGGTTTACTTGAAGCCGCTCAGCGCTCAGCTTCGGGCTATCGTATTTACTCAGAAACTGACCTAAAGACTTTAAACTTCTTAAAACATGCCAGAGAGTTAGGTTTTTCATCCGAACAAATGAAAGAGCTCATTTCGCTTTGGAAAAATACAGACCGGCAGAGTGCAGAGGTGAAAGCCTTAACTGTAAAACACATTGCCGAATTAAAACAGAAAATTGCCCATCTACAAGAAATGGTCAATATTTTGCAGGCTTCAGCCGATGATTGCTGCGGCAACCAGCAAGCTTCTTGTGCGATCTTAGATCACATTGAAAAAGGTGTGGGTGTAAGCTAAGTTTCATTAAAATAAAAAAGGGAAAATCATGGCTTATACAGCTTCTTGTCTTTGTAATGGGATTCAACTGCGCATTAATTCCGAATTAGAACCCATCATGGTTTGTCATTGTACGCAATGCCAAAAGGCACAAGGCGCTGCTTTTGCTGCCATTACGCAAGTACAGAAAAGTGACTTAAAAGTTGTGCATGGAGAAAACCTGTTACAGGCTTATTTTGCGTCTTCCAATAAAAAGAGAGTGTTCTGTAAAACTTGTGGCTCTCCTATCTGGAGTGAACGTTTAGATAAACCCGATGTGGTGCGTTTAAGGGTGGGGCTCATTAATGAAGAAATATCTACCCAAGTTAGCTCTCATGCCTATGTCGCTTCAAAGGCCTCTTGGCATACCATTGGTGATCATGCCCAACAATACTTACAAGCAACAGATGGGGTTCAAAAATAGTCATTTAATCGGGTAGGGCTTGTTTGTAAAAAAACGTGAACAAGACTAGCCATGAATAAATAATGTGCTATAACTGTACTTAAGGTAATCGTAATATCTCCTCGATCCACAGGGAAACTTGGGACAGGGCAAAAGATACGATAAGACCTTACATATAGCTAGCAAAGAGCATGTAAGAGATGGATAGACACAAATCTTAGATTGCTCACCGTTGCAGAAAAGCCCGTGAAACGGGCTTTTTTAATGCCTATAAAAAAGCTATCTATTGGATGACCAGACCATAAATAAAGTTTTTTATGACGCCATTTTTTACCATTTGTTCTTAAGCAAATAAAAAGATGTAGAAATAATAAAATTTTTTAAACATACAGACTATTCTGTATTGCAATTTAATTTATTTATAGGTACATTTACTTAACGGTTTAAAGTTCAAGTTTAATAATGGACTCATGGTCGTTGTGGGAGATCTAAGAGCCTGCATTCTTCCCCAAGATGCGGGTTTTTTTTATGCCTAAAGAAAAGTTATTATTAACCTCTCTTAAATAAAAAAGATAAATTATTAGTTTTTAATATCTTAAGTCATTAAGTTTTTTAGAAATTTTCTTACCATATATAGCCTGACTATAAATCAGCTATACAAACTTCTTTATGCATTACGCGACTATGCACGATAGGCTTGACACGCTTGAGCACAAGCTAGGCATGCTTTAGCACAAATTTGGCAGTGTTCATGCTTGTGTTTGCCGCATTCTGCTGCACAAAGTTGACATGCATGGGCACATAATGGCATCGCTTGTTCAGCTAACTCAGAATGCCTTAACTCTAAAGAAGTACATAACTGACAGATTTCTACACAAGTCAGACAGTGTTTAATACACTCACGCATCATATGTTCTTCTTGTAAACAGGCGGCTGCACAGGTCTTACAAGCAATCATACATTCTACGCAGGCTTGAATTGAGCTAGAGGCTTGGCAAAATAATGAATTATTTGCTTCTTGATTGATTTGCATACGAATTCTCCTATTCCAAAAGTTTTTATTAAAAAATGGAATATTGTTATGTTTTTTCATTTTATAGATCATTTTTTAAACAATGGGTATTTGAGATGAAAGGGGTACAAATACCCAATACATAATTAACCTCGTAGTAGAATGTTACATCCAGTTTTTAGCTTAAAAGCGCTTATTTCTTGAGAATAGAAGGGGGCAATTAAATTTAAGGATTGTGTTAAATTTAATTGCATATAATACTTTTGGCTAATTTCTTATTGTGTGAATATTAGGCAAATTAGGAATGTGAACTTTGAAGGACACGAAATGGAAAACGTTAATCAATACGCTCACGGAGCTGAGCATGAAGTCCACATCCATTGCAAACGATCATTAAGCACATTAATACTGAGTATGTTCGTATTAATTACAACTGGTCGTTAAAAGAAAAAGCACCCGAGGGTGCTTTTTCTATATATGAATCTAACATCGGGTTGAATGAAAGAGTTTATGAAGACCCTACAAACCCACGACGCTTGTTGTAGGCTTGGCGCTCATAAGATGGAATATTAGATTGTTGCAGATCAATAGCTAATTGTTTTTTACGTTGAAACTGCACTTCACTTAAAAGCGCAGCATAGATTTTGGGACGATCAGTTTTAAACTTGTTTACATCCAATGGAATCTTATCTTCATTCTTGACAATGTACAGCACAGAACCATTGCCATTCGTTTCATAAACCGTCCAACCGAGCCGCACAGCATAGAGGCCAGTTTTCTGATTTTTACCTAAGTAAGATTTAAAACCATCTGGATGAGGGCGAACATAAGCATTCATCATGCATCCTCCATCATTTGATTTATTTGATGAAAGCGACAATCAATGAATTGATGGGGAGTGAGACATCATATTCAGTAAAATCACGATTTCTAATTGTTTATATATTGTTCAATTTTAAAATTTCAAGTGAGGCAAAAGCTGCTATTTACTCAGTTATATAAAGTTCAAAATATTAAAAAACAGCAGATTTTTTGAGTAAAAAATTCTCAAGTTAATGTGGTAGAGGCTTGTAATAATAGCTCATTATTCTCTATTTATGTGATCGATTTTGCACATTTGAAATTATTTAAATCGTAAGTGAATTTACAGTCGGTTTGAGTTAATGATTTGTTTTAACATTAATTAATTTAATTTTAATATTTCTTGTTACAACCATTTTGTCGACAATAGATGCTCATTTTTGACATATTTCGCCTAGCATAATTAAAGAGTTCGTTGCCTATGGTGTCATTTCTGTTTATTGGACTAGTGGTCACCATTTTGTTGACTCCAGGCCCCACAAACACATTGTTAGCCTCGGCTGGAATACAGGCAGGGGTGAAGCAGTCTCTTAAACTTATTCCTGCTGAAGTGATGGGTTATCTCATTGCAATTACTTCATGGGGTGTTTTGCTTGAGTCAGTTTCACATTTAATCCCTTGGCTTCCTGCCTTATTAAAGTTAATAAGTGCAACTTTCATTCTCTACCTTGCATTTAAACTTTGGGTAACATCAACAAATGACACCAAATTAGACAACCCACTTATTACGCCTAAGGCTTTATTTGTTGCAACACTTTTGAATCCTAAAGCTTTACTCTTTGCTTCTGCTATTTTTCCACATGCAGCATGGGAAGTGCTTCACGTTTATTTTGTGCATATTGCTATTTTTTTATCATTAATTACACCCATTGCATTTTTATGGATTGCTTTTGGAACCGTATTAATTTCAAACAAAGTAACTTGGTTAAACCAACGTAATTTACAACGTACGGCTGCATTTATTTTAACTTTTTTTGCTATGCCAATCGGCTATTCAGCGATTAGCTCATTTTAGATTTAACCCATTATTAGTATTAAAAATTTTAATTTTTAGGAGATTTTTATGAAAAGATTAAAAGTAATTATTAAGGACCAGTTTAACCAAGAAACGATTGCTTTGGCAAAAGTTCGACCTATGAACGACCACGCCCTTGAGCTTCATAAAAGCGTTGAACATATTGAAATTGATGATGACATTATTTTACCCAATATGGATTTACTCTATGAAAATCCTAAAGACGGGAAAATTTATCAATTGATTGGGCCATTCAATGAGGAATAGCCTTTAAAGCATGTTTGAAAATGACCAAAATTAGAATGTGTGTTTAGTATGATCTTAATCGAAGGATTTTTAGTTAAGAAGTGCTGAAAATAAAGTCAAACTAACGTAATAGACACAATTAAAATATTGAAGATCTCAAATAGTTGTGGGACCATGCTTTTTGTAAAAGTGTGACCTAATCCACACTTTTGCATTTCAGGACTAAGTGGTTTTCACTAAGCCCATTCCTTCAATGAGAAGTAGGAATGGGCTTTTTTTATTCTTTAAATGTTTCATCTAAAGCTTGTTGAACTGCTTCAATGCGCGATTTACAAGCTTTATAGGCAGTAATCGATTCTTCAACAATTTTCATTAAATTATCAATATCTGGGCTTTCTTGAGACTCAAGTAGTTCGGCATTTTTCTTCAAAATGTCATGGCCATCCTTAAATGTTAACTCTTTATTCTTCATTTGGAATTACCTGTGTAATGTTGGCTTCAATCACACCATCTTGCATTTCAATGGCAATGGCAGGGTTTGAAATTTGATGTATAGAGCGAATTGCTTTTCCTTCTGATCTAACAATTGCATACCCTTTGGCTTGAACTTGTTTCGGGTTTTGTAGAAGGACTTCTTTCATTAACGATTCGATTTGGGCTAATGAAAATTTAACTTGTTGCTGTGAACTAAACTGAATGCGTTCTTTCATCTGGTCTAGCAGGTGATGTCCCGAGTTAAGTTGACTTTGTGCTGAAGATTTAATGTGGTGAAGCAGTTGGTCATTCTTGCTTTGATAGGTCGTGATTTGATGCTGCGAAAGGAGCTTAATGATTTGCAGACTATCAACGGCTTCTTGTACGCGTTCAACAATATGGTTACGAATACCAGCAATCACTTTACTTGGTGTGTCAAATGAACGATGGGCGATTTCATCAAGAATGGTACGGTCTTTTTCATGACCAATACCGACCCAAATGGGTACAGTGCGTTTGCAGAGCAGAGCCGCAAGTTCATAATCATTCAAATACGCTAAATCATTAACCGATCCACCGCCACGAATAATTACAATCAAGTCCGGCGGAAATGTAAATGTGCTGGCCCATTGCCGTAAACCTATACCTAAAGACTCGATTAAGCTGGTTGCGGCTGTATTTCCTTGAAAAGTAGCGGTCTGATACACAAAATGGCAAACACCATTTCTTTCTAGCGCATCGGCATCTTTTTTAAAGTCACCTAAGCCCGCAGCATTTTGAGGCGCAATTACTAAAACATTTTGAATATCAAAAGGAGTTGAGAGTAGTTTGTTCTTATGAATTAAACCTTCTTGAGTGAGTCGTTCAATAATTTGCTGATAACGTTTAGCAATTTCGCCTAAGGTAAAACTTGAGTCAATCTCTTCAATATTGACTGAAAATCCATATTGAGGATCAAAACGTGCGCGAATTTTTATGAGAACATTTAAGTCACTTGAAATCTCAATACCAGTTTCACGCTCAAACTTTAGAACAATTTTACTTGCCGAAAATTTCCAGATTGTGGCCTTACAACTTGCAATGACTTTATCAGTCTCGGCATCTTTTTCTGCAAGCTCTAAATAGTAATGACCGCCTTTAATATTTAAATTTCGAATCTCTGCTTTTACCCAAACTGGTTCATCAAAAGCCAAACGTATGACTTCCTGAACTGTGCCGAGATATTCACTAAGGGAAAACTGAGGTTCAGACATACGAACTAAACATTAAAGGACCAACTTAGATAGTATAAAAGCCATCCAACCAAGGCAATTGCTGTCTGTGAATTTAGGGTTCTGTTTAAAATAATTACAACAATTCAAAAGATTAAATTTAAATTTAGGTTGTTCATTACTAGTTAATTCAAAAGATAAAATTAATTAAAAAAGATAAAACTGATGAATTACAACAGATTAAAAAATAAAGTTTGCTTTATAAAATATATAAGCGTATAAAGCTTACTTCCAATTGCGGGGTGGAGCAGTCTGGTAGCTCGTCGGGCTCATAACCCGAAGGTCGTTGGTTCAAATCCGACCCCCGCAACCAAAATATTATGCTCTGTGATGTACCACTTTTCATAATGCAAAAATTATGAAAAGCATTAGCTTATAAATAACCCTATATCAAGCTAAATATTAAATTCTAGACTGACTGTCCATACCTTAAATCTAGCGTTCTAATTAAATACCGTTAAATCACATGAGCTCAGTGATGAGTGAATGATTGTGAATATAGTAAATGAGTGGCAAATTGCCACAGCCGTAAATGGCAATGAAATTAATGTGAGAGTGGTTCCTCACGTGCGTAAGCAAAACTCTCAAGATGGTTATCGTTGGGTCGAAGTTGGTAAGAAAGTTCAACTTCAAACTGGTGAAGAAATCGAGTTGAACCAAGATGGTAAAAGCTTTTATGCTGCATTTAACCAGCTTTATCGTTTAAGTACGTATTGCTAATAAAATGTTTAGCTCTCAAGCTAAAAACCTATCTCTTTTAATGGAGATAGGTTTTTTTATATCTATACGATTTATAAATAATTAAAGTTATAAAAAGCAAAAACGTATTAAATTGATAGAATTATTCTTTTAATTATATTTATAACTAAATTAACCTGCTCGCCAGAATTGACGGCCCATGACTTTAAAGTTCTTTCCATTTTCTTCGGTTACACGTCGGTCTCTAAATTTTTCATTTAAACTGTGCAAAATTAAAGAGCCATCTGCTTCTTTAAAAATCTGCTTAATCATTCCTTCCCCCGCAAAGTAAACCGCATAAATCTCGCCATCAATGACTTCAGTTTGAGAGATATCAATGCCGACTAAATCTCCATCTTTAATGTAATCGGTCATGCTATCGCCTTTAGCTTTAATAATACGCATGCACTCTTGAGCAACCCGTTTTTCTTTAAAAAATGAGGCTGGAAAAGGAATTTTTCCATTAATTGCATCGAAGTGAAACTCGATAGATTCACCCGTACCACAAGAAAAGCTAGCTTCTACAACTTCAACCCAGACATATTGATCGGTGGATTCAGCACTCACAACAGTGGGGCTAAATACATCACTTTCTCTAAAAGAATCTTCAATATTTCCAGTTGTTAGCCAATAACCATCTACACCCAAAAATTGCGCAATTAATGGAAGAAACGCTGATTTCAAATTTTTCCCTGACTCTAAAGCTTGATAGGCAGGCTGAGACATTTTGACTGCTTCTGCTACTTCAGCCTGAGTTTTTTTCGCTTTAAGCCTAGAGTCTTTTAAACGGTCTTTAAGAGCCATAACGGTCACACCTGCAAACTTATAACAAATATATAACTTAAGTTATATCGAGTAAAACAACTATAGTTATTGACTAATAATAACTATAGTTATAATATCAGTTATATCTTAAGATGAATAGATAAAGTTTAAGTAGTGTTTAAGTCTCTATTTATAGTTTTATCAACGTGTTGAGATGAAAGCTAAATTTATTTTGTTTTTATAGGAGGCAAAATAAAAGGGAGATAGCTCAATTATGATGTGCAGTTAGGCTATCAAAACAAAAATTGGAATAAAAAAAAGCCCGATTCCGTGGATCAGGCTTAATGTTCGTCGATAAAGGGTATCAAGAACATGAAGAATTTAACAAAGATTGTGAGTCGTAACAAAAGTTTCCGATATACGGCAAAGCCTTATTTGAACTTTTTGGTCAAAAAAATAAAGTCCGAAAAGGCTTAAACTTGAGAGCTTTAATACTTTTTTACAATTTCAGAAAAGGAAATATCTATTTTTAAATTAATGCTTTAAACGCATATTGTTTGGTTCTATATGTTTGTTGTACCAGTTGAAACGTTTCGAACACACATTTGTAGCCATAGCTTAGCTATATTGCTCAAAGAATGCGTCAAAACTTCAAGAATAACAAACGATAAAGATGCCTTATTAAACGAGTAAGTTGAGTTGGAGATAGTGAATGACTACAGCAATGCAGAACAGAGCTAAACAACTTAAAAATGCAAAACGTGGAGGGTATGTCCCAACAATTGCAAAAGATATAAACAAACTTAAGGTACAAAAAATAAAAAGGGCACTTGAAGAGGCGAAGCAAATTGCAAGTGAGCTTGAAGATGAAGCATTCGAATTCGACGATCAAGTCTCTATGCAAAAAGCGATAGGTGCAATCACCGTGATTGAGTTGATTGAACAAGCCTTAAACAGTGCACACTAACCAGCTTTAGCACACAAACATTCTTTCTTGGGCCCTGAAATTAAGCGGGTCAAGGTAAGTTCGTCTTGCAATTTAGCGCCGCATTAAAGCGTTAGTGTTTTTTATTGACTGTAATAAAGAAAACTAAGGGTATTGATAAAACCTGAAAAACAACAAGCTGGTCATGGTGATGGATTTTCAAGTTTTACCCTTTAAAGCAGGACAAGATGATGAAAACAGTTCCAACGAATGGATTAGCCACATTTTTAAATTTTTATAGCATTGCAATTATGGTGGCTTTAGCAGTCAGCTTAGTTGTCGCAGTCGTGTTAATGATGCGTTTTCCTCGTTCACCGCAGGAATGGATTGTTGGGCTGATCTGTACAGTGGTTTCAAGCTTAACAGGTGGCTCATTTATTATCATGAAATGGAATTTACAAGAATGGGTGTTGGATATTTGGGGAATGATCACACTATGTGGGTTCTTCTTCATTTGCGGTTTGCCTGGTTGGGCTATTGTGAGATGGATATTTAACTTCATCAATAAACAAGAAGGTAAAACGATTGTGGAAGTTATGAAAGACTTAAAAAAAGCGAAAGATGATCTGCAAAATAGCTAAAAACAGTTTCAATGATATAGGTAAAATAAAATGAATATCGACCAGTACTTAGAAGCAATCATAAACAGAGAAGGTGGGTACGTTAACCATCCATCAGACCATGGACATGCCACTAAATTTGGCATTACAGAAGCAGTCGCTCGATCAGAAGGCTATCAAGGCAATATGCAGGATTTAACATTAGCTGTGGCCAAATCTATTTATAAGAAACAATATTGGTTTGAACCCCAATTTGACCAGATCAATGAGATTAGCCCGACTATTGCAGAAGAGTTATTTGATACAGGCGTCAATTGTGGTGTCAATTTTGCAAAACACTTGTTGCAGCGTGCTTTAAATTTGCTGAATAAGCAGGGAAAAGAAGGCTGGTCAGATCTTGCTTTAGATGGTCAGTATGGTCCTCTCACTTTTCAAGCTCTTAGAAGTTATTTGAACAGGCGTCATAAAGAAGGAGAAAAGGTATTGGTACGCGTTTTAAATATTATGCAAGGGCAGCACTATATCGAAATTACAGAGAAGAACCCAAATTATGAAGACTTCTTTTATGGTTGGATTTTAAACAGGGTATCGTTGTAAAAATTGTAATTAGATAAAAATATGCTGAATCATCGAAATGCTTTAAAAGTCTAAACATGAGTTAAGGCTTTTAAAGCATAATTACTTAAAGTAATGATTTATTGTACGATGAGTAAGATGGCAAGAAGAAAGAAAATAGCCCCACTGATTTTATTGAGTATAGAAAAATTATTTCCAGCCAACATCTTTTCTTTAAAAATTGAAGAGAAGTTTGCATAGACTAGATGAATTAAAAAACCAATCAAACAAAAGGTTAAAGATAGAACTAAAAACTGATTTAAAATTTCTTTCTTTATATCGATAAATTGAGGAAAAAGAGCAATAAAAAATACGATTGTTTTTGGATTAAGCAAAGATGCGAGTAGACCCTGATAAAATAGTTTAGATTTACTGACATTTTTATCGCTTTGCTGATCTGTGATTAAATCTTGCGATGGAATTTTTTTGCTAAAGTTTTTATATCCGAGATACATTAAATAAAATGCACCAATAAATTTTAAAACCGTAAAAATAGTAGGGTTACTCGTAATAATAAGACCTACACCACTGGCGGAAATTACAGCAATTACAAACATACCAATAATTAAGCCGCTAATACCGAATAAAGCGGTTTTAACACCATAATTGATTGAATTTGTGACAGTAAATAAAACACCGGGGCCGGGGCTTAATAGGGTAAGAAATGCAATTGTTATAAAAACTAAAAGACCGCTCACGCTGATATATCCTATTTATCAATTGAGACAAAATTATGCGATTACTTTAAATGAGAAAATAATTTATGTATACAGAAGGTTATGTATATTTAAAATAAATAAATTAAATATTAAAATTTGAAAGTTTCGAAATAAAATATACATTTATATAAATAGATAATGTATTTAAAAGCATAGCAGTTATTGCAACATAAACATACAACCCCGACAAGTAGGCGTGTTAGTATGCTAAGCCTATACCTCAAGAAATATACAGTATGACGAAAAAAGAACGGCAGTTTAAATCTGGCGAATTTCAATTTTCCTTTTTATCGTTTAAATATTGGGGTTTATGGGTTTTAGCTTTTATTCTGATGTTATTTGCGATGTTACCTTGGGCAATTCAATGGCGTCTCGCTGATCTTTTATCAAAAATAGCATGGAAAACTTTAGGGTCAAGAAGAAAAACAACACTACGTAATTTAGAAGCATGCTTTCCTGAAAAAACACCTATGCAAATTGAAGTAAAAGCCAAACAGGTTTTTGTTGATACTTTAACGGGTGTATTTGAGGCTTTAAATGCTTGGTATAGTCCAAACTGGTTTAAAAACCGTGTTCACATAGATGGATTAGAGAATTTAACCAACAATCAGGAAAATGGCGTACTTTTATTAGGCACTCATAGCACCCTTTTAGATGCAGGCGGCGCGGCGTGTACCTTATTTTTTAATATGGACGTAGTTTACCGACCTCAAAACAATCCCTTTTTAGATTTTCTGATTCATCGTAGCCGCGCAAGAGTGTATAAAAACCAGATTGCTCGAGACAACATGCGTGGACTTATCCAAAACCTTAAACATGGTCATGCCATATGGTATAGCCCAGATCAGGATTTTGGCTTAAAGCAAGGTGTAATGGCATCATTTTTCGGGGTGCAGGCAGCTACTGTCACAGCCCACCGCAGGCTTATGGATATCTCAAAAGCAGCAGCAGTGCCTTTATACTTTTACAGAAGTGGCAATATTAGAAATCCTCAATATCATGTTCTCGTTGAACCTAAATTAGAGAATTTTCCAAGTGGGTGTGAAGTTACTGATGCTGAAAGAGTAAATAAAATTATTGAGAATCAAATTCGCATCGCACCTACACAATACATGTGGTTCCATCGACGTTTTAAGACGCGCCCAGCGGGTGAAAAGAAATTTTATTGATGGTCTTATGGGGAAATAGCAGAGGTACTTCTTTCGATTAAAATGAAACAAAATTTGACTTTTAATTGAAAGGAATCTTAATTAAATCAATATGAAAGATGAATGGCGAGAGGTATAGAATTTTTCTTGCTTTAATTATTTTGAATATCGATTGCAAATGCTTCTGAAGCGTGTATTATCGAGCATAACTAACAAAATATTCTTGTCATCATAAATTTCTATTTGCGCAGTTTTATTTATAATCCTTCGGTTTTTTCAGATATTTAAGTTTCGACGTCTATTTTTTAGTTAAATTGGTTTCCCCAATAATAAGTTATAATATTTTAAGATTTAGGATATAACATATGTCTACTACTACTGGTACAGTAAAATGGTTCAATGAAACTAAAGGTTTTGGTTTTATTGTGACTGATGAAGGTAAAGATATTTTTGCTCATTTTACCGATATTCAAACACCTGGTTTTAAAGTTCTCTTGGAAGGTCAACGTGTTGAGTTTACTGTAGTACAGGGTAAAAAAGGCCCGCAAGCTTCAAATATTGTGATTGTTCAAAACTCATAAATAAATAGAGCGTTTAATTGATTTAAATATATTATTTAAATAAAATATGTTTGAGTCTAAAACATTTTATTAGAGTTGAAAAAGCCCACTTTATATTTTGTGGGTTTTTTATAAGTTTTAATTCAACTTATATTTAAAAAAAAGAAGTATAAAAATACTCTTATAAAAGGTTTTAAAAATTTTATGTTATAACATAACTAATTAGGTGTATGGTATTAAAATGGATATTTGTATCGGCGGTATTTTTGACGGTCAAAAAATAGAAAACAATAATGATTTCTTTAAGGTTGAAGAGCATTATTCAGACAATAGTTCTAAATATATTAAACAGCACTTCCACTTGTTTGGACAAATTTTTACTTTCTGGGTTTGTGAAGATGTTGATTTAACCCAAGCAATAAGCAAAGCCGAGAGAATTTTAAAGAAGAAAAGAGAAAACATTTAGCTAATAAATCACAATACATCTGCTACGGTCTGTTAATTTAAATATTTTATTATTTAATGTGAGATATTTTATTAGTAGCTTAATTGAAGATAGCTTTTGAAAGTAAATATTTCATTTATATGGTATTAGATCGTTATTTACAATAGTTTGGTAGTAGTTACAGACTTTAACAATTTCTGTGTGGAATTTGCTATATATAGTTATACATTAGGCATAAGCTAAAGTTGTTTTATTTATTGCGCAAATAAAACAAACCCACTTAAATATTATTTATTTGAGTGGGTTCTTTATTCAAAAACAGTTATTCATTATTTCAGCGTTCATAATTAAATTATAGATAATATTTATTCTTATAGTCTACCTTAAGAAAGGAAAACATTTTAAATGGTAAATGCAGTACAACCTAATATTTGTTTTGTTGGTAGTAGTAATTTGGCGTTAGCCTTAATAGGAGGCTTGGTTTTAAAAGGTTTTAAAAAAGAAAAGATACATCTTATTGAAGATAAAAAAATTAGTGATACAAATACATTGAAGCAAAAGGAAAATAGTTTAAAAAAAGCGGATATTGTTATCTTATTATTGGAACCTAAAAACTTAAAAGGAATGCTTGAGCCTTTTAAAAAACATCTAGCACCTAAAGTCATTATTTCTATGATGGCGGGGATTGATATTGCAAAATTATCAACGATTACGGGCTCAAAAAAAGTTGTTCGTGTAATTTCAAATCCACCTGTGCTTACGCATACGGGTACTCATGTGCTCATTGCTTCTGAGCAAATGGACCAGCTCGATAAAGATGTCATCGAAATGCTGTACTCTGCAACGGGGCAGACTTTCTGGGCAGCTTCGGAAACACAAACTGATGCAATTATTGCATTATCGGGCTCAGGGCCAGCTTACTTTTTTTATATTTTAGATAGCATGATTAAGACGGGTGTTTCATTAGGACTCGACAAACAGTTTGCATTAGATTTAGCACTTCAAGCAGCGAGTGGCGCAGTTGAAATGATCCGTAAAACTAATGTGCCGCCTGCGGATTTATGTGGAAAGGTTACTTTGGCGAATGGCATTACAGAATCTGCTTTACGCATGTTCGATTTAGGAAATGTATCTGATGATATACGTTTAGCTATGAAAGCCGCATATCATCGTAGTAAAGAAATTACTTCAGAAATTATTTCTGAGGTTGGTTAACTCGTCTTTAACAAACTAGGCCTTTAAAAAGTATTCCCAAATAATGAAACCTAAGCCAAACCCAATAAAAGAGTAGAGAGTAATAATAAAGAATACAAAACTGGCCTTATTTTTTTTCTTCAAAATGTTCATGGCGATGCCTCCAATTCAGATTAATTTTATTATGGAGATGAGGAGGCTGTAATCATAGATACAGAATTTTTTAAAAAAAATATAACAGAGTCTAAATCTGTTATGGTTTAAGCGGCTTAACTTAATAAATATTTTAGAATCAATATTTTAAGTCGATGTGCTATAGGTGCTACATCTTTTATTCAATTAACATTAAATCGGCGGTATTGGCAGATTTCAGAGGGCGCAAGGCAAAGGTTGAGCGTGTGTGTCGAATACCTTTAATTGAATAGAGTTTTTTTCGTAAAAAACGTTCGTAATGATCAGCATCTTTTACGGCTACTTTGACCAAATAATCATAGTCACCTGTAACCAGATGAGCTTCTACAACTTCCGGTATATCTGCTAATGCTTCGCTGAAATTCTCTAACATTTCATCATCATGGCGCTCTAAAGTAATTTCTATAAAAAATACCTCATGAATGCCAATCGCTTTTGGGTTCACGTTTACCGTATAGCCTTCAATAATTTTTAAAGTTTCCAGACGTTTTAGTCGTGTCCAGCATGGAGAAGATGAAAGACCGACTTCTTCAGCTAATTGAGCAACGGTTAAACGACCATTTCCACGTAAGGCAGATAAAATTTTCCGATCTATGCGATCTAGTGTGTATTCTGTTCTGTTCAAAATATAAACCAAAGAGGAATCTTCTGATAAAATTAAATATACTTCATTTTTATGCTGTCATCATTTAAAAAAAGCAAAAAATACAGGAAACATTTTGAGCTAAAGGTACATACACTATTTCTATGCATTGAACCTTTCTGGATAGGGGTTGTGATGGAGCAAAGAGCACTGTTTCAGTAAGGGTGACTAAACAGTGCTCTTTGCGGATTTCTTATAAATTTTTAAATCTATTTTTATTAATCGTCATAGTGTATTAAAACAAATTAAATAATAACTTTTATTTATCAATTGAAGAAAAACTAATCATTATTTTTTATCTAACTTTTCCTTTATGGTGATTTCATTGCATAGAAGGAAGCAAGGTTATGATCACCCAGCATGATATAAATCAAAAACAATATCAAAATAAGTCCCTCGACTATTTGAATAGCCAAGCTCATTCTGAAGGAATTGAATTTAATAAATTTATTAATGAAATTCAGAAATTTGAAAAGGCTGTAGTTCTTGATTTAGGCTGTGGGGGTGGCCATGTCTCTTATAATGTTGCTCCGCATGCAGACCTTGTTTTTGCTTACGATTTATCGCATGAAATGTTAGACACTGTGTCTAAAGCTGCCAGCCAACGCAAATTAAAAAACATCTTTGTGCAGCAGGGCATTGCTGAAGATATGCCTTTTAGTGATCATCAGTTTGATGTAGTCATTAGCCGATATTCTGCTCATCATTGGCAGCATGTTCCGAGTGCAATGAAAGAGGTCAACCGCGTTCTTAAGCCTGACGGCATTGTCATTTTTGTAGACATTATTAGTTCTAGCTCGCCGATATTAGATACGTTTTTACAGACGATCGAAACTATTCGAGACCCAAGTCATGTACGAAACTATAGTGTTAAAGAGTGGGTTTATTTTATCGAAGATGCGGGCTTTGACTTAGTGGGCTTAGATAAACAAACACTTTCGTTGGACTTTGATAGTTGGGTAAAGCGTATGAAAACACCTGAAGATCAAATCAAAACTTTGCGCTATTTGCAGGAAGGTTCATCTGACCTCGTTAAGAAATATTTCAAAATTCAAAATGACGGTAGCTTTGAAAGCCATGTGGGTTATTTTGTTTTTAAGAAATTAGGGTTTTAAGTGGTGTAATAAGTAAGGGTTTTAGTAGATAAGAAATGAATTAAATGTCACTAGAACTCTTTTATTGAATAGCTTGGATTATATTAAAAATAGGTATAAAACAAATCTAATATCATTTATTTGATAAAACTTAATCACACAATTTTTATAAGGTGATTAAGTATTCAAAAGAGAAGGGGATTTATTTAATTTCCTTTTTATTAATAGACACTTATAAATAATTATTATTTAATACGCCCGCAACATTACCACTAATACTTTTAATAACTTTGTCGGGGAAATAATGCGTAATATTTTAGTAACGGTTTTCACTTTATTGGTAGGAACATCAATTTATGCTGGTCAAGAACCTAAAAGTCTTGTAGGGCAAACACACTGCGAGAAAACAGTAGAACTACATGGTTTTTTAAGCCGTGCTCAACTTGATTGTAATTATCACTATTCTTCACAAGAATTAGTTCATGAAGCAGAAAAATGCACTAAACATGAGTTAGGTGATAAATACGGTAGAGAAGTCATGAGATTCGGTATGAAGCAATTTGAAGAGCGCAAGAAAGAGGATTTAAAAGGTCAATTATGTAGTAGGGTTTTAAAAGAGTTTCCAAACTATATTAAAAAATAAAATAAGGTTTTAAAAACCTCTTCTAGCAAGCCGATAGAATGGATTTAATTGTTCATTTTATCGGTGTATCACCGTATATAATTTGCCAGCCTTGTGTGTCAGTCTGTCAACCCACCTTCGTTCTCTCATCATGAATTAATGAATCGGGTAAATTATTTTTAAAACCTGTCTGAATAACATTTATAGCTTTTGAAAAGTTATTAAAAGAAATAACCTTTCTAGAGAGCTGAGTATTACTACTCAAAAAATTTTCTAAGCGTTTATCAAAACGATGTGAAAACTGAATCAGCTCGATTGTATTTTTTAGAGTTTCTTTGGGCCTTTTACCTGTAGCTACAGACTTTAGATAACGTTGTAGGAGCCTTATTGTTCTTAAATAAAAAGGTACTTCCATCTTTAAAATTAAAGAACACTCAAGAAGTAATGGAAGCAAGCGTTTATCGTAAGCTCCTTCTACAATCCAACTATCTTGTAAGATGATTTGTTTAATACCAAATGAGATAGTTTCCTCCGAATTTTTTACAAACTCAGTTCCACTTAAATCCCAGTAGATCTCATCAAATGCATGAGCAGATATCTTTAATTCTTCAGCTAATTTCTTAGTGATAGTTGTTTTACCAGCCCCAGAAGGGCCTACAATACAAATTTTCATGGTTTATCTTTTTTGAATAGTGCTTGAGTATAAATTTTATAAATAGAAACTAGACTAAAGTTCATAAGTTACTCATCTGTTTTTATGAAAGCTTAATAATTTTATTTTGTACAATAAAAACTCAATTATAATTCCAACTTGAAGGAAATAAACTCATGAAAAAACTTTTATTCATTTGTCTAATCGGTTTGACAGTGACACAGGTTAATGCTCATTCTGGGGGTACAAACTCTAAAGGGTGTCATACTAATAGTAAAACTGGAGACCATCACTGTCATTAAGTAAATGTATAAAAGAGTAAGCTGTTTTGCGGTTTGCTCTTTTAAATATTCTAATCTTCTTTGAATAATAAGAGGCAAAAGATGGAAATGATACTTGGGGTATTTGGTTTATTGATTTTATGGATAATACTGACTAAAAGACATAAAAAACAAACTGTTATAACAGAAAGGCCAATAGATTATTTTTTTGATATTGTTGGAGAACAGTCTTATCAAGCTAATTTAAGAAAGATTGCTGGACCTAAACAAGAAAGATCAAAATATGTAGAAGTAATGGCTAGAGTAGTTTCTGAACCTTTTAATGCTTATGATAAGAACGCTGTAAAAATTGAAATTAATGGTTTAACAGTTGGTTATTTAAGTAGGGATGATGCTAAAGTATTAGCTGGTAAAGTGATAAATCAGACAGTACCAGCTTTAATTAATGGTGGCTGGCTTGATGACAATAGTGAAGGAAGTTATGGTGTAAAACTCGGTATTCAAAGTCTTAACGAATTAATATAGTCGAGTAAATTTTTAAGTTTTACTCATATTTAAAAGTTTCAAAAAAACCAAAGCTTCTGTATTAGATTAATAAACCATTTTACTAAAATTATTTTAAAGCTTTATTTCTAGCCAATATCACATTGACACCTAAAACCCCTCCGATTATGCTTTGCGTGCTGGCCTACATCGCCAGTCGATTTTGACAGATCGATTTAACACACAAGACATCAAAAAGTTCTCTTTTTGGTGGCGAACTCGTTCGTCCCCCTTCGTAGCGGTAGGGCGAGGGAGGGACGCCTTGTGCGTGCTGATTCTTGTGTGTCAGTCTGTCAACCTTCTCTCGTTCTACCACCATAATCATTTGACAGTGATCTGGTAGAACTTCTTTACACACAAGGAGTCCGCTATGCGTACTATCTCTTCTCATTTATTGATCTTTACCAAACTCTCTCTAGCCATATCGCCCAACTGGTCTTTAAAACGGTTTAACCGACTCTAGGTTTTCTACGACCTTAGATCGTTACGACTCAAAAATCATAGCAACAATAAAACCTGAGATAGCTTAGGGCACATTTTTGTGCTGCTTTTGCATGCCTGTTTTTAGCACTCATTTTAAGAGTGACGGCATTTCTATCTCTTTTAGATACAACAAAAAAATTATTTAAACGGTATTCCTATGCCAAATTTAGAATCTTCATTTAGAACGCTCAGAGTGCTTCACACCGCAAAAGACTTATTTAATCAATATGGGTTTCATAAGGTCGGTGTCGACCAAATTATTGCAGAAGCCAAAGTTGCCAAAGCTACTTTTTACAACGACTTTCACTCAAAAGCACGGCTCATCGAGATGTGTCTCACTTTTCAAAAAGACGCGCTAAAAGACAAGGTATTTTCAATTTCTAATTCTTACCGTGAACAAAGGGTGCTTGATAAACTTAAGGAGATTTATTTTCTACATGCCGACTTAAATGGCTTTTATCATTTGCCATTTAAGGCAATTTTTGAAATTGAAAAGCTCTATCCGGTTGCCTATAAAGTCGTGGTTGATTATAGAAACTGGTTTGTTGGTGAAATCCATAAGTTGCTTTTAGCCTTAAAATCTACTGCTTCAATCCAAGATGCTTACATGTTTTTATTTATGATTGATGGGGCAATGGTCCAGCTTTTAGGTGAAAATGGGGTAGATGAAAGCGCACGACTGTTGGATTATTTCTTTTTAAACTTTGCCTAATTGCTAGAACTTAAATAGAAAAAAGCCTCTCATTAAGGAGGCTTTTTCTTTGAAATAAAATAAGTGCTTAGCTTAATGTCGCAGGTTTTGCAGAATGAGTCATTTGTTCAAAATATTGAACCGCAGGTGAACGAGCCATATAAGCCAAAGCTTGTTCAGTGTCACCTTCATGAATTGGGTTAAATTTTGGAGAAACCCATCTTAACGTCGCTTTCCATAAATATTTAATGGTCGGTAAGTTGTCTAAGCGAGTAGCCGTTTTTTCAAATTCACGGATGAAATTAAAGAAGCCACGACGCATCAATTTTTGAATGTCTTCGTGCTCTAAATCTTGCTTGCCTAGACTACGAGCAAAGTCAGCAAGGAAGTAAATAAACAGTGGGAAAATAGCGGCCATAATGACTTGGCGCGACACATAAAAACCCAACTTGTTTGTTAAAAGGTGCTGAAATAAATCATAAGCAACACAGCGGTGTTCAACTTCTTCGGCAAGGTGCCAACGGAATAAATCTGCCATTGCTGGGTCGGCTTGGTCCCAAGACTTGCTATCAAGTGTCCACTGACCAATAGTTCCCGTAAAGTGCTCAATTGCAGCAATGACACCTACTCGGAAAAGTAACCAATATTCTTCAAGTTTTTTGCCTTTTACAAGCGGCAGACCAAAGGGTTTGTCGCCCAATAAAATATTAAAAACAAAATGCGCACGGTTGAGTGGATCTTGAATGTCATAGCCTTTTTCACGTAAGAAGTCTTGAGCTTTTTCATGGGCACGTGCATGCGCTGCTTCTTGACGAACAAAGCCTACTACTTCTTGTTTTAATGTTTCATCGGTAATGTAGGGAAGGGTTTTATTAAACACTCGGCAGAACCAAAACTCGCCAGCCGGCAAAAGCATATTGATACCATTTGCTACATGTGAGCATAACGGATCATTCGGCATCCAGCAGACAGATGACTCCGCGAAATCAAAATATACTTTTCGAGCTTTAAGCTGATGATTCCCTGTGATCATATATGTCACCCTATTCATAATTATTCATTTAATGCGAATGCACAATTTTTAGCATTAAGTAAAATCGATCACCATGTGCTTAAGGGACAAAAACATCTTACGAAAGGCTTATAGAGATAAAAAAGGTCTAAGTGAGAGGTTCGGTCAATAAAAAAGGCTCCTTTATTAAAAGGAGCCTTCATTTTTATAATCTAGGCTTTAAATTATTTAAGCCTATTCATTTTTATAAGCTAAAACTTTTTATTATAAAGCTTACGGTAAGTAACTCGCCGTGCTTAAAAGCCTAGATTGCTTGCCATTGATCTTTAACTTCTTCTGAATTTTTATTGAGTATGACTTGGTTTTCTTTCACTTCCCCAATCCACGCAGTAGGAATGAGATGATGTTGACCACTTTCGTCTCGAGTCAGCTTTAATTGATTTTCACCATCGAGATGGTCGACTGTTCCTACTTTAGTACCGCAAGAAGCAATAACATCTGCGTGTTTTTGAATGTCAGTAATATTTAAAGTATTCATTTTAGACCTCTTCTTTAAAAATAGAAAAACGGTAGAAACTAAATTACTTTAAATAATGAGCTAAATGTTGAATTTTTAATAAACCTTACAGGATCGGTTTATAAACTCACTTAATGAATATATTTGAGTAACAATGAAATAATTAGATATAAAACTAATAATAATTATCTTTTTATTACAATTAATGTGTTTATTTAAACAGAAGTATTTAGATATGGTTAAATCAAGTCTTATAAATAATTATTTGCAATGAATATTAAAATATCTATAAATATGACGATATTGAGCATCTTGAGTGAATTTGAATCTGCCTTAGCTGAAGATAAAAGTAAGCTTCGTATAGATTTGCTCTCTCAATTGGTAAATTTAGCCAAAAATTTACCTTATCCAGCGTCGGGTCAAACCTATCAACGGTGGCAACTTTTTGCTCAGATTGCTGGGTCAGATTTAAGTTTGGCTAAACTATTTGAGTCTCATTGTGATGGCTTAAGTATTTTAAATGAATTGGGCTATCAAGAAGAAATAGATGACCAGATTTGGGCGGTTTGGGCAGCAGACGGTGGACCAGCTCCATTGCAAATAAAAGATAATCTTTGTAATGGCATAAAACCGTGGTGCTCCGGTGCGGAGTTTATTCAAAAAGCCTTAATGAGTTATAAAGACCAGCAAGGCCAAGCACAGCTTTGTATTGTTAACTTAGAACATCCTTCAATTACTACCGATTTGAGCCACTGGCATGCAGTCGGAATGCACGCCACGCAGACAACCAGAGTCACTTTTGTAAATACGCCAGTTCAACCGATAGGTCAGCC
Source organism: Acinetobacter sp. Leaf130 (assembly GCF_001423205.1). Lineage (NCBI taxonomy): Bacteria > Pseudomonadati > Pseudomonadota > Gammaproteobacteria > Moraxellales > Moraxellaceae > Acinetobacter > Acinetobacter sp. Leaf130. The sequence goes on from NZ_LMOE01000001.1 coordinate 434,114, forward strand.
AAACACTTATTTAGAACGTCCAGGGTTTTGGCATGGTGCGGCTGGAGTCGCTGCTTGTTGGTACGGTGCCGCTGTGCGTTTAGCCAGCTTTTTGCAGGAAAGTTGTCAGGCAAATCCTAACCCTTTTAAGAAATTGTACTTAGGAGAGTTAGCTCAACAATTAGCGATCACCAAGCAATATTTTCAATACATTGCTGAACTGATTGATCATCAACCATTGCTGAGTCATGAGCGGGAAATACGGATATTACGTGCCCAAACTGAACAATGCTGTCAGAGTGTGATTGAACGAGTAGGAAAAGCCTTAGGTGCTCGGTCTTTTTGTGAAGATGCGACTTTTGCTCAGCTCATGGCTGACTTGCCTGTGTTTATCAGACAAAGTCATGCCGCTTTTGACTATGAACAAATTGCAGAACTCTGTTTGTCGGAGCAAAGCCTATGGGAACTTTAAAACATCCTTTAGTAGAAGACCGCGTTATTTTTGGTGAGGGTACATCCAAAGAGCAATGGTTAAAGGCATTTAAAGAACATCCTTTAGCGTCTTTAAATCTTGAGTTATTTCGCTCTAAAAGGGTGGTGATTGTCGCTCCACATCCTGATGATGAAGTGCTCGGTTGTGGCGGTCTAATGCAGCAACTCAATGCACTGAATTGTAAGGTTTTAATTTTAGCTGTGACTAACGGCACACAAAGTCATCCTAACTCGACAAAGTATCCTCCAGATCAGCTCAATATTCTTCGTCCACAAGAAAGTTTAGCTGCTTTAGATTGTTTAGGGGCAGTAAAGTCAACCGAACGGGCAGAGCTTAATTTGTTAGATGGTCAGATCCATTTTCAAACCCATCAACTTTGGCAGAGTTTAGAGCAGACCGTTCAAGCCGACGATATTTTGATTTGTAGTTATGCACTTGATGGTCACCCAGACCATGAAGCAGTAGGTAAAACAGTGCAAGCTTATGCAAACGCTAAGCAATTACTATGTTTACACGTATTAATATGGGCTTGGCATTGGGCAGAGCCTTTAGACCCACGAATTGATTGGCATCGCGCAAAAGCGTACCACTTAACCGAAGAACAATTAACTAAAAAACATCAAGCAATTTTGCAGTTTAAAACCCAACTTGAAGCAGATGAAACCACGGGCAATGCTGCGGTTCTCTCTCCAAGTGCTATTAAACGTCTTTTAATGCCTTATGAGGTGTATTTGAGTGATTCATTCTCGCATGTACTTTGAAGATTTATATCGTCATAACAGTGATCCATGGGGCTATGACTCACACTGGTATGAAGCCCGTAAAAGGCAAATTTGTCTCGCGCTGCTCACAAGACCTCGCTACCCAAAAGTGTTGGAAGTGGGTTGTTCAAATGGACATTTAAGTATTCATTTAGCCCAAAGAGCCGAGCAATTGTGGTGTATAGATGTCTCTGAGAGCGCTGTTCAATTGGCTTCCGAGCGTTTACAAGAGTTTGAGCATGTTGTTGTTGAGAATAGAAAAATACCCGAAGACTATTCAATTCAAAAATTTGATCTGATTTTAATTAGTGAGATGGCCTATTACTTATCGGCAAACGAATTGCATCAGTTTATTGAAAAGTTAAAACATAGTTTAAATGATGACGGTGAAATTCTATGTTGCCATTGGCGTCATGAAATTCAAGATTTTGAATTAAACGCAGAACAAGTCCATCAAGCTTTTCAGCAACATTTTCCATTTCATCACTATCTAAGCTTAAACGACCCAGATTTTATGATAGATGTTTGGACGGCGAACACTTCCTCTTTAGCACAGCAGGAAAAACTAAGATGAAAATAGGTATCGTCATTCCAGCACATAACGAAGAGCAATATCTATCGGCCTGCCTGCAATCGATTCAGGTTGCCATAGATAATATTAGCGGTTATGACGTAGAGGTTATTGTTGTACTTGATAACTGTGCAGATCAGTCGCGACTCATTGCACAAAACCATCAAATCAATTGGATTGAGTGTCATTATGCATGTGTAGGAAAAGCACGAGATTTAGGTATTCGTCATTTAATTGGGCGTGGAGTAACATGGATTGCGTGTACGGATGCAGACACGGTGGTTAGTCCTGATTGGCTGCGCTATCAGATTCAGCATCAACCAACAGATGCAATTTGCGGTACGGTGACCTTAGATGACTTGAGCCATCTATCGATAGCCAAACGGCAGAAATACTTGGCACATTATAAAGATCAGATGGATCATGCACATATTCATGGGGCAAATTTAAGTTTTAGTGCGGAAGTCTATCTTTTAGTAGGAGGCTTTGAGCCTATCTCATGTCATGAGGATGTATCTTTAATCAAAAAATTGATCAAGCATTGTTGCAATATTACTTGGAGTAATCTGGTTAGAGTGACAACGAGTAGTCGGCTAAATGGGCGAGCGCCTCAGGGCTTATCTTACTTTTTAAATAATCTCTAATAACTTAAACCATGACTTCTCCTAATATCGAAATATTCTTTAAATTTTGAGGATCATATTTAATTTTTATTATGCTACCGACTTTATATTGATCGTGATTTTGTTTAGCAATAAGCACCTTCAGATTTTCAGTCATGATTTGGCCTTGCTCAGCTTGGAATTTTAATTTTATGTGACATAAAGGGCGATATTGAACCTTAATTAAAGAGTCCTGAAAATACACAACTTCGGCAGAAGTAATGATTCCTCGTTTATAAATTAAAAATTTATGAACCAGACTTTTAAGAAAAAAGGTCCAAGCCATATAGATAAAGAATAAGGTGAACCAGATCACTCCAATAAAAGTCAAAAAGTCAGAAAATTTCACTCAATAAAACCAGAATTATTCGTTTAATACATTATTTTAAATGAACCCAATCGTTCGATCTACGTTATATAACTGATCCAAAACTTAAGCAGGCAAGACCTTATAGTTAAGCGTCAAAAATCATGAAATTCGTAATTAAATTTGGGCTGGGTATATAACTTAGTTGTTGTATTTATGACTACATATGTAAACAAGCCTTATGATAAATGTCCTTAACGCCTAAAATTCTAGAAAATAAAGTTTTAAGGTGTAGAGGTTTGGATTTTTTAAATTTTTTTCGCGATATTCGGGTTGAGCTAAGCCATTATCCTTGGCTTGAGATGTTTGTTTCACTCATTATTTTGATTTTATTTGCAGCAATAGCAAATTTTATTGCTAAGCGAATTATTGTTCGGGGCGTTCGGCACTTAATCACAAAACTTAAATCCCCAAATCAGTCTATTTTTGCTGAGCATAGTGTCATAAAGAAATTTGCAAATATTGTTCCAGCTGTTGTGATTATGAATGGTATTGCAACAGTTCCTCATCTATCTCCAAAGTTTATTGCTTTTGTCGAAATGGGGGCACAAGCGTTTATTTTCCTCACGCTCGCGCTTACAGTCAGCGAACTGTTAAATATTTTTAATCTCATTTATCAGCGTAATCCAAAATCTAGAAACAAGCCGATTAAAGGTTACCTACAACTTGTTAAATTAATTTTATTCGTTGTGTGTGGCCTCATGATTTTAGGAACATTCCTTAAAAAGGATGTGTTTACTTTACTTGCAGGTTTTGGTGCGATGGCAGCAGTATTAATGCTCGTTTTCCAAAATACCATTTTGTCTTTGGTGGCCAGTGTACAAATTGCATCTTATGACATGGTGCGGATTGGTGACTGGATTGAGATGCCTTCACTGAATGCGGATGGTGATGTGATCGATATTTCACTACATACAGTGACTGTTCAAAATTTTGATAAAACCTACACCACTATTCCAACCAATAAGCTCGTTACCGATACTTTTAAAAACTGGCGAGGCATGAGCAATTCGGGTTGTCGCCGTATGAAGCGTTCACTCTTTCTCGATCAAAGTAGTGTTCATTTTATGACTGATGAAGAGCAACAAAAGCTCAAAGAATTTTTATTATTAGATCAATATCTTGATGCAAAGAATTCTGAAATTGAAGAATTCAATAAACATTTAAGCAATCAATCTCGTTATAACAAACGCCGTTTAACCAATATCGGTACATTTAGAGCTTATGTTGAATTTTATTTGCGCCAACATAAGGGGATTGCTCAAAATCAAACCATTATGGTTCGTCAATTACAGCCGACTAGCCAAGGGTTGCCGTTAGAAATTTATGCATTTAGCAATACAACTGCATGGGTTTCCTATGAAGCAATTCAGTCCGATATTTTTGATCATTTAATTGCGATTCTTCCCGAATTTGGTTTACGTGTTTACCAAGCGCCTTCGGGTCATGATTTGCAAAGATTAACCACAGAGATTAATCCAAGTTAAGTTTTTATCTGTAGATAACAGGTTTTAAACTACTTTGAAAAAGCTCCCATATGGGGGCTTTTTAATTTCTCTTACTCCAAAATATTTTTGTTAGTCATTATTTTAAAAGACTAATTTAAGTTCTTGACCGTTCTGACATGGGAATTGTCCTTTAATGATATTAACAAGTTCCATTTTAGAACCTAATGTGTAGCTATCTTGAGGAAGAGAAAAAGAACATGTACCTAAACACATTCAAAGATATGGCTTCTAAAACTTTATGGCCTTTATTTCCACGTCGTGTCGCTTTTGATTGGAATGACTCACCACTCCACTGGATGCCACAATCTCCAGTAGGAAGTCATGCTGTAAACCATTTCAGTTTTACACTTGTGCGAGGAGAGTACTTTTTCTGCCGTATTTTTAATAAGGCATTGCCATTCGTAACCGATGAAAAATTAAAAAAAGACGTAGAAACTTTTATTCGCCAAGAGGCGATTCATGCGCAAGCACACAAAGAATCTATCGAAAAATATATACAGCGTTATGGCGTTGATATTGAAGAACAATACGAGCGTGTAATTGAACTCTTTGATTACATGCTTGCAGATAAGCCGTTTGGAAAAGTTCTCCCTAAGCGCATGCAAAAATCTTGGTTATTGTTCCGTGTAGGTATTGTCGCTGCTGCAGAGCATTACACTTGCGCCTTAGGCCAATATGCTTTGACGAAAGCCCACTGGGAAGAAAAAGGTTGTGACCCAGCAGTAAGTGATTTATTTACTTGGCACTGTGCGGAAGAAGTTGAACATCGAACGGTTGCTTTCGATTTATTTGAGCACTTAGGCGGTAACTATGCATTGCGTGCTGCAATCATGAGTATGGTGGCACCAATTTTCACTTATTTAATGGTTAAAGGCACACAAGAGCTTGCGGCAGTAGATCGTAGTTTACCTAAATCTCAACAAAGCTTAGCTCGCTTTGGTTTTTGGCAACAATGGTTTAAAGCGAGCTCTCAGGAGTTAGTACCAAGTCCTGTGTGGTTTATGACTACAGCTAAAAACTTCTTTAAACCTTCGTACCACCCTTACTATGAAGGCTCAACCGAGCTTGCATTGGATTATATAAATCGATCACCAGCAGTCAAACTTTATGAAGAAATGCAAAAAGGATTGGTGAGCTAATATGAATACGAATATTGAAAAACAACAAAGATATATTCAGTCGGCTGATGTCACGCTATCAATATATGAATGGGGCACAGCGGCAGATCATAATGAAACACTGGTGTTTATTCATGGTTATCCTGACGAAGCACAAATCTGGGATGAACTGGCTTCATTACTGAAATCAGATTTTCATATTGTGACTTACGATGTAAGAGGTACAGGTTTATCTGGGGCTCCGTTATCTGAAGCGGGGTATCACATGGACTACCTCATTTCAGATTTAAAAACTGTTATTGAACAAACTAGTCCTCAGCAGCCTGTTCATTTGATTGGCCATGATCTTGGTGCTCTCCAAGGTTGGGAAGCGATTTTAGACGACAAGTTAAAACCATATGTCAAAAGTTATACGGCTTTAGCGCCTAGCATTGATCATGCTGGCATGTGGTTTAAAGAAAATCTGAACAGTAAAGAGCTGGCAAGACAGTTTGCTGCTATCAAGCAAATGATTTCTTCGAGTTATATGTTGTTTTTTAATATTCCAATTATTCCAGAGCTAAGCTGGTATCTGGGTCTATCAAAAATATGGCCACAAGTGGTTTCGCAACTCGAAGGTAAGAAAGTTAGACCACATCCTAATCAACTCAAAAATGCCGTACGTGGGTTTGGTTTCTATCGATTGAACCTATTTAAGCCATTAATTAACTCTAAAAAGCGTTATACCTCGGTACCTGTACATGTTTTATCAATGACCAAAGATCGCTTTGTGCCTCAACACATCGTAGATAAACAGGACAGATGGGTAAATTCATCTTTTACACGTACTGATATTCAGGCGGGTCATTGGGGAATTGCGAGCCATCCTGATTTAATCGCAGTACCTATTCGTAACTATATTCAAAAGCTCACTGTATAAAAAATAAAGCTGGAGGTCTAAGATGAAAAACGAATTAAAGCTGGCATCACCCTTTGTTTTAAAAGATGGGTTTAGACTCAAGAATAGACTTATTAAATCGGCTTTAAGTGAAGGGCTGGCGCATACAGATGGGCGACCGAGCAAAGAGCTGATTCAACTATACCGAACGTGGTCGCAATCTGGAGTCGGAGTTTTGATTACCGGTAATGTGATGATTGACTCTAGAGCAATCGGTGAGCCGGGCAATGTCATTATTGAAAACGAAAAAGATTTTGCCTTAATCAAAGAATGGGCAGATGTTGCTAAATCTGGTGGCAGTGACGTCTGGATGCAAATAAACCATCCAGGTAAACAAGCAATTCGAGGATTAAATCAAGAAACAGTTTCACCATCAGCAGTACCGTTCGGGCCTAAAATGGCAGCAGTTTTTGCCACACCAAGAGAGCTGACTCAGGAAGAAATTGAAGATCTCATTCAACGCTATGCAAATACTGCAGAGATTGCCAAGGAAGCAGGCTTCTCTGGTGTTCAGTTGCATGGTGCCCATGGTTATCTAATTAGTCAGTTTCTTTCCCCGCATCATAACCGCCGTACAGATCAGTGGGGTGGAACTATCGAAAATCGACGTAGATTTGTCCTTGAGGTCTATAAAGAAATTCGAAATCGAGTCGGACCCGATTATCCAGTAAGCATTAAATTAAACTCAGCCGATTTTCAAAGAGGCGGTTTTACCGAAGAAGAATCGTTGGCGACAATTCAAGCACTAGATGAAGTAGGAATTGACTTAATCGAGATTTCTGGTGGAACCTATGAAAAACCGATTATGCAGTTGGGTAAACCTAAAGATTCAACACTGTCTCGCGAAGCCTACTTTTTAGACTTTGCCAAAAAAGTTCGTGAACAAAGTAAAGTTCCCTTAATGGTGACTGGCGGTTTTAGAAGCCTACAGGGTATTGAAAGTGCTTTATTAAATGATGATTTAGATTTTGTTGGACTGGGGCGTATTTTTGCAATTGAACCGTTGGCATCAAAACGGTTGCTACAAGGGCTTGAAACAATAAATCAAGTTAAACCCTTAACTACAGGTATTAAATTCATTGATAACTTGGGGGCATTAGAAGTTACGTGGTATACGCGTCAAATGCATCGATTAGGACATGGGCGTTTACCAATCCCCAATGAAAATGGCCTTAAATCTTTCATTCTAGATATTAAAGATAAAGGATTGGGGATTTTCAAGACCCGTCGATTACGTGCCTCTTAAAATTATAAATTAACGGTTTATATCAATGAGGATATAAGTTATGTCTACCACTTATCAGATAAAAATATCGAGATTTAGCCTAGTCGCAAAATTTACGGGAATTAGCTTTCTGCTATTTTTTGCGGGAGCAGCGCTTCTTATCTTTTTCAATATTCCTGCAATTTTACTTCAGTTCGAATGGGGTAAATTTCTGGTTCGATTAGTTCGCTGGGGAGAGTTGCAAGGCGGCGGTGAACTTTATGAGTTGATGATCTCAACCATCTATATTGTATGGGGCTGGTTTATACTAAAAGCTGCCAATGAACCTTTAAAAAACTATATGTTTTTTGAATTTACCATGATTGCAAATATTGCTCATTTCGGTGCAATGCTTGTTATGGGTTTAGTGATGACACATGAGTCTCCACATTTAATTGGAGACGTATTTTTGGGTTGGGTCATGCTATTAATTTATATTTATTTCTGGTTGCCTGTCAGGAAAATATATAAATCTGATAGTGAGTTGAATCGTTCTGTTTAAGGCCTAGTGGTTGATGAGGGGCGCGAAAATTGAATTCGAACCCTTCACTGTAGATTATCCAGCAAACCAAATATTCTGATGATCACACATAGGACTTAAATGTTTAATGCGTAGGTTGTCTTGCTCAAAGTCACCAATACCTCCAGCAATATCTAATTCACTGCCTAGGGCGATGTGCTTGCCTTTATAACTTAACGTTTCTTTTTCAGAATCCCACTGAGCGGTGTGTTCTGGAAAGATAATGAGTATATCGTTCACATAAAGACACTCTTGTTTTAGCTGCAATATTCCTTTTAAGCGTGCTGAAGCTGAAACACCATTAAACTGATAAACAGGGAGTTTTACAGCGCTTGTATTTTCGTTCGCTTCTTGCCGCTGACATCCGGTAAGGGCTACCAACACAACTATGCAAATCAATTTATTATTAATACCCAATTTTGTTCCTTTAGGGGCTTCCATATATTTTTGATAGTAATGGACTAACGTTGCATATCAACATTTAGATTGTTAGAGAAGATTTCGTCTTATTATATTTTATTAATTTATATATTGTTATCTTTTTCGTCTGTGTTTTTGGGCAAAATATGACGTGTCATCCACCAAAATAATAGTGCCAACAGACTCACACCTGCACCTAGAGCACACACGCCAAGCCATCCAGCATATGCGTAAGCAGCGGTTGTACTGATAGCACCCAGTCCACTACCAATTGCATAAAATAGCATGTAGAGCCCAACAAGCCGGCTATGAGCTTCTGGGCGAGTACGAAAAATCATACTCTGGTTGGTTACATGTAAAGCTTGTCCGCCCAAGTCTAGCAATACTATGCCAATCACCAGTGCCCAGAGCGAGTACGCCATGAGTGAAAGTGGTCCCCATGCGATTAATAATATAATGAGTGCCGCCAAGCTTGTACGCTGAGCATATCCGTGGTCGGCCCATTGTCCCGCACGTGCAGCGGCCAGAGCACCAACGACTCCGACAAGACCAAAAGATCCAATAATCGTATGTGAAAAATTATAAGGTGGCTCACTCAATGGTAATACTAGTGCACTCCAAAAAATATTGAATGCCGCGAACATGAGTAAAGCTAAGACACCGCGCACCTGAAGTACTTTTTCTTGGTGTAGCAGTTTTAACATAGAAGCTAGAAGCTGCGGGTAGCGCATTGAAACGGGATGAACTTTTAAATGAGGAAGTCGTCTCCAGAGGGGTAACGCAATCATGAGCATGATTACAGCTGCACAAAAGTAAACGCCACGCCAACCCGCTACATCACTGATTCCTCCTGAAAACACTCGGGCAAGAAGTAAACCAATGAATACACCACTTTGTGCAGTGCCGACCACATGTCCTTGTTCATATGGGAGAGCAGCACTCGCAGCATAAGCAATAAGCCCTTGTGTCATGGCTGTACCGAGTAAACCCACGGCAAGCATTCCTGCCAAAAGAACAACAACAGAATGAGCAAATGCAACAACTAGCAATGCAGATACCAGAGCCAGTAACTGTATAGCCATTAATCGACGTCGATTTACAAGATCGCCCAACGGCACCAGAAACACGAGGGCCAGCGCACAACCAATTTGCGTGGCTGTAACTACACCACCGATGGCGGCATGGCTAATGCTAAAGTCCCTAGCCAATATGTCGAGCAAAGGCTGTGCATAATAGACATTTGCTACGCTTGCACCACTTGCAATAGCAAACAGCAATATGACGCCACGAGGCATGCTCGAAAGCGGTCTATTGTTTTCTGTGGGTGAAGTTGAAGATGTAAGAGAGGCTTTCATAATCCTAAATCCATTCAATCTGGTTTTAAAATGAAACTAGTTGAATGTTAGATTGACTAGTTTTAAAATGCAACTAGATATTTTATTCTTGATTATTTTTAAGGAAACTCAATGGCGAACACTACATCTTTGAAAGGTGAACCTTGTCCTGTTGCGCGCTGCGTCAATCTCATAGGAGATCGGTGGTCACTGCTTATTGTGCGTGATGCTTTCGATGGAATGCGCCGTTTTGGAGATTTTCAGCGCAGCTTAGGAGTAGCACGAAATATTCTTTCTGACCGACTAAAAAAATTAGTGGATGCAGGTGTACTTGAAATGCAAGATGCTTCAGACGGCACGGCTTATCAAGAATATGTGTTGACGGCTAAAGGGGAGAGTTTGTTTCCAGTTATTGTGGCTCTACGACAATGGGGTGAGCACAACTTATTTGAAAGTGGTGAGCGCCATTCTCTGTTAATTGATAAAACTACAGGCCAGAAAATTCCATTTATGGCGCCAGTCACACAAGATGGAAAAGTACTCAATGCGTCTGACACTCAAGTGCAAAAGGTCAAATAAAATTATTGGCAACACCTCAAACTTTTTGCACCTGTAAAAGAAGCGAAAAGAAAAATTAACCTTTCTTAACTTAAATTTTGGGAAATTAGTTGTTAACCTTGCGCGTCAAATTAAGGTGAGACTATGAGATTTATATTCCTCTTTATCAGCGCAATTTCAATTCCATGTTATGCAGCGTCAGAAGCAATGCAGCTTCATTACTGCGAAACTGTGAAGAAAGCAGCAAGTGGCGTGATGGATGCTAGACAACATGAGGTGCCAGCTAAAGAGCTGCATGACATAGCGAATCATCTTGAAGAGGAACAAGCCAAACAAATTTATCAAGAGCTTATCAAATCTGCATATTCTTCAAAATTATTTGAAGACCCTCTCATCAAGTCAAAAGCTGTCGAAAATTTCCAAACCACGTGGCATGAACAATGTTTGGCAAAAGACTTGGCTAAAAATATATGAGAGGGTTAGTGGGAAATAACTAGCTGGGGTTTGGAAAATAGGATTTTGATTCTTGCTTATCTTGTAGTTATACAAAGCCCTCGGAATTTCAAAGAGAGGGCTTTTTGTTATCTACAAGTTGAGTATCAATCGGAACTATAAATAATTTATAGTAATTAGATAGTTGGGTATGTTTAATTCATTGATATAATAAGTATTTTAATCTCAGCGATAAGCTTCTTGTAGATATAATTTATCATTGCAAGCTAAAGTTAAAATAGACATAGTTAAGGTAATCGTTCTCATGACTGAGCTTTCAAAACCTTCATAATCTTTTGCTGATACTCCATCTTTTCTTTCACCATGAGCAATTTTATTACGAATATTTTTTAATTTTAAAAGATGGCCTTCAACTTCTTTATCTAATTGATAAGGTAAGCCTAACTTATATAAATTCTTTTTAACAACGACAGGGCTTAAATTAGACTCCAAATCAATACTGGTCATTTCAATAGTAACAATACGAGATAAAATATTTGATGAGTTTTCTATAAATTGTGTTTCACGAAAAAAACGATGTAATTTATTATCATCTGGTGCATCAGATCTAAAAAAATCACATTTTGCATTATCATCTCGTAACGCTTTAAAAACACTTGTTAGTGTGGCACTAATAAGATGTGTATTGGCTATAGAACAAGGAATATTTTGGTCATTAATGGTTTTCACATAATGTGTTAAAGCAAATTGGAAAAAACCTTCGAAATGAGCGTAAAGGAAGACTACAAGAGAGCGTCGATAGATATCGGCTTTATCCTCAGGGAGAGATGAACTTAAGTTTTTGAGTAGCCTAAGTTCTTCAATGCGCCATTCCCAATCGGTTTCTAATTCGCTTCTAAAGATATTAATATCCATTGCTTAAGAACTCTTCAATTTTGCTTTCGACAAAACTAACTCTTTCATTTAAAGCTTTTGGTGTATTTTTTCCGCCACCTGTAGTGAGAGTAATAAATTCTTGATGAAATTTGATTTCTCTAAACAGTGTTATAAGTTTTTGACACTTTTCAAGAGTTGAAACATCTAATTGGTTTAAATATTTTTGCAAACCTAAAGTAAAAGATTCGAATTGATAAACAATAAATTTTTTCTGTAAGTCATTTCGAGAGGAATTGGTACGGCTAAAACTTTGTTCACCTAATGTTTTTGATAAAACTTCAAATGTTTTATTAAATATATTTTTTTGTACTTCGTAGTCAAACTCACGAGGATGATCAGGGTCCGAAACTTGCTCCATATATTCTGTCATAAAGTCACGAATATCATGTTTAAAGGCTTGGCCATTATTTTTAAAAGTAAAAAACCTTAAAACTAATTCTTGATCATATGCTCCAAGAATCTGTTCATCACTTAAGTTTTCAATCGTCTTTTTAAAGTTATCATTTTTTGATAATTCAATAATAAAATCATTGAACTTGTCATCTAATAATCTAATAGTACAATTACGCATCTGCTGATCAGTAAGTAATGTTCCACCTGTATTCAAGCGTTTAAACATATGATATTTAAATTTTTGATTACTTGATTTTCTTACAACTTCTACTCTAACAAAGCTTCTTTTTAATTTTATTTGCAGGGCAGTACCTAAATCGTCATAAGTCTTACCATTAAGTGATTCAACAATATCACAGTCGGTAAGAACTAGTTTTTCTCCTAACTTAATACCAATCGGCTCTTCTGGAGCATTCAGTGCACCTCTAAAATGTAAATATGAAGACAAGCGCTGTAAGCCGTCGATTAATAATTTTTTATTATCTTCGATTTCAACTACATATATTGGTGGAACAGGCATTTCTAATAATAATGATTCAATAAATCGAGACTGGGCCCCATGTGACCAACGGAAAACGCGTTGATAATCTGGAGAAATATCTAACTCTCCATTAACAACCATATCTAATAGCTCATTAAATGATATATCTAAGCTTTGTGTATGGACGTTTTTTAAATTTTCATCAATCTCATTAATCAGATTTGGAATTGAAGTATCGTTCATTTTACCTTACCCACATTTTTTAAAAATAAGAACAGATTCTATAATTGATTTTTTAGAAAGATATTTAGATGACTTGGAGTTAATCGATGACATATTAATTTTAGCTGGAAATATTTCTTCTCTGATTAAGGAGAGGCCAAAATTTTCAGACATTTCATTAATAATTTTTGCAAGATCATTATTTATTTCTTTATAAAATGAATTTTGTACAACTGGAATAAATAAACCTTCAGGTTTTAATACTCGGGATATTTGCTCAATAGATTTATAAATATCATCAAAATATTGTAAATGATTTTTATAGTAATAAGTAGAAGAGGCTACGGAAGAATGACTTTTGACATTTTGAAGAAAGTTATTACAAGTTTCACCCCATAGTAAATTGGGTTCAATATTTTTCTTTTTTATAGTTGAATTGCCAGTTAAATTTTCTCTTAATAAGCGGATATTAGTATTTCTTATTATCGCAAGCTCTACTGATGTTGCAATAGCATAGTCAATACGAGTGCAATAAGGTGGGGATGTAAGAATAATATCAATACTTTTATTTTCTTGAGTGAGTGAATTTGAATTATTTAGATATAAGTTTATAGTTGAATTAGTGTGTAAATAATCATTAAAAGAGTGTACCTTGATTGTATTGTGAAGAATTTCGAAAAAAACATTTATAATTTGTTTTTCATTAACATAAATCCTATCTTCGCTAGACTTTGGTTTTTTTATCCATGTAGGATTTGATGGAACAAATGATTTTAATAATGTCTTTACAGTTTTAAAAAGTATTACATAAATAAAAGCACCGATTGTGCTTAATTTATTAATCGTTGATTTATTAGTTAAATCAGAATATTTATTAAAATCAATAAAATTATGATTAATCGCATTCTCAACTTTTCTTATAAAGTTTGTACTTTCCTCTTTAAACCATACATTTAAAGGATCAGTCTCTAAATTTAACTCTAATTTTCCGTTCAAAGAATTGTAGAAAATTGTCTGGCAAATAGCTTCTAAACTACCTAAATCCAAACGATTGATGAGTCTTGCTTTTGCCACAATTAGCATTACGGGATTTAAATCACTACCGATCGCATCATGACCAAGTTTGTAAGCAGAAAAAGTGGTTGTACCGCTACCATTCCAAGGATCAAAAATAGTTAATTGTTCCTTCTTGTTAGATAACTGATCTAATAAACTTATAGTAAAACTTTCAGAAAAACCTGCATAGTAGGAAAATAAAGCCGAATCAGACTGTGAACCTTTTTTTGAAGGTTTTAACTTTGGATTTGAAATCTCTAAAGAATGTACGTCATAATTCATTAAGTGTACCAATAGCAACCTATCATTATAAAAGCTATGCAATTATAGCTCAAACATAGCGGTACAGCTCAACAACTTTACCTAACAATTTGCATCCTTCACGAAGAGGGGTTATCTTTTCTTGCCATTTCGGATTTAAAGGTTCTAAATACATACCGTTGCTTTTTTACATTCAATTTCTTGAAAGTTACTTTCGTTTTTCTCGACGCTTGCAACGATAACCAAATCACCTGTTTTTAAATCATTTATTTGAAAGTCCAGTTACATACTTTAACATTTGGTTTGAGTTCTGAAAATATCCATTATTAAATAATATTTAAACTATAATTATTTTGTCATTTTCAAAGTTAAAGCAGGTGGGGCGAACTCTGCCGTAGTCCCATATTTTCATCTGCTAATAAATTATATAAAACTCATTTCATCCTAAGATTGATAGTCGAAATTTAGCCAACAAAGAGGGGGACAGCAGAATATAAAGCCTTTCTTTAATGTCAATTTTGTCTAGTCAAAGCTAACCACTAGACAATAAAAAAACCACCTAATCCTTTCGAATTAAGTGGTTTTTAAATTTTGGAGCGGGAAACGAGACTCGAACTCGCGACCCCAACCTTGGCAAGGTTATGCTCTACCAACTGAGCTATTCCCGCAATGTGAGCACATTATAGAGTGTTTCACTAAAGTGTCAACACTCTTGTGATTTAATTGAACATTTAATCAGCACGACGCCAAACTGTCCCTTGGCGAGTGTCTTCTAATACAACACCTTGGTCGAGTAAAGACTGACGAATACCGTCTGCTTTAGCAAAATCTTTTGCTTTTTTCGCATCAACACGTTGTTGAATGAAATCTTCAATTTCAGCATCAGACAAAGCAAGAGCTTCTTGTCCAATATCTGATTTTAAGAAAGCATCTACATCGTGTTGTACCAAACCTAAAATGTTGGTGAGGTGACGTAACGTTGAATAAAGCGCAGTTGCTTGGTCAGCTTGCTCTTCTTTTACAGCACGGTTTAACTCTTTGTTCAGTTCAAACAATACCGCCATTGCTTCAGCAGTATTGAAGTCATCACACATTGCATTGTTAAAGCGTTCAATAAAGTTTTGATCAAGCGTTTCAGTTGTCGTTTGACCATACACTTGTTGATAGGCTTTAAATGAATGATAGAAGCGAGTTAAAGAAGTTTTTGCTTCTTTCAATGCCACATCAGAGAAGTTCACAGGACTACGATAATGTGAAGACACAATAAAGTAGCGAATCACTTCAGGGTGGAATTTCTCCATCACATCACGAATAGTAAAGAAGTTGCCTAAAGACTTAGACATCTTTTCACCATCAACGTTAATGAAGCCAACATGCATCCAGTAGTTCACATATTGTTCGCCAGTTGACGCTTCACTTTGTGCAATTTCATTTTCATGGTGAGGGAACATTAAATCTGAACCACCACCATGAATGTCAAAGTGATTGCCTAGGCAGCAAGTCGACATAGCTGAACATTCAATGTGCCAACCCGGACGACCATTGCCCCAAGGTGACGCCCACGATGGTTCATTTTCTTTGGCATGTTTCCAAAGTACAAAGTCAAACGGATGTTTCTTTTCAACTTCGACATCGACACGTTCACTTGCGCCAGCTTGCATGTCATCAAGCTTGCGTCCAGAGAGACGACCATATTTTTCAAATTTGGTAACTTCAAAATAAACATCGCCGTTTGAAGCAGGGTAAGCAGAGCCTTTATTGACCAGATTGCCAATCATATTTTGCATCTGATCAATATATTCGGTCGCTTTAGGTGCTTCATCGGGTGCAGCACAGCCTAGGTTGGCTGCATCTTCGTTCATTGCATCAATGAAACGAGTGGTGAGCTGCTGAATGGTTTCACCATTTTCATTCGCACGTTTAATAATTTTGTCGTCAATGTCAGTAATGTTGCGAATATAACGAACACTCCAGCCTTGACTACGTAAGAAACGTATAATGTAGTCAAATGCAACCATAACTCGAGCATGCCCGATATGACAGTAATCGTAAACGGTCATACCGCAGACGTACATATCGATGTGACCTTCTTTGCGAGGTACAAATTCAACTTTTTTTCGTTGCTCAGAGTTATATAAAACAAACGGTTGCATAAGGGTTTTCAAACACTCAACAAAAACAGTGTTACATCATAACTGATGCATCATTTTTCACAAAGTTTTATACAAGAATTTTATAAGCTTGTGAAATCTTATACATTTAAAAACGTGTAAATGATTGAGTTATGTTAGAATGCCCCCAAATCTTTTGATTAAAATCACCGATCTTCACAAGAGATCAGATCAATTATTTTGAGTCAAACTCGTATGCCCAATCCTACAGATTTTCAAAGCAGCGCATTAGCAACATTGCGTATTGAGCAGCAAGCCTTAGACGTGTTAGCAACACAAATTAATGACAGTTTTAATCAGGCTTGTGAAATATTGTTACAGTGTAAAGGCCGTGTTGTGATTACTGGCATGGGTAAGTCAGGGCATATTGGCCGTAAAATGGCTGCGACTTTTGCCTCAACCGGTACACCATCTTTCTTTATGCATCCAGGCGAAGCTGGGCATGGTGATTTGGGTATGCTGGTTCGCGGTGACGTTTTAATTGCGATTTCCAATTCTGGAAAAAGTGATGAAATCATGATGTTGATGCCACTCATCAAACATCTTGGCGTGCCTCTTATTACCATTAGCCGTACCGATAAAGGGCCAATGCCTCAAAATGCCGACATCGCTTTAACTTTAGGTGAGTCGGACGAAGCATGTCCATTAGGGTTAGCTCCGACATCGAGCACGACAGCAACTTTGGTATTGGGTGATGCACTGGCTGTTGCTTTACTTGAAGCTCGTGGTTTTACCGCAGATGATTTTGCTCGCTCGCATCCTGCAGGAGCATTGGGTAAGCGTTTACTTTTACATGTAAAACATCTGATGCACACTGGCGAAGAATTGCCAAAAGTTTCACCAGACACACCAATGAATCAAGTGCTTTACGAAATTTCTAATAAGCGTTTAGGCTTGACCACGATTGTAGATGAACAAGAACATTTGCTTGGTATTTTCACCGACGGTGACTTACGTCGTTTAATTGATAAACAGCAAGGTTTCGATGTGAATTTACCTGTTTCTGAAGTAATGACAAAAAAACCGTCAACTATTTCTCAAGAAGCACGTGCGGTAGAAGCTCTACAACAGCTTAACCTGAAAAAAATCAGTCAATTTGTTGTGGTGGATGACCAAAATAAAGTGATTGGTGTAATTAGTATGCATGACCTTATTCAGGCAGGGGTAAATTAATCAATGGCATCTTATGCATTGTTAGAACAAGCACGTCATTTACAGGCATTGGTTCTGGATGTTGATGGTATTTTGAGTGATGGTTTTGTAACTTTAACGAATAGTGGCGATGAGATTAAATCGTTTGATATTCGTGATGGTTTAGGTATGAAACTTGCGCAGCAAGCGGGCATGAAAATCATCATTATTACAGGCCGAAAAAGTAATATCGTTGAAAAACGTATGTCTGATTTAGGCGTAGATCTCGTTTTTCAAGGGCGTGAGGACAAAGGTTCTGCGCTACGTGAAGCTTGTGCACAGTTTAATATTTTGCCATCTGATTGCTTATATATGGGCGATGACTGGCCTGATTTATCTGCTTTTGCAATCGCAGGAATGAGCGTCACTGTGCCAAATGGTCATGAAGAAGTGCGTCGTCGTGCGCATTTAGTTACCCAATCGATGGGTGGACGTGGTGCTGTACGAGAAGTCTGTGATATGTTGCTGATCGCAAAAGGCATTTACCAAGAACTTCTTGAAAAATATCTTGCAGTACCGCATTAATAATAAGATTACTTAAAAAGGTAGGCTATTCCTGCTCATGGATACCAGAGTTTTATCTATTGTTGCTGTAGTTGTTGCTGCTATAAGTGGTGGTTACTACTACTATAGTGGCAAGGCAAAAAAACTAGACATTGGTTCTGCGAAGAATATGACATATTCGGCGCGGGGCGTCCATTTGACTCAAACTGATGATCAAGGCAATTTGTATATTCGTGCTGAAGTTCGTCAGCTTGAACAGGATATGCAACAAAAAACATCAAAGTTGGATCAACTTAATGCATCTATGTATAAAGATGGCAAAGTTGATGCAACGTTCTTTGCGAAGCAGGCGAATGGCTATGATGATAACCGTAAAGTTATATTATCGGGTGATGTGGTAGCCACTAAACTGGCTCCACAGGGAAAAATTGAATTCCAGACCGATGAATTAACTGGATATCCAAAGACCAGGGAAATTGAAACTGATCATCAAGTGATTGTTCATTCTCCACAAGCCGACTTTGTCAGCAAAGGATTAAAAGCCAATTTGAATAACGGTCAGTACGAATTTTTTAATGTTCGAGGAAAGTATGCACCAAAGTCTTAATTTAAAACGTTCTTCAGCTTTCCTAAAACAAGCTGCGGTAATTACATTCGTTGCTTTATCATCAGCTTCGACTTTTGCGTTACCGTCTGACCGTGGTCAACAAATTTCATTAGTGGCAGACCGTGCAACTTATAACGAAAAAACCGGTTTGACGACCTATACCGGCAATGTCGTGATTGAGCAAGGCACGATGAAGCTTCAAGCCGACTCAATTGTTGCTACGTTAAACTCTAAACGTGAAATTCAAACGATTACTGCTAAGGGTAGACCGTCTAAATTTCAGCAACAAATAAGTGCTGATAAGGGCGTGGCACGTGGTGAAGGACAGACTATTGTTTATAATGCAGATACGGGCATTATTACATTGACTGGTGGTGCATATTTATATCAAGATGGTTCAAGTATTCGTGGTAACTCATTGAAATATAGTATGAACAAAGGTGATGTTGAAGCTCAAGGCTCATCGTCAAATCGTGTGCAAATTATTATTCCGCCATCAAGTTCAAAAAGCTTTCCAGGAGCGCGTGACTAATGCAACAAGCTCTTCAACAACCCCAAACTTTGTGTATTAAGCACTTAGGAAAAAACTATAGTAAGCGTTGGGTCGTCAAAGACGTATCTTTTAGTATGCAAAGTGGACAGATTGTTGGTTTGCTTGGCCCTAACGGTGCAGGAAAAACAACAAGCTTCTATATGGTTGTAGGGCTAGTGCGTATGGATAAAGGTGAAATTCACCTTGATGATCTTGATATGTCCGATTTGGCAATGCATGAACGGGCACGTAAAGGAATCGGATATCTTCCGCAAGAAGCTTCTATCTTTAGAAAGCTGACCATTGCTGAAAATATTATGTCCATTTTAGAAACACGCAAAGACTTAAATAAGCAACAGCGCCAACAACGTCTTACTGAATTATTAAATGATTTTAAAATCAGTCATATTAAAGATTCATTGGGAATGAGTGTGTCTGGTGGTGAACGCCGCCGTGCTGAAATTGCACGTGCGTTGGCTGCTGATCCTAAATTTATGTTACTTGATGAGCCATTTGCTGGCGTTGACCCAATCTCGGTTGGTGATATTAAAGATATCATTCAGACTTTGAAAGATCGTGGTATTGGTGTACTTATTACTGACCATAACGTACGTGAAACTCTGGCAATTTGTGAACGTGCATATATTGTCAGTGAAGGGGCTGTCATTGCCGAAGGTACACCACAAGAAATTCTGGATAACGAACAAGTCCGTAAAGTCTACTTAGGTGACGATTTTACAGTTTAAATAAAATGGTTAATCTATTTGTCTAAAAAGAGGTCAATGCCTCTTTTTAGTTTTTTTATATTTATTTATTAAAAACAATAATTTAAATTGCTCAGTTGATGAAAGAGTAATGTGTAAATTATTCAAGTAATTATGCTTCTTTATGCAAAAAACTATGTAGAATGTAAAAGCTTTTAAACGATAACAAACAAGATCAACAAGACAAGCATGATTGGATATAACCAAAGAAAAGTAGAAAGGACATGTAAAAAGCCGGCTTTCCTGAAAGGGTTGATGCTTTTAACTTCATTGCATGTACCTGTCGTGATATATGCTGCTAAACCCAGTGAGCAATATCACACCCTAAAAGACAACTTATCACAACTTTTTGCCCCTAAAAGTAGTGATGAATTTAAAGTTGCCAAGATGCAAGAGTTGAGTAATTTTAAGCTAGATCGTTCTAGAGTGCAGGAGTTTCCGACTGTTCAACTCAATGATAGAGCAGCTTCATCTTATTCAAATCTGCCATCAAGGAAAATGACTCTGCAGGAAGCGGTGAGAATCGCAATCCAGCGTAATCCTGATATTTCCCAAGCCATTTCAACTTTAGCTGGCCAAAACGCGGGTATTGATGTTGCGAAGGCGGGTTATTATCCTCAAATTTCTGGTGGTATTACCACAGGTGACTTGAGTAGTGGTGAACGTGGTCGGCAGTTATTGACTTTAAACGCAACTCAAATGCTTTATGATTTTGGTAAAGTCAAATCAGGTGTATCGGTTGAGAAGGCCAAGCTCCAAGTCGAGCAGGCCAATGTGCTGGTCAGCATTGACGATATTGCGCTTGATGTGGCTCAGTCGATTATCAATATTCAGCGCTATCTCCAATTAAATAAAATTGCCGAGCAGCAAATTGCCGGGATTCAGCGAATTCAGGAAATCGCTAATTTACGTGCAAATGCTGGTATTAGTAGCCAAGCTGACCCCATCCAAGCTCAGTCTTATTTACAAGCTGCACAGTCTGGTTTGATTGCACAGCAATCTTTATTACGTCAGTACCAGCAACATTTAAGAACATTACTAGGTGGAGATGTTTCACGAACAGGTTGGATTATTTCAGATGATTTGGTGAAAGTGTCCGATTTATATGGTGAACCTGAATTCAATACCATCCCAAAAATGATCGCTGCACAAGCGGGCATCGAAGTAGCCAAAGCGCAAAAGGAACAGACCCGTTTAACACGTTATCCAACTTTGGCGGTAAAAGGCTCGGTGAGTCAGGCCATTAATGGTAGAAACCCAAACAATGATGAAGACGATGGTTTATATAGCTCGGTCATGCTTGAAGCCACCAGTCAGTTTTATCAAGGTGGGGCAGTTTCTTCTCAGGTTAAAATGGCGAGTTATGCAGAAGAAGCTGCAAAGTCTAAAGTCAATTCAGTCTATATGGATGTTCTCGATCAGATCAGAACCAGCCGTGAACAAATTGAAAATAAACAACGCCAAATGCAGGTGCTGACCAATCGTCAAGCCACTACGGTTCGTACACGTGAACTTTATCAAGAGCAGTACAAACTTGGTACACGCTCATTGGTCGATTTATTGAATGCAGAGCAGGCCATTCATAGTGCCAATTCAGAACTCGAAACGGCACGTTATGACATCTATAACAGTATTGTGCAATACATCTCGGCAACAGGACGTTCCCGCCAAGCTTATGACTTAAATAATATTTCAATTCAGGGGTTCGAAGTACAACCATGATGACAAAAATAAACTACCAGCCCTGGTTACAGGCGGTCTTAACGATTGCTAAACATTATCGAATTGAGCCTTCAGAAGAAAGAATCCGTTTACAACTTGACTGGAACCAGAATCAAAATCTTGATGATGTTTTACAGCTCATTACACGTCAGGTTGGACTAAATTTACGTAAAGTACCGTTTTCTTTAGAGCTGCTGAACCCGTGGCGCCTACCTGTTATGGTCGAGTTTCATGACGGACAGGTCGGCATTATTGATAAAGCCGATACCCAAGGTAATGTCAGTATCCAGTTTAGTGGAGACCATGGCCTTTCTCAAAATTTAAGCCTAGATGTCTTAAAAAATACGATTAAGAATGTCTATATTCTGCGTCCTGAAAGCTCTATTCCCGATGCGCGTATTGATGAATATATCAAACCCTATGAAGCAAGCTGGTTCTGGTCAATTGTTCTAAGAGACTGGAAGCGCTACGTTGATATTATGTTTGCCTCACTCATTGCCAATGTATTGGCACTGGCAACCATTATTTTCTCAATGCAAGTCTATGACCGCGTTGTTCCATCACAGTCCATCCCGACTTTATGGGTTCTGGCAGGTGGTGTACTCATTGCTGCTATTTTTGAGTTTACCTTACGTATATCACGGGTGTATTTATCTGACATTATTGGTAAACGTGCCGACTTGCGTGTTTCTGATCGTGTATTTGGTCATGCCTTACGAATCAAAAATAAAGATCGTTCAAAGTCTACAGGTAGTTTTATTTCGCAGATTCGTGAGCTTGAAGGTGTTCGTGAACTGGTGACCTCTACCACCATTAGTGCAATTGCCGATTTTCCATTCTTTTTCCTGTTCCTGGTAATTTTTGCCATTATTGGCGGAAAGCTGTTTTGGGTGATGTTGCTGGTTGTACCGCTTATGCTTTTGCCGGGTATTCTGGCACAGAAGAAGCTAGCGCAACTCGCACAAGAGGGTATGAGAGAATCTTCAATTCGTAATGCGATTCTGGTTGAAGCGGTGCAGGGTATTGAAGATATCAAGTTGTTGCGTGCAGAATCGCGTTTCCAAAACCAGTGGAACCACATGAATGAAGTTTCAGCCGATATCGGTATGAGACAGCGTAAAATTGTTGGTACTTTAATGGCATGGACCCAAATGCTTCAGGGTCTGACCTATGCGATTGTGGTTTTGGTAGGATGTTTTGCGGTAATGGAAGGTGAAATGACTACGGGTGCTTTAGTGGCCTGTTCAATTTTATCTTCACGAATGTTAGGGCCGATTGCACAAATTACTGGCGTTTTAGGACGTTTACAGCAGGCGAAAGTTGCTAAACAAAGTCTGGATGAACTCATGCAACGTCCGATCGATCAGGCTGACCATTCACATCTGGTACATAAAGCTGCTTTAAATGGCGATTACGAATTAAAAAATGTCTTATTCCAATATGGAGAAGAAGACCCGAAACCAAGTTTGGCAATTCGTCATTTAAAAATTCGTGCTGGTGAAAAAATTGCAATTCTGGGGCGCAATGGGGCTGGTAAATCGACCCTGCTTCAGCTTCTATCTGGCATGCAAGTCCCAACTCAAGGTGCAGTGCATTTAGATGGTCTGGATCTTTCTTTAATTGACCCATCTGATGTACGTCGTGATATGGGTTTACTCAACCAGAATGCACAACTTTTCTACGGTACGATTCGTGAGAACCTCACTTTAGGCGCGCCACTTGCAACGGATGAAGATATTCTTCGGGCTCTAGTTGTGACAGGTGCATTACCTTTTGTTCAAGAGAAAAAAGAAGGACTCGATCACCTGATTCTAGAAGGTGGGGTTGGTTTCTCGGGTGGTCAGAAACAAGCATTGTTATTGGCCCGTCTATTGATTCGTCAACCCAACATTTTATTGCTGGATGAACCGACAGCAGCGATTGATGATGTGGCAGAGAAACAACTGATTGATCATTTAAAAGGATGGCTGGCCCATCGAACCTTGGTGGTTGCGACTCACCGCCGCGCTGTTTTAGAACTGGTGGACCGTATTATTGTCGTTAACGAAGGCAAAATCGTGATGGATGGTCCAAGAGATCAGGTCCTTAATCAATCAACAGCCCAACAAAAACAAGTGCAAGGAGGTAATTCATGAGCGAGCCACAACAAGAACAAGAACTCACCCGTTCAATGAATGTCTCTTATAGTGAGCCACCATTACCACGTGCCAGTTTAGTGATCTGGATTGTGGGGATTGGTTTAGTTATTTTCTTTATCTGGGCATGGGTATTTAAACTTGAAGAAGTTTCTACAGGCACAGGTAAAGTGGTCCCATCGTCTAAAGAGCAGGTCATCCAGTCGTTAGAAGGCGGTATTTTAACCAAGCTGAATGTACAAGAAGGCGATATTGTTCAAAAAGGCGAAATTCTTGCACAATTAGATCCAACCCGTTTTGCATCGAATGTCGGTGAATCAAGATCTTTGCTTATTTCTGCTCAGGCAACAGCTTCACGTTTGCGTGCCGAAGTAAACGGTACGCCCTTGGTTTTTCCTGAGATTGTGCTGAAAGAACCAAAACTTGTACATGAAGAAACAGCGCTATATCGGTCTCGTCGTGCAGATTTAGAACAGACCATTGCAGGCTTAAAACAAGCTTTACAACTGGTACAACAAGAGCTGGCAATGACTGAACCGTTAGTTGCTAAAGGCGCGGCTAGTGAGGTTGAAGTTTTACGTTTACGCCGTGAAGCAAACGACCTTAGAAATAAAATGAATGATGCGCAGAACCAATATTTCGTAAAGGCTCGTGAAGAGTTATCTAAAGCCAATACCGATATTGAAACGCAGCAACAAGTCGTACTGGGTCGTACTGACAGCTTAGATCGTGCTATTTTTAAAGCACCAGTACGTGGTGTTGTAAAAGAAATTGCGGTCACTACCCATGGCGGTGTTATTCCGCAAAACGGTAAGTTGATGACCATTGTACCGATTGATGAACAGCTACTCATTGAAGCGCGTATTTTACCGCGTGACATTGCGTTTATTCG
Organism: Acinetobacter sp. Leaf130; assembly: GCF_001423205.1. Taxonomy (NCBI): domain Bacteria; kingdom Pseudomonadati; phylum Pseudomonadota; class Gammaproteobacteria; order Moraxellales; family Moraxellaceae; genus Acinetobacter; species Acinetobacter sp. Leaf130. The sequence goes on from NZ_LMOE01000001.1 coordinate 458,926, forward strand.
ACCGGGACAAGAAGCACTGGTTAAGATTACTGCCTATGACTACTCAATTTATGGTGGCTTAAAAGGAAAGGTTACGGTTATTTCTCCAGATACGATTCGTGATGAAGTTAAACAAGACCAATTCTATTATCGTGTTTATATCCGAACCGATTCAGACAAGCTTTATAATAAACAAGGTAAGGCATACGGTATTACACCGGGTATGGTGGCAACTGTAGATATTCGTACTGGTCAAAAAACAGTACTGGATTACTTGCTTAAACCATTTAATAAAGCCAAAGAAGCATTACGAGAAAGATAATAAAAAAAGCCCCGAGATTCGGGGCTTTTTTTATGGGTTTGATTCTATTAAATTCACGTTATAATTTGATTTTTATTATGCTTTATTTAATTTATGGCTTTTACGATTGCATCACCCATTACGTTTGAAGAAGAAATTAAAAAAAGTAGATTTCAAGCTATCGCTGCACCAGTAGAAAATGAACAGCAAGTTAAAGAATTTTTAGAACAAAACAAAGATATCTCGACAACTCATCAATGCTGGGCATGGAAAATTGGCCATAATGTTCGCTTTAACGATGATGGTGAACCTTCAGGAACAGCAGGTCGTCCAATCTTGGCAACCATTGAAGGGAATGACCTAACTAATATTATTGTAATGGTTAACCGCTGGTATGGTGGAATAAAGCTAGGGACCGGCGGCCTTGTAAGAGCATACGGTGGCTGTGCTGGGCAATGTTTGCTATTGGCTGAGCGTATTGAACTCATTGCAAAGAAAACGATTTATTTTTCCTGTCACTTTAATGAATGGGCCATATTTCAATATGAGCTTACTCAACAACAAATTGAATATCAGGAAACCTATACTGCAACGGGTGTAGATATCGAAGCAAGGCTACAAATACATCAAATTGAACCACTTGCCTTAAAACTCAGAGATGTAACGCGTGGTCGTGAAGAATTAAAAATTGAGGAAGAATTAACTGATGACTGATTCCTTACTCAAATATCGGGAACAACATAAGCACCGTTTAAATTATATGCCATGGTTATATTGGACTTTAAAACCTAAAAATCGTGTTTGGGCCGAAGAGTGGCAACAAGAATATCAGGCTTATTTGATGGAGATGGAAACAGTTGAGATTGGTAAAAACTGTTTTATCTCGCCCTTAGCTCACATTTTTGCTGAACCGGGACGAAAAATTATTATTGGTGATAATTGTTTTATTGCAGCAGATTGCAGTTTGCATGGGCCCCTGGAAATTGGTAATGAGGTCGCGATAAATCATCATTGTATTTTAGATGGGGGGCGAGCCGGCATAAAGTTGCATGATCAGGTCCGTATTGCTGCATATTGCCACTTATATGCATTTGATCATGGCATGCAGTTAGACCGTCCACTTTACCAGCAACCTGTCACTTCCAAAGGAATTGAAATTGAGCAGGACGTTTGGTTGGGTGCACATGTGGGTATTAAAGATGGTATTAAAATAGGTAAGCATGCTGTGGTGGGCATGAATAGTATGGTGACCAAAGATGTGGAACCGTACCATATTGTAGGTGGCAACCCCGCAAAATTTCTTCGTTTAAGGGAATAATTCAGTCTCAAGAATGTAATAAGATGTTTGATCTTTAAACAAAAAAGTTGATTTTTATACATAAACCTTAACATACGAATTTTTATCTATGTTAAGTTAAAGCTAAGTTTTAAGAATAATCTCCAAGGCAAAAGACCTGAAGAAGAGAGGCTGACATGAACCGTGTTATTGCGTGTATTGACTCATCACCGTGTATTAATGCTATTGCCGATGCAGCAGCATGGGTTGCTAAAGCAACCGGACGAGAACTTGTATTATTACAAATTCTAGACTATTACCCTGCAAGTTATCATCTTGGTGAAATTAGTGGAGTAATTGGCTTTGAAAGCAATGCAATGCTGCTAAAAGAGTTAGCTGAGCTGGAACAAAAACAAAGTGAACTCGCTTTAGACTATAGCAATAATTTACTCCGTCATATTTCTGATCTTATTAAAGAAAAACACGATATTACGTGTTCAAAAATTCAAGAAAAAGGTGATTTTTTAGAGCAAAGTTTTAATCTCTTGCATGAAAATGACATCGTGATTTTAGGTCGAGTCGGGGAAAGAGCTGCCGAAAAACAGAAACCAATTGGTAGTAATGTTGAAAATTTTATTCGTGGAGCCAACTGTACTGTTTTGACCATTGGTGAAAACTTTAAAATACCGACACGATTTATTTTCGCCTATGAATATTCACCAACTTGTCAAAAAATGATGCGCCGCATTGCTCAAAGTGATTTATTGCGAACACTGCAATGTCATTTGGTTTATGTCGGTGATCACCCAGAAGTACTCAATGAACCTGAGCATTACCTTAAACAAGCGGGTATAGATGTAGTGACCGTATATCGCTATGGTGATGTTGCACAAAATATTTTAGAGTACCAACAAGAACATGGTATTCAAATCATTGTGCTAGGCGCATTTAGTCATAGCAAAATTCATCAGTTCTTCTTGGGAAGTATTGCAACAACCGTATTCCGAAATGCGACTGTACCATTGCTAGTAGCTAAATAATTAGATTTGCATATAGTTATCCGCAAATCTTGTGGATAACTATATGGAAAAGCAACTGTAATAAAAGTAATTTATTGATTATAAATAATAAAATAAAAAAGACGATTTTTTAACCATTATTTCACAATTGCAATTGCGAAGCCATCATGGCCTTTTGAGCCAACTGTTTGTAATGCTGTACAAGACAAGATTTGTGGATGGTTTTCGAGTGCTTTAAACATCTCACGGATGCCTTCAATACTTGGTTTTTTATTATCTGGATTTAAAATATCACCTGCGCGAATCACATTATCAAGCACAATAATTGTACCTGATCTGGAAAATTTCAGGCTCAATTCTAAATATTCCGGATATCCCTGTTTATCTGCATCAATGAAAATAAAATCAAAAGGCTCGATAGATTGAGGATCAATCTCAGAAAGAATATCTGCGGCACGGCCAGTTTTAAGTTCAACTTTTACAGGAAGATTCGCATGGTCGATATTTTTTTGTGCCATTTCTGCGTGAGTGTCGCGGCCTTCTATGGTCAGTAAATAACCATCTTCAGGTAAGGCACGGCCTAACCAAATTGTACTATATGCAGCAAAGGTTCCAATCTCTAAAACTCGTTTGCATTTATTCATCTGAATAAGCATCTGCAAGAACATTCCTTGGTTAGGAGCCACTGCAAGATGATTTGAGAAGCCGTGTTCATCGGTATTTTTTAATGCATATTCGAGTCGCGGGTCTTCGGGAATTAAATGTGAATCGATATATTCGTCAATGTCTGTCCACATCTGCTGCATAATCAAATTTACCTATATGTTGATAGGGGTATTTTAAACGTTTATGCCTAGAGTGCAAAAATCTTCGTTTGAAGAAATTTTGGTTGATTATTGAATGAGCAAATTAATTTTTCTGAGTTACCGACCCAAATTAAACAAGGAGTATAAAAAGGTTCATTTCTTGCTTATTTTTATCAATGTGTAGTTAGGGATGTATAAATGAGAATTACGTTGTGTGCTTTTACAAGTGTAGATTTTGAAGAGGGTATTGAGGTTTATTGTTCAGCTTTTAGTAATGAGCCATGGAATGAGCAGTTTGATGATTTAGAACCAATTAGAAAATATTTTGAGAGATATTTTCAATATCCATCTTCTTTTGGCTTTTGTGCAAAATGGGGAAACCAATTAATTGGTGTAGGAATGGGGCATATTCATCCCACTATACAAGGACTTCGTTATTATCTAGATGATTTTTTATTCATCCCCCATATCAGGGAAAAGGAGTTGGCTCTAAGCTTTTAAAGTATATAGAAGGAAAGTGTAGAGAAAATAATATAGAAACCATTGTTCTGCACACGTTAAGAGCATCTATTTCCGAAGATTTTTATAAAAAGCATGGCTTTAAAAACCGCTCAAAACTCATCTCTTTAGCCAAACGTTTGTAATGGGTTTAAGTGAAAACTCCTTTCGATTGAAAGGAGTTTTTTAATTTAAAAATTACACATCGAACTGCTTCGAGTTAAATCGGGACCCCAAGTACGATAGCCTTGAGTATCGATATGAATTTGTCCAGAGCTATATAAACCAATACCCATATTTAAGCTTTGGCCATGCTGAGCCCAGAATTGGCAGAGTTTAAATTTGGTATTTTCAATAAATGCGTAATCTTGAGCTTGTGGAAACTCAGGACCAATACGGAAATCAATTGCAGAGTTAAATAAATGCTTAGAAGAGCTTGCGCCACCAGCACATTCATTTAAAGGTAAATCTCGGTAAACCGAGGTTACTTCAAAGTCGGTTAAAACTTTTGATGCAACTAAATATTTAAATACGCGTAGGGTTGATAAAGAATTTCCCCAAAGTTCGCGATTAGGCACAGCATATTCTGAACGCCCACATTTTTGCCAATCACGTGCTGAACGTAATAACTCAAAACTTGGCACAATACCCGCGACATTATTTCGGGTTAAGAATTTTTCGTATTCACGAACACGTTCGTAATTTTCACCAGAACTTAACCAACCTCGATAAGATGTAGGCTCAACTTTAGGGGGAATCGGGCGCTCGATAATAACGCGCTCTTGTGGAATAAAGATTCGTTTACCACTTGGAGAGGTTTTGCCTGTTGTTGTGTGTTGGGGAGAGCTGACACAACCTACCATAACCGCTGGGATTATGCATAAGGGCACCATACTCTGCAAAAACTTCCGCATAAGAAAAATTAAGCACTTACTAAATATTGCGGCTATTTTAATGCAAAACAGTGCACAAATTACGAGGAATTTGCAATGAAATGTTTGAATAGGGTATAAAAAAAGATCAGCGGTTGCTGATCTTTTTTGAAATTACTTTTCAAGATATTGTAATTTATCAGGTTTGCCGTTCCATTCTTCACGGTCAGCCGGTTGATCACCAATTTGAGTAATGTTAGGCCATTTTTGAGAAAGGTCAGCATTGAGCTCAATAAACACTTCTTGACCTTCTGGTAACTCATCTTCAGAGAAAATTGCATTTGCCGGGCACTCTGGTTCACATAATGCACAGTCAATACATTCATCCGGATTGATCACTAGGAAATTCGGACCTTCGTAAAAACAGTCTACAGGACAAACTTCTACGCAATCTTGGTATTTACATTTAATACAATTTTCAGTGACAACAAAGGTCATGGCGACAGCTACCTAAAAAATATGGTTTCATTTCGAATAGCTTATTTTAGGCAAAAAAGGGGTAAACAAACAATTGCTTTTATTGATATTCTTTATTCATGCATATGAAGATAAGTTAATACGTTGATAATAAAACGGATCTTCCATCCTTAAGATGTGTTGGTTTATAAAATCAAAATAATAATATATTTTATAAAACAATTACTTAAAAAATATTTCCTTTAAATATCCAGATGTCATTTAAGTCAAGCCATCTATTTTATTAAATGCCTTAATTTCTCATTTTTCTTTTACAAATTTTGATTTTCTGCTTTTTTTGTTGAAAATCACTGAAATCTGTAGAACTAAAGGGTACAGAACAAATGGATATCTTCAGGTTCTAATTGCCAAAGTTGTTGATCTGGAGCACTTAGAGGTTGTGCGCCATGCTTGATATAGAAGTCTACAGTGCGCCGACTTGGGGTCGCCGAAATATACAGTTGTTTTGCACTGAGTTGATTGGCGGACTCTTTTGCGGCTTGCATAAGTTTGGCACCAATGCCTTGACCTTGTTGGTCTGCATCGACATAGAAATAGTGGAGTAATTTCGCGTGAGGGTAATCCGCTATAAGTTGATTTGAGACTACACTCACACCAACCAGTTTTTCAGAAGCATCAAATGCGCCGACAAATATTGAACCTTGTTCAAAGAGCTGTTTCAGTTTAGGTGGGTCATTTTCTAAATGATATGAGTCCCAATGTTGTACATCAAAAAAACAATCAACTAATTCTAGATGTTGCTGTTTTTGTATGTAGTTTTGAGTAATTAGTTCACGGCGGCTAATTTGCTGCCAAATAAGATCGATTTCTGAATATTGCAAAGATCTTAAGATCATATAAATATTATTCTCCGAGATGAATAAGCAGACCTAAGCCTGCTTATTCAGACGTGATTTATTAGGATTTTAGTGCAGCTTTTAACTCGTAGAGCTGCTCAAGCGCCTGACGAGGCGATAAGTTATCGACTTCAATTTGCTTAAGTAAATCTAGAGCAGGGGATGAAACCTCTATTTCGACAACTTTCTCTATGATTTGTGAACCAGCGTTCGCATCTGGTGGCGCAAACAAATCATTTTGAAAGCTCGTTTGTAGATGTTGCTGCTGCTGTTTTTCTAAAATACGTAAACGTTTTTGAGCTTCTTTAATCACATTGGCAGGAATACCCGCTAATTTTGCGACCTGTAAACCATGACTTTGGCTTGCAGGACCTTGCTGAACTTTATGCAATAAAATCAGGTTGCCGTTAAGCTCTTGCGCCGTGACATGGTAGTTATCAATTCCTGCTTCACCACCAAGTTCAGTCAACTCGAAATAATGCGTGGCAAATAGACATAAACATTTGACGCGTTTGGTTAAATCAACCACACATGCCCATGCTAAAGACAAGCCATCATAGGTACTGGTTCCGCGGCCAACTTCATCCATCAAAACAAGAGATTGATTAGTCGCATGATGCAGAATTTGAGAGGTTTCTGTCATTTCAACCATAAAGGTCGATTTGCCTGTAGATAAATCGTCGGCTGAACCAATACGAGTGAAAATACGATCGATTGGACCGAGTTTGGCTGCTTTGGCTGGAATATAACTGCCACAGTAAGCCAATAAACTAATTAATGCCGTTTGACGCATGAATGTTGATTTACCGCCCATGTTTGGGCCGGTAATGATTGCCATGCGATGTTGACTATCAAGAAAAGTATCATTTGGTGTAAATGGTGCTTTATTTAATGCTTCAACTACAGGGTGACGGCCTGCCTGAATTTTAATGCCCGTTTCTGGAGTAAATTCAGGACGCGCCCAATTGTTTAAGCGTGCTTGATGAGCAAAGTTAGCAACCACATCAATTTGAGCAATTGCTGAACTCATCATTTGTAGGTGAGCAATATTTTCACGAAGGTTTTCAAGCAAAGCTTCGAATAATGCTTTTTCACGTGCTAAGGCACGTGATTCGCTCGACAGGACTTTATCTTCAAAACTTTTTAACTCAGGGGTAATGTAGCGTTCAGCATTTTTTAAAGTCTGGCGACGGATATAGTCGGCTGGAGCTTGTTCTGCTTGGGCACGAGTGAGTTCGATGTAGTAACCACTTACACGGTTATAACCGATTTTAAGTGTGTTAATGCCAGTACGTTCACGCTCTTTAATTTCTAAATCAATGAGGAATTGACCTGCGTGATCGCGAATTTGGCGTAATTCATCGAGGTCAGCATCGTAGCCTTCTGCAATTACATTGCCATCACGAAGTAATACAGGTGGGTTTTCAACAATAGCTGCCATCAAATGTTGATGAAGCGCTTTAAAATCACCAAGTTCTTGATCAAGTTGAACTAATAATTTGGATTTTTTCGCTTGAATGACGGGAGTTAATGCCGTTCTTAACGCTGGAATTTGTGCACATGCATGACGAAGCTGTACTAAATCACGTGGTCGCGCACTGCCCAGTGCAACACGACTAAGCACACGCTCAATATCACCAATTTCTTTAAGGACCAAACGAACTGGGCTTTCATGATATCCCTGAATTAATTGCTCAATGGCATCTAAACGAGCATCGAGTAATGCGGTATCACGAACAGGTTGCATCAGTGTACGGCTTAATAAACGTCCACCCATTGCAGTTTGGCAGTCATTTACCAGTTGGAATAATGACGTTCCATGTTCAAATAATGGTTCAATAATTTCTAGGTTACGACGTGTGATTGGGTCAAGCGCAATAAAGTCTGTGCTTTGTTCAAGTTGAATTGAACGAATATGCGGTAATGCAGTTTTTTGTGTTTCTTTTGCATAGTGAATGAGTGCAGCGGCAGCAGCTTTGGCTAAAGGTAATGGATCTAAACCAAAACCTGAAAGCGTTGATACCGTAAACTGGTCACATAAAGTTTTTTGTGCATTATTTTGATTGAAGTCTACATTCGGGCGTTTGGTAACGGGACAATCTAAGTGCTTTTTAATTTGTTCGATAATATTCGTGTCGACCAAGTCTTCATCAATCAAGATTTCACTTGGCATTAAACGCGCAAGTTCGATAGGCAATTGTTCTGGCTTGTAATCTTGTTGTTGAACTTTAAAAATGCCTGCACTTAAGTCGAGTAAAGCAAAACCAATCTGATTTTGATGTATGCATAAAGAGACTAGGTTAGATGATTGATAACTGCTGAGTAATGCATCATCAGTTAACGTACCCGGAGTAAGAATACGAACAACTTTACGATCAACCGGACCTTTACCTGTCACTTCTCCAACTTGTTCGCAAATGGCTACAGTGCGCCCAGATTTGACAAGACGTGCAAGATAACCTTCTGCCGCGTGATAGGGAACACCCGCCATTGGAATAGGTCGCCCACTGGCTTTGCCACGATGGGTTAAGGTGATGCCTAAAAGTTTGGCTGCTAAATGAGCATCTTCAAAGAAGAGTTCATAAAAGTCACCCATACGATAAAACAGCAACGCATGTTGATAGTCCGTTTTGACTTTGAGATATTGCTGCATCATAGGTGTATGAGAAGATAAGTCAGCCATGATTTCAGCGCTATTCATGCGTATTAAACCCTTAAAAAATCAATAATATTTTACGTTTGGTCATCTAACCAATTTCAAGTCTTTTAAAAATGAACGTCATTCAAGAAAAGAACACAATTGGATGAACTTTGAGAATTGGCAGCCATAGTATAAAGCGAATTGGAGTCTCTCCAGATGTGTAATGGTAACAAATTTGAGTTATTGAAAAAAAGAGTTGTTGAGCATCGGAATATAAGACCAATAAGTTGACTTCAAATCGTGGCTTAAGTGGTCTGAGGTCAAGTTTTTTTAAAGATACTTAAGCAATATGGTTTGCGTAACTTCAATCAAATACTGAAATATTTCGAATCAGCGTATGAGTTGCCTACATCATTCATCGTCTCGCACAAAAGTATGCTGAATATAAATAGAGGAGTCATTCATGGGTACGCGTTCAACCATTATGGATACCAATAGCTTTCGTCCAGAGCATGCTGCTGAGCTGGACCATGCTACCCGCAAACTGACCGATAAAAGAAATAAAATTTTAGGTGAATCCTATCGCTTATTTTATCGTAATCCCGTGCATCTGGTGAAAGGACAGGGGCAATATTTATGGGATGCAGCAGGTCATCAATATCTGGATGTTTACAACAATGTTGCCAGCATTGGTCATTGTCATCCTGCGGTGATTGAAGCGGTAAATGAGCAAATGAAAATGCTCAATACACATACGCGTTATTTACATGAAAATATTTTGGATTATACCGAAGAACTCTTGCAAACCACGCCTGATGAAATTGACCGTGCCATGTATATGTGTACGGGTTCGGAAGCTAATGATCTGGCGATTCGTATTGCCCGTGAATATAGCGGCGGTATGGGAATTATTGTGTCTCAAGAGTCGTATCATGGCACCAGTAGTTTAACGTCAGGATGCTCTCCAGCGCTTGGAACTGAACAACCTTTAGATGATACAACTCGTCTAGTTCCAGCGCCTGATTATTATCGGATACAAACTGATGATTTAGGCGAATGGTTCGCACAGCAGATTCAACAGCAAATTGATGATATGAATGCAAAAGGCATCAAGTTTGCAGGTTTTTTAGCGGACTCAATATTTTCTTCTGATGGTGTAATGCCTAATCCTGTTGGATTCTTACAAAAAGCGGTTGATGTCGTGCATGCCAATGGCGGAATCTTTATCGCCGATGAAGTACAACCGGGTTTCGCGCGCACTGGCGATTCTTTCTGGGGCTTTGGTCGTCACAATGTTGTGCCTGATATCATTACCACAGGTAAACCAATGGGCAACGGGGTACCTGTGTCAGGGCTTTTAGCCAAGAGTGAAGTCCTTGCTGCTTTTAGCGATAAAATTCCATATTTTAATACCTTTGGTGGTAATCCTGTTTCTATGGCGGCAGCACAGGCTGTACTTAAAGTCATTCAGGAAGAAGAATTGCAAACCCATAGCAAATATGTGGGAGGGCTACTTCTAAAAGAACTCACTAAACTTATGGATAAACATGAGATGGTGGGCGATGTCCGTGGCGCTGGTCTATTTATAGGATTTGAACTGGTTAAAGATAGAGCCACAAAAGAGCCGAATAAAGCATTAGCTTTGAACCTTATTGAAGAGCTCAGAAATACTCATCGAGTTTTAACCTCAGTTGCAGGCCCTTATGGCAACGTATTGAAATTGCGCCCACCTTTGGCTTTCCAAATAAAAGATATCGATTGGTTAGTTGGTGCTTTAGATCAAGCCTTAACAAAATTAAAGTAAGACCTTCTATAAAAAATACCCTTCAAGTTGGATGTTAAATCTAATTTGAGGGGTATTTTTTGTTCAATTATCTTGCAGCTTTAGATGTTATCTCGAATTGCTTAAATAATAAAAAGGCCTTTATTCAAGGCCTGTATTTGCGATGTTTTAGTGTCTTAATTGACGTGGTGTAACACCAAACCAGCGTTTAAATGCACGTGATAGAGCACTTACTTCTGAATAACCTAACAGGAATGCCATTTCTGAAATTGGAATATTTTTCTGTTTAATATAATGTTCGGCCAATTCACAACGAACCTGATCAACTAAATGGGTAAAGGTGAGTCCTTCATTTTTTAAACGGCGGGTAAGGGTGCAACTGCTTAAACCAATATCATGAGCAATTTTTTCAAGGTTTGGTTCACCTTCACTCAGTTCAAGCTGGATGTGAGAGCGTACCTGATCTGCAAGACTTTGATTTGGTGAAGAGCGATTGAGTAAGAGCAGTGTATCTAGAATCACTGTTAACAAAATAGAATCACGCCCCGGCATAGTATGCTGGACGTCTTTTTTTGAAATGATGATGGAGTTAAATGGTTGATCAAAATAAACAGGCGCGTTAAATAATTTGCTGTGTTCTTGCCAGAATTCAGGTCGAGTATGCTCAAAGTGAATCGCGCGTGGTGAATAATGAGGGCCCATCACTTCACGGATCACATTCATAAACATGCCCATAGTCAGTTCTGCATCTTGGCGGCGAGTTAAAATCGCGCCATGTTGAACTTGATAATCTATTCGCCAGCTATCTCCCAAATCGACCATTCGATTGAGTGTATCTTTCTGATGCAAATAAAAATTATTGGTCATGTTCATCAGTGCAGATTCTAATGTGTTTGAACAAAGACCAATGTACCCAATGAGCCCCAATGATTTGGGTTGAAACTGTTGACCATAATGCAGGCCAAAATTATCACAACCTGAAACCAGTGCTGCCTGTTCTAGCACCTTGCAATAATTGGGGAGTTGTAAGCTCAAAGTTGGGCTAATTAGAAGTTCAGGATTAATACCACTAATTCCTAAAACACGATCAACATCTGCACCTTTTTGACGAATAAACTCGCTTAATCCAGAGGCAGCTGCAGACAATACACCTTGATTACACATAGTTGAATCGACAAGAGGGGCTGGATTGAGATGTAACATGGCAAGGTCTCATGATATTTATTCCTAACTATCATTAAGCAAAAGCCATACCAGTTTTTATTTGAGTTTATGATTTTGTATAATTAAAAATCATTATAAAACAATAATATATGTAGTGTTGTTTTAATTTTTATCTTTGATCAATTAAGGAGACATCAATAATTGTATTTTGGATTGGGTGGCGAACTAAAAGAAGGCAGAAAGTGCTTCAGATATAGGCACAAAGAGCAGAACTAAAACAAGAAATGAAGCGGCTTCTCATGCTTACAATATGTTTTGTAGGCATGAGAAAATAAGTGAATGATTAATTTTTTGTGGTTTTCGCCGTTTGCGTGCCATAACTTAAACTGGCCATTGAGGGTCTAAATTGACCTGTATTGGCATCGCGGCCTTGTAATAAAAACTTAGGATTGGCTTGACCATAGCCCTGCACAGCCTGCTGAGAAAACTTTCCGATATCAGAACTTGGACTGCGCAATCGATTGATAATCAGTACTTTCTGAGTCTCCGCAAAATCTTGCATCATATTTTGATCGCCTTCACTGTCACCTGCGATAAAAATTGGCCCGTAACCATATTTAGAGACTAAAAAACGCTGGATGGTTGCGGTTTTGCCTTTACCTTGAGTTTGCGCATAGCCATGACGAAATTCGGGCAAAATTCGATTTTGTGCATCTCGTTCTAATTCCATCGCGTAGGCATTTTTTTCATTAATGTTATAGCCGATCTCTGGATTAGAAATAATTTCTTTAATCACATCAATAAAAGATGCCGAGCAGACATATACATCAATGCCATTGTCCTGAAAGGCCTTAAATAGATTTTGCATTTCACGGTATGGTCTTAAACCATTTTCCCAAGTGGTTTTCACAACGCCTGCTTGGCCAGAAAGTGCTACGGGAGAGGTCCATGTCACAGGTCCAATCGGTTGCTGCATTTGCCAAGCCACCGTTGCTTTCACCAAATTACGGACTTGTTGTTCGGTAAGCCCAGTAAATAAATAAGTGACCCATGGATATGCGACTTCATGATCAAACGTGTCTCCAATCGCCGCATATAGATATCTCATTTTAGTAATGAAATCGAGATAATGCGGATCTTGTTTAATTTGATCCAGACTTTGCTTACCTTTTAGACCGCTATAGTGGTGATAAAGCCATGTGTAGCTGGCAATAATATCTGGGGCAATTTTATCAATATTGACGGCTTCGCCTTGTTGGTTATTGTAGGCCGCGTCAAAATTTTGCGAGCTAATTCCTTTACGAATAATTTGATTAAGCTGCTCTGGCGTGACATTAAACGCTAAGTGTTCAAGTTGATAAATTAAAGTGGCTTCTTCGATGTCTAAAAATACTGAGGTATTGTCAAAGTCAGTGACAATATACGGACGTTTGTCAGAATTGTAGTTTGGGCTGTCTTTTCCATAGGTAGCAATCAATTGATTAAGTTGGTCAAAGTTAAAAGCGTCCCATTGACCTTTTTGTATATATTCTTTTTGGGGAATAGCGACTGGGGGAGATGCGCTTTGCAAAGGGTTGTAGTTACATGCGCTTAGCGCAATCATACTTGCCAGACTACTGGTGAGTAATAGTGCTTTGGCAACTCGGCTCAGTTGATGGGTAGCTTGCATAAACCCTTCCTTTAAATTCTATAAAATTTAAAAACTAAAAATTGGAAATGAGGGAAAAGCGATCTAAATCACTTTTCAAATTCCTACAGGCATTTGTCCGGTTAAATATTTTTTACAGAGACGCACAGTTTCATTGGACCATTGATCGCCAAGACTTTGAGCCATTTCTGTTTGTGCGTGAGAACCATTCCAAGCCATCATTTGAATACGGCGTTGCATGATAAAAGTTGGGATCATTTCATATTCTTCTGACTGAATATGACCTACACGTTCGTAGCCTTTTAACCAGTGATCAACCCATTGAGGCGCATTTGCATAATGTTCATTGAAGCTAATCGCAGCGGCGAGGTCATGCATAAACCAGCTCATTCCACAGTCATCAAAATCGATCACGCCAATACGTTCTTGTTGTAGTAATAGATTGGTTAAACGCAAATCGGCATGAATCAGGCCATAACGTTCCTGAGTTTTGCCAAAAGAATTTAAATCTTTCGCGATTTGTACAATGGCTTCTTCGATAACGCCGTGATCTTGTTGTCTCAAGTGAGGTGCATTTTTCCAGTTTCCCCAGTGACCATCTGCACCGACCATGGTTTCATGGTTCCACACAATACGTTGAAAGTTTTCAGGCGCTTGCCATGTTTTGCTATGTACGTGCAACTTTGCGGTAATTTGTCCTAATTGCTCAAATGCAGTGGGGTCAACTTCAACAGTCGGCATATCGCCCTCAACCCAGTTGAAAAGGACTGCATAACGATAAATATCATTCGATAGTTTCAAGGTAATTACGCGTTCACCCGATTGATCTGCAATCGCAACAGGAACTTGAATACCACTCGCATTTAAAGCATCTAACCATTCAAGCTCACTTTGTATATCGAGTTTGCTGTGATAGTTGGGACGGTGAATTCGAAGTGCATATCGGGCAGATCCAGTCGAAACTTGATAGGTTGCATTTTCAGACTGACACAGTAGTTTGACCTGTCCTTGATAGTCTGATGGATATTGCTTAATTGCTTGTTCTGCCAGTATTTGTAATTGAACTTGGCTTAAAAATTCATTTTGTTCTACAGACATAACCCATCTCCTCAATTTAATTTTTAAACACGTTTCGTGTTGAGATGCCGTCGATCTTATAAAAGAAAAAATGAATCAACTTGACTTCAAGTGGTCGGGGAGATGTTTTGCTGTCAAGTTTTATGAATATCTTTTGCGCAACTATTGATGGTGTAAATTTAGTCGATAAGGCAATACGGCAATGAAAGAGTCAGAATTAAGTGTAGATGTTGGCGCTCTACAACAGGACGCAGAGTATTTTGCAAAACGTCAGTTAAAAAAGGGGGCAGTAGGTTGGTTACTTTTGGTGGGACTCGGTGTTTCCTACGTTATTTCGGGTGACTTTGCTGGTTGGAATTTTGGGCTGGCACAAGGTGGATGGGGCGGACTCTTTATTGCAACAGTTATCGTCGCGTTTATGTATCTCTGCATGAGCTTTGTGATGTCTGAGATGTCAACGATGTTGCCCACTGCTGGCGGTGGCTATAGTTTTGCCCGTGTTGCATTTGGTCCTTTTGGAGGATATCTCACAGGGACTGCGATTTTAATTGAATATGCAATTGCACCTGCTGCGATTGCAGTATTTATCGGTTCATATTGCGAATCATTATTTGGCATTGGCGGTTGGGCTGTTTATTTAATTTGTTATTTAGTTTTTATGGGCATTCATCTGAAAGGTGCAGGTGAAGCGCTTAAAATCATGTTTGGAATTACCGCCGTTGCTTGTATTGCACTCGTTGTATTTATCGTTGCGATGCTTCCACATTTTGACAGTGCACGTTTGTTTGATATTCCTGTCAGTTCTCATGCAGGTGCGAGTAGCTTTTTACCGTTTGGCTATATGGGAATATGGGCAGCAGTACCTTATGCCATCTGGTTTTTTCTTGCAGTTGAAGGGGTGCCACTGGCTGCCGAAGAAGCAAAAGATCCAGTACGTTCATTGCCACGAGGCTTGATTGGTTCAATGTTGATATTGGCATCGTTTGCGCTTTTAATTTTATTTTTGGGCGCAGGCGCTGCGGGTTCAAATGCTTTAAAAAATTCGGGAGCACCTTTGGTTGATGCGCTGATTGCGGTGTATGGTCAGCACACATGGTTGGCAAGCTTTGTTAACTTTGTCGGTCTTGCTGGACTTGTCGCAAGTTTCTTCTCAATTATTTATGCCTATTCACGTCAGATCTTTGCACTGTCGCGTGCGGGATATTTGCCAAAAAACCTATCGCTTACCAATGAAAATAAAGCGCCATATTGGGCCATTATCATTCCTGGCATTATTGGGTTTTTACTTTCTTTAACAGGTGAGGGTGACTTACTCATTTTAATGGCAGTATTCGGTGCAACAATTTCTTATGTTTTGATGATGCTTTCACATATCAAATTACGCGTATCTCGTCCTGAGTTACCACGCCCTTATAAAACGCCTGGTGGGGTTTGGACGTCTTGTATTGCCTTGATTCTTGCCGCCGTTGCTGTAGTTGCAGGGTTAATGGTGAATCCGAAAGTTTGGTTATTGGCTGCACTCATTTATGTCGGATTTATACTTTATTATCTGTTATATAGCCGTCACCATTTGGTTAAAGGTACGCCTGAGCAAGAGTTCGCCATGATTGATGACTGATTTTTATAGTAATAAGAATAAAGAGGTTTCGGCCTCTTTTATTTGTTCTTTTTTCTAAGCATTTCCAGATTTGAAATTTTTTTATTTTTAAATAGATTGTACTTTTTTATCTCATTAAATCAGTTATCTATAAAAACTAATAAATGAATTAATTTATTCAAGATCAAGTTGATTATCGTCTTTCGTAATTTTAATTTTTAACTTTTTATATTTGCGTTTATTGGGATCAATTGCAGAATTTATGACCTCATCTGAGAAAGAGGCGCATAACATTAATTTTGCGTATGCACGGTAGCCTATTAAAATTCTACGTAGCGGATAGTCTGTTCTTGAAGAATAATATTCGATTCGCGAGTTAAGCTCTTGTAGCAGGGTCTGTTCGGCCATTCGAGTAATTTTCTGTAAGTGGTTCATTGCAGCATATAGAGATTTATCTAATCAAAGAAGGGTTATTTTCACTAATATGAAATTTGGAAAATTAAACACTAATATTGCGTATTTAAATATCCTAAACATATAAATTATTTTTTATTACCTGTAAATTTAAGCAGATACACTAAAGCCATAATACATTGATAAATGGTAGAAAAGTTACGGGTAACAACTCTTTTTAGAGCAACCGATCTATGTGTGCTATAGTCAATTTCGATTAATAATTGGCATTAAAATGGATATCTGTATTGGCGGCATACTTGATGGTCAAAAAAGAAAGAATGATCAGACTCATTTCAAAGTAGACAACCATTATTCTGATCATGGTTCTCAATACAATAAAGAGTATTTTCATTTAGATGGGCAACTTCATTCATTTTGGATAAGTGAAGAACTTGACTTCTATGAAGCACAAAAAAGAGCTGAATTAATACTGAATACGAAACTTTTAGTTACCTAAATTAAAATAAATAATTTATTATAAAAGAGGGTGGGCTTTTGAAGCTATCCTCTTCATTAGAATAAAATTTAAATATTTTGTAGATTTAATTTTTGAAATTTATAAATACATAACTATTCATGAATATATTATTTTATCCTGTAATCTAAAGAAAATAATTTAGTTTGGATTGTAGGTGTCTATATGGGAGATAAATTGATTGAAAAAGATAAACTTTTAAATTATCTTGCCCAAAAAAATGCAGAGAAAGAAATAGAGTGTGAGTGGTTGAGGAATATCATTATTCGGTTAATTGATGAGCTTGAAGATAACCGCTTACAAGCACAGCTAATTCGACAAGTAAATGAAGAACTCATTTTATTAATACAAACACATGTCGATCCAGATTTTAATTCAAAAGATTTAAGTAAATTTAAAAATTAATTGGTTTTTGAGTTTTTAAAGGATCTGATTGGAAGATTTGTTTATAAAAAATTAATATGAAAGAAGCCCAAAAATGGACTTCTTTCATATTAATTGAAATTTTATCTTTTTATTTATTTTTTTCTTCATTATTTTTAATTGGTGAAGAGTCTTCTGATTCAGATGGCTGGGCTGGTTTTTCAACTTTATCCTCATTTGGTTTTGGATCGGAGTCATTTTGGTTCTGAGTTGCTTTTTTTGAAAAGTCTTTAAAATCAGACATTTTAAGCTTCTTAATAAGAGTAGTGAAGTTTGATAGTATACCTTTCACTCAGTTACATTACGGTAGTTATGGGAGTGGTATGTAGAGATATGTTCCTTTATATACTTTAATATCGATATAATTTTTTAAAAAATATCTTATATATTGATTTAAGTAGTAAAATTTAAATCAAGGATACGAATTAATAGATATTTAAAATCTATTTTATTTATATAGTCTGTGGAAAATATGATATTCGCATCTGTATCTAAAAATATAAAAACTTTATGATATTGTTTTTGTGGGTTAAATTCGTACTTGGGGTGTGAGCATAAAGTTAATAAGCTTAAAATAATAAAAATATAAGAGTTTGAAGTATTTGTTTTATGTAGTGATTAAAATATATATTATTATGATAATAAACAACAGTATCACATTCAGATACACTTGCGCTGTATCTATATAAAGGTAAAGGGACTATGTTAACTAAGTGCTAGATAATCATCTGCACACTATTAAATAGGAGAGACTCTAATGTCTCAGGACCAAGTTAAAAGCGATCAAGACAAATCAAAAGAGCAACAACAGCAACAACAAGATGGTAAAGAGTTTGAACCTAAAACTCCTGAGCAAAATGACGTAGAAAAAGTCAATCAAAATGATAAAAATGAGAAAAAATAATAATATAGAAATTTATATTTTTTCTTAAAAATATTGGTTGGTAGAAAGAATAATTATTCTTTTTGCCAATTTATAAAATTAAGAGGAATATTTTAATATGTATTTTATAATAATTCTTTTTATCTTATTTATTTTTGCTTATATTTTATTTAAGGTTTTTTCTACGGTTAATCTAGAGCTCCCAGAAAGCACCCTAAAAATAGCTGGGAAAATATTTACAGATCACAAAAACTTTTTTGAACATGAAATAATTGTGATTTTATACCAAGAAGAATTGATAACTTTAGTCGGTAACCAAAATGTCGGTAGCGTGAAGGTCTTTAAAAATGCTGTAATCTGCCTCGAAAAAGAAACAAATAAAATCGCAGTATATATAGATACTTTAAGAGTCGGATATCTTAATAAAATAAACTCCTCTAGTTTTGTTAATTTTTTAAAAATAAAAGGTTTTAGTGAGAAAGATGCTTTTGAAGTTGATGCCATTATAATGAGTGAAGAATTAAGCCAGTGGAGTGTGAAGCTAGACATACCATACGATATGGAAAAGTTTAGGTTTGATAAATATTAAAATCCAATAAATATTTGATTGATATTTTATGAGATATATTTTGGTACATTTTTTTTAGTATTGAACATAAAAAGAGATCATAATTATTGTATGGATAATAAAAAGGAGAAAAGATATGGAACTTAGAGCTGTCAAAATGCATAAAATGTTTAAAGAGTTTCAGGATGAAAAGGCACTGGGCTATGTAGGGGAATATGATGAAAAACATGATCTTGTAGCGATATATAATATTTTTAAAGAAAAAATGAAGAAAATAGACGGAACCTATCAATGGATTCTACCTTCATCGGGTGAAGTGTTTTTTGTTGAAGAAGATCCACTCTATGTTCGTTAATTAATTTCCCGTCTAAAAAATCACAAGGATATCAGCTAATGAAGTTTCTAAAAATTCTAAGTTTTAGTGCTATTTTTATGTTATCCGCACATACTTATGCGACAGTGGGTGGTGGACAAAAAATTGAAGTATTGGGTTATCAGGAAAAAGACAAGAAACTTTATGTATTAAGACATTATGAGGATGGTCGAGGACGTCTACCACAATTATATTATTATCTGTTAAATAGTAAATCACCCGATAAACTTATTGAAGTTCGATCTCTATATATCAATCCAAAAACCCATAAGATTGATTATGATCAAGATAGTAGTGGATTTAATAAGGCTATAAAAAAAATTAAAAAGAATTTAACCCCTTTGATCGTAAGTAATAGTAAGACTGTAAAAATTCAAAGATTAAAAAGTCATCAGACTCAAATATCAGCTTGGTCTGATCCTTCAGAAAAGATGACACAATATAAAACAGAATATGTTGTAAAATCGCCGTCTTTACAAAGTAAGATCCATATTGCGGTTCATTACACCAAAGCAATAAAAATTTCCCAAAATTATAGAGTGCCTAAACAAAATAAGAGGTTAGTTGTCGTTAAATATCTGGGGGTTCCAGAAGAAACTGGTTATGATGTTGAAGACCCTGTTTTACTACTACCTATGAAAAAATAAATTTAAGAGTAAATTATTTTCTTGGTTCAAATCGGCAATACACACAACATCTGTGTATATTCAGCTCAAGACTTATCTGCACTTGGCTGTTTTAATTTATGCCTGCTTTATAAACCCCAATTTAACAATAACTCACTCATTATTTATCCTTACTTTTTAATGATCTAATTTAAAACAAATGTCATTTTGTGTGCTTGACTGTAAAAGGGTTGGACACTATCCTTTGCCTGCTGGCCACATCGCCAGTCGGTTTTGACGGACCGTATCATAGAAGCATTAAAGGTTTTACTTTTAGTGCCTAGCCCCTCGTGCCCCCTCTACGGTGGAACGGGAGGGGGACACCTTCGGGTGTGCTGGCTCTATGACCAGTCCGTCAACCCTCTTTCGTTCTGCCACCATAATTTTAATGTTTTGGCAGAACTCCCAATAAAAAGGAGTTGGCTTTGCACATCCATTATTTTTTGGCAGTCTTTGCCAAAAGCTATAACGACACAGCTTAAAAAATTAAAGCAGCTTGAACGCCCTAAGGTTTTCAGGCTTTAAGTCATTACGGCTCAAAAAAAACTTGCATCAACAATAAAATTTGAGATGTGCCACGCACAGTCTTTACGGCTTTGCTATGCCTTTTTTTCTCCCAAAAAAGTATCTCATTTAGAAACAACAAGAATTTTTATAACGGTAAAACTATGCCAAATTTAGTTCTCCCAACGCGTGCTATTCAAGTCATTCATACGTCGATTCATTTGTTTCATCATCACGGATTTCATACGGTTGGGGTCGACAGAATTGTGAAAGAGTCCGAAATTCCAAAAGCGACTTTTTATCATTATTTTCACTCTAAAGAGCGGTTTATTGAAATCTGTTTGATCGTACAAAAAGAATGTTTAAAAGAAAAAGTGATTTCGATTGCTGAGTACGCCCACCACACAAGCGCGATTGATAAACTCAAGGCACTTTATTTCTTACATACTGATTTAGAGGGGCACTACTATTTATTATTTAAAGCAATTTTTGAAACGAAACTGACCTATCCAAAAGTCTACCAAACCGCAGTGAGGTATAGAACTTGGCTAATCAATGAAATCTATAACCAACTTAGAGCACTTAAAACCGATGCAACTTTTCAGGATGCCAAACTGTTTGTATATATGATTGAAGGCGCAATTATTCAGCTTTTAAGCTCAGATGGGGCGGATGAGAGAAAAAAGATGTTTACTTGCTTTTCTAAAGCATTAATTAGAAAAGAGTGAAGAATAAAGTAATTTAGAATTAAAAAAGATTAAGACCAATAAAGGGCAGTATTCAATGATACTGCCAATTTAATAGAATTATTAAACTGTATTAATATGTGATTATAATCAATTAATTTGTGAAAAATGTGATATTTTTATTGTTGAATTTTAGATATAAATTTTTTCTTAAAACTTTAAATTTAAATATTTTAGAATTTTATAAATTTTAAAGAAATAGGTCTCTTATATTGGATAAGATCATCAGAAATTATTTATATATATGCATATAAAAATAATTTTTTTTACTAAATGATTATTAATAATAGGTTTGAATTCTTAAGTACTTAATATATTAAAAAGAAGCTTATTGTTTAGCTTAATTTAATATATCTGGGTGTTTTTGCTATTTTTGTTTTATTTTTATGAAGATTAATTAAATTTTGTGATTGGGTATAAGTAAATATAATTTTATATTTTATTTAAGGATCTAATTTTATTAACTTAAATGATTAAAAATAAATTGATCCTTATTAAAACTATCTTTACAATCCATATATAAACTTGTTTTAACAAAAATTCACAAATTAGTAACAATTGGGGTGAGGCATGAGCCAACAAGAAACGAATACAAATGCACAAGAGCAAATGTGGACAGTTGAACAACTTGAACCAAAACTTTTGCTTTCTGCAGATTTAATGCCAGGTATACAGGAAATTACTGGAGCTATTGATCAACCGGGTCAACAAAAACAATATGAGTTTGTTATTAAAGAGAAAACAAAATTCTTTTTTGATGGCGTAGAAGGTGAAAATTTTAACTGGTCATTGCAAGGTAAAGAATATGGTAAAAATTTCTCTGCAATTGAACTAAATCAAGATAGCCATAAATTTTTAGAGCTTACCCCTGACACATATAAACTAACTATTGATGGTAATAATGATCAGATTGGAAACTATAAATTTAGATTATTTGGCGAAGAAAGTGCTATAAAGTTAGAGCCAAATCAAGAAACACATCTGAATCTTAATCCTGCAAGTCAAGCTGTTTTATACCAAATAGATGTGGAAGCAGGAGATCGTATATTTTTTGAAAGTCATATTAATGATGCAACATGGAGTATTTTCGATAATAACGCTCAATTAGTCAAAAATCGTTTAAGTACAAATGATAGTCAAGGATTTGTAGCGGAAAAAAGTGGAGCTTATTGGTTATCAATAGATAGTAGTACTCATTATAGTAATTTAGAAGGTGACTTTACTTTACATGTTTTAAAGTCTGAAATTTCATCATTAAACATAAATGAAGAACAAATAGTAAACTTTAATAAACCATTTGAATCAAAGCAATTTAATTTTAAAATAGATCATGATCAATGGGTGGTATTTGATCAGATTACAGAAGGATTAAAAAATACAGAATGGTCTATTAAAGATGAAAGTTCAAATATTATTTTCTCACCACTCAGTACATTAGAAAGTGATAATAAATCAGCACCAAAATTTTTAAAAACAGGCACTTATACTTTAGAAATAAATAGCTTAAATATTACAGCCGGTGAAATTAAATTCATTGTAAAAACAAACTCTAAAGTTGATGGTCTTATTGATGAAAACAATAAAGGATTGATATTAAATAATATTGGAACTGGGTCGAAATTTGTAAAAATTAACAGTGGGAGTAATGAACTCATTTCACTTATTTCTGAAAGATATATTTCAGAGATTGAATATGCTAAAAACATTGATTTAGAAAATTTCACTGAGAAATTATTAAACAGTCACTTTACATTAAGTAGCTATGATTTATTTGAATTAAAGCTAAACAAAGATGATAAATTACTTCTTGAAAAAGAACAACCTAATACACTTATAAGAATTTTTGATAAATATGGTAATGAGATTGTCAAAGCTGAAGAAAATAACTTAAATTTTAATGTGACTGAGAACGGTTTATATTATATAGGTATCAGTACAACTGATAATAATAATTATAATATTAATAGTAAACCAGAAAAAGGCATCGATCAAAACGTACTATTAAAAATAAAGTATAAATCGGCTATTGAAAGTGACAATCAGTTTGGTGATGTGAGAGATTCAATTTCGACAGCACAACAACTTGATATTTTGAAAATAGAAAGATTACAAGTTGCTATTGGTGATAACGAAACAAATTATAATGATGTTGATTTTTATAAATTCCAAGTGAAAAAGGGTAACACAATCAATATTTCAGCACCATACAGTACTGAAATGCAGGGATTTTTAAAAATCTTTGATATAAATGGAAGAGAATTAGTACAAACTAGTAATTCAGCAATTTCTTATACATTTAGTGCAGATGGTGAATATTACTTAGCATTTAGTTCAGAGAGTAATAGATATTACAATCCAAATTATGAGAATTCTGGTAATTATGGAAAATCAGTTAAAGGAACTATAACTGTAGATATAAAATTAACTACTACTGATATCCCTAAAGTATATTTGCTTGATCACTATGGGACTCTAATTTTAGATACTAATATTCATCAACTTGATTTAATCAAACAGAAAATAAGTTTAAATGAAGAGTATTATCTCTGGATTAATTCTTCATCGCAAAATGTAAATAGTTTTGAGTATAGTATTGGACTTTCAAATTTAAAAGAAGATAAATTTGATTTAAATGGTAGTAAAAAAATAGAATATGAGTTTGATAGCATTGCTCAGACATATGACGTTGAGTTGAATATCACTGAGTCTGGAACGTATTTTATTTATCCTGAAAAAACACTAGTAAATACAAAATGGAATTTAAGTGGACCTGGAGTAAAAAAAATAGAGTGGAGTAATAATGTTAAACAAGGAGATAATATAGTACAAGCAGTATATTTAACAAAAGGTTTTTATAAACTTTCTATTTCAAACTATGATTCAGTAGGAAGTTTTGGTCTGGATTTTATTTCAAGTAAATCAGCAAGTCCAATTCAATCAGGTCAGGACTACACAGTAGAACATTTACTGCCTGGTCAATTTATTACTTACCAATTAGATTCAAGAATTCTAGATGAATATAGTTTTCAACTAAATATTTCAAATCCTGATCTAAATATTATAGTTTGGGATCAATATGGAAAGATTATTTCTAATCATTTAAAAGATAATACCAATTTTTATCAGGATTATGAACAAGATAAAATCTTTATAACTATTGCAAATGATAGTCTGGTAGAAGCTATTGATAATATTTATTTTAAAGTTAATACAATTAAACATGATCAGCCTGTAAATGTTGTTAAGTCGATTTCTTTAGGACAAACTGTAGAAGATTCTGCTATAGATTTACCACGAAATATTAATTATGACTTTAAACTTGAAAAGGATAGTTTCGTTAGTTTTGAGTTTTTGAAGAATATATATGAAGAAGTTCTAATTGTAGGCCCAGAAGGGGAAAATTTATTAAATAAAACTAATATATATGCAGGGTGGTTAGTTGCAGGACAATATTACATTGAATTTAAAAATAAAATAAAAAATAGTAATTTTATTTTTCAACTAAGAGATGTTAGTCAGTTTGAAACTTTAGATAAAAACATTTCAAGAAAAGTTGAACTTTCATCACAAGTAGTTATCTATCATTTTAGCATGGATGAAGCGCATGATTACTCAATTAGTGCGAGCCAATATTCTGAGGATTACAACTTCAAGATCTTAAGTATAGATGGGTTTACACTATTTGATGGCAAACTTTCGAATTATAATTTTTACTTAAACAGAAAAGATTTAATAGATGACTATATATTAATTATAGAATCAACCAATAATGAAAATTCCGAATTGAACTTTCGTTTGAGTTCATTTCCTAAAAAAGTAGAAATTAATGATTCTACTGTTATGGATTTCATTAATTTGTCTTCTGGACGAGAGCAGGAATTTGAGATTAATGTTGATGCTGATGGTCTATACTTTTTTGATTTGACTTATATAGGTTCATTGAACTTTCGATTTGATGAAAGAAATTTTTATCAAACAATCGAATCACAGAATAGTAAAGAGTCTAACTATCAAGCGCTATCCTTTGCTCTGACTAAAGGAAAACATAGAGTTTATTTAAATGCATTGGACAACAGCGATGTTAGAGCTAAGCTTAACATTCATTCAGTCGCTAATATTCCAGTTATGGAAAAGGTAGGTTCCGAATTAATTGTTCCTACTCTTGAAGCTAACCAAATTTCTTGGTGGAAATTAGCTACAGGTTCTTATGAAGACTTTAAGTTAAATTATATTAATAACCCAAATGTAACTATTCAGATTTTTAATGAAAATGGAGAGTTATATAAATCATTTGATAATGATTTTACATTAAATATTGAAGATAACTTAGATTATCTGTATTTTTCTATATATAACAAATCTAGTAATGAAGTTAGTGGGTTAAAGTTTGGTTTAGAACCTAAATATCAATCTATCGATATCAACCAAGAGTTACAGTTTAATTCCTTGAGCTCAGATGTCGAACCATTCTTTTCATTTGATATCGTAAATGATGGTTTTATAACCATTGAATTTTTAAGTAAAAACTATCAAAGTTTTAAATTAATTGATAATCATGGAGAGGTTTATTCAGGGGCTGCTGAATATGTTAATAATATCAGTGGAATGGCTTATCAAACTCTGTGGCTACAATCTGGTAAGTATAAATTAGAATTTGAATTAATTAATACGGTAGAAAACAGTTCAATAAATGATTTTTACTTGAATATATCTGATGATAGTCAAACTCAATTGATTGATCTAAATCAAAATACTGAAGTTGATTTAATCGGTAGTGGTGGTTATCAAGTTTATGAATTTAATGTATCTAATTCAAAAAATTATAGTATAACGCTATTAAATGATGTAAGTAATATTCAATTCCGTTTGCTTACAATGGATGGGGTTGAATGGTTTTCTGGTCAGCTAGCATCTGAGTCAACTGATTTAGGACCTGTTGTTTTTTCTCAGAAATATAAGTTGGTGATATGGAGTGCAGCAAATCAAAATTTAGTTAATCCGATAGTTTTACTTGAAGAAACAGAAAATTTAAACAATAGTATTTCAGTTACTTCAAAAAAGACGGTTGAACCAGACCAAGAACTAATTTTGGATGGGCAAGTTGATGTTAATCAAGACTTTCAAATTGTTACACTTGAGATCAAGCAAGACGGTTTGTATTTTCTTAATCAATTACAGCAAGGTAATTTATTAAACTGGAGTTTGTTAGGTCCAAGAGTTCAATATAATAGTATTAACTCACTTGATGGTTTATATTTAAGAAGAGGAGTCTATTTTTTAGCAATTGCTAATGATAATCACGAAGCTCTTAATTATAAATTTAGTATTTTCTCTTCATCACATATAGAAAAAGAATTATTGAAAGATAGCTCTGTTTCTATAAATTCTCTTGATAAAAATGAATCTGTTTCTTATAAATTACCTGTTGGCCTAGGCGACGAATTGTCGTTTAAAAATCTTAATAGTTTTTCGGGGCTAAAAGTTGATTTGTGGGCTGATAATGGTGATTTTATTGGTTCTTATATTAATATTGAAAGTGCATTTGATATCATTTTAAAGAGTAAAAAAATATCGAATTTAATATACTTAAGTATTACCAATATATCTTCTGATACTATCAAAGATATTAATTTTACTATAGTAAATGAAAGGCCGAATATTGATATTTATCGTAATAACATAATTGATTACAAAGATCTCTATAATGGTATTGAGTTTGAGTTTAATATTGATGAGAAAAATTTGTTCTCTTTCAATTTTGAACAAAATTTAGGTGTTTCATATCAATTTTTTAAATTGATAAATGGTGTTGAGTGTGCTGTTGATTCATTACGAGATTCAAGCAATAAATTGTATTTATTTGAGACAGGTAATTATATAGTTAAAATTGATTTTTATTATATTCCTGATTCTGATGGCGCTATAAGTATTAATTTTAATAAGTTTGATGAAAATAAAACCATTGATTTGGTTGAACATAATACTGTTTCAGAAGACGGTATCCAAGTTTATAATTTCATTGCTGATAGTAGCTTTCAATATTTTGTTAATTTACCTGACTATAATAATTCTGAATCTTCAAGCTTTTTATTGAAGTTGATGGATGAAAATGGTCTAATTATAATGTCTGATTATTATTATAGAACATTATCCTTACCTTTACTGGAGCATAATAAAAAATATTGGTTGATTATTGAAAATCTTAACGGAGTTGAAGCGAATTTAGATTTCTCTAAAAATCAAAGACAACAGCAATTTACAGTCAATTCTAGTACAAACCTAAAAGTTGATCAAAATTTTGATTTTCAATATCAGCAACAGGAAATTATTTTAAATGTTGAAGAAGCTGGAACTTATTTCTTTAATGTTTCGGTTTTTGATGGCTTTAATTACCAGTTAGTGGGTGTAGGGGGGAATCTTCCAAATAATCAACCTATGTTTGCAAGTTCCTCAATTTCTACTAATCGAAATTTAAATTTGCAAGCTACACACTTACAAAAAGGTATCTATAAAATTGTAGCTAAATCTAATTGGTTAACTGGATTTGCCTATTTTGAAATTTTATCGGCTAGCCAAGCTAACAATTTACTTGTTAATAATGAAACTATTATTGAGCAATTAGAGGTAGGTGAGACAGTTTTATATAAAGTCTCTCAAGACTATTTTGCAACTTATACCGATAACTATAACCGTTTTACCTTTCAAGCTATATCAGAAAATTATGGAGTTGAATTCAATTTTTGGACTCAAGATGGAACAAGAATTGATAATAATCCAATTGAGTTATTAAAAACACAGCCATTTTTCTATATTTCGGTAATGAATATTGGTTCTGAGAAGCAAATTGGCGTCAAATTTTCATTGAATAAAGAAGATTTAATTCATGAGCCAGTTCAAAGTAAGATAATTAGCGTAAATCAGAAAATTAGTAAAAATAGTAGTGAATTAGATGATCGTATCTCGTATAGTTTTGCTTTAAAAGAAGATGGTTTTATCTCATTTAACTTTATAAAAAATGCTTTTAGTAATATTGAAATTACTGGCCCATCAGGATTAGTGTTTGATGGTTCTCCAAAAATTTTAAATAATGTAAATAGTAAAGGGGTAGAAGGCTTCTGGCTTAAAGCAGGAGTCTATAAAATTGAGTTCTATGAGAAAATTGATGGAAATGATTTTGATTTTATTTTGCAAGATCAAAGTAATTTCTTGAATATTGAAGAAAATTTATCATCCTCAGTGAGTTTAACTACAAAAGGTGATTATCAATTCTTTAATTTATCTATTGAAGGTAATGCTGAATATTGGTTGCACTATAATACAGCTGACCAGAATATATCTAACCTTAAATTTAGCTTATATAGTCAAGATGGTAATATAATCTCTGCTGGTACTCTTTCATCCTTGTACCAAATCCTACCTAAAAATAGCCTAAATTCTAAATATATATTGTTAATTGAAAATTTAAGCAATACTCAGGCTGTTTTTAAAATTGATTTAATTAAAAAGGAGATTTTACAGCCAAAAAGTATCGATTTAAATACTACTGTAAATGATCAATTTGTAGGACTTGAGCAACAAAGAAAATATTCATTTGCTGTTAACAAGATGACAGCTTTAAAAGTTGTCGAGCAATCACCTAATAGTTCGAGTAATACATATAAAATCATAGATAGTAATGGGCTAGTTGTAAATTCACATTATGGTGTTTATGTTTTATCTGTTGGTAATTATGCTATTGTAGTTAATAGTAATAAGCAAGCGAATGATATTGTTAGTACTTTTAGTTTTAAAACATTTATAACTACTGAGTTTTTAGATATTAATTTTGGCTCTAATGTGTCTGTAAATATTAATCAGGGCTTGCCTAGTAATATTATTAAGGCTGTTTTTGATAAGAATAAAATTTATGATTTTAATACTAACTATAACTCTGGATTTATTGTTTATGATGAAAAAGGAAATGTCATAAGAGAGATCGGTGGTTATTACAATTATAATGGTTGGTTTGAGGTAAGGGAAACAGGTACTTATTATCTACAAGTATTTAATTATAATGATGATTATACAGGAGATGTCTTTTTTTCTGTGAGTAGTAAAGATAAGTATTTGAATATAGCTATAGGAGAACTTGTTTCTGATGTTTCTATTAAGAGCAATAGTTTACAGAAATATAATTTTACTATTACAAAGGATTCTTTATATAAAATAAATGGTTATTCGAATTATTCTTCTTTAATAATTTCTATTTATAAAAAAAATTCTGAAAGTCCTTTTGCATATTTTAATCTTAATGAAGCACAAGCTCTTGATTTAGGTGCTGGTGACTATGAAATAGCGATTTATAATTATAATAATTATCCAGTTGGTTATTTTTTGGAAATTGTTGATTTATTAAACTCAAATATTTCAAGCGTTAATCTTGGACAACCGTTTATTATAAGTGCTAATAATAGTCGCAAAACCAATGTTCAGAGTATTGCTGGGGTAGCTGGTGATTCTTGGCTAATTGATTTAAGAAATATCGGAGAAATTGATCAAAATATTCGTTGGGAGCTATATGATCCTTCAGGGAAACAAGTTACATCATCTTATCAGTATGCTAATGAAGATCATGCAGTTAAATATACATTAGCTCAATCTGGTCAATATATTTTATTAGTTTTTGGAGTGGGACAAACTACACACCGAGAGACCTCAATACTAATTACGAAACCTGTTGAAGTAAGAAAAACAGTTCAAATTGGTGAGCAAGTTTCTGGACAAATTATGAATGGTGGAGATGTTCACTACTATAATTTGAAACTTGATAAGCCAACAACCTTTATTTTTGATGCTACTCTAGGGCAAACATTCTTTAATATTTTAAGAGAAGATGGTTCTCTAATTGATTCAAATACATATTCAATCCAATATTTACCAGCTGGTATTTATCACTTAGTATTTGAAGGAATAAATACGCAGACACCTAAGTATTCATTTAAATTAATTGATTATATTGAAAAAGCTCAAGAAGTTTCTGATTTAAGTAATATTTCTTCAACATTGCAAGAAAATGAGCAATTTAAATTTTTACAGCTTAATACCGTTGCAGGCCAAAAATATAGCCTTGAGTTTTTGTCATCTACAAATCTTTGGTATCAAATAGTTGATATAAATGGACAGATTTTACAGTCAAGAAATAATTACAATACTTCTGCTTTTATTGCTTTAGGAGATAAATATTATATTGTTGTTGGTAAATACTATAATATTAATGCTGTTAATAATTTTAATGTTAAAATCTTACCAGTATTGAATACTACTCAGCAGTTAAAATATGGAGAATTAATAACAACTTCATTTTTAACTCAATTTGATCAGATAGATTATACCTTTAATATAGCTAAAGAGGGTTGGTTGGATCTTAATGATATATCTTCTAGTCATTCAAATATTTCTTTAAGACTATTAAATCAAAATAACGATCAGCTTTTTTACTATAGTAATTTACCTGCCATTAGTGGAAGTAGTCGCATCTATCTTGTTGAGGGAAATTATACCTTAAGATTAAACTCTAATACTTCACAATCTAGTTATTTGAAGTTGAAGGCTTCTATACATGAGGCAGATCAATACGAGCAAACTGGTCAAAGTCTTGCTACGGCTTATGAACTATACTTACCAACTCAATCTAAAATAGAATTGTTACAACCTGTTGTTGAACAACCTTACTTATATCGATTTGTTTTAAATCAAGGTGATGTTTTTGATCTTAAGCTTTCTGGCTTACAAGCAAGTCTATCTTTACTCGATGTAGCAGGTAACGAAATTGTAATTAGCTCTACAGGTGAACTGCAATATAGCGCTACCTCTACAAGTATTTATTATCTTAAAATTGTTAATAAAATTAAAATTGATAAGCAAGTCTTAAATTTCACTCGTAGCAAATTAAATAAATTAATGAGTGAAGATGTGGGTGATACTATAGAAAATGCTAAAGAGTTGAATTTTAAGACAGGTACTAAACTTGAAATTAAGACTAATATTGGTAATGGTGTAAATACAAATAAAGATGTTGATCTTTACCAAATTATGCTAGTTGCAGGTGAAAAATTAAATATAGATTCCTATTCGAACTATGGTTTCTTAACTCAAATTTTTAATTCTTCTGGTAATCGTGTTTATAGTACTGGTGGCACAGGTTCATATACTGCTGAGCAAACTGGTGTTTATTATATTGGATTTAGTGGAAGTGAGAATAATCACTACGATCCGATTAGTGGAAACAATACTTATAGTTCTAATACTGGGCTAAATACTGTTGTATTAAGCCGTCAAAGTGGCTTCATTTACCCTATTACTCAATTCTCTGAGCAAATCTTAATACCTGATAATGTAACTTCAACTGAAAGTTGGTCTGGTCGCCTGACTGATGGTACAACCCAAGACTTCTATCTAGATGTAAAAACTGATGGTCTTTACTATTTAGATCGGACAGCTTCTGAATATAGTGCTTCATATAATGATCAAGTGACTTTAATAGACTTACAATCTAGAGTCCTAGGAACTAGCTTTAATACAGCATATTATCTTAAAGCAGGTAAGTATAAATATAAGATTTTAAAAAAATATAATAATGATTATATCGATTTTAAATGGGTAAATTTAAGTTCACAAGCAAAAGAAATTCAGTTTGGCCAGTCAGTTTCACTAGGTTTTTCAAAAAATGCAATTGCTGATCGTGTTTATAAGTTCTATGCTGATGCTAATCAAGTCCTACAGTTTAATAGTCTAGGTAATATATCTGGAACTGTACCACGATATAAAATTATAAACGAATATGGTCAAGATGTTTCTGGAGTTAATTTAAACTCTTCTCTGGATAGTCAGTTAATTAATATTAAGCATTCTGGAAATTACTATATTGTTTTTGATGATACATTTTTAGGGTATAATGCTGAATATTATCAGTATTCAGGATCTGTATCTTTTCAAATAGATCATGTCGATTTGAAAAATTTACCAATAGTAATTTTTAATGAAAAAGTAACAGGTATATTAAATCCAGATAAACAAGAAGTGATATATCAATTAAATATAAATGAAAAATCGAATCTATTATTTGATTTGTTGAATTCAACTGATCCAGAAGTGGAGATTTCAATTGCAGATTATAATGGAAATATTGTTTATTCAAGTTCTTCGAATAATATAAATGCTTTATTATTAACTTTAAATGTAGGTAGCTATACAGTTAAGGTTAAAACGACAAGTCTAGCGCAGCAAAAATATGGTTTTAAGCTCCTCAATTTGGCTCAAGTACAACAGATCGAAAGTGGTCAAGCAGTAGAAGGCCGCCTTAAACCAGAAGGTGAAATGCTTTCATATCAGATTGATGTGGATGCTGGCGACCGAGTGTTTATTGATTTTGATCAGTTGATTACGCAAACATATGGCTATTTCAATGGAGTATGGAAACAAAACTATCTTACTAGCTTAGTCGTAATTGATCCTTATGGTCGTAAGCAAATAATATCCCGAAATGATTTAAATAATTTGGGGTCTGAATTTGTTGCTAGTGTCTCGGGTAAGTACACCATATTATTTGATGAATTAGACCGTTATGACATTGAAGTACCATTCCATATGGTGGTGTATGTTCATGCTCCATCAAACCCAATTGTGATTGATTTAAATAATAATGCATCAAAAGTTGATTTTTCTGTTCAAAATTTAACTGTTCAGAGTAGTGATCGTGAAACCATCAAATCTGGAAGCCAGTTAGAAATTAACTGGATATTGGCAAATATTGGTAATAATAGTTCGTTTGGTGACTTTACAGATCGAGTTCTGATCAAGAATAAAACTACTGGAGAGATTATTGCAGAGAGTCTAGTGCCTTATTCTGAACAGAATGATGGTTCTATATCTTCTAATCAATCTATTGTACGTACTACTAAAATTAAGTTGCCTGAAGGTATTTCAGGAGCTGGAGATTTTGAGGTTATAGTTGAGGCAGATGTCTATAATCAACAAAATGAAACTGTAGAATCAAGAAAAAACAATCAAACATCTTACGTTTTTAAAAGTGAATTAAGGAATTACCCTAATTTAACTGTCGAACATATTTCTTTGTCGCCTGCACTTAATTGGCAGGCTGGTGATTCAGTTACCTTAAATTGGGAGGTTAAAAACTCTGGACAGGCTCCTGCGACTGGATCATGGGTAGAGAAAATTGAAATTATCAATCTTACAACAGGAACAGTTGTTGTTAGTAAAGATCTTCTTATCTCTAATCAAACCCTAGAGCAAGGCAACTCTACTCAACGTCAATTTAATTTTATTTGGCCTTCAGATAAATACGCTGTTGGGCAGTTCGCTATAAAAGTCAGAGTAGATGCTCTCAATACTATTTCTGAATTTAACCAAAATGGTTCATTAGAAAATGACAATCAAGGAATGATTGAAGTAGTCGCAGGACCAGACCTAATTGTTAAGAACATCCAACTGTTACAACCACAAATCCAGGCAGGGGAACTTGTGACAGTGGTATGGCAGGATGTGAACCAAGGTAGTGTTACAACTCCAACAAACTTTCAAGATCGAATTATTGTTCGAGCACGAAATACAGATGGCAGCATTGGCAAAACCATATTAAATTTTGCCGTTGCATTTAATGGTCAAGATGCTTTGCCAATTAAAGCTGGTGAGGTGCGCAATCGTAGTTTCAGTTTCACTATGCCAGAAGGAGTGGCAGGTGCTGGACAATTTGTTATTGAGGTCGTTGCAGATAGCAATATTACTGGCCAAGGAATTATTTATGAAGTAAACGCATTAAATAATGCAGAAAGCAATAATAGTTCGACTGAAACATTTATTTCATCGCCTAAAATGTATGCTGACTTAGCAGTATCTCAAATTATTGTTCCAGAAACTATTGGTGCGGGTAATTTAACTCAAGTTCAATGGACTGTGACAAACCGTGGAGATAAAGCTGCGGAGGGTCAGTGGGTTGATCGTATTATTTTAAGTCGTGATTCAGTAATTGGTAATGCTGACGATATTATTTTGGCTAGCTACAATAGCGTGAAAGATTTAAATGTTGGCGAAAGTTACCAGCAAAAAGCTTCGATTACTATGCCAGCTCGTCTTGAAGGAAGCTACTATATTGCTGTAATAAGCGATATTAATCAAATTGTTAAAGAACCAGATAGTAGAGCGAACAATCAGGTAATTTCTGCTCAGTTTAATGTTGTTAGAACTTATGCTGATCTTAGCCCTGAAATTATTTCTTCTCCAACAGTATTAGGGAAAAATGAATCTGGACGTATTACTTGGAAAGTAACAAATAATGGAACTTTAGCAACAGATGTAAATCGTTGGGTTGATACAGTTTATATTTCAACTAAATCATCTTTTGACTCAAGTGCAAGTGTGCTGGGTTCTGTTACACATACGGGTGGTCTAGCTGTTGGAAATGCTTATCAAGCATATCTGGATTTTGCTTTGAATGGGAGTGTTGATCAATATTATTTATTTGTTAAAACAGATAGTTATGGCGCTGTTTATGAGCCAGAACATACTGAAAATAATATTGTTGTTTCTCAATCTATTACTCTGGAAGCGGAAAAACTTCCAGATATTCAAGTATCTGATATTTCAGTCGAGACCCAATGGCAGTCTGGAAATCAGGTTCAATTGACCTATACATTGACCAACTCGGGAACAGCTGACTTTACAGGTTTTGTATATGATCATGTCCGTTTAGTAAATACCACAAATCCAAGCCAAACTTATATATTGGCAACGCCTTCTTTTAACCGCAGCATTCAAAAAGGAGATAGCTTTACACAGCAAATGACGCTAAATGTACCTGCGCTTAGTTTAGGAGCATGGCGTTTAGAAGTTATTTCAGATGTTAATAATTATGTTCGTGAGCTAGATTTAGTAAGCCATCAAGGTACACAAAGCATTGAAATTGTGAGCCCAGATCTTGTTGTTGGTAATGTAAAAACAACAGGAGTTTTACAAGGTGGACAAAATATTGATATTTCATGGACAACTTATAATCAAGGAACTGCAAAAGCTGCTCAGTTTAAAGATATCGTTTATTTATCACTTGATGATGTAGTTGATTATAAAGATATTAAAATTGGCGAAGTAGTTCACTCAGAAATAGAGAGTCAACAATCTATTTCGTCTATTTTAAATTATAAACTCCCTGAAAGTTTGTCTGGACGTTGGCGTTTACTTATTGTCACTGATGCTGACAATAAAAACTTTGAATACAATGCTGAACAAAATAATCAATATCAGCAAAGCCTAGAAATTGCTAAAGCAGAATATGCAGACTTGATCGTAAGCAATATTAAGGCTCCAACCCAAATTATTGGTGATCCTGCTTCTTTAAGCGTTGAGTGGACAGTGTCTAACATTGGAACAGGCACTGGATTAAACACGACATGGACAGATACTGTTATTTATTCTACTGACGATATTATTGGTAATTCGGATGATATTGTTTTAGGCAAAGTTGTACATGATGGAGTTTTGGAAAAAAACAATAGTTACACCTCGTCTATTCAGTATCGTTTTGGTCCTAATTTTACTAGACATGGCCACGTTTTTGTTCAAACAGATAGCTTAAAGCAAGTTTGGGAAAATGATCTGGAATCGAATAATACAGTGGAATTCGATCATATTGTTGATGTAATGCCAAAAGCTTATGCTGATTTGCAATTAAATTCACTATCAATTGATACTACAGAAAAGTTGATCAGTGGTTCATCAACAACTGTTCGATGGTCAGTAAGTAATAACGGTATTGGTATTACAGACAAAGATGCATGGTTTGACCATGTATGGCTAAGCAGTCAGGCAGATGGAAAAGGACAAATATGGAATCTTGGATCAGTTCAACATTTAGGTTACTTGGCAGCGAGTGATAGTTATGAACACTCACTTACTATTACTCTCCCTGATGGTCTGTCTGGAAATTTTTACTTAAACGTCGGTACGAATGTTAGTTCTAGTGTATTTGAGTTTATTTATAATGATAATAACCAAAAAACTGGTTTAGCTGTTCCTATACAACTTGCTGAATATCCTGACCTTGTTGTAACAAATATTACTTTACCTGATACAGCAACTGAAAATTCAGAAGTTGAGTTTACATGGTCTGTTACTAACCAGGGTTCAAAGAATGCAAATGGTAGTTGGACGGATAGTCTTCGCCTGATTTCTCTCGATGGTAGTAAACCAGCAATTTCTTTAGGTAGTTATACTTATACTCAAGGTTTAGGGTCAGGTAAGACTTATAGCCGTACTGAAAAACTACGACTACCTTCTCGTTTAGAAGGAGCATGGCGTTTAGAAGTTATCACTAATGCTGACTTGGGGAAAAATTCAGCTGGTCAAATTTATGAGTACGCTACTGCACGTCAAAATAATAGCTTGGTTTCAGATGATATTTTAAGTATAAACCTAAATCCAAAACCAGATTTACGAGTTACAGCAATTGAAGCACCAGATAAAGTGATTGCTGGTGGTAAAGCAAGTGTAAAATTTACAGTAAGTAATATGGGTCCATTAGTGACGAATACTCAATGGAGTGACTCAGTATACTTATCGCTTGATGGAAATCTCAGTTCAGATGATATTTTAGTAGGTCGTTATAGCAGTGGAGCAGCTTTAGCACCTACTCAGAGTTATACAACTATCACTGATGAATTTACTGTACCTTTACGTTATAGAGGTGATGCTTACATTATTGTGGTAGCCGACTCTGGTAATGTTTTAGATGAATATCCAAATGAAAACAATAATATTCGAGTAGAAAAACTTTATATTGAACCTATACCTTTTGCTGATTTGGTGACAAGTGATGTAGTTGCACCAGATCAAGCAACTCATGGTAGTAAAATTACAGTTGACTACAAGGTAACAAATAAGGGATCGGCAAAAACTCAAGGCGATCAAAGCAGTATTAATAGTTGGGTAGATAGTGTTTGGTTAACTGTAGATAAACGTCAACCTAATCCATCAAAAGGTGACATTAAGTTAGGTGATATTCGCCATACTGGTCATCTTGAGGTCGGTGAAGATTATCTAGGGCAAGTCACAGTAACTATACCTGAGGGAATATATTCAGGTAAGTACTATATTACTGTCTGGAGCGATACTTACGATGCAATTTTAGAAGATACGCTTGCGACGAATATCAATCCTGATGATCCGTCTCAGGTAAATAACAATAACTTTAAAGCCAGAGCTATTGATATTTTAGGTTTTGCACCTCCAGATCTCTCTGTAATTGATATTCAGGCACCTCGAGAGGCAATTGCTGCAGGAAGTTATCAATTTAGTTATACGGTTCAGAATCTTGCAAATGAGTTTGACGGTTCTTGGACTGATGAGGTTTGGTTAGCTGACCAAGCTGACTTAGCTAAAGCAACCATAAAATGGAAGTTAGGTGAGTTTTCTCAAAAGAGAAAATTAGGTTATAAAGAAACCTATACTGTTGAGCAGATGATTCCATTATTGGCGCCATCGGTGACAGGTCTTCAATTAGTTGTACAAACCAATATGACTGATTTAAAAGACTCGAATGGCAAATCAAAAATAGAAAAGAACAAACTGAATAATACATTGGCTGTTGCTTCTCTGGTGACAGCATCAGCTTCAGATTTGGCTGTTACTCAAGTTGTGGTCGATCAACAAGTATTCTCAGGCGAAGCCGTTAATGTTGCTTGGACTGTAGAAAATAAAGGAGCAGATGTTTGGGTTGGTACAAGGTCTTGGACTGATTATATTGTTATTAGTGCATATCCAGAATATATGCCGGAGTATTCAAAGCTAATAGGTTCTGTGCAGCATTCTAATGCTCAAGGTTTGAAGACAGGAGAGCGTTATACCGCAACTGGCCAATTTAAAGTACCGGTCGGTTACGATGGGCAATATTATATTTTTGTATTGAGTGACGCTAAATTAGATATAGATCAACCCTATTTTTCCCCGGATGCTCTAAATGGTTTTGATAATGATGGGGTGTTAAAGTTTTATCAAGGAACTGTGTTTGAGAAAAATATCACTCAAAATAATGTATCTGCAGCTTCGTTAAATATTGTTTACCGTGAGCCCGATCTGGTTATTAAAGATATTCAGATTTCTAATCCGAATCCAAATGCTGGTGATACTGTTACAGTTAGCTGGACAGTTAAAAATGAAGGGAGTCGTGATACACGTGTATCCTCTTGGTTTGATGGTATCTATCTATCAAATGATAAAACTATTGATACGTCAGATTATCCAGTAGTTGATCGTGGTAATGACTTTGAAGTTAGCCTAAAAGTTAAGCAAACACTTATTCGAAATGCAGAAGGCAAAGTAGATGTTCTAAAAATTGGTGAGAGCTATACTCAAACTGCTACCTTTACCATACCATCGGCAATCGGTGGGGATTTTAATATTATTGTTAAAGCAGATACTAACTATGTTTTTGGATATTCTGCATCTTCAAGTATTCGAAAATCTTTGAATACACTTAATCCGTTACTTCAGTACGATCAAGGTGCTGTTTTAGAGTTTAAAGACGAAGCGAATAATGAAAAATCAATTGCTTTAACAATTAATTATGTTAGTCCACCCGATTTACAAGTTGTAGACGTTACTAGCCCAACCAGTGTCATTTCGGGGCAAAAGGTTGATATTACGTATAAAGTCAAAAATCTTGGAGGACGAACACCTTCAGATCAAGGTGCTTGGACTGATCTCATTTATTTATCTACCGACCGAGTGCTAGATTTAAGTAAAGATAAACTTTTAGGTTTCGTTGATCATAGTGGTGGATTGGCTGCAAATGCTGAATATTCAGCCTCTATTCAAGCAAAAATTCCTACAGAATTAAAAGGAACATACTATGTATTTGTGGTAACAGACCCCGCTTATTATCGAGGTGGAGCAACAGGTAAAGTTTTAGAGTTTGAAAATGATTTAAATAATACGCTTACGTCTGAACAACCATTATTAATCATTCAACCTGATCCAGTCGATTTACAGGTCACTGATGTTTTATTGCCTAAGCAAGTAAAAACAGGTGAAAAAGTTCGTATTGAATACACTGTAAAAAATGTAGCTGATTACCAAGCACATGGTCAGTGGTCAGATGCGGTATATCTGTCTAGAAATAATAGCTGGGATAACCAGGATGTTTTGTTGGGAAGATTTACGCGTCAAGGTGGTTTAGATGCTCATCAACAATATACCGGATTTGTTGATGCACTTTTACCAATGATTCAGGATGGGCAATGGTACATTGTTGTTCGCCCAGATATTTATAACGAAGTATATGAAGGCGATATTGTTTATAGCGAAACGGGTTTAAATATTGCTCCTGCTGAAGCGAATAATGAAACCGCTTCAGCCACTACTTTTAGCGTAACAGTTCCTAACTTACTGTTGAATACCAGTACTGATTTACAGTTAAGTAGTGGTGATCAGTATCTTTACAAACTTCAAGTTGGACAGGATGAAACACTTCGTGTTCGTCTAGACTCTAGTGCTTTGAAAGGTTCTACGGAGTTGTATATCCGTTACGAAGCCGTACCTAGTGCAGGGCAATATGATTACGCTTATACCGTACCTAACTCTCCTGATCAGGAGTTGATGGTTCCAACCACACAGGCGGGTACTTATTATATTCTTGTAAAAGCGAGCAACTCTCCTAAAGGCACTGCGGCAACAATCCTTGCGGAAACTTTGCCACTCTCTATTACTAAAGTGACGCCAGATCAGGGTGGTACAGGTACAGATGACTATCGTTGGGTAACCATGGATATTTATGGTGCTCAATTTGCTGCTGGCGCCTTAGTCAAGCTCAGCCGTCCTGGTGTTTATGAAGTCGAACCAGAGCGTTGGCAAGTTTTAGATGCTACACATATTCGTGCAATATTTGATTTACGCCAAGTACCACATGGCTTATATGACATTATAGTGACTAATCCAAATGGTGACCGAGTTGTTGAGCCATATCACTACTTAGTTGAACGTGCGATTGAACCAGATGTCACTATTGGTTTAGGTGGGTTAAGCCAAATCGCCCCAGGTGAAACAGGTATTTACAGTGTTTCTCTTCAAAGTTTAACCAATGTTGATACACCTTATGTCCGTCTAGATATCGGTGCTGTAGAGATGGGGTATAATGAATCACTCATTGACGGGCTAAATTTACCTTTCTTAATTTTTGGTTCAAATGTAGGGGGGCAGCCATCAGGTATAGTCATTGGCGATCAGGCAAATACTCAGCAATACGGTGTTACGTCAACAGATAAAAGTAAAATTAATCAAATTCCTTGGGCAAGCCTAGATGGAACTTTAAATACTTCTGGAATTAACTTAGCACCTGGCTATGCTTTTGATGTTAATGCTGCTGGCTATACTGGATTTACTTTTAATATTAAAACTTATCCAGGTTTAAAAGAATGGATAAATATGGATTTTGAAGGGTTACGTGAGCAACTCTATATCATACATCCAGAGTGGAGATCGCAAGGTCTATTAGATGGAGGAGTTTTAGATCTA
Organism: Acinetobacter sp. Leaf130; assembly: GCF_001423205.1. Lineage (NCBI taxonomy): Bacteria > Pseudomonadati > Pseudomonadota > Gammaproteobacteria > Moraxellales > Moraxellaceae > Acinetobacter > Acinetobacter sp. Leaf130. The sequence continues at coordinate 499,610 of NZ_LMOE01000001.1, forward strand.
AGTAAAATTCAACGTGGACTTCCAGCCCGCTTCTTAGATACAGAAACCCGTCTGACTGAGACAGAAATGCTCGCACTAGACTTTCGTTTTAATATTGCTGCAGCGGCAACACCAATTACCCGCAATGAATTTATTCAAGATCAAATCAAACATGCATTAAAAATGCGTGATGCAATTTTGCAAGATACATCTGCTAGTACAAATTTGAAAGCATTAGCAGCGGATGGAGCTCAATGGGCACAGGGTTGGTTAGCTGCTTTAGAAGATGCAGGATTATTACGACCTGAAAATCAGGCGCCTGCTATTAAAGAAAGTATTCAAGTCCTCAGTCTTACTGCAAATTTAGCAACTGGCATTTTATTATCGAAAGCTGGTGAAAGTTTCCAAACGAAAGCAAGCGTATTATCTTTCTTTGAACAAATGCAAAAATGGTATGGTGATACTTCTAAATGGGCTGGTGATCCAAATGCGTTAAAGGCTCAGATTGATTATTATGAACTGCGCCAAGATGATTTAGGTAATTCAGCCACCAGTCCTGTTCCAAAAAATATTACTCAAGAAGATCTTATTTTAAATAATGAGAGCAATACGCATTTTATCAACTTTAATATTTTCGCTGGAGACAAGGCTCAATCAGAGTACTTACGTCATATAGGATTATTGGATGAGAAGTTTCGTCCTATAGGCGCACAGGCGCTTGCTTTGAGTCAATATCTTCAGCAAATGGCTGCTGTAAATACCGATGTAATACATGTACAAGGTCCATCAGTAATGCCACATACTGATGGTAAGAGCTATGTCCCGGGTGAGACTGCTTTACCATTTAAACTGAATTTCCAAAATACTACAGAGCAGTCACTTCATGAAATCCGGTTAGTTACAGCAATTGATGAGCAGCTAGATCCATATAGCTTACGTTTAACGGATATGAAAATTGGTGATATTAATATTCATGTTCCAGAAAATCGTAGTAGTTTTAGCAGCGACTTTGATTTTACAGGGAGCTTGGGCTTTATTTTACGAGTCAGTGCAGGTGTCGATACTGAAAGCCATATCGTTACATGGTTGATTCAAGCGATTGATCCAACTACAGGTGAAGTCTCAACGCAAAATTTACATCGTTTATTAAAATCGAGTGAAAATAACAAAGGTTTTGTTGGTTATACCATTCAAGCAGTGGGGACAGCAAAATCTAGTGAAGAAATTATCACGCAAGCTCGTATATATTTAAATAATACACCACCTGTTGATAGCCAAAGTTCAACGTATATTCTAGATAATCAACGTCCTGTTACTACAGTACAGGTTGTATCTGAGCAAAGTACCGTTGAAAATCAAGTACATTACAAAGTCAAATGGTCTGCACAAGATGATGTAAGTGGCATTAAACATGTCACATTGTATGTTGCAGAAAATGGCAGAGACTTTAAGATTTGGCAGAAGCAACTGACACAGGCCAATGGTGAGTTACTGTTTGTAGGACAAACAGATACGCAATACGAATTTTTAGCAGTTGCTACAGATGTGGCGGGTAATCAGGAAATTGCTAAAGTATCTAATGCAGTAATTCCAGATGATGGTTCACGTCAACAACTACTAACTCAAATTGGTAGTAATGAGGCATTGCAACAAACTGCTCAAATCCCTCAAGCAACCCAAGATCGTAGTTATTTAAATAACACTATTTTTGCAGAGGCTCAAAAAGGTCTGGTGGGTCAAACGGATAAGAATCAAAACACCGATTTAAATACAGTTTTATCTCCATTTACTTTAAATGCATTTGCTAGTGGTTTTAATGCTAGCCAAGGTGAAGTAGGGGCACTCGCAATGGTTGAGTTGCCTGACCATCGTATTTTAGTCAGTGCTGGGCAATATCGTAATCAGCTGTTTATTTATGGGGAGCATGGAGGAACCCAACAAAAACCTCTCTATACTTTTGAACAGCCAATTATGGATGTGGCTTTAGACTCTAAGGGCCAACTATGGGTATTAACTGGTCAAGAGTTGTGGTTATTGGATTATTCAACTGGTCAAATTATTGAACGTATTAAAGGTCCTGCTAATGAACCTTTAACCCATGCGTTAACAATTGAACCTGAAACTGATCGTATTTATGTTTCGTCTGGAAATGGTATTGAGATTTTTGATATTAATGCACCAAAAGGTCAGCAATGGACACACTTTTCTAATGCGTTAGTCTCAGATCTAAGTTTCGCACCAGATGGGCGTTTATGGGCTGTACGTTGGACAAGTGCTAATGTTCTATCTCATTTAGATAAAACAGATATTATTAGTTTGCCATTAACTGGGAAAACGAAAGGCCGTGCCGAAGTTGAATATACGTTAAATGGCTTAATTGATAGTTTAGTCTTTGGTCAAAAGGGCACTGCATTTGAAGGTTTGTTATTTGCTTCTGCAAATAATAGCCAACAATTAAGTAATGGCAGTAAGTCATTGCCAAAACTGGATAATGCAGCCGTTTGGATGATTAGCTTGGCAAAACGTCAAGCGGTTCAATTGGCTCAAGGCGGTTCTCGTGGTGAATCAATTCTGATTACTCATGACCAGCGTATTTTAGTTGCTCAAACCAATCGCATTGATGAAATTGCTTTACTCAAAGCACCAACCATCATTGCCAGTTCAATTCAGGATGGGGCATATATTCCACTACCACTCGCTAATGCAACTATTACTTTCGATCAAGCAATGTGGTTAGGAAATAATGGAAATGATAGTACAGATATTGCGAGTGTTTTAAATCCAACAAATTACCGATTTGTTGGTATAGGCAAAAATGTTAATCAAGTCTTGTCTCCTGAGTCTGTGCAATGGGATAACGCAACCAATAGTGTCATTTTAACTTTACCAAATATTGCAGCAGGACAATGGCGTCTTGAGGTGTCATCGAATGTGCAAAGTGCAAAACAAACTCGCTTAGAGGGAGTGTACACCGCAGCTTTCACTACCGTGACCGATTATAGTGCTTCTGTTAGCATTGAGTTTGATAAAACTCGTGCAGATCGCTTAAATGGTACAGTAAGTTATGATGTAAAAATCACCAATATTGGTCAGGATAATATTCAAGGTCCATTGCTGTTATTACTCGATCCAGGCCACTATTTTAATGGTGGTATTGTTTCAGCAACGCAAGGACAAGGTATCCAAAATGAATTATGGTTACTTGACGTCGGCAGTTATTTACAAGCTCATGGCGGTTCTCTAAAAGTTGGAGAGAAACTCACAGGGATTACTGTATCTGTAGTTAAAGCTGAGGATTTAGCATTATCTAATGATGCAGCTCGCTTATTAAAATTTGATATTACACACCAAATTTATGCACTTCCTTATGACAATCAGCCACCTGTTATTAGTTATGATGAAACTAAACTCAAGGCCAAAGTAAATGAGAGCTGGAATTTAGATTTAACAGCCACTGATCAGGATGGTAAACAGTTCTACTGGAGTATTGTGGAAGCACCACAAGGTGTCAGTATCGATGCAGAGACTACAGGACAAGCTTCTGATCAAGGTTATCAATCACATGCGCAGTTGCATTGGTTGCCAAAGACTCAAGATCGCGTAGATAGCGAAATCTTAGTCAAAGTCGTTGATAGTCATGGTGGTGTTGCATTTAAACGACTTAAAATTCAAGTTGATGGTGCGAATCATGTGCCAGTCATTACTACCATACGAGATATTGACTTAACTGAAGGACAAAGTCTCAGTCAGCAGTTATTGGCTGCTGATGAAGATGGTGATCGTATCAGTATGGTGGTACGTAATTTACCTGCTGGTGCTGAGTTTGATGTGACTACAGGTATGCTCAGTTGGACACCTGCTTATGATCAGGCCGGTAAATATGAAAATATCGAGTTAGTTGTATCTGATGGAAAATACGAAAGTCGTTATCAATTTAATATTACGGTAAAACAAGGGTATGAAAAACCTGTGTTATTGCCAGTGGCAGCGCAGCAATTACGTGAAGGTGAGCGTTTTAATTTACAGTTAGCAGGAAGCTTACCACATGGACTAATGCAGTATGCTGGTCAGGATATTAAACTGAACTATAGCGCTGAGTGGTTACCGAATGGTGTGATCTTAAATAAGGATACCGGTTGGTTGGAATGGACTCCAGGTTATGCACAGGCGGGTAGTTATGATATTCCAATTCGCTTAGTGGCAACATATACCCCAACTAATGGCGGTATTCCTGTTCGCACAGTTGCAATGCAAACATTATCTTTGGTGGTCAACAATGTTAATGCTGCGCCTCAATTTGAATCTAGTCCAACATGGACTGTGCTCGAAGGTGCAAGTGTTCGTTTAAATATATTTGCTTTTGATCCAGATAATCCAGGATTTGAACCTGCTTTTAAATCGCATCCACAAAGCAAAGCAGTTCAAATGTCTGATGTTGCTGCTTCAGTAAGTTATGAGGTAACAGGTTTACCAGAAGGAGCAACATTTGACCCTGAAACACTAGAAATTGAGTGGAATCCAAATTACCAACAATCAGGTATTTACAAGATTAAAGTAGTCGCAACTGATGATGGTAACGGTACTGGTCAACCGCTTTCTACAGAACGCATTTTTACGATTAACGTACTTAATGCGAATCGTACACCTGAAATTGGTGATGTTCAAAGTGTGATTGTTGATAAAGGGGCTGTGATTGAAATTCCAGTTACAGCAACAGATAAAGATGGTAATCCGATTGAATTACAAATTGAAGGCTTACCAAACTTTGCTACATATACTCAAAGCCAGTCGGGTAGTAATGTTAAAGGAGTTATTCGTTTTGCACCGCAAGCAGGTCATCGAGGTGATTACACAATTACCGTGACAGCAAGAGATAATGGTGATGGCGATATTAATCAAGTACAGATAGAGTGTAAGAGTTTTGTTGTTACAGTTAGAAGTTATAGTGAGGCACCTAACCTCAATGTACCTACTCGAAACGTCGCCGTGGTTGGGCAACAAATACGTGTACCAATTACTGTTTCGGATTTAGATCAGGACACGTTAAATTATATCGTGCAGGGTTTACCTGCTGGCGCAGAACTTGTTCAAAGTGCGAAATATGGTTATGCAGAAATTGTCTGGACCCCAACAGTAAATCAAATAGGTCAATACGATTTAAGTGTTCAAGTAACAGATCAGGGCTTACCGCCAAAAGATTTAGGTTATCCAGTACCAGAAGATTTTGTCGCTGTACCAAATGTAGTTGCACAAGATATTCGTATAGTGGTACGTGCAACTAATCTTGCCCCAGAATTACTTGATGTACAGGTACAACAAGGTGGAAGTGTTGTACAACAAGCGGACCAAATTATTCTTCAAGCACAAGAAGGACAGCCGCTTACATGGACTATGACGGTTAAGGACACTGATCTAGACCAACTCTATTGGTCATTTAGTGCTTTACCAAAAGGTGTCAATATCACCACTCAAGCATTAGGTAATGGACAAAGCCAGCTTGTATTGAAGTGGTTACCATCTATGTTTGCTGCACAAAGCAGTTTGGGGAGCAGCCAGTTAGGTAACTACAACTTTACTGTAACTGTAACCGATGGTAGTGCCAAACTTAACCGCAATATCCAAATACAGGTTGCAAATGTTAATCAACAACCTGTATTTACAAGCCTGCCATTACAACTGGTTTATGAAGGTGAAACTCTTTCATTTAATTTATTGGCACAAGATGGTGACAATGATGCGCTGCGTTACCAATTAGTACATGATGCTAATACACCAGCAGATATCTATGTTGATGCAACGACAGGCTACGTTGAGTGGACACCAGCGAATAATATTGTCGATAACCAATTTGGTGATCAGAATGCCTTTGATTTGACCTTTATGGTGACTGATGGACAAACATCTGTTCTTAAAACTGTACAGGTTCGTGTTCTTGATGTGAATAAGACACCAAAAATTCAGAGCAGTAACCGTACTCTAGTGGTAGGGCAACAATTCCAACTTGACGTTGTGAAGTCGGCTCAAAATAGCTTGAACAATAATAGAAATATTTATGTATCTGATATTGATGGGCAACCGCAGACTCAAGGCTTGATCGTAAGCTTTGAACAATTGCCACAAGGCGCAAACTACGATGCTGTTACAGGGCGTTTATCATGGACACCAAATGCAGGACAAGTTGGTAAGTTTGTTGCCTATGTTAGGGTTTCAGATGGCTATGATACTGTTCGTCAAGCTATTACTTTTAATGTAGTTGCCGACCGTAATGCTTATGAACCTGCTTTACATATTGAAACTACTCCAGCAATTCCAGTGGTTGCAGGACAAATTGTAACAGCGACGGTAAGAGCAGATAGCTTTAGTGCTATTGCCAATACTGTGGTTGAAGTCCGAGGCAGCGCGTTAGGAACTGATCAATGGCAAGTAGTGAACTTAGACTCTACTGGGCGAATTAAACTGACTGGGCAACAGCCAGGACTTATAGAAATTCGTGCAACTGCTATAGATATTGATGGTTTTAGTCAGCAACAAGTTCAGACAATTCGTGTTAAAGATCCGCAAGATAATTCGGCACCAGTTTTAGCATGGCAAGGACAACTTAAAGGTGCAGCAATTACGACGGCACCGATTGTGGTACAAAACATTACTGATCTGACCGCATCAATTAAAGAACAACAGCTTATGGGCTATAAATTAGAAATTGCTCGTAATACGACAGGACTATTGCAATGGCATACATTGCAAGACGTGTCGTTGAAAGCAAGTTATAGCAATCAAACGCTAGATATTTTTACAATTGATCCAGCATTGTTGGTAAATGGAGCATATCAATTACGCTTAACTGCTTGGGATTTGGTTGGTCGAGTTGAAGAACTGTATGCCAATATTGAGATCAATAGCAGTACAAAACAACTGAATCAAGCAACACATGTAGATGCTAGCTTACAAATTGGTACACAAAAAATTGATCTGGTTCGCTCAATTACGACAGATAGCCATGGTGATTTCGCCAACTGGACAATTGGATTATTTGATACCCAACTGACTCATAACCAACGCTTAAATAACAGTGTTGGTACTGTTGCTGCTTGGCAAACTGGAGCAAAAGTTTGGTTGCAAATCCCGCAAGGTTTAGCAGGTGTAGTTGCAACACAAACTCAACATTTGAACTTTACGTTGAATTTGCAGATACAAGATGTGACTAGTGAGAATACGGGTATTCATCAATTCATACCACAATTTAGTAATGCACAAGGTTGGAGTTTGACGGCGTATAGCTCTGCCGATCTTCATATCGACAACTTGATTCAACAAGGTCAAAGTTTATATAACGAAAGTACAGGTCTGGCTTGGGTTCCAAGTTATTTCAATTTGACTGCACCAGATGGCACACGTTATTTACTAGACCAAGCAGGCAAAGTGCTTTCTATCCACTTTAATACAGGCGAGCAATGGCTTGTTAGTCAAAATAATATTGTGTTGGTAGGTGGGAAAACCTCTCAAGGTATTGAGTTTAAAAGTGATAGTCAAGGCCGTATTAGCCAGATTCTTGGTCAAGGTAGTCAAGGTGAGCCGATCAGCTTATTGTATAAATACAATAGTGCCAACCAACTTGAGTTAGTGCGGAACCTAATCACCGGAGAAGTAGTTCAACGCTATAGTTACACTGCAACAGGAGAAGTCCGTCTAGAAAAAGCGATAGCTTATTTAGGTGCAAGTGTTGATTGGTTGAATCAAAGCCATTCTGCACCACAATGGCAAGGTGATTTGAATAATCAAACCCAATATTTTGATTTTGCTATTCGTGAATCAGAACTGGCATCAACCATTAAAGCGATGGGTGCAACTGGGGCTGTTTTAGTTGCAATTGAAACTCAAGGTAATGTTCAAAATATTAATGTTGCAGATGCAACCATTGTGTCACAACAACGATATGGCGCTCATACAGTTACTTTAGTACGCATTACTTCAGCAGGCTTTAAACAGTTAGCTATAGATGGAACTGGTACAGTCGCCGTCCGACTGTCTATTGTTGGTGATCTTAACCATGATGGTAATGTCGATGGTTTAGATAGTACCTTGTTGCAACAAGCACAAGAAGGACAAAATCAGTTTGACCTAAATGGTGATGGTCTTATTAACAATACTGATCTGCAAATCTTGTATGCAAATTATGGTTGGAAATCGAATCAGGCACCTGTCAACGTTGTAGCACAAGGGACGCAAGCTTTAAAAACACATCGTGATTTATCTGTAACTGGTCAATTAGACCAGATCGCAGTTGATCGCGAAGGTGATGCAGTTTATTGGAATATCTTAAGTAGTACTCATGGTGTTGCTCAGCTCTCATCTAATGGTAAAAATTTAAGTTTTAAACCTGAAGTAGGTTTCTCAGGCTACGCAACGGTAACTTTGCAAGCCGATGATGGGTATAGCAAAGGACAGCCAATTGAACTGAAAATATATGTCAGTGATGCAAAACTTGTCTTAATTCATATTGAGCGGTTAGCTGCCGTCACTTTAGGCAATAGCGCAGGCTTGCATGTAACAGGCGATTTTGCAGATGAAGATGGTGTTACCTTAAATACTGACTATTTACAGTTTGTAAGTGATAACCCAGATGTGCTTACGGTAGATGCCAAAGGTAATATCATAACGAAAAAGTCGGGTATTGCCACAGTCCATGTGTCTGCTAGAGGTATTGAGGGGGTGAATGTCATCTCTGTTGATCACAGTATTTATACTCCTTATGCTGACCAAGATGGTTTTGAAGTCGATGTTTATCCAAGAGCAGTAAATTTACCTCTTTCTGCCACAAGACAGCTTAAAGTTCATGATGCTGATGGTAATTATATTTCTCAAGCAACTACAGGGATTAACTACTATATTAGTGATAGTAATATTGCAGATATTACAGCAGACGGTTTAGTGCTTCCTAAGCAACTAGGCTCAGCAAAAGTTACAATTATTTATCAAAACATGCAGACAGAAATTGTACTTAATGTTCAGCAAGAACTCTTGGGTACAATTCAAGTATCGAATAAAGAGGGAGGAATTACATCTGATTCTTCGGGGAATATTCTTATGGTTGCCTCAGGTTCCTTACCTGATGGTACAGCCGTATCAATCGAAAAAGTTGCTTTAGATAGCGTTGGTATTCCATTGCCAGCCAAAGAATATTTAGCTGGTTTGGGTGCTTTCACAATTGATTTATCTGGAGAAACTGCAACTAAGCCATTACAGCTCGGAATCAAAGTTGGTGATTCTTATATTGATCCTCAAACAGGAAATACAGAACAGCTTAATGAAGGAACAGAGGTGCTGTTTTGGAGGAAAGGTATATTTACTGATGCTAATGGTGTTGAGCGTGAAACATGGTGGTTACTCGATAATGGATTTGTTGATGCGAATGGGATGGCAAGAACAGCAAGTCCACCATTTGGAGGAGTGACAGTTTCAGGAACAGTCGTTATTACAACACGTATAAAAAATGTGGATAAAAAGACTGGAGCAATGACAATTGTTCAGTCTGCTACTGATTATTCATTCATATATAGTATGGCAGCTAATGCTGTGATGAGCGCTGGTCGTGGTGGTCTGGTAGGTTTAGCGATAGACTCGGCTTTCACACTTTACAATAGTTTCTCTGTGGTGACTTATACGCTTGCAGGTAGCTATAGCAAAGAAGTGCCAGTAAATAAAGATGATGGTGGAATAACCATTAATAAAATTGAGGTTCCGAAAAATAATAATATAGAGGAACCAAGTATTTCTGGGTATTCATTTAATGCAAATACAAATGAGTTAACTGTTGATGTACAAAATGTATCTAATGCATTTGATCTAAATATATGGTTAGTTCCGCAAGGTGATCAACTTGATCATCCTCGTGATAAAGCAGAACATGGGCTCATATGGAAGTCTTATAAAGCTAATTGGAAAAGTGGAAATACGTATTCAATTGTAATAGATGATGGTATTGCTCTAGGGTTACATAACATTTACCTCGAGAAAAAATTATATACTTACACAGATAATGGTATTCGAATAGCGAGTGACTATTCTGAGTACTCAGATTTTGTAAGTTTAAAAGTTCAAGCACCAAAGGTTTCAATAGCATTAAGTAATAAAGAAATTATTATTACAGAGCAAGGTAAGCAAACTTCAGATTTTGGAGTTAAGCGTACTGTTAATGCTGATGAAAAAGGTAATGGATTATTCTTATATTTACCATCAAATAAAACTGATCCAATTACATACAATGAACAAGGAACTTTAGCATTTATTGCGGGGAGAAACACAATTTATGTATTAGATATGATCTCGTATAAGATCATAGACTCAATAGAGGTTAAAAGTTCTGGCGATCATATTTCGGCACTTTTATATAATGATGGATGGTTATATGTAAGTAGTTTTGGTCCGTCATCTCTTGTTCGTATTAATGCCGATGAGTTATCGTCAGAGTTCCTTAAAGTGCAGCAAACTCTAGATATTAAAACCTCCAATGCTGTAGGTTTTGGTGATATGGCTATAAGCCAAGGACGATATTTAGCTGTTATTGCATCAGTTTCAGAGTATAGACTTTTGGGCGGTATAGGTGGAGCTGTATATAAAACAAAGGATCCAGTAGGTGATGTTTATATAATTGACTTAAATAAACTCAACTATCAAGGTGAGTTTGTAGAAGAAAATGCAATAGATATTATTAATTCAAATGACTTAGGCAGTATAGGACAGTCTCCAGTACGTATTTCCGAAGGGTTATATGCTGGTGAATTTATAATGACGAGTTTAAAAGATGTTAATCGCGGTGTAAGTACAATTAAAGTTGGATTAGATAGTAAAGGTAACTTCACACAAACATCTATTCATAAACAAATAAAATTAAAACCAACATATAAAATGGCGGATTTTAATCCAAGAGCTAGGACTAATCGTCAGGAAATACAAAATTCTTCTGATGTGGTTTTAGTTAATTACAATAATATGCTTTACGCATTAGTTGCTGATTATAATTTTTGGTTTAATGATCCATCTGTAACAGAAGAAGGCTTATGGGGAGTCAATAAAAGAATAGGTGGGAAAATTGGTATTATCCAAGACCCATTTGGATATTATGGTGAACCAATGTTTATTGGGTCAACTATTCCGATTATTGGCGGATCTGTTGAAACATTAACAATTACAAATGATGGTCTCTTACAAGCCAGTGTTTGGATGGATGAAATGGGAGGTCCTGATGATAGCTATTATTCACGGATGTTTAGAAGTGTTTTTGTCTGGAGTGTTCAAGATTTATTAGATTCTGCTGATAGGTTTATTAAAGCTGGTAAGGTAGATACTCAAAAGCCAATTGATGCGGCTTTACCTTCTCGATTTGATGATTTAACAGGAACTAATGTTTTCTATAACTCTGTGAAAACTATTCAAAGTTATTCACATGAGCATAGTTCTATATTTGATTTAGATAGTTATCTACATTCTGAATCAGATAATGAAGTTCAACCAACTGAACCTACACCTTCTTCAGAAAAACCTGATTATAGTAGTCTTGATATTAAGTCTATGGGGTCAGTAGGAAATTCTCTAGTTAGAGAATATGCAAAAAATCTATATATTTCATCTATGGTTCAAGCTGAGCTTGTAAAGAACTTGTATGGTTCTGCGACTCCAGAATTAGAAAAAGTAGATATTGCTAAGCAGCTATTCTTATCAACATTTGCTGATGCTAAAAGTGCTGAATTTGCTTTAACTACAGCTGATACCGAGTTATTTGGTGTATTCAGCCAGCTCATTAATATGTCAATTCAAGAGATTGAAGTTACGCTCAGACTTTCAATTTTAGGGGAGCATCTATTAAATAAAGATATGAAATGGATGTTGGATCAATTAAATATTGTTTTTCCAACTCCAACAATTTCAATTGAGGCATTAAACGACTCAATTAATTTAGAATCTTTAAATGGTTTATTAAACGGTGAAGATGTAGAAATCCAGCTCACTGATAATGCGATGTCATTAAAAGGAGCTGGGCAGGCTTTGGTTGTTATCTTAAGTTTAACTAAAGGTGCTCCACCAAATACTATATACATGGCTTCTAAAGTAGAAACTGTGGTGGCGACTAATGTTGTCAGAAGTTCATTCCGTACTGCTGCTCAAATCGCAAAAGAGGTTAGTCCTCAACTCCTTAATCAGAGTCTACAGCGATCTAAAAATTTAGCTGCAACAGCTGCATCTGTAGCAAGTAAAAATGTTTCAAGTATCATTAAAGAGCAAAATCAGATTGTAAAAATACAAAAGAGTGTTGCTACTGCTATTAGAGACGCGATTGCAAAGAATGCGAAGACGATTAAACAAGTTGCAGCGACTACAGCAGCTATTGCATCTGTATCTTCAATAATTTCTCAATCAAGTGGTGTGAGTAACCCTGGTTCAGGTACTTCAAGTGGTTCGGAGAAAAAAGAGCAAAAGCGTAAAAATACAGATTCATATTTTGTTGGCGGTAATTCCATTCTAACTGACGAGACTTACAAGGAATTTAAAGATCTGATAGAGAACAGCGATGGCATTAAATATGATTCTGCAACGCAAGCGAGTTTATTGAAGGAGTATTTAGAGGATTTAATCGATCGCAAAATTTTATTTGCAGGTTGGAGTAATCTCATTGAAGCGAAAGTTGTAACATTATCGACAACTGGACAGAAAACTAGTGATAGTAAAGGTTTTGCTCAAATTGCCATAGAACTATATTTACCTATGAGTCCAACAGGTAGCAAAAATGAAGGTTTAGTGGTAGAGAGTAATGTTCTTACATCATCTAAAGTGCTGTGGAAAACGATTCAGATCAATACCAGAAATTTAAGTTACTTATTTGATCATTACATTACTAAGAAAGATTTAAAGGGCGAAAAATATCAGTACAACTACACCTATGATACTAGTGCTTTAGAAAATAAAAATAAAATTATGGCCGGTTTCACAATTAATGTGAGATCTGAAAATAACGAAGTTGTATTTGATGCAATGTGGGGAGATACAATTGAAATTGACTTAAATCTTAAAGCTTTAAGAGATAAAAATTTATTTGCTTCTGTAATTCAGCACGAGCTTACGGAAATAAGTCAATTATATATGAAAGCCAGTAAGTTGAAGTCAAATGCTGCTGCATTAAAACTATTGTTGACAGACCAACGTTATGACGAGCATGAAACTGCTAAGCGTGCTAGCGATGAACTGCTGGCAGAACAGTTAGCTGTGGAGTTTGATGATGGCACAATATTACATCGCTATTTAAATGATGAAAATTCTCCTTATGGTGAATCTAAATGGATGGGCAGCCTACATGAGGAAGCTGTACAAAATCATATAGAAAAAACGCATAATCTTTCAAATGGTGAGTATTTTGGACAGGTCAATTACCAACTATATGTCAAGTCAAAAGATGCTGAGGGTAAAGATATTTATGTACCAAAAGTATATAAGTTTATAGATTCGAAAACAGGCGCGTATGAACAATCAGTTCGTGGCTATTTTGATGGACTTTACTTTGATGCTAAAAATATGGCTCTGCAAATTGTCGAAGCAAAGTCTTCATTACAACAATATATGAAAGATGCCGTCAAAGATGGAGTAAATGGTTTAAATGCCCAACTCTTAGATAATCTGTATGAAGAAATCAAGAAGTCAATTGGTTATCAACCAAATCAAAAATATCTTTATCGAGACATTTTAAAACAGGATGATGAAAATGAAGAAATTGTTATTCGGATTTTTAATGATGATTTAATTAAAGCACTTCAGAAAATTGAGTCTAACGCCGGAATTAATATAGTTACTAAGGCAGAAGATGGGGGCTTCTATTTAAATAAACGAGGAAATTTAGCCTCTAATAGTGGTTCTGTTGGTGTAAACCAAAGTCTAGAATTGTATTTACGTTTTTATGAAAAAACCACTTCTTCTGATACGGCTGAGCAAAACATTAAAAAAGCGAATCCATATGATAAATATTATATTGTGAATAGTAGTAACTATACTCAATTTGCAGATGGAACAGTGAAGCGAGCTAAAAATCAAGATCAGGCTATGCAGATACTTCTTTCAAATGTAGTTGAACAACAGTATCAGCTTAACCGTGTGTCAATAGAGCATTTGTTGGAGTCGGCTCAGCAATATTGGATTAATTTGGGTGTCAATGCCGCATTATTTGATCAGGTTAGCCTATCTATTCAAGATATTAATATTAATGGAACAATTGCTTATGTAGAAAACGGCAATCACATTGTTTTATCACCAAACGCAGCAGGCTATGGTTGGTTTATAGACGAATCTCCATTTGAACATACTGAGTTTACAATGAATTCCACCCAAAATTATGGAGTGGCTTCAAACAGTCAGATATCGACTCAAATTGATTTACTTACGGTACTTATTCATGAGTTGGGTCATACAATTGGTTTGACTGATACATTTATTAGTCAAGATTTAATGGGTGGATTTATTCAACAAGGTATACGTTTATTACCAACCCAGCAAAACTTACAAGGTTGGCAAGCGCAAAAACCATCAAATACTCAACAAGAAGATAATGAGCTAACCCATTATTTTGTAGTGGGTGCTTTGAGTATTAACCCTAAAACCGCACCTTTATGGAATAGTCAAAATTTACAAATTCAGCAGATGTTCCAAAATACCAATACTGGATTATCAGGTTGGAAAACTTTTGGAGAAGTAAAACAAAATCAAGAAGATATTGTTTTAAATGAAACTCAGCAACAACACACCAATCTTTCACAAGCCTTTAAACTTGGCACACAAGATAAGGTGTTAACGTTTACTGTAAAAGACCAACATTTAACAGACTATAACAATAGTCCAGATGATGTTTTTGAGGTGGCATTGTTAGATGCTCACACTGGTGAAGCCTTATTTAAGGTAAATGGCCTGAACAATACCGATGCACTGTTTAACCTACAGGCAAATGGTCAAAACTATTTGGCACAAGGAATTGAGAGAGTAATCAATAGCGATGGTAGTCAAACTTTCTTTATTAACTTAGACCAAGCGTTAGCTGGTAGAGATGTTTTATTATCTTTCGATTTACTTGGTTTTGGTGTAGCAGATAGTTCTGTCACACTCAACAATATCCGTTTAGTCGCTGAACCATTAGCAGTGAATGATCACTACCAGTTTGATGAAGATACAACCATTACAGGCAATGTATTAAATAATGACTTATTGATTGGTAAATCAATTGAAAATGTCGTTTTAGTAACGGCACCACAACATGGTGAATTGGTATTACTTGCCAATGGTGAGTTCAGTTATGTACCGCACGTGAATTATTTTGGTCAAGACCAGTTTAGCTATTATTTTATGACTGTTGATGGTCAACAATCTAAAGTTGCTACAGTGCAGTTAGAGATTAATGCAGTAAATGATGCACCAGTATTCAATACCCAAACACAATGGGAAATTGTGGCAGGTGAGCCGTTGGTATTAGACTTTGATACCTATGTTCAAGATGCTGAGAACAACATAATTACTGTACAAATTGCCCAGCAGCCACAAAATGGCTTGATCAGTTATGATGCAGCAACAGGGCATTATGTTTATTTGGTTGATAAAGCATTTGTTGGAGATGATGCGTTTAGCATTGTGTTAACGGATGGTACAGATTCTTCACAACCTTATACTTTTACTATTCATGTATTGGCATCAAATACAGCCCCTGTGTTACATGAACAGACTGTTAGTACTGACGAAGATCAAACTTTAGCTTTCGACCCATTAGCAAGTGCTTATGATGCAGAGAGTGATCAACTGACTGCCCAATTCAGCGCGTTACCACAGCATGGTCGTTTAGAGCAGTTAGCAAATGGCTATTACCAATATGTGCCAGATGCAAATTACTTTGGTACCGATAGCTTTAGTTACTTTGTGAATGATGGAAAATTAAACTCACAAGTAGTGAATGTATCTATTACAGTAAATGCGGTAAATGACGAGCCAGTAGCTGTTCCGAAAACTATTTATGGTTTAGAAGATCAAGCTCTGCTACTACACTGGAATGACTTCTTGGTAAGTGATGTCGATGGTGATTCATTAACTATTAAAATTACTGAGTTGCCAGCCAATGGTCAATTACAGCACTTAACTTCAGAAGGTCAATGGATTGTAGTCCAAGTTAATGATGTATTTACTCAGTCCGATATAGATTCAGGAAAATTGAGATTTATACCAGAGCTTAATGCTTCGTGTAGTCGAGGTTACTTCGCACAAGGTTTTGGTAATAAAAAACAGCATTATGCTCAATTTGTGTATGTCGCATTAGATGGAAAAACACAAAGTCAAAACACTGTAATGACTATTGATGTTGAGGCTGTTGCCGATAAGCCAGAATTAGTTGTTGGTGAGTCTCAAACAGACCAAGAGGAATTGTTCCACACCACTTGGGAAGCAGCTCCAAATAAAGATAAGACATCTACACTTTTAGAACGTCGTTATTTGGATGGTTGGCGCTTAATTAAAACTCCTAATCGTTCACAAACAGGACGTGATGGGTTTGAAATATGGAGTAATGGCGATCAAATGCAAAATGCAGCTGATCAGATGATTACTGTATATGCGAATAAATCTTTAGCTGGACAAAACTGGTTAGAACTCAATGACGCTGATGCATTTGTAGCACAAACTTTAGGGATTGAGCGTGAAGTACAAACTGTACTTGGACAAAAATATACGCTGACTTTTGATTATGCAGGACGTTTAGGTTTCAGCCAAAGTTTTACTCAAATTGGTATTTATGTAGATGGCAAGCGTATTGCAAGTTATGCCAATACGAGTCCAAATGATCAACTGAACTGGCAAAATATTCAGTTTAGCTTTACGGGAACTGGGCAGATACAAAATCTTCAAATTATCATTGAGGCTCCACTCACTCATGCAAGTGGTCGAGGAGCAATGATTGATAATATTGTTTTATCTAAATCTAAGCTTTTAAACCATGGTAAAGAAGATCAGCCAATTGCGCTTTCGAGGATTCATGCCAAATTGACAGATAACGATGGTTCCGAACAGTTGAAACTTGCGTTAGCAGGCTTACCATTAGGTAGTAAACTTAATGATGGTATAAATGAGTTCACAGTAAACGAACTACACACAGTAGTAGATATTACCAATTGGAATCTCGATACCTTGAAATTAACACCACCAAAAGATTTTAGTGGAGAGTTAAAGTTACAAGTGATCGCAAGTAGTATTGAACAATCAAATTCTAGTATTGCTACATCTACTCAGGAGCTTACTGTATTTGTAGACGCAGTTGCAGATGCACCTAGTTTAGAAACTCATCAATCGCAGCATGCTCTAACGAGTCGAGAAGTTTTCCATACAGAATGGCATGGAGTGTATAACTCAATCCTAAATAAAAATCCGACTGTTGTTTATGGTTGGAGCTTGGATGGTTGGACAACACACAAAGAGCAATTGTTTAAATTAGATGCCTTTGAGGTGTGGCACTCTGGTGACCAACTCAAAAATACTTCTGGCCAAAACATTCCTTTACAAGGTTTAAACTCAAATATCTGGATTCGTTTAAATGATGGTAAAGATACGCTATATCAGCAAACTACAATAGAACGTCAAGTAAATACAGTCGCTGGCACAATCTATAGCTTAAGTTTTGATTTAGCTGGCCTGTTGGGGCAAGCAGCAAATATGGGGCGTGTCGGAGTTTATATTGATGGTCAGCAGATTGCAGTATTTGATGCTGCTAGTGGTCAAAATGCATTAAATTGGCAAGAGCAACAGGTTTCTTTTGAGGGGAATGGTTGTAATCGTACAATTCGTTTGCAGCTAGAGGGTAATACATTTGGTCGAACTGCTTTTGTAAGCAATATTCGTTTAGTTGAAACTTACACCTCAACTGAAAATCTAGTCTATGCAATGATTGGGCAAACCAGTTACTTACCAATAATTGCTGCGCGTAGTAATGACCAAGATGGTTCAGAGCAACTTAAGCTAGAGCTTAGCGGTTTTAACCAAGGTACAGTACTTACCGATGGGACACATTACGCTACTGTAAGTTCAACTCAACAACTGGTTGATATAACACTATGGGACTGGACTCAGATTCATTTTGCAAGTGACTCTAATCAGGATATGACAATTCAGATTAAGGCCACATCAATTGAGCAAAGTAACCAGCAAATAGCGAGTACTCTAAAAACAGTCACAGTGAAAATGCTAGGTGGACAAGCGTGTATAAGCCCTTGGCAATTGGTAAATGGTTTTGTTTCTACATGGGTGAACCACGTTGAATCTATTCCATTACAGGTCAAAGCGCATTGGTCATGCCAGATTTCACTGCTTTCAGCCCAGTTAGATTTAAGTATTCTGCCAAAACATGAAGATGAAGATTTGATTATGCTTGGTCAGGAAGAGCAATCTGACGCATGGCTAAAAGCCTTGGAACAGACTGCACAACAAAACTGGAAACAATTGTTTTAATTAAAAAAGTAGGGATGATTCATTCATCCCTACTTTATCTATCTATAATTTAAATTTAGAAAGGGGAATCACGTGTCATCATTATTTTATATTTGGGATGCAAATGAGCATCATCCTGATGTAAAAATTACTACATTAGAACAAGCAGAATATTATGCAACTCATGCCCAAGTAAAGGGTTTTACAGACAAGTTAAAAAAATGGTTACTGGCAGTTGAAAGTATCGTGGGTGAGCCAGAATTAGCGGCTAACTTTGATGAAGAAATTATCAGCTCATTTACAAATGTAAAAGCTTATTTTGATTATTCTGAAAATGTATTTTGTATTGAACAAGGCCTGTTGGCTAAAAGTAAATATTTATATAAAATTTTAGTTGAAACTTTACGCCAACATGATTTGGTTGCCTTTGATGCAAGGTCATATATATTTTTTAGTCATGAAAAAATATTTCCTGATCAGCAAAGCATTGAAAAAATGCTAGATGCGGTAAAGTCTATTACTAAAGAAGAACTTGAACAGTTTAAGGCGATTCCTCCTACAAGAGAAAAATTGAGTATATTTGCAGATCAATGGTTAGAGTTAAATAAGCAAACTTTAAATTTTTCAAGAAAAATTAAAAATAATCAATTTAATCAGTTAAATAGCTATTTTAGAGATTTTGATCTACAACTTTATGAAGGTATTTTAATTCTATGTTCAGGTAAAACAGAAGTTTTAGCTTATCATGACATTAGTTTATTAACTTATATTCAAGTCTCATCTAAGAAAGCTATACGTATACTACGTGAGCATCAAATTGATAGTTATACTTTACAATATTTACCAAAAGTTCATGGTACAACAGGTGAGCCAAGCCATTTTAGTGAGCCGAGCCAATTAAAGCATGTTTTAGATCAAGTACATGATTTTTTAATCTACGATGCAAAGAAACATCAAGATATAGAAACACTAAATCAATGGCTGAACCATGGTGATGAAAAAGAATATATTACAGGTTTGGGGGCAATTTCTCGTTTAGTATTGGCAAAATATGTCAATGATCCTTTATATGACCAATTGGTTAGCGAAGCTATGCCTTATGTAAATAGAAATAGGTATTTTAAAGATATGACGGTAGAGCAGTTTCATGAAAGATTGGAACAAGAAATTCAAAATATTTTAGAAAGTTAATATACTGTATGAGTATAAAAGGATATTCATGTCTTTTTATACTCATACTTTCAACAGAAAGTTAATGCAAAGTTATAAATACATCTTACAGCGAATACCACTTGGAAATTTTACGCTATTACTTTTTATAGTTGCGCCCGTACTAAACGTACCTGAACTTGCATCAATGATTTGATCAACATGGTCAAGTTGAATGTTAGTAGTAAACTTTTCAAACGGGCTTTCAGGCACAATTTTTACTTTTTGACTCTTTTTAATCTGATTAAAATATTTTAAAGGCACAATTGCATTTACTTTAAATTGGTCAGTTTGAGCAATTTTTAAAATTGGATTTTTACCTTCGGTGGGACTGACTAAGCTACCGGCATGGATGTACTGTTGTATAACTACACCATTAAAAGGACTATAAATTTTTCTACGGTTTAAATCAGCTTGGCTTTGTTTATATTCATATTCGGCTTGCTTAATATTTTCTTGAGCTGATTGTAGCTCTGAACGTGCTTGTTGTAGTTCACTATAAGCATCTTCATATGCCTGACGGGAAACGAAATTTTCTGCCAATAGTTGTTTCATGCGTTGCACTTTACTTTCAGCATGTTCAATTTTAGATCTTGCTATATTGGCTGAACCCTTAAGTTGGGTTTTATAGTAAGCAGACTGAGTCGCAGATTTTTCAACACTTGATTCGATTTGAGCGAGAACTTGTCCTTTTTTAATAGGACTTCCTGCTTGTACAGGAACATTTTGTAAGACTCCCGTAATTGGACTCCGTACTTCAACAATTTTAGCTGGTTGTATCATACATGCGAAATTGATAGCTTCAGCATAAGTTGTACCGGATAAAAGAAGTGTAATAGGAAGAATAAGAGAATATTTCATTTAATAAATTTTTCCTGCAAAGCCAATTTGAGAATTTAATTTCTTGTCATGTTTAAACATGGATATACGGTTTCGGTAAGCACGTTTTTGACATTTTTTTTGCATACGTTTTACCGAAAAAATTAAAAAAATGTATTGCAAATATATGAAAGGAATTAAGTTTATAAACCTTATAAGCCATGGAATATTTTGCTGCATTAACTGATCTTCACCAGAAATATAGGCAACACATGATCCTTGATCACCTTGACGACCAGCTCGACCATAAAGTTGTCGGTCAATTCGAGCTGATTCGTGAAACTCCGTCAAAATGACATGTAGACCACCAGCTTGTTTTGTTTCAGGACGCAATTTAATATCTGTACCACGCCCAGCCATATTGGTGGCTATTGTAATTTTGCCACTATGTCCTGCTTCAGCAACAATTGAAGCTTCGTGTGCATCTTGGCGGGCATTTAATACAATATGTTCGATGTTCAGTCGGATAAGTGCTTCCGAAATAGCTTCGGAGGCTTCAATACTACGTGTACCGACTAAAACTGAGCGTTTTGTATCGGCAATTGCTTTAGCATGTTTTGCAATCGCCTGATATTTCTTTTCATTATTTTTAAAGTATCGGTGTCTAAATTGTTTGCGCTTTGACGGAATATTAGGAGGAATCTGACATACTTTTAAACGGTAGATCATCCACAGTTCCCGTGCAACTTCTAACCCAGTTCCTGTTAACCCTGATAAAAGTAAATATCTTCTAAAGAAACGTTGAAAAGTCATTCGGGCTAGAGTGTCTCGCCCCTTGGTGAGCTCAATATTTTCTTTAGCTTCGATGAGTTGATGCAATCCTTGTTCCCATGAACGATCAGCCATAATTCGGCCTGTAGACTCATCCACAATCTGAATTTTATTATCCTGAATAATATAATGCTGGTCTTTATGGTAAAGATATAAAGCAGTGAGTGCTTGTTTTACCAGTAACATTTTCCATGCATGGTTATACCAGATTGGTCTGACATTTTGAGGTAAGGGAACCTGCTTTTCTGGGGAAATATTTTCTATTTCAACATGGTGTTCAGATTCAAGTATCGTGAAATCAACATCTCGGATAAGCTGTTTTGCTTGGGCAATTGCCCAATGGATAATTGACGCTTCAATAAGCCCTTCGGTTTCTTGCGAAATCACCATTGGTGTTTGGGCTTCATCAATAAACACGCTGTCAGCTTCATCTACAATACAAAAGTGTAGGGCTGGTACAATCATCGTATCATCAGCAACTTTTCCGGTTGCCAATGAACGTAAATTTTCAATTTGTCTAGGTTGAGTACCTTTCCCCGAGATGTGGTCTTTTAAGTAATCAAAAACGATTTCATTTGCACTGACATAACAAATTTGCTTTTGATAGTTTTCTTTCCTTTCAGGAACTTCCATTTCACTATGAATTGCACCACTGCTGAGTTGAAAAAATTCAAATAGGGGACGTAATTCTTCTTCATCACGCTGAGCCAAGTACGCATTTGTAGTCAAAACATGAACAAAATTACCAGTTGCAGCCATAATGGTTGCAGCCATACTTGCGACAAGTGTTTTTCCTTCACCAGTAGGCATTTCAGCAAGTCTGCCTGTTAGTAATATATATGCCCCCATAAATTGAACAGGGTGAGGATAGATATTAAAAACACGAGAAATCGCCTCTCCAACACATGCAAATATTAAGGCGATAGACTGATTGTGATTGGTCTCGCGTGATAATAATTGAACTGTATATTGGAATTTCTGTACAAGCTGTGATTGGTCCAATTCTTTTAAAGTATCTTTATGGACTGCTATTGCTTGTGCAAATTTATGAATATCCCTTCTGGAAATTTTCTTTGCAGGAATCCAACCTAATAAGTTTGCAAAAAATATTTCAAGCTTATGTAGCTCTATATCTTTTTGTTCTACTCGCGCTACATTCGATAAATAAAAAGGGTGCAGTGACATATTTTTGATGGCACGTAGATTAGACATAGAATTGCTCCAAAAATAATTGACGCAATTTTCTAGTCCACTGCCATGCAAGAGGCGAGTAGCCTAAATGATAACGAACATACGCAACATCACCGAAAACAGAAGAGTCTAATGGTTGTGACAGTTGAATATCTAAATCAAAATAATTCTGTAAAGCTGTTTTGCCTTCCTGATCATTAGGATCAACTGTAATATTTCCACCCGCTTGACTACCTAATGCTGAAGATAAAAGTTTCTTTTGTGTTTGCGGGGTACTTCTAATGATTTTCCCTGTATAAATCACATCAAAATGATTTTTAAAGCGGATTTCAATATTTTTTAAGCGGTTCTGAATTAAATCATAATCTTGCTGTAAAACCGCACTACGAACAATTTGTGCTGGTTGATTAATAACATAACCAATAATGTCACCACGTTTATAGTATCTTTGCTTGATCTCAATAGCATCTTTAGCAAACCATTTTCCAGAAACTGTGCTCGTGACTTGAAGCTGTTTAATTTTATATTGGTACTGTTGAAGCTGCTGAACGGCACCTTGCTTTTGATATTCTAATTTGCGTCGTTGAGCCAGATCATCCAGAGAGGCTTGTCTAAGCTTGTAATCTAACTCTTCAACTTGAAGTTTTTGTAACTCATATTTTTCGAGTAAATCGGGGTTTGAAAGTTGAAAAAGGATTTGGTTTTGTTGAATCTGGTTGTTCTTAAAATTAATGGTTTGGATATGTCCTGACTCATTCGCACGAATAATCGATTCTTCTGGCATCCATACAATGGCTTGTTGGGTACTGTAATATGGAAACGGGATAATAAAAAATATAAGAACAATTGCCGCAATAATAATCCATAAACGTTGAATGGCCTGTTCACGATATTTTGACAAGGTCGCTCCTTGATAAATATGTTTTATTCCTTTGTATAGAGGTAAAACAATAGTCATAAAACCAGAGATAGCAGCCAGTATCACACCAAAGAAAAAGTACTTTTGTGCTATAAACCAGACTAAACTGAACATGATGGTGATGCGGTAAATAGGGGAAAGTAAACCGTAAATGAATAACCAAAATCTTTCATTATCAGTTGCATAAGGTGGCTGTACTGTTTTTGCGCCAAACAGATAACGGTCTGATAAATAAATCCAATATTTAGTCGCTCGACCTGCCAAATTGGGAATCTCAAGCAAGTCTGACAACATGTAGTAACCGTCATAGCGCATGAGTGGGTTACCATTTACTAATACTGTAGAAATAGTGGCAATAAAAATGACGTTGTAGGCAAATGCGTGAATCAAGCCAGACTCAGTAGAGAGCCAGATATAAATTGCGATTGCACCCAGTAAAAGCTCAGTGAGTATTCCGGCAGCCGATACCACAATCCTTTGCCATTTGGAAATGAAGTGATAAGAAGAGGTAGCATCGACGTAGGGAATGGGAATGAACATAATGAACATAAGTCCCATTTCTCTGACATTTCCATTCCAAGCTTTTATTGCTAAACCATGAGCAAATTCATGTATTAATTTAACAATTGGATATGTCAGCCAAAGAATAAAAAGATTACTGGTTGATAGCACTCGATCCGATAAATTACTCGTTAAACTTTGCCAGTGCTCACTCAGCAATAAAAGTGCAGGAGTTACGACTAAAAACCAGAGTAAAAATCCCCATACACTAAAAATGGAACACGCTAATTTGCTTAATTGACCAAAAAAAGCATCGGGATAAAGCAGAGGTATTTTTAGACTAATTGGGTTTAAAAATGATTGCTTTAATTTATTAAATTTTTGTTTTTTATAGCGCTTAAATAGTTCTTCAGAGTCAAAAGATACCTCAGTTTGTAATAAGTCATTGTTATAAAGCTGAGTTAGTAGTTGTACTAACTCATTTTGACTAATTGCCCTGTATTGTTGGTCGAGGTTGATGTTTTGCTTTTCAATATATTCAGCCGCTTTATCCCATATTTGCTCAACACTAGTTTTACCATCTAAAAGGGTAATCACAAACCATGTTTCGGGGTTAACTCTAACGAAGCGTTGTGACATTGGTTCAAATAATAAAAACCAAGCACGGCCTCGTAAAATACGTGGTAAAACCTCAACATTCTGTCGCAATTGAGGTTTTAAATGACGTACGAGATGCCAGTGTTCTGAAAACAAACTTTGCATGAATTTACCAACTTGACCAGATCTTTAATTTCATCCAATTAATGAAATCTCTTGACCAGCGAAAGAGTAGATTAGTTTTGCCAACTGTGATTTTCCCAATACCTTGCATACCGGGAGTTAGGGCAGGAGGAGAACCTATCCATGCTGCCTCGACTTTAAAGCCATTTATATTATTTTGAACTGAAGCAACTGGAGTAATACGAGTAATACGAATTGGAAAAGTTTGATCTGGTAAGCCAGTTAACTTTAGAACACCATTCTGGTTTTTTTGAATGAAATGAATGTCTTTATCAGCAACATGCAAAATGACTTTATAGGCATCTTGTGATGCGATCTGGAATAATTCTTTACCATCTTCAACAGGTGTTCCAATTTGTTGAATCCAGTCGCCGTCAATAACGGTTCCGGTAATTGGTGCAGTCACTTTAGTTTGATTAATCTTTCTTTGAATAGTCTGGATTTTTGCCTCTTGTTGCCTAATTTGATTGGCAGCTAAACCACTATCTGTCAAGTTCTGATCTGCCATAGCTACACGGAACTGATGCTGTGCTTGATCAAGTAAACTTTGTTGTTCAGCAATTTGTATTTTTAGATCAGTATTGTCGAGTTGGATTAGAGCTTGATCTTTTTTAACCTTATCACCAGGGCGGACAAATACCGTTTGTATAAAACCTTGAGTTGGTGCTGAAATAATCCAACGCGTTTTACTTTCAACATTTAGGTTGGCCGTGACTAACTTATCAACCGGAATTAAAGTAATACATAGTAGAAATACAACAATAAGGCCTGTAATAATTTTCCAAGTATAGTGACCTTCAGTACTATATTTTTTTAATATATTTTTTCCAGACTTAAAGCTATGTTGAAGAAGGCTTTGTTCGGATTGATACCAATGTTGTAAGAGCGGATGAATTAAATCGATATTACTTTTTAAGTACAAGCTTAAAGCATTATGTACTTCATATTGTTCAAAATCACGGTCTTTAGCCACTAAAATAGCCTGAATTTTTCCATGATGAAAAATAGGGTAGGCAAACCACTGATATTCTTTTAGTTCATGTTGTAAAAATAATGCTTGTAATGCAATTTCATTGAGTTTTTGCATCTCGGCTGCTCCTTTTTCTGTCCATGACAGTTCAGAGGAGACAGCCCATTTCACTTTGTGAGCATCTTTAACTAAGAAATAATTTAATTGAATATCCTGATATTGTGAAAATTGTCTACGAATTTGGGTCGTGGTTTGATTGACCCATTCTTGTGCCGCAATTTGGAACTGTGTTTGGTTAATGACATGTGCAAAAATTTCAAGAAGTTGTTCTGCTTGAATCGCATGTTGAAGCTTTTGACTTTGTTGCTCATAAAACAACCACCCCATACTGGTACGTATAAGTTCCAGCGTCGTTTCATGAATAGGTGGTGTGATTGATAAACCAAGATAAGAGGGCGAGCTAGAATTTATCAGTAAATAGCCAATAAGATAACCTTGTTCACTTTTTTGAATAACAACAGGTTTATCTAGTGTTAACTGTTGTTTTATTACATTCCATACTTCATTAATTTGAGAGTCTTCAAAAGCATGACTACCAAAATCTGTTAAATTTTCATAACATACAGCCAATACATTAATATTCAGACGTTTAAGGTTAAGTAACCAGTGCTGGATAGCATCTGGTAAATTTTGTAAATTATTATCTTGCATAATGAGAACTTAAGTGGGAAGAGGTTGAATAAAAAATATGGTCTATATCAATAATTTGCTGTTCAGTTAAAATACCTGTCGTAATTTTCAGTTTGATATAGTTCTGCCAAGCCTCATACCAAGCACTTAAACGTTCTTGCTTATTTTCAAAATATTTTGCTTGTGCTTCCAAGACCTCAGCATTTACTCGCATTCCTACTTCATAGGCACGCTTATTTGCAATCCATGCTTTTTGAGATGAGTCTTCAGCATCTTTCATACCGTTTGCTTTATTAATTGCAGATAAAGTGCTGTAAAAGGCATCGAGCATCTGTGCTTTTTGCTTTTGAGTTGAGAGTTGTAGCTCAAATCTACTTTTTTCTAAACTTGCTCTTTTTTCCTTAATTTTATAAGACGTTTCGGTGTTATACATTGGAATATTTAATTCAAAGCCATATAAGTAATCTAGGCCATTTTGTTTGCTGGTAAACGCAGAATCTTGTGAGTCCAGATTTCTAGTTAATTTCGCAGAAAAGTTTAAAACTGGATATCTTTCTGCTTCAGATTGTTTAATCTCACCTTTAGCAACATCTAGATTGAGTTCTGATAATTTAATTTGATTATTCTTTTCTAGAAGTAACTGATTGTAGTGTGCTTGATCTGTATATGAGAGAGGCGGGAGTTTTTCTAAAGATGTTTTATTTTCAATAAAACTGATGGTATCAGTCCCTATAAACTCGGCTAATATACTTTTTTCTTTCGCAATTTCAAAACGGATACTATTCTCCTGACTTTGCAGAGTTGATAGCTTTGCCTCAGCTTCTCTTAAATCAGTAATAGATACCATTCCCTGATTAAAATTTGCTGTTGCCATTTTCTTTTGTTCAATAACTAAAATTTGCTGTTGTTGAATAAGATTAAGCTTAGAGGTGAGATTTAAAATTTTAAAATACTGATCCACAATATTTTGTAAGAGTTCATTGTAGTTTGCTTGTAGCTGCTCTAAAGCAATTTTTTCTCCAATTTTATTTGTTTTAATTGCTTCATCTTGAGATTTGTTATAAACGGGAATTGAAAACTGAACCGCATAATTTCTTGCACGATAATCAGTTTCTTCACGGTTTGGTTGTTTATTAATTCCCCTTTTCTCTTGGGCAGAAAAATTGATTTTAGGGTCTTTACTGGCAAGTGCTTGGTTTGTTTTTTGTTTAGCAATTTCACTTTGAATATAAGCCAAGGGTAAATGCGGAGAATACAACTTTGCTTTATTAAATAATTCATATAAATCATCTGCTTGAGCAGTATTGATTGCTAAAAGAGAGAAAACCCCAATGAGTGTGTTTTGTAAAAATAAAGAAGTAATTTTGTTCATCATGTAAAAAAATGTATGTTTTTGTAATTTTCTCATAAAAATAATTAACTTGATAGAGTTATTCAAAATTGTTTTATGAAAATTATTTGTGATTATCTTAATTTTGAGATAAATAAATAAAAAAGAAAAGTGATTAATTAAGTCTGATTTAAATTGATTTTTAAACTGAAAGAAAAGTCATGTTTTGTTTTTAAAAATGTTGGTTGTTTAACATTTTTAAATAAAAGTAATCACATAAATTTTAGTCTGAAATATAATAGGTGTTATTTTAACAACATAAGAAATCTAACTATAGATGAGATTTTATACTTATCCCCGTGACCATCAAGTTTCTAATAAATATAGAACGTAGTTGATGAATGCAATCTATAGCCAGTTTATAAAACTAAAAACCGATGTTACCTTTCAAGACATCGAGCTATTTATATATGATTGAGGGTGCAATTATTTAGCTTTTAAGCGCAGATCAAGTTGGAGAGAGGGAAAGTACTGGATTGTTTTTTGGAGGGATTTATTTAATACCAATAAATGATTGAAATGAAAATTGCATGGCTCTTGAGATAAAGGATTACGTCAAAAAACCATGCAATTTATAAATAAAGTCTTTTAAAGACTTCGAAGCTTATTTAATTCGATACCATGTTTGGTTCCGACCAATTGCAGAGATACCAATGTATCCACGAGCGATAAGTTTGCTCCCATCTGGTGACATTGTTGCACTAAAGCGATATGTCTTATCAGACTGAGGGTCGAGGATAGATCCTTTGTCATATTTATTTTGACCGACGCTTTTTAAATTTTTGACGATGGTTAAACCAATTAAAGATTTGTTTTTGTAGGTACCTTCACACATCGTACATTTATTGGCTTCACTTGGAACGAGTATTTTTTCGATGTTAGCAGATAGATTACCATTTTTATCTTCGCTAAATCTTACCAGTGCTCTGGGTTCATTGGTTGCATCATCAATTGTTTTCCAAACACTGCCATGTAATTTGTCTGAAGCAAATGAATGAATCGAATAAAAGCTGAGTAAAAGTAATAATAAATATTTTTTCATATCAATAGTTTCTCTAATTAAAAACAGGTGGCTTTAATCGCCAGAATGATTCATTTTAAATTTAACTTCACAATTTTCTTTATATTGAATCAATAAGATAAATAATATGTAAAGTTATAATCTATTTCGCGTAATATTATTTCGATCATTTTTTTTATGCAATTGCGATAATGGACATAATTATTAAATATGGCCTTAAAAGCCGATGATCAGATTATTAATAATCTTTAGAAGGAGGGACGAGTAGACTGGTATACATTGTGATCAATGTTGACAAAATATGTGCTTAAAAGAAATAAAAAACATCAACTACTTTTTAAATTAGGGGGATTGCGTGTAATTCATCACAATTTATAAAAATAAGATGGAAATCATGTGTTTAGTATTGATTGACATTACCTAATATTAAGTCTTATAACTAAACGATCCTGAAAACTGTTTCTTTAGTAAGAACAGGGAAATAACAATATAAAGACGAATAGATATTAGAACGAAAATATAAGGAGAAGAAATGAAAGTCATTAAATACGCCTTATTTTCTCTTATGGGAATGCTGATAATAAATAGTGCAGATGCTGGAAATACATCTACAGCATTGAAGGTCAGTTTAACCATTGTAGAAACGTGTGAAGTTTCCACACAAGGAAATTTAGATTTTGGTTCAGTAGTTCGCTCTCAGCCAGTTGCTGGTGCAAGAACGGATGTATCTGTCCAATGTAGTCAAAATACACCGTATCAATTGGCGGTAACTTCAGACAATAACTTTGAACTTAAATCTGCTGCAAGCACAGCATCTGTTGCATATGTACTGTATCAAGATGCGGGCCATACCCAAATTTGGGGAGGGTCGGGAAGTAAAATACGTTCAGGAATTGCAACAGGAATGAAAGAAACTATTCCTATTCATGGGGCAATTACATCGAGTACCAATGTTCAGGCAACCAAGTATG
Organism: Acinetobacter sp. Leaf130; assembly: GCF_001423205.1. NCBI lineage: Bacteria > Pseudomonadati > Pseudomonadota > Gammaproteobacteria > Moraxellales > Moraxellaceae > Acinetobacter > Acinetobacter sp. Leaf130. The sequence continues at coordinate 529,370 of NZ_LMOE01000001.1, forward strand.
AAGATTGGGTTCGTGTGAATGTCATATATTAAGAGTAGAAAAAATAATGATGAATATGAGAACCACCGAAATATTTAACAAATCAACAGCAACCGATACTCGCCATCCTTTTCAACAGGTGCTCGATGAACACACGGTAAAACCTGTTGTGTAGGATGGTCTACCGCCAGACGCCACAAATGTCCCGTCCCTAAATTTACAGGTTGGGCGTTAGATTTAGGCTGATAATGCAAATCAAAAAAATACTCTGCCAAGAAAGCTTCAAATTCAGCATCTGGGCCATCATGTAATTCTTTGAGCTTTTCTCTAATTTCTGGGATTAAAACTTTTTGTTCAACCTGATCATTGGACACAATATCGCTAGCAGCACCGTGATAAGTACATAAGAATGTATCGGTTTCAATGGGGGAGCGATCAACATGAAATGAATATACATCTGTTGAAATGAAATCTAGCTCTTCATCGCGTTCATAATGTTTAAGCAAATTAAGTACAGGTGATGCACCAAATTCAGTTAACTGCTCGATATCTTCTAAAATAGTTTCCCTTGCCAAATTGCCTTGTTCTGAAAGCGGTAGTGCTAAAAGGTCTTCAACAGTAACTTCTGTAATATTTTCTTTTAAATGAAGTTTATTCACAATTTCTTTAAAGTCACCAACCAAATTTCTGTGCCAACACATCGCATTTGCCTCTCCTTGAAACTTTGTATTTATAAGTTCAGGGAAGCTAGACACTTGTCTAATTTGATTGCTGTCAGAAAACGTATTCTTCATATGAGAATTAAATAAAATAATAGAGCATGTCTAATATTATAACCTGAGCTTAGTCGAAAATATTCTAGTCCAGCTTATTAAGTAGATTTAACCTTACTTCAGAAGCATATTATTTGCTTCTGAAGTAAGGTCTTTAAAAGTCGAGTAATTTATTTACCACTCATATTTCACACCCACTCGAAAATTAGTCGGAGCGCCGTAATAGCTATTTGTAGTGGCTAAATGGTATTTCTCATTAAATAAGTTATTAAGGTTGAAGTTGAGCATAAGATTATTGTTCACCTTATAACGTGCCATTAAGTCGACTAAAGCGTAACTTTCTTGAGTAAATCTACCCGTTGCAGAGACTGCATTTTTCTCATAAATTTCGCTTTGCCAACGAATGCCGCCCCCAATGGTAAGCGCTTCATCAAGATAAGGTAGGGTATAGGTGGTAAACAGTTTGGCTGTGTTATTTGGCACACCGGTATTTAATCGATTGTCTTGGCTATCTTTTGATAAGTTACGGCTAAAGCTTGTGGAAACTTGCCATAAATCAGTCAACTTACCTGTCGCTTCAATTTCAAAACCTCGGCTTTTTGTGCCAGATTCTGTTCGATAGGCTTGGGAACCATCTGGGGCAAATACATTGGTTAATGCAATCGCTGTATTGTCCTCTTTAGTTTGATAAATAGCAGCGCCAACATTTAACTGATTATCAAAAAACTCACCCTTAATCCCCAGCTCGATACTATTACCTATTAATGGTTCTATGTATTCACCTGTAACGGCTTTCTTATCTTGTGGTGAAAAAATATTGGTGTAGCTGGCGTAAGCAGTCCAGTTGTCAGTGAAATCATAGGTAATGCCGACATATGGAATCACCTTGCCACTTTCTTCTTGGGTTGTGTAGGTGGTCTTATTGTTAGCATCTGAATGGTTGCCCGTTACGCGTTCCCAGTCTTCAATTCGAGTGCCTAAAATAACTGCAAGATTATCGGTTGCTTTAAGACGAACAGCACCAAAAATAGATTGGCTACGGTCATCTCCACTGTACCAGCCATCTATTTTTGTTTCGGGGCGGTTGGGTGTACTGCCATCCCAAGCAAAAATATTTTTTAGAGTGCCATCCCATGTCATTTTGCCGCCAACTGAGTTATTCCAGCCAGAATAGGTGGGGCGTTTATTTTTACTTTTTGTGTAGGTTGTGCCGAGTACTACATCATGAGTTTGATTAAACAAATCAAATGAACCATTTAAAGTTAAATTAAATAAGTCTTGAGTAGGGCGATAATCCCAGCGAGTTGCATACAACATCGCACCGCTACCGGTGGCTTTATCGATTCCTTTACTTGAGTAGGTATAGCCCACAATTTCGTCAGAATCTGTAATGGTTCTAGACACCACACCTTTTAATTTCCAGCGGTCATTAAACTGATGTTCAATATCTGCAAAGTAAGATGTAGTAGAACGGTCAGAACCCGTCCAACTCGCTGCTGCTGAATCTGAACGTGACCAGTCGATTAATGTCCCGTCGGTATAAAAGCTAGGTAAACCACCTCTAGCAACGCCAGTCATGTCAATTTGTTGATAGCTAGCACCTAAACTGCCTTTGGTTTTGTCGGTTAAATCGGCTTCTACTACGGCATAAGCAACTTTACGTTCTTCGTTGTAGCGATCGATATAGGAGTCTGATTTTTGGTAGGCAAATAGGGTACGACCACGAATAGTCCCAGACTCATTAAGTGGTGTGGAAACATCAATATCGGTACGGTAAGAATCCCAAGAACCAATGTCAGCACTCACCGAAGCTTTAAAGTCCTGTAATGGTTTTTTCCGGACTAGATTGATACTTGCGCTTGCACTTCCAGCACCTGTCATTAAGCCATTTGCACCTCGCACAACCTCTACACGGTCAAATAAAGCCATGTCCTGACTTTGGAAAATACTTGAATATGAACTCATGAGCTTCACGCCATCGAGTAAATAACTATCTACTTCTTTACCGCGAGCGTAAATAGGGGAATTATCACTACCAATATTTCCGCCTTGTTTAATAGAAAGGCCTGCCGCCTGACTGACCACATCGGTTAGTTGTGTCAGGTTCTGATCTTTCATTTGTTGATTGGTGATTACACTGACCAATTGAGGCGTTTCTTTCAGACTTAATGCTAAGCCAGTAGAAGCAGTGGTGGCTTTTGCCGTATATAAACCTGAACCTTCGGTTGTTAGGTTTTCGCCATGATCGGCATTAATATGAATTGTTGCTAAATGGGCTGTACCTGCTTCACCACCCGCCGTATCAAATTCTTTACTGCTATTTGCTTTGGTTTTAATCGTTTCCAACTGAAAAACTTTGGGTTCAATCGGAGCGGGAGAAGACTTCACTCGAATGCTATAGCCGCCATTGTTGACTTTAATGGCTTCAAATGGGTGACTTTGCAATAAAAGGTTTAAGGCATCATCAACAGCATAATTCCCTTTAAGCGCTTTGTTTTTTGTTTTTGAAAGGCTGGCATTATCGTAGCTAATGGTTGTACCCGTTTGAATCGCTAGTTGCTTAATGGCCTGATCAAGGGTGCTTTGATTAATTGAAATACGATAAGTTTGCGCAGCGTAAGCAGAAGTTGTGGTAAGCGCCGTGACCACCAAGGGCGTACTCCACAGCACTGCACGTATAGCCAAAGCCAATTTACTTTTTGCTTGATAATCCTTCATGTGGTCTTCTCGACAGAGAGTGTATTTCTCTATAAGTCGAACCAGATCAAAAAAAGGGTCATGTTTTTTTATCTTTTTTTAATATTTAACAGATAAGGACTGTAATAGGTCAATTCAAGTTGATGACTATAGGCCAAAGTTTCTAAGCTTTGCTCAGGATTTTTTAGAGAAAACACGCCAGAAATCTTAATATCTTTCAATTCCGGATCAATGCTATAGGTTCCTTTTTTATAGCGGAATAGTTCATCCAACACTTTTTGTAGTGGCCATTGATCTACGACCAAAAGTTGTTGGGTCCAGTACGGCTGATCATTATCGAGTGGGAGTGATTTTGAAATATATTTTTCATCAAAAAAAGCACGCTGGCCTTGTTTTAGAATCTGCCGTTTAGATGAGTTCTCTGGTTCAATTGCTACAGCATGTTTATAGACTTTAACTTTTGTTTGTTCGCTATTTTCTTGTCTCACTGAAAATTGAGTACCTAAGGCTTCTACTGAACCATTCTTGGTTTCGACAATAAATGGCCGATGTTGAGCATCCTTTGCCGTTTCAATATAAATTTCCCCATCAATCAGTTTTATTTGACGTGTCTCTTGCGTGAAATTTACATCGACATAGCAATTACTTGCCATAATGAGTTGAGAACCATCTTTTAACGATACTTTTTTAATTTCACCCACTTTGGTGTGATAGTCGGACTGCCATTTTTCCCAAGGGATGAAATATACCGACAAACCAACAATGGCTAAGCCCGAAAGACTTAACAGCATATTGCGTTTTGCAGCAAGATTAAATTTTTGATTGGACTGGACTAAAGCTCCGGAAGGGAAGTTGCCTGCAAGGTTTGTTAAGCCATGACTAAATTTTTCCATTTGCAGGAGTGCTAATTGATGTTCTTTTTTTTCAGCTTTCCATTGCTCAAACTGTTGCTGTTGTAACGCTGTCATTTCCCCTGAATGCAAAAGTACCAACCAATCTGCGGCTGCATCTAAAACATGATGAGGGATTTTCGTAATATCTGACATAGGGTAGAAATTTAAGCACGTTTAACGGGTTTAATTATAGAGGTCTATACATGCCAAAAAAGCTTGTTTCATATCTCTTTTTACCGTGGCCTCAGAAACATTGATTTTTTCACTAATTTCTCGGTAAGTCATGCAGTCTAGTTGCGACATCAAAAACACTTGAGCCGTTCGGGTGGGGAGTTTTTCTAATATTAAATGAACCTGATACAAGGTTTCTTGAATATAAACTTCATGTTCGGCAGAGGGGTAATATTCTTCCGGAAGATGTTGTAGGGCATCGAGATAGAGATTTTCAATATGTTGACGGCGCCAATGGTCAATAATGACATGCTTGGCGATTCCCATTAGCCATGCTTGTGGCTCTTTAATTTGTTTAAAACTATATTCACTTTTTAAAGCACGATAAAACACTTCCTGACTCAGGTCTTCAGATTGATGATGATGCTGAAGCTTATGTTTAAACCATGACAAGAGCGTGGTTTGCTGAGAACGGTAAATTTGGCTAAACCATACTTGTTTATCTACATTCAGGTTCATAGCAGAGGAGCCCACAAATTGGTAATGAGTAGCACAATTAAACAAACATTTAAGATATTCTTAAATAGTAATGATAATTATTATTAATATCAATCATTGAAACGATATATTCTAAAAATGGTAATGTTCTAATTTTTCACTATTTAAAGCCTGTACCTTAGTCGCTGAGGCATGTATCGTTAGGGAATAATACTTTAAAATTATAGGGTGATTGAAAAAGCAACATCATTCAATTAAACAACTGGACTGTACCACCACAATTAAAACAACACTGATCTCAAGTCGAATCATATAAAGAACAAGGGAATAAAACATGAAGTTTTATTGGTGAATATTGAAAAGGAAAATCAATGATCAAGATGGGGGTCTATGAAGAAATATTTTACGGTTGATTTATTTATGATAGCTTCGTCTTACTTTAAAAAACGTCAGAAAAATTACCGTGCCGTAAAGGATCAGCAGCTTACAATCGCAGCAAAAGCGAATATCTTTATTTGCATTATTTTTTGCTTGTTTTGGACCATATATTTCGCATTTTCTCAAATGTGGTTGATTGTTGGTATGGATATCTTTTTTACACTGATCTCCATATTTAGTCTTTTTCTCATTTATATAAACCGTGTTTCAGCGGGCATTCTTTTATCTCAAGTCGTTTTGCTTGTTTTTCCAGTCATTTTTTGCTTATTTTTTGATGTAGCTACAAATGACCGTCCGCAGGTTGCTCAATTGTTTTTACCTGCTGGGGCGATATTGGGATATTTAAATTACCGTAGAAATCCAAGCTTTTTACAAATCGTTTTAATTCTATTGTCGATTGGGTGCTTTATATTTTTTAGTGGCAGCTCTTTTAATCTTGAGAGCGCTATACCTTTGCCCGAAGATATTCGTGACCATGGTGGATGGATTGCAACTTGTGTCGCTACGCTCATGATTTGTATTTCAATTTATACCATGCAATTAGAGATACAAACAGAAAATACCATGGTGCAAGACCTACGTTTAGCACTGGCAAAAGAACAATTTGAGCTTTTCTATCAACCACAAATCAATGCTTCTGAAACACTAATTGGCGCAGAAGCTTTATTACGATGGCAACATCCTGTTTTAGGTTATGTTCCCACAAAAGATTTTATTCCCGCGGCTGAAACTTTTGGGTTAATGCCAGAGATTGGGGAGTGGGTATTGGCTCAAGCCTGCAAAGTTTTAAAAGATTGGAGTAAAAAAGACGAGACCAAAGATCTTACACTTTCAATCAATATTAGTGCTGATCACTTCATGCAACCAAACTTTGATCAGACTGTGATCGGGCTGATTCAGCAGTATGAGATAAATCCATCTCGACTCATATTAGAAATCACTGAAAATATTGCTTTAAATAATTGTGTGAGCGTCATCGAAAAAATGCATATCTTATCTAAACAAGGAATTCAGCTTTCTCTTGATGATTTTGGTACAGGATATTCATCTTTAAGCTATTTACAGAAGATGCCCATTAGACAAATCAAGATTGATCGGAGCTTTGTACAAGCAGCTTTGGATGATAAACGTAGTAATAAATTAGTCACTGGTATTATTAAAATTGGACTAGATTTGAACCTACAAGTGTTAGTAGAAGGAATTGAAACTGCTGAACAGTTTAGCGCTTTTAAAAACAATGGCTGCACGGAGTTTCAAGGCTATTTATGGGGATGCCCCATGCCTTTAAAAGATTTTCTTAAACAAGTGTCATATCTGAATAGTTTGGATTAGTTTTTGATTTAATTGGATTTTATTCTTATTCTTATGAGTTTTTAAAATAAAAAAAGAGAGCTTGAGCTCTCTTTTTTCTTAACTTTGTTATGTTTGTTTATTGCGTTTAGCTCAATGCTTCTTAAATTAGCTGATAATTTAAGGATCTTACTTTTTATCCAAAGAGATAGTTCCAGGACCAGTGAACGCTAATAAAATGAATCCCCCAATAATGCTTATATTCTTGTAAAAATTAATCATATTAGGATGAACGGCATCACCTGTCATATTCCAATATGCATGGCCGATAATTGCAGTTCCTAATGTGTATAAAGCAAAAATTAAAGCAATTGGACGGGTAAAGAAGCCAAGCACAATAAGAAGAGAACCACCTACTTCCATTGCTACAGCAATAGCGGCTGCAAGAACAGGAAGAGGGGTATGTAATGATTGCATGTAACCCACGGTTCCCTCAAACCCAATCAATTTTGGTATACCTGAGATGAGAAAAAGAGCAACTAGCAGTACACGTGCAAGTAATAATAAAATTGATCTGGCACTTTTTAGCTCAAAATATTGTAAGTTATTCATATGAAATACACCTTATATGTATATTGTTGATAGTGTGATAGAGAGCACCTTTAATCATTTTTGATAGTTCTAATTAGAGTGGCTGCACTCTTATAATTCTATATCGATAGCCGAATCAGCCCATACCAAACATGGTGTTCCTGAGTATGAGTATAGTATCACCTAGAATGTTTCACAATTGCACCCTCTGAACCTAGATATCCTTGTCTTTAAAGAATTTCCTTATCCATTTGCTTATGAGCAGTTCCGACCTATAAAACTGCAAATATATTATTTAGAATAAATTTAAATTAACTAGTTATATGTAATAACAACTAAACATTAATGATGAAAGATACGGATATTTATTAAACGGGTCACATCATGTCAAGCTTTAAAATAAATACACTTTTACTTTCTCTTATCTCTTGTTCGGTCTTTTTTTCAGGGTGTAATGACAGCAATTCTTCTGATGATAATTCGACAGCAAATCAAGAAATACCCGCAGCGCCAAAGGGTGTAGGTTTTGAGGATAATGCTCCAGTCCCATCAAATATCACCACCATTGTAGATTCGTGGATGACCAATCAACGTGGCGATGCGCGGTATGCAACGGTTGAAACAAATGCTGGTGTACGTGTGCTGAGTGGTTTTTTAGAGGTATGGACGCCATCAAGTTTATTTGTAGATGCAGGCCAATCTGCTGAGGCAAAAGACGGCTTTCCTGCGGTAGTCGCATCAAACTGGACAGGTCTACCGGGTGACAGTACGGACGGTACAAAAAAGAATGCGGATGTATTGAACTACAACATTAATTATTCAATTCAGACCACGCATAAGCGTACAGAAGAAGAAGCTATTCGTGCCTATTTAGATGATAGACGTGGGAAAAGTTATAGCGTAACGACAGGGATGGGAGTATTAACCGATCCATGGCGAAAACTCACTGGGCAGACCACCACAATCAATTCAGTGCCAGCCGATGCCGCACAAGTAAAATATGATGACAAAGGAAATAATAGTGGGCTGACGACGGCTGATGGAAACGCCAACTTTGGTAAAGTCGTTGAATTTGTTCAAGTGATGGGAAATAACTCATCGACGGAGTCTGCAAAACGTTTTTATAAATATGCACGTCCGTGGCGCTGGAGTTCTGAAGTTATTGTAGTGCCTAGTTTAGAGTCTGCAAAAAGTAGTACGCCCGCAACTGACGGTGGATTCCCAAGTGGACACACAGCTGAAGCTGGTCGAAATGCAATTGCAATGGCTTATTTAGTGCCTCAGCGTTATCAGGAACTAATCGCTCGTGGTTTAGATTTGGGTGATTCACGTATTATTGCGGGAATGCATTCAGCGATGGACGTAATTGGCGGACGACTTCAGTCGATTGCCGCAGATGTTGCAAACTTAAATGCCATGACTGTAGAGCAACGAAAAGAAGCTTATTTACAAGCTCAAACACAGCTTATGAAAGAAACCAATAGCTCAACGTTTGAGTCGTTTAATAGTTTGTCTAAAACACCTTATGACGCGAATGACCGTTTTGCCGATATTGAAAAATTAAAACAGCAGGTCAATCACTGGATGACCTATGGTTTTAACCAAATTGGCGATAAAACAAAAATAGCCACTGTGCCTAAAGGAGCCGAAGTTTTATTAGAAACCCGACTTCCTTATTTAACAGCCGATCAGCGCCGTGTAGTTCTAAAATCGACTGCGCTTGCTTCGGGTTACCCAGTCATGGATGACGTAGAAGGATACGGTCGTTTAAACCTGTTTAGAGCGGGCGCAGGTTATGGCAGTTTTGATGGTGACGTAAATCTGACCATGGATGCAAGTTTAGGCGGCTTTAGCCAATATGACCAATGGAGTAATGATATTACGGGTGCAGGTAAACTGACCAAATCAGGCACGGGAACTTTGGCACTCACAGGAAATAACGCATTTACGGGCGGTATTGATTTAAAGCAAGGTGGTTTAGAAATATTATCTGAGCATGGTGCTGGTCAAGGCGATATTTATATGCATGAAAATAGCCTATTAAAAACTAACTCAGCTAAAACAGTTAACATTGCTGGTCATTTAACTCAGCTTGCAGGGACCACATTCAACATCACGTTTAAATCGAATGCACTTCCAGCAGTTCAGGTAGCAAATACCCTGACTTTAAATGGAACATTGCAGCTCGTCACAAAAGACAATTTAGCGGCAGGAACGTATACGGTGTTATCAGCTAAAAAAGTCCAAGGCACCTACAAAAAAGTGACACTGAATGGCAAGGATATTACGCCAATCTATCAAAATAATAGCGTTAAGTTCACGGTGTCATAAGCGTAACTGGGATAACCAATACCCATAGTTAAAATTTAATTGGGCCACTCCAGAAGTGTAATTAAACAATTCTGAAGAGTGGCCCGACTAAGCAATATGTTTGAATAATCGAAAAATCTATCTACATACGAATTTTGCTATAGATAGATTTTACATTCTCGGGACTAATTGCCAGCATGTGAATCGCGCCATGAATCATTCCGTCTAACAAATGAAAGTTCACCTGAATACCGGAATCCCACAGTTTTTGAGCATATCTTTCACCGTCATCGCGAACGGGATCATATTCACAAACAAAAATGGTTGCATCCGGCAATCCATCTAAAGACTGAGCGAGTAACGGGCTTACAAGTTCATTCTGTTTTTCACTTTCATGCGGCACATATTGATCCCAGCAATAAACCATTGTGGATGAGTCCAAACCATAACCTTCGGCGTATTGGCTATAAGAATTACTACTCATCGTGGCATCTAAGGCTGGGTAGAACAGAAGTTGATGGCTCACCTTAATTTCTGGATGTTGTTTTGCCATGAGACATGTGGCCGCAGCTATGTTTGCGCCCGCACTATCTCCACCTACAGCAATACGGTTTGGATCAATTCCAAACAGTGAAGCATTCTCATGGATATAGCAGAATGCCATAAAAAAATCATTTAGAGGAGTTGGAAACTTAAACTCTGGAGCCAATCGATAGTCCACAGAAAACACAACCAGTTGAGTGGATTCTGCTAATAACCGACACGAGCGGTCCCATGCATCTAAACTTCCCAGACACCAGCCTCCACCATGAGCAAAAACTAAAGCGGGCCGTTGCTCAGTGTTTTCTAGGGAATGGGGAACATAAACACGAACCTCAATTTCCATACCATCTGAAACAGCAACATGAAAACTTTGCTGATAGCTGGCATCATGATGAATGCCTTGCTGATCAATAATGTCTTTATTTACTTGTTCCCTTAGCTCTTGCAACGAGTTTACAGCCTGTGTGGTTGGTCTGGACTTAAGCCAGCTTTCAATTTCAGCAAGTAGAGGCATGGCTTTTTTCCTGCTGTAAAAAATCTAAAATGAGAGAGCTAAATGTTTCTGACTGTTCTTCCATAATGAAATGACCGCAGTCTTTTACAATCGCACTGGTTAAATGCGGTGAAACCTTTTTCATGGTTTCATAAGGTGCATTGTCTGTGGCATGTTCAGCGCCTATGGCTAAAACTGGCATGTCTAAGCTTTTAGTTTCTCTAATTTTATTTTGACGTATGGTCTCTGGAATAGAACGGTAATAATTAAAACCCGCTGTTAATCGACCCGGAATTTTATAGGCTTCAATATAAGTTTCAATCGCCACTTTATCTTTGTGCCACGACCATTTATCAAACATATAATTTAAATAAGTATCTTCACGGCCCGCGATTAAGGCTTCGGGTAAATCTAAGGTCTGGTTAAACATGAAATGCCAAAGAAAAATATTTTCACTCGGCTCAACAAAAATAGGAGGTGCGGGCGCTAAACCGGGAATCACTGCTTCTGTTACCGCAAGACGAGTCACTGACTCAGGAAAGTCAGATGCAAGCGCATAGGCAACCCACATGCCAATGTCGTGACCAACAACCGAATAAGTTGGATATTCAAGTTCAGCCATGAGCATTGATAAAATTTTAGCGATACGCCCCGTATCGTAACTTCCATCCAGTGGAGCTGAATTTCCTGTTCCGGGTAAATCAACTGCGATTGCTCGATAACCCTGTTTCGCCAGTTCAACCATGACTTTGTGCCACGCGTACCATGTTTGTGGCCAACCCGGAATCAGTAATACAACTGGACCTTCCCCTAAGGTGACGTAGTGTAATTTTTTACTTTCGATGTGAATGTAATGATGTTGGAATTCGTTATACGAGTTTTCATTGAATAGGTGATTTTTCATGTTGATCTCTTACGATTCCTTAAATACCTAATAACTGATTAATTTGAGCCTGATTCACAGGGGCAGCAGCAAAGTCATCAAACACTTTATCGGTGACATGAATAATATTTTGCTTAATAAACTCGGCACCTTCGCGTGCGCCATCATCCTTATTTTTCAGGCAGCATTCCCACTCTAATGTTGCCCAGCCTTCGTAGTCGTAATGCGCTAACTTGGAAAAAATCGCTTTAAAGTCAACTTGACCATCACCCGTAGAACGGAATCGACCCGCTCGATTTCCCCAGCTTTGATAGCCGCTATACATTCCTTGGCGACCTGTTGGATTAAATTCGGCATCTTTAACATGAAACATGCGAATGAAATCTTTATAGATATCGATATATTCCACATAGTTCAGTTGCTGCAAAACAAAATGGCTTGGGTCAAAAAGAATATTGCAACGTGGGTGGTTATGAGTTCGCTCTAAAAACATTTCAAATGTAATGCCGTCATGCAAATCTTCACCGGGGTGAATTTCATAGCAAAGGTTGACGTCTTGTTCATCACAAGCATTCAAAATAGGAAGCCAGCGACGCGCTAATTCATCAAACGCCGTTTCTATAAGCCCGGACGGTCTTTGAGGAAATGGAAATACATAAGGCCACGCCAAAGAGCCTGAAAATGTTCCCATATCTTTAAGACCTAAACGGGCAGATGCTTGAATTGAAGCGAGCATTTGTTGTTTTGCCCACTCGGTTCTAGCTTCTGAATTGCCATGCAAATGAGATGGGGCAAAGTTATCGCACATTGAGTCATAAGCAGGATGCACAGCCATTAACTGCCCAAAGATATGAGTTGTTAACTCACTAATTTTTAAGCCATGATTGTTTAAAGTACCTAATATTTCATCGCAATAATCTTGGCTTTCTGCTGCCAAATTGACATCAAATAAACGCTTATCCCAAGCAGGAAGTTGTACCGCTTCAAAACCTTGGTTTGCTACCCAAGCAGCAATATCTTCTAGACGGTTAAAAGGGAAAACATCATCGCTAAATTGAGCAAGATGAATACTAGGGCCTTTGATGGTTTTCATAATAAAACCTAATTAGTTGTCGATCGACAAACAATAGGCTGAATTTTGGATAAAAACAACTTTTTATTTGAAAATCAAAACAAAACGGGACTATTTTGAATAAATCTCATTGATTTATTTGTGAAAATATTTTTTTCGAATAATAATGAAAAGACGTACTAAGTTTGATAAAGGGTCATTATGGCTGGCAGACCAAGGGAGTTTGATCGAGAAGAAGCTCTCATAAAAGCGAGAGATTTTTTCTGGCTTCATGGCTATGAAGGCACATCAATGTCAGATTTAGTTGAAGTTTTGGGGATTGCCTCAGCTCGAATTTATAAAGCATTTGGCTCAAAAGAGGCTTTGTTTAGAGAGGCCGTAAATCACTATGAAAAAAATGAAGGTAACTTTGCGCTAAATGCTTTAAAGCAAAAAAATATTAAAGATGCCATCAGCCAATTATTTCAAGATGCGCTAGCGCTTTACACGCAAGCCAACCACTCATATGGGTGCATGGTTGTGTCGGCAGCGAGCGTGTTAGGCGAAGAAAACCAAGCTGTTTTAGACTGGATGAAAGCACAACGTATTGCACGGGGTCAGAGTCTGGTTGATCGATTTGTTCAGGCAAAATCAGATGGTCAATTGGTGGCAGAGGCTGACCCTAAAACCTTAGGGCAATATTATGCGCTGGTTCTGCATGGATTATCTGTTCAAGCAAGAGATGGATATTCGCAAGAAGAGCTTTCTCAAGTGATTAATTTTGCATTAAAAAATCTAGATCAATATGTTGTGAGTGTTTAGTGAATTGAGATTTATTTAATTCGTAATGTGGTGGCAGAACTCCAAATATAAGAGCTCTGCCTTACATTGAGTTTTTATTAATCAAACTTAGTAATTTCTGGTACTGACTCTAAATAATCAAAAAATTGCTGTATTTGTTCTTCTGTTACCCGTGCTGTAGAAATAGGTGGCAACTCATCTCTACCAAAGAATCCAACTTCGGGTGTTTCAATACTTGGTGTTAGTTCACCATCAATAATTTCACACCAGAAAAAAGCCTTATATACATGTAAAAACATCGGAGGGTGTGGGTGTTTAGTTCTATCAGTTAAAGCCAATAATTTAATGGCCTTAACGCGTAAACCTGTTTCTTCCAGAACTTCTTTTTCAGCATTTTCCGACGCTGAGTAACCCACGTCAGCCCATCCACCCGGAACAGACCATCGTCCATCTCCAATTTCTTTTGCTAATAATAATTTATTTTCTTTAAAAACAACTGCTCTGACATCTAGTTTCGGAGTGGCATAACCTACATCTTGAAGAACATTATTAATAAAATTTTCTGTTTTGATTTCTTTTAATTCTAACAAATATTCAATATGTCCTAAGAGTTGTTCATAACGTTCTTTGTCATAAACATCTTTTGAATAATGTAAACCTGTTTGAGCAATACCAGTAATTTTATTTAAAGTTTCTAGCCACTTAACTGAGTCATTCATTGCAACGGATGCCTTCAAGCTTATATCTTTTAGCTATGGTAAGCCATACTCACGCGAAGCACTATTAAACAGTTGTTAACTGAAATTTCAAGCGAAGTCTTTTGAGATTTTTTTTACGATTAATAGCTCTAATAAAAAATTACTCTTTATATAAGTTTGCCTTAATCATGAGCGGTAGACCAAGTTCAGATAATAAACCTGTCCGTGAATTTGGAACACTTTTTCTCTCTAAATCAATAAGCTCAATAAATTCTTTATTAAATTGTTTTCTAGGGTATTTTTCTAAAATTTCATTTCTAAAAGATAGGGGAAGTCTATATAGACTGTCACTAATCACATCACAGGATGCGCCTTGCTGTAATAGAGTAATTTCAGCAGGGTCAGAATGATCTATATAGCCGTTCATATGTAAGCAGATAGCATCTCTAATAACTTCACTTTTCTTTTCATCAAAGCTATGTTCTTTAGCCTTTAGCTCAAATTGTTTGGCACTTTCATAGGTAAAACAATTACAACCTTTATTATGAATATGCTGTTCTGTTAAGCCAATATCATGAAAAAGTGAGGCTATTAAAAGTGATTCATGGTCAAATTGCTGTTTTTGTATATTGCCTAAGGCAGCTCCCCAGAAATAGGTGCGCCATGAATGATTGTAGATAGATATATTTGCTTTAGCTTCTAGTTCATCAAGCGCGACTTTAACCATTTGAGTATCTGGTATTACGATCTGATCGATATCAAAATCGTTGGAAGTTTTGAACCGAAAGTAATTTATTTTTATAGAGGCCATAATACTCGGCAGCATAATTTTTTGAATTAACTTAATTTTCTCTTTGAAGCTGAGCTGACCATTTGTAGATTGCATCCAGTTATATGAACCAATTCTTATAGTTTTCATTATTAGATCTCATTTTAGAGTAATTACTCTAAAATATTATCATAGATGTTTTTTTGCAAGTTGTATCTTTTAAGAAATAAATAGCCCTTTGATCTTATGTTAATGTTTTATAAACCCCAATTTAACAATAAATTTTAATTATTTATCCTTACTTTTTAATGATCTATTTTAAAAAAAATGTCATTTTGTGTGCTTGACTGAAAGAGGGTTGAATACTATTCTTTGCCTGCTGGCCTACATTGCCAGTCGGTTTTAGCAGACCGTTTTAGACCACATCAGGATTATTTCTTCTGAGGAATAGTTTTGTGTGCACATCTCGTTCCCTCCCGTAGCGGTAGGACGGGAGAGGGACACCCTCGGGTGTGCTGGAGTCTAACCAGTCTGCTAACCCTCTTTCGTTCTGCCACCATAAATCTCTTATGCTCTGGCAGAACTCCAAATAAAAAGGAGTTGGCTTTGCACATCCATTATTTCTTGGCAGTCTTTGCCAAAAGCTATAACGACACAACTTAAACTTTTAAAGCAGTTTGATCGCCGTAAGGTTTTCAGGCTTTAAATCGTCACGACCAAAAAACTTAATCAACAATAAAACTTGAGATGTGCCAAGCACAGTCTTTATGGGCTTTGCTATGCCTTTTTTCTCCCAAAAAACGGCAGCAGTTTTTATATCTCATTTATATACAACAATAATTTTTTATAACGGTAAAACTATGCCACATTCAGATCTTCCATTTCGTGCTTTAAGCGTGCTTCACACTTCAAGATTTCTCTTTAATAAATACGGCTTTCATAACGTCGGCGTAGACCGAATTATCGAGTCGGCAAAAGTGCCCAAAGCGACTTTTTATAATTACTTTCATTCAAAAGAACGTCTCATTGAAATGAGCCTAACCTTTCAAAAAGATGGGCTTAAACAAGAAGTGATTTCAATTATCCATGTTCGAAAAGAATTAACCCTAGTTGAAAAACTGCGCAAGATTTACTTTTTACATGCCGACTTAGAAGGGCTTTACCATTTGCCATTTAAGGCTATTTTTGAAATTGCGAAAACACATCCAAAGGCATATCAGACCGTAGTTGAATATCGGAACTGGCTGATTAATGAAATCTATAAACTGCTTTTAACCACCAATGAAAATGCTTCAAAACAAGATGCCCACATGTTTTTGTTTGTGATTGATGGTGCGATGGTTCAGCTTTTAGACCCCAACAAACCAGATGAAAGAGAGCGGTTGCTTGAGTATTTTTTGTTGGGGTTTGGGTGAGGGGAAGTACTTTTATTATTAAAGTTAATATTCATTGAGCGACACATCAGTTGGTGTTTCTCGCTGAGAATAATAAAGGTGTTGTTATTTTCTTAAGTAGAGGTGATATGAGGAGAAACTTTGTTCCCCTCGAGTCTTTCTCTATAATTGTATGCTTTGCTTGCGCCAGTTATCTATAGCCGCCATTAGTCGATTGTCTTTGACAGGATTCTGCCACTCATCCCAGAAATTCACCGTTCCACTATTCGGTTTATTTTGAGGCTCATCAATCCTAATTCGACTTGGCAGTAAGCTGGCATCACCAACGACTAATGCTTCTCCAGTGTCGAGAGTTGGAAGAATATCGCTAAAGCCTCCGAGGCTATCAGGAAGAAGGCGTTTAATAACCCCTTGATCTTCAGCATTAGTTAGCCGCATTGAAACGAAGTTACTGCATTGGCTGAGCAGTGTTTTATTTACTTCGGATGGGCGTTGGCTAATTACAATTAAGCTGACACCATATTTACGTCCCTCTTTGGCGATGCGCTCGAAGATATCCAATGAAATATCATCAGCAGAATCTGCCATATTACGCTGAGGCATATATAAATGAGCTTCATCACAGAGAAGTGCAATAGGGTGACGAAGTTCGGATGGGGTCCATTGTTGTATAGAAAATGTGACTCGTGCAACAAGAGATACAATTAGAGGAAGAACATCCGATGGAACCTCGGAAAAATTAATGATTTTGATACCTGCCTTGTTATTTTCGCCAGTACTCCCAAGAACAGCATTCGCAAATTTTTCAAGCCAAGTAAAGTCAAGAATATCACCACCGCCATTAAACATAAATCCGAGACGTCTATCGGCAATTTTATTTTCAAGTCTGGAAATCATGCGTGCAAGCTTTCCGAAGAAATCCCCTTGTTTTTCAGTTCCAGCTTTAGCACCAGGAACCATTTCGACATTAATTGAATTTAGTCGCCCCATTAGGAAATTGAGATCGAATGGAACGGGACTATCCACAGTAAAATGCTTTAGTAAATCATGTTGTCCATTGTCCTCAAGGTACTTTCTTTTCGCTTGATTAATTTCCCGAGCCATTATCATGGCTTGGTTAGGGGCATTTTGATCGCTACGGTCCACAAACATGGAAACTAATGCTTCATAAGAAAGGAGCCAATATGGGAGATAGAGCACATCATCAGAGATTGTACGTTTGACATCAACATCGGCTGGTCCTGCGACTTTGAAATGCTGAATTCCTGAGCCTATTAATGGAGCGTATTCGCCATGAAGATCAAAGACAATGGCATTCGCAGTAGAAAGCCTTGCCATCTGCTCGATAATTTTGGCAGTTGTCCACGACTTCCCAGAGCCAGTACTTCCTCCGATAAAGGCATGGCGCTGGAAAAATTTATTGCCATTAAGATATGCAACTGCATTTTCATCTAAGGTGTACTTTCCTAATGTCAAGGCATTTTCATCCGCCGAAACACTAGAGAGCGTACGCATAAATCTGGTTAGATTATCACCTTCAAGTGAGAAGCAGTTGGCATCAATTTCCGGAACACTTTCCAGTGTTCGACGGAAGACATTCTCCTTGGAGCCATCACGATCCAGCATGGTTCCAATTAAAGCAATGCGGCATAGATTCAATTCTGAGTTTTGGTCGATGATTCCATCATCGGAAATATTTTCGATACCACGCTTTCTAGTCACTTGCGTAATCAGCCCAATGAGGTGCTGTCCAGGTCTGCTGCTCTGGAGGACAGCAAGGTGATTAACCTGTAGCCGTTTTAGATGAGCTATATTCTCCACATCTACAATAACATTCGTTGTATCAACGGAGGCAACCTTCCCGAGAGTCTCTTCATCCTTAAAATTAAATATTGGCATATGTTCTCTCTACATAATGAGTGATAAGTAGCCTTCAAGGCTCCAGATATTTTTATCAACTGTGAACGAAGAGTTGGTTAGAGAAGAGTAGACAACTGACTTGTCATCTGAAGCCCCACGCTCTATCGCTAAATAATTTTTTGCTTTGCCATCAATAATAAGTTTTTTGGCTGAATCGGAAAGGGCGTATGTGATGATTGTGACTGGTGCTCCTTGTCGCTGACATTTCGCCATAAGTTTTGGTTGAATATGCTCATCATTGAATCCATATCCAATACACAAGTATGATCCTGCTTCATTGATAGCTGTATCGGCGTTATTAATGATAGAGCGGAATGGCTCAAGATGTGTTTTTTTGTACTTTTGAGTACCAGGTGTCACAATCTGTGGGCTGTAATTTTCAGGAATTTCTTGGGCGCCTGAAATTGCAATGGTGTCTTCTAGTGGAGATTGAAACCAGTCGAGAGATCCATGCACTTTCCAGATATTCACTCTGCGCAAGCAGGTTAATTCATCGGGAGTGGTTAGTTGGCGGAAAAAGCCGTGTGTAAAACCAGTATAGTGATGAATTTTGCTTTGCTCGCATGCATACTCAGCCAGACGATCGTAATTTGTCGTGACAATATTTATTTTTTTTAGGCTCGTTTCAAACATATGTTTAAGTAGGCGACTTAGTGGAAACATCGAAATATTTTGCAAGCCATTTTTGAAGATATTGCAATCTTCAGTATTGATGAGTGACCAAGTGGAATTTATGATCTTGCAAGTTAGTTCTTTAGATACATCTACTTGATGGAGCGCTGTTTCAAGATCTATGCCATTTTTAAGTGTTTGGCAGAAATTATCCCAAGATTCCATGTCTGCATCAGACAATTCCGAAACATCAGTTTTTTCCGTCAAATGCTGTGCAAGTGCACCCATGCCAGACATTCCATGTGCTGCTGAAGCCCCACTACCCAAAATTATAATAGGAGCTTTCCCATAATAATCCTGAGCCTGTTTTTCATAATTAATGTTAGACAAGATATTATCCTTTATATGCTTGAATTAGCGTTTTTTAATTGGTTCAAGTGTAAAGATGTATTTTGTTGTAACTTATAAAAAATGATAAGTCAAATATACATTTATGCCAGCAATAAATTTAATTGAATCAAAATAAATAGACTATCTCATATTGGAGAAGATTAGTTATTTAGGATATATAGATAAGAAATTAAGGAGGGGTATACAACCTCAATGACATAGTTTCCTTCTGAGTGATCTCTATCATTGTCTTGAAAATAGTAAAAATAAAACTGATATGTCATATGAGATCGCTGAGTGACACATGCGTTATCGTCACTACTACTTATTAAATTGTGTTGAGGTCTTGCGACAGGATATGTCGTCTTGGCCTTGTTTTATTACGTATGCGCTTTATTATTAAACTCTTTTTTAGAGATAATTTAATATGAATTTAGGCTTAAAAAAACTTATAGCTGAAATTGCTCTTTCCTCATCAATAAAAGAAGCAGCAGAATTATACAAAATGTTTGAAGGTATATTAAAAGACTATGTTTTCATCTTAAGTTTTGACAAATCTTCAGCTGCTATTCCAGGTCTTGCAGTAGATAAAAATTTTTCAAAGACAGGTGCTATAAGAGGACTATATAAATATAATAATGTATTTATTTTAAGTGAAAAAACTGTTGATTCCTTATTATCTGGGAAGAAAGAGGAGATTCCGATTGACTATTCGATCTCTTTGGATACACAGGCTGTAAGTTATTTATATTCATATTTTTTTGATAGAGAGAATAATAGATTACCAGAAGATTTAGACGAGTTTTTTAGATTTATTATAGAGCCAGATGTAAATGTTGATCCTATCCCTCACTTGACTGAAAATACATATAATTTAAAGTGTGGCGGTAATTTAGATAAAATCTATAATGTTAAGCTTGCTTATGAGATGTTTAGAAATTTGGATTTCGATACATTTAAGAATGAGAATAAGCTAGAATTTAAGAAAACAGATTTAGAGATTCAAGAAATAGCCCAGCAGCAAATGTCTCAAGAAATATTCAGGTTAACTGATGAACAGTTTAATACTGAGTATGAAAGCATGTTTTATGAACAGTATATAATTATTTTAATAATTGCTATTATTCGATGGAAATATAGTAATAAATCAATTTATACACAGATCTACACATATTTTGAGATGAATCAAAAATATCTTGGCTGGATGTCTGTTCGTGATGCTAATCTTGTATATGCTATTTATTCATCTAAATCTAATTTCTTTGGAAAAATTCAAAAAAATTCTAAGGAATTGATCAAAAAGATGAAAGCTATGGCATGGGATATTTTTCATTTTAGATATTTAGAGAAAGCATCTACATTTTCTCTTAGTGAAAAGGCAGATTATTTCTTTCCTGCATTATGTAGCTTCGATGATGAGTTTGTTAAATTAATTGATTTTTATAAGCTTAGTGGTTTGGTTTATAATAGGAAAGATTCTGATATTTATCCATTTTATGCTTTTGGTATGGATGATATGATAGATTTAAGTGATAAACATAAAACACAAATTCAAGAGGCCTTTTTTACATCTGATGCTATTATTGAAAGAAAAAATACTTGTGAAATTAAAAGGATGAGATTTAAACAATCAATTCTTGAGTTAGAGGAAGAGTTTTTTCAACTAAAGGCTCAATAATATTGTATCTTTATAGGTTAGTGGTGTATATAAAGTAAAGTGCGATATATAATTATTTGTCATTTTTTCTGGAGTTCTAAAGCTTTTGAAAACTGATCTATCTTATACTTTAGTAAAACACTAAATATTTTAGAAATATGATCTATAAGGATCTAGTGCAATTAGATGCAAGCTATGGCGATCAAATGTCTTATCAAGATAATGCTTTTTTCTCTGTCTGATTTGTATTTCTAACACAGCCATTTTTACCTTAATGGTTTATATGTATCTAAACCTATCAATAAATGTGACAGAATCTAACTTTTTATATCATGTAAATACGACTATCCTAATTGAACTTGAGCACATCCTTTTGAAGTGTTCGTTTTTTCGTTAGATTTTTAGGTATTTAAAAAATGAATAAAATGTACGTAACTTTAGCGGTCATTATTGGTTTAATTGTTAGTGGTGTAATAGGTGCTCTTGGTTACTCTAAAACTGCTGCACGTTATGACGCAATGACGACAGCATGTGTAATGGTAAACCAAGCTGTTGAACATGACATCTTGAAACCAGAACAAGTGAAAGAGCTAGGTGAGCTAACAGGTCAAAGCCTTAAAAAAGATTATGAATCTGTTGCATCCAAATTCAAATTCTCTGAAAAGCAATTAGGTAATGCATCTGAAGGTTCTAATTGTAGTCAGTTTATTGTTGGGGTGAATGCCGCAAAATAATGAGTAGGAAGCTCACAGTGTGTGGGCTTTTTTTATTAGAGGCTATAAGCTGAACATCTCATCTACAGACTGCTATAATCGCGTTCAGCCTTAAGATCACCACAAAATCTAAGGGATAAGCTCGTCTGAAAGACAGGCATCTTGAGATTGCAAACAAGTCTGCTAGGGAATATGAAACGTTATCTAAAGCAAATTGAATCAACCACTTCTAACTGGACAACAGAGCAAGACTGTTTCTTGATAGAAAATAATTCTCTCCCAATTCACGAACTCACAGAACACTTGCCTTTTTCTGAAGAAGAAATAAGAGTGCGTAGATCTGTTTTGGGTTTGATGCGACGTGATAAACAGATGAAAATATATTAATTTTACCAATTGGTATAAAATAATATGAAAGTAAATGTTTCTAATTATCTCTATTCAACCATTCATTTTGTGGATGAGTTATCAAAACCATAATTTTTTTAGGTGTTTTTTAGGCTGTCTTTACATAAGATGCTAATTACTTACAAGCCGCACCTATAAGATTACCTTTGCTTACATTTCTTTGAGCATAATCAAAGTCATAAAAGATTTTTAGATCAGCACTTTATAACAATAGTACGGAGAGAGGTTAATGCCAAAGTATTTAGCTGTAGCCGAAAAGGTTTATAAAAATATTAAAAAAGATAGCTTATTCACTGATGACATTACTCAGAATCTTAACTGTTTAATTAGTCAGATTCGAAAAGCGATCAAGGGAACTGAGTTTAAGCTCAAGTTCAACTATATAGATTTTGAAGAGAACTTAACCAAACCTTTAAGTGAATGCAAAGTTAAAATTGACCTAAGTGTCATGCCAAAATTTGCAAATGAAGGAGAGTATCTTCTTTGGTTAGCTGGTTTTATTGAACGAATTACGGAAGGTGGAAAACCTAAATTGCCGCCCATTTCGCAATTTCTTCCACCAGGTTTTAAGATGTCGAAAGATGCATTTCCTGCATCTGTAGCTCCTCAAAAAGAAGAGCATGCAGACATGATTATCAATTATTTTAAATCTGAAGATTTTAGTAAAACCAATAAAACTCCTTCATAAAAAGAATATAGAAGTGACGGTCCACCACACTTCTATATACTGCTGGGTTAACTTCAGCGACCGCCTTCTGGGGCGGTTTTTTTTGTCTTAATCTCATCCTAACTAACATTTAATATTGTCTAAATTTAGATTTTAGAAAATTTTAAATGTATACAAATGTGCAAATATCTATTGAATCATAATAGATAACAATCTCTTAGAGATATTTGTTAATAAAGAAAAATATACGGTTTTCACATAAGCAATGTGTCAAGTAACGCAATTAAACATTTAGCTGTTCATAATCTTTAAAAAAAGGGGAATATAAATAATATGAACGAAAATGCCGAGCTAATTAAATACATAGATGTTGCTGAAAATGTATATGAACGTATTTATGAAAATAACCAAGTTTCAAATAACTTGATTGTTAACCTCAATCGAATTATGGCTGAAATCAAAAAACAAGCCGAAGAAAAGGATCTAAAATTAAAGTATAACTCTATCGATTTTGAATATTGCCTGAGTTTGCCTTTGGCAGATAGAGATATAAAAGTTGATCTAAGTTTGATTCCTCATTTTGAACATCGGGATGAATGCATTTTATGGCTAACCAACTTTATTGGAAAAATTAGTGTGCAAAAAAGGATGATAAGGCAGAAACTAAATTATCATTAAAAGGAATTAGATTTTAAATGTATGAACAAACCGTCTTTAGACGGTTTTTTGTGAGTGAAATATATAATATGATTTACCACAGATTGACATTCCATAATTAGAAAATGACAAAGAGCGCTTTAAAATGAAAAAGCTTGTAATGACTTTTACTGTATTGATTCAACTATCGACCTATAGCGTAGCCAATGATTCTACGGGCTACGTCGGTACAGGTGGAATTCAATATCTCAAAAATTCGCAGATTGCCATGCAAAGCGAAGATCTATTTATTAGTAAAAAACTCATTAAGGTCGATTACCTCTATAAAAACCTAAGCAATAAAGAGGTCACTGAAACAATCTTATTTCCTTTACCGCGCATTGATAATTTTTTTGAGTCTGATTTTGCCCATACAGAAGAACTTCTAAAAAGTTTTAAGATTGTGGTTGATGGGAAAAATATAAAACCGGAAATGCATGTTAGAACGTTTATTCAAAAAGATGAAAAATCGCCTCTGATTGATGCAACGGACGAATTTAAGCAATGCGGTTTTAGTGAAAAAGATATGCTCAACCCGTGGCTGCGTAATAACTATGATTATGAGTATTATGTAGATAAGCTAAAGCAATGTAATAAACCACAAATACAGAAAATTTTAGCTAATTTTAAAAAAGATGATGTAATCCCTTGGTCATCTCAAGTGATCTATAGTTGGAAGCAAACCTTTAAAGCCAATAGTTTGACTAAAATCCACCATGAATATAAACCTTTGGTGGGGGGTTCTGTTGCCTTATATCCCGAGGAAGATAGCCGACAATTTTGTATGGATAATCAATTTAAGCAGGGCTTAAAAAAAGCCAGTGCAGAAAATTCTCCATTTAGTGCTTTGGGTTATATTTTGACGACAGGTGCAAATTGGGCAAAGCCAATTGAAAACTTCAAGCTAACCATTGAGCGCGATAAAAATGAACTGGTTTCATTTTGCTGGGATGGACAAGTTAAAAAGATTAGTCCAACTCAATTTCAGATGACCAAAACCAAGTTTGTACCCAAAAAAGACCTTGATATTATTTTTGTGAGAGTGAAATAAGCCAAACTCAAATAAAAATGAATAAATGGCTAGCCTAATCACGCTAAGAAATTCCATACTATAAAAGTAGAGGGATTTCTAATGCGGGATGAAACGTGAATTTAAAGAATCTGGAAGCTTTTTATTGGGTTGTGACTTTAAATAGCTTTAATAAGGCTGCAACTAAATTGCAAACCACCCAGCCTGCGGTATCTCAAAAAATCACATCTCTTGAAAATGAATTGGGCTTTAAAGTCTTAGATCGAAACTATCGGCAGTTTAAACCAACGCACAAAGGCTTAACTTTGTTTAAGTACGCGGAAAAATTTATGCGACTAGAAACAGATCTGGTGGCTGAACTGACTGAAAATCAGCATCTGACGGGCACCATTCGTTTAGGCGTTTCCGAAACGATTGTCTATACGTGGTTAGTCGAATATATCGAAAAGGTTCAACAAGAGTTCCCAAAAATTTCTGTCGAAATTGTGGTAGACCTGACACCTAACTTACAAGAAGGTGTGCGTACAGGTGACTTGGACATGGCCTTTTTACTTGGACCAACGTTGGCTTTTGAATGTATTGAACAGGCATTGTGTGACTTTGAGCTGAGCTTTTTGGCTTCACCGTCATTTAAGGGCTGTGTGGCTCAAATGTCTTTTAAAACTCTCATGTCTCATACCATTTTAACTTATCCAAAAATTACCTATCCCTATAAAGAATTGAAAGCCAGAATGAAAGAACAAGGGATTGATGAACCACTTTCAATTACCAGTTATTCATTGGCAACTTTATTGCGTTTAGCTGAGCAAGGCTTAGGCATTGCTGTCGTGCCGACCTTAACCGCTTTAAAAGAAATTACAGATGGTCGACTGGAAATATTAAATACACCCATTCAGTTAAAGACATTTCATTTCACCTCGATCTACATTCAAGGTAATGACGTTGCCTTGAAAGAGAAATTGACAGAAGTTGCGGTTAAAGTGTCGGAAAGTGCCATGAAAAACCTCAATGAGAAAATCCAAAAATAAGCGCTGTTATTATTTTTATAAAATATTTTTTCTTATTTTAAATAGGCTGCTTGCATGAAAAGTCATAAAAGCAGCTTATGAAGTTTGATAAGTAAAACTTATCCTGATTTTTTAATAAACATTAAATCATTTAAAATCAAATATTTGATTTTTTATTTTATGTAAAAAGTCTTATTGTCCGTAGGGATTAGCTATGTTTTTATTTTAGATACAAGATTTGATCACCGATTGTGTTGATTGGGGAACAGGGAATCTTTGTCATTTAAAAGGATTAAAGAATATCGTTTGGGAAAGAAATGGTGTTCTTGGTTCAACTTGCAAATAGCGTTGTTAAGCTCAAATGGATGAGGAACGCATTAATATGTCTTTACTGAAATCTTCTTTTTTATCAGATCGCCAATGGGCCATTGTTGCCTCAATCTTTATGATGGCGACCTCTGCAATGGGGCCCGGATTTTTAACCCAAACTGCTGTATTTACAGTGAAGTTAGGCGCGGCATTTGGCTTTGCCATTTTAGTTTCCATTCTGATTGATTATGTGGTTCAACAAAACATTTGGCGAGTGGTTACACTCACTCAAATGCGTGCATCGGATATTGCCAATAAAGCAATTCCCGGCAGTGGCTACTTACTGGCATTTCTGGTCATTCTAGGTGGTTTTTTCTTTAGTATTGGTAACATTGCAGGTGCGGCTTTAGGTCTAAATGCGCTTTTTGGCCTAGACACAAAGTGGGGCGGTATTTTAAGTGGTGCGTTAGCCATTTTGATTTTTGCATCAAGAAAAGCAACGCTTGCCATGGATAAAAGCATGATCGTGTTGGGATTGCTTAAAATCCTCCTGATTATTATTGTTGCCGTCATCGTAATGCCACCTGTTGGTCAAGCTGTACATCAAACCTTTGCTCCAGACCAGATCGACTTTGCCATTATTACCACCATTGTGGGCGGTACGGTGGGTGGTTATATCTGTTATGCAGGTGCACATCGGTTACTCGATAAAGGCGCTGTTGGCCCTGAAAATATTGATGAAGTTGCTAAAGCTGCGACCAAAGGCATTATTGTTGTCGGCATCATGCGCTATGTGCTGTTTTTAGCATTTTTAGGTGTAGTGGTGAGTGGTGCAAATATTGATTTAGCCAGCCATGATGCCAATCCGGCAGCTCAAGCATTTCAATATGCAGCGGGTACATTTGGTTTTAAATTATTTGGTTTAATTTTCTGGGCAGCAGGCATTAGTAGCACTATTGGTGCAGCATATACTTCAGTGTCGTTCTTTAACGTGTTTAAAAAGAACTTAACACCAAAACAAAACAACTATACGACCATTACTTTTATCGCATTGGCTTTATTGCTCTATGTGTTATTGGGCGCAACTCCAGCAGGTCTATTAATTTTTGTGGGTGGTTTTAACGGTTTAGTGTTGCCAATTGGTCTTACAATTTTTGTGTATGTTGCTGCGTGCCGTAAAGATTTAATGGGTAATTATAACTATCCAAAATGGTTACTTATTTTAGGTGGATTAACATGTCTGTTGACGTGGTGGATGGGCTATATGTCGTTTACGACAGTGTTTAACTATTTGACCAAGCTTTAAGCCAGACTTTGTTAAGTGATAAAGGAATGATGCCATGTTTGTAGATTTAAATAGTGATTTGGGTGAAAGCTTTGGCTCATGGAAAATGGGTAATGATGATCAGATTTTACCTGTCGTGACCAGTGCCAATATTGCTTGTGGCTTCCATGCAGGTGATCCGCTCGGTATTTTAAAAACAGTTCGTAAAGCAGTTGAGCTTGGTGTGACCATTGGCGCGCATGTGTCTTACCCAGACCTTGTTGGTTTTGGCCGCCGTAATATGGATTTGTCACGTGACGAACTGATTGCCGATGTGCTTTACCAAATTTCTGCACTCGCTGGTTTGGCAAAAGTAGCAGGCTCAAAAGTGCAATATGTTAAACCGCATGGCGCGCTCTACAACACCATTGCACATGACCAAGCGCAGGCAGCCGCAGTGATTGATGCAATTAAAATGTATAACCCTGAATTGGTTTTGGTGGCTTTGGCTGGATCAAACTTAGTGGAGCAAGCACGGGCGGCTGGTTTAAAAGTCGTGTCTGAAGCATTTGCTGATCGTGCCTATAACAGCAATGGTTCACTGGTTTCTCGCCGCCTAGAAGGAGCGGTTTTACACGACTCGGCATTTGTTGCCAGCCGTGTGGTTTCAATGCTTAAAAATGGTGGAGTT
Source organism: Acinetobacter sp. Leaf130 (assembly GCF_001423205.1). Classification (NCBI taxonomy): domain Bacteria; kingdom Pseudomonadati; phylum Pseudomonadota; class Gammaproteobacteria; order Moraxellales; family Moraxellaceae; genus Acinetobacter; species Acinetobacter sp. Leaf130. The sequence continues at coordinate 557,006 of NZ_LMOE01000001.1, forward strand.
GAGTCAATTGACGGTGTATTTACCCCAATTCAAGCCGATACCATTTGCCTACATGGCGACACTGACGGTGCGCTAGAAATGTCGGCAGCCATTAAAGCCGAGCTTGTAAAAAACAATATTGAAATCCGCCCATTTGTAAACAAAGCATAAGGATGAGCACAATGTATAAGGATATTAAAGTCGACCCAGCTCAGCTTGAAGCCGCTTTAGATGCGCGTTTAAAAATCCGTGCTGGTTTTGATAAACCAACAGCAGGTATGGCTGCGGGCATGACTCAGGTCAACATGATTTCGGTGCCAAAAGAGTGGGCTTACGATTTCCTTCTTTACGCACATCGCAACCCACAAAGCTGTCCAGTACTTGATGTGCTCGAAGAAGGCATCTATGCAACCAAGCTTGCCGCAGACTCAGACATTCGAACTGATTTTCCGCGTTATCGCATTTGGAAAGATGGCGAAATGGTCGATGAAGTGACCGATGCAAGCGAGATTTATAATGCGCATCCAGATTTGGTGACTTTCTTAATTGGTTGTAGTTTTTCATTTGAAACAGCTTTGCAAGAAGCGGGTATTGAAGTTCGCCATATTCATGATGACACCAATGTGCCAATGTATTTGAGCAATATTCAGTGCCAGCCAGCAGGTCGTATTTCAGGAAACATGGTGGTTTCAATGCGACCAATCCCATCTCATCAAATTAGTGAAGCTGTAAAAATTACCGCGCGTATGCCAAGTGTCCATGGTGCGCCTGTACATATTGGGCATCCTGAAAGCTTAGGAATTTTGGATGTAAATAAGCCTGACTTTGGTGATGCCTCTCGCATTGAAGCAGGTGAAATTCCAGTATTTTGGGCTTGTGGGGTAACACCGCAAGCGGCAGTCATGAACTCGAAAATTCCTTTTGCCATTAGTCATGCACCGGGTCATATGTTTATTACCGACATTCCTGACCGTGCTTGGATTGGCTAACTGGACTAAAGAAGAATTAAAAAGGATAAGCAAATGCGTTTTTTATCGGTAAACGCCGATTGTTTTCTGATAGAGCTTGCAAGCCTCGAAGAAACTTTGGCGTTGTACAATAAATTGCAAAATACGCAATTGAATGGAATTAAAGACTTAGTCCCTGCTGCAAAAACAATTTTGGTTTTTTTTAACGAGATCGAAACCAATTTTAAAACGATGGTTGCTTCAATTCAGAGTCTCAAAGTTGATTCTGGATTTGAGCGTAGCGGACAAGAGGTGATTGTACCGATTCGTTACGATGGCGAAGACCTTGCTCAGGTTGCAGAGTTACAAGGTTTGTCTGTGGCTGATGTGATTAGAAAACATCACCAAAGCGTGTGGAATGTCGCTTTTATTGGTTTTGCGCCGGGCTTCGCTTATATGAGTAGTCCCGACAGACCTTTTACCGATATTCCACGCTTAACGGTTCCGCGTAAAAAAATACCGTCAGGTTCTTTAGGCTTGGCTGGAAAATACTCTGGTATTTACCCAAAAGACAGTCCGGGTGGCTGGCAGCTGATTGGTACAACATCGGAAAAAATGTGGGATTTAGAGCGTAAAAATCCTGCACTACTTTTACCGGGCATGACTGTACATTTTGAAGATGTTACGCATAGTCCGACAACCGTAAATGTACCGCAGCAAATTACTCGTACGGTTGAGCCTAAACAATCTACACCACTGTTTAAGATCACTGCGCCAAGTCTACAGATGCTCATTCAAGACGAAGGGCGTTTAAACCAGACCAATATTGGTGTTGGCGTGGCTGGTGCAATGGATGTGTCGGCCATGCACAGTGCGAACCGTATTTTGGGTAATCCAACCGATACACCCGTCATTGAAGTTTTAAACGGTGGCTTCAAAGCCAAAATGCAGCATGCAGGCGTTATTGCGGTTGCAGGTGCCATTTCAAACATTTGTGTGAAATTTGCCAATGGTCAAACCGCCGACTTTGCGAGCTATCAGCCGATTGATTTGGATGAAGGCGATGAATTTCAAATTCAGCCACCAACAGCAGGATTAAGAAACTATCTGGCAGTTCGAGGTGGTATAGACGTTGAACCTGTACTCAATAGTGCCTCATTTGACAGCTTGGCGGTGTTAGGGCCAGAGCCTTTAAAACTCGGAGATACCATTTACCAAGGACACGCTAAGGCAGCCAACATTAGCGTAAATGAAGTGGGTAAGTTTGATTTACCAAAAGCTGGCGAAGTGGTTGAGCTAGATATTGTGATGGGGCCACGCACAGATTGGTTTGAACAAGACAGTATTGAACTGCTGTGTCAGCAAGAATGGCTTGTGACCAATGAAAGCAACCGCGTTGGGCTAAGACTTTCAGGTGCAGAACCTTTAACTCGCAAAATTACCCATGAACTGGAAAGTGAAGGCACATGCATTGGTGCTTTGCAGATTCCACCGAGTGGTCAGCCGGTTTTGTTTATGAATGATCACCCTTTAACGGGCGGATATCCAGTCATTGGCGCTGTTGCTAAACACCAGTGGGATTTGGTGGCACAGATTCCAGCGGGTTGCCGCATCAAATTTAAAAAAATTGCCGAATTTACAGATTTTGAGAATGAATAATGAATACAGAAAAATTATTGATTGCTAACCGTGGTGAAATTGCCGTTCGTATTATTCATGCTTGCCGTGATATGGGAATTGCATCGGTCGCGTTATATGCAGATGACGACATTGGCAGCATGCATGTCGAACTTGCAGATGAAGCATGGGGCTTGGCTGGTGCAACTGCTAGCGAGACTTACCTAAATATTCCTGCCATTATTGAAGTTGCAAAGAAATCGAAAGCAACGATGGTGCATCCGGGTTATGGCTTTTTATCTGAACGTGCTGAGTTTGCCCAAGCCGTGATTGATGCAGGTTTAAAATGGGTAGGGCCATCTCCAAGTGCGATTGAAAAGCTGGGCGATAAAATCGAAGCACGTAAAATTGCCGCTTCAGTGGGCGCGCCTTTAGTTCAAGGTACACAAGACCCACTTAAAAACGCAGATGAAGCTTTAGAGTTTGCCAAACAATTTGGTTTACCCATTGCCATTAAAGCTGCATTTGGTGGCGGTGGTCGTGGCTTAAAAGTTGCTTGGAAACTCGAAGAAGTAAAAGAGCTTTATGAGTCGGCAGTACGAGAAGCAAAAGCTGCCTTTGGCCGTGGTGAATGCTTTGTCGAGCAATATCTAGATAAACCGCGCCATGTAGAAGCACAAGTGATTGCCGATCAACATGGAAACATTGTCGTGCTTGGTACACGTGATTGCTCGTTGCAACGCCGTAACCAAAAGTTAGTCGAAGAAGCACCAGCACCATTTATTAGCGACGAGATTTACCAGCAAATTTTAAGCTCGGCAAAAGACATTTGTCAGGCAGCAAACTACGTTGGGGCGGGAACAGTTGAATATTTACTAAGTCGTGACGGCAAGCTTTCATTTTTAGAAGTAAACACCCGTTTGCAAGTTGAGCACCCAGTTACCGAAGAAACCTCAAAAGTCGATTTGGTGGTAGAGCAAATTCGTGTCGCGCAGGGCCAAGCGCTTACTATTAAAGAAACTCCAAAAGCCCAAGGCCATGCGATTGAGTTTCGTATTAATGCCGAAGACCCAGCACGTGGTTTTATTCCGGCATTTGGTGTGTTGAGTTTGTTTGAAGCGCCGTTTGGTAACGGTGTGCGAGTCGACACAGGCGTTCGCACTGGCTCATTAGTTTCGAGCCATTTCGACTCGCTCATGGCAAAACTAATTGTGACTGGTCCAACCCGTGAAGTTGCAATTGCTCGTGCTAAACGTGCTTTAAAGCAATTTAAAATTGAAGGCGTGGCATCTGTTTTAGACTTCCACCGTGCGGTACTCAATGAACCTGACTTTACAGATGAATTTAATGTACACACCCGTTGGATTGAAAATGACTTTAAACAAGAGTTGAAGCCAACCAAACGTGGCATTCCAAACCATCAACAACCGATGTTGCTCAGCTACATTGAAATTGATGGCAAGTTACACCGCTTAGGTTTACCAGCGGGCATGTTTGCACAAGGTCCAGCAACGGCAACTCAAGCACAAACTAACGAGCCAGAAGTAAGTGCTGAGCATTTACTTGCCCCAATTAATGGTGTGATTAGCGCTTGGAAAGTCGAAAATGGAGAGCAAGTCACAGAAGGGCAAGTGGTTGCCATTATGGAAGCCATGAAAATGGAAGTTCAGGTGCTTGCACACCGCAGCGGTGTTATTCAGATAGAGGCAGAGAAGGGCGCGACCTGCCATGCAGAAACCATTATTGGTAGTATTAATTAAGATTTGAACATGTGATTTGGCCTGATTGTGTTTCTTGTTTGATCGGGTCAAATCAGATGCTTATTTATTAACTCAGTTAGCTATGTTCACAGTACTCGTTAACCATTTTCAACTTGAAAGCCAGAATGGGTTATGAGATATTTCGCCCAGTTTGGTGATATCAAAATTAATCACTGTATTGAAAGCTCGCCTTATGCGAGCTTTAATTTTTAGACCAGTTCAAGCATTTCTCACTTAATGAGCTGGCTGCATAAAAAAAATGAGAATTTATCATCCATTTTAAAGGTTAATTGAAGAACGCGAATGAAAATTCTACCTTCATCTGAATATGATCAAATTCTAAAATACAGTGTCTATTGGCTCGCCATATCAATTGTGATTGGAGTCGTTGCGGGGTTGGCCTCGACTTTAATTTTTGTGGCTTTTGATATTTCAAATAAAGTCAGAAGTCTGCATCACTGGCTCATCTATTTCTTGCCTTTTGTGGGCTTTGGTATTGGTTATCTCATTAAAAAATATGGTTCACCGATTGAACGGGGAACCCATTTACTGATTGATGAAATTCACCAACCCAAATCATTCATTCCAAAACGAATGAGCCCCATCATTTTTATTACCTCAATTTTAACGCAGTTGTTTGGTGGTTCGGCAGGGCGTGAGGCACCAGCTGTTCAGCTTTCGGGTGCCTTAATTGACCACCTGAGCCATATATTAAAAGTCTCGGAAGATAACCGAAAAATTTGTTTAATCGCCAGTATTGGTGCGGGCTTTGCTGGGGTATTTGGTTTGCCTCTGGCTGGTGCAATTTATGGTTTAGAAATTACTGCTTTAGGTAATTTAAGATATTCAGCCATTTTTCCATGTTTTGTGTCTGCTCTTGTTGCATCGACTATTCCTGAACTATTCGATATTGTTCATCCACACATTTTTTATGTGATTAGTGAGTTTCCGCCTATTCATTTCGGCACGCTCATGAACTTAATTGTGGCAGGGCTGATCTTTGGTTTGATTGCACGTTTCTTTATTGCCGCAATTCATTTTGCCAGTGACGTCTTTTACAAATACATTCGCTATTTGCCATTAAGAACGATGGTGGGCGGTATTATCATTATGCTACTTACTTTGTTCACTGCGCATCAGCAATACAATGGTTTGGGTACAGATAAAATCATTTCATCTTTTTATGTGCCGATTGAATTTTACGACTTTTTTAACAAGACCATTTTTACTGCCATCACTTTAGGTTCAGGCTTTAAAGGTGGTGAGATTACGCCATTGTTTTATGTGGGTGCGACATTAGGTAATGCTTTAGGGGCTGTTTTGAACTTGCCAATTTCATTGCTTGCAGGCTTAGGTTTGGTGAGTCTTTTTTCGGGAGCGAGTAAAGCGCCGTTGACCTCTATTATTTTAGCTGTTGAGCTATTTGGAATGAATGTTGCGACTTATGCGATTATTACTTGTTTGTTGGCAGCGCTATTTTCTGGAAATTGTGGGTTGTATCGCCGTAAGAAGTTGATGGATTAATTAAGTCTTTCTAAGGAGTTGAGTGGATTTTGGTTCAGTTAGTTCTAGTTATATATTTTATTGGTGAGAAAATATTTTGAAGTTAAAGTAGACTTAATAATACTATTTTCGATAAATTTTATTTTTATTGCATTTTGATAAGTGAATTTCATTTTAAATTTACATTTAACCTATTTTTCATATTAATAAGTTTTTGCTATTATTTGTATTAATAAAACGAGAACGGAAAAAGAATGTCAAGTCCTATTTTTTTAGTAGATCTTACTCCTGAACAATTAGAAAATCTTTCAGAAAATGATATTCAACAGATTTTAAAGGCAGAAAAATTATATTGGGAAACTAAGCCTTTTACTAAATATTATGTGGCTGTAAATGGTGCTAAAACTAAAGGTGGGGGCCTTATTCGGGCCTCAGGATATTCTCCAAAATTTAAAGGTATTTCCATAGCATTAGTTGGTGATGAAGCAATTTATGCAGATGGCACAACAGCAAAAATTATTACAGGGGCTGGTGAAGCTTTAACTATAAGAGATCATTCAGTAGCTTTGATTGGTTCACATTTAGATAATAAGGATGAAATTATAGATAGTCCAAATATATCAATTTTTCTACGTATTTATCATGATCAACCAAAACCTTTAAGGTTTTTAGATAATGTAAATGGATAAATAAAATGTCTAAAGGTTTTGCAATTCATAATGCGATTACTGATCACGGTGGAATGGTTCCTTCAACTCAAATGAAAAGTTCCCAAATGGGTAATTTATTTGTACGTGCAGGGGACGGACATGTTTGCCCTAAATGTAGATGTTGGTCTACTGTTATCAAAAGTCATGATCATGTGATTTTTGATGGAAAACCCGTTGCTTATGTAGGTGATAAACTATCATGTGGAGCAATGCTTCTGCCTCAGCAAAGCCATGTTGTTGGAGAAAGTGGTAGTCCTTATTCTTCTTCGAAGGAGAATGCACAGGATAATTTTGTTGAAGAAGTAAAACCTAAGTATGGGCAAAGATTTTTATTGCAGGATGAATTAACTGGAGAGCCATTAGCAACGGTTTGTTATGAAGTACATAAAAAAAATGGTGATATGATTCATGGTACAACCGATAAAAATGGTTACACAGATTTAATAACAAGTAATGAGATGGAAGAAATTGAGTTAAGAATTATCTCTAAGGAGCATTCACATGAGTAATATAATTGCAACTTTTAGTGAAAAATTAAAAAAACTAGATGGAGATATGAAGGCTAAAGCTTCAGTTATTAAACTTGGTACGAAAAGAAAACTCACACCAGGGGAAATAGCGATGTCGCGGTTAGTCTTTAAAGATGCAATCGATTATTCTAAAGTCTGGATTCATATTGGTGGAATGATACATACAAAAACTGGTAATGCGATGACACCTGCAGGGGAAATGTATTTATCAAAAGATGATTATATAAATAATAAAGATTTTAGTGAGTCTCGTCCAAACTTAAAGCATTGGTTTCTACATGAAATGGTACATGTATGGCAATATCAAATGGGTGTATCGAATGGTTGGCTAGGTATTAAACAATTATGTAAAGGAGGGTATACCTCTATGGTTGAATCTGTTGATTCTAAAAATGAATTGAAAGCATATGATACGGATTTAATGGGACGAGATTCGAATAAAAAATTTAATGAGTTTAATTTTGAGCAACAAGGGAGAATTATTGAGTTTTATTTTGATGCTATCTTCTTGAAAAATGAAGAACCAGAAAGAAGGCATCATCAAATAAGTCTTAAATTACAAAGTAAGGTACTAAAAATACTTGAAAATTTTTTAATTAACCCTAAAGATAAGTCTTTATTGCCGACTAGTTAATTATGAAAAGAAGCTATATTTTATTATTGTCATTATTCTGCAGTGTTCATATTTTTGCCTCACCCGAGAAACCACTTTATGCAATCGTTAAAGATAAGAGTATTTGTGTCTATACTAATGATATAAATACAAAACCATATAATAATCAAATATATTTATATATGGGTGGGATTGTTTCTGGAGAAAATTATAAAAGTACATACAGCAAGATTTATAAAAATATCAAAATGCCAATAGATAAGAACTCTTGTATCCCTATACCAAGTTCTTATTTTAATAAGGCAATACCTTTTGATGTTTCTTTAGATATGGAACAAGCTTATGCAAGAAGGATATGTGTAAATCAATCTCCAAAGAAAATTATCTTGACGGAAGTAAAGGATGGCTATGAATGTACCAATCAGCCTTTTGATTATTCTGAAAAGAAAGCTACTTTTTTAGATCGATTATTTGAATGGTTTAAGTAATTTTATCTGAAGATAAATCTAGTTTTTAAATTATGAAAAAACTTATATATCTTATCTTCTTACCTGTCTTATTTCTTTTGTCAGCTTGTGAAGAACAGAGTAAAGATTTAAATGTTGAAATTAAAAAAGATCAACTATGTATTTTTACTAATAAACCTAAGAATTATGGAGAAGATGATTTTCTTGTACATATGGGGAAAATTGATTTTTCTAAAGAATATAAAAGTGAATATGAGAAAGTCTATGATAAGACCATTCTACCTGTGGAAGAAAGTAACTGCGTATATATCCCTTTAAATAAAATAAAAAAAGATACTCCATATAAAATTGCTCTTAGTACTATAAATAGCTCGTTTAGTGCTCATATTTGTGTTTATCAAGAAGGTTCTTTGTCTTCTCTAAAGTATTTGGAGGCTGGCAAAGATGTATGTAAATAGATAGATAAATCTTATGTATAAAATAAAACTATCCCTAGCTTTAATCTGTACTGTCTTAATGAATGTTGGGTGTGCTCAACCTATTAGTCATGAGCTAAAAGCTATTGTTAAAAATAATGATATATGTATCTATACTGATAATGAACATACATATCTTGGACCAGATAACTATTTCATTGTCTTTGTTGGTGAATATAAGCCAACCCAAGAGTTTAAAAGTATTTATGATAAAACTTATCAAGGTAAAGATGCAAAATTTCCTATTAAATCAGAGGATTGTTTATCTATTTCAGGTTCAGTTTTTGAAGATAAAAAGGTATATGATGTTAACTTAGAGTCTAATAAAAATTTCTCTGAGTTAATCTGCATATCTAAAAAGAAAAATATTTTAAGTGCTAAGGTAGTAAGTCCAGAAGATACTACATGTAATGAGGGTTTTAATATAATACTATCCAATACCAAGCCATTACCTATCCAATAATGGCTTTTTTATTTCCCTAACCGCTCTACTTTAATACAATTGTCATTTCACACGCTTGACGCCAACAATAGCGAATACTATCCTTTGCGTGCTGGCCTACATTGCCAGTTGGTTTTAGCAGACCATTAGCCAAAGTACACGAAAAAGTCTAACTTTTTTGTGGAAATCCCTGTGTGCCCCCTTTACGGTGGAACGGAAGGGGGACACCCTCGGGTGTGCTGGATTCTTTGGCTCCAGTCTGCTAACCCTCTTTCGTTTCACCACCATTATTTAGCAGTCATGCGGTGAAACTTCTTTTATAGCCAAAGGAGTCCGCTATGCGTACTAATTCTTCTCATTTATTGGCCTTTGCCAAAATCTCTCCGTCCATACCAATTAAACAGTCTATAAAACGGTTTAATTGACTCTAAGGTTTTCTACGGCCTTAAGAATCGTTACGACTAAAAAATCATAGCAACAATAAAACCCGAGATAGCTTAGGGCACATTTTTGTGCTGCTTTTGCATGCCTGTTTTTTAGCACTCATTTTAAGAGTGACGGCATTTCTATCTCTTTTAGATACAACAAAAAATTATTTTAAGCGGTATACATGAAAAATTTAGAATCTTCATTTAGAGCGCTGCGAGTGCTTCACGTAGCAAAAGATTTATTTAATCAAGATGGCTTTCATAAGGTCGGTGTTGACCGAATTATTGCGGAAGCCAAAATTCCCAAAGCTACTTTCTATAATGACTTTCACTCAAAAGAACGACTGATCGAGATGTGTCTGACTTTTCAAAAAGATGCGCTCAAAGTAAAAGTATTTTCCATTCTTAATTCATACAAAGAGCAAATGGTGCTTGATAAACTCAAGCAGATTTACCTTTTACATGCCGACTTAAATGGCTTTTATCATTTACCCTTTAAAGCAATTTTTGAAATTGAAAAGCTCTACCCAAAAGCCTATCGCGTGGTGATTGAATATAGAACTTGGCTAATCAACGAAATTTATAAACTGCTTTTAACCGTCAAAAGTATGGCTTCAATGAAAGACGCCCACATGTTTTTGTTTGTGATTGATGGGGCAATGGTTCAACTTTTAAGTAAAAACAGTGTAGATGAGCGAGACAAGTTACTAAATTATTTTTTAATAATGCTCTCTTAGCTCTAAATCCACACACGTTCTAAAAGTAAAAAGCCCGTAATTGGGCTTTTTATTTATTCGAGCTCTAGTTGATCGTCATCTTTAGTGACTTTGATTTTCAACTTTTTATATTTACGTTTATTTGGATCTAAAGCAGAGTTTGTCACTTCATCAGCAAATTTTGGATTCTGCATGAGTTTGGCATAGGCTCTGTAACCTATACGAATTCTGGTAGGTGGACAATCTGTTCTTCTGGAATAATATTCAATAAGCGAATTTAATTCCTTTAACAAACTCTGATGTTCCATTGTATTGCTTATTTTCTATTAATTAGTAAGTTATTTTCAGCATACTAAACTTTAGAAAATTTCTAAAGATGTAGTTGATATACATCACTTTTAATAAATGTTAATTGATTTACATTTATTTTATTAAGAGTGAATTAATTTGCATTTTATTTGGTATTTCTGATTTCTTTTTAATCAAACAGTCATAACCAAGGTGTAAATTAATGTTAGAAAAAGAAAATAGATAGAAGATTGCCACGAACAATAACTATTTAAGCAATTTTCTCACACTGTGGTATTAAGCTGACTTTAACGAGTCGGCTTTTGTTTTTGTGGACAAATAAAAAGCCCTAGATCGGGCCTTTTACTTTTTAAGTTAGTGATTAAAACTTAAGTTTTTTAAGTCCGCGGCTTACGCCATTTTGTAAAGCTGCTTTAATAATCGGGCCAAGAAAAGGCACTCGTCCTTTAAAGCTAATGGTGTAATCCAAACGAGTACGGTTGTTTCCCAAATCAATAAACTTCATTACACCACGGTGACCTTTAATTGGGCTAATACCGCTTGTGATTGCATATTCGATCAGTTCATTTTCTTTGTAGACTAAATTTGTTTCTACAAATGACGGGGTAAATGGCATAGACATTTTACGAGCAGAGCCAACACCATTACGAGCGTCTTTTCCATTGCTAATGCGAGTCACTTTAGCAGGAGCGAAAAGTTTGCTTAGGTTTTCATGTTCACTCAAGACTGCAAAGACCTTATCTACGGGTGCATCAAATTCTTGTACGATGTTGATTTTTTGAGTTTTTAACATCTTATTCCCTCTGAAAATAATTTTGACATTGGTGATTGTCATAATTTGGATATTAGCACGCTTTGGGCAATGGGGGAATTCTAATCCGTCGGAGTTATCGTAAGTTTGAAAAAAGCATTGCAATAAATCTACAATGCTTTTTAGTCTTTTCTTAATTTTTTAAAGAAAGGTTGAATCACAGACCAGTTGGTTGAAATCCAGCAAATAAATGAACCTGCCGTAACCATGGCTGTTCCTTGCCAAAAGCTTAAGGACAATTGAGTTTGTAAAACAAACATTGCCAAAATAGACGAAATAATAGGGGTGAAATAAGAGGCAACCACAAGCATGGTAATGTTTCCATGAATGATGCCAATGTTCCATGCCGCATAGCCAAAGCCAATTGCAGCGGATGCAATTAAAAGGGTGATTACAGTTGGAATGTCCATCGAGGGAATGGCGAATTGCCCAGAGAGAAGCAGCTTGAGCCATAGTGTGAGTGCGACACAAACAAAGAAAATAGAGATCGGGTTTTGCCCATTACTCATTTTTTTGGTGAGTACACAGTAAAAAGCCCAAATAATGGCACCTACAAATGCCAAAATATAGCTTAGAGGGTTGCTATGCAAATTATCGACAATGCTACTTAGACTAAAATCACCGCTTCCAGTTTGAATAAAAATAATGCCGGAAATTGAAATAAGCAAGCCGAGAATAATAAGAAAATTAAACTTTAATTCCTTAAAAATAACAAAAGCCAAAACCGTTAAACTCGGCCACAGATAGTTAACAATGCTGACTTCAATTGCCTGTTGAGGGCTTTGAGAATAAGCAATTGCAAATGAAAAACACAGCTCGTAAGCAACGAACAGGACTGTACCCAATATTAAATATTTTTTGGAAATCTGCTTAAAGTCTGGAACTTTGAAAATAGCAAGCAACAGTAGCGCACTTAAAGAATAAATAAGCGTAACACCTAGCTCAGGTCCAATAGCGGCACTGACTTGTTTCATCAGACCGACCATAGATGCCCACATGAGAATGGCGCTTAAACCAATCAATGTTGCTAGATTTTTTGACATAAAATTCAGTAAATAACGGTTAGAAAATGGTAAAAGATTAAGCTGTGCTGGCGAAAGGAATAAATTTTCAAGATAGGGAATATAGGACAAATTATATAAAATATAAACAATTAAATTTATTGATTGGTTGAATCTTCTATGTTTATTTAAGCATTCAATTGAGTAAAGAAATTTCGAATAAAACAACATTTTTACGAGGAAAATATGGAAGTCATTAAAACGGTTGGTGTTGTTGGAGCAGGTGTAATTGGAGCAAGTTGGACCGCCTTATTTTTATATAAAGGATTTAAAGTTAAGGTTTATGACCGGTATCCTATAGATGAAGCGATTTTTAAAAAAAGAATATCTGCAAATTTAAATGATTTATTGGCTTTGGATGGAAACTCTGAGCATAGCCATTCTCTACAAGATGTACTGCTTCATCTGGAAATTTCTAATCACTTAAAAGATGCAGTTTCAGATGTAGATTTTATTCAAGAAAATGCACCTGAACGTCTGGATGTAAAACAAAAACTATATCAAGAAATCACCTCATATTGCCCTGAACACACCATTATTGCTTCAAGTTCATCGGGCTTAAAAGTGTCGGATTTTCAAAAAGAGGCCCAACATCCTGAACGTATTTTATTAGGCCATCCTTTTAATCCGCCTCATCTTTTACCTTTGGTTGAGATTGTTGGTGGTACTTTGACGTCTCCACAAGTTTTGAAACAGGCTTCCGAGTTCTATAAACAATTAGGTAAGAACCCAATCGTTTTAAATAAAGAAGTCAAAGGGCATGTCGCAAACCGTTTGCAGGCTGCGCTATGGCGAGAAGCCTTCTCACTGGTTGAACAAGGCGTGTGCTCTGCCGAAGATGTTGACGTCGCTATTACCAGTGGGCCGGGTTTAAGATGGGCGCTATTTGGTCCCTATATTAATATGCAGCTTGCAAACCAAAAGGGCTTTAAAGAGGCTATCCATCATTTAGGCCCACCGATGACAGAATGGTGGAATGATATGCACGCATTTCAACATTCAGACGAGACAACCGAGTTATTGGAAGCAGAAACCAATCAGTTGTTAACCCAATATAAAGATATCGATTTATACCAAACCAGAGATAAAGGATTGGTGGATATCTTAAAGCTCAGACAGCAGCTCAAGTTAGATTAATTCTAATCTTTAGGGCAGAGCCAATCATTTTACTGTAGAGATGATTGGCTTTTTGTTAGATCAATAAGAAAAACATTCTTAGCTGAAATTATTGTGTATTCATTAATTGTTACTCAAATCTCTATTGAGATAATTACTGCGGTGTCGATGCGATACTGATGCTATGAAATGCACAATTTTTAGTGCAGATTTTTACTTCTTATTTTAAACCGCACCCAAATTGCTCAAGTTTAGTATTACTTTTGGCCAAAAACGTAATACTAAGCTGGCATGTCCTTTGCATAGTTATAAACAATCAAAAGTGATCTAGGGTTCCGATACTTCATGTATGACTGGACCGAGAGTTCACGGTTCCTAGCGAACTACACGGAGGGATAAAAGCCCGGGAGGAAGTCTAAAACTATCCGACAGGAGTAGCTATGAACACTGCAAATTATCATAACAATCAGGCGATTTGGACCGAACTTTTACCCGGAGGACATCACTGGTCGGGCCGTATTCAAAAGGGAACTATTCTTAGATTTACATCGCTTGGCGCGCAAGCAAACGTTTCTTTGTTTTGTGTAAATGCTGCCGATGTGCTTGAACGTTTTAACATGCCTGACAGTTTAAAAGGGCAACACACAGCCTATTTAAAAGCATCCAATGTGCTCTATTCAGACCTTGGTCGTGTCATGGCTTCAATTGTTCATGACGATCACGGCTGGAACGATGCACTCTGTGGCCCAAGCCGACCAGAACAAATTGAAAAGCAATTTGGAACGCGTACATTTCAAGATGCCCGCAATGATATGTACCAAAACGGCTTAGACAGTTTACTCATTGAAATGTGCAAATACGGACTTGCCAGCCAAGACCTCAGTGCCGCTGTTAATTTATTTTCTAAAGTTGCGGCAGATGAAAGCGGTGCTTTGTCATATGTCAGTTCTGATAACACCGATCAAACCATTGAGCTGCGTTTTGAAATGGACTGCTTGCTATTTTTATCTGCTGCGCCGCATGGTTTAGACCCCAGCCCAAGCTATCAACCTGCCGATATTCAACTCAGTTTATTTAAAGCCAATTCACTAACAGACAGCGATATTTGTCGTGATGCATGTTCGCAAAATCAGCGTGCGTTTCAAAACACAGCCCGCTACTACGCGCTTAGCAATATTTAAATCAGGAGAAGCATCATGACAGTTTTACAATCATTTGAAAAAGCAGTTTTAAATGAGGTTTGTCCTGCGGGTGAAGCGTGGATGTGCGAGGTTAAAAAGGGCCAATATTTTCGAATTATTGACCTTGAGGGAAACCAAGCGGTCGATACATTGTTTATGAGTGCCGAAAACCCAACTGAACGTTATAGCGCAATGGATACTTTGGCGATCAATCAACACATTTATTTAGAAAAGGGCACAAAGCTCTACAGTAACTTGGGCCGCCCAATTGCGCTTATTCATGATGATAACTGCGGTCGCCATGACACCATTGGCGGTGCCTGTTCATGTGAAAGTAATACGGTTCGCTATGCACATGAAACTTATCCTATGCATAGTTGCCGGAACAATTTTATGTATGCCTTGGCAAAACATCCCATTGCAAAAAAGCATGGGTTAAATGTCCGTCACATCGGCCCAAATATTAACTTTTTTATGAATGTGCCTGTTACGCCAGACGGTCAGCTTAAATTTGATGATGGAATTTCAGGCCCGGGTAAATATGTCGAAGTTCGGGCAGAAATGGATTTAATTGTTTTAATTTCCAATTGTCCGCAGCTCAATAATCCATGTAACGCCTATAACCCAACCAAAATTCAACTGGTTGTCCGTGAAGCGGAAGGGGTATAAGCATGTTTAAAAAAATTCTAATTGCCAACCGTGGTGCAATTGCTTGTCGCGTCATTCGCACCCTTAAAAAACTCGGGATCGCTTCGGTTGCAGTTTATTCTGAGGCCGACCGTGATTCATTACACGTGACTTTAGCCGATGAAGCTTTCTTGATTGGTCCTGCGCCTGCGCATCAAAGTTATTTAAATATTGAAAAAATCCTTGAGGTAGCAAAACAATCTGGTGCAGAAGCCATCCATCCCGGTTATGGTTTTTTGTCTGAAAATGCCGAGTTTTGTGATTTATGTGAAAGCCAAGGAATTGCTTTTATTGGACCAACTTCAAGCCAAATGCTCGATTTTGGTTTAAAACATACTGCACGTGAACTTGCTATTAAAAGTAATGTACCTCTACTTCCGGGCAGCTCACTACTTGCCGATGAAGCCGAGGCTTTGTTTGAGGCAGCCCGTATTGGCTATCCAGTCATGCTGAAAAGTACCGCGGGCGGTGGTGGTATTGGCATGCGTCTGGTATGGAATGAAACCGAGTTAAAAGATGCTTATCAAACCGTGTCTTATTTAGCTCAGGTCAATTTTAAAGATGCAGGTTTATATTTAGAAAAATTTGTACAACACGCACGCCATATCGAAGTGCAAATTTTTGGTGATGGACAAGGGCAAGTTTTAGCGTTGGGTGAGCGTGATTGTTCGGTACAACGCCGGAATCAGAAAGTCATTGAAGAAACACCTGCGCCACACCTAAATGAACAGCAACGCGATTATCTTCAAAAAGTTGCTATTCAACTGATGCAGTCGGTGAACTACCGTTCGGCAGGCACAGTTGAATTTGTCATGGACACCGAAACCCAAGAGTTTTATTTCTTAGAGGTCAACACGCGTTTGCAAGTCGAACACGGCGTGACCGAGCAAGTGTTTGGTGTCGATTTAGTTGAGTGGATGGTGACATTGGCAAGTGGTGACTGGTCAGCACCGACTGAACCGTTAGAACCAACAGGACATTCGATTCAAGTTCGTCTTTACGCCGAAGACCCGATTAAACAGTTCCAACCCAGTGCGGGCTTACTCACGCATGTTAAATTTGACCCACAAGCACGAGTCGAAACATGGGTAGAAACAGGTTCAACGGTGTCGTCTTTTTATGACCCAATGATTGCCAAAATCATTGTGACTGCTGCAACACGGGACCAAGCCATACAGACAATGAGTGCTAGTCTTGCAAACACGCAAGTCGCTGGCATTGAAACCAATTTGGAGTATTTGCAAAACATTATTGCTTGCGATGTGTTTGCTTTAGGTACTCAAACCACCCGATTTTTAAATACTTTTGAATGGAAAACTCAAAAAATTGAGGTGTTGCAGTCTGGTATTCAAACCGCTATTCAAGACGTAACAGGTCGATTAGGTTATTGGGATGTCGGGGTGCCGCCATCAGGTGCTATCGATCCACTCAGTTTAACTGTGGCAAACCAGCTTTTAGCCAATGAACCAAATACGGCAGGGCTTGAATGCACCTTACAAGGGCCAACTTTAAAGTTTCACTGTGACAGCCAAATTGTGATTACGGGCGGTGATATGCCTTCAAAACTTGATGGTGAACAGGTGCCGATGTGGCAAACAATCAATGTGAAAAAAGGCCAGATTCTAAAATGTGGTCTCATTCGTTCAGGTTGCCGCAGCTATATTGGCATTAAAGATGGTTTCGATGTTCCTGACTATTTAGGGTCGCAGGCGACTTTCACTTTGGGGCAGTTTGGTGGGCATGCGGGACGTAATTTATTAATTGGCGATATGCTACCGATTACTGAATATTCCACTCAATCGACCACGGCTTTAGCTCAAGCGCAAATTCCTAGCTTTACCCAAAACTGGGAAATTGCAGTGATGTATGGGCCACATGGCGCGCCAGATTTTTTCACCAAACAAGATATTGATACGTTCTTTGCCAATGAGTTTGAAATTCACTATAACTCAAGCCGTACAGGCATTCGCTTAATTGGTCCAAAACCTGAGTGGGCACGTGAAGACGGCGGTGAGGCAGGCTTACATCCCTCCAATATTCACGATAACGCTTATGCCATTGGGGCAATTGATTTTACGGGTGATATGCCAATTATTTTGGGGCCGGATGGTCCGAGCTTAGGCGGCTTTGTCTGTCCTGCGGTAGTCATTCATTCCGAGCTTTGGAAAATCGGGCAGCTAAAAGCAGGCGATAAGGTTAAATTTGTACCCGTGAGTTATGCGCAAGCAAAAGCACTTGATCAAAAATATCATCAAAGCTTAACCGCGGCTGATACAACTCAGATCGATTTTAACCCAGCCATTCAAGCAGAACCCGACACTTTAAAAGATGCAGTTTTGACAACTTTAGAAGGTGAAGCTGACTTACCAAGCGTGACCTATCGACCAGCAGGAAATAGCTATTTGTTGGTGGAATATGGTGAGTTAGTACTCGATCTAAATTTACGCTTCCGTATTCATGCACTTATGCAATGGGTTAAAGATCAAAACATTCAGGGCATTATTGACCTAACACCGGGTATCCGTTCACTACAAATTCATTTTGATTCAATCCAGCTCGATCAACTTGAACTTTTACAGAAACTTCAACAAGCAGAAGCCGAGTTACCCGACATTCAAAATATGCAGGTGCCTTCACGGACTGTCTATTTGCCTTTAGCTTGGGAAGATTCGCAAACTCAGCTTGCCACCGAACGCTACACACAGATTGTTCGTCCAGATGCGCCGTGGTGCCCGGATAACGTCGAGTTTATTCGCCGTATTAATGGTTTAGCTTCAAAGCAAGCGGTTAAAGATGTGGTCTACAGTGCGAATTATTTAGTGATGGGTTTAGGCGATGTGTATTTAGGCGCGCCAGTTGCGACACCACTCGACCCACGCCAACGTTTAGTCACCACAAAATATAACCCTGCGCGAACTTGGACACCTGAAAATGCCGTAGGTATCGGCGGTGCCTATATGTGTGTATACGGTATGGAAGGGCCGGGCGGCTATCAATTTGTTGGCCGTACCACCCAAATGTGGAGCCGTTACCGTAAAAATGTCGACTTCGAAGATGGCAAACCGTGGCTACTGCGCTTTTTTGACCAAGTTAAGTTTTATGAAGTCTCTGAGACAGAACTTCTGCAAATGCGTGAAGACTTTAAGGCAGGCCGTCTACAACTTCGCATTGAACATGGCGTGCTCAATTTAAAAGAATACAACGAGTTTTTAAAAACACATCAAGACAGCATTCAAGCCTTTAAAGACACGCAACAAGCCAATTTTGAGGCTGAACGACGCCGTTGGCATGAAGCAGGTTTACAAGAATATATCTCTGAAAGCCTAGATGCTGTTGATGAAGGCGAAACCGTAGTTATTCCTGAAGGAGGCTGTGCAGTTGAGTCGCATATGCCGGGGTCAATCTGGAAAATCGAATGTGCATCGGGAGATATTGTTGAAGAAGGTGCAACTCTTGCGGTGATTGAGGCAATGAAAATTGAAATCCCGATTATTGCGCCTGAACGCATGAAAGTTGAAACTATTACCATTGAAAAAGGGCAAACCGTAAAAACGGGACAAGTACTCTTTACCTTGGCACCTGTCGCTTAAACCAAAAGAGAGCATCGATATTGATGCTCTCTTTAAACTTTATGCTTCGGTCAAATGTTTTAATACTTTATGACCATGTTCAACCGCTTTTAATTTAATTTTCGACTCTGGATTACCAGATAAAGGCGAAACGTCATAAAGCAAGTAAGTTGCACTTAGCTCCATTTGCGTATATTGAATTGAATATTGAACCGCTTTTAAAAAGCTATCGATTAAGTTTTCTTGGTCGTTCACCATGTTGGCTTCTGTTTGGCCGACCGTCATACTAATAATGACTTTTTTGTCTTTTAATTTATCGCCCTGAGAGCCGTAAGCAAACTGATAAGTAAAAACTTCATCAAACCATAATTTCAAAATTGCCGGCATATTAAACCAGAACATTGGATATTGCAGAATGATCGTGTCGTGGCGTAACAACGCTTCTTGTTCAGCACTTACATCAATTTGGTAGTCTGGATAGAGCTGGAAAATATCTCGTACTTCGAGGTCCGGATAGGTTTTAACAAGCTCCTCTACAATTGCTTTATTTGCAATTGATTGAGCGTAGTAGGGATGAGCCAAAATAAGTAAAGCCATAATAATGCCTTGTAGCTATAAAAATCATAGTCACTATAATTTTTATAGTATGGGTGTACAATAACTATCAAAGTTGATAGGTGGCGTTAAAAATGGCAAATACTGAAAATAAATGTGAAATCACCATGAATGGAAAAACTTATCCATGTCATATCAGTATGGCGATGGACTTGGTGGGTGGAAAATGGAAAGGCGTTATTTTGTATTATCTAAAAGATGGGCCAAAACGCTTTAATGAAATCAATCAATTAATGCCAACTATTACAGAAATGACTTTAAGCCTCCAACTTAAACAGCTAGAGCAAAGCAGCTTAATATCCAGAACTGTTTATGGTGAAAAAGCACCGATTAAGGTGGTTTATGAAATGACCGAATTGGGCCAGACTTTCAAGCCTGTTTTAGAGTCTTTATCGGTATGGGCACATACGATGATTAATCAGACATAAGATTAAAGACAAAATTAAATTATTGAATAGATTCGACTCTATAAATGATATTTAATATGATTCTTCAAGAATAAAAAAGGAATTATTATGAAAAGAATTTTATTACTAACATTTATGTTTTTTTATTTACTTACTCCGACTTACGCTCAAGAAGTAAAATATAAAAATATTGTAGTTAATTTAAAAGATCACTGGGATATTAGC
Organism: Acinetobacter sp. Leaf130; assembly: GCF_001423205.1. Lineage (NCBI taxonomy): Bacteria > Pseudomonadati > Pseudomonadota > Gammaproteobacteria > Moraxellales > Moraxellaceae > Acinetobacter > Acinetobacter sp. Leaf130. Next base: position 577,175 of record NZ_LMOE01000001.1, read on the forward strand.
AAAGGTCAAAATGGAGAGCTTGTCGCAATAAAACAAGCAAGTAAACAGGCAGTTATAATTTCGATATATTATCCCAAAGGTATAGAAGAGGGTATGCAATATCTGGTTGCTTCGCTACAAATTCCTAAACAGGGATTATTAAAAATGGAAGGGGTAACATTGGTTAATGAGGATATTAATATTCCATTGAGTAGTGGTATGAATTATCAAGCTAATGTTTTTACAACCAACTTTGATAAACGTTTTCTTATTAGTGCTTCATCTGGTACCAATGCTGGAGTTATCTTAGTGACATATGAAGGCGAAGGTAATGATACAAAAAAAGCGATTAATGATTTTAAAAGTTTAATAAATAATATAAAGATAGAGGCTCCTAAAGATGGATTCCTTTTTAATCAGAATGATTTATTGAAACATAATTAAGAATTAAAAGAGATAGCCCCATCTCTGTGCATGGGGCTTTTTTTTGCCCAAAAATCACTCATAAATACCCGCCCAATCCATCAAAACCACGTTTAAAAACTGGCACATTTTCTGCATCCCTTATTGGTAATACAAAAACTGAATTTGGTAATACCAAGCTAGAGGTGCGAAATGAACGATGTAAAACCTGTGGTTCAACCAAAGCAAACTTTAAAAGCCTTTTTAGTCGAATTACTCAGCGTTCGTGCAGGCGTATATATCAAACAAAACAATTATCCGACTAAAACGAAAGGATAAGACAGTGGCAAAACAAAAGTTAGCTCGAATCAGTATTACCGTGCCTGAAACGACACTCAACGCACTCGACCAAAAAATTGTTGAGCAGAACTATGAAAGTCGCTCGCAAGCCATTGTCGACATGATTAATAAACACCTGATTGCAGAGCAAGCACAGGCCAATGAAGTCATGGTGGGCACCTTGACGCTGCTTTATGACGCTAGCCAAATGACCCTACGCAATCAATTGGTTGATTTACAACAACAGTTTTTAGCACAGGTGATTAGTTCACTTCATATTCAGCTCGACCAACAAAAGATATTGCAAGTCATGTTAATGCAGGGTGCGAGTTCTGAACTTAGACAGATTAGCCAGCAATTTATTGTGCTGAAAGGGGTGATCAAAGGGCATTTAGAACTGATGGATGCCGTCATGCCGCCTATACAGCAAAATGACTAAATGAGGAGTAGCGTGTTGAAAAATTTATGGACCATCCAAGACTGGAAAACAGCATATCAAACTGGAAAAATCCATATTGAAAGTCTGATTGCTTATGTTGCAGAAATTAAAAATGATGACCATGCATGGATTGAAATTGCATCGAACGAGCAGATTCAATCGCAAATTGATGTTTTAAAAGACCAGAATATTGCTGACCTACCTCTATACGGTGTGCCATTTGCAGTTAAAGACAACATTGATGTCGCTGGCTTTCACACGACTGCTGCCTGTAAAGAGGTTCAATATTTAGCTAAGCAAGATGCCACTGTAGTTGCCAAGTTGAAAAAAGCAGGTGCGATTGTGGTGGGCAAAACCAACTTAGATCAGTTTGCGACTGGACTGGTTGGCGTTCGCTCTCCTTATGGTGCAGTAAAAAATAGTTTTAACCCTGAATATATCAGCGGCGGTTCAAGTTCTGGTTCTTCTGTAGTAGTGGCTAACGGTATTGTGCCTTTTAGTTTGGGGACTGATACGGCAGGGTCAGGCCGTGTACCTGCGGGCCATAACAATATTGTGGGCCTAAAACCGACAAAGGGCTGGTTTTCTACTACAGGTTTAATTCCTGCATGTCGGACTATTGATGTCATTTCTATTTTTGCGCTGCATATTGATGATGCTTGGACCGTTGCCAGTTTAATGCAGGGCTATGATGAAACAGATGAATATTCACGAGCACATCCAGCCAATGTGCCAACTCAGTTTTCTAAACGAAAAATTGCTATTCCAGCTCAGCTTGAGTTTTATGGTGATCTTGAATCTGAAAAAGCCTTTTTAATTGCAATTGAGCGCATTAAAAAACTGGGTTATGAAGTAGAGAGTATTGACTTCAGCGTGTTTAATGAGCTTGCTGCTGCACTGTATAACGATGCATGGGTAGCGGAAAGAACAGTCGCTGTTGAACGCATGGCAAGCCGTGAAAAGGCTCATCCAGTCATTGCTCAAATTATTGCGCAGGCAGATAAATTCAAAGCAACAGATGCACTTCAAGCGGAATATAACCGCGCCGTTCTGGCTCGAAAAATTAATTTGGCGTTACAGCCTTTTGATGCATTGATGGTACCAACAGCACCAACCATTTATACCATTGCCGAAGTTGAAGCCGATCCGTTGACTAAAAACGCGCACATGGGGGCCTATACCAACTTTGTAAATTTTGCAGATCTTTCAGCATTGGCCTTACCAAATGTACTGCGTGAGAATGGTTTACCAAGTGGAGTAACCTTTATTGCACCAGCTTGGCACGATCAGGCACTGGCAAATTTTGCGCAGCTCTGGCAAGCCGAAACACTGCTGAGTTTGGGTAAATCAACCCAACATTATCAAAAAAGTATAGAGATCCAGTCGAATCATTCAGTGCAGCTTGCTGTCGTCGGAGCGCACTTAACAGGCATGCCACTTAATCTTCAACTCACTAGTCGCAATGCCACTTTGCTCAAGAAAGCCCAGACAGCAGACACTTATAAACTCTTTGCCTTAAAAAATACCACACCACCAAAACCGGGGCTGCAATGCGATGCAGCAGGGACGTCAATTGAAGTTGAAGTGTGGGATGTTCCATTAGCAAATTTTGGGGCGATTGTGGCTGAAGTGCCTGCGCCACTTGGCATTGGCAACCTTAAATTAAAAGATGGAACATGGGTCAAAGGCTTTATCTGCGAAGCTTATGCCATTCAAGATGCAACCGATATTAGCCATTTTGGAGGCTGGAGAGCCTATATACAGTCACTCAATCAAACCGCTCAAAGTATTGTTAGTAAAAATGTTGGGGAAGTTTCTATATGATTAAAAAAGCGTTTTTATCCGTATCTATTTTATCGGCAGTTGTATTGGGTGGGTGTGACAATACGGCTAAAGTGCCCGAGGCCAAACAAGACTCTCAGGCAGCCACAAATACAAAACCAATTACCATTGGTTATAGTGATTGGCCGGGCTGGGTGGCTTGGCAGGTGGCTATTGAAAAAGGTTGGTTAAAAGAAGCAGGGTTAAATGTAGAATTTAAATGGTTTGATTATTCGGCTTCTCTTTCGGCCTTTTCAGCAAATCAGCTTGATGCCGTTTTGGTCACCAATGGCGATAACTTGGTAACCGCTTCGGGCGGTACTCAAGGCATGATGATCATGGCAACAGATTATTCTGCGGGTAATGATGTCATTATTGCCAAAGAGGGCATTAACACCATTCAAGACTTAAAAGGAAAATCAATCGGCGTTGAAAAAGGCTTGGTTGATCATCTTTTATTGGCAACTGCTTTGACCGACCATAACATTAAAGCGAATGAGGTGAAGCTAGTAAATTCAGCGACGAACCAATTACCTCAAGTGTTTAATAGCCCAGATATTTCTGCGATTGCTGTTTGGCAGCCTGTTGCAGGTCAAGCATTAAAAGCCGTGGCAGGCTCTAAAATTATCTATACCTCTAAAGACAAGCCGGGTTTAATTTATGACACTTTGACCGTCAACATGAGCCACTTAACTGCGCATCAAGAAGAATGGAAAAAAATCATTCAGGTGTGGGACAAAACGGTTAAATATATTAATGACCCTGCAACCCATGCCGATGCAGTTAAAATCATGGCAAACCGTTCGGGGGTTGACCCGAAACAATATGAGTCGATGGTCAGCGGGACGCATCTATTAGATATCAATGCCAATAAAAAGGTATTTGCTAAATCAGATGGTTTTGACTCGATTTATGGCTCTACTTATCACGTCAATAAATTTAACGTTGAAAATGGCATTTATAAAACAGAACAAAATGTAGATGGGCTGATTTATCCAACACTGATAGAACAACTCAAATAAGCCCAATAAATTAAAAAGCCCAAGTTGAACTTGGGCTTTTTAATGTCTTTTTTACTTGTCTGTACTGACTTGAGTCATACGCGGAATTTTTGGTAAATCTTGCAAAGCTGGGTCAAGTTGATCTTCTTCAGCATGTACCAAATAATCAACCCGTGAGCGGAGCTGTTTAAACTCAGGTGTACTCATTAAGTCCAGTGAGCGTGGACGTGGTAAATTAACTTCAATAATTTCCTTAATTTCACCTGGGTTGGCTTTGAGAGCCACAATTCGGTCTGCCAGTAAAATGGCTTCATCCATGTCATGGGTCACAAAAATAATGGTGATATCAATGTTCTGCCATAAATCCATTAAGTGTTTTTGCATTTTTTGACGAGTATGTGGGTCGAGCGCACCAAAAGGTTCATCCATCAGTAAAATTTTAGGTTGATTAACCAGTGCTCTAGCAATTGCAACCCGCTGTTTCATGCCACCAGAAAGTTGATGTGGATACTGATTTTCATATTTTTCTAAACCAATAATATTGATCCATTCGCGGGCTTGCGCCTCTGCTGTCATTTGACTAGCGCCGCGCATTTGCGGACCAAACATCACGTTTTCTTTTACAGTTTTCCATGGAAAAAGGGTATAACCCTGAAACACCATGCCGCGTTCAGGACATGGGCCTGTAATGCATTCGCCGTCTACTAAAACTTCTCCACTATGGTATGGGTCTAAACCCGCAATGACACGGCTTAGTGTCGATTTGCCGCAGCCAGAAGGACCAATCACACAAATAAATTCTCTTTTGTGAATTTTTAAATCGAGCTTATTTAAAACAGTGCGTTCGCTGTGACCATGCTTAAAGACTTGGCTCAGTTGTTTGGCTTCTAAAATAACAGGACGTTCATAAATTTTTTGAAAGTATTCATGCGCGTTAAATGTTGAATCATTCATTACTTTGCTCCTACTTTCCAAGTGAACATCCGCTCACCTAATTTCATTAATACCCAATCACAGACCAGTCCAATCACCCCAATAATCAAAATAGCCGCATAGACATTGTCAAAGTTTTGATAGCGCGCCTGTTGAGTAATAAACCACGTAATACCAGAGGTTGTACCAATCAACTCTGAAACAATTAAATAGGTCCATGCCCAGCCCAATAGCACACGTAAATCACGGTAAATATCAGGTAAGGCAGCAGGAATCACCACATGGAATAAACTTTTGAGCTTATTGGTGCCAAGCGTATAGCCGGCCTCAATTAAGCTTCGATCTACCATTCGGGTGGTATTGGCAATAATGAGAATTTGTTGAAAAAGCGTACCAATCACAATAATTGCGATTTTAGGCGCATCATTAATACCTAAAATTGCTACTGCAAGTGCGCCAAAGGCAGGAGCAGGTAAGTAACGGAAAAACTCGACAAAAGGCTCTGTTAACAGTGAAATGCGCTTAGAAAAACCACACAAAATACCTAGTGGAATCCCGATTAATGAAGATATGAAAAAAGCTGAAAATACCAGTTTAATACTGTGCCATAAACTTTGATGAAACCAAGGTGAGTCGGGTTGTTCGGGTGGCGTAGTAAATGCAGTCACCAAAGCTTGAGCGACTTCATGAGGAGCGGGTAAATAAATCGGATTGACCAAAATACCTTGTGGTGGTGCAGAATTTCGATTGACTGCATTTTGTGCCTCGAGATAGAACACATTTTTATCAACACGACTTCCTACTTGTAAGTAAGAAACACTTCCCGAACTCGTGATTTGTACTTGAGGATGCCAAACAAAAGGTAAGTAACTGATTGCGCACCAAAGACATATTGGAATCACGAAAGAACAAATACTGAGAATCAGCTTGTTCTTTCGCGTAAATTCCTTTGCAACATAACCCATATCGAGAGCTCCCCATTTTGATCAGTATTACGATTTTCATAAAACGTAATATTGTTAAGCAAAATAAGTGCCATCTTTAAGGTGCTCTAGATGAGTTAATAAGATGAGGGAACTAAAGTTTCATGCAAATAAACCCAATAACATTTTTCGCCTTCTACTTTAATGCAGGCAGTGGACGTACGTACTGTCTCGGTTTCACTCGTTTGCTGATGTTCCTGATATTGCACCCAACAATAATTTTCAAATTCGTATAAAGCTGTACTCTTAATAATGTCGATTTTTAAAGAAGGTTTGTTCCCGATATTTTGGCTAAATAAACTATGCACTTCGGCGAAACCAATGCTGTGACCTTGAACTGTTACCATCTTAAAATTTTGATCAAAGCTATCTAAAAGCGGACTCAGACTTTGCTCTGCATTTTTTCCTGTAAATACATTTTCTATTAAAACATGTAGGTCAATGACACTTTGAATAGCCTGATCCATTTGATTAGACATGGGTTTTCTCCTTTAAAATGGGAATGATGGAAAGTAAGCAGAGGACTGCTGCAATAAGAAATGTATGTTGATAACGAAGCAGATCGCTTGAGCCAGACATCAAGTTATATATCGAAATGAGAACAACAGTACCGACACTAAATGAAACTTGTCGATTGATGTTCCAGAGCACACTGCCTTGTAGTAAATCTTGACCCTTGAAATCAATTAACGAACTAATTTGGGCAATATTGGCGCTTAAGCCACCTCCCATACCCATCACTAAATAGGCGAATACTAAAAAGCTTATGGGGCTAGTGTTCGAAATAAAAAATAAGAAAAAGATACCAAGGCTATGAAGGATAATGCCAATAATAAGTAAATATTTTTTTCCTATTTTTTGATAGAGCAGGCCACCGCTGATCATTGCCACCAGTGCACCTGCTGCATAGAGCAACATAAATGAGCCAGTTTGTTTTGCATTAAAGCCAAGGTTAACCTGTAAATTAAAAATATTGAGTAAATTAACACCTGTAAAAATACCGGGAACAGCGTAATAAATAATAAATGCATTACGTAAATTTTTATTTTTTAATAACTGGAGATTAAGAATGGGATGAGAGATTTTTTTCGAATGTTGAATGTAAAAAATAAGCATTCCCACCGAAATTAGAAAACTGCTTATAGCCAACGTGAGATTGTGATAATCCCCATAGAATGAAAATGAGAGTAACAAACATAACAGGCTTATATTAAAAATAACCAAGCCTTTTATGTCTGGTTTTTCACTCGACATATTCTCTGTTTTTTTTACCCATAGCCACGCTAGAAATGATGCAAGTAAAGAAAATGGGAGGTTAGATAAGAATACCCATCGCCAATTCAATGAATCAATAATTACACCACCAAGGGCGGGTGAAAATGCGGGCGCAATTAAGGCAATTGCCATAATCATTGTAGAAATGCGTTGGCGCTCTTGATTGGGGAATAAGGCATATACGAGAGCTTGGCCGACTGGAATTAATAAACCTCCAGCGATACCTTGAATAAAACGCCAAAAAATTAAGCTATAAATCGATTCACTAAAGCCAATAAAGCAAATGCTTATAGAAAATAACAGCATTGAATAACATAATAACTTTTGGTTTCCTAACTTGGTGGCTAACCATAAACTCATGGGCATGATTAAAATCAGGCCGAGAATATAAGCATTTGTTACCCAAGCGACCATGGATTGGCTGACTGAAAATGATGATGCAATATTAGGTAAAGCAATTGCTGACATAAAAATGTTAATGCAATCAATAAAGAACCCAAGTAAAAACACCGTTGCTATTTTATATCGATAAGGCATACCTACCTCCGTGCAGGCAGGGTAAGATTCAGCTCTTTTATTGTCGATGCAGCCGAAGTAAAATCATTGTTTAATAATTTCAAACAATCGGCTGAATTGTGCAAAAAAATCTCAAGCAAATTACCAGTTTTTTACAAGTTGTCGATTCTGGATCTTTCACTAAGGCTGCCGAAATTTTGGGACTGAGCCGATCAATGGTCAGCATTGATATAAAACAATTAGAAAAGCAGTTAAATACAAGTCTCTTAATTCGAAACACCCGTAATATTGCATTAACTGAAATAGGTCAGCATTTTTATCAAGATTTTAAACAAATCCAGCTTCAGATTGATGAGGCTTTTGAGCGAAGCCAACATTTAGGTACGAGCATTACAGGCACTTTACGTTTTTCATCAACCAATGAATTTGGTCAACGCTTTATTCTGCCTTTACTTCCTGAGTTTTGTCGGCTTTACCCACATTTACGACTACAGTATTCATTTAATTCATCGCTTGATGATTTAGTCACTGAAAAATTAGATCTTGTTATACGGCTAGGAAATTTAAAAAGCTCATCTCTAAAAACTCGAAAGATCGGAGAATATCCAATTTATCTTGTGGCTACTCCGCAGTTTATAAAAGACCATTCTGTAGAAAATATATCCGATTTGGCAGATATTCCGTGGATTGGACACACCTTATTAAATTGGCAAGATTCACAATATATTTTACAAAATAGTTTAGGCGAGCAATATTCATTACCTTTTATTCGAAGTCAGTATGAATCAAATTCGGTAACAGCAATTCATCAAATGGCGCTGTCATCCTTAGGTATTGCGATTTGCCCAGCATGGTTAGTTGATGAAGATATTCAACAAAACCGCTTAATTCGGTTATTTCCTGATTTCTCGTTACCGTTACAAAATATTCAATTACTTTACCCTAGTACTTCTAATTTACCAGCCAAAACTCGGGCATTTATAGATTTTTTAGTAGCTCGTCTTTCTTTTAGATAAACTAAAAAGTATGTAAGTTATGGACGATAAGCTATTTTATATAAATAGACAATTCTGTCTATTTTTTATAAAATAGCGCTGATTATGACTCAGTTTTATAATAATGATGTCCAATAAAATATTTCAAATTTTAGATAGTTTAGGTTTGGTTGCACAGAATCGTGTACTTCATGTGCAATTTTCCAACCCATCATTAAACAATCAAGTCTTCTTGCAACGCATTGAAGGCGAACATACGCTCAATCAGGGCAGCGTTGCTGAGTTACTGTGTCTGTCGACGAACGCACATATTGCATTAAAACAATTTATTGGCTGTCAGGTTGCCGTAGATCAGGTGACAGACACAGGCCAGTTTTTTAGAACGACAGGCATTATTACCGAAGCGAGCCAAGGGCAAAGCGACGGCTCACTTACTATTTATAACCTCACCTTAAAAGACCCAACTGCACTTTGGCATAAACGTCGTAATAGCCGCGTGTTTATGAATAAAAGCGTGCGAGATATTAGCGAAATTCTATTTAAAGAATGGCAGGGCAAAAGCCCGTTATTTGCCGTAAGCCTAACGCTCGATACAGCAAGTTTAACGAAAGACTACGATGTGCGTCCATTTGTGATGCAATCGAACGAAAGCGATTATGACTTTTTAACCCGTTTGTGGCGTATTGAAGGCATTAACTGGTTGGTTGATGAATCGCAGCTTTTAGTCGCTGATCCAAGTGCTTCTATTCAGCCACAAGTACTGCGTTTAATTGACGATAACCAAAATTATCAGGCGCTTGAACGCCGTAGCCTACGCTACCAACGCAGTAGTGCCACAGAGCAGTTCGATACCATTACCCAAGTCAAAGCTGAGCGCCGCTTACAGCCAACCTCGGTTCATGTGCAACGCTGGCAAGCCGATGTCCTACAACAAGAAGAAGGTAGTGGCAGCGTACAAGGCACGCAACAGCACAGTGAACACTATGACAATGCGAGCTTAAACCTTGAAGACGCATGGCACGTTAGCCCCGCTTGGATGCAGGACCTAAAAGGCGAAGACCAAGCCACCGCTTCAGGCAATAGTCAGATTGAACAGTTCAATCAGAACATCAATGCTTACCATCACCTGAGCTCTAAACAATTTACAGTGTCAGGGAATGTCCGTGATGCGCAGGTGGGTTACTGGTTTGAACTGAACGATCACCCTGAACTTGACCGCCACGACAGTGCTGATAAAGAGTTCTTAATTTTAAGTAAGCACTACTATAACCAGAATAATTTACCGAAAGAATTACAACAGCAACTCGAGCGTCTATTACCAAAAGACAAGCTCAAGGCAGCCCAACGCGACAGCCAAAATCCTGAGCAGCGCCACTTTGCTGAGCTGAACGTGGTTCGACGCAACATTAAAGCTGTGCCTGAATATCACCCGCTAGAACATCGACCAGCCGCTTACCCGCAGCGCGCTAGAGTGGTTGGGTTAGAGGGCGAAAGCATCCATGTCGACCAGTGGGGGCGTATTAAAGTCCGTTTCTTGTTTACTCGAACTGACGACCATAGTCATGATGGTGGAGCAGGAAGTAACGACAATGATACCGACTCCGCTTGGGTAGATGTGCTCACCCCGTGGGCAGGCGCGGGTTATGGCGCACGCTTCTTGCCACGTGTTGGTGAGATTGTGGTGATCGATTTCTTTGACGGTAACATTGACCGTCCATTTGTGGTGGGACGCATTCACGAAGCTGAACGGCGCCCAACCCAGTTTGACCAGAAAGGCCAGTTACCTGATACCAAAAAACTCAGCGGCATTCGCTCAGAAGAAGTCGATGGCAAAGGCTTTAACCAGCTACGTTTTGATGACACCACAGGGCAAATCAGTGCCCAACTACAAAGCAGCCATGCGGCAAGCCAACTCAACTTGGGTAACTTAAGCCATCCAAAAGACAAGGCGGAAAGTGATGGTCGTGGTGAAGGCTTCGAGCTCAGAACAGATCAATGGGGCGCAGTCAGAGCTGGAAGTGGCTTACTCATTAGTACCCACAAGCAGGATCAAGCCCANCGTGGTGAAGGCTTCGAGCTCAGAACAGATCAATGGGGCGCAGTCAGAGCTGGAAGTGGCTTACTCATTAGTACCCACAAGCAGGATCAAGCCCAAGGTGTACACCTAGATGCAAATGAGGCCAAACAACAAATCGAAGGCGGTCTTAACAATGCCAAGGCTCTCAGTGAAGTTGCTAAAAATCAACAAACTGATCCATTGGAAGTGCTTGAGAACTTAAAAACGTTCATAGAACAAATTGAAGAAAAAGATCAAGACAAAGCTGCCGCTTTTAAGCAAGCCTTGATGATATTAACCGCACCTAACAGTATTGCCATAGCCAGTAATGAAGACATTCACTTAAGCGCAGATGCTCAGTTAAGCCAAACGGCTGGAGACTGCATTAATCTGTCTACTCAAAAAAACCTGATTGCCCATGCCCAAAACAAGATCAGCCTTTTTGCGGCCCAAGAGGGGGCGAGATTATATGCAGGTAAAGGTAAAGTCGAAATACAGGCGCAAGGTGATGGGGCCGATTTAATTGCCCGTAAAGCAGTTCAGATTATTTCTACAGAAGACAAAATTGAAATTAGTGCTTCTAAAGAAATTGTTATCACGGCGGGTGGATCTCAACTCAAGATTAATGGCTCGGGAATTTTCCCTGTCACTGGCGGCAAGTTTGAGGTGAAGGCTGGGCAGCATTTGTTTATGGGGGGGGCAAAGGCAAATTATGTTTTACCTCCTTTACCAGCACTAGAAACAAAAACCGATGACTTATTATTAGAGTATTTACATAGTGATGGAACACCTGTTAAAGGTGCTGATTATGAGGTGCTATTATCTGATGGTTCTATCCGTAAAGGAAAATTAGATGCTTCTGGTAAAGCTATCGTGAGTGGGGTACCTGCTGGACGAGCCAAAATTCAATATGGGGAAGACCAAAGTAAAGATGAATTTCCAGTTTTAGAGGTAGATGACTGGTTTATTCAATCTGGAAGTAGTACAAAGACTGGAAAAGAGGAATAAAGAATTATGCCAAATCCTCAAAATCAACAATTCTGGTCAAAGATCGCAGAACGACCTACTGAAATACAACAGCAGTTTTGGTATGGTGCTGAAAAATTAGCAAAGTATCTCAATGATAATCCAGCTATGTATAAAGGTTATATGGACTACGATACAAGTAAACCTGACCCTAATTTATCATGGTGGGAAAAGATATTATTTTACAGTGGACAAGCTCACTACAATGAGGCGGTAAGTAGCTATAACACAAGTAAAGTAATTGCTGATCAAGGGAGCTGGTTGTGGGGAATGCTCAAAGGTGACTTTAATAAAGACCCTTCCATGTCTCAGATTATTGTTGGTGGATTGATTAGCCTTATACCTGTTGCAGATCAGGTGTGTGATGTTCGTGATGTTATTGCTAACCTTATTACATTGTCGGATGAAAAAGATCGAACGAAAGATAATTATATGGCACTTGCTCTGACAAGTGTGGGTATCATTCCTGAAATTGGTTCAGCAATCAAAACTGTTGTGAAATCAAGTCGGGCAAAAGATGTCAGTAAGGTAAAGTTATTTAAGGTCATGGAATATTTTGAAGAGGCTTTAACAAAGCTCAAAGTCAAATGCCCATGGGGTAAGGCACCTGAGGCATGGTTAAGATCTCGACCTTGGAAAGGTATAGCAACACAAGGTTTTAATGCTTTAAAAAATAATATTAACCGAATCCTATTGGTAATTAATCAGTGTTTGAAAAAATTTAATGGCGCATTGAAAGCTGCCTTAGCAAAATTTCAGGCAACTTTAAACCATGTTTTAAATACCATCAAAAAGTATATTGATCAGTTGTGTGATGAAGTGGATAAGGCGATTGGCCATTTATTACCTCAACAACAATTAGCAATGGCACATGCAGGCGGGGGAGGTAAGAATGTACCTACAGGACGTTATGAAGCGAATGTTCACTCTGGTAAAAAAACAGAAACCAATCATCGTCAAAAGAAAGAGGTGCCTGAAAAAGAGAAATCAAAAGATAAAGATATAAATAATCCTTGTACTTTAAGACCTTATAAACCTGATACATGTAAACCACAAGGTAAAACAGGTCATCATGTGGTACCAGATAGAGCATTCAGATTAGGGCTAAGAACAGATACTAGTAATCGAATTCCTGGTGCAATTACAGAAGGACAAGGTTTAGTTGTATGTGTAACAGGAAAAGGGAGACAGCTTCAGCACGGACAAATTCATTCCTATTATGATAAAAAAGAAAGAGTTTTAGGAAAAGTATCAAACCCTAAAGGTGTGACAACATTGGAAAAGCTTGAATTAATAGGGGCATTTTCAGTTTCAAAAGTATTGAAATGTAATAAAGCTATACTTTTAGCAGAATTAAGAGCTTATCATGCAGGGTATGGTATGGGGCCTGATTTTAAGGTTACAGCTGATCCAACTGGAAAAATGTCTATAGACGCAAATATTTTTAAACCTGCTACCAATACAAAACAAGGTGGAAAAAAACTATGACACAAATATCATCTGTAACTTTTAATGCAGCATGCGCTATCTCAGATGATATGGTGTATGTAGCAAGCTCACTGGATAACTTTGATGACAATCAGCAGTTTAGTCGATTGTTTATGTACGATTATACTGAAGAGAATGGAGAGGGATGGTATTATCATGATGTTAATTTTATTGTAGTTGATGTATGTTTTTATAATGTTGAAAATAATAAAAAGTTAATAGCATTAAGTGATGAAGGTGAAATTGAAGAGTTTGATGGTGAAGTTAGTCATTTTAAAAATATAGATGGAGCTGGTTTAAATCAAGAATGGAGTAAAGATCGTGGTTATCTCTCCACAATAAAATTTCAAAATAATAAGTTATTTGCTTGTGGCTATGATGGTCAAGTTTATATTAACGAATTTAACTGGCTTGACTTATCAAATAGTTTAAAAACGAGTAACAATCAAATACTAGATTTTGAATCTCTTGAAAATGAGGGTGATATTTCTGTTATAGATATATGTGAAATAAGTGGTAATTATTTCTGTGTAGGTCGTATCGGAGATAATGGATTAATTGCTAATTATGATGGTAAGCGATGGAATGTATTGAAAAAAGTTACACCTGCTACATTATATTCAATTATTCCGAAAAAAGATGGAAAATTAATCGTATGTGGAACATATGGAAATTTAATAGAAATTAATCAGGATGCTACTCTTAATCGGAAAACAAACTTAAGTATAAAAGATGATTTTTATTCTTTAACTGAATTTAATGATATTCTTTATATAGGTTCGGCATGCGGTTTATATAAATTTTATGAAAATGAAATTACTAAAGTGAATATTCATGAGGACATAGATAATAATCTTGTTTTTAAAGTAGATTCTACTGAAAATACATTATGGATTTTTACTAATAAACTTATAGGTAGATATGATGGAAATTCTTGGAAAATTTTTGATCATCCAGATAATAAAGAATCTCAAAAAATACCTTTAACTGTGAGTGCAAATGAAAAATGTCCTAAAACTGGATATTGGTATACAGTTGCGAAACCTAATTCGAGAGCTTATTTTAAACAAGGCGATGCTTTCCCTCAATTAGTAACTGATTGGGGGGAAGTGTATTGGTCTTGGGATGGTGAGAATTAATTGAATGCCCACAAGGGCATTTTATAAAGCACAAGATTTTTCTTTATCCTATTTTGTATTTTCTAAAGATATGAATGAAAACTTGAAAATAAGTGAAGTTATTGGAATATGAAAAAAACACCAATTACCTTTACTGCTGGATGTGCTATTAGTAATAACAACTATTACCTTTCTGCTAGTATTGACGAATTAGATTCATGGGATACTTTTAGCAGAGTATTTATTTATCGTCATCAATCAGATACAAATTGGTCTAGTCATGATTTAGATGGCTGGAAAGTTATTTCAGTGGCTTACACGAATTTATTAAATAATAGATCTCTAATCTCGCTTGATAAAGAGGGAAATGTAGAGATTTTTCAGCAGGCTGGTGAAGAGTACCAACAAATATGTCCTGTTACTAATGAGCAGTTTATATATGGACAATTTAATCGTTTACGTGTAATTCAAGATAGGATTTATGCTTGTGGAGATGGTGCAAAAATCTATATTTATGAAGATGAAAACTGGAAAAGTATCGCCAACAACTTAGAAGAGAAACCTTTAGAAATTCCTAAAAATGATGATTTTTTTCTAAATAATGATCAAGATTTAACTTTCAAAAAAAATCTTTATGATATAAATGGTTTTGATAATAATAATGTTTATGTATGTGGAACACAAAATGATGAAGGCTTTATTGCATTTTTTAATGGCTTAAAATGGCTCGAAGTTAATCGTATAACGCCATCTGCACTGTATGCAATAGTTCCTTGTCCTGATGGAAAAAACATTCTAGTTCTGGGTCAATATGGAACACTTTTAAGAGGTAATATTGATAATGGATTTAAGAATTTAAAAGATATAAGTATTAATTCTACATTTTATAATGCTGCTTTTTATAATAATAAAATTTATATAGCTTCTGAACAAGGACTTTATCTGTATGATGAGGGAAAATACTCCATAGTCTCAGAGTTAGAAGCAGTTCAAGGAGTAATATCAGTTGAAGTTAAAGAAAATATACTTTGGGTGCTAACATATAAAAAACTTATACGTTATGACGGAAATGTTTGGGAGATAATTAGCCATCCTGATAATGATGAGTTAGATAGACAACTATTAAAGTGTGAGGCTGGAGATGTTTGTCCATACTCTGGAGATTGGTATAGCCCAGCTAATAATATGCAGAAGAGATACTTTACCAAAGGTGAAATCATGCCTGAAATAAAAGATAATTCTTGGGGAGAGATTATTTGGTATTTAGATATGGAAAATCAATAACATTTTTAATCCTTTATGTATGAGGCCTATCCAATTGATAGGCTTTTTTATGTGAGAGAATATTTCTAAGATGAATTAAATAATCGAATTACGACCAGATGGACAGAAGATAGATTGGCTGACTTATGGAAGTGGACATGTCTATGGCATGGCATTAAATGGTGAAGATGTTGTTAGTTTCGAGCGTGACGATTTACATAGAGAGAAATTACGACACTATGCAAATGGTCTTAGTCAGCAACAACGTTATGATGAAGTCGGACGTTTAACTCAGCAGTTAATGTTGAATGGGCATGACAACAGCTATCAAGCTCAAACCCAAAATAATGCTATCAAGCATACCAATCAATTGGTTGAGCGCTTATATCACTATGACAAAACAGGTGAGTTAACGCTCATTAAGGATACACGTCGTGGTACCATTCACTATAAATACGATCCTGCCGGACGGTTATTAGAGGCGACTAGTAAGCTTGGTAAAGAGACTTTTAATTTTGACCCAGCAAGTAATATTCTAGATCGATATAACAGTACCCAAGAGCAATCCTCACAGCACATTTCTAATGAAAAAGGTTATGGCTATAACCGCTTAGTCAATAACGTCGTGCAAGAATATCTTGACCAACAATATCAATATGATGCTTTTGGGCAACTGATTCGACAAAAGTCATCACAAGGTGATTTAAATCTTGAGTGGGATGTGTTGGGACGTCTTGTTCGTAGTCGAAACAATCAATACACGGCGGATTATCGTTACGATGCTTTAGGCCGACGTATTCAAAAAAGAAGTAAGCACCACCATACAGGTCAAGAGCAGAATATTATTTATGGTTGGGGTGGTGATACTTTAGCTTATGAATCTAGTGCTGATATAACTAAACACTATTTCTACGAAAAAGATAGTTTCGTGCCTTTGTTGCAAGCGGCGTATCATCACTCAATGGAGCTCCATCAAACCCAAGACTGGACAGAAAAAACATATAGCATTTATAAAGATCCTCTTTGGAATACGGTAAAACAAAGCCAAGGTTTTGATGATGTATGGTTCTATCACTGCGACCATTTAGGTACTCCGCAAGAAATGAGTGATCAGGCAGGTGCCATCGTCTGGAAAGCTCAATATAAAGCTTGGGGTGAGTGTAAGGTAGAACAGGCTAAATCAGATTTCTTTGAAAATTCAGAAATTATTAGCAATAACATCCGTTTCCAAGGTCAATATTTTGATGGTAAACAGGGCTTCATTACAACCGTTATCGTTATTATTCGCCGTATGTTGGTCGGTTTATTAGTAAAGACCCGATTGGGTTGTTAGGTGGATATAATATTTATGCTTATGTACCGAATCCAGTAGGATGGGTTGATCCTCTAGGATTAGTAAAGAAAAAACCATCTAAATATGCCTTAAAAGATAGTCATAATGCTACTGCTCAAGAAGTAGCAGATAGTAAAATTGGTGGAGGATCTCGAAGTGGTCAATCTAAAGTTCGACAAAAATTATTAGATGAAGATAATTCTAACAATAATGGTGTTTATACTTGTTGGCATTGTGGTCAAACTTCTACTAATCCTGAGGATATGCATTTAGGTCACACAAAAGTTCCAACCTCTAAAGGAGGAAATTTAAGTGCGAAAAATACAGCATTAGAGGGTGCAGCATGTAATTTAAGTGCGGGAAATAGTGGTTATGTAAAAGAAGGTATGTCTTGTAAAGAGAGAGGAAGTTGTGGAGCACCATATGGAAGATAATTTTAGCACTTTAAATATTTATGCAGGAAAAACTAGCTCTGGTAATACTAGAGTAGAGGAAGTCCTCGTAGAATATATAGATGAGAATATTTATAAGCTACAATCTGCACCTGGTTTAGCTCTAAATTTAGCAAAAGGCGATGTTTTCGAATTTTTTAATAGCGATGAACCAGTAAAAGTTATATATCGCGGAGGTAATTTTAATATACATATTTATGAAGCAAATTTAACTCTTGAAGATTATGAAGATTTTAAGAGCGAGCTTTTAGACTATTTAGAAGGCACTATAGATGGTTTAAGTGGAAATAATATGGCTATTACTGTGCCATCTATTCAAGGTATCCAAAAGATTAATAGTTTTTTTATTAACTTTAGCCAAATATCAGGTAATAACTGGTCATTTACTAATATCTATAGAAACTATGAAGATTTTGAAGATGAAACTTTATTAGATTGGTGGGATAAAAAGTGCTAGTTAGTAGAATTTTACTAAATATTTAGAGACTGATTTTTATTATTCATCTTCTGGAATTTTACTATTTTCACAAAGCTTTTTTAATAAAATGAAGAAAATCCTTAAAGATGAGTATGATTTTTAGAAGTGCTATGTGAGGAATGAAGAGGCAGATATTTATGCTATGTATATTAAGAGGAAAAACAATTTATTAGATGAGGATGACTTCATAAAAAAAGATCTTGCAACAGATGACTTTTTTATTGCTAGAGATACGGATAAACCTTATATCTATGTAGTAAGTCAAAAATTTGTAGATACTATTAATAAATTTGAATTCAAAATGAATCTCTTGGAATACTAAAAAATTAAGAACTTTTAAAAGTGAATTAATAGCGTAAGTTGTTAATTTATTTTTATATATTTATCACGGATATCATTTTCATCCACTAGTGTATTGATATGGTTAAGTTTTTCTTTACAAAATAGACAGATGTGTCTGTATTTTATAGAATAATGCCAATCCTGACAAAATTTTCATAAAAAGATGTTATCTCATATACATAGAATTCTAGAAGATTTGGGTATTAGCTCGCAAAAACGCGTACTTCATGTTCAGTTTTCTAATCCATCGTTGAATAGTCAAGTCTTTTTACAAAGTATTGAAGGGCAGCATCAGTTAAATGAAGGGCTGGCTACCGATCTATTTTGTCTTTCTACGAATGCCCATATTTCCTTAAAACAATTTATTGGTTGTCAGGTTGCAGTAGATCAAGTGACTGATCAGGGGCAATTATTTAGAACTACCGGAATTATTACCGAAGCCAGTCAGGGGCAGAGTGATGGTTCATTAACGCTGTATAAATTGAAACTACAAGATCCGACCGTGCTATGGCATAAACGCCGAAATAGCCGTGTGTTTATGAGTAAAAGTGTACGGGATATCACTGAAATTCTATTTACAGAATGGCAGAACAAAAGCCCATTGTTCGCGTCTAGCTTAACTTTAGATTTAAAAAGTTTAACTGAAAACTACGATATTCGACCTTTTGTTATGCAAAGTAATGAAACGGATTATGATTTTTTAACCCGACTTTGGCGTAGTGAAGGCATTAACTGGTTAATTGATGAAGCTCAGTTGTTTGCCACTGATAGCTCGGATGAGATTCAACCGCAAAAATTACGTTTAATTGATAATAATGAATCATATTTAGTATTAGACCGAAGAAATATCCGTTATCACCGTAGTAGCGCAGTTGAACAACAAGACAGTATGACGAGCCTTGTGGCAACCCGAAACTTGCAATCTACAGCCGTGCATGTGCAACGCTGGCAGGCTGATGCCTTAAGTCAAGAAGAAGGCATGGGGAGTGTTCAGTCAAAGCATAGTCATAGTGCTAATCAGGATAATGCAAGTTTAAGTCTAGAGCAGGCATGGCACATGAGTCCTGCTTGGATGCAAGATTTAAATGGTGAAGATCAAGCCACCGCATCGAGTCACCAGCAGCTAGAAAAACTCAACCAAAATCTATCCGATTATTATGCATCTCAATCAAAATATTTCCGTGCACAAACTACGGTACGTGATGCGCAGGTTGGTTATTGGTTTGAACTCAATGAACATCCAGAAATAGATACGCATAGCGGGTCAGACAAAGAGTTTCTTATTATTGGCAAAAGCTTCTATTTGCAAAATAATTTGCCTAAAGATTTGCAACAACAAATCAATCAACTTTTTAGTCAAAGCCAATGGCAAAACAATCAATCAGGGCTAAACGACAAGACTGAGCGTCAAGGTAATGAACTCATTTTGTCGCGTAGAAATATTAAAACTGTTCCTGAGTATCATCCGTTAGAGCACCGACCAGCAGCTTACCCACAGCGCGCTAGAGTGGTGGGCTTGGAAGGTGAAAGTATCCATGTTGACCAATGGGGACGCATTAAAGTCCGTTTTCTGTTTACCCGAACTGATGACCATAGCCATGATGGGGGAGCAGGAGGTAACGACAATGATACCGACTCGGCTTGGGTCGATGTGCTCACCCCGTGGGCAGGCGAGGGTTATGGAGCGCGGTTCTTGCCACGTGTGGGTGAGATTGTGGTGATCGACTTCTTTGACGGCAATATTGACCGTCCATTTGTGGTGGGCCGCATTCACGAAGCTGAACGTTACCCAACCCAGTTTGACCAGAAAGGCCAGTTACCCGACACCAAAAAGCTCAGCGGCATTCGCTCCGAAGAAGTCGATGGTAAGGGCTTTAACCAGCTACGTTTTGATGACACCACTGGGCAAATCAGTGCCCAACTACAAAGCAGTCATGCGGCCAGCCAACTCAACTTGGGTAACTTAAGCCATCCAAAAGACAAGGCGGAGAGTGACGGTCGTGGTGAAGGCTTCGAGCTCAGAACAGATCAATGGGGCGCAGTCAGAGCTGGAAGTGGCTTACTCATTAGTACCCACAAGCAGGATCAAGCCCANGGTCGTGGTGAAGGCTTCGAGCTCAGAACAGATCAATGGGGCGCAGTCAGAGCTGGAAGTGGCTTACTCATTAGTACCCACAAGCAGGATCAAGCCCAAGGCGTACACCTTGATGCAAATGAGGCCAAACAACAAATAGAAGGCGGCCTTAACAATGCCAAAGCACTCAGTGAAGTGGCTAAAAATCAGCAAACTGACCCGTTAGATATGCTTGAAAATATTCAGTCATTTATTGAAGTTCTCCAACAAGAAGATCCCAAAAAGGCTGCTGAGTTTCAATCAGCAGTGATGCTGCTGGCATCTCCAAAAAGTATTGCTGTGAGTAGTAATGAGGATATACACCTCAGTGCAAATGCACAGCTTACTCAAAGTGCTGGAGATAGCATTAATATTAGTACGCAAAAGAATATAGTAAGTCATGCGAGCCAAAAAATTAGTCTATTTGCAGCCCAAGAAGGCGCTCGCCTTTTTGCTGGCCAGGGCAAAGTAGAAATTCAGGCTCAAGGTGATGGCTTAGATGTCATTGCTCGAAAAGGTATGCAGATTACTTCAACTGAAGACACGGTTTATATTACTAGCCCAACTGAAATTAATCTGACAGCAAACGGATCTCAAGTTAAGCTGAATGGTTCAGGTATTTTCCCTGTTACGGGTGGTAAGCTTGAGGTGAAAGCTGGTCAACATTTGTTTATGGGGGGCTCATCAATAAATCCACCTGCATTAGATTTACCAGACTGTTCTGCTAAACAGTCAGATGCAGCAAAAAATGGATCAGCAAAAGTGATATTGGACTAAGATGAAGCTTTTATTTTCTAAAGATGAATTAAATTCTAAAAAGTTAAGTGATTTAATATTAAGCTTATTTGAACAAAGTGGTCATATTAGTTTTTTATGCGATGAGACTTTATTGAGTGGATTTTTTGATGAGTTTATCGAAAAGTTAAAAGATTATGAATTGGAACCAATAGAGATTGCCGCTGCTGCTAAAAAAAATAGCCGTCCAGCTCTTTTTTTTATAAAAATAAAAGTGAAAGAAGATTTAGTAAATTCATTAGATTTTATTACTCAGATATTATTAATGAATTTGGATCAAAATGAGGATGGTTATTTTATTCATGGATTTAGCAAAATTGATGATCTAAAAATTGCGGTTCAAACTTTTAAAAAACTTGTTATTGCAAAAGATACAAAGAATAAATTTATTTTCCGCTGGTATGATCCACGAGTGTTGGTTTACTTGCCTGCAATAATTGATAAGAAAAGCGAACGAATTGAATCATTTTTAGGGAATTGGCATTTTGTTTTTTTTAACGGTTTGTATGAAGTGAAAATTCAAGAAAAAAGGGCGCTTTTTCCTCTTACTTTTACAAATGCTGAGTCAGCAAAACTAGATTTAATTGAGTTATCGAATACGGTGATTAAGCAATCTCTTATATATGACGAGAAGTTATTGATTCGTCAGGATGAGATATTAGATTCACTTCATCAAGCAATAACACATTATGGAATTTTACATGTAACGGATCTAATTGCTTATGGAATGTATTCCGTTATTTTACATAGAAATTTTATAAAAAGTCATTTGATTTCAGACATACTTGATCATTATTGGGTTGATAGAAATGAGGCCAACTCATTTACCAAAGCAATGGACTATTTAGAAGAAGATCAATATTCACAAGTTATAAGAGAATGTAAAGAGAGCTACCATGGCTAATGATAAACCGACTTTTGCGAAACAAATGAAAAAATTTGGGACGCCAGCACAACAAGAGCAGAAAGTAGTTCAAAAGTTAGGTGTTAGTCCAAACCCAAGCAAAATTAGTCAGCAGGCTGCTGCATCGACGACTCAGAATAATAAAATACCAGTCACTCAGATGTCTAAAAAGGAATGTACTAACTTTTGTCGCCCTACAGGTATAAATATATTACCTCTTAAATATTCTGTAGCTCGTTTAGGAGTAAAACCATTACCAGCACAATTAGGGGGCAATGTTACTAATGTTCCACTTAAGGAATATAAATATACGGTTCGAATGATTGATTCAGGATATATTTACTTACTTATAAAAAGAAAATCAGGGAAAAAAGAGTGGGTTGCGTATATTACTAATAAAAAGGGCTTTCATCAGGAGTTTCCTATAGGGAGTAAAGCTCCAATTATTGCTCAAGATTTTGCATGCAATAAAGCTGGGCATAGTGCTAACGCTTCTTTAATTACTATTCCTTCGGTAAATAATGATGATGCCCAGACGGTCTATTTACTTCATGCTCACGCTCCACTCACCAAAAAAATGAGAGAACAATTTGAAAAAAATGCTGACCAGTATGCAACTTCAGGCTACTGGCAAAAAATTGATATAACAAAAGGGGCTGTCCAGCAACATTGTCTTTCTCCTGCTCAGTTAAGTGCTGTTGCATTACCATTGGAATCATATGGTTCTGCTCGTTGGGGAGCGATAAACAAGAAATTTGGTGAGAAACCGAAAGAGCATATTGGTGTTGCGCTCTATGATCCGATAGGAATTACTTCTAAATTAAATGAAGATCGTAATATATTAAGTTTTAAAGGAATTGATAGCTTCTTAAAAGAAGATAAAGACGGTTTTAGCAATGAGCATAAGCTTCAGACCATGACCTTAATCGATAATATGAAGCAAAACTTAGTTGCAAATTCTATTCAGGCAAAATTTAAAATCATTGATTCAAATGAACAGCAAAGCAAGAAAATTACAGATCCTTATCTTCAAGCGGCGATTCAAAGAGCTGAACGCTTAGGCGATAAAAAGGGACTCGAGAATCTAAAGAATGTCGAAAAAAATGCGCCTGTCAAAGCTGCGGCAGAACTCGAAAAAAAAAGAGCAGAGGCTATTAAGCAGGCGACTGTAGATGGGGATACAGCATGGAAAAAATACCAAGCACAATTAAATATGAATGGCTTGGAAAAGTTCCGTAAGGATGTCGATAAGAAATCTGAAGAAAGTTATAGTGCAGCAGTTCGCTATGTAGATGATCATTATAACTGGCTGGTTTCTTCTAATCTTTTAAAAGGTCTGTTCTATTTTGACCAGAGTGAGGAATTGAAACAGGGTAAAACACCGAAAGAAAGCAATGGTTTTATTTTTCATGCGGTTATTATGGACTTAATGTATGGCATGAATTTATTGCAAAAAGGGAAAGATTTACTGAATAAATGGATATGTGAAAAAAAAGTTTCGGATAAAAACCTATTCTTGAGAGCCTATTGTTTTAATAACAAAGTCTTGATGGATGAGTATGCCAAGATATTTGAAAGTCCAAGTTCAGCAAAAGACTTACTGGATTATAGTAAACAGAGTTTTAGTATGTTTACCGCAGCCGATGCTGCTTTTGATAGTTGGTTGGGTAGTATTGAGGGGAAAAAATTTATCTCGGCAAATGATTTTAAATGGCCAGATAAACTGTTCTACTGGATATCTTTGATGCTGAATACGGCTTTAAAAGAGTTTGGTGATATACGTTTAAGAACAATAAATATTAGTACAATTACTATAATGGCACGTGAAGGTGCTCAACGTCATACAGCTCAATTGTTATATTTAAGATCAGGGAATTTGGCTCAACAAATCCCATTGATGAGATTGATGTATAATCTAGAATTTAGAGCTGCTGCAATTTCGTCTTTACCGCAAAGTGGTATGACTTATACTTATCGTAATACTAGGGCGGTAGAAATTAAAAACTCGGTATCCTTAGCCGTTAAAGGACAACCTGATATTACCAAAAACCGAATACTTGCTATCGTAGGTGTTTTTGAGTTACTGAATTTTTATTTCCAATATGATGCTTGGAAATCTGATATTAAAGATAAGCCAGAGCTATCCGTACAATTAGTAGGTTCGATGTTCTCGGTATCTGCTGTCGCATTTGATATGTTAGGTGAGAGTTGGAGCCGTAGAACTGCCACAGGTGCAGCGGCCTCGGCAGCAGCATTTAGATTGACTGCTGGAAGTCTTGGAACTTTAGGTGGAATAACTGGTTTATATGTAGATTCAAAAACCTTAAAAGAGACAAACTCAGTTGTTATCCAAACAATGTTATTTACTAGAATTTTGATCAACTTAGGCTTGTCAATTGGACAGGCAGGTGTATTAGCTAGTGCTACTTTACAATATAGCAAAAATGCAGTAATTAAAAGAGCTTTAACTAAATTCACAGCGAATGCTCTAGTCGCATTTTTAATGAGTGCTCGAGTAATTGCTGGATTGAATCTTATAACATTAGGCTTAATTAGCGCAGAAATTTTACTTAAAAAATATGTTTTGGATGATGCAATGGAAGATTGGTGTCAAAAAACAGCTTTTAAATTAGCATCTGACCCTAAAAAAGAGTCAATATTTAAATCTACATCTAGAAATGAAAAAAAATTCCAAACTGCAGATGAAGAATATGAAGAGTTTATGAAAGCGATAGTGAGCGTTTAAAATGTATGAGATGTTAAAATTTGAAGGTCGCATTCAAAGATTAGAGATTTATGATGACTCTTTAAGTGCATTTGGAAAGTCTGGCGATGCTCAAATTGCATCTTCAGCGATTTTGAGTGGTGTGGCAGAAAATGTTTCATTGTCTGCACAAACTGTATTTCTCGCTTCACGTAGTCGTTTACATGTCAAATCAGTTGTTATGGAAATAGGTGGGAAAGTTTGTATCGGTCAATTTCATCGTGCGTTATTTGAACATAATGAATATGTCATTTGTGTCGTAAGACGTCTTGAAAAAAATTTGTATGAACTTTATTCAGTATTGAGCCCTAAAACAGGCTTACTTCATATGCAGGTTGGGATGGGAGCTTCTGTTAAAGCTCATCAGACTTCTATAGCTAAAGGTAGAAATGTTTGGTACGCAATAACAATTTTTTTAGGATCTTTAATTTATTTTTGGGCAAGAGGTTTTAATCAGGTTGATATATTAATTTTTTTAGGAGTGGCTATTTTATTTTATTTTATTTTATTTTTTATTATTAAAAATGCATCCAACTCATTAAAACATTTTTCAGAAAAGTCAGAACAAATTTTTAGTTTGTATGGCTTTAAAGACCCGCAAGAGGTTTTTTTATTGCCAAGTCGTTATTTGAGTGAAAAAGATCATTTGTTGCTAGAGTCTGTATATGAATATAGAAAAGTTATTGAAAGTGATCCATATCCAGAAAGCTATATAGAGCAAAAATAAAAGAATGGGGATAACAACTAAAAGCTAACAGGTTATTTAAAGGTAAAGATTTTGAAATTACACCTTCAACTGGTTCAGGGTCCAATCCACTCTCTAGAAAAAGCCAAATCTAAAATACCGGTAAATCAGAATGTGGGTGGTATTGCAGCAGGTACTGCTTTTGCAGGTGTACTTGCTGGAAGTAGTTCCTTGCTTACAAGCTCACCTATTTTATTGTTGGCTGGAAAAGCGAAAGATGGGATAACTTTTATTGGTGAAATAAATGATTATCTATTAGTAGGACAATTTACGACAGTACGTTTTAAAGAAAATGATCAATTAATCGCTGTAATTAATGAAAAGCCTGTAGAGGGGCGACATCAAGTTTATGCAATAGTTGATCCAAAATCAGGCCTATTGTATATGATCTATGAAATGGGTCGTTCAGTAAAAATGGGTTATAAAGCGATTGCGATGCAGACCTATTATTTCACCCTTATTTGCTGGGGAGGAATATCAATAATGCTTTTACTCTTTTATCTTTTTGATTTTGATTATTCTTGGGAATCTTTTTTTGATTTAATAAAGTGGCTATTTATGGGACTGTTTCTCTGTATAGCACAAATGGCTTTTATTAATTATTTTGCTTATCGAAAATCATATGAAAATTTTGGAACATTATCAGAGCAGATATTTGAAAAATTAGGTTTTGAATACCCTAAAGAGCAGGATTTTTATAATGATTATTTAATTAATGATGGAATCAATATCAGTGTGATGGATTATAGAAAAAATTTAAAAGGCCTAGACCCTTATCCAGAAGATTATTTTGATAAGAAAAATTTTTGAAGTAAAAGGTTGCTTTATGAAGCTTAGATTGTTTGTCATTACCTTAATATTATTCACATCTGCATGCAGTCAAGACAAAGAAGAATACACTAACGGAACATTGACTAAAGATTATAAAGATGTGTCTGAATATAAGTCTAAACATGATTTGGAAAAGGCTGCAAAAGCAAATGATGCAGAGGCTATTTTTGTATTGGCATCCATGTATGCTACAGGCGAAGGTGAAAAATTTGATCAAAAGAAAGCATTGGAACTATTTGAGAAATCTGCACAATTAGGCTCCTCAAATGCCATGCTTCAATTAGGTCTGATTTATCGAAATGGTAATGAAGTTGTTAAAAAAGACGATAAAAAAGCTTTAATGTGGTTTGAAGAAGGAGCTAAAAAGGGAAATCCTTCCGCAATTCACAATGTTGGGTTGGCATATTACAAAGGTTTAAATGTAAAACAGGATAGAGCAAAAGCTTTTAAATATTTTATTCGATCTGCTGAATTAGGACTCATACAGTCCCAGACGGTAGTTGCTGCTCAATTATATATAGGTGATGGAGTTGAGAAGGACATCAAAACATCTTTTAAATGGTTATTAAAAGCTGCTGAACAGGGAGATCTTGAATCACAAAACAATGTGGGCTTGGCTTATGAGCGAGGTGAGGGTGTAGAGCAAGATCCGCTTCAAGCACTTGTCTGGTTTAAGCGTGCGGCTGATCATGGACATGCGTTAGCACAATATAATACTGCTCTTAAATATTATAATGGTGCAGGTATGAAACAAAATTTAGATGAGTCAATACGATATGCGGAAATGGCTGTACGCAATGGAAATTCATCAGCCAAGGCGTTGTTATATGATATTTACGCAGAAAGCAGTAGCTTAAAATATAATCCTGAGAAAGCTAATTATTGGAAGTCTAAAATATAAATTTATACTTAAATAAAAATTCTTTTGAGTGAAAGGCCTTTTTCCCTTTATCTAAACTTAAAAACTCGCAATATTCTTTAAAACTATAACGCCAAATAGTTTATTTTCTTGATATTGAGTGTAGTTTTGAGCCACCCGAGAACTTGACCTTAAAGTAAAAATAGTTACTCATAAATCTATGAGTTTTATTGATTCTACTTGCTCTCACAAAGTTAAATAAAAAATATACTAAATAGACAGATTAGTCTTGACAAGTTTTATGGTTTTTTGTAGCGCACTTTTTTACTTTAAGTTTTGATGGTTTGTTCGTAACCAAATAGAAGCACCTTGTAGTTAATATAAACTTAAATATTGTTAAGCAAATGTTTCAAAAAAACTAAATGAATGATATTTAAATAAATTTTTCATTCAGTTTTTATTTTTATTTATTTGATTAAAATCAATTACTTATTTTTAATTACAAAAAATAACAATATTATATTTTTATAAGAATAACTTTATTAAGCTATATTTTATAACAATCTTAAATATTTACTTTTAGTTTAAGTTGATATGATTTTTATATAAAATATGTTTGTTTATATGATAAACTGCGCATAAATTTTTTGAATATAAGGTTTATAGTCTGATTTTTTAATGTTTTCTCAATATTAACTTTTCAGTAAAGCCTTGAATAAATAAGAAAACAGAGGAATGAAAGTTGTGTTGAAACGAAGTATTTTGATACTTTTTCTGACTGGAAACATTATCGGTCTATCAGGTGCTCAAGCAGCAGAACTAGAGCCTGTAAAACTTAAAAAAAGTTGTATTAAAAAGAATCCGTTAGCAGAAGGCCAAAATGATCCTGAGCTATTGAATATTTTTAAGCAAGTTTGTGATAGTGATAATACGACTCAAAAAAATGATTTATTAGCTAAAGCAGCCATGCGGTTTTATCAGACCAATCAACCAGTTAAAGCGTTGAATTTGGCAAGTCAATTGCAAAGTCAAAATATACGCGGTTCATTAATAACAGATGTTTTATTTTTATCTGGTGTAAGCATTGCAAATAACTCATTGCAGCAAATGCGAAGTCAGGAAATGCGGTATTTAAGCAATGATGTAACGTACCCACCTGCTAAACAGTTAATTGAAAATATTCATACTTCAATGCCTGCGCCAGATACCTCAAATGTTAAGGCTGCTACAGAAGGTGGTTCAGTTGATAACGAACGAAGAAGTTATAAAAAACAAACTGTAACACGTAACAGAGTTACTGCTTCCAGAACAGCAACTAAGCGAGTAGCAACTCCAGCAAAAGCAACTGCGGTTAAACAAAAAACTGCCCCTGTAGCCAATGTTAATAAATCAAAAAGTTCGCCTTTTGACCCTTTAATTAAATAATCAGGAATAGAATCTTATGGCTAAGAGAGAAAGCGTACAAAAGAAGCTTCAGCGAATTCGACCTCCACGTGTTCAGCTTACATATGATGTTGAAATTGGTGATGCAAAAGAAGCGAAGGAACTACCATTTGTTGTTGGTGTGATGGGTGATTTTTCGGCAGCATCTGAGCTTGAACGTACAAAATTAAAAGATAAAAAATTCATCAATGTCGATTTAGATAATATTGATGAAGTTATGGAGTCATTGTCTCCAAGAGCAGCTTTTCAGGTAGATAATACGCTGACTGAAGAGGGTGGGCGAATTGCAGTTGATTTAACATTTAAGTCAATGGAAGATTTTCGCCCAGAAAATGTTGTTCAACAGGTTGACCCATTAAAGAAACTGGTTGAAGCACGCGAGCGTTTAACTGATTTGAGAAATAAGATTTCGAACAGTGAGCGTCTAGAAGACTTACTTGATGAAGTGCTTAAGAGTACTGATCAGATCCGTAAATTAAGTGCGGAGGCTGATCATGAATAATACTCAATCTGCAGCAATGTCACTTGTTGAAAATGAACAAGTTAATCTTTTAGACTCGATTGTTGAAGAAAGCCGTATTGCCCGAAATGAAGAAGAACATTCGCGTGCAAAAAGCTTAATTGGTGAACTTGCTAAAGAAGTAATGGCAGGAACAATTACAGTTTCTGAAAATATGACTTTATCAATTGATAAGCGTATTGCCGAAATTGATGCACTGATTTCAAATCAATTAAGTCAGATCATGCACAATGAGCAATTTCAAAAGATTGAGTCAACTTGGCGTGGTCTTTACTACTTCTGTCAAGAAACACCATCTAATCCGCTCATTAAAATTCGTATGTTAAATACGACTAAAAAAGAGTTGGTAAAAGATTTTCAAGGTGCTACAGACTTTGATCAAAGCACTTTATTCAAAAAAATCTATGAAGAAGAGTATGGGTCTTTTGGTGGTGCGCCATATTCAGCACTCATTGGTGATTTTGAGTTTGACCGTACGCCTTCTGATATGTATTTGCTTGAGCAAATCTCTCATGTAGCAGCAGCAGCTCACGCACCATTTGTTTCAGCTGCTAGCCCAAGCATTTTGGGTCTTGAGTCATTTACCGATATTGATCGCCCTAGAGATGTTTCAAAAATCTTCGAAACGGCTGAATATGTTCAATGGCGTTCATTCCGTGACAGTGAAGACTCTCGTTATGTGGCATTAACATTGCCGCATGTGCTTGGTCGTCTTCCTTATCATCCAAAAGAAGGAACAGCTACAGAAGGGTTTAACTTTGCTGAAGATGTTTCAGGTGCAAACCACAACGAATATTTGTGGATGAATGCTGCTTATGCTTTCGGTACGCGTTTAACAAATGCATTTGATATGCATGGTTGGTGTGCTGCAATTCGTGGTGTTGAGGGTGGTGGTTTAGTAGAAGGCTTGCCAGTTCATACGTTTAAAACACAAGATGGCGAAGTGGTATTCAAGTGCCCTACAGAAATTGCGATTACTGACCGCCGTGAAAAAGAACTAAGCGATTTAGGCTTTATTCCTTTAGTGCATTGTAAAAATACCGATTACGCTGCTTTCTTTGGCGCGCAATCAACTCAAAAACCTAAAAAATATGACAATGATACAGCAAATGCTAACTCTGCTTTATCAAGTCAAATTCAGTACATCATGGCCGTTTCACGTATTGCTCATTATTTAAAAGCAATGATGCGAGATAAAGTGGGTAGCTTTGCTTCTGCTGGAAATGTTGAAGCATTCTTAAATGAGTGGTTGTCACAGTATGTATTGCTGGACGACGGTGCTTCTCAAGAAGCGAAAGCTCAATACCCTCTACGTGAAGCGTCTGTAAAAGTTGTAGAAGATCCTGCTCAACCAGGTCACTACAAATCTGTGGTTTTCTTACGACCACATTTCCAGCTGGATGAGTTGTCAGTTTCTTTACGACTTGTTACTGAGTTACCTCAGTCCTCAAATTAATAAAGGTCAGCGAAAGAATAACTTTAAATTAAAAATAGGAAAGTTCTAAATGAAAGATATATACGTTGAGTTTCGCGGTAAGTATAAAGTTGATGGCGAGTCTCGTGATTCTGAGCACAAAGGCTGGTTAGAAGTCAACTCTTGGTCTCACAACATTCGTCAACCTAAATCTGCTACTTCAAGTAGTGTTGGTGGTCATACTGCTGAACGTGTTGAACATTCAGATATGCTTTTTATTAAAGACCTAGATGCAACTAGCCCGAAATTATGGGAAGCATGTTCAGCTGGTTATACATTTGATGAAGTACAAATTGATTTTTATCGTGCGAATGGTGACAAACGCATCAAGTACTTACAAATTAAATTGAAGCATGTTCTAGTTTCTAGCGTAACTCCAACAGTTAATGAAGAAGGTGTTCCAACTGAAGCGTTTGGTTTGAAATACGCAGCTGTTGAATGGACATATAACCAACAAGATATTAACGGTACTGCTAAAGGTGCTGTTACTAAGAAATGGTCACTTTCTAATAATACTGCTTCTTACGCAGCATAATTATTTAAGTGAATATTTGGTGGAGGCTGACATAAAGTTAGCCTCTGCTGTCTTTAAGCATGCTTGTTGTGAACTCGAATGAATTTAGATCGGCTTTATCCATACGGATTTCGTTCAACTCTGTTTGATCGTTTAATTCCTGAAAGTGAAGATTATGCAAAAGGTCTTTCTATTCAGCAATTAAGAGAATCGGTAGCGAAAGATTTAGAAGACTTGCTAAATAGTCGGGTCGCTAAATTGGACCACGTGGTCGATGATTATCCGCTAGTTAAAAAATCTATACTTCAGTTCGGGATTATTGATTTTGTGGGGCTTTCTACAGCCAATCCGCTAGATCGAGACAAGATTTGCCAATCAATTGAACAATCAATTGCAGCTCATGAGCCCAGATTAAGACAAATACGGGTAGAGATGTTGTTGGATGGGCATAATATGGGGGCATTGTGTTTAAGCATTCAGGCTTATCTAAATATTCATCCACTGTATGAACCTGTCGTTTTTGATGCATTGCTAAAACCGACAACGCAACAATATGTAATTTCGGCGAGAACCTAAGCGTAGTGGGTGTGTTGTGATAGAAGAGCTTTTACCGTTTTACGAAAAACAACTACAAGAATTTGGTCAGCAATCTCGAGAATTTGCCCAAAAATATCCGAAAATTGCTCAGCGTTTATCGTTAAATCAAGAGCAGATTGATGATCCGCATATTGAGCGTCTAATACAGGCGTTTTCATTAATTGCTGCTCGCATTGATAAAAAACTTGCTGATAGTTATGACGTATTTACACGTTCTTTATTTGAGGTAATGTTTCCTCAATACTTACGTCACTTTCCTGCTTGTTCGGTGGTAAGTTTCGAAGATTTAAATAAAATAAAGCAGCTCACAGAAGCACATATTGTTCCTGCACACACAGTCTTGAAGTCGCGTAGTTTTAAAGGTGTTCAGTGTGAGTTTAATACCACGCAAGAAATCAAATTACTCCCGATAAGTTTGCAAGCGCTAGAGTTTAAAAGTACACCAAGTGCACATATGCATTTGAGCCAAAATGCGACTTTAAATTTTAAGTTTGAAATTTTTAATCATGCTCATTTATGTTTAATAAATGAAAAGCTTCCTATTTATTTAGATGCAATTTCTAATTTTCCACTTCAAGTACTAGACAGTATTTTTAAGAAGGAAACAACTTTTGCCATAAAAACAGGGCAGAAAGTTGTAGCGTTGGATAAAAATCCATTTGAGTTAACTGGTTTTTCAGAGCAAGAAAGTCTATTACCACTCGATCAGCATACTCATCATGCGTATCGTTTGCTGATGGAGTATTTCTGTTTTCCTGAAAAATTCAATTATCTTAAGCTAGATTTAGACCTTTTAAAGAATCTATCTCTAGAAGAGAGTGATTTTGAACTGCTTGTACATTTTAAATTAAATTTAAATGATCAAGCCGTAGTTCGAAATTATTCTGAGTTGAATGTTGCTAATTTTAAATTATTTACTACACCAGTCATTAATTTATTTGAAAAATATGCTGAACCTCAAAAAATCGTACACAAGCAATTAGAATATCCATTAATTACAGATGCACATCATCCTGAGTTTTATCAAGTCTATTCAATTACTGAAATGAATATGGTGCGTGAAAAAACTAGTCACGAAGAAAGCTATGTTCCGGTGCTGCCTTTTTTTGCGATGAGCCACTACCATGCGGACAAGGCCCGCTTTTTCTATTCGGTAAACTATCAAAAACTACAACCAAATTTTGTTGAAATGGGATATTCAATTATTTCTAAAAATTTAAATCCTTCTTCAACACGTTCAGATTTTATTAGTACAAAATTATTATGTTCAAATCGTGATTTGCCACATGAAGCATTGGGGCAGTCTAATAATATATTGAACTTAAATGATAGTAGTCTGGCCAGACGTGCCATTGTTTTAAAAAGACCGACAAAACCTTATCAATTTGGACAAAGCCAGACTGAGCAGTGGCGTGTCATTTCACACCTTTCATTAAATAGTTTAGCTTTAATGAAAGGTGATGCCGTATCTCATATTAAAGAGTTACTTGCTTTATATAACTTACCGTTATCAAAAGAAAATTATCTAATTATTGAATCAATTAAACATCTTGAATTTTCACTTACTCACAAACTAGTAGATGGTAAACCATTCCCAATGTTTGTAAGGGGCGTGAAAGCCGAGTTGCAAATTGATTCATCTGTATTTAGAGGGCATAGCCTATACATTTTTAGCCAATTGTTAAGTCGTGTTTTTAATTTAAAGGTTCAAATTAATAGTTTTGTTGATTTGGTTGTTAAGGATTATTCATCTCAGCAGGAGTTATACCAATGCAGTCAGAACGTTGGTGGCAAGACTCTTCTATAACAGCTGAGCTGTTTACAAAGCCAAAGTCTTTTGAATTTATTCAGGCAACACGTCTATTAAGGCATGACTCTAGTCGCGCAGTTGGTTCATCTTGGAGTGATCATTTCAAGTTTGAGACATCCTTTAATTTAAATTTTCCTGCTACAGAAATTGAAAATTTAGAATTAACGGACGAAAGGGTTTATATCACGAATTTAATCGTTGGTCTTACTGGCATACAAGGTGCTTTACCTTATACATATACGAATAAGATTAAACAGGCCCCACGTCAACAAAGAGCTGAAACTAAAGAGTTTCTGAGCTTATTTAACCATAAGCTTACTGCTCAATATGTAGAGTCCAGCATTACATATAATTTACCGATTCGATATGAGACTGAGTATAAAAACGATTATTTAGATATTCTGCATGCATTGAATGGCTATGTGCGCTCCCAACATCAGCAAACAGAGCTTGATGACTATTTTGCAGAGTTTTCTGGATTAATGCAGGGCCAGAATAATACAGTTCATGCATTAAAAACGATGCTGTCCTGTATTTTTAAGCATGAAATTACGATTAAAGAGTTTATACAAGAATCTTTTAAGTTGGCGAGTGATCAATTAACGACTTTAGGTGGAAGTCAGCCGAGTTTACTTGGCATTAATACGTTTTGTGGGGAAACCATTCAGCAAATTGATGGAAAAATTGAAATTCAGATTGGGCCACTAAAGCGTCAGCAATATTTAAATTTCCTCCCAAATCAAGAGTTGAGTTTAAAACTAAAAAAAATTGTAGAAACGTGGTGTAGTCCAACTTTATCGATAGATCTTCGACTCGTATTGGATGAGTCAGAAATACAACCTATTTGTCTAACTAAGAATAACCAGAATGGTTTAGGGCAGGGTTCTTTTCTCATATCACGACAACCAAAAGTACATAGTCATGAAACTTGCTATAGCCTTATTGGAGAGAGAATGTGATTAAAAAAATATTACTCTCATTTATTGCTATTTTTACAGTGGTTAGTGGATTTATTATTTTCTACTGGCGTGACGTTCAATATAACCCTGATAAAGGTGATTTTTTTCTTTATTTCTTATTGTTACCAGCAATTATTACATTGGTGATCTTATCGCCATGGTTAATTTATAGTACCTATAGAGCTTATAAAGACAAGAAAGAACAAGCTATAAATCAAGACAAAGATGATGCTAATCAAAAACAAACTACTGTAAGTGACGCACCACTCGAACAGTTAGATTTTAATATTTACTCTGCTTTTGCCGTACATGCATTAGGTGAGAATGAATCAATTATTGAGCAGCTACAAAACTTCAAAAGCCCGGAGTTAGATGATCAACTGTTAAATTCTTATGGATTGCCTCTATTATCTTATCGTATTAAAGACTTGGATGAAGACAATCATGAGGAGAGTGATTACTCATCTTCACGACAACTTCGTATGATGTCATTAATACAACAACAATTAGAACAAAATATAGAAAACTTATATCTTCTTGCAGAGCATTTAAAGCGTTCAACATTATTTTATGAGTCGCAACAAGCCCGTGAATATCATATGCATCCGGCATGGGTTGATCCTGAGTCTGAATATGATGATGTTCAAATGCCTGTAGTCGAAGTTTACCGTTTAAATCGTTTAAATTTACACATCCTTCTTTCGGAGGATTTACTACATATCTGGAATGATGATCAAAGTAATGAATTAATTTTAGAGTTCTTTGCTGAGATTGGTATTGCTCCGCAAAAGGTTCATATTGAATATCATTTTTTTGGAGAGCAATTAGCTTACCAAGAGTTGATACACCTATTAAAAGGTATTCATAAAAGAGAGCATGAGATGTTCTTTTTAGTCGTCGCTGATTCAGAAATTGATCAAGATCTAGTCGATGAAAAATCTTGGATGATTAAAGATTATATTCCTGCTGAATTTGCAGCAAGCTGTTTACTCGCAGATCCTTTAGTAAAAATTCAAGAATTAGAGCCTACTAAAGCACTGGAAGTGGTTGTGGGCCAACAAGATACAGCGAAGCTTTTTAATAACTTTGAATTTAATGATTTACCTCAGCATGAGGGAGAGGAACCTTATGTGCTGATATTGTCAGATCAGACCGATATAAGAGTTTCGAAGAAATTGCAGCAACACTTTCTTAAAACACCTGTAGAACCGCATCACTATATTTATGTGAAATCTTCATTAGGGCATACCCAACATTTAGCTGATATTTATGGTTTTATGCTAAGTATGCATTTCCCTGAACATATCATTCCTTTTGTCTTTGGTGAAAATACGGTGTCAGCACATACGTTTGTGAAGCATGTCACCGAAAATTCAGAAGATGATGTGATGGTGTTGAATAACTAATTTAAACTTTGGACTTAGAACGAGAATAGAATGCATACAATTTTAGGCTACTTGTGGCAGTACATCACGAATCCTAAAGCAATTATCGCCTTGTCATTGTTCGTGGCATTGATGTCTTCATATACTTCAATTCCCCGTCATATATTCTGGGCTTTAGCGACTGCCTATGCTTTGGGTCTTATTGTTTATGGTATCTATTGGCTTATTCAACGAAGAAAACATGCGGCTCAAGGTGAAGAGTTAGCTGAAGCGATTGAAAAAGATAATCAAGCTGAGTACGGAAAAAATAAAGATAAAGAAGAGCTTCAGCTTGTTAATCAACAAATGAAAGAATCAATTCAACTGATTCGTAAATCTAAGTTGGGTGATAAAAAAGGGAATGCGGCACTCTATGAGCTTCCTTGGTATATGGTTATTGGTAACCCCGCTGCAGGTAAAAGTTCAGCTATCTATAATTCTGGTTTAAAGTTTCCATTCGAAGAAACGCATCAAAAAATGGTATCGGCTGGGTTAAGCGGTACTCGAAATTGTGACTGGTTTTTCTCTACAGAAGGTATTTTACTCGATACAGCTGGTCGTTATTCTGTTTATAGCGAAGATCATTCTGAGTGGCTAGGTTTCTTAAATATTTTAAAAAAGAACCGTTCTAAAGCTCCGGTCAATGGTTTGATTTTAATTGTCAGTATTGCTGAGCTGATTAGTCAAAGTCCTGAAAATTCGTTAAAGCTTGCTAAAAATTTACGTGCTCGTATTCAAGATTTAACTGAGCGCTTAGAAGTCGTTGTTCCTGTCTATTTAGTCTTTTCAAAAATGGATTTGATTGCGGGTTTTACAGAGTTTTTTGAATTCTATGAAGCTCAGGAATATAACCAAGCTTGGGGGGCGACCCTTCCTTATGAACAGAGTTCTTCGCACAATGCCGTAGATTTATTCGAGAAACATTACAATATTCTTTACGATGGTTTAAAAGGGGTAAGTTCGACTCATTTAAGTCGCCGCCATTCGCAGAATATCTCTCCAAGTGTAATGACTTTCCCATTAGAATTTAAAACATTAAAACCAGCTTTAAAGAGCTTTATTGCGACACTTTTTGAAGATAATCCATATCAATTTCAACCTGTTTTCCGTGGGTTCTACTTCACTAGTGCTTTGCAGGAAGGTGTAATTGAAAGTCCAATGACGGAGCAAATTGCACAGGAATTCCAGTTAACTCAAATTGCTCAAAGTGATTTAAAAGATCATTCAAAAATTACCCCTAACCATGGTTATTTCTTAAATGGGCTATTTTCAGATGTTATTTTAAAAGATAAAGATCTGGTTAAGCAGCATGTAAATGCTGGCAGAAAACGTCAGCGTTACATTGCATTTATTGGCGCTTTAGCAGGTGTTTCAATTATTCTTGGTGTCTGGGTTTGGTCATATCGCAATAACCAGCAATTGATTGGTGAAGTTCAAGCAGATTTAAATAAGGTTGTTCAATTAGAAAAATCTTCAGGCCAGCAATTATCAACCCAGTTAGAAGCTTTACTTATTCTTCAAAGACGTCTACAGCAGTTAGATGAGTTTGATGAAAATAGACCACTTAAGTTTAGTTTTGGTTTATATCAGGGCAACGAACTTCGTGAAAAACTAAAAGCGGAATATTTAAAAGGCGTTAAGCAAATTGTTTTAACACCAACACAGCAAAATATTGCTCAATATTTGCAACGCGTAAAAAATAATGAAGCAACATTAAAAGCCAATCATACGAATGTTGAGATTAAACAAACTGCTCAGTCTCAACAATATTTGGAACCTTCAGACACAAATCCTCAAGATGCTTACAATGCATTAAAAGCATATTTAATGATGAGTAATCCACAATACATGGATGCAAGTCATTTAAGTGATCAGGTTACGCGTTTCTGGCGTTCTTGGTTAGATGCCAATAAGGGCCAAATGCCACGTGCAGATATGATTCAGGAAGCTGAACAGATCTTGTCATATGCAATGACTTTAGCAAATGACAAACAATTCCCAATTTTAGATGCGGATTCACAAATTGTTGATCAAACACGTCAAGTGTTGCTCTCTGTTGTCAGAGGAATGCCTGCGCGTGATCGTGTTTATAATGAAATAAAAATGCGTGCTGCGGTACGTTTCCCTGCGCTGACTGTCAGTCAAATTGTGGGTGAGGCAAATAAAAATGTTGTATTGGGTAGTTATGCATTGCCTGGTGTATTTACCCAAAAAGCATGGAATGACTATGTAGAAAAGGCAATTGAAGAAGCTGCAGATAAGCCAACAGATAGTAAAGACTGGGTGTTAAATAGCCGTCAATCTGATGATTTAACTTTCTCTGGCAGCCCTGAACAAATTAGAAAGCAACTGACAGCACTCTATAAGCAAGAATATATTGCGGAATGGAGAAAATTTTTAAGTGGTATTCATTATGCTAAAGCTGGCCAATTTGCTCAGCAAGTAAAAAATATTGATGTTTTAGGTGAGCCGCAGAACTCTCCAATTCGTACCTTAATTGAAAGAGTGGCAATCGAAACAAACTGGGATAATCCAGTTGTGCAAGCAGAGCTAGCGGCTCCACAAAAAGGATTTGTTGCGTGGTTTAAACGTAAAGTTTTAAATCATGATGATAAGGCTGCTAATCAAGTGGCGACTAATGCTCAGGGCGCGATTTCTCAAGAATATCAAATGTTCTATCAGTTGGTTCGCAAACGCGATGATCAACAAGGTAAATCATTACTTGATGAATATATGACAAATTTAGCTCTAGTTCGTAGCAAGTTTAACGAGCTTAAGAATGCAGGTGAAGTTGGGCCTAATGCGATGACATTAGTTAAGCAAACCCTGAATGAGCAAACTTCTGTATTTAACCAGACGCAAAAAATTGTAGATGAAAAAATGGCGGTTGGTTTCAATGAAATTGATCAGCGATTACTACAAAAATTGGTAGTTAGTCCACTTACGCAGGCTTTTGAAAGTTTAATTACACCGACACAAGATGAAATTAATAAATTGTGGGTAATGCAAGCTTATCAACCATTTACAGCAAATCTTGCTAAGAAATATCCATTTAACTCATCAGCTTCTTTGCAAGCGACAAGCAGTGAAATTGGTCAAATTTTGGGCGAGAACGGTAGTATTTCACGCTTTGTAAAAGAAAGTCTTGATCCATTTGTGATCCGTCGTGGTTATACGTTAACGTCTAAAACATGGAAAGATTTAGGAATTAGTTTAAATCCTCAATTCGTCATGAATTTCCAAAGATATGTTACTCCAGCGAATGGTATGGCAACAGGTGAGTTGAATGCTCAAGCTCCAGCGGCACCAGCAACCAACCAATCTAACTTCCAGTTCTACCCAATTCCAAATCCACAATTGCTTTCATATACCGTTGATATTGATGGTCAGCGTATGACTTATGAAAACGGTGTGCAGCAGTGGGTCAACTTCATTTGGCCAAACCAAGGAAGCATTCCGGGTGCTCGTATTACTGCTGTGGATTTACAAGGTCAAACGCACACGATTTTTGATGAGCCAGGTGAGTATGGTATTAACCGTTTAATTGATAGTGCTCAGCGTAAAGAACAAAATGGCGGATTTGAAATGCTTTGGCGTAGTAAGACCGATCCATCATTAGTTGTAAAAATGAATTTCCGTCTAATCAGCAGTAATTCAGGCAGCATTGGTTCAAGCCGTGGTTATGCAGGTATGCAACTCGTTGATAAAGTCACTGCCGATAAAGCAGCTCGAGTGGTGTCTGCTCAGCAAGCACCAGCTCAAGCTGCTGCTCCAGCAAAAACAGAAAATCCTGTTGCAGCATTCGCTCAGCCTTCTGCGGGAGTTAAACCATGACATGGAAAATAACCTCTATGCGAAAGGAGGAGCACTAATGCAAACATTAAAAACCACTCCTTTGTATTACGGCAAAAGTCCTGCACGAGGCGACTTTTTAAAAACAAAAGGTCAGAATGCTTTAATACAGTTGCTTGATCAGTGGATTACTGAAGCATTGGAATATGCGATGCAATCGGGCAACTTTAAAGAAGCTTATAGCACGTTGCCTTCACTGGATTTCTTTATTGCCAATCCAAAAGAAAATATGTTTTTGGTTGCGAATCTACTCGCAAGTGAAGATAGTTCGGGTCGATCTTTTCCAATGGTGCTGAGCCATTTATTAGAAATTGATTTGCCGTATGATAATTTGTTATATGCACCATATAGCTATAAACATGTGCTTGTTGATTTATTTCAAAACAATCGCGCTTTAAAAGGCATTAAAGATTCAGATTTGTTACTTGGAAAATTAGGTCACTTACAAAATCAAATTCAGGTTTTAACTGAACGAGAATGTGTAGGCTTTTATGAAAATCATACGATGCACTCATTTGCTCAGTTAATGAAGTTAAGTATTTATGAATTAGCGCAAAGTATGATTGGGCTGGGATTATTACTACAGCCAATTTTACAAAATGGAACTAGTCGGTTAAATAAAGTCCTGATTTTGCCTATTAATAATCCTGCTTACAGTTATGAAATAGCTGCTTTTTGGGTCAGTATTATTTGTCGGTTTTTAAAGGAACATAATACTGAAGTACTTATAGGCTTGTTACATCGAGAGCAACCCGTATTATTCTTTGGTTTTCAAGGTGCAGATATTTTAGCCCTTAGCGATATTTTTACTCAGAATATGGATAGTAAACACTGGGTTTCTTTAATAGAAGCTCAGTGGATTGATACTTATTTGGAGCAGAATGCTGGTTTAGCGACGCTAGAACAATCATTATGCCAACGCCAATTAAGTTTAAATCAAGGCTTAAAACTATTTAGACAGACTTTTTTGGGTGAATAATAATGAATCAACGATATCAAACTAAACTTTCACAGCTCATAAAAGGCTGTTTTATCTATGCCGTTGCTAATTATGCTTTGGCTCAGCCCATTGTTGTAGAAGGTGTAGTTCCTAACGAGGCGAGTAAACAGGCTATCTTATTAAAAATGCAGTCTGTTTAC
Source organism: Acinetobacter sp. Leaf130 (assembly GCF_001423205.1). Classification (NCBI taxonomy): domain Bacteria; kingdom Pseudomonadati; phylum Pseudomonadota; class Gammaproteobacteria; order Moraxellales; family Moraxellaceae; genus Acinetobacter; species Acinetobacter sp. Leaf130. The sequence continues at coordinate 618,158 of NZ_LMOE01000001.1, forward strand.
GGTGCAGATCAGGTTGTAGATAAAATACAAGTGAGACCCGTAGTTGCTCCAAATGGATGGAGTGATTCTGTTACACGAGTCATTACACCTGATCTTAAAAAAGTCTCGCAAGGTAAGTTAAGCGTAAACGGTACTCGATTTGAGTTGAGTGGAAAAATGCTGAATCCAGCAGATATTCAACCTACCATTCAGTCTTTTCAAGGGTTAGTTCAGCCTCCGTATCAACTGTATTCACAGTTATCAGTCAATCAGGCTGAACAGAAAATTATTGATGATGCACTTAAAAATCGAATTATTGAGTTTGAATCTGGCAGTGCAGTGTTAACTGATGCCGGTCAAAAAATTCTAGATGAGATGGCTGTTGCTTTAAATAAAGTAGGCGGTAAAAAAGTCAAAATCGTAGGACATACAGATAGTTCCGGCGATGCGACTAAAAACTTAAAACTTAGCCAAGATCGAGCATTGGCAGTAAAAAACTATTTAATTAGTAAGAGTATTCCGGCAGACCATTTATCTGCAGAAGGTTTAGGTTCCTCTAAACCAGTCGCAGATAATACTTCTCCAGAAGGAAGGAAGAAAAACCGTCGAATTGAGTTTACAGTTCTATAAATATAAGGAGAAGAACATGGCTAGCCCTTACATTACGATTGGATGCCCAACAACAGGTGGAGGGCAAGTCATTTCTGGTAATAGTACGTTTTTAATTGATGGAATTGCAATTGCATGTGTAGGAGACAAGGCAACTTGTCCGTTACACAAAACGGTTTCTACGATTGTATCGGGTGATCCGAATATGCTTGTTATGGGAAAATCTGGAGCGCGCGTAAATGATTCATTATCATGCGGTTGTAAATTATTACCAAAACAGAGTTTAGTTAATCAAGGATAAGGGTAGAGATATTTTTATATAGATATAAATATCTACTAGAACATATTAACGCTTGAAATGATGAGTAGTTTGTCTGATAAAGCTGAATTTTGTTAATATACAGACATTATGATTTTAAGCATTAAATTATTTAAAAATATTGAGAGTAATGATGAGTAATTTAAAAATTTTAATTACAAAACTTTCTACAGTTGCGCGTACTGCTTTAGAAAAATCGGCTAATGCTTGTGTTATTCAACAAAATTACGAAATTGAAATTGAACATTTATTTTTAGAGCTACTTAATCAATCTTTAGAGAATGATTTAAAAATTTTATTAAAGAAATATAAAATTTCACCTGAAGCTTTAGCTGATGATTTAAAAGAAACAATATCTCAATTACCGAAAGGTAATAATCGTACTCCTATTTTTGCTAAATCAATCGTTCGTTTGTTCGAACAAGCTTGGTTATTGGCTTCAGCTGAGCAAAATCCAGTCATGCGTAGTGGTCATTTATTAGTTGCATTATTAACTGCACCTGATTTATATCAAATTGCCACTCGAGCTTCGAGTTTATTTGATCTTTTACCAATTGATTCAATGAAACATAAGTTTCTTGAAATTTGTGAGAAGAGTGTTGAACAACAAGATGAAACAAAAACACTTTCGGGTGAAGCTGAACCAACAGAAGCTACTATAGCAAATACCAAAGCAGCTAAAACACCTGCACTTGATCAATATACGATTAATCTCACTGAAAAAGCGAAACAAGGCGGTATAGATCCGGTTATTGGTCGTGAATATGAAATTCGGTTAATGCTCGATATTTTAATGCGTAGACGCCAAAATAACCCGATCTTAACTGGAGAACCGGGGGTTGGTAAAACAGCGGTGGTCGAAGGTTTAGCCTTAAAAATTGCTCAAGGTTTAGTGCCTAACGCCCTAAAAAATGTCCATTTACATGTGCTGGATATGGGGCTGTTACAGGCTGGCGCAAGTGTTAAAGGCGAGTTCGAAAATCGTTTAAAACAGGTTATTCAGGAAGTTCAAGCTTCTGCTCATCCTATTATTTTGTTTATTGATGAAGCGCATACCTTAATTGGCGCAGGCGGACAAGCAGGGCAAAATGATGCTGCAAATCTTTTAAAACCGGCACTTGCACGTGGTGAGTTGCGCACGATTGCTGCAACAACATGGGCAGAATACAAACAATATTTTGAAAAAGATGCTGCATTAAGCCGACGTTTTCAGGTTGTAAAAGTAGAAGAGCCAACCGAAGACGTTGCGGTAGATATGTTGCGTGCAATGATTCCAGTCATGCAACAGCATTTTAAATTACAAATTGATGATGAGGCGATCGTGACGGCGGTTCACTCTTCACATCGATATATTAGTGGTCGTCAACTTCCGGATAAAGCAGTGAGCGTGCTTGATACTGCAGCAGCACGAGTTGCGTTGACCCAAAATGCCCAACCTGTAAAGCTTGATCAGTTAAAAGCTCAAGAGCATAACTTAAAGCTTGAACAGCAAATTTTAGAAAATGAGCATCGTCAGATTCCAATTCATCATGAACGATTGGAAACTTTAAAAGCTAATTTAGAATCTTTGCAAAAAGAGATTCATGAAACCGAAGAGCAGTGGAAAAAAGAATTAGAACTTGTTCATAAAATTCAGGAATTAGAAGCACAGAATCATACGAATGAATCTGAAGCTTATGATCAGATCAATCTATTGCGTAAGGATCTTGCTCAGATTCAAGGTCAGCAACCATTAGTATTTGAAAGAGTAAACTCTCAAATCATTAATGAAATTATTTCTGATTGGACGGGTATTCCAGTTGGAAAAATGGTCAATGATGAAATTAAACAAATATTAACGCTTGAAGATAAATTGGGCGAACGTGTAATGGGTCAAGATTATGCACTCACACAATTAGTTCAGGGCATTAAAACTTCAAAAGCAAAACTTGAAGATCCTAATAAGCCACAAGGTGTATTTCTTTTAGTCGGGCCAAGTGGTGTAGGTAAAACTGAAACTGCATTAACTCTGGCAAATGAATTATATGGTGGTGAGCAGCATTTAATCACAATTAATATGTCTGAATACCAAGAGGCACACACTGTATCTTCACTTAAAGGCGCTCCTCCTGGATATGTAGGATATGGTCAAGGTGGGGTTTTAACAGAAGCTGTTCGCCGTAATCCTTATAGTGTTGTCTTACTTGATGAAATTGAAAAAGCACATAGTGATGTTCAGGAACTGTTCTATCAAGTATTCGATAAAGGTACTTTAGAAGATGGCGAAGGACGAGTTATTGACTTTAAGAACACCACTATTTTGTTGACTTCAAATGCTGGTTCAAGCGCGATTATGCAAGCGTGCTTAAATACACCTGTAGAAGAATGGCCAACAGCTGAAGAGTTGATTGACCATTTAAAACCAAGTTTATATAAGCAATTCAAGCCTGCATTTTTAGGCCGAATGAGAGTTGTGCCATATTTCCCATTGCATGATGATTTACTCGTACGAATTATTAAACACAAGCTAGGCAAGATCACAGCAAGAATTGAGAAACAATACGGTACGCAAGTCCAGTATTCTGACGATTTGGTAGAGCTGCTCTTAAGCCGCTGTACAGAAGTCGATAGTGGAGCGCGTAACGTTGATAATATTTTAAATTCTACGGTGTTACCTGCATTGGCTACAGAAATTTTGGTGGCTTTAGCAGAGCAAAAATTGCCAAAAATTATCATGATTGATGCTAAAGATGACGAAATTCAATATTTACTAGATCCTGTTGCTAAGGCTGCTAAAAAAAGGACGAGTAAAAAATTGAAGTCAGAAGTTTAAAATTGAATAGAGCTAAAATTAGATGAATATTGATATTTCTGAACTCCTTGAACCCATTAGTGATAGTTTGCCTTGTGGTGACGACTTTTCTTTTTCTAATGAATTTCATGAAATAAAAAAAGCGAAAACACAAGATGATTTATTGCTAGATCAAGGTGATTGGGTTGCTGAACGCAAACAGGCCGACTGGGACTTTGTATCAAATAAAACGAGTGTTTTGCTAAAAGAGAATACAAAAGATATTCGTCTATTAACTTGGCTCTTAGAAGCTTGGAGTCATCTTTATGGTTTTGATGGTATGGCTAAAGGTTTAACCTTAAGTCATACCATGTTGAATCAATATTGGCAGGAAATTCACCCTGTTATTGAAGATGATGACTTAGATCAACGCATTGGTTTATTACAGGGTTTAATTAATCAACTTCCGATGTTGTTAAAGAAAGTCTCTTTAACCAACACGGCTCCTTATTATAATTTGCTTGATTATGATAATTTTCTTTATCACGAGAATATTCGCCGTAAACAAACTGAAGATTACGATAGTCAGTCGGGGCCATCGGAGTTAGAACAGTTTGATCAAGCCATTTTCAATACTTCTAAAACTTTTCAATATTCTAATTATCAAGATTTTAGTTCAGTCTTAACTGAATGGGATGTTCTAAAACAAACCCTTGATCATTTAATGGGGCTAGACTCGCCTAGTTTTGGTGCAATTGATTCAGCATTTGAAACCATTCACAGCACATTACGCAAGATTTATAAAGCAGAAGCTTTTGGTACTGGGCTTGCGCCAATCCAAGAACAGGCTGCTGTTATTACAAGCTCATCTATGGAAAATCAAGTGCCTGTACAAATCGTGTCAGATCAGCCCGTTTTTCAGCCTCAAGCACAAACTCACTTGGCTAATCGTGAGCAAGCAATGAAAGTATTGCAAGAAATCGCAGATTACTTTCAAGCAAACGAGCCTCATAGCCCTGTGAGTTATATGCTTCAGAAAACCATTAAATGGAGTCAAATGCCGTTACATGAATGGTTAGCACAAGTCATTAAAGATGAGCATCCATTACAAATGGTTCAGGAAATGTTAGGTGTGCAGCCTAAAAATGAATACGAATAAAGATTGGTAAAGACATATGTTTAAAGCTGAAAAAGTCCTGTGGGGCGAAGGTTTATTTTTAAGACCTCAACATTTCCAAATTCAAGATACCTATCATGAACAACGCTTGAATCATACGGTTCGAGCGGTTGTACCTTTTTCATATGGTATTCAGAAATTAAATTTCGATGAGGCTCAATTGAGCACACATATTCTTGCTCTTGAGTCTGTAGAAATGATTTGGCAAGACGGAGAAATTTATCAGGCACCTTCTTACGATTTATTGCCTGAGCCAATTTTATTGGATGATCTTAATTTACGTGGTGAGATGCTAATCTATTTAGCATTGCCGCTCTTACAAGCAAATAAGCAAAATCTCATTGATCAGAACCAAGCGCAAAAGGGTAGATATCAATCTCATCTTGTCGAGACGCATGATCTATTTACTAACGCTACCGAAGCAGATATTAGTTTGTTACGCCGTCGTGCTGTTTTTAAACTATTAGATGTACATAGTAATCCTGACCATAATTTAGATGGTTTCTTATATTTACCTATTGGAAAGATTAAGCGTCAAAGTTCGGGTGCTTTCGAAATTGATCGAAAGTTTATCCCACCAATTTTGCACGTGGATGCCTCTGAAACACTCATTTCAAATTTAAAAAGAACACTGAACGTTATTAAGGCAAAAATTAAGACGATTCAAACGAATAACAGAGAAAATGAACAGAAGTTAATTGAATTTCGTTCAGGTGATATTGTTTCATTCTGGTTAGTGAATGCATTAAATACAGCTCATGCTGGTCTTAATCATTTTGTGCAGTATCCACAAATTCATCCAGAGCGTTTGTTCTTTGAATTATTGCGTTTAGCAGGTTCATTATTAACTTTCTCGACGGCCTATGATGTCGATCAATTACCTGCCTATAAACACCATAATTTACAAGAAAGTTTTTCGCAGTTAGACACGATTCTACGTGATTTGCTCGATACGATTATTTCGAGTCGATACATTAGTATTGCGCTTAAAGAGATCCGACCTTCATATTGGGTGGGAAGTCTTGAGACCGATAAGATTACTCGAGATACTCGACTTTATATTGCTGTATCAAGTAGCGCAATGCAGACACATGAATTGATTCAGATCGTGCCTTTACGATTCAAGATTGGTAGCACTTTAGATGTAGAGCAGCGTGTAGTTGCTGCATTGCCTGCAATTCCATTGCATCACTTAATTCAAGTTCCAACTGCTATACCAGTACGTTCTGGTGTGAGCTATTTCGAAATTGAACCACATCATGAGCTTTATCAGCGCATGTTAGATTCAGAAACGATTTGTATTTATGTTCCGGCTGGTTTCCAAGATATAAGTATTGAACTGATTGCGGTCATGAACGCTTAACGGTAAAGGAGAGAAAAATGTCACAATCCACAGGTGCTCCTTCTTTATTTGATGATGGGCAAATTGGAACAGGTGGGAGCAATAATAGCCAGTCTCAAGCAAAACTACAGGCAATCAATCTTATTGATTTATTGCATGATGGCTTTTATTTGGTTTTTTTGATTCGAAATCAGTATGTGCCAGCAGATGCACAGCGGTTTCGTGAAAAAATCTTAAATTTACTTAATCAATTTGAGCAACAAGCCAAAAAGTTGCAATTTTCAGCTGATGATATTCATGATGCTAAATATGCATTCTGTGCTTTGATTGATGAAACGATCGTAACGCAACAAGACGCGAGTTATTTTAATTTGCAAAATGCTTGGTTAATTAGTCCATTGCAATTGAGCTTGTTTGGTTCTCAATTGGCTGGTTATCGCTTCTTTGAAATATTGGAGCAATTACGTAGCCGTGGAAAAGAACGTCTAGCTGCTTTAGAAGTATTTCATTACTGCCTTTTATTAGGTTTTCAGGGTAAGTACCGAATTGAGTCAACGGAAAGTCTCAACCACTTAGTATCACGAGTGGGGGACGAAATTGATTATTTGAAAGGGAAAAAGCTCGCATTTTCGCCGTTCTCGGCCATTCCCGATCAGATCCGAAATATTATTCATCGCGAAGTACCATTCTTCTGGATTTTGATCTTTTTATTGATTTTTGCATTACTTACCTTTGCAGGACTAAGATTTATGCTGAATAATCAAAATGATAAAGCATTATCTAATTATCAAAATGTGATTTCTGCTCCTCAAGAGCAAGCACATATTACAATTTATTTACCTTGATGATGGTACGAAATGGCTCAGGAAAAACCAACTTCTATTCGAGTGTTACAGTCGAATAAAAAAAAGCCGAAATCACCAATACTTTATATTGTTATTGGTGTTATTGCCGGGGTGTTTGTCAGCATCTCGCTATTCCTGTTCTTGTCTCAACCGTATTCTTCAGAATCAGCAGCAATTGAGAGTAAATCAACAGAAGAACAGACTTTAAATCAAGAAACGGTTCATTCTTCTGATGAACAAAATCAGGTTGCTGTAAGTCAAGACAATGAAACAGATTCAATGAGCCGTGATGGCTTTGAACAACCTAAAGATAATGAATTAAGTAGTATCTTTAAACCTGTTCCGCATAAGTCCGCTACTACTAATGAACAGCGAGTTTCTCCATTTGATGAACAGCTCACTGGTGAAAAGAAAGTTCAGGTTGTGCCTCAACTACAAACAGGGGCGATACCTAAAGCGACCCAACCGAAAGTTCAGCCTGCTCAACAAAAGCCAGTGAGTAAGCCGCAACAAGTAGCGCAGACTAAACCTGTTGTTGAGAATAAAGCTCCAGCCGAACCAGAAGCTGAGGTTGAACCACCTAAGGCATCGGTAGATATTAAAATTACACGAAGTCCATTTGCCGTGAATTAATGAACTGATGATGATTTTTCTCATTTTCTTTTGCTTTACATGCTTGGCAATTGGTTTAGCGTTTTTAATGTCTTATGAGCTAAGGAGTAGAAGTAAAGATTTTGTTTTGTCATTACTGCCACAAGGTCGTAAACAGCTTAATCAGGTTAGACAATTTGCTCAAACAATGAATCAGGCAGCTGCGCCTGAAAAGCTACAATCCCATTGGCATTTACAGCAGTGGTGGATTGTCATTGCAGGCTTTTTCTTGTTTGCCAGTATTTTAGTGTTTGCTTTTACTCGACCTATTAGTTCAACTCGAATTGAAGCTGAATATCTGAAAAAAACAGATCCTCAAATTTATGCACTTTTGAATGGTGAAATCCTATCGCCACCGCCAGAAGTGGATGAAAGCTTAATTGAAGCTGCGATTGTAGAGGCCACACAATTAGAGCAACAGTATTCCTCTCAAAGTAGTGGCGCTATTAATTCTTCACCTATTGATAATGCGAGTTTCGATGGGCGAGCTATTTTAGATACCAGTCTAGTAGATCGTAAATGGAGCAAAATGAACCCACGTTATAAGCAGCGTTTACTCATGGTGTTTAAAATCATGAAAGAACAATATGGTTATGAGTTGGTTTTATTAGAAGGTTATCGTAGTCCTACTCGTCAGAATATGCTGGCTGGTAATCCGAATACAACAAGAGCAAAAGGTTATCAGAGTTACCATCAATTTGGTTTGGCGGCAGATGTAGCCTTTAAACGAAATGGAAAAGTAGTTATTTCTGAAAGAGACCCGTGGGCTATGCAAGGTTATCGCTTATATGGACAAGTTGCTGAATCGGTTGGTCTCACGTGGGGCGGACGTTGGAAATCTATTCAAGATTATGGACATACTGAATTCCGTATGCCGGGATTAAGAAAAACTCAAGAAATGGCAGAAAAACTAATTGCCGAAAGTTTGAATGATATAAGTTAAACACTTATTGATGATTGAAAACGTTCTTGTAAAACAGTTGTCATCTTGTCTACAAGCTGGGAAATTATCCCAGCTTTTTCCCATGTATAAATTGAAACGACCATAGGGGGAACGGCCCCTAATGCATCATATCGACATACTCGGCGTCCATGGGTGGTAGCCACAGGCAATAAAGATAATCCTAAGCCGGTTTCAACACTGACTAACACGCTTTCTAGGCTACTACCCGTAAAGGCAATATACCAACGTCGCCGTTCACGCTCTAAGGTTGCGAACATCTCATCCCGATAAAGTCCGCCTTGAGGAAAGGTCACTAAACTCATGGGATCAGACCATGTAGTTGTTGAATTCTCACTTTCAAACCATGCCATTTCTTCTGGGAATGTAGCGTGGTGATCAGCACTGGCCGCAGGTTCTTTGACAATAATAATATCGAATTCACCGTTCCGATAACGTTCTGTTAAGTTGCGACTCAAGCCAGAGGTTACGTCTAAACGAATGGAACGATGCTTTTTGGCAAATATACCAAAAACTTCAGCCATTGCTGGACTCATCATATCTTCTGGTAAACCAATACGGATAGGAATACTTCCTGCCGGATCTTTAAGTAGTGCCTCAGCTTCTTGTTGAAGGGTCAAAATCCTTTGCGCATAACCAATCAGATATTCTCCAGACACCGTCAATTTGAAAGGCCGTGCTGTTCGATCTATCAGCGCATGACCGACGGATTCTTCAAGTCGTGCTAACTGCTGACTAATTGTTGATTGAGTTAGGTGTAATCGATCGGCCGCTGCGGTAAAACTGCCAGTTTCAAAAATAGTGACGAAAGCACGTAAAAGGCGAGGATCAAACATTATTAGGTACTGCCCGCTTAAAAGCCGATGAAATAAGTATTCATAATCTTAATACTATCGATTAAATAATTTAATTTCCAAATACTTTTGGTGAAGCTTATTCTAATTGCAAAATGTTTTGCCATAAATTTCTATTGGGAGGTCACCATGCGTAAGTCACTGTTATGGATGAAGCTGATTGTCGCATTAGGGGCTTTGGGTTTTACAAATATGACGAATGCAATGGGTGATTATCCTTTACATCAGGCAGTGATAAATAATGATACTCAATCTATCAAACAGATTTTATCTCAAAAGACCTTAATTGATGAGCGAGATGAAACAGGTTCAACTGCTTTGATGGTCGCAACAAGAGCAAATAATGTACATGCTGCTCATATGCTGATAGATGCTGGCGCTGATGTAAATGCAAAAGACAATATTCAAGACAGTCCGTATTTATACGCTGGTGCACAGGGATATTTAAAAATTCTAAGAATGACACTTATCCATGGTGCCGATTTAAAAAGTATTAACCGTTACGGTGGAACTGCGCTCATTCCAGCAGCGGAACGAGGCCATGTCGAAACAGTTCGTACATTAATTGCGGCCGGTGTAAATGTTAATCATGTCAATAATTTGGGATGGACGGCATTGCTTGAGGCCATCATTTTGGGAAATGGAGAACCCAAATATCAACACATTGTAGAGCTTTTATTAAAAGCAGGTGCTGATCCGAACTTGGCAGATAAAGACAGTATTACACCTTTACAACATGCGCGTTCACGAGGATACCGCGAAATTGAAAAAAGACTTCTTGCAGCTGGTGCAAAATAGAAAGTGAGAGTATGTGATGGAAAAAGGTGAAGAGTTTTTACGTAAAGCGATTGAGCTTGCCTATAACAATATTGAAAAAGGCGGCAGACCATTTGGCGCTGTGGTTGTAAAGAATGGAGAAGTTATTGCTTCAGGCGTAAATCAGATTCTGACAACGAATGACCCAACCGCGCATGCTGAATTACTGGCGATTCGTGCAGCCAGTCAAGTTTTAGGATCTGCCAACCTAGAAGGCTGCTCTGTGTATGCAAGTGGACACCCATGCCCAATGTGTATGGCAGCAATGCGTTTAGCCGGTATAAAGTCGGTGAGCTATGCATATTCTAATGAAGATGGAACACCATTTGGTCTGTCTACAGCCGAAATATATATTGAGCTTGCCAAGCCGTTTGCTGAGCAATCAATGAAAATTCAATATATACCGATCAGGGTTGAAAACCGCACTGATCTTTATGCACATTGGAAGAATTATCAAGCCAATCATTCAGGCTCAGAATAATGAAGCAGTCTGGCGTTTTTTTGACTCGTCCCATGCTTGTTGTAACGGTAGCTTTGGTGGGCCTTAATTTAAGACCATTTATCACAAGTATTGGACCATTGATTGTCAATATTCGAACAGCCACTGGCTTAAGCCTACAAGGCCTAGCACTGCTCACTTTGCTACCGATGATGCTTATGGGAATCGTTGCATTTGTTGGGCCAATATTGCAAAACTTTGTCGGCGAACGAGGCGCTATTCTTGGTGCATTGCTGACCATTTGTGCGGGATGCGCTGTCCGATTTTTCTTTCCTACTGCCGAAGGATTAATTCTTAGCGCCATAGTGATTGGATTCGGAGTCGCGATGATACAAGCGGCATTTCCCGGCATGATTAAACGAGAATTTAGCCAACATATTGGTCCGATGATGGGGCTTTACTCAGCCATGCTTATGGGCGGTGGTGCCTTAGGAGCATGGTTAGCGCCTGTAGTTTCAAATATAACGGGTTTATGGTCTATTGGACTGGCTTTTTTTGCAGTTCCAGCTTTGTTTGCATTTATATTGGCGCTAGCTTTTTTACCTACAAAAGCTAGCTCATCCATTCATCGCGCACCTGTAAGAAAGTTATTAAAGCAACCTCGAACTTGGTTATTAATGGCTTGCTTTGGGCTTGTAAATGGTGGCTACTCATCAGTCGTAGCTTGGTTAGCACCTTCTTTTCAAGATCAGGGTTGCAGCGCAGCGCAAAGTGGGAAATTACTTGCTTTTCTGGCCTTGAGCCAAGCAGCTTCAGCACTCATTTTGCCTGTTTTAGCTAGGAAATATAAAGACCGACGTCCATGGCTATGGTTTACGTTAGCAATGCAAATGGTTGGTTTTTCAGGAATAGCTTTTATGCCTGAGTTCGCCGCTATGCTTTGGGCAATTTGTTTAGGCGTTGGCTTAGGAGGATGCTTTGCATTAACGCTTATAGTTGCATTAGACCATTTTGATGAACCCATTCATGCAGGTGCTTTATCTGCACTGATGCAAGGCGGTGGTTTTTTACTTGCTGCAATCCCTCCATGGATTATTGCAATTTTGCATGATCTTACGGGGGCTTACAAAGCAGGATGGCTTTTTCATTTAGCCAGTGTGATATTGGTTGTTATTTTAGTGATTAGATTAGCTCCTAAAAGTTATTTTAAGGTGAGTCTGTAAAATGTTGAGTTGACTGAGATTCTTTTATCAAGAATTGCTGATTCTAAATCACAAGCAAATTAGGAAATAGTGATAGGATAGAACTGAAAATTTTTCTGCTTCTAAATGAATACAACAATATTTGATTTCTATGACTTCTTCTTTAAAACAGCTCACTTTATTTAATCAAGGCTTAGGAAAAACCAGCCGATTTGCAAAAGGCATGGACGGCACTTTACAGGCTATTGAGCATTTGGGATATGTACAGATTGATACCATATCGGTTGTTGAACGTGCTCACCACCATATATTGTGGAGTCGAGTGCCTGATTATGATTTAAGTCATTTAAATAATTTGGTTCGAGAGCGTCAGATTTTTGAATACTGGTATCACGCGGCGTCTTATCTTCCTATGAAAGACTACCGTTATGCACTGCCTGCCATGATGTCGGTCAGGAAAGGGGAAAGTCGTTATTTCAATAGAGGTGATCAACATCTCATGAATGAAATCTTAGCCCGCGTTCGTGCAGAAGGTAGAATTCGACTACGAGATATTGATAAGAATAATAAAAAGAGTTTGGGAAATTGGTGGAATACAGGTCCAGGTCGCCGTGCTTTTGAGCAGTTATATATGCAGGGTGACCTGATGATCTGTGAGCGTAACGGAATAGAAAAAGTCTATGATTTGACCGAACGTTGCTTACCTGAAAATATTGATTTAAGTATGCCTACGCTTCATGAATATGCGCAGTATTTATTTAATACAACGCTTCGAGCACATGGTGCATTTACATGGAAGCAATTGGTTCATTTAAAGGGAAAAGATTTAAAAGAAGCTATGCGTGTCGTGCTGAAGGAGCAGATTGATGCAGGTGTAGTGTCAGCGATTAAACTTGACGATGGGCAAACTCTATATGTCGATGTAGCTGCAATAGAACAAAACGTGAATACTGATTTTGGATTAAAAATACTTTCGCCTTTTGATAACTCGCTGATTCATCGTGACCGCTTAACATCTTTATTTGAATTTGATTATCGGATTGAATGCTATGTGCCAGCGGCCAAACGGGTATTTGGTTATTTTTGCTTACCTATTCTTTATCAAGATGAGCTAGTGGGTCGCATAGAATGCAAAGCACATCGGACAGTAAAAGAGTTAGAAGTCATTAGTATACATCTCGAAAAAACAATCAAAGATAAAGAGCTTTTCTTTTTTGAATTAGAGCAAGAGATCAAACGATTTGCAGAATTTAATCAATGCACCATCATTAATGACAAAGTCATAAAGCTCATTCGCTAAGGTGTAAGCAGGGAATTATGTGGCCTTAAATAAAATATATTTAAGATAAAACACCAAAAGAATTAAAGCTTTTGGTGTCTGCAATTGGTTTACATTAAAGGCATACGATATTCAATTATTCCTGGTTTTTGTGCAATCCAGTCATAGAGTTTTTGAGCCGTGTGATTGGTTTCTTGAGTGTGCCAATATAAACGGTCACAGTTATGCTCGATTGCTTGCCTCTGTACATATTCGATGAGTTGCTTACCAATGTGTTGCCCACGGACTTCAGGTGAAACAAAAAGGTCTTCTAAATAACAATAATTATTCTCTGCCCATGTTGAACGATGAATAACATAATGCACAATTCCCAAAACTTGCTCGCCTTGTTTAGCAACAGCACAATAAACGGGTTCATGTTCATCGAAAAAGCGCTCCCAAGTCACTTTAGTAACATGAATGGGTAAATTTACCTGATAGAAATTTTGATAAGCAAGCCAATATTTTTCCCATTGTAAATAGTCCTGCTGCTGAACAGGGATGATCTGAATATCTTGATTTTGCATAATAATTACACTCTGTTTTAAAGTTCTAGAAAGTTGAAAACAAGAGTGTAGTTTTGATAGTGGTATTTTTATAAGATACACTTTTGATATTTTCTACAGTACCAGTTTGTTATGGCAACTTCGATTTCTGCATCTTTTCCACATTTGATTTTGCCAAAGGGCCAGATTAAAGATGGACTATATTCTGCTTTGCGTGATGCTATTTTAGATGGAAGACTTAGTGCTGGAACAAAATTACCCTCAAGTCGTGCTTTAGCAGAGATGATGTCGATTTCACGAAACTCTGTGTTAGCTGCGCTTGAGCGGTTACTCGATGAAGGATACTTATTTACCAAACCAAGTTCGGGTACCTATGTTGCTGAGGTTGTGCCAGATCAGTTAATACATATCCAAGAAAATTCAAAAAAAACTACGCTAACCAATCACCATTCCTTAAATATTAATCCGAGTTTTGAAGGTTTATTAACTTCATGGCGAGAACAGTCATGGTCAAGTCAAAAGAAAAAAATGTTTCATGTGGGAGTGGGCTGTATTGATTTATTTCCTCATCAGCTTTGGGGAAAGTTATTAAGTCAAGCTTGGCGGCAATCTTATTATCAACTGGGCCAATTTCACGACCCGCGTGGCTATTTACCTCTACGTCAGGCAATCTGTAAGTATGTCCGTTCCACCCGAGGCCTGAACTGCAATGAACAGCAAATCATTATTGTAAATGGGACGCAGCAGGCAATTCATTTAGCTGGCTACGCTTTACTTCAAGCAAATGATGAGGTGTGCCTAGATGAACCAGGCTACGACGCAGCTTTTAATATTTTTCAAAGTTTTGGTGCTCAGGTAAATTTGATCGAGAGTGATGAGGAGGGAATGCGAATCTCTGACATTACAGATCATTATTCAAAAAGCAAACTTGTTTATACCGCACCTTCACATCAGTTTCCTGTAGGTGGAACTTTAAGTTTAGCTCGCCGTTTTGCGTTACTCGATTGGGCATCTCAACAAGGGAAGTGGATTTTTGAAGATGATTATAATAGTGAGTTTCGCTATGGCACACATCCTATTCAAGCTTTACAGGGTTTAGATCAGCAGCAAAGAGTTATTTACTCTGGTACTTTTACCAAAATGATGTTTCCTGAGTTTCGGTTAGGATTCATGGTTGTGCCCGAAGCATTGATCGAAACCTTTAGTGCAGCCAAACACTATACTGACGTGCGAAGTTCTTATTTAGAGCAGGTGGCTTTGTCTCTATTTATACAAAAAGGCCACTATGCTCGGCACGTGCGTAAAGTTAGAAAAGCATGCCATGAGCGTCAACAAGCATTGATTAAAGCTATTGATGAGCATCTTTCAGATGTGCTCGACGTTCAACCAACCGATTCAGGTATCCATGCAGTGTGCTGGTTAAAAGGTGCGTGGACAGAGCAAGAATTTATTGATCAGTGCTCAGCTCTAAACTTAGCTGTTCAACCGTTATCAAGATATTGTCAGACACCAAACAAGAAGGCCGCTGTACTTATTGGCTATGCGGCCCACACGCCTAATGAAATTATTGAAAACATTCAAAAAATTGCACTATATTTAAAAGCTAAATAATAGCCTAAGTTATGTTATTTACATAAATTTAATCATTATTCAAATACTTAAATACGAATTTTTATGGTGATCAATTGGTTATATGAAACTAGAAATGTTATTAAAATTTTTAAAAATTAATTTTAATTAATATTATTTTAAGCTAGCACAATTAATCTAACTACATCAAAGCTTATTTAGTACACCTTTTGGCCACATTCTCCAGATGTGGCTCTTTTTTTATAAAAAATAAATGTAGCTAAGAACAAATTAATTAAGTTTTTAAGAGAAGTAAAAATTAATCTTCTTCCATAGCATTACTGTAAAACTTAACGCCTAGTTTAATACGATCACGCCCATTACCCATACGCCAGCGGTTAGTATCTCGTAAAGAATATACACAGCCACAATATTCTTGCTGATAAAATTCTTCTCGTTTACTAATTTCAATCATACGGCTTGAGCCACCATTTTTACGCCAGTTATAGTCCCAGTACTGAATTTCAGGATAGTGAGCAGCAGCGCGAATTCCGCAGTCATTGATTTGCGCCATATTTTTCCAACGAGAAATTCCTAGAGAACTACTGATGAGACTAAAGCCGTGTTCATGTGCGTAAAGGGCAGTTCTTTCAAATCTCATATCAAAACACATGGTACAACGAATGCCGCGTTCAGGTTCATCTTCCATCCCTTTTGCTCGGGCAAACCAATTGTCAGTATCATAGTCTGCATCGATAAATGGAATATTATGCTTTTCTGCAAAACGAATATTTTCTTCTTTACGGATGAGATATTCTTTTACTGGATGAATATTAGGATTATAAAAAAATATTGAAAATTTAATTTCTGAGTCGATTAATGCTTCCATAACTTCTCCTGAACAAGGAGCGCAACAAGAGTGAAGTAATAATTGATCGTGTCCAGAAGGGAGTTCTAATTTTAAACGTTGAGTTGACATAATAAAAAAATTAAATTGTAATGCTATTAATTATATATTTATTTTTTATATAATGTGAAATGAATTATTTTCAATTTTACTGTGAAATTAATTTAATATTTTAAAAAAATCTATTGTTATATTTTAGGTTGAGTTGAATTTTGATAGTTAAATAAATGTGGTTTTTATATTAAGGTAAGATTTGTGGTTATATTTAAAGCTATTGGTAAATATACTATATATTTAAATAAATTATGGATGAATTTTATATATTTAAAAATAATAAATATTAGGTTTCTGTTTGTAAGTATTTGATGTAATTAGATATAGTTTGAATTTTTTTACTGTGATGTAGGTCACAAATAAAACTTATTTTTTCAATTAAAATATTTCTTTACATTTATATCTCTAATAAATTTATACTATAAAATTCAGTGTGTTTTTTTAATTTAAGCGTGTGATAATTTTAGATATGGAAGATTGGCAATGTAAGTATTGTAATGGTTACATTATGGTTAATCATTCAAAGATCGGTGTAGGAGAAAAAGTTTACTTTTTGGTATATAAATTTGACGCAAAGAATGAAAGGAAAAAATTATATAAAAAGGGAGTTGTGGTTGCCCGTTACGATAATATATTGCACATTGAGTCACGTAAAAAAACTTATAAGATCGAGCAGATAAAAGTCTATCCATTAGGCGCCCCCATGCCTTTTGTTTACAACATGTTTTGGATTTGTGGATGTCCGTGTACTCTACAAAACTAATTTCTTACATTTAAATGACAGTAAGTTATTTTATAGATTGAATTTATAATCACATCCATTTTTGTCATCAACTTTTATAGATAAGACCTATACCTTGGGGAGAGTGGTTCATAGCGTATAAGAAAATCTCTGTTATTTATTTGACAAAATAAAAGCGCTCTCTTATAAACCTCAAGTAAAGTTAAGGTCAATTATGATGAGTGAAAATAAAAAAGCTGACTCTAGTCGAGTTTTGACTGTGGGTGAAGTTGCAAAAAGGAGTGGAGTTCCTGTTTCGACCCTACATTTTTATGAAGCGAAAGGGCTTATAAAAAGTATAAGAACAAATGGTAATCAACGTCGGTATCCCTTAATTATTTTAAGATATATTGCGATTATTAAAGTCGCTCAAAGGGTAGGTATTCCTTTAAATGAAATTAAAGAAGCTTTAAGTCAATATCCTGTGGGCAGTAAATTAACAGCTAAGCAATGGAAAGATCTCTCAAGTCATTGGCGAGAAAATCTGGATGATCGAATTCAAAAATTAACTCGCTTAAGAGATGAAATGGACTGGTGCATTGGCTGCGGCTGTTTATCATTAGAGCAATGCCCATTAAGAAACCCCGAAGATATTTTAGGGCTAGAAGGATCGGGGCCAAGAATTTTAGAAAGACCTGAATAGAATATTTCAAAAATAGCTTTTAATTGGGAATATCTTAATTTCCAATAAATTAAATTTATTTTTCTAGAACATTCAAGTGAGTTTTTTATTGTAAAGAAGTGACATGAAATATGAAATTTTTTGATATCTTTAGTTTTTTTAGTAAGAAGCAAAAAATTATGAAAAAAACTCTCTTTCTTGGCTTGGCACTTGTTTCATTAACGGCTTGCTCGTCTGTACAACATAAAGATTCGACTCCACCAAAAATTGGTTCACCAAATCCAGCTAGTCAATATTGTGTTGAACAAGGTGGAAAATTAGAAATTAGAAATGAAGCAACTGGTCAGGTGGGCTATTGTCATTTACCAAATAGCCAAGTCGTAGAAGAATGGAAATTATTCCGTGACAATCAAGCCAACTGTGTAGCAGAAGAAGCTCAAAAATTAGTGGGACAATCTGGCCTTACTGATGATCAAATTAAACAAAAGACTCAATCAGAAATTGTGCGTAAAGTTGCTCCAGGTCAACCAATGACCATGGATTATCGTACAAACCGAGTTACAGTCACCATTGACCCAGCTTCTAAAAAAATTACGAACGCAACTTGTGGCTAACTTTTAATTAAAAGCTAATAGACCGAATTTTGAAATAAAAAAGCCTGCTGAAATGCGGGCTTTTTTGCGACTTTAATTTTTAGAGGAATGAATTACGGGATATTCTTTTTGTTGAGGCAGTTGTTGTAAAGCCTTGTTAATATTGATTAGAAAAATATCAACTTTATCTTGGCTTGAATTGTTGGTGTTGTACGAAGCTCTTTCTTGATAGTTAATTCCGCATCCAATAATTTTCATATTTGCAGGATTAAAACTCCAGTCATTTTTATTTTTGATCGAGATATCTAAATCACTATCACACTCTTTCCAGAGTTTTAAAAATTGATTGGAATATACAGCAGGAACTTCTTGGGCTCGGTAGGCGGTAAACCCCTGCATTTCGGAATTAGCAAATTGAAGTAGATGATTGGTGGGCATTCCTCCCCAAAGAATAGCAGTATCTTTTGGTAGTTTTATCGAGGTTATATTTTCTTCTTTAAGTGGAGCAGTTTGTTCATTTTTCTGTTTTGACTTTTGAGATTTATAAACCAGTTTTGTTCCAACTGGAACAGTTACACCTTTGACCTGAGTTATTTGAGTTGTATAGAAATAAGGCGAATCATCACGGTTACAACCTGTTGGGTTATAACAGCCAATACATCCACTCAAGAGTAGAAATGGAAAACTTAAAATACTCAATTTTAATATGTGATTCATTTTTCTTCTCTTTCATTATTTCTATAAATTTAATATATCAGGCTTTATATCAATAATAAAAAAAGCCTCTAGCGGACTAGAGGCTGAAAAACATCAGATGCAAGAACAGGTGAATTATGCATCTGAGTTAAGTAGGTTGTATCAAACCATGTAAAACACTTTACCAGCAAAAATGAATAAAAATAGAGAGGTGCGACTAATGGCTAATATTTGTGGTTTTTTATTTATACAAATTGGCGTACTTATTTAAAGACTATTTCTAGAACCTCTATTAGAGGCGATAAAAGCTCCACAATTTATATTTTTGATTAAACCGATTGATGTTGATTGTTCAACCGTTGTCTTTTTGCGCTGCTAGCCAATAGTTATTCGTGATTTGTACTCGGCTTAATGATAATTTTAGAGTTATCCGAAAGGACACAATAACGACGAACAAACGAATAATAATGAATTGAAGGTAGGACCCCGTGTTTATAAGTGTATTTGATCTTTTTAAAATTGGTGTAGGCCCATCTAGCTCCCATACCGTTGGGCCAATGCGAGCAGCTTGTAGTTTTGTGGATGATTTAGTTAAGCAAAATGATCTCCAAACGACGTTTCGAGTTCAGATTAAGTTATATGGTTCGCTTGCAGCAACTGGTGTTGGTCATGCGACAGATAAAGCTATTCTTTTAGGATTAATGGGTTTTGATCCTGAACATATCGATACTCAAGTAAGTACAAGTTTGATTGAAGATGTTCTTGAAAATAAAGCCATCCAGCTCGATCAGCAAAAGAGTATTTCTTTTGACTATAAGCATGATTTGCTTTTTTTAGATGAATCTTTGCCTCATCACCCAAATGCAATGGAACTGATTGCTTATAACGAGGCGAAAGAAATTTTATATGCTGAAACGTATTACTCGATTGGTGGCGGTTTTATTGTTAGCCAAAGGCAATTAACACAAACCCAGTCTGAGACTGGTGAAATTAAGGTTCCATATCCATTTCATAGTGCGGCTGAACTTTTAAGCTTATGTAAAACTCATCATTTATCAATAAGTCAGTTAATGCTTGAAAATGAAAAAAGCTGGCGTAGTGAAAGTGAGATTCGCGCCAAGATTATGCAAATCTGGAAGGTGATGCAGCAGTGTATTCATAATGGATTAATTAACGAAGGAATATTACCAGGCGGATTAAACGTAAAACGTCGGGCTAAAAAAATTCACGATAAGTTATTAAATAAGAAAAACTCAAACCTGATTGTAACGACTTTTCATGCCATGGAATGGGTCAATTTATTTGCATTAGCAGTAAATGAAGAAAATGCTGCTGGTGGTCGAGTAGTGACAGCTCCCACAAATGGTGCGGCAGGAATTATTCCTGCAGTTTTATATTATTACGTGACTTTTTCTAAAGACTTTTCAGAAGACAAAGTTGTTCGCTTTTTTCTAAGTGCAGCAGCAGTCGGTATTTTATGTAAGCTCAATGCGTCTATTTCTGGTGCAGAAGTGGGATGTCAGGGCGAAGTTGGCTCGGCGTGTGCGATGGCTTCGGCTGGTTTAGCCGAGATTTTAGGTGCTTCACCTGAACAAGTGGAACATGCGGCTGAAATCGGGCTTGAACATAACTTGGGTTTAACGTGTGACCCGATTGGTGGCTTAGTTCAGGTTCCTTGCATTGAGCGAAATGCAATTGCTGCTGTAAAAGCAATTAATGCAGCACAAATGGCACTTCATGATGAAGGGGAGCATTTTGTGACGCTCGATAAAGTCATTCAGACCATGAAAGAAACAGGCAGAGATATGTCTGAGAAATATAAAGAAACTTCAAAAGGTGGCCTCGCTGTTAATGCAATTGAGTGCTAAAAAAATGAGATGGGGACGAGGTGACCCCATCCCACTTTAAGCATTAAGCCTCGCGAGCAACTAAAGTTAAAATGTCGTAGGTTGCGACAAGTTCACCACGTTGATTTTTGACTTTAATATCCCACACCACAACGCCATGGGCAGGCTGAGATGGGTCTTTTTGTGGCTTAGGCGTTTTTTGTTTGCAGGTCAATTCAACCTGAATAGAGTCACCAATTTTAACTGGTTCAACAAAGCGTAAGTTGTCCATACCGTAATTGGCAATAACTGGACCTTGCGCTGCATCTACAAACAAACCTGCTGCGGCAGAAATAATAAAGTAGCCGTGCGCAACGCGTTCACCAAAGAAAGACTCGGCAGCTGCAATTTTGTCGGTATGTGCATAGAAGTAATCACCACTTAAACCAGCAAAATTGACAATATCTGCTTCACTTACGGTGCGACGCGCCGTTAATAAACGTTCACCAATGACCAACTCATCAAAAGACTTTTTAAATGGATGTACACGGTCTTCGTTGACTTTCGAGCCAGCAGTCCATGAGTGAGTAATTTGTGTCAGGCTATTTGGAGAACCTTGAATTGCTGTGCGCTGCATATAGTGTTTAACGGCACGAATACCACCTAACTCTTCACCGCCACCTGCACGACCAGGGCCGCCGTGTACGAGATGAGGAAGTGGAGAACCATGTCCTGTACTTTCTTTAGCTGACTCTGCATCGAGTACATGCACACGACCATGCCAAGGCGCAATTTTTTGAATAATCTGTTCGATATTCTCATCGTTATTTTTAACGACTGAAGCCACTAAGCTACCTTCACCACGTGAAACGAGGTCGGCCAATTCTTCAATGTTTTGATATGGCATGAGTGTACATACGGGACCGAAAGCTTCTGTCGTATGAACACGTGTCGCTTGCAAAGGTTGTTCGCATAACAATAAAGTTGGAGCGAAAAAAGCACCTTTTTCAGGATGATCTGCATTAAATCTAAAGGAATCATTGTCACCAAAAACAATTTTTGCGTCTTTGCTGAGTTCAGCAACTTTTTCTGCAACGTCATGTTTTTGTTTAATGCTAGCTAAAGCGCCCATGGTGGTTTCTTCTTTTTGCGGGTCACCCACCACAACTTTAGCAAGTTTGGCAATTAGCTTTTCTTGCACAGTCGCTAACAAATTTTCAGGAACGAATGCACGACGAATCGCAGTACATTTTTGGCCTGCTTTTGTGGTCATTTCGCGGAAGACTTCACGCACAAATAAATCGACAGTTTCTTCATTTGCCTCAGGGCTTAAAATCGCACTGTTTACCGAGTCGGCTTCCATGCTAAATGGAATCGAATATTTATTGAGGTGAGGGTGGTTACGTAGTTTTTGGCCTGTGTATGCAGAACCTGTAAATGTGACACAGTCTTGTGGACCTAACTGTTCTAACAGGTCATAAGTCTGACCGCAAATGAGTTGTAGTGAGCCTTTTGGTAAGACATGTGCTTCTTCAATGGCTTTTACAACAGCTTGAGTTAATTGAGAGCCATCGGTTGCAGGTTTAACAATACATGGCACACCCGCAAGTAGAGTCGGTGCAATTTTTTCAAGCATTCCCCAAATTGGGAAGTTAAAAGCATTGATATGAACTGCAACACCCGCTTTAGGACTTAAAATGTGTTTAGCGCCGAAAGTGCCATTTTTAGATAATTGAATCCAGCTGTCTTCGGTAATAATTTTTTCATCATTGAGTTCACGGCGAACCAGACTTGAATAAGCAAATAAGGTCTGGATACCACCTTCAATATCAATCCATGCATCTTTACGAGTTGCACCTGTTGCATACGCAAGTTTGTAGAACTCTTCCTTGCGCTCAAGTAAATATTGAGCAATTTGTTTTAAAGCATTTGCACGTTGGTGAAACGTCCAGTTTGCCAGTTCTGAACCATTTTGTTTGGCATATTGAACAACACGTTTCATATCAATGCCATGACTACTTACGGCATAAATCGCTTCACCTGTAATGGCATGGAAAACAGGACGCAGTTCTTCACTCGTCGAATGCCATGTTCCATAGACATAAGAAGCAAGGTGAGGTAGTTGATGCTCAGACTGCTGAAAATCTGTGTCAGTTGTGGTTCCTTCTAGGTGTGCTTGTTCAAGCATGACCAAACTCCTTTTTATGTGATACATCAATTATAAAAATTGCAAAAATATGATTCATAATTTCAGATTAATTTGTCTAAAAGTCAACTTTATTTTGATTTTTAAAAGTAAAAAAGTTTTTTGCAATTTATTAATATTTATTAATTTCAATAACTTAATTTGTTTTTTCTTGGTGGATTTAATTTGATACTAAAAAATAGGTTGACTTTGTTTTTTGTGTATCGAAAAATAGATTTAAGGGTGATACCTACAGGGAATGAAAGAATGGAAAACAACTACCAGAAATTTGAACAAAATATTGCCAATGACATTACGATCGAAGCTAAGGATGAAATGCCCGATGCCTATCGCAAAACATTGATTCGTCAAATTGGGCAACATGGCCATTCTGAAATTGTAGGTATGTTGCCTGAAGGGAACTGGATTACTCGTGCGCCAACTTTAAAACGTAAAGCGGTTTTGTTAGCGAAAGTACAAGATGAAGCTGGGCATGGTTTATATCTGTACAGCGCGGCAGAAACTTTAGGTGCTGACCGTGATGACATGATGGAAAAGTTGATTGATGGGAAAATGAAGTACTCATCAATCTTTAACTATCCAACTTTGACTTGGGCAGATGTCGCTGCGATTGGCTGGCTTGTCGATGGGGCAGCGATTGTAAATCAGGTTGCACTTTGCCGTACTTCATATGGACCATATGCACGTGCAATGGTACGTATTTGTAAAGAAGAAAGTTTCCACCAACGTCAAGGTTTTGAAGCGATGATGGCTTTGGCAAACGGTACACCAGAACAAAAACAAATGGCACAAGATGCAGTAAATCGTTACTGGTGGCCTGCACTCATGATGTTTGGCCCAAGTGATGAGCATTCTCCAAATAGCGCACAAAGTCTGGCGTGGAAAGTCAAACGCTTTGGTAATGATGAATTACGTCAAAAGTTTGTCGATAACACCGTACCGCAAGTGTTGCAGCTTGGCTTGGAAGTACCAGATCCAGATTTAAAGTTTAATGAAGAAACAGGCCACTATGAGTTTGGAGAGATCGACTGGCACGAATTTAATGAAGTGATTGCTGGACGTGGACCATGTAATCACGAGCGTATCGAAGCGCGCCGTAAAGCATGGGAAAACGGCAAATGGGTTCGTGATGCAGCAGTGGTCTACGCTAAAAAACAGCAGCTAGAAGCGAACAAAGTGGCTTAACAAGATTTATGGAAAAATTTGAGGAAATCAAAATGGAAGATAAAAACAACTGGTCACTCTACGAAGTATTTGTCCGTAGCAAACAAGGCTTAAGCCACCGTCATGTAGGCAGCTTAAGAGCACCAGATGATGAAATCGCACTGCAACATGCACGCGATGTTTATACACGCCGTAATGAAGGAATTAGCATTTGGGTGGTTCGTTCTGAACTGATTAAGTCATCACAGCCAGATGAAAAAGCTGAATTTTTCGATCCTTCTCTAGATAAGGTTTATCGTCATCCGACTTTTTACCATATTCCAGATGGCATTGAGCATATGTAAGGGGTTGGAAAATGAATCATTCAGTTTTATCTAAATTCTTATTACATATTGGCGATAGTCAACTGGTTTTGTCTCAGCGTTTGGCTGAATGGTGCGGACATGCACCTGAGCTTGAAGTTGATATTGCTTTAGCAAATATCGGTTTGGACTTATTAGGTCAGGCAAGAAACTTTCTGACATTGGCCGGCCAATATGATGAAGCTAAACGTGATGAAGATCAGCTTGCGTATTTCCGTACAGAACGTGAATTTTTAAACCTACTGTTATGCGAACAACCGAACGGTGATTTTGCACAAACGATTGTACGCCAGTGGTTGATGGACCATTACCATCTTCATTTATTTACTGCTTTAACCCAAAGCTCACTTCCTGAATTAAGTGCGCTTGCCGTCAAATCTTTAAAAGAAGTGAAGTATCACATCCGTTTTTCAACAAGCTGGATGGAGCGTCTAAGTTTAAGCACAGATGAAGCGCATCAACGTGTGCAAGATGGATTAAATAATTTATGGCGCTTTACCGCTGAGTTATTTGAACTCAATGCGGACGAGCAAGCATTAGTTGCACAAGGTGTGATTCCAGATTTTTCAAATGAAAAAGAACAATGGGACAAAACCATTGCGGATGAGCTTAAGCGTTTTGAATTAAATGTTGCTGTTAATGGCTCTTATCGCCGTGGTGCAAAACAAGGATTGCATACCGAGCATCTAGGTTATTTGTTGGCTGAAATGCAAAGTATTCAAAGAACTTATCCAGGAATGACCTGGTAAGACAAGGAGGTGAGCCATGCACATGATTCGTCATTGCATCGACCAATGTTGGGATGTTCTACAAACGGTAAGTGATCCTGAAATTCCGGTTTTATCTGTTGTGGATTTAGGCATGATTCGTGGCGTAGACATTAACGATCAACAAGAAATTGTAGTTCGTCTAACGCCAACATATAGCGGTTGCCCAGCAACAGATATGTTGAAAGCACAAATTGTTGAGGCATTTACCGCAGAAGCTTTGACACCGGTCAAAGTGATGGTCGATTTGTCAGAAGCATGGACCACGGACTGGATGTCTGAGGCGGGTAAAAAGAAACTGCAAGTCTATGGCATTGCACCACCTGAAGGGTTAGCACATCAGTGCGGTACGCATGTTCATTTGATTGATGGCGTAGAGTGTCCACGTTGTAAAAGCCGACACACCCGACTGTTAACAGAGTTTAGTTCT
The DNA here is from genome assembly GCF_001423205.1 of Acinetobacter sp. Leaf130. Lineage (NCBI taxonomy): Bacteria > Pseudomonadati > Pseudomonadota > Gammaproteobacteria > Moraxellales > Moraxellaceae > Acinetobacter > Acinetobacter sp. Leaf130. Next base: position 643,923 of record NZ_LMOE01000001.1, read on the forward strand.
ACCGCCTGTAAAGCACTTTATAAATGTCAGGACTGTCTTGAGCCTTTTGATTACTTCAAATGTATTTAAGTCTTTAGATAAGGAAATCAGCCATGAGCCAATTTGTACCATTAAAAGTAAAAAGTATTACGCCTCAAACCGATCAGGCAATTTGTATTGCATTTGACGTTGTACCTGAACAACAAGAACAATTTCAATTTCAACCAGGGCAACACTTAACCATTCGCCATTTAACTGAAGCGGGTGAAATCCGCCGTTGTTATTCAATTTGTAGCTATGCAGCAAAAGAAGACATCAGTATTGCGGTTAAAAAAATTGATCAGGGTCAATTTTCACATTGGGCAAATGACCATTTAAAAGTAGGTGATGTGCTTGAAGTGATGCCACCACAAGGTGTGTTTTTTCAAAAAGCAGCAAAGGCAGGTGGTCAAAACTATTTAGGCGTTGCTGCGGGCAGTGGTATTACCCCAATTTTGTCGATTGTTAAGCAAGTTTTATTTGAACAACCTGAAGCTAAATTTACGTTGCTCTATGGCAATCGTTCGTGGAAACAAACCATGTTTGCCGAGCAAATTATGGATTTGAAAGATCAGTTCAAAGAGCGTTTTCAACTCATCAATATTTTTTCTCGTGAGTTCAACGACAGTGAACTAATGAATGGTCGTATTGATGCAGAAAAGCTAAAACAGCTTTTTGATTTTGATGTGCTTGAAACGAGTTTTGACCATGTTTTTGCCTGTGGTCCAGACGAAATGATGAATGCTGTAGAAAGCACTTTGCCAAATTATGGGATTGCAGCAGAGAAAATTCACACTGAACGTTTCCATACAGGGCAGGCTCGTAAACGTAGCGCTGAAGCTGATGCAAACCGTAAAGAAGAAAAAGTAAACATCATTTTAGATGGTCGTGAACTGATTGTTTCTGTGGCTCAAGATGATGAAAGTATTCTTGATGCGGCTTTACGTGCTGGTGCTGATTTACCGTATGCCTGTAAAGGTGGGGTGTGTGCGACCTGTCGTTGTAAAGTTGTTTCTGGTGAAGTCGATATGTTTCTTAACTACAGCCTTGAAAAAGATGAAGTCGAAAGGGGCTATGTGCTCAGTTGCCAGACCTTGCCAAAAGGCTCGAATGTTCGTTTGAGTTTTGATGAATAGAGGCCTTTCATGCAAGAGTTGATCAAAGCCAGCACAGTAGCTGACGGTGTTTTGTTATTAACACTAAACCGTCCAGAAAAAAGAAATGCTTTAAACAATGCGACATTGCAATGTTTATGCGAATTACTCGAAGAAGCTGAACATAATGCTCAAGTTAAAGCGGTAGTTTTAACGGGTAACGCTCAATGTTTTGCGGCTGGGGCAGATCTTACAGAGTTGGCTGCTATGGACTCTGTCGCTTTGCAACTCGATATTCGCCCAAAGCTTTGGCAAAAAATTGATGCGTTTAGTAAGCCGCTCATTACCGCAGTAAATGGTTATGCCTTAGGTGCTGGGTTTGAGTTGGTTTTGCATTCAGATATGGTGATTTGCGGTGAAAATGCCCGTTTTGCTTTACCTGAAATCGGCCTTGGTATGTTACCGGGTGCAGGTGGAACACAGCGTTTAGCGCGCTTGGTTGGGCAACAACTCACAATGCGCTGGGCAATGACAGGTGAGATGATTTCGGCAAAACAAGCAGAGCAACATGGTATTTGCAGCCAAGTGATACCGACTGAATTAACCGTTGAATATGCCATTCAACTTGCAACCAAGATTGCGAAACAAGCGCCTTTAGCGATTCGCGTGATTAAACAATCAATTAAAAATATTCATGAAACGACTTTAAGTCAGGGACTCAAGTTTGAACGACAAAACTTTGTCTGGCTGGCAGCTACAAAAGATCGAAACGAAGGGATTAATGCTTTCTTTGAGAAAAGAAAGCCAGTGTTTAGAGGTGAGTGATGGACTATCAAAATATTATTGCTGAAGAAAAAAATGGTGTTGGCTACCTGACATTTAACCGCCCAAAAGCACTGAATAGCTTTAACGTCGATATGCACCGTGAAGTGGCTGAGGTTTTAAACCAGTGGACTAAAAATCCAGATGTTCGTTGTGTTGTGATTAGTGGCGAAGGCCGTGGCTTTTGTGCAGGGCAAGACTTAGGCGATCGTGTAGTTGACCCAAATGCTGAAGCTCCAGATTTAGGATATTCCATTGAAACTTACTATAACCCGCTCATTAAAACGATTGTAAATATGCCAAAGCCTGTCATTTGCGCCGTAAATGGTGTGGCAGCAGGCGCAGGGGCAAATATTGCGCTGGCATGTGACTTGGTCATTGCAGCAAAATCGGCAAACTTTGTGCAAGCATTTTGCCGCTTAGGTTTGGTTCCCGACTCTGCGGGCACATGGTTTTTACCACGTGCTGTAGGCCATGCTCGCGCTATGGGTTTGACGTTGTTAGGTGACAAGCTCCCAGCAGAAACCGCAAAAGAATGGGGCATGATTTGGGATGTGGTTGAAGACGCCGAGCTTAAAACAAAAGTCACTGAACTCGCAGAGCGTTTAGCGAAACAGCCTACTTTTGGTCTATCTCTTATTAAAAAAGCCATTCATCAATCAAGCAACAACACCTTTGATGAGCAAGTGCTATTAGAGCGTGACTTACAACGCATTGCTGGTCGTTCAGAAGATTATCGTGAAGGTGTTCAAGCCTTTATGAATAAACGTGAACCAAATTTTAAAGGGCGCTAAGCATGACAGATTTAGACTTATCTCGTGCCCGAATTGCCGTCATTGGTTCTGGAACCATGGGCATCGGCATTGCCCAGTTAGCCATCGTCAATGGGCACTCGACCATTTTGTATGATCTAGATGCTCAAAAAGCGCAACAAGCCGTTCACGGCTTAGGGCAGACATTTAAAAAGCTGGTTGAAAAGAGCAAGCTCACACAACAGCAAGCTGATGAAGCCTTAGCGCGTTTAACTGTGGTCAATCAAGTTGAAGCACTGCGTGATGCTGACTTAGTTATTGAAGCTGTCGTTGAGAAAAAAGAAGTTAAACAGTCTTTATTTAAACAACTTGTTGAAATTTGTAGTGCGCAAACCATTTTTGCAAGCAATACATCTTCAATTTCAGTGACTGCAATTTCGGCGGGCATTGTTCACCCTGAGCGCGTAGTGGGTTTACACTTTTTTAACCCTGCGCCAGTCATGAAACTGGTTGAAATTGTACAAGGCTTAAAAACACCAAACAGCTTATGTTTGGCTTTAAAAAACTTGATGCTCGGCTGGAAAAAAATTCCAGTACTCACCAAGTCGACCCCCGGTTTTATTGTCAACCGAATTGCACGTCCGTTTTATGCTGAAGGCTTTAGAGCACTGCAAGAACAAGTCACCAGCTACGACCAGCTAGACTATGCCTTAAAGCAATGCGGCGGTTTTGCGATGGGGCCGTGTGAACTTACCGACCTCATTGGTCAAGACGTTAACTTTTCGGTGACGCAAAGCGTTTATCAGGAGTTTTTTTACGAGCCACGCTACCGTCCAAGCTTGATTCAAAAAGAATTGGTCGATGCGGGTGCTTGGGGCCGTAAGTCAAAACAGGGCTTTTATACTTATAACGAAAAAAATCAGTACGAGACATTTCAGCCTAAAGCTGTGGTTGCCAAACCAGTTGATGCACGTATTCAGCTAAAAGGTGTTTGGTCTCAGCTACCTGCTTTTTTAACGCGTTTAGGTTTAAAAAGCGGATCTGCAAGTGATGACAATATCCTTCAAATTGATGATATCGATTTACGCTTAAGCCAAGGTGAATCAGCCAATATTCATTACCTGAGCCATAAAGTAGTTTTGATGGATTGGCACCATGATTTTGAGCAGGCACAGGCTGTAGTACTCAGCCATAACGAGCTTTGTGACGCGAGTGATCTGGCAAAAGTTGAAGCTTACTTTGCACAGTTTGGCATGAGCGTTATGTGGATTAAAGACCATCCGGCGCTGTTAACCTTACGCACCATCGCTTTACTCATTAATGAAGCCTGCGAAGCAAGTTTACATGGTGTTGCGAGTCTGGAAGATATTGATAATGCCATGAAATATGGAGTGAATTATCCTAAGGGTCCTTACCAGTGGTTGACACAAATGGGCGGTGCTTATGTGCTCCAAACTTTAAATAATTTATATGCACTGTATGGAGAGGAAAAATATCGCGCGAGTATCTACCTCAAACAATATGTAGCAAAAACTCAAAACATTGCTACTCAATATTCACGCGATATGACCGAATTTGCATAATCAGGAGTCAACATGGAAGACGTTTTAATTTGCGATTTTATTCGTACCCCAATTGGACGATATGCAGGTGCCCTAAGTGCTGTACGTGCAGACGATTTAGCTGCATTGCCCATCAAATATTTAAAAGATAAACACCCGAACTTACCGTGGAATACTGTAGACGAAGTGTTTTTAGGATGTGCTAACCAAGCAGGTGAAGACAACCGTAACGTTGCACGTATGGCAACACTCTTGGCAGGACTCCCTGATACTGTACCAGCCATGACAGTCAATCGCTTGTGTGCATCGGGGTTAGATGCAGTAGGCCTTGCAGCACGTTCAATTAAAGCAGGTGAAGCACAGTTCGTGTTGGCAGGTGGTGTTGAGTCGATGAGCCGTGCGCCATTTGTACAAGCTAAACCAACCGAAGCGTTTAGCCGTACACCTGAAATTTACGACACCACCATTGGCTGGCGCTTTGTAAATAAGCAACTTAAAGCACAATACGGTACCGATAGCATGCCGGAAACAGCCGAAAATGTAGCTGAAAAATATCAGATTAGTCGTGAAGACCAAGATGCGTTTGCATTGCGTAGCCAACAAAAAACGGCCGCTGCACAACAAAACGGTTTTTTTAACGACGAGATTTTGCCTGTCGAGATTGTAGACCGTAAGAAAAACGTGAACGTTGTTAATCGAGACGAACATCCGCGTGAAACGACACTTGAAGCACTCGCAAAACTAAAAGCGCCTTTTAAGAAAGAAGGCGGTTCGGTGACTGCCGGAAATGCCTCTGGTGTAAATGACGGTGCAGCGTGTGTGTTAATTACCAATCGTGAATTTGCAGATACACATGGTTTAAAACCTTTAGCACGAGTAATTGGCATTGCAAGTGCAGGGGTTGAACCCAAATATATGGGTATAGGTCCTGTTCCGGCTGTGCAGAAAATTTTAAAGCAGACAGGTTTAACGCTAGATCAGATGGATGTGATTGAGCTGAATGAAGCATTCGCAGCCCAATCTTTGGCTTGTATGCGCGAACTCGGTCTAAAAGATGATGATGAGCGCGTTAATCCAAATGGTGGTGCGATTGCGTTAGGACATCCACTCGGTATGAGTGGTACACGTTTAGTCATTACTGCAACACGTGAGCTAAAAAAACGAGGTGGACGCTATGCACTTTGCACGATGTGTGTGGGTGTTGGACAAGGCGTCGCACTGATTTTGGAAAATTTAAATTAATTCAGACGGTTTTAAAAATTACATAATGAGGAGATAGGCGATGGACAGCCTTACAACGGATAATGTTGAACAATTAACACTTGCAGAGCTTAGAGAGCTGCAAACTAAACGGTTAAAACAAACCCTGACTTTTGTATATGAAAATAGTCCGGTCTATAAGAAAAAGTTCGATGAAGCGGGTGTACATCCTGATGACTTCGTAACTTTAGACGATCTGGCGAAGTTTCCATTTACAACCAAACAGGATTTAAGAGACAACTATCCGTTTGGAATGTTTGCCGTACCGCAAGAGCAAATTGTGCGTTTACATGCGTCATCGGGCACAACGGGTAAACCAACAGTCGTGGGTTATACCCAAAAAGATATTAATACTTGGTCGGATATTGTTGCGCGTTGCTTACGCATGGCTGGTTTAACTGCCAAAGACATGATTCAGGTTGCTTATGGTTATGGACTATTTACAGGTGGTCTAGGCGCACATTATGGCGCTGAGCGCTTAGGTGCAACGGTTATTCCAATGTCTGGCGGACAAACTGAAAAGCAAGTTCAGCTCATTCAAGACTTTAAACCTACTGCAATTATGGTTACGCCATCGTATTGCGTGAGTATTATTGAAAAGCTCGAACAACAATTTGGTACTGCCCGTAATACGTCTTTAAAAGTCGGTATTTTTGGTGCCGAGCCGTGGACCAATGAACTTCGCCGTGAAATTGAAGAACGCTTAAATATTAAAGCACTCGATATTTATGGTTTGTCTGAGGTGATGGGGCCGGGTGTTGCCATGCAATGTCTAGGCGAGGGCGAAGGGCTAACCATTTGGGAAGATCATTTCTACCCAGAAATTATTAACCCTGAAACGGGTGAAGTCTGTAAAGATGGCGAACTTGGTGAGTTAGTCTTTACGACCATTACCAAAGAAGGCTTACCGATTATTCGTTACCGTACCCGTGATTTGACCCGTTTACTGGCGGGAGAAAATCTGGCAATGCGTAAGATGGATAAAATTGTGGGCCGTAGTGACGACATGCTGATTATTCGCGGCGTGAACGTTTTCCCGACCCAGATTGAAGAGCAAATTTTGCAAGTTCCGCATTTAGTTCCAAATTATGAAATTTTGGTGACTAAAAAAGGACATATGGATACTTTGCATATTCGTACAGAGATGTGTCATAACTGTACTATACAGGCCAATCAACTTGCTCAGGAGTTGATGAAACGCATTAAAACCATGATTGGGATTAGCGTTACTGTAGAGGTTGTGACAGAAGCGACCTTACCTCGTTCGGAAGGTAAGGCAAAGCGGGTAATCGATATGCGTCAGATTGCTTAACATCAAGATCATTCAGGGTATAGAATCTATACCCTGAAACTAAACGCCAAGACATGAGTATGAGTGCAAAAATACAGCAAATAATTGATTCTGTTGTAAAGAATGAAATCTTAAGTGGAACTTCGCTTATTTCGACAATTTTTGGAGATTCAGTACTTCATCGGGGTGGAAACATTAGTCTTGCAAGCCTGATTCAGTTATTAGAGCTTTTTGGTTTTAATGACCGTGCTGTAAGAACCTCTGTTTTTCGTTTAGTTAAAAATGATTGGTTATGTTCAGACAAAATCGGCAGAACCAGTTTTTATCGAATTACCGATTCGAGTCGTTCGACCTATTTGCAAGCCGAGCAACGTATTTATAACGACCAGATGAAAGAGTGGGACCATTATTGGGATCTAATTCTGATGTCTAGCCTCGACACTGAAAATAAAGCGTTGTTAAAAAAAGAACTCGAATGGTTAGGATTTGCCAATATTTCGACAAACTTAATGGCTTATCCGGGGTGTAACCGTATTGAATTGCAACGGTTGTTGGTTGACTTAAATATGAGTGAGCAAGTGGTGGTGTTTAAAGCCGAAACATTGCAGCTCTTTAATAATTCGGTCGATACCATTGGTCGTATGCTCAGAACCAACTGGCCAATCGATGAATTACGCCAAAGATATTTACAGTTTCTCGATATTTTTAGAGAAATTGGCGTGTTGCTCATGCAGGAAAACGAACAATTAGAACCGGTTCAGGCCTTTCAAATTCGAACTTTGCTGATTCATTATTATCGACGGATTTTATTGAAAGACCCTGCATTGCCGCTTGAGTTGTTGCCAACTGACTGGCCGGCGATTAGTGCTCGAACTTTATCAATGAACATTTATAAAAAAGTATTTGAACCTGCCGATGAATACTTCTTGTCTGTTGCCGCAACAGCAGAAGGGCCAATGCCAAATGCTACAGCACACTATTGGCGCCGTTTCGGAGGTTTGGTTGCGACAAATGAGAGGGTAAATCATGCCTTGTTATAGTATTGACGGTGTTATTCCAGTCGTCAGCCCAGAGGCTTTTGTACACCCAACCGCTGTTTTAATTGGTGATGTGATTATTGAAGCGGGTGTATATGTGGGGCCATTTGCTTCATTGCGTGCCGATTTTGGACGTATTCATATTAAGCAAAATGCCAATGTTCAAGATAACTGCACCGTACATGGCTTTCCACAAAGTGTGACTTTAGTTGAGGAAATGGGGCACATTGGGCATGGCACAACTTTACATGGTTGCCGCATTGGTAAAAATGTTTTGGTCGGCATGAACAGCGTAATTTTGGACTATGCCGAAATTGGTGAAAACACCATTATTGGTGCAAATAGTCTGGTCAAAACCAAAGATATTATTCCGGCAAATGTATTGGCAATGGGCAGTCCTGCCAAGGTTGCACGTGATTTATCAGAACAAGAAAAAAAGTGGAAAACCAGAGGCACGCAAGAGTACATTGAGCTTGCACAGCGCTGCTTAAACTCCATGCAAGAAGTTCAGCCTTTAAGCTCAGAGTCAGGTGACCGCCTGACTTATAAGGACTTTAGTTCTTCAAACTATCAGATTAAACAAGATAGTGTTTAAGGGCTTTTAATCAGTCGATTTCAATACAGATAGATTCATAACATTTAAGGAATACTCGCACGAGTAGGGAGACGTTTGTGCAAAATATGGAAACTACAGCGGTTGATCAATTTGCAGAGTTATTAGGCGTACAAGTGCTGCATCGCAGTTTTGATGAAGCACGTTGTCAGCTTAATGTGAAAGACGAACACATGAATGCATTGGGTGGCGTGCATGGCGGTGTCATATTTTCTTTAGCCGATATTGCTTTTGCGATGGCTTGCAATGCAGGGGATGCGCCATATACTGGCCTACAGGCAGATATTCGCTATATGAGCGGTGCGAAAGATAGGGTGTTATTTGCAATGGCAACCAAGGTCGGCAGTAGTAAAAAATTTGCGCATTATGAAGTGTTGATAACAGATGGTTTGAATAATAGAGTCGCTTTGTTTACATCTACGTGTTACAGACTGGCGCCGTGATATATGGTTACTTTTGAACACAGAATGCTTGTGCGCATTTTCACTTAAAGCAATCGAAGCATGTGAAAGGGTTTTTCCATTAATATTGGCTTCACTTTCAGCATGTCGGATCAGAAAAATACTCATATTAATTCCGTTTCGATAAAACTAATTCCTGACTTTCATTGTAAAAAGTTAAGGTATAGCTTTTTAAAGTTTTCCCATTCGAACTGATACAAAATTTTCCTGAGACTGGAACTTTCCATTCTGATCCAACATTGCTTGCCAAGCCAATCCAAGCGTATCCATTAAAAGTAAATACTCGTTCCTTTTCTATATGGAAGTTTTCGAAATAAATGGCATCACACCAAAATTTGTCAGTGCTATTAAAGTCTTTTTTAGAAAATTTCCAACAACTTAAAATTGAAAAGTTACTTTCAAACCATTCATCTTTGTAGTTGAGGTAGACATAGTTATGAATGGCTTCGGCAGTAAGTTTTTCTAATTGAAGAACTCTTCGCTGAATGCGTCTTTTACTTGAATAAATGAATTTTCTATACTTATCTTCTTGGTATTCGTTTCTTTCCATAGTTGTAAATATTACTTAGTAGTTTGTCTAAAGTTAGTTAGCGTATTCATAAAATTTGAATAGAGGCCGGTTTAGGGGAGCGTTGCTACATATTTCATTAATTCACTTAGAGCCGATTCAACTGAATTAATCGGTACATGTTCAGCATATATAATTTCTTCACTTAAGTGGGGATATATAAAAAATGGATTTTTATGTAACTTAAATAAGAAAAAAATGGATTCTTGGTTCCGAACGCCAATTTTTGAAAAATCATCAAAAGTTTCTTCTAAGGTTAATCTGTAATGCTCAATCAACTCTTGGTTTATGCAGAGATTTTCTAAAAAGTTTTCAATAGTTAGATTATAGTTTTTATGGAAGGGCGCTTGCAGTAATGCTTTTAAATCTCCAATAAAGCTAGGCATGTATGTTGGTGAATCTAATGTTCCAAATGAAAGCCCATTAATATTGATTGTAAGAGGTAAAAAATTCTTTTGAGGGTTGATATTAAGAATAGTAAAAGAAAATTCTTTCGTACCAATTTCAATGTAATTTGGTTCTATCATTAACTTATAGCTCCTATTTTTTATAATATAAGCTTTATTTTTGAGATTCTTTCCAACTTTCTAAAATATATAGCCCTATTGTATGAGCAGCATGAATGGCAAGTCTGGCATGTCTTGGTTTTAAATTGTATTGCTTTACTCCAGCACCATGTGCTGAACTAGCATGAGTTCTTAAAGAAGCTATTCCATCTACTACAGAAATAATTCCTGAAATTATTCTCAATAGATCTTCATCTTCAACGGAATCTCTTTGAATATTTAAGGACTTCCTCACGACATCAAATAAATTCTTCAAATCTTTTTTATTAGGCATAGTCAGTTGATTTTCTGATATATAAATCTTACAAATTGACTCTAAAATATTACTTGCAGCTGATACTGCTTCTCTCGGACTATTGTCTACATGTGTTAAAGCTCTCATAAATTCTTGATCTAATGCAGGTATTTCTAATCTTCTTATAACATTCTCTAAACTTTTTGTAGGTGTTGTAAGTGAACCACTAATTACTCCACCTTTTATATAAAGTAGTGAGTTATCAGATAAAATTTTTCTAATACTTTCTAACTGATTATCAAAACGATCTTTATTTGGAGGATAAAGAATCCCTCCATCCAAATACTTCTCTAACACTTTTCCTAAAACTTTTAGGGGGTCTGGATTAGTCTTATTCACATTCATTAATACTTGCTGAACTTTTGCAGGCTTACTGACATCAGGGATTTCAGAATCGATTTCAGCATATAAAAATAAATTATCTAAAGTTGCATGAGTTTCATGCTCTGAAAGTACCTCTGAAAGAACAGCTATAAGGTTTAATGGAATTTTTGACATAAATATTTAATAAAATAATAATTATTTCTATCATATAAAATTAATATTTCATAGAAAATCTCTTATTGAGAATTAAGGTCTAATAAGTAGCTAAAACGAATAAGTAAATTTTGAATTCCGTTGTAACAAAGAAGGGTGCATAATTCATATGAATGAAAATTAATAATACACAGTTTCCCCTCTACAACCCCCACTTAACAATAACTCCCTCATTATTTAGCCTTACTTTTTTAATGATTTAATTTAAATCAAATGGCATTTTGTGTGCTTGACTGCAATAAATGTGAAGCTTATCCTTTGCCTGCTGGCCTACATTGCCAGTCGGTCGTCGCGGACCGTTGTAAGATCACATCAGATTTATTCCTTTCTGAGGGATAGTCTTATGTGTAAACTCCTCGTCTCCTCCCGTAGCGGTAGGACGGGAGAGGGACACCTTCGGGTGTGCTGGTTTATCTTACCCAGTCCGCGAACCCTTTCTCGTTCTGCCACCATAATTTTAATGTCTGGCAGAACTCCCAATAAAAAGGAGTTGGCTTTGCACATCCATTATTTCTTGGCTCTCAATGCCAAAAGCTATAACGACACAGCTTAAAAATTTAAAGCAGCTTGATCGCCCCAAGGTTTTCAGGCTTTAAGTCATTACGGCTCAAAAAAACTTAATCAACAATAAAACTTGAGATGTGCCAAGCACAGTCTTTACGGCTTTGCTGTGCCTTTTTTTCTCCTAAAAAAGTATCTCATTTAGAAACAACAAGAATTTTTATAACGGTAAAACGATGCCAAAGTTAGTTCTTCCAACACGTGCCATACAAGTCGTAAATAAGTCGATTGATTTATTTCACCATCGCGGATTTCATGTTGTTGGAATCGACCGAATCGTGAAAGAGTGTGAAATTCCAAAAGCGACTTTTTATAACTACTTTCACTCTAAAGAGCGGTTTATTGAAATCTGTTTGATTGTGCAAAAAGAACGTTTAAAAGAAAAAGTGGTTTCAATTGCTGAGTACGAGCAAGGCTCAAACGTGAAGGATAAACTCAAGGAACTTTATCTTTTACATACCGACTTAGAGGGGCTTTACTTTCTATTATTTAAAGCCATTTTTGAAACGAAACTGAGCTATCAAAAAGCCTATCAAGTCGCAATTAAATATCGAACGTGGCTAATCAATGAAATCTATAGCCAGCTTATAAAACTAAAAGCCGATGCGACTTTTCAAGACGCCAAACTATTTTTATATATGATTGAAGGCGCAATTATTCAGCTTTTAAGTTCAGATGGGGCAATTGAGCGGGAAAAGGTGATGGATTGTTTTTTGTGCAGTTTAGGTAGTTAATGTAATTTGAGGGCTCAGAATGCGCTAGACAGTCGATAAATTTAAAAGCCGTTTGTCACCATATCTACGGATGTTTTTTTTGTTTTTAACACATTTACTTTATTACTTAATCAGACAAATACTGAGCTGATAACAAAAAATATTAGACCGGTCGTCTATTGAGCTATATAGTTAGGCCTTACTTTGTTGACCTTCTAGTTTAAAAGAGAAAATTAATGTCTATTATTCTTCATCATTTAAATGCTTCACGCTCATTTCGCATTCTGTGGTTACTTGAAGAAATTAATCAACCATATGAATTAAATAGTTATTTTCGAGATAAAAATACAAATCTTGCACCTCAAGAATTAAAAAACATACATCCTTTAGGAAAATCACCTGTGATTGAGCTCGATGGAAAAGTAATTGCTGAATCAGGTGCTATTGTAGAAATTTTGATTGAAAAGTTTGCTCCTCAACTTATGCCCGCGAAAAATTCAGACAGTTATCTTGATTATTTACAATGGATTCATTTTTCAGAAAGTTCGGCTATGGTTCCATATTTATTAAATATTTTTAATTCGGTTGAGTTAAAAAATGGCACTCAATTAAAGTTCTTGGATCAATATGCGCATGCTGAGTTGGATAAAGTATTTTCATATTTAGATCAACAATTAGTAGGCAAAAAATTCTTAGTAGACAATTGCTTAACGGGTGCAGATTTTATGATTGGTTTCGTAGTCTATGGTCTAATTAATTCTTTAAATATTCGATCAAAATATCTCAATATTGAGCAATATGTAAAAAGTCTAGAAAACTTAGAAAGCTGGAAAAAAGCCATGTCTATTGAGCAAAATCTTCCTCACCAAATCAATGCCTAAAATTGCTGTAAGTAATTTTTTCAATATTGTTTAGCTGCTCAATTGGCTCGTATTCGTTCTTTCATTAGTTCTGGCAAACCAGCGAGTTAAAGGGTTCGCAATTTAAAATTATGAGTTGAAACTCTTGTACCTCTAATTGATGACAAGAGTTTCTATGTCTATTTAAATCACATTTCTGAGTTCATTTGCCGTGTTGCGCAGCAATGGCAAAATTTGCTGAACCAAATAATCTTCTTGTACACGGTTGGTTTGAGACATGCAGTTAAGTGCTGCCACGGCTTGACCTTGTGCATTAAAAACAGGCACGGCAATCGCAATCACGCCAAGTTCATGTTCTTCTTTAGAAAGACAATAATCTGATAGTGAAATGCCTTTAAGCACTTCAAAAAACTTTGACTCATCTACAACGGTAAATGGGGTTAAGCGTTTTAAACCGTAAGTTTTTACCCATGTGTGCTGAGTTTCTTCAGGCAGTGCCGCAAGTAATACTTTACCCGTAGAAGTTGCATGGGCAGGGAGCCGATTTCCTAAATGCATGCCGTAAGGGCTAACGCGTAAATTATCTTGCTGCGGTAAATAACTACGAGCAATCGGCACCACTTCATTATCGTCCAGAACTACAATCGAAAAAGTGAGAGACGTCTGCGCACACAAAAGATTTAAAAATGACTGAGCAACTTTAGGCAGATGTGCAGAGCTTAAATAAGAACTCGAAAAGCGCAGCACGCGATGGGTGAGCCAAAAGTAATGTTCATCTGTTTCTAAATAGCCTAAGTATTTTAAAGTTTTCAGATAACGTCTTGCCGCTGTACGACTAATACCCGTTCGTTCAGCCACTTGAGTTACATTGAGCCGTTGCCGATCTGTTCCAAAAGCTTCCAGTAACGCTAAGCCTTTTGCTAAGCCTGCAATGTAGTCTTCTTGACGAATTTTCTCATGCGAGTTCGGGTGCTCTAAAAAAGCATCGAGAGAAGGCATCCTTTCATTCCTGTTATTTTGGTTGTTTCTGTCCGCTATTCGGACAAACTAAATGATAAACGGTTATTTTCGTCTTGGATACATAGTGCACAAAACTTAAAGCCAGTAATTTAAAAGTCAGGATGAAACAAGGATGAAGTTATGGATATTTTAAAGACACAGGTTGCAATTATTGGTTCTGGACCAGCAGGATTATTGCTTGGGCAACTTCTATATAAAGCTGGGATCGACCATATTATTGTTGAGCAACGTAGTGCTGAATATGTGGCTTCACGGATTCGTGCAGGAATTTTAGAACAAGTTTCAGTCGACTTACTTAAACAAGCAGGGGTTGACCAAAATTTAAAAGACAAAGGATTACCGCATTCGGGCATTGAAATCTTAACCAATGGTGTAAAACATCGGGTTGATTTGGCCGCACTAACAGGTGGAAAACAAGTGACCGTATATGGTCAGACCGAAGTGACTAAAGACCTGATGACTGCGCGTGAAGCAGAGAAGCTGACTTCATTTTATGAAGCTCAAAATGTACAGGTGAAAGATTTCTACACTGCGCCCAAAGTTGAGTTTGAGTACCAAGGTAAAGCCTTTCAAATTGAATGTGACTTCATTGCAGGTTGTGATGGCTACCATGGTGTCTGTCGTGCCAGCGTGCCAGAAGATAAAATTAAAACCTTTGAAAAAGTTTATCCGTTTGGCTGGTTAGGTGTGTTGGCAGATGTTCCACCTGTAGCCGATGAATTGATTTATGTACAGTCAGAACGTGGATTTGCTTTATGCAGTATGCGTTCTGAAACGCGTAGCCGTTATTATTTACAAGTCCCTTTAACAGATCACGTAGAAGACTGGTCGGATGAAAAGTTCTGGGATGAGTTAAAAAACCGCCTAGACCCTGAAAGCCGTGAAAAGCTAGTGACTGGGACCTCTATTGAAAAGAGTATTGCACCGTTACGTAGCTTTGTGACTGAGCCAATGCGCTTTGGAAAACTATTTTTAGCAGGTGATGCTGCACATATTGTTCCACCAACAGGAGCAAAAGGCCTAAATCTCGCGGCTTCCGATATTGCTTATTTATCAAGTGCGCTTGTTGAATATTATGCCGAAGGTTCAGAACAGGGTATTGATGAATACTCAGAGAAATGCCTACAACGTGTATGGAAAGCTGAGCGTTTTTCTTGGTGGATGACTCATTTATTGCATCGCTTTGAAACTGAAAGTGAGTTTGATCATAAGATTAAACAAGCCGAACTAAGTTATGTGCTCGGGTCGATTGCAGGTAGAACAACATTGGCTGAAAATTATGTCGGTTTGCCTTATGAAATTAAGCAAATTGATAGTTTTAAGCACGCAAGTTGATTTTCTAAGTAATGAGGGAACCTGCTTTAACGCGGGTTCTTTTATAATAAAGCGATTAAAAATACCAAGTACATCTTCATCTTTTTAAGCTTAGCTCCCTTGGGAGCTAAGCTTACCTAAAAAATTAAAATGAAGAGTAATAGACTCTACATATGTGGAAATAAGGAATAACTTTGAGGAGTAAATTCCTTATTTCTGGCTAACGATTTAAAACACATGTTTCGATCGTTAGCACCATCAACCAGATAGGCACATGACCTATGTGATAGATCTCTTTACGACTTTTGTGGGTCGTATAATTTTTCTTTAATGAATAGAGCGGGGATCACGCCACAAATCAGGTAGGCAGCGCCCATTACGACAAAACCTAAACCAATAGAACCACCAGACGCTAAGAAGCCAATTGTGGCAGGGGCAAGTGCCGCTCCAAGACGACCAACATTATAAGCACCGCCAATGGCTGTACCGCGGATGGCTGTCGCAAAACTTTCAGTCATATAGGTTGCATTTACGCCGTAAGGAATACCGTATAAGAAACCGAAGGTAACGAGTAAATATAAAATATTGCTTGGAGAGTTATAAAAAACAATAAGTGGTAAGAAAATAGCAGTACCAATGGCACCAAAGGCATAGGTAAAACGACGACCTAGTTTGTCTGCCATCATGCCGGCAAGGACTTTACCTAAAATCATGGCGGTATAAGTACCGACCATATAGGCAGTCATTTCTTTAAACTTCATACCTAACTCACTTTCTAGGTAAGAAGGCATCCAGTTATTTACGCCATAATAGCCAAACTGTAAGAAACCTGCGGTTAGTGCCCAAAGGATAAACATATTACGGTTCTGTTTATCTTGGAAAATAAGTTTAAATGCCGAAGTTTTCTGAGAGTTTTGAGCCGCAACAGGTTGTTGTAGTCGGGATTGTTGCCATGCTTGTGGTTCTGGTACAAAAATATGCATTAAAACGGCAATAATGACGGGAATAATCGCAACGTAGAACAGCATGCGCCAGCCATGATCTGGAATAATCCAACCTGCAAGTAATGTTGCAACAATATATCCAACCGTCCAACCCGCTTGTAAAGTTCCAAGTACGGTTGTGCGGTAACGTGTCGGGACATATTCGGCCATCAATGTATTACACGCAATGTAGAGCGAGCCAAGTCCAAGTGAGGCAAAAAATCTTAAAATACCGAATTGAAGAAAGCTCTGAGTAAAACCTAAGCCACAGGTGAGGAGTGAGAAAATTAAAATAGAAATAACCACAATGCGGACGCGACCAAATTTATCGCATGCCCAACCGCCAAAAATTCCACCAACAGCCATACCTGCTAAAGTAAAACTACCGAGCATACCGGCTTGTACCGAACTTAATCCGAAATCTGCCTTAATACTATTTAAGCTATAAGACAGCAGCATCAAATCTGCACCATCAACCAATAGCGCTAGAAATGCAAAAATAAATGCAATTTTCCAAGTATGAGGCTGTATACGTGAAAGACTTTCTTTGTAATTTGTAGCCATAATCCATTACCTACATTTGATTGAAAGCACTTCAAGTCGTTTTAAAGTGCTTAAAATTTGATTAAGACGCAGCGCGAATCATGTTTCGGGCAATAATCACTTGTTGAATTTGAGTGGTCCCTTCATAGAGGCGGAACAGACGAACATCTCGATAAAAACGTTCAATCGCATATTCACTGATGTAACCTGCACCGCCATGGATCTGTACGCAGCGATCAGCGACTCGACCACACATTTCGGTCGCAAACATTTTTGCGCAGGAAGCTTCAGTGCTGACGTTTTGTCCTGCATCACGTAGACGTGCAGCGTCTAAGACCATGCATCTAGCTGCATAAATCTCGGCTTTGGAGTCGGCGAGCATGGCTTGAATAAGTTGGAATTCGGCAATGGGTTGCCCAAATTGCTTACGTTCGATGGCGTACTTTAAAGAGTCATCTAGCATTCTTGTCGCGGCCCCAACACTTAACGCCGCGATATGCAATCGACCCTTATCAAGCACTTTCATGGCGGTTTTAAAGCCAACGCCTTCAACTCCACCAATCAATGCAGAAGCAGGAATACGACAATTTTCAAAAATCACATCACAAGTGTGAGCGCCTTTTTGCCCCATTTTTTTATCACGTTTGCCCAGAGAAATACCTGGGGTTTGGCTGTCGACAATAAAAGCAGAAATACCACCAGCACCCTTAATATCAGAACTTGTGCGTGCCATTACTGTAAATACGCCAGCATGAGGAGCATTGGTAATAAAGCGTTTGGTGCCATTTAAAATATAAAAGTCTCCATCTTTTACGGCACTAGTCTTTAAAGATGCAGCATCAGAACCAGCATCGGGTTCAGTTAAGCAAAAAGAACTGATTACTTCACCGCGAGCTAAACGTGGCAAGAAAAATGATTTTTGAGTTTCAGTACCGTCAATAATCAGACCACTTGAACCAATGCCGTTATTGGTACCAATCAGAGAACGAAAAGCAGGAGAGGTCCGTCCTAATTCAAAAGCAACATAGACTTCTTCTTCCATCGTTAGGCCAAGGCCTTCGTACTCTTCAGGAATGGTTAAACCGAATAAGCCCAGCGCTTTCATTTGATCAATAATATCTTGAGGAATTTCATCCGTTGCAGCGACTTCATTCTCATTAGGAATTAATACACCTTCAACAAATTGTCGAATCATATCAACAAGTTGATTTAGTGTTTCCTGATCTCGAATCATAGTCTCATCCTTTTACTACATGCTAAGAACATCAATTCGATGTTCGTAAAATCATCAATATTTGAAGCGATAGTAATCAAAGGATGAACGCAAAACAATATATTTTGAAAATTAATTTCGCAATGCGATATATTGTTGTTGGTATTTGATTGGCTAATTTATTGATTTATTTAAGCTATATTTTCTTATAAAAATTCATCATTTTTAGTGGAAAATTAAAGTTTGATTTTTAAAATGAGGTGTGTATATTAAAAATATATATCGCTATGCGAAATTTTAAATGGATAAATTTCCCTATAGGAAATGAATCACCAGATAGAGTGGGATGAAGATGGGTGCTTTAAATGGAATTCGGGTGCTTGACTTAAGTCGGGTATTGGCTGGGCCTTGGTGTGGACAGACGCTGGCCGATTTAGGTGCAGAGGTCATCAAAATTGAAAGACCCAAAGTCGGTGACGATACTCGTTCGTGGGGACCACCTTGGATGAAGGATGACTCTGGGTTTGATACTCAAGAGGCTGCTTATTATCAGTCTACAAACCGCAATAAACTATCGGTTGCCATCGATATTGCCAGCCCTGATGGTCAAGAATTGATTAAAGCTTTAATTCAAGACACAGATGTGGTGATTGAGAACTATAAAGCAGGTTCTTTGAAAAAATACGGTTTGGATTACGAGTCTTTATCTGCAATTAACCCGAAATTGGTGTATTGCTCAATTACAGGTTTTGGTCAAAATGGCCCAAGAGCTGAAGAACCTGGTTACGACTTTATTATTCAGGGAATGGGCGGACTGATGTCAGTCACAGGTGAGCGTGATGATTTACCGGGCGGTGGCCCCCAAAAAGTAGGTGTGGCCTTTTCTGATTTAGCTACAGGACTTTATTCTACGATAGCCATTCAAGCTGCTTTACTTAATCGTCATGTGACGGGTTTAGGACAATACATTGACATGGCTTTGCTTGATGTCCAAATTGCGACTATGGCAAATCAGGGAATGAATTATCTTTCATCAGGTAACATCCCTAAGCGTTATGGCAATGCACACGCCAATATTGTGCCTTACCAAGTATTTAAAGCTTCTGATCGTGATTTTATTATCGCGTGTGGAAATGACACTCAGTTTATTCAGCTCTGTAGAAGTATTGGGTTACCCGATTTACCCAATGATGCGCGTTTTGCCCGAAATGCAGACCGAATTAAACACCGTGATGAAATTATCGAAATTTTATCAAACCATTTCTTAACTAAAACTGCAGATGAATGGGTAGATGCGATTTATGCTGCTAAAGTTCCCGTAGGTGTAATCAATAACTTGGAACAAGCTTTTCAAGAGCCACAAGTCATTGCCCGAGAAATGTTGGTCGAGATGAATCACCCGCAACGTGAAAAATTGAAGGTAATTGGTTCGCCAATCAAACTTTCAAGAACCCCTGTTGAGTACAAAACAGCTCCTCCTTTATTGGGCGAACATACACAAGTGGTTCTAGGTCGAATCGTTTCTGTGGAAAAATTAGATGAGCTTAAGCAAAAAGGCGTGATTGCGTAAGCTGGCTTAAAAGCGGAAGGTTAAAATTAGAAAATAAAATATTTAGCCTTTCGCTTGAAGGGTTTAAATCAAGTTATATTTTAGATGCAGACTCGGACGTTTGCTTTTTTGCTATTTATAGAAAAAATAGATTATAATTTTCGCAGTGCGAAACAAAATATGGATTGGTATAGATATGAATGATGCAGTAGATGCAGAGCAAACAGAAAAATTATTAGCGCCTTTAAGACATGAATTATTACATCCGATTCAAGACATGCAGGATGAAAATGATCGCCAATTTATTACTGCATTAGCCCGTGGTTTAGAGCTCTTACGTTGTTTTACCCCAAAACATCAGCATTTAGGAAACCAAGAGCTCGCACAAATGACGGGTTTACCTAAGCCAACCATTACTCGTCTAACGCACACTTTGTCTCGTTTGGGTTATATCAAACAAGTCCCAAATTCGAGCAAATTTCAACTTTCAGTTGGGGTTCTTGCTTTTGGTTACTCGATGCTTTCTAACGTGTCGATTCGTTCTATTGCTCATCCATATATGAAAAATCTGGCAGACTATGCTGGCGCTGCGGTCGCAATGGCAACACGTGATCGACTCAATATGATTTATCTTGACGTGGTACAAGGTAAAGGAAATATGACCATGCGCCGTCAGGTCGGAACTTATTTACCCATTCATTTAAGTTCGATGGGCCGTGCATGTTTAGCTGCAATGCCTGAAGATGAAAGAGAGTTTTTGCTTGATGCGATTCGTACCAAGCACAAAGAAGACTGGATCAAGATTAATCGTGATTTAGACAAAGCTTTTAAAGACTACCAAGATTTTGGATATTGTTTTTCAATTGGCGAATGGCATAAAGATGTGAACTCAGTTGCAGTTCCACTGATTCATGAACAACATGGTTTGCTGGTGTTCAACTGTGGTGGTCCAAGTTTTATTATGAACCGAGAAAAACTTGAAGAAGATATTGCACCACGTCTCTTACATATGGTGAATAACATTCGTACTGAGATTAGTTAATTGTACTGAATTAAAAAATCAAAAAGGCCAGCAAAGATATTGATTGCTGGCCTTTTTCATAAGTTATATTTCAAATGACGTGCTTATGAAAGTTCGGTTTTCTTTTTTCTTTGAAGGCGCTTAGAGCTTCTTTAAATTCTTCACCTTGCAAACAATGAGAAAAAATAGTCGACTCATGATCAATACGATTTAATAGATCATCAATAGGCATATCTCTTAATAATTTTTTGCTGAGCTGTAAAGCTTGAGTTGGTTTATTTGCGAGTTTGGTTGCCGTATCTTCAACAAATTGATCAAGCTCGTTTTCTTCGCATACGTTATTTACTAAACCATAATTTTTAGCTTGTTGCGCCGAAAATTTCTCGCCCAGTAAAATAATTTCAGAAGCTCGAGCGAACCCTAATAATCTCGGTAAGATGTAACTAGAACCTGCTTCAGGCACAAGTCCGAGATTCACAAAAGGAAACTGAAAAATAGAATTTTGACTTGCATATACGAGGTCACAATGTAAAAGCATGGTGCTGCCAATACCAATTGCCACACCATTTACTTTAGCAATAATCGGCTTTGGAAACGTTGCTAAGCTTTTTAGAAACACAATTGAAGAGGGTGGTTCGGTACTGGTTGTATTACGCGTTTCGAATGCATTTACGTCATTGCCGCTGGTAAATGCAGACCCTTCGCCTGTGAGTATAACAACATGAACTTCTTCATTGATTGCTGCCTCATCTAATGCCTGACTGAGTGCAGAATACATTTCATAATTAATCGCATTCTTTTTGGTGGGATTGCTCATCGTTAGTGTGAGTATATTTTTATCTAAATGTTGCTTAATCACACTTATTGTCAATTTATTTTGACTCATATCATCCTGCTGCATCATTCATTCCTTTTGTTTAACTATTTGAAAAATATTCGCTTTATTGTTGATTCAAACCAAATATTCTTAGACAGATTTGAAATTAAAACTTTAAATTAATAAGATGATCCTATCGAAAACAAATTCCATTATCAATTAATTTGTTTTATATTGTGGTATGGAGTTTTGTATTGTGAAATTTTAGGTTTTGTAAGTTTAGAAATGTTTACAGGATTTATTGGTAATAAAGTACCTAGACATGCTAAGGAAATCAGAAGCTAGGTATATAAAAAGTGAGTGGAAATAATATGAAGACGAAAATTACAGAATTATTTGAAATCGAGCACCCGATTATTCAAGGCGGTATGCATTATGTCGGTTTTGCGGAGCTTGCTGCTGCGGTTTCAAATGCAGGTGGATTAGGCATTATTACTGGCCTGACGCAAAGAACACCTGAAAATCTAGCAAAAGAAATTGCGCGCTGTCGAGAAATGACTGATAAACCTTTTGGCGTAAATTTAACTTTCTTGCCTACCGTAAATACACCAGATTATCCGGGTTTTGTAGAAGCAATTATTAAGGGCGGAGTAAAAGTTGTAGAAACAGCGGGTCGTAATCCTGAACAAGTCATGCCTTATTTAAAGGCTGCTGGAATTAAAGTTATTCATAAATGTACATCTGTTCGACATAGCCTAAAAGCTCAGCAAATTGGATGCGATGCAGTTTCTGTAGATGGTTTTGAGTGTGGTGGGCACCCTGGTGAAGATGATGTACCGAATATGATTCTATTGCCTTTAGCAGCCGATGCATTAGAAATTCCATTTGTTGCTTCAGGCGGGATGGTGGATGGACGCTCACTCGCGGCAGCTTTAGCCATGGGGGCAGATGGAATTAATATGGGAACGCGTTTTATTGCAACTCAAGAAGCCCCAGTACATGCAAATGTGAAACAGGCGATTCTGAATGCAACTGAAAGAGATACCCGTTTAATTATGCGAGCTTTACGCAATACCGAGCGCGTGCTGAATAATGTGGCCGTCGAAAAAATTGTAGCGAAAGAAAAAGCGCTTGGCGACAACATTAAATTTGAAGATATTATTGAAGAGGTTGCAGGGGTTTATCCTAAAGTCATGATAGATGGCGATGTAAATGCCGGAGCATGGTCATGTGGGTTAGTTGCAAGTTTAATTCATGATATTCCGACCTGTGATGAATTGGTCAGCCGAATTGTCAAAGACGCAGAAGATATTATTCGTGGACGTTTATTAGGGCTTTTATAGAATTTTATTTATTCCCACTTAAAATTAAAAATGCCCATCTAGAAAGCTAAATGGGCATTATTTTATAAATTTTATTAGAGAATTTTTTCATTCTGTGAAGTTTATTTCAACGTAACGGATAGATAGAACCTCCTTTTTTCTTTTTCTTCCGTTTAAATAAATTTAAAATATTTTTGATGATTCTCATTTGCTTCTCCTTTTAAAATAGTTTTATAGTTTTGCTGAAATAATTTGGGCCAATTGGTCATTGCCAAGGTCATTAAAGTGCACACGATCAACAAAAATCGTGTCATTAAATGCTGGAGAATCTCTTAACAATTCATTCATATCAAAACAGGGTATGCCATTAGCCCTATTCTGGATATGAGTAAAGAATGGGATATGAACCTCTTTTCCTAAAACTCCACTGAATAACCGATAGAAATTATTAGGGCAACTTTCTATAGCATGAAATACAGCATCCTCCTCAGGAGTAAGAAAATCTCGACACCAATGTGATAAAGGTTGGAGAATAAATGTTAGAGATGCTCCATGAGCTGCTAGTAACAGTTTCCATTGCTGTAAAGCAATCGTGATGGCATCCGCCGCACGAATTAATCGCTCATCTAATGAAACACCTGCATCTGTGATGATTTCATCTGCTGGATTACTTTTGGAAAATGCTTTTTTGCAACGTTGAAAAAATGAATCCCCATTTGCTGTATCAAAAGAATCTTTTTTGCGTTTCATATCCTCATTAAATTTATTCATGTAATGTTGGAATTCGAAAGAGTAATAATAACGTCCATATTCACTTGCAAACTCATCTGGGATACCTTCTAAAGCAAGAGTATTCATGCCACTAAAGACTACAACATGACCAATCTCTCCAACTTGTTGTTGATTCATTAAGTATAAGAGTAGTTCTTGAGTTGCATTATAGCCACGCCCTGCGAAAGTCAACCATCGTTCTCCAGTAATCTCACTCAAACGGGATGCAACTGTATTTTCATCACAAGTAGCTCCAACACCTAATGCAGTAGACCCACCGACTAATAAGTTTACGCGACCATTTGATGGACGCTCAGCAACAGAAAAACGTTTCCCATTTAAAAGGCTATAGCGAAACCCTAATGAATCAGTATTAATTGCTTCAGAACGAAAGTTCTTTTCATGGAAATACATTGTATAGGGCACCCATCGGGCTCCTATATGCATAAAACTGTCATAATCAATAATTTGAGGAGTCCATCGATAGACTTCTTGAACGGCTTGTTTATGGTTGAGTATAGGTTTATCAGTCAAGGGCATATTCTTTTCTCCAATCGGTTTTCTCTTGCCATTCAGGTTGTTCAGTTTTTATTAAAAGAAAGTCACCAATAACCAAGCCATCCATTTCTGTTCGCATAAAGCACCGATATGCATCAGTTGGGCTTTCAACAATAGGTTCTCCTCGGACATTAAACGAAGTATTTATTAATATCGGGCAACCTGTAATTGTGGAAAACTTACTTATTAATTGCCTGAAGCGTTTATTATGTTGTCCATCTACAGTTTGGATCCTAGCTGAAAAATCAACGTGAGTTACAGCTGGGATTTCAGAACGGCTAAGTTTTAATTTTTCTATACCAGAGTAATTTTTTTCATTTTTAACTGTTCTACGTTTATTAGGATGTATGGGAGCAACTATTAACATATAAGGTGAAGAACAATTGAGATCAAACCATTGCGCTGCAGCTTCAGCTAGTACAGCAGGTGCAAATGGACGAAATGATTCACGATTCTTAATCTTTAGATTCATAACACTTTGCATTGTCTCTGATTGAGGATTCCCCAATATAGAACGGCCTCCCAGCGCACGAGGGCCAAACTCCATCCGTCCTTGGAACCAACCAATTACTTTATCATTCGCTAATAGTTCTGCTGTTTTTTGTAATAATGTATTCTCATCAAGGTATTGGTAGTTAGCACCCCATTGATTTAAGGCTTCTTTAATTTCAGAGTTTTTATATGCATTACCAAGATAAGCACCTTGCATATGGTCACTGAACTCATTAACTTTTCTGGTTCCTTGTATTTGCTTGTAATAACATAGATATGCTGCCCCAAGTGATCCACCTGAGTCACCAGAGGCTGGCTGAACAAAAATATTCTTAAATAAATCGGAGCGTAACAATTTACCATTTGCTACACAGTTAAGGGCAACACCACCAGCCAGACAAAGATTCTCAGCCTGAGTAAGAGACTTAATTTTCTTTGCTAGCTTCAACATAACCTCTTCAGTAACAACTTGTATTGACGCAGCGAGATCCATCTCCTTCTCTGTAATAATACTTTCAGGCTCTCGAGCTGCTCCCCCAAACAATACTTCGAATTTATCGGTGATCATGCGATTCCCGACTTCATAATCAAAATATTCACGATTTAAGTAAAAGCTACCATCATCATTAATTGTAATTAGATTTTTTAAAATAATATCGACATAACGAGGTGTACCATAGGGGGCAAGTCCCATTAGTTTATATTCACCTGAATCCACCTTGAAGCCGCAGTAATAGGTAAAGGCAGAATATAGTAACCCTAGAGAATGGGGAAACCGAATATCAAATAAAGGGCGTAACTCTGTACCGTAACCATGCCAAGCTGTAGTGGTCGACCATTCCCCAACACCATCAACACAGAGTACAGCAGCATTGGTATATGGTGATGGATAGAAGGCTGATGCAGCATGACTTTGATGGTGTTGACAAATATAGAATGGGGGTAAAGTCTGCTCTTGAAAAATAGCTGTAAGCTCGCTTTTTATAAGGGAAATAATATTTTTTCTAGCAACAAATCGCTTATATTGTTTTGCAAAGCTTAAGGCACCTTTTGGAAAGTTGTTTTTATAAGTGGTATATATTCGTTCAAATTTAATTTCAGGATCTTCATAATAAGCAATATAAGATATATCTTTAAGAGTAATTCCTGCTTGCTTAAAACAAGCAAGCAATGCTTGGCGGGGAAAGCGATTATCTTGTTTAACGCGAGAAAAACGTTCTTCTTGTAATGCACATATGATCTCACCATTTTTAAGTAAGGTAATAGCACTATCATGATAAAAAGCAGAAATACCTAGAATGTAACTCATAATCCCTCCCGTGTAATAGTTAAAATAGCAATAGATAAGAATAGGAGTGGCGGAATATAATCAAACCATGATGCTCTTTTTATAATGGATTTTAATTTGCGAGCCATTACACCAACGGTCATATTCACACAGATACCGCCAAAATTGAAAATTAGCCCATATAAGAGGAAATACAGCCAAGCTGGATGAGAACTCGAAGGTACAAATTGCGGTAACAAGCTAACAAAGAAGAGCCCAATCTTGGGGTTAGACAAATTAATCAACATTCCTTTGCTAAATGAGTAGCGGGCTGATTCTGTAGAATCCTGTGAAAGAACATTAGGACTTTCTGTTGATTTACGTCTAGGCCAAGATAAATAAGCTAGATATAGTAGATATAATGCGCCAATGAATTGAATAGTTTTGTATAGCAGTGGAATTTGTTGAAAGATAAACATTAATCCAAATGCTGATAATAAAACATAGAAGAATACGCCAAATTCAACTCCTGCTGCTGCTTTTAACCCTGCTTTTACTCCATATTTTAATGATTGATTCATTACATAAAACATAGCAGGGCCGGGTGCTAAATTAATTACTAATGCTGTTAGAACAAAAGATAAAAAATTATAATTCATTACTTATCCTTTCTATTAAGTGCTTTTTTGAAAGTATGGTGTAGAAGATGGTTCATAGTGCTTCGGAACCAATTATCTTTCGGTGGATGGCTAAGTGAACGGTAACCTATCCATATACGTTCCCAATGTTGTTCTCTTGCTTGTTCGCCACCATGTTGAAGAATATTGTCGAGGTGGTGTTGGATCGCATCTATAGCCCAAGCTGAATGTCCTGTTACCACATTGTCGATAGTGTTATGAAGACTAGTGAACAGTGAGCTAAAACCGTAATAACGTAGAATATCGCCAGATCGACGATACTCCCCGCCAACACCAGAAAGCTCCATTGCCAAATTCAATCCAAGAGTCTCAGGCAAAAACGAATTGGGAAATAAAGATATAGCCAGCCAAAAAAGCGGTACTTTGAGGTCGTCTTCATCAAATAAGATAGAAGTGGCAAATTTTTTATCAGTAAATTTCCCAATATCTATTTCCATACTTTCTAATAATTGTTTATAGATATTCCCATGGTGAAAACTTATATCTCCACCTCCGAGTTCATCAAGCAGTGTTCGATATTGTAATCTTCCAATATATGTGCTGACCCGTGCAGGAATCGAGGTATTACGAAGCCATGCACCATCAATTAGGGTTAATGGAGCTAAGCTTATGGCATCATTAATAATATCTTCTCGGCTTTCTTTAGGTATTCCTTCTAAGGGAATATAACTATTTACTTGGTGGAGATGTTGAACATCTAGCCATTTATTTAGTTGTTCATGACTATATGGATAAAATGGTAGTCCCTCTTTTTTTAAAGCTTGTTCATGTGCTGTAAGCCAATTTTGAGCAAAATGTTTTGCTGTAGGTAATACATCTGGATAACATCCAGCATGTAAAAATAGTGGATACAGTTCTTGGAGGGTAAAATTGCTATATTTATTTAAAGCTTTAAGATTCGCTTGGACTATTATTTCTTCATCCAAATATTTAATAGGTATGGAATTACTTTTATTCTTGCAGTCGCTAATAAAAAAATTAGTTTGCGTAATATCATAATTATCTAAATCTTTAATCCATGTTTCCACTATCTTAATATCTTGTTCTGAAAATACACCAAACATTGCTCCTTTAGGATGTTTGATAAGTTTTACAAAAGTACTTTTATCAGGTTGACCAGGTGATATGTATTTGGAAGAAGCTAAAGCATTAAGGAGATGCTCTGGAGAAAAATTACCTGATACAAGCCAATCATCAATTGGTTTATCAGATAACTTGCCCCGTTTATGGTATCCATGACCATATTTTCCTAACTTCTGGATTAAAGAGAGCATAGCTGTATTATTACTAAATTTTTTATGATCGGCTAAGTCTGAAAATATATAGTCTTCAAATCTTCTAATAATATTTAATGTTGTGTTATAGCCATTATTTATTTTGTCTAATGCATCATTATTTTTAATATATTGATTAATTGCTAAAATAGAATTTTTAGTGAAATTTTGTTGTTTTAAATGGCCGAAAATATTTTTATCGTATTGGTTGATTAAACTTAAGTTATCTATATATTGGGCCATTGCCAAATTAACACCTAAAGACTCTGGATATAATTTTTCTGGAAATTGAGCAATGCTGAGTAAGAATACTGGAAGATTAAAGGCATACTCTTGAATATTAAGATTGTGTGTAAAGCTATTGTTAAATACATCAGGAAAACTTAAGCCTACTGTATTGGCTCCTAACTCAAATTGATGCGACAAACTATGAGAAACATTTCCATTCCCAACCATGTCTGCATGAATTTTAAGTAGTATTCCACCTTCTTCTTTCCATGCATAATTAATAGAGGATATACCTGTAAGCCAACTACCAATTGTCTTAAATAAAGGGCTAAATTGAGTATAAAAAAATTGATAATATGCTTTGTTTTTTAATATATTAATATATTCACTTGGATTTCTTAGTATATCTACATTACTACTAAACTGACTTTCAGTAAGAGCATATGATAGATTTTTAGGGTTACTTTCAACTTTTTTTGACAATAAAAAATCTAAATTTTTCCAAATAATTTCCAGATATGGATAAACTTCTTCAAGATGAACTAATTTAGTAAACCATTGGCGGTCCTCAAGATATATATCTTTTAATATAACATTAGGAATAGGAAGAAATGTAGGTTCTGAATTTTTAATTTTTTCCTGATTAGGTTTAACCATTATAGATACTCTATGTAGCAGCTTTATTTGTTAGAAATCTCCATATCTTGAAGTCAATATACGAAGAAATAATTATTTAAAGATTCTTTTGTAATTATAAGTATTTATATAATCTCCATGGAAAGTTAAATTATAGAATGGTAATAATTAATTTTTGGCTACTGAAAAATACTTTTATTTTTTTAATAATGCAAGTATTTTGTTTGAAAAATTTATATTTTAAATAAAGTTAATATATTGAGTCTTTTTTGAGTTTTATTAAATATTAAGTTAAATTTAAATGTATATTTAATTATATTGTTTGTTTTTATTATTGTAGTGAATTATTAACTTTTTCTTAAAATTATCTGTGGTTAAGTTTTTTTAAATAAAATTCGTAATTAAATATTATTTTTTAAATAAAATTAATAGCTTAATTGATTTTCTGTACTTATGAGTTTTGAGAAATCCTGTAGTTGGTGAATCTATTAAATAAGCTTTAATCAATTATAAAAATTCCTCAATCTCACTTGATTTGGAAAGATAGTGGCATATTACATCAAAAGGAAAATAGATCCGAAGTTAAATCAATTTTATCTAAATTTATAAATAATCATAGGCTTTATGCAAATCCCAATAAAATTAATAATTTGAATTGGGTTATACTTCATTATATAGCTATAATTTTATATAGCTTATGGAAAATGAACTGTAGATGGTTATACAATAAGCCTATCACTATTGTTTAGAATGAATTCATTCACTGTCAGTGCGTTTCATTCAAAGCATCTTGAATATTGTGCACCATATGGATTAAACGTGGTCCAATTTCACCTTCAAGTTTTTCCGGATTTAAATGGAAACTTGGCGCACCACAGTTAAATACATAAAGACCGTGTTTAGAGCTGACTAAAGGTACAGCGACCGAGTTCACTTCTTTATGCCATTCACCTAAAGACAAACAATATCCGTAATCTTGATAATCTCGGAAAGCTCGTTCTAAAGAGCGTTTGATGGCAGGCCAGTTTTCAGCGTTCTTTTGTTTAAGCGCATCAAGTAAAAAATTGCGTTCACGTTCAGGAGTCGCCGCTAAGCATGCTCTTCCCATTGAGCTACTATGAAGTGGCAAAGTTGAACCAATTGGACGGCGCATATTTAATGCAGTTTCAATTTGTACCACATCGATATACACCATATTTAATCTGTCACGTGTTGCCATTGCCACAGGGGCTTGCACATGTTGACTCATCTCTTCCATATATTGATGAGCAATAGTACGGATAGAAATATTCGACAATGCTGCATATCCTAAAGATAAAACACCAATGTCTAGGGTATATTTGGTCGAATTAGGCAATTGTTTTAAATAACCTAATGACACAAGGGTATTGGTAATACGTGCAATAGTCGGTTTAGGTAAACCTGTCATTTTTGCAAGTTCTTGATTTCCAAGTACCTGATTATTTGCAGAAAAGCAGCGTAAAAGTTCTAAACCACGCGCTAAGGAAGCGATAAATTGAGGGTTATTTTCCCGATGAATATGTGAAATAGGATCTAGGCGTATCTCATCAAAATTTATTGGTTGTTCAGTTTTTGAATTCTGAGACATTCGATCCTCAAATATAATAAAGCAAAGTTTTGCTATTATATTTCGCTCTGCAAAATAAATCCATTCATCACTGCGCTGTTGTGATGAATGGATATCTGGTTTGGTAATTATGAAACGTTTTCAATCACCATAGCGAGGCCTTGACCCACACCAATACATAGGCTTACGACAGCATATTTCTTTTTACGACGAATGAGTTCGCGTGCCACAGTTAAAGCAAGACGGGCACCAGAAGCACCAAGTGGATGACCAATAGCAATCGCACCGCCATTTGGATTTACGCGAGGATCATTAAAATCAACATTTAAGCCTTTTAAGCAAGATAACACTTGTGAGGCAAAAGCTTCATTAATTTCAATAATATCCATGTCATCTAAAGTCAGCCCTGCACGTGCAACTGCTTTTTTAATGGCTTCGATAGGGCCGGCCCCCATAATACGTGGTTCAATACCAGCTGCTGCTGCTGACAATATTTTTGCCATAGGCTTTAAGCCATATTTTTGACCGGCGGCTTCTGAACCAATCAGGAGTGCCGCAGCGCCGTCATTAATGCCTGAAGCATTCCCAGCAGTCACTACACCACCTTCAAACAATGGTTTTAATTTCGTAAGTGCTTCAACAGTCGAGCTTGGGCGAGGGTGTTCATCTTCAGAAACCAGTTTTGGTGGTAGCTTTTTGCCTTGGAAAACCTCAATTGGGGTGATTTCACCCGCAAAGAAACCTTCTTCTTTGGCTTTTTGATATTTGGCTTGTGACTGAGCTGCAAATAAATCGGCTTGCTCTCGTGTAATACCAAAGTCGGCAGCAACATTATCGCCCGTTTCAGGCATTGAGTGACCGCCGTACTGGGCAATAATTTTTTTATTCGGAAAACGAGAGCCAATCGTGGTGTCATAAATTTTAGCATCACGGCTATAAGCACTTTCGGCTTTACCCATCACAAAGGGTGCACGAGACATACTTTCTACGCCACCTGCAATATATAATTCACCTTCACCACAAGTAATAGCACGTGCGGAGTCAATTACCGCACCTAAACCACTAGCACATAAACGGTTTACAGTTTGACCGGGTACAGTGACAGGTAAATCTGCAAGTAAAAGCGCGTTTCTCGCAACATTACGGCTATCTTCACCTGCTTGGTTGGTATCACCCAAAATTACATCTTCAATATCAGCACCTGGAACACCAGTTTTTTCAAGTAACTTTTGAATGACTGTCGCTGCTAAATCATCTGGACGAATTGAGGCAAGTTCACCTGCATGGCGACCAATTGGGCTACGTAAACCATCATAGATATAAGCATTTAACATTGAGAAATTCCTTTTCAAGACTCGTGAGTAAAAGTGAGAGGTAAATTAAGCGCGACGCGACGTTGTAACCATGGGCTAGGGCGATAGCGCGGGTCATGGGTAAGTGCTGTTATACGGTTGAGAATGAGTAAGATTTTTTGACTACCTATTTGGTCGCCCCACTCAATTGGGCCAAATGGGTAGCCTAAACCAAGACGCACTGCCGCATTAATATCATCTACAGTTGCAATATTTTGCTGTGCAATATCGCAGCCTAAATTAATGACCATGGCTAAAACACGCTGAGCAACAAAGCCGATACTTTCAGCAATCATGCTGACCGTATTTCCATCTAAATTGAAAATAGAGTGAGCTGCCTGACGGTAGTCAGCTTTTGTGACAAGTGAAGGCATTAATGTGCGATGTTTTGCAATGCCATATAACATGTCTATAGCAACAGCTTGCTCAGGATTAACGCCTAGGCGTATAGCTGCTTGAGTTGTGTCTTCGCCGTAACAAGCGAGTAAACATAAACTGTCTGATTGCGGTGCAGAGCCAGTATCTAAGGCAATATTTTGCTGAGTTAAATAATCTTCAAGCTGTGTTTTATCTTCAGAGAAATCTGCTGCTACCCAAACTTTTGGATATTGCGCTAAACGGTCTACAAACTTGGCGGGTTGTTCACCTGTTTTTGAACCGGTTTCATAATTATAAAAACCTTGATTAACCTTGCGTCCGAGTTGTTTAGCCTCCAACATTTGTTTGGTTAACGGGTTAGGTTTGTAGCGTGCTTCTTCATAGTATTGATGGTAAATCGACTCCATAACAGGATGAGAAACGTCAAGCCCCGTTAAATCCATTAGCTCGAAAGGTCCCATTCTAAAACCAACACCGTCACGTAAAATTCGGTCAATTTCACTAATGTCGCAGACATTTTCATTTAGAATTTTTAAAGCTTCAGTTCCGTAAGCTCGTCCAGCATGATTAATAATAAATCCTGGTGTGTCCTTCGCAACTACAGGGCGGTGGCCGAATGCACGAGACAAGCTATTTAAAGCGTCGATAATAAGTGGATCGGTTTTTAAACCTCGAATGACCTCCACCACTTTCATGAGTGGAACAGGGTTAAAGAAATGGTAGCCCACCACACGTTCAGGTTTTTTACAGTTTGCAGCAATTGCTGTGATCGAAAGAGAAGATGTGTTGGAAGCTAGGATGGTATTTTCGGAAACAACCTCTTCAAGTTGTTGCATCAAACTTTGTTTGATATCTAGACGTTCAACAATAGCTTCAATAATCAAGTCGCAATCTTTTAAATCTTCAATTTGTTGCGCAACAATTAAATGACTATTTGCCGATGCTGCTTGTTCAGCCGTAATTTTATTTTTGTCGACTAACTTTTGAAATGTAGCAGCAAGTTGTTCTTTTGCTTGTTCTGCTGCACCTGCCTTAGCATCATATAAATAAGTGGTATGTCCTGATTGTGCAGCAATTTGAGCAATACCGCTGCCCATAATACCTACACCAATCACAGCCATGCTTTTAATATCATAAGTCATGTCGATCATCCTGATTATTGATCTGTATTTGAAATTAAGCGGATAAATAAGGGTGGGTGATTTAGCTTAAGCATTGTTTATCACCATCAATTGGTAAGATCTGGCCTGAAATAGAACGACCACTATCTGAGGCTAAAAATAAGCATAAATCTGCGATATGTTTCGGATTTACAAAATATTTGAGCGACTGATTTTTAAGTGCATTTTGTGTGACCTTCTCAAGAGAACTTTGGGCTACATCTGCGCGGGCCTGTAGAACGCGTTGGACACGGTCACCATCAACAGCACCCGGAAGAATCGCGTTAACTCGAATATTATCTGCACCGAGTTCCATAGAAAGCGTTTTGGTAAAACCAATCAGCCCCCATTTTGAAGTGGAATACGCCAAACGATATGGATAGCCTAAGCGGCCTGCAATTGATGACATATTAATAATGACACCGGCGCCTGATTGCTTTAACAAGGGAATCGCTAATTGAGTAATTAAAAAAGTACTATTCAGATTTAAATTAATCACCGTATTCCAGTCATCAAAACTCAGTTCATCTGCTGCAATGGTTGGGCCTGAAATACCTGTGTTGTTAACTAAAACATCAATATGGCCAAGTTTTTTGATCGCTTCGGCAAACATAAGCTTAATCTGCTCAGGCTCTGCTAAATCACATGCATATATGTGCAACTTTGGATAATCTTTTTGAAACTGTTCTAGACTTTGAGCATTAATATCACAAACGAAAACTTCATCATCGTTGTTTAAAAATGCTTCAGCAATGCAGCGTCCAATCCCTGAGCCACCTGTACTAATAAATACTTTTTTAGCCATTTTCATTCCTTTGGTGTTGTCTATTTAAATTATTTACCTTGATACGAGGGTTTGCGTTTTTCAATAAAAGCTTGAACACCTTCATTTTTATCTTCGGTAGAGAACAGTAGTTGGAATGCTTTACGCTCTAGGGTTAAGCCAGCATTTAATGGAACATCTTCACTCATAAGTGCAACTTCTTTAATTTGCTGCAAGGCTATAGGAGGCATTTTTGCTAGGCTTTGTGCCATTTGAATAGCGGTGGGAATAGTTTGGTCGTCTTCAGTCACTTGTGAAACAAGCCCAATGATATAAGCTTCTTCAGCCTTCACCATTGCACCAGTCATAATCATGCGCATAGCATGAAATTTACCGACTGCACGAAACAAACGCTGTGTGCCACCAGCACCTGGCATTAAACCAACTTTGATTTCTGGTTGTCCAAAAACGGCACTTTTACCGGCAATAATAATGTCGGCATGCATTGCCAATTCACAGCCACCACCCAACGCATAGCCATTTACAGCCGCAATCACTGGTTTAGGGCACTGGGAAATTGCGTTCCAATAACGTTCAGTGTGACGTAATAGCATTTCCGTTGAAGTTGCTGTTGCCATTTCTTTTAAATCTGCACCCGCGGCAAAGACTTCATCACCGCCAGTGAGTACAACCGCATTGATTTCATCGTTAAAACTTAATTCGGAAAAAATTTGTGCTAATTGCTTACGAACTTCACCGTTTAAGGCATTTTTAGCTTCTGGGCGGTTAATTTTTACAATCGCTATTTTTTGAATGGTGTAATCAACATCTACGAAATTATTCCCTATTTCTTTGCTCATTTTTGCATTCCTTGTTTCGCATATCAAAACTATATTCCTTTTATGATGCTTATTTTGGAATTTATTTCAAGTCTTATTTATTTAAATAGAGCGATTGTGGTCTATTAAAGAGTGTAAGTGCTTGATATTGTGTATTGGTCTGTTTTTAAATTTCGTTAAACGAAATTAATTTTCAAAAAAGCTTGAAATTTGTGTTTTCGTTCTCGTACTATGAAACAAATCCGCAGTAAACAAGATTTAAAACATGGTATCCAGACAAGCTGGAATTGGCTGATGGGTACGATGGAAATACATAAGAAGGGAGATCACAGATGATCCGTGATGAAGGGATGTTGGAACAATTACTTTCAACAATTCGAGATTTTGTAAAAAATGAATTGATCCCTCGTGAAAACGAAGTGGTAGAGAAAGATAAAATTCCGGATGACATTGTGCAGCAAATGCGTGAGCTTGGTTTGTTCGGACTCACAATTCCAGAAGAATATGGTGGCTTAGGCATCACCATGGAAGAAGAAGTAAGAGTCGCATTTGAACTTGGGCAAACCTCACCAGCTTTCCGTTCTTTAATTGGTACCAATAACGGAATTGGCTCAAGTGCAATTTTGATTGATGGCACAGAAGAGCAAAAGCAAAAATATTTACCACGTTATGCAAGTGGCGAAATTATAGGTTCATTTTGTTTAACTGAACCTGAGTCAGGGTCGGATGCAGCCTCTTTAAAAACCAGTGCAGTAAAAGATGGTGATTTTTATGTTCTAAATGGTACTAAGCGATTTATTACCAATGCGCCTCATGCGGCAACTTTTACGGTAATGGCACGAACCAATCCGGAAATTAAAGGATCGGGTGGTATTTCAGCCTTTTTAGTAGAAGCCAACACACCTGGTATTACCTTGGGCAAAATTGATCAAAAAATGGGACAAAAGGGTTCTCATACCTGTGATGTCATTTTTGAAAATTGCCGAGTACCTGCATCTGCACTTATTGGTGGCATTGAAGGTATTGGTTTTAAAACTGCAATGAAAGTTTTAGACAAAGGGCGTTTGCACATTGGGGCATATAGCGTCGGTGTTGCTGAGCGTATGTTAAATGATGCTCTTCACTATGCCATTGAACGCAAACAATTTGGTCAGCCGATTGCTAACTTTCAGCTTATTCAAGCCATGCTCGCTGACTCAAAAGCCGAGATTTATGCAGCTAAATGTATGGTTTTAGATGCAGCTCGCCGTCGTGACAATGGTGAAAACATTAGTACTGAAGCATCTTGCGCAAAAATGTTTGCGACCGAAATGTGTGGTCGAGTGGCAGATCGCTGCGTACAAATTCACGGTGGGGCAGGTTATATCAGCGAATATGCCATTGAACGTTTTTATCGTGATGTGCGTTTGTTCCGTTTATATGAAGGAACCACGCAAGTTCAACAAATTATTATTGCCAAAAACATGATTAGGGAAGCTACAGCCTAATAAAAAATTAAATGCCATGAGGCATCGGATGCCTCATGTTCCTCTAAGGATATGGATATGACCACAGAAACACTGAAGCAGGAAGCAAGTCCTGAAGGGATTCAAACCCCCAAAAAGATTTGGATTACTGCATTTATCTTTGCCTTTCTTACCTTGTTATGTGATGGCGCAGATTTGGGTTTTCTTGCGCTCAGCTTAACCAGTTTAAAAACGGAGTTTCATTTAACGGGTGTACAGGCAGGTACTTTAGGAAGTTTAACACTTTTAGGTTCAGCAATTGGCGGTCTGATTGGTGGTTGGGCATGTGACCGTTTTGGACGCGTTCGTATTATTGTGTTTTTTATTGCTTATTCTTCAGTTTTAACCTGTGCGCTTGGTTTTACTGATTCTTATATGCAGTTTGCCATTGTACGAGTCTTTGGCTCGATGGGGCTGGGTGCATTATATATTGCCTGTAATATTTTAATGTCAGAAATGGTGCCGACTAAACATCGTACCACCGTATTGGCAACCTTGATGACGGGTTATACCTTGGGTTCATTACTTGCAACCTTGTTAGCAGGTCATATTATTCCTGAGCATGGTTGGCGTTTTCTGTACTGGATTGCAATTACCCCTGTGGTGCTGTCGATTTTGATGCACTTCTGTGTGCCTGAACCTGCATCGTGGAAAAAATCACGTGAATTGAAAGCATTGGCTGCAACGACAGTCGATCCAACCCAAAAAGTGAAACGTCAGAATCCTTATCTTGAAATTTTAAAAGATAAAAAACACGGCACTATGTTTGTGTTGTGGATTATCAGTACAGGTGCATTACAGTTCGGTTATTACGGGGTAAGTAACTGGTTACCTGCTTATTTAGAGTCTGATCTAGGCATCAAGTTTAAAGAAATGGCGATGTATATGGTCGGTACCTTCCTGATTATGATGTTTGCCAAAGTAATTGCCGGCATTGTTGCGGATAAATTGGGTCGCCGTGCTGTGTTTGCTTTTGGAACCATTGGTACAGCACTGTTTATTCCTGTCATTGTTTATCTAAATACACCAACCAATATTTTATGGATGATGCTGTTCTTCGGTTTCTTGTATGGCATTCCATACGCCATTAATGCCACCTATATGACTGAAAGCTTCCCGACTTCGATTCGTGGTTCTGCGGTTGGTGGTGCCTATAATATTGGCAAGGTTCTGTCGATTTTCTCTCCACTTACAATTGGTTATTTATCGCAAAGTGGTTCTATTGGTTTAGGGCTATTGGTGATGGCAGCTGCTTATTTTATCTGCGGTGTGATTCCACTGTTATTTATTAAAGACCGATTATTTAATCCACAAAAAGCTGATTAATTCAGTAGCGTTTCAGACTTGATCATGATCAGGTCTGAACCTAAATCATGCGCGGTTACCAGTTAATTTATTGCATGAAAAAAATGATAAATAGAAAGATGGATGATTTTTATAAAAATATTCTCTTTCAAATAAATGAGCTTAGGAATACTCACTTTTATGTAATGGATAGGTAAAAATATGAAAATGGAAGCTCTAAGTACATTCCAAGACAATGAGGTCACTCAGACACCTAAAAAAGTCTGGGTTCTAGCCTTTATATTTTCATTTCTCACTTTACTTTGTGATGGTGCTGATGTTGGCATTCTAGCTTTTACTCTGACCAGTATTAAGACTGAATTTGGTTTAACCACGATTCAGGCAGGTGCATTAGGCAGTTGGTCAATTTTTGGTATGGCGATTGGCGGACTGATTGGTGGCTGGGCAAGTGACCGTTTTGGACGAGTCCGTATTATTGTCATTTCAACAGCAGCATTTGCCATACTTTCTTGTATGACGGGGTTTGCACAATCCTATGGGCAACTCGCGATCTTAAGAATTATTACCTGTATGGGATTGGGTTGTCTCTACATCGGCTGTAATACTTTAATGTCTGAGATGGTACCGACCAAATATCGTACAACGGTGTTAGCAACACTGATGACTGGTTATACCCTCGGTTCTTTAACCATTACAGGTCTATCAGGTTGGATTATTCCTGAATTTGGCTGGCGGATGCTGTATTTCATTACGATTATCCCGATTGTTTTGGCTGTTCTCATGTTCTTCTTTGTGCCTGAGCCTGAGTCATGGAGAAAAGCCCGTGCTTTAAAACTTGCTAACCCTGCTGTTGGCACTGTCAAAAAAGCTGAGAATCCTTATATCGCCCTATTTAAAGATAAAAAACACGGCAAGATGCTCATGCTTTGGTCATTTAGTTCTGGGTTCCTGATGTTTGGTTATTTGGGGGTGAGTAACTGGTTGCCTGCTTATCTAGAGTCCGAGTTAGGGATTAAATTTAAAGAAATGGCAATCTATATGATTGGAACATTTTTGACCATGATGTTTGCCAAAGTGCTTGCTGGTTTTGTAGCAGATCGTATTGGACGCCGAGTTGTTTTCGCCTTCGGTACGATTGGAACCGCATTATTTATTCCAGTGGTGGTGTATATGCATACGCCTGAAAACATTGGTTGGCTGATGCTGGTTTTTGGTTTCCTTTATGGTATTCCGTACGCTATTAACGCAACTTATTTAACCGAAAGCTTCCCAACCTCCATTCGAGGTACAGCAGTGGGTGGTGCATTTAATATTGGACGTATCGGAGCGATCTTTGCACCACTGACCATTGGTTATTTGGCAATGCATGGTTCCATTGGTGCAGGTTTATTATTGATGGGTATTGCATATTTTGTCTGTGGTCTTATCCCAACCTTATTTATTAAAGATCGTTTATATGATCCTCAAAAAGCTGAATAACTAAGGAGAGTGAAGAAATGATTAATAAAGTGACCAGTGATATTGAACCGATTTTAAAAGCTATTCCTGATGGGGCAACCATCATGACAGGTGGGTTCGGTGTTACTGGACAACCAGCTGAATTAATTGAGGCCTTAATTGATTTAGGCAAGAAAGAACTTACCATTATTAATAACAATGCAGCATCTGGTGATCGGGGTTTAACGAATCTGATTATTGCCGGTTGTGTTAAGAAAATGATTTGTTCATTCCCTAAATCTGCTGGGTCAACAGTTTTTCAAGATTTATATCGAGCTGGAAAGATCGAGCTAGAGCTGGTTCCACAAGGGAATTTGGCATGCCGTATTCAAGCAGCAGGTGCAGGATTAGGAGCTGTTTTTACTCCAACTGGCTATGGCACCAAAGTTGCCGAGGGTAAAGAAACGCGAACTATTAATGGCAAAAATTATGTACTTGAATATCCACTTGAAGCTGATTTTGCATTGATTTATGCAGATAAGGCGGATCGTTGGGGTAATTTAACTTATCGCAAAGCGGCCCGTAATTTTGGCCCGATTATGGCAAAAGCCGCAAAAAATACCATTGTTCAAGTCAATGACACGGTAGACCTAGGAACGCTTGACCCAGAGTGCATTATCACACCGGGAATTTTTGTTCAGCACGTTGTAAAAGTAGGAGATATCTAATGTCAATTCAAAAACGTTCTCGTGAAGATATTGCCAGACTGATTGCCAATGACATTCCTGAAGGTTCCTATGTCAATTTGGGAATTGGACTTCCTACTAACGTTGCCAAATTTTTGCCAAAAGACAAAGAAATCTTTTTACATTCGGAAAATGGTGTTTTGGCTTTTGGCCCGCCACCACAACCAGGTGAAGAAGATGAAGACTTAGTCAATGCCGGAAAAGAACTTGTCACTTTATTAGAAGGTGGATGCTTTATGCATCATGGTGACTCGTTTGACATTATGCGTGGAGGCCATTTAGACATTTGCGTTATTGGTGCATTCCAAGTTGCGTTAAATGGTGATTTGGCAAACTGGCACACAGGCAAACCAGATGATGTACCTGCTGTAGGCGGTGCTATGGATTTGGCTGTGGGAGCAAAGACCATTTATGTCTATATGGAACATGTCACTAAAAAGGGTGAGTCCAAAATTGTAAAAGAGCTCACATATCCACTCACAGGTGAGCAATGTGTAAATCGTATTTATACCGATTTATGCATTATTGAACTGAAAGATCAGAAAGCCTATGTCAAGGAAATGGTGGATGGTCTAAGTTTTGATGAATTACAGGCAGTGACCGACTGTCCGCTCATAGATGCACGTGTAGCCTAATTTATACACATGGAAAAAAAGCTTCTTTAAGGATTAAAAGATGAAAAAATTAATTTTAGCTGCAGCTTGTGCTGCGGCTTCAGGGACTGTTTTTGCAAATTCTTCAGATACAACAGAACAGCGAATTAATTTGCTAGAAAGTGAGCTACAAAAGTTAAAAGCAGAACTTGTAGCTCAAAAACAAAATCAAAGTAATTTACAGGTCAAACAGGCCCAAATTGAAGAAAATGTCGAAAAGAATAAGAGCATTGAAACAGCTAAGCCGATTGCTCCGTCTTGGGTGACTTGGACCGACAATGTTAAGGTTTATGGTATTGCCCGTATAGATGCGGCGGTCGATTTTAAGTCTTCACCTGATTCGGGAGGCAGAACGACAAGTAGCTTAAACCGCACACCTTTTGAGAGTGATAAACGTTCTAATCATGCGCGTTCAGATGTAAGTGTAAATGCAAGCCGCTTAGGGGTCTATTTTAATAGCCCGAATAAAGCGGTTACGGGAAATATTGAAGCCGATTTCTTTGATAGCTCTAACATGGGAACGGGTGATGGTAAATTCCGTATTCGCCATGCATTTTTCACTTATAAGGATTGGACATTCGGTCAAACATGGTCACTCATGTCCAACATGGAAACACGTACAGAATCGGTGGATTACACGCAATTTGTGGGAACTTCCTATACGCGTACTCCTCAAATTCGCTATGACTGGAAAATTGATGCCAAT
This sequence comes from Acinetobacter sp. Leaf130, assembly GCF_001423205.1. NCBI lineage: Bacteria > Pseudomonadati > Pseudomonadota > Gammaproteobacteria > Moraxellales > Moraxellaceae > Acinetobacter > Acinetobacter sp. Leaf130. The sequence continues at coordinate 685,071 of NZ_LMOE01000001.1, forward strand.
AATGATTTAAAAGTAGCTCTAGAATATACAGGTTCCAGAGTCTCGGCTTTTCCATCATTAACGGGACGCTACACCTTTAAACAAGGTCCTTTAACTGCACTTGCTCAAGGTTTTATTAACGAGAAGTCAGCAGATGTAGCCACCTCAACAGTTAAGAAAGTAAGTTGGGGTGCAGGGGGCGGGTTAAAATACCAATTAACGCCACAGCAATCGGTGCAAGCAAATTATCAATATATTGTTGGTGATCAAAAATTTATGCCGTACACCACGCAAAGCGGCTTGGCAAATTCAACAAGTTTAAATGCAGCGGGTGATTTTTCTTTAAATGAAGAAAAAACAGATTTAGTTATGAATAAACTCAATAGCGTAAATATTGGTTATACATATAAATTCAATGAGCAATGGCGTGCAAACTTATCAGCTTCAGTGTTTGATTATGATGACGATACGGCTTATGCAAAACTCAATCCCGATGCCAATAAGCGTTTAACTGACTATGCGGCTAACGTTTTTTATTCACCTATTGAACAAATGGATATCGGCATGGAATACCATCAAGGTAAACGAGAAGTCTTTGATGGCAGAACAGCTGATGTATCACGTGTAAACTTTGTGTCGATGTATAAATTTTAAAATAGGGCGTAATTAAAAATGGAAAAAATAGTTCGACCCGATGCAGACAATATTTTGTCAAAAAGCTTTATTTTTATCATGGCGATGACATGCGGGATTTGTGCGGGCTCGAACTATTATAACCAGCCTTTAATTTATTCAATTGCCAAAGCTTTGCAGGCTAATGCCGAACAAGTGGCTTTAACCATTGTGATTGGACAACTGTCTTATGCAGTAGGTCTGTTTCTATTGGTTCCACTCGGTGATTTCTTTGAAAAGCGTAGTTATATTTGTTTGCTCATGTGTTGTACGGGGCTTGCACAAGTGGGGCTTTCTTTTAGCCAAACCTTGCCAGTCTTATATGGCTTTACCTTTTTAGCGACATTCTTTTCTATTGCAACTCAAGTTTTGGTTCCTTTCGCCGCAGGTTTGGCAGGTCCGAAAAAAAGCCCGCAAGTTGTTGGGACTCTCATGAGTGGTTTGTTCTTGGGAATTTTATTGGCGCGCTCTATTGCGGGTTTACTTTCTACGGTTTGGTCTTGGCATGCCGTTTATTTAATTAGTGGCATCGTCATTTTGGTTTTTGCTTGGATCATGTGGTTAAAATTACCAGTTGCGCGTAAATCTCATCAACTCAATATTCTACAAATTTACAGTTCATTATTTTCATTAGCGGCGCATCAACCTCATCTGCTTCGCCGTGGTTTTGCTGGTGGAATTGGTTTTGGTATTTTGGCACTTATTTTTACAACCATGACATTTCTTTTAGCCAATGCTCCTTATCATTTTAATGATTTCCAAATTGGTCTATTTGGAATTGTCGGGTTAGCTGGTGTGTTTGCCACACCGTGGGCGGGTAAGAAAATTGCAGCGGGACTTGAGAATAAAGTTGCACTGGTTAGCATGGTTTTATTAATTACTGCATGGATACCACTATTTTTTGCACAGCAATCTTTAGTGGCCTATGCGGTTGGCGTAATTATGGCTTACTTTGGGCTGTCTGCATTTCATGTACTCAACCAAAATCTGGTTTATCGAATTTCCGCGCAGGCACGTTCCCGCATTAACTCAATTTATATGACGCTCTATTTTGGTGGGGCGGCCTTAGGTTCTTTTATTGCAGTTTATGCATGGAAACACTGGGGATGGGAAGCCTGTGTAGCCTTAGGTATAAGTCTAGCCATTGTGAGTTTTATGATTGATCGCTTAGATTTCTATGAAATGGACAAAATTGCCAAGCAAGAAAAAGCTCCATAAGGAGGAGCTTAACAGGGCTTTTATTTTCGAATAATCATTAATGTGGCTGTGGCAAAAGCATATACTTTTCCATTTTCATCCACGATTTTACCTTCGGTGCTAATAATATTGCGCCCCGCATTAATCAACTCAGCCTTTGCGTAGTAAGACGTATCAACTTGCATGGGACGAATCATTTTTACATTCAAATCAATAGTCCCATAACCAACTCCATGTTCGAGTAAGGTATGCGCAGCACTTCCAGTAGCTGTATCTAAAGCTGTAGCACAAAAGCCGCCGTGTACACCGCCTTGTATATTTCGATGTTCTTGTCTAGGAGTAACTTTATAAGTAGCTTTACCTTCGGAAACTTCTACTAATTGCATGGGTATGGTGTGAGCCATAGGTGATGGAGAAACTTCACCATTTTTTAAAGCTGTTAAAAATTCAAGACCTGTGTATTTCGGGCTATCCATAAATCGTCCTTGGATGATTAAGCAATGTAATCACAATACTATAAATTGATTTTTTACGGAATAATATTTTGCAATACAAAATTAAAATAGTAATCAAATTTTTATTTCTCTACCTTTGTATTTAATAATATTATTTAAATACAGCATATTAAATATTTAATGGATATTTTTACTGGTTAAATTTTATGAAAATAGTGAAAATTAGTTTTGCTATAAGAAATTTTTTGATATTTTGGTTGAGTTGAAAAAATAAAAGTCTATTCAAGGAAAAACATATCTGCCTGCATGAAACAGACAGTGAAGTGAAAGGGAAAAAATTATGCCTTTATACAAAGCTCCATTACGTGATATGCAATTTGTTCTGCATGAAATGCTTCAAACAGAAGAGAACTACCAACGTTTAAGCAAATATCAGGAAAGCGTAAATCGAGAATTAATTGATCAATATTTAGAGGCAGCAGCAGATTTCTGTGAAAATGAATTGGCACCTATTAATCAAAATGGTGATCAAGAAGGGTGTCATTTAAATCAAGGCGTAGTGACTACACCGAAAGGTTTTAAAGAAGCCTACCAAAAATATGCCGAACTTGGGTTTACCTCTCTAACCGCCGACCCTGAATATGGTGGGCAGGGCTTACCAACTCTATTACGCATTGCGATTTCTGAAATGTTGTGTGGTTCTAACTGGGCTTGGGCAATGTATCAAGGGTTATCTCATGGTGCGATGAGAACAATTGAACACCACGGAACAGAACAGCAAAAGCAGCAGTTTTTAACCAAGTTAATTAGTGGAATCTGGACTGGAACCATGTGTTTAACCGAATCACATGCGGGCTCAGACCTCGGTTTAATTAGAACTAAGGCTGAACCAAATCCGGATGGTAGTTACTCTATTACTGGGGAAAAGATTTTTATATCGGCAGGTGAACACGATCTTTCTGAAAATATTATTCACATTGTTTTAGCTCGATTACCTCAGGCGCCCGCAGGTACAAAAGGTATTTCTTTGTTTATCGTGCCTAAATTTAATGTAGATGATGAAGGTAATTTGCAAGATCGCAATCAGGTTGTCTGTAGTGCGATTGAACATAAAATGGGTATTCACGGAAATGCCACCTGTGTTCTTAACTTTGATGGTGCTCAAGGTTATTTGATTGGTCCGGAAAATCGCGGGCTTAATTGTATGTTTACCTTTATGAATACGGCACGTATTGGCACGGCAGTACAAGGGCTTGCTGCCTCTGAAATTTCATTTCAGGGCGCGTTAAGTTATGCAAAAGAGCGGCTCGCAATGCGTTCATTATCTGGTCCAAAATATCCAGAAAAGAATGCTGATCCGATTATTGTGCATCCTGCCGTACGTTCAATGTTAATGACACAAAAAGCATTTGCTGAAGGTGGACGTGCGCTGGCTTATTTTCTAGCTCAACATGTAGACATTGTTGAAAGTTCAGCCGATCAAGAGCAGCAAAAACAGTCCGATAATCTACTGGCTTTTTTAACACCTATTGCTAAAGCCTTTTTAACTGAGTCTGGTAATGAGTCTGCAAAACATGGTGTTCAAGTGTTTGGCGGGCATGGGTTTATTGTTGAGCATGGAATGGAGCAAATTGTACGCGATGCACGCATTTCAACATTGTATGAAGGAACAACCGAAATCCAGTCTTTAGATTTGCTTGCACGTAAAGTCTTAAATTCAGAAGGCAAGCTTTTAAAGAATATGACGGATTTAATTGATCAATTCATTCTTCAACATCAAGCAAATGTTGCACTGAAACCTTATTCAGAAAAATTAGATGAACTCAAGCAACAATGGTTATCGCTCACTACAACAATTGCCGAAAAAGCGAAGCACAATCCAGAAGAAATTGGCGCGGCCTCTGTAGATTATCTTTATTTTTCCAGTTACGTCGTGTTTGCCTATCTTTGGGCTCGAATGGCACAAGTTGCCCATGAAAAATTGGCATTAGGTACACAAGAGGAAGCTTTTTATAAAGCGAAGCTAAGCACAGCTAAGTTTTTCTATCAAAAACTTTTGCATCGTACACAAAGCCATGCTGCCGCAATTGAGTCAGGAGCTGAATCTGTCATGGAGCTTGATCAAGAGGCTTTTGCATTCTAGTTAATCTTAGTTTTTGAGAATCAATGGGTGAGATTTTCATGTGGAATTTTACCCATTGATTAAATTTGTAACTTTAGACTCATGAGTTTTTGGTAGGAAAAACCAATTTAGCCAAAGGAGTAGACTATTAATATAAGCATTAAAACGTGAACTTTCATTAAATATTGATGTTCAATAAGGACTAAGGAAAGAAAATCATGAATGCTTATTATCAATTACTGAATAGATCAATTGGTCCTGAAGGTGAGGTCATTGCTCATTATTGCTCAACTGTTCATGCACAAGGCACTTGGAACCCTCATGAACAGCATATGGCACCAGCAAGTGGCTTAATAGCAGCGGAGTTAGAGCAGTTTTCACCACGACAAGGCATGCGAATTGGTCGAATTAGTTTTGATATTTTCGGTCTTATTGCATTTGGTGAGTTTACAATTAAGACCCAAGTGATTCGTGCCGGAAAAACAATTGAGCTAATAGAAGCTGAAATGCAAGCACAAGGTAAAACTTGTATTGTTGCCAGAGCATGGCGAATGTGTACTCAAGACAGTTCTGATATTGCTGGGCTTGAAGATCAGCCAGTTCATCATCCAGACTCTTTTACAGAGTGGAAGGGTATGAAAAGATGGCCGGGTGGTTTTATTCAAACACTAGTGACAAAAATTGATGATCAGCATCGCGCAGGCAAAGGCATTGTTTGGCTAAATAATGATAAAGAAATGGTTGAAGGGCAGCCGACCACAGATTTTGCACATTTGATTGGCATGGTGGATACCGCAAACGGAATTGTACCAAGACAAGAAGGTGAGTTTACGTGGGGTTTTCCAAATCTTGATTTGCAAATTCACATGCATCGTTATCCGCAAGGTAAATGGTTAGGTTTGGAAACTGTTCAACAATATGGATCGGATGGTATTGGCTTAACAAGTGCAGTTTTACATGACCTCTATGGCCCATTTGGAAGAAGCGAGCAGATTTTAACTTTACGTAAGATGGCCAAATAAATATTTGAACCCATAAAAAAGTCATCCCTCAGGATGACTTTTTTATTTCAAGATTTAATTTTTAAGCAATTTCTTAGCTACGAACTTTAATCAGTGTTGGTGTAAGTTCATCCCAACGCTGTTTTGCAGCATCCATTGCTTTCATTTTGATATGTCCATAACCACGAACTTCTGCTGGTAATTTTGCAATTTGTTCAGCAACAGCCAAGTTATGATTTTCTGGAGCTTCAACAAGTGCTTCAACAAATGCGATGTAACGGTCACGCCATGCTTGTTCGTGTTGACGTTCTTCTTGGCGAGCAAATGGGTCGAGGAAAGTCTCACGTAGCCATTGTAGGCGAGCAAGCATCATCATTGGGAAGCGCATCCAGTAACCAAATGCACGTTTACGAACATTTTGAAGACCACCAAGTAACGCTGGCGGAGCAAGATGGTAAGTTAAACGTAAGCCTTGACCGAACTGTGTTTCAATCGATTCTTTGAAGCTTTTGCCTGTTAACAGACGTGCAACTTCATATTCATCTTTGTACGCCATGACTCTATAAAGCTGGGTTGCAATCGTACCAGTTAATTCTTCTGGTAACTTTTTAGCAGCCAGTTCTACCAGTGTACGGTATTTAGTTGCATAAGCGTCATTCCAATAGTCTGTAAGACGAGCAGAGCGGTCTTCAATAAGTTCAGCCAACGTTTGAGGCGTTTTTGTTTTTGGCATTGCCGCAAGTAAACGTGCAGCTAAAGTTGGGTCACTTGCAAGATGACAACCCACACGGAAAGCTTCGATGTTCTTTTCAACAGCAGTACCATTTAACTTAATTGCTTTTTCAATGCTTTCACGTAAGAGCGGAATACGACCAGATTGCCATGCCATACCGAGTAATAACTGGTTGGTATAGATTGCATCGCCTAATAGTTGTGTTGCAATGCGAGCTGCTGGTAATGAAACCAATTGACCTTGACGAACACGACCACGAAGACGATCAATTAAATCGGTAATAGGCGCATACCAGTCACGAGATTTAATAAATTCAGAAGTCGGCGTGCTGTCTTCATTCACAATAACTAAAGCATCATCTCTTAAACGAGAAAGTGCGGCACTACCGCCAGCAACTACGGCATCTGCACCAATCAGTAATTCACATTGTCCTGCTGGAATTTTGGTGGAAGAAATTTGCTCATCACTTGCTGCAAGTTGTACGTATGAATAAACCGTACCGCCTTTTTGGGCAAGTCCAGCCATGTCCATAACACGTGTCGCTTTGCCTTCTAGGTGAGCCGCCATACCAAGGAGTGCACCAATAGTCACAACACCTGTACCGCCAATACCACCGACCATAATACGACTTGGAACATCATATAACTGAGGAATGATTGGTGATGTCGGCCAGCCTGCACCAATACCTTCAAATTTAGCTGGACGTTTCATATCACGTGTATGAACAGTCACAAAACTTGGGCAGAACCCTTCAGCACAAGTGAAGTCTTTATTACAGCTACTTTGGTTAATTTGACGCTTAGTACCTAAAGCTGTCTCTACTGGCTCAATAGATAAACAGTTTGATTTTTTCGAACAGTCGCCACAGCCTTCGCAAATATCACTGTTAATGTATAAACGCTCAGCTGGGTCAGGGTAGGCATCACGTTTACGGCGACGGCGTTTTTCACTGGCACAGGTTTGTACATAAATTAAAGCGGTCACACCTGAAACTTCACGTAACTCACGTTGAACGGCGTCGAGTTCATTGCGGTGGCGAATTTCTACACCCGGTGCAATGCCGTCTTCTTCGTTTAATAGTTTAACTTCATCAGTGACAATAACTTGTTTTTTAATACCTTCAGCAGCAAGCTGGCGAGTTAATTGTGCAACGCTCAAATGCCCATCTACATGTTGACCACCTGTCATAGCGACCGCATCGTTGTAGAGGATTTTGTAGGTAATATTAGTTTTTGCAGCGATAGATTGACGAATTGCTAAGTAACCCGAGTGGAAGTAAGTTCCATCACCAAGGTTAGCAAAAATGTGTTTTTCATTGGTAAATGGCGATGCACCGACCCAGCTTACACCTTCACCGCCCATTTGAGAGAACGTTTCTGTACCACGGTCAAGTGAAACAGCAATATAGTGGCAACCGATACCGCCTAACGCACGGCTACCTTCAGGGACGACTGTTGAAGAGTTATGTGGGCAACCACTACAGAAATAGGGTTTACGCTCAGCAAGATCAATAACACGTTTTGATTCTTGCTCTGCTTTTAGTAATAAGTCGATTCTGCTTTGGATTTGTACTTTTAGGCTTTCTGGAATGTCTAGTTTTAAGAAGCGAGTAGCCAGCATTTTTGCAATAGGTTCAGGCTGAAACTCATAGTGACCAATGAGTGGTGCTTCCTCAATAGAGGTACTCCATTCACCTTTCCCATCGGTGGCTTTACCAATCACATGTGGGCGTTTGCCATCAGGAAGTGAATACAGCTCATCTTTAATTTGTGCTTCAATAATTGGACGTTTTTCTTCAATAACAATCAGTTCTTGCAAACCTTCTGCAAATTCACGAACGCCTTGAGGTTCTAAAGGCCAAATGAGACCAACTTGATAAACACGTAGCCCAAGCTGTTGGGCAGTTTCATCTTCAATACCTAAAATGCGTAGGGCTTCAATCGTATCTAAATAACCTTTACCACTTGCGGCAATACCGATACGGGCATTTTCACACGGCCATGTTACGGTGTTGATTTTATTCGCGCGGGCATAAGCCAAAACAGCAGGTAAGCGATATTTATAAAGACGTTCTTCTTGCTGAATGCCGTGATCTGGCCAACGGATATTAACGCCGCCCTCTGGGAAATTAACATCTTCAGGTATAACTGGAGTAACTCGGTCTAGATCAACATGAACTGAAGCGGAAGTTTCCACAATTTCACTGACCAGCTTCATTGAAGACCATAGGCCAGAAAAACGTGAAACGGCAATGGCGTGTACGCCAAAGTCTAAAATTTGTTGAACGGATGTTGGGTAGAAAATTGGAATACCACAACCAATCATGACATGTTCAGACTGGTGAGGGATTGTAGAAGATTTACAAGAGTGGTCATCACCAAATAAAGCAACGACACCACCACGTTCAGAGGTACCAGCTAAGTTAGCATGGCGGAGTACATCGCCTGAACGGTCAACACCCGGGCCTTTACCATACCACCATGAAGACACTCCATCATATTTCCCTTGGCCTGAAAGATTAACTTGTTGCGTACCCCAAATTGCGGTAGCAGCCAAGTCTTCATTTACACCAGGTTGAAATACAACATTATGGGATTTAAGTAATCCTTGAACTTGCCAAAGGAAACTATCATAGTTACCAACAGGAGAACCGCGATAACCAGAAATAAAACCAGCAGTATGATAACCATTAATCGCGTCACGGCGAGTCTGAGCAAGAGGCAATCGAACAAGTGCCTGAATGCCGGTCATATATGCTGTACCGTTATCACTTATATATTTATCTTCAAGTGACACATCCTTTGTTGCAATAATATTTGGAGTGACTTTTGTAGCTATGTTCATTTATATCTCCTTAGAATTTTTAGTAGCTCGGACTACTTTCTTTTTTCAACATCCAGTTGAATATTTGGAGCAAGTGACATACGAAATAAAAAAAGATCGGTTCCTCTTCTTAAAAAAGAATTAGTGCCAATGTATGTACATTTAGTCATTGTGGTTGATCTAAACTGGTGCAACAATCCGTAATTTAGGAAAACATATTTACGTTATGCGCAAAAATCTCGATGGTGGACTATTGCATGCAATGCATGCATTCCTGAAAGTGATTGATAGCGGGAGTTTCACAGCAGCAGCTGAGCAGATGGATCTGACCACAGCACAGGTTTCACGTCTTATCAGCGAGCTAGAAACACGCTTAGGTACAAAATTAATACAACGCTCAACGCGCCAGCAGGCTCTGACCGATATTGGTGCGACTTATGCAGAGCGCTGTCGCCAAGTCATTTCAATAGTGGATGAAGCAGAATCAGAAGTAACAGGAACGGCATCTAAACCGAAAGGGCGTTTACGTGTATTAAGCATGGGAAGCTTTGGGCATCACTATGTTTTTCCAGTCATGGCCGAGTTTTGCAAAAATTACCCCGAGTTAACGGTGGAATATACGACATCGCAGTACGTTCCGGACCTGTTGGCGAAAGGGGTAGATGTGAGTCTCTATCTCACTGAGTCTTTAACAGACTCCCGCTTTGTTGCACGCAGAATTGGCACTATTTTTTCTGTTTTATGTGCTTCACCTGCGTATTTAGAAAAACATGGTGTTCCTAAGTCACCAGAAGACTTAAAAAATCATGCCTGTTTACGCTTAGTAAACCCGTCGATTACAGCAGATTGGCACTTGTTAAATGCAAATGGTGAGTCTTACCAAATCGATATTGGTGGGCAACTCATTGCAGATAACCCAGAATTATTATTAGATGTTGTACAGCAGGACATGGGCGTGGCGTTATTGCCGATGTTTTCGGCTTTAGAGGCAGTTCAAAATGGAAGATTATGCCATATCTTGCCCGAATGGCGTTCGCCCGATATTGGAGTTTATACCTTACTGCCTTCACGCCATTTTATTGATGCCAAAACGCGTGCATGGTTGGATTGGGTGGAAGAATATATTTCACCAAGAATTGAAATGGATGCATCTTATTTTTATAAATAATGAGATAAATTTTTAAGGACTAAACTAGAAAAGGATGAACAATAATACGGATTAGAATAAAAATAGGGTAGAGAATGCTTCTGTTGAGAGGGGCATTTAATACAGAGATGAATGATAGATTTTAAATAAATTGCATGATGGATTTAGTCCCAATTTCTGAATGAAATGAGATAAAGATGAGATAGGATGATCTGGTACTTAACCTAATAGAGTAAGCCTTATACCAGATGCTGAGTTATTTTATTTATTACTACGCACACTTGGTTTGCCAATAGGCATTTGCATAATTCGACAAGCTTTTTCGGTTTAATACATTGCTAATATTCTGGCTGGCTTGCATCAGTTTTTCTAAGTCAATCCCAGTTTCAAATCCCATGTGTGACAGCAAATAAAACAGGTCTTCGGTTGATACATTACCAGAGGCGCCTTTGGCATACGGGCAGCCGCCAAGTCCAGCAAGGGACGAATCAAAAACACGAATGCCTTGCTGTAGGGACTGATAAATATTGGCAATTGCCATGCCATAGGTATTGTGGAAATGTCCTGCCAAAACCTTGCTATCTAGTTCAGTGAGGCAGGCTTGCCAAACCTTTTGAACTCGATCTGGTGTTGCGGTGCCAATGGTTTCACCTAAAGACACTTCATAGCAGCCCATGTCATAGAGCCGTTTAACAACTTTCACCACTTGCTCAGGTGCAATCGCGCCTTCATAAGGGCAATCGACAATACAAGAGACATAACCACGCACACGTATGTTCTGTGCTTTCGCTGCGCTCATGACATCGCTAAATTTTTCAAAGCTTTCATCGATAGAGCAGTTAATATTTTTACGCGTAAAGCTTTCAGAAGCTGCGGTAAAAACCGCAACCTCTTTGCATCCTACGGCTTGAGCTGTTTCAAAACCTTTGATATTGGGGGTGAGCAGGCTAAATTGTACATCTGTGGTCTGTGGTAACAGCTTAAATAGCTCGTCACTTTGAGCCATTTGCGGTACCCATTTTGCCGAAACGCATGAACCCACTTCAATAAATTTTAGGCCTGCATTTATCAAGTCATTAATAAAGTTTAAGCGTTGTTCAACCGTTAAAGCCTGCTTTTCATTTTGGAGGCCGTCTCTCGGACCGACCTCCACAATTTTGACAAACTCACTCATGCAACTTCCTCCTGTGCAGGTTGAAATTCCACAAGTTCATCGCCAGCTTTGACTTGATCGCCAACTTGGAAATAGGAGTCTACAATCAAGCCATCTTTAGGGGCACGGATGGTGTATTCCATTTTCATTGCTTCAAGCGTCATTAAAATATCGTCTTTCTTAACGCTATGATTTGCACTCACCAGCACTTGCGTGACTACACCCGGCATTGGGGCTTTCAGGTGACCTTCATCGGCTTGGCTATCTGCTTGATTAAAATCTTGACGAATATAAGCAAATTTATAGCTTTGCCCATTTTGGAATAAGGTAATGCCTTGCTGACTTTGATTAAAAGATAGCTTTTGCTGAGTACCAGCAATTTGAACAGAGGCAGTATGCGCATCAATTAATTGACCTGAAATCGGGTAGCTTTGTCCGTTATATTCTGCGGTGAAGCCATCCTCATGTGAGGCAAATTTGATTTGAATATTTTGGTTTAAATAATTCAGTTTAATGCTGTGCTGATAGGCAATATTTAAGCGCCAAAGTGGTTGAGCCTGCCAAAGCTGTTTTTGGCTTGAGCTGTTGTTATTAAGTTTACTTAGAAACTCAATAAATGCCGCTGCCACCACAAGTTCAGGTTTAATCTCTTCAGGACTAAACAAGAAGTTTTGTTCGCGTTGAATCAGGTTGGTATCAAGCTTGGCTTGTTTGAATGAGTCGCTGCGAACAATCTTTTCAAGAAAGGCAATGTTGTTGCCTAAGCCATCCACATGGAATTGGCTTAAAGCGTGTTGCATTTGAATGAGTGCAGCTTCACGGTTTTTACCCCATACAATGAGTTTGGCAATCATGGGGTCGTAATACGTCGTGATTTCATCGCCTTCAACAATGCCGCTATCTACACGCACATATTGGTTCTGAGTTGGGTAGTGCAGATAGTCAATTTTCCCAATCGCAGGTAAAAAGCCTTTTTCAGGTTCTTCGGCGTAAATACGTGCTTCGAGCGCATGCCCGTGAATTTGTAATTCGTTTTGTAGTTTAGGTAACGGTTCGCCATAAGCTACACGAAGTTGCCATTCAACCAAGTCTTCACCGGTAATCATTTCAGTCACTGGGTGTTCGACTTGTAAGCGGGTATTCATTTCCATGAAATACGCCGTGCCGTCTTGTTCCACAATAAACTCGACCGTACCGGCACCGACATAGTCTACTGCATGTGCAGCATCAATAGCAGCCTGACGCATCGCATCAAGCTTCTCACTCGGCATTTGTGGAGCAGGGGCTTCTTCTAACACTTTTTGGTGGCGACGTTGTACGGAGCAGTCGCGCTCAAATAAATGCACATAGTTGCCGTGTGTATCACCAAACACTTGTACTTCGATGTGACGCGGTTGAATCACATAGCGTTCAATTAAGACATCATCATTACCAAAGCTCGATTTAGCTTCGCGCTTACATGAGGCTAAGGCATGTAGAAAATCTTCACTGCGCTCAACCAAGCTCATGCCTTTACCGCCACCGCCAGCACTAGCTTTGATTAAAACTGGATAGCCAATTTTGTCTGCCTGTTGTTTTAAAAATTCAGCGTCTTGGTTGGTTCCGTGATAACCCGGTGTTAAAGGGACGCCTGCTTTTTCCATTAAAGCTTTAGACGTGGCTTTTAAACCCATAGCTAAAATGGCATCGACTGGCGGGCCAATAAAGCAAATATTGTGTTGTTGGCAAGCAAGTGCAAACTGGTCATTTTCGGATAAAAAACCATAGCCCGGATGGATCGCTTGGCTACCTGTGTCAATGGCAGCTTGAATAATGCGGTCAGCTTGTAAATAACTTTGAGTCGCAGGCGACTGGCCAATATAGATGGCTTCATCTGCAAGTTTGACATGTTGTGCATTTGCGTCTGCATCAGAGTAAACAGCAACCGTTGCAATACCTAATTTTTTAGCTGTACGAATCACACGGCAGGCAATTTCACCACGGTTCGCAATTAAAATCTTTTCAAACATGATGATCGTCCTTAATTGTTGTTATTCGAGTTAGAAACCCAAGCAGGCTGTTGTTTATTTAAAAAGGCACTCAGACCTTCTTTTGCCTCGCTACCTTGACGAACTTGAGCAATATGATGCGCTGTCTGTTGTAGCAAATCATTGCTCATGATCTGGTTACTCACCATTTGAATGAGTTGTTTTGATGCAGCCTGAGCGTGGGGGCCACCAAGTAATAGAGCATCAATAATTTCTTGAACTTTTCTGTCTAAGTCTTCCGCATCTGCGACTTCATGTGCCAAGCCAATTTGTTTGGCGTCACGTGCCGAAATACGCTCAGCAGTTAAAAAGTAACGAGAGGCTTGTCTGGCGCCAATCGCACGAATCACATATGGGCTAATGGTAGATGGCGCAAGACCTAAACGCACTTCAGAGGTTGCAAACTTGGCGTCAGTACTGGCAATACAAATATCACAAGCTGATGCCAAGCCCATACCACCACCAAAGGCAATGCCATGAACGCGGGCAATAGTCGGTTGTCTCAGCGTTGCAAGTGCATCTAACATTTGCGCGAGTTTTAGAGCATCTGCTTCATTTTCTGCTGAAGATGCCTGACCTGCCTGTTTCATCCAGTTGAGGTCGGCACCTGCTGAAAAGCTTTTGCCGCGACCAGCTAGAACCACAACACGAATATCATCACGTGTATTGATTTGCTTAAAGCAAGCATGCAACTCTTCAATGACTGTGGTATTGAAGGCATTGTGTAGTTCAGGGCGATTCAGCCAAACATAGGCAACTTGACCTTGTTGTTCGAGTTGTAAAAATTGATAGCTCATATACACCTCTTACATGCGGAACACGCCAAATTTGGTTGGCTGGATAGGGGCATTCATGGCAGCAGCAAGACTTAAACCGAGTACTTGACGGGTTTGCGCTGGGTCGATTACACCGTCATCCCAAAGTCGGGCAGAAGCATAGTACGGATGGCCTTGGCGCTCGTATTGCTCACGGATTGGTTGTTTAAACTCGTCTTCTTGTTGTGCTGACCACTCGGCACCTTTTTGCTCAATTTGGTCGCGTTTTAAAGTTGAAAGTACGCTGGCTGCTTGTTCGCCGCCCATCACTGAAATACGAGAGTTCGGCCAAGTCCATAAAAAGCGTGGTGAATAAGCGCGTCCGCACATACCGTAGTTACCCGCACCAAACGAACCACCAATAATCAAGGTGAGTTTTGGTACATTTGCGGTTGCAACTGCCATGACCAGTTTAGCGCCATTTTTTGCAATCCCTTCGTTTTCATACTGGCGACCGACCATAAAGCCCGTAATGTTTTGCAAAAATAACAATGGAATATTGCGCTGAGTACACAGTTCAATAAAGTGTGCACCTTTTTGTGCAGACTCTGAAAATAAAATCCCGTTATTGGCAATAATGCCGACTGGCATACCATAAAGCGAAGCAAAACCAGTAATGAGTGTTGAGCCAAAACGTGCTTTAAACTCATCAAAACGAGAACCATCTACAATGCGTGCAATCACTTCACGAATATCAAAAGGCTTACGTGCATCACTTGGCACCACGCCGTAGAGTTCAGATGCATCAAACAATGGTTCATCAACTTGTTTATTTAAATCATTTGGCTTTTTATTTAAGTTGGCAACAATGTTACGCGCTATGGCAATCGCATGTTCATCATTTTCGGCTAAATGGTCAGCCACGCCTGAAAGACGTGTGTGTACATCACCACCACCTAAGTCTTCGCTGCTCACGACTTCGCCAGTCGCAGCTTTTACCAGAGGAGGGCCGCCTAAGAAAATCGTACCTTGGTTACGAACAATAATGGTTTCATCAGACATGGCAGGTACATAAGCACCACCAGCGGTACAGCTTCCCATTACGACAGCAATTTGAGCGATACCTAGGCTCGACATGCGTGCTTGATTATAGAAAATACGCCCAAAGTGATCGCGGTCTGGGAAAACTTCATCTTGCATTGGTAAATAGGCACCGCCTGAGTCCACCAAATAAATACAAGGCAAGTGATTTTGTTCGGCAATTTCTTGTGCACGTAAATGCTTTTTAACTGTAAGTGGGTAATATGTTCCACCTTTAACCGTTGCATCGTTGGCAACGATCATGCAAGTGATGCCGTTAACTTGACCAATACCTGCAATCACACCCGCAGCAGGAACATCATCTTCATAAACGTTGTACGCTGCCAATTGACCAATTTCTAAAAATGCCGTTCCGACATCAATCAATTGATCAATACGTTCACGGGGTAAAAGTTTCCCTCTAGCCAAATGTTTTTGACGGGCATTTTCACCACCACCTAAAGCGATACGTTGGGCCACTTGTTTTAGATCTGTGACCAATGTTTGCATGGCTTGCTGGTTTGTTTTGAAGTCTTCACTTCGAACATTAATCTTGCTTTGTAATTGGTTCATAAGATGCGTCCTTATTTATAATTATTATTTGGTTTCATTGAAGAGTTCGCGGCCAATCAACATACGGCGAATTTCAGAAGTTCCGGCACCAATTTCATAAAGTTTTGCATCGCGCCATAAACGCCCAGCAGGGAATTCATTGATATAACCGTTGCCGCCTAGAGTTTGAATTGCTTCACCAGCCATCCATGTTGCTTTTTCAGCAGAATATAAAATGGCACTTGCAGCATCTTTACGTAGGCTGCGGTCATGGTCGGCTTTGTCACAAGCAGCACCAACCGCATAAACTAATGCTTTACAAGCCAACCATGTTGAATACATATCGGCAAGTTTGCCCTGCATGAGCTGGAATTCACCTAAAGCCTGACCAAACTGTTCGCGTTGATGTAAATAAGGAATCACCACATCTAAACAGGCATCCATAATCCCTAAAGGTCCGGCACTTAAAACTGCACGTTCATAGTCCAAACCGCTCATCAGTACTTTTGTTCCATTACCCACGCCACCAAGTACGTTTGCAGCAGGCACTTCCACATTGTCAAAAAATAGGGGATAAGTGTTAGAGCCACGCATACCAAGTTTGTCTAAATGGTTGCCATGACTGAAGCCTTTCATGCCTTTTTCAACTAAAAAAGCAGTCATGCCTTTTGCACCAGCTTTAGGGTCAGTTTTTGCATAAACGACAAGTACATCTGCATCACCGCCGTTGGTGATCCACATTTTTGATCCATTTAAAACGAAATGATCGCCTTTTTGCTCAGCACGTAATTTCATGCTGACCACATCAGAACCGGCATTTGGTTCAGACATGGCAAGGGCACCTACATATTCGCCAGAAATCAGTTTGGGTAAATATTTCTGCTTTTGTTGCTCGTTACCGTTTCGATTAATTTGGTTTACACATAAATTAGAATGAGCACCATAAGAAAGACCAATGGCTGCTGAAGCACGAGAAATTTCTTGCATGGCAATAATATGAGCCAGATAACCCATATTGGCACCACCATATTCTTCAGAAACGGTCATACCTAAAAGGCCCATATCTCCGAATTTTTTCCAGAGATGTGCAGGGAATTTGTTGTCTTGATCAACTTGTTGGGCAATTGGTGCAATTTCCTTTGCACAAAATGCGGCTACTGAATCTTGAAGTGCAATTAAAGTTTCATCTAGACCGAAATTCAAGCTGCGGAGGTTCATGATATTTTCATCCTATTGGTTATATTTGTTGTCCATAAAATATTTTGTGGGTATTTGATATGTACCATACAATGATTTTTTAAAAAAGTGAATACAGATTCATAAAATGATTTACAATTCATTTTATTTGTTAGAGAATAAATTATGAGCTATAAACGATCATCTTTAATGCAAGAGCGGATGGAGCAAAATCGTAAGTCGATTTTGAGTTCAGCCAGAAAATTAATTTCAGAGGGAGGGTTTAAAGACGCACAAATACAAACAATTGCAGAGCAAGCGGGTGTATCAAGTGGTCTGGTTTATCGTTACTTCGATAATAAAAGCCAAGTGCTCATTGAGGTTTTGTCTGAGGCCATTAACACAGAACTATTGGTGATTGATTCGATTACTGAAAGTGATTTATCGGCAAAACAGAAATTACATAAGGCTGTGGCAACCTTTGTAAAACGGGCACTCAATAGTCCCCAGCTTGCATATTCACTCATGTTTGAACCCGTCGATTCAACGGTTGAACATGAGCGTTTTCGTGTGAAGCAATTGATTAAACAAAGTATGAAAAAAATACTTGCGGATGGAAATGCAAGTGGTGAGTTTGTCTTGGATGATTTAAATACAGCAGCACTTTGTGTTGTTGGTGCCATGACCTATGTGGTCGTTGAACCTCTAGATCCAGCTCAAAATACAAAGTTTGATCAAGCACACAGAGACTATTTTTCAAAACAGATTGCTGACTTTTGTGTGGATGCTGTGCAGAAGAAATAGAGCATATAAAGGATAAACATTACAAAGTAGGCGGTTTGGAAAAGTAGTTGCAGTAACAACAATTAGATCAGGTACGAAGAGAATTACAAAGAATCAAGGAGAATGATTCAATGCAACAAGAACGGTTAAGCTACGCCTCGGGACCAAGCACGCAACCCTTATTGGGTATGACCATTGGTGAACAATTTGATCAGGCCTGTCGGCAATATGCAGAAAAGGAAGCAATCGTCAGTTTTCATCAAAACAGACGATTAACCTATAAAGCTTTACAGGATGAAGTAAATGCTTTTGCTTGTAGTTTGTTGAAATTGGGATTAAAAAAAGGCGACCGGTTAGCCATCTGGTCACCAAACTGTGTGGAATGGACGGTTACCCAGTTCGCAGCCTTTAAAGCAGGGATTATTTTAGTCAATCTAAATACAGCTTATAAAAGTCATGAACTTGAATATGTGTTGAATAAAGTCTCATGCAAAGGATTGATTATTGCTTCTCAATTCAAAACCACCGATTACCAAGAATTACTCACAAAAATTGCCCCTGAGTTAACCAACAGTCCTGATAACGTGCTCAGTTCAGAACGACTGCCACATTTAAAATTTGTGATTAAAATTGATGACCAGCAACACACCGGCATTCATCGTTTTAGTGATTTAGTTACAACACCAAACTCCGAGCAGCTTGAACAATTAAAACAGTTAACCAAGCAACATCAATTTGATGAAACCATTAATATCCAATTTACTTCTGGTACAACGGGTAACCCTAAAGGGACCATGTTGACCCACCATAATATTTTAAATAATGGCTATTTTGTTGGCGAAGGCATTCGTTTAACGCCTCAAGATAAAGTCTGTATTTCTGTGCCGTTGTTTCATTGTTTTGGCATGGTGATGGGGAATTTGGCATGTGTTACACATGGGGCAACGATGGTCTATCCATCGGCGGTATTTAATCCTTTAGAAACGTTAAAAGCCATTCATCAAGAACGTTGTACGGCAGCATATGGCGTACCAACCATGTTTATTGCAACTTTAGAACATGAACAATTTAATGAGTTTGATCTGTCGAGCTTAAGAACGGGCATCATGGCAGGCAGTCCTTGTCCGCGTGAAATTATGCAGCGGGTCATAGACCGAATGCATATGTCTGAAATCACGATTTGTTATGGCATGACTGAAACCTCACCAGTCAGTGTACAAAGCTCGGTAAATGATTCAATTGATAAACGAGTAAGTACAGTTGGTCATGTTCATCCTCATGTTGAAATTAAAATTGTCGATTTAGAAGGTCAGATTGTTCCGCAAGGAACTTTAGGCGAGCTATGTGTTCGTGGTTATTCAGTGATGGCTGGTTATTGGGGTGAAGAAGAAAAGACCCGTGAAGTGATTGATGCGGCTGGCTGGATGCATACGGGTGATATTGCAGAAATGGATCAAGACGGTTTTATTAAAATTAAAGGCCGTATTAAAGATGTCGTGATTCGTGGTGGGGAAAATCTCTTTCCAAAAGAAATTGAAGACTTTTTATATACCCATCCCGATGTGAGCGATGTGCAGGTAATAGGCTTGCCAGATGCGAGATATGGCGAGGAACTCTGTGCTTGTATTATTTTGCATGAACATCATCAAATTGATGAAAATAGCATTCGTCAATTCTGTAAAGAGCATATTTCCCATAATAAAGTGCCACGCTATGTTCGATTTTTTAATGAGTTTCCAATGACTGCTTCAGGCAAAGCACAAAAGTTTAAGTTACAAGAAATTATGCGAGCTGAGCTTAATTTAACAGGAAATGTCTTTGACTAAATAAAGCCAAAAGCCCAGTCAAAGTGCAGCAAACTATAAATTGAAAGGTAGTTTAAATAGAGGATAAAACAAAATGGCAAAAGACTTTAATAGCCCAAAAGTAGTCGATGGTTATGATGAACATATCCGTAAATTAATTCCGGGTTATGAAGTGATCCATCAACAGGTGGATGCCATTTTGCAATCAGTGTTGAAACCAAACTCTCACATATTAATTGTGGGATGTGGCACGGGTTATGAACTCGAATATTTACTTAAAAGACATCCGAACTGGAAATTTACAGCAGTTGATCCATCTTTGACCATGCTTCAAAAAGCCCAAGAACAGGTTGAACTTTTAGGTAAATCTTCACAAGTGACTTTTGTACATGGGGACACTTCAGCTTTGCCTCTTGAAAATTGCTTTGATGCTGCGCTGTCTATTCTTGTGGCGCATTTTATTGCTGATGATATAAAACCTACGTTCTTTAAAGATATTTATGATCGCTTAAAAGAAAATGCTGTCTTGCTCACCTACGATTTAATGACGTGTATAAACCCTCAGCAGCTTCAAGCTTTACGTTACTTATGCTTGGCACAAGGCTTAACTGAGGAGCAATGCCAGAAAATGTTAGAGCGTATGGCTCAAGACTTTTTTAGCCTAACCACAGAAGGTTATATAAAACTTTTGCAAAAGACTGGCTTTGAAAGCGTGCAGTCCTATGCACAGGTTCTGACTTATCAGGGTTTTATTGCAAAAAAATAATGCCAGTAGAGACATAGGAATGTTGTCTTAACACCTAAATATTCTCAATGAGGAAGAGAATATGAAAACTGAAAAAAATTAAAAGATTTAGCTTTACTTAAAACAAATTAAAAAGTGGCCCTAATGCCGCTTTAGGGAGGTTTTGTCTAAAAAATATGATGGAAGGTCTTTCTTGAGAAAGAAAGTCAGTTTTTTAAGGGCCTGTTTTAGATAGGCATATAACAAAAAGGATGTCGAGATCTTTAAGTCTATTTAAAGATCAAAAAAGGAAAGTTTTATGATAAATGCTTTAAATACAACGGTTCAAAAAAGCCTATTGGCGGTTTCTGTGGCCCTGTTTGTGTCTTCTGCTTTTGCAGGCAAAACAGATCCTGAAATAGAACAACTTCGCCAAGAAGTAAAAGAACTACGAGCTATGCTACAAGCAAATATACAAGCTCAAAAATCTTTATCGCAGGGAAGAGTGGAACTAGTAACTTCTGCAACTCCTCAAGCTGCGCAGCCAATACAACAAGGATTAACTAAGTCTGGTGCAGAATTTAACCTCTATGGATATATACGGGCAGATGCTTCTTATCAAATGAAGGGTGCATCTACGATGTATAACAACATTAGTGGGGTTCCACTCGAAAATACTCCTGAAGAATCTGCACAAAAAGATCAGTTGCACAGCACAGTTAATGTGACACGCTTTGGTTTGAATTTTAAAACTCCCACAGCTGCGGGTGATGTGGGGGGGAAGTTAGAAATGGACTTCTTTGGGGCAGCCACTCGTGATCAATTTCGAATACGCCATGCTTATTTAACTTTTGATAAATGGCTTATCGGTCAAACGTGGTCGACATTTATTGCACCAGAATATTACCCAGAAACGATTGATGCAGGCACATTTGTAGGTGGAGCATTATTAAGATCGCCGTTAGTTCGCTATAGCGACAACTTAAGTGCAAATACAAGCTTTGCAATATCGGTTGAAGATCCGAAATATACCGCTACATCAGACCCTGATAACAAAATGCGTTTACCAGCTTTGGTAGGGCGCTTAAATCATAAATTTACAAATGGCTCGATGCTATCAGGTCGTAGTTTTGTGGCTGAAAAGAGAACCAATAATGATGAAGAAGTGGCTTGGGGTGTAGGCCTAGGGGGGAAATATCAGATTACGCCAGATACATTACTCAAAGCTGATTATTACCATGTCAAAGGAGATGGACGTTTCCTACTATGGAGTAACAGCGGCTATGCAATAGATGATCAAAACAATATGCATAGCAATGAATTTGACACTGTTTCATTGGGCATAACCCATCAGTTTACGCCACAAATTCGTTCAACCTTGGGTTATGGCTATATGAAAGCCAAAGATGATAACCGTTTTGCCGAATTACAACGTAATAGCACAACCCAAAACAAAGAACTTTGGCAGGGCTGGGTAAATGCACTTTATAACCCTTATAAACCAATTACTTTGGGTGTCGAATATGTTTATGGCGAACGAGAAACTTTTGATGGGCGTAACGGGACCGATAACCGCTTCAACATGATGGCGAGTTACGATTTTTAATTAATTCAATAAGACCTTGAATAATCTGTTTTTTCTTTAGGGTGCAATATGTCGTTTTAAAAAATTGAATATGAATTTATCTCACAGAGGAGGTGGGTAAATGACAACATCTAAATTAAATGTAAATGAAATTATTGATCAGGCCAAATTTAGACCTTATCACTGGAGTATTTTACTTTGGTGTTTATTAATTATTATCTTTGATGGGTATGATCTGGTTATTTATGGTGTAGTGCTGCCTTTGTTGATGCAAGAGTGGTCGTTGACAGCTGTACAGGCGGGAATGTTAGCAAGTACAGCACTATGCGGAATGATGTTTGGGGCAATGTTCTTTGGAACTTTGGCAGACAAAATAGGCCGTAAAAATGTGATTTTAATTTGTGTCGCTCTTTTTAGTGGTTTTACTTTTTTAGGTGCTTTTGCATCAAGTCCACTTGAGTTTGGGGTGCTTCGATTCTTAGCGGGATTAGGTATTGGTGGGGTAATGCCAAATTTAGTTGCACTCACATCAGAATATGCGCCTAAACGTATACGCAGCACCTTAGTAGGTACTATGTTTAGTGGCTATGCGATTGGGGGGATTCTTTCAGCATTAATTGGTAGTTATTTGGTTGAAAGTCAGGGTTGGCAAATCATGTTCCTGATTGCAGGTATCCCTTTATTTTTGTTGCCTGTTATATGGAAGTTTTTACCTGAGTCTTTAACCTTTTTGGTTAAAACTGGTAAAACTGAGCAAGCACAGCGCATTATTCAAAAAATTTCACCTGAACAAAACCTAACGATCAATACGCAGTTAGTGCTTAATGACGATAATGTTCCAACAGGCAGCTCTGTAAAGGGATTATTTCAACAAGGCCGCGCTTTCAATACACTCATGTTCTGGTTAGTGTTCTTTATGTGCTTACTTATGGTGTATGCCTTAAGCAGCTGGTTACCAAAACTCATGCTGGCAGCAGGATATTCACTCGGAAAGAGTATTTTATTCTTGTTTGCCCTAAATGTCGGCGCAATGATCGGTTCAATCGGTGGCGGCATTCTTTCTGATAAATTCCATTTAAAACCTGTAATTATGGGAATGCTGCTGGCGGGTGTTATGGCATTAGTCGGTTTAGGCTTTAACTCACCAGCCTATGTTTTATATGGTTTGGTGACTGTGGCAGGAGCCGCAACCATTGGTACCTCAATTCTCCTTTATAGCTACGTTGCTCAATATTATCCATTAAGTGTGCGTTCTACTGGAATTGGCTGTGCTTCTGGAGTTGGCCGAATTGGGGCAATTGTGGGACCAATCTTAACCGGCATGTTATTAGGCCTACAGTTACCACATAAAATGAATTTTGTGATGATCGCAATTCCTGCAATTCTTGCTTTTTTAGCAGTCATGATGCTTCGACGACCTGCAGTTGAAAAACAGCCGATTGCACCGAAACTTACCGCTGAATTAGAAGGTAGTTAATCGATATTGATACAGGTAGGAGAAAAATTCCTACCTGTACCTACATTTTATTTCTTCAGTAACTGGTTTAAATGAACCAGATTTGCCATTTGTTGATTACCGCGATCATTGGGATGTAAATGATCACCTGAGTCATAAATCGGGTTTAATCGTTCGGGATGTTTTGAATCTTTTAAGCCTTGATCAAGATCAAGAACCCCATCAAATGTTTGACTGGTTCTTATCCAATCATTAATTTTTTTACGTAATTGATCTTTGTTCGGTTGGTAGTAGTTATCTAAAGGGGTATTGGGTAAAGCACCCGAAAATGGAGGTAAGGTTGCCCCAATCACTTGAATGCCTTGTTTATGTGCTTCATCTACGACGCGTTTATAACCTTGAGTTAAGGCTTCAAAAGACGGTATTTCTTGTTTAGGAGCAAAAGCAGTACCCGGCCATGAAATATCATTAATGCCCACCAGAACAATTAACGTTTTCACCCCAGAATATTGAAATACTTCTTTTTTCAAGCGCTCTAAAGCACTGTCGCCCATACCGTCTGTAAGTAGTCGATTTCCTGAAATTCCGCTATTAATCACCGCTACTTGATGCGGTGATAAACGCTTAGCTAAAAAGTCGGTCCATCTCGTGTTTGCATCTAGAGTTGCAGTTGCTCCATCAGTAATTGAGTCTCCAATAACCGCAACAACATGGGCTTTATGTTTTGGTTTTACCTCTATCGCAGAGAGTAATAATCTTGCAGTGGTTGTTTTGGCATCGCTAGGAGCATTTAAATTTGCGGTCTGGTTACCCGTAATCAGCCAACTGGTTTGTTTCGCATCCCAATGAAAAGTTTTAAATGTTGTTGGTTTTTGAATAAAACTATTTACCATTAACTGTGCATGATCAGGAACAGAGAGATGAATTGGGTCACTAATCAATTGTTTACCCGGTAAAATTTGTGCTTTGAGCTTACCCGAGAAGTAAACAGGATAAGCACTCTTAGATTTAAGAGTTTTTGAATTAACTAAGCCTACGGTGGTTTTATCAATGTAAAGCGGCTGTTCGCCATATTGATTGGTGAAAACGAGTCGAACTGCTTCACCACCCAAACTAATTTGACTAAATTGTCTGATCGTTTGATTGGATATTTGTTCGGGAATATGGGTTGGGAAAACAAAATCCTTATTCCAAACCTTTTGTGGGCTGGCTGACCAACTGGTAATCCATTGGCTTTTTTGTACTTCTGCTTGCGTTACGGTAGACAATAAAACTAAAGAGAAAAGGGTAGATTTATAAAGTTTCATCTCATGAATCCTTAAAACGAATTAGAGTTATCTTGAAACAAATTAGTGGCTTGTTATAGCGGTCTAAGCGGAATAAGATTTGTGAATTAGATTCATAAATAGATTTCGTTATGTCATATTTTGATATTAATCGATCTGGCGAGTTGGCAATTTTTATTCGGGTGGTCGAATTAGGAAGTTTTTCAGCAGTAGCGAGAGCATGCGACATGACGCCGTCTGCTGTCAGTAAATTAATTGCTCGGCTCGAAAAACGACTAGGAGTCCGGTTACTAAATCGTTCAACACGCCAGTTTCAGCTCACAAGTGAAGGCTGTCAGTTCTATGAGCAAGGTCTTCAAATACTCAGTGAGCTAGATGAACTGGAACAATCTGTTACTGCAAATCACACACCTAAAGGCCGAATCAGAATACATACCAGTCTTTCATATTGGACCCATTTTTTGTTGCCGTGTATTTCTTTATTTAATCAGCGCTATCCACAAATTGAATTAGAGGCTCATTTAAGTGATGAAGTCATTAATTTAGTTGAGCAAAGAATTGATGTCGCAATTCGGACAGGACCTTTAAAAAGCTCAAATTTGGTGGCTCGCTCATTGGGGAATACTCATAAACATTATGTATGTTCACCTAGATATATTACACAGTGTGGTTGTCCACAGCATCCAGATGAACTCTATGAACATCAGCTTTTAGATGTCAGCTATCAGCGCCAGAATAAGACATGGCTATTTAAAAAAGAGAATCAAGAAATCACGCTTGTACCTACTCAGGTTTTAAGAGTAAATCATGGGGAAGCGATTTTGCAGTTAGCACTTGCCGATGCAGGCATTGCACAACTCAATGAATTTCAAGTTCGAAAAGCGCTAGAACAAAAGCAGTTAATTAAAATTCTTGAAGACTGGAATATTAATGCTTCTGAAGAATTTCATGCTGTCTGGATCGGGCATGATAAATACGTTCCTAAACGTGTAAGAGTCTTTCTAGATTTCTTGGTGGAACATGCAAATATCAGTTAATTGGGTCTTTTCTTGCACTTAACTGACACTGGTGAATTGTTTCATTCATTGTTTCCACAAAGTTCATGTTCGCATCAATATTTTGTAAGCTTACTTTTTCTAGATCTTCTACAAATTGTGGCGAATAATGTTCTTCTAAAGCGTTATAAATACAATTGCATTGTGAGAGCGCATGGCCTGACCACACACAATGTGTATTGAATTCGTTTTTACTGATAGGTCTGCACCCTAATAAACTTATAGAAATTATTAATAGAGTGCACACTAAAACAATACGATATGAAAAAAACATCATTATTGCTCTTCGTTGGTTGTTGTTATCGTTAAGTTATGCTTATAGATGCGCTCATCTTTAACTGGCGTTAAATGTTGAGATCTTTTCCCTAAAAAGATAAAAGTAGGGATAGGTAAAAAGATGGGAGGAGTTCTTTAAACGTGTTTTAAGCTGAACAATAAGATAATGAAGAGTAATAAAAATAAAATGATATAAAATAATAGTCATTAGAGACTCCTTGATAAAAGAAGTTGTGCCCAATCACTGCTATTAATTATGGTGGTGAAACGAAAGAGGGTTAGCAGACTGATACCTAAGAAACCAGCACACCCGAAGGTGTCCCACTCCCGTTCCTCCGTCAAAGGCACGAGGGGCTCCACACCAAAAAACTTGTTTTTAGTGCACTTAGGTAGACGATCTGCTAAAACCGACTGACAAAATAGGTCAGCCGGAGCATCATAAGCTGAGCATTAAAGCGGGTCAATTGCAAAAATAAAAGATTGGTTTATATAAACAAATATTAATATTTTTAAATTTTCATTAATAAAATAACAAGTTATTTAGAATTTAAACAATTGAATAATTATTAAAGCTAATTGCTACAATTGAGTTTTAATGTTTATATATCAAAGATTTATTAATTGTTTATTTATATATTGTTTGCAATCATTGGCTTAATAAGACATAAACTCAGAAAGGATGAGCAATTTTACTTTTATGAGTATGGCAATCTTAAATAATTAGCTTATGCCAAAATTTAATTAAAATATCAATTGCAAGAATGGTATTTTTTAATCATTTGTTTAATTTTGATTTTACAAAAGCTTGCATAACCTACAAAAGTTAAGAGAACCACTGCGGTAGGCCAACATAAGATAATGTTATTCATAAGCCTACATCTTAAAATTTATAAGGGTGACCTCAATGTTAAGAATTTTTTGTGCAGTTAGCATGGTTGTTACAATCGCAATAGGTATGAGCGCTTGCCAAGATCGAGATTCAAGGGATGATGGAACTCATGGTGCTAATGATCCAACTACTCCTCACCAAATTGATAAAAATTCATAAGTATTTTTTCTAAGAAAGCTCACTTTTAGGTGAGTTTTCTTATCGTTATTTTCTATAAAATATGTAACATAATAAAAAAGATAATTATATGAAAATATAAAATTAATCAGTAAATTAGTAGGTTATTGTCTTTCTATAAATTTGTTGTTACTGAATTGTTTCTAGGGTGAGTTATAGTTTCAAAAAATTAATAAAATACACACAATAAATTACTTATATTCATCCAAAATTCATTATAGCGATGACAATTTTATAAAGGTAAGGATATGCCCCAGTATTTAAGAATAGCTGAGAAAATATATCAAAATGTTAAAGAAAAAAAAGGCTTTACAGATGAGCCTATGGAAGATCTTAACAATTTGATGATTGAACTCAGACATGAAATCAAGGGGACAAATCTGAAGCTTTTATACAATTATATTGATTTTGCTGAATTACTGATTAAACCTTTGCAGGAATCTAAAATTAAATTGGATTTAAGTATTATTCCTAAAAGTAAAAATACTCAAGAATTTGTATTATGGCTTGCAGGTTTTATTGAGCGAATTACCACGGGTGGACAAGAAAAATTACCACCAATCCGAGCTAAGGTTGCTTTACCTACCTATGCTTACGACGAAACCTTGCCTTCTTCAGCAACTCCTGTAAATAACGGAGAAGAAATTATTGAATATTTTAAGAAAAATGAAAGTTAAATAGGGGCGTATAAAAAGAGCTTATTTCCGAGGGCCAATAGGAAATAAGCTCATATTTTTTAAATTAATAAATAGAAGATATTACATACAAATACTATCTATCGTTCCATGCATCTTTAATTGCCTGTTTAGCATGTTCCCATTTTAAGCGGGATTCAGCTTTCAGCTCTTCCCATTTTTGTTGAAGGCTACCTTCGACATCTTCAAATTGAGCACCTTCTTCAGATTCGGTACGGGCACGATGACCTAATTCATAGGCTGTCGAGAAATCTCGATCATAATCTAGATCTGGAGTAGTAAGCTGAGCTTCTTGATAATAAGGACGAGTAACGTAACTTTCGCGCCAATAAGTATCAGAATAGTTATGGTCGCCAGCTGGCAGTCGTGCGTGATCGCTATTTTGATCTGTCATCAGTTTTTCCTCATCTATTATTAAATTTTATGCTTATGTTGAATTTAGGAAGGTGAAGGCACCTTCCTAAATAAAATGAAGACCGCATCAAATGACAATTAAATCGGCAATGAATTAACGTTGCTGATTATTGTTATTTGAGTTTTGTTGACTAGGATCTTTTTGATTAGAGCCTTGTTGTTGGCGGCGGTTGTCATTTTGCTGTTGTTGCTGATTGTTTTGTTGCTGTTGATCTTTTTGCTGTTGGTTGCCATTTGGCTGTTGCTGGTTATTACGGTTGTCATTTTGCTGCTGTTGTTGCTGCTGATTATTAGGTTGATTGCTTTGATTATTAGTAGTGCTCATCTTTAATTACCTCATATCATTTATGATGTGTGTTTTATCTGAGAGCTTCAGATAGGTTTATTTAAACATGAAAATTTTAAATGTGAAGTCTAAGGGTGTTACCCTATATTTAACTGTAACTTTAGAAACTAATTAAAACCTTGATTTTTATATAATGAAAATTTTATCGATAAACATAATTAATATGAAGATGGATAAAATTACATTTAAGTACATTGGTGTTAACGAAACACTATGATCATTTCTAAATATGTATTTGTTATTTTTTATTAGTGAGATTCTATTTTTTATTATCTAATATTATGAATTCTATATCTTGAGTAATGTAATAAACAAGTTGTCTTAGCTTAATGTAGGGGAGGCCTTTAAATATACGGCGGAAATTATAAAAATTATTTTTATAATAAATAGAATAAAAGAAAGTACCTACCGGTTTTTCTTTTGTTTCTGATCCACCTTTTTTTAATAATCCCGTGCAAGCAACATAAAGATCTGCCTTTATAAGGTCTTTACCTTTTTTGATCATCTCTACAGTGACTTGCATGGATTCAGGTGTATATTTTTCAATAAGTTCCGAAGAAATATGAAGGGTATTTTCTTTAACCCGTAAGTCATAGCTGACTAAGCTTCCAATAAGTATGTCGCCGGAATACGGGCTTAAAGAAAAGCGGTAAGCTAAATAACCCGCAGAAGCACTCTCAAAAAATGCAATTTTAACTTTTTCTTGTGCTAATAATTTACAGCATGAATTAAACATTTTTTTCTCCTTTCAATTGTTTTTAAATTAGTTATAAAATTATTTTTAATTACTTTATGTTAATTTTTTAATCTTTATAATTTTAAAGGTAACTTAATGTAATAAAAATTTAAAATTTATATATTTTTTATAGAAACAGGGAGTTAAATTATTCTAAAGATGAGAATGTAATTTTGTGTGAGAAGTTATGTTTTTGAATTTTAAAGATTTGTGGGAAAACAATTATTTTTAATAACGCAATATAACAAAGCGATACTTTGATTAAAGTATGGTAATTTATATCTCACAAAAGGAGAATGGAAATGCCTGTTGTAGTGAAAGAAAGATTATTAGACCTATTGCAAGATAATCAACAGAACTATTACGAATTATTTGTTTTTTTCCTTGATCCTGATATTTCTAGTTTTGAAAAAGAAAAGAAAGCAAGAGATTTTCTAACTAAAGAAATAGATAAAATAGATCAAAATGAAATTGATTTCCCTTCAAATATAAATATGGTTAAAGCATGGTGTGAGAACAATAATAAAGAAAATTGTGAGGTATTTCAGTCTTATTTAAACCGCAGACAAAGCGGAGGTGAGAGAGAGTACTTTAATAATGTCGGTCAGGCGTTTGAATTTTTAATTAAAGTTTCTCCAACCAAAAAAGTAGATGGTGCATGGCTATATAGTTGTGTTCACTATTGGAATGACCCAGTTTTCCACGATCTTATTATTACCTATTTGGAAGAGCTTGGGTTAGGTGAGCCTAAGGCAAATCATGTATGTATTTATGATGACTTGCTACGTAGTTTGGGACTCGATAGCTTTGAGCTGCTTTTAGCAGATGAATATTACCATAATGCTGTGATTCAGTTGGCGCTTGGTTATGCTCCACCTGAGTTTATTCCAGAGATTGTGGGCTTTAATTTAGGCTATGAGCAACTCCCACTTCATTTACTTATTAGCAATTATGAGCTTGCAGAGCTTGGCATCGATTCTAAGTACTTCAATCTGCACATTACCATTGATAACATTGATAATGGACATGCAAATAAAGCGATTAAAGTTATAGAAAATATTTATGATAAATATAGAGATAAAGAACTTTTTCTGAGTAAATTAAAACGTGGTTTTGCGCTAAACAATCATGGCGTAGGCTCTTCTAGCATTATAAAAAATTTAAATCTTGAAGATTTTGTTCTTAAAATTTTAAAGAGAAAGGCATTGGTTGGGCAGTTAATTCATAACGAAACCAGAGATTTCGGGTGCAAAACGATTAATCAATGGTTATCTAACCCAGATGATGTTGAGGGGCTGCTATCTCATTTAATTGAAAATAAGTGGATTAAATTTAATGCTGACCCTGAACAGAGTGTTTTCTGGAGATTAATTAATGATGAGAATGGAAAAATGTATGGGGTATTTAACCCTGTAGAGCGTCAGATCATTCATGACTGGATTGCGGGCAATGATCATTCTTCTAATTTCTTGGCATATAGCAGAGCATTAAATACTAGCCAGCGTATTCAAGATTATTTATTTAGCTATATCTCTGATGGCGAGCTTGATGCATTACAAGAGCGTGTGCAGAAATCACATGATCTTGCCATAAAAATATGCAAGCTGACTCCGTTTCTGGGGCCAGATTCACATCATAAAAGTATTGGGCTTTGGAGCACACGTAAATATGTTGAACTCCTTTTCCCATATTTAAATTCTTTTAACAAAAACTAGTTCTTTAATTTTTCTACTTCACCCAAAGTTTAACTTTAAAACATAGGTAATAAACATGACTGATAACGTTAAATTAACAAATAAAACAAGTGAAATGGCTGGTGCTGATGAGGCAAACAAAGCCAATACCACTCAAAAAACTGAACAGTTAGATACAGTAAGAGATGATGCTACAAATCAGGCTTTAACCACAAATCAGGGGGTTAAAATTGCTGATAACCAAAATAGTCTAAAAGCAGGAACGCGCGGATCAACGTTATTAGAAGATTTTATCTTACGAGAAAAGATTACCCATTTTGACCATGAACGAATTCCAGAGCGTATTGTGCATGCTCGTGGCGTAGGAGCTCATGGTTATTTTCAGGCTTATGAAGGTAATGAGCGTCTAACGAAAGCGGGTTTTTTGACGGATCCATCTATTCAAACTCCAATTTTTGTACGTTTCTCGACTGTACAAGGGCCACGTGGTTCAGCCGACACCGTTCGTGATATTCGTGGATTTGCTATTAAATTTTATACGCAAGAAGGCAACTTCGATTTGGTCGGCAATAATGCTCCGGTTTTCTTTGTACAAGATGGTATTAAGTTCCCTGATTTTGTACATGCGGTAAAACCTGAACCAGATACTGAAATGCCTACTGGAGCGAGTGCGCATGATACATTTTGGGACTTTGTGTCTTTAGTACCAGAGTCCGCGCATGCCGTGATTTGGGCCATGTCTGATCGGGCTATTCCTCGTAATTTACGTTCAATTCAAGGCTTTGGTGTGCATACCTTCCGTTTAATTAATGCTGAAGGTAAGGCTCATTTTGTTAAGTTTCACTGGACCCCTAAACAAGGCTTAAGCGCTCTGGTTTGGGATGAGGCACAAAAACTTGCAGGTAAAGATCCTGATTTTCATCGTCGAGATCTTTACGAAGCCATTGAGAAAGGCGTGTATCCTGAATGGGAATTAGGGGTGCAAATTGTTGCAGAAGAAGATGAAATGAAGTTCGATTTCGACTTACTTGACCCAACAAAAATTATTCCTGAAGAATTAGTTCCTGTCACACCTATTGGCCGTTTTGTTTTAAATCG
Organism: Acinetobacter sp. Leaf130; assembly: GCF_001423205.1. Lineage (NCBI taxonomy): Bacteria > Pseudomonadati > Pseudomonadota > Gammaproteobacteria > Moraxellales > Moraxellaceae > Acinetobacter > Acinetobacter sp. Leaf130. The sequence goes on from NZ_LMOE01000001.1 coordinate 716,962, forward strand.
AAATGTTGATAATTTCTTTGCTGAAACAGAGCAGGTTGCTTTCTGTCCGGGGCATATTGTACCGGGTATTGATTTTACAAATGATCCCTTATTACAGGCACGACTATTTTCATATACGGATACACAGTTAAGTCGTTTAGGCGGACCGAATTTCCATCAAATACCAATTAATAAACCTGTATGCCCATTCCATAACAATCAACGCGATGGTATTCATCAGCATACTATTCATAAAGGGCAAGCTTCTTATCAACCAAATTCAATTGATGGGAACTGGCCGGTTGAAACACCTCCAGCGGCAGAAAATGGTGGATTTGAAAGTTACTATGAAAGAGTGAGTGGTCAAAAGATTCGTGAAAGAAGTGAATCTTTTTCCGATCATTTTTCTCAGCCTCGTCTTTACTACAAGAGCCTTGCACCTCATGAGCAAAAACATGTGGTCGATGCGTATACCTTTGAGCTCAGTAAGGTAAAAAGAAAATATATTCGAGAACGTCAGGTTCAACAAATTTTGGCGAATATCGACCTCGATTTAGCACGTCAAGTGGGAGCCAATCTAGGTATAGAAGTACCTGATCTTAGCCTCGATTTTAAACCTCAATCTGTTGAAAAATCGGCTAAGTTATCCATGCTCGCTTTCCCGCCAGCCGATATTCAAGGCCGAAAAATAGCCGTACTCATCCATAATCTGGTGAAGTCTGATGCATTAGAAACCATTAAAAACTGGGCAATTAAGGAAGGGGCTGTTGTTCATTTATTAGCACCGAGCTTAGCACCAGTTAAAGATCATCAAGACAAAATTATTGCAGCTGATGGCATGCAAATGGCAGAACCATCAATTGCTTATGATGCAGTCATCATTCCTGATGGCGATAATTTAAATGCGGTGATACAAGATGGTGTAACTCGTCATTACATATTAGAAGCCTATAAACATTTAAAACCTGTCGTCTTTTTAGGTAATAAATCTGACCTACTTGAACCACTTAATTTGGTTGCAGATGAAGGAACACTAATAGAAGGTGAATTTAAGCATATTTCAGAGAAACTTAAAAACTTGCTTAAAGCTCATCGCGTTTGGTCGCGAGAGAAAATAGCTCAGCACGTTCCGGCTTAAAGTAAAAGCCCTGAAGGTTGTTAACTTTCAGGGCTTTTTTATGCAAATATTTTCTATCTTTTAACCATTTACAATTTGACCGCCATTTACATGAATAACCTGACCTGTAATGTAGCTTGCATCATCTGAAGCAAGGAAAAGATAGGCAGGGGCGACTTCACTTGGTTGACCCATTCTTCCCATCGGTGTGTCTTTACCAAACTTCTCGACAGTTTCAGCATCAAAACTACTTGGAATTAAAGGTGTCCAGATTGGACCCGGTGCTACACCATTTACGCGAATACCTTTTTTCTGTTTCATTAAATTGTTTGATAGGCTACGTGTAAAAGAAGTAATCGCGCCTTTAGTACTTGCATAATCAATGAGTTCATCATGCCCTTGATAGCTAGTAATACTGGTTGTATTAATAATGCTATCTCCCTCTTGCATATAAGGAATAGCTTCTTTTGTTAAGTAAAACATTGCAAAAATATTGGTTTTAAATGTTTTTTCTAATTGTTCATTGCTAATGTCTACAATATCTTTTTGCTGATATTGAACACCTGCATTATTGACCAAAATATTAATCTTGCCAAAATGCTTTAAAACTTCATCAATTTCTTGTTTTGCAATATCTGGATCTGAAATATCGCCTTTCAGTAAAAGACAACGTTGGCCTTCTTTTTCAATAAGTTCTTTAGTGATTTGGGCATCTTGTTCTTCTTCAAGATAAAGTATGGCAATATCCGCACCTTCTCGAGCAAATAATACAGCCACGGACCGACCAATACCGCTATCACCACCGCTGATTACGGCAACTTTACCTTGTAACTTATCGCTACCTTTATGCGATGCTTTTATGACTTCTGGTTCTGGATGCATTTTTTCCTGATCACCAGGTTGATGAGATTGGACTTGTGCAGGGGCGGATGTTGGATATTGATTTGTTGAATTTTCCATGTTTCAAATACCTCTGTTTAAAATCTAGTTTTACTATTCCTATAATGCTTAATTCCTACGTGAATATGAGTAAGTTGTCTTTTTTAAAAGGTTGCCTTTGTTATTTTATATATAGAGATGTAAAAAAATATTTATTATCTAAATATTAGGTAATCTCTAATATTTTAACCTTGTTTTTATCAACCATACTTTCAATAATAGATCTATGACCTGTATCATTTAACCAGTTCTCTATAGGTAAATTTTTAGATAAATCTAATATTTTCTTTATAATTATTTTTGCTGATTCTATCGCTTCTAAATTTTTATTTTCTTTATTTAAGTAGTTGTCTCTCATTAATTTTTCTTCTTCTTTAATCTTTTTTGATTTAATTACATATACATCTCTTTGAAAGGGATGGCTTGCGTAAGGCGGTTCTATTCTATAACTCCATTCCTGATCAAAGCTCTGCCATGTGTTATCAATATTAATATGGCCTAGTAGAATTTCAGGAATTGAAATATGAATGTATTGGGGAGTTGGCTTTTGATTTTTGAATGGCATGATTTCTTCTCATCATCAAATATCTTAAATTAATTTTTAAACATGAAATATTATTGTACAAGTAAATATTTTTTTGAAATGTAATAATATATGTTATTGTTTTTTATTAAAATTAAATGTTTTGCAACTGTTTCTTTAATTAACCCATTGTTTTGGTTTTTTACGATTTTGTTTATATTGAAAGTTTTTGTTATCTAGAGGGATATATAACATATATTTGTAAAAATATATTGTAGTGTTTGTTTGAGTAATAATAAGTATGCTGAGTATTTAAAAAGTAAAAATAATAAAAATTAAAATCTTTAAATTTTTGTGTAAGTAATAAATTTATAAGGTTTTTAACTCTTTTATTTTATATACATTTAAAAAGATTGATACATAGCATAGATAGGAAAATATTATAGATCTTTTATCTTTATTTAGTCCGTTAAATAAAAGCGGTAGTGATTATAATTAAATATAGGAAGATGTAACTATGGCTAATACAAGATATGAAGATCAAGATAATAACAGCACAGGTACTTCAAATCGTGGATTTGCAAGTATGGATCCTGAAAGAGTTAGAGAAATAGCCAGTAAAGGTGGACGAGCTGCGCATGCAAGCGGTAATGCGCATGAATTTACGTCTGAAGAAGCTCGTGAAGCTGGCCGAGCAGCACATGCAAGTGGAAATGCTCACGAATTTACCTCTGAAGAGGCTCGTGAAGCTGGTGCCTTAAGTCATAAAAATAGTGACCGTAACGGTCGAAGCCGCAGTCGTGATGATGAAGACGATGACGATGATCGCGGCCGTTCAAGTGGTCGAGGTCGTAGCCGCAGCCGTGATGATGACGATGATGATGATCGTGGCCGTTCAAGTGGCCGAGGTCGCAGCCGTGATGATGACGACGATGACGATGATGATCGCGGCTGTTCAAGTGGTCGAGGTCGAGGCCGCAACCGTGATGATGACGACGATGATGATCGTGGTCGCTCAGGTGGCCGAGGTCGTAGCCGCAGCCGTGATGACGATGATGATGACGATGATCGCGGCCGTTCAAGTGGTCGAGGCCGAGGTCGTAGCCGTGATGACGACGACGATGATGACGATCGTGGCCGCTCAGGTGGCCGAGGTCGTGGTCGTAGCCGTGACGACGATGATGATGACGATCGCGGTGGCCGCTCAGGTGGTCGAGGTCGTGGTCGCAGCCGTGATGATGACGACGATGATGATCGCGGAGGCCGCTCAGGTGGCCGAGGACGTGGTCGTAGCCGTGACGATGATGACGATCGCGGTGGCCGCTCAGGTGGCCGAGGTCGAGGCCGCAGYCGTGATGACGATGATGATGACGATCGCGGCCGTACAAGTGGTCGAGGACGTGGCCGCAGCCGTGATGACGATGATGATGACGATCGCGGTGGCCGTTTAAGTGGCCGAGGCCGCAGCCGTGACGACGATGATGATGACGATCGTGGCCGTTCAAGTGGTCGAGGCAGAGGTCGCAGTCGTGATGACGATGATGATGACGATCGCGGAGGCCGCTCAGGCGGACGAGGTCGAGGTCGCAGCCGTGATGACGACGATGATTATGATGGCCGTGGACAAAATTCACGAAATCAGAAACGCGATGCCTCTGGACGGTTTACGTCTTAAGCATAGTGCTTTAAAAACAAAGGAGGCTTTTGCCTCCTTTGTTTTTTAATTTATTTACTTTACTGTGGGAGTGGTTGTAGCCCTTTTACAATATCAAGATATTCAGAGCCATTTAACCAAAAAGATTTTTTTAAAAATAGGGTGGTCATAATACTTTCTGCTGCTTCACTTTCCGGATTTTCACAGAAAATTCCATAGCTTTCGCCTAATACCGCATCATTTTCAATGAGGCGGATATAGTAAGCATGTTGCTCATTTGCATAACCTAAAACTGCATCACGTTGATTTTTCATTTCGCATGTCTCCATACCAAAAAACTGAATTTAACCAGAATGTTAAATGTTCAGAATCTCATTTGATAAAAATCATAAAACAGTCAGTAATCAGGACTATCCCATAATAGGTTTTGATTTTCTTCAAATTGCCATTTTGATTTAAACATCCCTGTTAAAAGCAAAATGGATTAAAATCTGATCATGGGATTTATTGTTATGCAAAAAAAATATTTCGTCAACTTGAAAATGTAACTTTTTCAAGTTACATTGTCTGTGTAGGATTTGAACGGTGAAATGGAGGCGAGATGTCAAAGAAAAATGAGTTTGAGCATGGCGGTGCCCGTGAAAATGCCGGTCGTAAAGCACAGTTCAATGAACCCACAAAAGTGATTCGTGTTCCTGAGTCTCAAGTAAACTTTATCAAAAATTGGTTACTGAATAATGTCAAAACCGACAACCGGACAGATTTTAGCTCAAAATTGAAGGTTCAACAGGTCCATGCAAATAACGATAAAATTTACCATATTCCTTTAGCTACTGAACGTGTTGCTGCGGGTTTTCCTTCGCCAGCGCAAGATGATATTGAGCAAGCACTCGATTTAAATGAATATTTAATTCGAAATGAAAATGCCACCTTTATTGTCAAAGCCAATTCTTTATCAATGTTAGACGCTGGAATTGATATTGACGATCCGCTTATTGTGGACCGTAGTCTTCCTGCTAAATCTGGTGATATTGTAATTGCGCTCATTGACAATGATTTCACTGTTAAGCGCTTAATGATTGATAATAATTACCACCCACCTAAAATTTGGCTAAAAGCAGAAAACTCCGATTATCAGAATATTTATATTGAAGAAGGGCAAGAACTGGTCATTTGGGGAGTCGTGACTTATAACCTCAAACGAATGAGATAAGGCGTTGCTTTCATATTTTATGGTTTTAGTTACTGATCCGAGATAGGGACCAGTAACTCTAAGCTAAGTAATATTTTTAAATTTGCCCAATCAATAAACATGTAGCGATAATTACCATAAGACCACCTGAAAACCGTCCTACTAAGCGTGCTGCCTGTGGTCTGCTTTTTAGAATAGCTTGTGAACCGTAACCTACCATTAAGTAAATAATCGCGCAGCTAATCATGTGGACAACACCAAAAGCAACAATTTGCGTAGTCACCGTCCATGATGCAGTGGTGTCAATAAATTGAGGGAGCAAGGCTAAAAAGAGTAGAAAAACTTTCGGGTTTAAGCCACTCACATAAACGCCTTTTGTTGCCCAGCTCAACCATGATTGAGCTTTTTCAGACTCAGACTGATTTGGAGTAGGAGGGGTAAGTAATAAATTTATTCCCATCCATAACAAATAAGCAGAACCTGCAATTGTTAGGATCATGAGTGCAGTTGGATTATTTGCTACAAGCAGACCAACACCAGCCGCGACCAAAAGAATCGTAATAAAGTGCCCCAATAGCATACCTGCAACGGCAGGTACGACGACTTTGCCTTTAATTCCTGCCGAGATGGCATACGCCCAGTCTGCCCCTGGAGTAATAATAAAAAGAATGGAGACACTCCAAAATGCAATAAAAATGTTAAAAGCCATATGCTTATCTCGGCAAACTATTTTCCAAAGGTTTCGCTCGTGGTTTAGAAAAAATTCCTATTCATTCGAACTTGTTGAAAATAATATGCTCATGTATTTAGAATGTGCTTTTAAATGTTTGCTCATATCACACTCATTTGGGGTAAATTTTTCTAAATGGATCGCACAGATAAAAAGATTCTTGCTGAATTGCAGTTAAATGGCCGATTATCTATTACTGAATTGGCAGAAAAAGTAGGCTTAAGCATTTCACCATGTCATCGACGAGTGAAGGCTTTAGAGGAGTCAGGAGCCATCAAAGGCTATCGGGCAGAACTCGACCCAAACTTAGTGGGATTTGAGTTTTCAGCGATTGTTTTTATTACGCTTAAAGAAGGTGATAAGCAGGCAGTTGAGAAGTTTGAAAATGCCGTGATTGATATTCCGCAAATCATTCAGGCCCAGCGCTTATTTGGTGAGCCAGATTATTTGCTGCATGTGGTAGCAAAAGATTTACCCGCTTTTCAACGGCTATATGATGAAAAATTATCGGCTATTCCGAGTGTGCAACGGCTTATCTCAACCATTGTGATGAAAGATGTTGTGCCTGAACGTTTATTTCCGATTGGCTAAAATCTTTAGGGATAAAAAAAGAAGCTTTAAAAAGCTTCTTTTTTAGTCTTAAGGATATTTAGGTATCTAGTGTTTTACACAAAGAGCAGATCGTACCGTTATGTTTATGAGAGAACATAATATCTGGACGCTCGTAACCTTCTTCACATACACGGCAGTGGTAAACTGTTGCAACTGGTGTACCTTCAGCGTCAAAACGTGGTTCTTTAATGCCGTCATCATGTGACTTGATGTAGTATTTTCCTTTGGTTAATAAGCCCATGATTGGTGTTAATACGAAAGCAAGTACAAGCGCGATAAGCGGTGAGTAAGGAGCCAAGAAGCTACCAAGTAATCCGAAGAATGCGGCAATCGATAGTCCTGCTGATACAAGGAACGCAACCATACCGACAGGGTTTACGTTGTAGAGCATGTCGCGACGATATTCTGGTTCTTTTGGTGAAAGCTTTAAAACATATTTGTTGATTGAAATGTCTGTTGCAACGACCACAACCCATGCAATCGCAAAGTTTGAATAGAACCCTAAGATTTTACCCAGTACCGCAAACATGTTGCCTTCCATTAAAGCAAGTGCAATTGCCAAGTTCACCATCACAAAGACAATACGACCCGGATAATGTTTGCTAATACGAGTGTAGGCACTTGTCCAAGCAAGGGAACCAGAGTAAGCATTGGTCACGTTAATTTTAATTTGAGAAATGACCACCAAAATAACCGCAAGTGTTAGAGCAGCCCAACCCGGAAGCATGTCATGAAACGCTGCATTAAATTGTTGAACAGGTTCAGTACTGTTTACACCCGGTAATTTTGTTAATAAGTAGAAACCTAAAAATGCTCCAATAATTTGTTTGATTGCCCCTAAAATTACCCAACCTGGACCTGCTGAAATTACGGCTGCCCACCATGCTTTGCTATTTTCTTTTGTTTTAGCGGGCATGAAGCGCAAGTAGTCAATTTGCTCACCAATTTGCATAATCAAAGATAGGCATATACCAGCACCCAACATGATGGCAGCCATATCTACAGTCGCAAAACCTTCTTTACCTGTAAAAGTAGCAAACTGGCTGACTAAGGTTGGTTCTTGGTAAATAAGATAGGCCACAGGACCAATCATGAGAATGAGCCAAAGGGGAGTTGTCCATACTTGTAATTTACTTAAGGCTTTCATGCCGTAAATCACCAGCGGAATCACCATAACGGTCGAGATGAGGTAGCCTGCCCAAAGCGGAATACCTAAACCGAGTAATAAGCCTTGCGCCATGATTGAACCTTCAAGGGCAAAGAAAATAAATGTGAAACTGGCGAAAATGATACTGGTGAGGACTGAGCCGATATAACCGAAACCTGCACCGCGGGTAATCAAGTCGAGGTCGATGTTATAACGTGCTGCGTAGTAGGCAAGAGGAATACCAGTTAAGAAGATAATAATTGCTGCAAATAAAATGGAGAAAACCGCATTGGTTGTTCCATAAGACATACCAATACTGGCGCCAATAGAAAAGTCAGCAAGATAGGCAATACCACCAAGTGCAGTAATAGCAACAACTTTTGGGCTCCAGCGCCGAAAGCTATGTGGAGCATAACGTAAAGTATAATCTTCTAAGGTTTCATTCACTGCTTTTTGTGAATCTGTACCTTGCACAGTGTCCAGATTTGGATGTTCAGATACACTCATAACATCAATCTCCCAATCATTTTCGGTCAATCAACACAAATATTGATCATTGTTTTTTGATGAATTTGAGTGTGTGATTTTTGATGAAAATTGGAAATACGTTATTTTGCGTATATGTGCGTATTCGAGAAAATCGCGATGATAAATGACTTTTGGCATAAGGATTGCTGGGTTTAATACCAGCCACATGCCAAACATGAGTGTTATGCCAGATTCTTCACGCCCCCAACAAGCACCACAACGTGTGATCAAAACGCGCCGTGAATATAATATTTGGGTGGCAGATGAAAGTATCGAAGATTATGCGCTCCGTTATGCGCCCACATCAGTACGTAAATGGTCGCCTTGGACCGTTACCAATACCGCAATTTCGACCGTTAGCTTCTTGGCTATGGAAGCCATCGGGGCGACCATGCTTTGGCAGTATGGCTTTAGCAACGCGCTGTGGGCGGCAATAGTCGTATGTACCATCATATTTTTAACCAGTTGGCCGATTAGTTACTACGCTGCAAAATATAATGTAGATGTCGATCTGCTCACCCGTGGTGCAGGTTTTGGCTATATTGGCTCGACCATTACTTCTCTGATTTATGCCAGTTTTACCTTTATTTTGCTTGCGTTTGAAGCCGCAATTATGGCGATGGCACTTGAGCTTGCCCTTGGCATTCCACAAGTTGTTGGTTACTTAATTTCTGCATTGGTGATTTTGCCTTTAGTGGTCAAAGGTATTGGTTTTATTAATAAAGTTCAGGCAATCACTCAGCCAATCTGGCTCTTGTTGCTGTTGTTACCGTGGTTTTTTGTACTTTGGAAACAGCCACAAATTTTAAGTAGTAGTCTGCATTTTGTTGGTGCGGTTTCAAACTCGACCGATTTTAATCTGTATTACTTTGGTGCGGCGTGCACCCTTATTTTTTCATTTGTGATCCAAATTGGTGAGCAAGCTGACTATTTACGCTTTTTACCACAACAGGAAAAAAATAGAACTGCATGGCGTTTTGCTGTTTTTTTAGGTGGTCCATCTTGGATTATTTTTGGTTTTCTCAAAGTTTTGATGGGCATGCTGCTGATGGTTTTAGCCTTTCAGCTGTTAATTCCTGTCTCTGAACTAGACAATCCGACTTATCTGTATTGGGTTGCCTATCAACAATTTATTCCAAATCCTCAGATTGCTTTAATCCTGACTTTAGCACTGGTTTGCTTGGCACAGATTAAAATTAATATGACCAATGCCTACGCTGGTTCATTGGCATGGTCAAACTTTTTTGCCCGTTTAACTCATAGTCATCCAGGACGAATTGTCTGGCTTCTTTTTAACGTTTTCATTGCCATTGTTTTGATGGAAATGGGTATTAGCCATGCGGTCGAGCGCATTTTGGGGCTATATAGCAATGTCGCTTTGGCATGGATTGGTGCTGTTGTTGCCGATTTAATTATTTGTAAACCTTTGGGTTTAAGTCCGAAGGGAATTGAATTTCGCCGTGCTTATTTATATGACATCAACCCTGTAGGTGTGGGTGCCTTACTGATTGCTTCAGTTTTATCGATGCTTAGCTATTTGGGCTTTTTCGGATTAATGGCGAAAGGCTTGGCAAGTTTTATTGCGCTGGGAAGTGCGATGTTATGTGTTCCTATCATTGCTTACTTAACCAAAGGCAAATATTACATCGCACGCCAGCCTGAAAAAATTCAGGCGACGTCAGTTGCGAATTGTGTGGTTTGTGAACGGGACTATGAACTGGCTGATATGGCAGGTTGCCCAGCCTATAACGGTACGATTTGTTCTTTATGCTGTTCACTTGAAGCACGCTGCCACGATTTATGTAAACCCGATGCACGTTGGTCGGTACAGCTCAAAAAAGCCATCTGGCATTATTTACCAGAACGTTGGGCTAGTCGTTTAAATAGCAGGGTCAGTTTATATTTATTACTGACTTTAGGACTGTCTATTGTTTTGGCAGTGAGTTTAAGTCTGGTTTATATCCAAGAAAAAGCATATCTGGAAACGATTAATGCTGAAGGAGTTCCTCAGCTATTTACGCTATTTGTCAAAATTTACACCATCTTATTTTTATTAATGAGCGTTGCGGCATGGTGGTTAGTGCTAAACGATGAAAGCCGCCGTAATGCTGAAATTGAGACACATCAACAAACAGCTTTATTGATTGATGAAATTGCTGCGCATGAAGTTACTTCGAAAGACCTGCAAGATGCAAGAATTTCAGCAGAACGGGCAAATGACGCAAAAAGTCGTTATGTCATTGGAATTAGCCACGAACTACGAACACCTCTAAATAGTATTTTGGGCTATAGCCAATTGCTTCAAAAACAAGAGCAACTTTCGGAACAGGGCAAAATGGCGCTCGGGGTGATTAGCCGTAGTGGGCAGCATCTGACTTCACTCATTGACGGGTTACTGGATTTAGCACGAATTGAGACAGGCAAAATTTCTTTAAATGTGGTGGATGTTCATTTCCCAAATTTTATAGAACAAATTATTCAAATGTTTCAGCCACAGTTTGAACAGAAGAATTTACAGTTTATTTATGAAATTGGAGAGAACCTACCGCACTACGTCCGTACTGACAAAAAACGCTTAGAGCAAGTGCTCATCAATTTGCTGGGTAATGCTTTAAAATTTACGACGAGCGGCACAATTACTTTGAAAGTCGAATATCGTTTCCAAACGGCTTATTTTGAAATTAGAGATACGGGCTGTGGCATTGCCGAAGCAGATTTAGAGCGAATCTTTAACCCGTTTGAGCGTGGTAGTAATGTGGTTCAGGGTGGCTTTACTGGAACAGGGCTCGGACTACCGATTGTAAAATTATTGGTCGATTTACTTGGTGGGCAGCTATCTGTGAGTAGCCAACTCAATCAAGGTTCACAGTTTAAAATTAAGTTTTATTTGCCTTCAAAAGAGGTGGTTCATCCAATTTCTAATGTTTATTCCAACCAGATTACAGGCTATCAAGGCGAGCGAAAACGAATTTTGATTGTCGATAATGAAGCTGTAGATCGAGGTTTAGTTGCTAATTTTCTAAAACCTTTGGGTTTCATTATTGAAGAAGCCGAGTCGGGCATTGATTGTTTAAGACGTGTTCCTATTTTTCAGCCTAACCTGATTTTAATGGATTTGAATATGCCCTTGATGGGCGGGTGGGAAACTGCGCGGTTATTGCGCCAGAATAATATTACCAATGTGCCCATCTTAATTATTTCGGCCAATGCAGGCGAACGTGAAGTCAATCCACAAGATGCGGTGTTAAGTGAAGACTTTATGCTAAAACCAATCGATCTCAATTTGTTGCTCAGTAAAATTGGAGACAAGTTAGGGCTAGTGTGGATTGATTCCAAATCAGCTTCATTAGAAGAAAATAATGTGGTTCAAGCACTTCATGTAAAGACGTATAAGCAAGAAAAAGTCACTGTTTATACACCAACAAGACAACCAGAAAACAATGGCCCACAAGATTTAACTCAAGCTTTGCAGCAGTTAAATGATTTGATTGGACAAGGCTATATTCGAGGCATTCAACATGCTTTAACGCATTGTCGTCAAGATTTTCCGGAGCATGACGAGTTATGGGAACCGCTTGAACAGGCTATTCAAAAGTTTGATTTAAAACACGCGCAACGATTAATTCAGGATAAGCAATGAGTACGCAACATGTTTCTTTTCAGCAGGCTTCAACAACTGAGCAGGCTGTTATTCTGATTGTGGATGATGTGCCGGAAAATCTGGGCTTGTTACATGAAAGTCTGGATCAGGCAGGGTATCGTGTGCTTGTTACGACAGATGGATTAAGCGCAATTGAAATTGCACATCGGTGCTTACCAGATATGATTTTGCTCGATGGCAATATGCCACATATGGACGGCTTTGAAAGTTGTATACAGCTTAAAGCAAGTCCAATTACTCAGTTTATTCCCGTCATTTTTATGACAGGCTTATCCGAAACAGAGCATATTGTGCGTGGTTTTCAGGTCGGTGGGGTAGACTATGTAACAAAGCCACTGAATATTGAAGAAGTATTAGCAAGAGTAAAAACGCATTTGGCGCATGCCAAACTATTGCAGCAACAAAAACAGGTCATTGACGCAACTGAAACTGCCATTCTTGCTCTAGATGTTCAAGGTAAAATTGTTTGGAAAACCCAAAAAGCCAGCGATTTATTGAATCAATATTTGCCGGAAATAGAAGGCTTTGAGGCAGGTTTAAAAGCTTGGTTTTCAGACTTGGAACATGAAAAAGACCCAAAAAAATTAACCAGCTGTTCTTATTCAACGCCATCTCAGCAATTACAGCTTTTACTATTAACGCCGTGGCAATCTGAACCAAGTGTGGCGAAAAATTATCTTATACAGATTAAGACTTCTACTCCTGCATTAGACGTCGCTGATATCTTAAAATATTGCCCACAGTTGACTCAGCGTGAAGCAGAAGTCATGCACTGGTTATTGTTAGGTAAAACTAATAAAGATATTGCGGAAATTTTGGAGTTGAGCCCGCGGACGGTGAACAAACATTTAGAACATGTTTTTGAAAAGCTTTGTGTTGAAAATCGAACTGCTGCCGTGGCACATATTAATAGTCTGGTACAAGAGTTTCATTAAATAAATAGAGGCCCGTGTTGAGCCTCTATCATGCCTCTTATTTCAAGTTTTGTTTAAAGAAACTGACCAATTTATCAAATGGAATGAGATCGACACGATCGTATAAATCAACATGTCCCGCACCTTTAACATAGTAAAGTTCTTTAGGTTGGCCTGCGAGTTTATAAGCTTCTTCACTAAACTCTTTTGAATGAGCCTGATCACCTGTAATAAACAGCATTGGGCGTGGTGAGATGGTTTCGATATCGTTAAATGGATAGAAGTTTAAAAATTTGACATTACTTGTCAGTGTTGGATGCGTTGTAAGGTCTTTTGATGAACTTTTCGGCGTATATTCTCCGCGTGGGGTACGATAAAAGTCATAAAATTCACGTTGGATCGGATGTGTATCTGCCGTTAACTCATGCGTAGTCCCGCTAGTATATTTGGTTTCACCACCTTTAAATTCAACATAACGTTGTTCAGCGGCTTCAGCAATAATTTGCTTTCTTTGCTCTAGGGTTTGTGAGTGACGTAAGCCATTGCGGTTTGCTGCGCCCATATCATACATGCTGACAGTTGCTATCGCTTTCATACGCGGATCAATTTTTGCTGCACTAATGACAAAACTTCCACTTCCGCAAATGCCGAGTACCCCAATACGTTCACGGTTAATAAAAGATTGTGTTCCTAAATAATCTACAGCCGCACTAAATGCTTCTGCGTAAATGTCAGGTGCAACTACATTTCTTGGTTGACCCGCGCTTTCACCCCAAAATGATTGATCAATTGCTAATGTTACAAAACCTTGTTCAGCCAGTTTCTGTGCATAAAGCATAGAACTTTGTTCTTTCACGGCTCCCATTGGGTGACCAATTACAATAGCGGGGGCTTTTAGTTTTTTATTTAAGTTCTTGGGGATAACCAGATTACCGACTATATCCATGTTGTATTGATTTTTAAAAGTCACTTTTTGAATAGTCACTTGCTGACTTTGATAAAAATTATTCGCACCATTAGACATATCGGCCGCCATAGCTGAAGTTGAAGAAAATAATCCAATAGTTGCTGCACAAATTGCAGCCGCCGTATGGGTTTTAAGCTTTTTAAAGAAGGGAGATGTAGTCATGGATACCTCAATTTAAATAATTTGAATGGGTGAATTTGCTCATGCTTATTTCATTTGGGAAATTGAAATTTTGATGGGTTGTTTTTGCTTGAACTCTTGGGGAATAGCCTCAAGTTTCCCAAGCAAAATAAGACCATTTGCGTACCCAACAGTTGAGTCTTTATAGAAAAAAGCCAGATTACCCCAAGGGGCGTAATAGGTAAGATCACCAGCTTTTCCTGCATAGCCATTGGGTGCATTCTGTGTAGTTAGCTTGGTGGGTAGGTCGGCTATTTTTTCAGTAGAGTCATAATCTTTAAGGGTTAATGTCAACGGAAGCTGCTTGGCAAAATCTTGAATAGTCGGTGTCATGGGTAATGTTGCAAATAGTGGTTGCTTTGATCCCTCAATATCAATACGGATTTTCATCATCGATAACCTTTGTTGATTGTTGCCCGTAGGCCTTGTGGCATAAGAGATAGATATGGCTGAAAACGAGAAAAAGATGCTGAGTAAAGCGAGAAAAAACTTCTGATTAGCCATATCGAAGAACCTCATGTCTTTAAGAGAGCGCACTTAAATGCAGAGAAGTTATTCAATTTCTAGCGTAAAGGTATGAGCTGAATTTATTAATTTTTGATAATAATAAAATCAGGTACTTTTTATGCTTGAGATCATCTAAATCTTGATGCTCACTGCTTGATATAGAGTTTAATGAATCTTCTTTATAATAATTAGCCTAAAAAACAAACATGGACTTATGAGCAATATTCATAAATAGTTTTATCATTTATAATTAAATTAAACCGTGAAAAGAGACAAAAGCAGATGATAAACAAAGAAAACTATAATGATCTTTATGCTTTTTTAATGGTGGCTCGAGAAGGGAGTTTTACGAAGGCCGCAGGAAAAATGGGAATTTCGCAGTCTGCGCTCAGCCATACCATTCGCGGTTTAGAAGAGCGTTTAGGAATGCTACTTCTGACCCGAACCACACGAAGCGTTTCACCGACAGCCGCGGGTGAAAGATTAAAGCAAACCATTAGCGCCAGCTTTGACCAGATTGATAATGAATTATCGCTTTTAACATCATTTCGGGATCAGCCCGCTGGTACGGTTCGTATTAATGCCAGTAGCCATGCGATACGGGAAGTGCTGATTCCAAAACTTGAAAAGATTGCTGGTGACTACCCTGATGTGCAAGTTGAGCTAGCTGCCAATAGCGGCATGGTAGATATTGTTGCGGAGCGATTTGATGCAGGTGTTCGTTTTGGAAGTCGTGTAGCAGATGGCATGATTGCGGTACGTATTAGCGCAGATGTCAAAATGGCGGTGATTGCAACGCCACAATATTTTGAGAAATATGGGATCCCCACAACCCCCAAAGATCTGGTTAATCATCAATGTATTGGCTTTCGTTTAACCACCCAAGGCAGTGTGTATGCATGGGAGTTTTTGAAGGATGGACACGAAACAAAAATCAAAATTCAAGGACAATGGATATTTAATGAAAGCTACGACATTGTCGAGGCAGTTAGAGCTGGATTTGGATTGGCTTACATTCCGCAAGAGCTGATCCAACAAGATCTGGATCAAGGCAAACTTGTTCAGGTATTGAAAGAGTACAGTATCCAGTTTCCCGGATACCACCTGTACTATCCACATCGTAGACAGCTTTCGCCTGCATTAAGGTTGGTTATTGATGTGTTGCGTGAGTAGCACTTCGCCATGTAATAAAAGCAATGATAGCACCCAATAACAACACAATAGCGCTCATATAAAACGTAGCACTATAGCCTTGTGAATCATATAGCAAGCCTCCCAAAGTTGCACCTAAAGTAATTGCAAATTGGATAATCGCCACCATCAAACCGCCGCCAACCTCAGTATCTTGATGCAACGTCTGTGCAAGCCATGTGTTCCATGCGACAGGTGCCGAAGTTCCAATAAAGCCCCATAAACCCATTAATATTGCGACCAACCACAAATACTGACCACCAAGCACGAAGGCATAAGCAATGCTTGCCATCATTAAAGGAATAAGGATGAGGTAGCGATAGACATGTTGATGAAGAATAAAACTAATCACGAATGTGCCAGCTAAACCCGCGATACCTAATATGAGTAATAAAATGGATAACATGGCCGCATCGACATGACTAACGGTTTCTAGAAATGGGCGTAAGTAGGTAAATAGCGCAAATTGCCCCATAAATAACAATAAAATCCCTGTCATGCCATAAAACACAATCGGACGTTTCAGTAGTCCAAAGGGATTTTTTGACTTTTCAGCAGACATAACTGCTGGAAGAGCGGGCATACTTTTAAATTGCCATACAAGCGCAATAATCGCGATAGGAACGATACAGAAAAAAGCGCCACGCCAGCCAATAATTGAACCCAAAAAACTTCCTAAAGGTGCGGCTATTGTGGTTGCTAGCGCATTGCCACCATTTAACAGACCGAGTGCTTTAGGTACTGACAGAGGTGGAACAAGTCTCATCACAATCGAAGTCGACATGGCCCAAAAACCACCAATCACTACACCTAAAATTGCACGCCCCACCATGAATAAAGCCGCAGAGTGAGCAAATGTAATCAGCATGCCAGAAATGATCATGAGTAGGGTAAGTAACAGCATGATATGACGGCGATCCCATGTCTTAAATACACGGCTAATAGTTAAGCTGGTTACCACAGCAAAAATGCCTGAAATTGCGATTGCCTGACCGACTTGGCCTTCACTCATATTTAAATCTGAAGAGATTGGTGTGAGTAAACTTACGGGCATGAATTCTGAGGCAATTAATACTGCACAGCATAGTGACATTACAAATACAGCACCCCATGCAGGTGTGCTATTCTCATGTGTATCTTGCTCAATTTGATGAAAAGAAGACATAAAAGTTCCGACTTTAAAACCGTTAAATGTTCATAAAAGAAATAAACAAATCTGGTTGCAGAGCTTATCAGCAAGGGTTTGAAAGGATTAGGCCTAGAATTACGAATAGAATTATGAGTTTTATGCATGAATTGTCTTTAAAAAGCATACAGACTCGCTGCTAAAAACAGGCTATTTTTTTACACTTAAATTTGTTCTTATAGTTCAAGATATACAAAGTCATTTTTAAATAAATATGAGTCGTAAGAAGAGGAATTTATTGTGAATATTCAACAAAAAGATGATACAAAACACGGTAGCTTTAGTTTACTTGATGGTGAAACCGTTGCAGGTGAAATGACTTATACATGGGCAGGCGAAGGCATGCTGATTATTGATGCCACAGATGTGAATGAAAATTATCGGGGACAAGGCGTAGGTCGCCAAATACTTGATGCTTTAGTTGCTTTTGTTCGAGAAAAAGAAGTGAAAGTGATTCCGCTTTGCCCTTATGCAAAATCGGTATTTGATAAAGATCCAAGCATTGGCGATGTCCTTAGAAAATAAGCAATAGACTGAAAGTTGTTTCATAAAAATCGGGCGTTGGTGCCCGATTTTTTTATTGGTTTTATTATATATGAACATGTTTTAAGCGGTTATATTCAACTGATTTGAATGCTTTCGATTGCCAAATCAAATTTATCAAACTTATAGAAAAGCTTATCTAATAAAAATAGTTTTAGACCACTTGGGAAAAAAATAAACTCGGTACACAAATATTTGATCGCTGATTAGAGCTAAATATTTATAACGTTTTAATATTATTTTTTGGAATTTTCCTTGAACTGGCAGTATATCCATAGTGTGTTGCCGCAATTTTTCTCTGCAACTTTGACCACGCTGAAAATTTCAATTATCAGCATTATTCTGGCCATTATTGTAGGACTGATTTGCAGCATTTTAATCACATATCGCGTGCGGGTACTAAATAGAATTGCCCAGTTCTATATTGAGTTATCTCGAAATACCCCTTTATTAATTCAACTATTCTTTCTGTATTACGGTTTGCCAAAACTTGGTATCAAAATCGATGGTTTTGCTTGTGGTGTGATTGGACTCACATTTTTAGGTGGAAGCTATATGGCAGAAGCTTTTCGAGCAGGTTTGCAATCTGTTGCAAAAGGCCAGATTGATTCTGCAAAAAGTATTGGTCTGCAACCGACTCAAATTTTTAGATATGTCATTTTTCCTCAAGCGCTTGCTATTTCAATTCCAGCAATTGGAGCAAATTGTCTATTTTTAATTAAAGAAAGTTCTGTGGTGAGTGCGATTGCTGTCGTTGAGCTGCTTTTTGTCACCAAAGACTTAATTGGCATGGATTATAAAACCACGGAAGCTCTGTTCTTATTAATCATGGCTTATCTGATTATTTTATTGCCCGTGTCTATTTTAACCAGTTATTTGGAACACAGAAGTCGGAAGGTGAGCCATGGAACTTGATTATTTATTTCAGGCGAGTCATCTCGAACGTTTAATGTGGGGACTGTGGGCAACTGCAAAAATTGCGTTTATTTCGGTATTTTTTTCTGCAATTTTAGGCACGGTTTTAGGCGTCATTATGACTTCTAAAAACATAGTCGTTAAAGCGCTGTGCCGTCTATATTTAGAAGCGATTCGAATCATTCCAATTTTAGTTTTGCTTTTTGTTTTTTATTTCGGCTTTGCCACATGGTTTAACTGGCAGTTTTCCGCAATGTGGGTTTGCGTTGTTGTATTTGTTTTATGGGGTACGGCTGAAATGGGCGATTTGGTCCGTGCAGCCATTACCTCGATCGATCAGCATCAACGCGATTCGGCCTATGCGCTTGGACTGACTCATGTTCAAGCATTGGCCTATGTCATTTTTCCACAAAGTCTAAAACGTGTAACACCAGGCGCAATTAATTTATTTACCCGAATGGTGAAAACCAGCTCTTTAGCAGTACTGATTGGTGTGGTTGAGGTGATTAAAGTTGGCCAGCAAATTATTGAAAATTCGCTGCTGACTGTGCCGAGCGCCTCGCTTTGGATTTATGGCTTTATTTTTATTTTGTATTTTCTGATTTGCTATCCCTTATCTCGTTTGGCGGCACATCTAGAAAAGGTCTGGGAGTAATTATGCCTTTGTTATCGATACAACAATTACAGAAATCATTTGCACAAAGTCATATTTTACAGGGCATTGATCTGGATGTAGAACAAGGAGAGGTGGTTGTTATTTTAGGCCCTTCGGGCTGCGGTAAAAGTACCTTACTGCGTTGTATTAATGGCTTAGAACCGATTCAAGGTGGTGAAATCCGTTTAACTGGTTCGGGCGTGTTGGGTAAAGATGTTGACTGGACTAATGCTCGTCAAAAAATTGGCATGGTTTTTCAGAACTATGAGTTATTTGGGCATATGAATGTCATTGACAATATTTTACTTGGACCACTTAAAGTGCAAAAACGCCGCCGTGATGAAGCTGAACAAGTTGCAGATGAGTTGTTAAAGCGAGTAGGACTCTTTGAACGAAAACTCGATTATCCGCGACAACTTTCCGGTGGACAAAAGCAGCGTATCGCCATTGTCCGTTCACTGGTCATGCAACCTAAAGTCATTTTGCTCGATGAAATTACCGCTGCGCTTGACCCAGAAATGGTCAGGGAAGTGCTTGATGTAGTTTTGAAACTAGCCAATGAGGGAATGACCATGTTGATTGTGACACATGAAATGTCATTTGCCCGAAAGGTTGCCGACCGCATTATTTTTATGGATAAGGGCAAAATTATTGAACAGGCACCACCTGAAGAGTTTTTTGAACAGCCGAAAACAGAACGAGCTAAAACCTTTTTAAATATTTTGTCGTACTAAATTTTTATTATTTGAATCATGAGGAAGTGAATGTTTAAACGTAATTCAATAAAAATATTAAGCAGTATTGCTGTTGCTGGGGTGTTATTAACGGCATGTAGTAAAACGCCATCAACTGAGCAAGCAAGTAATACTCAAGAAGACCAGTCTTTAGAGCAAGTCAAAAAGAATGGGGTGTTGCGAGTTGCCGTTTTTGCTGATGATCCGCCGTTTGGTTATGTAGATAGTGCTGGCAATAATCAGGGCTTTGATGTGGCTTTAGCAAAACGAGTCACTAAAGATCTGCTCGGTGATGAAAAAAAAGTTGAGTTTATTGTGACGGAAGCTTCAAATCGGGTGGAGTTTTTAAAATCAAACCGTGCCGATGTTGTGTTTGCGACATTTACAGTAACGCCTGAACGTAAGGAAGTTGTAGATTTTGCCGAGCCTTATTTAAAAGGTGCTTTCGGGATCGTCTCTCCTAAAGCCAAGCCGATTACTGATATTGCTCAATTGGAAGGTAAGACCTTAATTGTAAATAAAGGCACCAGTTCAGATACTTATTTTACGAAGCACTATCCGAAAGTGAATTTACTGAAGTTTGAAAGAAATTCGGATGCGTTCAAAGCCTTGACTGATGGTCGTGGTGACGCAATTTCACAAGATAGTACTTATGCTTTAGCGTGGGCCGCGAAGAACCCAAGTTATGTGGCGGGTATCCAGTCTATTGGTGATCAAGAGTTTATTGCACCAGCAGTGAAAAAGGGCAATACCCAATTATTGAATTGGCTCAATACTGAAATTAAGCAGCTAAGAACAAGCGGTGAAATTAAGAAAATTTATGATGAAACCTTAAAACCAATTTATGGTGAATCGGTTAATCCTAATGTGTTTTTAGATGTAGGCCAGTAATTTTCGATATCGCTAGAGCAGTGTCTAAAAGTAGGCACTGTGATTTTAAATAAGACTTTTACAAGAACGATAGGGTGAAATAATGACAACACTAACTTTACAAAATATAAAGCATGTCCTCGCTGCATCTTTGCTGAGTTTAGGTTTGGTTGCATGCGATAAAGGCACGCAATCTAATGAAAAAACAGCTGACAGTACTCAAACTGTGTCGAGTATTGAGCAGATTAAAAAGAATGGTGTCGTGCGTATTGGTGTATTTAGCGATAAACCGCCGTTTGGATATTTAGATGCTCAAGGTAAAAATCAGGGCTTCGATGTAGAGATTGCCAAACATGTTGCTAAAGACTTGTTGGGTGATGAAAACAAGGTAGAGTTTGTTTTAACTGAAGCTGCAAATCGTGTCGAATATTTAAAAGCCAATAAAGTCGATATTATTTTTGCCAACTTTACGGTTACACCAGAACGTAAAGAAGTAGTCGATTTTGCTAAACCTTATTTAAAAGTTGCTTTGGGTGTGGTGTCTCCTAAAACTCATCCAATTACAGATATTGCTCAACTCAAAGACAAAACTTTGTTGGTGAACAAAGGCACTACGGCTGATTCATTCTTCACTAAGGCTCATCCTGAAATTAAACTGCAAAAATATGAGCAAAACACTGAAACCTTTGATGCTTTAAAAGATGGCCGTGGTGCTGCTTTAGCACATGACAACTTGCTGGTTTTAGCTTGGGCTAAAGAAAATCCAAATTACACCGTCGGTATTACCAGTTTAGGTGAGCAGGACTTAATCGCACCGGCAGTGAAAAAGGGTGATAAAGAACTATTGGACTGGTTGAATCAAGATTTAGAAAAATTGGCAAAAGAAGGTGTAATTCATCAAGCTTATGAAAAAACTTTAAAACCAGTCTATGGCGATACGATTAATCCAAAAGATTTATTGGTTGAATAATTCTAATAAAGAGGACTCTAGATAGTATTTGCTCGAGCTAGTATTCATCTACAGCCTGCCCATAATTTATAAAGATAATGTTTTTGCAATATTTTTTATAGATGGAAACAATGGTCAGGTTCTGTAGATGACAAAGTTTTTTGGTTACTTTTTTCAAAAAAAGTAACAGAATTAGCTGATTGCTTTAGAGATAGAAAGGTAGGATTCCATCGTGTTAATTCCTTGATTCTATATTATTTGAACTTAAATAAAGTCGGCTCTGCTGCCAATTTATCTGCCAAATATTGAATAAATACACTTAATTTAGGTGGTACGTGGCGTGTGGGCGGATAGAGTAGCCATAGCCCACCACTGTAATAGGTCTTAAAATCCCAGTCGGGTAAAACTTGAACCAAAGTCTGTTGTTGTAAAGCATGGCGCGCAACAAAGTAGGGTAAGCTGGCTACTCCTAAATGCTGTAGGGCTGCGCTTAAACGTACACCTGTATGATTTGCAGCATAACGACCCCGCACAGTAACACTAATCGACTTATTCCCTTGTTGAAATTTCCATTTTGAATCACTGATTTGTTCACCCAAATAGATACATTCATGCTGTTTTAAGTCATGAGGATGGGTTGGTATGCCATGTTTTTCTAAATATTCAGGAGTAGCACAAATCAAGTGATCGATATCAATGAGTTTTCTTCCCATCAGACCGCCAGAGGGTTGCTCGGTAATTCGAAGCGCTAAATCAACTTCATCATCAATTAAGTCAACGTAACGGTCTTCTAAAAGCATTTGAATATCAATTTTTGGATAACGTTCTAAAAACTCAGGTAAATGTGGATGAATCATAAAATGTCCAACGGCTTTTGGAACACTAAGACGAATGATTCCTTGCGGTTCAACATGAAATTGGCCTGAACTTTCCATCACTGCTTGCGCTGCATTGACCATATCTAAACAACGTTGATAGACCTGTTGACCACTTTCACTCAAGCGAAGCTTTCGTGTGGTTCGATAAAGTAAGCGGGTTCCTAAAGCACGTTCTAAGCGAGCAATCGCACGGCTTATCGCGGAGGGTGTAGTACCGAGTTGTCGAGCTGTTTCAGAAAAACTCCCTGACTCGACCACTTTAACGAAAGTCGCCATTTCATTTAATAGAACTAAACTTTGATTTGTGCTCATGAGGCAAAAGTTATTTGGATTTTGAGTGGATTATCGCGTTTAAGAAATCGCAATACAATCTTTTTCATCTTAACGTGTATGTAGAAAAGTATGACGCAAGCATTGTATTTAACAGGTGCTCTTGCCGCTGAGGTTGAAGTTCTAGCGTGTAATTCTTGTGAAGATGGGCGTTTTGCAGTGCATTTATCGGGAACCCCATTTCATCCTCAAGGCGGTGGTCAACCGAGTGATACGGGTAAAATCGCAGAAGTTGATGTAGTGCATGTAGCGATTGAACAAGGGGAAATTATTCATTACTGCACACAACCTGTTGAGTTGGGAGTGGCTTTTGCACAAGTGGATGAAGCAGTACGTCGTTATCATAGCCGCTTACATTCAGCAGGACATTTGCTTGGACATGTAATGCATCTATTTGGCTGGCAAGCTGTAAAAGCGCAGCACTGGCCACATGATGCACGAGTTCAGTTCATTGCTTTGGATACAGCTCAGCAGTTAGATGCTCAAATGCTTGAACAGCATTGTTTACAATATATTCAGGCTAATTTACCAGCCAATCTTCAGCAACATGCAGATGGTTTTCGTGAAATCGGTTTTGGTGAGTTTTCTGCATTTCCATGTGGCGGGACTCATGTTGCAGCGTTGGGGGATATTGGTTTTGTAGAAATTCAGTCCTATCAGATTAAGAAAGGAAAGCTCAGTGTTAGCTATAGCGTTGCCAAGGAGGCTGAATAAATGTGGCAGTTGTATGGGCATGAGTTTTTAACACTGGCACTCATTCACTTTTTGGCAGTGATTTTACCGGGACCAGATTTTGTGGTTACGGTAAGACAAAGTGTACGTTATGGCTACTTAATTGGATGTCTGACTGCGATTGGTATTGGTGTTGGAATTTCGGTCCATGTGTTTTATACGCTTGTTGGCATTGGCTTTTTGATTCAACAAAGCGAATGGCTCATGTCACTCATCCGAACAGCGGGAGCAGCTTATTTGCTTTATTTAGGATGGCAGTGTTTGCGTAGTCAGCCGAATACTAATATTGAGATTAATGACCAGGCAGATTCAGATGCTCCAAGTTTATTTAAAGCCTTTACGATGGGTTTTTTAACTAATGCTCTTAACCCGAAAGCCACGATATTTTTTCTGGCGATTTTCACTACGATTGTGAGTGTAACAACCCCCATGAAAGTTCAGATCTTTTATGGCGTATGGATGTGTATGGTTAATGCCATTTGGTTTATGGTCGTGAGTGTAATGTTTGCTCATCCGATAGTACGTAAACGATTTTTGGAGTTTGGGGTTTATTTTGAAAGGGTGATGGGGCTGTTGTTAATTGGAATTGCATTGAGATTGATTTGGGGATTGTTTGTTTAATTGCCGAGAGTATTTAGTGGGGTTGCAGAAGTACGATTTTAGATTGCTTATAGTGTTCAAGGCGGAGTCTTATCGTTTATACACCAATAGAAAGTAGCTAATTCTGTTACTTTTTTTGGAAAAAGTAACCAAAAAACTTTGTCATCTACAGAACCTGTTAACTGTTTTCATCTATCAGGAAATGTTGCGAAAACATTATTTTTATAAATGATGGGCAGGCTGTAGATGACTCTTAGCACGAGCCGAAGGTTAATCTAGGAGTCGAAATTAAAATAACAAGACTCCGCTGTGATAGCTACTTTGACTTGTTCCTATATATGAAGTTGAGCTCAAGAAGGTTCAGTAAATAATTTATAAAAAAGACCGCTCGAAAGCAGTCTTTTTTCAAAAATAGATTTAAACAGTACGCTTATTACGTGTTAACTGATGTAAAACAGACACCAATAAATCAATTTCTTCAGTCGTATTATAAAAAGCTAAAGACGGGCGCACGGTTTGTTCCACACCAAAACGACGTAAAATTGGCTGTGCACAATGGTGACCAGAACGTACGGCAATACCATGTTGGTTTAAAGCCTTACCGACCTGTTCGGTTGAATAGCCTTGTAAGGTAAACGACATGACACTGGCTTTGTGATGCGCAGTTCCAATCAAACGTAAACCAGACACACTGCTAAGCGCATTTTGACCATATTCAAGCAAATCATGTTCATAGCGTGCAATGTTATGAATGCCTAAACTTTCTACATATTCAAGTGCCGCACCTAAACCGACTGCATCGGCAATGTTTCCAGTTCCAGCTTCAAACTTGTTTGGTGCAGGTTGGTAAACTACTTGTTCGAAGGTAACATCCTGAATCATGTTACCGCCGCCTTCCCAAACCGGCATAGTTTCTAGCAACTCTGGTTTTGCATAGACCGCGCCAATACCCGTCGGCCCAAATACTTTATGTCCAGAAAACACAAAAAAGTCTGCATCGAGAGCTTGTACATCGGTAGGGATGTGCGAAACAGATTGAGCGCCATCAACCAATACACGTACACCTTTGGCATGGGCAATTTTAATCACTTCAGCAACAGGTGTGACTGTTCCTAAAGCATTAGACACTTGAGTAATAGACAGCAGTTTAGTGCGTTCATTAATCAGTTTTGGCAGCTCTTCTAAAATAATTTGACCCGTATCATCAACAGGAATGACTCGTAATTTTGCTCCAGTTTTTTTAGTGAGTTGATACCAAGGTACAATATTGGCATGGTGTTCTAAGTGAGAAACAATAATTTCATCACCTTCACCAATATTTTGTTCGCCCCATGTTTTTGCAATTAGGTTAATGCCTTCAGTGGTTCCTCGAACAAAGATAATTTCTTTGGAAGAGGGTGCACCAATAAAACGGGCAACCACATTTCTTGCATGTTCATAGGCGTCGGTTGCACGAGCTGCTAACTCATGTGCAGCACGATGAATGTTTGAGTTTTCATGCTGATAAAAATAAGCAATTCGATCAATCACACGCTGTGGTTTTTGCGTAGTAGCAGCATTATCCAACCAGACTAGCGGGCGACCATTGACGCGTTCCTGCAAAATTGGAAAATCACGACGAATGGCATGCACATCTAAGGGCTGAGCACTGCTTGCTACAAAGGTAGGTTGAGATGGTTGATAGTGACTATAACTTTGCCCACTTTGTGGTAAGTCTAAGAAATAAAATCCAGAGCTTGGTGAGGTTTTTGCTGGTGTATCAGCTGCAAAACGATCTTCAATGAGCAAAGACTTTAGCTGGTCGCCATGTGGTAACTGAAAAGACTGCGCAACCGAATAATTATCTTCAACACCAGTAACAGACGGTTCTGCTGCATTTGGGGCAGAAAAATCATTTAAAAAATAATAAGGTGATTCACCAGCACCCGTTGGTAAGTTTGGTTCAATGCGTGGCACGTTTGGTTCACTATGAGCAGCTTGTGGCAAATGTGGTTCAAATGGTGGGCGTGGCAAATTAGCTCCACCAACCACAGGCGCAGACGCTACAATTCGACGTTCAGGGTAGTCTGGCAAATTTGGAATATGCTCAGGATATTCTGGATTGAGACTTTTCTGAAAGGCGATATTGGGCGCACGACCACTCAGTGCAGAAAATGGTTCACCCGGTTGCGGTGGATGCGGTGGCGCTCCGACAGGTAAGTCCAAGTTAAGGCCTGATGGAGAAGCTGAACTGCTTGAGCTTGGCAATGCTGAAAAAAACTCATTAGCAAGTCGAGCAATGGTGGACTCATCAGGGAAGTTGGCTGGTGGGTTAACACCAGTCACTTCAGGCCCCGTTGGACTACCTTGCAGATTACTTGTAGTTAACTGGGTAGTCATGATATTTGTCCACCTCCACATCATCTAATACTGCTAAAGCATCATCAGTCAATACTGCAAGCGAGCAATATAAAGAGATTAGGTAAGATGCAATCGCGTTACGGTTAATGCCCATAAAACGTACTGAAAGCCCCGGTGACTGTTCACCGGCAAGCCCCGGTTGGAATAAGCCGACAATACCTTGACGTTTTTCACCGACACGAAGCAGCAAGATTTTAGTTTTGCCATCTTCTACTGGAATTTTATTAGATGGAATGAGTGGAATCCCGCGCCATGTAATAAATTGCGAACCGAATAAACTCACTGTTGGAGGCGGTACGCCACGACGTGTACATTCACGGCCAAATGCTGCAATTGCATCTGGATGTGCTAGGAAAAATCCTGGTTCTTTCCAGACTTTACGTAATAAATCATCTAAATCATCTGGAGTTGGTGGGCCATTTAAAGTTGGTATACGTTGGTCATCTGTCACACTCGCCAATAAGCCATATTCAGGGTTATTGATGAGCTCACTTTCTTGACGTTCTTTAATGGTTTCAATCGTTAAACGTAGCTGTTCCTTAATTTGATCGTGGGGGCTGCTGTAAAGGTCAGCAACACGTGTATGTACATCCAGAACAGTCGATACACCATTTAAAAAGTATTCGCGTGGCTCTGGGTCATAATCAACAAAAGTTTGAGGTAAAGTTGCTTCATCACGTTGTGTGCAAGCCACTTGAATATCATCGGTATTATTTACACGGTTTAGGCGATAAATACCTGCTTCAACAGGAAGCCATTGAAGTAAGTGAGTCAGCCATCGGGGAGTAATTGTAGAAAGTTGAGGAGCTGTCTTGGTTGCATTGGCCAGTTGGCGAGCCGCATGGTCCCCAAGCGCAAGTTGGGCTTTATCAGTATTTTTCGCCATGAATCATTTTTCCTTATTACAGTGGCTTGGTAAAATCAAAAAATTAAAAACTCTAGTATTGATATAAACTAGAATTAGTTCTGGTTTTAAAAAAATAAAAAGGTTTTATAAACTTTGAATAGGTGGCTTATTAATTAAAAATCTATCTTTAAAATAAAAATATATTTAAATGAGAAATAAGCATTAATTTAATTCAGCTCTTACTATTTATTTGTCTCCTTATCTATTTATTTCACATCTATAGTTTTTAACCGGGAATATGATTTTTTTGATAAGACTCATTTGGTGACTGTAAAATCTGGCTACCTGCGGCAATACTATGTGTCAGCCAGACATTTCCCCCAATAATGGACCCTCGACCAATCGTAATACGGCCTAAAATAGTGGCGCCTGCATAGATCACAACGTCATCTTCAACAATTGGATGGCGTGTATAATCTTTTTTCAAAGCACCATCATCATTGGTTTCAAAGCGTTTTGCTCCAAGCGTTACTGCCTGATAAATACGGACACGTTCCCCAATGACACTGGTTTCACCAATCACTACGCCAGTACCATGATCTATAAAAAATCCTTTACCAATTTGTGCACCCGGATGAATGTCAATTCCAGTTGCAGAGTGGGCTAACTCAGAAATAATGCGAGACAGTAGAGGTACTTGGGCATATAACTGATGCGCAATTCGGTGATGAATAATCGCAAATATGCCCGGATAGCAGAGTAGTACCTCATCCACACTATGTGCCGCCGGATCACCTTCGTAGGCCGCACGCACATCGCCATCTAAAAGACGACGTATAGAAGGCAAGGTATTAGCAAAATCCTGCACAATATTTTGAGCAAGCTCTTGTGGCTGTTGGGCTGTGCTTGAATGACCCAAATGACGCTTTGCCTCATAATTTAAAGCCAGTTGTACTTGAGCATGTAAGGCTGTGAGTACCCGATTTAAAGTATAGGCAATATAAGAATCTTCAGTTTCCTGACGTAAGTCGGCAGGGCCTAAGCGCATTGGAAATAGAATCCCGCAGAGATCATCTAAAATAGCTTTCAAAGCTTCTTTAGATGGAAGTTCACGGCCCCCAAATTCTTTGATTCTGTGCTGTTGCTGACGCCAGTCATGCCTTGCTTGTTGTAAACCCTGTACAACAGCATTAATGTTCCATTGAGTCACAAGCTTTCCTTGATTCACTGAAAATGTGTTGAAGTTTTAGTCTTGTTGCCAAGGGAGTTGATGAATACGCCAGCCGTTTTTTTGATTACGCTGCTGTTGATCATCTAAGTCACCTTCGAAGCCTTCAAGAACGTTATAAATGTGCTCGAAACCCGCATTAAATGCGGCTTCGGCTGCTAATGCTGAACGGTTTCCGCTACGACATAACAAAAGAATGGTTTTATCTTTACCCGTCTTGGTTTCGAGTTCTTTTAAAAAACGTGGGTTGCGATTGAAAGAGGTGCCCGTTGCCCATGCAACATGAATACTTTCAGGAACATATCCTACAAATTTGCGCTCTTCGTTAGTGCGTACATCAACTAAAACGGCCTGTCCTTGTTGTACGAGATGCCATGCATCAGTGGGTGATAAACTTCCACTAAAATTAAGCTCATGGTCTTGGGCATATTGTTGTGCTTTAGAAAGAATCTCTTCATTTGACAAGGATGTATTTGAACCCGATGAAATAAAACCAGAACGGTTTTCTGTATTTAATTTGGCATTCATTAAAAATATCCTTTATCTTCTATCTAGATTGTTATTGTTGAATTTACGCTGATTTGAATATAAGCAGAAATAACGAATATCTATTTATATATATTTTTTTATAAATAGAGCATGTGGGGATTTTTTAGAAATATTATTAATTAATCTTATTAACTATTATTAAAATTAGATAAGTATAAAAATTAAATAAACTTGTTGTTTAATGTCACATCATATTTAGCAATCAGAGAATTCACTGCTAAAGCGAATAACTGGTTGCTTTGTAAAATAAATGGTTAGCGTCTAAGCCATAACTTGTATACTCAATGTTGTCTAGAAATATAAGATTTTGGTGACTATGTGATTGAACTGCCCAATGCAAATGATTGGATTGTCAGAAATTCCGATCCAAATAGTCTGGAGCGAATCGAAGCATTTTTTAATAATCATGCTTATGAGTCGCATCGTCATGATACATTTGCAATCGGTCGGACATTAACTGGTGTTCAAAGTTTTCATTATCGGGGAGAGATGAAACATAGCTTGCCAGGAATGACCATGGTTTTACATCCTGATGAAAAACATGATGGAGAGTCCGGTACACGAGATGGTTTTAGATATCGGATGGTGTACGTAGAGCCTGCAACCCTACAGGAAATTATGAAGGGTAAGCCTCTACCATTTTTTGAGAATGGACTAAGCCAAGATATTCGATTATTTAAGGCAACAGATGTTTTATTGCAAGGGGTAGACCAGCATATAGACCCTTTAGAAAAGCAAGATGCTTTATATGATTTAGCCACGACACTTTACGAAATTTCAGATAAAAAACAGCGAACTTCTCATTCTTATGACTATGTCGCAGCGGAACGTGCCAGAGAGTTTATACATGCATCTTTATTTGAGAATATTTCTTTAGATGATATTGAAAAAAATATTGGGCGTGACCGTTGGAGTCTTTCACGCGACTTTCGACTGCTATTTGGTACAAGCCCACATCGATATATGACCATGCGTAGGTTAGAGGTTGTGAAGTCTTGTCTAATGTATGGAGAGTCATTGACTCAAGCTTCCTTAATTGCAGGATTTTTTGATCAGAGCCACATGACTCGTCATTTTCTAAAAGCATTTGGATTGACTCCAGCCAGATGGCGGATGATCAACAAGTTATCTTCCTAAACAGGTTATTTAAAAGTCAGCCTGTTTAGACTGACATAAACTTTATCTTAAATTAGATTTATACCTTTTAAGAAATCGTAAAGCATAAATATGCCAGAAATGATTAGCATCATTGCCATGGTTTTATTTAAGCGATTAAACCAAATTTTATTTTTAATTTTTTTGCCTAACACTGCACCAGCCCACGAATAAAGACAGGGTGCGCCTGCTGCACCAATCGAAATGAGCAACGATACTAAGAAGATTTGAATGCCGGTAATGTGTGCTGTTGGGTACATAATCGTTGTAACAGGCAAAATAACCAAAATCCCTTTTGGATTTAAAGTTTGTATCCAAAAGCCATTCCAGAAAGAAAGTGTCTGAATTTCAGTGGTTTCATCATTAATATCGATATCCGCCTTTAACATCTGAAACGCAAGATAAAATGTATAACATGCGCCGAGCAAGGCAATATAGTGCAGGGCATTTTGTGGAATGATAGCCGCACCTGCATATCCAAAAATCATGAATAACATCAGCATCGCACAGCCGACACCCATAAAAAAATAAATGGTTTTTTTAAACTGTCCTGTAAGTCCCGCATTCAAACCCATAAAATTTACTGGGCCAGGGCTATACATCACACTTAAGGTATAAAGAAAGATTTCCATAACGCATCTACTGAATCAAAAACAACCCAGCATACTGACTCGTAAATTTAGGGTCTTGTACGTTTGTGATTGCGCTTGCACAAACGTACAAGACGAGAAAAATCGGGATTAGGCATGATGACTAACTTGAGATAAATGATTCAGGATAGAGGTTTATGTTTGACACAAAAATTGCGTTGATTGTCCGTAATGATCTTGTGACTTGGCAAAGGCTAAATGTGGTGGCTTTTTTGGCAACGGGAGTTGCCTCGGCTGTACCTGAAATGTTGGGTAAACCTTATATCGATGCAAATGGTTATGAGTACGGCAATATGTTAGGGCAGCCGATGTTGGTATTTGAGGGTGATTTATCAGGACTACAAAAAGCGCATCGTAAAGCAATTGAGCAAGATCTAACGATTATTCCATATGTACATGCCATGTTTTCTACAGGCAATGATGAGGATAATCGAGCGGCTTTTTTGGCCGACGATGCAAATCAATTAAATTTGGTCGGGGTAGCGTTAAGAGGACCTAAAAAAGGTGTTGATAAGGCAATTAAAGGACTTTCGTTACATCAATAGATTAAATAATTTTTAATATTGAAGATTAATAAAACCCACTATTTGAGCAAAAGTGGGTTTTATTTAAAAAATAACAATTAAAGTTTATCTTGCGTTTTAGTCTCAAAATCACTTGCATCATGACGTTCATGTAACTGTGTTTCTAAATCGCCAAAAGTGCGATTAACCATACGACCACGTTGTACCGCAGGGCGCGCCAGAATCGCATCTGCCCAACGTTTTACATGTTTATATTCATCAACACCTAAAAACTCTGCGCCGTTATAGACCCAGTTTTTAACTAGACCACCATACCAAGGGAATGCGGCAATGTCGGCGATGGTATATTCAGAACCAGCTAAATATTCATTTTTTGCTAGATGCTGATCTAACACATCAAGTAAGCGTTTTGTTTCCATAGCAAAGCGGTTAACCGCATATTCAATTTTAACGGGCGCATAGGCATAAAAATGTCCAAAACCACCACCTAAATATGGCGCGCTGCCCATTTGCCAAAATAACCAATTAAGGCATTCAGTACGCGCAGCAATATCGGTCGGAATGAAAGCTTTAAACTTTTCAGCCAAATAAAGCAAAATTGAGCCAGACTCGAAAACTCTTAATGGTGGGTTTTGGCTATGATCAACCAATGCTGGAATTTTAGAGTTAGGATTAACTTCTACAAAACCACTGCCAAATTGCTGTCCTTCACCGATTTTAATGAGCCAAGCATCATATTCAGCATCTTGATGGCCTAATGCTAAAAGCTCTTCAAGCAAAATAGTGACTTTTTGACCATTAGGTGTTGCTAAAGAATAGAGCTGGAGCGGGTGTTTCCCAACAGGGAGTGTGTGTTCGTAGCGAGCACCTGAAGTGGGCTGGTTTAAATCGGTTTTTTCTCCAGTCCATTGCCAAACTTGTGGAGGAATATAGTTTGAATCACTCATTTTTTTATCTCATGTTTGGTTGAAATATAGGATTTAGTTATGTCGCAAGGCAAGCCATTTTTGAACGCTCGGGCGTTGCCATTGTTGCAGTGCATAATTTTTTAATCGCTCTGGTACAGCATCACCATTTTGGATGAGACGTTGTAACATCAGTGCGAATTCAGCATCCACAATGCTCCATGAACCAAAAAGAAATTCGGCATCAGGCGCTAGAAGTTTTTCTGCAACAAAAAACAGTTTCTCGGCTGCCTTTTGACCTTCTTCTGAAAGTGGGGTAGATGTGGGTTCAATAAAAATAACATCAGTTGGACGTTCAGTTCTTAATGCCACTAAGTCTGATCGGAGCCATGCTTGAATTTGTCGAGCTCTTGCACGTGCCTGAATATCTGTTGGATAAATTGGTGTATTTGGATAGAGCTCTTCTAAATATTCCAAAATGGCAGATGATTCTGATAGAGCAAAATCATTGTGTTCAAGTACAGGAACTTTTGCTGTTAATGACTTTTCGAGATAAGATTTTTCAAACTGGCCTTGTTGTGCCAGATTAATCCTATCTATTTCAAATGGAATTTCTTTTTCATGTAGCCCGACAAAAACTGTAAAAGCGTAAGGGCTTAAAAATTGTGAATCTGTGTACAGTTTAAAATGTTCATTATTCATTGTTATTGTCCATGTCATAAAACGGATGGCATCTAGTCTAAGTGAGCTGTTCCAAGATTGGGTAGCTTTTTTGTGGAAAAGCTTTATCGATTTCTGAATTAAGCAATTTCATTGTTCATTAGGGTTTAATGTGCTGAAAATGCTGACGAACAATGCTCAGCCACGCTTGTACCGCTGGTGAGACAGGAAGATTCTTTTTCCAAGCCATGACTAAGTGCCATTGAATATTTGGTTTTTCAAGCGGTACTGCTGCAAATAAAGTAGGGTCCAGCATATCGGTATAATATTGTGGCAGCAGAGCAATTCCCATACGTTGTAAAACCATATCTGCCAAGAGGTGCCATTGACTGGTACGACAAGCAATAGTTGGATAGAACCCACGCTGTTTACAAGCATCGAGAATAATACTATTTAGAGAGAAGTTTTCTGGAAACATTAAAAACGACTGATGTTGTAACTCTTCTAGATTTATTTTTTTGCGAGTTGCCCAAGTCGCATCGCGACGTAAAAGTACCATTAATGGGTAGTTACATAGCTCAATGCTATTGAAAATTTGTTCATCAAAGGGCTGCAGTAAAACGCCAACGTCTAGCTCGTTATTGAGTAAAGCTTGTTCAATACCGCGTGAACCAACCTCCATAAAAGCCAATTCAATATCTGGCCATTGTTGATGATAATCAAATAGGGCAGTCGTTAGGAGCTGCGAACCTAAAGGCGGAACGCCAAGTTTTAAAGTTCCTGTTTTTAATTGTTGGTAGTTTTCAATTTCAAGAAAGATGTTTTGTTCTGCCTGAAGAAGCTCAATCGCATGTTGATAAATGCGCTCTCCAATTTCGGTCAATTCAATTTGTCTTTTACGGCCGTGATCCGGTTTAACTAAAAGCTGTACCTGAAGCTGCTCTTCAAGTTGTTGTAATATTTTACTAATGGTGGGTTGAGTCAAATACAACTCTTCAGCGGTACGGGTAAAGCTTTTTGTTTTTACCAAGGTAACGAAACACTGTAATGATTTTAAAGAGAGCATAACGAAGAGTAGATTATTCCATTTTGGAATAATATTAACATGAATAATTCATATTTAGCGGTTTTAATCAAGATAGCATAATGGTGTAGTTAACCATTTAATTTCGCAAAATGAGTACTGAATCTGCTTCTGCAACACCCACACCACATCCACTTTTAGAGTTGGTTAAACAAATTCTAATTTTGGCTGGATTTTGGTGGGTGGGATATCTTTTACATCAAAAACTTGGCGTACCTGTTTCAGCAGGCATTTTAGGTATGTTTTTATTGCTTTTATGCCTGTTCTTTAAAGTTATAAAAATCGATCAGGTGGCAATGGGAGCAACCGTTGTTTTAGGTGAGCTGTTACTGTTTTTTGTGCCTGTGGTGGTTGCCGTAGTTCAATATAAAACCTTGTTTATGAGTGAAGGTTGGCAAATTGTTTTGAGCATTGCAGTTGGAACTATTTCAGTCATGCTCAGTACGTGTTTGACCATTCACTATTACAATCGTTTGAAGGCTTATTTACAGGCTCGAAAACGTCTTCAACATAAGCATATCTAAGAGCAAAGCGACATGAATATTTGGTCAATTCTTTGCCTCATCTGGACTTTGGTAGCTTATGTTGTGGCAAAGCGAATCTATCAAAAGCATCCAAAACTTTGGTTGTCACCCGCGATTAGTGTGCCTGTACTCACCATCATTTTGATGACGATTTTTGGAATTTCATATCAAACTTATTCAGAAGATACGCAGTGGATTGTTAATTTATTAGGTCCAGCTACGGTCGCGTTTGCTGTACCGATTTATCGTTATCGGGAAACAATCCGTAAAAATCTCGGTGTTTTATCGATTGCGATTATTGTGGGAATGAGTGTGGGTGTGATGTCTGCCTATGAAATGGCACAGTGGTTCCATTTTAGTCCTGAAGTCACCAATAGTTTGATGGCACGTTCGATTTCAACACCATTTGCCATGATTTTAGCTGAAGATATTCATGGTTCGGCGGCTTTGGTTTCATTATTCACCGTCATTACCGGTTTGGTTGGAATGATTTGTGGCGATGCAATTTTAGCGATTACTAAAATTCGTTCTAATGTGGCAAATGGAGCCGCCTTTGGGAACGCGGCCCATGGTTTTGGTACAGTCCGAGCTCAGCAGCGCAATAGTGAAGAGGGCGTGATTGCAAGTTTAACCATGGTAATTGCAGGTATTTTAATGGTACTGATTGGGCCATTTGCCATTCATCTATGGTTGCTGTTGTAGGTTTTGTTTATGTGGGCTTGTCATGTTGTTGAATGATTTTTGATAGTTTTTTTATGGCTTGTTCCATCAGTTCGGGCTCAAAGTCACCTAAGCCAACAATTAAACCCGAACGTTGCTGTTCTTTTGAAAATGTCGGTGAAATTGCCTTAATCGCAATGCCTGCATTGACTGCCGTGCTCGCGACTTCAACGTCATTAATGTGTTGAGTAAGCCATAACACCATATGCATGCCTTGATCGCCCGGTTGTAACCAAGCCAGCTCTTGAGGTATGTATTTTTCAATCAAACCAATAATGTGTTCTCGAACTTCTGAGTAAACATTCCGAATACGTCGAATATGTCGCTCTAAATAGCCTTCTTGAATAAAAGCAGCCAAAACATGTTGGTCGGCTGTAGGCGGGTGTCTATCAATTAACACCCTCAGTCCACAAAAAGGTGCCACCAGTTCCTTAGGTAACACTGCATAGCCAAGTCTAAGAGATGGAAATAATACTTTGCTGAAAGTACCGAGATAAATCACTTGATCGGGTGCCATGCCTTGTAAAGATGGGAAGGGTTGACCGTTATAACGAAGTTCACTGTCATAGTCATCTTCAATGATCCATGCTTTTTGCTGTTTTGCCCAAGCCAATAAAGCAGTACGTCTTGCCAGACTCATCGGCATGCCAAGAGGATATTGGTGAGATGGCGTTACAAACGCTGCACGGGCATTTGGAGAAAGCTTAACACCAGCTTCAACTTGAATGCCTTCTTCATCGACAGGAACACGCACCATACGGATGTTTTGTACGGCATGCTCAAAAATGGCTGTGGTACCCCGATATGCCGGATCTTCTATCCAGACTTCATCTTTTGCTTCAAATAAAATCTGGCTGCATATATACAGTGACTGCTGAATGCCGGGTGTAATCACAATTTGTTCAGGTTCGCAGTGGACAGAGCGGGATCGACGTACGTAGTCTGCTATAGCAATTCTTAGTGGTAACACACCTTGAGCTTCGCCATAACCCGAAGGAGCACCTGCACCTCGCGATCTAAATTTATTACCGAACTTACGCCAGATGTCACTCGGTTGGGTGCGAGCAATCGGGACAGACACCGCAAAAGGAGCATGAGGAAGCGGTTTAAATTCTTTAAGCACTTGGGCATAGGAGATTGCTGACTTAGTCAAAGGGATTGAGCTAAATATGGTTTCTTTTTGAGAATGTTGCGGCGTATTTTTTTTAACTAAAGCATGAGACACATAGGTGCCAGTTCTTGCTTGAGAATCAAAAACACCTTCAGCTAAAAGCTGATCATAAGCTTCAATAATGGTTCCGCGAGCGACCTCAAGGGTTTGGGCCAGTTCTCGGGAAGATGGCAAAGGGTCTCCTGGCTGCAAATCGCCACTTTGTACAGCTTCACGTAAAGCTTGGGTCAGTTGAGCACTAATCTTTCCTTGGCTTTTATCAATCTTTGCAATAGACGGAAGTTCAACAACTTTTGCCATTCTTGCCATAATTCTGGTCTACTTAAAAAAATACAAAGTGGTCCTTTTTAATAAACCACATAAACCAGAAAATTTACAACACAAAATATAAATAACCCTGATATTTACAACGAGGTTCTTAGCCATGTATATCCCTGATGATTTTGCAGAAAACCGT
Organism: Acinetobacter sp. Leaf130; assembly: GCF_001423205.1. Lineage (NCBI taxonomy): Bacteria > Pseudomonadati > Pseudomonadota > Gammaproteobacteria > Moraxellales > Moraxellaceae > Acinetobacter > Acinetobacter sp. Leaf130. The sequence goes on from NZ_LMOE01000001.1 coordinate 754,069, forward strand.
TTGGACGTATTGCATTCTCTTATTTTGGAGCATCCGTTTGGTGTGCTTTTTACTCATGGGGGCAATGGTTTAGATGCAAATCATCTTCCGTTTGAGTTACAGACAAATGAAGGGAACTTAGGGGTGTTGCATGCGCATGTATCTAGAATTAATCCTGTCTGGCAGGACGTTAAAAATGGAGATGAGGTACTCGTCGTGTTTCAGGCGGGTGATGCTTATATTTCCCCAAACTGGTATCCATCCAAACATGAACAGCACAAACAAGTGCCAACATGGAACTATAGAGTTGTACATGCTTACGGTAAAGTGACGATTCGAGATGATGAGCGTTATGTTCGAGGTGTTGTGGCTCGTTTAACCCGTACACATGAAGCATCTCAACCTGAACCATGGAAAATGTCTGATGCACCAAAAGACTATCTAGAACCCATGCTAAAAGCTATTGTCGGTATAGAAATTGAAATTACCAAGCTTCAAGGAAAATCAAAACTTGGGCAAAACAAAGAGCGTCGAGATATTTTAGGTGCGGCAGATGGTCTAGCGAAATCTGGTCATAAAACTATAGCGGATGCTATGTACAGTGTGGCTGAGTTAAACAAATAGTTTTGAAAATATAAAATTTTAGTATTCATTAAGGAGAAAAACATGTCTTGGACTACACCTGTTGAGTTGGTAGGCGAACACGTTATTTTAAAGCCACTAAATCTAACTCAAGCTGAATCTCTAGCAGAAGCAGTTTGCGATGGTGAGCTCTACAACCTTTGGTATACCCGTGTGCCAAGACCTGAACAGATGACTGCTGAAATTGAAAGACGTCTTGGTTTGCAACAATCTGGAAGCATGTTGCCATTTTATATTGAAGACCGAAAAACAGGGCAAGCGGTGGGTATGACGACCTTAATGCATATTGAAGCAGCTCATCGCCGTGCAGAGATTGGTTCGACTTGGTATCGTAAATCTGCACAGCGCACGCCTGTGAACACTGAGTGTAAAAAACTATTGTTGGCTCATGCATTTGAGTCTTTAGACTGCATTGCGGTTGAGTTACGAACATCTTCTTTAAATGTGCAAAGCCAAGCCGCAATTGTACGTTTAGGTGCAAAGCTCGATGGCGTGCTCAGAAGCCATCAAATTGTAAAAGATGATATTTTGCGGGACACCCATGTTTATAGCATTTTAAAACATGAATGGCCTGCGGTTCGTCAAAACTTGGAATGGTTACTATGTAAGCCAAGATTAAAATGATTTAACAATTCATTTCTTCTAAAAGTATCCTCTCTACCTGAGAGAGGATTGCTGAATGATATGAATTATGCAAAATTAATGCTTTGATCATAATTTCTACGGCTCTTGAAAAAGCATTAGAATAAATAACTATTATTACAGGATGAGTCCATTGTCTAGACCAGTCCATCAGGTTGATCCACTGTGTTCTCAAATTGTTGGAACTGAGGCTCTATCATTATTGACCGAGCATAGTTTTCCACGTCACTCACATGATCATCTCGGTATTGGAATCATTACCAGCGGTGCACAACGTTCATGGAGTTTGGTTGGTCATGTTGAGGCAGGACCGGGTGATGTCATTATTGTAAACCCTAGTGAAATTCATGATGGTATACCGCTTGATGGTCCTCGTGCGTGGCAAATGGTTTATATTCAGCCAGAAATATTAAAACAAGAATTGGCTGCCGAAGGGCGTAGTGCTGATGCCGTATTGCAGCCTTTGGTACGTGATAGGCTTTTAGGCCAGTGCTTATTGCGATTATTTAATGAAATGTCATTGCCCGTTGCTGAAAATACAGCATTGGAGGAAATGCTTTTATTTAGCTTGATGCATGTAAGTCGTTACCACATGCTATCTGAACGTTATCAACACGCCCGTTGTTCTTCTGCTCAACGTGCCAAAGAATATCTTGATGATATGTCGGAGCACGCGGTTACACTCGGTGAGTTGGCTAGTTTATGTGATCTGAGCCAGTTTCAGTTATTGCGAAGCTTTTCTCGTGAGATCGGTATTACGCCACATGCCTATTTACTACAACGACGAGTATGCCATGCACGCCGTTATCTGTTAGAGGGAAATACTCTAATTGAAGCAGCCTTGCGAGCAGGTTTTGCTGATCAAAGCCATATGACAAGAGCGTTTGTCCGCCAGTTAGGCATTACTCCGAGTCGTTATCAGAAAGCTATTTTATCTTAGAAAAACTTCTGCAATTTTGTTCAAGACCACTATTTTGTATCTCTGTAATACTCAGCCAAAATCCATGTTTGGAGTGGCTTATGCAATCAGTATCGAATTTTTAGTTACATCACTTATTGTGGTTATCTCGCCGGGTTCAGGCGCAATTTATACCATTGCCACAGGTTTAACCCGAGGGGGAAAAGCCAGTCTGTTTGCGGCGGTGGGTTGTACTCTTGGTATTATTCCACACATGGTGCTGGCGATTGCCGGTCTTGCTTTAGTGTTTGTCACTAGTCCATATCTATTTACTATTTTAAAATTTCTAGGAGTTTCCTATTTATTGTATATGGCTTGGTCATCACTTAAGGAGAAGGGAACATTTCATTTTGAACAAGAAAATAAAGAACATTCAGCCTTCGAAATTATAAATTATGCTGTATTTATAAATTTATTTAACCCCAAATTACCATTGTTTTTCTTGGCCTTTTTACCTCAGTTTGTTAGAACTGATACGACAACACCTACATGGGATATGTTGCTATTGGGTGCAAGCTTTATGCTCATTACGCTAGTGGTTTTTATGTTTTATGGCACTTTTGCGGCAATGATGCGTCAACATGTAGTAGGCAAACCTGTTGTATTAAAGTGGCTTAGGCGCAGTTTTGCTTTAGGCTTTATTGGATTGGGTATGAAATTATTATTTAGTTCTAAATCGTGAATGAAAAGATAAGGTTCTAAGGGCAGTTAATTTCAAATTGTCAAAGATGATATTTTGCGAGATACCCATGTTTATAGCATTTTAAAACATGAATGGCCTGCGGTTCGTCAAACTTGCAATGGCTGTTAAAAAACCGCGTTAGAAATCATTTAAACAAGCTGCTTTTCTCTTTTTGGGCTTAGCCAGAAAAGAGAAACTGCTGCAATGACTAACCACGGTATTAAAGCCGTATTCATTGCTTTCCAGCCAACTAAGTCGAGTAACGCACCTGCGCTAAAAGAACAGATTAAGCCGACAATAAAAACAGTCATGTCGTTAATGGCTTGGGCCTTGGCTTTTTCAACTGGCGTATACGTTCCTGTTAGTAAAGAAGTACTGCCAATAAATAAAAAGTTCCATCCCACGCCTAATAAAATTAAAGAGATAGCAAAAGATTCGAACTGAATACCAGAGAGGGAAAAACCAATATAGCAAGCAAATAACACAAGACCTGCAAACATGATTTTAAGCACACCAAATCGGGCGATTAAGTTTCCAGTAAAGAATGAAGGTAGGAACATACCGAGTACATGTAGTTGAATGACTGTTGTAATCGATTCAAGTTCATGATGTGAGTGTCGCATGGCGATCGGTGTGGCGGTCATACCTAAAATCATGATGCCATAGCCTGTTACTGCCCCAAACAAAGCAACTAAATAGGTAGGTTTAAATACAATCTCTTGCCATGGTCGACCAGCAGTGAAGTCAGATTTTTGTTCAACTGTATGAGCAATATTTAAGCTGGATAAAATGCCCATTGCCACGAGTGAGATGATGCTGATAATTAAAAATGAACCGATATATTCTAAATGTTGGAATAAAGGACCACCAAAACGTGCCAAAGTTGGGCCAATGAGTGCAGCAACAATACCACCAGCCATAACCCAAGAAATAGCACGTGAACGGAACGCGTCATTTGCAACTTCACTGGCAGCAAAACGATAAAACTGAGCAAAAGATTGATATGCTCCAACACATAGCGTGCCTAATGCAAGAAGGAGTAGTGAGCTATAAAAGATGCCAATTGAGGCAATAATACCACCAAGCACGCCTAAAGAAGCACCGAATAAAAAACCGTTACGTCGTCCTACATGCGCCATGAGCATTGAGGCAGGAAACATCATTAAAGCAGTACCCAAAAACATAGATGCAATGGGTAAAGTTGCAAGCGTAGGAGTATTTGCAATATTAGCCCCAGCCAAACCACCAATGGTCATGACGATCACTGATATCGTTTGAAAAAGTGACTGGGAGCTCGCCAAAATTAGAACTTGGCGATGCATGGTATTTTGAAGCATAAAGAGCCTTTAATTATAAGTATTAATTGATGAGTCTGGATGTTTTTGGTTTTTATATAGCGAAGTATCAACAGTCCAGCTTGAAAATGTTGAGGCGTCTTTGGCAGCAGGTATATGTATATTTCTTTAGCATAAACTATTTTTTATCAAGTAATTGCAGCTGAATAATTAGACTTAATATTCTATCATCTGATAGTTTGATACAAAACAGTTGAAGCACCAGTTTTTATAAATAAGCCTGTTTCTACAGGACATTTAATATGTCTATTCTCTCAAATTCCTTTTTAGCCACCTTAAAATAAATCATTAACCTGAGGTTAATAACTACCGATGTAGGTTGATTGATCAAAATTCCATAAAGCGCTTTTATAGATTCAGAACAAAACTGCGATCTATATAGGTAAGCACATGGAAGGATCAGTTCAGAATAAAGAACGGTTATGGACAAAGCGGCGTCATGCCAAACAACTAAAACTGGAGATGGCAAGCCAATATACCGACGGAGTTGTCATTCCAACTCAAGATATTATTAAAGTCTTAGAAACCTTGATTACACCGGGTGACAGAGTCGTACTCGAAGGGAATAACCAAAAGCAAGCAGATTTCTTATCTCGATCTTTGGCACAAACCAATCCAGATGTTTTGCATGATTTACATATGATTATGCCAAGCGTTGGACGCTCAGAACACCTCGATCTATTTGAAAAAGGCATTGCGCGTAAGCTCGATTTTTCTTTTGCTGGCCCACAAAGTTTACGTATTAGCCAGTTGATTGAAGATGGATTATTAGAAATTGGTGCCATCCATACCTATATCGAGTTGTATTCACGTCTTGTAGTCGATCTTATTCCAAATGTGGTGCTTTCTGCTGGTTTTATGGCAGACCGCCAAGGCAATATCTATACAGGTCCAAGTACTGAAGATTCTCCTGCACTCATTGAACCGGCGGCTTTTAGTGACGGCATTGTGATTGTTCAGGTTAATGAATTGGTCGATGACGTAACTGATTTACCACGTGTCGATATTCCTGCTTCTTGGGTTGATTTTGTGGTTGTGGCAGACCAGCCTTTTTATATTGAACCCTTATTTACCCGCGACCCGAAACATATCAAACCTGTTCATGTGCTTATGGCGATGATGGCAATTCGCGGAATTTATGAAAAGCATAATGTGCAATCGTTAAATCATGGGATTGGTTTTAACACTGCGGCAATTGAGTTGATTTTACCGACCTATGGCGAGTCTTTAGGTTTAAAAGGAAAAATTTGCCGAAACTGGACTCTTAACCCGCATCCAACCTTAATTCCTGCCATTGAAACAGGTTGGGTTGAAAGTGTGCATTGCTTTGGTACTGAACTCGGCATGGAAAAATATGTAGCCGCTCGTCCTGACGTTTTCTTTACAGGTCGTGATGGGGCGCTGCGTTCTAACCGCATGATGTGTCAGCTTGCAGGTCAATACGCCGTTGATCTATTTATCGGTGCAACTTTGCAAGTTGATGGCATGGGGCATTCTTCGACTGTCACTAAAGGTCGTTTAGCTGGTTTCGGTGGTGCACCGAACATGGGGCATGACCCGCGTGGTCGTCGTCACGATACGCCAGCATGGCTAGATATGCGCTTGCAAGGTGCCAATGAAACAGAAACCTATTTGGCCCGCGGTAAAAAGCTAGTTGTGCAAATGGTGGAAACCTTTCAAGAAGGTGGTAAGCCGACTTTTGTGGATCGTCTTGATGCGATTGATGTTGCTAAAACCGCAGGTCTGCCTTTAGCACCGATCATGATTTATGGCGATGATGTCACCCATTTACTGACCGAAGAAGGCATTGCTTATTTATATAAAGCAAGTAGTCAAGAAGAGCGTCAAGCCATGATTGCCGCAGTGGCAGGGGTAACCAGTATTGGTCTAAGCCAAGATCCTAAAACCACAGCACGTTTAAGACGTGAAGGTTTAGTGGTATTCCCTGAAGATTTAGGTATTCGCCGTACCGATGCAACACGTGAGCTTTTAGCTGCAAAAAATATTGCTGACTTGGTGACATGGTCAGATGGTTTATATCAACCCCCTGCAAAATTCAGGAGTTGGTAATGATGGCTCAAATTCAATATCAAACACTCAGCCATAGTCAGCTTTTAGCAGACATGGCGGTCGAGGCTTTAATTGATGAAGTGAATCTGACACCAAAGCCCGCCTTGGTCGACCGTCGTGGCAGTGGCGCACATGATGATCTGACTTTGAAATTAATGGAGCGTTCTGCGAAAAGTCTAGGCCCAATGTTTGATGCGATGGCGCAAGCAGCAATCCAGCACGGAACAGTGTGTCAGGCCTTGCGTGAAGACATTGGTGAAATTGGTCGCCAAGGTGAAAAGGTCATGATGTTGGCAACAGATGGAGTCAACACACACCGCGGTGCAATTTGGGCCTTGGGTTTAATGGTCACGGCAGCGGCACTTGCACGCGCAAATCAACAATATTTATCGGCTGTTGAGTTGTGTCAGCTGGCAGGTCAGATTGCCCAGCTAGAAGATCGTTTTATTCCCAAACAGGCTTTGAGTCATGGTCAGCAAGTACAGAAAAAAATAGCTGTCTTAGGTGCAAAAGAACAGGCGCAACAAGGTTTCCCAACCATTGTGAATTTTGGTTTAAAGCAGCTTTATCAAAGTCGCAGTAAACCGATGAAAGAAGAGTTCGCTCGTTTAGATGCTTTGCTTGCCTTGATGACGAACCTGACCGATACCTGCGTGCTTTATCGCTCTGGAACATCTGGTTTAAAGCGTATGCAACAAGGTGCTCAGCAAGTACTGGATTTGGGTGGCAGCTCAAGCTTAGAAGGCCGACGTGCTTTGCATTTGTTAGAGATTGACCTACTTAGGATGAAAGCATCCGCTGGCGGAGCAGCCGATTTGTTGGCAGCAACATTGTTTATAGATCGTGTTGAGCAGTCATCTTCAAAAAATAAAGAGGGATGTTGATTATGGAAACACTTCATTTTGAGTTTTTGGCGACAGAGCCACCTGTAAAAAAGGCATTAGTCGGATGTGTGGGTTCAGGTGATTTAGAAATTTTGATGGAACCTGGTGAGGCGGGAAAAACCACTATTCAGGTGGTGACTTCGGTGGATGGTAGTGTTGCACGTTGGAAAAATCTTTTTGAACGGATTTTTACAGCGCAGATGCCACCAGCCGTCAATATTGATATTCATGACTTTGGTGCAACCCCCGGTGTTGTTCGCTTACGTCTGGAACAGGCTTTGGAGGAGATTGCGCATGACTGATATCCAAAGTTTATTAAATAAACAAGATTTTATTGAACTCAGTGCAAGAGAACGTGCCAAGGCATTATTGGATGAAGGGACTTTTCGTGAGTTACTCGATCCATTTGCACGCGTCATGTCACCTTGGCTTGTTAAGCAAAATATTGTGCCACAAGCAGATGATGGCGTGGTGATTGCAAAAGGAACTATTGAAGAACGACCAGTAGTTTTGATTTCAATTGAAGGCTTATTTCAGGGTGGAAGCTTAGGCGAGGTTGGGGGTGCCAAAATTGCTGGTGCATTAGAGCTTGCGGTTGAAGACAATCTTAAAGGTATTCCAACGGCTGCAATCTTATTACTAGAAACGGGTGGGGTTCGCTTACAAGAAGCAAATCTGGGTTTGGCTGCAATTGCTGAAATTCAGGCTGCAATTGTGAACTTACGGCAGTATCAACCCGTGATTGTTGTAGTTGCAGGCAGTGTAGGGTGCTTTGGTGGCATGTCTATTGCGGCTGGACTTTGTAGCTATATTGTAATGACACAAGAAGGACGTTTAGGCTTAAATGGTCCGCAAGTGATTGAACAAGAAGCTGGCGTACAAGAATATAACGCCAAAGATCGCCCATTTATTTGGAGCATAACTGGGGGAAATCAGCGTTTTGCCAGTGGTCTGGCAGATGCCTATGTTGACGATGATCGCCAGAAAGTTCGCCAACAAGTAATTGATTATTTATCTCAAGGCGTGCCTCAGCAGCATCGTAGTTCAAACTACTCATTCTATTTAGCGAAGCTACAACAAGTCGATACTGCTGAGCAGATTACCCCAGCACAGGTTCAAGCTTTGTATCAAGGAGAACAAGCATGAATATCGCAGTTGATACATTAAAAGCATCTACGCGAGGTGCACAGTGGTTTAAAGCATTCACACAGGGTTTTAAGACAGTTGAAGGTTTTCCAGCTTCAGTTTGGGTGGCTGATGGTCAGATTGATCAGCAAGCAGTACGTGTGATTGCCGTTGTTCAAGACAGCAATAATTTGTTCCCGCGAGCTAGACAAGGTGAAGTTGGCCTTTTGGAAGGTTGGAGCTTGGCAAAAGCGGTTGATGATGTGATTCAAGCTGATGCGCATGCCGAGATTAAACGCGGCATTTTATGTCTGGTTGATGTACCTAGTCAGGCCTATGGTCGCCGTGAAGAATTATTGGGTATTCATCAAGCTTTAGCGGGTGCAGTAGACAGCTACGCTAGAGCTAGATTGGCAGGCCATCCTATTGTCAGTTTATTGGTTGGTAAGTCGATGTCAGGCGCTTTTTTAGCACATGGTTACCAAGCCAATCGTATTATTGCCTTAAAAGATTCAGGTGTTATGGTGCATGCAATGGGCAAAGAATCTGCTGCACGCGTTACCCAACGGTCGGTTGATGAGTTAGAACAATTAGCTGCAAGCATTCCTCCAATGGCTTATGACATCGAAAGTTATGCAACGCTTGGATTGTTGTCGGAACTATTATCGGTTGAAAATCCTGAACAACCGACAAACGATGATCTGTTGTTAGCGAAGCAGGTGGTTGCTCAAGCATTTAAAGAAATTAATGCTGATCAATCTAGAGGACTGGAACAAAGACTTCACGGCCAAAACCGTCAGATGTCTAAAAAGGTCCGTGAATTATTGCGTGAGCAATGGTCATGAAACTTGATCTCGAAGCCCATGATTTGTTGTGGGGCATGACAGCCGACTGCTTGGCTGATGATGCTCCGCTTTGGGTGAAAGAGGTTTTACTACGAGGCGATCCTGTTGTGGTTCGGCGGGCAATCACTCCTCTAGATCAGGTGGCTGTGGGCGTAAGAGGGCAATTCCGTCATCAACGATATGCAGCTCAAATGCCACGATCTGCTATTACCAAACAACTTAAACCCGAAGCACTAACTCACGTTAATACACAGCAGTTTGAGCATTTGGCAGAACGTTTGCAGAGCATTTCTAACATCATGAAAAGTTTTTCAGGATGTTGGGGCTATACAGGAAGTTTTGGGTTTGAGTTGGCAACTGGTATTGAAACAGTCACCCAACAAAGTGACATAGATTTGTTGATTCGAGCTGAACAGCCTTTTGCCAAAAAGCAAGCAGTCGAGCTACTCGAAAATTTTCAGCAAGCGGGGCTGAATGTGGATATACAGCTACAACTGCCACAGGGTGGTCTGGCGTTAAAAGAATGGGCTAGGAATAGCGGAAAAGTTCTATTAAAACGTGCAGATGGTGCTGTTTTAGTAGAAAACCCATGGAATTAGGGAATAGATATCATGGCTTCGATTTGGGTATATCCGGGACAAGGTGTGCAACGAAGCAATATGTTGCACGACTTACCTCAAAGCGCTCTGGTTAAAGAATACCTTGAGCGTGCATCGGATGCACTCAAGGAAGATGTTTTGATGTTAGACAGTTCGGCTGTGTTGCAATCGACAAGAGCCGTACAGCTTTGTTTGCTTATTTCAGGCGTGGTGAGCTCAGCATTATTAGCTGCTGAAGACTTAAGACCTGATTATGTAGCGGGTCTATCGATTGGTGCATGGTCGGCAGCAGTTGTCGCTGGGGTTTTAGACTATGAAGATGCTATTCGCTTAGTTGCGTATCGAGGGGAACTCATGCAAACCGCCTACCCAATTGGCTATGGCATGACTGCGCTAATTGGTACAGACCGTGCAGCTGTCGAAGCATGGGTGAAACAAATTTATCAAATAACGCCACAGGTTTTTGTCGCAAATATTAATGCACATAACCAAATCGTTATTTCAGGAAGTTTTGAAGCCATGAACCAAGTTGCTGTTTTGGCAAAGCAACAAGGCGTGGTGGCAAAAAAGTTAGATGTATCGGTGCCATCGCACTGTGAATTATTAAGTCAGCAAGCAGAGCAACTTGCAGCGTCTATGGAGGGAGTGACTTTTAAGCAGCCTAAAATTCGATATTTAAGTGGTACAACGGCTCGTACGCTTAGCAGGCCAGAACAAATTAGGGATGACTTGGCTTTTAATATGAGCCGAACTGTAGATTGGGAAAGTACCATCCAAGCTGCATGGGAGCGAGGTGTTAGGTTGCAGATCGAAGCGTTGCCGGGAACGGTGCTTACTACACTTGCACGTCGAACATTTAAAGAAGGAACCGTGTTGTCTTTTCAAGGAACACGCATAGACATCATTCAGATGGCAATGCAAAAAGAACAGGACAATAGTTTTTCTTTTTGAATCTGATTTTACAAAAGCATAAATGATCCAAGGATATGAGGGATTGTCATGATTATATATGGAGTTGGTTTACTCGCACTTTGCACCTTGGTGGGTGTGATTGTCGGTGATCTGTTGGGCATTTTATTGGGCGTAAAGTCCAACGTTGGTGGCGTGGGTATCGCCATGATTTTACTCATTTGCATACGGTTATGGATGGAAAAACGTGGTGTTATGACAGTTGAAACCGAAAAAGGCGTTTCATTCTGGGGCACCATGTATATCCCTGTTGTTGTTGCTATGGCAGCACAACAAAATGTCGTTTCAGCTTTATCTAGTGGACATATGGCACTCTTTGCCGCTGTGGTTTCAGTTATCGTTTGTACGCTCACGATTGCGGGTTTAAGTCGTTATAACAAAGCAACCCCTTTACCTAAGGAAGAAGACACCACATTAAACCGCATTGGAGGCAAAGTTCATGGTTGATCTATTATTAAAAGACTTAACCCATTTAGGTTTAATTACAGCTTTCGCCTTAATTGCTTTAATCATGTGGTTGTCGACCAAGTTATCTAAATATTTAACCAATGGACGCGTGCATGCTTCAGCAATTGCAATTGTGATTGGTTTAATCTTGGCGTGGTTTGGCGGAAAAATGACGGGTGGTGAAAAAGGCATAACTGATCTTGCACTCTTTACCGGTGTAGGGCTCATGGGCGGTGCAATGTTACGTGACTTTACAATTGTAGCAACGGCATTTGAAGTACAAGCCACTGAAGCGAAAAAAGCTGGGTTTATTGGCGCATTCTCTTTATTCCTAGGAACTATTCTGCCGTTTATTGTTGGTTGTATGTTTGCTTGGATTTTTGGTTATCGAGATGCGGTGAGTATTACCACAATCGGTGCAGGTGCTGTGACTTATATTGTGGGACCAGTTACAGGCGCTGCAATTGGTGCAAGTTCAGAAGTAATGGCATTGTCGATTGCAACAGGTTTAGTTAAAGCAATTTGTGTGATGGTCTCAACACCGCTCACTGCTAAATTTATGGGACTCGATAATCCACGTTCTGCCATGATTTTTGGTGGCTTGGCTGGAACTGTCAGTGGAGTGTCGGCGGGCTTGGCCGCGACAGATCGCCGTTTAGTACCTTATGGTGCACTCACAGCAACGTTCCATACGGGACTTGGCTGTTTAATGGGACCAACAGTTTTATTCTTTGCGGTTAAAGCATTGGTAGGTGGCTAAGCGTCCACGGCTTAAATAAAAAGGGCTGTTGTTATACAAAACAACGGCCCTTATTTTTATCTTTTAAAATTAGAAGCAAACATACGACACTCAGCAATCAGTGCGAGTAAGTTTGGATCTCGTTCTTTACTTTTCAAGAAAACCAAACCAATTTCTTGTTGCATATGATATTGCTGTTTTAGGGGAATAAGCTTAACTGAGCTTTCATAAACCGCAGAAATACGACCCGGTAAAAGGGCAAAACCAACGCCTGAACTGACCATACTAATTAAGGTAAAAATATCGTTCACTTGCAAAGCAACTTTAGGGGAAAAACCTGCTTTCTTAAAAATAATATCGCTATCGTTATGGGTTGCAAAGCCTTTGGTTAAAGTGAGGAAGGTCTCTTCTTTTAATAAACTTAAATCAATGTCTTTAAACTCTGCATATTTAGAATCTTTGTTTACCGCCAGAAAAATATCATCTGAAAACATCGGCAAAATTTCAAAGTCATCATCTTGAGTGGTTTCATTTAAAGCCACAATAATCGCATCAAGTTCCGTTGCTTTAAGCTTTTTAACTAAATCCTGATTTGAGCTGAGTAACAATTGAATATCTAGCTCACTACGTCTGAGTTTAAGACCACTAATCACATTTGGAATTGTTTTGACAGTTAAAGAATAAAGAGAGCCTAAATGTAAAACTTTTGCCGCAAAGCCAGCAGCTTCTCTGGTTTTATTAACAGTTATAAAAATGTCCTGTACGATTTTTTGTGCCCGTTCTTCAAATACATAGGCACTTTTTAAAGGAATTAGATTACGTCCTTCATTTTTAAAAAGTGGGCAACGCAAAGCACTTTCTAAAGAGTGCAATGCTTTGTGAACACTGACATTACTAAGCTCCATTTCTGTCGCTGTTTTTGATAAATTGCCACAGCGCATAAATGCTAAAAAAATCTGTATCTTTTTAAGGGTGAGTTCTTCATCAATTTCCATATTAATCCCTTGAACCTGTTTCCTTTAAAAATATAGATTTAAGCTATAAAGTTACCACAAAATCACCACTATAAAATTGTGCTTAGGTCGAAGTGCTTTATTTAAGAAACAGCTTCAACTCTTTGTTGAATTGTCTTAATGATTTGTTCTAATGCACTTTGAATTTTAGGTGTCGATTCAAAAGAACAGTTGATTCTTAAATAATGCTGCTGCGCGGGTAAAACACTAAACAAAGGGCTTGGAGCTACTCCAATGTTTTGTTGAATTAACTCTTCATAAATTTGCATACTATCTAAACTATTCGGCAGCTTAACCCAAAGAAAATAACCACTTGGGTAATAATACACTTCGCAAGATGGTGGTAGATTTTGCTTTAAATAATGATAAAACTGCTTTTTATAACGCTCAAGTGAAAGCCTGAGAATACGTAAGTGCTTTTCATAGTGATGATGAGACAAAAACTCGACTAATGCATTTTGAATGAGTGCATTTACTGAAATGGTACTCATAAGTTGTAAGTGTTGAATATGGTCTGAAAACTTCCCCGCATAGACCCAACCCACCCGAAAACCTGCACCTAACGTTTTAGAAAAAGACGAGCAGTGGAGCACCAGATTTTGTTGGTCAAAATACTTCATTGAAAGTGGTTTTTGTCCGCCATAAAACAGCTCTTCATAGACATCATCTTCAATCAAATAAATCTGGTGCTCATGAAGCAATTTGGCAATTTTATATTTAATGTCATCGCTGACTGTAAACCCAATTGGATTATGGCTATTGAGCATGAGCCAACATACTTTAATTGGATAATTGTTAATGACCTGTTCAAAAGCATCTAGATCAAAACCATGTTGAGGATGTTCAGGAATGGTAATAACTTTTAGCCCTAAACGTTCTGCTGCCTGCCAAGCGCCATAAAATACGTTTTGCTGTAATAAAATATAGTCGCCTGGTTGAGCAACTGCTTGTAAAGAAAGATTGAGCGCATCCAACCCACCAGATGTAATGACAATGTCATCTGGATCGGTCTGTATTCCTTGCATACAGTAGCGTTGAGCAATGAGTTTTCGTAAAGCTAAATTACCCGGAGGTAGGCTCGTAGTCTGGTCGTAACTTTGTTTCTGGCGGGCAAGCTGCCCCATAATTTGAATGAGTTTTGGTGCATATAAAAGCTGACTATCTGGAAAGGCCGAGCCAAAAGGGATGACAGACTCATGTTGAATCGATTTAAGATATTTAAAAACTAAAGAGTTAATTTCAATTTTAGAATTGAGTGAAACAACAGAATATTGTTCTAAAGGTTTAAGCGTAATTTGCTCAGCAACGAAGTATCCCGATTTTTCTTTGGAATAGATCAAACCTTGAGATTCAAGCTCTTGGTAAGCATTCATTACCGTCATTAAACTAAAACCAGAGCGTTGCACCTGATCTCTTAAAGAAGGTAACTTCTCGTGTGCATTTAAAGTGCCGCTCTCAATGAGTTGGCGAATGCTATGGGCAAGTTGTTCTGATTTATACATGTATTGGCTGCACGAAATGACAAAATGAAAGATGCACTTAATCAATAATAAATGCCGTTTGTAGAATCTACAAACGGCATTTGCTTATAAAAATAAGTTTACTTTAGGTAAGGGGCTGCATAAATCAATATCACTTTAAACAAACCAGCAATAACAGCTAATGCTAAAAAACCACCTAGCCATAGCAAAATAAACCATTGGGTTTGAGACAGTTTAGAAGATAAATTTTTCATAAAACCCTCCTAACTTTAATGATAGCCTTCATCACCTACACGTACTTTGTCACGGAATACCCAGTAAGACACAATAGTGTAAGCAATAATGATTGGAATCAGAATGAGCGCACCGACTAAAGCAAACATTTGGCTTGAATGTGGAGCTGCGGCTTGCCAGATAGTGACTGATGGCGGAATAATATAAGGCCACAAACTAATCACAAAACCTGTAAATGCAAGGAAAACGAGGGCTAGCGTATATACAAATGGTTTAAGGTCATGTTGCTGCTTTTTACACGCCGATAAAATCAGGCCAACAAACAATAAAACCAAAATAGGTACTGGGCTAAAATAGAACAGATTTGGTAAAGAGAACCACCGTTCTGCAATCTCTGGATGGGTCAATGGTGTATATAGACTTACACCACCAAAAATAATGAGCAGTGCAATAATGAGCTTTGGCATAAGCTCATACATGCGTTGCTGCAAGCCTTTTTCGGTTTTTAAAATAAGCCATCCACATCCTAAAGTGGCATACATGGCAACTACACCAATACCAGTAAAGAAGGTAAATGGTGTCAACCAATCAAGTGATCCGCCAGAAAAAATACCATTGGTGGTTTTAATACCTTGAATATAGGCACCCAAGATGATGCCTTGAAGGAAGCTAGTTAACACTGAACCCCAAATAAAAGCTAAGTCCCAAAGGTATTTGGTGCGATGAGCTTTAAAGCGGAATTCAAATGCGACTCCACGGAAAATTAAGGCAATTACCATAAAAATAATAGGTAAATACAGTGCCGATAAAACCGTTGAGTAAACTAGTGGAAATGCAGCATATAGACCAGCTCCACCGAGTACCATCCATGTTTCGTTGCCATCCCAGACAGGGGCTACGGTATTCATCATCACATCACGTTCTTGGCTGTTCTTAATGAAAGGGAACATGATCCCGATTCCTAAGTCAAAGCCATCCATGACGACATAAATCATGACACCTAAACCGATAATACCGACCCATATTAAAGAAAGATCAATCATGACGGTTCTCCCCAGAATTTTGTTTACTGTCAATGTTTTCATCGACAGCACTGAGTGGGCGCATTGGTGTTTTAAAGTGTCCAACACCGCCTGCTTCCATATTTGGCGTATCGATAAATACAGGGCCTTTATTAATCAATTTTAAGGTGTAGTAGATACCGCTGCCAAAAACGATGGTATATACCACTACAAAAATAAAGAGGCTAAGGCCGACTTGTTCTGCCGAAACAGTATGAGATAAACCATCTTTAGTTCGTAGGATGCCATATACCACCCATGGTTGACGGCCGACTTCAGTGGTTACCCAACCTGCAAGCATGGCGATATAACCAGATGGCCCCATCACTAAAGCAAACTTATGGAACCATGAAGTTTCATAAAGTTTTCCACGCTTACGTAACCAAAGAGCAATTAAAGACAGCGTGACCATGAGTACGCCAAGCCCGACCATCACACGGAAGCTCCAGAAAACGATGGTTGAGTTTGGTCGATCTTCAGGTGCGAAGTCTTTTAAACCTGTAACTTGGCCATCTAAACTGTGAGTTAAAATTAAACTACCTAAATATGGAACACCCACTTCAAAATGGTTTCGTTCTTCTTTCATATCTGGAATTGCAAAGAGTAACAGTGGCATAGGTTCATTGTGATTCGTTTCCCAATGACCTTCCATCGCTGCTAGTTTGGCAGGTTGATGCTCACGGGTATTTAAACCATGATTATCACCAATTACGACTTGCAAACATGAAGTCACAAGCACCATCCATAGACCCATCGAGAACGATTTTTTTACCAATTCATCACGACGGCCTTTCACTAAGTGCCATGCAGAAGTTCCTACGACTAATAAAGAAGAAACTAAAAAGGCTGCTGCACCCATATGGGCAAAGCGGTAAGGGAAGGATGGGTTAAAGACAATTGCAAACCAGTCTTTTGGCACAATAATGCCATTTTCTATAGCGAAGCCTTGAGGGGTCTGCATCCAGCTATTGGATGATAAAATCCAGAACATGGAAATACAGGTACCAATCGCAACCATAAGTGTGGCAAAGAAATGGGCTCTGGGACCGACACGTCCCCAACCAAACAACATAATGCCTAAGAAACCAGCTTCTAAAAAGAAGGCACTCAAGACTTCATAGGTAAGTAAAGGACCGGTAATACTTCCTGCAATACGAGAAAACTCACTCCAGTTGGTACCGAACTGATAACTCATGACCACACCCGAGACTACACCCATACCAAAGGCAACGGCAAAGATCTTGATCCAGTATTTAAATAGATCTTTATAAATCGGATTTTGAGTTCTTAACCACTTCCACTCTAAAACTGCTAAAAAGCAGGCAAGACCAATGGAGGTGGCTGGAAAAATAATATGAAAGGATACTGTGAAAGCAAATTGTATTCGTGCTAATTCTAAAGCGGTTAGACCGAGGCTCATATACATTCCCCCTGTGAACTAGCTGATGATGATTGATTGTGTTAAATACTTATTTTCAGGCAATAAAGTATTCTGACGATTGAACTTACTTCTGTGATAAATGTTCTTAGCAAGTAAAATGACAGAAGGACGGAGTAATATAATTGCTTGATATTTCAATAGAATAGAATAGATTGATTGTTCTCAATCTGTTAACAAAGCTCATGCTTGATGTTGCATTTGTAAAAATGCATGTTGCATTGAAACATTGATGAAATATCTGACGATGAACCATAGATCGTTTCATGAAAACTACCTACCTTAAGAAGTTTTCATAATCATGCACTCACTCATTTTGTATATGTAGATACAGAAATTTTTTATAAAACTATAACAGTCTGAAGTCATTATTATGGGTGCTATAGTTTTTTTTCAATTATCTGTAGCTATATATCCATTCATCAAAAGTCCAAAATAAAAATGAACAAGGTTTATGGCTGGTCAAAATCAATCTTCAAAAACACCATGAATGCGACTTTGGGTTTACAGATGAGCACCGGATAAATTTCTTCTTGTCTATTCCCTTGTTGTTTTGTATGAGTTCTGGTTGTTAAGTAGGTTATTAAAGACTTTGGTTTAAGTGTCAGCTCTTCTAAAATAGCTTGGATGTTAAAAAATGTTTATCACTTCTCAACTCAATATCCTACATAAAATTATTAAAAATCAAGCTATTCCAGTGCCTATAATGGCTCAATTAGAGCAGGCCTATGTTAATCTTGAAGCAACTTTATTAAGAGCAAAAGTCTTAAGAGACTTTTCTAAATCTCAAACCGTTTATTTAATTCAATCACATATTCATCCACAGCAAAGCAGTTTGGCTTATCTATTTTCACCTTTTGTTTTTGCTAACCTCAATAAGCCTGCTATTTATACAACACCAGCGACAAAGCCCGTTCTTGCTATTCTCAATAAATATTATCAAGCCGAAAAGAAAGTTTTGTTTAAAGCAGATGAAGTTCTTGAAAGTTTAAAAATATATCTAGATTTAGAATTATCAGAGTTGAGTGAGGTCGGGTTTATTTATTTAAGCTTAATCAAAGCACTGTGTCGAAGTGATATCTCCACAATTTTTTTAATTACAAATTTAGATATAGACCTAGAGCATTTAGAAGAGCTTGGGTTGTTTCTAAAAGTCAAAATTTATTGGATTAATCTCCAACAAAATACTGGTTTAAACGATCTAAATGATTTAGATATGCGTCAATTATTATTTAAAAATAAAGATGAAACCTATGTGAAATTGTGTGCCCAATTTGCCCAGCTAAATGCACAGCTTGTAGGCTTATGTGATACTTTTACCGCCTCTCAAATGACCCATTTAATTGATGATATGTTTTATTCGGAACATATTTTTGAGAAGTTATCTGTCTATTCAGAATATATGCAAACCTTATTGCAAAGTCAGCATAGCCTTCAAAAGAAAGAGATCGCTTAATGTTGGTAGGCATTTTCTGGCGTTATATGAAGAATGAATACTGTTATAAAAAAATAATCGTTTTCATGTGAAATAAATATTTTATGGTAAAAGCAAAGCAATATTGGTTTTACTTACATGACAAATCTAAATTTTGAGCATCATCTCGGTTCACTAACTCACGCTGCACTTAGTCAGGCCTCAATTATTTCTCGGGTATGGGGTGAAGGGCCTTCTGAACGTTATGATGAATTGGCAAAAAATTTCAGACCGACATTTGCACGCATTAAAGAAGGGGCTTTAATCCGTGAGCAACAGCACATTTTGCCGTATGAACAACTTCAGTGGCTCAAAGATATTGGTTTTACAAGATTACGACTTCCTAAGGCACATGGTGGCTTTGAGGCAACTATTCCTGAACTATTTGCATTGTTAATTGAACTTTCAGAAGCAGACTCAAATTTACCGCAAGCGTTGCGTGTGCACTTCGGTTTTACTGAAGATGTGCTGGTCAGCAAAAATAAAGAATTTCAACAGCGCTGGTTAAGTCGTATTGCAAATGGTGAAACGGTTGGCAGTGCATGGTCGGAGGGTGGTAAAGAGTCAATCGATCAATTCGAAACTCATTTACATCGGGATGCTGACGGAAAAATTCGAGTTAAAGGTCAAAAATACTACACTACAGGTAGCCTATATGCGGACTGGGTTGACGTTGGTGTAACAGATTTAAATGGGGAGTCTGGCTCAGTTGTTGTCCGCCGTGAAGATGAAGGCGTTGAAATTGTTGATGACTGGAATGGCTTTGGTCAGCAACTCACTGCAAGTGGCACGGCATATTTCCATGACGTATTGGTTGATGAAACCGAAATCTTACCTGATGATGATCGTTTTAAATATTCGGCTGCTTATTATCAACTTGTGCAACTGGCAATCATTACAGGTTTAGGACGAGCTGCAACCTATGAGGTTTCCCAAGCGGTGGCTAAACGTACCCGAAACTATACTCATGCGAATGCCCAATTTGTAAAACAGGACCCACAAATTTTACAAGTAGTGGGACAAATCCGTGGCGCTGCTTACAGTGCAGGGGCGATTGTTGAAAAAGTTGCACGCAGCTTACAGCGCGCTTACTTGGCAGCATTTCAAAATAATGAGCAGCTTGAAGAAGAGCAAAATGCACTTGCCGAGCTTGAAAGTGCGCAGTCTCAAACGGTCATTACCGATTTAATCTTAAACGCATCTACCATTTTATTTGATGCATTAGGTGCCTCGGCGACAGACAAAGATTTAGGTCTAGATCGATACTGGCGAAATGTACGAACTTTATCTTCACACAACCCAAGAGTGTTTAAAAATCGAATAGTAGGTGATTTTAGTGTGAATGGAACATTACCGCCTTATCAGTGGCGAATTGGTAACGTTGCTAAACAATAATTTAAAATTTTAGATATTAAGCTGCTATTTTAGCGGCTTAATATTGTTTTTGTTTTTTAAAATAAACTATAAAAATCTATTAGAATAAAATCATATTTTGTTTGGGATTTATATTATAAAGAATAGATAAAAATTGCTTTAGTATAAAAGTAATTAAAATGTTGGTTGATATTTTATGACTAAGAAGATTAGTTTTAATGCTTTTGAAATGAATTGTATTGCACATCAATCTCCCGGATTATGGCGACATCCTCAAGATCGATCCGTTGAATATAAAGATTTAGAATATTGGACAGATTTAGCACAAATTTTGGAGCGCGGTTTTTTTGACGGTATTTTTATTGCAGATGTGCTTGGGATTTATGACGTTTACCATCAGAGTGCTGAACATGCCTTAACAGGCGCAGTACAAGTTCCGGTCAATGATCCATTACAGATTGTGCCAGCCATGGCGGCAGTTACAAAGCACTTGGGCTTTGGTGTGACCACATCTATTTCCTTTGAGCATCCTTATCCTTTTGCTAGACGGATTAGCACGTTAGACCATTTAACTAAAGGGCGAGTTGGATGGAATATCGTGACGTCTTATTTGGAAAGTGGTTCAAAAAACTTAGGCCTAAAAACTCAGGTCAATCATGATAATCGTTATGATATTGCTGATGAATATTTAGAAGTGCTCTATAAACTTTGGGAAGGTTCTTGGGAAGAAGGTTCGGTCCTGCGTGACCGTGAAAGTGGTGTCTTTGCTGACCATAAAAAAGTACATCCTATTCAGCATGAAGGTAAATACTTTACTGTACCGGGCATCCATATTTGTGAGCCATCACCACAGCGGACGCCTGTACTTTATCAAGCAGGTGCTTCCTCACGTGGGCAGAAGTTTGCCAGCCAAAATGCCGAATGCGTATTCATTGCAGCACCGTCTAAAATTGCTACTAAAAAAGTCGTGCAAGGCATTCGCCAAAAACTGGCTCAAGAAGGCCGCGACCCGTACTCAGTTAAAATTTATGCACTTTTGTCGATTGTCACTGATGAAACCGATGCAAAAGCACAGGCTAAGTTTAAAGAATATCAAAGCTATGGAAGCTATGATGGGGCATTAACATTGCTGTCTGGCTGGTCAGGTGTGGACTTCTCACAATACCAGCCAACGGACAAAGTTGAATATATTCAAACTAACGCGATTCAATCTTTATTAGATTCTTATGTAAATGCAGATCCAGAGCGTGTTTGGACCATTGAAGAAATTGCAAATTGGAACAGCTTAGGTGGTAATGGGCCTGTGTTAGTGGGTTCGGCAGAAACAGTTTCAGATGCTCTACAGCAATGGGTTGAAGATACTGATATTGATGGCTTTAACCTTGCTTACATTTTGGCTCATCAAACCTTTGCTGATGTGGTTGAGTTTATTGTGCCAGAGTTGCAAAAACGTGGGGTATATCAAACTTCATATGCACAAGGAACATTAAGAGAAAAACTATTTGGTGCTGGGCCATATTTGCCTAAAAATCACCGCGGTGCAAAATATCGTAATCTAAAAGAGTTAAAACTTGCTGAAGCGAGTTAATATTTTGGAAAACCTTTAAATAAATAGCTGGTTAAATACCAGCTTTTATTTTGTCTTTTTATATCGGTTTTACTGCTGAGTTAATAATGAAAAGATAATTCTATAATTTAGATTAAAACATCAGATTAATTTGTTTTTGTATTATGTGAATAATCATTATTTTGTTTCTGTTATTAAAATTCAGGAATTATTAAGTGAGCACACAAGAACTCGATCATAACCACCGTTATGAAATTAAATCTCCCGATGATGTTTCACAATTAATTTCCAAATTTGCAGGGAAGGGTAAATCGAATAAAGTTATTTGGTTGGCACTGATTGGGGTATTTATTGATGCCTATGATTTAACAACGCTGTCCTTTGGTATTGAGCAAGTCATCTCAGAGTTTTCTTTAAGCCCTGTTATGACGGGTGTGGTGGCTTCAGCAATTGTCTGTGGAACCATTGTTGGTAACCTGATTGGTGGCTGGTTGACAGATAAAATTGGCCGTTATCGAGTATTTATGGCTGACATGGTGCTCTTTGTCATTGCGGCAATTGTCGCAGGCTTTGCACCAAATGTTTGGGTTTTAATTTTAGCCAGATTTATTATGGGAATTAGTGTCGGTATTGATTTGCCTGTGGCAATGTCCTACTTATCTGAATTTTCCAAGTTTAACGGAAGTAGTAATAAAGCTGCCCGTTTAGCGGCATGGTGCCCAATGTGGTATGCGGCTTCTTCTGTCTGCTTTGGTCTGGTTTTAGCGCTTTATTTTCTTTTACCGCCCGAGCATAGCAACTGGTTATGGCGAGCATCTTTAATTTTTGGAGCAGTACCTGCGCTACTCATTATTTTCATTCGTGGTAAATATTTAACTGAATCACCAATCTGGCTTGCAAACCAAGGTGATTTAAAAGGGGCGGCTAAAGTTTTACAAGAGTCCTATGCAATTAATGCAGTGGCTACAGTTGAAAAAGTAGAAAGAACTGCTGAAAAGAAAAAGCGTGAGGGTTTTGCAGTTTTATTCAATAAAACTTATTTGCCAAGAACCATAGTGGCCATTGTGATTCACATTTCGGTGGCATTTCAGTACACCACCATTGCCTTCTTTTTACCTTCGATTTTGACACGGTTCTTTCATACAGATGTTTTGACGACCATTACTACAACGCTCGGACTCAATTTACTGTTTGCATTTACGGGTGGGCTATTAGGTGTATTTGTCGCCAGCAGATTTAAATCTCGTCATGTATTGCTTTCAGGCTTTTTACTTCAGTTTATTGCCCTCATTGCATTGGCATTGATTGGTGAACCGGGTAATAGCTTTTTACTCTACACCGCTATTGGAATGCTCGGTTTATGGCTTTTTGCTGAAGGTTTTGGGCCAGGTGCGCAAATGATGGTTTATCCAACCATGGCTTATCCAGCTTCGATTCGTGGCGTTGGTGTCGGGTTTAACCGTGCCGTAACTGGAGTGGCTCAGGCGATTGCCTTGTTTGTTTTACCAATCTGGATGGCGGGTTATAAAACGGATGTTTATCTGATTATTTCTATCTTTGCATTTATTCCTCTAATTGTGATTGGACTACTTATTAAGTTTGAGCCTACCGCTCAAGATGTTGATGTGATTGATGAAAACAGTCGAGAACTTCCACTTAATAATTCACCTGTAATTGATTAGTTAAATCTAAATTTTTAGATAAAAAATAAAGGCCAACATGTGTTGGCCTTTATTTTTTGGGTTAGAAATAATAAGCAAAAATCACAAACGCTTTTTTATTCCATTTATCGTTAGTTCCACCAGCTGCAAGACCTTCGCTATCGCCTAAATATGGATCATGTTTGCCAATTAACAACTCGGCTTGTACCGTCAATTTTTGATAGTTAAAAGCAATGCCGGGAATAAAACGGGTGGAGTCTTTAAAGCCATCTTGTTCTTTTCGATAAGAACTATAGTTTAGGTACGGACGAACAGAGGTAATCGGGCCAAACTGCTGAGGAAATAAATAGCTCAGTTCGGCTGAATAAATCTGACCTTTGGTTGCCGAGTTAAATGAATAATCGAAACCACCCAAAGTTAGATGATCTTTATATTGGGTATCGGCATTATCAATGTCTTGATAACCAGCCAAAAGCTGAAAATTCCATTGGTTATAATTGGTATTGCTAAAAACTGAATACACTTGGCGGTCGCCATCTTTTCCTGAACGTTTGTTTTCAATGGTGGAATACCATGCAGAGGCACCAAGTTGGGTAGAGAAATTTTCTTGGCCTAGAACATTTGTAAAGGTGTGGGCACCGCGAACAACAATCGAGTTCTTTTCTTTGGTATTGGTGCCTTGCGGTACTGAGTCATCAGCATTGACAGGGTTGATACTAAATCGACTTGAGTCTTTGCTTTTACCTCTATAGGTGCCACCATCGGTCGGGTAAAAGGCGAGTTGTGCTTCATTGATTCCATCATTGAAGTCATATTTCACCCCAAGGTTGTGCACATCTTCCCAACCTGCACTATTGGCAATGCCTAAATAATAAGTATTTCCCCAAAAGCGACCCAAGCCAAAAGGAACTGGGTTTAAGCCCGCAATAATTTTACTGTTGTCATTAATTTTATAACCCATCCATGCATCGGTCAGCCAATTGGCATCGCCTAAACGCCCGTAATATTCATAAACCCGATAATCTAAACGACCAATCCATTTCGGAGAGTTGTAATCCAACCATAATACTGCGTCGTTAAAGGAGAATTTACTGGTAGTGGGATCCGAGTCAAAATCATAAACATATTTAGCCCGAACAGTACCACTTACTTTAAGTTGGCCTTCTTCAGCATTGCCAAAGGTAAGGGCTGCATAACTTGAGAGGCTGAATGTAATCAAAGTCGTCGCGATGAATATTTTTTTGAAAGTTTTGGGATGTTTAAGCAAAAGATTCTTTCTCCTCTTAAAAAATTAAAATTAAAATTAAAATTAAAATTAAATTTGCCTCATGTATAAACCAGAAAAAGATTTGTCCAAATCTCAATATTTGCAGAAGATTAAAGATAAAAAGATAATAAAATCTGTACTTTATATAAAATAATGAAAATTAATTAGATGCAAAACTCTGGTTGAGATAAGCAAAAACAAAAATGATTAAATGGGTAGGATAAAATAATTAGAGGGCGTGTGTCAGGTGTTCATCATCATGTATTTTTTGAATATCGTTTTTAATTATTGATATATAAGTATTTTAATTTTACCTCTAACCTGTAAGTTTGTTTGATATTTTCTTTTTACCAAAAGATAAAAACTTATAAGGAAAAGTTATTTATAAAAACCTGATAAGCAACTCATATTTTTTTATTTTTCATTATAAGGCCAGCTGCATACCATGAGCTTATATTATTGAAAGATCATGAAATTATGAGCACAAAGACCAAACCGTTGATTATCACGGCAATTGTGGTTGTAGCAATTGTTGCATTTATCGTATGGCAAAATAAGAAAGACAATAATACAAGTGCTTCAGTTCGCGACAGCAAACCCGTAATCATTGCTTATCAAACAGGGGTTGACCCAAGCAAAGTGGCGCAAGCAAATGGGGAATATGAAAAGCATAGTCAACGTACCATTCAATGGAAAAAATTTGATGCCGGCTCAGACGTTGTAAACGCTCTGGCTTCAGGCGATGTTGTGCTTGGCAATATTGGATCAAGTCCACTTGCTGCTGCTGCGAGTCGTGATTTACCGATAGAAGTATTTTTAATTACGTCAAAACTTGGTGCATCTGAAGCATTAGTGGTAAGTAATAAATCAGGCATTAAAAGCCCTCAAGATTTAATTGGTAAAACCATCGCAGTACCTTTTGTTTCAACTACGCATTACAGCCTATTGTCTGCGCTTAAACATTGGAACATTCCAGAAGACAAAGTAAAAATTAT
The DNA here is from genome assembly GCF_001423205.1 of Acinetobacter sp. Leaf130. NCBI lineage: Bacteria > Pseudomonadati > Pseudomonadota > Gammaproteobacteria > Moraxellales > Moraxellaceae > Acinetobacter > Acinetobacter sp. Leaf130. The sequence goes on from NZ_LMOE01000001.1 coordinate 779,570, forward strand.
TAACCTGCGTCCACCTGAAATTTCAGCTGCTTGGGAACGTGGTGATATTGATGCTGCCTATGTATGGGAACCAGCTTTAAGTAAAGCTAAAGCATCTGGCACGGTTTTAACTGACTCAAAACAAGTGGGTGAATGGGGTGCTCCAACTTATGACTTATGGGTGGTACGTAAAGACTTTGCAGAGAAAAACCCTGATTTCTTAAAAGCTTTTGTCCAAACCACACTTGAGCAACTCGAAAAATATAATCAAGACCCAGCCGCTTACGTTAAAAATGCCGATAACGTTGAGAAAATTGCTCAGTTAACAGGTTCTGATCCAAAAGATATCCCGCTTTTATTAAGTGGAAATATTTACCTTGACCACGCTCAGCAAAAACAAACCTTAGATGGCGAGTTTGCGCAAAATATCTTTGATACTGCGAAATTCTTAAAAGGTCAGGGCAAAGTTGACCAACTTAAAGCCGATTATAAAGGCAATGTGAACTCTTCATTTTTGCAGCCTTAAGGAGTTGTCATGAGTGTATTAGAAGCCAAACATATTCATCTGACTTTTCCTAAACAGCAAAAGCCAGTTTTACAAGACATTAACCTAACGATTGAAGAAGGTTCTTTAACTGTCATTTTAGGTGAGTCGGGATGTGGCAAAACAACTTTGCTTAATATCTTGGCTGGTTTTCAAAAGCCAAGTTCCGGTGATGTGCTTGTAAATCATGAAGTGGTAAATGGACCAGATGTAACCCGCGCTGTGGTGTTTCAGGATCATGCATTACTTCCTTGGTTGAATGTTGCAGATAATGTTGGCTTCGCTTTGCAGTTAAAAGGTTTAAAGCGTGCGGATATCGAAGCGCAAGTGAGCGCAATTTTAAAAATTGTGGGTTTAAGTCACGTTGAAAAAGCCAATATATGGGAACTTTCTGGTGGTATGAAACAACGTGTTGGTATTGCCAGAGCTTTGATTAGTCACGCGCCATTTATTTTATTAGATGAACCTTTTGCAGCACTCGATGCTTTTACACGTGAAAACATGCAGCAGTTAGTGCTCGATTTATGGATTCAGCAAAATAAAAGCTTCTTTTTAATTACCCATGACATTGAAGAAGCATTGTTGCTCAGCAATCAGTTAGTTCTGATGACAGCCCATCCAGGCAAAATTGTAGAAACTCTACATCTCGATTTTGCTAAACGATATCGTCAGGGTGAGTCTATTCGCTCGATTAAATCTGACCCTCAATTTATTCAGCTTAGAGAACAGCTATTTGAAAGTTTAAGGGCACAAAAACAAAGCGGTAAGGAGGCGTTAACCACATGAGCACTAAAGATAACGTCTATGAATATGACAAAGCAGGGCTAAAACTTAAGCCAGATGTGCAAACAGAAAATGCTTCATTTTTATCGTCATTTTTTGAGAAACATCGAACTCTGGCGGTAAGCATAATCAGTGTGGGAAGTGTTATTGCGATCTGGTTTCTCATTACTGCTTTGCATGTGGTACATGAACTGTTTTTACCTAGCCCACAGGCAGTATGGCAAAAATTTATATCGGTAAGCCAAGAAGGCTTTATGAAGGCAACCTTGTGGCAACACTTAGCAGCCAGTATCTCTCGTGTATTTTTAGCTTTGATTGCTGCCGTGGTGATTGGTGTTCCCTTAGGTTTATGGATGGGGCTGAACAAATGGGTACGTGCAGTTTTAGATCCTTTGGTTGAGTTATTGCGTCCAATTCCGCCGTTAGCTTATTTGCCATTACTCGTAATTTGGTTCGGTATTGGCGAAACCACAAAAGTACTTTTGATTTTCTTCTCGATTTTGGCGCCTGTCATCATTAGCAGTGCGCATGGTGTGTTAAGCCATCAGCTTAATCGTGAACGTGCGGCATTGTCGCTAGGAGCAAGTCAGTCACAAGTATTTTGGCATGTCATTTTGCCAACAGCTTTACCTCATATTATTACCGGTATCCGTATTGGTCTTGGGGTAGGTTGGTCAACATTGGTTGCAGCGGAGTTGGTTGCAGCGGACCGTGGTATTGGGTTTATGGTGCAGTCGGCAGCACAGTTCTTAATTACCGATACGGTGATTCTGGGCATTATTGTGATTGCGATTGTCGCAGTTAGTTTTGAGCTGTTTTTACGTTGGTTACAAAAACAGTTTTCTCCTTGGTATGGTCAGCAGTTGTAGTAAAGAAGATGAATACAGTAGTAGCAAACTTAAATATTGAAGTGATCAAGCCTACCATTGGCGCAATTATTCACGATATTGATTTGAATGCGTTAAATGAACAGACAACGCAACAAATCCAGCAGGCTTTGCTTGATCATCAGGTTATTTTTTTTCGAAAGCAACAATTGGCACCGCAAGCACAAGCAGACTTGGCACGTAGTTTTGGCAGCTTACATGTGCACCCGATTTATCCTTCAATTGAAGATGTACCTGAAGTGATGGTGCTCGATAGTTGGAAACAAGATTTGCGTGACAATGAACTTTGGCACACAGACGTGACTTTTAGCAAAAATCCGCCATTGGGCTGTGTGTTGCAAGCCATTAAAATTCCACCTGTAGGTGGCGATACGTTATGGTCGAGTAATACAGCAGCTTTTAAAGGACTTCCGCTCGAGCTACAGGATAAATTACGTGGTTTAACGTCGACACATGATATTCGTAAGTCTTTTCCACTTGAGCGTTTTGCCCATAACGAAGAAGAACGTGAAAAGCTTTTGCAAACATTTAAACGTAACCCACCAGTGGTTCACCCAGTGGTGCGTACCCATCCGGTTACAGGTGAACCTTTGTTGTTTGTAAGTGAAGGCTTTACCACTCGAATTAATGAGTTATCCGAGCAAGAAAGTGAACGGTTGCTTAATTTCTTGTTTGAACATGCGACCCAAGAGCAGTTTCATTTGCGTTGGAAATGGCAAGATGGTGATGTAGCGATTTGGGATAACCGTTGCACGCAACATAAAGCATTATTTGATTATGGCGATGCACATCGCATTATGCACCGTGCAACTATTAACGGTGATGTGCCATTTTATAAAGAAGAACAACAGCCAGAGTTAGCCGAGGTTTAATTCTTTTAATTTCTCTTTGTTTCAATTCCAACGCAGTGTTTTGAGTTGGAATTGAAACAATAACTCTTTAGCGTATTCCAAAACCTGACAATATGCCTGTGTAGTTCTTTACAGGAGGTGAGGCCCAATCGCCAACTTTGCTGGTCTTTAAATTTAACTGAACCAACATTTCAGCTTGTTTAACGGCTGCTGCAACGCCGTCAATAACAATCACTCCCAACTCATTTTGTAGCTTTAGACACAAATCACTCATGCCTGCGCAGCCTAAAACAATCGCATCGCTTTTATCTTCTACTAGTGCTTTTTTGCACTCATCTCGTACAATTCGGTAGGCGTCTGCGTCAGGAAGCTCCAACTCTGCAACTGCGATATCACAAGCTCGAACATTTTTACAAAATGGCGTAGCGCCATAGCGATGAGCCAGATGCCAGCTCATATTCACTGTCCGCTGTAATGTTGTGACCACACTAAACCCAGTACTCACATAACTTGCAGTTCGCATGGCTGCTTCAGCAATCCCAATCACAGGTGCTGAAGTAATTTCACGGGCAGCATAAAGCGCAGGGTCACCAAAACAGGCAATAATATAGGCATCTACATTTAGCTGTTCACCTTGTCGGATTTCCTCCAGCACACCTACTGCACTTAATGCTTCATCATAATAACTTTCAATCGTTGCAGGACCCATTTGAGGACTCACTGCAATAATTTGACTACCAGAACCTGCCACTATCTTTGCAGAAGCAGCAATTTTGTCTGTCATGCTTTGAGTGGTATTAGGGTTAATAATTTTAATTTTCATTGTAGTTATACCTTGGTCATTACAGATTTTGCATGAGTAAGCGGTTGGTTAAGAAATCGGTAGATCACGAAACCAAATCCCATACCAATAAACCATGTGAAATTAGCAAGCCCAGACAGTTGTGGTAAAAGTACGCATAGAATAGGAATTAATGAAGCTGGAATTAAGGCATAGAAGGCAGAACGGTTATAACCATTTTTGTACCAATACAAACCCTTAGGGTCTAAGGTATATAAGTCATCTACTACGATTTTTTGTTTTTTCACGAAGTAAAAATCAGCTAGCAATACGCCAAAAAGTGGGCCGATAAATGCACCTAAAATATCAATGGTGTAGTGAATCACTTGAGGATTATTAAACAGATTCCATGGGGTGATGAAAATCGAACCTACTGCTGCGATCATTCCACCCATACGCCAGCTAATTTTGCTCGGTGAAACATTCGAAAAATCAAAGGCCGGCGAAACAAAGTTAGCGACAATATTAATCCCGATGGTCGCAATCATTAAGGTCAAGCTACCTAAAATGACTACAAAGGTATTATCCAATTTACCAACCATTTCGACTGGGTCGGTAATGAGTTTGCCGTAAACAGGTAGCGTTGCTGCAATACAAACCACGGTAAGTAAAGAAAAGCCTAGAAAGTTAATGGGTAAACCAAGAAAGTTGCCCATTTTAATGGCACTAAAACTTTTGCCGTAACGAGCGAAGTCGCCAAAGTTCAGCATAGGTCCTGAAAAATATGAAACAACAAGAGCAATAGCACCAATCATGACAGGTACAACCGCAAATCCGTCGTATTGAACACCGCTCAAGTTTAAATCAATATTTTGCCATCCAGCTTTCCAGATGAGCCATACTGCCATGGCAAACATCACAACGTAGACCGCGGGGCCAGCCCAGTCGATGAACTTACGAATGCTGTCCATGCCAGACCAAAAAACAATAGCTTGTAGTAGCCAAAGCAGCATGAAGCCGATCCATCCTAAAAAGGACAGTCCAAGAAATCCATAAGTTGAAACATCGGCATAGACCGACCATTCTGGAAAGAACTTTAAAATGACCAATAAGAAGGCACTTGATGCCAAATAGGTTTGAATGCCATACCACGCGACAGCAATAAGACCACGAATAACAGCAGGAATATTTGCACCAAGCACACCGAAGGTTGCGCGGCAAATAACAGGATAGGGTGTGCTAGTTTGTTGACTAGACTTGGCAATGAGGTTTGTAAAAAACTGAACAATTGCAATGCCGATGAGTAAAGATAAAAGTACCTGCCAGCTATTGAGCCCTAGTGCAAAAAGGCTCCCAGCCATGACATAACCGCCGACACTATGAACATCAGACATCCAGAAAGCAAAAATATTATAAGCGCCCCATGTTTGCTTTTTTAAAGGAGCCAAGTCTTGATTTGTCAGTTTTGCATCATAAGAAGGTTTAATTATTGCTTCGCTATTATTCATCTTGAACGCTCACTTCCCTAAGATGGTGGGTACTTTCAGCAGCTTTGGACTTCTGTCTAAAAGAATGAAATTAAGATTGTGCGCAATTTGATATTTAAATTGTGCACAATCTTAATTGAGCAAAAGTTATGCCAAATTCAGAAATCAAAGCTTGTGAGTTTTTCCGTTCAACTAATAGTTTGGGCATTTAGGGATAAATTAATGAAAGTTGGTCTGCTTAATCTGTTATAAAAAAATGAGTAAATTTAAAGGAATGGAAGAATTTTATAATGTTAAATCTTGAATAGATCTTCCAGCATAGATATTGTTCTTATGAGAGAAATATTTCCAACTGGTTAAGTTGGACTACACTGCTCAAATTAAATGATGTTTTAAAAAAGAGGGGGCGTTAATAAAAATGGAGAAATCAATGCCATCGAATGCACCAAAAAAAACCGTAGAAATGAGCAATGATGAAATTGATGACCATATATATAACGCAATTGTAGATGCCATTTTAAATAGGCAACTTACACCTGGAGCACGCTTGGTTGAAGCGCCATTATGCGAGGCATTTGGTGTGACTAGAGGAGTGTTAAGACGTGTTTTTGTCAAACTTGCACACGATAAGGTCATCGAAATTCAGCCCAATCGTGGAGCACTCATAGCAAAACATAGCCTTGATGAAACAAAAGAGGTCTTTGAAGCACGTAGCATGCTTGAAATTGCTACTGTGAAAAAACTAACACAAAAGTCTCAAAGCTTAGATTTTAGTGAGCTTAGAGCTTTAGTCGATCAAGAGTCTCATGAGCGTTTAGCTGGGAATTGGGCCGAGTGGATTAAGCTATCAGGTAAATTTCACCTAAAGCTTGTTGAAGCAAATCAGAATACGATTATGACCAGTTATTTGCAGACACTTATTGCGAGGACTTCGTTATTAATTGGGTTATATGAAATTCCAAAACATAATAATTGCTCGGCAGATGAACATCGTGCAATTTTAGATGCCATTGAACAAGGTGATGAAAAACGAGCAACTCAATTGATGGAAGAACATTTAGAACACTACGCGACGACATTTATTGAAGAAAACAGCACAACTTCAGCAGAACAAAATTTATTAAATTTATTTAAAAATAAGAAGATTGAAGCTACTCAAACAAACTAAAAAAGTGGGCCAATTCTTATGGAAAAGGCCCAGACCACTTATTTTATAGGAACGATTTGATGTGTTAAAAAATCGATAAATAGTTTTACTTTCTTCGACAAAATTTTACGGTTTGGCCATGTGACATATAAATGAAGTGGCTGACTGGTGTAGTCCTCCAAACATTTCTGTAATTTACCTTCTTTGTAGTAAGGCTCTGCAATAAACTCTGGAAGAAAGACAATACCGTGATCTTTTAGGCACATATCTAATAATAATTCACCATTATTACAGGTCATCACAGGGAAACAATTAAAGGACACTTCTTTTTGATCTTTTTGGAAAATCAACTTCTTATGACGGCTATCTTGATAATAAATTAAAAATTTATGATCTTTGAGTTCCTCTAAAGAGGCGGGTAATCCATGCTGATTAAAATACTCAGGCGTTGCGTATAAGTAACGTTGATAGGTATTTAATATTTTACTATTTGCCAAATTTGGAGGAGAGCCATCTACACGAATTGTTAAATCAAATTTATTATTATTCATGTCTAATAACTGATCGGTCATGAACAAATCAATTTTGATACTAGGGTATTTTTCAATAAAGTCTGAAATTATATTTTGAAGAAAAATATTGCTAAAAGACATTGGTGTATTGAGCTTGAGTTCTCCTTCAGGGTACTGCTGATTGTAGCTAATTTCATAGGCAGCCCATTCAAATTCACTTAAAATGACTTTACTATGTTGATAAAACTTTTCTCCACAAGAGGTGAGGTTCATCTGTCTTGTGGTTCTGGTTAATAGTGTGGTTTTTAGGTCATTTTCGAGGTAGCAAACGCGTTTGGCAACCAAGTCACGAGAGATATCGAGTGCTCTGGCTGCACTACTAAAATTACCATGTTCTACGACACTTACAAAAGTGGAAATACAGTCTAATCGATCCATGGATAAGCGAAAGTTAAAAAAATATATATCAATGATTAAACTATAAAAATTAAAAAGCAATCATTGTTTTTATTGTATTCGTGCAGAATACAGATTCGTGCTGATTTGCTGTCTATGCTTTTACATTTTTATCTGTTTTGATAGTGACCAGTAAGCAATTTTAATGCACTACTCATAAGGAATAATGGAGTTTACCCATGAATAAATCACTTTTAGAACAACTATCACCAACGAATTGTCAGGTTATTTTTATTGATCACCAGCCACAAATGGCTTTTGGGGTACAGTCAATAGACCGCCAAGTATTGAAAAATAATACGGTAGGTCTCGCAAAAGCAGCCAAAACTTTCAATATTCCTGTCACCATTACCACGGTTGAAACTGAAAGCTTCTCTGGTCATACCTATCCAGAACTTTTAGATGTATTTCCAGATGCCCCATTACTAGAACGTACTTCAATGAATTCATGGGATGACCAAAAAGTACGTGATTCACTTGCAAAAAATAACCGTAAGAAAGTGATTGTTTCAGGTTTATGGACTGAAGTGTGTAATAACACTTTTGCTTTTGGTGCCATGCTTGAAGGTGATTATGAAATTTATATGGTTGCGGATGCTTCAGGTGGTACATCGAAAGAAGCGCACGATTATTCTATGCAGCGCATGATTCAAGCAGGTGTCGTTCCTGTAACTTGGCAACAAGTGTTACTTGAATGGCAGCGTGATTGGGCACACCGTGATACTTATGATGCAGTAATGGCAATTGTACGTGAGCATTCTGGTGCTTATGGTATGGGCGTGGACTATGCTTATACAATGGTACATAAGGCACCTGAACGTACCACATCAAAACACGAAGTACTTGCACCAGTTCCCGCAAAATAAGAAATAGTTGAGTTAAGGGTATTTCGATATTTAAGTTGATTTATTCGATTTTTGACTATATTTGATAAGTGGAAAAGCCATCTGCAATTGTTCGAGGCAGGACAAAATCTGAAAAAGATTGTAATTGAACGAGTTTTGCAGATGGCAATGGTTTTGGTTACTTTTCCCGAAAGAAAAGTAACAGAATTAACTACCCATTATTGAATGTAAAAACGGTCAGACTCCGTCGTGTTAAATCAAAAAGAATAATGAAATATATATGTTGCTATACCTTTATTTTTTAGAACGATAATTCACAAGAATGGAGTTCAGAATGACCGAAATAAACCTCATACTCAAAAACGGTAAAATCACCACACTAGATCCTAAAAATCCAGAAGTACAAGCAATTGCCATAGCAGATGGTAAAGTCGTACGCACCGGCACAAATGATGAGCTCATGAAGCTGGCATCAGCGACGAGCAAAGTTGTAGATTTAAATGGTCGTCGCGTTATACCGGGTCTAAATGACAGTCATCTACATATTATTCGTGGTGGCCTGAACTACAATATGGAACTGCGCTGGGAAGGTGTGCCATCTGTAGCGGATGCACTACGCTTACTCAAGGAACAAGCCGATAATACACCAGCTCCTCAATGGGTACGTGTGGTTGGTGGTTGGACTGAATTCCAGTTTGCCGAAAAGCGTTTACCGACTTTAGAAGAAATTAATAAAGCCGCTCCTGATACTCCAGTCTTTGTTTTACATTTATATGCTAGCGCTTTGTTGAACCGAGCTGCGCTTGATGTATTGGGCTTTAATAAAGACACGCCAGACCCGCCCGGCGGTAAGATTGTACGAGATGAAAAGGGTGAGCCAACAGGGCTATTGCTCGCAACTCCATCGGCTATGATTTTATATTCGACCTTAGGTAAAGCGCCGAAATTGCCAGTTGAAGATCAAGTCAATTCAACTCGTCATTTCATGCGTGAATTGAACCGATTAGGTATTACTTCTGCAATTGATGCGGGTGGTGGTGGGCAAAACTATCCTGAAGATTATGATGTGATTAAGCAATTGCATGACCAAAATCAAATGACAGTGCGAATTGCATACAACTTATTTGCTCAAAAAGCTGGTCAAGAACTTGATGATTATCGTCGCTGGACAGAAATGACATTTCCTGGCGATGGTGATGAACTATTTAGAATGAATGGAGCGGGTGAGAACCTGACTTGGTCGGCGGGTGACTTCGAAGATTTCTATGAGCCACGTCCAGATTTACCAGAAAAAATGGAAGGTGAACTCGAAGCCATTGTAGAGCATTTATCTGAAAAGAAATGGCCATTTCGTATTCATGCAACCTATGATGAAAGTATTAATCGGTTACTCAATGTCTTTGAGCGAGTAAATGCCAAACAGCCATTTGCAACCCGATTTATTATTGACCATGCCGAAACTGTATCTGAGCGGAATATCGAACGTATTGGTGCATTGGGCGGTGGTATTGCTATTCAACACCGTATGGCATATCAAGGTGAGATTTTCGTAAAACGCTATGGCGCCGAGGCTGCTCAGGAAACGCCACCAGTTAAGAAAATGTTAGAACTCGGCGTACCTGTGGGCGCTGGAACAGACGCAACACGTGTTGCATCTTATAACCCTTGGGTGTGTTTATATTGGCTAAGTACCGGTAAAACAGTCGGCGGCTTACCTTTGTATGATGAAAAGAATCTCTTAGATCGCCAAACAGCGCTTATGCTCTGGACGAAAGGTTCTGCATGGTTTTCAGGTGAAAAAGATGTCAAAGGTTCACTAACAGCAGGGGAACTTGCTGACTTGGTCGTGCTGTCTGATGACTACTTCAAAGTTGAGGCAGATGATATTCAGTGGATTGAGTCTGTGCTCACTGTTTTAGGTGGCAAAGTGGTATATGCCGGAGCAGAGTTTAAGCAGGATGATCCTTCATTACCACCAGCATCACCAACATGGTCGCCAGTAAAACGCTTTGGTGGACAATGGCGTTTATCTGAAAACCGTAATGCACCTTCAAATCAGTCTTTACAGTCAGAAAGCGCGCTATGTGCATGTGCTAGCAGTTGTGGCATGCATGGACATAGCCACTCATGGATGCTTGATGTTCCAGTAAATGATAAAGATAAAAAATCTTTCTGGGGCGCACTAGGGTGTTCTTGTTTCGCATTTTAAATAAAACAGTATGGGAACCTGCCTTTTTAAATGGCTTGGTTCTCTAAGGTATGTACCATGAAAATGTACTTATTATCTTTGGCTGTAGGGTTGCTCGTTGGTGTCTTATATTATGTTTTAAATGTGAAGTCGCCAGCTCCACCTCTTGTTGCATTAATCGGTTTATTAGGCATGGTGATAGGAGAACAACTCCTTCCTTTTATTAAGTCCTACTTTTAACCTTTTTCATTTAACAAAAAAGCTAAATGGTATTGCGCCATTTAGCTTTTTATCTATGAGAATCTTAGATTATTTTATTCGTTGACCTTGTTCATTAATGATTACTTCACCATCTTCTTTTGCAAAATAGCCTAAGTTTTCTGAATCTAAAATATCAAGGACAATTTCAGAAGGGCGGCACAGACGTGTACCTTTTAACGTCACCACAAACGGGCGATTGATTAAAATTGGGTACTGAACCATAAAATCAATTAGCTGTTCATCTGTCCAGCGGTCTTGTTCCAAATCTAAATCTTTATATGGATCAACATTTTTACGAATTGCATCACGAACGGTTAATCCAGCTTGTGAAATGAGTTGAGTAAGCTCATCTTTACTAGGAGGTGTCTGTAAATATTCAATAACAATGGGTTCAATCCCAGCGTGATGAATAAGTGCTAGCGTATTACGTGAGGTTCCGCAAGCAGGGTTATGGTAAATCTTCACTAGCTCAGTCATGGTAAATTCAGGGTCGAATTAAGATATTGCATTTATATATGGATATCCGTATATTTGCAATAACGAATATGAATTGTTGCTGACATGATCACTCAAGTCGATTTTTTTAAGTGTCTTTCAGACCCTACTCGGTTAAGCATTCTTAAATTGGTTTTAAGCAAACAAAACATATGTGTTTGTGAACTGACCGAGCAACTTGATTTAAGCCAACCAAAAATTTCCCGACATTTAGCGCTATTACGTACTCATGGCATTTTACTTGACTCAAGACAAGGGCAATGGGTGTATTACAGCGTCAACCCAGATTTACCAATTTGGGCCGTTGAAGTTTTGAAAATTATAGGAAACCAAGATGAAAGTTTAGTGAATCAATCATCTTCACAGTTTTCTTCTATTTCAACTTATTGTGAGTAAGACCATGAAATTCTTATTTTTGTGTACAGGAAACAGTTGTCGTAGCATTTTGTCGGAAGTTTTATTTAATAGCCGTGCACCAGAAAGTTGGAAAGCGTATAGCGCAGGTAGTAAACCCTCAGGACAGGTACATCCATTAACCATTGAAACTCTTGAAAACTTAGGTCTTTCAACAGATGGGCTATGGAGCAAAACCATTGATGACTGCGAGCAGTATCAACCAGATGTTGTGATTACAGTCTGTGATTCTGCTGCACAAGAAGCATGCCCACTTTATTTAGGCGGTGCAATCAAAGCACACTGGGGCTTAAGTGATCCATCTCATTTGGACTTGCCAAAAGAAGAAAAATTAAAAGCTTTCCAAGAGACTGTAGATCATATTAACCGTCGTTTAGATGCATTGTTTGCACTTGATGTTGCGAACTTAAACCGTTCACATTTGATTGCTGAGATTAATAAAATCTCTCATATTGAGTAAGAGAGCCGAGATGACTAAGCAAAAGCTTTCTTTTTTAGACCGGAATCTGACGCTATGGATTTTTATTGCCATGGGCTTAGGGGTGGCAATAGGTGTTTTCTTTCCTCAAGCCTCGGTTTCTTTGAATCAACTTAGTGTAGATAACGTCAATATTCCGATTGCAATTGGTTTAATTTTAATGATGTATCCGCCTTTGGCAAAGGTAGATTACGCAGCTTTACCGGAAGTATTTAAAGATAAAAAAACGTTGGCTTTGTCTTTAGTACAAAACTGGTTAATTGCTCCAATTTTGATGTTTGCTTTAGCGATTATTTTTCTGCATAACTATCCGGAATATATGACAGGTCTAATCTTGATTGGCTTGGCACGTTGCATTGCAATGGTATTGGTATGGAACGGTTTAGCATGTGGGGATAACCAATATGTTGCTGCTTTAGTTGCTTTTAACAGTATCTTCCAAATTTTATTCTTTAGTACTTATGCATGGCTTTTCTTAACTTTCTTGCCGCCGTATTTTGGGGTGGCGGGCCAAGTCATTGATGTGAATTTCTGGACCATTACCCATGCTGTATTGGTGTATTTAGGTATTCCATTTTTAATGGGTTTTCTAACGCGACTCATTTTAGTGAAAGCAAAAGGATTAGATTGGTATCAAACTAAATTCTTGCCAAAAATTAGTCCAATGAGTTTGATTGCATTACTTTTTACCATTGTTGCGATGTTCAGCTTAAAAGGTGGTGAGGTGGTGAGCTTACCTTTAGATGTACTGCGAATTGCGATTCCACTGACGATTTACTTTGTGGTGATGTTCTTCATTAGCTTCTTTATGAGTAAACGTATGGGAAATAACTACCCACGTACCACTGCTATTTCATTTACCGCTGCGGGTAACAACTTTGAGCTCGCTTTAGCCGTTGCGATTGCAACATTTGGTTTAGCGTCACCTGTAGCATTTACTACAGTCATAGGACCATTGGTTGAGGTTCCGGTTTTAATTTCACTCGTTTCAGTTTCTCTTTGGCTAAAGAAAAAGTATTTCTCACATGAACAGTCTTAACAATGGTTTATCCAATGTGGCATTAAATCTTTTAGATAAGCCTACTTTGGAACAAGTGCAAGCACAGCAGCTTGAACATCCACCACGCATTTTACTGCTATATGGGTCTAATCGTGAGCGTTCTTATAGCCGTTTTGCTGTGTTGACGGCTGGACGAATTCTTGAATATTTAGGCGCCGAGGTTAAAATCTTTCATCCTAAAGGTTTACCTTTACCAGAGGATGCAGAAACAGATCATCCTAAAGTGCAAGAGTTGCATGAGCTTTTGGCTTGGGCAGAAGGTATGGTGTGGTGTTCACCAGAACGTCATGGTGCAATGAGTTCGATTTTAAAAGCTCAGATTGATTGGATTCCCTTAGCTGGTGGTGCAATTCGTGCAACACAAGGTAAAACCTTAGCAGTTATGCAAGTTAGTGGAGGTTCTCAATCTTTCAATGCTGTGAATCAAATGCGCATTTTAGGTCGCTGGATGCGTATGATTACGATCCCAAATCAGTCCTCAGTTGCTAAAGCTTTTTTAGAGTTTGAAGAAGATGGAAGTATGAAACCATCCTCTTACTATGACCGAATTGTCGATGTAATGGAGGAACTCTATAAGTTCACTTTATTAACACGTGGACAAAAACAATATCTGACAGATCGCTATTCGGAACGTAAAGAATCGGCAGAAGAGTTATCAAAACGAGTGAACCAGAAATAGACTGTTTTACTCAATAAAAAGTGCTCCGATAGGGGCATTTTTTATTGAGTAATTTTTTGGTTACGTAATTGTTGGTAATAATTTTTGTAATAAATCAATAAAGTTTGAAACTTTGGCTGAATTTTCATTTTCTCTTGTAATCAAGTAAAGAGGAGCATTAAGTTTTATTGAACTATCAAATTCGCGATAAACAATTTCATGGTCCCAGAAGTTATGCATTGAGGCAGGTACAATAGTTATACCAATTCCAGCAGCAACTAAATTTAATGTTGCTGTAGGACGAGGTGCTTCCTGAATAATACGTGGGCTAAAACCGGCTTGGTAGCAGCTATATAAAATGTTGTCATATAAACCTTGTCCTGAAGAACGACGATATAAAACAAAATTTTCATCTGATAAGTCACTTGAACTAATTTTTTCTTTTTGCGTAAGTGGATGTCCTATAGGTAATGCCACCATCATGGGCTCATCTAATATATGAAGATGTTTTAACCCAATATCACGACTAATCGGAGCTCTTAAAAAGGCGATATCAAGTTTTTCCGAGATTAACCGATCTAATTGCTTTTGGCTGCCTGCTTCTTCAAGTTTGGTTTGTACCCCTGGATATATTTCCCGATAGGAGCGCAATACTAATGAAATCAGTGGATGCAAGCCTGCCGAACTTGTAAAACCTATATTGAGTTGTCCTGTTTTACCTTGGCTGACATCTTGGACTAATTTAGGAATATGTTTGGCATGCTCTAATAAAATTTGTGCTTCTTTAAATAAGGCCAAACCTGCTTCAGTCGGTTCAATCCCTCGTGGTTGTCGAACAAGTAATTGTGTCCCGAGTTCTTCTTCCAGTTTTTTGAGTAAACGTGTTAATGGCGGCTGTTGAATAAATAATCGGTTTGCCGCGTGGGTAATATTTCTTTCTTCAACAACCACAACAAAGGCATGAAGCTTGTGCAAATCTAGCATAGGAATACCTTTAGGGTATGGTTAAAGAAAATAAAAGCATTTGTAGATATGTCATAAAAGTATCATTCTATCTTGGTCAGATAAAGTGAAAAGTAACGAAAATGAACCATGTTGAGATTGCCGTGCAGAAGGAGAGTGTGCCGAGCTGCACAGAACTATTTTTAGGTTTTTTAACATTAGGTTTAATTGGATTTGGCGGCGTGTTGCCTTTAGCACGAAAAGTCGTTGTAGAGCAGAGACAGTGGCTAAGTCCTGAAAAATTCACTGAGTTACTTGGTTTGTGTCAATTTTTACCGGGTGGCAATATTATTAATTTATCTGTTGCGATTGGCATGGAGTTTCGTGGCATTCGCGGTGCAGTAAGCTCACTGATTGGCTTAATCTTTGCACCGACGGTAATTGTTGTACTTTTACATTATGTCTATGAGCAGTTCCAAGACAACCTCATGGTTAAGCATCTTTTTGAAGGATTGGCAGCAGCAGCAGCTGGACTACTGGTTGCAACAGGGTTGAAAATGCTCAAGCCTTTATTACGTAATCCATTAGCGATGTGTGTAGTTGTAGTGGCAATTGTCAGCATCGCTTTTCTGAAAATCTCCTTGCTTTTGACCATGCTGGTTTTGTTGTCATTTTATTCAGCTGTTATTTGGAGACGTGTGTAATGGGCGCAATTCTACTTACTTTAGCCATCATTTTTACTCAGTTATCACTTATTGCTTTTGGTGGCGGCAATACAATTTTGCCTGAAATGCAACGTCAAGTGGTCGATATTCATCACTGGATGACTGCGCAAGAATTTAGTGCCTTATTCGCAATAGCCCAAGCTGCCCCTGGTCCAAACATGATGATTGTCCCGTTGGTGGGATGGCATGTAGCAGGGTTATCGGGGTTACTTGTGACATCAACCGCCAAATTTCTACCTTCATCTATTATTACTGTATTTGTGATGAGAGGTTGGTCAAAATTTAAAGATAAGAAATGGCGCCGTGTTTTACAGCTTGCTTTACAACCCGTCACTGTGGGAACTGTGCTTGCCAGTGCGTGGATTATTTCTGAGGCGGCTGCAATAAATACTTTACTTGTCATTATGGTAGTCATTGCAACTTTATTATCTTTAATTAAAAAGGTTCATCCCTTACATGTCTTGATTGCTGGGGCTGTATTTGGCGTGGTGTTACTCTAGTTTAACCAGTTTGCCGACCTGCGCTGGATGAGTTCAGGTTGGCTTTTTTTGATTGAAGTGAATAATAATTAAATCTAAAAAACCGATCAAATATATAAAAACATACTGTTTTACCTATTCTGTGTTTTAACGTACTATGCATTTATTGAAAGAATTTGGATGCATTGGAGTAAAAACAGATGTTAGATCAAAACATTAAAACTCAATTAAAAGCTTACTTAGAACGTTTAGAAAGTCCAATCGAATTAGTTGCTGCTTTGGATGAATCAGATAAAGCTGCTCAAATTAAAGAGCTGGTTACCGAAATTGCTGAACTTTCTGACAAGGTGACTGCCCGTTTTGATGGCAACAATACACGTCGTCCGAGCTTTGGTGTGGCTAAAGCAGGTGAACAACCTCGTGTGTTTTTTGCCGGCTTACCAATGGGACATGAGTTTACATCTTTGATCTTGGCGCTGTTACAGGTGTCTGGTTATGCACCTAAAGTGTCTGATGAGGTGCTCAACCAGATTAAAGGCTTAAACCTCAAAGCTGACTTTGATGTGTTTGTATCGCTAAGCTGTCATAACTGTCCGGACGTGGTACAGGCGCTTAACCTGATTGCGATTTATAACCCGAACACAACGGCAACCATGATTGATGGTTCATTCTTCCAAGACGAAGTTGAACAACGCAAAATCATGGCGGTTCCAATGGTGTTCCAGAACAATGAACACATTGGTCAGGGTCGTATGACACTTGAAGAAATTGTGGCAAAACTTGACACCAACTCAGCTGAAAAAGATGCAGCGGCATTGAATGCCAAAGATGCTTTTGATGTGTTAGTAATTGGTGGTGGACCTGCGGGTGCAACTGCTGCCATCTATGCAGCACGTAAAGGCATTAACACAGGTATCGTGGCTGAACGTTTTGGTGGTCAGGTGATGGACACCATGGACATTGAAAACTTCACGTCTGTTCAAAAAACTCAAGGTCCTAAGTTTGCTGCTGAAATGGAAGCACATGTTCGTGAATATGATGTTGATATCATGAACCTGCAACGTGTCAGCAAAATCGTTGGTGCAGATCAAACCACAAATGGTCTGGTTGAGGTTGAACTCGAAAACGGTGCAAAGCTTGAATCTAAAACAGTAATCCTTTCAACAGGTGCACGTTGGAGAGAAATGAATGTACCGGGTGAAGCTGAATACCGTACTCGTGGTGTCGCGTACTGCCCACATTGTGATGGTCCTTTGTTCAAAGGCAAACGTGTTGCCGTGATTGGTGGTGGTAACTCTGGTGTTGAAGCTGCAATTGACCTTGCAGGGATTGTTGAGCATGTCACTTTGGTTGAGTTCGACACTAAACTTCGTGCAGACCAAGTCTTGCAAAACAAATTGCATAGCTTGCCAAACACCACTGTGATTATGAATGCCTTAAGTACNAGCTGCAATTGACCTTGCAGGGATTGTTGAGCATGTCACTTTGGTTGAGTTCGACACTAAACTTCGTGCAGACCAAGTCTTGCAAAACAAATTGCATAGCTTGCCAAACACGACTGTGATCATGAATGCCTTAAGTACAGAAGTGTTAGGTGACGGTTCACAAGTGACAGGTCTTAAATATAAAGACCGTGCGACTGATGAAGAGCATGTAGTTGAGCTTGCAGGGATCTTTGTCCAGATTGGTTTATTGCCAAACACTGACTTCTTGAAAGACAGTGAGCTTGAGTTAACCAACCGTGGCGAGATCATTGTAAATGATCGCAACGAAACCAATGTGAAGGGTGTGTTTGCTGCGGGTGACTGTACAACTGTGCCTTACAAACAAATCATTATTGCTACAGGTGAAGGCGCTAAAGCATCACTCTCTGCATTTGATTACATCATCCGTTCTGGACAATAAGATTTAGATCAAGAAACAAAAGAGCCAAAGGTTATCCTTTGGCTCTTTTTATTTTTATGGTTTATATAAACCATGTTCGACTAAATGCTCTCGTAAAATACGACGCAGTTCTAAAACGGCTTGCGGCGTTAACTGAATTGAATGTCCACCTGGAAGAACCTTCTCAGATTTGGCACCCTCTAAGTGAGCACTTTTATAGGGAACAATACCATCTGTAATTACGTTTGGATCATCGCTCTTGGTGATATTTCCCATAATTGAGTGGAAAACCAAGCCCTTATGAGGATTAATATTTTCTGTGAGTTCCATAAATTTGGACTGATGGCTCAAATCACTCGGTCCATTTTGAATCAAACCACTATCAATATTACTCAAGAAATCTTTAACATCTAAATTTTCGGTTGTAAGTGAAGTTGCTACAGCTGATAAAAAAGCACCAGGTAGGCGAATAATTTTACGCGCTGCTAATGTAAACCAGCGATCTGCATAATCTGTACCTCGATGAGGAGAAGCCAAGAAAATTGCACGATCAAAATTATTGATTGAATGCATTTGCAATCGTTCAGTAACCATTGGATGTTTCTTAAAGCGGTTTTGCTGACGTGTCGTCATTAGCTCTAAAGCGGGCTTGGTAATATCGCCATCACTTACCAGTAAACGGCTAATAATACCTCCCATACTATGTCCAACCAGTACGGCATCATGTGCAGCAGGATCATTAGGGTTCAAAGAACCAAAAGCTTGCTTAAGAAGGGCATAAATTTGGAAACGGCTTTCCAGAATTGGCATATTAGTCGAATAGAAAACTTGCCAAACTTGATAATTGTCTCTTAAAACCGTGTCACCCATAACATCATTAGTCAAAGCAATCCATGCCTCAGGACTACTTGCGAGCCCATGGACTAATACAATAATTTTTTTATTTGGATTATAGGGTTCAAGCATGTAGAGATGTGGCATGGTTAAGTGCTGATCACGATCAATCAGACTTAAATAAGCCGCGACACCTAAATTATTCTCGGCTAACCATAGGCCGTAAGGCGCGGAAAAGTTGGCCGCTAGAGGATATTGTTTTCTTGCTACACTAATATTGTCGGTCCGGTATGGATCGTAAACCCGAATCACGAATTCAGGATTATTAATAATTTCTTCAACAGTGGTCGCATGTTTTGGTTCAGCTACAATCGTTGCAGCCAAATAACGTGCATGATGAATATTTGGATTAACGCCATTTTTATAATTGTATTTAAGTGGGTCTAAAATATATTCATTAATATCCTCTTTTCCTGAACTCGGAAAAACCGCTACAAATTCAGATCCAAAACCATCACGACGGTTAATTGTTCTTAAGCCCGAAAAATTTAAATTATAACTAGAAATTAACTTCTCTAATTTTTGCCCAGCAAGCTGCTGGTGAAATTCGAAATCAATCGAATAGACACTTTTACCAATATGTATTTGAGGTTCAACACCATTTTTTTTAGGGTAGCGTAAATCATAAACACTCACCATTTTGGCGATGGCTTGATTATAAAAGTCTCGAATTTGAACTTGTCTATTATCAAAAATACGGTCATTAGGCTGACGTTTTGTTGAGAATAGGTAGGCATAGCTATAACGAATACTTTTATCCAGTAAATTCAATTGCTGGTCTAAGCAATCATCATATTTACTTTGAATATTCGTTTGTTCTTCTTCGGACTTATGTTTAGTAAATCTACTAATTTTACAATTAGATGAATCTGACAAGGCCATTGCTTTTGCCAGATACATTTCACTTGCAGCTGATAAGAACTGTTCATCTAAAATTTGAGGTAAATTTTTGAGTTGATTTACACAGGTATCAGGTGTGTCAGTACAAACTTTAGCTTCCTGACCAGACATTGATAAAACGTTCAGACTGGCTTCACTGAGTTTATCTTGTGTAAGAATGCTATTACGTTCATTTGCAATAGTTACATTCAAAGCTTGCTGTTTAACATTGACGACCTGGCATCCACTCAGAATTGAACCGAGGAGTATGACCGTCAATACTGTTTTGCTTCTTTTTATTGAAAACATTATGGTCAAAATATAGTGGCTCAATGGTAGGTAGATCATACAAATTTTAAAATATTTTTCAAATGATCAAATAAAAAAAAGGGCTGTCAAAACAGCCCTTTTTTATAAAATTAAGCTTATTTTTTTGGTGTTGTACTAGGAGCTGTTGTAATAGGAGTAGTTGCAGACATGGCAGGGTTCGTTAAAACTTGCCATACGTTCCAACGGCCTTGTTTTTCAATTTCTTGAATTAAACGATCAGCAATTTCCGCTTCATCTGGATATTTAACTTTATAGTTTTTAAGCGTTTGGATCGCATTTTTCTTCTGCTCCATTGCAATATAGTTATTTGCAGCAGCTAGATATGCTTCTTGAACATTACCTTTAATTGCTTTATCTAAATATGGAATGGCTTCACGTTGACCACCACCTTCAGATAAGCCAAAACCGAACCAGAAGTTTGCTTCCGCATCATCTGGATTAATTTTTAAAAGTCTTTGAGCATAATCTAAAGATTTAGTGGTATGAACAGTACCTAAATCAAGGTTACGTGCAAGAACACTTGCTTTAAACGCGCGAAGTAAAATATCAAATGATGCATTTTCATTTGCAGCAAGTGTATCAAGCTGCTGTGTTACTTCTTTTAGTTTACTTTCAAAGCCCTTACGTTCTTGGCGGTCAGTAAAGCGAGGTGGGTAGTGACGTGCTTTGCCTTCCACTAACTGTAAGAAGTCATCAATGCTTGTAACATCAATTTCATTCTCACCAGCTAAAACTGCGTATTTCATTGAGCGCTGTGAATTATTTACAGTCGGAACAATCAGTTTATTGGTGTCGAGAGTAAGCTGTTTGGTTGGGTCATCTTGACGGTTAACCACCATTTTCGTTACCGGCTGTGCAGCAGCTTCTTTTAACGCAACTTCAAATGCTGGCGGTTGATCATAGTTAAAAGGATTTAGTGCATAAAAAGGAGGAGTAAGCTCTGGTTCCTTGAAAACAAAAGGCTCAATTTTTTGTTCTTTTACGGGTGCCATTGTACAAGCTGTTAAACTTGAGGTCGCAAGGATGATATATGCCAAAGGCTTAAAATTCATAGGATCTTCCGTTCATTTTAGTAAAGTCAGATTTGGTACTGGTAAGTCTAGGAAAAGCTAAACCGACATGCAAGGGTAAGCGTGTTACATTATGAATCAAGAATATTACGTTTTTGATATCTTGTTTTGTGCACCACATTCACGACGCACTTCTTCAAGAATTTTTAGCTCTTCATCACTAAAAGGTTGTTCATCTTGGCTTTCTTTTTTGAAACTAGGATCTAGCTCTGATAAACGCTGGCATAAATTATTCATACGCGTTTCATTGTGCTGAATACGATCAAGCAAAACGCGCATACCTTCTAAAATAGGGTCTGACTGATCAGCAGTTGTCGCATATGGGGCAAAACCAATACTTTGTGCATAATCACGGCGACGTTCTTCATCTTTATTTTTGTCGGCATCTTTATAAATATAGCGAGCAGGGTTTCCTACAGCAGTCACACCAGCTGGAACAGCTTTAGTCACTACAGCATTTGAACCGACTTTAGCACCTTTACCTACCGTAAATGGCCCCAAAATTTTCGCGCCAGCACCAACGACAACGCCATCTTCTAAAGTTGGGTGACGTTTGCCTGTCTTCCATGTTGTACCACCCAAGGTAACACCATGATAAAGCGTAACATCATCGCCAATTTCAGCAGTTTCACCAATCACAACACCCATGCCATGATCAATAAAAAAACGCTTACCGATTTTAGCACCCGGATGAATTTCGATTCCTGTGGCAAAACGGCTAAATGAAGAAAGTAGGCGAGCTGCACCTTTACAATCTTTTTGCCATAATTCATGTGCAACACGATGCATCATAATTGCATGAATGCCAGGATAAGTCGTAAGAACTTCGAGTGTATTGCGGGCAGCAGGATCTCGCGCAAATACAGCCTTTATATCTTCTTTAAGCTGCTTAAGCATTGGGTTGATCCTCCTTGTCAGATAATGCTTTTTTCCATTTACCACTTGTCAGAGCTTGTACACGACTAAAAATACCGCGAAGTAAATGATATTCCATACGATCTAATTGTATACGACCAAACAAACGACGCAAGCGTAAAGGCAATAAACGTGGATTCTCTGGATCTAAAAATTCAATTTCAGTCAGCATTTTTTCTAGATGAGGATAAAACTCTTCCATTTGTTGCTGAGTAACCAAAGGTTCATCCCATTGCATGCTTTGGCCTTGCACTAATGGCATTTCATCTACATTCTGATCGACGTTGTCTTGTTCCAGAGCAGACATGCGAAGCTCATAACATACGACTTGAATCGCTTGCGCAACATTTAGTACACCATAGTCCGGATTTACAGGAATCGTTAAATGGTAATTTGCCAGTGCTAATTCTTCGTTAGTTAAACCACGGTCTTCACGACCAAAAACAATCGCAATTTGTTGTCCTTGAGTGGTTGCTTTAATGGCTTCTTTAGCCGCAGGTCGCACATCAAGTAAAGGCCAAGGAATGGTGCGACTACGTGCACTTGTTCCAAAAACCAAATGGCAATCTTTAATCGCATCTTCTAAGGTGTCTACAATCTCAAGGTGCTCAAATAAATCTTGAGCACCAGCGGCAAGTGCTTGGATATCTGGATGAGGATATGTTTTGGGTGCTACGAGAACTAATTTAATTAGTCCCATTGTTTTCATGGCACGTAAAGCACTACCAATATTGGCAGGCAAAGTTGTATTTACCATGACAATACGCACTTGTGCTAATTGTTTTGACACGGTGGTGTGGTCAAACGAACTCATAAGATTTCCAGAAATTACGAATATTGAGAAACTTCGCTTTGGTATAAATCCAATGCATCGTCCATAGACATACCCGCAGGAGGAGAGGCAACAGCATGTGGACGAACAGGGTCTGCTGCTTTAGCCGCTTTCGACTTCACTTGATATTCAATATAAATATTATCTTTACCAAAATAATCTCTGAGCTTAGCAAGTAATTCATCTAGAGGAGCGACTTTCCATTGCGGACCAAACAGAAGCTCGGCTTGAGCATAGGGTTGATCAATCTGTAACTGTAGAGCGATATGTTGATGCATATCTACATTGCAAAATGGCAAGATCATGTTTTGCAGATCTTTTGCCAATGTTGGTTGCATGAACTCTTCTGTTAATTTGATTTGAATACTGTTAGCACGTTTTTGTCTTATTTCATTTAAGGTGAAAGCTTTGGTTAAACGTCCCATTGGGCGATCAAAGCCTTCTCGTTCATAGATTTCGCCTTCGAAAACTACAACACGTTCCACTTGAACGATATCTTTAAAACGTTGGAAGCGCTCATGGTTACAGCTGACTTCAATACGTGCCGTACCATCATCAAGTACAATAACAACTCGGTTCGGGAAGTTTGCGACATCAATGACCAAACCTGCATAAACCGTAGTAACGCCACGACGCGTAGCTGTAATTTCATTTAGTTTTACAGGAATAAATGCTTTGAGTTCTTGTCGGTAAACGTCAATTGGATGGCCTGTTAGATATAAACCAAGTGTATCTTTTTCGCCTTTTAAACGAACTTCATCGCTCCACGGTTTTACAGGTTTAGCTGGCTTACGCTGAACTTCTTCAACTTCACCAAATAAATCCATAATACCGCTTTCACGGTTACTTCGAGCTTGTTCAGCAGCTTGAACAGCTTCAGGCAATTGAGCCATTAAGCTTGCACGTTCAATACCTAGGCAATCGAGTGCACCCGCACGAATTAAAGCTTCAAGAGTACGCTTATTGATTTTCTTTAAATCAATACGGTGGCAAAAATCGAATAGATCTGTATAAGGGCCATATTGTCGACGAGAGTCAATAACTGACTGCATTGCTTGTTCGCCGACGCCTTTAATTGCACCTAAGCCGTAAACAATCGTTTTATCATTACTTGCATGGAAGTGATAAGTCGACATGTTGACCGATGGTGGTAAGACATCAAGATTATTATTTCGACAGTCATCAATCAAGAATACAACACTGTCCGTGTTTTGCATTTCCGATGTCATGACGGCTGCCATAAACTCAGCAGGGTAATGAGCTTTCAACCATGCTGTATGGTAGGCAACGAGTGCATAAGCAGCGGCGTGAGATTTGTTAAAACCATAGCCTGCAAACTTTTCCATATAGTCAAAGATATGGTTGGCTGTGCTTTCGTCAATACCTTTTTCAGCAGCACCTTCTAGGAAAATTTGGCGTTGCTTAACCATTTCCTCAGGTTTCTTTTTACCCATTGCACGGCGTAATAAGTCTGCGCCGCCTAACGTGTAACCTGCACAGATCTGTGCAGCCTGCATAACTTGTTCCTGATAAACCATAATCCCGTATGTTGGCTCTAATACACCTTCAAGAAGGGGATGGAGATATTCAAAATCTCCACCATGCATACGGTGAATAAAGTCAGGAATCAGGTCCATTGGACCTGGACGATACAATGATACGAACGCAATAATTTCTTCGAATTTACTTGGGCGTGCTTCTTTAAGCATCCGTTTCATGCCGACGGATTCAAACTGGAATACCGCTGTTGTATTTGCATCGGCAAAGACAGAATATGCTTTAGCATCGTCTAGAGGAACATGCAATATATTGAGCTGATCATTACTGTCGCGGTTTTTATTAATATTTTGGATCGCGTCTTCGATAACGGTTAAGTTACGTAAACCTAAGAAGTCGAACTTGACCAGACCTGCTGCTTCTACATCGTCTTTATCATATTGAGCAACACGGTTTGTTCCATCTGCATCACAAAGTACAGCCGAGAAATCGGTAATTTTACCTGGTGCAATGACTACACCACCGGCATGTTTACCAGTATTTCGGGTTACACCTTCTAATTTTAATGCCATTTCCCAGATTTCACTTGCATCGTCGTTATCTGGATTAGATGGGTTGGTCACAATATCTTTAAGCTGAGGTTCCATATCAATAGCGGTGGCTAAGTCCACACCGAGCGGTTTGGTAGGCACCATTTTTGAAATACGGTCAGCTAAACCGTAAGATTTACCTAATACACGCGCAACGTCACGGATTGCACCTTTTGCTGCCATGGTTCCGAAAGTTGCAATTTGTGAAACGGCTTCGCGACCATAAGTACGCGATACGTAATCAATGACGCGGTCACGTCCAGCAATACAGAAATCGACGTCAAAGTCAGGCATCGATACACGTTCTGGGTTCAAGAAACGTTCGAAGAGTAGATCGTAACGAAGTGGATCAAGGTCTGTAATTTTTAAGCTATATGCGACTAAAGAACCCGCACCTGAACCACGGCCTGGTCCTACAGGAACACCATTATTTTTTGCCCATTGAATAAAGTCCATGACGATGAGGAAGTATCCTGGGAAACCCATTTTTAGGATAATACCGACTTCATAATCAATTCGTTCATCGTAAGGCTTACGAATCTCTGCCCAGTCCTCGCCACGTTTTTCAACTGGGTAAAGATAATTTAAGCGCTCTTCCAAACCTACTTTTGATAAATGTTCAAAATAAGTGTCAATGGTAAAACCATCTGGAATTGGATAGTCAGGTAAAAAGTAAGTGCCGAGTTGTAATTTAACGTTGCAGCGTTTGGCAATATGATAGGTGTTCTCGATAGCACTAGGAATATCGGAAAACAACTCGATCATTTCATCTGAGGTTTTAAAGTGCTGCTCAGGGCTATATGTCCGTGGACGGCGATTATCTGCTAATACATAACCATCAGCGATACAAACACGTGCTTCGTGTGCCTCGAAATCTTCTTTTTCTACAAAGTGCACATCATTATGTGCAACTACACCAACATTATATTGTGCAGCAAGCTTAGCTGCTTCTTGAATAAAGTCTTCTTCACCGGGGCGGTCAGTACGTGTTAAAGCAAGATAAACACGGTTACCAAACTTTTCGAGCCATGCTTCTAAAAGGGGAGCAGCTTTTTGAGGGTTAGATGAGCAAAGCATCTGACCAACATCACTATGCTGGCCAAGTAAAACGATAATGTCTTGATGCTGTTCAAGTACCCATTCTTTTTGTACACATGGAATACTGAGCTGTTGTCCTTCAATAAAACCGCGTGAAACGATTTCGGTCAGACTTTTCCACCCAATATCACTCATTGCAAGTAAGGTGACACGATGTTGAGCATCATCAAGGCGAATTGTGCTACCTAAAAGCGGCTTAATTCCTTTTTTCAAACAAGAATTATAAAACTTTACCGCCGCATGGAGGTTAGAGAGATCAGTTAATGCCAATGCAGGCATTTGGTCTTTAACCGCAGCATTGACCAAGTCAGGTATGCGAACTATCGACTCTGTAATCGAAAATTCTGTATAAATACCTAGATGAACAAACTGCATAAACCAATCCTTAATGCGACCGCAGCATAGTTTAACACGCAAAGTTAAAAGGAAATGGTTAATATTTTGGCAAACTGTTAAGGATTTTATTATTTAAGAAGAATGAGTTGAACATCTATTGTACAGATTTAATATAAAAGACATTATTTTTATAAAATATGACCAGCCCAAACTTCTAGGTTTGAGCTGGTTGAAAAACTTAGTACTGCCAGAACATGCGTTGAATTTCTTTAGCATCGGTAGTCTTGGTAAGAGCTAATGCTGCAAGAAGACGCGCTTTCTGAGGATTTAAATCATGTGCTGCTACCCAGCCATATTTAGAGTCAGGTTGTTCTGCATCACGCACTACAAAACCTTGTTGAACACGTGATGAGCGGATAATTTGAATACCATTCTTGTCGTGAAGATTTTGTAAAGTTGGTACGATATAGTTCGCAACTGAACCGTTACCAGTACCTGCATGGATAATCGCTTTAGCGCCAGCTTTTGCATATGCTTCATAAGCATCTGGAAGCATAGAGTCTGAGCCATAAACGATCTGTACCATTGGAAGTGCATCACCTTTAATATTTTCAATATTAAATTCTGAAGCATTTGTAAAACGTTTTACAGACTGTCTGAACCAGTATGGCTTGCCTTCAACTAATGTACCTAAAGCGCCCCATTGGCTAACAAAAGCATTTGTGTGAATGTTAATGCCTTTAGTTACATCACGCGCAGCAAAAATAGAGTCGTTCATAAGAACCATAACGCCTTTATTTTTTGCATCATCAGAAGCTGCTAAAGCAACTGCACTATAAAGGTTAAGTGGGCCATCTGCTGAAAGAGCAGTTGAAGGGCGCATTGAACCAACAATAACAATCGGCTTATCAGTGTGAACAACCAGATTTAAGAAAAATGCTGTTTCTTCTAAAGTATCTGTACCGTGAGTAATTACAACACCATTAACAGATGGTTTTTTTACCAGCTCATTTACTTGACGAGCAATTTGTAATAATTCCTTGTCAGTAATACTTTCAGAAGCGACCTGTAATGCCTGAATACCAGTTACATTCGCCAAATCTTTGATTTGTGGAACTGCATTAATTAAGGCATCAACTGGAACTTTCGCAGCAGTGTAAGTTGCACTGTTTGTTGAATTTGCGCCAGCACCTGCGATAGTACCGCCAGTGGCAACAACAACTACATTGTTTTTTGCGTAAAGTGGGAGAGAGCAGGCCAATAAGCCCATCGCTAAACCTAAAGATTTAACAGTTTTAGTCAACATCGAAAATATCCTTATGAAGTGACGAAAGTAAAAAAGTTTGTCGAATATGTCTGCTTTTCCTAAGCAAAATACATACCATGTAAAACATATTCGTAACTTGCTGAATAAGAAGCATCCCTGAATAGCATTTTGTTTCACCAACAATTACTTAGTCATTGCTTTTATTCAGCGTTAATAAATATCATGAATAAAATAAAAAATCTATTAAGTTTTTCTAATTTATCTCGATTTTTTTGCTTTTTAATATAAAGAAAGCAAATGATTTTTTTATCTTTATAAAATTAAAAAATAATGGGTGTGACGGGGTTTTATTTACCATTTGGTATTTATATTATATTGATTATAAAAGTTTTTATTTGTAAGTGAAATTATATAATTTTTTTAGTAGGGAAACTAAATAATAATTACAATAGTTTAATATAATTAAGTTTTAATAAAATGAATTAAAATTTAATCACTTGATGTTTATTTCTAAGAATATAAATTCTATTTGGGTAATTTTTATTCTCTTTTTAAGGTTTACTTTAAGAAAATTTAATAGCGGTTAAAGTGCATTTTTTGGTTCATTATTTAATATGAAAATACAGATAAATTTTTATTGTTTAATTTTAGAATAAAAAGAAGAGCAATTTTATAAGGTCATATAAAATTGCTCTTAAGTTGGGAGAGTGGGAGAAAAGAGAAACTTAAGCGGTCGTTTGTTCTTGAGTTGATTTAATTAATACAGGCTCTGGTAGCTCTTCAGTGTCAGCTACTTTATCACCTTCAAGTTTAGCAACTACGGCAGTAGCAATACTGTTACCTACTACGTTTGTTGCAGTACGACCCATATCAAGGAACTGATCGATACCAAGCAATAAGAGAATGCCTGCTTCAGGTAAATGGAACATGGTAAGTGTTGCTGAAATAACCACGATAGAAGCTCGTGATACACCCGCAATACCTTTACTTGTTACCATAAGCGTTAACAGAATTAAGATTTGTTGAGTGAAGCTAAGATCGATGTTGTAAGCTTGAGCAATAAACAGTACTGCAAACGTGGTGTACATCATTGAACCATCTAGGTTGAATGAATAACCCAAAGGTAATACAAAGCTAGTCACTTTTTTAGGTACACCAAATTTATTTAGTGCATCCATTACTTTGGGGTAGGCAGATTCACTTGAAGCTGTAGCAAAAGCAAGCGTTACAGGTTCGCGAATTAATTTGCCTAAGCGGAAAATATCTTTTTTAAGTACGATTGCACCAACAGAGAACAAAATAATCCAAAGCAACAGAAGACCGAAGTAGAACTCTGCGATTAAAATACCGTAGTCAACAATCAAGCCTAAACCTTGTACCGTAATTGCTGAAGCGATTGCAGCAAATACTGCAAAAGGTGCAAACATCATGACGTAATCAGTAATACGGAACATGATTTTGCTAAGTTCTTCAGTCAAACGGATAATGACAGAGTCTTTTTCTTTACCTTGATTTACAAAAGCAAGAGCTGAACCAAAGAAGATTGAGAAAACGAGTACTTGTAGGATGTCATTGTTGGCCATTGCTTCTGCAATACTGCGTGGGAAAACATGGCTTAAGAATGATTGTAGTGTAAAGCCAGTGGTCGCTGGGAGAGAAGCGCCACTAAGTTGTTGAGCTGTTGGTAATGCTAAATCTAAAGCTGCACCAGGTTGGAAGAAGTTAGCTAAACCCATACCGATCGCAAGCGATACAAACGAAGCAGTAATAAACCAAGTCATTGACTTAAGTGTAATACTTCCAATTGATGTAGATTTCCCCATTGATACAATGCCTGCAACAATTGTGGCAAATACCAGTGGAGCAATAATCATTTTGATTAAGCGTAAAAAGATGTCTGAAATAATGCTGAAATAAGAAGCGATTTGCTTCAGTTGTTCACCTTCATTAAAGAAGTGGTGACAAATCCAACCTGTCAGTATGCCAAGTAAAATAGCAACAACAATATACTTGAGCAATTTCTTTTGCTTCATATGAACCTCTATCCATTTGATTCAATCATCCTTTGATGGGATTTGAATGATTGAAAGCTTTCCTTGTTAGTTCAGTCCGGTCGTTTTAACGATTTTATCTTCCTAGATATCTGTATCTGTTTAAACCGAATCGAATATGGTGATGTTGTTATGGAAGGGGATTGTTGCTCGATTTTGAAGCAGTGTGAAATGCAAAAATATATTGATCCATGCATTTTTTGCATAATGAAGATTGAGAAAAATGCGAAATTACACACAAATTTAAACGTATGGTAAAAAATATATAAATGAATTATTAAAGTGAATTTAAAGATAAAAAGAATTAAATTTCCAATGAAAAACATTTAACTTCAAAGTGTTGTTTTAAAATGGGTGGAAAGGTGAAAGTATTTGCGATAATTATTTTTTTTAAATAATAAAATAGAATTATCAAAAAAGGCATCCAATTTAAGATGCCTTTTTTGATATGCATTTTTTTAACGACGGTTGGCTAAGAAACGACCTAAGCGAGTAATTGCTTCTCGTAATTCATTTTCAGCAGGTAAGAAAACCACGCGGAAATGATCTGGAGTTGGCCAATTAAAGCCCGTACCTTGCACCAATAACACTTTTTCTGCACGTAACAAATCAAGCATTAACTTTTCATCATCTTCAATTGGATAGATGTTCGGATCGAGGCGAGGGAAACAGTACATTGCTCCCTCTGGTTTCACGCAGCTTACCCCTGGAATTTCATTTAGCATTTCCCAAGCAATATTACGCTGTTCGTATAAACGGCCACCCGGACGAATCAAGTCATTGATTGATTGATATCCTCCGAGGGCGGTTTGAATCGCATATTGAGCTTGAACGTTTGCACATAGGCGCATAGATGCCAACATATCTAAACCTTCGATATAGTCAGCAGCACGGCTTTTATCACCAGTAATTGCCATCCAGCCTGAACGGAAACCTGCAATACGATAAGCCTTTGATAAGCCATTAAAAGATACGCATAGCTGGTCACCAGCTAATGATGCTACTGAAACATGTTCAATGCCGTCATAAATAATTTTGTCGTAAATTTCATCAGCAAATAAAATTAAGTCATGTTTCTTTGCAAGTGCGACAATTTGTTCAAGCACATGACGTGGATATACTGAACCAGTCGGGTTGTTCGGGTTAATAATGACAATGCCGCGTGTGTTCGGCGTAATTTTACTTTCAATATCAGTAATATCTGGATACCAGCTATTTTCTTCATCACATTTATAGTGGATTGCTGTACCACCTGAAAGATTAACAGCTGCTGTCCAAAGTGGATAATCCGGCATTGGAATCAACATTTCGTCGCCATCATCAAGCAGGCCTTGCATCGCCATGACAATAAGTTCAGATACGCCATTACCGATATACACGTCATTGACATGCATATTTAGAATGCCTTTTTGTTGGTAATACTGACAAATTGCTTTACGTGCTGGAAAGATACCTTTTGAATCAACATAACCAATTGCATTTGGTAGGTTTAACGCAACGTCATTAATAATTTCTTGTGGGGCTTCAAAACCAAATGGAGCAGGGTTGCCGATATTTAGCTTAATGATTTTATGTCCTTGCTCTTCCATTTCATTGGCGGCTCGTAATACTGGTCCGCGAATGTCATAACAAACATGCTCAAGCTTCGATGATTTCTTTATTTCTCGAGAAGTTGGCATGGATTGGAGGGTAGCAGTATTTTTAGACATAGCTGGATTCACTTTTGCATATCGGTATAAATAACTTTTAAATGTTTTAACTGTTACCAAATTCAGATCGTGTTGATCTTTTAGTAATTCAACAATTTTTTCATGGGTAAAGCCCGATTGCTGATACTGTTTGATAACTGGTAATAGTTGCTGGAAAAGCACACTTTTTTTCTGAGACATGTTTTGTCCTATACAACCGTGCCAAACAAGAATAGCACCATCTTTGCTTCCTTGGAAGAAAATAAAACATAATTTTGCTTACTTTTGATTTTGAATTTTGCTTACTTTTTGCTTTCTATTGCTTAGATGATTAAATTCCAACAAATTTTACGTTCAGAGACTAGTGTTTTTGTGATGAATGGCGTAAATATAAAAACTCAATCATCAGAAATGTTTACATCAGAATAAAGGTGCATGTCATGGGAAAAGTCAATAAAACAGACCGGGAATGGCAAAGAGAGTTATCACCAGAAGAGTATCGGATTACACGACAAAAGGGCACTGAACCTGCATTTACGGGGCAATACTGGAATACTAAGCAACATGGTACCTATGTCTGCCGTTGCTGCGGCGCAGAATTGTTCTCATCAGATACTAAATATGACAGTGGTTGTGGTTGGCCTAGCTTCTTTAAACCGATTGAGCCAACTGCAATTGAAGAACATGACGATTCATCGCATGGTATGGTCAGAACAGAAATTGTTTGTCATGATTGCGAAGCCCATTTAGGGCATGTTTTTGAAGATGGACCACAGCCGACTGGTTTGCGCTATTGTGTAAACTCGGCATCATTACAACTGAAATCACAAGAAAAAAATGATGAGGAAACCTATCCATGAGTAATATTTATCAGTTTGAAGCTGAACTGTTAGAGGGTGAAGTTAAGCAATTAGCTGATTACAAAGGTAAAGTTTTACTAATTGTAAATACTGCGAGTAAATGTGGTTTTACACCACAATTTGCTGGCCTTGAAAAACTTTATGAGAAATATAAAGATCAAGGTTTGGAAGTTTTAGGTTTTCCCTGCAACCAGTTTGGGGGGCAAGATCCAGGTAACAATAAAGAAATCGGTACGTTCTGTCAGCGCAACTATGGGGTGAAATTCCCGATGTTTGCAAAAGTTGATGTAAAGGGACCGGAAGCTCATGTAATTTTTAGATATTTAACACGTGAAGCTAAAGGTATTTTAGGCAGTAGCACGATTAAATGGAACTTCACCAAATTTTTGGTGGGAAGAGATGGCGCTGTGTTAAATCGCTATGCTCCTACGACTAAACCAGAAGCTTTAGAAGCTGATATTGAAAAAGCATTAGCAAGTTAATGAATTCAACGAACGCTATTCCCCAAGATTTTGAGTTTTGGCAAGATGGGCGAATGCCTTATGTTGAAACCAGAAGATCTTGTTTTAGCCGAACATGCTATAAGTCTCATAGTCATCCAACATTTTCAATTGGAGCTATAGACGAAGGGAATAGCGTTTTTCAAAGCTCATTTGGTACAGCACAAAAGATTTCTGCCGGCACATTAGTCATTGTGCCTGCCCACATTGAACATTCTTGTAACCCGTTGCCTGATCAGGCTTGGAGTTACCAGATGCTGCATCTGGATATATCTTGGCTTAATCAATGGTACGCCGAATTTCAAAAAGAGGGCTTTGATTTAAATTTGCCCCAGCATAGACCTCTCATTATTAAAGATGAAAATTTATATCAGGCTTTTTCTGATATGAATGAAACTCTATTTGATTCTCAAAAATTAATTCTCGAAAAAGAACAGTCGCTGATCTATTGCCTTACACAGTTGTTATTACCTCATTTTATATTAGAAGAAATACAGAAAACTCAATATTTGTATGAAAGCTTTTTGGACTTAATTCATATTATTAAATCATCCGAACGATTTATTTCTTTAGAAGAGCTTGCCCAGCAGGTGGGCCTTAGTCGATATGCAATCATTCGCCTATTTAAAGTCAATGTGGGCTTAACACCCCATGCATTTCAAATTAATTTAAAGATTAATCAGGCCAGAGCACAATTAAAACAAGGCATTCCACTTGCAGAGCTGGCTGTAAATTTAGGCTTTAGTGATCAGAGCCATTTTCATAAAGCTTTCAAAGCCCATACAGGAATTACTCCTCGTCAGTTCCAACTCGTTGCCGCGCAATAATTTACAAGAAATTATTTTTCTCTATTTTTAAGCTATTCCATACTGTTTTACAGATGAAGCCGTTATGGAAGTTTTTTTAGTTATTGCCTTTACTCACTTTTTAGCTTTGTTATCTCCGGGACCTGATTTCTTTCTGACTCTCACCAGTCTTTTGCAAAAAGGTTCGCGTTATACGTATGGTGTCATTGTGGGAATTACTTTTGGTAATGCCTTGATTTTGATGGCGTGTATGTTTGGATTTATGTTGCTTGGAAATTTGAGTACGAACATTCTTTTAGTACTTAAATGGCTTGGCGCTGGGTATTTGGTTTATTTGAGTTACCTTTGTTTTAGTGCTGCTCGGTCTAGCACCTTAACTTTTGCTATTGAAAAAAATGGTTTGATAGATCAAGAGCATCAACAGCAGGATAAAGTTAAGAGCTTAATGTTAGGAATACAATCTAGTCTTCTTAATCCGAAAAATATTATGTTTTATAGCAGCTTAATGTTGCTCATTCAGCATGACTTTAGTGTGTTTCAAAAATTGCTGATGAGTACGTGGATGACTTGGGTTGTGCTTGGTTGGAACTTATTATTAGTTCGCTTATTGCTTCAAAATCGGGTTCTAGAACAGATTAAACGTTCTGCTAAGGGCCTATATTATTGCTCTAGTTTGGCTTTTATATTTTTCGCAGTACTGTTGGTTATTTATAGTTAATGTAGTGTACAGCCTTTAATATTACTAAAGGCTGTACAATTTACTTATGCTTAGAGAATTGCTTTTAACCGCTTAACCACTTCTTCGCATTGCGCTAAATCGGCAACTAAAGCCATACGCACATGATTTTCCCCAGGGTTACCTTGATCTGTGTCACGAGATAAATAACGGCCAGGTAAAACCTTAATATGTGCTTTTTCCATTAACATCTTGGCAAAAGTTTCATCGTTATCAACTTTTAACCAATAATAAAAACCAGCATCTGGCTTTTGCAGAGGTAATAAGTGACCTAATTCGTTTTGGAATAAATCAAATTTTGCACGATATTGCTTACGGTTTTCTTCAACATGGTTTTCATCATTCCATGCTGCAATTGATGCAAGCTGATGTTGAACAGGCATTGCTGCACCATGATAAGTACGATACTGCAAATATGGTTTTAATAATTCTTCATCACCAGCAACAAAACCTGAGCGTAAACCCGGTAAGTTTGAGCGTTTAGAAAGTGAATGGAATACGACACAGTTTTTATAATCATCGCGACCAAGTTCTGCACAAACTTCTAGCAAACCTGTAGGTGCTTGATCGAACCAAAGCTCTGAATAGCATTCGTCAGAAGCAATAACAAAATTATATTGATCAGACAAGGCAATTAACTTTTTGAATTGCTCTTTAGAAAGTACAGTACCTGTTGGGTTACCTGGTGTACATACAAAAAGAAGGGCTGTTTTTTCCCATACTTCTGCTGGTACAGCATCAAAATCACCTAAATAACCATTTTCTTCGGTGCAATTGATGAAATAAGGTTTTGCACCAGCGAGTAGCGCGGCACCTTCATAAATTTGATAAAACGGATTCGGCATTACTACATACGGCGCGTCTTCACGGTTAATGAGCGCCTGAACAAATGAGAAAATCCCTTCACGAGTACCTGATACGGGTAAAATATGATTTTCTGCACTAATGCTATTCAGTTTGAAGCGTTTGGTTAACCACTCTGCAATACTTTGGCGAAGCTCTGGCAAACCCTTACTATTCGGATAAGTTGATAGATGGTTAAAGTTGTCAATGATTGCCTGTTTAACAAACTCTGGTGCTGGGTGCTTAGGTTCACCAATTGATAGTGGAATCAATGGAAGATTAGCAGGAGTGATATCCTTAAAAAGCTGGTTTAACTTTTCAAATGGATACGGGTGCAATAACGACAAGCTAGAGTTCATTAAACAGTTACCAATTAGTTGAGTTTCAGTGCTGACAAATTTGATTAGATGCTTCATCTAATGCAGCTTTAAGCTTTTCCGAGAAGAGTTTGACCTCTTCGTTATTTAACGGTTTTCCATCTTTTTTCGTGACAAAGAAAATATCTTCGGCACGTTCACCTAAAGTTGCAATTCTAGCTGAATGGATGTCTAAACCTTGCATCATAAATAAGCCACCTACGCGTGCAAGTAGGCCAGGGTGATCAAGTGTTGAAATTTCGACCATGTTCTGTTGTAAGGCTTCATTCAATGTAACGTCGACTGTATTTTCAATATCAAAATGACGTAGTTGACGTGGAATTCGGCGTTGCATGAGTCCTGGATATTGGTCTGGCTGACTAAGCGCTTTTACTAATGCAGTTTTAACGGTTTCTTCGCGTTCAGGGTCGGTCAGCAATGTACCGAAACGATCAAGTACAACATAGGTGTCTAAGCTAAATGCCGTACTTGCCGTGATAATTTTTGCATCTTGAACGTCTAAATTCATTTTGTCCAAAACTGCAACAGTGGTGGCAAAAAGGTTGGGTTGGTCACGCGTATATATAAAGATTTGCACTGCATCTTGGGCAGCTTTACGGTGAGCACGCAACAGTACTAATGGCTCTGGATTATCACCGTGTTTCAAAATTGCTTGAGTGTGCCATGCAATTTCATCTGCTGATTCTTTAATGAAGTATTCATCACCAAGTTCTTGCCATACTTTTTCGACGTCTGCCAATGAGAAGTTATTTACCAGTAATTCACTCGCTGCAAATTTGGTGTCTTCAATCAGCATTTGATAGTCAACAGGACGACTTAAACCTGTACGAATTACATCACGGGCATGCGTATAAAGTTGACGCATAAGTGAGGCACGCCATGTGTTCCATAGTTTTGGATTCGTCGCATTAATGTCTGCAACCGTTAAGGTATATAGATAATCAAGATGTTCCATATCGCCAAGTTTTTCAGCAAAATCTTTAACAACATCCGGATCGGAAATATCCTTTTTCTGAGCAGTCAGTGACATGAGCAAATGGTTGTGGATGAGCCATGCAATTAATTTGCATTCACGCTCTGTAAAGCCGTGCGCACGTCCAAATTCGATTGCATCTTCTGCACCGAGTTCACTATGGTCTCCACCGCGGCCTTTAGCAATGTCATGAAATAATGCAGCGATAAATACAATATCTTGACGTGCGAGACGTTGGAAAACAGAGCTTACAACAGGAAATTCTTTAGCAAACTCGGGTTCTTTAAAACGGTTTAAGTTGCGCAGCAATAATAATGTGTGAGCATCGACTGTGTAGATATGGAATAGGTCATATTGCATAAGACCCATAATTTGGCCAAATGCTGGAATATAGTTTCCTAAAACACCATAGCGCTTCATCGCAACCAAAGTATCGTATAGACGATAGGGTGAGCGAATAATCGACATAAACAGTGCTTGATGTTCAGGATTATCTCGATAGTTTTGATTAATGCGTTTTGCAGCAAGAATAAGTAAGCGTAAAGTACGAGCGCGGATCCCTTCAATATCTGGTCGATTAGCCAAAATATAGAACAATTCTAAAATAGCACTTGGATGCTCTGCGAATATTTTGTGGTGCTGTACTGCAAGCTTGTTATCAACGATTTTAAAATGATTATTAACTTCTTCAATTTTACGTTCGTAATTTGGTAAGCGCGGAGTAATGACCGATTCGCTAAAATAGGCCAACAACATTTCA
This sequence comes from Acinetobacter sp. Leaf130, assembly GCF_001423205.1. Classification (NCBI taxonomy): domain Bacteria; kingdom Pseudomonadati; phylum Pseudomonadota; class Gammaproteobacteria; order Moraxellales; family Moraxellaceae; genus Acinetobacter; species Acinetobacter sp. Leaf130. The sequence goes on from NZ_LMOE01000001.1 coordinate 816,728, forward strand.
TTCAGTGTTGAAACCTGTTGAGCAGTACGGTAGTAGCGTTTCATGAACTGCTCAACACCGTAATTTACAGGTTGGCCTTCTTGACGGACATAACCAAATTGAGCCGCAATTTCTCTTTGATGATCGAACAGAAGACGGTTTTCATCACGTTTCGCTAAGCGGTGTAAGTGGTGGCGAATTTCCCAAAGAAAACTTTCAGCTTCTTCTAAAACTGTTAATTCAAACTCTGAAATAAAACCTAAATGTACTAAGTCATAAATGCGGTTTACGCGGAAATGACGTTTGGCAATCCAGCCAATCTGGTTAATGTCACGAATGCCACCCGGTGCATTTTTAATATCGGGTTCTAAATTGCTTTCAGTATTGTTGTGTTGGTGGTAACGCTTAGCTTGTTCAGCCATTTTTGCATCAAAAAATGTTTTGTCTGTCCACGTTTGCGAAACAATACGACGCGGCCATTTCGCAAGTTGACTATTGCCTGTAATTAAACGAGCTTCAATGAGTGTAGTTGCAACGGTTAGATCTGTCGCAGCTTGTTCAACACAGCTTTGGATGGTACGAACACTAATGCCGGGCTTGAAATTGCCAACATCCCACAAAGAGGAAATAAATGTAGAAATACGCTTTTCGTTTTCTTCGTTAATTTCATGTTCTGACAAAATCATGATATCAACGTCAGAATAGGGCAACATTTCACGGCGCCCATAACCACCTACTGCAAAAAGACCTAATCCTGTCTGGTCGAGTTCGGCATGTTTCCATAAAAAGATCAGTGCTTCGTCTACAAGGTCTGAGCGCGCTTTAATGACTTCTCGAATAGATTGCCCATTTTCATATGAATCCTGCAATTGCTTTTCTACATCCGTTCGCCATTGATTAATGGCTTTAATATCATGATGGCTTGTAACGTAGTTCAGCAATGGCGATGTATTGATCATGAAAATGGGTCTACCAAAAAGTAAATATTAAGAGTTGGTTTTTACGCTTACTTGATCAGCGGTTTCTTTCGCTAAAATACGAGCAAGATCAGTATTTTCTGCACGAGCAGTTGCCACACCCATACGACGTCGTTTGAAACCTTCTGGTTTACCAAACAGGCGTAGGTCAGTATTTGGATTGGCTAACGCCGTATTTAAGCCACTGTAGCTTAAGTTGTTGGCATCTACCCCCGCATAAATGACTGCACTAGCGGCAACACTATGGCGAGTTGTGTTCACTGGTAATCCTAAAATTGCACGAGCATGCAGTTCAAATTCGCTTTGAAATTGCGATGCTAGAGTCACTAGACCTGTATCATGTGGGCGAGGTGATACTTCACTGAACCAGACTTTATCGCCTTTAATAAACAGTTCTACACCAAAAATACCACAGCCACCCAGTGCTGTTGTCACTTTATTTGCAATACGTTTTGCTTCTTCAAGTGCAGCAGGTGTCATTGGTTGAGGCTGCCAGCTTTCTACATAATCACCTGCATCTTGACGGTGACCAATTGGGTCACAGTAGTGAGTTTCGATTTCACCAGTTTCAGGGTTTTTAGCGCGAACGGTAAGTAATGTAATTTCAAAATCAAAATCAATTTGAGATTCAATGATGACCGTACCTTGGTTAACACGACCACCTTGCATCGCATATTCCCAAGCTGCATCGACTTCATCGAAACTTTTTACACGAGATTGGCCTTTACCTGAAGATGACATCACTGGTTTTACAAAATTTGGATAACCAATATCATCAGAAGCGGCGCGGAAGCTTTCTAGTGAGTCAGCAAAGCGGTAAGCAGAGGTAGGTAAACCAAGTTCTTCAGCAGCAAGACGACGAATACCTTCACGGTTCATTGTCAGGTTTACAGCTTTAGCTGAAGGAATGACAGTTGCAGTTTGGCTCGCTTCAATTTCAACAAGAACTTCTGTAGCGATGGCTTCAATTTCTGGAACAATTAAATTCGGTTTAATTTTTTCGATGAGTTGTTTTAATTGAGTAGGATCAGCCATATTTAGCACATAAGAAAAATGTGCAACTTGCATGGCTGGCGCATGATCATAACGGTCGGCTGCATGTACTTCTACACCAAGGCGTTGTAAGGAAATTACAACTTCTTTGCCAAGCTCTCCTGAACCTAACAATAAAACTTTAAATGCAGAAGATTGAAGTGGGGTACCGAGTGTCACGCTCATGTGAATCATCCTGACAAAATTATTTTTTTAAGCATAGCAGAACTTATGGTGGAGTTAAGCCTTATAACGCATAAAAAATGAATTTTGTCGGACAATTAAGAATGTAGTTTATTTAGACATTAACTTGATAGTTTAAAAGTAGTTCATCTGCATTTTTACCGCGAATACCCCAATTTTCTTTAGGTGTTTCAAAAATTGTAATTTCGATATCTTGAGGCGCTATTTTGCATTGTTCTTCAATATTGCGAAATAACGTTTGGATGAGTCTCTTTTTCGTTTCTGTACTGCGACCTATAAACATTGAAAGCTCAATGATGATGTAGTGTTGGCTACGGTCAGAAGGATAAATAAAGTTTCCCGGTTTAAGACTAATAAAACGTTGAAATCTTTTCTCAACAGGGTATTTCAATTCTTCAATGAGTGCCTGATGTATGGCATGAGAAAGTAATTCTCGATACTGCATAATCGTTTGTTCATTTGCGTAAATTTTAATTTGTGACATTTTTATCTCTAAATGGGTAGATGAAGTTATCTTTTTAATCAATTCAAAAAATTATTTTTTACGCCAGAAGTTTCAATCTTAAACGCTTCTGGCTAGGTTTTAGTTTATATAAGGAAGATGAATTTATCTATTTATAAAGGTAAATAAGTATAGATCAGGCCATAAACAATTGCGGCAGTTAAAGTTGCTGGAACAATTTTCTTAAATTTAAAATAAAGGCCCGCTAAAACCAGAAAACCGATAAGCATGGCGAAACTCTTGTCTGGATTTTCAAGAAGTGGTGGAAGGGTCGCAACCACAAGCATGGCGCTAATTGCAGATATACCAATGCTTCCCAAAGCAATTTTTAACCAGACTGAACCGCGTCTTTGCTGTGTACCTTGCAGCTTTTGTATAACAAAGAATGGTCCAAAACGTGAGGCGAAATTAGCAATACCCACAATTATGCCGACCAGAATAATCTCTAGGTTCATTTTAAACTTCGACCTCTTCTTGTTGTCTTAAAACATAATGTTTAAACAGGCCTGCTAAAATGCCTGAAAGAATGCCAATAAAAATGGCAGCAGATAAGTTAATCCAATAGCAGGCTAAAGCTGAAACGACTAAAGATACAGCGACTACAAGGCTATGTTTTCGCTCAAAAGCCGCTAACAAGAAACTCAAAAATAAAGCTGGAAGTAAAAAGTCTAATGCTGCTTGTAAAAATTTTGGAAGATGAGTGACCTGATCTGCAAATAATCCGCCTAGTAAAGAGCCAGTTGCCCAAGCCATCCAACTAAATAGGCTAAGTCCTAACATCCAAGACTCTGACCATTGCTGACGACGTTGTGAAAGTTGGATCATGCCACTTGCAAAAACTTCATCGGTTAATCCCCATGCCCAAACCGCCGTTTTTTTAAGATTTAACTTGTTGGGAATAAGGTTATATAGTGCTGGCCCATAAAGCACATGGCGAATATCAAGTGCAATCACTGTTAATGCCGTTAACCAGATAGATGAACCACTGGCCAAAAGTGCGACAACCAAGAACTGGCTGGCTCCTGCATACATTGAGCAAGATAGGAAAAAAGCTTCCCATGGTGTAAAACCAAACTGAGATGCAGAAACACCGAAGGCAAAAGAAACGGGTAAATAGGTGAGTACGATAGCTTGACTATCTTTGGCACCTTGCCAAAAAGTTGCCGTTTGATCAGCCATCAATTGTTGTTTGGACACAATGCACCTTGGCAATAAACCAAATGATAAAAATACTTGAAAGATTGAGTATTGTAGCCGAATTTAATAGCATAGTGCCGAAATGTTTAATCGGCAGTTTGATATGTTCAACGCAAAGATTCGTTTAGTTTATATCGCCATGTTGAGTGCAGGTATTTTTACATTGCAGGGCTGTGACAATGGTAATCAGGGTGCAGAAAAAAAAGTAGAAATTAAACCAGCACCGAAACTAACCAATGATGCAACTGTTTATGCTCAAAAAGCATGGACATTAATTAATACGGTTGAGCATTTGGTTTATGAAAAGCAACTGAGTCAAATCGATGACGAAGTTCGTAAACCTTTACGTCAATTGAGTACGGACTGGCGTATTAATGTGAAAATGACGGACTCAGTGACAGAAGGGAAATACGCGCTTTGTCGTAAAGCCCTAACGAGTCTAGATGTGTGGGCTCGTGAAACGCTTGAAAATAATGATTCAGTTGCTAAGAAGCAGGCAGATTATGAGCGAGATAAAGCTCAATGTAAGGATGCAATTGAGAAGCCAAGTCTTGGAAATACTTCTCCAAAATAAAGCAGACAAATATAAAAAGCGAGATGATCAATCTCGCTTTTTTGCTTTTAAACGATAATGAGTGAATGTTAATTAAGGTTTTGTTGCTGGTTTCATTGCGTCATGTTTCATTTGATTTGCATCATGCTGAGCATGCATAGATTTCGTCATGGCTTCATGCTTTTGTTCAGTCATATCTTTTTTAACATCTTGTTTTGCTTTTGCTACTTCTTTTTTAGCAGTTGCTTTGCCGTGTGCAGCAACACATTTTCCGCCTTTATGATTTGGTCCTGTACCGCCTTGTAATTGAGTTCCTTTTGGACATGCAAATGCCGAAACACTTAGCATAGCCAATACGCCTGCTGTAAGAATTGTTGATAATTTTTTCATGTTAATCAGCGCCTTGTTGAGTATTATTGCTCAGCCTGAGTGTAAAATGAAAATATCTGCTTTAAAACATTTATTTTGTGAAATAGAGTTTGAACAATGTTTTGTTTTGCAGCGTTATCTAATTTTTTAATTTAATTTTAAGTTTTTGTTATATAGCTGCCTTAGCAAGAATCACGAATGGGGATGAGCAATTACTTTCAATTTTTCAATATCTAAAATCTCAATTTTTTTAAAAGCAATTTTGATGATTTTTTGTTTTTCGAGCAGGCTTAATTCATGATTGATGGTCTGTCTGGAGGTAGTTAGCATATTTGCCAATTGTTCTTGAGAAATATGAATGTGATGATCTTGAATGAGAATATGATTGCCATAACCCTCTAAAATAAATAGAAGACGCTGGGCAAGCCTTTGAGAAATACTGCGTGTTTGTATAGCAATCTGTTCTAAGAAGACATACCTGAGTTTTTGACTGGTTAAACGAGCAAAATAGTACCAGTAATAGGGATTTTCTTTGAGTAGCTCATTTAAGGGCTTCGCAGGAATATGTAGAACCATACTTTTTTTCAAAGCAATCGCATCGTGCGAGCGCGGTTCATGGTCAATGAGGGATATTTCACCAAACCACATAATTGGTTCAGCAATTGCAGAAAGTGCTTCATTACCATTTACGTCGACATAACCTAAGCTAATTGAGCCTTCAAGCACGGTATAAATGCCATCAAACACATCTTGGACACGGAAAACATAACTATTTTTTTCAAAGGCTCTTTGCTTACCATGTTCTAGAATAAAGTTTTGGAATGCCTCTGGAAGCGCACTAAACCATGTGTTTTCTTTTAATCGATTAATATAAATAAGATCCAATATCAGCCCATCCATGAAAAAATCATTACTTTGTCAAATAGCTGACAACTTTAAGTTTTCCTTATTTGTACAGTATGACTATATGTTGATTAATAGGGAACAACTCATGTCAAATCTGGAGCAACAGCTTAGCAAATATGCGGCTTACCACTTAAATCATAAAAATATTTTGACGCATTTTATTGGTATTCCACTCATCGTGTTTTCAATTTTATGTTTAACAGCAAGAGCTGGGATAGATATTGGTAGTTTTAAACTTACTTTAGCCATGGTGTTGATTGCAGCTAGTACGATTTATTATTTTATTTTAGATAAAGTATTTGGTTTACTCATGCTAGCTCTTTTAGTCGCTGTCTATCCACTTGCGAGCCAAATTGCCCAATTATCTTGGGGAGAATGGTTAGCAGCAAGCGTTGGTTTCTTTGTGGTGGGATGGATCTTTCAGTTTGTTGGGCATTATTTCGAAAAGAAAAAACCAGCTTTTGTTGATGATGTAATAGGGCTTGCGATAGGGCCGTTATTTGTATTGGCAGAATTTATATTTATGCTGGGTTTTAGAAAGCCATTGCATGAGCGAATTTTGAAAGAAGCACGTAGTAAACGAGAGATGATGGATCTGAATCATTCCTTATAAATATAAAAAAAGCCCCAATATGTTGGGGCTTTTTTAAGCTTTAACTTAAACGTTAAAACGGAAGTGCATTACATCGCCATCTTGAACGATGTAAGTTTTACCCTCTAAACGCCATTTACCAGCTTCTTTAGCGCCGTTTTCACCGTTGTATTGTACGAAGTCATCATATGCAACAACTTCAGCACGGATAAAGCCTTTTTCGAAGTCAGTATGAATCACACCAGCTGCTTGAGGAGCGGTTGCACCAACTTTTACTGTCCATGCACGTACTTCTTGTACACCAGCAGTGAAATAAGTTTGTAAACCTAAAAGCGCATAACCTGCACGAATAACCACATTTAAGCCTGGTTCTTCCATGCCCATTGCTTCTAGGAACTCAGCACGATCTTCATCTTCTAATAATGAAATTTCAGCTTCGATTTGGTTGCAAAGAGGGACAACAATTGCGTTTTCTTCAGCAGCAAGTTTTTTTACTGCATCTAAATGCGGATTATTTTCAAAACCGTCTTCAGCAACGTTGGCAATATACATCGTTGGTTTTAAAGTCATTAAACCAAAACCACGAACTAATTTACGTTCGTCATCAGACAAATCAGCCGCACGAGCTGGTTTACCTTCGTCTAGTAATGGTTGGATTTTTTCTAAAACTGCTTTAGTTGCAACAGCTTCTTTGTCACCGCCTTTAGCAACTTTAGTTAAGCGTAAAATTGCTTTAGCAACAGTTTCAAGGTCTGCAAGTGCAAGTTCAGTATTGATGGTTGCGATGTCATCTAACGGATCAATTTTACCGTTTACGTGAATCACGTTTTCATCTTCGAAACAACGTACCACGTGAGCAATTGCATCAGTTTCACGAATGTTAGCAAGGAATTGGTTACCCAAGCCTTCACCTTTTGATGCACCAGCAACAAGACCTGCAATGTCTACAAATTCCATTGTAGTTGGCAAAATACGTTGCGGTTTCACAATCGCAGCAAGTTTGTCTAGACGTGGATCTGGTACAGGAACAATACCTGTGTTTGGTTCAATGGTACAGAAAGGGAAGTTTTCCGCTGCAATTGCTGCTTTCGTTAATGCATTGAAAAGGGTAGATTTCCCTACGTTTGGCAGACCAACAATACCGCAATTAAAACCCATGAAAACCACTCACAAATGTGTAAATTAAAAATTGTCGCTGATTTTACATGAAAGCCATGACAAAGTCATGGCTAGAGCAGGGTTCTGTTAAGTTTAAACTTTACGTTTATCGAGTTGCTGGGCTAATGCATCACCAGTCGCTTGCACTAACATGACTAAAACAATCAACACTAAAATTACAGCGACCATAATTTGCATATCAAAACGTTGATAGCCATAACGATAAGCAATGTCTCCTAGGCCACCTGCACCAATAGCACCAGCAATAGCAGAGGAGTTGATCATAGTCACAATAGTCACGGTAAAGCCAGCCACAATACCCGGCAAAGCCTCTGGTAAAAGCACATGCCAAATAATTTGTTTACGGTTACAACCCATGGCTTGCGCAGCTTCAATTAAGCCCTGATCGACTTCGCGTAAGCTGACTTCTGCAATACGAGCAAAGAAGGGAATTGCAGCAATCGTTAATGGGACAACGGCTGCCCATACACCGTAACTTGTACCTACAATCCAGCGAGTAAGCGGAATCAGGGCAACCATTAAAATAAGAAAAGGTACAGAGCGCGTAATGTTAATGACCCAACCCAAAGCCTGATTAATCTTTTGTGATGGGTGAATGCCGTGCTCAGATGTACTTACTAGAACAACAGCAATCGGTAAGCCAATTAAAAAAGCAATCAATGCAGATGCACCCACCATAAGTAAGGTATCTACAGTTCCAGTAATTAATAGATCAATGAGCTGGTCGGGCATAGCCAAGTACCTCAAACTGTGCAATTGCTGTTAATGCGTCTTCTCGGATGGATGAAATATCAATTTCTACATTAGGGATACCGACTAAAAGTGAGCCAATAATATGCCCTTGAATGGTATCGACCTGACTTTGATATAAATTGACTGGTGCTTTAAATCTAGCAAGTAGTTCTTGTATATCGGGTACTTGATGTGCTTCAGCCTCATATTTAAGTTTTATAATAATATGAGTCGAATTTTCATCGGGTAACGGACTGATCTTAAAAGGCAGGATGATCTGTTCAAGATTCAGTAATTCTTGAGTAATTTGTTGCTCTGGTCGTGAGAACACAGACCAAACTTGTCCAGCCTCTACAATCTCACCTTGATCAATCACTACGACTTGATCGCAAATTTCTCGAATAACCTGCATTTCGTGAGTGATTAATACAATAGTTAAGCCAAGCTCCTGATTAATCTTCTTAAGTAAAGCCAAAATAGTGGCTGTACTTTCTGGATCAAGTGCTGAAGTCGCTTCATCACAAAGTAAAATTTCAGGGTGATGAACCAGTGCGCGTGCGATACCGACACGTTGCTTTTGCCCACCAGAAAGTTGTGACGGATAATAGCTAGATTTATCTGCCAATCCCACCAGTGCCAAAACTTCATTTACACGTTGGTCGATATCTGCTTTGTTGTAATTGGAAACTTTTAAGGGCAATGCCACATTTTCCCAAACTGTTTTTGCAGACATTAAATTGAAATGTTGGAAAATCATTCCAATGCGTTGACGGGTTTGAATGAGTTCGGCATGACTCAATTCAGCAATGTTTTGTTGATGAATATGAATACTGCCAGTATTCACTTGTTCCAAGCCATTTAAAGTACGGAGCAAGGAAGATTTGCCTGCACCGCTTTTCCCAATAATGCCTAAGATTTTACCTTGGGGAACATCAAGGTTAATTTCTTTTAAGGCATGCAGTTTTTGACCCTGCGATTGGTAAAATTTATTTAAACCGCGAATTTTGATATGGGGTAGAGAAAAATCAACTTGTGATCCAAAACTCACCATCGTCATTCTCCTTATTTCCAGCCTTGAAACCACATACCTTTGCCAAAGTCTTTATCCAGAATGTCTTGTGCTTGTTTTGAGTTCTGGAATGCTTTAACAAAGATTGCAAGTTTTTGGTTTTTATCTTGGTAATCGCGACGGGTCACAAACAAAATTGCATATTTTTTATCAATTGGATCTAAAAATAATGCGCTATGCGGGTCGGTTACCTTTGCCATTTTTAAGTAGTGAGGGAAGCCGAAAATTAAATCGACATCGTTATATGCATGTGCTGTCTGCGGGCCTTCAACCTCAACAAAGCTCAGCTGTTTAGGATTAGCAATAATGTCTTGGGTGGTCGAAAGTTCATTGTTGCTATCTTTAAGCTGAATTAAGCCAGCGCGATGTAGCAAAATTAAGGCACGAGCTAAATTGACTGGGTCGTTTGGAATAGCAACGCGTGGCTGTGAAGGTAAATCATCAAGTGTTTTATATTTTTTTGAATATAAACCTACGTGACTTCCTGAACCCACAGCAAATGCGTGTAAGTCATATCCTGTTTCTTTGACAGCATTACGTAAAAAAACGCTTTGCTGGAAAAAGTTTGCATCAATATCACCGTTTTGTACGGCAACATTCGGTGCTCGCCAGTCAGAAAATTCAACAAGTTTGACATGGACACCTTGCTTTTCAACTTCATTGGCAACGTTTTGTAATAGTTCAGCATAAGGTGGGCTAATGCCAATCGTTAAAACATCATCGGTTTGCGTATTTTTAATATAGCGATAACCGATGAGACCCAGAATCACGATTAAAATCGTAATTCCGAGTAACCAAGGCTTATATTGTTTGAACTGAATAGCCATAATCTTTCCGTTATTACTTCCAGCCCGGGAACCAAAGTGTTGGCCCAATCTCAGCGTCTAAGACAGCTTTAACTTTTGGCGAGTTCTGATAAATCTCAACAAATTTCTTCAATTTGTCGCCCTTGTCCTGATAGTCATCACGCACTACAAACAAGATGGCATAACGTTTATTGGTATTGTCATCAAGTAAAAGTGCACTCTCAGGGTCAGCTGTTTTTGCTAAGCGTAAGTAATGTGGGTAGCCAAAAGCCAAGTCAACATCATCAATTGCACGAGCAGTCTGTGGTCCTTCAACTTCGATGAATTGCAAGTTTTTAGGGTTTGAAACAACATCTTTGAGTGCAGATAAATGATTGTTTGAATCTTTAAGCGTAATTAATTTAGCTTGCTGTAAGAGTAGTAGGGCACGACCTTGGTTCACTGGATCATTTGGAATGACTACACGTGCATTTTGTGGCAATTCATCAAGGCTTTTATATTTCTTTGAATAAAGTCCCACATGTGATGCTGCACCTACTGCAAATGCTTTTAATTTAAAGCCAGTTTCTTTAATTGCATTGTCTAAGAACGGTTGATGCTGGAAAAAGTTCGCATCAATATCCCCATGATTTAAAGTAATGTTTGGTGTATTCCAGTCAGAAAATTCAACCAGTTTCACATTTAAACCCTGTAGCTTTGCTTCATCGGCAGCAGCTTGTAACGTTTTTGCAAATGGTGGACTAATGCCAATTACAAGTTCATTTGAGCCACTTTGACGGTGTTTATTCCAAAAGAATAAAGCAACAAAAAGGACTACAACGACTAAGCCTACGCCTAGCCATTTTTTAGAGGCTGTTTGAGCCATGTCTATCTCCAAATTTAAGCAGTTATTTCTTCAATTTTTGTTAAGTTTTTGCTGTTGTTATAGGGACTACATCGGAACGCTTGAACAGGGTGCTGTTTCGGTAATTGATCACCCCGATTAAAGATTTTGTTCCGTAGTGAACCCGTTTTATATGCAGTTTTATAGCGACCACGTTGTTGCAGCTCAGGAATGACCAAGCGAATAAAGTCGTGGTGAGACTCAGGTGCAACAGTACGCGTCAAATTAAAGCCATCAATATCGGTTTCATCTAAAAGATGAATTAAATATTCAGCAACTTCTTCGCCACTACCGACAATAAGTGGATAACGACCACCCAAAACATGTTGAGCTTTTAAATCATTTTTAGTGATTTGCTGTTCTTTAAATTTTTCGGTAATGGAAACAATGCTGTTACTTTTTTGGTAAGGAATTGCTTCATCATCGTCAAACTTACTTAGGTCAATACCTGTTGAACTCGCATAATGAGCTAAGCCTGCTTCAGGACTTGCGTACTGACGATATTCATTAAGTTTCTGTACAGCCAAATCATGTGTTTCAGCAACGACAACGGTTATGCCGACAAAGATTTTGATGTCATCACCTGCACGTCCTTGCTGTTCAGCAAGAGTACGAATCTTTTTTACTTGCTCACGAATTTTTTCGGGCTTGTCACCACCAATAAATACACATTCGGCATGACGAGTCGCAAACTGCATACCTTTTGGTGAAGCACCAGCTTGAAATAATGTTGGGGTGCGTTGCACAGAAGGAGACACCTGAAAAACACCTTCACTTTGGTAATATTTACCGTGATGGTGGATGGTGTGAACTTTAGATGGGTCTGTAAAAACACGCTGAGCTTTATCTTTTTTAACTGCGTCGTTTTCCCATGAACCTTCCCAATATTTATAGCAAAGCTCTAAAAATTCTTCGGCTTGTTCATAACGCGCATCGTGGTCTTTTAAACCTTTTTGACCGATAAGACGTTCCGCACTATCTAGATAACCCGTCACGATATTCCAGCCAATACGACCTTGAGTTAAATGGTCAAGACTCGCAAAGCGACGAGCAAACTGATACGGATGCTCATAGCTCAAATTAACAGTAACCCCAAAACTCAAGTTTTGAGTGACTGCCGCCATAGCTGAAATGAGTGTGGACGGATCATGACTCGGAAGCTGAATTGACTCTTTTAAAGTCAGATCAATGCCATTTTGATAGACGTCATACACACCTGTAATATCGGCAATAAACAAACCATCAAATAGGCCACTTTCTAAGGTTTTGGCTTGTTCTGTCCAATAGCTCAGCTCATTAAAACGGTGTGACTCATCACGTGGATGTGTCCATAGACCATGATTAATATGCCCAACACAGTTCATATCAAAGGCATTCAGCAAAATTTCTTTAGCTTTAAAATCTGTCATTACAATGTCCCCCGACGAGGTGGTAGAACACCGTTTAAAACATAGTTGCCGATAAAGTAATATTTCCAACGTGCAGCATCATGCAACGTATGCACGCGTGCATTGCGCCAGAAACGGTCTAAGCCATCTTGTGCTTGACTACCACGGCTACCAGCAAGTTCAATCAGTTTCGACGACGCTTTTAATGCGATATCGCTACTATGAGCACGTACTTTGGCAACATCAATTGAAGCTTTAGCAATCCTTTCTGGTGTGGTTTCAATTTTTGCGGCATCAATTGATTGAGCAGCTTGTTTTAATAGAACTTCACTTGCTCGTACATCTACGGCAATGCGTCCTAATTCATAAATCGTTAAAGGATCTTGGCTTGCCGTTTCTACTTGTGAATCAATCCATGGGCGAGCTTGATGTACTCTTTGCAAGCTTTCTTCAAAGGCTGCACGTGCAATGCCTACCTCAATAGATGCATGCATAATTTGGGCAAAAGGTCCCACTAAAGTTGGTTGTAAAAATGCAGTATCAAAAGGAATAACATCGTCTGCATCTACAAAAACCTGATCAAACTTAACTGTGCCGCTGCCTGTGGTTTTCTGTCCAAAGCCAGACCAGTCATCGACAAGTTTTAATCCTTGCGAACCACTTTTTACAAATGCCAGATATTCTCGGCCTGCATCATCTAAAACTAAGGTTGGAATACGGTGAGCAAATAAGCTTCCTGTGCAGTAAAACTTTTCACCCTGAATCAAATATCCATTTTCGTGAGGACGGATATTGGTTTGTTTGTGAGTCGAAGTTTTTGTTTTAAATTCAGCAAGCGCATTACCAAAGCGCGTGCCATTTAACACTTCGCCATATAAGCGTTGTTTTTGAGCTTCTGTTCCCGTATTGCGTAAGACTTCCAAAGCATAGAAATGGTTTTGTGGAATTTGACCAATTGAACCATCTGCACCACTTAAAAGGGCAATTACTTTAGCTACTGTATGGCTTGAAACTTCGGCACCACCATATTGCTTTGGCACTGTAATTGCCCATAGCCCAGACTGGCTTAAGGCATCAATTTCGGTATACGGTAAAATTCGCTTTGTATCGCGTTCTACTGCGGTTTTTTTAAATTGCTCAGCAAATTGTTTAGCAATTTCTATAGCTTCAGCATCATTTTGAATAATGTGTGCTTGGTTTGATGCCGATGTTTGTTTAGTTTGAACCGATTGATATGAAGTCATGACAATTTCTCCTTAAATCCAGGCATGGCGGGCAGGGAAATGACCATTAAGGTAATAATTGCCAATGGCATGTAATTTCCAACGAACAGGGTCGTGTAACGTATGTACACGGGCATTTCGCCAATGTTGATCTAAATTGTGTTGGCTTAAACTTGAACGGCTACCGCCAAGTTCCAGCAGTTTTTCAGAGATTTGTAGAGCGGCATCATTGGCATAGACTTTCGCTTCAGCAACCAAAATTGAAGCTTTCGCTACTTGTTCATCAGTCACATTTTCAAGTTGGTCAAGTTCATCTAAATATTCAGCCGCTTCATCAAGCAATAAAATTGCAGCGTCGAGCACAATATTTAACTTACCAACTTCTTGCAGGGTGTAATGCTCAAAGCTGGCTTTTTCAACATTTGCATCAATAATCGGTCGTGCTTTATGAATGGTCGATAAGGTATCTTCAAAAGCGGCTTCTGCAATGCCAACATCAATTGCAACTTGTAATAACTGCGAATAAGCACCGCGATAGGTTGGGGCTTGTGTTAATAAGCGTTCATCAAAAATAAGTTCAGGATTAACTTCAACTTGATTTAATTTAACTGTACCGCTCGCAGTTGTACGTTGACCAAAGCCATTCCAGTCATTAATGACTTCAATGCCTTGAGTATCTCGGTTAACAATCACTAAAACGACATGGCCTTCAGGATGAACGGCTTTAATTGCAAGCCAATGCGCAAAACTTGTTCCAGTCGAATAAAATTTCTCACCGTTTAAAATATATTTACCATTTTCAATGGTGAGCGTGGTTTTTAGTGTTTTTGAGTCATGTGTATTACGTTCTGGGCCACCGTTGGCAAGACGTTTTCCTGCTAATATTTCTGAAAAGATAAATTGTTTTTGTTGTTCTGTACCCAAGATTTCGATCAGGTTTAAAAGGCTAATCTGATTTTGTGGAATCTGACCAACATTCGCATCGCCTTTACTTAAAATACGGAAAACTTGTGCCAGTGTTTTATTGGAAACAAAAGCACCGCCGTATTTTTTTGCAATGCGAATACCACCTAAGCCTTTTTGGCTAAAGCTTTCGATTTGCTCATGAGGTAATAAGCGTTGTTGATCACGTGTATTACGACCCTCTAAAGCATAATCTGCCACTTGATAAGCGGCATTAATGGCTTGTTGATCATTTTGAATGACTTGGACGTATGCCGTCGTTTTAGATAGAGAATTAGACATAATGACACCTTGTATTGCTGTCATTACCTTACAAAAGAAATAATTTTCCACTAAACGAGGACTTATGCTCAGCTTATGAAATAAAGTGCAAAGCATTTTTTTAGATTTTTAAAGGATAAATAAAGATATATAAAGTTTATATTAATCAACACTTTATATTTTTAATGCAAAAAAATAATAACAAAACTCGTTTTAATATGAAAAAGAGCAATAAGTACGGTAAAAAAAGATATAAAAAAAATAGACTTAACTGTCAGCAAAAATGAGCACAATATCCATTGTTTTCACTAAAAATAGCTTCTAAAGTATCTACTTACCATCGACCATTTTTGTACAAATAGTCAAATAAAAATAAACGTGGAGATTTTATGCGGGTTTTGTATCAGTTTCCTTTGTCCCATTATTGTGAAAAAGCTCGCTGGTTGTTAGACCATAAAGAACTTGATTATGTGGCTCATAACTTGATTCCAGGGTTTCATCGTGCTTTCGCACAACTCAAAACAGGGCAAAATTTGCTGCCAATTTTGAAAGATGATCATCAATGGATTGCTGAATCAACCAAAATTGCACTTTATCTGGATGATACCTACCCAGAACACGCGCTTTTGCGCCGTGATGAGCAACTTAGGCAACAAATACTGAAAATTGATAGTTTGGCTGATGATCTTGGGATACATGTGCGCCGTTGGGCATTAGCACATAATTTAGCCCAAGGGGACCATGCTCTAGAAATTATGATGGGTGAACAAGGCTATTTACGTCAGTTTGAAAAAATATCAAAACCTTTTCTCAAAACACTCGTAAAAAAGAACTATAAGCTTGAAGAAGAGTTGGTGAGCCAGTCCAAAAAGCAGATGGATGAACTCATAAATGAATTAAACCAGTATCTAATAGAAAATCAAGCGCGCTATATGGTGGGCGATCGATTAAGTCTTGCTGATATTTCTGTCTGTTCGATGCTTGCACCACTATTAGAGGTGAAAGGTACGCCATGGGAGCGTGAAGAAGCAGAAGAAGTGTCTGAGGAATGGAGCAACTATCAAAAATATTTGCTTGATTTACCTCTAGGCCAATATGTTTTAAGAATATATCAAACCGAAAGAAACGCGCGCGTAGATTGGCGAGGAATTTAAACTTTATAAAATGCCCTGATTTTCTCAGGGCATTTTTGTAATATTTCTAAGTTCAGTCATTAACTTAAATATTACTATCAATTTTCTAAATGATTTTTATTAAAACATTTATATATATTATTTTGCTATAGGAATTTCTTTATTTACCTCATTATTGAACTTTAGTCTAAATACTTAATAATTTTAATTTTTATGATTTTCACAAAATACAATTTTTCTAAAAACAGTTTTTAGCCCAAGTTAAGCCTCTTTATTGTGCATGTGTTTACATTGTAATCAATAATTGCCACATTAAAGTGTAAATAGATGAGCTTAATAATAGACAGAAGATTAAAACATAGATTAAAGTAGAAACATGTTAGCAGTTTTAAAGGTATTAACTCTGCAAAACAGACTGAATAAAATAAGTGAAGCAAATGGATGTGTCCTACTTGGAAAAGTTGGCGCGATAATTGCAATTTATAATAAATCACTCTATTGCTCTATATGAATGATTCTATAGATAAATAGAGAGAATGATCATCAAGGAGTTCTTATGAAACGTTCTGCAACCTCTCTCATTATTTCAACATTTATGCTTTGTACGGTTGGTGCTACTTCTCAAATTCAGGCAGCAGATACATTAGCTAAAATTAAAAGCAGCGGAAAAATCATCATTGGCCACCGAGAATCTTCTGACCCAATTTCATATGTTGTTGCAGGTAAACCAGTAGGTTATGCAGTCGATATCTGTAACCAGTTTGCAAATGACATTAAAAAAGAATTGAAAATGCCTGGGCTAAAAGTTGAGTACAAGGCAGTAACTTCATCAACTCGTATTCCTGAACTTTTAGCAGGCAATATCGATATGGAATGTGGTACGACCACAAACTCTAAGCAACGCCAAGAACAGGTTGGTTTCTCAACAAACTACTATGCGACTGAAGTACGTATGGCAGTTAAAGCGAACTCTGGCATTAAGAGCTTGGCAGATTTAAATGGCAAAGCTGTTGTAACAACTCAAGGTACAACATCTGATAAATACATCAAGATGAATGAAAAAGGCCAAGCGCTTAATATCCAAAACATCTATGGTAAAGATCACTCTGACTCTTTTGCAATGATGGCATCAGGCCGTGCTGCTGCATTTGTCATGGATGATAATATTTTAGCTGGCTTAGTTGCCAAGTCTTCTACACCTAAAGCTTTCGCAATTGTTGGTCCGGTACTTTCATCAGAGCCTTATGGCATTATGCTTGCTAAAGGTGATACAAAGTTTAAAGCGATTGCTGACCGTACTGTAAATAATCTATGGAAAACTGGTCAAATGGACGCTTTATATAAGAAGTGGTTCTTATCGCCAATTCCACCAAAAAATACAAATTTGAACATGCCACAAAGTTCATCTTATAAAAAATTAAAAGCTCACCCAACAGATGCAGGGATCTAACAAGATCTTTTTTGTCCTAAATTTACTTAAGCAAGTGAAACCTCACTTGCTTAAGCGGTCTATTTTCCTAAAGATATTCATTTAAGGGGCAAACATGTCAGTCGGCTCGCTAAACTGGACTATATTCTGTGCGGAGTCTAATGAATATGGTGTCGATAAAGCCGCATGGGCAGAATCAGTCTGTAGAGTAATTGGTAGCTCAAGCTACAATGCTCATGCTGAAGCGCCCACATGGTTACAAATGTTAGGTTCAGGCGTCTTTACTATGGTTTGGACAGCTGTTATAGCCTTTCTTATCGCATTTTTATTAGGTTCTCTCCTAGGGGTAATTCGTACATTACCCAACAAACCTCTCGCATTTATTGGCAATTGTTACGTTGAAATTTTCCGTAATATTCCACTTATTGTGCAGCTATTCTTCTGGGCATTTGTTTTTCCGGAATTTTTGCCGGATAGCATAAGTGCAGGCAGTGGGGATGTTGTTGCTGGTGGATGGTGGAAAAATCTTTTAAATCAGCAACCTGCGGTTATTGGTGTTTTTGCATTAGGTCTCTACACAGCTGCGCGTGTATCTGAGCACATACGTGCTGGTATTAATACTGTTTCAACAGGACAAAAATTTGCTGCTTCCGCAGTAGGTTTTACCACCGCACAAAGTTATCGTTATGTCATTTTACCTGTTGCATATCGTACTGTGTGGCCCACGATTACTTCTGAAGCAATGAACGTTTTCAAAAACTCAGCTGTTTTATATGCATTAAGTGTTTTGAACTTCTTCGCTTATACAAAAACCATGCGGGAAGAAACTTCTCAGGACATCATCATTCTTATTCTCTCTACACCTGTTTATTTGATTATCACTTATAGCATTAAGTTTGTGATGGCATGGATTGAGAAACGAATGGCTGTACCTGGCTTAGGTTCAGGAGGGAAGTAATTATGGATTTTTCTTTATTACAAAATCCTGACGTGATCGCGGCACTCAAAGAAGGTTTTGTTTTTACCCTTACCGTGACTGTATTGGCGATGATGGGCGGTATCCTGATCGGAACTCCATTGGCAATGATGCGTTTATCAAGCAATGCCATCGCAAGTAATTTCGCAAAATTTTATGTCGATCTGTTTCGTGGTATTCCATTGATTCAGGTGATCTTTATTTTCTACTTTTTGTTGCCAAAAATATTTGAGTTTCAATCTGATACATATTGGGGACCGTTGTTTTCGAGTGTTGTGACTTTTGCTATTTTTGAGGCTGCATTTTTCTCGGAAATTGTACGTTCAGGCATTCAGTCTATTTCAAGAGGTCAGGTACATGCAGGCTACGCGCTAGGTTTTACCTATGGTCAATCAATGCGCTACGTGGTTTTACCTCAAGCCTTTCGTAACATGCTCCCAGTATTGTTAACTCAAACAATTATTTTATTTCAGGATATCTCATTAGTGTATGTGATTAGTGCACCAGACTTTTTAGGTCGTGCAGATACATTGGCTAATACATATGGTCCTGAAACCAAAGCAACATTCTATTTAATCGTCGCTGTAGTTTACTTCTGTAGTTCGTTTGTGCTGTCGCAATTAGTCAAACGCTTACAGCAAAAAATTGCCATCATTCGCTAATTGGAGATTTTAAATGCCAATGATAGACATCCAACATATCTCTAAATGGTATGGTGATTTTCAGGTTTTAACAGATTGCACGACGAGTATTGAAAAAGGTGATGTCGTTGTTGTTTGCGGGCCGTCTGGTTCAGGAAAATCAACACTCATTAAAACAGTAAATGCGTTAGAACCATTTCAACAAGGTGACATTATTGTTGATGGAGTTTCTCTGAAAGATCCAAGAACGGATCTTGCTAAATTCCGTTCACGAGTGGGAATGGTCTTTCAACACTTTGAACTTTTCCCGCACATGACTGTCTTGGAAAATTTAACAATTGCTCAAGTCAAAGTGTTAAAGCGTTCAGTTGCCGATGCTCGTGCAAAAGGCCTGAAATATTTAGAACGTGTAGGTTTACTTGCGCATAAAGATAAGTTTCCGGGCCAATTGTCTGGTGGACAGCAGCAACGTGTAGCGATTGCGCGTGGCTTGTCTATGGACCCAATCTGTATGTTATTTGATGAACCAACTTCTGCACTTGACCCTGAAATGGTCGGTGAAGTACTTGAAGTGATGGTACAACTTGCACATGAAGGCATGACCATGATGTGTGTTACACATGAAATGGGTTTTGCTAAAAGAGTATCTAACCGTTTAATTTTTATGGATGAAGGTAAGATTTTAGAAGACTGCCCAACGCATGAATTTTTTGATAATTTAGATGCTCGCCACGAACGTGCGAAGCTTTTCTTAGAAAAAATTCAAGCTATGCATTAATACCGCTAATAAAAAAAGAGCCTTTTTAAGGCTCTTTTTTTACATCCAATTTTTAGAAACTATATTTTGCTAATAAATTAATACGAGAGTAATCACCCTTATCGCCTGCGAAAGTTTCGCGCTGGCCGTAAGTATATTCTGCACCTAAATCAATACTTTTAACTGGATTCCAGATCAAATTGACCAAGGCATTATAAATTTCTTTGTTATAACTGGTACTGGTTAAATTGCTATTTGCGTAAACGTTATCATCTTTATATTGAATACCGCCTATTGCAAAAGTAGAGCGGAGGATAGGGCTCCATTTCCGTTGATAGCCAATAACGGCACTATCAAATTCACCTAAATTAATATCCTGTGTTGTTGTGTCATAGGCATAAGCAGAATTGCTATAAAGTAAATAGCGACCATCTCCTTTAACGTGATAGTAATTAGCAACCAAGCTATCTTGAGGAGTTAAATCATATTTACCACCAACCCCAACACCCCAACCAAATTTTTCTTCAGAAGCACTATCTTTTGGAGCTACACGGTTTTCATGGGCAAGACCATGTAACTGTAATAGGCCTTTATTATTTGCAGTTTTGAAATCATATCGTGCTGTTAAAGCAGGAAAGCGGCTTCCACCAGCAGTATTAGCTTTTTCAACATCACCACCTTCTAAGGCAACTAATATTTTTTGTTGTGCATTAATTGGCTGAGTGTATCTAACCTGTACTGTACGCGTAGTACCTGTACCAATAGCACCATTAAAATCTACTGTTTCTGGCGATGTATCAGTGTTTACAAAAGGTGAGGTCGTTTGACCAGCTAACCATTTTCCTAAAGACATATAGGCATGGCGAACACGGAATGTTCCAACTCCATTATCGCCATTTCCACCCATGAAATCGGCTTCAATTTTGCCGTTTAAATCTCCGTATTGGGTAGGTCGAGTAATGTCTAAACCAATTCTTGAAGTTGCGGCAGATACATTTAGTGAGTCTTGTTTTGGGTCATCTTTATTTAAAGGGTAGTTAGCGCCATTTGAAATGCTTCCATTTGAACCTTTAAAGTCGTAGGTAGCATCTACTCGGACATTACCATAAAGCTTAACTTGGGTTTGCCCATCAGCCATTGCCATCCAACCCGGTTTTGATACAGGAGAGGTAGAAGCCGCAGGTGTTGCGGGAGGTGCTGGTGGAGTACTGACTGACAAAGCTGTTTTTTGTTGATCAGATAGTTTCTGGACGAGTTGTTTTAAATCATTTACTTCATTACGCAACGCATTAACTTCAGCATCTGTAGCTGCATGCACAGGCATTGTCACGCTAATTACACCTAAAGAACTCATTGCTAGCACTAGTGTTTTGATCTTATTCACAGGAATTCCCCGACATGGATAAAAATTTTCCTGTAAATACATAACAATAATAATGCCAACTTTAAGAATTTAGAAAAATAGTCAAATTTCTATTCTTATCATTGCTTTATGTCAAAATAGAAGTGTAAATAGGACCTTTCATTAAAAAAAATAAATGAGAGCATGAAATTGACTCTCTAAAATGAGTCATATGCTCCACTATTTGCACGGTTAAAATGCATAACTGCAATAAAATATGTAAAAGAAATAAATGTTTTAGCTATTTTTAAACCTTCGTATTTTTCAATGCGTGGGAGTTGTATAGGGTATACTGTCCTCATTGTAAAATTCTGGCTGGAGATAGGAATGGAGTTAGATCGTTTTGATAAACAAATTCTAGAAATTTTGTCTCATGAAGACTTAAATTTGAATGAACTTTCAGAACGGATCAATCTGTCAGTCAGTTCTGTGCATCGCCGGATTAAGCACCTGATTGAAGCCAACGTTATGGGTCAGCTCAAAAGGGAAATTAATTTTAGTAAACTTGGCTTTACCTTGCACATCTTATTGCAAGTTTCATTGAGTAAGCATGACACTGAAACATTTGACAAGTTTCTTTCCGAAATAGAAGCAATTCCAGAAGTGACCAATGCATTTCTAGTGACAGGGCAAAGTGCCGATTTTATTTTGGAACTTGTAGCACGCAACATGGATGACTACAGCGAAATTTTATTAAGACGTATTGGAAAAATTGACAATGTGGTTGCTTTGCATTCCAGCTTTGTTATTAAAAAATATAATGTTTTTAACTGCTATAACTTATTAAATAAACTATAAAAAAACGCACCCAATGGTGCGTTTTTTTAATTCAAATGTTTGATTTAGGCATCAAGTTGAGCCAAAACCTCATCTGTGAACTCGACGTTGGTATAAACGTTTTGTACATCATCGAGATCTTCAAACATATCAATCATTTTAAGAATTTGTTTTGCTTGGTCGACATCAGTAATTTCAGCTTTTGTTGATGGACTCATAACCACTTCTGCATTGTCAGATTTTAAACCAGCAGCAGTCAGAGCATCTTGAACTTCACCAAAAGTTTCTGGTGAAGTGATTACCAAAATTTCATCTTCTGAAACTTCAATATCTTCAGCGCCAGCTTCTAAAGCAACTTCCATGATTTTGTCTTCTAAAGAAACATCTTCAAAAGTAATTTCACCACGTTTAGTAAATAGATAAGCGACAGAACCCGCAGTTCCTAGGTTACCATTTGTTTTACTAAAACAGTGACGTACATCTGGTACTGTACGGTTCAAGTTATCTGTCATTGTTTCAACAAGAACAGCAACACCGCCAACGCCATAACCTTCGTAAGTTACTTCTTTTAAATCATCATTATCTTCACCACCAGCACCACGTTGGATTGCACGGTTGATGGTGTCACGTGTCATATTAACTGAAAGAGCTTTTTCAACTACTGCACGCAGACGAGGGTTGCTAGCAGCATCTCCACCGCCAAGTCTGGCAGCAGTCACAATTTCACGAATATATTTAGTAAAAACTTTACCGCGACTTGCATCTTGTTTCGCTTTACGATGCTTAATATTGGCCCATTTAGAATGACCCGCCATGGACGTGAACTCCAAAAAAGAAAATGCAAAAGTGCTGGAATATTAGCATAGGCTTGGTTTTGTTGAAAACTGTTGCCCTGCGTTTTGTTAGTCGATTGAATAAGAATAATAAGCTTAAGGCCTAATGAGTGAGATTAGGCCGAATCAAGTCCAATTTGATTTAGCTAATTTTGATGTCTATGTCAAATTGTGCATATAGCTCTTTAATCGTTTCCAAATCTTTTTGTAAGTCTGTGGGGTAAATTTTGCCTAGAATTCCGCCTTGTTTGCTTCGGGCGTTGGCATACATAAGTACAATAGGAACATTGGCTGCTTTTGCAATATGCCAAAAACCTGTACGGATAGGTTTACGTTCAGAGCCATCTTTGGCACGAGTAGCTTCAGGAGCAATCACCAAGTTAAAAGTTTCATGAGTTTGAAATTGTTCAACCATTTGAGAAACAATATCTTTACTCGCTTTGCGGTCAACGGGAATGCCACCAAGTTTTTCTAGAATTGGCTTAAGGGGACCCTTAAAAAGTTCTTTCTTTATTAAAGTATGAATCTTAATGTCTAAAATTTGGAAGAGAGCAATAGATAGCACTGCATCTAGATTTGATGTATGTTCAAAGCCAATAATAACTTGTTTTTTCTCAAGAATTTCGGGATCTACATTATAGGTCCAGCCAGCCGCTTTAAAGATAGAGTTACCTAGAAATTTTTTCATAGATCAGTGCAAGGTGATAAATTTTCAGGATTCTAATATGAGTTTGTAAAAAAGCCTAGAAAAATTATGAAAGCTAAAGTAGCGCATTCAAAATTAAGATTATCTAAGCTATAAAAGATTTAAAATGTTTATTTATTTTTCTTTTAAACTTAATATTAAAAATAATAAACTTAGATAATTTTAAAACTTAAGATACCTGCTGAGGTATCTCTTCATTAATCAAATATTTAATATATTGCCAAATTTTTTCAGAGTTAATAAGCGTTTTATCTGTTGTTCCATCAATAATCATCCCATCAATAATAGAAATAATAATGTGAGTAAGTGGAGTAGGGTTTTCTATCCCTAATCGAGTGAGTTGTTCTTGTAATAAATGAGTCAACCACTTCGTATATTCATAAAATGGTTCACGAATTGAAGTATATTGTTTAGACACTTCAATAAATGCTTTTTTAAATAAACATCCATTAAATGTTTCACTATTGATCCATTCAATATACCAATTAAAAATAATATGAATTTTCTCAAGTGGGTTAGCATCTTGATGTAAACTTAGTTGTTCATTAATTGAGTTTTGAATATTTAAATTTCGATGTTGCAAACACTCCATAATTAAATTTTCTTTCGAAGGAAAATATTTATAAAATGTCATCTTTGCAACGTTAGATTCAGCAATAATACGGTCAACACCAGTAGCATTGTAACCAATCTGATTAAATAAATTTAAAGCAGTATTTATAATATCTTCTTTTTTTGACATTACTATTCCATATAGTTAGCACTAATTATAACTTAATCTAAAAAATTAAAATTTTAATATGAATTATCATAATAAAAAAAGGGATTAGATACAAGTTTATATTGTGATAATGATTATCATTAACTAAGTTTTTTTAAAATTTTCTATTTGATTTCGTATGATTTTAATTCTAATATTGATTGATAAGGGAACATATTTAAATATTAATTTAAGTCATTGTTTTTATAATAAAAGATGTAAAAATCGATCGGGCTTCAATAAGTTTAATGAGAGTGGATATGCCTAAGAAATTTGAGAATTTTAATAATCCTAGAAAGAAAGCACTCGCAGGGATGAAGCAAAGCATTTCAGCCGAACTATGGAAAAAAAATTCAGACTTTTTGACCCGTTTAAGAACAAAAATTGCTAACCATGCTGTGTCAAATCATCCAGCAATTGATATTTTAAATGACGGAAAAATTAATAAAGAAAATTTAAAAAAAATTCACTTAGAATATCGTCACGCAATTGTGCAAACTTTTACTGATGCACTGCTTATGGCCCAATTTCAAACTAAACAATTAGAGCCAAGATTGCATGCTGGCGCAAAAATGTTTCCACGTTTTCTTTTAAGCCTAAATATTTTTGATGAGTTTGGATTTCGACCCGGTTTAGATAAAGATGGTTATTATCAGGGAAACCCAGAATATGCTCACTATCCTTTATTTGAAGATGTATTAAATGATTTTGGTATTACGGAAGAAGATCGTCTGACTTATCAACCAAGTGACATTGCAGATCAAGTTAGAGTATTTTTAGAAAATGCTTATCATGACTATAAAGCTGTTTCAGCTTTATTAGCAGTCGCTGAAGAAGAAGTTATCCTTTACAGTCCACCTTTACGTAAAGCAACTAAAGCCGTCGGTTTGGAGGTGGAGGGTGGTGGTTACTATCATGTACATGGTATTTCTGAGGATGAGAGTGCCGAAGCCGCGGATGATGATCATGAAGAAGACTTATGGTATGTCTTGATGCAAGCTTGTACAGAAGAAGATTATAACTATATTGAAAAGATATGCTTAGAGTATTGTGATTTATGGGAAAAGTTCTGGGATACTCAATTAGAACATTCGGAACCTATGCAAAAACAAATCTTAGCCTAATAGATGAAGTAGAAATATTCAGTGCACAAAGAAAATTTATTTTAAAAAAACTGAAGTTTGGGAATAAAAATAAATTTTAAAATTTGATAATTAAATTTTAAGTATTGTTTATAACGGTGAACCAAATTCTATTTGAATACATATTAAAAAACCCCATAAACTTTTAGTTTATGAGGTTTGGTATTTGGTGGGCCCACACAGACTTGAACTGTGGACCAACGGATTATGAGTCCGCTGCTCTAACCAACTGAGCTATAGGCCCTATAAGCAAGAAAAGCTTTTAAACTCAAGGCTTTTCAGTGCGTGCAATACTAATCAATTTTTTAATTAAACACAAGTCATTTTCTAAAGTAGGCACATCGTAGCCTAAAAAATATTGTGTTGTTTTGGTTAAATATTACAAGTGATAGTGATTCTATCGTATGAGTACTTCGCGAGTAAAGTGAACTAAGTTATTTATCGATCAATTAGAACTTATTCTAGCCAGCAACTTATTGTGATAGAGGCTTAATTGTCTTTTCGATTCGAATTGTTAATTCTTTTAAAATATATATTGTTTGAAATATAGCCAATTTGTGGGAGGTCATTTGAATAATACTGACAAGATTAAGTTAGATAAGTTTGCCGAAAAATAGTAGAGCACAAGCTGATTTGTGCATGTATGTATCGCACGCAATTCATAAATTTAGGATTAATTATTTTTAGAACCTATAAAGGACTTTTCCTTCAGTTTTTGGAAGTTTGGATATAATCTAAAAATTACTCATAAAATATTGAGAGTCAAAATTTTTAAAATAAATAATCTAATATATAGGATGAATAAAGCTTTAAAGATGAAAAGCGAAAAGAGATGAATAAAGGTGAGCTTATTTTTAAAATTAAGTACTTTATCTCATTTTATTAAAAAAATAGAACTTTTAAGTGGAAAAGTTCGAAATTTTTATCATTGAAATTTCTTTCTTTTCCTAATGTGTTTTCTATATAAAACTTAAAGTGTAATTGCTTTCACGTGGAATACAAATGATTGTATTTTATTAATTTTATTCTTGACTAAAATGCTAAGTTTTAATAAAGTATAAATGTATTTTTCCAAAATAAAAAACTATTGCTTAGTCCTGAAATACAGTAAGAAGCCTGCTTTTTAAGTAGGCTTCTTGCTTTCTATAATATTGACGGAAATAGGGGCTGAACAATAAGCTAAATTTTTAAAGCAAGTATATTTAATCTGAAGTAAAACTATAAAAGAGATTAGATGTACTCAGAACTAAAGTATAAGAAATTATAAATTTTCTTGAATAATTTGGATGAGTTCTCGAGCCGCTTTAGATAATGGGCGGTCTTGAAGCCAAATTAAGTAAATGGATAGAGGTAAATGATTTTTGGTATTTTTAAAATCTAAAAGAACTAAATGACCTTGATCGATTTTTTCTTGTACTAATGATAAAGGGAAATTTCCCCAGCCGAGTCCTGCTTCAACCATATTAATTGCTGTTTGTAGACTATTCGTTTTCCAGTACATTGCACCAATAATTGAACGAGAATCTGTCATTTCATGGTCACTACTCGCTACTACAATTTGCCTAATATTGATTAACTCTTCAATAGAAAACTGCTTTGTTTTTTCTTGTAGAAGATTATGATTAGACGAAATAGTGGCAACTACTGTTTCAGTCATTACCAATTGCAGATTTTCACGCATTTTTATATTTAGGTCTGACCCTGCTAAGCAAAGACTAATTTCTTCCTTATAAAGTAAATTGACGATGTCATCTTGAGGGGCAGTAATAACTTCTATATTAAGTAATGGGAATTTATCAGCTAATTTTTTTATTGAAGAGAATAATAATTTGGTATTTACATCAGAGACAACTCCAATACGTAATTTACTTTCAAGGCCTAAAGAAAGTTCATGGGCATGAGTGCTGAATAGCCTAAGCTGTTCAGAAATAATGCGAGCCTGGGGTTCTAAAGCTAATGCTGTAGAGGTTGGAATGACCTTTCGATGGGTTCGTTCAAATAAGATATAACCCAATTCTGCTTCCAGATTAGCAATGGCCATGCTGACTGCTGAGGGGACCCGATTTAGTTTACGAGCGGCCGCAGAGAAAGATCCCGTATCTAGTACGGTGATGAAGAGTTCAATATTTTCACTGTTAAAATTCATTTTGATATCAGTCAAACTGAAAGCTATTAACTTTATATATGATTTTAACTGAAATTAAAATATAAAGAATTAAGCAGAGTTTATTGATTATGCAAGGTGTAAAGCGTCGAATCGTATATGTTTCTTCTTATGAAGTGATTGGAATGATTATTTCATCAGTAGGATTAGCTATCTTGGCCGGTGATAGTGTGGAGCATACAGGGCCTCTATCTGTCATGATTACGACCATCGCTGTAACTTGGAATTTTATTTACAATGTTTTATATGAGAAGTGGGAAGCTAGGCAAAGTAGTAATATCCGTACAGTCAAACGTAGGATTGGGCATGCAATTGGTTTTCAGCTTACCTTAGTTTTATTTTTGATTCCTCTTATTGCATGGTGGATGGATATTTCTCTGATTGCTGCTTTTTGGCTAGATGTAGCCTTTATTATCATTATTCCCATCTACACTTTTATCTTTAATTGGGGCTTTGATAAGTTGTTTGGGCTTCCTGCTTCAGCACAGGTTAAAGCATTACAAGAATAGCTTTTTATCAATTTCAATAAGATATCAAAGTCATACTTTGATATCTTATGTTTGGGCTTTACTTAACTTGTTCGAGAGGTAACTGTTTTACAAACTTTAGTTGGGCTCTTTTAGCAAAAAAATAGTAGATCAAAGCTGTAGAGATAAGTCCCACAAGCCATGATAGATCTATGCCTCCCAACATTGCCGCGATTTGACCTGTATAGAATTTACTATCAATAAATGGCAGTTGAATCAAAATACCTAAAAAGTAGCAAGTAATACCAATTCGATTCCAGCGACCATACTTACCATTTGGGTCATATAGCGCATCTACATCACATTCTTCTTTAGAGATAAAGTAGTAATCAACCAGATTAATTGCGCTCCATGGAATAAAAAAAGTAAGTAAAAACAAAATAAATGCTTTAAAAGCACTTAAAAAAGTGTGCTCGCCAATAATTGCTATAAAGGTCGAGATCACAACCATAGCAAGGACAATGAGCAATCTTGTTATTTTTGAGATTTGATTTGTCGATTTGAAACTGTTCCAAACCGTAGCAACACACATAAAACTACCGTAAGCATTTAAGGTCGTCAGAGTAACTTTGCCAAAGGCAATACTAAAATATAAGAAGGTAACAACTAAGGCGATGGGGTTCATTCCAACCACATATTGAACCTCATTTCCAACAAAATTCCCGTTTGCAACCTGAGCAATCAAAACGCCTAAGCTCATAGAAATTTGTGAACCCACTAAAGAACCTAAGCCAACGGCCCAGAAAACGCGAGATGAAGACGTTTTAGTTGGAAGATAACGCGAGTAGTCTGCAACATACGGTCCAAAAGAGATTTGCCAAGAAGCAGAAAGTGAAACTGCTAACAAAAATGAAGACCAACTAAAATGACGCACTGCTAAGAGTTCTGAGAAATCAGAAAGAGCTAAAATTTGAGTCAGAATAATCACAAAAGCAATCAAGCCAATAATACTGGCTACTTTGCCTACCACATGAATTAAACGATATCCAATTGTTGCAAATAAGATAATAAAGCAAGCATAAATTAAGATGCCAGTTGTATTGCTGACCTGTGCTAGATGTGCAATAGCTTTACCCGCGAGTACCTCACCAGTTGCAGTAAACCCCAGATACATGAGACAGACGAGTATGATTGGAATACACGCACCATATACCCCAAATTGAACACGACTTGAAATCATTTGTGGAAGGCCAAGTTTTGGACCTTGAGCAGCGTGTAGAGCCATGACAGCAGCACCAAAACACTGTCCCACAAATAAACCAATAATCGACCAAAAAACATCCCCGCCTAATACAACTGCTAGTGCACCCGTCACAATAGCCGTGATTTGTAAATTGGCACCAAACCAGAGGGTGAATTGGGCAAACACTCCGCCATGTCTTTCATTCTCTGGAATAAAATCAATGCTTCGGTTTTCAATAAAACTACTATTTGGTTTCTCAGCCGATGAGTCCATTACACTCTCCTTGTCCTTTAAGAGTCCACTCTATTTTTATTAAGTCTGCATTTGTACAAACAAATACAAACATGTATATACAAGTAATTTTAAAAAGAATCAAATACTTTTTTAGGCTGTAGAACCTAAAAGTGGCTTAAATATTTCATAGATAAATAAAAAAATAATTAGACTGATATTATTTTTAATAGATTTGAATGATATAAAAATAATATATAAAAAAGCCCTCTATTGAGGGCCTGACTTTATACATTCGTGTCTAAGATAGCTTGAAAAAAAGTTGGAAGTTCAGAAAATTGGACGAGTTGGGTTTTATCTTCTTGTTTATAATAATACTGATAGGTTGGAGCTTCTGAATGATTATCGAGATATTGAGTTGCATCGGTAAATTGTGCTTTTGCAACTGGTTTGTCTTTTTTAAATTTCACAATAATAGGGTTTACTGAATTTAATTTTACCGGAACACCATTCTCAAATTTAGCAGTTTCAATTAATAAAGAAATTTTAAAATTTCCGAATGTTACACAACAGTGGCCTCCATTTTCTGTTTTAATTTCTTGATCATGAAAAAGCTCTTTAAATAAATTCTTTAAAGATTCTCTATGCTTATCTAAAGCGATCTGAAAATCATGATCTTGTTGTCCAATTTTTTCTTGCTCTTCTTGCAGCAATTGGGCTTGCTTTTCAATGGCGGTGAAATCCAGCTTCATTTTAATATCTCCTTAGGTTGTTTTAAAACTATATATGGCAATCTTTTATTAAGTTTTAAAGAAACATATATTATTTGTTACAACGCAATAATTAAGATGAGCTTTTGTGATAAATAATTGAAAATGTAAAAATATATTTTTAAAAATAAAACTTATAAAATTAAAGAGTTTATTAAGTAAATATTTTTTCTATTTTTTATTTGAAAATGCTGCTACATGATAAACATATGATTTTAATGTAGCAGCATATTTCCTATTTTGTACAATGTTTTACTATAAGTGGCGTGCCTTTAATTTTAAAAAAACCTCCGCTACTCATTACACCAAACATCACTAAAGCTGTTCCTATTAATTGCCAGATATTGAGAGACTGCCCTGTAAGTAGGGCGATCAGCATACTAAATACTGGTACAAAGTTAAAAAAGACGGAAGCACGTCCGGCTCCTAACTTTTGTATACCATTAAACCAGAATAGATAAGCAATCATTGTAGAGCAGATAATGACATAACCCATGGCCAGATGTGCATTTACAGGCGCAGAAGTGATGGCTGTAAGAGGATCTTCAAATATCATACTTAACACGCCAAGTGTTACTGCCCCGAACATCATAGAAAAAGTCGTTGTTTCTAAAGGCGTGGCATTTTTTACATAACGGCGAGATAGAACATTTGCTAAGCAAAATCCAAAAGCCCCTAATAATATAAATAGATCTCCAATGTCTATTTTCAGGTGAAGTAAAGTTGTTATATGCCCCTGACTAATGACGAGTAACACACCACTTAAGCCGAATAAAACACCTAAAAATTTACTAGGGGTAAGTTTTTCACCGTCCAAAATAATTGTCATTAATAGAGTCATCAACGGTGTGGTTGCCATAATTAAAGCACCATTCACTGCAGATGTAGTCTGTAAGCCATAAAAACAACCTATGTTGAATCCTGCAATGCCGACAACCCCAATAATAAGATAGATAAATAAATTTTGACTTAAGGCTGCCCATCTTAGTTTGCCTGTGATTGAAAAGATCAGAAGTAAGCTTAGGCTTGCAATTGAAAACCGTTCAGATGCGGCAGATAGCGGAGGCATATGTTGAATAATATAAGACATTGCATTAAATGCTGATCCCCAAAAAAACATCGTTAATACAACACCAGCATAGGCATAAGCCACCGTTCTGTTCATCGACAGGCTCCCACTAAGAAAGGTTTTATTCTGGGCAATTATATAAAGGTGTACAATTCCGTATTAATACACTTCTAATGTGAAAATTTGCACAATGATTGATTGGGAAAATTTACATTACTTTTCAGTTTTTACCGAAGAGAAGTCACTGTCAGCTGCCGCAAGAAAGTTGGGGGTAGACCATGCAACTGTATCCAGAAGAATTGCTCAACTAGAACAAAATTTAAAACTCAAATTAGTTGATCGTAGACCACGCACATACATACTTACCCCGGATGGAGAGCGTCTTGCACAAGTAGTTGCTCGTATGATGGAAGAAACGTTTTCTATT
Source organism: Acinetobacter sp. Leaf130 (assembly GCF_001423205.1). Taxonomy (NCBI): domain Bacteria; kingdom Pseudomonadati; phylum Pseudomonadota; class Gammaproteobacteria; order Moraxellales; family Moraxellaceae; genus Acinetobacter; species Acinetobacter sp. Leaf130. The sequence continues at coordinate 848,470 of NZ_LMOE01000001.1, forward strand.
GAACGTTTAACTCAGGCTGGTCAGCAAGAAGTGATGGGTAGTGTTTCTATTAGTATGCCTCCTTTAACGGCTGCGCATCTTATCATGCCTCATCTGGGAAGGTTTTATCGTCATTATCCCCAATTAAAATTACGTGTACTCGGCGATGTTCATTATGTTTCTTTGCGGCATAGTGAGGCTGATATTGCTGTACGATTTGGACGTCCTAAAGATGAAAACTTAGTTGCTCGTAAAGTAGGCGAAATTCCTTTTGGAATATATGCTGCTCCAAATTATTTAGCTTCAACTGATTCTGAAAGTTATGAATGGATCAGCGTAGAGGTCGGGGGGGTACATGGTCAAAAACAGCAGAAGTTAAAAGAAAGATTAGGCAATAAAGAACCTGTAATGGTTACAAATCATCCTGAACTTCAGTGGAGAGCAGCATGTGGCGAAGCTGGGTTAGCTGTGTTACCTGATTTTTTAGGAACACTGAGTAACTTGGTCAGATTGCAAGATGATCATCCTATGAGTGCTGAAATCTGGTTGGTAACCCATGAAGATCTACGACATAGTCCTGCAATACGTGTAGTAATGGATTTTCTGGTGGGTTGTTTCGAGTCTTTTAGAACTTAAACTTGGTTAGTTAAATGCTAACGCTTAGAAGTCTGTTTAAAGAAGCTGCCATTTTTCCGCAGCTTCTTTTGAATGTAGTTAGATCAATACGCTAGGTTAGACTAACTTCTATGCCTTCACGTAAATTAGATTGATCTTGACGAGAGTTTAAATCAATTTTGGCAAAAGACTTAGCAAGTAAACGTCTAGCAGCTGAATTAATAGGTTTTTCTACCCACTTAGGTAATTTCATCCCTAAAGGATTAGTTTCGGTTTTAGATACTTCGGTGGTTACTCTTGTTCCCATAATATAGTCAAACCAAGGTCTGGTAACGCACCAATTAGCATTCTGATTACTTGTCATATGGTGATCATAATGCCAAGGAATACGTTTTTTTGCATATTCTGGGTCTAAATGAGATTTAGCATGTACACGCCAATAATTCCATAAACCATAATAGAGTCCAGCTGTAAAAAAAGGAGCTACAGGTAAAAAAATGGTAGCAGCACCTGCTAATCCAATTAAGGCTGTTTTTTCATTATAAATTTCAGCATTTTTAAGCATAGATTCGGCATAGCCTTCATCATGAAAGCCATTTAAACGAGCACGTTTATGATGTGCGATATGTGTGAAAAATGGACTATTACGATACTGGCTTGGAAACTCATGCAGCCAAACTTTATGAAAGTACCATTCCAGGCCATTTGCTACAAAAACACCTACAGGGAATCCAAGCATATTGGTCACTTCTTCTTAATTACAATTTAAAGCCATTGTAGAAGAAGAATGTTTTATCCCTTTGACCTAATAGGCAGTAGACCAATTGCCTTTAGAATCAATTTGATTGTTTTTGTTTACGTTGTCGATAAGCACTTGGAGTTTCATTGGTCCATCGTTTGAATGCACGTGTGAACGCAGAGGGTTCTGAAAAACCGGTTAAATAAACAATTTGATCAATAGTTTCTTGTGTATTAGCAAGCAAACGTCTGGCAAGTTTTTCTCGATGCTGATTTAGAATCTTTTCATAATTTGTATTAATAGCTTGTAAATCAGCGCGAAGAGTACGAGGGTTGCGGTTTAATTGTTCTGCAATCAATTTTTGATCAAATTGCCCAGATTCAAGTAGTCCATTACTAAGTAAACGTTCAATTGCATGAATCAGTTGATGCTTTTCTAATGTTAATAACTGCTGTTCCGCAAGAGTTTCATGGATTTTTAATAATTCTGGCTCAGCAGCTGGCGAGGTCTTATTTAATAGTACACTAGGAAAAACTATAGCACCTTTTGTTTGGCCTAAAATGACGGGGCATTCCCACATCTCTTGATAAGTTTCAGCCGAGGCACCTTGTTGATAAGGTAGAGTAATATGACTAGGTCTGAACTCATTATTAGTAATATATTTAAAAAAATTAAGAAAAACACCAATTCCACATTCTAGATAATGCCTTACGGGGTGCTCAAAACCCGATAATATTGCTTGATCTTCATTAATGGTTAAGGAAAGGCTAAATACATCTGTAAGTAGGGCTTGATATCTTATAGTACGTTGTAATCCTTCACAAAATGTAGAGCTGCTCAAAAATAAATATTCAATGACCAAACCTCGGAAAGGGGGCATTTGCTTACCTACATGTAAGCCAATATCAGGATCTTGGCTAATTTCTTCAGCGGCTGTCCAAAACCGTTGTTGGGTAGAATTATCTCTACGAATATTTTTATCGGGTGGTTGATTGGGCAAATTTACACTTGCAAAAATAGATGCTGCATCTAAGCCCATCTTTTGCATAGTCTGGTAAGTCATCCATAAAAAAATTCCAGCGTCTGAAGAATTTTTAGACATGATTTGATGACAACCCTATAAACTATAGCGCATATTCAATCATGATTTTATTGCTGATTCTATATCTCAGAAACTTATATTAGTTTAATTATCAGGAAAGAAACCCGCATCTTCACGTGCTTGCTTTAAAGCTAAGATAAAGGAGGTTAATAAAAGCAAACCTATAAAAAAAAGAAAAAGATCGATGTTACTAATCGCAAAACCTATACTTGTAGCACCTAGACTTAGTAATAAGATACATAATATTTTCCAAAAAATGAGCATGTTACGTTCTGATAAAAAGTCTAAAACATATTATTTGCAATTGAAGGGGATTTCTAAATTTATTTATGTTTTTTTTATTATAAATTATGTAATTCTTTAAAGTTTAAATTTTTATGATTTTAGTCTAAATATTTGAAGTTAAAGTAAATTTAAGTTTATCCGACTTGACGAGTGTCTTTTAATTTTTCTTAAAATTAAGTTTTTATTAATTAATAGAATGATAATTCTTTAGAAGCACTATAAAATAGCGGTTATAAATTAAATTTATTTTTTTAATTTATTTAAAACAATATGTTATGATGCTTTTTTAAATTTTTGTTAAAAAAAAGACTTGATCTTTAAGCCGAATTTTGAAATTATACCCATGCAAATTGTGATCTATTTCCCACAATTTGTATTTCAGGTTAAGTGGTTATCACTAATGCTCATTTGCTATTTTTGCTTATGAGCATTTTTTTATGTGATTTTTTAATAGAACTACAAAGTTTGAAAAAAATTAGTTTTTTGAGTTCTCTTAGTAGCATTAAGCTTATTTGTTTTTAGTAATTTTATAGAGAATAGTTAATCATATTGAATCGTCACCGTCGCTGTTGCTTTAACCTCACCTGCGGTCACATTAGTGGCAGTCTGATAGTAACGAGCAGTTAAAGGTATATCATATTCAACAGTTTGGTTGGAACTCACCATACCTATACTTAGTTTGCTTGCTTTTTGAATCGGCTGATTTGCTCCATTCATATTCCATAACAGTTCGACACCCACACCGTTGGCTTTGATTGAATTCGCGGCACTGTTGTTAATCACCTGATTATTGGAGATATCAGAATTATAATCAAAACTTAAGCTGACCGTATTGCTCGTAGCGATACCAGAGTTGTTTTCGCCACCATTACATAAGATTGATAGATTAAAATTCTGTTCCCCTTGGGTTGACCCAATCGCTCTAAAGCCTGATTTCATCACGGTTGGAAGTTGAACTGGTGAATCTACACCATTTTGAATTTCACAAGATGAAGACGCAATAAGAATAGGGGCATTACTTAATACAGTAGTAGTTAAAAATGGACGGTTCTGTTGTCCTGATACGTAATAGGTACTGTAACGGCCTGCGACTAGTGCTCCAGAACCTGTTGTCATGGCAGTTTTAATAACCTCCATAACAAAATACCCTGGGGAAAGCGTATATGCTTTATTTGGGGTTAATGTACGTCTATAGGGATAATATCCTGAAAAATCTGAAGCATCGGCAGCTTCACGATAAAGACGAATACCAATACCGGGAATATTAGTCGCATAAACATTATTACCTATAGGACTAATTGGATAATTTAAGGGGAGAGCTGCAATAATTTGATCACTCGCGCGATTACAAGTTGCAGTTGAATTATTAGGAGATATTGTAAAAGTATTCTTTTGTAAGATCGTTCCTATTGGATCATTTGGTTTTACTACGATTTTACCTATAGTCATCGGAATATCGACGGTAGTAAATCCTTTACTTAAATTACAATTTGCATTTGTATGGCTATAAGCAAATAGACTAGCTGCCAAAAATCCAATTTTTTTTAAAATATTATTCATTTACAGACTGCCTTTGTCATAATAATTGGTTGGTTGTTATGCTTTATTTGATCCGCTATATCGTATTCAATTTCGCATTTTTCAGTACTCGTATTTCCCCATTTCACATATAAACGGTCATGGGTTAAGGGTGTTCGTAAATAAATGCGACTGCCTTGTGCGACAATTCCTATTACTTCGTTATTCTGGTTATATACCTGTGCGGCAAAAGGTAGATGTGAGCCATCTAATGTTGTTGTACTAATAAAAAGTGCATAACCTTTTTTTGTTGAGAATTGAACTTTAGTGATCGAACCTGCATAAGGGGCAATCCGTAAACTGCTCTCACCAAGTTCAACTTGTGTGGACATGTTTTGCGGGTCAAGACTGATGTCATTCATACGGTAAGGCGTAACATAGGGAATAACTGCATATCCCTTTTTGTTAATACTGAGCCCTGGTGTATTACCGACTTGTGCTCCCGTAGCATCCGGTGCATAGACCAGCACCATGGTTTGAGCCTGATCTGGCCCAAACAGAATTCCTTGGGAATGTGCAACAACATTGCCACTGAAGTTAAGCATTTCTTGTTGGTATGAATCTGCGTAACTGAATGAAGCACCAAGTGTTGTATAGTTTGTTTTATAGGTACCATTAATATTCAGGTTGGTTTGACCATGGTCCTGATTAGAAATTGATGCGCCGTAGTTTAAGCGTCTTCCTGTAAAGCCACTGAAGCTTAAAGTCTGGCTGTCCTCACCAATAACACTATTAAAAGTTAGAGAATTTTTCTTAAAATCTAATGGAAAAGATAAAGAAGCAAGGTACTGCGTATCTTGACCTGTGCGGGTGCTGCCTTCATCAACTTCGCTGCTAATTGCGGATAAACTATAAGTTAAATCTTTAAATTGATTGCTATAACCTAATTGGAACTGTTTATTGGTCTTGGGTTGATTCCAATAGTTTGTCCATGAACCCACTAAATAAAAATTTCCCCATTGCTTTGGAAGAACTTGATTTAAAGTAATCTGGAGTTCACTTTTTTGTTTTCCTACGGAAAAGCTATCAATATTTTGTTGTTGTAAATCTTGAATTAAAATTGCATCACGCAATTTGAGGTAGTTCTCTGTTGAATAGCGATAAGTAGCTAATGTTAAATTAGTATTTGTTGGAGAAAATAGTCTACTGTAACTTAAGCGATAACTTTGACCTGTCATTTTAGATTGATGATCAAACTCAGCTTTTGATTGAGTGGCATCAAAAGAGACAGCTCCAATGGGTGTTGAAAAAGCTGTACCTAGTAATAATGAGAGATACTGCTGGGTCGCTTGAACCGCACTGTAAGCTGTGAGGTAATTATTAATTCCCCGTTGATACTTACCCTGTATCAGCCATGGAGTTAGGCTAAGGTTTGAATCTCGAAACTGCCCTAAAGTAAAAGAGTATCGACTCATTTGAGGGCGTAGCATTTCGACGACAGAAGCATAGGGAATAGAGAATTTTTGAATTATTCCATTAGATTCAATTACCGAAACTTGTAGCTCGCCTCCAAATCCCGTTGGGTAAAGATCATTAATTTCAAAGTTTCCGGGTGGTACCGTTGTCTGATAAATTAAATTGCCTTGTTGCCTAACCTCGACTTTCGCATTGGTTTTTGCATAACCTCTCACTCTGGGAGCGTAACCGAGCATACTGTTTGGAAGCATTCGGTCATCACTTGAAATGTTTACCCCGCGATACGGTAACGAATCGATAAAATCACTATTAGTAAAATAATCACCTAAAGTCACAACGCCATGAATTTTCGGAAATGCTTTTTGTATATATGTATTTGTTGAAGTATAAGAAGAATTATCAGTTTGAAAATCAGTATGGTCTTGCCATTTCCATTGTCCATTATGGCGAAATTGCCAACTCGCTAAATTTGCTCCAAGATTAGTCCCCATAAAAGCATATGTACTTTCATGTTGTTCGTTAACTATCCGATAAGCAGTCGCGTTATATGTCAAAAAAACTGCATTAATACCTCGATCCCAAAAATGTGGGTCGATATAGCCTTGTGCATTTTTTTCTAATGTGGCTTGGGGGATAGAAATATCAATTCTTAAACGAGAGCTATCAAATAAATAAAAAGCATTATCTATCCAAGCCCCAAGTGTGTCACAAGAAAGAGACGATGCATGAGAATGTTGGCTAAGCACCTCAGCTTTTACGCCGTATTCTAGTAACATGGCTTCTGTGAAACAGGTTTCGGCATTTGCATTGGGAGTACGAGCATAAAAGCGCATACGTCGTTTACCCAGCCATTGACCATTAATATAGACATCTAAGCTATATTCACCAGCTAAGATAGGGTTTCCATATTTGAAACGACCAATATCAATTTTTTGCGCATTACCTACTAAAAAATTACTATCAAACTCTGCTTTTGAAAAACTTGAAACATCGCTACTATTTTCGGCATATGCAGCTAAAGGCATAAATACCGCAATACTTGAGGCCACATAACAAGTAAAAGGGCTTTTTAAACATATATAAGGTATAAACCATTTAGACATAGTTTTAGAGCCTATTCATGATAGGTATTTAGGTTTTCTTAAGTAATACAGTAAGGTTAGAACTTTATTGGGTGCTCAACTCTTCCACCATAATCATTGATATATACAAAGCTTATATCTGCTAAATTTTTATTTTTTAGTTTTATCTTATCTTCGGAAAAAGGGGCAACCATTAATCCTTGCTGTAATAAGTCTGTTTTATGGCCTTCACTTCCTTGAAAAATGGAGCTAATAGTCAGGAAAAAGGGTGTCGGGTTCTTCACTACTAGATATTGATCATTCATTTTCCATTGGACTTTCTCACTTAGTTGCTCAATATTCTCTTTTAGATTTATAGGGCGATAAAAAAATTTAATGCGCGAACGAACAGCAAGCTGTAAAAAATTATTAGAAATAGAAGTGTTTGGGTCTTGTTGAGTTTTTCCTTCCGGTTTAGGAGGTATATCTAAAACATTAAGCCAAAAAATAGATTCTTGTTGCTGATTTAATTGAGACGTATTAGGTAGAGCTGTAATTCTTAAGGTCTGGCCTTTAGTCGCTTCTACTCGTGAAATCGGGGGAGTAATAATGAAGGGCACATTTGCTTCATCAGGAGTCAACTTTGCATTTCCATCATCGATCCAAGCTTGAACAAGAGAGGGAGCTGTACCGTTATTACTCAGTTGCAAGGTGATCTCACGTGCATTTGAAGGATAAATGACACGAGTTCCATGTAAAACAATTTCAGTATGCCCTGTGGTAGTCAGTGCTACCTGTAGACAAACTAATCCCCAAAAAAACTTACGACCACGAAAAAGCATGAGTCATATTCTCAATAATGAATAATAGATAGGAGATAGCTTCTATCTTTAAATAGAAGCTTCAATTTTAATTTTATTGATAAATAATGGTGTATTTTACTTGCGATGTTACCGTACCCGCAGTAGAAGCACCTGTAGCATAGTATTCAGCATAATAGTTAAGGTCAGCATCACCACCTGCCGAAACATTCACCCATTGTGAGTTGGTCTGAGCCGCATTCGTGCCTGTAGCGAGTACAGGGATTACAGCATTATTACTGCCTAGCAACTGGATATTCACGTTTGTTGCGCCGCCTGAAGTTGCTTGGTTTAATAAACGACCAGTATTAAAGTCAACGGTAGCACCCGGTTCAAAATAGGTGGCTACTTTACCAGCCGAAGCACAGTTCGTTAAATTAATTTGAAATGGGGTGCGACCAGCTACATCACCTGCATTTTTTAAGGTTTGAGATGAAACTGTAGGCAGGTTAATTGTTAGATTTTTATCCCCAGTATCAATCGTACAAGTATTATCTGTGACAAGACCATTAATGGTAATTGTGCCATCTGCAGCTTGTGCATTTGTTATATTTAAGAGAGAAACCGCCGCCATAAAAATAAATCTTTTCATAAAATCCCCAGAATAGCCTTTTAAAATAAATTCCATTACTTTTCAGTAAGTTTGTTCTGCTTAAGTAAGGCGAAGAAAATATATCACTTTTCAACCAAAAAACAAGAAAAACATTATATTTATATATATTTTGATTGGTTTTTTTTATTAATAAATATTTTTGAAATATATTTTTTATCAGTTGGTAAAATAATGTGTGATTCATTTTTAAAATAAAATGAAAAAACTCGTAATATTTAAGTAATTGTATTTTATTAAATTAATCTAACGTTAAAGAATTTAAGATGGAAGTTGTCTATATTTTTGATTTAACTTAATGTTTTTTAACAATAAAGTTGTTTTTAATTTATCTTGTTAATATATTTGTTTTTTTAAGAATTTTTTAAGATTCAATTCCTACTGTTTTAGTTGTAATTTAATAAAAGATAATCTGGAGTTCCGTTCCATGAATAGTATGAAGTATAGCTATAAACCTAATTACTTTTTCTTTGCTCATAAGCTAGTTTTGTTTTTAAAGGATTATCTCATTAAGCATCCAACTGAGCAGGAGACAACATTTAACTTACAAACGATTTATGACATCTTTAGTCATGATCTTGCTTCAAGTACAACTAATCTTGAGGGTATCTTAAATATTGCAGATGAATACGTCTTTGAAACAGAAGAAGGTTTACTTCCATTGATCAGTAAACACTCTGTTAATCTCAAGAATCATGTACTTTCTTTGGAATTTTCACCACAAGCTTTGACAAGCTTATTGTCGGGTCGTTCTTTAGTGAACCCTAAAGCAGCTTAGATTCTCTTTTAAGGTAGAGTTAACTCATATAAAATTCATAAAATTTATTTTTAAGAGTTGTTTATGAGTAAAGACTTTAAGGCCTTAACTTATATTGTGGATGATAATATAGCGGATACAGTGACTTGGCTTTTACACCATCAAGATGTTTTTGATTCTTTTAATTTTGATGTATTGAGCCAAGAGCTGTCTGTAACACATGCAGCAGGAAAAGACATTATTCGAGTCGGTACATTTCTTAATGCCACTTATGGAATTTTAGTTACTTCTGTTTAAATAAAAAAGCCCTGATTCTTCAGGGCTTTTTTATTTTACTGCCTTGAGTTATGCGCTCATAGCATTTACTGATAAATCAGCAACTGTTGGTTTTGGTTTTTCTGCGGTTAAACCTAGTTTATTAAACAACGCTTGGTCTTTACCTTCACCTGCATTTGGTGTGGTGAGTAATTTATCACCAGAGAATAATGAGTTTGCGCCTGCCATAAATGCTAATGCTTGATCTGAATTACTTAATGACTCACGACCAGCAGATAAACGAATATAGCTATGCGGCATAATAATGCGCGCAACAGCAATAGTACGTATCCATTCAATTACATCAAGCTTCTCAACATCTGCTAACGGCGTTCCTTCAATTGGAACAAGCATGTTAATTGGTACAGATTCAGGATGAATTGGTAGGGTAGCTAATTCATGTAATAAACCAACACGGTCATCACGGCTTTCGCCTAAACCTACAATGCCACCACTACAAACTTTCATGCCAGCTTGGCGAACATAATCTAGGGTATTTAAACGATCATCAAAAGTACGCGTGCTAATGATGTGTGAGTAGTACTCACGAGATGTATCTAGGTTGTGATTGTAATAATCTAAACCAGCAACTTGTAGGCGCTCTGCTTGAGATTGGTTAAGCATGCCTAAAGTCATACAGGTTTCTAAACCTAAAGCTTTTACTTCACGTACCATTTCTAAAACATAAGGCATATCGCGCTCATGTGGGTTACGCCAAGCTGCACCCATACAAAAACGTGAAGAACCTGAATCTTTTGCAGCTTTTGCTTCGCTAATCACTTTTTCTACAGCAATACGTTTTTCTGCTTCTAGTTTTGATTCGTAATGTGCTGATTGTGAGCAGTACTTGCAATCTTCAGGGCATTTACCAGTTTTAATCGATAAAAGGGTGCTGACCTGAATCGCATTGGCAGTGAAGTGCTCGCGATGTACTTGCTGAGCCTTGAAAACTAAATCCAAAAAGGGTTGTTCATATAAAGCTTGGATTTCTTCACGATTCCAATCATTACGTAGAGTCATTGTCATATCCATGATGATGGCATTAATTCACTACACATAATCATACAGAATTCGTATTAAAGCTATAGGGCAAAAAACATCATTTTTTTAATTTCATGACTGAAGTTGATTAAGTTGTTGTTCAATTGCCCAATCAATATGCACGTTGACAATATCATCATGCAAAATCTTGCCATTTTGTAGTTGAGCTACAATTTCCTTTGAATAAGGAGCATTTCCTAAACCGATGGCAATATTACGTTTAAAAGATTGATAACCTGTCCGGCGGATTGGGCTGCCTTCCGTATTTGCCAAAAACGTAGCTTCATCCCATTGCCAGATATCGAGTAGGCTGATGCTGTCTAAACTATTTCTAGGATTGAAATCGCTAATGGACGCAGTTTTGGCAAAACTGTTCCAAGGGCAAATTAATTGACAGTCATCACAACCAAAAACTCGGTTACCAATACCAGCACGTAATTCTTCAGCAATAATTCCTTTATATTCGATTGTTAAATATGCGATACAACGCCGTGCATCGAGCATATAAGGTTCAACAATCGCTTGCGTCGGACAAATATCAATACAAGCACTACATGAACCACAATGAGAGGTCGTTGGGCCATCAAAAGGTAAATCGAGTGATGTAAATAGTTCACCCAATACAAAAAAAGAACCTGACTTTTTGTGAATAAGCAAAGTATGTTTACCCGTCCAACCCATTCCAGCACTTTCAGCCAATGATTTTTCAAAAATAGGGGCTGAATCAGCGAAAGGACGTGATTCAAAATCACCAACTTTTTCATGAATTCGTGTGGCTAAAGTTTTCAATCGTCCCCGCATTACTTTATGGTAATCACGGCCACGTGCATAACGAGCAATAATCGCAGAATTTGGTTCGAAAGGTACATATCGAGGTTTTGGAGATTCGACAAGATAGTTCATGCGAACGCAGATAATACTTTTTGTGCCAGGAACTAATAATGTTGGATCAGCCCGCTTTTCTAGATTTTCTTCTAAATAGGTCATATCTGCATGATAGCCACGTTCAAGATACTCTAAAAAACGCGGCATTTGCTCTTGAGCATCTGGTTTTGCAATGACACAATCAGCAAAACCCAAGTCTAAAGCTTGAGCCTTGATCCATGCTTTTAATTCATGAAGATCAAGTTGTTGCACCGTAATGCGTGATGTATCGGAAGATGTCATAAACCAAAACAGAAGAGGATAATAATATGCAGACGGTAGTTTACCATAGCGATGATATTCAAGCATGGGAGCAACGCTGGTTTGCTGCGCAAAACTCATCATTAGGTTTAATGCAACAAGCGGCTTGGTCAATTGCTCAACAGTTAATTGAACTTTTTAAAGAGCAGTCTATTAAAAATATTGCTGTTTGGTGTGGGCAAGGCAACAATGCTGGTGATGGTTATTTTATAGCAGCTTATTTAAAGCAAGCAGGTTGGAATGTTCAAATCTTTGCATCCGAAGTAGGGGCTTCAGCAGATTTACATCAAGCTGTGCAATTTGCAAAAGATCAACTGATACAAATTCATCAAGGTTTTGAACTCGCAAAGCATTTTGATTGCCATATTGATGCTTTATTTGGTATTGGTTTAAATCGAGAATTAAACATTCATTGGCAACAGGCTATTCAACAATTTAATGGACAAACGGGCCTAAAAATTTCTGTTGATATACCCAGCGGTTTGCAGGCAAATACAGGATGTACTTTACCTTGTGCAATAAGGGCTGATCATACATTTACAGTTTTAGGACTTAAAGCCGGATTATTTACAGGTCAAGGCAAAGAATACACAGGCGAGCTTCATTTAATTGATTTAATTCCTATAGACCAAGAGCTGAAACCGTTAGCCTATTTAACAGCAACAAATATTAAACTTCCTAAGCGTATGGCATTTGGTCATAAAGGCAGTTATGGGCATGTTTTAGTCGTTGGTGGGCATGAACAAATGGGCGGTGCTGTAATTATGGCTGCCGAGGCTGCTTTTCATGCAGGAGCAGGTAAAGTCACGGTGGTTTGTCATCAAAACCATCATCAGGCTATTTTGGCTCGTTCACCAAATATTATGCTTCGTGATATTAATGGCTTAAATGAAAAGTCTATTAAAGACATTTTATCTCAGGTTGATGCAGTATGTTTTGGGATGGGTTTGGGGCGTGATGATTGGGCAAAGCAGATCTACCAACAATGGTTTAATTTATTAAATCAGAGTGAAGATCTGGAAATTGTTTTAGATGCAGATGCTTTATGGTTTCTAGCAAAGCAACCTCAAAAATTGAATGCACATATTTATTTAACACCTCACCCTGGAGAAGCTGCAACATTGCTTGAGTGTTCTACTACTCAGATTGAGAATGACCGAATCTCTGCGATTTATGCTTTACAACAAAAATATGCAGGGCAGTGGGTGCTTAAAGGAGCAGGTAGTCTGATTTTAGAAGATACTCTTTATATTTGTACCCAAGGGAATGCTGGTATGGGAACTGGAGGGATGGGCGATGTACTAGCAGGAATGATTGCAAGTCTAAAAGCACAATTCCATAAGGCAATTGCATTACATGAAATTGTTACCCTTCATGCTCAGGCCGGTGACCAGCTTGCAAAACAAGGTATGCGTGGTTTACAGGCTTTTGAGATGAATCAGGCAATTATTCAAGTCGTGAACTAATAAAGCTTTAACGTCTACGACTGCTAGAGCGGCTTCGTCCACGTGCCATACCACCTAAGGCATTAAGGACCGACAGTTTGCTCATACTTCCAGATGCATGAGCATGGCAAATTGCTGCTGCTAGTGCATCTGCGGCATCTGCTTGAGGTTTAATGGTCAGGTTAAGTAATCGCATAACCATCATTTGTACTTGTTCTTTGTCTGCGGCTCCATAACCTACAACAGATTGTTTAATTTGGCGCGCAGTATATTCTGCAACTTGCAAATCTAAATTAACCAAAGCGGCTATTGCTGCACCACGTGCTTGACCAAGTTTTAGAGCCGAATCGGGGTTTTGGGCCATAAACACTTGCTCAACGGCAGCTTCAGTTGGACCATGAAATTTAACAATACGTTCAATACCAGCAAAGATACGTTTTAAGCGTTCGGGCATTTCCTTAGTTTCTGTTCGAATAGTACCTGCATCGATAAAACGTAGTTTGCTCCCATCTTTTTCTATGATTCCATAACCTGTTAAGCGTGAACCAGGGTCAATCCCAATAATCAAAGACATGCGAAGGCTTACATAAATAATTTAAAGCTATTGTTACATACCAAAATATGATCTGCATGAGTTATTTAAGCAAGTTACTTATGAATGGTTATTTTTCGTTTTTTTAATAGATTCTATTTGGGTTACTACAAAGAATAGTTTTCAAGATTTCTAAAAAAGATAAAATTCTTTAATAATTGACACGATTCTAGTTTAGTGGAATATTTGTCTATAATTTTGGAATTTGAATTTTGGGGTGTATGGAAGATATTAATATCCGTATTGCACAGCAAGTACGTGAACTGCGTTTAGCTCGTGGATATACTCTTGATGTTCTTGCTACACGATGTCAGGTGAGCCGTTCTGCAATTTCGTTAATTGAAAGAGGTGAGGCCAGCCCAACAGCGGTTGTTCTTGAAAAGCTAGCAAATGGTTTAGATGTACCTTTGACTCAACTCTTCGCTAACCAGCAAGGTAATCAATCACCTCAGCCTATTGTTCTGCGCAGTCAACAATCACAATGGAAAGACCCAGAAACAGGTTATATTCGCCGTCAAATTTCACCTCCAAATTGGAAGTCCTCATTTCAAATTGTTGAAATTGAATTTCCCCCTCACTCACGAATTACTTATGAAATTAGTGAAACTTCCAAGGTGGTACAACAGCAACTTTGGGTAGTTGAAGGGAAAATTGATATTCAATTAGGTGAATCTTCTTATGCTTTAAGCACAGGGGATTGTTTGGCAATGCAACTAAACCAGCCCGTTATATACAGTAATAATTCATCTCAAGTCGCTCGCTATATTTTAGTCGTCTCTAGTCAACTCGTCTCTGTCGTTAAGGAATCTTTATGACCTATGCCCTCGATTCTAATTTTCGTTTAATTGATTGTAATGAAGCAGAACATTCAGTGGCTATATTAGAGATTCTGAATGAAGCAATTATCAATTCTACCGCTCTATATGATTATTTCCCGCGCTCTGAAGAGTCGATGAAAAACTGGTTCTCGGTTAAAAGACAAAATAGTTTTCCCGTGATTGGTATTGTTGATGAGACTGACAAGTTATTGGGTTTTGCGAGCTGGGGAACCTTTAGGGCTTTTCCTGCCTATAAATATACCGTTGAACATAGTATTTATATTCATCATGAGCATCGTGGTTGTGGGTTAAGCAAAATTTTAATGCAAGAGTTGATTAAGCGTGCTCAAGAGGCTGAGCTACATGTATTGATAGGCTGTATTGATGCGACCAATCAGGCAAGCATTGGTTTACATGAAAAAATGGGCTTTATCCATGCAGGTACTTTTAAACAGGTCGGTTTTAAGTTTGGACAATGGTTGGATGCCGCTTTTTATCAGTTAAATTTAAATACGCCACAGCAGCCAGTTGATGGGTAAATAATAAAGCTCAAATCTCTAGTTTAAGAAAATAGCCCAGTTTGTGATGAAATAAAAACAGGGCTATAGAGCCTAAATTATAAAATACCGAGTTGTTCTAATCCTTTATAAGCAATTTCTTTTCGGATAGAACTAGGAGTTCCTTTTTTCATTTCTAAATTAAGTGAAAATGCCACAATTTCTCCTTGTGGTTGAACGACCCAGCCTGTTAGCCAACCAACTTGTGGTTCAACATCCCATCCCCAACCACTTTTGGCATAAATTTTACTTCCATTTTTTTCCTCTATGAACACCATTGATTGAACTTGTTCTTGTACATCTTGGATAAATGGAAGCGTTTTATGGGCTAATTGATAAGCAAATTGGGTTTCTTGTTGAGGTGTAATTTTTAGAGGGCCAACGAGCCAAAAATTATCTACTTTTGAACCAATGTTAGCATTACCAAAACCAACTCGTTTCACCTCTTTGGACATAAGATCTAGACCAATTCGTCGGGCTAATTCTTGGTAAACTGGAATCGCAGAAGCTTTCATGGCATCGCCCAGTGTCATGTCCTTTTCCCAATCAGGAAATAAGCGTTTTTGTCCATCCCATTTAAACACTTCAGTTGTAGTTGCCTTATGATGTTCAAGTCCAATTAAAGCATTTAACATTTTAAAGGTAGAGGCGGGAACATAGGCGGTCGATGCTCTTTTAAGATCATTGCCATAAATTTCTTCTGTTTGTCCTCGCTTAATCACCAAAACACCCGTGGTCTGTGCCTGATCAAACAGTGATTTAATTTCTTCTGAATTTTTATTGGCAGAAATAGAGTGTATTTGATGTTGTTTTACCGTATTGGAAGAACAGGAGGATAAAAATAGGATACTTGTTGCAGCGATAAGGGCTTTTTTATACATAATCTGACTAAGTTTAATTTGAAGTATTGCTAATTAATTTAACTTGAATAAGACTGTCTTTAGATAGGTAAAATGTAAGTTATCTAGAAAGATTGATATATCGGTATTGCTTTTAAAGTCCTCTAAAAGTAACGCATAAACAAAGGAATGCTCCTAACTTTGCTAAGCAAATAAGACTTTATTTGACTAAAGAAGTGCTTTTTTGAACGAATTCTCACTTAAATAAAGTAAAAAAATTAAAATCTGATTGAAGTGGCACTTGATAAAGTTGATACAGCACTCATTAATAATAAAGCATGTTTGTTTTTATCGAGTTAAAATCAAATGTACTCCAGTATTGCAGACTCTTGCCGGTGCGATAGTTTTTGTTAATTTTTAGAAATTAGACAGAACAATCAGAGCTAAGGGGAATGCTTAATCCTTATTTGCAACTTAGATAAGGTTAGGTCAAATAAAACTGCAATGAATTTTCTTTTTGAGATAGATAAAGTTTTACATGAATTTACTTCTTATTGTAGTTCTGGGCGCGATTGTTGAAATTGCCGTATGGATTGGCGTAGCACAGTTCATCAGTGGATGGTATGTGTTCTTTTGGTTCATTATTGCTTTCTTTATTGGTTTGGGGCTTATTCGCAGAAGTACTGCCGGTATTATGCCTCAATTACAGCAAATGCAGATGACAGGCCAGCTAGGTAGTGATCCAACAGTAACTAAAAAACTTGCTTATGCTTTTGCAGGTTTCTTATTAATGTTGCCGGGTCTTGTATCAGATGTTTTGGCTGTTTTAATTTTGATTCCTGGTGTTCAAACCGCATTTCGTAATATAGCGATGAGAACTCTTGCAAAACGCCAACAAGCTATGATGAATAAAATGATGGGTGGTATGGGCGGTAATGCTTCGGGACAAAATCCATTTGCTGATTTAATGCGTCAAATGCAAGATATGCAGAACCAGCAGGGTGGTGGTCAAGGCCAATACCATGATTCAAACATTATTGATGGTGAAGCGCGAGATGTTACCCCAGACCACAAAAAAATAGAGCATAAAAATAAATAAGTGTGTTCTGAATATGAAAAAGCTTAAACCTCATGGGTTTAAGCTTTTTTTTATTCTTAAATTATTATTTATTCTGGCAATCTGAACTCGATGAATTAATATCATCCATTTCTAATTTAGTTTCTTCTTGTGGTTTTGACTGCGGTTGATATTTATTTGAAGGTAGAGCGGTTTGCTTGTTTTCAGATTGTTGATAACCTCGACTTCGGTTGGCTCTTTCGCGAAAGCCACCTTTATTAATGAGCTGTGTATCTGACATACATTGACCTAAAATGTGAGATTATTCGCTTATTTTAGCAAATTTGACAAAATATCAAAATAAGAAAAATAGTGCCAAAAAAATAATATTTAACTTATCTTTTTGTATTTTAAAAATATTTTTTAATTGACTCAATTGTTCATTCAGATTGAATTATCTTTTCATTTCACATAGGATAAATATAAAGGATGTATAAATTAAAAATGTAGCAAACCTATTAAAACAACAACGGTTGAAATGAGGGAAGGAGGGTTACCTATGCTATATCAATACCATTGTGCGTGTTGCGACAAAGTTGTGGCATCAACTGATAAATCATGTCCATATTGTGGTTCGCAACATATTCGAAGCCCGTATGGTTTGTGGATATTTTGTGTGATGGCTTGTCTAGCGGTTGTCGTTGTATTTAAAGTTGTCCATATTTATGTTCAGAACCACCAAGATACTCCGACTCAGTCAACAATACTTGATGTGCTAAATCAGGATGATAAAACGACAAGACAATAATTTTATTCACAGTTACAAATGATATGGCATCAAGGATGGTTGCTATAAGAGTAAACCCTACATACTATGAAATTTGAATTGTAAAAAAGCCCGCTCATTGGCGGGCTTTTTTATGAAATTCTATTAGAGGCCAGCAGCATCTTTAAGGGCATCAACTTTATCAGTTTTTTCCCATGTAAATGCAGTGTCTGATCCTTCGCGACCAAAGTGGCCATAAGCCGCAGTTTGTTTATACATTGGCTGAATAAGGTCCAGCATACGAGTAATACCAAACGGTCTTAAATCGAAATGATCACGTACAAGTTGAATAATCAGCTCATCAGAAACTTTTGCTGTACCAAAGGTATTAATTGAAATAGAAGTAGGTTCTGCTACACCAATTGCGTAACTCACCTGAATTTCACATTTGTCAGCAAGACCAGCTGCTACAATATTTTTTGCAACATAACGACCTGCATATGCAGCAGAACGGTCAACTTTAGATGGATCTTTACCAGAGAAAGCACCACCGCCGTGACGAGCCATACCACCATAGGTATCAACAATAATTTTACGGCCTGTTAAACCACAGTCACCCACAGGCCCGCCAATAACGAACATGCCAGTTGGGTTGATATGGAACTTAGTAGCAGCATGGAACATTTCAGCAGGAATGATCGGCTTGATAATTTCCTCAATGATCGCTTCTTTAAGCTGGCTTTGAGTAATTTCAGGATCATGTTGAGTAGACAAAACGACAGCATCTAGACGTACAGGCTTGCCATTTTCATATGCAAAAGTAACTTGGCTTTTTGCATCTGGGCGTAACCATGGAAGTGCGCCTGAGCGACGAAGTTCAGCCTGACGTTCCATTAAACGGTGTGCATAAGAAATCGGAGCAGGCATTAACACGTCTGTTTCACGGCTTGCATAACCGAACATCAAACCTTGGTCACCTGCACCTTGATCTTCAGGTTTTTGACGGTCTACACCTTGTGCAATCTCTGGTGATTGTTTACCAATCATATTGATTACAGCACATGTTGATCCATCAAAGCCAAGATCAGAGTGGTGGTATCCAATACCGTTAACGGTATGACGAACAACAGCTTCAACATCAATATTAGCAGTCGTTGTTACTTCACCAGCAAGTACAACAGCGCCTGTTTTTACCAGTGTTTCACAAGCAACACGTGCGTATGGGTCTTCTTTTAAGATTGCATCCAAAATAGCGTCGCTAATTTGGTCGGCCATTTTATCAGGATGACCTTCGCTTACAGATTCCGAGGTAAAAACAGCGTACTCGCGCATGAAAGTCCTATCTTGGTTATTTCAAAAGACATAATATGTTACATCGACTTGAGCTTGAGGACCAGTTCATACTGACCAAAAAGCATGAATTTGTTTCATTTATACTGTGTTTTAATTGATAAGTGTATTAGTAAAATTGATATAAAGAGTATTTATTTAAAGTATTGGTATTTTAATAATTTGTTATTAGTGCGTTTTTTAGACATATGACTTAACAAAAAGATGATGCCTTACAAGTCGGATTTTAAAGAAAAGAAACATGATGGACCTAGGTAGAGATTTCAAAATATTTTATCTATATATCAAACTCTAATAGAACTGCCTGCTCGCATATTGGAGCAGTATTTAAGAAATGAGCACTGTTTTGTATAACTTAAAGGTCCAAATGTTTTTTGTGTAACCAAGAAACGGTTAAAAATAAAGAAATATACTATGTTGGGGTTTACCCTCAGCCTTTTTTTTAAGACAATATAGCGGCATTGAATTGTTATTCATCTTCTTCTTTTCATCAATCTATTAAAATTGGATTCTGATCTTATGGCGACCCCTTTAAACGAACGTCGTATTGCAAATGCAATTCGTGTATTGGCAATGGATGCTGTGCAACAGGCAAACTCAGGGCATCCTGGTGCTCCAATGGGGATGGCAGATATTGCTGACGTCGTCTGGCGCGAGTTTTTAAATCACAACCCAACTAATCCACAATGGGCAAACCGCGACCGTTTCGTTTTATCAAACGGCCATGGCTCAATGTTGCAATACGCTTTGCTTCATTTAACAGGTTATGATCTTTCAATTGAAGATTTAAAACAGTTCCGTCAATTACATTCAAAAACTCCTGGTCACCCTGAATATGGTTATGCACCAGGTATCGAAACAACGACTGGTCCTTTAGGTCAAGGTATTGCTAATGCTGTTGGTTTTGCCTTAGCAGAAAAGACTTTAGCTGCCCAGTTCAATAAAGATGATTTAAAAGTTGTAGACCATTTCACTTACTGTTTCTTAGGTGATGGCTGTTTAATGGAAGGTATTTCTCACGAGGTATGTTCTTTAGCAGGTACTTTACAACTTGGTAAATTGATTGCTTATTATGATGATAATGGCATTTCAATTGATGGTGAAGTAGAAGGCTGGTTCAGCGATGACACAGAAGAGCGTTTTAAAGCCTATGGTTGGCAAGTTCTTCGTGTAGATGGTCATGATGCTGATGCGATTCGTCAAGCAACAATCGAAGCAAAAGCTGAAACTCAAAAACCAACCATTATTATGTGTAAAACCATTATTGGTTTAGGTTCACCAAATAAGCAGGGTAAAGAAGACTGTCATGGTGCACCATTAGGTAAAGATGAGATTACTTTAACTCGTAAAGCATTAGGTTGGATTGAAGAAGCATTTGTTATTCCTGCTGACATATATGCTGCATGGGATGCCAAAGCAAAAGGTAGTAAGGCTGAAGCAGCTTGGGATGCGGTATTTGCACAGTATCAAGCAAAATATCCAACTGAAGCAGCTGAGTTACTTCGTCGTATTAGTGGTGACTTACCAGCAGAATTTGCAGCGCAAGCAGATGCATTCATTCGTGAAACAAATGCGAAAGGCGAGACAATCGCAACACGTAAAGCAAGCCAAAACACATTACAAGCATTTGGTCCTTTATTGCCTGAATTGCTAGGTGGTTCTGCTGACTTAGCGGGTTCTAACTTAACGCTTTGGAAAGGTTGCCAAGGTATTCAAGAGAACCCAGCTGGTAACTACGTATATTATGGCGTACGTGAGTTCGGTATGACTGCAATTGCCAATGGCGTTGCATTACATGGTGGTTTTGTTCCTTACGTTGCAACATTCTTAATGTTTATGGAATATGCGCGTAATGCAGTACGTATGTCTGCATTGATGAAACAACGTGTAATTCATGTTTATACACATGACTCAATTGGTTTGGGTGAAGATGGTCCAACTCACCAACCAATCGAACAAATTGCTTCTTTACGTGGTACACCTAACCTAAATACATGGCGTCCTGCTGATACTGTTGAAACTGCTACTGCATGGAAATCTGCTTTAGAGCGTAAAGATGGTCCTACAGCACTCATTTTCTCTCGTCAAAACTTACCATTCCAAACACGTTCTGAAGAACAAATTCAAAATGTTGCAAAAGGTGGTTATGTTCTTGCTCAAGAAAAAGGCGAATTAAAAGCAATTATTATTGCAACTGGTTCTGAAATTTCTTTAGCAATGGAAGCTTATGCTCAACTTGACGGTGTGCGTGTAGTTTCTATGCCATGTGCAGAAGAATTTACGAAACAAGACGCTGCATATCGTGAAGCTGTATTACCAGCTCATATCCGTGCGCGTGTTGCGGTTGAAGCTGCTCATGTTGACTACTGGTGGAAGTTTGTTGGTCTTGATGGCAAAGTAATTGGTATGACAACTTATGGTGAATCTGCACCAGCAAAAGATTTGTTCCAATTCTTTGGTATTACAACTGAAGCTGTTGTTGCAGCAGTAAAAGAATTAACTGCTTAAATATTGAAGTAGTGTAAAAAAGCGCTCCATTAGGGAGCGCTTTTTTATATTTGAAAGGTTAAATGCTAAGTTCGGTTTGAATATTAATTTGAGAAGTGAGTAATTTATGAATAGGGCAGTTCTCGGCAACTTTTAATAAACGCTTGTGTTGGTCTTCACTGAATTCACCTTTAAGCGTGATGTGGCGTTCAATATTATTTTGGCCTTTCTCTGGTTCACCATTTGGGTTTAATACTAAATCAACTTGAACATGATCAAGCTTAATACCTTTAAGATTCGCATACATTTCTAGTGTAATGGTGGTACAAGCGCCTAACGCAGACAGTAAGATCTGAACTGGGTTTGGAGCAGTATCTAGACCACCTTTGTCTGTAGGTTCATCAGCAAACCATTGGTGACCCGATGGGTCGGTCAGAGTTACTCGATATGGAGTGGAAGTACTTTGTGCTTGAGCAGTATTAGCCATGTTTTACCTTGTTATTGATCAATAAAGTCGAAGTAAAAACGAATTAATTTGAGAGTTCGGAAACGGTATGACAACACCGATATCTTATAATATTGTTTTTAAATAATAACTGTAACGCTTTTATTGTTGCATGGATGAAACATATCGTTTTATAAAGAATAGTGAATTAAATTACTTGATGTATACACTAATGACTATATCAATAAAGGATACGAAAAATGCATCTTAAAACACTAAGCTTTGGTTTGGCAGTAGCATTGGCTAGTTCAGTTACTTTAGCTGCGCCAGTGGACTACAAAATTGATCCTACACATACAGCTACTGTTTTCTCGTGGAATCACTTTGGTTTCTCTACTCCAAGCGCTAACTTCTCGGATATCCAAGGTGTAATTAAAGTTGATAATGCTAAACCAGCAAACTCATCTGTAAATGTGACTATTCCTTTAAGCAGTGTAAATACAAACGTTCCTGCTTTGGATAAAGAGTTCCAAGAAGAAGCTTGGTTTAATGCTGCTAAATATCCAAACATTACGTTTAAAAGTACTAAAGTTGAAACTAAAGACAAAAAGCACTTTAAAATTACTGGTGACTTAACCGTTAAAGGTGTAACTAAGCCTGTGGTACTTGACGCTGTTTTAAACAAGCAAGGCGAACACCCAATGGCAAAAGTTCCAGCGATTGGTTTTAATGCTACAACTTCATTCAAGCGTTCTGACTTTGGTCTAGGAAACTATGTGCCTAATGTTGGTGATAAAATCACTGTAAACATTACGACTGAAGCAAAAGTTGATAAAAAATAAGTTATAAGTTTTCTAAAAGCCCTCATATTTGAGGGCTTTTTTATTAAATTGGTTCTTTTTTATCTGGATCTATAAACACTAAGGGGACTGAAGGATCAATATTCCTTTTTTCAGATTTTTCTCTAAGAAATTGATAAGTAGGGACCTTCATTTTTGCCTGATCACGCAATTTCTTTTTAATATAAAGAACAAGAGCAAAACATGTCGTTGCAACAGTGAGCATCATCCCATTCATATAGCTCATGATTGAACTTACATAACCAATGGTCGTTAATCGATGCATCATACGTTCAACTTGGGTGCTACTTTCGATTCCGGTAATTGCCCAACTACATAAATGTTCACAGTTATTAATAATTAGATGGTAGTGGTTTTCATGCATACGTGAACGCATCCGGCGCACGACAGCTCTTCCTTTATAGCGTGGCGTGTCATAAGAGCGAACATGTATTTTTTTATCATGCGAGAATGCATCTATTGAGGTAATTTCAATGGGGCGTTTTTTGATGAAATGCGCTAAGCCTGAATAATGGATGACTCGACCTCTCCCAGCGTATATACCATGATGGCTATAGCCGAGATGCTTTACGATGAGATGAGCCCCTAAAGGGTAGCGCTTATTCGGTTGTTGCATGCTTACGCTGATCCAATAAAGTGTAAAAGGCTTTTATTGAAAAGCTGCTAATTATTATAACCAATATCAGCAATGTGGAGTGTATTGATTACGTCGAATGGATGAGTTTGGTACATATCCAATTATAATTGTGTTTATTGTATATAATTTAAAGATTTAATATGAAGAAAAAATGTCATGTCTGGTGGTATTAAATGAAATGGTTGATGTGGTGCTTAACTATATATGGGCTTTTGATTCAGTCTGTCTATGCGATAGAACACCAGCAAGTTAAAACAGCGGAAGGCGACCAATATGATGTGGTTGCAATTAGCAATTTAAAACAGTTACGCTTGTTTCTTAAGAATTCTAATAATCAGCAGTATTACAAAAGCTTTAACAATGTTCAGGAACATTTAAAGCAATGTGAGCGACTTTCTTTCGCAATGAATGCAGGGATGTTCCATCCGGGATTTTCTCCAGTAGGGCTGTATGTTGAACAAGCTAAGGTGATTCAGCCACTAAATAAAAGTAAAGGATTTGGAAATTTCTTTTTGCAGCCTAATGGGGTGTTAAGTTGGAATAAAAAGCAGGCCTTCATTTTAACAACGCAGCAATACAGTCGCCGAGATTTCAACGTTGATTATGCGACACAATCTGGCCCGATGTTAGTGATTGATGGAAAGATAAATTCCCTTTTTTTACCAGATTCTCAATCAAATAAAATTCGTAATGGAGTCGGTATTCGAAATAATAAACTCTACTTTGTAATATCGAAGAATAGTGTGAGTTTTTACAAGTTTGCTCAGTTCTTTCAAAAAAATCTTAAGGTAGAGCAGGCTTTATATCTTGATGGTTCTATTTCTAGTTTATATGTTCAAAAAGACAAGCGTAATGATCAACAATTTGAAATGGGACCAATTGTTGGTTGGGTAGATCAGACAGAGTGTAGATTAAAGTGAAATATAAAAAAGCCAGTACAAGACTGGCTTTTTAATTAATGGATAGATGGTTTTGGAGTGAGTTCATTCAACTCTTTTCGGCTATAACCACGGGAAATAAGAACTTTCTTTATTCCCTTAATGACATCTTCATCTGTTGCTAGTGCAAGAGCACTTAGAAGTTGTTCATTTGTTTTACATGAGCAGTCATTTTCAACACAAGCAGTTTGGTTTTTATGCTCGTTATGCTGTTGATCTGCTAAGAACAGCTTTTGCCAAAAACTCATAGAGCCTTCATATACAATCTAACATAGCTCGAAATATAGCCAATTTAAAATAAAATACAAGTCTCTATAAGTGATAAATCCACCAATTGAACTCGAGAATTTTCGATAGGAATGCGTGAGTTAAACGAAATTATGACGGATAGATGACTTGATATTTTTTGAAAATTTAAATACTTAAACAAAAAATCATTAAAAAATAAGGAGGTATGTAACCCCCTTTGATTTTAAATTTACAATGAAAGATTTTGTTTAAATCTTCTCAAGTAATACACCTGATTCCACATGATGGGTATATGGGAACTGATCGAATAATGCAAACTTGGTAATACGATGAGTTAAACCTAATATTTTTATGTTCTCATACAATGTATCTGGATTACATGAAATGTAGATAATCCGTTCAAAACCTTGTAAAAGTTTTAAAGTTTCATCATCAATCCCTGCGCGCGGGGGATCAACAAATACGGTATCAAAGTCATAACTTTGGATATCAATATTTGCTTCTTGTAAGCGGCGGAATTCGCGCTCACCCTGATAGGCTTGAGTAAATTCTTCAGCTGAAAGACGGGCTACTTGAATATTATCAATCTGGTTTTGCTCGATGTTCCATTGAGCAGCATAAACGGAAGATTTTGCAAGTTCTGTTGCTAGAACACGTTCAAACTTTAAAGAAAGAGGAAGAGTAAAGTTACCATTACCACAATAAAGTTCTAGTAAGTGTTTTTTCGATCCTTCAGCTGCATCACACGCCCATTGCAGCATTTTTTTGCAAACTTGTGCGTTCGGCTGAGTAAAACTACTTTCGATTTGTTTGTATTTAAATGAACGATTTAAAAGCTCAAATTCTTCTACGACAAAATCATCGCCAATAATAATTTTTTGACCACGACTACGACCCATAATCTTAATGTCTAACTTCTCAGCAAGCGCTTTAGCTGCTTGTTCCCATTCTTGATCAAGTTTACGGTGATAGATTAATGTAACTAACATTTCCCCGCTAAGTGTTGCAAGAAAATCAGCTTCAAATAAACGGCTCGAAAGTTTAGGTTCTGCTTTGAGTTCTTCCAAAAGTTTTGGCATTAAATCATTAATGCTTTCGTCTGCAATGGGGAATTCATCAATGCGTAAAACGGTTTTTTGTTTGTCATCATCGTTACGTTCAAACATGGCATAGAACATGTCATTTTCTGTATGCCAGATACGAAACTCAGCACGCATACGGAAATGTTGTTCAGGTGACTCAAACACTTCTAATGTAGGTGGAGTAAATTCAGAAAATTGGGCAGTAATGCGGTCAATTTTAGTTTGAAGTTGTTGATGATAAGAAGAGGTCATAGACAAAGAAAATTTAGACAGAATCAAATAGTGAATGGTATCAAAAAAAACGGGCTTACAGGAGCCAATTTTAGCTAGATATCAATAAGGATGACTGTCGTTAAAATTATGGATGTTTCAAAATGCGAGTAATAAAATCTGATTTTATTGTTCTATATTGATCGTGATCTAAATGACTACACTGTAATTTTAATTGATTATATTCATCGACCAGTGCTGGAGAAGTGGTAAGCTTATTTCTAAATGTTAAGAAAAATGTGAACTTTGAACCTGTAGCTACAATTTGAAAAGCAACATCATCGTTATTGAGTGACTCAAGCATACAAAGTTCATGTGTTCTTAGCGTATTTTGCTTTTCTATAAAGTTAAGAGTTTTTAACCCTTCAATTGCAACTTCAAACTGCTCAGGCTTAACTTCAATATAAATATCTAAATCACCCTTTGAAATTGCATTCGGTATTGAAGATGAACCAATATGCTCAATTCTGACAAATGGTAGTAGTGTTGAAATATCTTTTTGATATGAATTAAAAAGTTGAGCGCATTTTTTTTGATATTGTTCTGGTTCTAAAAAGATCATTATTAGAATCTCGAATTGATAAAGTTTATATATTTAAGAAAAGATTACTTTATTAAATAAAAAAGCCCAAATGCTAGATTTGGGCTTTTTTAGAAACTTACGTATTAATCAGACATTGTCATTAAGCTTGCATTACCACCAGCAGCAGCTGTATTCACACTAATTGCACGTTCAATTACTAAACGTTCAAGTGGAATAGTCTCATTTGGCTCAACATGTGTAATACCCACAATTGCACCAGAACGAGTAGCAACTTCTTGCTGTAATGAGAAGATTTCTTCGCGGTTACCATGATGTAAAACTGCATCAAAATCATCTGAACTGATGTTTTTAATAACACGAATTGCATCTAATACATCTTTTGGCAATGTTTGTTTATATTTGGCCAATAATGGACTATTTGGCATTACCGCAGCTTGGCTACCAACTGCAAAAATTGCGAGCAATTGATGCAACTGATTTTGTTCTGTGTCAGCGATTGAAAGAACACGATGACGTGGCAAAATAATATATTGGTTACTTTCCCCAGTAGGGCCTTGTAACTCATAGAATTTACCAACACCAAATGGTTCAATTTCGCGATTTTCTTGCGGTAAATGCTGTTTCGCCCAATTTTGTAAGCTCTGATAAACTTCACGGTTAAAGCCTTCAAAAGCAGTTTGTTCATTTTTCATGGCAAACGGGGTTGCCAATACTTTATTTGAACAATGTTGCATTAAGCGATACATGTAAAGCGGACCACCAGCTTTTGGACCTGTACCAGATAAACCTTCACCACCGAATGGTTGAACACCAACAACAGCACCAACAATATTTCGGTTGATATAAAGGTTACCAACTTCAGCATGTTGAATCACTGTTTGGATCGTTTGATCAATACGGGTGTGTAAACCCATTGTTAAACCATAACCTTTGGCATTAATTCGCGAGATGAGTTGCTCAAGCTCGCCATACTTATAGGTAATGATGTGTAAAACTGGACCAAAGACTTCACGTTGTAAATCATCAAGGTTAGGTAACTCAATTGCTGTTGGTACAACAAAAGTTCCTTTATCTAATTCATTCTGGCTCGTTGCGCCAAACATTAGCTGATGTACTGGATAGCCTTTAGACTTCATTTTTTGGATGTGCTGATCAATCGTCTGTTTTGCTTCAACATCAATAACAGGACCAATGTCAGTTTTTAAAATGGCAGGGTTACCTACGCTCAACTGTTGCATTGCACCTTTAAGCATTTTAATAACGGTTGCAGCACTGTCTTCTTGCACACATAAAATACGTAAAGCAGAGCAACGTTGACCAGCGCTATCAAAAGCTGAACTTACAACATCAAGTACGACTTGTTCAGTTAAAGCTGATGAGTCCACAATCATTGCATTTTGACCACCAGTTTCTGCAATGAGGGGAATTGACTGGCCATTTTCAGATAAACGTTTTGCAACTGTCTTCTGTAAAATTTTTGCGACTTCAGTTGAACCTGTAAACATAATGCCATCGATACGATTATCTTGGCTAAGCTGAGCACCAACTGTTTCACCACGACCTGGCAATAACTGCACAGCGCCATGAGGAATACCAGCTTCCCATAAAATTTGCACTGCTTGAGCTGCAATTAATGGAGTCTGTTCGGCTGGTTTAGCAATAACACAGTTACCGCTGACTAATGCAGCCGCGATTTGGCCTGAGAAAATCGCAAGAGGGAAGTTCCATGGGCTAATACAAAGTACAGTACCTAAAGGCTGAATGATTGTATTAGCTGGAAGGTTCTCAACTTGAGTTGCGTAGTAACGTAAGAAATCTACAGCTTCACGAACTTCAGCAATCGCATTGGCATAGGTTTTACCACTTTCACGGCAAAGCAATACCATTAACTCTTCAATACGGCTTTCCATCAGGTCAGCTGCACGTTTTAAGTATTGAGCACGTTGATCTTTAGGAGTATTAGCCCATTCAGACTGAGTTTGTTCAGCTGCATTAAGTGCAACTTCTACATGCTTTAGATCAGCTTCTTGTACATGCCCAACAATTTCATCATTTTGTGCTGGGTTTGTAATTGCAACAGAATTACCTTGTTCTAAAGAACCGTTATCTGCCAATAACGGATGGCTTTGCCAGATACGGTTACGCAGTTGTTGAGCTGTGCTGTCTAAAGCTTCAAGTGGAGCATCATTAGCTAAATCATATCCTTTAGAGTTTTTACGGAGCGAGCCATACATGTCTAAAGGCAACGGAATAGATGGGTGTTTTAAGCCAACTGAACCTTCAAGTTTAGCTGCATTGCGAATATCGTAAATTGGAGA
Source organism: Acinetobacter sp. Leaf130 (assembly GCF_001423205.1). Lineage (NCBI taxonomy): Bacteria > Pseudomonadati > Pseudomonadota > Gammaproteobacteria > Moraxellales > Moraxellaceae > Acinetobacter > Acinetobacter sp. Leaf130. The sequence goes on from NZ_LMOE01000001.1 coordinate 877,267, forward strand.
CTGAATCAGATCTTCAACTTTAAGTGTTTTATCGGCAATACGGTTAACAAATGAAGTATTTGCACCATTTTCAAGTAAACGGCGAACTAAGTAAGCCAACAAAGTTTCATGGTTACCAACTGGAGCATAAATACGGCATGGTACGCCTAATTTATTTTGCTCACGTGGGCCAACAACTTGTTCATAAAGTGGCTCACCCATACCATGTAAACATTGGAACTCGTACTGACCAGCATAATATTTGCTTGGATCAGCTAAATGATAGATCGTTGCTAACGTTTGAGCATTATGAGTTGCAAATTGCGGATAGATGAACTCTGGTGCTGCAAGTAATTTTTTAGCACAAGCGATATAAGATAAATCCGTATGCACCTTACGAGTGAAGACAGGATAGTCATCCATACCTTCGATTTGTGCTTTCTTGATTTCGCTATCCCAATACGCACCTTTCACAAGACGGATCATGAGGCGTTTTTGGCTGCGCTTAGCAAGATCAATAATATAATCAACTACGAAGAAACAGCGTTTTTGGTACGCTTGAATAACGAAGCCAATACCTTTCCAGTTCGCAAGTTCCGGTTCGAAGCAAAGACGTTCAAGTAATTCAAGAGAAATTTCTAAACGTTCTGATTCTTCTGCATCGATATTTAAACCGATGTTGTATTGTTTTGCTAAAAGAGCGAGTTCGAATACTTTGCCGTAAAGTTCCTGATGAACACGTTCAATTTGCGCGCGTTGATAGCGAGGGTGTAGAGCAGAAAGCTTAATTGAAATACCAGGGCCATCATAAACACCTTTACCGTTAGACGCTTTACCAATTGCATGGATGGCTTGTGTATAATCATTGAAGTAACGTTCAGCATCATGTTCGGTTAGAGCAGCTTCACCCAACATGTCGTAAGAATAGCGGAAACCTTTGTCTTCAAGTACTTTTGCATGGTCTACAGCTTCTTCAATGGTTTCACCAGTAACAAACTGTTCACCCATCATACGCATTGCAACATCGACTGCTTTACGAATAATGCCACGGCCACTACGTGCTAAAAGGCCAGTAAGTACACTTGAAAGACTAGTTTGCTTTGGTGTTTCCATGAGCTTACCAGTCAGCATAAGGCCCCATGCAGCAGCATTTACAAACATTAAGCTGCTTTGGCCAACGTGTTCTTTCCAGTTGCCTTGATTGATTTTATCTCGAATAAGTAAATCACGTGTTGCTGAGTCTGGAATACGAAGCAAAGCTTCAGCAAGACACATTAAAGCCACGCCTTCTTGTGAAGAAAGGGAGAATTCTTGTAGTAACCCTTGAACAATACCTGCTTTACCCGAAGAAGTTTTACGTTCACGTAAGTTATGGGCAAGATTAAAGGCAAGGTCATAAATTTTATGATCTAAATCATCAGATACCGCGGCAGCTTGTAATAACTCTTCTACAGCTTCTGGTTCAGCACGACGCCAAGCTGTGTTAATGCGTTGTTCAAACTCACTTTTATCGTTGAATTCGGTGATATAGCCTTGGTGAGATTTATCCATTTGATGAAAAGTATCCATTGTATTCATATCTGTTTCCGCCAACTAGCTCTCATACTATTTATCTTGAGTAGAGAGGTTTAGATAATTTATCATTACAGAAGAAACACCGAATAACTCACTATATTTATCCCATTTTTTAGAGGAAAATTCAGATGAATGGCCCATTATTAAGCCTTGATCGCACTGATTTAAAAATTTTGGATATTCTTCAAACAGATGGGCGTATTTCGAACAGTAAATTAGCCGAACTTGTGAATTTGTCTCCAACTGCTGTGATGGCACGAGTCCAAAAGCTAACGAAGGATGAATTCATCTTGGGATATGAGGCTAAGTTAAACCCTGTTAAGTTAAATGCTAATTTTTTGGTGTTTGTTGAAGTATTACTGGATAAAACGACACCTAATGTTTTAGATGAGTTTATTGATGCTGTGGTGCATTATCCGGAAATTGTTGAGTGTCATATGGTCAGTGGGGGCTTCGATTTTTTAATTAAATTACGAAGTGCCAGTATGGAAGAGTTTAGACGTATTGCAGGGCAAGTGTTATGGCAGTTGCCTGGGGTAAAAGAAACCCGTAGTTACCCAGTGATGCAAGTCGTGAAGGATACTTCAAAAATTAAAATCAAAACTAAAAATAAATAAAGGGGCCGAAGCCCCTTAGTTTATTTAGATGGATTATATGCTTTCTTTGTAGAGTTTATCTGCTTGTTCAAAGCGTCCAGTTACTGTCGTATTTGGCGCTTTAGTTAAAAGACTCACAACAACGATGCTGATAAATGCAAGGATAAAGCCAGGAATAATTTCGTAAACACCAGTGTCTGCGAAAAGATTTTTCCAGCCAATAACCACAACTGCACCAACGATCATACCTGCTAAAGCACCTTGTAAATTCATACGTTTCCAGAACAATGACAAGATGATAAGCGGACCAAACGCTGCACCGAAGCCAGCCCATGCATAAGCAACAAGACCAAGAACTTTACTATCTGGGTTACCTGCAAGAATAATTGCAAGAACAGCAATGACAAGAACCATTACACGGCCAACCCATACAAGTTCTTTTTGAGATGCATTTTTACGAAGAAAACCTTTGTATAAATCTTCAGTTAAAGCACTTGAACATACCAAAAGTTGACAGCTTAAGGTGCTCATAACAGCAGCTAAAATTGCAGCCAAAATGATACCCACAATCCATGGATTGAATAAAATTTTAGTCAATTCCATAAATACAGTTTCAGGGTTTTTGCTCACAACTGCCGCTAATTCAGGGTGTTGCTCAAAATAAGCAATACCGAAGAAACCAGCACCTACAGCACCCATTAAGCATAAAATCATCCATGTCATACCGATACGGCGTGCAGCAGGAATAGATTTTACTGAATCTGCTGCCATGAAACGTACAAGGATGTGTGGTTGACCAAAGTAACCAAGACCCCATGCCATGGAGGATAAAACTGCTACCACACCAAAATCTGAGATGAGATTAAATGCATGCGGACGTGCAGTTTCAATGAGAGTAACAAAATGAGTTGTGTCCCCGATCGCAAGGTAAGTCACGATTGGCGTTAATATCAGGGCAAAAATCATCAATCCAGCTTGGAATGTATCAGTCCAGCTAATTGCTAAGAATCCACCGATACAAACATAACTGATGGTCGCAATAGCACTAAGCCAAATTGCAGTGTTGTATGACATACCGAATAAATTTTCAAATAAACGGGCGCCCGCCACCATGCCTGAAGCACAGTAAATAGCGAAGAAAACCAAGATGATAACGGCAGAGAAAATACGAAGTACTTTTTTCTGGTCATCAAAACGGCTTGTAAAATAATCTGGCAAAGTTAATGCATTGTTTTGAATTTCAGTATGAACGCGTAATCGACCAGCAACCAGTAGCCAGTTAAGCCAAGCACCGATAATAAGACCAATTGCAATCCAAGCTTCAGATAAACCAGAAAGATAAATTGCTCCTGGTAAGCCCATGAGTAGCCAGCCACTCATGTCTGATGCGCCTGCGGATAACGCAGTAACGAAACTGCCTAAACTACGACCACCAAGAATATAATCTGAGAAGTCGCTTGTAGCACGGTAGGCAAATAAGCCAATAAGTACCATTGCTACGATGTACACCATAAACATGATGAGGGTGGGATCAAAATAACTCATGATGGATGTGTGTCCTTATATCCATAATCCGTGATTGTAACCTAATCCAGGTCGCTGTTTTCTTGTACGGCATTCAAGAGGTTGAGATTCAACCACAAAAGAATTTTTTTGCTCTGTTGTTTTTATATTGTATTTTTTGTAGCTTTGTGTAAATCAATATAATTGAAATTATAACTTGAAAAATATATTATTAATCATGTATTTGTGATTTTTTAATATTTTATTTTTTTGAATTATCTTGAGAAAAATAAGTTTTTTAAAAAAATAACTCTATATTTGGTTACAAAGTGAATGGAGAATAAAATTTTATTGCGCGAAATTAGAACAAAGTTAGAAAATTTTGTCCCAAAAATAATAATTTTTATTCAAATTAAATTTATTTAGTACTTAAAAATAGCAGTCAATTGGTTAAATTCTTAAAAAGTTCATGCATTCCTTGGGTAGCTGACATCTTTAACAATCCGTATTGTTGAGGAACACGGACATGATCTGCTTTGGGATCTATATAGTAAGCTTTACATTGAGCTGCAATTTCATGTACTAAACCGGCAACCGGATATACGCTTAATGTCGACCCAATTACAATAAAAACATCTGCACTTTGCACTAACCTAATTGCTTCTTCATAAGCCGGTACAGCTTCACCAAACCAGACTACATGTGGGCGAAGGGGATATCCCTCTGGGCAAAGGTCGTGTTCTAAGTCTAATTTCCAACCCTTAATCTCATAAAACTGAGTTGTGAATTGTGCCTGTGGCCCCGAGCTTTTTGCTAACCGAATGTTTCCATGCAAATGTAAAACGTTGGAACTTCCGGCGCGTTCATGCAAATCATCAATGTTTTGAGTAATAACTTGTACTTCAAAATAATCTTGTAGTTTGGAAATATATTGATGGGCTGAATTAGGTTGAGATTCTAAAATATTTTTGCGTCTTTCATTATAAAAGCGTTGAACTAAAGCAGGGTTCTTTTGCCATGCTTCAGGTGTGGCAACTTGCTGAATGTCATAATTTTCCCATAGACCATTACTGTCACGAAAAGTGCTAATTCCACTTTCGGCACTCATACCCGCGCCAGAAAATACAACAAGTTTTGTCATATAGGTCACCGAATCAGATAACTGATTTTAAATTAACTGCATAAACAAAGAAAAAAACCAGTCTAAATCTAAACTGGTTTTTATTAAATCTTGAAAACTATACCTATCTTATAGGCCAGCTTCATATTCTGCATTTGTTAAAAGTTTTTCAACATCTGCAATATTGTCTGGTTTGATTTTATAAATCCAGCCTTTGCCGTATGGGTCGTCATTTACAAAATCAGGATCATCTTCAAGGTCAGTATTTACTTCTACTACAGTGCCTGAAACAGGAGCATGGATGTCTGAAGCAGTTTTCACTGACTCAACAACTCCAGCTTGTTCGCCAGCTGTAACTTGACTACCAACTTCAGGAGTTTCGACATACACCAAATCGCCAAGCTCATCTTGTGCGTGGTCAGTAATCCCTGTAATAACAAGATCACCTTCAATTTTTACCCACTCATGTGTACGTGCATACTTCAGTTCCGAAGGGTGATTCATGGTAACTCCTTAAGCTTGTGTCCAATAGTTTTAAACATTATAAGTAGGGGTCTTTACGCCAGTTGCTTGGGCTGCGGCCACTCCAGCGTTTGAAAGCACGGCTAAAATTTGCAACGTCCGAATAGCCAAGTTCATCGGCAATCTGTTCAAGACTATAATCTGTACGCGAAAGCAAAGATGTTGCATGTCGATAGCGTACTTCATCAACTAATGTAGAAAAGGAAGTTCCTTCTGCTGCCAATTGACGTTTAAGTGTGCGGTCCGACATATGTAAGCATTCTGCTACATTTTCTATGCTTAAGTAATGCTGTTCAGAATTACTTAAAATATCACGAACTCGCATTGCTAAACGTCGGCGTTCACCCAAAGCAGAAAGTTCAGCTTCACATTGGTTAATGGCAACTTGACTTGCAATAGGGTCGGCGTTGACTAATTTAAGTCCTAAATATTTTTTATCAAAACTTGAAATTAAATGTGGTTGGTTAAAGCGAATTGTGCTGCTTAGTTTATTTTTATATTTGTCAAAACCTTCTGGCTCTGGAAAATCTAAGTCTACATCTCCAGCTAAATCGTCAATGCCAGTCATAGCTTTCGCCATGCTCATGATACCAATGGTTAAACCTAAAACGATTTCTGTACGTAAAGGCTCAAGTTCAATATCACACTGTAATTGTAAGGTCGCTTTGGGTCCAAAAGTTGAGAAATATAATTGTAAAAAGGGCAAGCGTAGCTGAATAAAACGTGCTGCGAGTGCAATTGCTTCTGTAATATCTTTGGCTGTCATAATTGCATAGCCAATGAAACCATGAATTGAAATACGCATTTGAGTACCAAGATGGTAACCCAAAGTAGTTTCACCAGTTAGTTTAAGAGCGTGTTTAACAAGTTCATTTGCTACTGGTGTAGAAATACGATAGTCAGGGTCAGCCAGTTGCTCGCTTGTAAGATGAAATGGAGCAAATAATGTTTCATCGTTGTATCCCCAACGTGAAACGACATCTAATAGCAATAAGCCATAGACACCCGGAATACCCTGATCTTGACGAGCTGAGGTAATTTTCATATGCGTTCCATTGCTCTCATCAATTTTTCACATGCATTTCTTACACATCTTGTCATGAAATATAATCTGAGTTTATAAAAACTGTTAGACAATCATATCAACCATTTTTAAACATTCTTTTTAAAGACAACAATTTTTGTTGTTGAAATAAGTAAAACATCCCCATGCTGATTTAAGGCTTGTGTAACGTAACTTACAATACCACGATCTAATTTTGTTTTGGATGGGGTGATAGCTGAAATTTCAGTTTCAACATGAATTCTATCACCTGGTCGAGTGGGGCGTGGCCACCGCAAACTAGATTCTGAACCTATCAAACCTCCATGAATAGGCATGCATTCGGTCCATAAACGCATAGTGATGGCAGAAGTGTGCCAACCACTGGCAGCAATCCCTTGAAAAATAGGATCATGCTTAGCTTGCTCTTCATCTATGTGAAATGGTTGAGGGTCATAGGAATTTGCAAATTTTTTGATTTCATCTAAGGTGATTTCATATTCACGACTAATAAAACGATCACCAATTTTCAAATCTTCTAAATAAAGCATTAATCTTGACCCTGTAAAACTTTTTGTTCAATTAGGAAGCCGCCTGTTTGACGTTTCCATAATTGTGCATATATTCCATTTTGCGCAATTAACTCTTCATGTGTTCCTTGCTCAGCAATTTGGCCTTCATCAAGAACAATTAAACGATCCATTTGTGCAATAGTAGATAATCGGTGTGCAATTGCAATAACAGTTTTATCAACCATAAGGTCATTTAAACTTGACTGGATAGCTGCTTCAACTTCTGAATCTAATGCACTAGTGGCTTCATCTAAAATGAGAATAGGAGCGTCCTTTAAAAATACACGTGCAATAGCAATACGTTGTCTTTGACCACCAGAAAGTTTTACACCACGTTCACCTACTTGAGCGTCATATCCATTACGACCCTTTAAATCTACCAATTGAGGTATAAATTCGGCGGCTTTTGCTTTCTTTACAGCATTTTTCATATCGGCATCAGATGCATCTGGACGTCCATACTTAATATTTTCAGCGACTGAGCGATGTAATAAAGACGTATCTTGTGTTACCAAGGCAATATTCGCTCTTAGACTATCTTGAGTCACATCTTCAATATTTTGCCCATCAATTAAAATTGCACCTTGTTTAAGATGATAAAAATGTAAAAGCAACTGAATAAGCGTAGATTTGCCTGCTCCAGAACGTCCAACAATTCCTATCTTTTCACCAGCTTTAATTTTTAAGTTGAAGTGATTAATCACATTTTTATTGTTATAAGCAAAGCTAACATCTTTAAATACAATCTCACCTTGGCTTACTTCAAGTGTTTTTGCATCAGGTTTGTCTTGAATATTAATTTTTTTACCTAATGTTTGCATACCATCTTGAATGGTTCCAACATTTTCAAATAATGCGGACATATGCCACATCATAAACTCAGCCATACTATTAAGTTTTAAAATCATGGCAGTAGTCGCTGCAATTACACCTAATGCTGCTAAACCTTGAGTCCATAGCCAAACTGAGGTGCCAATAACCCCAATAAATAAGACGGCTGATAGCATGTTGATACTTATTTCAAAAAGAGTGCCTAAGCGCATCTGAGCATAGACTGTTGTCATAAACTCTTTCATTGATGCTTTCGCATATTGGCTCTCACGTCCTGCATGTGCAAACAATTTAACAGTTTGAATGTTGGTGTAAGCATCGGTAACGCGACCAGTCATAATTGATCTAGCATCGGCTTGCTGCTGAGATACTTTACTTAAACGTGGAATAAAGAACCAAGCACTTAATAAGAATAAGGTTAACCAAACTAAAAGTGGTATTAGCAAAATTGTTGAAATTGAGCCCAGAACAATACTAACGGTAATAAAGTAAATAGCGACATAAGCCAACATATCGCCCAAAATAATCCAGAATTCACGAATGGCTAGAGCCGTTTGCATAACTTTTGCAGAAAGTCGACCAGCAAAGTCGTTATGGAAAAAATCTAAGCTTTGTTTTAATAAAAGATTATGAAAACGCCAACGCAAACGCATTGGAAAAGTACTATATAAAATCTGATGTTTTACAATAGATTGAATATTTACAAAAAAGATATTGGTAAATAAAACAGCAATTAAAAGTAGTAAATCAGTCGTGTGCTGACTTAAAAAACTTTCAGGGCGACTACTGCTTAACCAATCTACGAGTTGTCCAATCTTTGAAAAAAGTAAGGCTTCAAAGCTTGCCGCACCTGCTGTAAAAAGAATAAGTAAGAATAAGTAAGGGCGTAAGCCTTCCGTTGCTTGCCAGACAAATGGAAAAAAACGAGTTGGTAAAGGTTCATCCAGACCTTTTGTTGGGTAGGGATCTACAAGTTTTTCAAACCACTTCAGCATGAATTACTACCTTTAAGACAAAAGCCACTTAATTAAGTCTTTGCAATTAAATTTACAAAAAAGTCAGTTAGATCAAGATCACTTCAGTTTTCGATCTTTTGAATATGCGCAAATACACATGAACTGATTATGTTGTACGTCATTCATTAGTACATGACGTAAATTTGGATGCCTGAAGAAATCTTCAAGAATGTCGCGAAGACTTAAAAAATTATGATTTATTATATCGGGATTAATAGATAAAGTGGTGAAGGAATTTATTCTTTAAGTATTTTTTCTTACTATTTTGAACATTTGTTAAATTAATACTTTTTAAATCCATTCGAAAAAGGCCTTTATATTTGCATCATAAAGGCCCTTGTATGTGTTACCACATTAAATCATCAGGAATAACATAGGCTGCGTAAGGATCTTCTTCATTTGTGGTTTGTTCATTGGACTCCGCATTGTTCAATAAAATAAACCCTTTCATCTTCTGATCAATTTTTTCAGCTAATGCTTTAGGTAAGTAAGCATATTGATTTTGATCTTTAGCAATGAGCAAACTGCCTGAAACAAGTGCATTATATATTTGCTGAGAAATATATACCTTCTTGATCTTACCCTCATCAATAAATTGATAAACACTATCACCATCAGTATTTGAAATTTTATGATGCTTAATCATTTGAATGATTGATGCTTTGAGGGCTTTTTCCTCAAGTTGTTGTTGTTTTTCTAAGTTTAAAGCCTGGTCTTTAGCTAACTTTTCTTGTTGAGCTTTTTCAATATTCGCTTTGATTTCGGGCTCATTGCTTTGACCGATACGTTGCTCGTGATGAGCTTGTTTTGTTAATTTTTTTGCTTTTTTATTATCCACTAACCCAGCTTTTAGTAGCTGTGCTTGTAAGGCATTTTTAACCATGACTTAATCCTTATGTGAAGTTGAAGGGCTATAAAAGTAAACTACCCAGTAAGAAATACTTAAGACTAAGCTTAAAGTTGCTGGCAATAAAAATGCTTGTAACTTTAAATGCGGATATACCAGCGCGGCAAGAATTCCACCCAGCAGAAAACCCGCAAAAATAAGTAAGTGTAAAACTATACGTCGGTTTTCTACAGGTAAGCCTCTGGCTTTATATCCAAGTGCTAAACCAATATCTGTTAAAACGCCAGATAGATGGGTAGTTCGAATAATGGTTCCTTTATAATGGCTCACCATTGCATTTTGAAGGCCCATTGCTGTACAAGCCCATAATAATCCATAGCGTGGAAAATAAGGAAGTAATAGCCAACAAAGAAAAATGAATAAAGCAACAAGACTCAAGGGTAAGCCATAGCGACGACCTAGTCGAAAATGGCTGCTCCCTAAAATAAAACCACTATAAAATGAACCGCAAACATAACAAATGATCACCAGAAGTAAGAAAATGATATGTTCTGGTTGCCACTCTACCAAACTCATAGCTAGCATACTAACGTTGCCAGTCATATGTGAAATAGATTGATGCAAAAGGGTAATTAGCCCTAATACATTAATCATTCCAGCATTGAATGCCAGTAAAAAGGCCCCAAGTTGGAACCAGTTTGGTAGACGCTGAAATGGCATTTTGTTTAGGAAGTTTGTTTAGAACGAATATCTACAGCTGCGGTAAATAAAACGTCCGTAGAAGAGTTAAGAGCTGTTTCTGTAGAGTCTTGCAATACACTGATAATCATACCAATAGCCACTACTTGCATAGCAATTTCAGTTGAAATGCCAAATAAACTACAAGCTACTGGAATTAGAAGTAAAGAACCACCAGCTACACCAGAAGCACCACATGCTGAAATTGTAGCAACAACTGATAAGATGAGCATTGTTGCAAAATCAACATGAATTCCAAGCGTATGTACAGTTGCTAGTGTGAGTACAGTAATTGTCACTGCTGCACCAGCCATATTTACTGTCGCACCTAATGGAATAGAGACGCTTGCTGTTGATGGATTAACGCCTAAGCGCTCTGCCAGATCTAAGTTAACAGGAATATTGGCTGCTGAGCTTCGTGTAAAGAAAGCAGTAATCCCACTTTCTTTAAGACATTTAAATACGAGAGGGTATGGATTCCCACGTATAGTAAGTGCAACAAGAATTGGATTGATAACTAAAGCAACAAAGAACATCGTACCTAACAGTACTACTAATAATTGCGCATAACTTTCAAGCGTTGCGAGACCAGCATCTGCAAAAGTCACTGCAACCAAACCGAAAATACCGACAGGTGCAAAAGCAATTACTTTATGAATAATAGCACTAACAGCATGTGCAACATCCTGCATGACTTGTTTTGTGGTGTCTGAGCTATGGCGCATCGCTAAACCAAGGCCAATTGCCCACGCTAAAATACCAATAAAGTTTGCTTCACTAATGGCTTGAACAGGGTTGGCAATAAAGCTTAAAAGCAAGTTTTTCAGAATGTCAGCTAAACTTCCTGGTACTTGCAAATCATTGTGCGAAACAGTGTTGAGGAATAAAGTACTAGGAAAAGAAAGACTAACAATCACAGCTGTGAAAGCAGCAAGCAACATACCTACCACATATAAAATCATGATTGGACGTAAATTCGCACTATGACCCACCTGAAAGTTGGCAATAGAAGAAAGTACCAATACAAATACTAAAATAGGGGCAACAGACTTTAATGCTTTAATAAAAAGCTCACCAAATAAACTTAAATATGGCGTGATGTCTGGAAATAGTAATGCAACGCCAATACCTAAAATAATGGCGATAATAATCTTGGCTACCAAGCTTAATCGAGAAAGGAATTCAAGCATATAAAGACCTTATTAACCTATTCATGGCTAAAGGTTGAACAAGCGGAGTATTTTATACTTAAGTTATGGGAATCTTAAGCTTTTTTATGCACACTAGAGGTTTTTATAGTAGATGGTAATATTAAGTCATTGTTTTAGTTTTGGTTAATTTTTAATTTTAACTTTTTTTATTGGAGGCTTTGCTTGTTAATTGTTCATCAAGAAAACGAATTATATCAAAAAGCGGTGAAAGTGCCGAAAGAACTCAAAAAGAAATGAATTGATAACAGAATAAATGGTATCGGTGAGGCTTTGGAAAAGCTACGCGAATTTTCAAAACTTTGTGCTTGGACTAAACTCTAAGCTTTCAAGCTGAAAAATCGCATATTTCAGGAAGTTACTAATATTATTATAAATTTATAATTTAAAGATATTATTTACTTGCACAGTACAGTTGGTGAAGCGTATTTAAAATTGAATGCATATTGTCATCCTTAATAGAATAAAAAATTTGCTTACCATCACGACGAGTTGATACAACATCACTTTTACGTAACATCATAAGTTGTTGTGAAAGAGTGGGCTGTGTAATTTGGGTCTTCTCTTCAATCTGTGAGACATTTAGCTCCTCGTAAGCTAAGTGACATAAAATTAATAAACGATCTGTATTAGCCAAAGATTTTAGAATTCCCACGACTGAATCAGCCGCATTTTTCATTTCTTCAATTTGGAGTCCATCTTTCATACTTTATACCTATATCAATATAGCGGGCATAGTATAGATTGATCTTGCAGAAATGAATGTAGCAAAACTAATCAATCCAATTGTTTTTGTTGAAAAGCAATATAAGGGGAACTGATAAATAAGTAGTATTTTTAATTAAAAACAGTTGTTTGTATTTCTTTTGTGTTTAAAGTGTTGCATTGTGTTATAAGTTTAATTGTTAAGTATAAGTGAATTGAAGCCAGCATCAAATAAGCCTTATTTCATTCCGATAAATAGTTAAATCTAATTTATCTTTGAATGAAACAAAAAAAATGATTGAGTTTTTATTTTTTAAATATATAATCTGTTTTGTACAGACAGGTCTGTATATTTTGGTTTAGTAAGGTCGAAAAAAACGTCTAATTTTGAACCAAAATGACTTTCAGACGCAGCGTGGTAGATAAGAAGAATATTAATATAAGAAGAAGAATGTCACGCTTTATTTTTAAGCAGCTCTTTCAAAGTCGATTAATTTTTCAACTCGATTCCAATAATCATAAATTTTTATTGAGCCATGCTCGACCTGCGCTTGAATGGTCATACCTTCCAATATATTAACGAGTAGTAAAGATAAAGGACCTGGTTCTTTTACATCATATTGGTTAAGAAGGTTTTGCATGAGTTGAGTCAACCAAGCTTTATACAAAGTGGCAGGTTGATGCGTTGACGGATATTGTTTTAAAACCTCTTCCAATGCTTTTTGAAACATACAGCCATTAAAGTCTTCACTATTAAACCAGTCGGAATACCATAAAAATACTGCTTTAATTCTCGCAAGAGGGTCTAACTCATCATGTTTTGATAAGGCCGAGGTAAGAGAGTTCTGTAAAAGCGTGTTTCGTAGAAGTAGACATTCCTCAATTAATTTTTCTTTTGATGGAAAATGCTTGTAGAAAGTCATTTTTGCAACGCCAGATTCATTAATGATGCGATCCACACCTATAGAATTGTAGCTATACGAGTTAAAAAGTCTTAATGCGGTGTTAATAATGTCATCTTTCTTCGACATATTTTTAGCCTCTCACAAATGAATTGCTATTAGCTTGTGAACTGTGATCTGTATTAATGAGAATCTGGATCTTTAATTTTACAAGGTATTGTTTGTTATTGATAGAAAAAAGATATTATTTTTTTAAACTGTAACGTTTAAATTTTAAGGAAAAAGTAAGTGAGAAATATGTCGTTTTTTTAATCATAAAGCTTTTCTATTTTTAATTCTCATTTCAAGATTTCTTTAAAGTTTAATAATTTTAACCACGCACTATTTAAGATTTTTTAGATAGATTTAACGAATAATAATTGAATATATTGTTGAGTTTGCTTGCTAATTTAAAAAGTAGGTTTTTCCCTTTCATGAAAAAACCTACTTTTATTAAAACATTTACTCTGCAGGGGGTAAAAGCATCAGAATAGATTCATTTAATAAGTGAGCAACGTTTTCTAGTGTCTCGTCATCATTAAATTGGCTATCAAATGGCAGACTCTCTCCATTGGCAATCGCTTTTAATTTTTGCTCAAAGGGTTCAGCTATAAATAGAACTTCACCATTTCCCCAAAAGTTTAGGGTTCCGTTTTGTTCTGTATAAAGTAGTCGAGAGGCTGGCTCTAAAAGAACTTCGAATCCTTCGTGTAAAATTTCTTTTAAGTCATCTGCTTCGATTTCATCAGCTTCTGGAATATTATCTGGATATTTAGGTTCACTCATATAAGACATAATAGCGGCATCAAGTGCTGATGAATCTTTTAATTGAGCTAAAACTAAGTCTTTTAAGTGGCTCAGTTCAGTTGCGTTAATTTCACCAATTTGGCTAATCTGTTTGCGTGCAATGTCTACAACAGGATTTTGTAGGAGTGTGTTTGCTGAAAATTGATCACTAATACGTTCCATCATTCCTGCAACGTTTGGCATGCGAAAGCCAAATGAGAAAGTTAAGCAATCATCTTCGGCAACGCCATAATGTGCCATTCCAGGCGGAACGTATAGCAAATCACCTGGTGCTAGAACTTCATCAAACTGCACGTCTATTTCTGGTAAAAGTTTTAATGGTTGATTAGGTACAAATGCAGTATTTACATCGCACATTTGTCCTAATTGCCAACGTCTGTGTCCGTGACCTTGAACTAGAAACACATCATAAAAATCAAAATGTTTTCCAACCGAACTACCTTTAGGTGCATAAGACACCATAATATCGTCACGGCGCCATTGAGGAATAAAAGGAAATTTTTTCCAAAGTTCAGAAAGGTCAAAAGAGTAGTGGTCTACCGCCTGTACTAAAAGCGTCCATAATTTTGGTAGCTTTTGAAAGTCGCCTTTGGTTAGAGGTGAAGACTTGACGTGCCATTCATTTGGATTTCTATCTTTTTGGCGAATGAGTCGGGCACTCGCATGTTCTTCCAAAGCAAGTTCTTGCACATCTTGAGGTTCTAAAAGACCTACAATCTCTGGCAATCCGTTACGTACCAGCAAAGGTTTTTTCTGCCAATATTCTGCTAAAAATTGTTCGGCAGTAATACCGCCTAAAACTGCTAAAGGTTCTGTCATGGAAATAACCTATTTATAAAAATATCTAAAATTAAGGAATTTGTAGACCAAGCTGTCTTAAAATATGGCAAAGTTGAATCATGGGTAAACCCATAAGAGTCGTCTGGTCTTGGCCTGTCATTTTTTCGAACAAACTAATTCCTAAACTTTCACACTTAAAGCTACCAGCACAATGGAGTGGTTGATCTAATGCAATATATCGTTCAATTTCGGCTTGGTTCAAGGTTCGGAATTTAACTTGATAATGTTCAACAAGCGTTTGTTCAAAATTCCCGTCAAGCCATTGCACACTGAGTACGGTACTAAAGTAGACAGTTCGACCTGAGTTTTCTGCTAACTGTAATTTGGCATTTTCAATGGTCATCGGTTTACCAATAAAGTCATTGGGAGCATGTTCTCGCCATGCGACTTGATCGGAACCAATAATAATTGCATGTGGATTTTGTGCAGCAATCACTTGGGCTTTTGTGAAAGCCAGCCTTTTCGCAAGTTCATCGGCATGGGTTTCATTGCGAGGGCTCTCATCAATATCAGGACTCACACAGATATAGTTAATCCCTAAGCGATCCATTAAGGCTTTGCGCGTTTGACTGCTTGATGCCAAAATAATTTGTGGCTGTACCATTACACTGCAAATTCCATTAAAACATCTAAAGGTACATAGCTTAATACAGCTTGATGACATGCATGTATTTTGATGGGAGGAGCTTGACCTGCTTGATAAGCTTCTACCCAACGAGTTACACAGATACACCAGAAATCACCGGGCTTTAGGCCAGGGAAATCTACTTCTGGTAAAGGGGTAATAAGATCATTCCCAATTTTTTGTGAAAAATTTAAGAAATCAGAGGTCATTTGCGCACATACAGTATGCTGACCAAGGTCTGTGACTGCTGTGTGGCAAAAGCCATTTCTAAAATAGCCAGTAATAGGGTCGAAACAACAACTTGCTAAAGGTTCCCCTAAAACATTTAAACGATTGATTTGTGGATCTGGATGAATAGACATAATGGATGAAATATCAAATGACTATCTCTATCATAATCAAAACTGGGGCTTTCTACAGCTTTTATGCAAAAAAACTAACCTTTTTTGATGTAATCATTTAAAATTAGCGCGTTTTTAAAATCATAAAGAGAGCTTTACATGAATTTTCAGCGTATGACTGACCTTAACTTAACAGGTAAACGTGTCCTTATTCGTGAAGATTTAAACGTTCCTGTCAAGAATGGTGTGATTACTAGCGATGCTCGCTTGCGCGCGGCATTACCAACTATTAAAGCTGCTTTAGAAAAAGGTGCAGCTGTGATGGTGTTTTCGCATCTAGGTCGTCCTGTTGAAGGTGAACCAAAGCCAGAACAATCACTTGCGCCAGTTGCTGCTTATTTAACAGAAGTATTGGGCCAAGAAGTTAAATTGTTAACAGATTACCTAGATGGCGTAGAAGTTGAAGCTGGTCAAGTCGTACTGCTTGAGAATGTGCGCTTTAACCATGGTGAAAAGAAAAATAATCAAGATCTTGCACAAAAATATGCTGCATTATGCGATGTATTTGTTATGGATGCATTTGGTACTGCTCACCGTGCAGAAGCATCTACTGAAGGTGTAGCTCGTTTTGCTCCTGTTGCAGCAGCTGGTCCTTTATTGGCAGCTGAATTAGATGCACTTGGCCGTGCAATGCAAACTCCTGAAAAACCAATGGTTGCAATTGTTGCAGGTTCTAAAGTTTCAACTAAACTTGATGTTTTAAACTCACTTTCTAGTATTTGTGATCAACTTATCGTTGGTGGCGGTATTGCAAATACATTCTTGGCAGCTGCTGGTTTTAATGTTGGTAAATCATTATACGAAGCTGATTTGGTTGAAACTGCAAAACAAATTGCTGCGAAAGTAAGTGTTCCACTGCCTACAGATGTTGTGGTTGCCGATGCATCGCAAATTAATTTTGACGATTTCTTAGGTTCGTTAGCAGCAGCGCAAGCAGTTGTGAAGAAAGTAGAAGATGTAACATCAAATGATATGATTTTAGATGTTGGTCCGGAAACAGCTAAAGCATTTGCAAATATTTTAACAACATCAAAAACGATTCTTTGGAATGGTCCTGTAGGCGTATTTGAAGTTGATCAGTTTGGTGAAGGTACTAAAGCACTTTCTCTTGCTGTTGCACAATCTGCAGGTTTCTCGATTGCTGGTGGCGGAGATACTTTAGCTGCGATTGATAAATATAACGTTGCTGATCAAATTGGTTATATTTCTACAGGTGGCGGTGCATTCCTTGAATTTGTTGAAGGCAAGACTTTGCCAGCAGTCGCTGTTTTACTTGAGCGTGCTTAATACTGTTATCTAAAAAATAAGAAGGGATTGGGTTGCCAATCCCTTTTTTCATGGATAGGTCATTAAACTGTCATATATCTGCAATAAAATAGCGAGCATTAAATCACCAACTGTGGACAATAGTGATGAATTTAAAGCTTACATTTGCTGCTTTGTTAATTGTACCGATGATGTTGACTGCTTGTGCTAAGAAAGATGAAGCATCTCAGGCTGGACAAGAATCGGCTGCTTCTACTGCTGTTTCTGACAAAGTAACACCTGAGCAACAAGCAGCAATTGATGCGATTGATAAGCCAGTTTTAGATGAAAAGAATACCGATGTGGTTGAAGGTAGTGCACCAAGTGAGGCTGCTGCTTCAGAAACACATTAATTTGTTGTTTTTTGTTAAAAAATCCCTGCATATGCGGGGATTTTTTTTGAAATACTGTGATTTGTTGCTGAATTGAAATAAATGAAAGGGTAGAATAACCCGCACTACCTGGGAGGATATTATGGCACTCATTTCAATGCGCCAGCTCTTGGATCACGCTGCTGAACATAACTACGGCGTACCAGCATTTAACGTAAATAACTTAGAACAAATGCGCGCAATCATGCTTGCCGCGGATGCAACCAATTCACCTGTAATTGTTCAAGCATCAGCTGGAGCTCGCAAATATGCAGGCGCTCCATTCTTACGCCATCTTATTTTGGCTGCAATTGAAGAATGGCCACATATTCCAGTGGTAATGCACCAAGACCATGGTACAAGCCCTGATATTTGTCAGCGTTCAATTCAGCTTGGCTTTAGCTCAGTGATGATGGACGGTTCATTAGGTGTAGATGGTAAAACACCTACATCTTACGAATACAATGTTGATGTAACTCGTAATGTTGTTGCTTTAGCACATGCATGTGGTGTTTCTGTCGAAGGTGAGATTGGCTGTTTAGGTAGCCTTGAAACTGGTATGGCTGGTGAAGAAGATGGTGTGGGTGCTGAAGGTGTACTTGACCATTCTCAACTTCTAACTTCTGTTGAAGAAGCGACTCAGTTCGTTGCTGATACAAATGTTGATGCGCTAGCAATTGCAGTAGGTACTTCACACGGTGCGTATAAATTTACGCGTCCACCTACAGGTGATATCTTGGCAATTGACCGCATTAAAGAAATTCATGCGGCATTACCAAATACTCACCTTGTAATGCATGGTTCGAGTTCTGTTCCGCAAGAATGGTTAAAGGTAATCAATGAGTTCGGCGGTAATATTGGCGAAACTTATGGTGTGCCTGTTGAGCAGCTTGTAGAAGCAATCAAACACGGTGTACGTAAAATCAACATTGATACTGATTTGCGTTTAGCTTCAACTGGTGCGATTCGTCAATTTTTGGCTGAGAATCCATCTGAGTTTGATCCACGCAAATACTTTGCTAAAACAGTTGATACAATGAAGCAAATTTGTATCGATCGTTATGAAGCGTTTGGTACAGCTGGAAATGCTGACAAGATCCGTCCAATTTCTTTAGAGAAAATGGTTGATCGTTATAAATAATTCCCGTTAGGGTTTAATTTATAGAAACCGGTTATTTATATAACCGGTTTTTTTATTAGTTAAATTTTATTCATAAAAAAACCTGCGATGAACGCAGGTTTTAATGAAGAGAAAAAATCTTACTTTTGTAAGTTCTTTTTGTCTAGACTTGGATCTTTAATTTCTACATAAGCATTCGCACGCACTTCACGCAACCAGCTATCGATTTCAGTGTTAAATTGGCGTTCACCTAAAATTTGACGTGCCATACGCTCTTGATATTCATGAGTCATATCTTTTTCACGTTTTTCAGTTACTTGTAGGATATGCCAACCGAATTGAGTCTGGAATGGTTCGCTGATTTCACCTACAGGAATTTCCTGCATTTTCTTATCAAATTCAGGTACCATCATGCCAGGAGTTACCCAACCTAAGCTACCGCCATCACGCGCTGAACCTGTATCATTAGAGTAGGTAGCTGCAAGTGTTGCAAAATCATCGCCAGCTTTTAAGCGTTTATAGATATTGTCAATAATTTGCTTCGCATTTTCAAGGCTGACCACTTCAGATGGTTGAATGAGAATGTGGCGAGTTTGAAATTGAGGTACTAAAGCTTTTTGCTCATTTTGTTTACGCTCAATAAGCTTTAAAACATGTACACCATCACGTACTGAAATTAAGTCAGTTGTTTGGCCGTCTTGTAATGGGGTAATACGTGCTGCAAGTTCAGCAGGAATGTCTGAAAGTGGACGGAACCCCATGTCAGCACCATCAACTTTTACATTTGCAGTCGAAAGTTTTTTCAATGCGTTTATATCATTACTTTGTGCAAGCTTTGAACGTACTTCTTGAGCCACAGATTGAACTTCCTGTGGATTATCACCAGCAATACGCATATGAATTACATGTGCTTGGTTGCCTAAAGCAGCTTGACCCTGAGGTGATTTTAAGAAGTTTTCTACATCTTGATCACTAATTTTAATACGAGACATGACTTGTTGTTGACGCAAACGACTAATTGCTAAATCTTCAGAGATTCGACCGCGTAAACTTTCATAAGTCCCTGGTGCCATAGCATCTAACTTTTGCTGGAAGGCTTCTAAACTTTTAGTTCCAGATTGACTTGCTACTTTTAATACAGCTTCATTTAAGCTTTTTTCATCAGGTTTGATACCATATTTTTTAACTTGCTCAAGTTGTGCCTGACGCAAGATTAATTGATCTAACACCTGAAATTGTAAATATTGCTGAGGTGGAACCTCTTTTTTTTGTGCTTGTAGTTCGTGAGCGGCTTCAGCCATCCCTTGTTGAAGATCGCTTTTTAAAATTACGCTATTGTCCACAATTGCCACAACTTCATCAGCGGTTTGGGCAAAACTATGCATTGATGAAGAGATTAGGGCAGCAAGGGTAGTTGCTTTAAAAAACTGTTTAAGATGCTTTGTCTTCATTAACGTTGTGTCCAAGATTGATTAATTTTGTTAAAACCTAAAACGCGATTTTCAAGTAAAGACGCGAGTTTATTGTTTAAACCACCTAAACCTTTTAGTGTAATTTCGGCCATAATGGCACGTTTTTCACTAACATCTGAAGTTTTTGGATCATCTAGATCGTTATAATATGAGCGACCATACACAGAAATGCCCCAGCAACATGATTCATAGTTAACGCCTAATAAAATCTCACGCGCAACATCGTTATCCATGTCGTATTGTACGTGGCCCATAATACGCCAATTATCTTTAACTGGTTGTATAAACGATGCAACAACCTGATCGTAAGTAGCTTGACGTCCTTCAATGTTTTTGCGATAGAAATAACCTAAGTTATAAAGATTTCCTTTATCTCCAGTATAATAAACCTGAAAATCGCGCTGAGCATTATCACCATTCGACATCCATGCTGAGTTAGCAGCAATCGTGAAATTTTGGTTTAACTGGCTTGATATGCTAACGACCGGACCAGTATTGCGTTCGGTATCAATCTCGTCTTGTTGCTTTAATGTCACACGACGATCTTCAAAATAATAACTTTGACCAACACTTGCACGTAAACGTTCTAAGCCTACTGTGTCAAAAAGACTGTAGCTTACGCCAAGTGATAGAAAGTTGTTGTCTTCAAGACGGTCATGTCCGTAGAAGCGGTAAGGGTTAAATAATTGATCGTAACTTACTGATGCTGAAGTTGAGTCAAAGTTTGGATAGTTGTCTTGGTTTTTGTATGGAGCATATGCATAAAATGCACGAGGGGTAAGCGTTTGTAAGTACTTGCCCTCACGTTCAAAATTCAGTCCAGTATCTAACGTAAATTGAGGTACAACTACTGATTTATTTTCAGAACCGCCATCTAGACCTTGAGATGCGATACTGTCTTTATCATAGAATGTTTGAATAGAACGTACGGAAACTTCGGGGATCACAAATGCTGCTGGTGTGCGATAGTTGTAGCGTGTTGCAAACTGGTTATAGATACGTGTACCACTACTTTCCTGAGCAGAATCATCATTAATTGATTTCTTAAAATAAGCAGTATCGTTATTGAATTCGTATTGTAAGCCTAATGGATTACCAGTAACGTAATTTAATAAGAATTGTGGCAAGCGTGCATATGGTTTTTTTGCATCTTCAACTTCAGGATCAAGTGTCTGGAAATCTTCGACTTTAAGCTGAGCTTTTAAACCCGGAATACCATGTTGGTAGTTAAGTTCCCATGCTCTACGTAAGTTTAGGTCTGTTTTAGAGTTAGGACTGCTATCTAAATCTGAAAAATAGTCTTTATCTGAAGCGTAGTTATATTCGAGATTAGTTGACCATTGATCGTTGATATCCCAGTTATGTAAGAAATGGAAATCTTTACGATCTTTATCATCGTATTCTTTGTCAGATGGCAACATGCCACCCCACATTTCACCCGCACCAAAACCCTCGGTTAAGTATCGAAAGTCACCTTTTAGCATTGCACCACGGTCTGCTAAATAACGCGGAGTCAGTGTCAGATCATAGTTAGGTGCAAGGTTTAAATAAACTGGAACAGAAAGCTCAATACCACCATCGTTTGAGAAACCAAACTGTGGGTTGAGAATACCTGTAGTTCGGCGATCATCAATCGGGAAGTTAAAGTAAGGAACTGCTAGAACAGGAACGTCTTTAACATAGAGTTTTGTCCCGCGAGTTACACCACGCCCAGTTTCCTGATTTAACTCGATTTTATTTGCCTGAATTTTCCAACCCGGTTTTTGGCCTGGCGGGCAAGTCGTATAGGTTGCATCGTTAAGAACCATGACATTTGGCGATGTTCTTTCGATTTTCCCTGCATGACCATGGGCATGTTGTTGTTCAGAAATATAAAAACTATTTTCTAAATTACCAGTCTGGTTTTTTAGGTTGTAATTAATTTCGTCACTCTGTGAAAGTAATCCACCTTGAGCGAGTTGTACTCGGCCTTGTGCATGTGCAAAGGTTTGTGTCTTATCAATCGTAACCTTGTCAGCACGAACCGTGCGTCCTTCCTGATCAATAACCACGTCGCCTTCTAAAACAGAGTCACCGGCAGGATTATAATGTCCATAGTTAGCCGTAACGACAGAAGTCGTTTTGTCGGCATCTAGTGCTTTAGTATTCGGGTTAATCGGTGTAACCCATGTACCCTGGCAAA
The DNA here is from genome assembly GCF_001423205.1 of Acinetobacter sp. Leaf130. Classification (NCBI taxonomy): domain Bacteria; kingdom Pseudomonadati; phylum Pseudomonadota; class Gammaproteobacteria; order Moraxellales; family Moraxellaceae; genus Acinetobacter; species Acinetobacter sp. Leaf130. The sequence continues at coordinate 899,585 of NZ_LMOE01000001.1, forward strand.
ATGCCGAGCTTAAATATTTATTGTCACGAAGCTGCGCCTCAGGTGCCGATTTATCAACATAATACTGTTGAAAGAATTCTTGACCTGGGTAGGCTTCTTTGATGCTCGCTTTAAGTTGATTATTGTCTATATTGGAGACAACATCAGCTGACTCAGCATAACTTGATTGTATGGAGCCACATAAGAGCGTAAAAATAGCTGTCGCTAAAGGATTAAATTTAAACTGATGCTTCATTGTCTCATTAACCAAGTATGCTAATTCACAATTAATTATTGTCGCATCATAGAGAAAAAGTTTATAAGTGGCTACACTTAACCCTTCAAAAATCTCAGCTTGTTTTAGATTTTATTGCAAATGAATACACAACGTGAACAATTGATATATACATGGCTTACATCTGTTCTTGAAAATGATCAATTTAAGATCGCTTTTTTGGCAGGTGATGCAAGCTTCCGCCGTTATGCGCGTATCCAGTTACAAAATAAAACGTATATGCTCATGGATGCCCCTCCAGAAAAAGAAGACTGTGTTCCGTTTGTGACCATTGACGAATTTTTTGCAGGCCATGGTGTACGAGTACCTCAGATCGTCGCGAAAGATTTAGCTCAGGGTTTTCTGTTATTAGAAGATTTTGGTGATGTGCTGTTGTCGACATTATTAAATGATGAAACAGTCGATAAATATTATGAACAAAGCTTTAAACAGCTGATTCATTTGCAGTCTGTTAATGGTCAGGAGCAATTTCCAGCATACTCCTATGAGAAATTGTTAACTGAAATGAAGCTGTTGACTGACTGGATGCTACCATCTTTGCAGATTACTCCGAATGCGAACCAGCAACAGGTGATTGACGATGCTTTCGATGTGTTAGCAAAAACTGCATTGGCTCAGCCGCAAGTGATTGTACATCGTGATTTTCACAGTCGTAATTTGATGAAAATTGCAAATGAACCAGAGCTTGGAGTTATTGATTTTCAGGATGCGGTGATTGGTGCAGATACTTATGACCTAATCTCGATTACTCGTGATGCTTATGTTCAGTGGAATGCAGAGCGTGTGTATCAATGGTTTAGAGTCTTTTATGACTTATTACCAGAGTCTGCGAAACAGAACCGTAGTTTTGAACAGTTCAAACGTGATGCAGATTTAATGGCTATTCAGCGCCATATTAAAATTTTGGGCATTTTTGTGCGTCTGTTTGAGCGTGATGGTAAATCAGGTTATTTAAAAGATTTACCACGTGTAATGTGGTATTTGATTGAAGAAAGCCGTGGTTATGCTGAACTTGATGAGTTTATGTTATTCATAAATGACATAGTTATGCCGAAGTTTATCGAGAAATATGGTAACTACGAGGTAGCAGCATAATGAAAGCAATGATTCTTGCTGCTGGTTTGGGTAATCGTATGCGTCCACTTACGCTATATACACCAAAGCCTTTGCTTGAGGTAGGTGGTAAGGCGCTTATTGTGTGGCATATTGAAAAACTTAAGAAAATTGGTGTGACCGAAATCGTCATCAATTCTGCATGGTTGGCCGATAAACTCATCAGCAGCTTAGGCGATGGCTCTCAATTTGGTGTTGATATCCGTTGGACACGAGAGGATGAAGGGCTAGAAACAGCTGGTGGAATTATTAATGCTTTGCCACTGCTTGGAACAGATCCGTTTATTCTGGTGAATGGAGATGTATGGACCACAATGGATTTTGAAGCCCTACGCCATATTAAGCTAAATGATGATTTAGCACATCTTGTGTTGGTTGATAATCCTAAACAGCATCCTGAAGGTGACTTTACATTGTTCGATGGACGCACTTTTACATTCGATCAAGATGTGACGGGTGAGAACCTCACTTTTAGTGGTGTGTCTGTTATCCATCCTAAGCTTTTTGATGGATTGGAACCTGGTAAACGTCCTTTAGCTCCACTGTTGAAGCAAGCGATGCAGAACCAAAAAATATCTGGTGAAAAACTTAAAGGTGCATGGGTGGATGTGGGAACGCCTGAGCGTTTAATGGAGCTAGATTTGCAAATTCGTGAAGGCTTCTACGATTAACTGTGTAATCCCTAATCGTTAACTAGTGTTCCACGATGCATAAATGGGTATACTTTGTTTTAAATTTTACTTAGATGTTATCTGTTTATGCATCCGTTTTTTCAAGAGTTACAACAGGGTAGTCAAAAATTAGGTTTATCGCTTAGCGATGAAGCTTTGGCATTATTGTTAAAGTATCAAGATGCTTTGGTACTTTGGAATAAAGCATATAATTTGACAGCAATTCGTGATCCGAAAGAAATGTTAGTGAAGCATTTGTTGGATAGTCTAAGTATTTTAAATGACTTACCTGAAGGTAGACTACTTGATGTGGGTACAGGTGGTGGTATGCCTGGCATGATTATTGCTCTTTGTCAGCCGCAACGCCAGTGTGTTCTTTTAGATTCTAATGGTAAAAAAATTCGTTTTTTGAAGCAATTTATTGCTGATCTTAAATTGAGTAACGTTGTGGCAGTACAAACACGTGTTGAGAATCAAGATACAATTGATGAGCTTGGCCAGTTTGATGTCATAACAAGTCGAGCTTTTGCTTCTTTAACGGACTTTGTAGATGCGGCTCAGCCATACCTTCATCAGAGCAGTATAATCGCAGCAATGAAAGGTGTAGTGCCAGTTGATGAAATTGAGCAGCTCAAGCAGGACTTTTCATGTAAAGTGATTGAACTGCGCGTACCAAGACTTGATGAACAACGTCATTTACTTTTACTTCAACGTATCTAAATAAAAAGTATTAAGGTTACCATGGCTCAAATTATTGCGATTGCAAACCAAAAGGGTGGTGTTGGTAAAACAACGACTGCAGTAAATCTTGCAGCGTCTCTAGCTGTATTAAAAAAACGTGTATTACTTGTAGATATGGACTCACAAGGTAATGCTACGATGGGGTCAGGTATTCAAAAGAACGATCTTTTGTATTCAATTACAGATGTTCTTCTTGGCGAAGTTCCAATTGAAACAGCCATTCAAAAAGCAGAAGTTGGATATAAAGTTTTAGGCTCTAACCGTGAGCTTTCAGGTGTAGAGCTTGCTATTGCAGAGCAAGAAGGTCGTGAATTTATTCTAAAAAATGCTTTGAATGAAATCAGAAACTCATTTGACTATATCATTGTAGATTGCGCGCCAAGCTTGAGCTTGATTACTGTAAATGCTTTGGCAGCTGTAGATAGTGTAATTATTCCAATGCAATGCGAATATTATGCGCTAGAGGGTTTAGCTGATTTAACTCAGACCATTGATCGTATTCAAAAAGCACTCAATCCTGATTTAGAAATTATTGGTGTATTACGTACGATGTACGATGCACGAAATGCTTTAACACGTGATGTGTCGGCAGAGCTAGAGCAATATTTCGGCAAAAAACTTTATGATACTGTTGTTCCACGAAATGTTCGCTTAGCAGAAGCACCAGCACATGGTTTACCTGTTATCTATTTCGAAAAAAGTTCTAAAGGTGCAGTTGCATACTTAAATCTTGCAGCTGAGATGTTAAAGAGAAGTAAAGTGAAGAAAGGAAGTAAAGTATGAGCATCAAAAAACGCGGATTGGCTAAAGGACGTGGTTTAGATGCATTACTTGGTTCAATTCAAAAAGAAAAACTACAACTGGAAGCACAGGCTTTAGACCACGGACAGTTAAAACAAGTTGATGTGAATTTACTGAAACGTGGTGAATATCAACCACGTCGTTTTATTCATGAGCATGATTTACAAGAGTTGGCATCTTCTATTGAAAAACATGGGGTGATGCAGCCTATTGTCATCCGTCCAGTTGATGATGAAACTCATCCATTTGAAATCATTGCGGGTGAACGTCGTTGGCGTGCAGCACAAATTGCGGGCTTAACTGAAATTCCAGCAATTGTTCGTGATTTAAATGATCAGGTTGCAATTGCATTAGCGTTAATTGAAAACATTCAGCGTCAAGATTTAAATCCAATTGATCAAGCAATCGCTTTGCAGCGCTTTCATGATGAATTTGGTCTAAGTCATCAGGAAATTGCTGACACGGTAGGGAAAGCACGTACTACTGTGAGTAATTTATTGCGATTATTGAGTTTGGCTGATGATATTAAAGATTTCATGCAGCAAGGCCAGCTTGATATGGGGCATGCTCGAGCAATTTTGACATTGAAAGGTAAAGATCAATTAGAAGTTGCTAAAATTGTAATTGAGAAAGGATTGTCAGTTCGTCAAACAGAGCAATTAGTGCGTGATAGAAGTGAGCCTAAGCAGGAGAAAGAAAAAGCGCCTGTAGCACCAGATATTGAGCAATTGACACAAAAATTATCAGAGCGTTTTGGCGCTAATGTAAAAATTGATCATAACCAAAAAGGTAAGGGTAAACTTGTTATTCATTATCATACCTTGGATGAGTTAGATGGCATTTTAAATATTTGTTTGCCAGAATAATTTGCAGTTGGGTCATGTATTTCTAATTTTATATTCTTGGGGAAGAACATATGTGGGAACTTGTGAGAGCGGGTGGCTGGTTGATGCTGCCTTTAATTCTATGCTCGATTTTAACTGTTGCGATCAGTATTGAACGTTTTGTTCGGTTAAGACGTTCACAAGTTCTACCCGAAGCATTAAGCGGTAAGGGCTCTTTAAGAGCTGAAGATATCGTGGAAAGTTTAGAGCAAAATGTAGAAGCGCAAAGTAGCGCATTGGGACACATTTTAAAAGCAGGTTTTGAGCATCGCGAGCATGGTGAGCAATTTGCTCGTGCGCAAATGGAAGTAGCAGCTTCTCAAGAAATTTCTTATTTGGAAAAAAATATTAATTTTTTGGGTACTCTAAGTGCCGTAGCACCGCTGCTAGGGTTGCTTGGTACTGTAGTGGGAATTATTGAGTCATTTCTTGTTATTGATTTTGGATCGGCTGGTAGTCCAAGTTTAATGATCCCTGGTATCTCTAAAGCACTCATTACCACAGCTGTGGGAATGTTAATTGCGATTCCTGCTTTAATTGCTTATCGCTACTTTCAAAGAGTAGTGCAAGATTATATTGCCGAATTAGAACAGCAATCGACCTTATTTCATGCCTCATTGTTCTATAAGCGTTCTTCGTCTGTAGCTGAACACCGCCGTGTTGGTTAGGAGGTGAAAGCCAGATGAAATTTAAACGTTCTCAGGTTGAAGACATTCATATCAATTTAACGCCTATGATTGACTGTTTGCTGTTCATTCTGGTTTTTTTATTGCTGTCGACCACTTTTAATCAGCCAAGTCGCATCAATCTAACATTACCAGATGCACAAGGTGTTCCACCAAAACAGTACGATCATAAAATTGAAGTCGTGGTAGACTCTGCTGGTCATTATGCTGTGAATGGTCAAGCACTTTCGTCTAAAGAGGTTGCTGATCTGAGTACTGCGATTAAGCAAGTTGCTCAAGAGCACCGTGATTTTATGTTCATCATTGCTGCGGATGCCAAAGCATCTCATCAGGATGTAATTCGTGTTATGGATGTGGCAGGACAACTCGGTTTTGTTAACATCAATATTAGTACCAAAGTTCCTTCTAGAGGTTTTTCTGAGTGAATCAAGATTTTAAGGTTTATACGCGTCTCATAGCCTATTTAAAACCTTATTGGGGCGTGGCCTTATTAGTACTTATCGGGTTCGGTATTAACTCAGCAACAGAAGTTTCCGTTGCTAAATTGATTAAATTTATTATTGATGCAATCCAAAATAGCAGTAGAGCAGATTTGGATTGGTTCCCGTTATTAATTATTTTATTAGTATTCTTCCGTGGCTTAGGTCTATTTATGGGCGGCTACTATACTGCGGTCATTTCACGCAGTTTGGTTTTTAGTATTCGTCAGGAAGTTTATGCGAAACTTTTAAAACTCCCAGCACAATATTACTTAGATAATTCATCTGGCCATATTACTGCCAAAATTATGTATAACGTTGAACAGCTAACAGCTGCCTCTTCGGAATCATTAAGAACTATTGTTAGGGATGGGATGATTACTCTTGGACTATTAGGCTATCTGTTTTATACCAATTGGCGTCTTACTTTATGCGTTTTCGTGTTTTTACCAGTGATAGGTGTATTGGTACGTAAAGCTTCGAAACGTATGCGAAAGCTTTCGTTACAGGTTCAAGATACCATGGGTGATGTGAATCATGTTGTCCAGGAAAGTATTAATGGTAATGCTGTAGTAAAAAGTTTTGCTGGTGAGGAATATGAACAAAAACGTTTCTATAAGTCATCGGAAGAGAACTTAAAACGCGGCTTAAAAATGGTAATTGTACAAAACCTGAATAGTCCGGTTGTTCAGGTGGTAATGGCTTGTGCAATGGCCCTTATTGTATGGTTAGCTTTAAGGCCTCAGATTTTGGGTAGTACAAGTGCTGGTGAATTTGTAGCTTACCTTACAGCAGCTGGCCTGTTAGCAAAACCAGTTAAAAGTTTGACTGATGTTAATGAAAAGTTACAACGTGGTTTAGCAGCAGCTTATTCTGTTTTTGAATTACTAGATTTACCTGAAGAGCAGAATAGTGGTCAACTGAAACCTAAATTAAATGGGGCAATTCGTTTTGATCATGTGACATTGAATTATGCTGATGGCGTAGCAGCTATTAAAGATTTTTCTTTAGATATCCGTCCAGGTCAAACTGTGGCATTGGTTGGTCGTTCAGGGGCGGGTAAAAGTTCATTAGTGAATATGTTGGTACGTTTTCAAGAAGTATCGAGTGGACAAATTTATTTAGATGATTTGCCAATTAATGATATTGAGCTTTCTTGTCTGCGCACACAAATTGCAATGGTAAATCAACAAGTTATATTGTTTAATCGTACTGTTCGTGAAAATATTGCATATGGTCAGTTGGAAGGCGCATCAGATGAAGAAATCTATGCAGCGGCCAAAGCAGCCTATGCACATGACTTCATTATGAATTTACCAAACGGTTATGACACTGTTTTAGGGGCACAAGGCCTAAACCTATCAGGTGGTCAGCGTCAGCGAATTGCAATTGCTCGAGCAATTTTAAAGAATGCTCCAATTCTAATTTTAGATGAAGCTACAAGTGCTCTCGATAATGAATCTGAACATTTTATTCAGCAAGCATTTGATGAAGCGATGCAAGACCGTACAACAATCGTTATTGCGCACCGTTTGTCAACAATTGAAAATGCTGATCGTATTGTGGTGATGGATCACGGGGAAATTGTTGAGCAAGGTACTCATCAAGAACTTCTTGAAAAACATGGTGCTTATTATCAATTACATCAGCGTAATTTTGAGGATAACTAAGCATGTCATTGGCCCAGCTGATCCAGAATGCATGGAATAAGCAATCGAGTTGGTTGATTGCTTTACGTCCATTATCTTGTTTGTATCGTGCTGGGTTTCAATTAAATCGTAATTTTTATACAGCGGGTTTAAAGAAAGTCTATAAAGCACCTGTACCTGTCATGGTGATTGGCAATATTACGGTAGGTGGTAGCGGAAAAACTCCATTATTAATACAACTGGTGAATTATCTACAACAGCATAATGTCAAAGTTGGGGTAATTAGTCGGGGGTATGGTGGTACTGGTCCTTTTCCAATGTTGGTTACTTCGGGTGCTCAAGCAACCCAGGTCGGAGATGAGCCTGCATTAATTGTTCAATCGACGAGTGTACCAATGGCGGTGGGTCCTAATAGGCAGGCTGCAATAGAGCTCTTGATTGCATCAACACCACTAGATTTAATTATTAGTGATGATGGCTTACAGCATTGGGCATTGGGGCGACAAATTGAGTGGATTGTACTCGACCAAAATCGAGGCTTAGGAAATCAAAAACTATTACCTGAAGGATATTTGAGAGAGCCAGTTGAGCGTTTAGAAACTGGAACAGTAATTGAACATGCGTATAAACCAGCTACAGAATTAAATATGCATCTTGCGACTGGACAGCCATATTTACTCAATCCTTCGCCAAGGGTCGAACACAGTTTTAATCCTCAAAGTAATTATCATGCTGTAGTGGGTATTGGCTTTCCACAGCGTTTTTATCAAACACTTAAAGATTTAGGCTTGAAACAATTTCAAGAACATGCGTTTCGTGACCATCATGATTACACAATCAATGATTTAATTTTTAATGATGAACTGCCACTTATTACAACTGAAAAAGATGCAGTTAAATTATTACCATTGCTTGAAAAAAATCAGGAATTTAAACAGCCTATTTGGGTTGTTCCTGTTAAAGCTATCCTGTCTATAGAGTGTTATCAGGTTTTAAAGCAGCAACTGCAGCAACTTGATATCCAATTATCTTAGGAAGAAAAAATGAAACACATCGTCATTCCAGCACGCTTCTCAAGTTCGCGTTTGCCAGGTAAACCATTGTTGCTTATTCATGACCGTCCTATGATTTTACGTGTGGTGGATCAAGCAAAAAAAGTCGAAGGTTTTGATGATCTATGTGTGGCAACAGATGATGAGCGTATTGCTGAGATTTGCCGTGCAGATGGTGTGGATGTTGTTCTCACGAGTCCTGATCATCCGTCAGGAACAGACCGATTAAGCGAAGTTGCTCGTATTAAGGGGTGGGCAGCAGATGATATTATTGTGAATGTTCAGGGGGATGAACCTTTATTGCCAGCTCAACTTGTTCAACAAGTTGCAAAACTCTTGGTTGATAAACCAAATTGTTCAATGTCGACATTGTGTGAGCCTATTCATACCTTAGATGAATTTCAGCGCGATAGCATTGTAAAAGTAGTCATGTCTAAGCAAAATGAAGCATTGTATTTTAGCCGGGCAACCATTCCGTACGACCGTGATGGGGCTGCGCAAGCAGAGCCAAGTTTACATAACCAAGCATTTCGCCATTTAGGTTTATATGCCTATCGAGTGAGCTTATTGCAAGAATATGTGACCTGGGATATGGGTAAGCTTGAAAAGTTAGAAAGTCTTGAACAATTACGAGTTTTAGAAAATGGACATCGCATTGCGATTGCTGTCGCTCAAGCAAATTTACCTCCTGGTGTAGACACTCAAGCTGATCTTGATCGCTTAAATAAAATGCCTGTCGAATCTTTTGAATAAGCGTTAATTTTTAATGAATCCGAATGTAACCTCAAAGGTTTATCCTTGGCAAAAAACAACATGGGATACCTTAACAACAAGGTTTCCCAATATTGGACATGGCCTATTATTTTATGGCAAGCAAGGCTGTGGGAAACATGCTTTTGCTAAGCATTTTTTGGCATGGGTGCTTTGTCTTAATAAGCAGCCTCATGGCGCTTGTGGTGAGTGTAGCAGCTGTCAATGGTTAAAATCAGACACTCATCCCAATTATGTCCACATCACAACAGATGAAGAAAATAAAAAGCAGAATGCAAAAATAAAAATCGAAAAGATCCGAGATTTACTGCCTTTCGTGCAACAAACGGGAGAAGGCTGGCGCGTTATTCTTATCGAGCCTGCTGAAGCTCTTAACTTGGCATCATCGAATGCGCTACTAAAAACTTTAGAAGAACCCGGTGAACGTGTTATTTTAATTTTATTGGCCGATCACTACCTTAAATTACCAGCCACTATTCGTAGCCGATTGCAGCATTTTGCTTTAGATCGTATTTCATATGAACAGGCTACTTCATATTTGGATGAGCATTTATCTGAACTTGCAGAAGTACAACCTGATTTATTACTTGGCCTATCTAATGATATGCCTTTGCAAGCAATAGAAATTGCAAAAAGTGATTGGTTTGCTAAACGACAAATTTTCTTAAATGACTGGCTAAAAATTGTAGCCCAAAAAAATATGCCTCTATTTTTCTCAGGAAAATGGCAAAAAGAATTAAGTTTTAATGATTTTATCGTACTTTTTGAATACTTGTTGGGAGATTTAATTTGTGTCAAGCTAAATCAGCCACAAAAGAATACTGATTTAGATTTTGATCAATTAAGTCCATATTACGATTTAGAAAGCTTATTTAATATTTATAGTGAATTACAACAAGCAAAAAAGCTTGTTGAGCAAAATGTACAAAGTCAACTTATTATAGATCAATTATTTATAACGTTAATGAATATTTAAGGGGAAGATTATGCAGCCGCAAATGGGGGGGATTATTCAGGTAAATATTCCTGATAGAGCTACTTTGCAAGCAAGCTATATGGGATATGTGCAAGGTGGAGGCCTATTTGTGCCATCAAAACAAAAGGTAAAGATGGGGCAAGAAATTTTCATTCTAGCTACTTTACCTGAGCAGTCTCAAAAAATTCCTCTCACTGGTAAGGTGATTTGGATATCGCACAAGCAAAGTGGATTTAAACCTCAAGGTTTTGCTATTCAATTAAGTGGAGATAAGGGAATTTACTATAAAGCTGAGGCAGAAAGAGTTTTGGCTGGTAGTATGTCTCTAGATCGTCCAAGTTATACCATGTAATCAAATAGGATAGAAAAGTGTTTGTTGATACGCATTGCCATTTAACGATGTTAGATTTAACGCCTTATAACGGTGATCTGGACCTTGCGCTCGCTGCAGCGCGAGCAGAAGGAGTGTCTAAATTTATGGCAATTTCCGTTGATCTTGATGACCATATTGCACTAGCAGAAATTGCAAATAGGCATGAAGATGTTGGTTACACGGTAGGTGTGCATCCTTGTGAAGATGTAGATACGATGGCACGTGCAACGACCGAGCACTTGATTGAATTAGCTCAGTCGGAAAAAGTATGGGCTTTGGGTGAAACTGGACTGGACTATTATCACAGTACAGATTTTATTGAAGAACAAAAGGCATGTTTTGCAAGACATATCCAAGCTTCGAAAATTGTAAAAAAACCAGTCGTCGTTCATACGCGTTCAGCAAAGCATGATACGGTAGATATTATTCGTGCTGAAAACTCCACCCATGGAATTTTGCATTGTTTTACCGAAGATTGGGAAACAGCTAAGGCTGTACTGGATTGCGGTTACTACATTTCTTTTTCAGGTATTGTGTCATTTAAAAATGCACAAGACTTGCGTGATGTAGCTAAACAAGTTCCGCTAGATCGACTTTTAATTGAAACAGATAGTCCTTATTTAGCACCTGTTCCATACCGCGGTAAAACAAATGAACCAAAATATGTGCCTCATGTAGCCAAAGCGCTCAGTGATGTATATGATAAATCGGTTGAGGAAATTGCAATGATCACCTCACAAAATTTTGAGAACTTGCTAAAAGCGATTTAGGTTATAGAAACTATATAAGAGAGTAATTGCGTGAAGATGGATCGTCAGGCTCAGTTCCGAGCAAGAGAAGTATTAATATTTCAGGTTGCGGAGCAATTATTGCTAGAAAATGGCGAAGCCGGAATGACACTTGATGTCTTGGCTGCTGAGCTTGATTTAGCAAAAGGAACTTTGTACAAACACTTTCAAAGTAAAGATGAATTGTACATGCTATTGATTATTCGTAATGAACGTATGTTACTAGAAATGGTTCAAGATACTGAAAAGGCTTTTCCAGAACATTTGGCCTTTTTCATGTTGCATCATTTACATCATCCTGAGCGGACAGTTTTATTTCATCAAATTGAGGAAAAACTTTCGATTACAGCTCAAGGCGTACATCATCTTTTTAATGAACTTTATCAGGTGCGTAAACAGCGATTACGAATTATTATTCGCATGACAGATCACTATTTAGAATCTATTCAAAGCAATATGCCTACTCGAGATTATTTGGCATCTATTTGGTCATTAACTCATGGTGCAGCAGCTATTCTTAACTCAAGTTTTTACCAACGGTATTTAGGTTCAAGGGACACGTTAAGAGTGGCTTATATTGATCAGGCATTAGCCTTACCTAAACAAGCTGTTGAACAATATGCTTAATAGGTCGATATGAAATCTCCATCACCATCTAAATCACAAAAAGGTTTTACCCTCATTGAAGTGATGGTGGTGATTGTTATTATGACGATTATGACCTCTCTAGTTGTACTTAACATAGGCGGGGTTGACCAAAAGAAAGCGATGCAAGCAAGAGAGTTATTTTTGCTTGATGTACATAAAATTGGTAAAGAATCACTTGATCAATCTCGTGTTTTAGCTTTATCTACTCTGAGTGAGACTGACGTTTCCCCATTTTTCTATGAACTGTATGAATACCACGATCAGAGTAAATTACAGGTCCAAGATTTAAAAAACCGCTGGCAGAAATACCCAGAATTTACTACGCGCCAATTGCCTAAACATGTATCGTTTACAGTACAACCTCTAGATGGCCAAACCTATTCAAAAGCGACTAATACAGATTTAGTTGGTGGACAGGCTCCCCAGTTAATCTGGTTTGGAAATGGTGAAGCTAAAACAGTTAAAATACAGTTTTACTTTGAACAAAAACCAATTGGTTCAGAAATACAAATTGATCATTTGGGTAAAATAAATGAAATCTAAAGGCTTTACTCTATTAGAAGTAATGGTAGCTTTAGCAATTTTTGCGGTAGCTGCTGTCGCGTTAACTAAAGTGGCCATGCAATATACCCAATCTACCTCAAATGCAATTCTTAGAACAAAAGCTCAGTTTGTGGCAATGAATGAAGTAGCCTTAATGGAGATAAATCAAGAATGGCTTCAAGGTACTCAAAGTAAGCAGGTTACTTCTCAAGGGGAAACTTGGCAGATTGATAAATCAGCTGAATCTACAGTCAGCCCTAATGTTCAGAAAGTAGATTTGCAAATTAGCTTATATGATTCTGATAAAGGAAAAGTTCAAAATGGTATTACCCACTTGGTATTTTTTAATTATCCAATAAAAGCAAAATAATGATAAAAAATAAATATTTTCGCTCTCGAAGCACAGCTTCACGTCTTGCAGCACGATCGAACAGGGCTCGATTAACTCGTGCCTCAGGATTTACTTTAGTTGAGCTTTTAGTCGCAATTGCAATTTTTGCTGTTTTATCTTTGTTAGGTTGGAAGATTTTTGATTATTTATTAAAAGTCCGTGATCGTAATGCTCAACATGAAGTGCAGCTATTTGAATTACAAGATGCGTATCAACAAGTTTTGCGAGATACATTACAAATTATACCCTTATCGGCAAATCAAGGGGGGCAGCTTCATCCAGCATTAGAACTTGATAATCAAGTTCTTCGCTTTAGTAAGGCTGGTGTTACTGATCCTTTAAAACAAGGGTTATCACCTTTTGAGCGTATTGAATATCGATATGATCCTGATCAAAAAAAGCTTTATCGTCTTAAATATAGCAATTTAAATACTTCAAACAGAGAGCAACCTTTATCTAGCACTTTGTTGAGTCAAGTTGAACAGTTTCAAGTTATGGTGCTCACGCCACAAGAAGTGACAAAGTGGTCAGAAATTAATATTGATCCCACAAAGCCAGAAGAGTTTAGAAAACTGCCGAAAGGAATAAAAATACAACTCACAGTTGCTGGTGTAAGTTATGAGTGGATTTATAGCTTAAACCAAGGGAATTTATCGCTCTCCAAACAAGGAGGAGCATAATGTTGCACTATAAAAAGAGCCAGCAAGGTGTAGCTTTGCTCACAATTTTAATTATGGTTGCATTGGCTACAATTTTAGCTGCCTCTATTGCAAAGCATCAAACCAATACGATGGAAAACACTGGTTATTTAATGCGTCAAAATCAGTCATTATTATATGCCAAAAGTGCAGAAGCTTTTTTTTCTGAGTTATTAATTCAAGATGCAAACAATGCAGGTGGCGTTGATCATTTAAAGGAAACATGGGCACAGCCAATGCCACCTTTTCCAATAGAAGATGGAGCTGTATCAGGGCGTTTAATCGACGAGTCAGGCAAATTTAACTTAAACAATTTAACAACCAATGAAGGTAAGGTAAATGAAGCTGCCAAAAGCTGGTTTGAGCGCTTACTTGTACGTGTAGGCTTGCCAGCAGAGTTAAGTCAAGCAATTATCGATTGGCAAGATCCAGATGAAGAACCATCTGGACCTATGGGAGCAGAAAGTAGCTATTATGAAGGCCTTGATCCTAGCTATTTAGCTTCAAACGCTAAATTTCATCGTATTGAAGAGTTGAAATTAGTAAGAGGTTTTGATGACAAGAAATACGATTTAATTGCCCCTTATATTTCGGCATTACCCGAGAATACAAAAGTGAATATTAATACTGCTTCACCATTAGTCTTAGCGAGTATTGATGAAAAATTAGATATAGGGGCGGTAGAAAAAGAGCTTCAAATGCGCCAACAAAATTTAAAATTCTTTCAAAATGTTGATGAATTATGGCAATTGAATGCTTTTTCAACAGTCGATACTCAAAAGAGAACTGAGGTGAATAGCCTGTTAGATGTAAAGTCGAGTTTTTTTCAAGCACAAATTGAGGTAGTGCTTAATAATAGAAAAAGACAATTTACAAGTGCACTCATGCGTAATGATAAGCAGGTTTATGTTTATTCTAGAAATATGTCACCATTTAACTAGTTGAAAAATTGTAATTTATTTGTTTGGGGCATGACGTTGAAAAGTCGTTTTTATGAATTTCTCTAATGGACATAATAGAATAAATATAAATTTTCCATATGCTTATCTTCAATATTTCTTCACAAGTCTTATCATACTTTTCGCTAATTGTTTCTAATTGAAAAGTGGTGCGAAGTTTTTGTCTTTTGCTTTATAATAATGTTCTTAGAAGGAATGATCGATTTGGCACATGTTAATTCGCAAGTTATTTAAGTTTGAAAATGCACATGTTGTACGTAACTGTACATCGGATCGTTGTAAGCGATCAATTCATGGACATAGCTATAAAGTCGAATTATTACTTAAAGCCTCGAAATTAGATCATGGACAAATGGTTTATGATTTTGGGCTTTTAAAAGGGGTAATAAAAGACCTTATCGATAGCTTTGATCATGCAATCTGTTTTTGGGAAAAAGATGATTCTCAATATATTGATGCTTGTCAGACTTTTAGTGCTCGCTGGATTTCTTTACCGGTTTCACCCTCAGCCGAACAGTTCTCTCGTATTTTCTTTTATTTAGCTCAGCAAGTTTTGCAATCAACAATCACTCAAAATGGGGAAGGTGATGTTGAGGTTTATTCAGTTATTGTTCATGAGACCGATACTGGATATGCTCAAAGCTTTATTGAAGATATTCAAAACGAACAAATGGGTATCTTAAGTCTTGATGGAATTGTTTTTTCAGAACAAATTCAGATAGAGTGGGCAAATCCGCAAATGTATGAAGACTTGAAAAAAGGGATGAAATTTAATAATCCTCAAGTTGATTTGCAAGTCGAAGTGTAAATCGAATTACTCTATTTGTAGAATTGAAAATTGATCTAGGATGACATTAATGCAATTAACTGAGCAACAGCAAGATAAACTCAGTAAAGTTCAATTAGAAGAAAGCTGGAAAATATCTTTAGCACCTTTTTTGTTAAGTCCTCAAATGGATAATTTGCGTGATTTCTTATTTCAAGAGAAGCAAGCACAAAAAATAATATATCCACCGAGTAAACAAATCTTTAGTGCTCTAAATACGACACCATTGGCTGATGTGAAGGTCGTTATTCTGGGACAAGATCCATATCATGGACCGAACCAAGCGAATGGATTAAGTTTCTCTGTTCAAAAAGGTATTGCATTACCACCATCTTTACGTAATATTTTTCATGAATTGCATACAGATTTGGGTATTCCAGCTCCTCGCCATGGTGACTTAACGAAATGGGCTAAACAAGGGGTGCTTTTACTAAACAGCGTGCTTACTGTTGAAGCTGGGCAGCCAACTTCACATCAAAAGCAAGGTTGGGAAGCATTTACTGATGAAGTCATTGATGTTTTGAATGAGCAAAGAGAACATGTGGTATTTATTTTGTGGGGTGCTTATGCACAGCGCAAAGGACAACGTATAAATAGAGATAGACACTTGGTTTTAACCGCCGCACATCCATCACCTCTTGCTGCAAATAGAGGTGGTTTTTTTGGATGCAAAGTGTTCTCAAAAACAAATCAATATTTGAAACAACATGGCATTGAGCCCATAGACTGGCAATTGGACGCATGATGAACTCTCCCAATGTAAATAACTATCACCCGGACTTGGTGGTTGAAGAAGCAAAAAATGGCTGGCGTATAGTACGTTTGAATCGTCCTAAATCATTGCATGCTTTAGATGAGTCAATCGTAACGGCATTATTGCGTGTATTTGAAGATTTTCGTGATGATGAGAACGTTAAAGCAATTTGGTTAGATTCAACTACACCAAAAGCTTTTTGTGCAGGTGGTGACGTTAGAAAATTACGTCAACTTGTTATAAATCAAGAAGTAGATACTGCGAATAAATTTTTTCAGCAAGAATATGCTTTAGACTTACTCTTACATAATTATGCTAAACCTGTGGTTGTTTGGGGCGAAGGCTATGTTATGGGTGGTGGTCTGGGTTTGTTCATGGCAGCACCATTCCGTCTAGTAACCCCATATTCTCGTTTGGCAATGCCTGAGATTAATATTGGTTTATATCCAGATGTCGGGGCGAGCCGTTTCCTGGCAGATCGTGGTCCAGTAGGTTTGTTTACTGGTTTAACTGGTTCAATCATGACAGCCGCTGGAGCATATAGCATCGGTTGGGCAACACATATTTGTGAAGCACAGCGTGATAATGTTTTGCAAAAAGTTTTAAATATTAATTGGGCTCATTATCCTGCAGGGGATTTCCGCGCAATTGATGATACTTTAAATAGTTTGCATCGTCCTGTTGCGGCAGGTCCATTGCAAAACTCGCTAGATGTGATTCATAGTGTTTGTCGTGGTTTTAATTTTGAACAAGATTACCAAGCTATTGTTAGCTTGCGTGATGCCAGCAGTGATTGGCTCCGCCAAGCGAGTGAGAACTTGCAAAAAGGATCTCCTAGTACTGCGGCAATTACTTGGTTGCTTTGGCAATGGGGTAAACAAATACATTCTTGGGATGAGGTCTTTGACTTAGAAGCTCAGATTTCTGAGTGGAAAATTCGTCATCCTGACTTTGTAGAAGGTGTTCGTGCACGCTTGGTTGATAAAGATTTATCACCAGAATGGAAGCCATGTGAAGACCTAAGCCTAAGAGGCATATTAGCCGATTGTCCGCCAGTTACCTCAATAGATAGCTGGAATGCTTTGCTTAGACAACATGGTGTGATCACCTAAAATACATGACTGAATATAGTGATGAATATTGGATGCAGCTTGCTTACGAGCAAGCTGAATTAGCCGCTCAGCAGGGTGAAATCCCCGTTGGAGCGGTTGTGGTGAGCCAAAATAGAGTGATTGGATCGGGATATAATGCTCCAATTAGTTTGTTAGATCCAACTGCACATGCAGAAATTCAGGCTATTCGTGCAGCGTGTTTATCATTAGAAAATTATCGATTACCTGAAGATGCAACTTTATATGTCACTCTTGAGCCGTGCACAATGTGTGTAGGCGCATTAGTACATGCAAGAATCAAACATGTGGTTTTTGGTACAACAGAACCTAAAGCAGGTTCATTGGTAAGCGCTCGTCAATTACTACAACATGGTTATTACAATCACAGATTTACCTTTCAGCATGGTTGTTTACGAGAAAAATGTGCCCAACAACTCAGTCATTTTTTTAAACAAAGACGTGAGCAAAAGAAACTTGAAAAACAACAAAAAACGTCCTTAAATGATTAAAAAGTAACATGAGCTTATGGCAAACTAACGCGATTTTACTGCCATGATTCTATTTAATAAGGAATATTCAATGCGTAATGTAATTACCGTAAAAAAAGAATTTAATGCTCCACTTGATGATGTATTTAACTTGCTCTCTAAACATTCAACTTATAATACTGCTTTTGCACCGTTACAAGTTGTACGTGTAAAAGACTCAGCAGATTCTAAAAGACCTGATGGTTTAGGCTCAGTTCGTCGTATGGGATTTGGTCCAATCAAACCAATTAAAGAAGAAATTACATTGCTTGAAGAAAATAAAAGCATTGAATATAAATTAATAGACAATCCTTTGATTAAACACCATTTAGGTCGAATCGAGTTTTCTGAAATTACCCCATATATAACTTTAGTTACATACCGTATCGAGTTAACAGCAAAAGCTCCAGTGGTAAGTAAATTAATCCTTGCACAGCTAAAACTAGCCATTACACTAGGCTTTTCGAGATTAGCTAAAGCAATTGCTTCTTAGTGAGAGTTCAATGACAGTTCAAATTATTACTATTGATGGTCCGAGTGGTTCGGGTAAAGGAACATTGGCCGCAAAACTTGCAGCACATTATCAATATCATTTACTCGATTCTGGTGCCTTATATCGTTTATTAGGGTTGTCATTACATAAACACGATTTATTAGAGAAATTAGACAGTCAGCTCGATGAATGCGTTCAATATGCACGTCAACTGGATATTAAATTTGAAACTTCCGCAACAGGGATTTTAGTTTTTCTAGATGGTGAAGATGTATCTCAAACAATTCGTACAGAACGGGTTGGTGAATATGCATCGAAAGTTGCAGCAATTCCAGAACTTAGACAGGCATTATTTGAGCGACAAAGAGCTTTTGCACAAAATCCTGGTTTAGTTGCAGATGGTCGTGACATGGCAACAGCTATTTTTCCTGAAGCAAATGCGAAAATTTATCTAACGGCTTCAGCTGAGTCGCGTGCCGAGCGAAGAGTAAAACAGTTGCAGGGCATGGGCCTAGATGCTAAAATAAACGACATTTTAGCTAATATACAGGCGCGTGACAAAAGGGATATGGGGCGAGAAGTTGCTCCACTCAAGCCAGCCGAAGACGCTTATATCATTGATAGTTCGGAATTAACGATCGATCAGGTATTTAAGTTGATGGTTGATTATGTCGATAGCCGTACCATTTAGCAAATAGAATTATCAGTTGACGCATAGCTTGATCAGTTTATAAAGACTATGTTGATACTTAACTAAACCGGCCTTGTCTGATCCAAGACCGCTGAATTTATCAGGTATATCATGACCGAATCTTTTGCAGCCCTCTTTGAAGAAAGTGAATTAAACCTCAACGTTGAAAAGGGTGCAGTCATCCAAGGTGTTGTTGTAAACATCGATAGCGACTGGGTAACTGTTGACACTGGCCTAAAGTCTGAAGGCATTGTTGACCGTGCTGAATTTTTAAATGAACAACGTGAACTTGAAGTTCAAGTTGGCGATACTGTTGACGTAGTTGTTGAAGCTCTTGACAACGGTATGGGTCAAACAGTTTTATCACGTGAAAAAGCTAAGCGTGCTGAAACTTGGACTAAACTTGAAAAAATCTTTGAAGATGGCGAAATCGTTACTGGTGTTATCTCTGGTAAAGTTAAAGGCGGTTTCACTGTTGACATCGGTCCTGTTCGTGCATTCTTACCAGGTTCATTAGTTGACACTCGTCCTATTCGTGACACTACTCACCTTGAAGGTAAAGAGTTAGAGTTTAAAGTAATCAAACTTGATGCTAAACGTAATAACGTTGTTGTATCTCGTCGTGCTGTTATGGAAGCAGAATCTTCTGCTGACCGTGAAGCATTACTTGCTCAACTTGAAGAAGGTCAAACAGTTACAGGTACAATCAAAAACCTTACTGATTACGGCGCATTCGTTGATCTTGGTGGTATTGATGGTCTTCTCCATATCACAGATATGGCTTGGAAACGTATCAAGCACCCTTCAGAAGTTGTTGAAGTTGGTCAAGAAGTTACTGTTAAAGTACTTAAATTTGACCGTGAGCGTAACCGCGTATCTTTAGGCCTTAAACAATTAGGCGAAGATCCATGGTTAGCGATCATGAGCCGTTACCCTAAAGGTTCTATCGTTAAAGCTCGTGTAACTAACTTAACTGACTACGGTTGTTTCGCTGAAATCGCTGAAGGCGTTGAAGGTTTAGTTCACGTTTCTGAAATGGACCACACTAACAAAAACATCCACCCATCTAAAGTTGTTCAGATTGGTGATGAAGTTGATGTTATGGTTCTTGAAGTTGATGAAGAACGTCGTCGTATCAGCCTTGGTATCAAACAAACTCGTGCTAACCCATGGGAAGAGTTTGCTAAAGCTCATGAGAAAGGCGAAAAAGTATCTGGTACTATCAAGTCTATCACTGACTTTGGTATCTTCATTGGCTTGAACGGCGGTATCGACGGTTTAGTACACTTGTCTGATATTTCTTGGAACGAGCAAGGTGAAGAAGCTATTCGTCGTTACAAGAAAGGTGACACTGTTGAAGCTGTTATCTTGTCTGTAGACGCTGAAGGTAACCGTATCAGCCTTGGTATCAAGCAATTGAACAGCGATCCGTTCAATGATTTCTTAGCTGCTAACGAACGCGGTGCTTTAGTTAAAGGTACTGTAACTGCAGTTGATGCTCGTGGCGCAACTGTTAAGTTAGCTGATGAAGTAGAAGCTACTCTTAAAGCTTCTGAAATCAACCGTGACCGCGTTGAAGATGCAACTAAATTCTTAGAAGTTGGTCAAGAAGTTGAAGCGAAAATCATCAACGTTGATCGTAAATCTCGCTCTATCAACTTGTCTGTTAAAGCAAAAGACGAAGCTGAAGAGAAAGAAGCAGTTGCTACTTTACGTACAGCAACAACAAGTCAAGAAAATGGTCCTAAGACTATTGGTGACTTGATTAAAGCACAAATGAAGTAATAGGTTAACAAAGTACAGTTTCATGTAACGGAATTGTACTTTTTATACAAATTACTGTAAACGGTAGCCTAGTATTCAACATACTGCGCTACCGTTTTGTATTTAAACAGGTTATTATCAGACGACATAGAGTAGCAATAAATAACGAGGTCGTAGATGACTACTGAAGCTCTTAATAAGTCTGATTTGATTGAACGCATTGCGCTAAAAAACCCACACTTAGCTGAACCTTTGGTGGAAGAGGCGGTTAAAATTATGATTGATCAAATGATAGAAGCACTATCAACTGATAATCGAATTGAAATCCGTGGTTTTGGTAGCTTTGCTTTACACCACCGTGATCCAAGAGTTGGTCGCAATCCTAAAACAGGAAGATCAGTTGAAGTGGCAGCTAAAGCTGTTCCGCATTTCAAACCCGGGAAAGCACTGCGTGATGCAGTCAACGAATCCGGAAAATAAATAAAAATTTATAAGTGGGGTGCCTATGCGTTATATTTTAATTGCATTGCTTATTGTTGTATTTGGTTATTCTTTAGCCCTTGTATTGCAAAATCCAACAGAGCTTTCTGTTGATTTGCTATTTACTCAAGTTCCAGCTATGCGATTAGGCTTATTATTGCTACTCACATTAGTACTTGGAACGGTGGTCGGTCTTTTGCTAGGTGTACAGGTTTTCAGAGTGTTTCAACAAAGCTGGGAAATTAAACGTCTTCGTAAAGATATTGACCATTTGAGAAAAGAACAGATTCAAAGTGCTCAATTAGCAGCAGCAGAAGCCGCTGCAAATGTAAGACATGAAAAAACCGTTTTAGATGTTTATCCTCAAGATAAAAACTCTACTCCGCTATAATTCGAACACTACTCTTTATTCACGAATAAAGAGTAGTATATTCCTTAATTTATCAGTGTTTTCTTCTTTTTATTTTTCTAAAAATTAGTCCCCGTGACATTATTGTCTCTAAATTTGAAAGCCTTCCTTATACATTCCTTTATTACTTGATGACTTGTCTATTATAATGACGCTGATTTTATGTGATGGAAGAAAGTCTCTTGAGTATCATTGTTGCGTTAGATGCAAAAAGCCAATATGACGCTTTAAAAATTGTTGAACAACTTGATCCTACTTTATGCCGTGTAAAAGTGGGTAAAGAGCTTTTTACTCATGAAGGCCCATCTGTTGTAAAAAAACTTCAAGAGCAAAATTTTGAAGTTTTTCTTGATCTTAAATTTCATGATATCCCAAATACTACCGCTCAGGCTGTTTGTGCAGCAGCTGATCTAGGAGTGTGGATGGTAAATGTCCATGCTTCAGGTGGCCGTAAAATGATGGAAACTTGTGTAGAGCGTTTAAAAGCGGGTAACTATCAAACTCAGTTGATTGCTGTGACAGTACTCACATCAATGGGTCGAGAAGATTTAAAAGATATTGGTTTGGATGTTGAACCTGTAGAACATGTAAAGCGCTTAGCTAAACTCACTAAAGAAAGTGGCTTAGATGGTGTAGTTTGTTCTGCTCAAGAAGCTAAGATTCTTCGTGAATTAATTGGGCAAGACTTCTCTTTGGTAACACCAGGTATTCGCCCAGAGGGTTCTAATGCAGACGACCAAAAACGTATTGTAACTCCAAAGCAGGCTATGCTTGATGGTTCTACACATCTGGTAATTGGTCGACCGATTACTAAAGCAGAAGATCCAACAGAAATGTTGAAATCTATTCTTGCTTCAATTGCCTAAAAATTTAGAAATAAGCTAATTAATAATGGGGCGAGTAGGCTTAATAATAAGCCACTCATCATGGCATGTGGTACATAATGTGTACCGCATGACTGTTTTACCATTGCTAAGGTAACATCCATTGACGTTGCGCCAGCACTTGAGATAGCAGGGCGAGGAAAACGCCATCCCATTGTATACATTAAAAATATAGCAACAATTTCTCTAAATAAATCAGTCAATAGCGCGATGCCACCTAGTTCTGCCGAATGTAATTGCGTAAATAAGATTCCTGACATTGAGTACCAGCCATAACCTTGTGCTAATGCTAATGTTTCGTTCAGCGCAAAATGCTTGTTAAGCAAAAAGTAGTTGAAGAAGCTTGCAATACATGACCCTATAAAAGCAGCTAAAGGTACAATTAAAATTTTCCAGCTTAACCACGTACGGTTGAAATGAGTGAAGGCAAGTTCAATACCAATTAAGAAAATAAACAGTAATAATAAATACCAACTATTAAATGCCATATGTGAATTGAATTGAGTGACAATAGCTCCCAATAGAACACCGACGCCTAAGGCAAGAAAGGCTTTTGCAATATTCTTTAAAGCATTTACAAAAAGTTGAAGTGAGATTTTTCCTTTTACACTTTGTTTATCAAAAATTGTATAAGCCAATAAACACGTAAAAAAAGAACCAAAAGATGTGGTAAGTGCAATGATTATAGCTGGTGGAAGTATCGTAGAAGGATTCTCAATTTGATCAAGTGCCAGTGTTAACTCTAAAGCCACACTTGCTAAGAGAATATAAGAAAAATAGGGCAGTATTTTAAAAATAAACTTTCGGATATTTAGAGATAGTTTAGGTGCTAGAAAATAGCCGGAAGCAAGTGCTAAAAAAATTTGAATGATAAGATAAAAAGATTGCATATAATAATAGGTGGATTGTTTTTAACCCACCTATTATGTCTTGAACATTTTAAGCTGCATAGCTCTGTGAGCTTTTATTTAAGAGTACGTAATCTTTAGGATTAACTTTGCGCGTTTCTAACCAATACTTCCATGTATAGGTTGGCCATAACGAAAAGTTTTTTCCATCGGTAGATTGATACCAGCTACTACAGCCTCCAGCTTGCCACACAGTCCCTTGAAGCTGAGTTTGAACTCGCTCGTTAAAAGCATCTTGAACTTCTGGTTTGATCTCAATTGCTTTTTGACCAGACTTCTCTACAAGTTGAATCAGCTGTAAAATGTAATTTACTTGAGATTCAATCATAAAAATAACTGAATTATGCCCTAATACTGTATTAGGGCCGACTAATTGAAATAGGTTAGGAAAGTTTTTAGTCATAATGCCATAATAACTTTCTGCACCATCTTTCCATGCCTGTTTTAACTCGATTTGATTGCGTCCAATACAAGTGAAATGTTTTAAGTAAATACGTGGGTCAGTTATAAAACCTGTGCCGTAAATTAAGCAATCAATAGGCCGTTCTTTACCATCTTTAGTAACAATACTGTTTTCTTTAATTTCTTGAATGCTATCCGTTATTAGCTCAACATTTTTACGGTTAAATGTAGGGAAGTATTTATTTGAAATAAGAATACGTTTACATCCCATCACAAAGTCCGGTGTGAGTTTCTTAGCGACTCCCTTGTCTTTAACTTGGAAGCGAATGAAAGCTTCTGCCAACTTTTGACCATATTTCATAATTTGAGGTTGAACAATCGGTACAACACGTGACTCATTACTCCAATAAAGACGACTACGATGAATTTGGCGATAAATATTGGAAGATTTGAATAATGCTTTACTCAAACCTGAGTATTTGCGTTCATCTCGTGGTATTACCCATGCTGCCGTTCTTTGAAATACATAGAGTTGCTTAACATCTCCAGCTATTTCCGGAATATATTGAATTGCGCTACCACCTGTACCAATAGATGCAACTGATTTACCATTCAAATTATAGTCATGTTCCCATTGTGATGAATGGAAAACTTTGCCTTTAAATTTTTCGATACCCTGAATATGGGGGATTTGCGGGATATGCAACGGGCCTGATGCAAAAACTACAAATTGAGCTTCGATCGAAGGCTGATTTTTAAAATCTAGAGTCCACACGTGACGTGTTTCATCATATTGGATATTGCTTACATCATGGTTAAACTTGCAGTAATTTTTAATCTTATATTTTTCTGTAATATCTTGAATATATTGAAAAATCTCTGCTGCTTCAGCGTAACGTTTTGACCAGTCAGTTTTAGGTGCAAAAGAGAGGGAATACATATGAGATTGAACATCACATGCTGCACCTGGGTAGCGATTTTCCCGCCAAGTTCCGCCAACATCATTTGATTTTTCTAAAATAACAAAGTCTTGCTGTTGATTTTGCAGTAAACGGATTGCCATTCCTAGGCCACCAAATCCAGCACCAATAATAGCGATTTTAGTTTTTTGAATAGCATCTTGCTTTGCGTTTAGCATTGGAAACCCTGCATAAGCTAAAAGGAGGATTGCAGGCAAGACTAACGTTTTTTAACCAGTTTAAACATGATTGTATCGACGTGAAAATTGATAGATTCGGCAATTAATTTTCTTTCTTGTTTATAGTAAAACATTTGAGTCTAGGGAAATTGATAGAAGAATGAAACGGTCGATACTTGGTTTAATGTATTTAATTCAAGGAATGCGCAATGCAGGCATTGATGTCGACTCACGTTTGGCTGGTATAGGAATTAAGGTTGATGCTTTAGATCCGAGTTCCACAATTCATGATCGCCTAGAATGGGATATTCAGCAAATTATTAGTGAAAATGTTGAGCCTGAAAAGGGCCTATTTATTGGACAGCATTATGCTTTAGCCGGTTATGGACCATTGCTCATGTTGCTTGTAACAAGTAATGATGTTCAAACTGCATTAAATAAAGGGATAAAGTATCAAAAACTTACTCATTTATTTGGTGCTTTAGGCCTATATGAAACTGATGAGCGTACAATTTTAAGTTATTTGCCTGTTGATTTGAAAACACAAATTGGCAAGTTGCGGGCCCAATGTGAAGTTTCAGGAACTTATAAATTTATTCAAGATATTTATACGATGATGGGATTACAAATGCCCGCTATGCGTATAGAACTTCCGTTTGAAAAACCAACTGACTCAGATACTTTATCTCGCTATTTTGCATACTATGGCGATGATGTGCACTTTAATGGTAAATATGCAGCATTTAGCCTAAGCAAGGATGTGCTTGAAATTAAGATCCCTTCAGCGGATATCATTACACATCGTATTTATGAATCAAAATGTATTACAGAAATAACAAGATTAAATCAACAAGATCACCAAACTCCACATATCATACAATGTGTGCAAGATTATCTTGAGTTGCAACAAGGTATTATCCCGAGCATGGCGGAAACTGCTTTTGCATTGAAAATGCCTGAAAGGACATTAAGGCATCAATTGCAACAGTTAAATACGAGTTATAAGCAAATTCGTGAACAAATCATCAAGAATAAGGCATTAAAGCTTATGGAATATAGAGAATACTCAATAGAAGTTATTGCTGAATTGCTCGGTTATTCTGAACCAGCGGCGTTTAATCATGCATTTAAACGATGGTTTGGACAGAGTCCTCGACAATATGGCAAAGAGTCATCGTCGTAATTCTTGATGCTAAAAGCTAATGTGGTTGAACAAAATGTTCGCTATACTCCTATCAGTTAAAATTGAAATAAAACGATATGTTAAATTTAAAATCTTCTCATAGTACTGCATTCTCACCTTCTTCCCCAGCAGAACGCTATGCTGAGGCTTTAGCTTCAGGCCAGTTTATGGCAGATGAAGCGCAAGCACAGGCAGTGCAAGAATTAGATCGCGTATGGAAAGAACTTTTAAACCGTTATAAAGCCTCTAAAAAAGCTTTCCGTCGTTTTCGCCGCCAAACATCACCTAAAGGTGTCTATATGTGGGGTGGTGTAGGTCGTGGAAAAACTTGGCTTATGGATCAATTTTATGAGTCAGTGCCGTTTCGTCGTAAAACACGTATGCATTTTCATCATTTCATGCAACATGTTCATAAAGAGCTAAATAAGCTTTCAGGCCAACGTAATCCACTTGAAATTGTGGCTGACCAAATTTATAAAGATGCAGTCGTTATTTGTTTTGATGAGTTCTTTGTGTCAAACGTAACAGATGCAATGATTCTAAGTGATTTATTTCAAAAATTGTTTGTTCGTGGCGTGACATTAATTGCAACATCAAACATTGCACCAGATGGTTTATATAAAAATGGTATTCATCGTGACCGTTTCTTGCCAACAATTGAAATGGTTAAAAAGAACTGCTCTATTTTAAATGTAGATGCAGGTGTGGATTATCGTTTACGCGTATTAAAACAAGCTCAATTATTTAAATCACCATTAAGTAATGAAGTCCAAAACTGGATGTCTGAACGTTTCAGTGCATTAACTCATACACAAGCTCATTCTCAAGAGCCTATTGTAATCAATAATCGTATTGTTGAGACTCTAGGGCATACAGAAGATGTATTGTGGTGTGAGTTTTCTGAACTCTGCTTTAAACCACGTAGCCCAGCAGATTTTATTGAAATTGCAAATATTTATAATACGGTTCTGGTGAGTAATGTTCCTCATTTAACAGATTTCTTGTCTGAAGGCACACGTCGTTTTATTTATCTAGTCGATGAGTTTTATGACCGTGGAGTAAAATTACTTTTAACTTCTCAAGATAGTATTATTGATATTTATCAAGGTGAAAAGTTAGCATTTGAAATTGAGCGTACTCGTTCGCGTTTATTAGAAATGCAATCTGATGAATATTTGCATTCAGAACATCGCTATATTGATGAAGCTAAAAACGCATAAAAAATAGATATGAAAAGCGCTCTATATAGGGCGCTTTTTTTTACAACAAAAATAGATAAATTTCGTTAAATAGTGCTTTTTCAAGCTGCAAAGTTTGATATAACTAAATACGCTTTAGAAAAATAAGATAGTGAAATTTTTTGTCTGTTAACAAAAAGTCTAGTTTCAGTATCTTTAAATATTGAATAAATTGTTGGGAATCCTAGTTAGAATTTTAATATTTTCTATATAGAAAAATTTATCTTTGTCAATAGTTTTACAAGGGAAAATGCTTACTATTTAGGAATGTGATATTAGTATTCAGCTTAATTTAAATCGGTATACTAGGATTCTCTTGGTATAAAAAGTAGCAACTTCAGGAAAGACAATGACTGCACGTATTCAAAAAGGCAAGTTAGCGATTGCTAAAGAACTTTACGATTTTATCGAAAATGAAGCTTTACCAGGTTCTGGTTTAGATAGTGAAACTTACTGGAAGAACTTTGAGCAAGTTGTTGTCGATCTTAGCCCAAAAAATAAAGCATTATTGGCTAAGCGTGATGAATTACAAGCAAAAATTGATGAATGGCACCGTAACAACAAATTTGAATTAGGTGCTTATAAGGCGTTCTTAACTGAAATTGGTTATTTATTGCCAGAAGTTGAAGATTTTCAAATTACAACTGAAAATGTTGATGAAGAAATCGCATTATTGGCAGGACCGCAGTTAGTTGTGCCTGTACGTAATGCACGTTATAGCTTAAATGCAGCAAATGCTCGTTGGGGTTCTTTATATGATGCACTTTACGGCTTCGATGTAATTTCTGAAGAAGGCGGAGCTGAAAAAGGTAAAGGATATAATCCTGTACGTGGTGCAAAAGTTATCGAGTTCGCTAAAAATTTCTTAAATGAAGTTTTTCCGCTTGCGCAAGGTTCACATGCAGACGCAACAAAATATGCGATTGAGCAAAATAAACTTGTTGTAACTTTGAAAGATGGTTCAAAAACAGGTTTAGCTCATGAAGCTCAGTTCGTTGGTTTCAACGGTGAAGAAGCGAATCCTACAGAAGTTGTACTTCTAAGTAATGGCCTTCATGTCATTATCGAAATTGATGCGACTAGCCCAATTGGTCAAACTGATTTAGCTGGTGTTAAAGATTTAACATTTGAAGCAGCTGTAACTACTATTCAAGATTTAGAAGATTCTGTTGCTGCAGTAGATGCTGAAGAAAAAGTTGAAGGCTACCGTAACTGGTTAGGTTTAATGAAGGGTACGCTTCAAGAATCTATCGAGAAAAATGGTAAAACGATTGTTCGTGATTTAAATAAAGACCGCGAAATTAAAAACTTAATTGGTGGTACAACAAAACTTCATGGTCGTTCACTTATGTTACTTCGTAACGTAGGTCATTTAATGACTAACCCAGCTATTTTGGTAGATGGTGAAGAAATTTTCGAAGGAATTATGGATGCACTGGTAACACCATTATTGTCAGTTGCTGATATCCGTAGTGAAAACGAAAACAAGAACTCACGTAAAGGTTCTATGTATATTGTTAAACCAAAAATGCATGGTCCAGAAGAAGTTGCATTTGCTGTAGAGTTATTTGAACGTGCTGAACAGGCGATTGGATTACCAGCGAAGTCATTAAAAATCGGTATTATGGATGAAGAACGTCGTACATCTGTAAACTTGAAAAACTGTATCGCTGCTGCAAAAGACCGTACTATCTTTATTAATACTGGTTTCATGGACCGTACTGGCGATGAAATTCATACGTCAATGGAAGCTGCACCAGTTGTCCGTAAAGAAGCTGTAAAAACACAAAAATGGATTGCTGCTTACGAAAACCGTAACGTTGCAATTGGTTTGAAGTCTGGTTTACAAGGTAAAGCACAAATTGGTAAAGGCATGTGGCCAAAACCAGATAGCATGAAAGATATGTTGGCAACTAAAGCTGCACATCCAAATGCGGGTGCATCATGTGCTTGGGTTCCATCTCCAGCAGGTGCGGTACTTCATGCAATGCATTATCATCAAGTTAATGTAAAAGCGCGTCAAGATCAGTTAAAAGCTGAAGAAATGTTGTCATTAGACGACTTGTTGACTCCGCCGTTTGCACCAGAAACAAATTGGTCAGCAGAAGAGATCAACAACGAACTTGAAAATAACTGTCAAGGTATTTTGGGTTATGTAGTTCGTTGGGTTGACTTAGGTGTGGGTTGTTCGAAAGTTCCTGATATTAACAACGTGGGCTTGATGGAAGACCGTGCAACATTACGTATTTCTTCTCAACACGTTGCGAACTGGTTACGTCACGGTATTGTGACTCGTGAACAAGTTGAAGAAGTGCTTAAACGCATGGCGAAAATTGTTGATGAGCAAAACGCGAATGATCCATTGTACAAACCAATGGCAGCTAACTTTGAAACCAATATCGCTTTCCAAGCAGCTTCTGACCTCATCTTTAAAGGTTGTGAACAGCCTTCTGGTTATACTGAGCCGTTACTACACGCTGCTCGTTTAAAGTTAAAAGGTTATACAGGTGACTAATTTTAACCTGTCATAAAAAAAGCCTCTTCGGAGGCTTTTTTATTTTCGGTATATTTTGTGCTTATAGAAGTAGATTTATAGCTAAAAGGTTTTAAGTTTGATTAATTTAAAAAATCTCAATCGAAAGAATTGGATTCAATGTGCAAGATTATCATTGGATGAATCTCAAAAAGACTATGTTGCACCAAATGTATATTCTATTGCTGAGTCTAAAGTGGAAGAACATTACTGTCCACGAGTGATCTGTTTTGATGATGAAGTCGTTGGTTTCTTAATGTATTGTGTCGAAATTGATCCACCTGATGAGACATTGTTTTGGTTGTTTCGCTTTATGATTGATGCAAATAATCAAGCCAAAGGTTATGGTACCGCAGCTTTGCAAATGGCGATTGATGAAATATTCACAAAAGGAGCTAAACGCATTCGAACGATGTATAAATCATCTAATCACGTTGCTAATAAACTTTATAAAAAAATAGGTTTTATAGAAACTGGAGAACATGATGAGTGTGGAGATATTATTTTAGAGTTGAATATTTCCCTTCAAAAAAAACGCTAACTGAAGATTCAAGTTAGCGTAGGAGTTAATAGAATTAAATAGATTTAAAAGCAATATTAGTTACCGCTCACAATTCCAATTTTAGTGACACCTAAACGCTGTGCTGTAGCCATAACCATTGCTACGTTTTTATATTCAGCCATTTGGTCAGGTTTAAGTTTGATCTGGTCTTGATCTTTTTTGGCAACAACACCTTGAAATAAAGTCTCTAGTGCCTTGCGGTCAGAAACCTGTTGGTTATTCCAAAATACTTTGCCAGCAGCATCAATACGAACATCAATGACTTCAGGTGGCTTTTCATTTGTTGGTGGGGGTGTGCCATTTGGCAAATTAATATTAATCGCGTTGTTTGGCGCAGGTATGGTAATAATAAACATAATAATGAGTACCAGCATGACATCAATAAGAGGTGTCATGTTGACTTCTAACATCACGTCATCATCATTATTTGAGCCGACATTCATACCCATAAAATTCTCCTTAAGTTAATTACGGGGAGGCTGGAGGGCTAGTAACAAAGGCAATTTTGCCAATACCGGCTTGTTTGGTCGTGCTAATCACCTGATCTATTGCCTCAAAATGGGTAAGCTGATCTCCACGAATGTGTACCTCTGGCTGAGGTCTTTTTTGTGCAACTGCTTGGAGTTTTGATAACAATATTTCTTTATTAGGCACATAGCTTTCATTCCAAAAAATATCTCCTTTCTTGTTTACAGAAAGTTGAATATTTTCAGGCGTGGTTGCGTACGGAGTATTTTTTTCTTCTGGCAGTTTCACTGGAACCGTATGTGTAACTACCGGTATCGTAATAAGAAAAATAATAAGTAAAACCAACATGACATCCACGAGAGGTGTCGTGTTAATTGTGCCAATCATTTCATCATCATCTTCAGAGCCAACACTCATACCCATAATGTTTACTCCTGATTATTTAATGCTGCGGTTAATGGAGTTATTGGTATTAATTTCTCCGCTTAATAAAACCGCATGCAAATCTGAACCAAACGAACGGACATTTTCCATAACTGCTTTATTACGGCGAGTTAGCCAGTTGTAACCAAGTACAGCAGGTACTGCGACTGCAAGACCAATAGCTGTCATAATTAAAGCTTCACCGACAGGACCAGCAACTTTATCAATAGATGCCTGACCTGAAATGCCGATAGCTGTTAATGCGTGATAAATTCCCCAAACCGTACCAAAAAGGCCAACAAATGGTGCTGTAGATCCAACTGTTGCCAAAAATGCTAAACCACCACCTAAGTGATTTTGTATTTTTTCAATTGCGCGTTGAATTGAAATGCTTACCCATGTATTAAAGTCAATACGTTCAAGTAAAGAGCCGCCGTGTGATTTAGTTGAATTAATGCCTTTTTCTGCAATAAAGCGGTATGCACTACTTTGCTCTAGATTGTCGGCTGCATTATCTAGTGAAGTTGCTTCCCAAAAACTTTTCTCTGCTTCTTTACCTTGGCGCTTTACTTTAGCTTGCTGTAAGAATTTAGAAATAATGATGTACCAAGTACCAATCGACATGAGTACTAATATAAATAAAGTAGATTTAGCAACTAAATCTCCCTCACGCCAAAGCGCTTCTAGGCCATAGGGATTTTTAACAGTTTCGCTAGTTGCTGGCTTTGGTGGTGGAGTTGGAATATTTGCATTTGAAGTGGCTTCAGTAGTTGCTGTTGCAACAGGAGTATTCGTTTCTTCTGCAAAAACCGAGCTTAATGGAAGTAAAGAGCATGCTGCGATTAAACTTGCAGAAGCGACGCGTACTAGGTGTTGAGTTGGTTTTTTCATCATATTATCTCCAATATCTTTAATTTCTTGCTAATTCAGTTGTTTATTCAATTACGAATGGATATTCAATTTCATACCAGTCTTGCTGAGGCACGCCATCTTTCATTGCTGGTTTGAACGTACATAAGCTGTAAGCTTTAGTTGCCACCTTATCTAAAATTTTGCTGCCACTCGATTTTTTTACTTTGGCATCAATAACTTTGCCGGATGTATCAACCAGAACACGTATACGCACTGTCCCTTGTTCTTCATTCATAAGTGCTTCACGTGGATATTCTGGTTTTTCACAGCCAGCAGAACCCTCTGAAACACCACGACTTACACCAGCTGGTTTGGGTGCCGGCGCAGCAGCCACTGGAGCAGGTGCGGCAACAGGGCTTGGTGATGGGGTACTAGGTGCAGCAGGAGCTGGAGTAGCCACTTTAGTTGGTTGAGCTACCGGTGTCGTTTTTTGTACCGGTGTTGCTACTTTCTCTACTTGTTTAGGCGGCTCAGGTAATTTGGCTACCTTTTCTACCATTTTAGGTGGCTCAGGCGGTTTTTCCTTAGGCTTGGGCTCCTCTGGTTTTGGAGGAGGCGGTGGCTTAATATCCTGAATAATTTGTAATTCCACAGGTTTTTCTGCTGGTTTTTGAATATTGTTTGCTAAACCTGTCATTAGAATATAGGCAACAATAAGATGCAGAAAAAGCACTGCGGCAATACCAATAAGGCGCTTTGCAGATTTATTTTCTATGTCTGTAAAAGTCATGCCCATAGTTACTCCTGAAACTGTAGACAAACAATTTTTTTAAATGACTGTTTGGCTAAGAATGGGTATTTGTTCTGCAAACTAACTGTTGAGAGTTATATTTGCAGAACAACCATTTAGAACTTATATGTACCTCGTACAAAGTACGTACGTCCTAAAGGATCTGCGTAACGTGGGTCATATCCCATTTGGAAGTTGTCGCCAACATTTGAAGCTGGAGGATCTTCATCAAAAATATTTTTAATTCCTGCGGTGACTTCTAGATTTTTAAAGCCTTTGTAAGTACCTGAAATATTATAAATTGTATAGTCGCTCACTTTATGGTTTTCATAACCTGCTTTGACAGTGGAGCTTGAATTTTGGTCATCATAACCGCGAGTGAATTGTTGTTGGAAATTTACACCCCAGTTTTGGTAATTCCAGTATAAATTAGCAGTATGTTTCCAACGAATAATTGGGGCATCTCCAACATATGTGCCTAAACTACTAATCCAGTCTCCATCTTTTTCATTTTGATATTTATATTTAATGACATAAGTTCCATCGATTCCAAAGCCAAATCGACCTGTTGCTGTCATTGGGGTTATATAATTCAGACTTACATCGACACCAGAGGTTTTTAAATCACCCATATTGTCTTGAGTAGTAATGATATGGTTAAGCGTTCCATCTGAGTTGCGTACGAACTTGTCTGCATATTTTGTTGGATTGTTAAAAATATCACTCTCAGATAATGCAGCAATTTGATTTTCAACTTCAATATTAAAATAATCTAAGGTTAGAACTAAATTCTTAATTGGTTCTAGAACTAGACCAGCAGTAAATGATTTTGATTCTTCAGGGTCGAGATCTTTATTTCCTCCATTTTTCCGATCAAATTGGGTTTCGCAATCACGACTGGCAACACCACCAGGTGGAAGAGTATCTCCCGGTTTTTTAGGAGGGCCATTCGGACAAAGTACAGGGTCATTATGGTAGGCTGAAGTATTTGTTATAGAGTTAGGAGCATTTACTTCCCATAAAGTTGGTGCTCGGAATCCTGTACTATAAGAGGTACGGAACATTAATTGTTTAATTGGTTCCCAGCGAAGTGCGAATTTAGGATTAAACGTATCGCCAAAGTCACTGTAATCATCGTAACGAGCAGCAAGTTGAGCTTCTAAAGTTTTATGTAAGGGAATATGCAGTTCAGTAAAGACTGCTTTGATCTCTCTTTTTCCTTTATTCGTAGGTTCATTTGGATCAACTCCTGTACTTGGTGCTTGACTAGCCACTTCAGATACTACGTTTGAGGTCCATTCATCGTGGCGGTAGCTAGTTCCAATTGCAAAACCAACGTCACCGGCAGGTAATTTAAATATAGGTCGACTGGCGGTGAAATCAACAGTAGTTGAGTCAACGTCTGCTTTTAAATAAGCACCAGTTACACCTAGTGTATCCCATAAGCCTGTATCTTCTGGTGCTTGTGGACCGAATGGGTTTAAAATACCATTATTTAAAGCCTCTTGAGTTTTGTTGTAGTTAAGATACCCACTGTTTAACCGATCTTCCGCTTCGCTATGAGCATAAGTAACACCAGTATTAATATCCCAACCGAATGCTTCACCCTCTAGACCACCGAATACTCGATGTGACTCATTAATACTAGAACTAACACGATTACCAGCTTGAGAACGAATATAAAGTTCAAGTGGACCGCTCACATTATTCATTCCAGGTGTAATACCATTACCTGGGTAATATTTGCTATCAGGATTTAATGTTAAATCAAAGAAAACATCTGGAGCCACAGAGGTAGTAATTTCATTACGCGCGTAGACGTATTCTGCTACAGCATTTAAATTATCATTGAGTTTAAAAGTAGCACGCCCTAGTGCTGAGATATCTTCAGTTTTTGGAACAATTCCAATCACTGCCTGACTGTTGTAACGGCAGGATCCATTCTGTACGTAAACGAGCGGGTTACTGCCACAGCCTGTGGCTGCATATGGGTTTCCTTCGGCACCAGTTTCCTTGTCATAAAAATTAGCGGGAAAACTACCGCTACTCCCTTTTGTAATACCTAGTTCTGGTATTAATCCTCCACGTTTACTAACTTTACGATCTTTTGCCATAACATCGTTACCATGTCGGTAATCGATGACACCAAAGATATTAAATCCATTTTCATCAAGATCACCATAACCACCAAATACGCTTACATCTTGTGTATCACCTCCATTTTGCTCTGGTTGTGTCAAACCTCCACTGATGTTTAAACCAGTAAATTGTTTTTTAGTAATGAAGTTAATTACACCACCAATTGCATCTGTACCGTAAATTGCTGATGCTCCATCTCGTAATACTTCAATGCGATCTAACATTGCGAGTGGAATAATATTTAAATTAGTGACACCGCTATCATAGGCATTTGCAGCTAAACGACGACCATTAAGTAAGATTAAAGTTTTATTGGCACCAATTCCTCGCAGGTCTGCTGCTGAGCCTACGGTTCCGCTAGCACCTACATTTTGCGCAGTAACAAAACTCGATTGGTTTGCACTAATCTTTGCTAAAGCCTCTTCGGTTGTTGTTACCCCTTGTTTTAAAATTTCATCAACTTTCACGATAGTAATGGGTGAAGCACTTTGCGCTGCAACACCTTTGATTGAAGAACCTGTAACGGCAACTTTGACGACTTTTGTTGGTTTATCATCATTACTTGATGGTTCAGTTTCTGCTGCTTGTGCCAGGGTAAGACACATCATGCTTAAACTAAGGGTGCTTAATTTAAGAATTGTTTTGCCGATCTTGGGGGTTACCTGAGATCGAACATTGTATTTTTTTTTCATCGTGGATTTGATCCCTTTTTGTTGTAGTTAGCGATATTGCTGAAAAGTGTTTAAGCAAAGCAAGTGCCAACTATATATTTTTCTTTTTTTAGTTTATGCAAAATATTGATAAATATTGATTTTATTATGGTTTCGGCTGTAATTCAGAGGGTGGAATCAAACAAATTATTTTTCTATTTGGAAAAAAATAATGAGTTGGCGAAAAGTTTCAAATTTATTTGTATAAAAAATAACCATTGTTTGAATCTTCATGTATTACATATCCATTTATGTATCTTTTTAGAACTTTGTTAAATGTAACTGTATAACGTAACATTATGATAATTTCATATACTTCTATTTATAAATCAAATGGTTGGTCTGTTGTTTTTTGTGAAAAATAACGATTTTTTCTGAACTAGAATGAAACATTTGTGACTTTTAATTGTGCAATATAGGTTAATGGTGGATAGGTTATATAAATATAATATTTGGCAAAAACTTACTTTTATTTATATAGTCCCAAAAGTTTTAAGTGCCTAATAAAAATGTAAATTTTAAATATTTTTATATGGATTATTCTTGATCACAAAATATGGCATGAAATTCGCTTTATATTAGATAGTTACAGCTTTCTAATTTTATTGTTAGCTTTTTCCATTTGATCAAATAAAAGATTGAATAAAACGGTTAGTAATTTACAAAGAAGAAAGTAGTCCGCTGAGAAAGAACTTTTCTTATGCGGATTTAGATGTTACTCAAAAGGATAATATCTTTAAAATATTAATTAAGTAGGTAGGAACTTGAAATTAAAAATTTTTAAGCTCGCCATTTTAAGTCTGGCTATTACATCAGTTTCTTGTGCTTTCGCCCAAACGCCTGCACAACCAAACAAAATATTACATGTTGCTTATGAAGCGCCTGATGATGGTTTTGACATGGTTAAAACCACCAATTTTTATAGTGGTAGTATTGTGGAAGCTATTTTCGAGCCTTTACTCAAATATGATTATTTAGCTCGTCCAGTACAGTTAGTTCCTTATACGGCTGAAAGCCTGCCTAAGGTGGAACAAGACGGTAAAGTTTATACATTTAAAATTAGGCCAGGTATTTATTTTACCAATGATCCTGCTTTTAAAGGTAAACGCCGTGAGCTGGTAGCCGAAGACTACGTCTATACAATTAAACGCATTTTAGATCCTGAAAATAGGGCACCTTCTGTTTCATTCATTGATGGGAAATTGTTAGGTGCCGATGTGGTTGTAGCTAAGGCAAAGAAAACTGGAAAATTTGATTACGCCGCACCCATTGCAGGAGTGAAAGCGCTTGATCGATATACTCTACAATTCACTTTGACACGTCAAGACTATAATTTTCCTTATATTCTTGCCTATATTGCATTTGGTGGTGTTGCTAAGGAGGTTGTTGATTATTACGGTGATCGTATTGGCATGCATCCAGTAGGTACTGGACCTTACATGTTAAGTAAATATGTTCCAAGAAGTAAGGTCGAGTTGGTTGCTAATCCTGATTATCGGGGGTTCGTGTGGAACTTTAAGTCGACAGGAACACCTTGGGATAACCAGCTTGTTAAAGAAATGAGCGGTAAGAAAATGCCGCAAATTGGTAAAGTTGTAGTCAGTATTATTGAAGAACAACAGTCACGATGGTTAGCTTTTCAGTCTGGTCAATTGGATTTTGATAGACTTACTGCGAATGCAGTTCCTCAAGCTTTAGATAAGGGACAACTTAAAGCATCTTTTCAAAAAAAGGGAATTAAGCATTTCCCTAATAAAGAACCTGAAATTACCTATACGATGATGAACATGCGTGATCCGGTGATTGGCGGTTTTAGCCCAGACAAGATAGCTCTTCGTCGAGCAATTACTTTGGCATATGATCAAAAAGAAAGTATAAGACAAGCTTACAAAGGGCAAGCTGTTAGAGCAGAAATGTTTATACCTGAAGGTGTAAATGGATATAACCCGAAGTACAGAAGTAGCGTAGGATACAATCCGCTATTAGCCAATAAACTACTTGATCATTATGGTTATAAAAAAGGGGCTGATGGTTACCGAAACTTACCAAACGGGAAGCCTTTGGTTTTAAAAATTAATAATGAAAATAGCTCGGCTTCAGTTATTCATTCTGAACTCTGGAAAAAAAATCTGGATGCCATTGGCATTCGCGCTGACTTCAAGGTGAGTAACTTTGCAGATAACTTAAAAGCTGCAACTCAATGTAAATATATGATTTGGAGTGGAGCATGGATTGCTGACTATCCTGAAGGAGACAATTTTGCACAATTACTTTATGGTCCAAACGCGGGGCAAGGAAACCATGCTTGTTACCAGTCTAAAACTTATGATGCCCTTTATAATCAAGTCACTCATTTACCACCCCAACAACGTCTACCATATTATGAAAAGCTTAACCGCCAGATTGAAGCTGACAATCCGTGGATTATTCATGTAACTCGACTTCGTAACTGGTTGATACAGCCGCAAGTTCAGGGATTTAAACCTCATCCAATAATGAATACGAACTGGCAATATCTTGATATTACTCCTGTTAAAAAATAATTTTAGATAAAGATAATTATGACTGAAAATTTAATAAAACAGCTCAAGCATTGTAGTGTCAGCCTATTATTCGCCAGTATGGCATTAACTGGATCTACAAGTATTTTTGCGAAAAGCCCCGCCGATCCAAATAAAGTTTTACGTTATGTATTCCCGACAGCTGAAACAGGTTTCGACCCAGCTTATATCCATGATTTGTATTCGGCGCATGTAACCACTTCAATATTTGAAACTTTATATACGTATGACTATTTAGCAAGGCCCGCAAAATTAGTTCCTCATATTGCTACAACTATGCCCGAAGTGAGTGCAGACGGTCTGACTTATACTATTCACATTAAAAAAGGCATTTATTTTACGCCGGACCCTGTATTTAAAGGGAAGCCTAGAGAGTTAACAGCCAATGATTATGCGTACTCTTTTAAGCGCTTATTGGATCCGAATTTACGTTCTCCAAATAGCTGGTTGTTAGAGAGCAAAATCGAAGGTATGGATGCATTAATAAAAGCAGCCAATAAAACCGGAAAATTTAACTATGACCAAAAGGTAAGTGGTTTACAAACACCTGATAAGTACACTTTGGTGATCCGATTAGTTAAACCAGATTATAACTTTCCTTTATTACTGGCACATGACCCGACAGGTGCTGTGGCGCGTGAAGTCATCGAAAAGTATAAAGATAAAGCTGGTTTTGTCATGGGACATCCTGTAGGTACAGGCCCTTATGTACTGAGCAAGTGGGTGCCAGCTTCGCGCATTGTTCTAAAAGCGAATCCTGATTATCGCGGCTTTACTTGGAACTTTGCAGCCAGTAGCCCTGAGGATGGGGCAATTGTAAAACGCCTTAAAGGTAAAAAAATGCCTCAAATAGGCACAATTGATATTCAGGTTATGGAAGAAAACCAATCACGGTGGCTGGCATTTCAGCGTGGTGAGATTGATATATTTCAGCTTGAAGGGCAATTGGTTGCGAAGGCGATTAAAGACGGTAAATTAAGACCTGAACTTGCCAAAGAGGGTGTGCATTTATCTCGTATTGTTGATCCTGAAATTAGCTATATTTATTGGAACCTTAAAAATCCAGTTGTAGGCGGAATGAGTAAAGAAAAGATTGCGTTACGCCGTGCAATTGCAATGTCTCGCTCACTAGATCAAGAAATTAAATTAGTAAGAAATGATGATGCCGAGCGTCTACATTTTCCAGTTCCACCCGGTGTAGTGGGATATGACCCTCAGTATAGAACCAGTACGCCATATTCGGTGAAAGCAGCAAATTTACTGTTAGATAGATATCACTATAAAAAAGATGCATCAGGTTGGCGCACTCAACCAAATGGGAAGCCCCTTGTAATTGAATATATGGCTCGCAGTGACAGTATTGGTCAGCAAAGTGCTGAACTTTGGAAAAAAAACTTTGATAGTTTGAATATTCGAATGGTGTTTAAACCAATGCTTTTTGCAGATCTAATTCGAGCACAAAAACAGTGTGAAGGTATGTTTGGTGCTTCTGCATGGATTGCTGATTATCCTGATGGCGATAATTTTATGCAGAATTTTTATGGTCCCAATACGCATATGACGAACTGGTCTTGTGGTTCGATTCCAGAGTTTGACCAGTTGTATCGCCAAACCCAACAAATGAAAGCTGGCTCTGAACGGGATGCGCTTTATCGAAAAATGACGCGTTTGTTAGAAGTCTATATGCCTGTGCAAATGTCCTACGCCCGCTACCGAAATATGTTGGCCCAGCCGCGTGTCATTGGCTATAAAAAGCATCCAATTTTACATGCTGAGTGGATGTACTTTGATATTGATACAAATACTAAATCTAATCATTAAATGAAAAATCTGGAGATATGATGAAGAATAAAACACTAAAAATGACAACGTTATGTATGTTGGCTATAGGTATAAACCAATATGCTTCAGCTGAAACAACTCGTAGTATATTACCACTACTTAAAGCAAAGCAGCTTCCAACATGGTGTGATTCTAATTTAAAAAAAATTCAGCAACAGATTACAGACTTTGAGAAAACACCTGTTAATGCTAACGCAGCAGCGGCACCTATTTTGGCAAAATGGGATAAAATTTTTGCTCATTTTGAAAATTTTTCAGGTCCGATAAGCTTATATAGCAACGTAGACCCAGATGCAAAGTTGCGTAAGGCGGCCGAAGATTGTGAAATCAAAATTAATCAATTTCACACTGATATTTTTCAAAATCCCAAGCTATATAACTTAATTAAAAATACACAAGCAACGGACCCAGTTGATAAAAAATATCGTCAAGATATTTTGAGCCAATTTGAAGATACAGGTGTTCAACTTGAACCGACAAAACGCGCAAGAATGAAAGCTATTCTGGATGAATTGACTAAATTAGAACAAGAATATGCCCGTAATGTTCGTGATAACCCTGAAAAACTTGAGTTTACTGCTGAAGAGATGAAGGGTTTACCAGAAAGTTATATTTCAGGTTTGAAAAAGAATGCGAAAGGAAATTATTTGGTTGGTTTTGAATATCCAGAATATCGGCCATTTATGGAGTTGGCAGACAACGATGATGCCCGAAAAAGATATCAGATTGCTTTTACAAGACGTGGTACTGAGCAAAATTTAAAACTACTCAAGCAGGCAGTAGATTTACGTTATGAGTTGGCACAATTGTTTGGAAAAGCAAGTTATGCGGATTGGGTTTTAAAAGATCGTATGGCTAAAACCCCTGATGCTGTAAACCAGTTTTTAGCAGACGTACAAAAAACAGTAGCCCCCCTTGAACGTAAAGAAGTCGAAGAACTCCGAGCATTTAAAGCGCAAACTTTAAAAACGCCATTAGATAAAACCGAGATAACACGTTGGAGTGAAGCTTACTGGAGTGAAAAACTTCGTAAGAGTAAATATCAGATTGATCAGGAAAAGCTTCGTGATTATTTCCCAACTTTAGCTGCTCAAAAGTGGTTGTTTGCCATTTCATCTGACCTTTACGGTATTGACTTTAAACCTGTCAAAGTTAAAGCATGGCAGGACGAAGTTGAATATTACGATGTAGTTGATAAAAAGACAGGAAAACTTTTGGGCGGCCTATATATGGATAAATTCCCTCGTGAGGGGAAATATGGCCATGCCGCGGTTTGGGGAGTATACGGTGGTAGCACTTTAACCAATAGATTACCTGTTTCAGCATTGGTCACCAATTTTAACCGCAAAGGTTTAAATAGTGATGAGTTAGAAACTTTTGTTCATGAGTTTGGTCATGCCTTGCATGGCATTTTGTCAAATACACGTTATGCCAGTCAGTCAGGAACATCCGTAGAACGTGATTTTGTAGAAGCACCTTCTCAAATGTATGAAGAGTGGGCACGCCGTAAAGAAACCTTATCTAAAGTTGCCGATTATTGTGATCCAGCATGCCCGCGCGTTGACGATGAGTTAATTGCACGTTTAAAAGCGGTACATAACTATGGACGCGGCTTGCGTTATGCACGTCAGACACTCTATGCCCAGTACGATATGGCCCTTCATAGCGCTGATGCCTTCAAAGTAAAACCTTTGGAAACTTGGCAAAAAATGGAAGCAGCTACAGCCTTGGGTTATGTGCCAACAACAGAGTTTCCAGGTCAGTTTGGGCATTTGATGGGCGGTTATCAAGCAGGTTATTACGGCTATATGTGGTCTGAGGTTTTGGCTTTAGACATGCTTTCTGCTTATGGCGATAACCTCAATAATCCGCAAGTAGGGCAACGTTACCGTCAAACGATTTTATCGCAAGGTAGCCAAAAGCCAGCTGCTGAGCTAGTGAAAGATTTTCTTGGTCGTGAGCCTGACAATAAAGCGTTCTTTAATGAAATTACCGGACAACGGGTTAAATAAGGAATTATCACTATGCTGGCATATGTTATTCGGCGTTTATGGCAGATGATTCCAACCATGTTGGGAGTAGTCTTACTTATTTTTATTCTTTTTAACTGGGTCGGTGGAGATCCTGCCTATATTTTAGCGGGCAAGATGTCTAATCCTGAGCAAATCGAAAACATTCGTAAACAGCTAGGTGTCGATCAGCCGTATTACGTTCAACTCTGGATTTTCATTAAGCAGATTCTGACTTTTGACTATGGTGCGAGTTGGAGTACTGGCGAACCTGTTTCCCAAATTATTTTAACTCGATTAGGGCCGTCGCTCACGCTTTTAATTCCGCTCACTATTTTACAAACCGTTATTTCAATTATTTTGGCATTGGCTGTTGCAGCGGTACGAGGTTCTCTAACCGACCGTATGGTCATGATGCTATGTACCATTGCTATGTCAATTAGTATTTTAGTTTACATTATTGTTTTTCAATATGTTTTAGCTTATCAGCTCAGTTGGTTTCCCGTACAAGGCTGGAGTGACACCTTTACCGAGAATTTATTTAAATTTGCCTTACTTCCAATTTTAATCATGTTAGTTGTGAGTATTGCACCAACCTTACGTTTATATCGTAGTTTTGTGCTTGATGAAATTAATCAGGACTATGTTCGAACAGCACGTGCTAAAGGTGTAGGTGAAAGCCGAATTTTAGGTGTACATGTACTGCGTAACGCTTCAATTCCTATTATTACCGATGTGATGTCAACTTTACCGGCGTTACTCATAGGTGCATTTTTAATTGAACGTTTTTTTGGTATTCCCGGTATTGGTCGAGAAGTCATTATTGCAGTTGAACGAAGTGATTTTCCTGTTATTAAGGCAATTACAGTATACATCGCAGCTGCAACCATGATTTTTAACCTGATTGCCGATTTGGTCTACAAAGTGGTTGATCCACGTGTACAGTTGAAGTAGGTGGGCTATGCTGAGCGTTTTATCAAAAAGAAAAGAACAAACAAAAGCCGAAGCTAATTCATCTGGCCTGTGGAAACTTGCCATGCGACGTCTTCGGGCTGACAAAATCGCGATGTCATCACTAGCGATTGTATTGCTTTATTTTATTATCTTGGTTCTATCAATGACGGGTGTGATTGCATCTGACTGGAATAAAGAAGTTGCAGTGAGCTATGCACCACCCACATTTATAGGCGCAGATAAGACAACAGATGCTGGACAAAATGCAGCGGCGGTTGACGAGGAATTACCAGAAAATCCAGTCGATCCATTAAAAGATGTCATAAAAGAGCTGAATGCGCAGATTAAACAAAGCAAGAGTTCAGGGGACGCGATTGATTACTATGGTGTAGTTGACCCATTAGCCGATGATATGAAAGCGATCGATCAGCAACTTGGCGGACATTTATTAGACCAGCAAGCCGAGCTTAAAAGCACACTTGTGTTTGGTGCTGATAAGTGGGGACAAGACGTTTTAAAGAAAACAATTAAAGGGGCTGAAACTTCAATTATTGTTGGGGTGATATCTGCTTTACTTGCGGTAGGTATTGGTACACTTTTAGGTGCAATTTCAGGATATTTTGGCGGTTGGGTGGATGATATTCTCAACTGGTTTTACAACATTTTCACCTCAATTCCATATTTATTATTAGTGCTTGCTATTGCTGCCGTGCTTCAACAAAAAGGCATTTTATCTATTGTTCTGATTTTAGGTTTAACGGGTTGGACAGG
This sequence comes from Acinetobacter sp. Leaf130, assembly GCF_001423205.1. Taxonomy (NCBI): domain Bacteria; kingdom Pseudomonadati; phylum Pseudomonadota; class Gammaproteobacteria; order Moraxellales; family Moraxellaceae; genus Acinetobacter; species Acinetobacter sp. Leaf130. Next base: position 943,505 of record NZ_LMOE01000001.1, read on the forward strand.
CGTTTATCGCTTAATTCGTGCTGAATATATGAAACATACTGCACGTGAATATGTTCTTGCAGCTAAGGCAATTGGCGTTGGACATTTCCGCCGTATGTTTATTCATATTTTTCCTAATGTCAGCCATATCGCTTTAGTCCAAATGTCGATTTTGGTGGTTTCTTTTATTAAATCGGAAGTCATTTTGAGTTTCTTAGGTTTCGGTGTACCAGTAGGTGTGGTGTCTTGGGGGAGCATGTTAAATGAAGCGCAAAGTGAACTTCTTTTAGGTAAATGGTGGCAGCTAGTCGCAGCCTCTGTCGCAATGGCTGTTTTGGTTACGGCATTCTCAATGTTTACTGATGCACTTCGTGATGCATTAGACCCAAAGCTAAAATAAGAGGAAGGTCCAAATGATAGAACAAGAATATAAGAATGCGCCGTTGCTTCATGTTAAAAATTTACGAGTAAGTTTTAAAGGTGAAGATAAGCAATATATTGAAACCGTAAAAGGAATTTCTTTTGATATTCCAGCAAATACCACAGTTGCTTTAGTCGGTGAATCGGGTAGTGGTAAATCGGTAACTTCTTTGGCAACAATGGGATTACTGCCTGTAGGGCAAAGCAAAATTGATGAACAAAGTAAAATTATATTTGAAGGTAAAGACTTACTCAGTTTGTCTCGTAAAGATATGCGGAAAATCTGTGGTAAAGATATTGCCATGATTTTTCAGGAGCCGATGTCATCATTAAACCCAGTTTTTACAGTTGGTAATCAAATTGCAGAGGTATTGTGTTTGCATATGGGATTGAACCGTAAACAGGCCCGACAACGCGTTTTAGAATTACTTAAAGAAGTAGGTATTCCTTCACCTGAAACTAAAATTGATGCCTATCCAAATCAACTTTCAGGTGGTCAACAGCAACGTGTCATGATTGCAATGGCGATTGCTTGTGAGCCTAAACTACTGATTGCCGATGAGCCCACTACGGCACTTGATGTCACCATTCAAAAGCAGATTATTGATTTACTCGAATCGTTGCGTAAGCGCCGTCAAATGTCGATGCTTTTTATTACTCACGATTTAGCGTTGGTCGGTGAAATTGCAGATAAAGTCATTGTGATGCGTCATGGTGAAATTAGAGAGCAAGGCGCTGCTGAGCAGGTTCTGGAACAGCCTAAAGATGTATATACCCGAGCATTACTTTACTGTCGTCCACAAATATCACAGCGCCCTTATCGATTGCCTGTGACCAGCGACTTTATGTTCCAAGAAGATAATATTTTGGTTGAGAAAAGTTTTGATGCTTCGGAAATTCCGCAGCGCAAACGTGGCTTAAATGGCGATGAGCAAATTATTTTAGAAGTAAAAGATCTGAAAAAAAGCTTTTATAGTCGTAAAGGATTATTTGGCAAAGAAGAGTTTCAGGCCGTAAAAGGAGTTTCTTTTAAACTTGCTAAAGGAAAAACTTTAGGTTTAGTCGGTGAATCTGGTTCAGGTAAAACGACGGTAGGCCTATTACTTATGCGGTTACATGAAGCTTCAGGTGGGCAAGCTTTCATTGAAGGAAAAGATATTCTTTCATTAACTGAAAAAGAGTTTGCTAAATATCAACGGAAAATCCAGATTATCTTTCAAAACCCATATGCTTCTCTTAATCCACGCTTTACGATTGGGCAGATTTTATTAGAACCCATGCAAATTCATGGCATTGGTAAAGATGATGCTGAGCGTAAACAAATTGCACTTGGATTACTTGAGCGAGTAAATTTACCTGAGCAAGCTTATTATCGCTATCCACATGAGTTTTCTGGGGGACAACGTCAGCGTATTGCGATTGCACGATGTTTAACGCTAAAACCTGAAATTTTGATTTGTGATGAATCTGTTTCAGCACTAGACGTTTCGGTTCAAGCACAGGTACTTAACTTATTACAAGACTTACAAGATGAGTTTGGACTCAGTTATATCTTTATTTCCCATGACTTATCGGTTGTGAAATATATATCTGATCAGGTCATGGTCATGAATCATGGTGAAGTTGTTGAAATTGCCAATTCGGATGAGCTTTATGCACATCCTCAACATGATTATACCAAACGACTATTACAAGCCATTCCTCAAGGGATTCAACACGTTTCATAAGCGTAAAGTTATGTCGTTAAAGGCACTTTCAAGTGCCTTTTTATTTGGTTTATCGCGTAAATACTTATAAAATAAGAGAGTAAAAATACAGTAGTTTAGTCTTGCTATGTGTGCCAACTTTAAACCTTTAACTCTTGCCCAATTGCAGCAACTCCAGTTGCCTGTGGTTGGCTTTAGCTATGCCGAAGAGGTTTATCCTGCGGGAACAATGCCGCTATTATTTAAATCACCACAAGGTCTTGAATGGCGTGAAGTCATGTTTGGTTTAGTTCCAAAATGGGCTGAAGATACAAACATAGCAAAACATACTTACAATGCCCGTCATGAAACGATTTTTCAAAAACCGAGTTTTCAAGAAGCTGCACTTAAATGTAAGTTTGGTGTGATTCCGGTGATGGAATTCTATGAAAGTAAATATATAAATGATAAACCTGAGCGGTGGGGTGTACGCCGTAAAGATGGACAAGCTTTTTATATTGCAGCAATCTATGAAATTTGCAAAATAAATGAAACGATTATTCGTTCTGCAAGTATGTTGACCATGGATGCTATAGATCATCCTATGATGAAAGATTTTCATGAGCCTGGAGATGTCAAAAGATCAGTTATTGTGATTCCACATGATCGATTAGAAGAGTGGTTGAGTTTGGAATCACCTGATATTTCAAGCTTTATCGAAGGTTTTCCAGTTGAAGAGTTTGAATGCTCGCATGTACCAAAAGAAAAAATTATAAAATCTACACCACAGTTAAGCATGTTTGACTAACATAAATAAAATCAAGATAAGGTTATTGATGTCAAATCTGAATCAATAACCTATATTGCTTATTCAATAGTTTTACTTAATGTTTGTACTTCTGAATCTTGAGCTAGATAGCTCAACTCAATTGGCGAAATAACAAAAGTGGTATTGTCTGATGTCTGTTTAAATACAAAGCCATATTCAAAAGACTGGCTATTTTTACTTGGTAACCAGAATAGATAAGGACATCCTGTGTAACTGCCATCCCAACCCATTTCTCTTGCTAAAGCTAAAGCTGTATCTGATTTCGCAATGATTTCTTTGAGAGACTCTTTATCTCTTGTTGAAACACCACCATCATCATCTGCAAATGTTTGTAGGAACTCATTTAAGGGAGTAAGTTCTTCCCAGTTATGTTCTATTGTCGAGAAATGATATCCATATAGCATCATGTACGCTTTCTTCCATCTTGTTATTGTGTGATTGAACATAGCAAGAAATAGATGAAAAGGAAATGGATAAATCTTATTTAAGTTGTTTATTTTTCATAACTTATAGATTGTTTTTTGTACGTGATAAGGACTTCTTTTAAACATCTTAATTATTCAGATTAGCTATATAGCATGCACAGAAAGCAGCGCTTACCTAATGATTAAGATAAATGACTATTTTAGTAAATCAAACTGTTGGCGAATACTGAATTGTTCATAATTCACCTATAATAGAAATGAAACTATGTAGAGCATATTTATGTTTATAACAACTACGCGTCCACAAGATACTTTGATTAATCAGCTTCTTCCAGTTTTGGAACAAGCAAGCCAGATTTTATTACAAGAATATCAAAATTATTCTGCGGGTTATGAGTTCACTATTCACGAAAAACAAGATGATTCACCTGTAACTCAAGCAGATTTAAAAGTGAACCTTTTCTTATTAAAGCACTTGGCAGAGATTACGCCAGACTTGCCGGTTTTGTCTGAAGAAAGTGATTATAGTGCTCGGCATGAGTGGTCCACATGCTGGATGTTAGATCCTCTTGATGGAACTAAAGAATTCATACATGAGCGTGATGAGTTTACGATCAACCTAAGTTTGATTAAGGGTAAAGAAACGATCTTTTCACTTATTGCTGTGCCATGTGAACAAGTCGTGTACTTGGGATATCTGCAAGATTTACCTTTTAAATATAGTTTCACTCAAAAACAGTGGTATCAATATCAAATAACTTCGTTTTCGCCAGACGAGCCTATTCAAATAGGACTTAGTCATGGCAGTAAAAATCCGAAATATCATAAATTTATTCAACCTATTGAAGAAAAACATAGCATTATTCGACGAGAAGCAGGAAGTGCCTACAAATTCTGCATGATGTTGGAAGGTGAAATAGATATTTACCCGCGATTTCATCCAACTTCTGAATGGGACACAAGTTCTGGTCAAGGTTTGTTAGAGAGTATAGGGGGTGGCTTACTTACCCTTGATGGAAAACCTTTTGAATATAATCAGAGACACACGGTTTTAAATAAGGGCTTTATCGCATTTCGTGATCAGGAAAGCAAAAAAATAGCATTTGAAGCATTGGCCCAAGCAGGTGTTATTGATTGAGAGTTATGCCAGACATGTTATAGTGGCAAAGTATTGAAAAAAGATGACAAGATAAAAATGGCACTCGATTTATTGCCTAAAAGTATGTTTGAAGCAATTGATTTATTGCCCGATGCTTCAACTCCTGTAACCTTATTTACGCGTCATTCTCTAAGAGAACTTGTGGATGGACAGGGCTTAGCTGGATATGATCTCCAACTCACTCCTCAAGGGCGTGAGCTTGCGCAGGCATGGGGTAATTATTTAATTAAAAATACAGATCGTGTTATTCAGCATTGTATTTCAAGTCCAATACAACGTTGTGTCGATACGGCTGCACTCATGATCGAAGGGGCGGATGCCGTAAGCCCTGAATTTAATACACATACGATTGAAATTATTGAGCAAGGATTACTGGTTGAGCCAGGGAGTTTTGTACTAGACATACAACAAGCTGCCCCTTATTTTAAAAAGCAAGGTGCTTTGGGTTTTATTAATAGTTTTGTAAATAATGCATTACCTGGTATGAAACACCCAATTACTGGTGTTTTAGATGTACTAGAGCTTATTTATCATACGCATCCTAAAACTCAAGGCGGGCTTAGTTTAGCTGTCAGCCATGACACTATTATTGCTGCAATTGTTGCTGTAATTTCTGGTGAAAATGAAATTAAGAAAGAAGATTGGCCTGAAATGATGGAAGGCCTATTTGTATGGTTTGAAGGCGAAGAATTTCCAAATTGCAAATTAAAATGGATCTGGAGAGGTAAGGCCTATGAGCTAAATGTAGCCAAATTTGGAAAAACGCTATAAGCTCAAAAATAATAGATAATAAAAAAAGCCCTATTGGGCTTTTTTTACATGCTTTAATTAGTTAGCTAACGCTTTAACTTGAGCATTTAAACGGCTCTTATGACGAGCAGCTTTATTTTTGTGGATGATGCCTTTATCAGCCATACGGTCGATTACAGGAACAGCTTTTTGGTAAGCTTCTGTAGCAACAGCATGATCACCACCAGCAATTGCACTTAAAGTACGTTTGATGTATGTACGAACCATAGAACGCAAGCTTGCGTTGTGTTTACGTGCAGTAACGTTTTGACGCGCACGTTTTTTAGCTTGAGCAGAGTTTGCCACTCTTGCACTCCTTGAAAATAAGTTGGTCTGGGCGGGCTGTGGTCAATCCAGTAAACTGGTGCAACCATCACCAGCCCGTAAACAAGTGCCATATTGTGATGAATAGACACCGTGAAGTCAAGCCTTGAGAACGTTTTAAGCTGTTTTAGGGGCTGTTAAAACGGTAAGAAAAGGTTAAATTTAAAACAAACTTAAAGAGGGATGGATAAAAAATGACAGCAAGTAAGAAAAAAGCGATTGTGCTCGGCGCAACAGGGTTGGTCGGATTAGCACTTGTTGAAAAGCTCCAGCAGGCTCCGGAATTTGAAGCCGTTACGCTGGTGGTTAGAAAAGAATCTCAAGTATTTAATACATATGAAAAAGTTAATCAGCTCATCATAGAAGATTTCTTAATGTTGAATGATGAAGATGTGAATGGTTATACCCATGCATTTAGCTGTTTGGGAACAACATTAAAAAATGCGGGCTCAAAGCAAGGCTTCTACGCGGTAGATTATGAAATCAATGCTCATTTGGCAGATTTGGTGCAAGATAAACACATTCATCTTTTATTAGTGAGTGCCCTTGGTGCAAATGCAAATTCACCAATTTTCTACAATAAAGTGAAAGGACAGTTAGAAGATTATATCGAGAGCTTGGGAATTGAAAAATTATCTATTTTTAGACCCTCTTTACTGATTGGTAAGCGCAGTGATGTGCGGTTTATAGAGGATTTAGGACAAAGTCTATTTAAATTTATTGAGAATAAATGGCAAAAACCATTCAAATATAAACCTGTGACGGCGGAGCAATTGGCTCATACCATGGTCGTAGCGGCGCTAACGCAAATTGAAGCATTCAAACGATATGATAATCTGAGCATACAGAAAACTCGATAAGGGAGAATAGAAGTGTCCACAGTACCGTTTGTAACATGTGATTTATTAGATGATAACCCTGAAAAAGACTTACAAGTTGTAATTCCCTCAATGGATGGAAAGTTCTTTCAAAGTTATGGGGCGCGTAAAACTTTTGGGGGACAGGTTGTAACAGTAAAGTGTTTTGAAGATAACTCGCGTGTAAAAGAGTTATTGGCAACAGATGGTACAGATAAAGTACTCGTTGTAGATGGTGGTGCATCTATGCGTTGTGCGCTTATGGGTGACCTAATTGCGGAATCGGCAGTTAAAAATAACTGGAATGGTGTTGTAATTTATGGCTGTGTACGCGATGTCGATGCCATTGCTAGCCTTGATTTGGGTATACATGCATTGGCAGCAATTCCCCAAAAAAGTAATCGTAAAGGCATTGGCGAAGTAGATACCACTTTGTATTTTGGTGGTGTCACAATTCAATCAGGCGATTATATCTATGCTGATAATAATGGAATTGTGATTTCAAAAGAAAAATTAGTGTAATCACAGTCTATAAAGGATCGCATGATGGTGAATCATCAAATTAAAGTATTGCAAGCAGTTGTATCGGCAATTGCTGAAGGTGGTCGGGGGGTAACAGGTACTGCATTTCCTCAGCAACCTGTAAAAGCTTTGAAGCTATACGAATTTGAAGGTTCACCATTTTGCCGTCGTGTTCGCGAAGTGATTACTCTCTTAAATCTGGATGTTGAAATTTATCCATGCCCTAAAGGTGGGTTGAAGTATCGTTCTATTGTTAAAGAGACTGGCGGTAAATTACAGTTTCCTTTTTTAGTAGATGAAAATACAAGTGATTACTTATATGAGTCACAAGAAATTATTCATCATTTATTTAAACACTACGGTAAGACCGGAAAGACGCCTCAGAAATTTTCGAGTTACCCTAAGGTCCCTTATGCTGCATTTGCTGGGACCATATTAAATGGTGCTCGGGGAGTTTGGATAAATAAAAAAATCATTGATAGAGTTGCGCCTGAACAAAAACTTGAGTTATGGAGCTTTGAGGCAAGTCCTTATTCACGAGTTGTAAGAAGTCTACTCTGTGAGCTGGAGCTTCCTTATATTCTGCATAATGTTGCAAAAGAAAGATGGCAAGATCAAGGCCCAGCTATTCTTCGCTTAAAACCGGGTAAATATGTACCTCTGAAAGGTGGAAAACGAGAAAAAATATTGCCTGTTATGCAAGGTAAAATGCAGGTACCTTATTTAGTAGACCCTAATACTGGAGTGAAGATGTTTGAGTCTGCTCAAATCGTAAAATATTTAAAGAAGCAATATGCTCGTTGATTAATTAAGATAAGTTTTAGTAAGAGTTTAAGTCAATTTACTTAAACTCTTAAAAAGATCAGATTTCATAAGAACATGAATATGCTAAATTAAAGAAGTTAAATACCCAAATAAGGCATAATTTTATGGAATGTATGAGAATTCAACCTGTAACGAGTCATCCTGGTGAGAATGCATTATTTATTGTATTAGGATTAGCTCAAGGTGATTCTGTAGCGGAGAAAGTAAAAGATTTTGCTAGTAATTTTTCAGCATTAACTAGAAGTCTAACTAATCGCTATCCAGATAGTAAGTTTAATGCCACGCTAGGTTTTAGCTCAAATGCATGGGATGTATTGTTTAATGATCAGCCAAAGCCACAAGAATTAGAAACATTTAAAGAACTTAAAGGGCCGAAATATACGGCTGTTTCAACACCTGGTGATCTATTTTTTCATATTCGTGCTGATCGCCAGACTTTATGTTATGAGCTAGGTAATATAATCAATCAACAGCTTGGTAAAGTGACCTATTCAATTGATGAAGTGCATGGTTTTCGTTATTTTGATGGACGGGCAATTATTGGCTTCGTAGATGGAACGGAGAATCCAGAGCCCGTCATTGCAGCGCAATGGGCATTAGTGGGCAATGAAGATCCTGAATTTATCGGGGGGAGTTATGCTTTTATCCAGAAATATACACACGACATGGAAAAATGGCGTTCATTAACCGATGAAGAGCAAGAAAAAGTGATTGGGCGCAAAAAGTTCAATGATGTTGAGTTGGGTGATGACGAAAAGCCACTAACTGCCCATAATGTAGTAAGTAAAGCGCATGATGCAGAAGGTAATGAGCTTAAAATTATGCGAGCTAATATGCCTTTCTCAAATCCTTCAAAAAATGAATATGGCACATTTTTTATTGGTTACTCGCGTAAATTTAGTACAACCCGACAAATGCTTGAAAACATGTTCTTGGGGAACGAGCAGGGTAATCTTGATCGGTTGCTTGACTTTAGTACTGCTCAAACAGGAACTTTATTTTTTGTACCAACGGTCGATTTTCTTGATGATTTAGGTGATGACTAGTCGTTAAACTAAAAGGCTTAAATGATGGAAGTAACTAGATTACTTCCATTGCTTGAATTGAAAATTAATATGATGTGATGAAATGTTTAAGAAGATAACGCAGCTTTTTCAAGGCTCAAAAGAAACACCAGAACAAATTTACTTGCAAGAGAATCTATTAAAATTTGATTCTGAACGCGGCCCTATAATTAAGGATGTAGTAATTAATGAGGAATGGTCAGAACATCTTGAGTATTTCTCAAACCGTAAATTACAAAATTTTGATAATCTTCAGAAATTATTCCTAATTACTCCACAAATTAATGAAAAGATTGATCTGGAAATCGCAACCCAACGTTATGTAGAAAGATTGGGAAATACACAAGAAAAGCTACTTCAGCTTAAAGCGATTATACAAATATTAAATCAATATTACGTTTTGTTTTTGCGTGATAAATAATCATAGTTGATTGATTAAAAAATATAAAAAGTAGAGCTAACTAGTAGTTTGATTTTCAAAAAAATAACTCATTTCACTAAAAACATCATGCTACTATTAGGTTCATATCTTCTTAGCTGATAAAAGCCATATACATGTTTCAACAAGAAATCTCTCAATTGAATTTACAACAGCTCAAAGCCGGTGAAAAGCGTTGGGTGGGGTCGTTATTAGGTTCATCTGCTGCATTATTATTTAAAGAAATTGCTGTTCAGCATTCTTCTTTACTTGTTGTGGTCGCTAGAAATAACCAACATGTTGCTCAATTAGAAAGTGAACTTGAGTTTTATGGCATAAAACCGACAATTTTCCCTGATTGGGAAATCTTGCCTTATGATCGTTTGTCACCTCATCAAGATATTGTTTCAGAACGTCTTGCAATTTTATCTAATATGCCTCAGAAGGGTGTGTTACTCATTTCAGCAAGTACTTTAGCTCAAAGAGTTGCACCGTATTCATGGGTTTTGGGTGAACACTTTGATATTCATGTTGGACAGAAATTCGATTTAGAACAGCAAAAGTTACGTTTAGTACAAGCCGGTTATCATTTGGTAGACACTGTTTATGATCATGGTGAGTTTGCTGTACGTGGCAGTATTATGGATATTTTTGCGTCAGGGCAAGAAGCGCCTATTCGTATTGATCTGTTTGATGATGAAATTGATACATTAAAATTCTTTGATCCAGAAACGCAAAGAACAACGAAGCCTTTAAAAAGTTTTACAGTTTTACCAGCAAAAGAATTTCCACTAAAAGAAGCCCGTTCAATTTTTAGAGATCGGTATTCTGAACTTTTCCCTACGGCTAATCCTAAGAAAAACCCGATTTATCAAGATGTCCTAGAGGGAATTGCTTCACCAGGGATTGAATTTTATTTGCCATTGTTTTTTGATAAAGCACAAATGCAATCGCAAAGTACGCTTACAACATACTTCCCAAAGAATTGCATTGTAATTACAACCAATGATATAGATACTGACTTAACCAATTTTTGGAAAGAAGTTTTTCGTCGTTATGAAGACAGACGTCATAACGTAGATCAGCCAATTCTTCCTCCTGAAGAATTATTTATTGCTCCAAATCATTTGCTCAGTGCTTTAAATCAATTTCCGCGTATGTTGGTGAGCGCAGAAATAGTTGAAGAAAAAGCTGGCGCGTTAAATCTTAAGGTAGAGCAGCCACCCAAGTTACCAGTTGATCCAAAAAAAGAAAAACCATTCTCGGTAGTCAAAAAATATATTGATGAAGCAAATCATCCGGTCTTGTTGGTTGCAGAAAGTGCAGGTCGACGTGAAAGCTTAAGAGATGGTTTGCGTGCCAGTTTAGGAGATATCCCAGGCGTAGATAGTTTTGAACAATTTCAGACGAGTCAGTTTGCGATTGCTATTACAAATGCACCGTTAGACCGTGGTTTACTTTTAACAGACCAATTGTCGGTTATTTCAGAAAATCAGTTATATGAACATCGGGTAGTTCAGCGTCGTCGTAAACGCCAGCAAGAAGTTTCAGAAGAGTTCTTAATTCGCAGTTTGACTGAATTAAGTATAGATGCTCCTGTTGTTCATATTGATCATGGTGTGGGGCGTTATGCAGGATTAGTTACTTTAGCAATTGAAGGGCAAGATTATGAGTTCTTGCAACTAAATTATGCTGAAGGGGCAAAAGTTTATGTGCCTGTGACTAATTTGCATCTTATTAGTCGTTATAGTGGTGGAGACCCAGATTTAGCTCCACTGCATAAAATTGGAAGTGATGCGTGGAGTAAAGCTAAACGCAAAGCTTTAGAACAAATTCATGATGTTGCAGCCGAATTATTACATATACAAGCACGTCGTCAGTCAAAACCAGGTTTTGGCTTTGAACTCGATCAATCACTTTATATGCAATTTACCAGTGGATTTGCTTACGAAGAAACACTCGATCAGGCGAATGCTATTGAAGCCACGCTTCACGATATGCAACAAGCTAGACCTATGGATCGACTTGTTTGTGGCGATGTTGGTTTCGGTAAAACTGAAGTAGCAATGCGAGCCGCGTTTGTTGCTGTGCAAAACGGTAAGCAAGTTGCTGTTTTAGTACCCACAACTTTACTTGCACAACAACATTATGAATCTTTTAAAGATCGTTTTGCTGATTGGCCTGTGCGTATAGAAGTGTTGTCACGCTTTGGCTCAAATAAAGCCCATACAAAAAATATTGAAGATTTAATTGCTGGTAAAGTAGATATTGTGGTGGGAACACATAAACTTTTACAAGAAAATGTGCAATTTAAAGACTTGGGCCTAATGGTGGTCGATGAAGAACATCGATTTGGTGTGCGTGATAAAGAGCGGATCAAAGCATTGAGAGCTGATGTCGATATGTTGACGCTTACCGCAACACCAATTCCACGAACTTTAAATATGGCTTTTTCGGGAATGCGTGATCTATCTATCATTGCTACACCACCAGCCCGTCGTTTAGCGGTTAAAACATTTGTACAAGAACATACGGAAGCTTCTATTAAAGAAGCCATCTTGCGTGAATTACTACGTGGTGGCCAAGTATATTTCTTACATAATGAAGTCGATACGATTGAACGAGCTGCTGAAAACATCCGTGTTCTTGTGCCTGAAGCTCGTGTGGCAGTAGCTCATGGGCAAATGAGAGAAAGAGAGCTCGAACAAGTCATGCAGCAGTTCTATCACAAAGAATTTAATGTATTGGTATGCTCAACCATTATTGAAACAGGAATTGATGTTCCAAATGCCAATACAATTTTGATAGAAAGAGCTGACAAACTTGGTTTAGCTCAATTACATCAATTACGTGGGCGTGTGGGACGATCACATCACCAAGCCTATGCTTACTTACTGGTTCCTTCTATAAAACATTTAAAAGGTGATGCAGAAAAGCGTTTAGATGCAATCCAGCGTGCTTCAACTTTGGGTGCTGGCTTTATGCTAGCTACAGAAGATTTAGAAATTCGTGGCGCAGGTGAGCTCTTAGGTGAGCAACAAAGCGGTTCAATGCAGGCAATTGGATATAGTCTGTATATGGAAATGCTGGAGAAAGCCACTAAGGCAATTCAGCAAGGTAAAACCCCGAATTTTGATGCGCCTTTGTCATTAACTGCGGAAATCAATTTACATATTCCAGCGCTTATTCCAGATGAGTATTTAAGCGATGTTCATCAGCGTTTGTTGTTCTATAAGCGTATTAGTAATACAGATACGCAAGAAAAACTGGACAACATCCGTATGGAGTTAATTGATCGTTTTGGAGTGCCACCACAATCTGTAAAACACTTATTTAGTGTTCATCAGATTAGGCTAAAAGCAGAGCAGTTGGGTATTACCAAAATTGATATCAATACACAAGGCGGTAATATTGAGTTTTCACCGGATACTCCAGTTCAAGCTATCAGTATTATTCAGTTAATGCAAAAAAATCCGACCTATTACCGCATGGATGGTGGGCAGCGTTTGAAGGTTATGGTTCAGCTTGAAGAACATGAAAAACGTATCCAGTTCATTAATGATTTGTTAGCGAAATTATTAACTGAAATACATGTATAAATGATGTTTTGAAGCATTTTTTACTGCGTGTGAATTTTATGTAAGTTGATAGCATGGTTTTATGCATGATTTCTTGGAGCGTAGGAGGAATAAGTGCATAAAATCATTGTTATTTGTAATCAAACCAGACACTACCAATACTCACATCAAAACTGATGTGATAGTATTAGCCATTATTGTTTATTGTCATTTATAAAAGATATGTTTAGTTTGCATCCACAACTTGCTCAAGATACTTTTTTTGTAGGCGATTTTCCGCTTTCAACATGTCGTTTAATGAATGATATGCAATTCCCGTGGCTGATTTTAATCCCTCGTGTGCCGGGAATCACAGAATTATATGAATTGAGCCAAGCTGATCAAGAGCAGTTTTTACGCGAATCAAGTTGGTTGTCTAGCCAGCTATCTCGAGTATTCCGTGCTGATAAAATGAATGTTGCAGCTCTAGGTAACATGGTGCCTCAGTTGCATTTCCATCATGTCGTGCGTTATCAAAATGATGTTGCATGGCCTAAGCCAGTTTGGGGCACACCTGCTGTTCCATACACAAATGATGTACTGGCTCACATGCGTCAAACCCTTATGCTTGCTTTACGTGGTCAAGGTGATATGCCTTTTGATTGGCGCATGGATTAAATCAATGCAATGCCACATTTATATGAATGTGGCTACATTGAGGTATGGAGGATAGGGTGCAATTAGAGAGGTTTATCGATAGAGAGCCTAAGCAGTTTGCATATTTTCATCGCTTGATGGGATATTCAATTCTGTCCTTAATTTTAGTGATCTATGCGTTTACCTCACCTAATACAAATTATCAGATCTACGTTCCACCTTTCTTCCTATTTTTGCTTTTTATTAGCTCAAAGTTAGAGCACTGGCTTCAATACCAATTTGATAAGAAAACACAAAAAAGTGTTTTTTTTGCAATTGATGCAATTGTTGTAGCGGTTACCTTAGCGGGTCTGCATCTTAATTTGGTGCCTACATTTATTGCACTTTTTGCATTATTTTATTCTGCAATTAATAGTCGTATTTCTTTCGCAGTCATTTGTTTGACTAGCTTGCTAGGCGCGATTATTTTTTATTTAAGTACTTTTTTCCTATTTGGTTTTTATACATATTTTGAACCGACTAGCCAAGAGTTAACTGTAATTACACTCTTAGGTTTGGTCATGTTTATCACCATTGGAAATTATTACCAACATCGTTGGGTTAAAAAAATCAGTCAGCAGCGCCAACATTACTATGATCAAATGACGCGCTATATTGCTTTTGCTAATCAGTTAAGTCGTTATGCACCGCTACAGTTGTGGCAGTCTATTATGCGCGGTGAAGCGGAAGCAAAAATTGAATATAAACGGAAAAAAATGACTGTATTTTTTTCTGATATTCAGGGCTTTACAGAGTTATCAGAAACATTAATTCCTGATGATTTGGCATTTTTGCTTAATGATTATTTAAGTCATATGACGGAAATTGCGAAGCAATATGAAGCTACTGTCGATAAATTTATGGGGGATGCCATCCTCATATTTTTTGGTGATCCGAATTCTCAGGGTGTAGAGCAAGATGCCAAAGCCTGTGTAGAAATGGCAATCGCTATGCGTCAGCAAATGAAATTGTTACGCGAACGATGGAAAAAAATGGGCTATTCAGCCTTACACATTCGTATGGGAATTAGTACCGGTTACTGCCACGTAGGAAATTATGGGGCAACGCATCGTATGGCTTATACCATTGTAGGTCGTGATGTGAATTTGGCAGCTCGTTTACAATATGCTGCTGAAATAGATGAAATCTTAATTTCAGATGATACTTATCAAATAATCAAAAGTGATTTTCTTTGTGCTCCCAAAACGCCAATTTACTTAAAAGGTATTCAAGGTGCAGTAAAGACATGGCAGGTGATGGAGAAGTACACGGGGAATAAGTCAGATCATCAACAATGGTTTGACTATGAGTATAAAGGCTTTCATTTAGTACTTAATTTAGAAGAAGTACAAAATTATGAATATCCAGAATTGGTAGAAGTACTTGAGAAAATGGTTCAACGACTTAAAGTTCAACAAACTTTAATTAATACTCAAGGCATTGCACGGTTAAGGCTTGAAGATGAAGTGAAGCCTGCTGAAATTGATCAACAAGATCAAGTTTAAAACGTGAAGTAAAAAAAAGCTGCTTTTAAAGCAGCTTTTTTATTTTAATGATTTTCGGAAGCGTGATTGATTGTATATTTAGGAATCTCAATTTCTAAATCTTCATCAACAATCTTCACTTGGCAAGAGAGACGAGAATCTGGTTCAAGACCCCAAGCCCGATCTAAAAGATCTGCTTCAACGTCATCCATTTCTTCTAGACTGTCAAAGCCCTTGCGAACGACTACATGACAAGTTGTACAAGCACACGACATGTCACAAGCGTGTTCAATTTTAATTCCTCGATCAAGCAAACTTTGACAAAGATTTGCATTTTGTTCGACTTCAAATTCTGCGCCTTCTGGGCAGATCTGAGCATGAGGAAGTACTTTAATGCGGGGCATATTGATCACCTATACCTTTAGTTTGAATTTGACCAATCTTCAAGTTTTGTACCTTTTAAGGCGTGGTCAATATGTCGATTCATACGTAGTGCGGCAAAAGCATCACTATGTACTTTAAGTTGTTCTACAGCTTTTTCAATCGCTTGAATATCATTGCCTTCAAGTTGTACTTTTAGCAAGTTTTCAGCAGTTTTAAGTGCTTCAAGCTGTTCATCATTGAGTAAATCAGCATCAACTTTGAGAGCTTGTTCTAAAGCTTCAAGCTCACGTTGGGCTTCAACTTTGGTTTCTTTTAAATGACGCAGATTTTTATCTTCTTCTGCGTGCTGGAAACCTTCAATTAATAAGCGCTCAGTATCAGATTCCGATAGACCGTAAGATGGCTTAATATCAATTTGAGCTTGTACACCAGAAGTGGTTTCGCGAGCTGAAACTGTAAGTAAACCATCAGCATCTACCTGAAAGGTAACTTCAATGCGTGCTTGACCAGCAGTCATTGGAGGAATGCCGTGAAGGACAAATCTTCCTAATGAACGGCAATGCTCTACCAAGTCTCGTTCCCCTTGAACCACATGAATAAGCATGGCAGTTTGGCCATCTTGATAAGTAGTGAATTCTTGACGACGAGCGACTGGAATAGCGGTGTTACGTGAAATAAGACGTTCTACTAATCCACCCATGGTTTCTAAGCCAAGTGAAAGAGGAGTGACATCTAAAAGTAATGAGCCGTCTTGACTGTTTCCAATTAATTGGTTTGCAGTAATGGAGGCACCAATTGCAACTACTTCATCAGGGTTAATCGTACAAAGTGGTTCTTGATTAAATACATTACGAACTGCTTGCTGAACAGCATAAGAACGGGTAGAGCCACCAACTAAAACAACATTCTGAATATCAGTTAACTCAAGTTTCGCATCACGTAAAACGCGTTTACAAACACTGATTGTTTTATCTAAAGCAACTTGAATAATGCTTTCAAAAGTTGGACGATCAAGTGTTAGTACGTTTTCAAGTAGTTTTAATTGAACTGATTCTTGAGTTGATAATTGTTCTTTCGCTTGACGAGCAGCAACAATAAATACTGCATAAGTTTCATCGTTAAGAGTATCGATATTGAGCTGCTTTTTAGCCCATTTAACAATGAGGCGATCTAAGTCATCACCACCTAAAGCAGTGTGGCCACCTGTAGCTAATACTTCAAAGACACCTTGTGAGAAACGCAAGATTGATACGTCGAAAGTACCACCACCTAAATCATAAATTACATAGTTATGATCTGTAGCTAAATTAGTTTCTTGGTCTAAACCATAAGCAACAGCAGCAGCAGTTGGCTCGTTTAATAAACGTAATACATTTAAGCCAACAAGCTGGGCAGCATCACGTGTTGCTTGTCGCTGAGCTTCATCAAAATAGGCTGGAACAGTAATCACTGCGCCATTTATTGGATTTTGTAAGCTAGCTTCAGCACGGTCTTTTAATTGCTTTAAAATTTCAGCAGAAATTTCAACAGGGGTTTTACGACCAGCACGTGTTTCAAAAGCTGGCATTTCATTTTCAGAACCCACTAACTCATACGGGTGTTGAAATTTAATATCTGCTTTTGAACGACCCATAAAACGTTTTACAGAAACAATTGTATTTTTAGGATCGGCAATAAGGAAAGGCTTTGCTTCTTCACCATAGTGTGTTGCATCATTTCCATAGTGCACAATAGAAGGAAGGAGTCTTCTTTCTTTTTCGTCATTGAGTACTTTAGGTTTGCCTGATAACACTGTCGCAACTAAAGAATGTGTTGTTCCTAGGTCGATACCAATCGCAATGCGGTGTTGATGTGGGGCACTGGATTGACCCGGTTCAGCAATTTGCAAAAGTGCCATGAGTTAAATCCCTTGAATATAATTTGGAAAAAGCAAAATTAAAAATCGTCGTCTAAATCAAAGTTGTCTTCGTCATCCAACATTTGATCTTCTGCTTTTTCAATGTCGTTAAGAACGCGCTGAAAGAAACGTAATTTACGTACAGTATCTCGAGCTTCGCCCCAGTCCTCATCTGCGTAATCAATTTTAAATTCGCGAACTAGGCCATCCATCCATTGAAACACTTCTTGTTTAAGTGTGATCAGATGCTCTTGTGAAGTTGCTTCATCAAGTTGTTCACGAATTTCTAAAGCTGATTGTAAGAACTCAAAATCGCTAATGGATTGATCGAGGTGGTGATCTTGCTTTTTGAGTGACAATAGATAAGCGGCGCGGCTATCTACTTGCGACAAAGTTTTAAAAGCTTGATTGATTTCACTTGATTTGATCAATGCCTGATCTTTATCTTCAGCTTTATCTGGATGATACTGCTGCTGCAAATTCAAGAAACTAGATTTTAAGCTCGCCAAATCGATATCGAGTGCTACGGGTAAATTGAACAACTCAAAATGATTCATTGGAAATGAGGTCCACATTAATTAAATACATTAAAACAGTGCTATAAAAAGACACTGTTTTAATGAGAGATGAAAGGAGAAAGCTTAGACAGTGAAAGATTCACCACAGCCACATTCACCTTTTTTGTTAGGATTGTTAAATTCGAACCCTTCATTAAGGCCATTTTTAACGTAGTCCATTTCTAAGCCCTCTAAATATACTGAGCTTTTGGGATCTACAAATACCTTAACGCCAAATTGTTCGAAAACTTGGTCATGTTCATCAATAGAGTCTACAAACTCAAGAACATAGGCCAATCCAGAACAACCAGAAGTTTTCACACCCACGCGAATGCCTTCACCCTTACCTCGATTTTTAAGGTAATTGCTAATATGAGTCGCAGCATTTTCAGTTAAATGAATCATGAAAACTCCAACGTTTACAATGGTAACAAATTACGCTTTAGATTTTTTAGTGCGGTAATCTTCAATCGCAGCTTTAATCGCATCTTCAGCTAGTACAGAACAGTGAACTTTTACAGGTGGAAGTGCAAGCTCAGTCGCAATATCAATATTCTTGATGGTTTGAGCTTCATCAAGAGTTTTGCCTTTTAACCATTCGGTTACAAGAGAACTTGATGCGATTGCAGAACCACAACCATAAGTTTTAAAACGTGCTTCTTCGATTACACCGTTATCGTTTACTTGGATTTGTAAACGCATTACGTCACCACACGCAGGTGCACCGACCATACCTGTACCAACATTTTCAGAGTTTTTATCTAAAACACCAACATTACGAGGGTTTTCGTAATGATCAATTACCTTTTCGCTATAAGCCATGTCGCTTCTCCAAACCTCGGGGTCAGCCTAATATTAATATGAGGGTAAAAATACTAATTTCAATGAATTAGTGTTCAGCCCATTCAACTGTAGAAAGATCGATACCTTCTTTATACATATCCCAAAGCGGAGAAAGTTCACGTAATTTCTCAACAGCGGCTTTGGTAATTGTAAGCACATGATCAATGTCTTCTTCAGTTGTGTATTTACCAAAACTGAAGCGGATAGAGCTGTGCGCTAGCTCATCAGATAAACCTAATGCGCGAAGAACGTATGAAGGCTCTAAAGTTGCAGAAGTACAAGCAGAACCACTTGATACAGCAGCATCTTTAAGTGCCATCATTAAAGATTCACCTTCAACAAAGTTAAAGCTGACGTTTAAATAGTTAGCAACGTTTTGAGTTGGATGACCGTTTAAGAAAACCTGTTCAAGGCCTTGTAAACCATTCCAAAGTTTGTCACGTAGTTTACGAATGCGTTCTTGTTCTGCATGCAATCTTTTGCCAGCAAGTTCAAAAGCTTCACCCATACCAACAATTTGGTGAGTTGCTAAAGTACCAGAGCGCATACCACGTTCATGACCACCGCCATGAATTTGTGCTTTTAAACGAACACGTGGGCTACGACGTACATATAATGCACCGATACCTTTTGGACCATAAATTTTATGAGCTGAGAAACTCATAAGATCAATTTTCATGGTAGATAAATCGATTTCAACTTTACCAGCAGCTTGAGCAGCATCTACATGAAAGAAGGTTTTATTGGCGCGTGTTAACTCACCAATTGCTGCTACATCTGTAACTGTGCCGATTTCGTTGTTTACCATCATAAGAGAAACAAGGACAGTATCAGGACGAAGTGCAGCTTTTACCATTTCAGGGGTAATTAAACCTGTTTGTGGTTCTGGTTCTAAATAAGTAATTTCAAAACCTTGTTCTTCTAATTCACGACAAGGATCTAGAACAGCTTTGTGTTCAATTTTACTTGTAATAATGTGTTTGCCTTTAGAAGCATAGAATTGAGCTACGCCTTTAAGTGCAAGGTTGTCTGATTCGGTAGCACCAGAAGTCCAAACGATTTCACGTGGATCGGCTTTAATTAAATTTGCGACTTGCTCACGCGCATATTCAACTTTTTCTTCTGCCTGCCAGCCATAAGCATGGGAACGAGATGCAGCATTACCAAAGGTACCGTCGAAAGTTAAACACTCCATCATACGTTCTGCAACTTGCGGATCTACTGGAGTGGTTGCTGCGTAATCAAGATAAATTGGACGTTTCATATCAAATACCTGTACCCGATAAAAGAGCTGAATCTGTGCCAGTCACATTTTGGCGCAATGCAACAGTTTGAACGTTGTCTCGGCTAATGAGGTCGGCAAGAGAGATTTTTGCTAAATAGTCGGCAATATGATGAGAGAGTTCTTGCCATAAATCGTGAGTAAGACACATTGCACCATTTTGGCAGTTAGCTTTGTGGTCGCAACGCGTTGCATCAACGGTTTCATTTACGGCTTCAATAATTTCTAACACAGTAATTTCATCAGCGTTTCGAGCCAAATGATAACCACCATTTGCACCACGGACACTAGAAACTAACCCATGACGCTTAAGTTTAGCGAATAACTGCTCTAAGTAAGCAACTGAAATAGATTGACGAGCGGCAATTTCGGCGAGCGTGATCGTTTGTTCAGTTGGCTGCAAAGCTAAATCAAGTAGAGCAGTCACTGCGTAGCGACCGCGAGTTGTAAGGCGCATGATTCGATACACATGTTAAGACTAGATAATAGGATTTTATGAATCCCGACTAAAATAGTCAAGTTTTTTTATTTTTAATTCAAGTGCAGGAACAAAATGGAAAAATAATTTAAGCAACCCACAAATTATATATGAAAAAAACAATAAATATCAGGCTAATTATACCAAAGCCTAAGTTAATGTTGCGTTGACGTTGTTGTAAGCGAGTAATTCGATTTTGATATTGTTTAATTTCTACATGAAGTGAATTGATTTCTGAACGTTGTTGATCAATTTTTTCAAGCAATGGGGCAATTCGTTTACGTGAAGCAAGGGTTTCAGCTTCATCATCTGGTGTATTAAACCATTGCTTCCAGTCAGCTAAAAGTTTAGGCAGAGTAAGATGAGAAATTAAATCTAATAACTCTTTTTTCGTTTCTTCATCACCATCAATACGCATGTTCTTAAGGCTACGCTGATTTGAAAAAGCAAAAATCTTAATGAAATCGATAAGCGTACTATTGATTTCAAGATCAATACGTCGATCAAAAGAATGGATATCGAACAACAAACCCTTTTCTGTAAATTGAACATAAAAGTCAAAAAAAGGAAGGTAGCTATTGATGCGAATAGTTGTTTTGTTTGAAATAAACTTTTTCGCTTGCAAGCGAAGAACACCATCGTGGGTGAGAATAAATGAAAAGAAAGTTTCTAAAATAATTAGAACAATATTCAGCAACAGACGGGGATGTTTTTGTCTTTGTTGCGTTTCACTCATAAAAGTTTATCCTTACAAATAGCAGTTAACCGAAGAATGGGACATCCTATCCCAAACTTTAATAAATGTCCTGTTAAATATATTTACACGACTTAATTGCTTTGTAGAACAGTTTTGTAAATGGATCAAGTCTTTACTTTGATATTATAGAAATATTTTGTGGTCAAATCAGTCATCATCTCTCTCATCTGATTAGGAGCTTAGATCAATGGATAATGTAAATATAGATACCTCGACAGAAGAGTCAGAAGAAAAAAACAAATTAAAATCAAGAAGTTCAAGAAAGTCGGCTTTGGATTTTAGAAAGTATACCAAGCAAATTTGGTTAGCAGGGCTAGGGGCTTTTTCACGCGCAGAAGAAGAAGGTAATAAGCTATTTGACTCTCTGGTTAAGGTAGGTGAAGAGCTAGAATCTAAAACAGGAGATTTAGCAGATACTACTGTTGGTAAGGTCACAGAAAAAGCAAAAGAATCTGTATCTGAAACAAAAGATAAAGTAGAAAAAATTCTTGATACGAGTGTTAACCATTCTTTAAACCGGATTGGACTGGTGACTCCGAAGGATTTACAGCACATTGAACAGCTCTTGGTACAGCTTCATATTAAGGTGGATGCTTTAATAGAAGAAAACCAGCAATTGAAAGAAAAATTGAATAAAAAGTAAAAAATGTTGGGATTTAGCAAATATATAACAGTTTTTTAGCATTTATTTTCGCTAAAAGCCCTGCTCTAGTATTGCGTTTTCCCCCAAAGCATTGCTATAAAGGCGTCATGGCCTTTTAAACTATAGCCTTGGACCTTAAACAAACGATATTAAGAGGATGTTTTATTCATGAATAAATCAGAATTAATCGATGCAATTGCTGAAAAAGGGGGAGTATCTAAGACTGATGCAGGCAAGGCACTCGATGCGACAATTGCGTCAATTACTGAAGCACTTAAAAAAGGTGACACAGTAACTTTAGTTGGTTTTGGTACTTTCAGTGTTAAAGAACGTGCTGCACGTACTGGTCGTAACCCTAAAACTGGTGAAGAGCTTCAAATTAAAGCGACAAAAGTACCTAGCTTCAAAGCTGGTAAAGGTCTTAAAGATTCAGTAGCTTAATCTTTTAAGATGATTAAACGCGCCAATATAGGCGCGTTTTTTATTAAAAATCTGAATTGACCAATATTGCTCATTCATTGATTGTGGTTTTTCAGTTAAAATTCGCCTCGAAATAAAATATTGGAATACTTATGGAATCGTTTCGTACAGTCATTAAGGGTTGGCTCGGCAAAGTCCTTCTAATTTTGTTTTTGACCCCTTTAGCACTTGTAGGTATTGAAGGATATTTTAATAGGGGAAACAAGGCTGATGTTGCAAAGACAGTAAATGGCCAAGAAATATCTAAAAAAGACCTTGAAACTTTAACTCAGTCTTACAAAGAACAATATTTAGCTGCTGTTAAAGGTGATGAGAGTTTACTTAATTTGCCTGTTATTCAGGCTAAGGCACTCGATATTTTAGTGTCACGTAATTTACTAATTCAACAAGCTGAAAAACTAGGTATTTCACTGAGTGATACTCAAATTGAGCAGATGTTAGCTCAGCAGCCTAGTTTGCAAGAGAATGGGCAATTCTCGCAAAAACTCTATGAAAATTATTTACGTTCTATTGGTATGACAAGTCAGGGCTTAATATCTAGCCTTCGTCAAGATCATGCTTTAAAAATGCTAACGTCAACTTTTTCTGATTATTCTTTAGTAAGTAAAGTTGATTTAATGCAAATTGCGAATTTGCAAACTGAACAACGTACATTACATTTGGCTAGTATTAAATTAGATGGTTATAAAACTGGTTTAACTGCCTCTAATCAAGAAGCTACAGATTATTACAACAAACACCAAAATGAGTTTAAGCAACAAGCTTCTGTTGACGTGGATTATGTTGTTGTGTCTCCATCACTGATGGCTAAACCAGCTCCTGCAACTGAAGCTGAACTTCAGCAAGCATATAGCAAGTTCGTTGAAACTCAGAAAAAAGATGCTAAACGGACTGTGAAGCATATTTTAATTACTACAGATGCTCGTGATGATGCAGCAGCTCAAAAACTTGCTAAAGAAGTATATGCGAAAATTCAAGGCGGTCTTACATTTGCACAAGCTGCATTTCAGTTCTCTGAAGATCCAAGTTCGAAAGCAAAAGGTGGTTTAGTTGAAGCATATGCACCAGGTGTGTTTTCCGATGCGTTTGATAAAACTGTAGTGAGCTTAAAAAATGGACAAATTTCTCAACCAGTAAAAACTCAATATGGTTATCATATTATTGAGGCAGAAACTCAAGCTAATCAAATCCCTTCATTCGAAGCAGAGAAGGCGCGTTTAACAGCTGAGGTTGAAAAGAATAAAGTTGCGACTGTTTATTCAGATACCGTAAATAGTCTAAATGAAACGATTGTTGGTAATGATTCTTTAGAAGCTGTTGTGCAAGAAGTAAAAGGTACAAAAGTTGAATCATTAAATGGCGTAACTTTAGCTACACAAAATCCGTATTTAAGTGATCCA
The DNA here is from genome assembly GCF_001423205.1 of Acinetobacter sp. Leaf130. Taxonomy (NCBI): domain Bacteria; kingdom Pseudomonadati; phylum Pseudomonadota; class Gammaproteobacteria; order Moraxellales; family Moraxellaceae; genus Acinetobacter; species Acinetobacter sp. Leaf130. The sequence goes on from NZ_LMOE01000001.1 coordinate 967,259, forward strand.
AACGTTAAAATTAAATTGTTTAATGATGACGTGAAAAATGGTGACCGTAATACATCATCTAATATTCAGTTAGCGAATGGTGATACGGTATGGGTTAAAGTACGTGATTATCATGCTGCTGGTGTAAAACCTTTAGCACAAGCGATGAATGAAGCGAAAGCAAAAGTTATCGATGAAAAAGCGCGTAAAGTTGTTCAAGCAAAAATTGCTACAATGTTGGCTGAATTTAAAACTCAACCAGCCGATCAAGTTGTTGCTAAAAATAAAGTAGCATTTGAATCGGCTGGCGTATTTAGTCGTTCACAAGGATTAAAGCGTGAAATTGAGCGCGCAGCATTTAGTGCAGCTACACCTAAGCCAGGTATGTGGTCTGTTTCAACAGCGAATTTACCAAATGAGCTGGTCGTTGTTGCAGTTTCAAATGTAAATTCATCTGCTGCGAATGCTATTCCTGCTGATCAGTTACAGCAGTTAAAGCAACTTTATCGTCAATCGCGTGGTCAACAAATATTAGAAGATTACAGTCAATATTTAAAATCACATGCGAAAATTAAATAATAATTTGATTCAATAAAAAAAGCGCCGAGGCGCTTTTTTTTATTGGTAGTTAATCTAAGGTATGTCCAATATATTGCTGTCTATATTGTTTAGGAGATAAATCAAAAATTCGTTTGAATGCCTGACTAAATGCTGTTTCAGATGAGTAGCCGACCTTATTTGAAATTTGCTGAATTGATAAGTTGCTTGTGCGTAAATACTGACTTGCCAAGCGAAAACGATAATGCTGCAAATATGTGAGGGGTGGCTCACCAATAATACTGTTAAATATATTCGCAAATTTAGAACGTGACATACAGCATTGTTCAGCTAAAGATTCAACTGTCCATGTGACTTCAGGTTGGCTATGAATAGCAGATAGGGCATTGCTCAGTTCAGGATGAGTTAAGGCACTTAACCAGTTTTGTTGATCTGTCATTTGTTGAATATGATCACGGATGCATTCAATGAGTAAAATACTGACTAAATGATCAATAATTTTGTCGTGGCCCGGCCTGATTTTTTGAGTTTCAATGGCTAGAAAATAGAGTCCAATTTGTAGCCATTCAGGTGGGTTGGTCTGATTTTCATGTTGAATATGCATGATGGACGGCAGTGCATTAATGAGTGGCCCAGCCATATGAGTATCGATTTGGCAGCGTAAACATAGTAATAATGTATTATCCGGAGATGAAGTACCAAACTCGATTGCGTCTTGTCTGTGACCGTTAAAAAGCGAAGTGATATCCAGAGAATCTACCAACTTACTCGCTGTTGATTTTGAGTCAGTCGCACTATGTGCTTTCCCAGAGGGAATTAAAATAATATCACCAGCAGTCGCAGTTATTTTTTCTGAAGCATTAAGTTGTATATATACTGAACCAGTTAAAACAATATAAGCAAGTAGAGCAGATTGATCTTGTGTTTTAAAAGCCCATTCTCCTTGCGCTTTTAAATAGATGTATTCAGACTTATTAAGGTGAATATCATCAAAAAATTTACTTAGTGCATCCATATTTAAATGATCAATCATTATTTTAATAAAATTATAGTGAGCTATAAGAATAGATCAACATGTGTTTTTAGGACAAAAAAGTGGAAGAAAATGCCAAAGACTTTAACATAGGTTTTTTGGACGGTTACTACTGTTAACTAAACACTATTTCTTTAACTATATAGACATATAGAAAAAGGAAATATAGCTATGAATGCACCAGTAAATGTTCAGCAAGAACTTATGCCAGTGCCTGCGTCTATGCGTGAAATAGATCGCAAACGCTTTTTATGGATGATTAGTCCTGCTTTACCTGCTATCGGTTTAGGTATTTTAGCAGGTTATCAGTTTGGTCCACGCCCTTTAAAGAAAGTCTTTGCTTTAGGTGGTCCACTTTTATTACATGTCGTGATTCCGGCAATTGATACTATTATTGGGAAAGATGCTCGAAATCCGACAGATGAAGAAATTAAGCTTTTAGAAAAAGATCCATATTATTCTCGTCTTGTGAAGAGCTTTATTCCTCTACAGTACGCTGCAAATGTTTATGCATGTTATTTAACAAGTCGTAAAACGACATCTTTTATTGATAAGATTTTACTTGGTATCTCAATGGGTGCAATTAATGGTATTGCGATTAATACAGCCCATGAGTTAAGTCATAAGCATGATCGTATAGACCATATTCTGTCTCATCTTGCTTTAGTTCCTACAGGTTATAACCATTTCCGTATTGAACATCCTTACGGTCATCATAAGCGTGCAGCAACACCAGAAGATCCAGCTTCATCACGTATGGGTGAAACATTCTATGAGTTCTGGCCACGTACAGTTATTGGTTCTTTTAAATCTGCAATAGAAATTGAAAAAAATCGTTTAAAACGTAAAGGTAAAGAATTCTGGTCTTCAGATAATGAATTATTACAAGGCTGGGGAATGACTGCTGCTTTTCATGGTTCTATGGTTGGAATCTTTGGTAAAGGTACAATTCCATATTTAGCGACTCAAGCTTTTTATGGTATTAGTCTTTTCGAAATTATTAACTATATTGAGCACTATGGTTTATTGCGTCAGAAAAAAGCTGATGGTAATTATGAGCGCACAATGCCTGAGCATAGCTGGAACAACAATAACGTAGTAACAAACTTATTCTTGTATCAGTTGCAGCGTCATTCAGACCATCATGCATATCCAACTCGTCCATTCCAAGCATTACGTCATTTTGATGAGGCACCAGAGCTACCAAGCGGCTACGCAAGTATGCTACTACCGGCATTAATCCCTTCATTGTGGTTTAAAATAATGGATAAGCGAGTTTTTGATCACTATAAAGGTGATTTAAACAAAGCGAATATTTCATCAAAGCGTCGTGCAAAAATCTTTAAGAAATTTGGTGTAGTTGATAAAACGTTAGATAGTACAACTACCCAATAAATAAAAATATTAATTCCTGAAGTACAAAGCCCTCTAGTTTAATAACTAGAGGGCTTTTTAAGTTTTGACATAAAGAGCTAATAAAAGAAGGGAAAAATTTCCCTTAATTATTATTTTAGTTCGCTAGAAGATTTACCAAGTTCTCGGCGGGCAATAATCAATTGCTGGATTTGTTGAGTACCTTCAAAGATATCGAGAATTTTCGAATCGCGTGCCCATTTCTCAAGTAACTCATCTTCGTTATAGCCCATGCTTGCAGCCAGTTCGACACATTTTAAAGTAATCTCGTTACCCACACGGCCAGCTTTGGCTTTCGCAATAGAAGCCTCTTTAGAGTTTGGCTTTCTATTATCTGCCATCCAACAGGCTTTTAGCGTTAGCAAACGTGCAGCTTCCCATTCAGCTTCCATACGATAGATTTGAGCAGCAAGATTAGAAGCTTGTAAATACGGTGTTTTATAGTCAGCATCAAGTTGATCTTTAAAAATCTCTTTAATACGTTCTAAAGAGGCTTTCGCACAACCAACCGCCATCGCTGCAACCAATGGACGAGTGTTGTCAAAAGTTTCCATCACGCCTGCAAAACCTTTAGCCACATCAATTTCAGGATTACCTAGAAGGTTGGCAGCAGGAACACGACAGTCAATAAAACTGATCACGGCAGTATCTGATACTTTAATGCCCAATTTATATTCTAAGCGTTCAACTTTCATGCCAGGTGTACCTTTAGGTACAACAAAAGATTTGATCGCAGCACGACCCAGTTTTTTATCTAAAGTCGCCCAAACGACAACAGAGTCAGCACGCTCACCACAAGTTACAAAGATTTTTTCGCCATTGATGACATATTCATCGCCATCTTTGGTTGCTGTGGTACGAATCGCTGCTGAGTCAGAACCACAACCTGGTTCTGTGATTGCCATTGCCGCCCAAGTGTTTTTGAAGCGCTCAAGCTGTTCGTCATTGGCAACAGCGGCAATGGCTGAGTTTCCAAGTCCTTGGCGTGGCATTGTTAGCATCATGCCTGCATCGCCATAACACATTTCAATTACGCCAAGGGCAGTTGAAATGTTATTACCATTTTTATTGCCTGTTTCAACATCACCACGTTTTTTACCAACGGCAGCGCCTGCATTAATGCCTTCGCCACCTTCGTTCATACCATCAATGAGTGAAGCTAACATATCGAGCTCTTTTGGATAAGCATGCTCAGCTTTATCATATTTACGAGAAATAGGGCGTAAAACATTGATCGCAACATCATGTGCCTGATCAATCATCATTTTGAATTTTTTAGGATTTTGTAAGTTCATTGTATTATCCTCTGATCATCAGTTATGCATGTAAGCCAGAATGTAAAATTGCAGTAGCTCGTAAATCACGATACCAACGTTCAACAGGGTGTTCTTTTGTGAAACCGTGTCCTCCAAGAATTTGCACACCATCTGTACCAATTTTCATGGATTTTTCAGCACAAAGTAAACGAGCAAGGTAGGCTTCACGATGGAATGATTGACCTGCTTCAGCACGGCTTGCAGCATTCAAGATCAACATACGCATTGCATCAATTTCAATTGCCATATCTGCAATCATGAAAGCGACACTTTGACGGTGAGAAATCGGCTCTCCGAAAGCAGTTCGTTCATTGGCATATTTAATACAATAGGCTTTTACAGCGTCACAAGTACCAACAGCCATTGCACACCACATTAAATTTCCCAGATCTAAGAAAGCAGTGTAATCAAAGTCTGTTGCACCTAAGCGTAGAGCAGGAGTGTGATTAAAGCGTAAAGTTGCTGTTTCTGTCGCTTTAAGGCCCATAGCAGGCGTATTTTTGATAGAAATGCTATCGTTGCATTGCACTACAAATATATCTGGCTTGCCATTAAAGTCCGCACTTACTAAAAAGATATCGGCCAGATCACCTAAAATAACAAGCGTTTTTTCACCCTCAATATAGAATTGATCATTTTCAAGCGATGCTTTGGTTTTTAATACATAAGGATTAAATGCTGGAGTTGCTTCTTGTACAGCAAAGGTTGCTGTAATGTCTGAGTCTTCTGCAAAACAAGGTAAGTACATCGACTGAACTTCGGCAGAACCCCAACGCGTAATTGCATTAATGACACTAAATGTGCTGAGTAATCCAGCTGTAAGGCTAAAATCGCCTTCAGCCAATTTTTCAGCAATCAATAAGTTGCTTACAATATTTTGTTCAGTTGCTACACCGCCTAATGCTTCTGGAAGTGCATAGTAGTTAAGACCAAGATCTTCTACATATTGCCAAAGACTTTCTGGAAACTGAGCAGTCTGATCTGCATCATGAGCTAACCCCAATAGAACTTCTTGAGCAAATTGAGACATTGCTTCGGAAGTCATTTGTTGTTCTTCGGTTAGGTTTAAATCAAACAGATTCTTGTTCTGCTGAGGTAGACGTTGTTGAGATATTGGCTTAGGTTTAAATGCTTTTTGAGTCTGGCTTAATGCTCTAAAACCAGCTTTTGAACCTTGATAAAGGGATTTTTCTAAAAATTTACGTAACTTGAGTTGATCAAGTACATCGCTTCCAGCCAATTTTGTGATCAGCGATAAACCCAAACCCTGAGCTTTATTGATCATACTTGTCATGATTATGGTGTCCTAACACGTTGTTATTGTTTTATGCTGACACGCATTATAGTAAAAGACTATGTCGTTAGTGACATTCAAAAAATGAGTGGATAAATGGTAGGGAAAAAATAAACGTATTTTAAGTGTATGATTTTATTTATTTAAAATAAATTTTTTGTGGTGTGTTTAGAGGGGTATTGGCTAGAATGACATGGAACCATTCTAGCCCTTCATGAAATTAACCGAAGTTACGAATCATACGACGTACATTTGTTTTAGCATCAATGACTGTCATAAACGTATATGCCCCAATAAATTTACGACTAATAAACATAAATTCTTTGGGAGGGACCGAGAAATAACGTGATGCCATTGATTTACTCGCTTGCTGCATAACACGGCTATGTAACTGACTTTTCTTCCAGTCATAACGTTCATGTTCATCCATTAGACCAGCAGGCATATCTGGATTATTTGATGGTGTGCTAAATGCTTCTGTCGCTAATAGAAAAACATCGGCCATACCTGGCTTAATGCTTTCCGGCATTGCATCAAAAAATTCATAACCAGTCATGGCTTGTATCATTAATTGTTTATCATGTTGATAACCTGCCTGAATTAGATTACGGGCAACCGATAACAAGTGGTCATCAAACTGACGGATAGCACCAAAGTCTAATAATACAATCTTATCCTGAACATCTTGGCCATTACCTAAACGGACAAGGTAGTTACCGAAGTTAGGATCGGTTTGCATTTCGCCCCATTCAAAAATTTCACGAACAGCAATTTCTAATGAAGCTTCACCAAGCTGATTACGACGCTCTTGAGGCAAAGACAACATAACAGGGCTATTGATTGGAACACCGCGTTCGAAAGTCATGCAGAGTACTTGGTTGGTACAATACTCATCTATAATTGTAGGAACAATATAACGCTCGTCATCTTTTAAGCGTTCACCAAAGCGACGAGTAGTGGCAGCTTCAACATCATAGTCAACTTCACGATGCATCATTTCACGCACTTCATCAAACCACTGATCAAATTCACGGGTTTGTGGCACCATACGTGTCAGTTTAAGCATGTTTTTAAACAAGCTCATATCTGAATCAATTGCGTTCGCAACACCTGGATATTGAATTTTTAGAACTAATTCCAAGCCATCTGATTTACGTGTTGCACGGTGTACTTGTGCGAGAGAGGCGGTACCAATTGGTTCATGATCAATCGTTAAATCATTTAACTTAGCGCCCAGTTGTTCTTGTAGATGTGGCTTAATTGCAGGCCAATCTAAAGCAACAGTTTGGTTATTTAGGGTATTTAATGCTTGTGTAATTTCTTCTGGTAAAAAATGTTCACCATAAAGGGCCATCATTTGCCCGATTTTAACAATAGAACCCTTAAGTTTGCCTATTTCAGAAACCAGATAATTAGCTTGTTCGCTCAACGCTTTTTTACGTTTCTTTTCTTTTTCTTCCTCATTAGAAAATATAGAAGAAGCACTTGCAGTTGCCCAACGTGTTCCTGCAAGTAAAGAAGCTTTCGCGATTGATAAGCGTCGATCCATGGAAGAAGTTTTTAAACTCTTAAGCTTATCTTTCTGATTTGACATGAAAATAGAATCCTATGCGCATCATGCAGCCAAACGCTGTGATCTAAAATTGTAACGAATATTACATGTTTTGAGCGTATTAAAATAGTTCTCTCAGACTGAATGATAGGTCGAAATCACCATCTTTATTTCATTAACTACTAAATAGCCTAAGCAATTTATAAATTTAAGAAATTAAGGGCATTCAAACGAATAAAACTAAGATAAAACGGACCTTTGATAACAAAATGGATTACATTTTAAATTGAATCTTTAATTCAGATTTCTGCATTAAATGAAGGCGATTATTCTGAATATGTTGCAATAACATCTGCTTGACTGAATCATGCATAAAACCGAATGCATGGGCTTTTACAATAATAATGCTAGGCAAGGTGTAGAAAAAATACTTCACATCCTCAAGAGTTGCCTCATTAAAAATACCTTGTTCAATTAATGTCTGCTGTAAAAACTGTTTTTCGTTTAATACAGAATCTGAAGATTCATCCCAAAAACGGTGACGCATAGCCATCAGATTGTTGTGTTTATAACTCATAAAATTGTCAGCTCAGACTTCAAATCTAAATAAAATATATGGAGTCGAGCAGCGAATATCAAGTTGAGATTATTTTTTCTTCAGTTGCTGATTGAATTTTTATGTAACTCTTGTAAATAGCCTAAGCAAATTTAAAAATTTTTTGAAAAAAACTATAATCCAAACAATTTCATCTATAACACCACTTATCATGACTCCTGCATGTAGACTATTAAAAAGTAATAAAATCGAATTTTCAATTCATGAATATGAACATGATTCAAATGCCAAAAGTTTTGGATTAGAAGCAGCCGAAAAATTAGATTTGGATGTAAAAGAAGTATTTAAGACTCTAATGGTAAGTGACGATAAGAATTATTTTGTTGCTGTCTTGCCGGTTAATCACCAATTAAATTTAAAAAAGTAGCTACGGCGTTTGGATGTAAAAAATTACAGATGGCTAATCCTAAAGATGCTGAACGTTTAACGGGATATTTAGTAGGAGGAATTAGCCCTTTAGGCCAAAAGAAACGCTTAAAAACTGTTATTGATGCATCAGCACAAAACTTTAGCAAAATCTATGTGAGTGGAGGGAAACGGGGACTAGATATTGGCTTAAACCCTAAAGATTTAGCCCAACTTTTAAATGCTCAATTTTTTGATGTACTTGATTAGTAAAATAAATTTATTTCTTATCTCATTAAATTAACTAATTTTAAGATAGGTAGTATTAAATCAAGTTTTTAATAAAAAAAATTCTCATTATTATTTATATTTAGTATTATTCCGAGCCTTATAACTATCTAATAACTTTTGGGTTTGGAGAAAGGGAAAATGCATCAATACAAAAAGGTTGAGGCTAACTCAAATCATCTGATGTGTGCTGAATCACGGTATTTTAAATTAAAACCTTGTTGTATTGCTCTAGCAGCAATATTTGCGCAGCAGGTTTATGCAAATACAAATATTGAAAAGGCAGCTCTTAATAATCAACCGACACAAAAGCCTGTAGCTCAATTGCAAAAAATTATAGTGACGGCGACAAGGACGCCCAAAAATATTGCTGAAATTGCAGGCACAGTTCAAACGATTGAAAAGCAGCAAATTGAACAACAGGCAACTGCTGGACGAAAAATTGCCGATATACTGGCTCAGTTGGTTCCATCACTCGGGGTAAGTAGTGGAACGACTACCAACTATGGGCAAACAATGCGTGGTCGTGATGTCATGATTATGATTGACGGCGTATCACAAAATGGATCACGCGATGTTGCTCGGCAGTTAAATAGTATTAGTCCAGGCATGATTGAACGTATTGAAGTTCTTTCTGGAGCTACAAGTATTTATGGATCAGGTTCTACCGGCGGGATTATTAATATTATTACGAAACGTGCTGATTCGACTAAACCAGTAAGTTTTGAAACTAAACTTGGTATTAAGTCTTCCGATACATTTAGGAGTGATAGTCTAGCTTATGAAATTGGCCAATCTATTTCATTTAATAAAGATAATGTAAATGGTTTCTTAGGGGCTAATTTCACTAGTCGCGGATCTCAGTTCGATAGCCATGGTGATCGTATTGCTATAGCACCTATGCAAGGTAGCCGTCCTGATACTGATACAATTGATATTAATAGTCGTATAAATATAGATTTAACTGATAACCAATCACTAAGTTTGGGTGCACAGTATTATAAGGATGAACAAGATACGAATTATGGTCCTGATTATGGAAAAAATTATATTTATGGAGGAGCGCCTAACTCATATATTGGGAAAAAGGGTTTAGAAATATCTAATCAGCCTTTTACAGAGCGCTATGCATTCAACACTCAATATCAAAATAAAGATATTTTAGGTCAGGTCTTAAATTTAGAAGGATATTACCGTAAAGAAGATGCTCGTTTCTTTCCAGTCTTTTTAGGAGGGGAAGGTACAGAAGCAAAGCAATCTCAATCTGAAATTGAAGTGGCTGGTCTGCGTTCAACAGTACAAAGTGATTTAAATATTATGAATCGTGATCTTAATCTAACTTATGGTTTAGATTATGAACATGAAAAAGATCAACAACACTACGAGCATTTCACAGCATTTAATACAGGTTTGACCTATAAACCTACAGGTAAAACTTCCGATGCCGGTCCAAATACAACAATTCAAAGTGCTGGCGTTTTTATACAAGGTGATTACGCTTTAACAGACCGTATGAATGTCCAGGCTGGTACTCGTTATCAATATATTAAAGCTGAAACAGAACAGTACTCGACTAAAAACGGGATACAGCCAAGCGGATCTGTAAATGACGATGCTGTTTTATTCAATTTGGGAGCGATATATAAATTAACAGATGAGCAGCAAATATTTGCTAATTTCTCTCAAGGTTTTAGTTTTCCAGATGTACAACGGATGATGCGTGATGCATTTAATATCTCAACAGCGAATATCCAGCCAATTAGTGTAAACAGCTATGAACTAGGCTGGCGTTTACAAGGGGAGCGAAGCCTAAATCTAGGTATAACAGGTTTCTATAATACTTCAGATAAAGTAGTTCAGTTTTACAAGAACAATAATAAAGAAACTGTTGCTGAAGTTATGGACAAAGACCAGCGTGTTTATGGTGCTGAACTAACGGCGACCTATCCATTTATGGAAGAGTTTAAAGTTGGGGGAACACTTGGTTATACGCGAGGTCAATATAAAGATACGGATGGTAAATGGAAAGAGTTGAATGCTTTTCAAGTTTCACCAATAAAAGGTACTGTTTTTGCCGAGTGGAACAGTGATGAAGGATATGGTGGTCGTGTGCAAATGCTTGCTATAAAAGGTACAAATGAAGCAGTAAAAGATGGCTCACTTTCAGCTGTAAAAATTAAAGGCTATAGCACGATGGATGTTTTGGCACATTTTCCAGCTTGGAAAGGACGTATAGATTTTGGTGTATATAATGTTTGGAATAGAGACTATCGAACTGTCTATAGTCAACAAGCAGAAAAAGTATATGGCCTTGTAGAAAGTATACCAGCTGAAGGACGTACTTACGGCCTCAGTTATACATTTAATTATTAATGTGAAGTGAGATAGGGAATATCTATAAATCATAGGTATTCCTTAATAAATTTAAAAAAAATAATAAAATAAACTTGCATTATTAAATGAAAATGATTATCATTATCTATATCAAAAGTTGAGGAATGTTCTAGTAATTAAGTTTAACGTCTACTACTGTAATGCTAACTTTTAGGCGATTTAAAGTTATACCAGAGACTCCAATAACAATGATGTTGAAAAAGATGAGTTGATTTCTGGTATGTAAGCGCCTGCAGGACATTATAAAAATATGCAGGTTCAAGCAGCGGTAAATGGAACTAAGAAAAATAAATATTATCAGCGCAACAAAAAGAATAAACCAAGAGTAGCAAGCGAGGATGGCTTGCTACTCTTGCATTTAAAGTTAGTTTCATACTTATTTATATTGTTCAACCTTTTTAGAGTTTTAACTCTGCTCAGTAACAGATCACTTATATTTTTGATTAAAAAATGACCACTAGTGTTTCATTTATTAACATCCTGTCTTTTTAGCCAATTTTTTGTATACCCTGAATAAAACATGATCAAAAAAAGAGGTAAAAGCGTGCTTATTTTTCATGGAAAACCTGTTCATGGAGCAATTTTTGATATGGATGGGACAATGTTTGATACTGAGAGGTTACGGTTTCAAACATTGCAACAAGCATCTCAAGAACTCATTGGACAGGAATTTTCACACGAATATTTAATGCAATGTTTAGGTTTAAGTGCAACTACTGCTGAACAATTGGCTCAACGTTTGTATGGTGTGAATGTTCCATATAAAGAGATACGAAAAAGAGCCGATGAGATGGAGCTTGAACATATACGAAAACACGGCGTACCTATTAAGAAAGGTTTGGTTCAAGTTTTAGAACGTTTAAGAAAATCAGGTTTAAGAATGGCTGTGGCTACTTCAAGTCGTAGAGCAATTGCCGAAGAATATTTAATTAACGCGAATGTTTATAAATTTTTTGATGTAATTACTTGTGGGGATGAAGTACAAAATGGAAAGCCTCATCCTGAAATATTTCTGAAAGCAGCAAGTCAGCTTCATTTAGATGCTAACCAATGTTTAATGTTTGAAGATTCTGAAAATGGTTTAACATCAGCTCACTCATCGGAAGGTCTAACAATTTTATTAAAAGATATTAAAGAACCAAATGATGAAATGTTGGCAAAAGCTGATTTTTATTACGATCAGATGTATGACTTCTTAACAGATCTCGACCAATTTATTCCTGTTATGGATATGCCACAAGGACAAGAGTCTTTTCCGCAAAGCCTAAATCAACTTACCGTTGGCATACACGGTTTTGGTGCTATTGGCGGCGGATATATAGCGCAAATCTTGTCACACTGGGATGGATACACAAAACCAAGACGTATTATTGCTTCCACGCGTAATAGTCTATTCCGTGAAGCTGTAAATGCGTTTGGAACTTATAGCATTCGCTATGGACAGTTTTCTTATGATGAACGCATTGAAAATATGACAATTGTTGATTCTGACAATGAACAGCAAATGTTAGAGATGTATACCCATTCAAGTTTGATAGCACTGTGCTTACCAGAAAAAGCTATTGAAGTTGAGTCAAAAACGATTGCAAAAGGTTTATACGCTCGTTTTAACTCGGCACTCGAAACATGTATAGAACCTTTAACTTTTTTAATTATTTTAAATAAAGTTGGTGCAAAATATTTGGTGATGAAGCATCTTAGAGAAGCACTTTTAGAACTAACTAATGATGAAGACGTGACGGAGCATATTTTAAAAGAACATTACTTTTGCGACACCGTTGTAAACCGTATGGTTTCAAAATTGTCTAATCAAAATCTATATCGTCAGCTTCGTATTAAGCATCATTTTCTTGAACAGCATTTATCTGATGTGGAACATGAAGAGCAGGTCGAAATTGAAGATTGCAATAAACTGACCCAAGATCAGCAAAATCAGGCATCTTTATATGTAGATAATATGCGTCGTAATTTTCAGCCAGGACATATATTACAAAGCATGGATCTAATCTTGTTCCATAGCGAAACTGATATGCCAATTTATGTAGAAAAAGGTAGCCCTTTACTCGAAAAATTGCGCCAAGTTGTGTTGGTTGAGCAAATTACAGATATTCAATTAATCAAAAACCGACTATGGAACGGCGTACACGCGATGCTTGCTTGGTATGCATCTTTACTGGGTTATGATTCTATTGGTGTTGCTATGGGCGATAGTTCTGTTAAAACATTTGCAGAGAATTTAATTACAGAAGTAAAGCAAGGACTTGCAATCGTATTACCTAACTATGCAAAAGATCTAGATCGACTCGCGCAGAGTTTTCTAGATTCATGTGAATATGCATTTAAAGATCCATGTAAGCGTGTTGCGCGAGATCCGCTACGTAAACTGGGTCACAATGAACGGGTAATAGCTTCAATTGTGGTGAATATTAATCATGATTTATCCTATAAAAACTTATTAAAAGGCGCCGCTTTAGGTTATGCCTATGCAATTCAATTTTTAGAAATTGATGAGACTGATGCGATTAAACATTTGCAGCAACAAATTCAGAACTTGGACATGAGTACAGTTCAGAAAAGACAGCTGGAAGTTGAGTTAACACAATTAATTCAATATTTATTTTCTGAACAAGGTAAGCAACCTTTGAACATGAATATTATTAACTCCAAAACTACGCGCACTCAATATGCTTAAATTCGTTCAATGAATTAAGATTCCACAATTAAAAGGCAAACATGCTTTAATACAAAAATTGAATCATTTTGAATTAAAGCTGTGCTGCTAAAACCTTCGACATCCATGGTGCCAACATCTATACGGGACTATCTGGAATGGCACCTTGGGCGTCAAAACTATGCTTTATGGTATCTGGAAATTAATGATCAAAAATTAGTTAATTATTTAGATGGATTGCGCAGACATTTTTCAGATTTTTTATTAGAACCTAATAGCCGCCAATATCATGTCACATTGTTTATATGTGGTTTTTTGACTGATGAATCTAAACTTTATAAAGATGATTTTAGTTTTAGTGAGTTTGAGCAACAGAGAGAAATTTTAAGAAAAGAGGATTTTGCTCCATTTCATTTAAAAATTGGAGCAGTTGATAGTTTTAGTAGTGCTTTATTTGTAGAAATTCAAGATGCCGGAAATATCTTATCTCTAATACGACAAAAGTTAGGCACGGTTTCTAATGAAATTGCAGCTTTAGATTATTGCCCACATATCACCTTGGGTTTATATAAAGAAAACTATAATAGTGATTTGATTTTTCAAAAAATTTCTCAATTACCTGTACAATATAAACATGCTGAATTTGAACTTAAAATTGAGCATTTGACGTTTGGTTATTACCAGGCTCAAACTTTACAAGGTAAGTTATATCCATATCAGCATTTATTTTTAGGTGATTCATGTTGCAACTAATTTTGGGTGGTGCTCGTTCTGGTAAAAGTCGACTGGCTGAACAAACGGCAATATCTATGCAATTAGCTGTGACTTATGTCGCGACGGCGCAAGCGCTTGATTCAGAAATGCAAAGCCGTATTGCACACCATCAAAATCAGCGTCCTGCTGACTGGTCTTTGGTTGAAGAGCCATTATTTTTGGCAAAAACTTTGCAAAAAATTGATCAACCTAATCAAATCATTCTGGTGGATTGTTTAACGCTTTGGCTAACGAATTTATTACTTTTAGATGATCAAAACGTTCAAGAGTTTGAATGTGAGCAGCTGTTAAAAGTTTTACCTAAGCTTCAATCAGAAATTATTTTAGTCAGTAATGAAACTGGTCTAGGTGTTGTGCCATTAGGCGAGATTAGCCGTCGTTTTGTAGATGAAGCAGGAAGACTGCATCAAGCTTTAGGACAAATTGCAGATAAAGTTGTGTTTTGTGTGGCTGGTTTTCCAATGATTTTAAAAGGTGAGAAATAACATGAACTGGTGGTTAGAATCTGTACAGCAACCTAATCTGGAAGCAAAAAAACAAGCTGAGCAACATCAACTCCAACTCACAAAACCTACAGGTGCCTTAGGCGATTTAGAGCAGATTGCAATTACACTTGCCAGTTTACAGTCCAATGCTCATCCTCAAGTTAACTATCCATGGATCACAGTTTTTGCAGGCGATCATGGCGTGGTTGAAGAAAATATCTCTGCATATCCTCAAGCTGTCACACGCCAAATGTTGCAAAACTTCACAACTGGTGGTGCAGCAATTAGTGTAATTGCTAAATATCATCAAGCTCATTTGCAAGTCATTGATTGTGGAACAGTAGGCGAAGCATACGAATATGTCGGTGTTGAACGTCATTGTATTCGTGCAGGGACAGCAAATTTTGCCAAACAAGTGGCAATGAATGCTGAAGAATGTCGTGCTGCTTTAGAATTAGGAAAACAGAGCGTAGATAAAGCTAAAGCCGACGGCGCAGATATTTATATTGCGGGTGAAATGGGAATTGGAAATACCTGTTCTGCTTCTGCCTTAGCATGTCTTTTATTAAATGATACGGCTGAGCAATTAACTGGCGTAGGTACAGGAATTGGTGCCGATCAGTTAAGACATAAAATTGAAGTGATTGAGCAGGCAATAGAGCGTCACTACCAACATGTGATTGGGGATGCCTTTAAAACCCTAAGTGCTGTAGGCGGCTTGGAAATTGCGGCGATAACCGGTGCTTACATTCGATGTGCTCAAATTGGCTTACCTGTAATTGTGGATGGCTTTATTAGTTCGGTAGCTGCTTTATGTGCAGTACGAATGAACCCTAAAGTACGTGACTGGATGTTATTTGGTCATCAATCGGCGGAATATGGTCACCGACGTATTTTGCAAGAACTCAATGCCGAGCCAATTTTAAAGATGAATTTGCGTTTAGGTGAAGGTAGTGGAGCAGCAGCAGCTTTGGCATTAGTTAAAATGGCATGTGTATTACACAACCAAATGGCTACCTTTGCTCAAGCTGCTGTAAGTGGAGACAAAATTGAGTAAATTGAAAATTGATTTACTCAGACATGGTGAAACTCAGTTTAGCCATACTTTACGTGGCCATTTAGATGATGACCTAACACCAAAAGGTTGGCAGCAAATGCAGTCAACCATTGAGCAAGACACAAACCAGACATGGGATGTCATTGTAAGTTCTTCGTTAAAACGGTGTGCATGCTTTGCGGAGCAACTTGCTAAAACAACTGAACTGCCTTTGCTTTTAAATCATGACTTAAAAGAAATGTATTTTGGACACTGGGAAGGCATTTCAACTCAGCAAATTTATGAAACTTCACCAGAATTGCTCGCAAATTTTTGGCAGAAACCGAGTCAATATTGCCCGCCTGGGGCAGAAACATTAATGCAATTTCAAACAAGGGTTCTTAAAGGCTTTCAGGAACTACTTGTAGAGATGCAAAACCAAAACTGGCAATATGGATTGGTTGTTACCCATGGCGGTGTCATTAAGCTATTGGCTTGTTTAGCCAAGCAACAACCTTTAGATGACTTACTTAAAATGCCAGCGGAGCTTGGGAAATTATATTCCCTCGAATTTTCTGAAATGGATGGTCAATTAACTTTTATGCTGAGATAGCAAATTTATATTTTTATACACTTGTAAGTTATTATTTTTATAAAGATATTTGAAGTCATGTAATCGTACTGTCATTGCTAAAAATTATGCTATGGGCATTTCTTATTAATCACTTATCAGACTTATGAATATTTTATTTACAACGACGATGCTTGCTGCGTCATTATTGCTTGTGGCCTGCAACAATAATGACAATCAAGATGATCAACCAACGACACCACCTACAACCCAATCAAAGTATTATCAAACCAAAACGCCTTATCAACCCCAACAAGATTTAAAAAGCTATGAACAAGCACCCAATGGGTTCCAGCCAGTTTTTACAGAGTTAGTGGCACGTCATGGTTCAAGAGGTTTATCAAGTCTCAAATATGACTTGGCACTTTATAATTTATGGAAGCAGGCAAAAGCAGAAAATGCCTTAACGCCGTTAGGTGAGCAATTAGGTGCTGACCTAGAGGCCATGATGAAAGCCAATATTCTGTTAGGTTATGGTGTTGAGGGAATTCGCCAGTTTGGTTATGGAAACGAAACTATGACGGGCATTTTAGAACATCGTGGTATTGCAGATCGATTATTACAACGTTTACCAAATCTTTTAAATCCGCAAGCTTCTATATCGGTACAAAGTTCAGGTGTCGATCGTGCGGTAGATAGTGCTAAATTTTTTACGGCTGAACTCATTAAACAACAACCCCAGCTCAAAGATAAAATTGTTCCAGTCTCTTATACCAATTTGTCGAGTGAAAGCGTTCCAAGTGTTGAAGATGGCGGGGTAGATCGTTTTAAACTTTATTTTCATAGTTTGAATGCAGATGAAGACTTAACACAGCCACTCAGTGCTAGTCAGCAGAAAATTTATGATGCAAGTCAGGCCTATCAAGATTTTGAAGAAAATAATAATGATTTAGCCCAAAAGTTAGATGAGTTATCAAAAAATACTCAAGCTGAAAAAACTGCCCAGACAGTACTCAACCCGATTTTTAAAGCAGACTTTATTAAAAAATTGGGTACAGTGGGTTATAGCTTTAGTAATACAGGGTCTTTTACCGTAACTTCGTCTAAAGGTGAGGAAATTACGGAAAAAGGTAAGGGTAAAAACACTATCGCCAGTGCAGTTGATGCAGCAGCTTATGTGTATGAGCTCTATTCGATTTCTGGTGGCATGAAAGATGAGCTAAAAGATATCGATTTTGATAAGTATATGCCTGTTGAAGCCGCAAAATTCTATGCTGAATTTAATGATGCTAATGATTTTTACGAAAAAGGCCCAAGTTTCACAGAGTCAAATCTGGTCACCAGTGAAATTGCACAAGGCTTAAAACAAGATATGTTCCAACAAGTTGATGCTGTTGTGAATAAAGCCCAACCTTACAAAGCGGTTTTACGTTTTGCCCATGCTGAAATTATTATTCCTCTGGTCACCAGCCTAGACTTACATAATATGATGCAGCCTTTACCTCTACGCCAGACTTATAACTATTTAACAAGCACATGGCGTGGAGAAGTGGTTTCACCTATGGCTGCCAACGTACAGTGGGATATTTATCAAAATGGCCAAGGCAATACTTTAGTAAAAATGCTTTATAACGAAAAAGAAACTTTGTTTAAGTCTGCATGTAACTATGCGCGCTATAGCCCAACTAGTTTCTACTACGACTACATAAAATTGAAACAGTGCTATCAAATACAATAGATTTTCAGTTTTCTGAAGTCTTTAATGGGAATAGGGATTGCTATTCCCATTTTTATTTCTTCATAATTCAAACTGTTTTTTAAATATAGATCAGTTAGAGATTTGGATATGACACCTTTCTGGATTGCATTGCAATTTTTAACTGTTCTACCGATAGAGCTAAAGACAATACCGACGGCGCAACAAAATGGTCGAGCTATTTTGTTTTATCCATTGGTTGGACTCATTATTGGTGGCATTCTTTTTCTTATTGCATGTCTTTTCGCAAAACTACCAATTCTTCTACTTACCGCCATCATAATGACTTTATGGATTTGGCTAACAGGAGGATTGCATTTAGATGGGCTGGCAGATACGGCAGATGCGTGGGTAGGTGGTTCTGGAGACAAGTTACGTACTTTACAAATTATGAAGGATCCAAGTTGTGGCCCAATTGGAGTACTGAGTTTAGTTCTTATATGTCTGCTCAAGTTCGCACTGGTCTATGTACTGATTGAACAACATCAAACGCTATTTTTAATATTGCTTCCTGCACTTGGACGCCTTGCGCCATCAATTTTGTTTTTAACTACGCCATATGTTCGAGAAAAAGGTTTAGGCCGTTCTCTGACTGATCATTTACCCAAAACAGCGTCTTGGTTAATAACTGGGTTAGTTTTGCTGCTACCTTTATATTGGGGATGGCAGGGTCTAATTGCCGTGATTGGCTTTTTAATGAGCCTTGTTTATTTAAGACATCTGTTTATAAAACGTATTGATGGTATTACAGGCGACACTGTGGGGGCCGCGATTGAGCTTAGCGAAACTGTGCTGCTTTTTGCTTTTATCGTAAGCTATTTTTATTTATAAATAGTAAAACTTTTAAACGCTATAATAAAAAGCCCTCAAAAATGAGGGCTTAATCGATATTCTTAAAAAGATGAATTAACGATTTGGTAAAACGTCTTTTAAAGCTTCATGCATTTCAAGCAATGTTTTTTCAGTGGTTTCCCAGTCAATACAGCCATCAGTCACTGATTTACCATATTCTAGGTCACAAAGGTTTTCAGGAATATCTTGGCGGCCGCCTTTTAAGTGACTTTCAACCATAAGACCAACAATTGACTTATTACCATCTAAAATTTGTTCAGTAATATTTTTAAGAACAAGTGGCTGTAAGTACGGGTCTTTATTTGAGTTCGCGTGACTCGCATCAATCATGATTTTATTGCTAACTTTTGCTTTCGCTAAAGCATTTTCTGCTTCTTCAACAGAGCCAGCATCATAGTTAGGCTTACCATTACCACCACGTAATACAACGTGTGCGTAAGGGTTGCCGCTCGTATTAATAATTGAAACTTGACCGTCTTCGTTAAGGCCTAAGAAGCTATGGCCATATTTAACAGATTGCATCGCATTGGTTGCAACAGTTAAGCCACCATCAGTACCATTTTTAAAACCAACAGGTGATGACAAACCAGAAGACATTTCGCGGTGAGTTTGACTCTCGGTGGTACGTGCACCAATTGCAGACCATGAAATTAAGTCTTGATAGTACTGTGGAGAGTTTGGATCAAGTGCTTCAGTTGCACATGGCAGACCTTTTTCATTTAACTCAAGCAAGAGTTTACGACCAATACGTAAACCTTTTTCGATGTTAAATGAGTCATTCATGTCTGGGTCATTGATTAGACCTTTCCAACCAATTGTAGTACGTGGTTTTTCAAAATAAACACGCATAACTAGATACAATGTATCTTTAACTTTTTCGCTTAGCACTTTTAAGCGATCGGCATACTCGTGAGCAGCTTTCGGGTCGTGAATAGAGCAAGGACCAATAACGACAAACAAACGGTTATCTGAACCATCTAAAATATTACGAATAGTTTCGCGACCTTTTAGAACGGTTTGTGAAGCAACATCAGATAAAGGCAACTCTGATTTAAGCTCAGCTGGTGTTACAAGAGTTTGAATGCTTTTAATATTAAGGTCGTCGATATCTGGCTTTGAAACGGATTTTGAATGTGTAGTCATTACTGTCACTGGTTCGATCATACTAAAGGTTGTTTTGTGTACTGAATATACCATGAAATAATTATGAAAATCCTACATCTCATGGTATTTCAGTTTGGAAAAATCTTATTGATTTTGCTATCTTTCAGTTGAATTGCTTGTTTTTTCGGCAATCACTGCTTGTTGTTGTACCACAGGGGCTTTTGGTTTTGCTTTGACCGGGTTAACCATAAAATTAACACCGAGAGCAAATAGGGTAATCCCTAAAATTTTTCGGATTAAACGTTCAGGCATGCGGGAACTAATGAGCGTACCTACAATAATTGCTGGAATTGAACCCACCAACAACCACATAAGAAGCGTAAAGTCGACGTTACCAGCACTCATGTGTCCAAGGCCGGCCACTAAAGTAAGCAATACCGCATGTACCACATCTGAACCAATAATTCGAATCATTGGTAAGTTCGGGAACATGATCACGAGTGCCATAATCCCGAATGCACCAGCGCCGACAGATGAAAGCGTTACGAATACGCCTAAAATAATACCCATGATGATGATGTAGAGGCGTTTATGGTGAATAGCCAATTGCTCATTTTCTGTTTGGATTACTTCTTTATTTCTGAATTTATTGAAGAATTTTTCAATACGAGAACGAAAGATAATTGAAACACCAGTCAGTGTTAGCATAAAACCTAAAACCATGGTTAACACAGCTTTATAGTGAGTTGACTGACTTAAATAATGTTCAAGTACCCATGAGGTAACGAAAGATGCTGGAATACTACCCACTGCAAGCCATAAAACAATAGGCCAGACAATATTGAGTTTTCTGGCATGAACCATTGATCCACAAAATTTTGAGATTGCGGCATAAAGTAAATCGGTACCAATTGCGATATGCGGTTCAATTCTAAAAAGGCCAATTAAAATTGGTGTCATTAATGATCCACCACCAACTCCTGTAATTCCTACACAGAAACCAACTAACATACCCGCTAAGATAAATTCAAAAGCACCAGACATCTTTATCGCCACTTATCACGAAACGCCCATATCTTATTCCTTTTAGAGATAAACAGTTGTCATGAATAATGATTTACTTATGCAAAAAAAAGCTAAGCAATCAAAATATTGCTTAGCTTGAGCTATTTTTCATCAAATTATTAGTATCTAAGATTATTTTGATGGTTTTAATGGGTTAAGTAGAAGTATGAGACCAAAAGTTAACGGCGTTGCAAATATCCACCAACTGACAAAACCAATTGAAAAATTATAATGTCGAATCAGAATATATGCACATAAAATAAACAATATGAATGCAGCTATCTTAAAGTGCTGGTAATATTTTTGAGCTAATGATTTGAAATGGCCTGTTGATTTTGGCGATCGATATTTTTCACTCGCCATAAATAACAAATACATTCCTAATAAAATTAAGATGAAAGCTATAAAGATCATGAGCTCACCTCAGTATTTAATTTATTCAGCTTCTTTTGAATTTTTTCTACAGCTTTATGCTGAATAGGCTGAATTTTGCAGAATATAAAAATTGCTAAAGCTGCAAAGATCCATAAAAACACATCTATACGGGCAAATGTCCAATAATTGTTGAAGCTTTCAACATAATCATGCTTGAGCAAATAAATTAGATTTAAGACTGGAAGCGCCATACAAAGCAGAATAAAAATACTCAGTTGAGTTCGCCATAAATATTGTTTTTTAGTGACTAAAGCAATGATTAAGCTGATTAGCCAGACTAAGAAAAAACTATAAATTTCATAATTGATTGTGGTTGAAGTGACTGTAAATAATCGATTTGCACTTAAATAGGCGACAGTTGCACACGGCAGTCCTACAAAAGTTGCGACATTTAAACGGTCAACTAAATAGTGTCCAAAGTGAAACTTACTGTTCTTATTTTGAATTTGGCGTTTAAGGCTCCAGAGTAGCAAACCAGAGGCAATCATGACACAACCTAAAATGCCCGAGAAAAAGAACCCTAAGCGAAGTAAAGGTTGGGCAAATGTTGCCATGTGTAGACCGTAAACTCCCGCATTCAGTGTTGCAATAGCACTATTATTACGTGTGTCTGCTAAGACTTTGCCTGTTGATGCATTCAATGTAATTTGAGCCTGATTACGGGTAATTGAATGATCTTCATTTTGAATAAAGGTAATTTGCGCCTGATTGGTATTTGGATTTTTTACACTAATTGTCGATAAAGTTTGATTTCCCCAATTTTGTTGCACTTGGCTTAATAACTTTTCGATAGATAAGTTCTGAGCTGGCTGTATCGATTGGTTTTCCAGCACAGTCTTTGTACGTATTTCGGTGAAATATTGATATGGATTTTCAGGATAGAGCTTTTGCATGCCCCAAGGCAGATATAAATAAAAGAAAATAGCTAAGCCTGTAAATGTAATGGTTAAAAAGAAAGGTAGGGCAATCACCGAAGAAATATTATGAAAGTCTAACCATGAACGCTGAGACTTAAATGTACGCAAAGTAAAAAAGTCGGTGAATATTTTTTTATGGGTAATGATGCCTGAAACCAAGGCAATCAACATAATAAATGCGGCAAGACATACTATTAATCGCCCGATGAATATTGGAATACCAAAAAGTTGGTAGTGGAATCGGTAAAAAAAGTCGCCGCCTAGCGTTGCCGAAAGTTTAAGCTCTTGACCAGTGTTTGCATCTAGAGTTGCATTTCCATAACCGCCGTCAGCTTTTTCCCAATACATGGTGTTTACTGGACTCTCAGGTGTTGCAACATTTAAATACCAAGATTTGGCATCTGGAGCATGTTCTTGTAAATATTGATATGCTGTTTTAATAGCAATATCTTGCTTTACTTCATATTGTGCAAGTGGAGGCTGCATCCATAAATTAATTTCGTGGCGGTAATAAGACAAACTTCCCATTAAAAAAATGGCAAATACGAGCCATCCAAAAATTAAGCCAGTCCATGAGTGTAGCCATGCCATAGATTGGCGTATACCTTTATGCATAACCCACCATACGCGTTGCAAAAAAGAAAAGGGCACATAGAACGACTGATAGCCCAGTGAGCTTCGAAAGTGATTGAATGCAAAAACCTATAATCACGAACAATACGTAAAATAGAATTGCTATAAATGCTGCGAGATATATAGCTTCAGCTTTGTCGAGGGTCAAAAGGAAAATTCCAATGAGTCCAAGACTTAAATACGCCATACAGGCAAAGCCCATACCGAAAACTAGCAAGAATCGATAGAAAACTTTTATACGATATGACACTGGGAGATTTACAGTTTTGGACATCTTTACTGACACATACACAAAGAATAATAAGTAAAGCCAATCCCTAAATTGAGATTGGCTACGATATTAATATTTAAACTTTACAGCAACTGTATAGTTGGCTGGAGCGCCATAGTAGCCTTGGCCACCAGATAAGCCTGACAAATATTTTTCATTTGTTAGATTGTTTCCATTCACTTGGAACAGTACATTTTCATTTAAATCATAACTGGCCATAACGTTAAGCAATGCATATGCATCTTGTTTTACAGTTGAGTAAGAGGTGTCATGTATATCATCTTGCCATTTAATGCTTGCACCTACTTTCAATTTTGGAATTTGTGGAACAGTATAAGAAGCTAAAACGTTAAGCGTTTGAGTTGGGATATTAGGTCTGCCTCTTTCACCCGTTTCCATATTTTTTAGACTAAATGTTGAAAAACCAAAAACTAAATCTAAGTTATCAGTTAATTTTCCAGTTAATCCGACCTCAACACCTTGTGATCTAATTGTCCCAATCGGGGATGAATATTTGTTATAAAGCGGATCCCATAATGGATCTAGTGCAAAATTATCCTCGTCTGTTCTAAAGATGGCGATATTTCCTGTTAAAGCTCCATCTAACCAAGCGCTTTTTACACCTAATTCATAGCTTTCACCCTCAACTGGTACAGCTGTTTGTTTAGTAGAAAGATCGATAACAGTTTGTGGTCTAAAAATAGAGGTGTAACTCATATAACCTGTGTATTCAGGAGTAAAGTTATATGTAATACCTGCATATGGAGAAACTTTATTCTTTTTATATTCTAAAGTGTCGATTTCAGTGTAGTTGGCACCTAAGATAAATTTCAGATCCTCACCTAAATGAAGACGAGTCGCACCGTAAACAGATTTCATTGTTCTTTCTTCTGGGGCAGCATAGGTAAAGTCTCCCCAAGTTGGTTCATCTGGAGTCCAGCTTGGTAAGTCTGTTGTAATAACACCTAAACTGCTACCATAAGAATAAACACTTTGAGCACTATACTTTGACCAGTTATAACCAATATTTGCTTCGTGTTGCTGCCCTAATAAATTAAAGGTACCTTGAATATCTGCATTAGCAGTCGTTTCTTTAAATTTTTGATTATAAATTTCTGGATAGAGTGAAATACCAGATGTATTGTCAGTAGCAGAAGGAAAACCACTGAGATAAAGCATTTTATCTTTAACATCTGATTTTTTTAGGTTATAGCCTAATCTTAACTTCCAGTCTCCCCATAACTTTTGTTCAATATTGGCAAAATAATTATCTATTTCCCAATCGTAGTATGTCCAGGACGGTGCATAATTATAGCTACGAGAATAACTTAATGGTTCACCTTTGGAGTTAACCAAGGGTAGTGCACCCCATTGAGAACCATTCGCGTATTGACGAGTTTTCGAATATCCTGCTGAAACATTTGTGGTGTCTGTAACGTCAGCTTCTAAAATTCCTTGGAAACCATTTTTTTCTTCTGAATAACGGTCTAGATAAGAATCTCCTACTTTCTCATAACCTACGAGACGTCCTCGTACTCGCCCATCTTGTGTAAGAGAACCTGAGATATCCGCTTCATAACGTTGTGTATCCCATGAACCATAGCTCACCCCAGCATTTGCTTGAAATTCTTTAGTAGGACGTTTACGAATATAGTTAATTGTAGCGCCAGGATCCCCCAGAGCATTTGTTAAGGCATCAGCACCTTTGATAATTTCAACACGATCATAGAAATAACTATCTGCATCACTATTATTATAGTTATAGCTGTCAACTTGAGGGATACCGATTCCATCTACCAAAATATTTGAAATATCAAAACCACGAGCCGTATAAGTTGTTCGGTTAGTTTCTAATCCGGTTACAGTTACACCCGGTGTATTACTTAAAATATCTCGGGTACTGGTAAGCCCGAAATCTTCAATTTGCTGACGAGTAACAACATTTATAGTTTGAGGAGTTTCTTTAGCCTCAATATTAAGCTTGGTTGCGCTACTTGAATTTTTAACATTATATGCTTTGGTTTGTTCAGAAGACTGCTCAGCATTTGATGCTTTAACTTGAATCGTCTGTAAAGCTTGTACCTCTGAGTCTTGAGCATAAGAGAGGTTCGCATAACAAATCGCGCAGGCGATTACGGTAAGCTTAAATGGTCGAGGTGGGATATTCATAAGAGTAGAGATAATGTAAATAATTCTCATTTATTTTATTGTTTGTAAATGTAAGCTACAATTCAAATTGCATTGTTAATTTAGATTAAAAGATAGTAAATGAATGTAATTTTAGATAGCCAAACCTCTTGGCTACTTTTCGTGAGTAGGTATCGATCAAGTTCAAGATTGATAAACCTCTATGCTAGAATGCATTATTTCAAATTCTTGGGTAAATCGCCTTGGCAAACCAAAAACTTAAAATAGGCATTGTAGTTGGGGAAGTTTCAGGAGATACGCTTGGCGTTAAGCTCATACGTAGTTTTCGAGAACAAGGAATCGATGCTGAATTTGAGGGAATTGGTGGACCTCAAATGATTGCTGAAGGTTTTAAAAGCTATTACCCAATGGAAACTTTGTCGGTAATGGGGATTGTTGAGGTATTAAAAGACTTAAAAAAATTATTCGCCGTGCGGGATGGTCTAATCAGTCAATGGACTCAAAATCCCGTTGATATTTTTATTGGTATTGATGCGCCAGATTTTAACCTCAGACTTTCAAAAAGTATTAAAGAAAAGAATCTTCCGATAAAAACAGTCCAATATGTGAGTCCATCAGTTTGGGCATGGCGTCAGGGGCGTGTTCATGGCATTAAACAGAGTATAGATTTAGTACTTTGTTTATTTCCTTTTGAAAAAGTCTTCTATGAGCGATATGAAGTTCCTGCGGCATTTGTAGGTCATCCATTGGCTAAACAATTACCACTTGAAAATCCAATTCAAATTGCTAAACAACAATTAGGTATTGATGAAAATCAAAAACATATTGCTTTGTTGCCAGGTAGCCGAAAAGGTGAAGTAGAACGACTTTTACCTATGTTGCTGGGTGCTGCCAATATTTTGCATACCAAATATCCAGATATTCAATTTTTAATTCCCGCAATTAACGATGCACGTAAACAGCAGATTGAGCAGGGTGTTGAACAATTAGCACCTCATTTAAAAGCTGCAATTCATATTTTAGAAAATACAGATACTGAATCAAAAGTTGGCCGTATGGTCATGAATGCAAGTGACATCATTGCTTTAGCTTCTGGAACTGCAACATTAGAAGCAATGTTAATGCACAGACCTATGGTCACTTTTTATAAGTTGCATTGGTTAACTTATTTAATTGCTAAGTTTTTGGTGAAAATTCCTTATTATTCTTTACCAAATATTATTGCTGGTAAAAAAGTGATTGAAGAGTTGATTCAGGCAGATGCAACGCCAGAAAATTTAGCAGCTGAAATAGAAAAATTGATGAATGTTGAAAGGGCACAAATTCAAGTGATGCAACATTTAACCATGCATAAACAGCTTATTTCTGGAAATACAGAAGATCCAGTATCGGCAATTTTAAAAATTTTAGAAAAGTAATTAAAAAAAATAGGCATTCTTCTGAATGCCTATTTCTATTTTAGTTTAAGCACGCACAATGAGCTCGTAACCCGTATATTTACGAACATTAATAACACCAATATCAAAGATTAAATATTGACCTTTAATGCCCTGTAATACGCCGCGAATTTTTGGAGTTTTATCCAAATTTAGAGACTTAATTTTTTCAGGGTACTGCTCAACAGGGTAAACAAACTCACGTGGTAGCTCATCTTCTAATAACTCAACGGTTTCGTTAAATTCAAGATTTTGGCTAAATTCCTCACGAATCGTTTGAATTTTGGGCGCAAACTCTTCGATTAACTGATCACGTTGCTCAGTTAGTTTTAGAGGTTCAGCTTCCCCTTTAAGGAGTTTACGCCAATCAGTTTTGTCAGCAACTAAAGAACCAAACATTATTTCAAGCTGACCCGATAAACGACGTGATCCAACTTTCATAATTGGTAAGGCCTGAGTTGCACCTTGATCTAACCAACGACCCGGCATATGACTAACGCGGGTAATACCAACTTTCAAAGCGCTAGAATTTGCTAAATAAACAATATGAGGTTGGAAACAAACATTATGGGCAAAGTCATCTTCACGACATGTACCTAAGTGGTAATGGCATGTTTCTGGTTTCATAATGCAGAGGTCACATTCCGCTTTCGTTTTAAAACATTTAAAGCAGTGACCTTGAGAATAAGATTTTGGTGTTTTAGTGCCACAAGAGGTGCAATAAATATTACCTGTCCATTCGATCTCTAGTTCTTGTCCTAAATTAAAAGGAAGATCAATTTCTGAACGGTCTAATACAAATTTGTATTCAACATTTGCCTTGGTTGTCTGTTGATCAGTTACACTAGCATCTTTTAGGCCTGCATGCATTTTATGGCAAATGCCTTGTAGTTCCATAAAGTTTAAACTCACATCTTTCAATTAAGGGTTGCAGTCATGGCTGAACAAAATGTCATCGCTTCTATGCTAGACGATTTATCAAAAGAACAGCCCATTCATACTGCACTTTGTATTGGCCAAAAAATTGACCAGAATCACGCAATTCAATGGCACTATTTTACCGTAACTGAGCTTTTAAGTCTGCCTTTTACTCAGCGTTATGATTTGGGTTTTGTATTATTTGATACTGATGAAATGCAGAACATTAGTGATATTCAAAAATCACAATTATTAGTAAAGTTACGAGATTTATTAGCAAAACGAATTGTTGTTGTGAGCAAACGAAGTGATGAACAGTTATTACGTTCTTTAGGCTTTACTCAACTGATTGATAAGACTTCGCATGATAGTGATTTTGCTTTATGGCAATTTAATATATTGACCTATAAACATGTTCCAGATTGGTTTAATTCAAAGTTTTGGGCAAACCCAGAAAACTGGAATAAATTCCGTTGGTAAAAGAGCATTAAATCTCTTTCAAAATTTAACAATTTGGTTTTTGCTGTCTGAACAAGAATCCGCGTATGCTCATGTATAAACCATACATAAGAGTTACATATGACAAATTTAAGCAGCATTGTTGAAGTTTTGGCTAAGCAGGCATTAGGTGGGAACCAGCAAGCATCAGGTCAAGGCGGTTTGGGCGGAATTTTAGGTTCAGTACTTGGACAAATGGGTGGTAATACTTCTTCTGGCACTCAAGGGGGCCTTGGTGGAGTATTAGGTTCTGTATTAGGTCAAGTGACTGGCAATAATAATGCACCTCAAGCAGGTGGTGGTGTGCAAAGTTTATTAATTGCGGTTGTGCCTTTAATTTTAGGTTGGGTTCAGCAACAAGGTGGTTTGCAAGCTGCTTTAGAAAAGTTAAAAGGAGCAGGTCTAGGTAGCCAAGTTCAAAGCTGGGTTGACCCAAATCAAAGCAATAGTGAGGTTCCTACTCAGCAATTACAAAGTCTATTTAATCCAGCCGACATTGAACAAGTTGCAGAGCAAGCTCAAGCTCCAAAAGAACAAGTTTACGGTGCAATTGCTTCAGTCTTACCTCAAGTC
Source organism: Acinetobacter sp. Leaf130 (assembly GCF_001423205.1). Classification (NCBI taxonomy): domain Bacteria; kingdom Pseudomonadati; phylum Pseudomonadota; class Gammaproteobacteria; order Moraxellales; family Moraxellaceae; genus Acinetobacter; species Acinetobacter sp. Leaf130. Next base: position 996,190 of record NZ_LMOE01000001.1, read on the forward strand.
ATTGACTCATTAACACCTCAGGGGGATAGTACAAATCCTCAAGAAGCAAATCAGGACATTCAAAATGTGATGAATCTTGTGAGTGGTTTCTTGAAATAAGATATAGATTGTTAGAAAAGCCGATAAAATTGATATCGGCTTTTTATTTTTCGCACCACACAATAAAAAATAAAAGGGCACATACTTCTTACTAGTTGAAATTATATAAAATATTTTTATATATTTAATTATCAACAATATAGCTGCTAAATTTTATTTATATATATGAAATTTAATGTATAAAAACCGAAGTGAGACTTTTATTAATTATTTAATATTATTAAAACTTTATTTTATAAAAAATTCTCATTGAGTATAGTTTTCCAAGTTAAAAGCCGACTCTATTGTTTGCAATTAACTCAAATTAATTTTTTTATATATAGATCTTTACTCCAGAAAGAACCAATATCGATATAAAAACAGTTATCTAATTGGACGGGTGCTTTTACAATGGTATGCCCTAAGTAGACCTCATCTATATTTTGTATAGTTTCAAAATCTTCACAATAGTGGCGGATACGCTCTCTTCCCCATAATGCTTTTTGATAAGAAGACTGTAAGCCAGAGATATGGTAATTACCTTGCTCAACATCTTTCTTGAATAATTCCCAGTCATTACAATCTATATCTGCATGAACAAAACCAATCTTTTTATTACAAGTTTTCAATTCGATAAGAATAGGAAGTTGAGAGAAGATGGAAGAAATTTCTAACTGTTTATTTTGTGATAATGAGTAAAACCATTCACCACCATTTCTTAAATGTATATCTCTAATTCTAAGATCAGATTGCCCTAAAATACACATTTCCTCATGATTTCCTCGAACCATAGTGAACCACGGTTGGTTGATAAGAGTTAGACAATCGATATTTTCGGGACCTTTATCTATTAGGTCGCCCACTGATATGAGTAGATCGTTATCAAAGTCAAAATTGTGTTCACCTAATTTCTGCATTAGAAAAGTATAACAACCGTGTATATCACCTACGACAAAAATATGTCCTTGGGTATGGGATAAGTAGCGTGTAAACATAGCCAATTCTCTATTACAGCAATTGAAGAGTGTAACTATCAACTTTTTTAAAAACTATTATTTTGAATAAGTTAATTTGTGTTTCTAGTATATCAATCTAGATCATTAGATCTTTTAAAGTTAGCTATATAGCTAACTTTAGTCATTTTTTATAGTATGTTAGCCATATAGCTAACTTTTTATGGGAAGATTATGATGGCACATAGAGGTCAGATAGGTGAAAAAGTAAAAGAAGCAAGAAAAAACAAAGGTTATACGCAACAGAAGCTCTCTGAATTGACGAAAATTAATAAAACAACCATATCTGAAATTGAGAATGGCCGTTTTACAGGATCTTTCGATATCTTTGAGCGTACATTGGATGAGGTTGGACTACAGTTTGAAGTTGTGCAAAAGAAGCATATTTTACCTGATTGGGATGAAATCGAAGCATTATTTGCAGAGAAAGATTAATGAATATCATGATAAATAAATTAAAAATTTTCCATTAGTTATCAGGTAGTAACTCTTTTGGATTAGTATCTAGAAGTTCAGAAATTTCATACAATTTTAATATCGTAATATTGACTTCACCTCTTTCAATTCGACCAAGATAACTACGATCTATGTTACAGAGTAATGCCAATTTTTCCTGACTGATTTGTTTCTCTTTACGTTTTTGACGAATTAATTGTCCAATTTTTATAGATAAATCTCGCATAAATTCTATTCACATAAAGAATAGAACTATTATTTTTTGCGGTTTAATAGTCCACGGATTATAATCCTCATTTCTAATATTGTAAGTGAATTAAAAAATGAGCAAGATTCCATTAAGTATAATTACCTTTTTCAGTTTAGCTTTAGTTGGTTGCCAACAAATGCAGGAAGCTGCAAATTCAACTGTAAAAACTATCTCTAAAGGTGTGCAAGCTTATGATGGGTGGGTGAGTAATGGTACAGTCAAGGTTTGGAACGATATGCGTGATGTAAATATCCGCAACAAGTTCTTAGTACTTTCTTCGCAAGGCAATAATAACGTCATCATTTTAAACTCAGCTTTATTAAAGGATAAATACAAATTAGAGAAAAGAACTTTCGACGCTATATTTTTAGAAAAATATATTACTCACCAAGCTAATTTTTCAGAAGCAAACCGTAGAATTAATAATGGTATTTACGTTTCAGAAAAAGACTTAGCTGCACAACTTTTTATTGAGCAAGCATTAGCTAGAGGTAATGAAGTTCGTTTATATAAGAAAGATATAAATGCATCACTGAACAATAATTTAAGACAAGCGATTACAGCCTTTAATGGGGCATCTAATCGTTATGATGTAGACCCAGCTTTAATTGAATTTGATAAAAGGGATAATCCAGTTGCGATTATGACTCGTTCTTGGCAAACCATCTCTGCAATTGGAGTTGATAGCCGTATATATACCAATATTTACTTTGGTGCAGATATGATGCGTTGGTTTGAAAACAATTATACCAATCGTTATTTGGAAAATAATCTAATTCGGACATATCGTTAATTTAATTCAGTTCAAACTTTAATAAAGTGTAGGAAAGACCAGTACTTTCCTATGCTTATCTATACTTTGGTTAACTAACCCGTTGTTCATTTTCTATTTCAATTGTTGATCTTATATCCGTATGTCTAAACTGACTTTACCCTTTTACCATGAATTTTTTGAAATCCTTCAGAGTAATGAAATATTGAATTGGAGAGCAAATGACTTTGTCCAAGCCATTTTTGAAAAAAGAAAAAACATGGGAGATCAAGACCGCCAGTTAATCTATAGAGGGCTAGCTATTCTAGTCGAGTGCAAATATTTAAAGCGTGAAAAGAAAGCCGATAACAATAGAATATATAGATATAGTGAAGCTCCACGACTTAGGGTACATAAGGAAAACGTTCAGCAGGAGAAAATAAAAGAAGTACTACTTACTGAGCAAAATATTATTGAAGAATCGTTACAAAAAATAAAGTAGAACAAATTCTTCTTCAAGATATTGTCCATAAATATCCTGATTTTGAAAAATTCTTACAAAAGTATGATCAGTATATTTCTAAAAGAATAGTTGAATTAGAAACTAAGTCAGTTTTTATACGAGAAATTATTAATGATATTGAAATTATGTAATTTGTTGATTTTTATATATTATTATGGAGTGGGGCTATTCTGAGCTTTGAATAATTTAACTAAACTAGCGGAACAAAATAAACTTAAGTTATTGATTAATGGTTAATTATGTATCATGTCGTTTTTTAATCTTAAATATTCTGCGATTAGTGATTTTTTTGGAAAGATTAGGATTTCTTCCAGTTAATTTTTTAATAAATACTGGTTGATCGTCTTCTGGAGTCTTACTCCAAAGAATATCATTCTCTACGTAAAGTACTTTTCCACTACGAGCTGCTTTAATAAAACTTTCTCGCAATATATATGCAGCTTTTGTAGCAATATCACCTTCCTGTGTTGGCTTTCTAGATTGCATTTCTAAAACTCTCAAAAGTGATAATTTTCAATTCCGCGATCACTTTCTATTATAGAAAATGATTAAAGCCTCATAAGTATAGAGTTCCTTTAGCTAAATTAGAATATAACTATAAAAATCCCTCCTTAAATACTACATTAAAAATATCCATCAACAAAGCAAAAGAAAGCCTCTATTAATCAGCTGATTAATAGAGGAGTAATTTGATTATAGTCCAGATAATGCTATTCAATAATTTTTAAGAGTTAAGCTAGCTTCTCTCTACTGAAATGAACTATTTCTGTATTGTTTAATTGATATTCAATATTGAGCATTATCTATGGGGTGTTAAGTTGATCAATAAATTCTGATAAATTCTCAAATTGATTAATATTTCTGAAAGAAATATAAACTGCTAAATAAGAAAGATAAATAAATCCACTTAAAAAGTGTAATTCGGATTCAGTAAGTATTTCAATCGATTTACGTTTCTTTATACGATATGCTTCTCGTACGTATTGTTGAACATCTATTGATTCATCACTTTTAAGAAGCTCTTTCATTCTTTGCTCTATCGTAAATTCTATAGGTTCAGCTGAGTGTTTTAGAAGAAGTTTTTCAATTGATAGTAAGCAATAGGTAAGACGATCTATTGGGTTGGATAACTTAGACCCCATACTAAATATTAGTAAACTAGAACGAACGGTTGTAGCAAATTGATTTAATTTTTCGGGATATACGAGCGTTTCCAAAAGAGATAAGTCAGTTTGTAATTCTTTCAGATTACTCTCCGAAATATTCCAATCAAAAGAAGGGGAAAGTAGGTTTGAGGTGTAGCTGAAAGTTTCTGAATTGTAGATAATTATGTTTGATACTGGATTTATTTCACTTCCAAGTAAGCTAACGTTAACAGTAGATGGATATGATTTAGCTGCTGGGGACAAAAAGCATAAAAGATTGATAATAATTTCTGCAAGTGATTGAGTATATTCACTTACTTTTTTTCTTTCTTTATTTACTTTAAATTCAAGAGCTGATAATCCCTGGATTTGTTTTCTCAAATTTGAAAATAATGATGCTGTTTGGTGCTGGGCCTCTTCGTTCATCTTTGTAACTTGTAGTTCTAGAGAATCAATTGTAGTTTTATTCAAGGGAATAATCCTTGCAGGCCCAAATTCAATTGCTTTTTCAATCTGCAGGTTAGATATAGGTACCAATACAGTATATTCCCTAATACTTTCAGATATTGAAGAGAGTAATGTTGTGATGAAATCTGTTGATTCTAGCTCAAGAAATCTTAAGCGGATCCATTTCAAAATCTCATTTTTTAAGTAATACTCACTTAATGAGTTTTTAATTATTTCGAAGTTTAATAGCTGTTTTATCAGCTTATCTATATCAACTATTGATTTACCAATTAAACCATAATTCTTATTCAATTTCTTAATAAAAACTACCATTGGGATATTGTTGTTCTGTGTCCATAATATAGGAGTTTCTATTAGTTCTTCTACTTTTATGATAGCACTGGGTATTCGGTCACTAGTATGATTTTTATTGAAAGAATTAGGTAGTGATAACTCTTTAACTTCAGATAGAATTTCTAAAGCCTTATTATTTAATGTAATTTTTATATTTTCTTCAAATAATTCTTCATTATTTGATTTGGGGATATTTTTAGAAGATTCCCCATCATTTTTGCCAGAACTTTTATCTATATTATTTGTGGAATTAAAATCAGATACTAATTTATTGTATTCTTTTAAGTCATTAGAATGGAATTCATCAAGTTCATTGTTGAGCCAGCTATGAAAATTGGTAACTTTTCTTTCATAATCTGAAGCAAAATTATGAATATCAATAAAATCATTAGAATTTTCTAAATATCTTTTTGCTAGAGCTGTCCAACCTTTCCATTTTAATAATTCTTTAGTTTTTAATCTAATACCTGTTTTCATAGCTTCCTCATTATTACTTGTATTTGGATTAGATTTAAACTCCAAATACATTTCTGTAGGAGGTAGGCCATTGTGCAAAAGATAATTACGTAAATCTTCCACAAATTTTATGACTGGTTTATTTACAAAATCTAACTTAATTTGCTCATTATATTTATTATAAATTAATGTATTTTCATAGTGCTCCTTCATAAAGTTTCTAGTATGTTCAACTAATGTTTTGGCAGAAGCTACAAAATTATGAACTAATCGTGTAATTTCGCGGTGAGTCTGATTTCCAGCATCACGATTTTCCGCCATCATGAGGTCTAATCCTTCGTTGGGATCATTAATTCGTTGTGACAGTTGTAATAACTCTATTGTGTTCATTCGAAAAATATTTAATGAAAATGACCGCTTGTATGTACGATTTATATGTTTATTCCCTGCAGACTCTTGAATAGCATCATATATATACTTCCAGTTATTAGGTTTATCACTCATTTTAAATATTTCTCATGAATAAAAATTATACTTCTTAGTATGATACTGAGAATTTGATAGAGGTCTATATTGACTTTTCTTTATTTAAGATCTGGACTTACTAATTTTTATTAAATTTAGATATTAGTCCATAGGAATTATGGAAAGAACCTAGATGGGCTGTTTTAAGTAGGAAATATAAATAACCTTTAAAATTCTCCTAATGCCTTAAATTTTTCATACCTCTTGCTCTAAGTAGCGATACTATGAAAAGTTGATGTATCGACAGTACAATTCGCATGGAAAGCCAAACAGCTAGAAACGGAAAGAAGAATATGTTTGATAGGTAAGTGGAGATGGTCTAAGACTTATTTGGACCATTAGGCTATCGTTCAAATAGATCGCAAAGTAGTGTGAGTAAGCATTTGTTTTTATTTAATAACTTTAATTTGTTCGAGCTTGAAATTATAAGAATATTTAATAAAATTATTGAGACCGTAGGTATTTTTGTAAGTTATTTAAAAGTATGAGTCTGATTGAAAATTGTTATAAAACCGTTGATGGGCCGTAAAACTGCTATTAACCAGAAGAATAGAACATAGAAAGATAAAATAGACCGTAAATGACCGCGCTAAATCATTAAACAGTGAGTATGACCGTAAACATATTCCATGTACATACCATGAAGGGGGATATGAGGAGTGTCGGGAATTTATTTTTTCTTTTTTATCAATTTCTCCCCCTAATTTTTGACTCTAGCCCTTTATACCTAAGGGATTCTTTGAGATTTATAACGTGGAGAATATTCTCCGCTCTCCAATAGGTCGATGAGACAAGTCTCTACGACCAGATTGGGCTTTTAATAACTTTATATATTCCACATTCATTTGGTGGATAAGTTCCATGAGGGTATATAACCTCATTTAACATAAAAGTAAGAAAAACATCATTAAAAAAAAGCTAAAATATTTTGGCACTTCCCATAAGATACTTGAATCTGTACTTAACAATTGTCTTTACTAAGTTAAGTACAGAAATCTGTAATTAATACGGAGTCTTATTTTTCGCTTTCCTCTAATAATTCTTGAAAATTAATATTCTGCATTTGAGCCATAGTATTTACTGTCACTCTGGCCTGCTCATCAACACTCAAAAAGTCGATCCGACCATTAGGAAGAAACCTAATTTTACGTAAACCCTCTAGTGAAATACCTCGATGCACATGAAATTTTCCGTTTACCATTTTATCCTTTAAAAGATGAAATCGGTATTCAAATTCAGCTCTTGTAGTCGGGGTTTGCATTCTTTCCATATATCCTCCATAAAATTTTATTGGTAAGAAATTAGCCCATAAGGCTGTGAATCAATTTCAACTACCCAAAATATATTCATTTTATTTTGTAGCTTTAGAAATTCGTCTTCATTAATAGATAAATAGCAACCTTCCGATTCTGGTGCTCCAGCAGCCTCCTGATCTCTACGAGAAGAACGCCACCATGCTCGCTTTAGGCTCTTAGGGTCTATATCGGATATTTGCATAAAATGTGACGTTGGAATTGCTGGAGTAAAAGACCCAAAATATGTGTGAGTTGGATCTACATTAGCACATATATCGATATGTAATGCTTTATTTGATGTTGGGATCTCTGTTGAAGAAAACCGTCCTGATGAGATAGGTGTTTGAGGAATATCACCAAGATAAGCTGTCATTCTTACTTGTCTTAGATCACCCTCATACCAGAATGATTCATAATAATCGAGATATACATTTCGATCAAAAATAGCGTTTGGTTGAGAGATTAACCATATTTTTCCATGAGGTCTAAACTCTTTAATTCTTAAATGATCGAGCCGAGTAGGGTTGTATGGCCTGAATATCTCAACAATCTTTTCATGTAAACTTACAGGAGCTGTTGATTGTAGGGCTGTCTGTAAAGCATAGCTCACTTTTGCTCGCCATCTCAAAGGATCTTCTTTATTTGCGTAATATCCATCTGATAGTAGACTTTCAATTTCATGGACAGTTTCTAACGTCAATGGAGAGCATAGAGCCTCTAATATTGATGTGCTCTGTTGTATCAGTGAGGAGTTTACGACACCTAATTTCTCTAATTCAGACCACTCTGATTTAAGCCCCGTTGCCCACTGTGGACATTTCAATATATTGTGATCAATAGGGATGCTAACTTGATTAATTTCACTTTTTAACTGATCTAAAAGTTGAATAGCATATTCATTTCCATTTTTTGCAGTTTGATTCAAAATTCTTTTTAGAATAGAAAGTCTTCCGATATGTTTACAATCTTTTATTATGGTTGCAAAATCCAAAGACGGAGATAAAAAGTCCCAAAGCTTAGATTCTGAGTATGATAAGTGATCTAAAACTCCACAAATAACTTCTGCATGGTTATTAGGGTTATTAGAAAAAGCTAGATGCCCAAACAATGGAATATATTCAGGTTTGTTTCTTAATAACCATAGCAACATCTCTGCTGCTTTTTCGCTTCTTAACCATGTGGGGTGATCAATAACATGTACAATTAGCTTAACAAAAGATAATATTTTGTCATTTTGATTGGATTCTTCTAAAAATCCGTAATCAGCCACCTCCGCTTCCGAAGCTCCTACCATCAGCTGAAGATGATTAATCGACAATTCTAATAGCTTGTTTTGATCGTCAACAGATGCATCGGGACTTAACCAGCTTATTAGGTTTTCAGCTATAAACCAATGTTGAGCATATCGTTCATTAACAATTAATGGTTGGAATAATTTGATTAAATCTTCTTGTGAACATGTAGTTTCTTTTAAAAGCTTTTGCCCTCTCTTCATTTCAGGTACAAGCGCATCCCATATAGGCCATTGCCCCAATTGCAGAGCTTTAAGTGCAGTTAGAATATCTTGCTGTGCTTGCTTATGATTTTTACGTTTAATAGCTTTATTAGCACTAGAAAAATAAGCCTCAACTTGAGAGTAAGACGTACTGGTCCCAAATATACCTGGCGTAAACAAACTATCAAAAGTGTCTTGTTTGACACCTGTATTCTCTTTAGCGTTAGTTTGAACAACTGAAGTCTTTTTGCTTTCTTGTTTATTTGAACCTGATATATCAATACATGATCCAAAATAATTTTGGAATCTATCGCAAAGACTTTCAGGAATATGTTTTTTTAATTCTGAAATAAAATTTGAACGCTCATCATTAGTTAATTCAGATTCATAAATAATTTCTAGTCTACTGAACATTTGTTCAATAGCAACAATATCTCCTTGATTAGCTGTTAATAAGTTTCCATAGACTTCAGCATAATTAGCTAAATGTCTTGAATCTCCAAATTGAAATATCTCTAAGAGTACCCAACAGAATTGCCATTCTAAATGAGGAATAGCAGATCTTACGATACAAAGTATTGAATCTTGTTCATCCAAGGCACCACCAGGAAAACGAGTTCCTGCTAATTCAGACAAGCGATCAATTTCTCCTTTAGTTATATCTGCATACATTTGGCCTAATGAACCATAAGTTTGGCGGATATAGTAGCGAATGGCTTTATCAAACTCGCCCCTTAAGCACAAAGTTTTTATGAAGTCTCGCTTTGCATATCGGACAAAACGTTCAAAGGTCATCTCACCACTAGACACCTCCAACAATCCCGCAATTTTACTTAAAACTCCATTCTTTACAGGCGTTTGTATATCAATAGCCTCCAAAGTACTAACGGCTAATCCTAATTGATCTTCTTTATACCAGTTAGGACCCATAGAAAATGCCAAGACATGTCTATAGGTGTTCTTTGCTTTCTCTAAAGCATTTAAACGTTCGTATAGAGGAATTATTGTTAAAAGTTCAGGGACAAGTTCATGCCTATTTTTTAGATTTAATAATATAAAATTTTCCCAACGTTCAAGTAACGAAAAAGCTAGATCCTCTACATCATCTTCTAACTCATATTTAGTAACTTGTTCTAGAACATTGTTTAGAATACCTCTAAACCCTTCTGAATAAATGCCACACTGATTTGAGAATCTCTCATGAATGAAGCTGAGTAATACTTCAAGATAAGTTGGGTAAATATCCAAAATCAATAAGGTCATATTTTTATAAACATATGGCAATACGGCTTCTGGTAAAGCATAGGCATTTTTCCAATTTACTCGATCTAATAGGCTGAACTTTAAATTTTCAAAAATATCCTGTTGTATGACAGCCCAAATTGAATTTAAGCCTTCTATATTATTTTCTTGGAATTGACGTCTAGCTGAACCATCACACCAAGCAATAGTTCTTAAAATAGACTCAAGACCATCCCTCCAATTTAATGGAGATAAAGAGATGATATTGGGTTGATGGAGTTGAGGGTTAAGAAATGCTGACGATCTACATTTACTCATTCCAATTTGAACTTCAGACTCATTTAAAGAAATATTATCATCAGCTATTAAGTTTATTTTTTCTAGTGCTATAGCTGTATCTTCAGATATTGAATGAAGAATGTTAAATGGCATAGACATAGAAATTAAACCATCAATATCAATTGGAAGAAATTTTATTAAATTTCCTTCATTTTCATTAACTAATGTATTTAAATCTTTGAAAAATTCATTCAACAAAGTTTGATCGTAAGGTATGTCAAAAAAAATACATTTTGTATTATATTCAATTGCAGCATCAATATACTGCTGAGCATAACCTGAGATAGAACCAGAATGCATTTGCTTTAGAACTATTAAAGGAACAACTTTTTGCTCTATGCACATCAAGTTCGCTTGTAGATAAATGGTCATTAATTTATGAAGTCTTCTCCATATCTTTTCATCTTCAATATGAGAACTCACAAACTTTAGCCAATAAACCTGAAAATGCTCTAAATCTTTATTTGCACCCTTAACTAATGCTCGACTTTTTAGCATGTACTGCTGTTGTTGCCAATCGAATAAAGTTAAAAAATTTGCAAGTGGGTATTGCTCACGAACAACAAGATCAAGCTCCTTATTAATTGTGACTTCAATAGTCTTTAATAAAATTCTAGCTTCTTCATAACTTTCTATTTCTATTAGTCTTAAAGAAATTTTAAGTGCCAAATCAATAGGTATGATTAATTGCTTATAGCGAATAATATGTTGTAATACTTCATTATTTTTATTTAAAGATATTAAGGCATTTGCTGTTAAGTCAGCAGATTGAGCAAATAATGTATCATATCTAAATTTCATTCTTTGAGATAACAATAAGATACGATTAGTTTCTGTAAAATCTCCAAGATCTGTAACGGCTTTAATGACATCCTCAATATCGCCTAATAACGTATCAGGCTTTATCCCTCTTAAAACACATTTGTCAGCCCAATCTTGATTGCAATAGCTAATAACAAGAGATTTATCAGTATTTAGAGTTTTAAGACCGTGGTAGATGATATTAAACATACCATACTCAACGTCAGGGCTATTCTCACAAAAGTTAAAAAGTCTTAATTGGATATCATTTTCACGTAAATGAGTCTTTTCTTTTAGGAATTCAGAAAAAGAAGAATGGTAAACATTGGTATTGTCTGAGCTTAAAAGTAAATGCTTGATACGCTCAATCGTACTTATTAATACAGCCTGTTCATTTGCATTCAATGTTGTTACTAGGAGTGAAATAGGTATTCCCCATCTCAAGCGAACCATAATAGCTAAAAGATTAATTCCATCTGTGTCTGATGAAAGTTGATGCCATAAAGATTCATAGTAATTGAGAATGCTGCCTTCTAGCAAAGGGAGCTTAGCAATATCATCATAGCTTTTACCATCATTGACTAGATCAACTAAATATCGAAGATATAGAGGATGGCCTTCAGCCTTATCACAGATTAGTTTAACTATGACGGGATCACACCGCTCTTTAGCTAATGCTGCTATGCAAAATTGTTGGGTTATTTCATAGGACAAAGAAGGTAAAGTAATACAGGTTTCTTGTCTTAATTTATTTCCTAAAAGTGCAGAATATTGCGTATAACTTGGTGCAGAAAGTACTATAACTAGACTCGATGGAATCACTTGCGGTAATAACCCAAGAAAGTTTCTAAGTAGCTCTCTATCATGTTTATCAATTTCATCTATTCCATCAATAAAAAGCACACCAATTTTATTAATAGAACTGTAATATTGTCCTAGAGCTTGTATTACATTCTGAGTTTCTTTAATTAGTTGAGCATATTCATCTTTTAATGCAACTCCAGAGCTTCCATTAACTAACATTGAAACTTGCATGTTAAGCCAGTTAACGAATTCAACTGGCTGTGCTAAAAGAGCAACGTTTATGAGATCTCTATTATGCGTAAAACTATACGTATTAAAATTCTCAATTGAAGGATTTTGGGTTCTGTAATTCCCACAAAATGTAGACTTTCCAATACCATGGGCACCTTCTAAAAAGATGTATTTACCCGTATTATTAATTAAAAATTCATCAAAAATCGTATTAAATTCAGTTCTCGGAGCTAATTTAGGTATTTCTACACCTTTATCAATTAATTCTTCCTCGAGAATATTATTTTTAATTAAAAATTCTCTAATTCTAAAAACTGATATCGCACCAATCGTCTTCTCTATCGAGTATCGAATTATCCCGAAACACATACCATCACATATGAGAGGTGCTCCAGAATGCCCACTATAGTCATCAAGTGAATTAGGAGATTCTATTTGGATTTCAATATCATTACCTAACTTCAATGTATTTAGAACTTGTACTATTGATCCTTTTAATTGATGACCCATTTCTAATTTTGTAACTGGCCAGCCATAGGAATAAAAGTCTTTACCTACTACGGGCAGAGAATCACTGAAAGAAACTGGTAAATAAGTGCTACTAATATTTTTTAATGAGAGCAATGCAATATCTAAGTCCTCATCATAGTCTATAATTTCAGCAGTCAATTCATCTGAATTTTCAGAAAACTTAAATCCTAATTTTATAGGATCACTATCCTTAATTGCATTTTCTACGCAGTGGTATGCTGTTATGACAATATTCTGTTTGATCAGCCAACCTGATCCAGATTCTGTTCTACATCTAATTTTGCATACAGAGGTTTTGATTGTACTTTCTAACATTATTTATTTCCCGTAAATGCAATCCAGTCGCAGGCATTTTCAATAACCGAAAATTTGGTTTCTGATTTAGTTTGATAGTTTTTTAGTTCTGTTGAAGCAACGGTGGCATAGTTGCAATAAAGTGTTCTAGAAAATGTAGAAGGTCTATCAACTATCGCTATAAGAGTTTCAATATCTGGATGATCATGTTTATTCCCATTAGATGAAATAAAGTAAACAGGTGAATCAATAAGATCCAATAGTTCTGGACTAGTATTATGATAGCTTCCATGATGTGAAATCTTAATAGCATCAAAAATCATAGAATGTCCTTCTTCCTTTAACTTTTGAAGGTTGAGTATTATATCTTCAGGCCATGCATCAGCTAACATTAGAATCCGAATACCATTGAGTTCTATAATTGTCGCTATAGAGCTTTTGTTGGTAGGAGAATCATCTGGTTTATAAATTTCATTAAGGGGTTTGCGTGTTGTAGCAGAAATTGGTTTTGGAGATTTTCTTTGATGATCATCAATATGCTCTAACATAAATTCAAATGCATCATCAATAAGTTCTCCTGAAGATATTGAACCTTTGAAACCATATTTTTTTAATTGCTTTTCCCACTCATTTAATAATGATTTTAAAGAATTTTGAGATGGAGATAAAACTCGAATTATACCTCCAGTTATTGGAAATGATTCTAGATTCTCTGTAGATATACTTGTTGTTCCATCACCGTTATTCCAACAGTAGCCACCGCTATGAATCAATTTAGCTAGAGTACTGCCTTGTTGAGCACTAATTTTTTCAGCACTAGAATCTGTATCAGATTTTGTTTTAGGATGACCTCTATCATTAATGGACTTAAGCAAACTACGATTTTTTTCAAAGTCTAAAGGTTTTGCGAGAGGGGTAGTTATGCTACGCAAACTATTGTGCCAAATATTGTTAATAGGAATAATTGATGGTTGTGCCGAAGTTCCATTTAAACTTAGGAACTTAATTATTCCACCTATATGATCAGAATCAATATGAGTTATGATAACAAGTTCTAGAGATTGATTTGCTGAACTTAGCTCTTTTAAATCATGTTCAATTTGCTGCATAAAAGAGCTTGCATAACCACCATCAATTAGGATATTTGTTGTATCTGTGCAGATTAAGAAAGAATCACCATTCCCAGCTGGATACATTTTAATCTTCAACAAATCTTCACCTTTATAATTTCGCAAGACAATGAAATATAAAAATTAATTTAACATTATTCTTTTGATATTAAAATTAAAATGATACTTAGATCTATGGAAATAAATTAGTATTAAGTTAAGGTAGCAACTCTTTTACATCAATATCCAAAACACTTGATATTTCATATAAGTTTTTAATTTTTAAATTTACTTCCCCAAGTTCAATCCTTCGAATGTAACTTCTGTTTATTTCACATATTTGGAAGTTAAATTTAAACATGCTCAACAGTCTTTGGAACATTATCGTGAGTCTACTAAAGAACAACGTCAACAAAATTTACGTCGATATGACTACCAGATTCAGCTATTACAATCTAAAATTAGGCAGTTACAACAAACAATTATTGTGAAACAAGATGAGCTGAACGAACTTTCATTAATAAACACAAAAATATCGATTGCACTATCTATCCCAAACGTAAACCAAGAGAAATGAGATAAGGTTTTTAAATTTAAATATAAAGAGCCTTTTCTAAGTGGAGTTAAAGCAATAAATACAATAATTAAAAACTTATTTAAAAATAAAAACATTAACGGAGAAAATTAATCAATTAAAGATTGAGAATGATATTCGAGAAGAGTTGTATGATTTTGATAAACTAATGACCAATATTTCCGATTATGATGGAAAACCAATACCATGGTATTTTTAATAAATACCATGCTTAATAATATTTTTTAATAAAAACAATATTATTAATTTAATGTTGTTTCTATTGGTTTTTTTAACTTACATCAAGGTCATCACATTTCTTTCTCCTATTATCTAATTTTAAGTGGCGCTTTTTAAAACTATCCCAAATTTTTACTTCAAAATAAATATCTTGGATGATTGTAGGTATTTGAGTGGTTTCTAAATCATTTTGTAGTAATTCATGAAATTTCTTAGTGTATTCACCCCAAGTTGATATGTTTAAAAATGGAATATGCGGACACAATTCGTAGAGATAGTTTAACCATAAAGATTTGTTTTCTTGCCACTGTTTTTCAAATTCCAGAATATTTACGTCTTTTTTAAAATTTATTACTTCATAATATCGCCTAAAAGCACGTATTTCATCAATTTTTATAAGATCATCAAATGATAACTTATCAACGAATCTTTTCTCAGCTCTATAGATACTATCGTTATTATTTGTTGACTTATGAAGGTTACAAGTAAGTTGAGTACTTTTCCTAGATTTAATTTTATCTGAATTTTTACGAGATTCTTGTTTAATTAAAGTGGTTCGAAGAGGTCTTTGTTCACCAATTGATTGAACTCTTCTAAAACAAAAGGCACACCAATCGATTTTAGGTCGGCGAGTATGAATTCTATGATGCTCGTCATCTTTCTTATCTAGCAGTTGCCCCTTCGCGAGCAGGTGAGTAATTTCATAGATGAAATATAAAAATTCAAGTGCTTGAATCCACGATTTACATTCTTCATTTTGTCTTTGTAATAAAGGTAAATAATCTACTGATGTAGAATGGTGATTATAAATTTGATAAATAGACTCTGAAAAATCATGGCAAGTTGAGTTTTTAGTTAGCTCTTCAACAAGGTTGTGAGATATACCTTTTCGATGTAAGTCTTGTTTGAGTATTGGAAACTCTTCAAGATAATAATTAAATTTTTCAAAAAATATTCTACAAAATTCAATCAAAATACTTTTTTTCTTAAATGCAGCTCTTGCCGTTTTTAAAACAATAACGTCATTTTCTTTTAAAAATTTTTGTAGTGTAAGCAATTCATTTTCACAATTTGCTCGGTATGCATCTTTAATTAATCCAGTTTCAAAAAATGCATCTTTATTTTGTTCAAATCCCATTTTTTATTCCTGATAAAAATAAAATGCAATTTTCCGAATAATCGCATAGCGCCAAAAAGTTCAAAAAAATATTCTCAATTTATCAAAACCAAAAAGCGATTGTTACGTATGCAAAGAAGCACGAATACTCAGTTTGAAGAAAACTTGAGTAAAAATATACATCTGATGCCCATTGCGGAGCTTGGGTCCCAAATTATAGACTTTTACTGTAATTATTGTACAAAGTTTTCTTTTCAATTCAATGCTTTACATAATATTGTATGGAATATCATACGGATAGATTGGTCGTTACTATCAAAAGCCTTATGGAGTTTTTATATAGCATTTCTTGTCTCATGTTTTTTTGATTATCTACCTGCAAAATATCGTGATCAATATTATGTCAAAGGAAATGAGCTGTCATTATGTTTAGATGCCGTAACATACGCAAAAAAGAGAATTAAAGCGATTAATAAAAAATTACATATTTCTGATTTCCCAAAAGGCTTATTTATTCCTCCGAAAATTCATTTACTTATTCAGGCTGACATCAGAGGAGAACTATATGAAAATGTATCAAATGCAGGTAAAACGCAGACCTTGATCCCAGCAATATTAGATTCTTCTTGGGAACAACAACCAAACGTTAAAATATGTATGCTTACAATTTTTTTTCATGAGAATCAGACAATTATATTGAAATATTGGGGTGTTTGCTGCATAGCTTGCGATATTGGGAAAGATATACGAACCGAATTGGATGTTGTGCTTTTTGAAAAATATTTAATCAACAAAGTCAACGGTGATAATGCAGTTTCTAGCGATGTAAGCTACGTTGTATTCATTGGTTTTATTATTTGTCTACAGTAAAAAAGGGCAGCTTCAGTCTGCATTTTATTTTGCTGATCGAGTATAGCTTGGTGAATTAGGAAAAATGTTCAAGGTTATCACCCGACTATGGGTGAGGCCTTGGCGTCAAATTCTTATTAAAAGCCTTGTTCTTAGATCTCAGAAAGGGCCATAATTTTCATTCAATTTAAGCAGAACTATTCTTTAGTATTTTCCGTATTGCAAATATGAAACCTGTTTTAAATAATATACGACCATTTTCATCTTTTACTGCACCTGATTCTGAAGAAGTTAGTCCTCGGAACCCCATTTTTTTCTCATCGATAGCATCTCGCAAAGCTTCAATTTCACTGGGAAGAAAAATGTCACTTAACATTGGTAATACTTCTACTGATAGATTTTCACTGTTTGATACCGTTATATGTTTTGGTCTCATATCTACAATGACTTCCGCATTTTGTTTAAGAATACTGTTTTCTACTCTAAGCTTATTTCTTTCAGCAATAATTTGGCCAAAAACGGCTCTCAATGCGGGGTCATCTAATCTTTTTAATAATTCTAAATCATTGGGTATATTAAGTCCTCTTGATTGTGTTACATGTGGTTTTTTCATCGTCGTATTACCTTTTGTCGCCCACGCTTCGATCAGCAAACGAAAATGCATACCTGATTTATTACGAATACTGACAGTACCAATCCCATTATTAGCTTTTGATATTCGTCCGATAGTTGCAATTGAGAAATCTTTCTCTCCTGAATTATAGTGAGCTTTCAATAAAGAATTGAGTTGATCTAATGATTTTTCCGTTCGAGAACTCTTATCTAATTTTAGATTTTCTAAGAAAACATCTATCTCAATGCTCATATGATTGTTCCTTAAGATACTTTTTTTGTTTTAAACCACTAGTTGATAATTTTAAAATTTTTTGCTTAATATTATTTTCTAGAGCTTTGATTCCGATATCTAATAATTTGCTATTTTGCATGTATTGTTCAAATTCTAAATGATTTGCAACCTTTTTATACCCCTCAATCTTATTAGTAGGGTCTTCTTGTAATGCCATTTGACGCATCATTGCATTGATTGCAATAAGTTGTTGTTGCTGATCAAACATTAAGAGGTGCGGCGTATAGTTCTTACTCATCATTAATCGACTAAGACTTTGGGTCAAGCGTTCAATAGCTGGAGTTTTTCTTACTTCATCGAGCATATCTGGATAGAATTCTGCATCATCGCAAAGCAACGAAAGATGAAGCAATTCTGATTTGGTTTCTATAAAACCGACTTTAATATCACTTTCTGTACCGACTGCTATTAATTTACTAGCAGCATCATTTTCCGTTCTTTTTTGCTCAATTTCAATGATACGACGAATTAACTTAAAAGTTGCAATCCAGTCCTTTGTGCATTCATCAGCTTCGACTAACTGTTTTTCGTATCGTCTTTGGAGTGTTTGTAATTCATTGTGTTTTGTAAATGCCTTACCAGCACATTCAGCTTGATATTTAGACTCATCTATTTTTTCAATCTCATATTCTAAATTAATTGCTAAATTAGCAGCTTGATGAGCTTTATAACTCATAAAATTAAGATGCGCGTTGAGTGCTGGGAGATAGCGGGCATCAGTAATGAACCACCTACAGCGGACGCAGTTTTCAAAGCCATGAGGTACAGAACTATAAATTCTTCGCGATATGTTCGTTGAGTCTTTAAGTAATGCTCCGCCATTCCAGCAGCCAGCTACTGTGTGATGTTCGTTTGTACGAACAGTGTTACCACCGACTAGACATATTCCATGATGGCGATTCTCCCAACCTAAAGGATTTCGATTAATCAATGCTGCTTCAATAGCTTGACTATCGTTATATGCCATTTTGCATTCAATTTGCCGCATTTCAGCATCTTTCAAAAATACTTTAACACTCTCCTGTGCTTTGCTATCGAGTAGTTTCTCCGCCTCAGTCATTTTATCTTTGATTACTGTTGGAGTGAGTTTTGTATAATAGATAGTCATAATAAGCCGTGAATGACCTGCCAAAAGTTTTGACACCACAGGCAAAGGTAGCTGAGCATCTACAATATAACTTGTTATAAGTGAGACACGAAGACTGTGCAGAGGAAACTCAGTTTTTGTTTTTGCTGAACTATGATCTTTTCTATAACGATGAACTAAACGAAGTGGCTTCCCATTTGATAGAGTATCACCAGAAATCAAAAGATTATTCTCAAGTTGCTGTAATAACTTATACCAACACTTTTGAATTGACATTTCTTGTATCGGCTTATCACGATCTTTAGCATTATTTGCTCTAGCATCACGAAATAAAAAGCAAATATGTCCAAGTGCTTTCAAATTGGCCTTCGATTTTATTAAACCTGTATGCCTCCTTTCAAGTGTTAAGCAGTCTGTAGGCTTATTAATTGGATTGTATTTTTCTTGCCAATTACGTAACTTTTCAAGCCAATATAATACATTTTCATTTTGCCATGGAATTTCATAACCGCGTTCGAATTCATCTCTATTCTGATCTGCTGTTTTATTTGTATTGATGTATAAACCTGTTGATTCTAAGCCTGATGCATTATCTTTAAATTGACGGAATACTCCTTTGCGATGGTGGCTAAGAGCCAAAGCATGTGTGTTTTTGATCCACTTACCATTTTCATACCGTATAGAATCTGATTCACCAGAATCAAGCATACGTATCTGATAAGTACGGAGTGGTAAATGTAATTTAATATATAGCACCATACTTATTATGGGCGACCAGATTTGATAAATGTTGGTTATTTCACCGTTTCTGGTGATTTTTTTATTCCTCCAAACACAATCCTTATCATTTTCATCAATCTGATTTTTTTCAACTTCAAACCAATCACTACCTTGTATACTATCAATCGCATTTTCTTGCGCCCATGACCAATCAGAAAAGTTTCCTCTTTGTTTAGGGCATAGAATTTTACGTAAATTACAGATGTAACGATATGGCAGCGGGTTATATACTGTTTCATTAGCATTATTTTGAACTTTTATAACTTCGAACGGATTTGCGTAAAAACGAAGTGGGACTCCACATTCATTCTTTTCACTAAAATGCGTATCAAGCAACCAATCAATAAAGTGTTTTGTATAAATTAATAGCCTTGTTGTTTGTCTATTATCACTTCTTTTCGTTTTTTTTAATAAAATACTTTTGAATTCATCAATCGATGCATACCTACCATTTTTGTTATCAAAAAAGCTCACAACATCCGTTGTGAAAGGGAGGGTGTCGACGAGATAAATATCAAAAAAAAGACACAACGCATCTAATTTATTAGAAACTCCACCATCTTGTTTTGTAATCCATTCTTCCGCTAATTGCCGCCAGATATCCCATTCAATTCCACGATTTTTTATAAGCCATTGGAAAGTTAAATCACTGCAACGACCATCATTTTTCTTTCTTTTAAGTATTTCTTTATTTGACATTTTGCTGTCCTAATTTTAAATCCATTCCAGTAAATAATCGATCAAAACTAAAATTGTTAAAATTATGGTCCAATAATACTTCCCAGCTAGAAGAAGTTCTCTTTTCGACTAATTCAGATGGATTTAATAGTCGAGCTGTCGCGGCATTAAGATAACCATTAATTTCTTTTAGTGTGGGTGTTGTATAGACGCGTTGTGATTCTAAAGCTGCATGATGCAAACATTTTTTAATCACGATTTCTGGGACTTTTGCTCTCCGTAGCCTTCTTCCGTAGCTATGACGATGCGAGTGTGGAGATAATCCATCCGCTTTAGATGGTTTAAGTCCAATACGGCCTAATGCTTGGCGATAGCTGTTATGAAAAGCATTTAAAGTATATGGGTTGCCTAAATACTTGCGATGAAAACAAATAAATGCGTATGGATGTTTACGATCAACTTTCGCAATAAAACGAGTATAGGCTTGCCAAAGCTTGGCAAAAATCTCACCAAAAATAATAGGAAACCAGTGAACATCTAAGTATCCATCTTTACTGTCAGTTACTCGACTTTTCCAACCTACATGTTTTTTTCCAATTAAATCAATTCGCGGGTTTAGAGCATATTTTTCTTTTAAATATGCTGCGCGAGTTGTCTTTCCTGAACGTCCTCGCCAGTTATGTGGAGCTTTTCCATCTTCTGGGTGATAGATACGAACTTTAGCACTATCAGGATTCAGTGGATCAATAAGAACATCTTCAATCCAAAGATGAAAAGCTTCAGATTCCCTTAAGCCTGCGCCATGCATGAGTAATATAATGAGCTGATCACGTAGAGCAACTCTGGGATCTACTGCACCACCTATACCTTTAAAATAAAAGGCTTCAAAATAATGTTCAGGAAATTCGATAGCATCTTGCGATTGCTTACCTAATGCGCGTTTTCCCTGAAGACTTCGGGCATAATGAACTGTAGCATTAATATATTTATCTTTAATATGACCTAGAAAGTTGTGTTGATTTTTGCGAAACCAAGCGGCGTAATTAAGTCGTTTGCTTAAACTATCAGCTTCAACTAAAGGATTTACTGGGATTTCACCATATTTAGCAGACAGCCAATCAGTTATTTTCGTTAAAGCAATAATATATGTTCTAGAAACTTGTTTGCTATGAGGTAACCAATAAAGACCCGAAGGATCTAAACCATCATTCCCAATAGTTCCCATATATAATCGGCTACTAAAACCTTCAAATAAGGACATAGGGGTAGCAAAGCAATTAATATTTGCATTCATATATTCCAATAAAAGTTTTGTTGCATTTACATACTTCAATAGAGTTGCATGACTTTTGCCATTTCTTTTTAATAGAAGGGTATACTCTAAAAGAGGCATGAGAACTTGTTGATTTTCATCTATCAAAACTGGTATTTGAATAAAAACGCCCGAATTATCATCTACTATTTTTGCAATTACTTTTACCATCTATATACTTATCCACTTAAATGAAAAATTAAGAAAAATAAGCAGAAAGCAAGCAGACATTGATAAATTTATTAATGTCTCATAGAATAGAAATGTCTTGGCACTGCACGTAAAAAGACAAACCTATAAAGACTCATGTTGGCGCATGGGTCTTTATACTTTCTGCATCAAAAACTAATCTATAGTTTTCTGGCTTTTAATACCAAGTTGTACAGCAATTTTGTGGCTTTCACCACGCCGCGGGATTCTATTATTTTTTAGAATTCGATAAACAAGATCAGGAGAAAAGTTATTTTCTCTGGCCCATTCTGCAATAGATTTTCCTGAAGTTAAAAAATCATCTTTTACTTGCTTAATAGATTTGAGCATTTTAGATAAATTCTGAATAAAACTGATGAAAAAATATCTAAAATGAAAATTTAAGTCAAGCTAATTAATATTAATTAAATGATTGTATTTATTTAAATATAATATTTATTAATTATTTTATTATGAAATTTTTAAAATTGGGTTTATATATAATTTTAATTATTATTTTTTTGAAATATAAATATAAATATAAATTTAGATTTTGGGTTTTATAATTATTAGGTTGGTAACTATGTGTATCTACGTTTTATATTTATAATTTATATATTTTTTACTAGTAATATTCATTGAAAATTTTTCATTAAAAATAAAAAGTAATCTATAAATAGTAAAAAAGATCCCTATTAGGGATCTTTTTTAGGGGTTTTATATATTATTACCAACTAGTAATAACATAAGCCCTTTTATTTTAGATTTGAATCAAAGATAACTAATTAGAAGTTATATTCGATACCTGTACCTACAACAGTTTGCTTGTCGTCATCATTTAGCCAGTCGCGTTTTTGTTGAGCAACAATACCGTAGAAACGAGCTTGCTTGTTGATTTGATAATCAAGACCTAAACCGTACAAGTCAATTTTACGATCTTGTTTGCCACTTACTTGTGTTTCAGCAGATGCATATTCTGCTTTCACTTTAAGTTTAGTATTAGGAATTTTATAAGCAGCAGTTACTGCGTATGCTTCTTCCTCTAAGCCTTTGTAGTTTGTATATGTATCTTTTGTTGTATCAACACCATCTATACGAGTGGTCTTTGATGTTTTATAAGCTGATAAATCATCAGTAGGTTCTGCGTGTTGCCATAAAGCACCTACAACAAAGCCTGATTTTGCAATATCATAAGAACCAGTTACACGGTAAGCATCTGTGTAAACATCTTTTAAGCCGTAAGCAGCATATTTACCTTTAATACCGAAGTCACCAGCAGCAGCAATCGCTAAACCAAGGTCTTTATTTTCGTAACCAAGCGCAGTTGATACAGAGTCAAAGCTATCATTTTTGCTGTCTTTACCAGTTTCACCTTGTTTGTTATCCGAAGTGCTTTCACCAGTTTGAGCCATGATATTGAAAGTTAAACCAGCTAATAATTTAGGGTCTAATTCAAAACCAATCACGTTGTCTAAGCGGTTTTCGCCGTACATGATGTTGGTAATATCTAAACGAGTGTCATCGTTAAAGATATCTTGGTTACCACCAGCAGCAGTTTTGAAGTAAGAATCGTACTTACCTACTTTTAATGTACCAACACCATCAGTTTTTAAACCGATAAAACGGTTACGAGCGCTAAGATCAGTATCTGAACCTGAACCATCAGTAGAAATTGCCCATTCAGCTAAATAAACAGCAGATAGCTTGTCAGTTAATTTCTCTTCGCCTTTTACCCCAATGCGAGAAGAGTTTGAGTTAACTTCAGTAACGTCACTTTTTCCATCGAAATTTTTATTGTCAACTTGGTTAATAGAAACATTCAGTTTGCCATACAAAGTTGGCGCTGCTTGCACCGCGTTTATGCTCAAAGTTGCAACTGCGGCAGCGAGTAGCAATTTCTTCATTGAGATTTCTCCAAAAAGTTTTTAAAAATGGCGTATGCCTAGTTAACTATTTATTTTGTAGTTGACTTATGTACAAAAAGTTACAAAAGCTCACCAACTTGCTAAGCAGTATCGGCAAACTTTGTGACAGGGGCGTGAAAAATAAATGACAGTTTTATGACGGTTAAAATTTAGAAATAAATTAATTATTTTAATTTTTTATAGTTTTAGACGAAAAAAAGCGGAGTCAAAACTCCGCTTTAATGAATTAAAAATCAAAGGGCTGCTTTAATTTTCTCAGCTAATCCTTTAATTTTTTCTTGGTCACCTAACTCTATAGCATGGCGTCCAAGTTGATGCACATTTGTAGGAATAAGGTGAAAATGAACATGCGGAACCGTTTGTCCTGCCGCTGCTCCAGAAAGTTGCATCAAGACAATACCTTCTAAATTGAGGGCTTTTTCCATTGCTTTCGCAATTTTTTGAACAATTTGTATGGTATATGCGGCTGCTTCTGGAGGTAAATCAAGGAGCGTTACAGCAGGTGTTTTTGGAATAACTAATGTATGACCATCGGCTTGAGGCATAATATCCATAAAAGCTAGAACTTGATCATCTTCATAGATTTTTATCGCTGGAAGTTCATCACGTAAAATTTTTGCGAAGATATTTTGATCATCGTATGCCATGTATTATTCCTTTAAAAATTATTTACATTTCAATTCTTTCTGACGCTCTTTAATAGCATCAAGACGTTGTTGCTCTTTGTCAGAAAACTTTGGTTTTGTCGTATGACAGTTTTCATTACCATATTTTTCTTTTGCATCAGGATCTTTAAAACAAAAGCCTTTTGATGCATAAATCAAATTATAATCGTCTTGCAATTTCTGACATTCTTGCTCAGGCGTTGCAGCTTGAACGTTTAAACCAGCAATGCTCACCATGCCAGTAAAGACTGCAACCATAAATTTATTCATGAGCGTTTCCTCAGTTAAAGGTATGAACCTGTACTCAATATAAGGTTTATTACCAATATTTCAATGACTATTAATTACTCAAGTGTCATTTTGGTTGATAATTTGTTCACAATATAAATAAAAACTTTATATATCAATTGTTTATAAAAATCAAATAAAAACATAAACTTAAGAAAAATTATATATATTTTTTCAGAATTTGATTCTCGCTTTAATCTACTCTAACTGTTATTTATGAGAGAAAAATATACTTCTGGTTCGGTTGATAATATATAAAAAATTGTAGGAAAAGATGAGATTTTATAGCTTTTTCATTTGCTAAATAGACGGCTTAAGTTTGAAATTGGGTCAATGAAAAACAAATATATCAATGACATTATAAAAAAACAAAGCGTGATAATTATCACATTTTTGTATTTTAGGATTAAGTGGAATTCACAGGGCCCATTTTAATTTAGACGGAAATGGGCTTTTTCTTTTGATATCTAAAATATAAATAAGCCAAAATTGATCTTAGTTTACAATTCAACTGAAAGATGTATTGATTTTACATGTTTTAGCTTCTATTATATGATCCTTAATTGCTGCGTTTGATAGTTTTTTGTTTTTGTAACCCATTTCTAAAATTGAAATGGGTTTTTTTTTAAGTCTTTTCAATATTCATTATGCAGCTTATTAAAATTAAGCATCTTTAATAAGCTACTATCTAAAAGATTAAATTTATTCCAATGTAATCTTGGTCCATGCTTCATACATTTTAACTGCCGCAGAGAAGTCACTATTGTCTTCAGCAGTTAAATGAGCAGCTTGGATTAAACTTTGTGTTAATGACAAAAGTGGGGCTGGAAGCTTAGCTTGATGGACTAAATCCAAAGCAATTCCTGTGTCTTTGGCCAGAAGCGGTAAGCCAAAAGTCACTGGAAATTCACGACTCAATACACGCTGCGGGAATATAGTCTCTGTTACCAGACTTTTGCCACTTGATGCATTAATGCACTCTAATGCTTCGTTCAAACTTACCCCATGTGCTTTGAGTGCACTGAAGCCTTCTGCAACAGACCAAAGGTTGACTGCGAGTAACATATTATTAACGGCTTTTACGGCAAATCCTGAGCCCGACTCACCAACATGTTTAATTAATTTACCTACTGCTTGCAGTGCCGGTAACGCGCGTTCGAAAGCTGCTACATCACCACCGACCATTACAGTTAAAGTTGCATTTTCAGCACCTACTGTTTGACCGCTTACTGGAGCATCAAGAAAATCAACATTCAATTGTTTTAATGAGCTTGCTAATGCGCGGGCAGAGTCAGGGACTCCACTTGTACAATCTATCCAGATTGCCCCAGATTTAATTTGTACATTATTAATAAGTGCTTCTACATCAGTGCTTGTCGGTAAACATGAAAAGATAATATCTGCTTGTACCGCTTGCACTAGTGGGACAGCCTTTGTGCCATATACTATTGCATGTTGTTTGGCTTTTTCGAAATTTCGATTCCATACATAGACAGTATCGAAGTGTTTCGGTAAATGTGCTGCCATACGGTAGCCCATTGCACCCAAACCAATAAATGCAACAGATTGACTCATGACCTTGTCCTTAAATTTGTGTTGAACGTTCGGTCAGCCATTTTGCCAGTTGTGGCCAAAACTCCTGAGCACTGGCCTGACTCGACATTAGGCCTAAATGACCGCCGGGGATGAGAGTAAACGTGACATCTTGGCTGCTTGTCAATTGACTTAATGGAGAGGCAGCATCGGCAGTCACCAGCTGATCACTACGACCCGCGCCAACTAAGAGAGAGCAATCTATATTTTTTAATTCGATTTTCTTATCTTTTAATTGAATAAAGCCACGTTTTAGTGGATTTTGCAGCCAGACATTAAACAACATGTCCTGATTAATCCCACCTGGGTAATCAATCATATTATTTAAAAAGCTACTTAAGGTTGCATGCTCTTGTACAAATTGCAGGTCATCAAGATTTTTTAGCAATTGAACATGCCCATCAAACCAGCCTTTAGGATCAAGAATTTTAAAGCCTAATGAATTTAAAATTCCGGGACTATGAATCAGGCGTTTTGGCAATCCAGAATAAATACGGTCCTGAATTTTTTTATTACGACCAATAAGATGATTCATGTTTCGGTAGAGTTTGCCAATATAGCCAGATGCATAACTATCTATTGGACTACCAAGAACAATCAGGTTTTTAATATAGTTAGGTTGGTTAAGCGCAGTATATAAAGTGACGAATATGCCAGCCATACTCCATCCATGAAGTGAGATTTGTTCACTTCCTGAATGTGTGCGGACAATTTCTATCGCTTTAGGAATGAAATCTTCAATAAATGATAAAAAGTTAAGATGTCTATCTTTAAACTTTAAACTTCCCCAATCGACTAAATAGACATCGAAACCAGCATTTTGGAAATATTTAATAAGAGAGCGATAAGGATATAAATCATATATCGCCATATTAATGGCGAGTGGGGCAACAAATACTAAAGGCTCTTTAAATCTTTTCTGTGTTGCTGCGTAATAGCGAATACGTGTTTGATTGAACTCGCCAATGACTTCATAGGGAGTGCTTTGTGACAGAACTAATGTTTTTGGGTGAAATAGTCGGGCAGAAAGATGCTTCATTTGACTTTGTTCAGAGACAAGGGACTTTAAGCGTTTCATCTTGCTTTACCAACTATTTACTAAAGATTGAATAAAGTCTAAGCGATAATTTTAAGGTTTACCTTGACCTTAAATACATTAGACACTCAAAATGATGATAGTTTTTAGTACATGACCAGTAAAGGCGAACATTTAATGAACCAGTCTGATGATTTAGAATACCAACTTGATACCTTAGCCATTCGTACCGGACATACTCGTAGTTTTGAAGGTGAACATGGCGAACCGATTTTTTTGACATCATCTTTTGTATATGAAAATGCAGCTGAAGCTGCAGCAAAATTTTCTGGTCAGGTTCAAGGAAATATCTATTCTCGTTTTACCAATCCGACTGTATCGATGTTCGAAAAACGTTTAGCAGCTTTAGATGGTGCTGAACGTGCTGTTGCGACAAGCTCTGGAATGGGCGCGATTTTGTCAGTTACTATGGCATATCTCAAAGCGGGTGATCATGTTATTTGCTCAAGAGCAGTTTTTGGTTCGGTTGTTGCCTTATTTGAAAAATATATTGCCAAGTTTGGTGTAGATATTACATTTGTCGATTTATGTGATTTAGACGATTGGAAAAAGGCAGTACGTCCAGAAACTAAACTCTTATTTGTTGAGTCACCGTCTAATCCTCTAGCTGAGATCGCAGATATTCAAGCGCTTGCAGATATTGCCCATGCTAATGGTGCATTACTTGCGGTTGATAACAGTTTCTGTACGCCTGTTTTGCAGCAACCATTAAAGTTTGGGGCAGATCTTGTCATTTACTCGGCGACTAAATATTTAGATGGGCAAGGGCGCGCATTAGGTGGTGCTGTTGTCGGTAATCATCAGTTATTAGAAGAAGTTTTTGGTGTTGTCCGTACGCTTGGACCATCAATGAGTCCATTTAATGCATGGGTTTTCTTAAAAGGCTTAGAGACTTTACGTTTGCGTATGAAAGCACACTGTGAAAGTGCTCAAATTCTTGCAGAATGGTTATCTACTCATGAAAAAGTAGAAAAAGTTTACTACGCTGGTTTGCCAACTCATGAAGGTCATGAGCTTGCTACTAAACAGCAAAATGGTTTTGGCGGGATCGTTTCTTTCGTAGTTAAAGGCGAACGCGAAGGTGCTTGGAAGGTTATTGATAATACTAAGTTTATTTCAATTACTGGTAACTTGGGCGATGTGAAGTCAACAATTACACATCCTGCAACGACTACACATGGCAAACTTTCTGCTGAAGCAAAAGCTGCGGCAGGCATCCAAGAGGGGCTAATACGCGTATCGGTAGGCTTAGAAGATATTAATGATATTATCCGTGATATCTCACGTGGTCTGGATCTGATCTAATTAATTCTATCGAAATAACACTCTTTGGTTATTTTGTTCATGAAACCATCTCTTTAATCGAGATGGTTTTTTATATTTAAATGTTACTCAAATTTCAGAATCGCAATAAAAAACCTACATTTTTGTTTAAATGAGGGCTAAGAGTACAAGGTATAAAGACTTTAAATTTAATTAAAAGAAATGCGAGTTTTAAAATGCTTAAGCCTATTGCTATTGTTGTTGTGGTAGGGGTAATTGGGGTGGTTGGATACAAATTGCTGACCAAACCTCATCAACACCCAGTAAATGAAACAACCTTATTGATTAACAATGCAGAGAAGTCGGTGCAAGAAGCAGATAAATCTATTCAAGAAGCAAATACTTCCTTTAAGAAAGTTCCCTTAAGTGAATATAAAACAATTGATAAAGGGTTACAGGCATCTCAATAGTGAAATAAATTTTTATCAAACTTTAATGTATAACTTTTAGGCGTTTATGAAGTGTATCTAAGTTTAACCACGTTACTGATATACCTCCGTGGAATAGAGCTAGAGATACTGATAGAAAACATTAGTCTATTGTGTCAGAATTACGGATTAATTTGAGTTCAATGCACTAATCTGTATGGATTTTAATCACATGGGTTGGTTCAATGAGATTAAGTTTTTATAAAGTATTACCAGATAACCAATAATACTTTAAAGATTTGATAGAGATACGGAGTAAAGTTATGAATATCAATATGCTCATGCAGCAAGCGCAGCGCATGCAAAAAGATATGGAAACAAATATAAAAAAGGCGAAAGAAGAGCTTGCCCAAACTGAAGTCCAAGCAGAAGCTGGTGGTGGTTTGGTTAAAGTAACCATGAATGGTCGCTATCTTGTAAAACGTATCGAAATCAACCCTGAATTACTTCAAGATGAACCAGATATGATTGAAGACTTGATTGCTGCCGCGGTAAATGATGCTGTGCGTCAAGCAGAAGTTATTTCAGAAGAAAAAATGCAAAAAGCGAATTCTGGTATGGGCTTGCCACCTGGCTTAGCGGGCATGTTCTAAGGAAGTTCTGTGTTTAGTGATAGATTTGAACAACTCGTTCAAGCTTTACGTATATTGCCTAGCGTTGGTCCGAAATCGGCTCAACGTATGGCATTACATCTTTTGATGAAAAATCGAGAAGGTGCGTTCGCATTAGCTCATGCTTTACATGAGGCTTCAAGTTATATTCATGAGTGCAGCGTTTGCCATTCTCTAACTGAAAATGAAATTTGTGATATTTGTGCCTCAACTGAGCGAGAAGATCAACTATTGTGTGTAGTTGAATCACCAGCAGATGTAATGGCGATTGAGCAAAGTGGTAGTTTTCGAGGTAAATACCATGTTTTAGGGGGACATCTTTCTCCTTTGGATGGTATTGGCCCAGAAGAAATTGGTGTTCCTCATCTAATTCAGCGCTTAAGTCAAGGCACTATTGAAGAAGTGATTTTGGCAACTAATGCGACTGTAGAGGGACAGGCAACCGCTCATTATTTGGTAGAGGCGACTAAGCACTTACCTATACACATGACGCGTATTGCTCAAGGTGTACCGCAAGGTGGTGAACTTGAGTATGTTGATAGCCATACCTTAAGTCAGGCAGTTCATAACCGTATGAGAATGAAATAAGCATTCCGATGCTTATTTCATTGATGCGATATAAAATTGAATTAAATTTATTAATTTAGCTATTAAAGGCAAATATTATTTTGTCTTTAATTACAAAAGATCTTTTAAATAAAATATGAAAGCACATAAGAATGAAAAAGATCTTAGAGATTTTAAAGAATGAATATTTGGAGTTAACTTTAAAAGTATAAATAAAAGATCAAAAAATTATCTATTTTCGAAAAATTGTTCAAAAATAGAGTATTCATAAAGGTTTAAGTGGTAATTTCCTACTTCTATGTTATATATACCAGAGTTCTAAGCACTCTTTGCATTTACTTGAGAAAGCATGTTTCAGTTTATCCAACAGCAAACCGAATTGGTTGATGTTCTTCAAAAAATGGATCAATGTTCGATATATGGACTTGATACAGAATTTATTAAGGTTGACACACTCTGGCCTAAACTTGGGGTATGCCAAGTCAATGTAAATGGTAATGTCTATCTGTTGGATGGTGTTTCATTAGATCTAAGTCAGTTTTGGAAAAAAATATTTCTCGCACAGCAGAACATTTTTCATGCATGTGGGGAAGACATCGATTTAATCTATCATTACGCTGATCAAGAAGATTTGCTTAATGTGTTTGATACTCAAGTGGGTCTTTCTTTCTTAGGTCACGGACTACAAGTGAGTTACCAAGGCGCTTTAAAGCTTTGTCTCGATATTGACATTGAAAAAGATCAAACAAGATCCGATTGGTTGGCTCGGCCTTTATCGCCTCAGCAACTCTGTTATGCAGCCAATGATGTTCTATATATAATGAAGTTAGCTCATCATATTCAAGAACAACTTAAGCAGAAAGGGCTTTATGACTATGTTCTTGAAGATTGTAGTAGTTTAACTAAAGAAATTATTAGTGAAACGCCTAAAGAGTTACTCTATATCGATGTTGGTAATTATCGTCATTCGCGCCGTCAATTAATGCAATTGCAAAATTTAAGTGAATGGCGTGATTACATTGTTAAAGCGACGAATCAGCCACGTAGTTTTATTCTTAGAAACTCAACCATGATTGATATGGTTGAAAAGAATCCACGTAATAGTTTTCAACTCTCGCAAGTTAAAGATATTCGCCCAAATGTAGTTCGTGAATATGGAAAAACGATTCTAGAATTACTTAAAGATTTACCTAATGAAAGTGAATGGCCAACAAGAATTGCCAAACCTTTTAAAGTAACATCTAAAGAAACTTTAAATAAAATGGATATGGTACTTGCCCATGCAATAAGTGAAACTTCTATTCCTAAAGAAGTATTACTGAGAAAAAAATGGCTAAACGCAATTCATCAACATGTTCTTTCTCAAGGGGATGAACAAGATTTACCTGATTATCTTTTGGGTTGGCGTTATGAGTTATTAACTCAACCATTAATTCATTTATTTCAAGAAGAAAAAGAAAGTCTATCAATTTAAAATGAGTTGATAGTTAAAATTTAAAAGGCTCATCTTCGTGATGGGCTTTTTTAATTAAGGATCATGAATGGCTTAAATTTTAAATTGAGTAGTTTTTATTTAAAATAATAGATATTTGACGGTAATAGTTAATAAAATAAATAATTATATTAGTTATATTAAACAATTAACTTATTTTAAAAAGCTAGTAAAGTGATGAATTGGATGGGTTTTAATTTGTAAAAGTGATAATGAATTAAATTAACCGATTCAATGAGAAAAATTCAATTGATTAAACATACAGGTCTGTATATTCTTGGAGACAAGAAAAACAATTTCAATATGAATAATATATAACTATAAGTTTGTTTCAGTGCAGAAATAAGAAAGCCGACCCAATTGGGTCGGCTTTTTATTTTTTAATGATATAGCTCATTTAAAATGCCAGTAGGTTATTAGATTTTAAAAATTAAGTATTAATCTTCTGCGGATTTTTTGTGAATGAACCAGCAAGTTTAGCTACAAGTTCTTCAGCTTTTTGAAAAGCATTTTCTAATGACTTTATATGTCGTTCATCTCCAAACTCTTGATATTCTGAGGTAATTTCATAAATTTTCTCTACACCTAAATATTTACTGAGTGTACGCAGGTGAGGTGCAAGATGATTCATGTTGTGACGAATTCCATCTTTCTCAAAACCAAACTCGCCACTAGACGTGATAATGATTAAAATTTTTCCAGATAAAAGAGGTTGTAAAGGGAAGTCTCCTCGAACAAGGTCAAAATCAAATGTTTTATTAATTCGAATAATTTGGTCAAACCATGCTTTGAGTTGAGCAGGCATACCGTAATTGTACATAGGGGAAGAAATTAGAATGATATCTGAACTCGAAACTTCCGCTATTAACTGATCTGATATTGATAAAACATCGCATTGAGCTTGTGTTCTTTTATTTTCAGGTGTGAATACAGCATCAATCCAGTCCTGAGTAATAAATGGAGGCGGATTCATTCCTACATCCCGATAAATATACTCATCCATAGGCCTTTTATTTTTCCATAAACTGACCAATCGGCTGGCAATATTTTTTGAAATAGAATTATGATTTGGATTGGGGTTAATTGCAGCTCGTACACTGGCATCTATATGTAATATTTTACTCATCATAAATTCCATAAGGGGTGGGAGTTAATTTATTCTGAGTTTTAAATGAGAAGTAGACAAACGAGAAAATTACAGCTATAGATGATTTTAAATCACCTATAACTATGATTCAGGAGAAAGCATGCAAGTCTCATTGCAAGCACTTCGGGCATTTGAATCAGCTGCTCGACTAGGCAGTTTTAAATTGGCTGCTGAAGAGCTTTCGCTAACACCGACTGCAATTTCACATCATATTGCCAATCTTGAAAGCAGGTTAAATGTTGATTTATTTCATCGACAGGTAAGAAAAATAACGCTTACAACCACAGGTGATAGGCTAGCAGTAGCGATTTCTGAAGGATTTCGTAAAATTGAAGATGCGCTAGATGAAATAACAGTAAATGGAAATACACTCAGAGTAGCTACTACATCTTCATTGGCAGCAATGTTGTTAATTCCCTCAATAAATGAATTTTATCAATTACATCCTCATATCTCAGTTGAATTTTCTACAGGGGAAGCGTTAGAAAGTTATTTATATACATTGCCTATTCGATATGGGGATGTATCTTCAATACCTTCTAACGATATTCTTAAATATGAGTCTTTTAATGTATTTGGTACATCTAAACTTGATTCACTAGAACATTCTAGTGAGCCAATAACGTTATTCACCACAGAATGGAAAAATAAAGCATTACCAAGTCCGCCACTAGAGACTTGGCTTGAGCTGAATGGATGGGACCGAACGCAAATAACAATTAAGAAGTTTGATCAGGAAATTTTTGGAATACATGAGGCATTAGCGGCCAATGGACTCGTATTTTGTTCTTCTACACTTGCCCAGAGATTTATTAAAGCGAGCCTTTTGCAACCTCTTAAGACTAAATCAGTTCAATCTGAGCTGTGCTATTACATCCCAAATAAAGAAGATTTTAAAAATAGAAATGCCAGAAAATTTATTGAATGGATAGAAAGATTATTTAATCAATAAGCTTATATTTCTGATTGGAATTAACTACACAACACCAAAACTATATAAGCTTTTTATGCTATAAAATGAGATAAATTAATAATTAGAGAGATAAATATGCTTAATAACTTTAGTGCTGAACAAGCGCGTCAAAATGCTAAAAATTTTAAAATCAATCAAGAGGCCATGCTGGAAAAAATTTTAACAGGCACTGAAACTGATTCTAAAGCAGGGAAGCGAAAAGCAACTTTCCTGTTTCCGATTGATGCTGTAAGTCCTGATCACCTCACACAAGTAGAAGAGGAACTTAGGGGAAGAGGCTTCAATGTATCAACCAATATCGAACACTCTGGTACTACCATAACGATAGAAATAAGCTTTTAAATATCGATTTTTTGTTAGACCGCTCTTTTAAAGGCGGTCTTTTATATCGTATTAAAAAAGGGAATATAAATTTATTTACATTTAAACTTATGTTAATCATGATTTTATTTGACACGTTCTACTATCTTCTGTAGCTTTACTTTTTAAGTGGAATATGGATATGAACTTCCAAACAATACTTTTATCTTTCAAAAATCAATCTACTGGTACAGATGCATTTAAAGATTTAAAAAATGCTTGTGAACAGTCCCTTAAAGAATCTAAAAATACAAAAGAAAAAGCAGCAGTCTATTTGATCTATGGTTTTGCACGTAGCTACGTGATTTTATATGAAGATGAAGCAGTAACAACTGAATTTGCCAACGTTTCTAAGACTACGCTCATAAGTTACATGGAATGCCTCAATGAAGCTTTATTAAGCCAAGATGATAGTGCTATTTTGAATGCCTTAAATCAAGTAACTGATAACTATATAAAGAGTTCTCGAGTTTTCTAAACACCATTAATTTGTACTGGTAAAAAATACTTCTTTAGCTTGAGCTAAAGAAGTATTTAAAGTTTGTATTAATGAGACTTTTTCTTACCGCCGCCATCTTGTTTATTGACGGTAGACCATGCGATTCGTTCAGCTTCTTCTTGAGAATGACCTCTGTCTACTTCACTCTCAACAATATGTTTAGCCTGACGTTTTTGCTTTGCTGTGTAAGCTGTTTTATCGCCACGAGGCATAAGTTCATCCTCCGCATCTATTATTAAGATACTTATTATTGAAACATATTGAGAATTTAAACCAGTTAAGTAATGTCTGCTAATGTTTATTAAGTGGTTAGAAGTTTTACTTAAATGTGAACTTTAAGAGGTAATAGCTAATTTTAATACGATAAATTTCATAGTATTAAAGGGTGAACTATTGAAAACAGATCACAAAAAGTACTTAGTAACGAACCATTTCTTATTTTTTTCTAAAAATTTTTTTATTTTATTAAAATGGATAATTGTATTTAATGTTTAAAATCAGAAACTTATTTTATTTGTGTGTAAGCTGGCTTTAGTCTAGAACAAAGTTATTATCGACCTTAATCAACGTTGTGGGTTAATATTTCTCAAGAATTAAAAAAACGACTGATGCGTAAACAAACCTGCGTGGGTGAGTCGTTTTTTTTCATGTATGCTGTCCTTAGTTCAAGAGTTGATTTGAAATGCACTGTGATATTTATAGATCGAGCAAAAAAGATGAAATGTACATTTATATTGCTCGTCCAAACTATCCTGACGATGCGGAACAAGCTGATCCGTTTGAAAATGTTCCTGAAGCTGTTTTACAAGCGTTTGGTCGTGCAACGTTTGTCATGCATTTAGAATTAGCTCCAACACGTAAATTGGCGCGTGCTAATGTTTTACATGTTTTAGACTCATTACAAACAAAAGGTTTCTTTATTCAGATGCCACCAGAAGGGTTAATTAACCCGAATGCGGTTGAACCAGAGGGCTTACGTGGTGCGTGAAAATCAAACTGGAATAATGAATCAATTATTCTCTTTTTTGGATTTTATTCCTGAAGATGCTATTGCTTTAACAGCTTATGGAATAGGCGCTATTATTGCTTTGTGGTGTTGGTGGCGATTAATGCGCCGTCTTCCTACAACTTTTGGTGCGATTAGCTGGCTTATTGTATTTGCTATTTTAGTCACACCAACCGTGTCTGAAGGTCCGAATGCATCGGTAGCACCTGCTATTTTTGGACTACTTTTTGGTGTTTTAACCAAAGATAGTCCTCTAATCTGGTCAAATTTATCTTTAATTCTGTTTGTAGTTGGTCTAGGTTTGGTTATTGGCTATTGTTGGTCAAAATATTCAACAAACAAAAGCATGCGTTCCATCTAACCATTGAAATAGAAAAATAAGGTCTTCACATGTCTGCTGATACCCAACATTTTACCGGTACAGATCAATATATCGCGACTGACAGTCTTAAGCTCGCTGTAAAAGCAGCCCGTGCTTTACAAAAGCCTTTACTGGTTAAAGGTGAACCTGGTACGGGTAAAACTTTACTTGCTGAAAAAGTAGCAGAAAGTTTGGGCTTAAAACTCATTACTTGGCATATCAAATCGACAACCAAAGCACAGCAAGGGTTGTATGAATATGATGCTGTTTCTCGTTTACGAGACAGCCAGTTAGGTGATGACCGTGTTTACGATATCAAGAACTATATTAAACCCGGCAAATTGTGGGAAGCTTTCACCAGTGAAGAGCGTTGTGTCTTGTTAATTGATGAAATTGACAAAGCCGATATTGAGTTTCCAAATGACTTGTTGCATGAACTCGATAAAATGTCTTTTTATGTTTATGAAACAAGTGAAACCATTACGGCAACACAACGCCCAATTGTAATTATTACATCGAATAATGAAAAAGAGTTACCAGATGCTTTCTTGCGTCGTTGTTTCTTTCATTACATTGAGTTTCCAGATGAAGTGACCATGCGAGAGATTATCGATGTTCACTTCCCGAATATTTCTGCAACACTCGTCAACGAAGCTTTACAGGTTTTCTTTAAACTACGTGAAATTCCTAATTTGAAGAAGCCACCATCAACTTCCGAATTAATTGATTGGTTAAGCTTACTCATGGCAGATGATATGCCTGAAGATGTATTGCGTAATCGAGATACATCTAAAGCTATTCCACCTTTATATGGTGCTCTCATCAAAAACGAGCAGGATGTGCAACTCCTCGAACGTTTGGCTTTCATGTCTCGACGTTAAAGGAGGGAATAACCCATGTTTGTGCGGTTATTTTACACCCTACGTAAATACGGTGTTCCAGTTACAACTCGTGAGCTTATTGACTTAAACCGCGCTGTAAGTGAAGGTTTAGTTTTTGCCAATCAAGAAGAGTTCTATCAACTTGCTAAAACTATTTTAGTTAAAGATGAACGCTTTTTTGACAAGTTTGACCGTGCCATAAAAGACTACTTTGACGGTATCGAAACCTTTGATCTGGATGAGTTACTTAAGCAAGTTCATAAACTACCAAAAGACTGGTTCGATTTAGAGCTTCTAGAAAAACATTTAACTCCTGAACAAAGAGCAGAACTCCAAAAAGCTGGTTCCTTAGAAGAACTGATGAAAATGCTGGAAGAGCGGTTACGCGAACAGCATAAGAAACATCAAGGGGGCAACCGCATGGTGGGTACAGGTGGTACTTCACCTTTTGGGGCTTTTGGTGATCATCCTGAGGGAGTGCGGATTGGTGGGCCGGGTCGTAAACGTTCGGCGGTAAAAGTATGGGAACAGCGTAAATATCAAAATCTAGATGACGACCAAGTTCTTGGTACTCGTCAGATGCAAATTGCTTTGCGCCGTTTGCGTAAATTTGCGCGTCAAGGTGCAGCTGAAGAGTTGGATGTTGACGGTACAATCCGTGAAACAGCCAAGCAAGGTATTCTTGATGTTCAAATGGTACCAGAGCGTCGAAATCGAATAAAAGTGCTTATGTTGTTCGATGTAGGCGGTTCTATGGACGCTCATATTGCCCAATGCGAGAAACTCTTTAGTGCCGCTAAAACTGAGTTTAAGACACTTGAGTACTTTTATTTCCATAACTGTCTCTATGACTATGTTTGGAAAGATAATCATCGCCGCACAGCTACCCGTATGAATACATGGGATCTCTTTCACACTTATGGACGCGACTATCGTGTAATTGTAGTGGGTGATGCCAGTATGGCACCGTATGAGCTGAAATCGGTGGGTGGCTCGGTTGAATATATGAATGATGAGACTGGTGAGGTTTGGTTACGCCGCTTACGTCAACATTTCGATAAAACAGCTTGGTTAAATCCTGAAACTGAAGGGTATTGGCATTACACTCAAACCATTGGCTGGATTAAAGAAATTTTTGAAAATCATATGTATCCAATGACGCTAAAGGGCATTGAAGATATGACTCGCTACCTTTCTCGATAAGCTTAATAACTTTAATAATTTAAAAAGAGAGATGACATGCAACATCAAATTAACGGTATTGCTTTGCCGAATGAACAAGGATTTTTTGGTGAATATGGCGGACAGTTCATTCCTCCACATTTAAAAGAGGCAATGGATGAGATTAATGTTGCTTATGAAGAGATTCGTCATATCCCTGAATTTAAAAATGAATTGGCAGATCTATTTACGAATTATGTAGGCCGTCCAAGTCCTTTATTTCATGCGAAGCGTCTTTCTGAACAGTTAGGCGGTGCACAAATTTATTTAAAGCGTGAAGACTTAAATCATACGGGTGCACATAAAATCAATCACTGTTTAGGTGAAGCTTTACTTGCCAAGTATATGGGCAAAAAGAAAGTAATTGCTGAAACGGGTGCTGGTCAGCATGGGGTTGCTTTGGCAACAGCTTGCGCTTTAGTTGGGATTCCATGTGAAATTCACATGGGGCAAGTAGATATTGAAAAAGAACATCCAAATGTAGTCAAAATGAAAATTTTGGGTGCTCATTTGGTGGCAGTAACACGTGGTACAGCCACATTAAAAGATGCTGTAGATAGTGCATTTGAAGAATATTTAAAAGACCCAAAAAACTTTATCTATGCGATTGGTTCTGTTGTGGGGCCACATCCATTCCCTAAAATGGTTCGTGATTTTCAATCGATTATTGGTACTGAAATTAAAGAACAAACGCACCAGCGATTTGGAAAAAATCCGGATTATGTTGTGGCATGCGTTGGCGGCGGTTCAAATGCAATAGGCGCATTTACCGTATTCTTAAATGATCCCGATGTAAAGCTGGTAGGAGTTGAACCAGCTGGACATGGTTTAGACACCAATATGCATTCAGCAACATTAACTTTAGGTAAGCCAAGTCAAATTCATGGTATGGCCTGTTATGTCCTTGAAAATGAGGATGGTGAGCCTTTACCGGTACATTCTATTGCTTCAGGACTTGACTACCCAGGTGTTGGCCCACAACACAGTTTTTTAAAA
The DNA here is from genome assembly GCF_001423205.1 of Acinetobacter sp. Leaf130. Taxonomy (NCBI): domain Bacteria; kingdom Pseudomonadati; phylum Pseudomonadota; class Gammaproteobacteria; order Moraxellales; family Moraxellaceae; genus Acinetobacter; species Acinetobacter sp. Leaf130. The sequence goes on from NZ_LMOE01000001.1 coordinate 1,035,494, forward strand.
GATTTAGGTCGTGTTGAATATAGCACTGCAACTGACCAAGAGTGCTTAGATGCTTTTATGACACTATCTCGTGTTGAAGGTATTGTTCCTGCGCTTGAAAGTTCACATGCTGTCGCATGGGCAATTCGTGAAGCTCCCCAATTAGCGGAAGAAACCATGATTGTAGTGAATCTATCTGGGCGTGGAGATAAAGATTCTGATTATGTCGCTGAAAAGCTTAAGCTTTAAAACTCATTAAACTTTAGAAGCGGTCCATCATTTAAGGGCCGCTTTTTATTTTGAATATCTAAATTAAAGTTTAATCAAAGTTCATCATTTTATAATTAAAACAAAGTATTCTGATTTTAACGTGTGATTGTTCGAGATAGGCATGTAAAACTCCGGTTCACAAGGCAAAGCGTTGCTTTGCTGTACCTCACTCAGTAGAATAGTCACTTTGCAAAATTTGCCTTTGGAGACGCCTAAGTGGAGCGACCGACGATTAGCCCTGAAAATTTACAGGAAGCGGCTGAAAATTTATCAACAATTCGAGATTTTATTCGTTTTGGGGTATCAGCATTACGTCAACATGATGCACATTTAGGACAAGGTACTGAAGATTATTTTGCAGAAAGCTCTGCATTAGTTTTACAAACCTTATCTCTTGAATGGTCAGCAGACGCAGAAATTCTAGATGCGAAGTTATTACCAAGCGAGAAAGCAGAGTTTTTAAGCTTATTGGAACGCCGTATCAATGACCGTATTCCAACATCTTATTTATTAAACCTTGCTTATTTCTTTAATAAACCATTCTATGTAGATGAGCGTGTATTGATTCCACGTTCACCAATTGCAGAATTAATTGAGCAACGTTTTGCACCATATTGTTTAGATGAAAATGGTCAAATGCGCGAAGCTCTCAATAATTTGCCAGAAAATGCAAAGCCTAAAACTCCGCACCGTATTTTAGATATGTGTACAGGTTCTGGATGTATTGCAGTCGCTTTGGCTTATGCTTATCCAGACGCTGAAATAGATGCAACTGACATCTCTAAAGAAGCTTTAGAAGTTGCTTCAATTAATACTGAACACCACAATAAGCAATATCAAGTTGCATTGCTTGAGTCGGATCTATTCGCCAAGATTCCAGCTGAAAATCAGTATGATTTGATTGTAAGTAATCCACCGTACGTTGATGCTGAAGATATGGCCGACTTACCAGAAGAATTTTTACATGAACCTGAACTTGCATTGGCAGCGGGCCAAGATGGTTTAGACTTAGTTCGTAAAATGCTTGCACAAGCGGCAGATTACTTAACTGAAGATGGCCTCATTGTCATTGAAGTAGGTAATTCTGAATGGTCAATGCGTCAGAACTTTAATACGATTGATTTCAACTGGCTCACTTTCCAAAAAGGTGGTTCAGGTATTTTTGCTTTGACTGCTGAACAATGTCGCCGTTATAGAAAACTATTTGAAGAGCAAATATAAGGAGTTGGGCATATGGCAGGGAATAGTATTGGACAACTCTTTCGTGTAACTACTTGTGGTGAGTCTCATGGCGTTGGCTTAATGGCAATTGTTGATGGTGTGCCACCGGGCCTTGCGTTAACCGAAGAAGATCTACAAAAAGATCTAGACCGTCGTAAGCCAGGTACATCAAAATTTGCGACTCAACGCAAAGAGCCTGATCAAGTTGAAATTATTTCAGGTGTATTTGAGGGTAAAACCACTGGTACACCAATTGGTTTATTGATTCGTAATACTGACCAAAAATCGAAAGATTATGGCAATATTGCCCAAACTTTTAGACCTGGCCATGCCGACTATACATATACGCAAAAATACGGCTTCCGTGACTATCGTGGCGGGGGGCGTTCAAGTGCTCGTGAAACTGCTATGCGTGTTGCAGCAGGTGCAATTGCTAAAAAATATTTAGCAGAAAAATTTGGCGTTTTGATTCGTGGTCATGTGACACAAATTGGTAATGAAGTTGCCGAAAAACTGGATTGGAATGAAGTTTCGAATAATCCATTTTTCTGTGGTGATGTAGACGCTGTTTCGCGTTTTGAAGCCTTAGTGACTTCTTTACGTGAACAAGGAACAAGCTGTGGCGCAAAGCTAGAAATTTTAGCTGAGAAAGTTCCTGTGGGTTGGGGCGAACCTGTTTTTGACCGTTTAGATGCTGACATTGCTCATGCGATGATGAGTATTAATGCGGTTAAAGGTGTTGAAATTGGTGATGGCTTTGCAGTTGCTGGACAGTTTGGTCATGAAACACGTGATGAAATGACCAGTAATGGCTTTTTAGCGAATCATGCAGGCGGTATCTTGGGTGGTATCTCAAGTGGCCAGACCATTCGAGTCGCTATTGCACTAAAACCAACAGCAAGCATTACGACACTAGGTAAAACGATTAATTTAAATCGTGAAGATACAGATGTGTTGACTAAAGGCCGTCATGATCCTTGCGTAGGTGTTCGAGCAACTCCAATTGCTGAAGCAATGTTAGCAATTGTTTTGATGGATCACTTCTTACGCCATCGCGCACAAAATGCAGATGTTATTCCACCATTTGCTCCAATTGAACCATAGTCATAATTTTTAACTAAAGTAAATAAAAACCCCATATTTAATTTAAATATGGGGTTTTAAATTTTTATTCCATTGAGTTTGATTAAATTTTAAATTATTTTCTTGTCTTATAATATTTATATAAATATAATATTCTGCGAATTATTTTTGAGTATATTCATCTGTAGAACTTGGCAATTAAATCTTGTTAATTTTCACTACACCCGATATCTATATTTATCACTGAAAGTTAATTTACTCAAATTACTTTTATATAAGTTTATTACATATTTAAATTTTTATTACTTTAAACAAAGAATTTTCAAAGTCATCATTGAAATTGGGGAAATATCAATGAATCAGTGTACATATAGAATTGGCTGTATGTCAAAGGATAGGCTATTGCCTAAAAATTTAGAGGCAATGATAAAAGTTATTCATGACTTATCTTTGTCATCTCATCTTGTGGGGAATTGGATATATAGTGAAGACAATCCTGATATACATATTATTGATTTAGATAGTGGTTATACGAATATTCTTATTCCAAAAAAAATTAAGATCGTATTAAGTAATAATCCTGAGCTTTTAAAGGGCTATCAGTATGGTTTGAAGAGACCGATAAGATATCAGGAACTTCTCAATATTTTACAAGATATTGAGAAGAATGAATATTTTAAAACAAGTCATCAAGAACGTATAATAAATAACGAGAATATAGTGTCTAAAGATCATTTAGAGACAAAAATTCTTTACAAGCTTGTCTGTTATCCAAACTTTAAAAACATTCATGCTGAGCAGATTGTTAATGTCACTAGAGTTTGTGCCTTATTATCTATTGAGTCAAAAACAGCCCAAGAAATTAAGAGGTTTTTGAATTTATCTATTGATGAAATACAAAAAATTATAGAAATAATAAAAAAAGAAGCCTATCCAAATTATGAAACAATACATGAGAATATTGTTTCGATTTTACCATTTTCAACTGAAGCTATTTCCACAGTACCGCAAAGAATAGAACAAAATTCACTATTTTATTTTTTAATTAAATTTTGGAAGAGGTTGAAAGGCGAGCTCTAATTAAATGGAATTTTTTCTATATTAGATTATCTGAATCTAGTAATGTTCATTATATAAAAACAGGATGTTGATGTATTGAAATTCGCTAAATTTATTAAGTTTATATAAGTCATTTTTAACAGATGGTTTAAATTTAAATAAAAGAGGTTTTGGTACGTACTGGTTCTAAATTACATTTTAGCTTTACCACGGATGGAAAAGCTAATTGTTTATTTCGAGTCATTTTAATTGGGAAAGGAGCTATAAAAGAAGTTAAGAGAGATAATAATTAGTCAAAAGTCATTTTGAATAGAAGTCTGACTTTAAGTTAAATCTACAATTTGTTCTTCGTTTACAGCAATTTTATATTGATTACGCCCATTGGTTTTTGCTTTATACAAAGCATGGTCAGCACGAGCTACAAAAGCAGAAATTGAATCGTTTAGACGAGGAATTGTGGTTGCGACTCCAACACTAATGGTGACATGTGGTGAAACATCACTGCATGGGTGCTCAATTGCAATTTTATCAATAGCATTCATTAAACGTTCAACTTGGATCAAGGCTTGCTGAGCATTTGTCATTGGGAATAAGAGTAAAAATTCTTCGCCGCCATAACGAGCAACTAAATCACCACTGCGTGCAGCAATAGAAGAAATAGCAATTGCGATTTCTTTTAAGCATTCATCTCCCTTTAGATGTCCTAAAGTGTCGTTGTATGCTTTAAAATAGTCGATATCGACCATCATGATGGTCAGGGGCATTTCATGTCGTAAAGCACGGCGCCATTCATTATCAAGTGTTTCATCTAGATAACGTCGATTGGCTAAACCAGTGAGTGCGTCTTGTTGTGAAAGTAAAGATAATTGTTGTGCTTGCTGCATCAGTTCAATACGATTCAGCTCAATCATGCAGTTTTGTAAATAGTTTTCTCTATGTTGACGGTCAGTTGCATAGGCAAGGGTCATTCCTAAAAAACTACTGAAGGTGTAAGTCCGGTTCAAGAAGGTCCAGTCGATCACCCCATTTAAGTAATTACTTGCCAAAATTCCAACAAGCCCACCCATCCATCCAGCAAATATGGCGGTATAAAAGCGCATACCTACCGCACCATAGATAATCACAATCGCATACATCATCGCTGCATGAAAAAGAACATTATCTTGGCCATTCTCAATTACGTTGATTAAAATAAAAGTGATCGCAACAGCTAAAGCTGAACCGACTCCTACATAATAATCAAAATACTGATTTAATTTTTTAATAAATGATAAAATCCAGGCGATAAGAATGATTATACCTACCCAAGAATAATAGCTAAACCAGGGTAAAACTTGCTCAGTTGGTAAAACTTGATATATACCAAAGCTTAAAAATATATATAATATTAAAATAATAGGCGCTCTATAGCGGAACTCATAGGCAGCACCATTTTGGTATTGAAAACGATAAATCGTTTCAAGCTGCTTTGGAAACCATACGAAATTTAATCCTCGTGTGGTTAATAAATCTATTTGTTCCTGTCCCAATATATTGGAACCCTGCAACTTCATAATTAATGCTCACTATATTGGAAGTTGTCATAAAATGAGACTTATTTTAGTAAAGTTCCATCTAAAAATATTGATTATATAATGTGTGATTTATTCAAAATAATAATACAGTTTTTTTAAAAAAGTAATGATTTTTATCTAAGTTAAATGTGATAAAAATCACGACATTTCAACGATTAGCCTAACAATTATCTAAAGATTCACAATCCATCGAAAAAAGTTACAAATGGTCGATTAACGATTGTATCTTTATCATTTTCGGATAGACTTATACCGTGAAATACAGATGATTGCTGTCATATAAATAGGAAAATTAGCAATGACTGCTCTAAATCAATATGGAATGCATTTAGAAATTACACCGCATAATGGATGGTCACAGCAGTTCTGGGATGATCTGCTACCAGCGAAAGAACGGGTGAGTAAACATCCGTTTTTTTCGGAAATGGCCAATGGGGGATTGAGCCTAGATAGTTTCCGTTATGCTTTACTTAATTTCTATCCATTAGTCGCGCATTTCCCGTCATATATGGCAGGGGCGTTAGGCAAAGCAACGGGGTTTTCTGAACCTGGCGTTACAGAAGCACGAGATTGGTTAATCCAGAATATTAAGGTAGAAGAGCGACATTTAAAATGGTATCGCGACTGGGCTGGAGGTTTTGGCTTAACTGTTGATGAGCTTGATCATGTACGACCGCCAGCTGCGATGAATGCGGTGAATCATTTCTTATGGAATATGAGTCATCGCGGTAATTTAGCAGAATGCCTTGCTGCAACAAATCTGGCAATTGAATGGGCAACTGGGGATTGGTCAATTCAGGTCTATAAGGGTATTCATACCTATACTGATCATCCTGAAGTAACGATTGATAAACGTTCTTTAGCTTGGTTGCGTGCGCATGCTCACTATGATGATCTTCATCCTTATGAAGCCATGGAGCTGATTAAGCGTTTATGTAATGATCGTCCCGACTGGCAGCAAAAAGCTTTTCATGCTGCGGAAGAAGGGCTGCGGTATTATGAATTAGCCTTAGACGATTGTTATAAGGTACAGCTTCAAGCCTCTGCTTGATCTTATCTTAAAAAAGGGAGGATATCGTATGGATATTCTCCCTTTTATTTTATTCGAGTAGCTTTAACAGTTTGGTTCGATAAGGCGTATCTTCAGGCAATAATTCAAGCAAACGCTCAACAGCGTCTACACGGTCAGGAACACGGCTTACGACTCGTAATAATTGATCAACATCTTCAATCTGATAAATCACATGACTTAAACGAGCATCAAAACAATCTCTCCATGCACACAAAAATGGACTTTCCGATTTAGCTAAAAAACTCCCTCTATAAAGCGTTAGTGTTGTCGATGTAAAGCCTAAATTTAATGCTTGTTCTGCCATTAAAAAATCACATTGAATTTCACAGTTCAGTCGGTAAGGACGAGACTCGATCACATCGGGAATTAAGTTTCTGAGTTGAGATAGTTCTGCTTTTAAAGTGGTCGTACTTACAGGCCGATCGCCATATAAAGAATAGTGAAGCTCTTCAAGATTAATACCTTCAGGGCACAGTGTCAGAATGCACAGAATCTCAATTTGACGTTGAGTTAAAGTAAGGCTGCGTTGGTTATATTGAACTTTTGGAGTTCCAAAGGCCTTAATGTATAAAATATTTTTTTGGTGAAGCTGAATTGCTTGTTTAACAATGTCCGCACATCTCTCAACGGCTAAAAGACCTAACGAGTTATGCTTTTGATATTTAGTCGATAAATTCATAATCCCATAAAACTGGCCTGTGTTTGCATCGGTAATCGGCGCTGCATAGCAGACCCAATCTCTTACACTATTCATTTGGTTTTCGTGTGAGTAAACGCAGTTAGCTGAATGAGTATTTAATGCTAAACCAATTGCATTTTGCCCCACAGCTTGAGTAGACCACTGGCCGCCTTCAACAAAATGAACTTGCTCTGCCGAAGAGCGCATTGGATGACTGCTCCATGTCCAAAGTAGAGTGCCATGTGGGTCGGTTACACCAATTGCCATATCGGCATCTTCGGCAATGTGCATTAAGTTTCGGTGACACTCGTGAATTGAACGTCCGAATAATGAATGTTCCCATTCTTCGGTTAGGTCAAATAATGGAGCCGCTTCAAGGTCAACTGATGGCTTTTTTCCTAAATATTGAGAATGAGATGACTTTTCTGGCCGAAATAAAGACGGCGTAGTATCTATAAAAGGCGATGATAATTGTTCTGACATATCCATATCGAAATTCCTTTATCATTGAAATGGCGTATCCGTAGCCGTTCAACCGTTATAACTTTTTTATTGTGACTATTTCCTCGTTATCTCCTTACCTTAAATACTTTTATAAGTCTTGACCATTAGCCTATTGGATAAGTTTTGTTAATTACATGATCTTTAAGATAAGACATCTTTTCGACTAAAAGGTTTTGGTACTTCTTCTCCAAAATATTGTCGGTCAGCAAAGTAGCTAGAACGGACCATAGGGGCACTCCAGATATTTTTAAAACCTAGCCGTTTGCCATGTCGCGTATATCTTTCAAATTCTTGTAAATTTACAAATCGATGAATAGGTGCATGTGACTTTGAAGGCTGCAAGTACTGTCCAATGGTAATAAGGTCTACCTGATAATCTTTTAAGTCATTTAGTAGGGCAAGCACTTCTGCTTCAATTTCTCCTAATCCAACCATTAAACCAGATTTAGTTTTGATATCGGGACAATATGCTTTAAAGCGTTTTAGTAGTTCCAATGAATGTTGATAGTCTGAGCCTGGACGCATTGCCTTATATAAACGAGGAACAGTTTCGATATTGTGATTAAAAACATCGGGAGGAGATAAGCTCAAAGTCGAAAGAGCTGTCTCCAAACGACCGCGAAAATCGGGTACCAAAATTTCAATCAAAGTTTCTGGGCAGCGGTTTCTGATCTCTTCAATGCACTTTACAAAATGAGCAGCACCACCATCATGTAGATCATCACGGTCTACAGAGGTAATCACTACATATTTTAAGTTTAAGTTTGCTACTGTTTCGGCCAAATGTTTAGGTTCATCTTCGTCTAGGGGTTTTGGGCGACCATGAGCGACATCACAAAAAGGGCAACGTCTGGTGCAGATATCACCCATGATCATAAACGTTGCTGTACCTCCACCAAAGCATTCCGGTAAATTTGGACATGCCGCTTCTTCGCAAACGCTATGTAACTTTTGCTGACGTAAAAGGTTTTTTATACGTTTAATTTCTTCAAAATCTGTAATTTTTGCTCTAATCCACTCAGGTTTAGTTGGCAACTCTTCTGTTGGTAAAACCTTAATTGGAATACGGGCGACTTTATCAGCTCCCCGTAATTTAATACCAGTTTCCACTTGTCTTTTAAAATCCATATTAATAATTCCATTTTATTTAAAACTTACTTAAACTCCTGCCTATTTAATTTAAAGACTAATTTAAATTTCCTTAATAAGTCGCAATTAATTATAAACACAGGGTGTGGCGAGTATTATAAAATAACAAAGGTTGGTTAAAGGTTTGTTTTGCAAGCTAATGAAAATTATAAAATTTTTTTAAATTTATTTTGAGTTATTAAGTTTTTGAAATTAATAATTTAATTGGGAGTATTTTAAATAAAAACTTTTTAGTCTAATAGATAAATTATTGAATTTAAGTTTAAGTATTTATAGCGAATTAGTATTTTCGCTTGAAACTTGGTTGATTTTTAAAATCAAGATAACAAAGGAAAAGGATATGCAATTAACGGAAGAGCAATTACTCGCAGCATATAAAAGCATGCGTGATATTCGTGAATTTGAAGATAGACTTCACGAAGAAAATACCAATGGTGATATTCCCGGCTTTATTCACTTATATAGTGGTGAAGAGGCTGTAGCAGTCGGTATTTGTGAGAATTTAACAGATAAAGACTACATCACTTCAACCCATCGTGGCCATGGACACTGTATTGCAAAAGGCTGTGACATTCACGGCATGATGCTGGAAATTTTCGGTAAAGATGATGGGCTGTGCCGAGGAAAAGGCGGCTCTATGCATATTGCCGATTTAGACAAAGGCATGCTTGGCGCCAACGGGATTGTTGGTGGTGGACCTCCTTTGGCAATTGGTGCAGCGCTAACAGCTAAAACCTTAAAGACAGGCGGTGTCGGGCTTTCTTTTACAGGTGATGGCGGTTCAAATCAGGGGCTTACCTTTGAAGCGATGAACATGGCTGTCGTACTTAAACTTCCTGTAATTTTTGTCTTTGAGAACAATGGGTTTGGTGAGGGTACAGGTCATGACTACGCGGTAGGAAGTAAAGACATTGCAGGGCGTGCGGCAGGTTTTGGTTTGCCAGCAGTTAAAGTCGATGGTACTGATTTCTTTGCTGTATATGAAGCGGCCAAAACTGCCATTGAACGTGCGCGCCGTGGTGAAGGGCCAAGTGTTATTGAAACGATTACTAACCGTTTTTATGGACATTTTGAAGGTGACCCAGGGCTCATTCGCTCAAAAGAAGAAGTCGACTTTGTTAAAGAAAATAAAGACCCTTTGAAAATTTTCCGAGAAAAAGTTAAAGGCAAAATTGATGAAGCTAAATTAGACGAGATTGATGCAGTGTCTAAGGCAAACGTTGATGATGCAGTTGCTAAAGCTCGTGCAGCGGCATATCCAAAACCAGAACAACTCCTTACCGACGTCTATGTCTCTTACTAAAGGAATAGTAAAGATGCCAAATAAAAGTTTTCGTAATGCAATTAAAGAAGCCATTGAATCAGAAATGCGCCGTGACCCAACTGTGTTTGTTGTGGGCGAAGATGTACGCGGCGGACATGGCGGTAAAAATACCGAAGATAACCAGCTTGAAGGTTTCGGTGGTGTGCTGGGTGTAACTAAAGGTTTGTGGACAGAGTTTGGTTCGGAGCGTGTTATTGATACGCCAATTACTGAATCTGCAATTATTGGTATGGCGGCTGGGGCTGCTGCGACAGGTTTGAGACCAGTTGCCGATCTAATGTTTATGGATTTTTATGGCGTGTGTCATGACATGCTTTATAACCAAGCCGCTAAATTCCGTTATATGTTCGGTGGAAAAGCAAAAGCACCAATGGTCGTGCGCGGTATGATTGGTGCGGGTTTTTCGGCAGCAGCTCAGCACTCTCAGTCACCATATAACGTATTTGCCGCGGTTCCGGGCTTAAAAGTTGTGGTTCCATCAAGTCCATATGATGTGAAAGGACTTTTAATTCAAGCAATTCGAGATGACGATCCTGTCGTGTTCTGTGAGCACAAAATGCTCTATGACATTAAAGGTGACGTTCCTGATGAAGCCTATACCATTCCTTTTGGGGTAGCAAATTACACCCGAGAAGGTACGGACGTGACCATTATTGCTTTAGGTTTGATGGTACACCGCGCTAATGAAGTAGCAGATAAGCTAGCAAAAGATGGTATTTCGGTTGAAGTAGTAGACCCTCGAACAATTTCGCCTCTTGATGAAGAAGGAATTTTAGAGTCTGTGGCATCAACTGGGCGTGTTGTGATTGTGGATGAGTCAGCGGCACGCTGTGGTTTTGGTCATGATGTTGCTGCATTGGTTGCACAGAAAGGTTTCCATTATTTGAAAGCACCTGTTGAACTCGTAACGCCACCACATACGCCTGTTCCATTCTCTCCAGTTTTAGAAAAAGAATGGATTCCAAGTGTAGAGCGTATTGAGCAAGCTGTGCGAAAAACATTGGAGGCTTAGGATGAGCGAAATTAAAACGCTGGAGATCCCGAAATGGGGATTATCCATGGAAGAAGGCACGATTGCCCAATGGTTGATTAAAGAAGGCGATAGCTTTAATAAGGGCGATGAAATTTGTGAAATTGAAACCACAAAAATCGTCAATGTATTAGAAGCACCTTTTGCGGGAACACTCCGTAAAATCTTAGCAAAAGACGGTGATACTTTACCTGTAGGCGGTCTTATTGCTGTGTGTGCTGAAAGCCAAGTTTCTGATGCAGAAATTGAGAAGTTTATTGCATCATTGGGTGGTTCAGCAGCTAAAGAACCTGAAACATCTTCGGAGCAGAGTGTAGCGGTAGCATCTGCACCTGCTGTTGAAAAAGCGGAACAGCCAAAGACTGTAGCAACTAGCGCTTCGGTTCCATTAAAAGCTACTAAAGGTGACTATGCTGTACCAGAGTCATTACAAGGCTATCAAGCATCTAATGAGCTTTTTGCAACTCCGCATGCCTTTAAACTTGCTGAAAAGCATAATGTTAATTTGGCAAAAGTGACGGGTTCGGGTCGTGAAGGGCGTATTAGCGTTCAAGACATCCAAAAGGCTGTGCAAGCTGCTGAAGGCCAGTGGCCTGATGTTAAGCAGCAACATCAAGCTAAAGTAGTGAAATCTACTGCCGATGATAGCCGTGTTTTAGCAACACCTGTTGCACGCCGTTTGGCAAAACAATGGGGCATTAACCTCAATGACTGCCGTGTTTCAGGTAGCCGAGGCCGCGTTTGCAAAGAAGATGTTGAAGCGGTTTACAGCCGTGATAACCCAACGGCGGGAAGTGAGCAGTCCACCCAGTGTACTGTTGCTCAATCACAATCGACAATCACCACTGTAGCGATGAATGGTATGCGTAAAGCGATTGCCTCACGCTTGCAAGTGGCAAAACGTAATGCGCCACATTTCCGTCTTGTAGTCGATCTAAACGTGGAAGCACTTCAAAATTTACGTAAGCAGATCAATGAGACTGTTCCACAGGTGAAGCTATCTATTAATGACATGCTGATTAAAGCGGCAGCAGCAGCACTTATTAAAGTGCCTGAAGTGAATGTTCAATTTGATGAAGCTACACAATCGATTCTGCAATTTTCACAAGCAGATATTTCAGTGGCTGTGGCGATTCCAAACGGTTTAATTACACCAATTGTGAAAGCCGCTAATCAGAAGTCTTTAGCACAGATTTCCGATGACATGCGTGATTTGGCAACGCGTGCCAAGACTGGCAAGTTACAACCTGATGAATTTCAGGGAGGCAGCTTTAGTATTTCCAATTTAGGAATGTTAGGCATTAAACAGTTCGATGCGATTATTAACCCACCACAAGGTGCAATTATGGCATTGGGTGCTTCAGAACCACGTGTTGTCGTTGAAAATGGAAATGTAGTGGTTCGTGAAATTGTCACAGCGACATTGTCATGTGATCATCGAATCATTGATGGTGCAGTTGGGGCGAAATTCTTGGCCAGCTTTAAGCAGTTTGTTGAAAACCCTGCTTTAATTTTGGTGTAGGAGAACCCGCATGTCAGAAACTCAATTCGATTTGATTGTGATTGGTGCGGGACCGGGTGGATATGTGGCTGCAATTCGTGCAGCCCAGCTCGGGCTAAAAACCGCAATTGTAGAAGAGCAACATTTGGGCGGAATATGCCTGAATTGGGGCTGTATTCCAACTAAAGCTTTACTTGCAGGGGCAGAACTTGCCACTCAATTTAAAAATGCAGCACAGTTTGGTTTTCAGGTATCTCAACTCGATTTTGATATTCAAAAGCTTGTACAACATAGCCGACAAGTTTCGGCACAGTTGGTACAAGGCATTGATTACTTGCTTAAAAAGAATCTGGTGACTGTATTTAATGGTCGTGCCGAACTTACGGCTAAAGAAAAAATTGAAGTGACCGATGCTCAAGGTAAAAGTCAGGCTTTAAGTGCACCACATATTATTTTGGCAACCGGTGCTAAAGCCCGACATATTCCTCAACTTCCTGTCGATGGAACGTATGTCTGGAGCTATAAAGAAGCACTTATTCCAGAAGAACTGCCAAAAAGCTTACTCGTCGTTGGTTCGGGTGCGATTGGTAGTGAGTTTGCCAGCCTCTATCAAGACTTGGGGTGTCAAGTCACACTTATTGATTTAGCTAAGCAAATTTTACCGACTGAAGATGCAGAAGTTGCTCAATACGTTAGAAAACAATTTGAACAAAAAGGAATGAGGGTCCTAACGGATGCTGTTGTTCAAAGTATTCAAATTGAAAATGGGCAAGTTCACTGTGTAATTGAAACGGCAAATGATGTTCAAACAGTCGTTTTTGACCGTGTGCTTTCGGCAATTGGTGTACAGCCTAATACTGCGGGACTAGGACTGGAACGTTTAGATGTAGAACTGAATCCGCAAGGTTTTGTGGCAATTGATGCCTATTGTAAAACCAATGTTGTAGGCCTCTACGCAATTGGTGATGTGGCAGGTGCGCCGTGTCTTGCCCACAAAGCAAGCCATGAAGCCATGATATGTGTTGAAAAAATTGCTGGCGTGGCAAACGTGCATTCACTCGACCGTAGCCAAATTCCGGGTTGCATTTTTACTCATCCACAAGTGGCTAGCATTGGTCTGACTGAAAGCGCAGCAAAAGCTCAGAACTTACCCGTACGAATCGGCAAGTTTTCTTTAACTGCGAATGGCAAAGCTTTGGCAATTGGAGATGCGTCAGGTTTCGTTAAAACTGTCATACATGCAGAAACGGGGGAGCTACTTGGTGCACACATGGTGGGCCATGAAGTGACTGAACATATTCAAGGCTTTGCAATTGCTAAATATCTAGAAGCAACTGATGAAAGTCTAGCACAAGTGATTTTCCCACATCCAACATTATCAGAAGCCATGCATGAATCCATTTTAGCTTCAATGCAACGAGCGATTCATATGTAGAAATTCTACATTTACAGGAGTTGAAAATGGTTAAGGGATTAAAAAATAAAGTCGCTTTAGTGACAGGGGCAGCTCAAGGCATTGGCCGTGGGATTGCCCTGCGCTTGGCGCAAGAGGGTGTACACATTGCATTGGTCGATATGAAACAAGATCGACTTAATGCTGTACAGCAAGAGATTCAAGCTCTAGGCGTAAATGCCAGTACGTTTATTGCCGATGTCAGTGACCGAGAGCAAGTTTATACAGCTATAAATCATGCTGAGCAGACGCTTGGTGGCTTTGACATCATGATTAATAATGCTGGAATTGCTCAGGTTCAGGCTATTGCAGATACGACACCCGATGAATTCCACAAAATCGTTGATATCAATATTGGCGGTGTACTGTGGGGCATACAGGCTGCTGCTGCAAAATTTAAGCAACGCCAACATAAAGGTAAAATCATTAATGCTTGTTCAATTGCAGGCCATGATGGGTTTGCTTTGCTGGGTGTTTATTCGGCAACCAAGTTTGCAGTGCGTGCGCTTACCCAAGCCGCCGCAAAAGAATATGCCAGTCACGGTATTACGGTAAACGGTTATTGTCCCGGAATTGTCGGAACCGACATGTGGGTTGAAATTGATAAACGGTTTGCTGAAATTACTGGTGCGGCTATAGGTGAGACCTATAAAAAATATGTAGAAGGCATTGCTTTAGGTAGAGCCCAAACACCAGAGGATGTCGCTGCATTAGTTGCTTTTCTAGCAAGTGAAGATTCAGATTACATTACGGGTCAATCGATTTTAACGGACGGCGGAATTGTCTATCGTTAAAACAGCATCCTGATTTGAGGGAGATAATAATGAAAGCAGCGCGTTTTTATGACAGAGGCGATATCCGTATTGAAGATATCCCAGAACCAGAAGTCACTCCCGGCACTGTAGGCATTAAGGTTGCTTGGTGTGGAATTTGTGGTACAGATTTGCATGAATTTATGGAAGGACCGATTTTTATTCCACCGTGTGGACATCCTCATCCTATTTCAGGCGAATCTGCGCCAATCACCATGGGACATGAGTTTTCTGGTGTTGTATATGCAGTAGGTGAAGGTGTTGATGATATTGAAGTCGGTCAGCATGTGGTCGTAGAGCCTTATATTGTGGCTGAGGATGTTCCGACTGGGCTGGGAGATAATTATCATCTTTCCAAAAATATGAACTTTATTGGTTTAGGTGGTCGTGGCGGCGGTTTGTCGGAAAAAATTGCGGTTAAACGCCGTTGGGTACATCCAATCTCAAATAAAGTTCCACTGGATCAGGCTGCCTTGATTGAACCGTTATCGGTTGGTCATCATGCTTATGTCCGCAGTGGCGCGAAGGCTGGTGATATTGCACTGGTTGGTGGTGCAGGACCAATTGGTTTATTACTTTCGGCAATTTTAAAGGCCAAAGGGCTTAAAGTCATCATTACCGAGCTGAGTGCAAAACGTAAAGAAAAAGCCAAAGAGTCGGGAGTCGCAGATTATATTTTAGATCCATCAGAAGTTGATGTGGTTTCTGAGGTTATGAAAATCACCAATGGTGATGGCGTCGATGTTGCATTTGAATGTAGTAGCGTTAACAAAGTTTTAGATACTTTGGTTGCGGCAGTGAAACCAACAGGTGTGATAGTGATTGTTTCGATCTGGAGCCATCCAGCATCAATTAATGTGCATAGTGTGGTGATGAAAGAGCTCGATGTACGAGGCACAATTGCCTATGTAAATGACCATCAGGAAACCATTAAGCTGGTTGAAGAAGGTAAAATCAATCTGGAACCTTTTATTACTCAGCGTATTCAACTTGATGATTTGATTTCACAAGGTTTTGAAACCTTAATTCATAACAATGAGTCCGCCGTTAAGATTATTGTACAGCCATAAATAAACCTTAAATCTAAAAAGAGCGATAATTCGCTCTTTTTTATTGGTTGAATAAAGGTAGGTTATTATCTTTAGCTTCTTAGCAAAGCTGCATTGCAACAAACTGCTATAGAAGAGGTTATTCATGATGAATTTTTAAGTCTTAATAAACCGACACAAAAAGAATTAGCATTGGTCAAGTTTAAGCACGACAAAGTTCTGTTATTGCCGGTGCTGGAGAAAGGATGGCAATTGCTAAAGTTAATATGAGGAAGAAAAAGGCAGTTGCATTTGCAAGGAAACTTGCCATTATTGAGGCTGATGAAGAAGAGCCTGAAGATGACTTTAACGATTAATTTGTAAAATTATAGACTTTTTTTCGAAGTTATTAGCAGGCGCTTACTATAATGTAGAGAACACTAACACTTTAGGAGAATGTTCACTATGTCATCTAATTTATCAGTTCAAGATATTATTAATCAGATTAATGATCAAATTATTAATGATGCTAGGGTTGGTAATAGATTGAGCAGCTTAACTTATCAAAAACAAGCAGTTGATATCTCAAAGTTAGAAGAAGCAAAAATTGTAATTGAAGAATTAGGGTATCAAGTGAAAATTATTACAGATAGCCCAATTGTAAACACAATTCAAGTTCACTTCTAAAGTTGAGAAACTTACTAACATTTTATATTTTTAGAGTTGCCTAAATGCCCTATATCAGTACGGGGCATTTTTTATGGCTATTAAAGAAAGCGGCATCGAGTACAACTATACCAGAGCGTGATGAAAAGGGTCATTTTGTATTTAGCCAAGATGATGCCCAAAACTAATCATCCATTAAAAAGCTGCCTAAACGATTACCATGGCAATAAAAGGGGTAACAACACCAAGAGATTGCCTAACTAAAGTTTAAACGAGCTTATGTTTTTGTCTATATCGCCAAAGCGTAGTACGGCTAATTCCAAAAATATTGGCAACCATATTCAGGTTGTGGTTATATTTTTCCAAAGCTGCTTGCACATTTTCTGGACTAAGCTCTGTATTTGCTTCGGGTAATTTAACGTAATCCTCTGCATTTAAGAGCTCATTCGGTAAGTCTTCGACTTCAATTTCATCTTTACCATTTGCCATTGTTAAAGCATAAAGCAATGTGTTTTTAAGCTCACGCACATTTCCTGGCCAGTCATAATTCAGTAAAACCTGCATAGCTTTTTGATTGACTTGATGAGGCATTGTGTCGAGTTGTGTTGAGCTTTCTTTTAAAATCTGATCGACAATGAGTGGAATATCGACTTTACGTTCTCTAAGGGGTGGTATAAAAATTGGAATCACGCGTAAGCGGTAGAGTAGATCGTGACGGAAACGCCCAGCCTTAGCTTCTTCACGTAAAGCTTTGTGCGTTGCGGTAATAATGCGGACATTGGCCTGAATAGGTTTTTCACCACCGACTGGAGTAAATTCACCAGTTTCTAAAACCCGTAATAATTTAGCTTGAAGCTCTAATGGAATCTCGGCAATTTCATCTAGAAAAAGAGTTCCGCCTGCGGCACGTTCAAATACACCTTTATGGTCGCGAATTGCTCCAGTAAAAGCGCCTTTAACATGCCCAAACAGTTCACTTTCTAAAATATTTGCATTTAGAGCAGCACAGTTAATAGCTACAAAGATCTTGTTTTTACGTTGACTATAATCATGAATAGCCTTTGCCACCAGTTCTTTACCACTACCAGATTCGCCTCGGACGAGCACTGGAAACTCAGTAATTGCTACTCTTTGAATAATTGAAAACATGCGGGCCATTTCTGGTGAGCAACTATTAAAAACCTTGGCCAAGTCTTGTAACTGTTCTGTTAATTGCACTTGATCAGCAATATCATCTTCTGTGCCAACTGGCTGTAAAATATGTAGCTTCCCAATAAAATGGTTTTCGCTAATATAAATGTCATGCTCTTGATAGATAAATCGCTTTTTAATTTTATGCGTATTGATTTCAAGATATTGATTGTGATGATCTTGAACCAGAGCCGCCATACTCTCGACAGAAATATCATCTGTATTAAATTTATAGTGAATTGCTTGAGTCGTTATATCTGCTAAAAACAGACTAGCACTTGGGAATAAAGCCTTTAATTGCTCAAATAGAATAAAAAAATCCTGTTCTGACTCAAAATTTAATTTTGCCATTTTTTGTGTTTCACCATCGTTTCATTGAAACATACTAAAGTTGCATAGAAACATCAAGTAGCGATTATTTTCTCAAGTTAAATTTAATTATTAATTTAAATATTTGATTTTTATACTTATCATTTAATTTTAAATAATTGGCATCTTATTTGCAAAATATAGGAAAGAAATAAATTATTGGGGTATAAATCATGTTCTTTAAGCAGTTTTTTGAGCAGGAAAGTTCGACTTATACATATATGCTTGGGTGTGAAGAAACACGAGAGGCTGTTTTAATTGACCCAGTTGCATCAGATATAGAGATTTATATAAAAGAATTAGAGCAGCATCAATTTACACTCATCTATACGTTAGATACACATGTTCATGCAGACCATATTACGGCTGCGAATTTACTGCGTGAACGCTTTCATTGCAAATCAGTTTTACACCGAAATTCAGATGTAAATTGCGGAGATATTTTAATCACAGATGGTTGCACGCTTAAATTGGGCAACCTCAGTATTGAAGCGCGCTATACACCAGGTCATACCAATGCTTGTACGAGTTATCTGGTTGGAAACATGGTTTTCACTGGGGATGCATTATTAATTGATGGATGTGGTCGAACTGACTTCCAAGCGGGTAATGCTGGAACACTCTATGACAGTATTCATAAACAACTTTTCAGTTTGCCTGACGATACAATTGTTTATCCGGGACATGATTATAAAGGACGCCTATCTTCGACTATTGCTAATGAACGTTTATATAACTCACGTTTAGGCCAAAAACGCTCCCGTGAAGATTTTATTAAATTAATGGATGATTTAAATCTGCCATATCCAAAACAGATCGATAAAGCATTACCAGCTAATCAAGCCTGTGGCTCAACTTCGCAATCTTAAGGTGGCAATATGGAACTCAAACGAATTAATCAAGATTTTTATGTTGCTGGTCAAATCACTGCTGATGAAGTCGCAAAAATTGCAGATCAGGGGATAAAAACTCTGATATGTAACCGTCCAGATGGGGAGGGTCCGGATCAGCCCAATGTGATTGAAATTGAAGAAGCAGCTCAGCGACATGGCCTAAATGTAATTTATCAACCAGTGACAAGTGGCAAAATTACCGATCAGCAAGTGACCGAATTTAAACAGTTATACCACAATAGTCAGAAACCTGTTTTAGCGTATTGCCGCTCTGGCATGCGTGCCATCAGTCTATGGGCCTTGGCCGAAGTTGATCCTTCAAATGCGGCCCTTTTAGTCGAAACAGGTAACAAACTTGGTTTTAACTTGAAAGGCTTAGTGCCACGTATTTTAAAACGTGATCATGAACCAGCAACGATTCCTTGCTATAGCGTTGTGATTGTGGGGGCTGGTGCAGCTGGAATTTCTGTAGCGTCTAGTCTCTTATGCCGTGAACCGAACTTAGATATTGTCATTATTGATCCAGCAGATACGCATTATTATCAACCCGGCTGGACCATGGTAGGGGCTGGTATTTTTAAGCCGCAAGTAACAGCACGCTCAATGGCAAGTGTGATTCCATCAAAAGTTAAATGGATGAAAGCTGCTGTTGCAGGATTCGACCCTGAGCACAATCAGGTTATTTTGGAAGGATGCCAACCGATTCAATATAAAGCGTTGGTGGTATGTCCCGGTTTAAAACTGAATTGGCATGGGATTGAAGGTTTAGTTGAAACCCTTGGTAAAAATGGGGTGACCTCTAACTATCGATATGACTTAGCGCCGTATACATGGGAACTGGTACAACAACTAAACGGTGGAAAGGCGATCTTTACCCAACCACCTATGCCGATTAAATGTGCGGGTGCTCCTCAAAAAGCAATGTATCTTTCAGCCGACTACTGGTTAAAGCACGGCAAAATTAAAGATATTTCTATCCATTTTTATAACAGCGGCGGTGTTTTATTTGGTGTGAAAGAATATGTGCCTGCACTGATGCAATATGTTGAAAAGTACGATTCTGAACTGCATTTTAACCATCAACTTATCAAAGTAGATGGGCCTGCGAAGAAGGCTTGGTTTAAGGTGGTGAACGATGAAAATGTGGAACTGGTCGAAACCGATTTTGATATGTTGCATGTTGTTCCACCGCAACAAGTGCCTGATTTCATTCGTGCCAGTACTCTCACAGATGAAGCTGGATGGGTGAACGTTAACCCGCAAACCTTACAACACACCGAGCATGCCAATATTTTTGCTTTAGGCGACGTGATGAATGCCCCTAATGCCAAGACTGCTGCGGCAGCACGTGCACAAGCTCCAATTGTCGCTGTGAATGTTCTTGCGAAACTAAAAGGTGAGCAGAGCTTTTGTGAGTATAACGGTTATGGTTCATGTCCACTGACTGTAGAGCGTGGAAAAATCGTTCTGGCTGAGTTTGGTTATGGTGGCAAGCTGCTTCCAAGTTTTCCAAAATGGGTGATTGATGGGCAAAAACCATCTCGTCTGGCATGGTTACTTAAAGAGCAAATTTTGCCACCGATTTATTGGCAAGGCATGCTCAAGGGCCGCGAGTGGATGGTCAAACCTGAGCGAGGATAAGTAAAGCAACGCTTTGTACGAGCGCAAGGCGAAAGCTGTGCTTGAGCGGAAGAGGTTAAGCAAAGCAATGCTTTGCCCGAGCGCAAGACGAGAACTACGTTCGAGTTAATAGGATAAGTAAAGCAACGCTACCCTGAGAAGCGGCTAAAGCTTCGCAAGAAGACGTGAAACTACTTCCACATTAACTAGCAGTCTACTGCAAATGATGTATATGCAATTTTGGGCTTTTGATATGTTATTACTTGTCGTTGAAGGCATTGTGATTGGCTTTTTACTTGGTCTTACTGGTGCTGGTGGCGGTATTCTTGCTGTACCTGCACTAATGACAAGCCAAGGTTGGAGCGTAGCTCAAGCAGCACCGATTGGTTTATTGGCAGTTGCGCTGTCTACACTGATTGGAACGATTGAAGGACTATTTAAAAAGATGGTTCGTTATCGTGCTGCAATCTGGATTGCCATTATTGGCGCACCTATGGCACATATCGGAATTTTAATAGCCAACACGATTTCTCCTATTTGGCTCATGCTCATGTTTAGCTTAGTCATGTTTACAGTAGGCTATCGACTCATCAGCAACCGAGTTTCGGATTTCCACAACCCACCGTGTCAGGTTAACCCAAGTACGGGGCGTTTCATCTGGAATTTTAAAACGGGAAGTGTTCTTGCGAGCATCGGGATTATTGCTGGGCTTTTAACGGGTATGTTAGGGGTTGGTGGTGGTTTTGTGATCGTACCTGCACTTAGAAAAGTCACTAATCTCGACATGCATAGTATTGTTGCAACCTCACTCATGATTATTTTTCTCATTAGTGGAATAAGTATTGTGATGCATATTGCAGAGGGTTTTCACTATCCAGTAGGCATTACCAGTGCGTTTGCACTCGCATGTGCATTCGGTATGTTGTTAGGCCGCCGAGCCATTCGTTTTATTCCGGCTGCAATTGTACAAAAAGTCTTTGCATTAATGGTGTTTGCTGTCGCAATTTATATGGTAATTAAGATTGTTAATCTGACAAATATCTAAGTGATATAGTATTTTAACTCACCTTTATAGATACAAAGTTTCCAAAGATGAAATGCTAAAATTATCTTTGGAAATTTTATATTTAAGCCATTTAAGTTTTTTGAGAAAACGATATGAAGCGAATTAACGTAGCAATTTGTGGTTTTGGACGGATTGGGCAACAAATTGCAGAGCTTCTTTTAAATCGATCGGCATACTATAAACAAAAATATCAAATTGATACCTGTTTAGTGGGGGTATGTAATTCATCATCAGGCTTAATCGACCAAGACGGTTTGCGAGCTGCCAAATGGCTAGATAAAACTCAATATCAAGCAGGTCTAACTGAGCAAAAGTTTTTAGAACAGGTACAAGCGGATGTCATTATTGAGACTGGGCCAAGTGATTATGTGACAGGAGGCAAAGGTCTGTTTTATTTAAATTATGCTTTAACACATAACATGAGTGCGATAGCAGTATCTAAAGGTGCTTTAGTTGTAGAGGGCAAAAAATTAATTAACTTGGCGCATCAACACAATAAAAAATTATTTTTTAGCGGCGCAACGGCTGCGGCTTTACCGACAGTTGATTTGTTTGAATATAACTTGGCTGGCTGTCAGATTTTAGAAATAGAAGGTGTTTTTACTGGAACCACAAATTTTATTTTAAATGATATGTTGCAACATGAATGTGCGTTTGCAGAATCTCTTGAAAAAGCCCAAGCAAAAGGTATTGCCGAACCTAATAGCTCTTTTGATGTAGATGGATGGGATACCGCTGCTAAAATTACGATATTGGCAAATACCGTTTTGAGAGCTGATATAAAAATTCAAGATATTCCAAGGCAAGGAATCAGCCATGTTACTGCCGATCATATTCGTGATTGGAAAAAAGAAGATCTAATTCCTCGTCTGGTGGGTTTTATTCATATTGAAAATCAGCAAATTCAAACAGGTGTTGAATTAAGATTAGTTCCAGTAAATCATCCTTTTGGCCATCTTCAAGGTTCAAATAAATGCATTCGGGTGCTAACGCAAGAAATGGGGGAACTTGTTGTAAGTGGAGGAGCATCTGCGCCTTTAGCCACAGCAGCCGCAGCTTTAAAAGATTTCGAGTTGATACTAAAAACGGGTTGCTAAAATTAATCATGATTTATAAAAAAGCAGGCTTTTAGGCCTGCTTCTCACAACTTTTTTGAGTATTAAATAACTTTTTTCCAATTTCAAACTTACTAAACATTAAGTAGTTGCCGAGTAAGATGAATAAAATTCCGAATAGAGCGTTTAGGGTCCATACATATCCTTCAAAGAATGTAGAAACAGAAAGCGCGACTAAAGGGAAAAGTAAGGTGCTATATGCTGCTTTTGAAGCGCCAATTCGCCCAACCAATGAAAAATAAGCAGAGAAGCCAATTACCGTGCCAAATACAGCTAGATAAAGTACTGAACTTAAAAATGGAAAATTCATCGGAGGCATTAGATCTTGGCCAGTAAATAAAGCTAGACTTAACATTACCAATGCACCATAGGTCATGGCATAACAATTGGTTGAAAAAATATTTAGGCCACGTTTCTGATGTCTAACACTAATCATGTTCCCTAAAGAAAAACCGTAAGTACCTATTGCACACAATCCAATACCCATTAATAACTGCGCATTAAACTGACTACTGATGAGGTCATGCCAAAAGAGTAGAACAATACCACCTAGGCCTAAAAGTGCAGCTGGCGCAAAGTTTGGGGAAGGTTTCTGTTTAAAAAAGATAAGCGCATTAATGGCATTAAAGAAAACAGCCATCGAAAAAATAACGGACTCTAAACCGCTATTTACATATTTAACAGCGGTATAAAAACAGATAAAGTTTAGGCCGAAAACACAAAGGCCTTGCAGCATACAAAACAAATGGTCTTTTAAAGCAATTCGTTGTAATTTTCCTGAAAATAGTAAAACAACCCAAAGTAATAAGGCTGAAATGGCAAAACGCCATAAAATTGCGACGACTGGTGTTGCATAGTGACTTTGAATGGCAATTCCAATCCATGTTGTCCCCCAAATCAACACCACCGCAACATAGAGTAAAATATTCATAACTTCATCCTCGATTACCAAACTTAAGTATCTAGGAATGCTTAATTTTTCACGTATATATTCTTGTGTTATACATGCAAGATCTTGCGTTTTTTATATAACTGAACTAGCTCAATTTTGCTGAATATGGTTAACTTAAGCTCAATGATATTCGTTTTAATTTTGCATGGCCTATCAAACTTTAGAACAGCTACAGCAATCTAAAGCCAAGCTTCACGAAACTGTGGTGCTTGATGAAAATATGCAACTTGCATTTTGGTCTAATCAGCAAGATCGTGTAAGTGTCTGTAGCGACCATCATACTTTGAGTCTCTATATTCAAGATGGCTATGAAAGCTATCAAAAAACACCAGTGGGCTGGAAAAATGGCGGTGGGCCGGGTCGTTTTTGTTTATTACCTGAACATCAGGAGTCGACTTGGGATATACGAGGTGGGCTCAAATTCGTTCACTTGTATTATACCGACCAACATTTGCGTGATGTTGCTGAAAAAATATGGGACAAAGAGCCTAATCAAATTGAACTAAATGAAGTTGTCTTTAATGACGACGAACGGATTCGAGCGCTTTATCAGTTCTTCTTGCTGGATTGTGATTGGAAAGATTCATCAAACCATTTACAAATGAGTACCACTGCCAGTTTATTGCTAAATCATTTAATTCGAAGATATAGTAATGTTAAGTGGCAACAGCCTGCTATTAAAGGCGGGCTTGCACCTCATAAGCTCAAATATATTCAAGAATGGATTGAAGATCATCTCGATCAAGCTCTGACTTTGTCAGATTTGGCAAATGTCGTGAATTTAAGCGAATATCATTTTGCCCATATGTTTAAACAATCCATGAATATGGCACCTCACCAATATGTCATGCAAAGACGTTTAACTAAGGCAAAAGGACTAATTCAGTCTTCACACTTTTCTTTACAAGACATTGCATTGGTATGTGGCTTTAGTTCAGCAAGCCATTTGAGCCATCGTTTTAAACAGTTTTATGGCATGAGTCCTTCACAGTTGCGTTAAAGGACTCATGGTTAATTTTCTATAAAAGATAAACCAACAAGCCAATAAGAGCAGATGTAAAAATTACGTATAACACATTAATTTCAAAGCGGAACAAAGCAATAAATGCTGCAATGGTAATTAAAGCCGCAACAACATCAAAGTGACCAGAAAAACCTTGTGGCCACAAAACATGGTAACTAAAAAATAATGCCAGATTTAAAATCACACCGACCACAGCCGCGGTAATCGCAGTGAGTGGCGCCGTAAACTTAATTTCATTATGTGTAGATTCAATGATGGGTGCACCAGCAAAAATAAATACAAATGAAAAGAGAAAAGTAAACCAAGTGACAATGACAGCACCTAATGCACCAGCAAAGAATAGATGCTCAGAGCCAAGTAGTGCATGATTCACACCGCCTAAAAAACCAACAAAAGCAACAACCATAATCAGTGGACCCGGTGTGGTTTCACCTAAAGCGAGTCCATCAATCATTTGAGTAGGTGAAAGCCACCCAAAGCTATTAACCGCACCTTGATACACATAAGGTAAAACGGCATATGCACCACCAAACGTAAGCAGTGCAGCTTTAGTAAAAAACCATGCCATTTGAGTATAAGAGTGGTGCCATCCAAAATATGAACCTAAAGCTAAAATGGGTAATAACCATAAGCCGATAGCAACAAAAATAAGTCTAGCTAAACGCGACCATTGGAATTTAGCATGCTCTGGTGTGGGTGTATCATCATCAATAAATGCTCGACCATAATCTTTTTGACTGGCTTTATGACCAGCCGCTGAAGAAAATAGCTCGGGGTATTTCTTACTCGTTAAATAGCCTGCAATACCAGCTGATAAAACAATGAGAGGGAAAGGAAGTTTTAAAACAAAAATGGCAAAGAAAGCAGCAATTGCAACTCCCCATAAAAATTTATTTTTAAGCGAACGGCTACCTATACGGTACGTTGCATGAAAGACAATTGCGGTAACGGCAGGCTTGATCCCGTAGAAAATGCCTGCGATAACGGGAACATCTCCAAATTTTATATAAACCCAAGACAATCCAATTAAAATAAATAAGGAGGGTAATACAAATAAAATACCTGCGACTAGCCCACCGGCCGTTCTGTGCATAAGCCAACCAATATAGGTTGCTAATTGCTGTGCTTCAGGACCAGGTAATAACATGCAATAGTTAAGCGCGTGTAAAAATCTTTTCTCAGAAATCCAGCGTTTTTGTTCAACCAGTTCTTGATGCATGACTGCGATTTGTCCAGCCGGCCCCCCAAAACTAATAAAACCTAACTTCAACCAAAATAAAAAAGCTTGCCAGAAACTGACATTTTTTACTGGCCCATCCGTGATGGTTTGTTCTTTTTCTTGCATATCCATCTCTTAAAAAATAGAACTTAATTTATAAAAATATCTGCTTTAGAAAGGCCAAATTATTTTTAACAGCATAGCAAAGCCAGATGTACTTTTGATGATAATTTTTTCAATCTTACGTTTTTGTATATATCAATACTTTGAAATTAATAGAAATTATTTTTTAAACTAAAGTTATCGCTTTAAATTATTTCCAAAGAGGAAACATTTTAAACATTATTTGCTCAAGTTGTTATAACAGGTTTCAAGTTGTGAGCCAGCTAGCCCAAGATCAAAAAAATCATAAGCCTCTTTACGATCAATTAAGGGAACTCATTCTCAATAAAATCGTAAATGGTGAATATGCTGTTCTTAGCCAAATTCCATCTGAAAATGAGTTTGCTGAACAGTTCGGTGTGAGTCGAATTACAGTTCGCCAAGCGCTCAATCAATTACAGTTAGAAGGTTATATTTTTAAAGTTCCGGGTAAAGGAACTTTTGTAAGTAAGCCAAAAACCTTCCAAAACATTTCAAATTTACAAGGCTTTGCTGAAGCAATGTCATCTGCTGGTCACGAAATTTTAAACCGTGTCATCTCGGCTGAGCTTAAGCAGATCCCGATGCATGTTGTACCGAAATTAAAGTTACCTGTTAAAGCAAATGTGTATGAAATTCAACGGGTACGCTTACTTAACCGACAACCCGTTTCTTATGAATTGACCTATTTACCAGAATATATTGGGCTAAAACTCAAAGAAAAAGCGATTGATTTACGTACTACCGATATTTTCAAAGCCCTAGAAGAAGAGTGTGACATTCCTTTAGGGCATGCTGACTTAAGTATTGATGCAACCGTAGCAGATGAAGAGTTAGCCGCCTTATTACAAGTCGAACTCGGTACTCCGGTATTACGTGTAGAACGTTTGACGCACGATGCAAACGGGCAACCGATTGACTATGAATATCTCTATTTTTCAGGCGATACCTTCCAGTACCGTTTACGTATTCATCGTTAATAACAGAAATAAAAATAAGGAATATTCAATGGAAACTAAATATCTGGAGTTTGATATTGTGGTTATTGGTGGTGGAACTGCTGGGCCAATGGCAGCAATTAAAGCAAAACAAGAAAACCCTAATTTAAAAGTCTTACTGATCGAAAAAGCGAATGTAAAACGTAGCGGGGCTATTTCAATGGGTATGGATGGGCTTAATAATGCCATCATTCCGGGGTACGCGACACCAGAGCAATATACCAAAGAAATTACGATTGCCAACGATGGCGTTGTGAACCAAACAACTGTATATGCTTATGCCAAACACAGTTTTAAAACGATCCAACAGCTCGATCAATGGGGAATAAAATTTGAAAAAGATGAAACCGGTGAGTTCGCAGTAAAAAAAGTACATCACATGGGGGCATATGTTTTACCAATGCCTGAAGGCCATGATGTAAAAAAGGTTTTATATCGTCAGTTAAAGCGTGCCCAAGTCAAAATTAACAACAGAATTGTGACTACAAAGCTTTTAAAAAATGAGCAGGGTGCAATCAATGGCGTAATTGGCTTTGACTGCCGTAGTGGTGATTTTTATGTCATTAAAACTAAAGCTGCCATTTTATGTTGTGGTGCAGCAGGGCGTTTAGGTCTGCCAGCTTCAGGCTATTTAATGGGAACTTATGAAAACCCGACCAATGCGGGTGACGGCTATGCAATGGCATACCATGCAGGTGCAGAACTTGCCAATTTAGAATGCTTTCAGATTAATCCGCTGATTAAAGACTATAACGGTCCAGCTTGTGCCTATGTGACAGGCCCATTGGGTGGATATACCGCCAATAGTAAAGGTGAACGTTTCATTGAGTGCGACTACTGGAGCGGTCAAATGATGTGGGAGTTTTACCAAGAGCTGGAAAGTGGTAATGGTCCGGTTTATTTAAAAGTAGATCATCTGGCTGAAGAAACGATTCAGACCATTGAAGAGATTTTGCATACCAATGAGCGCCCAAGTCGCGGTCGTTTTCATGAAGGCCGAGGAACTAATTATCGTCAAGATATGGTGGAAATGCATATTTCAGAAATTGGTTTTTGTAGTGGACACAGTGCTTCTGGTGTATGGGTCAATGAAAAAGCCGAAACTTCAGTTAAAGGTTTATATAGCGCTGGCGATATGGCTGCTGTACCTCATAACTATATGCTTGGTGCATTTACCTATGGCTGGTTCGCTGGAGTAAATGCCGCGCACTATGTGAGTGAAATTGTAGATAGTGAATTAAACCAAACTGAAATAGAAGTAGAGAAAGCACGAATCTTTGCACCACTTGACTGTTCCGAGGGCTTACCCGCCGAACAAGTGGAATATAAGCTGCGCCGTTTTGTAAATGACTATTTGCAGCCACCCAAAACTCGCCAAAAAATGGAAATTGGGCTCAAGCGTTTTGAAGAAATCAAACAGGATATTGCTCGAATCACTGCCAGAAATCCACATGAATTGATGCGTGCTGCTGAAGTTTCTTTTATCCGAGACTGTGCAGAAATGGCAGCTAGAGCCTCACTTTTTAGAGAAGAAAGCCGTTGGGGACTTTATCACTACCGAGCAGATTTCCCTCAAAAAAATAACTCGGATTGGTTCTGTCACGCACATTTGAAAAAAGATGAACACGGCAACATGACCAGTTTCAAAAAAACAATCGAGCCTTATGTGGTTCCGATTAATCAAGATGAAGCTGTGTCTTATGACCGTTTACGCATTCAAAAAGACGTTGCTCTAGCAGACTAAATAAATCAGGAATTCAAACAATGGCTTTTATTTTTAAAGAAGTTCAGCACCGTACTGTCGCACCCGTCATTATTGATGAAGATAAATGCATTGCAGATAAAGGATGCACAGTCTGTGTTGATGTTTGTCCAATGGACTTATTGGCAATCGATCCTCTAACTCAAAAAGCTTATATGCAATTTGATGAGTGTTGGTACTGCATGCCATGTGAAAAAGACTGCCCAACAGATGCAGTCAAAGTAAATATCCCATACCTACTCAAATAATTAATTTGGAATACTCAACATGAGCCAAAATAAATTGATCAATAAAAAACTATTACTCAGTAGCTTAATTGGTGCCATTGTACTTGGCACTTTGGGGTGCGGCAGTAAAACAGAAACTGTTCGTGTAGCGATTGGTACACAAGACACAACCATTAACTGTGCAACAGGTGGATTACTTGTTCGTGAACTGAATTTATTACCAAAATATTTACCCAAAGATGGTGAATACAAGCACGTTAAATACGATATTCAATGGAAAAACTTTACGTCTGGTGCACCACTAACCAGTGAGATGGTGGCTGGGCGTCTAGATTTGGGAGCAATGGCCGACTTTCCTGCTGTAAATAATTTAGCGGCTTTTAAAAAAGCTGGAAAAGAAAGCATATTTTTAGCACCATTGTCAGGCAGTATTAATGGTAGCGGTAATGCGATTGTTGTTCCAATTGACTCAAAAGTAACTTCACTGAAAGAACTAAAAGGACAAACTATTTCTGTACCTTTTGCCTCAACTGCTCATGGACTGTTGCTACGAGCGATTCAGGCAGAAGGCTGGCAACTTGATAAAGATATTAAAGTGATTGCTCAGGCGCCAGAAGTAGCAGGGCCTGCATTAAAAAGTCATAAGATTGCTGCACATGCTGACTTTGTACCATTTGGCGAGTTATTTGCTTACCAAGGTTTTGCCAAAAAAATCTATGATGGTTCACAAGCAAAATCACCGACATTTCATGGTTCACTTGCCAGTAAGGATTATGCACAACAACATCCAGAAGTCATAAAAGCTTATTTACAAGCAACCATTGAAGCAAATCGTCTGATTCGGGAACAACCTGAAAAATATAGTGAATTTATTTCTGAAAAAACAGGTATTCCTGCCGAGGTGGTCTATCTGTTTCATGGTCCATTAGGTCTACAAACCCGTGACTTGACTTGGAAACCTGAATATCGAAAAGCAACTCAAATCGCAGTTGATACTTTAAAAGTTCTAGGCAAAAACGACGGTACGCTTGATGTAAATAAATTTATTGATGACCAATATATTAAAGATGCATTTCAGGCTTCTGGGCTAAATTACAGCCAGCAACTCGCTGACTATGCAAAATCACCTTTGGTTGCAAATGATGCTTTAACGGGCCAACCCATCAAAACATTTAATCGTGTGACTCAAATTTGGATAAAGGGTGAAGAAAAGGTTCGTAGCTATGAAACACCTGAGCATGCTTTTTCCGATTTAAAGAAAATCCAAGCTGCAGGAAAAACGGTGCGTGTGGTTTATAGCCAAGATCATCAGTCTGATATTAAGTTGCTTGCCAATCTAGCATGGTATGCCACAGATAAAGCAGGACAAATTCAGGCCTTTTTATTAAAAGATGATGCTGAAAAATGGGCTAAACAACAAGGCGGAAAAGTATATGACTTTAAAGCTATTCAGCTTGTAACACAGAGCTGATGTGTTGTCTTAGCTAATGATTAGGAGGTGACAAATGAGTAGTTTAGTCCAAACAAAACCTAAAAACCAAAGTACATTTTTGATTAAATTTTTTCAGCAGTTGGGAGCATATAAGACACATTTTAAAAATTACGTCATCGCTTTTGCCTCTATAGCTTTCTGGATAGTAATTTGGCAGGGGCTGGCTCAGCTTAAAATAAACTTAAGTATTGTGAACTTTAGCAATGTACCGACGCCTTTAGATGTCATCCATGCGCTGTGGTCTTTTTTTCAACTCAGCACTGCGTTTGAACATGTCGAATCTAGTGTCTTTCGAGTAGTGGTTGGTTTTGTTTTGGCTGCTCTAATTGGTGTAGGCATTGGTTTGTTGGCTGGACGTTATCAAAAACTCGCTGCATTTTTAATGCCGCCATTAGAGGTTTTACGTCCAATTCCAGCAGTTGCATGGATTCCTTTAGCGATTCTGATTTTTCCATCCTCAGAAGCTTCTATGATTTTTATTACTTTTATCGGTGCATTATTTCCAATTTTATTAAATACCGTACATGGCGTTGGCGCAGTTGACCCAAGACTCGTTGCATCAGCAAAAAGTCTAGGCGCTTCTGATCTAGCTATCATTTATGAAGTCATTATTCCGGGGGCATTACCTAACATTATTACAGGTTTATCCATTGGAATGGGCACGTGTTGGTTCTGTTTGGTCACCGCTGAAATGATTTCTGGCCAACATGGAATTGGATATTTCACATGGGAATCTTTCACCTTGCAAAACTATAGCAATATTGTGGTTGGCATGGTGTTGATTGGAGCATTGGGTATGTTTAGCAGTACCTTGGTACATGTGATCGGAAGCCGATTTACCCCATGGTATCAATTGAGGAAGTCTTAAAATGTCGATTAAACATGGCCATGTGCGCATTCAAAACCTATCTCTACATTTAGGACAAGGCAAAAGTCGCTTTCAAGCATTAGATCGGGTTAATTTCGAAATACAACCGGGAGAGTTTATTTGTCTACTTGGCCCATCTGGTTGCGGAAAATCAACATTACTAGGTGCTTTGGCAGGGCACTTACCCATTAGTTCAGGGGCTTTAACGGTCGATAATGAAACTATTGTTGAGCCGCATCCGGACAGAGGATTGGTTTTCCAGCAACATACGTTATTTCCATGGAAAAGTGTGCTTGAAAATATTGCTTTCGGCTTAAAAATGAAGGGAGTGGGTAAACAAAACCGTATAGATCAGGCAAAGAAAATGATTGATCTGGTTGGGCTCAAAGGTTTTGAGCAGAAATTTCCAGCAGAACTTTCCGGTGGTATGCAGCAAAGAGTTGAAATTGCGAGAGTACTTATTAATGAACCTCGTATCTTATTAATGGATGAACCTTTTGGTGCTTTAGATGCGCAAACCCGTTTAAAAATGCAAATGCTATTGCTCGACATTTGGCAAGAAATCAAAACCTCGGTTTTATTCATTACCCACGATATTGATGAAGCACTTTTTCTGGCAGATCGAGTACTGATTATGAGCCATAGACCGGGCCGAATTATTGAGGAAATCAACCTTGATTTTGAACGTCCACGTGATATCGAACTTGTTACGAGTAGTGAATTTACAACCATTAAAAAACATTGCATGCAAACTTTAAAGGAAGCCACTCAACAAGAAGAGTTAAGCCGCTTAAACCCTTTAGGGCTTGGAAAGAAAGCACAAATCAAGGAATACGAATGAGTTTTTATCAAACTTTAGATGACCAAGATGAATATAATCAAGAATTTCTTGGGCAGTTGAACCATCCAGATGAGAAGGTTCGTTTTGTTACTTTAATGAACATCGGTGACGAAGAAAATCCAGATTTACTACCTTGGTTGCATGCAGCACTGCAACATGACTCGTCAGCCTTAGTGCGTGAAGAGGCCGCAAAAAAATTAGAAAGTTGGGAGGATCACGTCAGCTTGGAGGTATTGGCTCAGGCTTTAAGTGATTCAGATCTTAATGTGCGTCTCGCAGCGAGCCAGAGTTTAAGTGAAATCAAAGAAGCTGCATCAGCCGATGTACTTGCACCATATTTACAGCATCAAGACACTTTTGTATTAAGTGCAATCTTACGTGCTTTAAAACCTTTAAGAGCGCAGCAATTCTTTGCAGAAATATCAGCTCTGGTACAGCATCAAGATATTCTTGTACGCCGTGAAGCTGTGAGTGCTTTAAGCTGGTTGCAACAAGATCAAGCCATTACCATATTGGCAAAAATTGTTGAAACAGATATAGATGACGAAGTACGACGTATTGCAACAGGTGGTTTAGCTTATAGTAAAAAATTATCAATTCATGTGATTCAAGCACTTAATCATTCACTAAATGCTGAAAGTTGGCAGTTAAGAGTGGAGTCTGCATTAACTATTGGGAAATTACGTATTTCCTACCTGGAAGTACCCTTAATTAAGGCATTAGTGGATCCTTACTGGCAAGTACAAATAGCAGCTGTACGTAGTTTGGGATTGTTAAAATCGAGTTTGGCAGTTGCAGATTTGGCAGTTAATTTTAAACATGAAATTAGCAATTTACGTAAAGAAGTTGCTTTAGCACTTGGGGAAATTGGCACACAAGAAGCTCAAATGCTATTAGAGCAGAATCCACATGATTCTGATCCTGAAGTCCGAAAAGCAATTCGTATTGGATTAAATCAAATTGGTGAGGTGAAGTATGCAAACCAGACCTGATATCAGTGTAGATACTATAAATAAGCAAGTTCATTTTATTTGGAATGATGGTTCAAGCCTGTGCTTGAGCCACCAACATCTTAGAGAAATTTGTCCTTGCGGTTTTTGCAGATCAAAACGAATAAAACAAATAGAAATTGAACAGCAGGAAGTTGAAATTACCGCAATGTTTGATCAAGGATATGGCGCCCAAATCTGTTTTAGTGATGGGCATGACAAAGGAATTTATCCTTGGGTTTTCTTAAAAGAGTTTGTTAAGTGTTAAAGATGCCTTTTGCTTGGGACAAAAGGCATCTCATTTATTTAATGGTCATGTTCTAAATAATCTGGTTTTTTCGGGAGCGCAAGGCTACATAAGAAACAGATAATAAGCATAACAATGACATAGATGAAGAAGGTGTTTTCAATTCCAGCAGCTTTAAACTGTAGTGCAACTGAAGGTGCCGAGCCACCAAAAATGGCATTACCTACCGCATAAGAGAAGCCTACACCTAACGCACGCACATGAGGAGGGAACATCTCTGCTTTAACTAAGCCACTAATTGATGTATAGAAGCTCAAGATCATCATCATAAAAATGAGTAGCAAGGTAATGATAATCGGTGAATCTATATAATTAGGCATTCCAATCGCCATAATTGGATAGATAAAAATTGCAGATAATAAGCTAAATGCCAGCATTGAAGAACGTCGCCCAATGCGGTCGGAAATTGAACCAAATACAGGTTGAGCACACATATAGACAAATAACGCGAAGGTCATAATATAACCAACGGTTTTTCCATCCATACCTAAGTTAGTTAAATAGGTTTTTGAATAAACAGTTTCAACATAGAAAGTTAATGAACCCGCAGAGGTATAACCAACCACCAATAAAAAGGTTTTCCAATGTTTTTTAAAGAGTTCTCTTAAGCTACCAGATTCTTCACGTTCACTATCTTGATGAGAAAGGGTTTCTTCCAAACGACTACGAGCAAGTAAGGATAAAATTGCAGCAAAACCACCAATAACAAACGGAATACGCCAACCGCCGTCATGTAATTGTTGCTCACTCAAAAATGCTAATAAAATTACGCCGAGCAAACTTGCCAGTAATTGACCACCAGAGAGTGTGACGTATTGAAAAGAGGAGTAAAAACCACGTTGGCCTTTTAATCCTAATTCACTCATGTAGGTTGCTACGGCGCCATATTCACCACCTACAGATAAACCTTGAAGTAAGCGCACAACGAGTAAAAGAAAAGGAGCAAATAATCCGACTTGATCGTAGGTAGGCAAGGCAGCAAATAAGAAGGAACTCAATGCCATTAAGCAAATAGAAATGACCATTGATTTTTTTCGACCATGTCGATCTGCAATGCGCCCGAATATCCAACTACCAATAGGACGCATGAAAAAACTTGCAGCAAATACACCCCAAACATAAATAGCTTTGGTCGAACTATCCATGTCGGGTGCTGTTAAGGCTTGTGTAAAATAAGCAGCAAAGACTGCATAGATATAAAAGTCAAACCATTCAACAAGGTTACCAGAGGCCGCACCAACAATACCGCGTATTCTGCTACGTTTTTCTTCCTTAGTGTATGTCATATATATTCCGTCAGTTAGCAGAAAAAAATAGAAATTTTTAGGTGTACTGAACAGGAAATAGCATGAGTTTTTAAATATCACTCAATCCTGAGTACTTACCTTAGAATTCCTCTCCATGCATTTTTTATAATTTTAAATTTCCATTCTAGTGATTGTATGATCTTTTGTTCGATTTAAAGATATTTTTATCGATTATCGAACATTTCCTTAATTTGATTAGAAGATCATGCACCACAAACTTTATTTAAAATCAAATATGTAATTCATCAACCATATTCTTTATTGTATTCCTCCTTGGTTTTAAGCCTATTTTGAGCTTAGTTTTATTTTGACTATTTGGTAATACTTAAAAAGTTATAGTACCAATTTCAAAGAAAATAAATGAAATTCATATAATGATGACGCTTTATTACATAAAATTTACTTGATCTGAAAATTACATAATTTGTTGTTTCTCGATATGTGTCACTGTATTCTTTCGAGGCTAAAAAATATGGAAGATCTCCGACTTTTAGCATACTTATATTATGCACGGTATGGGCAGGTAGTTATTCAATGGACAGACACTCGTTAAATCTTCACTTCATTACATGTTCTAAAACAGCATTAGCATCATCTATTGCACTGATGACGTCTGTTGTCTATGCAAATGAAGCGGAGGTTTCTCAACTACCTACAATTACCGTGAATGCTACCCAAAACACTGACGATTTGTATTCCTCAAAAAAAGTTAATTTATCTGGTTTTCAAACAGGCGATATAAAAAAGATTCCTGCATCTATCACAACAATTACATCTGAACGCATGGCAGATCAGCATGCAAAAACACTGACCGATGTTGTTAAGAATGATTCATCGTTAGGAGATGGCTACGCTGCAATAGGTTATTATCCAAATTTCGTAGCTCGTGGCTTTTCGCTCGATTTAGGTTCAAGTTATCTTGTTAATGGCCATAACATTCGTGGTGAACAAAACGTTGCTTTAGAAAACAAAGAGCGAGTAGAAATTTTAAAAGGGATTTCCGCTATTCAAAGTGGAATGTCGACTCCAGGTGGTGTTGTCAATTATGTAACTAAAAGACCTGCTGATGTTAAAACTATTACGGTCGATGCAAATTCAGAAGGCGGTTATACACTTGCAACGGATGTAGGTGGCTTTTTAAATGATAATTTTGGCTATCGAATAAATTTAGCGCATGAAAGTATTCATCCAAATGTCGATCATGCAAATGGTAAGCGTGAGTTTGGTTCAGTTGCTTTAGACTGGAAAATTAATGATCGCTCTAAATTACTGTTTGATATTGAAGCTCAGCATCAAAGCCAACGCTCAGTACCGGGTTATCAACTACTTGATGGGCAAGAAGTACCAACAAATGTAGATCAAGACCGTTTATTGGGGTATCAGTCTTGGAGTAAACCGGTTGTAAATAACAGTGTAAATGCGAGTTTAAAATATCAATATGCATTTAATGATCAATGGAACGGCAGCTTAAGTGCATCGCAAAGCCGTGTTGTGATTGATGATTATATTGTATTTCCTTATGGAAGCTATTACTCATCGGGTAATGAACTTGCGGTATTCGATAAAGATGGCAACTATGATCTTTATGACTATCGTAGTCCAGATGACACACGTATTACCAACCAATTTGCTGCTGGGTTAAATGGTCAATTCAATACTGGCAATATTCAGCATCAGGTAGCTTTTGAATTGCAAAATACACGTAAAAACCTGAAGCGTTATGATCCGAGTAATCAACTTATTGAGAATGAAATTGGCAATATTTATACTGATTCATCAGATTTTAAAATGCCACCTGAAAAATTAGGCAATCGCTTTAAAGCTATAGAAAGCAAGCAGACTGCTTTCACCATATCTGACCGAGTTCAATTTAACGAGCAATGGTCAACTTTACTGGGTGGAAAACTTATTCATCTTGATGAGCAAGCTTATAGCCCAGATGGGCAGCAAAGCCGAGGTACAGACCTAAATAAGTTCTTGCCACAATTAGCACTCATGTATAGTCCAAGTGTTACGACTAATTTGTATGCTTCATATGCTAAAGGTTTATCAGATGGTAGCGAAGCCCCTTGGTATACAAATAATATAAAAAATAATATAGGGCCTTCAGTACTATCACCTAGAAACTCTGAACAATTTGAAGTTGGTGTTAAGCAACAAGTACAAAACTTCTTGCTAACGGCTGCTGTCTTTGATTTAAAACAGGATAATCAATACAGTAAAGTCAATGCCGATGGATCTTTCGATTTTGTTGAACAAGGTGAACAGCATAATCAAGGTATTGAATTAGGTCTGACTGGTGCCTTAACTGATACATTTGATATGAGCTCAGGTATTACCTATACCAAATCTCGCCTTGTTGATGTTGATACTGACAGTTATAAAGGCCACCAAACTCAAAATGTACCAAAATTACGGGCAACTGCTCAGTTATCTTATAAAGTACCTTCAGTTGAAGGTTTAAGACTGTTAAGTGGCATGCAATATAGTAGTAGTAAATATGCAAACAAAGAGGCAACTGCAAAAGTAGGCGGATATAGCGTGTTTAATATTGGTGCTGCCTATAAAACAAATTTTGCTGGGCATGACACGACGTTTAGATTCAATATTGACAACTTATTTAATAAGAAATATTGGCGTGATGTTGGTCCATTTATGGGGGATGACTATCTATTCTTGGGTAATCCTCGTACAGCTCAATTCTCTACAACTTTTAATTTTTAAAATTTATAAGACAAATAAAAAAGGAGCTTATAAAAGCTCCTTTTTTATTTCAGGAATTAAGCCGACATTTTTGGTTTAACCATATTATTAATCGACAAGATATCATCAAGCACTTGTGCCGATAATAAGCCTTCGTTCTGAACTAAAGCCAATACGCTTTGCCCAGTTTCGTTTGCAGTTTTAGCAATACGAGTTGTAGTTTCATAACCTAAATATGGGTTAAGTGCAGTCACAATCCCAATTGAGTTTTCAACTAAAGCTTTACAATGTTCAGGGTTCGCCGTAATCGTATCAATACATTTACTTTGGAACATTGCCATCGCGTTACCAAGCAAATCCATAGATTCAAATAGTTTGAATGCAATAAGTGGTTCCATTGCATTCAACTGTAGTTGACCAGCTTCAGCAGCTAAAGTTACAGCCAAATCATTTGCAATAATCTGGAAGCAAGCAAGGTTCATTGCTTCAGGAATAACTGGGTTTACTTTACCCGGCATGATCGAACTACCTGGTTGACGTGCTTCTAAGTTAATTTCATTGATACCAGTACGTGGACCACTTGAAAGTAAGCGCAAGTCATTAGCAATTTTTGAAAGTTTAGTTGCGGTACGCTTTAATAAACCAGATAAAAGAACAAAGTCACCCATATCTGAAGTTGCTTCGATTAAGTCAGGAGCAGACTTAATTTTCTTACCAGAAATTTTTTCAAGCGCTTGAATCGCAAGTTCACGGTAACTGTATTCAGTGGTAATTCCCGTACCAATCGCTGTACCACCAAGGTTCATATAAGCTAAAACATTTGGAATAAGCGTATTAATTTGCTCAAGATCTTTTTGCAAAGTTACAGCGAAAGCACCAAACTCTTGACCCAATGTCATTGGTACAGCATCTTGCAACTGAGTACGACCCATTTTTAAGATGTGAGCAAATTCTTGAGACTTGTTACGGAAACTTAAAATTAAGTTATTAAAAGGGAGATTCAATTCGTCTAAATTTAATAATAAGCCTAAACGAATTGCAGTAGGGTACACGTCATTTGTAGACTGTGACATGTTGATATCATTATTAGGGTGTAAATATTGATATTGGCCTTTTGCATGTCCCATATATTCTAAAGCAACATTCGCCAATACTTCATTTGCATTCATGTTGGTTGAAGTACCAGCACCACCTTGCAACATATCGATCGGGAATTGATCGTGAAAATTACCGCGAATAAGTTGATTACAACTGTATTCAATTGCTTCAAATTTAGTTTGATCTAAGCTTTTAAGATTATGATTCGCTTCAGCACAAGCAAGTTTTACCATTGCTAATGCTTTAATTAAATGAGGGAAATTTCCAACTTTGCTTTGGGTTAAGTTAAAGTTTTCTAGAGCACGTAATGTTTGAACTCCGTAATAATCATTATTGTTGATTTCTCTATAACCAATAAGATCCTTCTCAATACGGGTGGTAATTTCAGCGTTCATCATTAAACTTCGAATTAGTAGAGTAGATAATTCATATTAGATTTCGAAATGCTTCACTTCTAATGCATTTATCAAGTTAATTATGCATTTTTTGCATATCAGTTTTCTTCTTTTCCAAATCTAAAAATAAAAAATTCTTTTTCCTGCACTCATTGAATCTAAATTTTATTTTTTAAATTAACAGTTTACTGTTTAGATAAATTTAATATGCAAAAATTCTCTGATGACCAAAATGGTCATATAATTAAAAAATAATTGAATGCAAAATTCTATACTCATTAATTTAAGTGAAATATCAAGTAAATTAATAAGGTTTACAGCACAGAGAGTGTAGCCTATCTAACAAATTTATATAAAAATGTGATGCATTTCACATAAAAATCACTATAATACGAAAAAATCCTAGTTTTAAGTTTATGTTAAAAGTCACAGCTGCATTAATTATTTTGGGTAGTTTTACATACTATGTACTTTTTCAGGGTGAAGAGAAGAGAGAGTCAAAAACTTCTCGTCTGCTTAAAGAAGCCGAGCAATCTATTGCTTCTGCGGAAACCTCTGTAAACAAGGCAAATAGTATCGTAGCAATATCTTATAAATAGCCACGGTTACTCAGCCTAACTATTTTACATTATCCATCAAAATATTGTTTTACCTAAATTTTATTAAACTTTAGGTAAAAGACCGTATGTATAGAGACAAAATTCATGAGAATGAAGTTTATCGCCTATGATCCCAATTCTGGGGAAAAAGTAAGCTTAAAAGAGCATATCCATCAAATGGACAAATACACCACTTATATCTTTTTTAGCGATGAAAAAGATAATATGGTGTTTAACCCACAGAAAAAGCAAGTTTTTGAAATCACTCAATATACTTCTAATATGATGGTTGAAATTTCAAGAAAGCTATATTATCTCATTGGTGAATATTAGAAATTTGTTTCAGCTTAATCTCGGATAGATACTTTAGTAGAATAGTCAGGTTTATTTAGTTGAATTATACTGCAAATATATCTTCTGATTTGAATGATTTTATTAGGTCAGAAAGCTTAAATCCTGAAATAATCAAAATAGTAACATTTTAGTTTTACAGTCCGTATTCTTCCCCAAGGTACGGACTTTTTTTTATCAAAATTAAAAACATGATGAAAACATAAGATTATTTTTATTTTTTATTAAGATTGAAGTGTTCATTTACTTAGGTTATGTTTAATTTAATTATTGATTTAAAATAATTTTTATCGCAATAATTTTATATTTGTATGAGTTGATGAGTTAAATCAAAGTCTTTTATTCTCTTACACTCTTTTCTATGTCAGAATTATTAAATACATACTTTTTATCGTTTGGCCTTGCCATTCTTCCATCGCATTTTTGCAGGTACTCCCATGTTTTATATTTTTCATTCATCTATTCAGCTATTTATCCAGCTTCCCAACAAGACAAATTAAGGACATAAATATAAAAAGGGAATGCATAAAATGAACTTAGAAGTACGTTGGGTAGAAGATCTTTTGACATTAGAGCGTGAGCGTTCTATTTCAAAGGCAGCTGAAAAGCGATTTATTAGTCAATCCGCTTTTACGCGTAGAATTCAACAATTAGAAGAGATGATAGGAGCTGAAGTTATTATTAGAAATAATAAAAATAATATTGAATTTACAGACATCGGGCGAATTATGCTGGTTATGTCTAAAAATATTGAAAAGCAGGTGGAAGAGACCGCTAAACTGATTAAAAATATTAAAAATGAAACTGAATCTACCATTCGGTTTTGTGTTGTTCATTCATTAGCTTCTGGTTTTTTAACGACTTTTTTGAAAAAATTTCCAACGTTTATGCGTGATTTAAAAATCGAAATTGTAGCGACCAATAGTGGTGAGGGTTTATCTCTTTTAAAAGAAGGTGCCTGCGATTTTATGATTTGTTATGCAGACCGATCTAATATTAATCGTGTTGGTGATGATATTTTAAGCGGAATCAAGATTGCGGAAACAGAGATTGTTCCTGTATCAGCTACCGAAGCCGACCATACGCCTAAGCATACGATTCAGAATAATTTTTCATTGCTTGCTTACAGTAAACATGCGTATTTGCGAAAATTAGTGGACCAACTGATCGAAGGTAAACTAATTTATAAAACCTTATACGAGACTGATAATGCAACTAATTTGAAAGAGCTGGTATTGCAAGGCCTAGGGGTGGCATGGATTCCAAAAATTAATGTAGAGGAAGATCTTGCTAACGGAAAACTGGTCATGTTGGATCATCATGAATATTGTCTTCCTCAAGATATTTACATTTTTAAAAATAATTTGAGTGATAACAAAGCAGTCCAGCAAATCTGGAAGGGCTTCCAAACTCAGCCTGATTAAAATTTATAAAAACTTATAAGGATATGTATTGTATTCAACATATTTACATACAAAGTAATCAATTAAAGTGCCCATCCCTTTGTCTTTATGACGAAAGGCTTTATAAAGCATTGCTCATGGTCTAGATTCTTTGTTAATTTAGACCATATATCAATAATTCAGAAATCTAGTGAGCATTTTTATATATGCTGTACCTGCTTTCATTCCTTTTGAATGGATTATTTGATCCAGACGGAGACAATTTTGTTTGATCTAGATAGTAGATTACTAAATATTTTTTATCATATTTATCGGTTTAAAAGCGTTTCAATGGCTGCTGATGCTATTGGTCTTACCCAACCGAGTGTTAGTAATGGACTGAACAAAATCCGTCAGCATTTCAATGACCCGCTTTTTATTCGTGTTGGGAATGAAATGATTCCGACCGAATTAGCTAAAGAAATCTTTCCACTTATTAGTGAAGTTATTGATAAAGTTGAAAGTATTAACAACTTTAGTGTGAACTTTGACCCACTTACTTCGGATCAACTTTTTACTATTGCGATGACTGATGTATCTCATCTGGTCTTATTGCCGCAATTAACAAACTATTTAAAAGAGAAAGCTCCTTTAATTCGCTTGAATATTCGGCCGATTACACCAGAAACCAGTTATCAAATGGCAAATGGTGAAATTGACCTCGCAATTGGCTTTTTACCTCAATTAGAAGAAGGCTTTTATCAACAAAAGTTTTTCAAACAACATTATGTTGTGATTAGCTCTAAGAGCCATCCTCGTTTAGATCCAAATAATTTTACTTTAGATGATTATATGCGCGAATATCATATCGATATTGATGCAGGAATCGGCCACTACCACATTAAAAATGAATTACAGAACAAAGGATTGGATAGAAATATTCTAATCCGCTTACCAAGTTATCTAGGGGTGGGTTTAGTCGTTCAAGAAACAGATGCGATTGCAACCGTACCGTATTATTTGAGCCAAGTCTTATTGGTCAGAGAAAATTTACAGATTTTACCGGCACCTCTCGACTTCCCAACTTATGATGTTAAACAACATTGGCATATGTCTTGTCATCATAAAAGTAGCCATAAATGGTTCCGCCAAACCTGTTATGAACTTTTTAAAGTCTAAAAAAGAAGATGTAAGAAAAACTCCTACATCTTTTTCTGTGTGGTTTGATTTTTAGATTTCAATTGCGACCGCTGTAGCTTCACCACCACCAATACATAGTGCAGCAACACCTTTCTTTTTACCTAGGCGTTTTAAAGCATAGATAAGAGAAAGGATAATTCTTGAACCCGTTGCGCCAATTGGATGTCCTAAAGCACATGCTCCGCCATGTACGTTGACTTTTGCTTCATCAATGCCGAGCTCATGAATTGGCGCCATTGCGACCATTGCAAAAGCTTCATTAATTTCCCAAGCATCTACCTCGTCAACAGACCAACCAGCACGCTCAAGTACTTTTTGAATCGCACTAATTGGAGCAATTGTAAACTCGCTTGGATGCTGTGAATGACTAGAAGTCGCCACAATTTTTGCTAAAGTATTTAAACCATGAGATTGAGCATATTCTTCAGTGGTGAGTACTAATGCAGCAGCACCATCAGAAATTGAGCTTGAGTTAGCCGCTGTAATTGTACCGTCTTTACTAAAAGCAGG
This sequence comes from Acinetobacter sp. Leaf130, assembly GCF_001423205.1. Taxonomy (NCBI): domain Bacteria; kingdom Pseudomonadati; phylum Pseudomonadota; class Gammaproteobacteria; order Moraxellales; family Moraxellaceae; genus Acinetobacter; species Acinetobacter sp. Leaf130. The sequence goes on from NZ_LMOE01000001.1 coordinate 1,078,517, forward strand.
GCGTAAAGTTGGGATTTTCTCAAGATTCGCTTTTAATGGTTGTTCATCTTGATCAACAATTTCAACACCTTTACGTGTTTTTACTTCAACAGGAACAATTTCTTCCTTGAAATAACCTTCTGTAATCGCAGTTTGCGCTTTTTTAAGTGAAGAAATCGCGAAATTATCCATTTGCTCACGTGTAAAGCCTTTGGTATTTGCCATGTCTTGAGCAAAAGAACCCATTAATCGGCCTGTTTCAGCATCTTCAAGGCCATCTAAAAACATGTGGTCTTTAATTTCGCCATGTCCCATACGGTAACCACCGCGGGCTTTGGGCAAAATATAAGGCGCATTGGTCATAGATTCCATGCCACCCGCAACAATAATGTTGGCACTGCCAGCTTTTAAGGTATCTGATGCCATTAACACTGCTTTCATCGCAGAGCCACACAGTTTATTAATGGTGACTGCACCTACATGATCGGGCACGCCAGCTTTACGCATAGCCTGACGAGCTGGTCCTTGGCCTATACCTGCGCTCAGTACGCAACCAAAAATAACTTCATCTACTTGGTCTGGTGCAATACCTGCACGTTTAATCGATTCACGGATTACTGCAGCACCAAGCTCTGGAGCTGTTAAAGAAGATAAACTGCCCTGAAAACCGCCCATTGCAGTACGACTACCTGAAACTATAACAATTGAACTCATCTTAATATCTCTTATTGGTGTATTTGCTAAATTTGCCTCTAGCCGAAACTAAAGGCGCCAGTAAATTAAAAAGTCGGTGGGGTATAGCTAAGCGTTCTTCCAAAGAACCACAATAAAAATAAAACTAAGGGAAAATGTACGACGAGCTGAGTAACTGTAAAACCAATCACATCTTTTGCTTTTAGTTTTAAAATGCCTAACATTGGAAGCATGAAGAATGGATTGATTAAATTTGGTAAAGCTTCGGCTGCGTTATAAATTTGTACAGACCAGCCCAAATGAACTTTTAAATCATTTGCCGCTTGCATGACATACGGGGCTTCAATAATCCATTTCCCACCGCCAGAAGGTACAAAGAACCCGAGTATGGCAGAGTAAATTCCCATCACAATCGCAAAGGTCTCTTTTGAAGCGATAGAGACGAAAAACTCGGCAACATAGTGTGACAGTGATAAATCTTGGCTATTTAAAGCTTGCGTCATAATAAAAGCGATGCTTCCGTAAAGTGGGAACTGAATCAAGATTCCTGATACGGCTGGAACTGCTTTTGCAACAGCATTTAAGAAGTTTCGTGGTGTTCCATGTAGTGCTAGACCAAGCATTAAGAACACAAAGTTGTATGTGTTTAAGCTTGAAATAGCAATGATTGGATTACTTTTTGAAAATTCAAAAAACATCCAAATTACACCTAAAGCCACCACAACAATCGTTAAAATAGGTGAGTTTTCTAACCAGTCGCCCGGACGCGTTGATTTCTCCTCATGTGGCTTTTCTTCTTCAAATTGAATGTCAAAACTTTCAATCGTTTTGACATTATTACCTTTGGGAGCCGACCAATACGCGATTGCGATTGAAACAATCACCAAAATAATGGTCATCGCAATTGATTGCCAAAGAAAGATCGTTTCGGTAAATGGAATAACACCAGTCAAATTATAAATCGACTCAGGCAAACTGCTTTTATTCGCTTGAAGCTGTGCTGCTGACGAACTAATTCCCAACGCCCAAGTTGCACCCATACCAATAATCGCAGCTGCGGCAGCAGCACGATAATCCATATTGAGTTCTTTACGTTTTGCCAATGCAATAACTAAAAGTGCAGTAAGGATGGTACTTACCGCCCAATTGACCAGCGAAATTAACAAGCTGACGGTCGCAACCAAAACAATAGCACCACGTCCAGAATTTGGAATACGCGCCATTTTTTGAATCAGGAATTTTACGGGTTTAGAAACAGAAACGACATAACCCACAATAATTAGCATGGTCATTTGCAGAGTAAATGGAATAAGACTCCAAAAACCATTACCAAATGACGTCGCTACATCTTGGATTGGAGCACCAATACCCAAAGCGGCAATAGAGACAATAATGACGCCGAGTAGAGCAAAAATATATGAATCTGGAAACCACTTTTCAGACCAGTCACTAATCCGAAGGGCAAATCTTTCAAAAATTCCTTGCTGTTTTTGCATAGCTGAAAAAATCCTTCTCGTTCTTATTCGTTGACAGCACATCCGGTGCTTAAATGGGCTAAGACTTAAGCTCACTTTCTAGCTTAAGTCTTGTCTGGCTAATTAAAAATTAAAATTTAAGCAACTAAGGTTTTATAGAATTCGACACCTGTAACAGCTTGAATCTGTTCTAGAGTGACATCTTTAGCAAGTTCAATCAGTTCAACACCTTGCGGGGTAATGTCCATTACACCTAAGTCAGTAATTATGCGGTGAACCACGCCTTTACCGGTTAAAGGTAAACTACAGTTTTTCACAATTTTTGGCGTACCGTCTTTTGCACAATGTTCCATAAGAACTACAACTTTTTGGACACCAACAACCAAATCCATTGCGCCGCCCATACCTTTTACTTTTTTACCTGGGATCATCCAGTTAGCCAAGTCACCATTTTCGGAAACTTCCATTGCACCTAAAATTGCAATATTTACATGGCCGCCACGGATCATGGCAAATGACGCTGAGCTTGAGAAAAAGGCAGCGCCAGGGCGAGCAGTAACCGTTTGTTTACCAGCATTAATTAAGTCGGCATCAACAGTTTCTTCAGTTGGAAACTCGCCAATACCCAATAAACCGTTCTCAGACTGAAGCCAAACATTAATATTTTCAGGAATATAGTTGGCAACTAGGGTAGGTAAGCCAATACCCAAATTGACATAAAAACCATCTTCAAGTTCTTTTGCAGCACGTTGTGCCATTTCATTGCGTGACCAAGCCATTTTATACTGCCTCCGTGCTTAAAGTTTTATGCTCAATGCGTTTTTCAGGTGATGCATTAAGTACAATGCGATTTACATAGATACCCGCCAAATGGATTTCATCCGGATCCAATTCACCAATTTCAACAACCTGTTCAACTTCAGCAATTGTAATTTTTCCAGCCATTGCACATTCAGGGTTAAAGTTCTGAGCAGTTTTACGGAAAACTAAATTACCCGCTTTATCGGCTTTATATGCTTTAACAAGTGCTACATCGGCTGTTAAAGATTCTTCTAAAATGTAGTTTTTGCCTTTAAAGGTACGTTCTTCTTTACCTTCAGCAATCAGTGTACCTACGCCAGTTTGAGTATAAAATGCAGGAATTCCAGCACCACCAGCACGTAACTTTTCAGCTAAAGTTCCTTGTGGGGTGAGTTCTACATCAAGTTCACCATTTAAATACTGACGCTCAAATTCTTTGTTTTCTCCAACATAAGAAGAGATCATTTTTTTAATCTGTTTGGTTTGAAGCAAAATACCTAAGCCAAAGTCATCTATACCTGCGTTATTAGAAATACAAGTGAGACCAGTTACACCACTTTGTTTAACTGCAACAATCAGTTTTTCAGGAATTCCGCATAAACCAAAACCGCCAACGGCAAGTGTTTGATTATCTGCAATAACATCTTTCAGTGCTGCCTCTGCATTGGCATAAACTTTATTCATTCTATTGTTATCCTATATCCCTTAGTGGTTTTAGTTTTAGCATCTAGTTTTATGTTATAGAAGTTAATTTTTTAAAAGGATTAATAAGTATAATCAATGAATCGCATCAAATTAACAACAAAAGATAAGAAGCACAAAAGCAAAAAATCTTAAAAAAATCATTTCATAGCATTGAAATTTATAATAATTAAGAAATTTACCTTAGCCGTAAGCTTAGCTCATCCTAAAATACAGTATTTAATTTTTTAAAATTTATATTGAAGCAATGCCTCAATAAATTGAGCTGAAATATTTGAAATTTCAAAGTTCTTTTTATAGACAATTCCAACTGTTTTATGAATAGCTTCGTCTTGTAGCTCAATTAATACATTATGTTCTTTATCAATGTGCGTCGCAAAATGTCTTGGAATTGCACTTACCCCAATTCCATAAGCAACAAAACTTGAAAGTGATGAAATTTGATGACATTCAACTTTCAAATCGAGCGTTATATTATTTCGTAAACAATTTTGCTCAACCAAATAACGAACAATCGAAGGTTTTTGCAAAGTGACAAATGGGTTAGAACAAAGCTGTTGCCAAGTAATTGACGAAGCCTGTGCAAGGGGATGAGTCTTTGGTAATAGAGCTAAAAAATCTTCTTCAAAAAGCGGTTTAAACTCTAAACCTTCAGTAAGATCTGGCTCAAAACATAGGCCAAGCTCAAAAATACCATCCTGTACTTTTTCGATGATGGTTTCATTAGGAATATCATGAATGGAAAAATTAAGGTTAGGGTGGAGACTCAAAAACTCATGAATGACTTGAGGCAAAATTGCATGAGTCACAAATGGCATAGAGGCAATACTTAAGGTTCCACGATTAAGCTTAAACCTTTGTTTAACATCATTTTCCATTTCATCCCAATTGGCAATTAATTTTTTTGCATAGGGAATGAGCGATTTTCCTTCCTGAGTAAGTTCAACACGGCGTGTATTACGGTTAAATAGTTTCCCACCTAATTCTTCTTCTAGGCTTTTGATAGTGAGACTTAAAGCGGACTGGCTAAGATGTAAATCTAAAGATGCATTAGCATAATTGAGCGTACGAGCGAGGGCCAAAAAAGCTTTTAGTTGTTTAAGCGTCATTTCGTTCCTTTAGATTACTGTTCCCGCCTAGTGCTGTAATTTATACGAAAATTTGTCTAATAAGATGTTTTTTGACAAAAATTTAAGAAAAAGGAATGAGCGGACGAGCTATTGAACTACTTTAGTAAATTCTCCCAACAAAATTCATCTCTGTTATTTGCAAAATATAGAGCCATTCCAACTCCATGGAAAAATAAATGACCTAACCAAATTACTTGAGGAGCAACTTTTAAACCTTCTAATAAAATAGTTGTTGAATAAATTGCTAATAAAAAGGTGAAGATGATGATGTATGTAACACTCGATACAAATTTATATTTTGGTGCTAATTGAGGAATTTTATATCCAATCAAAATTTGCATACCGCAATTTATGATCAATGAAAGTATAGCTACAAGGACTTGTGGCATATTTAGATATGTTAAAGAGAGTTGCATAATTATGAAAATAATTTGCCACAGTAGAAACATGCCCAGAGGGTACAATACAAATTTAATCCACATCATATTTTGTTTTCTTATCAAGACTTTATAAGGGTATTTTATTGAATAACAAAGATTAAATAAATACTGTTTTTCAAAAAATTATATCTCAATATAAAGCTAGTCTTAATTCAATAGTAAAAACTGAAATGTAAGAGCAATAAATACTAAGTAAATTATTTAGACCACCTTCGGGTGGTTTTCCATTTTCTGAACTGTTAAATTTTACTCATTATTAAAATGGATAATTTCATGGAAAAGATAATTTTATTAGGAGTGGTGGTTTTATTAGGTGGGTGTGTAACTCCCGCTACTCAAATGATTAATAATAAATTTAGTGAAGTACAACCTTCTATACCTTCAGTGTCAGGTATATGGACGATTTCCATCAGCCCAAGCATATCAACAATAAAACTTGATTTAGATGGTAATGGTATACTTTGTGACGATAATAATGGGCAGGTTGTATTCAACAAAGTTAAGTATGCAAATAATATGATTTACATTCAAAATGGTATGACTCTAGAAGTGAAGCTTCTAAACAAAGATATACTCGAATCTAGAATAACGTTAAGTGCCTCCAGTTCAAATATGGTTTACAAAGCTGATAATGACTTAAAGGCAGCATCATTGAAGTGTGCCAAAGAATTATAGATAACTATCTTGTAAGTAAGCATTGGGATTGGTATGACAAGACTTTAGAAAGATGAGTTCAGAAGTTAATAGGTATTTCATATTTCACGAAGTCAAATTTTCTACTTGTAGCTTTTGAAACTAGTTTTCCTCCTAGAGACTCAGCAATTTTTCGACTTGGATAATTATTTTCTGCTACTGGATAAATAAAACAGTTGTAAATATGTGTATAGGGAGAAGTATATAAACCCGTTGCTTTTAAAGCCCATCGTCTCGTTTTGAAAGTAGCTCACTATATTTCTTTTTTATCTCTTTTTTTAAACAGCAATCTTCAATAATAAGATCTAAGCCGCCGTCATAAGGCGCGATGATTACATTCTTCTCAAAAGAAATAAAAAAAGCACGTGTTTCATCATTAGCAATTTTGACTAATAAATCATTATGAATATTAGGTTCCCACAGCGTTTCAGTGAACATAGGAGTGAAATATAGGTCATTATCTTCACCATCATCAAAATGTTCTGGGTCAATTTTATGCAAGTTTATAGAGGGTACAGCAGTAAAATCATAATTAAGCATCGAAACTTGATCATAGATCGGGATTTTTGAATCACCTATAAAAGAATTTCCTGAAACTATAAAATGGGTGATCCAGAACTTAAACAGTCATCAATAATTTGATTCTGGTGTTTAAGTAATATGTCCATTTGAATAGGATCATCAGCATAAGAAAAACTAAAAAAATTCTATTTTTTAAAAAATAAATATATATTAAATGTTCAAAAAATTAAAAATGGAAACTAGTATGAGAAAAACAGCTTTAGGTTTAACTTTGGGCCTGTTTAGTATGAGTGCATGGAGTGTTTGTCCCTATAATTTTGATGTTACTCAAGATCAGATACTTAAAATTTCATCAGTCTCTTCAAATCAGGCTGATATATTTCCTGTTATTAATGGGCAAAAAGTCAGTTTTAAATTATTGGAAACTTCAAATCCTAGTAAAGGAAAGGGCTATCTTGCTACTAGTAAAGAATTTGCTAATATCTGGATCGCTGCAATGACACCATCTACTACAGCAAGCTTAACTAATACATATTCAAAATTATTAACCAAAAATAATTTAAAATTATCCGTTAAGAATAATTTGAGTTCATTTAATAATCAAACTACAACTCAGTCAAGCATAAATATCTATGGTGATAAGGTTATACCACAAACTGGTATTATCGCATTTGAGTTCAGATTTAAACTTATTAATCAGCTTAATACAGGTCAGGTTGTAACCTTCCCAGTTCCAGTATCAGCTTTTGGCCAAACTCAAAGTGGAGAAACAATTACTTTAGGTGCATTCTATGCTAACAATAACTCTAATAATGTTCTGAGTTCTACAGTTGCAAAAAATCTGGATATTTTTAATCCGACTAATCCAATTTATAAGGAATATATTATTCAGGAAGGTTATCAGCATATAGGTTTTTATATAAATCAGAATAATCATCAGATTGGTTTAATCATTAATGGTATAAATAAAGGTTACATTGCTATGCTTCCTTCCAAATTAAAAAATATTGGTTTTTTTATTCCTTTTGAATATGGCTACATAGACTCAGAATTCCTAAACAAAGAGATTTCAGCAGAATTAATTACGGATCGAAATAAGCTACAGTTCACTTACCCATTAGGAACAATGGATATTTGTGGAGTAGGGAGCTAATGAAGAAAAAACTAGGCTATATTAAGAAAAGGATTGAGTATTTTTTACAATCATAGAATATATTAATAAAATGCTCATCACCTGATTGGCATTTTATAATTACTAACAAACTTTCTTGCATAAGCACGTAACAGTTTTCCATTAAATTATTAAAAGTATCTATAAAGCTATCATGGTCAAGAAAATAGCCTTTAAAGTTTAAGAATATAAAGGTTTACACAGTTTCATTCTTGAAAGCTATTGTACTGCAAAATAAAGTGACTCTGGCTCCAAAAAATAATGAAAAATGGACAACAGTCTTAGATTTATTTCGAGTTATTCATATTCAGGAAGATCCTGTCACGACTATTTGAAAATGTTAGTTGAGGAAGATATGAGTTGTAAATTATAATTAATTTAATAAAATCCAGATTTAATTTTTAAATTATATTATGTCTTATACAACCGTACATATGCGGCATACAAGTAGTGGGTCAAGTAGTTCTAGAGATGCCAAAGATATCTTTATATCTGGTTGTCATAATGATTTTGATTTCACCCAAATTACTTCTGAAAAAACTGCTAAGTTAAGTAAAGAAAAACAGAAGTATTTTTATAAATGTGATGATGCGATCAATAATAAATTTTCAGTAGATTCATTGATTTATTACTCATCATTTGTTTTACCTATTATTTGTATCTTTATATTTATAAGAATAGGTAAAAAGCATTATCGAATTGCTGAAGAGAAAATTAAGAATGCAAAATATCCTGCAATTTTTTCTAGAAAACCAGAAAATAATCCTTCTAATTCTATGGAGATCGCCCTAGTAATCGGCGGTGTATTAGCAGTGCTAATCTACATATTAATCTATATCATTCATATTATTGTAGTAGAAATTAAATATTGAAATTTCATAATAGAAAACTTTAAAGAAGTAAAAATAACCGCTTGTCAGTTTTTAATCAATATTTTTATATGCTTGGCTATACTGTTTGCTCAAATAAAAGGAAGATTACATGAATAAAATTATTTTGGGTTTATTAATCAGCAGTGGACTTTCAGTAAATACTTATGCTGCCTGTACTTATAATTTTGATGCAACTCAGGCACAAGTCAATGCAAAAAATGCAGCAGGAGGGAGGCAGATTAAATTAATGTCTCCGATCAGTATTGCTGAGCAAAAAGGTACGGCAACAATTACTTATATTGGAAGTGTACCTGTGGATCAAGTAGTGACCTCTGGTAAATTGATCAGTATGCCTTCTATGCAAACTCCTCTTGTTGATAAAACGGTTGTAGGAAATAACATTGTTGCTGCAGAATTTATTTTTGATGCTTCAAATCTTAAAAATGTTGTACTTGGTGACAGTTATGAAATCCAGCAAATGGCTTTTCAAATATTAGGGGCTTCTAATTTAAAAAATGAAATTAGCCTAGATCTGGGCTATGGATTAATAAATAAAGATACCAGTCTTGCTGATGGAAACTATGTGTCACTAACTGGAGTTACAACAAAAAGAGATACTTCAGGGGCAGTAGTTGCCAAAGACGTTGATCGAAAAGTAATCCCTATTACGATGCCCTCAGATGGCAAAATTAGAGTTGGACTTTATTTTAATCAGGTCAGTAAACAAATGGGATATATTATTAACGGTACTAATTATGGATATCTTAATTTAATTGCTGAAAATGCTCTTAAAAATATTGGCTTTAATGGTGTTGGAATACAATCACCAAATGCTAACTCTAAATTTCTTGGTAAAACTGTCTCAGTCCAGTTAATTACTAATAAAGCAAATATGCAGTTTACATATCCAACAGGCACCACTGATATTTGTGGAAGTGCTAGTTAAGAACTTTTTGGAAAAGAAAAACCACTCTCATCTGAGTGGTTTTTTATGGAGAAATTTATGAGTTGGGCGGGGAAAAAGTCGATTAGTTTTGATGTGGCTAAACAAACAGAAGATAAAGTAAAGAAAATTACCATGGATACTGTGCACTTAAAGCGAAAAACAGGTATATGAGTATTTATTCAGAAGCAGATGATAATGGAAACATCAAGCTTGCAAAGATTCGAAGAAGTACGGCTTACAAGAATTGGATAATTTTGTCTTAGATGAATTTCTTAAAAAAGCAAAATTCTTTCCTCTGATAATCAATGGTAAGCCTTATCCGATCAGTGATACTACAAATTTAACACTCACTATTTTTTACTCTTCATTACTAAAGAATAGTTAATTTTAAAATCACCTCAAGGCCAAAAACTAAATCAATCCCAAGAAATAGTAGCGAAAGGCAAATCGATCATAGTGAAAGTTGAGGATGATAGAAAATTTCAAGATAAACCCGCATCAGCTGATATTCCATCTTTAAAAGGTGAGCAATCTAATGCAACAGTAGAAGAAAAAGCCCGAGCTGTTGCTCGTAAAAGAAATGGATATGGAAAGGCTTTAGGGGATATACTTTTAAAGGATGAGACTGTACACATTTGGTTGATAAACGTGTTTCTAATGCATTGCAGCAGTCGGGATATAAAGTTCTTGCTAATAACACCACTAATGAAGCCAATGCCGATCTGATACTAAATATTAAAATTAATAAATTTTGGTCTTGGTTCCAGCCTGGATTTGCCTCAATCAAAATCAATTCTGAAATTGATACCGAAATTTTAGATGCCAAACATCCTAATCGCCCACCATTTAAAATCTATAGCAAGGTAACTAGATCAGCACAGGTAGCGAACGAGTCGAAATGGGTAGAGAATATTGACAAAGTGCTCAATGACTACGAGGAAAAGTTGATTATTGAGCTTTCTAAGCAACGTCAGTAGTTTTTATTTAAATCCTTGAATATATTTAAGTTTAAAAAGTACCCTAGAGTGCTTTTTATGTCTTATTGTTGTTGATTCGCTAATTGCATTGCCATTAAGTATTACTAACAGCTTTTGTAATAAATTGTGGTAGATTCTTAACAATTAAGGTTTTGATAGTATTTTCATGTACCATTTCGAGATTAAAAAAATTAAAATCATTTAAGGCAAAATGAAATGAATAAGATCACCCTAATTTTGATAGTCGCTCTGCTTTTTTGTATTTTGGCTAACTATGAAAGTTTCAACTTATTAAAAATTCATGAAACTGCCAGTAGCGAAATTAACAAAACTCTTCCTAAAAACTAATCCACCTAAGGGTGGTTTTTTTATACCCTAAGCTCTTAAATTTTAATTATTAATAATAAAGGGTAATTTTATGAGAAAAACTTTAATTGGAGCTTTATTCTTAACGTTTGGAACCTCTGTAAGCGCAGCATCTAAAATTGAAAAAGAGGAAACAAAAAGTATTCTCAATTCGTTCAAATGAAATAGCTACTATTTATCTTGAGCCTAAATATTATATCTTTAGATTAGAAACAGGTGGCGGGATGTGCCCAAATATTTCAACTTCACAAGAAACTGAAGTTAAACCTGGGGTTGAGATAGAGTATCGAATTTTACTCCCATCTGACTTTAATTTAAGACTAACTCGAATGAAATAAAAGAGTAAGAGCTTGTGTCTAAAGCTGTCGAGCAATATTAAATTTCAATTGAACCCACTCATCATTAAGTGGGTTTTTTCTTACTTACTAATAGATTACTCAGTTCACTGAAAATATTTATTAAATTATTTTAAAAAATATATTATTTGATTGCCTTTATTAAATAATATATGGATATTAATTTAATTTACTCAACAATTAATAAGTTTTATAAAACAATGGAACTTTAAAAATAATAACTTTTTACCATATAAATAACATATCTATATGTAATTTATTGGTATTTTAAAATTTAAATAAATTACATTGTTTTTAAATATTTTAGTGATATTTTATTTTAGGCACATTTACCTATTACCAAGCATAGATGTTGTGATTTTTATCATTATAGGTTTGGGATAACCTAAATATCTTTTGGTAATTTTAAACCTAATATTTATTCTTTAGGGAGAAAGAATATATGTGGGAATTATTTGTAATTCTACTTTCGCTTGGGCTGTTAATGTACACAGCTTACAAGGGCTTTTCTGTCATTCTCATGGCACCAATTTGTGCCTTACTCGCGGTTTTACTCATTAACCCAGCCAATGTTTTACCATTTTATTCGGGTGTCTTTATGCCGAAAATGGTTAACTTTATTAAAGATTACTTTCTTGTGTTTTTGCTCGGAGCAATTTTCGGTAAAGTCGTTGAAATGTCAGGAATTGCTGAGTCTATTGCTAGAACAATTGTGAGATGGATTGGGGCAAAAAAAGCGATTTTAACCGTTGTGTTATTAGGTGCAATTTTAACATATAGTGGTGTCAGCTTATTTGTTGCTGTATTTGCAATTTATCCTTTTGCCAATCAGCTTTTTAGACAAGCTAACATTCCAAAACGTTTAATTCCAGGCACAATCGCGCTTGGTGCATTCACATTTACCATGGATGCATTGCCAGGTACACCGCAAATCCAGAACGTTATTCCAACCACGTTCTTTGGTACCAATATTTATGCCGCCCCATTTTTAGGGATTATTGGCGCTATTTTTGTTTTATCTGCAGGTTTAGCCTATTTGGAGTGGCGTCGTCGCGCTGCTGCAAAAGCGGGTGAAGGCTTTTCTGGTTTTGGAGTAGACAATACGTCGTCTCAAGAAATTGAAGCCGATATATCTATGCAAAATAATGGAAGTACAGCTCGTCAGTTTTTAGCATTTGTACCTCTCATTCTTGTTGCAGTAATGAACAAATATTTGTCTAAAGCAATTAAAGAGTGGTATCCACATGGCTTTGATTTTGCCACTGTAGGTTTAGCCGATTACACCGTTGATGTTGCAAAAACGGGGGCGATCTGGGCTGTTGGTTTAGCACTTATTGTCGGAATTATTGCTGCAATTTTATTTGACTACCAACGTGTAGTGACGAACTTTAAAGAGGGCATTAATGCCAGTATTGGTGGCTCACTTTTAGCAGTGATGAATACAGCTTCTGAATATGGTTTCGGTGCAATTATTGCGTCATTACCGGGCTTTGCCCTGATTAGTCATGCAATGAGCAGTACCTTCACAAATCCATTGGTAAATGGTGCGGTAACCACGACAGTTTTAGCGGGTATTACCGGTTCAGCTTCTGGTGGCATGAGTATCGCTCTAAGTGCGATGGCCGAACACTATAACGCCGCGATTTTAGCAGCAGGTATTCCACCAGAAGTTATGCACCGTGTGGTTGCAATGGCATCGGGCGGTATGGATACACTTCCACATAATGGTGCTGTCATTACCTTACTTGCTGTTACAGGTTTAACCCATAAACAGTCGTATAAGGATATTTTTGCAGTCACAGTAATTAAAACGTTAGCGGTATTTGTGGTGATTACGGTCTTTACAGTGACTGGTATTGTTTAAACCAACAAGTTAAAAATATTAAGGAGTGAATAGATGACTAAACTTTTAGACGGAAAAGTAGCCTTTATTACAGGCTCTGCAAGCGGGATCGGTCTAGAAATTGCCAAGAAATTTGCTCAAGAAGGTGCAAAAGTTGTCATTTCTGATATGAATGCTGAAAAGTGCCAAGAAACGGCAAAACTGCTAACAGGACAAGGCTTTGAAGCATTATCTGCACCATGTGACGTAACTGAGGAAGATGCTTATAAACAAGCAATTGAGTTAACTCAACAGACCTTTGGAACAGTTGATATTTTAATTAATAATGCTGGTTTTCAACACGTTGCACCTATTGAAGAGTTTCCAACCGCTGTTTTTCAAAAGCTCGTTCAAGTCATGCTTACTGGTTCGTTTATTGGCATTAAACATGTTTTCCCAATCATGAAAGCTCAAAAATCGGGCCGTATTATTAATATGGCTTCAATTAATGGCTTGATTGGCTTTGCAGGTAAAGCAGGTTATAACAGCGCGAAGCATGGTTTAATCGGTTTGACAAAGGTTGCCGCATTAGAATGTGCACGTGACGGTATTACGGTAAATGCCTTATGCCCAGGTTATGTCGACACACCATTGGTTCGCGGTCAAATTGCAGACTTGGCTAAAACCAGAAATGTTAGTCTAGACAGTGCACTTGAAGATGTAATTCTGGCAATGGTTCCTCAAAAACGTTTGTTATCTGTTGAAGAAATTGCTAATTATGCAATTTTCCTTGCGAGTGACAAAGCAGGTGGGGTAACGGGTCAGGCTGTGGTTATGGATGGTGGTTATACCGCACAATAATTTAGAGTTTTATAAAAGCCGCTTATTTTTTAATAGGCGGTTTTTTATAAATAAAAGATATGTAAGTTTAGTGTTCAAAACGATGATTTATCTCAACTATAGTTGCTTATAAAAATTTAATAAAATAAGTTTGTTAAGGTATGAAATTATACTTTAAAGGTATTTAACTTATTTCCAATTTTAAAATCTAATAGAGTATGAGAAAGTAATCTTTACTCTCTTTCTTGATTAGATATTTTTCAGGAAAATTCGTCAATTAAAGGATATTAATTGGCATACAAGTTGCTTTTTAAGCAATAAGTTATTTAGCTAGGTGAAAAGGATATGATATCACTCAGCCAACAGACGGAACTCAATCATTATTCGCGTAAAGCTGAATTTGCGCAGAATTTGATGTCCACGATTTGTGGTGAACACCGTCTAGATACAATTTACAAAGACACTCTCGATTTTCACTATGATGGAATGCGTCTGCCTAATAAAAAAATGGCAATTGGCACAATCAGTTATGGTGCAAATGTTGCCATTAACATCTCTAATCTAAAAGCTTATAGCATTAGTTTGCCTATACAAGGTCGACAAGCTCTCAACATTCGTGGCGCTCATTATCAGTCTGATGAAAACAGAGGGCTTATTGTTTCAAATAACGATCAGCAAGATTTGATTATTGATAAAGATTGCAGAAAATTTCAGGTGGTTATTCCTGAGCGGAGTATGCAGATTGTCCTTGCAGATCTACTGAATAAATCGATAGATGCCCCCATCATTTTTAATCCAGAAATGCATCTGGACTCGGAGCAACTGATTGGTGCATGGTGGAAAAATATTCAGAATTTTTTACAGCTAAAATCTCAATATAGCAATTTTTATGGTTTGCAGATGCTGTCTGAAGACTATGAAAATTTTGTAATTAAAGCCTTACTTTTATCTCAAGAAAATAATTATTCTGAAAGTTTAAAGTTACTTTCGCATCAAGATGAACCAGCCTATATCCGAAAGGTGCGGAATTTCATTATTAAACACGCCCATGAAGAAATCTGTGCAGAAGACTTGCAACGTCTAGCCGGGGTTTCAAAATCAAAATTGTACGACGAGTTTCAGCAGTACTACGGTACTAGTCCAATGTCCTATCTGAAAAAGTATCGTCTACAACAAATTTATAAAATCTTGAGTACAACTGGCGCTGATAGAAAAGTGTCTATTTCTAAGCTTGCTTATGACTGGGGTTTTAATCATTTAAGTCGTTTTTCTCAAGAATATCGCGAAGAGTTTGGTGAAAAACCAAGTGAAACGAAGGGTAAAATTTTTTAAATATTTAATCTTTTAAGCAATAAAAAACCTGATTGGGTTAATTCAATCAGGTTTTTATTTATCTCTATATTTTAAATACTATTTTCAAGATTCAATATTTGCTTACTTTTAGATTTTTCATAAATGACTTTAAGACTAAGGGCAATAAATGAAATGAATGTCGGTAATGCTAGAATAAAGAATATACCGCTTAAACTTAAGTTAAACGTGAAAATGAGCGATCCAAAGAAAGCACCTATAATTGCACCGATACGGCCAATACCATGCATCCACGAAACGCCAACCGCGCGGCACACGGCTGGATAGAAAATAGCTGCAAGTGGTAATAAAGAAGATTGAGCACCAGCAAGTAATGCACCAATTAAGAAAATGGTAATACCCAATAAGAAAATATTTGAGCTTACTAAGCCTGCGACAATAAATAGCCCAAAAGCAATTAAATAAGAGTATTTAATCACTGTGGTTGGGTTCAGTTTGTCCATGTACCAACCCATAATGGTTGCACCAATTACACCACCAAAAGGGAAAATAGCTGCAATTAAACTAAATTGTTGCGTCGTAAAACCAGCTGTTTTTAAAATTGTTGGCATCCAGCTTGTTAAAAGATAAAACACTAATAGACTCGTAAAGCAGCACAGCCAAAGCATGCTTGAACCCCAGAGGTATTTCCCTAAAACGATTTTAACCGGATTTTCCTCTGATGCTGTTTCTGTTTGGGCTAGGACAAGTTTTACTGGTTCTTGGAATGGATGCCCTTGAATATCTTCTAAAATTCGTTGTGCTTTGTCTTGTTGATGACGTGTAATTAAGTATTGGGTTGATTCAGGTAATTTAAGCAATAAGGCAACCACTAAAATGAGGGGAATACTTCCACCAATAATAATGACTTTGGCCCAGCCATAACTTTCTAACAGATAAGCTGACAATACACCGCCACAAGAAATACCCAGCATAAAACCACAGCCAGCAAGGCCTGTTAGGAATGCTTTACGTTTTACAGGCATATATTCAGAGACAATGGTACTGATGTTTGGCATGGCTGCCCCTAAACCCACACCTGTAATAAAGCGGTAAATCATTAAATCTTGGGTCGAGTCGGCAAAGCCACACAATATGGTAAATATTGAAAACAAAAGGCTCGTAAAAACAATGACGCCTTTACGCCCAAACTTATCGGACATAGGGCCTGAAATAATGGCACCGATTGACATGCCGACTAAAGCGGCACTTAAAACAGGCGCAAGCTGAGGTTTGGTAATTCCCCAGTCATCCAGTAATGCGGGAGCAATAAAACCAATAATTCCTGTGTCTAAGCCATCACAGAAGAAGACAAAAAATCCGAGTATAAAAACCATCCACTGCAATGGGGACAGTTTTTCGCGGTTGATTACCGAATTTGCATCTATCGTTTTCATATGTATTCCTTAACTCATTAAAATTTTTTACTGTAATTAACAAAGAAACGGTTTTCTGAAAAATCGTTTCCATGCTTAACGTCGTAATTGATAAAGATGTACTGAAGAGCTAGACCTTTGAGAAAAGGCTGTTGAAGGGCATAATTGACAATAACGTTTGCTTCACTTTCTTTGTTTTTTAAGCCATCGGCTGTTTTAAAGTGATCGCCATATACATACTTAAAAGTTGTATTTAAACCGGGTACATAATCTTTAAAGTCATAGCCATAGATGAAGTGATAAGACTTTTCATCTTGTTTGAAGAAACCGGTCGTGTTCCAGTTAATAAAATAAGTTTCAGGCAAGAAACCATCAGGTAGCGGGTAGGCAGACTCGCCAATAATTTGTTGATAACCTAAACCAAAGCTGTGATTTTTTACTTTGAGTGTTTCTAGTAACCCTACATTTTGCGCATCGATGTCGAAAAGATTTCCATTATCTTTGGCATTGAAATATTTGAATTTTGAATTAACTGAAAAATTAGAGTTTTTCCATATGTGGTCCATTCCCACATAATGTTTATTATATAAATCCTCCATATTTCCGAAGTAATATTCGCCTTTCAAAGTAGGAGTAATTTGATAGCGCAGGTCTATGTAGTTAAGGCCATCGGAGTAGCCAGTCACGCCTTTTGAGGTAAAAGAAAATCGATGGAAATCTTCTTCATTTCGTGGTGATACTTTTTCAATACGGCCAATTTCAGCAAAAAGCTTATCGCTCAATTGAGACTTAAGGTTGGTTCCCCAATAAGAGGTCAGTAGCTGACGACTTGCATCTACAGTGGTTACGGGTAAATCTAGCCATAATTCACCAATGCTCAGTAGAGTCTTGTTATAGCCTAACTTTAATGTCGCACCATATTTTAAATAATCGGGTGCTTGGGACTGAGTTGCTTTATCAAAAGGTAATACCGTATCTGCAACGTGTTTATCTTGGCTTAAGCGAACCGCATATTGTGCTGAAGCATTTGCGCCAATTTGAATCGGAGTGCCACCAATTTCTAACGGCGTGTCGTGCATATTAGAGTTGTAAAATAGGGAGACGGATTGTGACCAGCTACCCGTGTCTTTTACATCTGGATTGTCATAGTTTCTGTCTATATATGCATTTTTTAATGTAAATTTCCATTCTTCATCCGCTGAATAAGCCTGAGTAGAAAATGCACTACAACATAAAATGTTGATGAGCATTAACGTTTTGTTGTGTCCATAAATTGGCTTTGGTCGATGCATAAATAAAGCGCCTTAATTTAGAAAAATGACTGAGCTTTTCTTATGTAATCAAACTAATTACATGACTTTGATTGAACTATTTTTAGCCAGTAGTCACTATCCAATAAGTCCTAATCTTCATCCATTTTTTCCAAATTAGATAAAAAGCAGCATTTTTATTTTTTATATTAAAATATTGAAATTCATTAACTTTATTCTTTTATATGTTTTATCCATTGCTATCTTTTTCATAATTGCGCACAGATTGGATAGTGCTTGCAGCTTTTGGACAGTCTAAAAAAATATTCGGATAGAAGATAAAGCCATAACAATGTCAGGAGTTGACACTATGGCTGGTCAAACCGTTCAAATTAAAACTGCATCTGGAAAACAGTTCAGTGCATATCTAGCAACACCAGAAACAGGAAAAGGACCGGGCGTCGTACTTTGTCAGGAAATCTTTGGGGTGAATGCAGCCATGCGAGAAAAAGCAAAATTTCTTGCAGAAGAAGGCTATACCGTTTTAGTTCCTGATTTATTTTGGCGCGTAGCACCTAATATTGAACTGAGTTATACACCAGAAGATTTTCAAAAAGCTTTTGAACTTTATCAGCAATATGACGAAAACCTTGGTGTTGAAGATATTCAAGACAGCTTATCTTTTTTAAAGACTCGACCAGAATGCGACACAACTACAGGCCTTGGTGTGGTGGGGTACTGTTTGGGGGGAAAGCTTGCTTATCTGGCAGGCTGTCGACTTTCGGAAGTGGCATGTGCCGTAGGTTATTACGGCGTAGGCATCGACAAAGCGTTGGATGAGTTAGCCAACGTAAAAGGACGTTTGGTCTTACATATTGCCGAACTGGACCAATTTACACCGCCAGATGCGAGACAAGCGATTGTCGATGCAGCTAACCAATATTCAAATGTACAAACCTATGTATACGAAGAGGTTGACCATGCATTTGCACGTCCAAAAAGCAATCATTATCACAAACCTTCAGCGCGCTTTGCCCACGAGCGTACAGTAACAGCACTACATGACACGATTGGGCCGAAATATGACCTAGTTGCCTTGTGGGAAGAGCATATTCGTCATGAGTTTGATACGCGTGACGTACCAGCAACCATGGCAACGATGGTCGCAGAACCTTATGTCAACCATATTCCAACGTTGACTGGCGGTGTAGGCCAAAGCCAGCTTGCTCGTTTTTATCAGTACCATTTTGTTCACCAAAATCCGAAAGATATGAAGATCACCTCGATCTCTCGTACCGTTGGTTCAACGCAAGTGGTGGACGAGTTCATTATGAGCTTTACTCACGACGCTGAAATTGACTGGTTATTACCGGGTGTAAAACCAACTGGCAAATATGTCGAGATTCCAATGTTAGGTGTGATCCAGTTTAGAGGGTCAAAGCTGTGCCATGAGCATATTTACTGGGACCAAGCATCGGTGCTGGTACAAATTGGTTTATTAGACCCAACTGGCTTGCCCGTTGCAGGTGTCGAGACAGCACGCAAACTTCTTGATGAAGATCTTCCTTCAAATACTTTGATGCCATCTTGGTCAAGTAGCGAAGGCAAGCCAGTCAATTAAGGAGTATCTGCAATGAATATAAATTTAAAAGGAAAAGTTGCAGTTGTGAGCGGTGGAGCAACACTCATTGGTAAAGCAGTTGTACAAGCCTTAGTTAGTGCAGGTGCTCATGTCGCTATTTTAGATATTGATGCCAAAGGCAAAGCGATTGCGGAAAGCTTTAACCATGATGTGATGTTTATTCAAACCGATTTAACCAGTGATGCGGCTATTCAACAAGCTGTGGTAGATATTCACCAACATTTAGGTGAAGTGAGCTACTTGGTAAATCTGGCATGTACATATTTAGATGACGGTTTTAAATCTTCACGTCAGGACTGGTTGCAAGCGCTCGATATTAATTTGGTCTCTACAGTTGAGCTGAGCCGTGCTTTATACCATGACCTAAAAAAGCAACAAGGTTCAATCGTTAATTTTACTTCAATCTCGGCCAAAGTGGCACAAACAGGGCGCTGGTTATATCCGGTTTCTAAAGCTGCAATACGTCAACTCACACAAAGCATGGCAATGGATTTTGCTGCCGACGGTATTCGCGTCAACTCTGTTTCACCGGGTTGGACATGGTCTCGTGTGATTGCAGAAGTCAGTGGCAATAACCGTGAAAAAGCCGATAGCGTGGCAGCCGATTATCACTTACTAGGCCGTTTAGGTCATCCCGAAGAAGTCGCCAATGTTGTTTTGTTTTTATTGTCACCCGCTGCGAGTTTCGTCACTGGAGCAGATTATGCGGTCGATGGCGGATATTCAGTAATGGGCCCTGAAGGATCACAGCCCGCTATTCCACGTTTAGCCGAATAGCTCAGCGTTTTAAAAGCACATTTAGAAAATTATGGAGAAGATTATGCGCCGTATTGCAATTGTTGGAGCAGGACAGTCTGGTTTACAGCTTGGTTTGGGCTTACTAGATACAGGTTACGACGTGACAATGATCACCAACCGAACTGCCGATGAAATCCGTCAAGGTAAAGTCATGTCAAGCCAGTGTATGTTTCATACCGCTTTACAAACTGAACGTGACTTAGGTTTAAATTTTTGGGAAGAACAATGTCCAGCGGTAGAAGGCATTGGGCTGGCTTTAGTTAATCCTGAAAATGGTGGTAAAGCATTTGAATGGAGTGCTCGTCTTGAGCGCTACGCTCAATCGGTCGATCAACGCGTCAAAATGCCATATTGGATGGAAGAGTTTGAACGCCGTGGCGGTCGATTAGTGATTCAAGATGTGGGTATTGAAGAGTTAGAACAACTCGCAAATGAGTATGAACTTGTACTGCTAGCAGCAGGTAAAGGTGAAGTCGTTAAGCAATTTGAGCGTGATGATGCACGTAGCGTTTTTGATAAGCCTCAACGTGCTTTGGCATTGACCTACGTCAAAAACATGAAGCCAATTTCACCTTACGCACGTGTGACTTTTAATATTATTCCCGAAGTTGGCGAGTACTTTTCATTTCCTGCGCTTACCGTTAATGGACCTTGCGACATTATGGTATTTGAAGGTATTCCAAACGGGCCAATGGACTGCTGGCAAGATGTCAAAACACCTGAACAGCACCTGCAATGCAGTTTGGACTTACTCAAGAAATTTGTGCCTTGGGAATATGAACGTTGCACAAATGTTGAGTTAACCGATGCAGGTGGATATTTGGCAGGGCGTTTCTCGCCGACAGTACGCAAACCAATTTTGACATTACCTTCTGGCAAGCAAATTTTTGGTATGGCAGATGCATTGGTAGTCAATGACCCGATTACTGGACAGGGCTCAAACAATGCTGCTAAGTGTAGCAAAATCTATTTCGATGCCATTTTAGCCAATGATAATCAACATTTTAGCGAACAATGGATGGTTCAAACCTTTGAACGTTATTGGGCTTATGCAGAAAAAGTGGTGGCTTGGACCAATAGCCTATTAGTACCACCGCAGCCACATGTTGTTGAGCTATTGGCAGCTGCAAGCCAAAACCAGAGCATTGCTTCCATTATGGCCAATAACTTTGATGACCCACGCGCTTTTGCTCCTTGGTGGTTTGATGCAAATCAGGCTCAAGCATTCTTGGCTTCAAAAACCACAGCGAAAGTGGCTTAAGGGCAAAATATTAAAGGGAGATTTAAAAATGGACACAATTGAAACTCAAGGTTTACAAAACATCAATGCTGAAAACCCAAGAGAGATTCGTAATTTACTGGGGCAGTTTGCAACTGGGGTTACAGTGATTACAACCCATGGTAAAGATGGCCGAAAAATAGGAATGACAGCCAATTCATTTTCCTCATTGTCTTTAGATCCGCCATTAATTTTGTGGAGTCTTTCAAAAACAGCGCCAAGTTTGTCTGATTTTGTTGAAGCTGAATATTTTGCTATTCACATGTTGGCGCAAGAGCATCATCAGCTTTCTGGACATTTCGCTCGAGGTGCTGAAGACAAATTCGCAGGCATTTCACATCAACAATGCAATGCGGGCGTTCCAATTTTGACCGATGCACTCGCAACCTTGGTTTGCCGCAATGTAAATCAGTATGAAGGCGGAGATCACCTGATTTTTATTGGTCAAATTGAACAGTACCAACAACGCCAAGGTGAACCATTGGTATTCCACGCAGGAAAGTATCGGATTGCCGCAGAGCATCCAGAATTAGCACATTAATTCACCATAATCACGATCAATCCGGTCGTGATTTTTTTATAGGAAATAAGAAGATGAAAAGCACTTTAATTAAACATGGCTTTTTAGCAGGGACATTGTTGGGTTTGCCATTGGTTACACATGCCTATGATTTACCGACCGTAAACTTAGGTATGACCAGCTTTCTCGATGGCGGCTTACCCGCAGGGCCCGGCTGGTATGCTCAAACCTACTTTCAAAATTACGATAGCAATAAACTGGTCGATGCCAATGGACAAAAATTAGGTTTGCCTAAAACAGATTTAAATTATCAAGTACTGGTTGAACAGATTAGTTATTTATCGAATGTCCGAGTAAAAGATAAAGCCAGTCTAGGCATGAATTTTTTAATTCCCTTTGTAAGCAAAATGGACATGGATGATGGCTTGAATAATGCTGCAATTAAAGCTCAAAGTGGCTTTGGGGACATTATGATCGGTCCCTTTATTCAGTTCGATCCAGTCATGGGTGCACAAGGGCCGAAGTTTGTGCATCGTTTTGAGTTTCAGGTCAATTTGCCGACTGGCGAATACGACCAGCAAAAAGATATTAATCCAAGTAATAACGCTGTTTCATTTGATCCTTATTGGGCTGCAACATATTGGTTTAACCCCAAATGGACAGCTTCAACGCGTATTCATTATCTCTATAACTTTAAGAATGATGACCCAAGCTATGCGTTTGCCGGAGCAAATGATATGCAGGCAGGACAAGCTCTTCATGCAAACTTTGCAACGGACTATGCCATTACCGAACAGTTCCGTTTAGGACTAAATGGCTATTGGCTAAAACAAATCACCGACACCGAAGTTGATGGTGAAAAAGTCAAAGGCCGACGTGAACAAGTCTGGGCAATTGGTCCTGGTGCGATGTATAGTTTTTCTAAAAATGATCACCTTGTTGCAAATGCTTATTTTGAGCAAGATGCTGAAAACCGCCCAGAAGGTACACGCCTACAAGTTCGCTATGTTCATCATTTCTAGGTCATAAAAAAAGCCTTTTATATCAATATAATATAAAGGGCTTTTATCTATTTTTGGTTTAAGAAAAAATTGAAGTAATTAAGCCTTCACTTTGACCAGAGCGGCGAGTAGAAGAAGGTAACTCACCATAACGACGTTTGTACTCTTGAGAAAAACGGCCTAAATGGCTAAATCCCCATTTAAATGCCACATCTGTGACCGACAGATTTTCATTGTGCATAAGCTCTAAATGAGCTTGTTCAAAACGTAATTCTTTTAGATAAGACATTGGGGTGGTCCCCAAATAATTTTTAAAACCGGTAAATAAGGTTCTTACACTCACACCTGCCTGTTCAGCCAAAATTTCGACGTTAAGCGGCTCATGTAAATGTTCTTTAATATAGGCTTCTGTGCGTTTCACGAAATAAGGAGAGACCGTTTTTTCTTTATAATGATCAACTCTATGTAATGCATTATTAGGTTGACCATAAATCAGTGCATTAAACAGGTTTGACTCAAATTGTTTAAAGGCTAAAGGATGATGGAGTGGGTGTTGCTCACATGCTAAAGCATCCATCAATGTTCTAACGAGCTGTAAAAAATAGGTTCCACTTTGTGTAGAAAAGTCTAATTTTGGGTCAAAAATGAGTAAGTTGTTTTCTGAATCAGCAATGTGCTGACGGCAATGATAAGTAAAATCATCCTTTGAAACTTTTAGAATGAGCTGCGGTGAGTTTGCGTGCCAGCGCATACGTAAAGATTGCTGAGGGGAAATAAGAGAAGCAACTTGAGAATAAGAAATAAACTTTTGTGAACCAAACTCGATTTCTGCGTAGCCTTGAGTTGGGATTTGAATTAAGTAAAAGTTATCAAGATGATCTGGTTCGATAATGACATCCGCACCATATTCCAAGCGACTAATAGACAGGGCACCTGTTTTAACATGGTGCATGGTTGCACTGAAATCTCGCTTCTGATGAGAGATTTTAAGATCATGCGGTTTAAAAATTTGCCCAACATTTCGGCAGGTTTCGCTTAAATCGTGATGATCAAACACCAAATTATGATTGGTAAAGATAGACTCATTTTGAAAATGACGTCCACTGAGTTCTGGGGAGTTGGCTTGGTTCATATATATCCCTTTTGGCTCACTCCTGTATTTACTTATGTTGCAGAAGCTCTAAAACTTCGCTGTGCAGCAAGTAAATACGGCACTTAAAAATTAAGTTACTCGCAAATTACAATGAGATATAAGCAAAATACAGACCAATTTAACCGGTAATTAATGTGATTTTCTCAAATTTTTACGTCGGATTTTGTCCATCAATTTAATAAATTCGAGAAAGAGAATAGAGGAATATAAAAGGTGCTATAACTTAATCTCATCATGATCTTATTCCTTAAGATCTATCAAAATTTATAGCAAATCCGAGTGAGCTGGTCAATTTATTTTGTCGGAATTTATTATTTTATATTATTGATATATAATAGATTTCAATTTAAATGCAAAAATTCAATATACCCCTCGCAGAGTATATTGAATCATTTCAGGTTTCAGTGGTTTTTAAATTATTTGCACTTAAGCTATTTATATTTTCAACGTGATGTATTGCTCTGTAAAAACTTCTCGCTGTAGATCCGGTAGTTTTGCAGAGCTTGTTCATCTAACCAATTTTTTACGGCTTCAATCATTGGCGGTGGGCCACATAAATACATATCAAAAGCCTGTTCAGCCAGTTGATCTTTATTTAAATGCTCATGAATATAACCCGCTTTACCTTGCCAAGCCTCGGTTGCTTTAGTCACAATCGGGTGATAGCTAAAGTTTGGAAGCTGTTCTGCGTAGGCATGTAAACGCTGTTGTTCACACAAATCGGTTTCACTATTTACGCCGTAATACAACTGAACTGCAGGTGAGTTTGGTTGATCAACCAAGTTATCAAGCATTCCCAAGAAAGCTGATAATCCTGTTCCACCAGCAACAAAAACCAATGGTCGCTGTACTTCGCGTAAATAGAAACTACCAAGTGGCGCTTCGATGAATAGGCTTTGTCCAACCTGACAGCGATCACGCAAGTAATTGCTCATAACACCGTCTGGTAAAAGACGAATTAAGAATTGCAATTGATTGGTTGCATTTGGTCTGTTTGCAAAAGAATAAGAACGCCAATCCTCAGTATCTGGAATTTGCAAACGAGCATATTGACCCGGCAAAAACTGAAGTTGTTCAGCATGACTGCTCGCATCAAGATGCAAAATTGCTGTTGTCTCAGAAACCAGCTCAACCGCGGTAACTTTGGTTTCAATTTTTAAAGTATCGCCAGCATTGCAAATAGCTGAATCATGATCGAAATAAAAAGCTGCATCCGATTTTACCCGTGTCTGGCAAGCTAACATTTTACGCTCAGCCAAATCACGCTCACTTAATGCATCTTCATCAACATATTCTTGTTCATAAATCCCAGTTTCACACTGCCCCTGACAGGTACCACAAACACCTTCGCGGCAGTCTAACGGTAGGTTAATTCCTTGGCGAACTGCTGCATCAAGCAACAATTCGTCGTTATTTACCGAAATGAAAAATGTTTTGCCATCGGCAAAGTTAAGTGCAACTGAATGTCCCATTTTCATTCCCCCTAAACGTGATAGAAGTCTAAAACGGAATCAATTTTGTCATTAAGCAAAATGCTGTGCTGACGACGAATGCGGAAACCATCTGCTGTTTGGCGTAAAAGATAAGTAGCGTGTCCGTAAAAACAGCCTTCTAAACCTTGACGGTTATACAGTGTTTGCCATGCAACTTTTGCTTCAATTAGACCATCATCCAGTGTTTTAACTCGAATGTTATTCATGCTATGTAAAGTGCGTGGTAATGGGGTTGCCGAAGCTGCTTTTCCTGTACGAATACGGAATACACGGTCTTCAAGTCCAGTGCGGTCTGCGTAATAAATATAAGACAAGCCCTGATTCGGATCTTGAACATAGTTATGGTCATCAATCCATTGTGGAATATGATATTCACTATCTTCATCGTAAAGTTCTAAATAGGCATCCCAGTCATAAGCATCACAAAGTTCTGCTTTTTTGTACAAAAACTGAGATACAGCAAAATATAGTTCTTGTGACATGGTTACACCTCATCCATTACGGCATTGTTTTCGAAAGTAATATCCTGCATTTTCAATGCTTTCTTGTTTAAGCCATCGAGCATTAGACGTTGCCAGTGTCCATGTTGATTTACATAGAGCCCTTCATGGGTAAACTCACGGCCAGTAATGACAGGTTGAATGCCTAAGTCTTGTGAGTTTTTGGTCGCTCCATATTCCCAAGACTGACAACCACGAGAAATATCGCTCCAGCGTTCAAGTCGTGCCTGAAAACCTTTTTGTTGTTCACGGAATTCGACTAAATCGTCTGGTGTACCAAGGCCTGATACGTTAAAGAAATCTTCGAACTGGCGAATACGGTTACGGCGTGCTTCAACAGATTCACCTTTAACACCAATACATTGACTGATGACTTCAGTTTTATTCCATGCCACTGGACGAACAATACGAAGCTGAGAACTAATTTGGTCCATAAAGAATAGGCTAGGGTACAAGTTCAAGTTTCTTAAACGGTGCATTGCCCATTCAGCATATTTGTCGCCGTATTTTTCGACCATATACGGCATAACTGTGCTGTAACCCGGACGAACTGTTGGATTCGGCATATCACTAAACAATACGCTATGGCCATTTTTGAAGCTGAACCAACCATCATCAGTTTCTGAGTCACCCGCACCTAACTTGCTATAGTCAAGCGTATCGAGTTCTTCACCTTTTGATGCATTTACTTGTTGGCGGTGTTGAACTGTAGAGACATAGTTATAGTGAACAGTGCTTACGTGATAACCATCTAAGCCATTTTCATTTTGTAGTTTCCAGTTACCTGCAAAGGTATAAGATGATTTGCCTTGAAGAACCTCAAGTTCGCCTGTTGGTGATTGATTTACCATTAAATCAAGGAACAGTTTTGCATCACCCAAAAAGTCTTCTAGTGAATCTGTTGCTTGAGTATCAAGGCTTACAAATACAAATCCACGATAGCTAGCAATACGGCCTTGCTTTAAGCCACGGCTTGATTTATCGAAATCTTCGCAATATTCACTCGGTGCTTTTACTTTGACCAAGCGGCCATCTGATTTGTAGCACCATGCGTGGAACGGACATGTAAATGTAGACTGGTTGCCTTTTGCAACACGTGTTAAAGTCGCGCCGCGATGCTCACAAGCATTGACCATGGCGTGTAATTCGCCTTTACCATCACGGCTCACAATAATCGGCTGACGACCAATTTGAACCGTGAGGAAATCATGATTGTTTGGAATTTCACTTTCGTGACATGCATAAATCCAAACCTTTTCAAAAATGAATTCCATTTCTAAATCAAACAGCTCAGGCTCGGTAAACATATTGCGTGCGATACGAAACACGCCATCTTTAGGACGGAAGTCGATACATCCATCTACAAAATCATTCCATTGTTTTAAATTAGATGAGGTCATTTGCTCAATCCTATTCATTCAGCTTTTAACTGATTGAACCGCGATTAGGCCTTTGCCTCTATCCGTTTTTTCCAGATCTTTATCCACTTTGTGCAGTTTTGATTTTTAATAAAATTATTTTCAAGGCATTACTGAGAATTCTAAATTTGTATGGTGTCTTATCTTCTTAAACTTCCCTATAATCCTAAAGAGTATAAAGTCAAATCTTGTGAGTTAAGCTTATGAAAGAAAACAAATTAAAATTACAAATCAGAATTCTTTCAGAGCAAAACATTGCATTTGGTCCAGGAAAGGCAGAGTTACTTGAAGCAATTGAGAGAACGGGTTCAATTTCTCAAGCTGCTAAATCTATGAATATGAGTTACCGCCGTGCATGGCAGTTGGTCGATACCATGAATCAGTGCTTTGAAACAGCTTTAGTTGAAACTCAAACGGGTGGAACACATGGCGGTGGGGCAGCAATCACAGCTTTGGGTCAGAAAGTCTTACAACACTATCGCCAAATGGAAGTGAATGCTCGCCAAGCCTTAGAACATGATTATCAAATCATGAGTAGCTATTTAAAAAATTAAATTAAAAGATTTGATAGTGACTGAATCTTTTAATTTGGTATAGCTTTTGCTTAATAAAAAGTGCACGCTGAAAAAGCACTGCTGCAATTTTCAGTTACACAGACAATGGCGTCTATTCTGCACTATCTTAAAAGATGGGTCAGGATAGGCGTTTTTTATTGCGTATCTAAAAAAGTGGCTGGCATAAACGACTGATCTGTTTACAGATCTTTATGGTCATCGCTATGTGCTTCTTGGCATGGTGATGACCATAAAACTAATAGATAGCATCGAAATAAAATTGGATTTAAATATAAAGCATATGGCTAGATAAACTTTCAGCATATTGCACCAAAATGAAGTCTAAAATGAAAAATGCACCGTCTACCTGCATTTCTGTCCTCTATATTTAACTGATTTCTGCTTTTCATTTTCTATGTATATCGTTATATTCTAGGGTATATATCGCTGCATAAATCGATAAAAAAGGAAAAACGATGGTAAGTCCTACTCAGCTAAAGAAATTCGCTATAGTCAGTTCAATCATAAGTCTTGGATTGTCAATCAGTTTCTCTGTAAAGGCCGAATCGGTCACTGTCTACGCAGCAGCAAGCTTGACCAACGCGATTAATGATTTAGAAAAAATTTACGAAAAACAGAATAAAGTAGAAGTTAAAACTTCGTATGCAGGTTCATCGACATTAGCTAAACAAATTGAAGCTGGGGCACCAGCCGATATCTTTATTTCAGCCGATACCCAGTGGATGGATTATCTACAAAATAAAAAATTAGTCGCAGCAAATGATCGTTTAAATTTATTAGGTAATCGATTGGTACTGATTACCCCGAAAGGACGATCAGTAAAGGTTAAATTGGATAAAACTACCGACCCGAATAAAGTGTTTACAGGGAAGATTTGTACAGGGGATACCAAAAGTGTGCCTGTAGGCAAATATGCTAAACAAGCATTTACCAATTTAGGTTGGTGGAGCCGTATTGAGCCAAAATTAGTTGAAACAGAAGATGTGCGAGCTGCATTAAACTTTGTGGCACGTGGTGAATGTCAGGTTGGTATTGTCTATGCAACCGATGCAGCCATTAGTAAAGACGTAACTGTGGTAGGTGTATTTCCTGAAAATACTCACACGCCAATTATTTATCCAGTAGGGCTTGTCAAAAAGAATTCGAACTCAACAAAGTTCTATCAATTTTTACAAAGCAACCAAGCCAAAGTCGTTTTTAAAAAATATGGCTTTAGTGTATTGGCTTCAGCAAAACCATGATGTTTTCTTTAACCCCAGAAGAGCTCAGCGTTCTTCAACTCTCTTGTAAGGTTGCAGCAAGTTGCCTGATTATCAGCCTTATTCCTGCAATTTTTGTAGGATGGGTATTGGCGCGTAAAGAGTTTTGGGGAAAGTCATTTATTGAAACATTGGTCTTTTTACCATTGGTATTGCCTCCAGTTGTGCCAGGTTATTTGCTATTACAAGTCTTTGGAAACCGCGGCATTATTGGGCAATACTTAGCACCTTTAGGATTGGAGTTCGCATTTAACTGGAAAGGGGCAGTTCTTGCTTCGGCAGTGATGGGTTTTCCACTCTTGGTGCAATCAATTCGCCTAGCGATTGAGTTAGTCGATCAACGTTTAGAAATGGCAGCAAAGACATTAGGTGCTTCATCTTTGGGGGCATTTTTTCATGTCACGTTGCCACTTGCCAGCAGTGGCATTTTAATTGGTGCCATTTTATGTTTTTGTCGTAGTTTAGGTGAGTTTGGGGCCACTATTACTTTTGTTGGCAATATCTCTGATGAAACAAGAACCTTACCTTTAGCCATGTATAGCCTGATGCAACAACCTGATACAGAGATTGCGATTCAAAGGTTAATTGTCTTATCTTTAAGTGTGGCATTTTTAGCGCTATGGTTTGCACAGTGGTTTCATCGTTATCAAAAAAAGCGCTTAGGGCGGTAGAGTTATGTTGATTGATTGCCGTTTTCAGCTACAAATGGGCCAATTTCTTATTGAACCCAATTTTCAGTCTGATGCTTCAGTCGTTGGTTTATTCGGTGCATCGGGTTCCGGTAAAACTTCAATATTACATGCCATTGCGGGGCTAAATACACCACATAGTGGACTCATTAAAATACAAAACCAAACATGGTTTGATTCAGATCAAAAAATTAATCTCAGCACGCAAAAACGCCATGTTGGACTGGTTTTTCAAGATGCACAGCTTTTTCCGCATAAAACGGTAAAGCAAAACTTATTATTTGGTCTTAAACATCTTGCGCACCAAGAACGTCACTTTGAGGCTGATTACATTATTGAATTATTAAAGTTAGACCACTTGCTAGAACGTATGCCAATCAAGCTCTCAGGTGGTGAAAAACAGCGAGTAGCGCTCGGACGGGCATTGTTGTATTCACCTAAGCTGTTATTACTTGATGAGCCGTTATCAGCACTAGATGCGAATCATAAAGCTGAAATTATTCCTTTTTTTCAAAAAGTAAAACAGGAAATAAAAATTCCGATGATTTATGTGAGTCATGATATTCAAGAGATTAAACAACTGACCGAAACAATGTGGATTTTATAAATTTTCATATTTCACACATTATTTCAGTCTTGTCGATTTATAGTTGTTAGCTAGCCCATAAACTGCCAGTTGGAGCAGATTTTAGACGATCTTGAGCCTGCTGATAAAAACGCCAGAAGGCGAAAGCAAAAATGACAGCCAAGAAATCAACCAGCAAAATTTCTCCACCATGTACCCATAAGCCGCTTTGTGGAATTAAGTGGGCCACAAGAGACGTAAAAGGAATCGCAAATAAGATAAAGACTAAGGTTAATAGCAGTTGCGGTAAAGCTTTTGCATAGCCAATGATAAAGGTGTAAATCAAAGTCAGTAGGAAAATTGCATAATAACCATACATAAAGAGGTGATTCATGCTTTCAATATTGAGTGCTGCAAAGAGCCAACGACTGGCCAACATTGTGCCCACTACTGCTAAAACACATCCTAAGCACGCACCAATGGTTAAGTTCGCAAGGAACACAACATCTTTACGTTGAACAGGAACAGGGTCTTCAGCACGCTTTTGCTTACGTGCACGAGTTTCAACCCAAAGAATGTTGCCCGTATAAAATAAGAAAGCACCACCAACACCTAAAACAAAATAGATCCAACGTACACCTGTGCCACCAAAACTCCCAAAATGTAGGCTAAACATTGCATTGATTAACTTATTACCAGCATCAGTCTGCGTATTAATGCCTTTATGATTAAAGTGCTCAACCGCGTAAGGGTTCATACGCATAAAGTCTTGATTCGCACCGCGTAACATCTGATCTGAACTATAGAGGGCAATTCGTGCATTGGCTTTTTCGGGTTTATCTAAGCCACTGAACT
The DNA here is from genome assembly GCF_001423205.1 of Acinetobacter sp. Leaf130. Classification (NCBI taxonomy): domain Bacteria; kingdom Pseudomonadati; phylum Pseudomonadota; class Gammaproteobacteria; order Moraxellales; family Moraxellaceae; genus Acinetobacter; species Acinetobacter sp. Leaf130. Next base: position 1,110,025 of record NZ_LMOE01000001.1, read on the forward strand.
GGATATAGTCAACTGAATATTCAGGCGCAACTTTTTTAGCTTGAGCTAATATTTGCTGCACATCAATCTGTGTTTGTTTAGGTTGAATAAGCGCTGGGGGAGAACGCTGAAAAACAGGCTGTCCTTTGAGTGCAAGTTGTCCAATCGCATCATAAAAAAAGTCATGAAAAGCAAAGACAATAACGCTAATACTAATAATGATGTGGAAAGGTAGGCTGGTAATTCCGATTACGTTATGGGCATCTAACCAAAAGCGCTTTTTATTCTTACCAGGGCGAATTACAAAATAGTCCTTTACCAAGGTCGGTAAAAGAATAATGACTCCTGAAAGTAAGGCAAGAAAATATAAAATTGAAACCACACCCATCACATAGAGACCTAAACCATGATGGCCTGCCATGCCCGGTATGCCTGCTGTTTCATGTAGCTGTTCTATCAGCCAACCTGCTTTAGATAAGTTTTCTTGAGCAACGATTAACTGGCCTTTTTGATCTAAGCTCGCCATCCACGTGGACTGAGCAGCATTAAAGCCATCTCCACGTTCATGTTCACTCCACGTAATGGGCGCATAGTGAAATTCATTCGACGATAAATTCAGTGTGAAGTTCTTTTGTGCAGCAGGATAGGCAGCCTGTACTTTCTGAATAAGCTCATTATATTGGTCAGGTGAGACTTTAGGTAAAACTTGCTGCGTTGGCGTAGCCCACTTACTAATATGGTGCTGAAACATGCTGAGGCCGCCAGCAAAAAAGCAGATAAAAAGCAAAATCCCTGCACATACACCCACCCAAGTATGCATGCTTTTTGCAAGTTTCATGATATCCGAACGTACTTTCATTGTTTAACCCCGAATTAGAAACACACAGCTATAAGCCAGTACGTTGGCAACAAATAAATAAACCATTGCTTGTCTTCCTGTCACAAAGAAATAGGTGCCAAACATAATTGGCATCCAAACCCAAGGAACACTCCACATGCCTAATTGGGCCAAAAGATCCATCGAAATATAAGGCTGACCCAACAAAACAATCAGGTTGCCAAAAGCAATGGCAAGGCTTAACCCTAGAACACCACCAGCAAAGGTTTTACTCCACCAGTCTGGCTGAATAGGAGACTGAATTTTAGCTTTCATGAAACCAGTTTCCGTTTAAAAAGCGCCATAAAAGGAAGGAACGACCACGCAAAAATGATAAGCATGAACCAACAAAAAGCGGCAACAACTTTAGGTAAGCTGGCAAAGAGTGCAATTAATCCAACGACTAAAAACAATAGGCCTAAATACTTAAATAGAGTGGGAAGATGTTGAGATAACAGGTTTTGGTTGCTATGACTACAATAGACACTGACCGCTCCCAACAGGGTCAAAAAAAGTCCTATAAGTTTCATGATCAATATTTTTAAATAAATTAAGGGGAAAATTTATCCAATAGTATAAGTAAATAATAATTATTATCAAATGATAAGTATAATTATTTATAGATATGTTGCCATGCGATAAGATAGGAGATAACTCGTTAAAAATTCTTTATTTGATGTCAAATGCTGTAAGTGATTATTTATATATTCCTGAGTCTCTTTGTGGCTTGATTTTCGAAATTTCTAAACCAATTTTATTTAAAATGCCGTTCTATTGTTATGGTTTAGACTTATCAAAAACACTGCACTTACATATAGATCAGCAATTAGAGCATCCCCAAAAAATTGTTCAAGCCCATCCTAAACGCCAACATGAATATTTATGTGGAAGGATATTGGCTCAAGCTGTTTTAAAACATCATTTAGATTTAGATCAGCCACTAACATCTATGCACGAACATTTGCCCGTCTGGCCACCCCATGTTTTGGGTAGTATTAGTCATTCACAAAATAAATTGATCGTTGCGCTATCTCACAATGCGATTTATTTGGGAATTGATATTGAGCACTGGGTAAGCTCTGAATTTGCCCAAGAGAGTGCACATCTTATTTTAACACCTTCTGAACTTGAACTTTGGAATATTAAAGCCTCTGAGTTTTTTGATTTTTCTCAATTTGTAAGCTTAATCTTTTCTGTTAAAGAAAGCTTATATAAAGCTGTATATCCTATTGCTAAACAATACATCGATTTTTTAGAAGCATCGTTAGTCGATATTGATTTTGAAAACCAAAAATTAATTTTGGCTTTTACATCAGAAATACGAAATCGACATCAACTCTTAGAACACTATCAAGGCGGCTGGAAAGTGGAACAAGACTGTATTTTGACTTGGGTTTTTAAAGCTAATAGATCTGCTTAAAAACAAAAGAAGGCAACGAATTGCCTTCTTTTAAATTATGGCTTAATTTTCTTGTAATTTAGGATCTTGGAATCCTGTTTCACGCATATCTTGAGAATTGAATAAGAACATAAATCCTACCGCAAAACTTAATATGCCGAAGAAGAGAATGCTTCCTGATATTGGTAAAAACCGCGTTAAAAGTCCTAAAGTTGTTGTGGCAATCGAATCGCCTAATGCATCTTGAGCAAGCCAGATTGCATTAATACGTCCTAAATATTCATCAGGCGTATGTCCTTGCACAATGCTGTATTGAAGCAAGTTTGCAACCGACATCAAATATCCGAAAACGCATAAAATTGGCAAGGTCAAGAGTAACCAAGGTGAAAGCCCAATCATAATCATGCAACTAAAAACACCTAAGCACGTATAGAGCATGACTAAGCCGGGTCTGAGTAACCGTGTTGTCCATCCACTCAGTAAGGCACCTAAAGTCGAGCCTAAAGGTACGGCCGAATACATAAGACCGAGCTCAAATGCGCCGCCGTGAAAAATTTCATCTGCCATTTGCGGAAAAATAATTCGAATAGCACTGCTAAAGCTAAGCAATGTTCCAATTAAAATCGTGCTGCCAACTACTTTGTTTTTAAAAACGAATTTAAACCCTTGAACTAATTGGCGAAGAGGACTCTCACCATTAGCTGCATGTTGTGGCTTAAGCGCAGGTAGCCCCATCAATAAAAACACGGTGAGTAAGGTGCCCACCGTTGAGACCCAATACACGGTTGCAACGCCACTGACCGCAATTAAAATACCACCGATTGCAGGTGAAATAACGGTAGCAAGACGTACCGATACCATACTAATTGCACGGGCTTGTACAATATTTTCGCGCCCTACAATCACAGGCATGATCGCCATCATTGCAGTTACACCCAAAGCACCAAAAAAACCGTCCCATGCTGAGAGGAAATAAATAGCATAGAGCGAAGGTTGCTCAAACATGGCATTGATCGCAAGCCCCGCAAAGCCTAAACCGCAAACACTGCGCGCCAATAAAATCAGCCATTTTCGATCTTTACGATCTGACAGCAAACCACCGAGTAACAAACCAATAAACATGGCAACGCCTTCAAAGGCCATTGCAACAGCAACATTTAACGAACTACCAGTTAAGTCATAGACTTGTTTGGGAATGGCAACCACGAGCATGCCAATGGTTAGAAGTGACAACGTGCGTGCAATAAATACATGTCGAAAATGAGCATTACGTTTTAAAAGACTGAAATCGGTCAATATTGATTTAAAACTCATGGCATTTGCTCCTCTAAACCGCGCGCCTGACAAATCATGCGATTTAAAATTGGGCCAAGGGTTTCAAGCTGCTGCGGAGATAATAAATCGGTATGGTCTGCATCACTTAGTCGAACAATATTGAGCTTTTTAACTAAAGGTGACCATTGTGGTTCTGGTTGGATATACGGTAGTAGGTCTTTTTCAGCAACAACCAAGTGTAGCTCACCGTTAAAACGTGGCATTTTATAAGGTTTTAGTAAACGTACTGCATCACGATAGTTTGCAAAAATATCCTCTTGTAAACGGCGTGTTTCTTCGTTTAGCGCCGTATCTGCATCGGCCAGAATATCATTGAAGAATTGAAGCTGCTCCTGTTCAGCTTCAGCATTCATTTCTTCTATAGATAAATCTAACCACTGATGAATTTCGGCAGGGTAAGTGTCTAACAAGCCGAGAAAATCAACTTTTTCACCTTGTTCAGTGAGCTTCGCTGCAACAGCATAAGCTACAGTGCCGCCAAGTGAATAACCTAATAGGGTATAAGGTCCTGTTGGTTGTTGCTTACGAATAATCTCAAGTTGTTTTTCAACCAACTCATCCATATCAGTGCTATTTGCCAATAGACCATCTGGTCGAGGTGACTGCAACCCGATAATTGGTAAGTCAGAATGCAGATAACGATTAAGCACCGTGTATTGCCATGCCGAACCAGAACCTGGGAAGAAACAGAATAATGGATGCCCCGAGCCAGAACGGATTGGTAAAACAGGTTGCATACCAGTTTGTTCAACTTCTTCCAAACGTTCTTGTGTAAGAAGCAAAGCCGCTAAACGCTGAATAGTCACATGACTCATCAACTGACCAATTGGAATGGTCCGCTTAAATACTTTTCGGATTTCAATTGCAAGCTTCATGACCAAAATGGAATGTCCACCAATGGCAAAGAAATCTTCGTTTATGCCAATATTTTGTTCTGTATTTAAAACTTGCTGGAAAATACGAGTCAGTTCATGTTCAAAGGCAGTTGTGGCGTACTGTTTTTCTGTATTTGCAGAATTAAGTTGTGGTCGCGGTAGTGCTTTGCGGTCCAGCTTGCCATTATGACTTAGAGGGAATTGTTCAAGTGCCATATAATGTGTTGGCAACATATATGTTGGTAGCTGTTTAGCTAAGCGTTTTTTTAATTGATCAATGTCAACAGATGTTGGTGTTTGCAAATAAGCAACTAGTTGAACGTCTGGTTTATTTTGCTCAGAAACAATAGGGTGGACAATCACATCATCTAACCCACTTGCTAAACGTAGCTGTTGCTCAATTTCACCCAGTTCAATCCGTTGACCCCGTATTTTTAGCTGATCATCTGCACGGCCTATATATTGAATACTGCCGTCTGCATGCCATCGGGCAATATCACCAGTGCGATACATTCTTTGACCTGCGACAAACGGGTTTGCCACAAAACGAGTTGCTGTTAAGTCCGCTCGATGCAAATAACCCATGGCGAGTTGGTGACCTGCTAAATAAAGCTCACCGTCCACCCCAACAGGAACAGGGCGTAAATATTGATCTAAAATATAAAGCTGGGTATTCCAGACCGGATAACCAATTGCAACGCTACTTTCTTTCGGATGTAATCCCAACGTTGCATCCATATAACTCACATCTACGGCAGCTTCCGTTGGGCCATATAAGTTATGTAGCTCACAGCTAAAGTGCTCAGTAAATGATTTTGCTAAAGCCGTTGGTAATGCCTCACCACTACAGAACACTCGGCGGATTGGTAAACTTTGGCGCTGAGCAAGAGACAAAATTTCGGTAGCAGCATTTTCAAAAACAGCCAACATTGATGGTACAAAATGTAATGTGGTTACCTGATATTTTTGAATGAGATTTAATAATGCCAATGGGTCACGGTGTGCGTCCACAGGTGCCATAGCTAATCGAGCGCCCACCAAATATGACCAGAAAAATTCCCATACAGAAACATCAAAAGTACATGGCGTTTTTTGCAGAATCGTATCGGCTGCTGAGAGTGGATACTCTGATTGCATCCATAAAATACGGTTCACAATGGCTTGGTGAGAAACCATGACACCTTTGGGTTGGCCAGTTGTACCAGAGGTATAGATTAAATATGCCGGATGTTGTGGGGTAATGACTGTAGTTTTATAGCTGCTTAAATCAACTTTTGTTTCATCAAATAATTCATTAAAAGCAAAGGTGGCTATTGATGGTTGAGTAATAGCAGCTAGATCTTTTTGTTCACCAATCACAAGTTTAGATTTTGCATCTTCCAACATAAATTTGATGCGTTCAGACGGATGTTGTAAATCGAGTGGCAAGTACGCTGCACCAGCTTCAACCACCGCTAAAATAGCAATACTCAGTTTGACTGACCTTGGTAGGGCAACTGCAACAATATCTCCTGCCTGTACACCTGCAATTTGCAATTGTTGTGCTAAAGCACAAACTTGAAAACGTACTTCACTAAAACTGAGCTGATGAGCTTCATCCGATAATGCCGTTTGTTCAGGAGTAATTCGAGCTTGCTCTCTGAGTAATTGCTGTAATGTTGTTGGACGAACATAATATTGAGTTTGATTTGTTTTCTGGATTAATTCACGCTCTTCAGCAAGTTGTAGACGGTAATGGCCTAAAGCTGTTTCTGGCTCATCTAATGCAATTTCAATAAATTGAACCATTCGCTGTAGGAAATGTTCTGGCTGATCAATTACACCACGTTGCTCGAGTAGTAATTCAATTTGATGATCAGGGATAACTAACAACGCAAGCGGGTAATGGCTATAACCGCGATTTGTGAGCTTAGAAATAGCCGCATCACCAAGTTTTTGCTGTAAATATTGGTTATCAGGGTAGTTTTCTACGACTAACAAACTATCGAAAAGATTACCTTGCTCCATTAATTGCTGAATTGCGCCTAGCCCTAAACCATCGTGTTCTAAATGTTCAACATGCAATTGCTGTAACCGAGCTAATTGTTCCCAAACTGTTTGCTGCATGTTCAACTGTACACGTACCGGAATAGTATTTAAAAACAATCCGATTTGTTGCTCTAAACCATTGATAGGTGCTGAACGCCCAGAAACAGGAGTCCCAAACACAATATCTTCACGGTGAGCATAAATATTTAAAGTCATTGCCCAAATCATTTGCATGAAGACATTTAGTGTGATGCCTTGCTGGCGTAATTTGTGTTGAAGTTTCGCACCCAGCTCAGCACTTAAACGATAGGAAGTTTCCTGTACAGCTTGCTGTGGTTGATTAAATAAAATAAGTGGCTGTAAATCAGCTAAATCACGTTGCCATATTACTTTTGACGTTTCATGGTCACGTCCAGATAAGGCTTTAATCACCGTTTCATAGCTATGTTTAAGCACTGGCAGTTGTTGGTTAGTTTGCTGATAGGCTTTAATAAAGTCTTGTAAAAATAGTGGAGTTGACCAGCCATCTGTTAACAGATGATGCACCATAATCAATAGTTCTGACTGTTCAGGAGCATGTTGAATTAAGGTTGCCCGAATCAGACCATAAGGTTGGTCGAGGTGAATCGGTTGCTGTAATGCCTCTTGAATAGTTTGCTCAAGCAAATCGGAAGTAACCGAACAAAACTGAACTGGCCAAGCTTGAGTAGGGTGTAATGAATAGATAAAAACAGGTTCTTCAGCTAATTCGCTATCAAAATGTCCACCTAATTGAGGGTGACGTTTTAGTACGGCAATCAGCGCTTGCTGCAAACGTACCGGATCTATGTCTCCATTTAAGCTAAGACGAGTAAAGGCATTATAATTCGATTGATTTTCTATTTGAGATAAGAACAGCATGCCTTTTTGCAAAGGAAGCAAAGGCAGAATCGTGCTATTTTTTCCATATTTTTCTTGAACCTTGTGCTCTAGGTCTGCTGAAAATAAAGGTTTTGAAATAGCCGTTTGTTGCTCATCTAAACGTGTCAGATGGGGTACCAAAGCAGCAACTGTTTTGAATTGGAATACATCACTTGGTCTTAAGCTGTAACCATGCTGCCGTAGTTGAGTACACACCATGATGGCAGAAATGCTATCGCCACCTGTCATAAAGAAGTCGTCATCAATCCCAATAGAATCTAGTTTCAGCACAGATGCGACAATCTGACATAAAAGCTTCTGTTCTGGTGTTTCTGCCATACGACTATGACTGCGAACCTTCGGGCGCGGTAGGGCTTTTTTATCAACCTTACCACTTACATTTCGGGGGAATTCAGCCATGACTGTGAGGGCTGAAGGCACCATATATTCAGGTAAATTTTGACGTAACTGACTTAAATATTGCTGACTTAATTGCTCACTTATTTTTTCATCAAGTTCAATGTCTTTGACCACACAGTAACCGAGCAAACGGTGGCTGTTATTAATTGGCTCTGCAATGACGACAACACTTTCAATATTTGATAAAACGGAAAGCGCATTTTCTACTTCACCAATTTCAACCCGATAACCACGAATTTTAATTTGGTCATCGCAGCGCCCCATAAACTCAAGCTTGCCAGCCGTATTCCAACGCACTAAATCACCCGTACGGTACATGCGCTGTCCATGTTCAAATGGATTGGCAACAAAACGAGCAGCACTCAAGTCAGCACGACCTAAATAACCATTAGCAATACCAAAGCCAGAAATATAAAGCTCACCAATCACACCAGTGGCACATCGCTGTAAATGTCGATCAAGCACATAGGCCTGAGTATTACCAATTGGGTTACCAATGACTGGACGTGATGTGTGCTTTAATTCTGCACGGAAAGTATCAACCGTATACTCTGTTGGGCCATATAAGTTATGTGCAAAAAGATCTGGCTGAGCATTAAGCTGTTGCCATAAAGCTAAAGGCGCAGCTTCACCACCAATTAAAATCAGGCTTGGGTGATGCTTACCATCTGCAAATAAGCCATTGGTAATCATTTGCGCGCAAAAAGACGGTGGTAAATCTAATGTATCGATTTGCCTTTGTTGAATTTCCTGAACTAAGCCAAATGCATCGCGGCGCATGTTTTCATCAAAAATATGTAGCTCTTGTCCCCATAACATCCAGAAAACTTGCAACCAAGAAGAGTCAAATGAGAAAGAGTGTGTATGCGCTGCACGTAACGGACGGTTAGGGAAACGCTCATTTACAGCTTCTAATACTGGCCAGTAAATGGTTGGTTTATGCGACAAAATGAGGTTGAGTAGCGAACCATGTGTATTCATTACCCCTTTAGGACGACCAGTACTACCTGAGGTAAAAATTACATAAGCAACGTCTTGGAAATCAAATTTACGATTTTCAGCAGGAATATCACTCGCATCTTGCTTTCGAATTTGCGTTTGAACATCTTCATGATCAAGATATAGCTTCTGAATATTTGGTGGTAATTGCTGTGCAAGTGCTTGTGTGGTTAATACAAATAATGGGTTGGCATCTTCACACATCATTTGCATACGATCGATTGGATAATCTAAATCCAGAGGCAAGAAACTCGCCCCAGAATTTAGTACAGATAACATCACCACAACTGAGTCAATTGAACGGGGAATAGCACCAGCAATAACTGTGTGTTTCTTTGCACCATTTTTCTGTAAAAAACGGGTAAGTTGGTTCACCTGAATTGCAAGTTCTGAAAAACTAAGTTGTTGTAGATACGGACGTTCACCACTAATAATTGCAATACGTTCCGGATACTTTTGAACTTGTTCATAGAAGATATCTAGAACATTATTGTATTGTTCAGGATGGTTAACGCGAGGACCTATACCGCTTTTTATGAGCGCACTAAGTTCTTGTAGTGTACTAATATTAAAACTGCTACATGGGTGCTCTGGTTGTAATAAAGTCTGCTCTAATAGCAGCGTTATACGCTGACCATGCATGAGTAACTCATCTTGAGTATAACGCTGTGCATCGGCACGTAATTCGATAATGAGTTCATGATCTTGAACAATAAAAGAAAACTCAAAATCATCAATTGGTCCTGTGGAAATATGATGTGTTTTGACCTTTTCACCATCTAACACCAAGTCTTGATCAAAAGCTTTATAGTTTAAAATAGGACCATACATCCGTTCATGAATGTCGATACTGTTTAAATCTCTTAAAATTTGTTCAGCATCGTATTTTTGATGTGGTCGAACTTGTTGTAATTGTTTTTGAACATGTTGAGCCAAACTCACCCAACTGTCTTTTTCAGCAACATTAAACTTCACAGGTAGTACATTTACGGTCGGTAATGTTGAGCGAATTGCCTTTGAGCCTAAACGACGCATAAATGGAATGCCATTAACCAACTCGGCTTTATCTGTCATTTTGTAAATATAATGTAATGACAATGACATCATCATGTCATTCAAAGCTAATTTAGATTGCGCAGCTAAAGCCTGAATTTGCTCTAAAATTCCTATAGAAAAACGCAGCTGATGCTTAACAAATTGGGCTGTTGTTTTCGAGGCTAAGTGGTGTGTACTTAAACTAATAGGACTAGGCAAGTCTTCACAGTAAGCCTTCCAAAAAGCTTGGTCTATCTTAAATTGATGGCTATTTTCATAAGCCTGACGCTCTAAGATGACATCATTAACATCAATAAAAGGTGAAGAACTAAGGTCTTTTCCTGCTTGTAATTGTTGATATAACTCAACAATTCGTTTTGTGAGGTTAATCATGCTAAAACCATCAAGCATGATGTGATGATAGCGTTGATACCAATACACTTTGTCGTGTGTAGTAAACAGTACTTGACGGAACAGTTGAGATTCACCAGCTTTAAGTGATTTAGCGCATTGGCGGTCAGATGGCATCCAATCCCATAAGCGTTGCTGAGCTTTTTGAGGGGTTAAATGGCAAAAATCAAATTCTTCGATTCGAATCTGTACTTGGTTATTAAGCTCAATAAATGGTTTTGCCGGATCCGATGAATATGAAGCAATCACTGTGTCAGCTTCATTTAACCCCATTTGAATTGCTTGCTTAAACATTGAAATATCAATAGATTTTGGTAATTCTAAGCAGTGTGCAATCGTATATAAATCTTCAATAGAACTTAAATGATCGGCAAGAAAAATACCAAGCTGGGTAGAGGCCAATTCAAAGCGAGCTGGTTGTGAAATATCGGAAGTAAATTCATTATTTAATGCCTGATTCATGACAATACTCCTTTACGCTTGCTGAAAGGGGTTAATCGCAACCCAGTGCTTTTCTACATACGCAATACACGAAGCCCGTGTATCTGGACCATGTTGAACATCCCACCCCGACGGCACTTGATGTTGAGCAGGCCATAAACTGAACTCACCTTGTTGATTTTTTAAAACCTGAAAAGACAAACTTTCATTATCGAAAGGATTAATATAGTTTTCCTGTAAGTTGCTCATGATATTGTTATCCTTGATGAAACAAATGGTTATAGTGAAAGAATTTTTTGCAATGCCTTAAGCAAGTCAGCACGCCAGTTCACCGCATCGTGGCCGCCTGAAAAAGTTCGAAAACTCACTTGATTGAATGATTGCAATTGTTGATAAAGCTGGTGGGCATCGTCCCGCATATCGGTTTCATACGTGCCTGTACTGATATAAATTTGAGCTGTTTTTGGTAATGGATGAGATAAATTTAGTAGTTCTAAAAAGTTACCCGTATGGTTTCGTCCCAACGCGCTGTTAGAAAAATCTGACCACCAATAAGATCCAGATTGCAAAATCAGCGATGTAAAAACTTTTGGGAAAAGCAGTGCGCTATGCAAAGCGCATAAACCACCTAAACTTTGACCGCATAAGGTAATGTTCATTGTTGAAATAAATGAATATTGTTCTAAAAGAATTTCTAATAATTCGCTTACAAGCGCCTGACTAAATACATCATGGCAACCATAATCTTGTCGACGTTGTTGGCTGTTTAAACTATGGATAAATACGTATGCAGCTGGATGGATTTTTTTTAAATCGGTTAAATCGCGAATTTCGGAAAGAATCGAAAGCTCTCGACTCCAGACTTGGCCATCAAGAAAAATAACGAGTGGTAATGTTTTTTGAACTGCCTGACCACTAATAAAAACATCAACTAAATAGTCTTGTTGACATAACAAGCTTGACCACTGAAATGTCTTTGTAATAGGGCAAAGGGTGGTGGGTAATTGTTTTGTCTTTTCGAGTTGAACATGATTAATGTAACGAGCCAAGTGTCCGCTGTAAAACTGCTGATGACTTAATGAATCAATCTGAGCATTCTGTTTAAGCTGGGTTTGCCACCATGAGCGTCGCGTTGCCGCACAGTTTGTTTGTGGTGCTTCCTCACTAGCTGTAACTACAACATAACTACCAGCCCAAGCTACAGGGAGTTCCATTTCAAAAAAGTACACATCTGTCCCAGCTATATGGCTAAAACGATTCCACTTTTGATAGATAGATGGGCTTTGTGAATAGACATCAATATAAACGAAGCAACGCTCTTCGTGCTTGGGTTTGCGCCAAACAAAGGTGCAAGAAGTTTTATTATTTGTTTGCACAGTAACAAGGGGAGTACCTAATTTTTTAACGGTATTCCACCAAGTTTCACATCCAACATTTGATTGTTGAAATAGTGGATGTAAAGGATGAGAAAATGGCTTCATTTTGAGTCCATCTCGACAAGAAAGCGCGGTCAAATTATCAGAATGATTCTCATTAGTAAATGAAAACAATTATCATTATAATCAATAAAAAAAGATGAGTTTTATTAATATCAATTAAAAACAATAATTTAAGTTGAAATCATGGTTAATAAATAACTTAATTTAGATTGTAATCTTATGTTTGATATTTATCGCCCTTGATAATAATGATAATTATTTGCAATTATGTTGCGCAATTTAGTGATCAAATCAGACGGGAGTAAGAACATGAGCTCTACCATCGTAGTCACAGGCGCTGCAAGAGGTATCGGAGCTGCTATTGCAAAGCAATTATTGCAACAAGGGTATCAAGTGATCGGTATTGATCGGCAGGAAAATCTAGAACAATGGGAAATAAGCAAAAAACTGACATCAGATGAATGTTTACGTTGGCAAGGCATTTCGCAGGACATTACACAGCAACAAGCCACTCAAAAGCTTATTGCTGATCTTTTAGAAAAGCACAACATTACAGGTTTGGTGAACGCCGCAGGTGTCTTGATTATGCGTTCTATGCTTGAAGCAAAAACAGAAGACTGGGAAACACTTTTTGCGGTAAATGTCATGGCTCCTATTGCGATTAGTCAACAACTGGCCAAACATTTTTGTGAGAAAAAACAGGGAAGTATTGTCACGATTAGCTCAAATAGTTCACGTATGCCACGGATACAACTTGGCATGTATGCAACTAGTAAAGCTGCGCTCAGCCACTACTGCCGTAATCTTGCGCTTGAAATCGCACCGCATCAGGTACGGCTCAATATTGTTTCACCAGGCTCAACTTTAACTCAAATGCAGCAACAGTTGTGGACGGACAATGCGCCGCCGCCAGCGGTAATTGATGGCGATTTAAGCCAATACCGGACAGGCATTCCTTTAAGAAAATTAGCCCAGCCTGAAGACATTGCAAATACGGTTAGCTTTTTACTTTCCGATCAGGCAGCACAAATTACCATGCAAGAAATTGTGGTTGATGGGGGAGCCACTTTAGGCGTTTAAACACTCATTCATTACAACAAAATAACGGTATAAGGAGTCACGAGATGTCGGCACAGCATCCGTATTTTATCCAACGAGAAAATTTTACTGAAAGCCACGTTGCACTTGCTCAAGAGGTTCTAAAGTGTGGACATGATGCTAGTTTTATTTTTACCACGCCAGAATACACAATCAATAGTCATCAGAAATTACAAGATATTCAGGTCGCTAAAAATAGCCTTTTAAAAGATTGGCTACAAGAAGCTCGAATTCAATTACAGCAAGCGATTACCGACGGTTATAAAGATGTCAAGATTATGGGCGGACTGCCGTTTTGCTCGGCAGCAGATGTCAATTTAATGCTCATGCAAAATGCAAAAATATGTCAGAAGGTCCTCTATGCACAATCTGATCTCGATCTTAGTTCTTTAAGATTAAACAAGGCCGATTATTTCCCGTTAGGTGAACATTATCAGCAGCAAGTTGAATATCTAGTTCAGCAAATGCAGGTAAAGAAACTGGATAAAGCCGTTCTAGCCCGCATTTTACAACTTGAATTTGAACAAAATATTCCAGTCTCAGACTTATTTTTCAATTTAGCCAAGCATAATCCTGAAGGTTATAACTATGCAGTTGCCAGACATCCTCAAAGTGAAGGTTGGTTTGTTGGTGCAAGTCCAGAACTATTAATTGCAAAGCAAAATACAAAAATCTGGAGTAAACCCGTTGCGGGCACATTGGCTCGTGATGATGATCCAACTATAGACCAAAACAACGCCAGAGCATTGCTTGCCTCACAAAAAGATCAACATGAACATGCTCTTGTGATCGAAATGATTGCAGATGAACTCACACCTTTTTGTAAGCAATTACATGTACCGAAGCAACCATCCCTCATTCGTACCAAACGCCTTTGGCACTTAGCATCACACATTACTGGTGAGTTAAAACAAGCCGACACTCACGTTTTCGACTTAATTGAACGCCTTCACCCAACACCTGCAATTTGTGGTGAACCGAGCTCAGTAGCCAAAGATTTAATTCAGCAACTTGAACCATTTAATCGTGAACTCTTTGCAGGAACGATGGGATGGGCAGATGAACAAGGTAATGGTGAATGGTCGGTGACTGTCCGTTGTGCCCGAATTTATCAGAATATTGCGCGTTTATTTGCTGGTGCAGGCATTGTGGAAGCTTCTCGTCCGCAAGCTGAACATGCTGAAACTGCCGCAAAATTTCGTACTGTGCTGGACGGATTCCACATTTCACCAAACCAATTACCAATACAGGGATCAAACATATGACAACACAGGTTTATTTGGATGGTGCCGTGCCATATCCAGCAGAGTTCGCTGAGATTTACCGTAAAAAAGATTATTGGATTGGGCAAAACTTGAGTGACTTCTTGCGCGAAAGTGCTCAAAAATACCCGAAAAACATTGCAATCTATGATGGTGAAAAAGCCGTTAGTTACTCTGAGTTTGATTATTTAGTCGATTGCTGTGCCAGCCATTTATATCAACACGGCTTACGTGCGGGTGACAAGGCAGTTGTACAGATGCCAAATCACTATCAGTTCTATGTTCTATTCTTTGCACTGATTCGACTTGGTGCACTACCTGTGATGTCTTTACCTGCACATCGCTATGCAGAACTCAGCAGTTTTTTCAAACAAACTCAAGCAAAAGCTTATTTCTGTGCTGATTTTGGTGCACAAAAATTTGACTACCGAGAGCTTGCCGAAAAGCTTCAGCAAACAGCTTCTTGCTTACAACATGTATTTGTACTTGGAAATGCCGATAAATTTGTAGCCATTCAAGACCTATTAAAAGAAACCCATATTTTGGATGAAGCCATCTCGCCGACTACGGCAGATCAGGTTGCTTTTTTACAACTTTCTGGTGGAAGTACCGGGGTTCCTAAACTGATTCCACGTACCCATGACGACTACCTCTACAGTGTTCGTGAGAGTGCCAAAATCTGCTGTCTAGATCAATCATCACGCTTACTCATGGTTTTACCTGCGGCCCATAACTTTTCAATGAGCTCAGCTGGTTCTTTAGGTGTTTTTTATGCAGGTGGTACGGTTGTTTTAGGAACCGATCCCAGTCCTGACACGGCATTTCCATTAATAAAAAAACATAGTGTTACGGATGCCTGCCTAGTTCCCGCATTAGTTCGACCTTGGATGGATAAAGCTGCAAAAGATCAAGACCCAATCTTATCGACATTACGTTGCTTACAAGTTGGTGGGGCCCGATTACCTGATGCAGTTGCTTCACGTTTAATTGATGAGTTTAAGGTCAATCTGCAACAAGTCTTTGGAATGGCTGAAGGGCTTGTGAATTACACTCGTTTTGATATGACGAAAGACCAAATCATCCATACACAAGGCTTAAAAATTTCTGAAGATGATGAAATTTTAGTATTGGATGATAACGATCAACCAGTAGAAGCTGGGCAAGTGGGGCATTTGCTTACACGAGGCCCATATACCATTCGCGGTTATTACCAAGCACCAGAGCACAATGAGCGCTCTTTTACTCCTGATGGTTTTTATCGTACTGGCGATTTAGTTCGTATTCGTGAAGATGGCTGCATTGTTGTCGAAGGCCGTTCTAAAGAACAAATTAATCGTGCTGGGGAAAAGATTGCGACCGAAGAGGTTGAACAAGCTCTACTAACCCATTCGCAAATTCGTTTAGCGGCATTGGTTGCTATGCCAGATGAGATCATGGGTGAAAAAAGCTGTGCCTTTGTTGCGTGGCAATCTCAAAGCGATGATCCAAGTCCAATTCGTCTTGCGATGTCAGTACGCCAACACCTTAAAGACTATGGCCTTGCGACCTACAAAATTCCAGATCGCGTGGAATTTATCGAGCAATTTCCATACACAGCCTTTGGAAAAATCGACAAAAAACGATTGCGTCAACAACTTGAAACTAAAACCAATGTTCTTGCTTAAAGATAAAAAAGGAAAAATTTGATGAGTATTCCAAAAATTGCCAGTTACAGCATGCCCCAAGCACACGAATTTACGGTGAATAAAACACATTGGCAGTTACATACCAATCGTGCTGTTTTATTAGTGCATGATATGCAGCAATATTTTTTAGATTTTTATGATCAGACTCAAGAACCCATTCCAGAATTGATTAAAAATACCAAAGAACTGATTGAAACTGCACGCAAGTTTAATATCCCTGTGGTCTATACCGCACAACCTGGTAACCAGACGCCAGAACATCGCCAATTATTAACTGATTTCTGGGGAACTGGTCTAAAAGACGATCCAAATATTACCCAAATTTTGCCGGAAATTACGCCTCAAAAAAATGATACTGTTTTAACAAAATGGCGATATAGCGCATTTAAATTTTCTCCACTCGAGCAACTCATGCGTGAGTCAAATCGAGATCAGCTCATTATTTGTGGTGTCTATGCACATATTGGCTGCCTCATGAGCGCAGCAGAGGCATTTATGCTGAACATTCAACCATTTTTATGTGGAGATGCACTTGCTGACTTTAGCCGTGAAGAGCACGATATGGCTTTGAAATATGCCAGTACACGTTGTGGGCAAGTCATGACAACTCAACAAGTCACTCGTGCATGGGAACTTGAACAAGCCGCATCGCCATTAACTCAAGAAGGTATTGTCTTAGCGGTGAGTGAACAGCTACAGATTCCTGTATCAGACATTCAGTTAAATGATGATTTACTCATGCTTGGGCTTGATTCAGTTCGCCTCATGACACTGGTAGGTAAATGGCAAGCTTATGGTGCACAGGTGAGCTTTGAAGATTTAGCCGAACAACCAACTCTAGAAGTTTGGATTGATAAGCTTGTAGCCTAAATCTAAACAATAAAAAAATGGCAGATTTAATATCTGCCATTTTTTTATTTTAACAATTAGAAAGAGGTATTATCTTTTTTAATACGGCGGTTAAATTTCAAAGTTCGAGTAAACCTGAGTTTGCTCATTGACCACTGAAAACTTGGCACACTATGAATCATAACAAAGAAAAACACCGTAAATAGCGGTACAAGTAAGGTACCAAACACGACGCTACCAAATACACTCATGCCAATTTCATAACGGCTAGCAGCACCTGCGCCTGTCGCAAAAATTAAAGGAATAACTCCCGCACCAAAAGCAAGGGAGGTCATCAAAATTGGGCGTAAACGCAACTTTAACGCTTCACTTGCTGCGTCGATTTTACTTTTTCCTTGTTTGAGTGCTTGAGTCGCAAACTCCACAATTAGAATTGCATTTTTACAAGATAGGCCAATACCCGTTAATAGGGCAATCTGAAAATAAACATCATTAGGTAAGTTAAAGATCTTGGCAAAAATAATAGTGCCCGTAATTCCTAAAGGTAGACCTAATAAAATAATGAATGGGACTTTCCAGCTTTCATATAAGGCTGCCAAACATAAGAAAATAAACAAAATAGAAATGACATATAAAAAGATAGCCTGCCGATTAGACTGCTGCTCTTGTAACGAGAGGCCACTCCATGCAACGTCTACACCAGATTGTTTAGCAACCATATCCGTAAGTTCTTGCATGGCTTGTCCTGAACTAAAGCCCGAACTGATATTCGCTTCAAGTTGTATGGCAGCTAATCCCATAAAGCGAGTTAAAGCTTCTGGACCACCAGTCCACTGACTTTGAGCAAAATGGGCGAGGGAAAGCATTCCTCCTGTATTGTTTCGGACATGCCAGTAAGCTAAATCTTCGGGTTTAGAGCGAAATTCAGAGTCACCTTGCATAATAATTCTTTTAATTCGACCTCTTTCAACAAAATCACCAACATAGTTTCCACCCCAAGCAGTCGATAGTGTTGAACGTATCGCTTGCTGATCAATTCCCAGCATTTTTGCCTTATTCTGATCGAGTTGAATAAATACTTCGGCTTTATCTTCACTTACAAGGGGACTTAGATTTTCAAAGGCCGAATAGTTCCGAGATTCTTTTTCTAAGGCTTTATATTGTTTGATTAATTCATCGCGTCCTTGACCATTTACATCTCTAAGCCAAAGTTCTAAAGCATCAGACTGTCCTAAACCAGATACACTTGGTGGCATTCCTACCATGACTTTGGCTGGCAAGTTTTTTTGCAAATAAGTTTGAGCACGTTCACGAATAGCACTTGCCGTATTGGCTTCGCCTTTACGCTCATTCCAATGTTTAAGAGAAATAAACGCCATGCCTAAATTTGGTCCACTTCCTGAAAAATTTTGTCCATTCACCACAAGTACGGTATTAATATTTTTGGCTTCATGTTCAAAAAAATAATTATTGACGAGCTTTCCAACTTCTTCGGTCTGACTCATCGAAGCACTATTATGCAAACTATATGGAACAGCAAGTAGTCCTTGGTCTTCGTTAGGAATAAAGCTTGTAGGCAAGCCACGGTAAATCATAAATAAAATAACCGCTATGCCCACAACTAACAGACTGGAAAAGACTTTGAACTGAATTAGGCGAACTGATAAAAAACTAAAAGTTGATCTAACTTTTTGAAGAGCAAGCTCGAGTGCTTGTCCCCATTTTGGCTTTGTATTATGCTTTTTTAATAAAACTGCGCACATTGCTGGTGTAATGGTCATGGCTACAAATAGCGATAACAACATAGCTGCCGCTAAGGTAATAGAAAACTGGCGGTAAATCATACCCGTCGAACCACTAAAAAAGGCCATTGGGATAAATACCGCAGTTAATACCAGTGTAATACCAACCAAGGCACCGCTAATCTCTTGCATCGACATTAAACAAGCTTCACGTACGCTAAGCTGTTGTTCATGCATAAGTCGTTCAACATTTTCGACCACGACAATCGTGTCATCCACCAGCAACCCAATGGCTAAAACCAATGCAAATAGGGTAAGGGTGTTAATACTCATTCCAAACAAATACAACACAACAAATGTGCCACTAATTACAATAGGAACCGTAATGGTTGGAATCAGTGTCGCGCGCCAATTTTGTAAAAAGAGATACATCACAATAACAACAAGTACAATCGCTTCAAGCAAAGTGATAATGACTTGCTTAATTGACTCTTCAATAAAGGGCGTATTGTCTCTTGGATAGACAATTTTATATCCGGCTGGTAAATGCTGGCTAAGCTGAACCATTTTTTCTTTAATAAGAGCAGAAGTCTCAATTGCATTGGCATCAGGGCTTAGAGAAATACCTAGGCCTGCCGATGGATAACCATTAAGCGTATTAATGCTTTCATAATTTTCTGCACCTAATTCGACTCTCGCGACATCTTTTAAATAAACAAGGCTTCCATCAATATTCGCTTTAACCACCACCGACTTAAAATCATCTATTGTTTTTAAACGTGAACCTGCTTTTACTTTTGCATAAATATTCTGGTCAGAAGAGGAAGGCATTGCACCAATCGAACCCGCAGCAATTTGGGTATTATAATCTTCGAGGGCCTGTTCAATATCACTCGGCACAAGTTGGTAATTTCTAAGCTGATTTGGATTTAACCAAATTCGCATGGCATAACTCGAACCAAAAACATCAACCTCACCAATTCCTTGTAACTGGCTTAAAGGTTGTTCAAAGTGATTCACCATATAATCAGACAACTCAATATTGCTGGCTTTTCCTGTTTCATCATATAGCCCAACAATAAGCAGCATATCACCCGTGGTTTTCCATATATTTACGCCTTGTCTTTGAACTTCCTCCGGCAAACGGTTTAACGCAGCATTAATTCGGTTTTGTACTTGTAACTGTGCTTTATCAATATCTGTTCCAATTTTAAAGTGAATATCAATGCTACTCGTTCCCGATGATTCACTATAGGACGTAAAGTAAAGCAAATTATCCAGACCTTTGATTTGTTGTTCTAAAATTTGGGTCACGCTTTCTTCTACAGTGTCAGCAGCTGCACCACGGTAGTTTGCAACAACAGTGACACTGGGCGGAGCAAGGTTTGGATACCGTTCAACAGGCATTGCTAAAGTGGCAAAAAAACCAAAAATAAGAATAGTGATTGCAATGACAGAAACAAAGATAGGGTGATATATAAAAAATCGAGAGAGCATTGTTATGTCTACTTTAAGCTTGTTTTAAATAGGTTTTTAGGCACACGAACGTGTAATGGTAACGCTTTTTTACAGCACAAACAATAATGATTATCATTATATAACTAATAATTATTTTTATCTTGATCAGTAAAAGTCATGCGTATATGATGCTCGGCACATCATAAATGATAATAATTATCACATGGTAATCATTATCCAAAACAAGGGCCGAGAAATGACGTTAACTAAAAAGGCGCTGGTGGTCGCCATCTCAACACTGCTTCCATTCGCCGTTCAAGCAAATACAGATAGTGAACAGCAGGGCAATAACGAACCAGTTCAAAAACTTAAAACTATTGTGGTTTCAGCAGCATTAAAAGAACAAGATGTTGATAAAGCACCCGCATCAATTAGTGTGATCACGAGTGAAGAGATTGAGCGTAGTGCAGCACTCAGTCTTGCTGATGTTTTACAAAAACAAGCTGGGGTTTATAACTACAATAGTGGGCAAGATAAGATTGTTATACGAGGAATGCTCAACACATCGGGTAACTACACACTCATCTTACTCAATGGCAAACGCATGTCATCGAACGGAGCAATGTGGCGAGGTAATGACTTTGACTGGAGCGCAATTCCTTTAAATAGTATCGAACGTGTTGAAGTCATTCGTGGGCCAATGTCATCACTGTATGGTGCAGATGCCATGGGTGGTGTAATCAATATCATTACCAAAAAAGCCGAAGATGGGCAGCTTCATGGTTCGATCTTTGGGCAATATAATCGAGCCGACCGTGGAAATGGTAAAGATCAATTCCGTTACGGATTTAATTTATATGGGGGATTAACCGACAATTTAAGTTTTACTTTAGCAGGTGATGCTTATAACCGTGATGCATGGTACCGAAATGGTAAGCCAGATCCAGATGGGGCGTATTTTGTAGAAAAAGACACTAAAAATGTAAATGGTACTTTAAGCTGGAATATTAGTGACCAACAAACTTTAGACCTAGATTTGGGTTATAACAACGATAAACGACCACTGACTCAAGATGCCGCAACTTCCATTCAAGAATCAGAAATGAAACGTACCAATGTGGGGATTGCGCACCGCGGAAAATGGGGATGGGGTAAAACAGAAGCCTATATTGGTAAAGAAACAGCCAAAATTTATGATTACGATAGCGAGTATGACGCACCGCAAAGTCGTCAATATAAGCAAGAAAATTTAATTGGTCGTGCTTTCGCTAACTTTGATTGGCTAATGAATAACACCACAGCAGGTTTTGATTATAAAGACCAGAAAATTACCGATGTTGTGAGTTATATCGGCACTGGAAAAAACCAGCAGAAGAGCTACGGTGTATTTGTTCAAAACGATACCCACATTAACGATGCACTGACATTAACTTTAGGTGGTCGTTATGACGATTTTGATGACTTTGATGGCAAATCAACAGGCAAAGCCTATTTAACATATGAGTTAGCAGAAGGTGTCATCCTTAAAGGTGGTGTAGGACAGGCATATAAGGTTCCATCTCCAGCACAGTTAGATATCAATTATTCAATGATCTCATGTGGTGGTAGTTGTCATATTCGAGGTAACCCTAACTTAGATCCTGAAGAAAGCACCAACTATGAAGCTTCTTTAATTGTGACTCGACCAAATTGGAATGCTGGAGTTACCGTTTTCCAAAATGATGTGAAGAACCTGATTGAAGCGATTACCCTAAGTGAGGGAGACCCTCGTTTAGAAGGTGATTTTAGAAAAATTTGGACCAATGTAAGCCGTGCAGAACTCAAAGGGGTTGAACTTACTGGTGGTTATGACTTCACCGATAATTTAGGTGTTAAGGCAAATGCAACTTATTTAGATGCAAAAAACAAAACTACAGGGAAAGACTTAACCGAACGACCAGAGTGGCTGGCTAATGGTTCAATTTCTTGGGCGCCAGTTGAAGATTTTCGTGTAAATGCTGGCGTAAGTTATGTGGGTAAACAAATGTACTCAGCAACTAAAGAGTTACCAGCTTATACAACTTACGACGTTACCTTTACGTCACCACTTTCACCACGTTTAACATTGGATTATGGTGTAAAAAACCTGACTGATGTTGATCTTGAAGATAAAAATAAAACCTTTAATACCAAACTCTATGGACGCAATTACTTTGTAAAAGCGACTTATAGTTTCTAAGGTAAAGCTAAGCTCAAAGCCTATTCATAGGGGAATAGGCTTTGCTTTTTTTAACAAATACCCATAATTTTCAAGCAAGTATAGACAAAATAATTTTAATAAATCTTATACTTCTAAACATTAAGGCTAATTAATCATGACGACAACTTCAAAATCATTATTAAACGGACTACCGATAAAAAAATCGAGAATACATGTTTTTGAAATCTTAAATCAGAATCCACAAGGTTTAAGCGCAGACAATATTTATGCTCAAATTAAAAATGAATATAAAATAACGTTAGGAACGATCTATAGAATTTTATCTGAATTTGAAAATCGTAAACTCATCAAAAGAGTATTCTTAGGTAAAAGCAAAAGTATCTACAAAATTAGAAAAGATAAAATGAGCTGTAATCTGATTTGTCTTAAAACATCAGAAGCCTCTAACTTTGAGCATGAGAAAGTTAATGAATTACTTCATGAAGTTATGGAAATTATTTTTGCAAATACTGGAGCAGACATTAGCAGTATTGAACTTAATCTATATACAGAATAAAAAGCTTAGATAGAAAAATAAAGGACAGCTTTTGCTGTCCTTTATTCGACGAGTCTTATTATTTAATTAATTTAATTCGAGTTGTAGCAGGAATAATTAATGGAGAGTTCTTTGAGTTTTCCGCAATATAGCTTTCCAGAGCATCAATATCTTGACCACCACCTACACGGTTTTGGCCTTCTTTTAATACCGTAAAGTTATCGCCGCCATCTGCCAAGAAACTATTTACCGTCACACGGTATACTTTACTGTCAACCAACGGTGAACCAGCAACCATGATGTTACTTGCTCGCGGTGAAACAGAAGTATTTGCCGCATATTCATAAGTGAATTCTTTAGATGGCTGTAAAATTCTCGCTGAATTTGCATTTGCACCAGACCATTGTTGTTCAAGTACATCTCTAATCTGTTTGCCAGTCAAGCTCAAAGTCACAATAGAGTTACCAAAAGGTTGCACCGCAAAAACATCGCCAAAGGTAATCTGGTTACTGCTGTTAATCAGTAGGTCTGCACGTACACCACCTGGGTTCATGAGTGTAAAGTCAGAGCCTTGGTTACTTGCTTTTAAGGCAGCCGCTTGCTGAGCATCGGCAATCATAATACCGAGCGGACTTTCACCACTCTCGACTTGAGTACGACTTACAACCGCTGTTGCAGTTCCAACCACACGACTTGAAATGGTTGTCACAGCTTGGCGATACTTATCTAAAATTGCTTCAATACTTGGGGTCTTACTAAATTTTTGATAGAGATCTGTAAGGCTTACCGTAGTTGTTCCAGATGTGTAGGCTTCACTTTGTATAGGAACCTGTTTAGCATCCTTTTTAATCACATCACCAGTTTTACCATCAAGCTCAACCTTGATGTCAGTAATAAGCGTGCCATATTGTCCAGCTGAGGTAAGCAAGAACGGTTTTGCCGGATTTTTTGTAGCATAGTCACAAATATAAGATTGATGCGTATGTCCAGATACAACAATATCAACTGCCGGATTTAATTTATCTAAAATACCTACGATCGGACCGCTTAAGCCGTCACATGTTTTTTCATTAAACTTAGTACTTGGTGCAGCACCTTCATGAACTACAACAACAATTGCTTCAATGCCTTGTTTTTGTAACTCGGGAATTAAAGCATTTACCGTATCTGCTTCATCACGGAATTCCACATCTTTAATGCCAGCTGCCGAAACAATACTCGGCGTCGCTTTAAGGGTTAAACCAATAAATGCGACTGGAATACCGCCGTAAGTTTTGACTTTATAGGCAGGAAAGATCGTTTTGCTCGCATCATTTTTCATTGCTACGTTAGCTGCAAGAAAATCAAATTTTGCACCGCTAAAGTTTTTATTAATTTGGCAAGGTGCAGTGCTGGTATATTGCTGACATCCACCGTTTTTTAAGCGGCGTAACTCATCTGTACCACGGTCAAATTCATGATTACCTACAGCATTAAAGTCAATTTGAATATCATTCATGACTTCAATGGTCGGTTCATCTAAAAATAAAGAAGAGGTCAGTGGGGAAGCACTAATTAAATCGCCTGCCGAAACCACTGCATTATTTGGATTTTCTGCTTTTAGTTTTTTAATTGCATCCGCAAAGTAACTCACCCCACCCACAGGAATACGAACAGACTGAGCAGCATCGTTTGGATTTGGTGCTTCAACATAACGCTTTGGTGGCTCAAGATTTCCATGAAAGTCATTAAAAGCTAAAATATTTACGGTCTGATTGCTTCTTTGGGCTGGTGATGTTGTATCGTTATCATCATCATTACATCCAGCCAACAACGTTACTGCCAGAGAAAGTGTTGTTACTTTAAATAGTGTTGTTAAATTTTTCATTTTTTTATCATTTGATCAATTAAGACGGATAAAAAATACGCTTTTAGTGTGAATATTTGATGAAACGTTCAATAAGCAAATATGTTCGAAATATTAAAATTTGGACAAAAAACACAATTATCGAACAATATCTTAGCTAGAGGTTGTCTACAAACCCCAATTTTTTATTTAGAATAAATTTTTAATTGCCTTATAAGATTTAATCAAGTGATTCATTTCACAAGATTAATATGAACCGGAGATAATTTATGCAATGGACTAAACCTGCTTTTACTGATTTACGCATCGGTTTTGAAGTTACAATGTACTTCGAAGCACGTTAATCAGCTTCATCCAAATATGTCATAAGCCCTAGTCTTGTTCTAGGGCTTATCTCTTTCTAATAAGATATTAATTTTATGTATATTTATGTTTTAGGTTCAGCTGCCGGAGGCGGGTTCCCGCAGTGGAATTGTAATTGCCCGAATTGTCATGGTGTCCGTACAGGTACGATTAATGCCAAACCCCGTACTCAATCATCAATTGCGGTTTCAGAAAACGGCGTAGACTGGATTTTATTAAACGCATCACCTGATATTCGTCAGCAGCTTTTCGAATTTAAAGCAGCCCAACCAGCTCGTAAATTGCGTGATACAGGAATAACGAGCGTTATTTTAATGGACAGCCAGTTAGACCATACGACTGGGCTTTTGACCTTACGTGAAGGTTGCCCAATGAATGTATGGTGTACAGAAATGGTCCACCAAGATTTAACGAGCGGCTTCCCAGTTTTCAATATGCTAAAACATTGGAATGGTGGTCTCCAATATCACGAGATTAACCCTAAACAAGCTTTTAAAATTGATGGTTTTGAAAATTTAGAATTTATTCCACTCATCATTAAAAGTGCTGCACCACCATATTCACCACATCGAAATGACCCACATGACGGCGATAACATTGCCTTAATTATCAAAGACCATAAAACACAAAAACAGTTATTTTACGCACCAGGTCTTGGAAAAATTGATGATCAAGTCATGGAGATTATGCAGATTTCAGACTGCGTCATGATTGATGGAACACTCTGGACAGATGATGAAATGCAACAAACAGGGGTTGGTAAAAAAACTGGTCGTGAAATGGGGCATTTATACATTAGTGGCGAAGGCGGTTCGCTGTCTTATTTAAATCAGCTGAGTACGCCAAAAAAAGTGCTCATTCACATTAACAATACCAATCCAATTTTAAATGAAAACTCTAGCCAGTTTGCTGAGCTTAAAGCAAATGGTGTAGAAGTTGCCTATGATGGCATGCAGATTGAACTCTAAGGTGAACCATGACTCAAACACCTGAAGCTTTAACGACCGAACAATTTAAACAAGTGATTATTGATAAAGGCCAGTATTATCATATCTATCATCCATTTCATGTGATGATGTATGAAGGCAAAGCAACTCAACAACAAATTCAGGCTTGGGTTGCAAACCGCTATTACTATCAAATTAATATTCCGCTTAAAGATGCAGCCATTATGGCAAATTGCCCAGACCAGCGCGTCCGTCAAGAATGGATTCAACGCATGATCGATCAAGATGGTGAATATCCTGATGGCGGTGGCCGAGAAGCATGGTTACGGTTAGCCGAAGCTGTGGGCTTGAGTCGTGAACAAGTGATTTCTGAAGAACTGGTATTACCAGGGGTTCGATTTGCCGTAGATGCCTATGTGAACTTCGCACGCCGTGCTTCATGGCGGGAAGCAGCAAGTAGTTCTTTAACTGAACTTTTCGCCCCGAAAATTCATCAATCACGTCTAGAGTCGTGGCCACAGCACTACCCATGGATTGATGATAAAGGCTATGAGTATTTCCGTTCACGTTTAAGTCAGGCCCGCCGTGACGTTGAACATGGCTTAACGATTACGCTTGATTCATTTACGACTCATGAGCAACAAGAACGAATGCTTGAAATATTGCAGTTTAAGCTGGATATTTTATGGAGCATTTTAGATGCTTTAACATTGGCATATGTTCACAATGAAGCACCGTATCACAGTGTGACTAGCAAACGGGTTTGGCACAAAGGACTATTTAAATGAATAAAGAGCAGTTTGATTTAAACCTTGTGCCAACATGGCGACAAGGTTACCGTTTTCAGTTCGAGCCAGCTCAAAATGGTTTTGTGATTTTATATCCTGAAGGCATGATCAAGTTAAATGAAAGTGCAGGGGCAATCGGGCAATATATTGATGGGCAGCAAAATGTTTCTGCAATTATTGCCCAGTTAAAGCAAAAATTTGGTGATATTGCTGAGATTGATCAAGATGTAGTGGATTACATGCTGGTCGCAAAGCAGCAACACTGGATTGATTTAGTATGACAGAAGGTGTTGGCCTACCTTTATGGTTATTAGCGGAACTCACTTATCGTTGTCCGCTACAATGCCCATATTGCTCAAATCCATTGGACTACGCTCAGCATAAAAATGAACTGACCACTCAAGAGTGGTTTGATGTTTTTGATCAAGCACGTCAGATGGGTGCTGTTCAACTGGGTTTTTCTGGTGGTGAACCACTGGTACGCCAAGATTTAGAACAACTGGTTGCACATGCCCATCAACAAGGGTTCTATACCAACCTGATTACCTCGGGCATGGGACTCACCGAACAACGCATTGCTGATTTAAAGCAAGCGGGCTTAGATCACATTCAAGTGAGCTTTCAAGCTAGTGACCCTGTGGTAAATAATGCCTTAGCAGGTTCAAAACATGCTTTTGAACAAAAGTATGAAATGTGCCGACTGGTTAAGAAATACGATTACCCAATGGTACTTAACTTTGTTATTCATCGACATAACATTGACCAGATTGAACAAATTATTGAACTTTGCCTAGAGCTCAATGCAGACACAGTCGAGTTAGCAATTTGTCAGTTTTACGGTTGGGCTTTTTTAAACCGCCAAGGTTTGCTACCAACACAAGAACAACTGATACGAGCGGAACGGATTACCAATGAATATCGAGAAAAATTAAAAGCGCAAAATCATCCGTGCAAACTCATTTTTGTAGTGCCTGATTATTATGAAGAACGACCAAAAGCCTGTATGAATGGCTGGGGTAAAATCTTCTTTACAGTTGCTCCAGATGGTATGGCGCTGCCTTGCCATGCAGCACGACAATTACCAATTTCATTTCCAAACGTCCGTGAACATAAATTGTCAGATATCTGGTACAAGTCAACTGGATTCAATCATTTCCGTGGCGATGCATGGATGCCAGAAGGTTGCCGCAGTTGCCCTGATAAAGACCGAGATTTTGGTGGATGCCGCTGTCAGGCCTATATGTTGACCGGCGATGCTGCTAATGCTGATCCTGTATGTGGGAAATCGCCGTATCATCAAATTATTGAGCAAGCACGTACAGAAAGTCATGTAGCAGCTCCACTACAACAACTTGTGTTTCGGAACAGTAGAAATTCTAAATCTTTAAGTGCTACACAAAATATTCCAGTCCACACGATTACAGATAAATAGCAAGCAGGGGGAATCCCATGAAGCCTAGCCATATTCCAGTTTTTGATGGACATAATGATGCATTAACGCGTTTATGGCTAAGTGATCATGTAGATCCCGTACATGCTTTTCTGCACGAACGCTTAGCAGGCCATCTTGACTTAAAACGCTGCCAGCAAGCAGGCTTTGTTGGTGGAATGTTTGCCATTTTTTTACCTCCATTTAGCTATGTACAACAACATCATCCCAATAAATTATTTGATCAGAATGCCTCTGATTTTACCCAGCAGCAAATTGAACAGATTTGTTTAGAGCAACTCGATATAGCTCACCAACTCGCACAACGTTCTACGGATATTCAAATTTGCACATCCGTACAGAATATTCAAAGCTGTGTAAACACACAGAAACTGGGAATTGTGCTGCATATGGAAGGTGCAGAAGCTTTACAACAAAACCCCGATTTACTTGATGTATTTTATGATAAAGGTCTGCGTAGTATCGGCCCACTTTGGAATAGGCCCAGTCGTTTTGGACATGGTTTAAATGCTAAGTTTCCTCACTCACCTGACACAGGAGCTGGTCTTACCCAAGACGGCAAAGCCTTTATAAAGCGATGTGCTGATAAAAAAATGGTGATTGATGTTTCCCATATGAATGAACAGGCTTTTTGGGATACCGCAGATCTATTGCAACAGCCAATCGTAGCGACACACTCCAATGCACATGCTTTATGTCCTCAAGCCCGCAATTTAACTGACCAGCAGCTTAAAGCTATTCGAGACAGTAAAGGTATAGTCGGGGTGAATTTTGATGTCGCTTTTTTACGGTCGGATGGGCAACGTAATACAAATACATCTATAGATGTCATTTTAGACCATCTTGATTATTTGTTAGATCGACTTGGCGAAGAGCATGTAGCTTTTGGTTCCGATTTTGATGGTGCACTCATCGGGACTGAGCTTGAAGATATTATGGGCTTACATAAACTTATTCATCGCATGCAACAGCGAGCCTACTCAAGCGAACTCATTGAGAAACTATGTTTTACGAATTGGAGAAACGTGCTTTATCGGATTTTGGGTGAATAGTTTTAGAGCTAAACATGTTGAACATAACTAATTATTTGCATTTTTTGATTGGCTGAAATGACTAAAAAAAATACAAATAGTTTAATTGTCAACCATTCGTTAAATTCACTAAACTCAACCTTACTGAATGTAAGAACATTTAGTATTTCAGGTCTTTTGTGGTTTTCACATTACCCATTTCTTCATGAGAAGTAGAAATGGGTTTTTTCTTATCTAAACTATATAAACGTGATTTCCATCACAATAACCACTAATTATTGGTAAAACCCTTCAATCCGATCTTGACTAAAAGTTCAGCATTAAATACATTTGTAGTGTATTTAAAGATAATAAGATTGCTTAAAGCAATTCATAATACTGCTTAATCCTGAAATACAGCAAAAAGCCTATTCAAAAACAGAATAGGCTTTTTGTTTTGTATCAAAAATTATTTTTTTAACTATTACGCTCTTTAATTAACATAAAAATTAAATACCTTACAAAAGCGGAGCAAATGAAAGCCGTTAAATAACAAATTATGTGCTATTAATTTAAGTTGATTTTTCAAAAATACTCCGTTAATCGAAGAGGTGCAAAATGTTAAAGTCAATTATAGTATTGGGAACAGGTATTGCGATTGGGATGTGTGTGTACAAGAAAAAGCAAAAAAATAGTAAGAGTTTTAACACAGATAGCGATACTGACTCAGTGATTAGTAAAGACAGTGCTAAAAATCAAGATGATGGTCAGCTTGATAACGCTGTAAAAGTTTAGAGTTAAATAAAAAGGGGTTCAGATAATGAACCCTTTAATTTTTATTAAAAATAAAAACTAATAATTATTTTGAATAGATTAACTTAAAGATAATATTTAAATTAAATAATCACTCAACTATTCATTTAATTATTGCAAAAGCATGATTAAAATAAAAAAACACTTTCATTATTAAAATTTACATATTGTATCAGAGGAGTCCTTATTATTATCGATGCGAATAATAAAAATGGAGACTAGAATGTCAAAGCGCCATATTTTAAAAGAAGTAAATGCCAAAAGTATGTGTGGTATGGAAATTGTGGTTGAACAAATTTATGAAAATATTGATGAGAAAAACTTTGTCGAAGCTGGAATAGAGCAAAACTGGTTGCCACTTTCTAAAATTGTGATTTCGGATAAAGTCATTAATTTAGATCAAGATAATACCTTTGCTCATCCAAGAACAGGCAAGGTCTTTAAAGTCCTTAACTCCTAATCGATTCTTACTTTTCTAGTACAGTTGTATATTTCTAAGTTATTGAGGCGAAATACAGATAAGTTTCGCCTCAATGCATTTAACTAAGAGCTAATTTTCTTCTTAGAGAAGAATTTTTCTGCTGCTCCCAACACAAATATAAAGAATACTGGGACAAAAAAGATTGCCAGAATCGTCGCAGATATCATCCCTCCAAATACGCCTGTACCTAGCGCATGTTGAGTTTCTGAACTCGCTCCACTTGCAATCACCAATGGAATCACACCACAAGTAAAGGCAAGGGAAGTCATTAGAATTGGGCGTAAGCGTAATTTCGCTGCTGCAACGGCTGCTTCAACTAAACTCATTCCTTCTTCTTTGAGCATTTTTGCGAACTCAACAATTAAAATCGCATTTTTGGCAGATAGACCAATAATGGTAATTAGACCAATTTTGAAGAAAATATCATTTGGCATTCCTCTTAGAATAATGGCTAAAATTGCACCAAAGATTCCTAAAGGAACAACCAGCATAACTGATAACGGAATTGACCAACTTTCATAAAGTGCAGCTAACACTAAAAACACGACCAACATTGATAACGCAATAAGAAATACCATTTGAGATTCAGACTGTTTTTCTTGCAAAGAAATACCTGTCCACTCATAACCGATTCCTTGGGGAAGCTTGGCAATCAGTTTTTCCATTTCTCGCATCGCATCGCCAGAAGATACACCCATGTTAGGAACACCAGCGATACTTAATGAAGGACGACCATTGTAGCGATTATATTGCTGAGGCAACTTGTTCCACTGAGGAGTTACAACCTCAGATAGCGAAACCAGTTGTCCGTTTGCGCCCGCAACCTTCAAACTTAAAATATCTTTTAAGTGCATTCGTGATTTTGCATTGGCTTGAACAATAACTTGCTGCATTCGTCCTTGGTTCGGAAAATCATTGATATACATTGACCCCATTGAAGTCGAAATAATATCTGAAACTGAAGCAAAACTTACACCTAGAGCACTTAACTTCTCACGGTCTATTTTCAAGCTAATATTGTCACCTTCGGGCAAACCTTCAGGATAAACCATATAAAACTTTTTGTTTTGAGCAGCCATTTCCATAAGTTTTTCTTGTGCAGAAATTAAGGCAGACATTCCTAAATTTGCTTTGTCTTGTAAGCGCAAGCTAAAGCCTGAAGATGTACCTAATTCATCAATGGCAGGAGGAAGTACAGACATCGTTGTACCTTCCTTACTGTTCGCCATTTCTGCATTAATGAAGTTAGTATAGTCAGTCGTGGATTTATCACGTTCACCAAAATCTTTTAAGGTTGTAAAAGCGAGTGCTACGTTTTGTCCAGCGCCACTAAATCCCCAGCCCATAATTGAAATATTACTTTTTACATCTGACCGCTCGTTTAAATGGTCTTCAAATTCTTTGACGATTTTTTGAGTTCGTTCAGCTGTTGCATCGGATGGTAACTGGAATGAAGTCAAAAACCAGCCCTGATCTTCTTCAGGCATAAAAGCAGTTGGCCAATATTTCATTCCTGCAAAAGTTAGTCCCGTAATCACTACAAAAATGATTAAAGTCGGAATAGTATGTTTAACGACTTTAAGTAGAAGAACTTCATATTTTTTTGTGACTTTGTCAAAGCTACGATCAAACCATGCATAAAACCCTTTCTTTTGATGATGTGCATCAATCGGTTTTAATAAGGTTGCGCAAAGGGCAGGTGTTAGAGTGAGCGCTAAAAATGCCGAGAATAAAATTGAAACTGACATGGTAATAGTAAACTGGCGATAGATAATGCCGACCGAACCACTCGCCAAAGCCATGGGTAAAAACACTGCTGCCAACACCAAAGTAATACCAATAATCGGGCTGGTAATTTCGGTCATGGCCTTTGAAGTTGCTTCTTTGGGCGCTAAACCTTCGGTTGCCATAATCCGTTCGACGTTTTCGACCACGACAATAGCATCATCAACAATAATCCCGATCGCAAGCACCATACCAAACATGGTTAGCACATTAATTGAGTAACCCGTCAAAAGCATGATGGTAAATGTACCAAGCAGGGCAATTGGAGCCACAATCGCAGGAATTAAGGTATAGCGAACATTATGAAGAAATAGATACATCACAATAAAAACCAAAACCATGGCTTCAATTAATGTATGAACTACTTTTTCTATCGAAATTTTAACAAAAGGCGCAGTATCGTATGGAACACTAAACTGCATACCTTCGGGTAAATTTACTTTTAATTCTTCGAGTTTTTGTTTGACACCTTCCGCTGTTTTTACCGCATTTGCACCAGGGCTAAGCTGAACTGCCGCAGCAGTTGCAGGTTTACCATTTTCTAAAATGGCGAAGTTATATGACTGAGCACCCATTTCTACATCGGCCACATCAGACAGCTTAATATTGGCACCACTAATATTGCTCTTTAGACTAATATTTTTGAACTGCTCAACATTTTCAAGCTGTCCTTGAGCTGACAAAGGTACGGTAATTAGTTGACCGTTAATTAAAGGCCTATCGCCAAGCCGACCCGGTGCAATATCAATATTATTGTTGCGAATCGCATTGTTTACATCGCTTATTGATAATCCATAAGAGACTAACTTGTTTGGATCTACCCAAATCCGCATTGCTTTCTCAGCACCGAAGGACTGAATTTTTCCAACACCTTCAACACGTTTAAGCTCTTCAACCACATTGCGTACCAGATAATCACTCAAATCTACTTCTGAATAGCGGTGATTAGGTGAATTTAAGCCTACAAGCATTAAAAAGCCTGATGATGAAGCTTCTACAGATAAACCTTGTTGACGAACCACTTGCGGTAAGCGCGCTTCAACCGCTTTAATTTTATTCTGTACATCGACTTGAGCCATATCGACATCAGTACCGGGTTTAAAAGTCGCGGTAATTTCAGCAGTACCAGATGAATCGGTTGTGGCGCTATAGTAGAGTAGGTTTTTTACTCCTGACATTTCCCGTTCAATGAGGGTAATCACACTATCATTAATAGTTTTTGGAGTAGCGCCCGGATAACTTGCTGTAATGTTAACCTCAGGTGGTGCAACACTCGGAAAGCGGGCAATAGGTAACTTTGGAATACTGAGTACACCAAATAAAATAATAAAAATCGCAATGACCCATGCAAAAATAGGACGGCGAATAAAGAATTGAGACATCATTTCGTGTCTCCTTGCTTCGCCGTATTTTCTGCTGAAGCTGCTTTCCATACGGAAATCGCCAGCTTCTGGTTTGGCTGAATACGTTCTATACCTTCAACAACAACTTTGTCGCCAGCTTTAAGCCCTTTATTGATGAGATAAAATTGCTCATATTGTTGCCCTAATTCTATAGCGCGAATGTCTGCACCACCTTTAGCATTTACCACGTAGACTTGCGGATCGCCGTTCATATTGCGCTGAATTGCTTGCTCTGGAACGAGTAAAGCCTGAGGAACCGAAGCACGTTCAATAGTGACGCGGACATACATACCCGGAAGTAATTTTCTTTCAGAATTATTTACTTCAATACGAATGGTGACATCGCCAGTTTCAGGGTCAACATTAATGTCTTCAAAAAGCATTTTTGCCGAGACGTTATAGGGTTGTCCTAAACTATTTAGAATCTCCACATCTTTTTGATTGTTGGCAGATAGCTCTCCACTTTGTAAAGCTGCCTGTAAACGCTCATATTCACCAATAGACTGTTTTACATCGACATACACACGGTCAATTTGTTGAATTGTAGCCATGGTATTGCTATCACCTTGGCTAACTAATGCACCTTCAGTCACAAACGATTTACCAATGCGTCCTGAAATGGGTGCTCGTACTGTCGCGTACCGTAAATTAAGATTTT
This sequence comes from Acinetobacter sp. Leaf130, assembly GCF_001423205.1. Lineage (NCBI taxonomy): Bacteria > Pseudomonadati > Pseudomonadota > Gammaproteobacteria > Moraxellales > Moraxellaceae > Acinetobacter > Acinetobacter sp. Leaf130. Next base: position 1,144,536 of record NZ_LMOE01000001.1, read on the forward strand.
GGCGAGCCAACAAAGCTTTCATTTGGGCAACATCTGCAATCGCTTGTCGATATTGCGCTTCGGCGTTACTCACTTCTTGCTTACTAATTGCGTTACTTGGTAAAAGTTGCTGATAGCGTTCGAGTTGTATTTTTAAACGATTAACTTCAGCTTCAGCTTTATTTAGCCCAGCTCGATTACTATTTACATCTGCCTCAAATGTTTCTGAGTTTATTTTATATAGCGGTTGTCCAGCTTTAACTTCACTACCTTGAGCAAATAAAACTTTTTCGATAATGCCACCAACTTGAGGACGAATTTCGGCAGTCCTAAAAGCTTGAACGCGTGCAGGTAAGTTTTCGCTAAAATTAATCGGCTGCGGTTGAACTGAAATAACGGTAACTTTTGCCGCAGAGACTTGCGTTTGATCACTTGCTTGTTCATTGCCACAGCCATGTAACACAAGACTGAAAGATAAAACGAATGGAACTAAAAAATGCTTTTGCACTTTTATAACACCTAATGGACTTCTAGATGCTGGCATTATTTTTGATATGTGTGTAACGAAAATCACGAATATGTGGAAAAAGTGTGGAGATTTACCAAAAAATACGCGTATGATAAATCAAATTTTTCTCGCGTTTTATTAATATGTTCGAGTCAACCTTTACGTTCAACTGTCAGGATAAGCTTATTCTTGTCGTAGAAGATGAATATGATATTGGCGATATTATTGAACATTATCTTAAGCGCGAAGGCATGCGTGTTGTACGGGCCATGAATGGTAAGCAGGCGATTGAAATACATGCAACGCAGCCCATTGATCTGGTCATACTCGATATAAAAATGCCCGAATTGAGTGGGTGGGAAGTCCTGAATAAAATTCGGCAAAAAGCAGCTACACCTGTAATTATGCTGACTGCTTTAGATCAAGAAATTGATAAAGTCATGGCTTTACGAATTGGTGCGGATGACTTTGTGGTAAAACCATTTAACCCAAATGAAGTAGTCGCACGTGTACAAGCAGTATTACGACGTACTCAACAAAATCAGCAAACGCCTAACCGAAATCTGATTTATAAAAATATTGAAGTGAATACAGAAATTCATACAGCCTATATTTATTCGGATGACAAACAACAAGCACTTAATTTAACTCTGACTGAGTACAAAATTTTGTTGTTGATGTTACCTCATCCTCATAAAGTTTTTACTCGCTCTGAACTGATGAATCAGTGCTTACCAGATCGAGATGCATTAGAACGCACGGTCGATAGCCATGTCAGTAAGTTACGAAAGAAAATAGAAGATCTAGGCTTACACAATATGCTCATTAATGTTCGTGGTGTAGGTTATAGGCTGGACAATCCTCATGAAAAATAAAACAGGCATTAGTAAACAACTTATTATTGCACTGAGCTTTACCAGTCTAAGTGTTACGCTGAGTTCGCTCATTTTAGGCTACGGCACCTATTATATTGCAATCGAAGTGGGTCTTATTTCTCTTGAAAAACTCAAAGAAAGTGATGAGTTTTTCCACTATTTAGATGGCATATGGTTATTTGCCGTGCTTCTGTTTGGCACAGCATTATCAATTATTTTAGGCATAAAGCTTGCTCAACGTTTTATTGTGCCTATTAATCTATTAGCAGATGCAGCAAAAAAAATTAGCCATGGGGATTTAACTGCACGAGTAGAAAAACCGACGCATCATTCTTCTGAAATTGCAGAGTTGATGGACAATTTTAATGATATGGCTCAAAAGCTCGAAACCTCCGTTGAAAACGCTCATGTCTGGAATGCTGCAATTGCACATGAGTTACGAACTCCAGTCACTATTTTGCAAGGCAGGTTACAGGGGATTATTGATGGTGTTTTTGAAGCAGATCCGATCTTATTTAAGAACTTACTTAATCAAGTTGAAGGTCTGTCAAATCTAGTCGAAGACTTACGTACATTAAGCCTTTTTGAAAACCAACAGCTTAGACTTAACCTCGAAACGATTCTTTTTAATGAAACTGCCCACAAAGTCGTGCATATGTTTCAAGAAAAATTAGAAAAAGCTCAGCTTAAAGTCATTTTTGACATTCAAGCATCAGAAGTTAAGTGTGATCAAAGGCGTATAGAACAAGTTTTAATTGCTTTACTTGATAATGCTACCCGATATGCAAATCCGGGGAAGCTACTTGTTTCAACAAGACAAGACCAATATAACTGGATTCTTGAAATAGAAGATGAAGGGCCGGGCATTTCAGCGGAGCATCGCAAAGATTTATTTAACCCTTTCTTTAGGTTAGAACAATCAAGAAATAAAGAGTTAGGCGGTACTGGCTTGGGGCTTTCAGTTGTACAAGCCCTTGTTATTGCCCATAAAGGTCAGGTCGATTATCTCAGTCAACATTCACATAGTATTTTTAAAATAAGCATTCCTCAAGAATGATCTCCTTAGTGGCCTACCTTAACGATTTAATGAAGAGAAATTGCATTTCTTGACTCGTGATTAACTCGAAAATAGGTTAATTTATTTATAAAATTTTTAATTAAATACTGATTTTTTATGACAATTGAGATAGAAACACATCCACTTGAACCATTTTTACCCGAAAATGCCCGTTTACTCATGTTAGGTAGTTTTCCACCACCGCGTAATAAATGGAAGATGGATTTTTACTATCCAAATTTCCAAAATGACATGTGGCGTATTTTCGGTTTAATTTTTTTTCAAGATAAAACCCACTTTTTAAGTGAAAATCAGAAAAATTTTAATGAAGAACGTATTCGAAACTTCTTGATTGAAACAGGTATTGCAATCTTTGATACGGCTTACCAAATTAAGCGATTGAAAGGGAATGCTGCCGATAAATTTCTTGAAATAGTAACGCCAACAGATCTTGCTGTGTTACTTCAGCAGATTCCTCTATGTCAGACCATTATGACCACAGGTGATAAAGCGACTGATACCTTAATTTCTGTTTTACCAGAGCATACTGAAAAACCACTTATAGGAACATCTACATCAACTCGCTTTGTAGGGCGAGATATTAATTTATACCGCTTACCATCCTCTTCAAGAGCTTATCCATTGGCATTAGAGAAAAAAGCAGAGGCTTATCAAAAATTCTTTAAAGAGATTGGTATTTTATAAATAAAATTGAAGCGCTGTTACATCATCCATTCAACTGGCAAATATGAAACGGCTTTAATCATTGTACGTTGGAAAAGGCTCGTATCGGGGTCGTTTTCATATTCCACAACGTTTCCATTCGATTGATAATCTAACCAAATAATTTTTCCTTCACTATTTAACTTAAGCTGATAAGCAACTTGTGGTAAATGCTGATCAAGCATTACCGAAACTTGAGCCTGTAATTGACTCGACTCAATAACAAGGCCCACTTCAGTATTTAAGTAAGTAGAACGCGGATCAAAATTAAATGACCCAATAAATACTTTACCGTCTACGTCAAAAAACTTGGCATGTAAACTCGATTTATTTTTACCTTTTGCCGGAATCACACTTCCAGTCACAACCTCATACCATGTTCTACGTCTACGTTCTAAAAATGGTTTAAACTCAAATAGTTCTACACCGCTTTTGAGCATTTCGACTCGATATTGACTATAAAACGCATGCACAATCGCCACATCATTTGCAGCAAAAGAATTGGTTAAAACCCTGACTTTAACTCCTTGCACTTTTAGCTGTTTTAAATAATACGCGCCCTCTTGTGTAGGAACAAAATAAGCAGAAGCTAATTCTATATGCTGCTTTGGTTCACCCATAATCTTCATGACTTGCCCATAAAGCATCTCTTCTTTAGAGGCTACACCTAAGATTTTTTTAGGTGAATCTGCAACAAAATAAGCTTTTGACCATTGAATTGGATAGTGCTCAAGAAGTTCTTTTAAATAGCTTTGAGCATCGTAAAGCTTATCTTCGGTTTGAGTATGATTTTCACTTTCATGAATTAGATCATGATAGTGCTGTCGTAACGATTGTAGGTGGTGGACAGCACAAGTTCCGATAAGCTCAGTAGCATCTTGGCTTAGCTCGCTTTGCCAGAAATCATTAAATACAGTCTGGGCATGCTGTACCGTATGTCCATAAAATAAAATATCTAGGTCAGTAAATTGAAACTTATTGCTTGCGTCGAAATACTCACTGCTAATATTTCTTCCACCTGTTACTGCAATAACGTCATCGGCAATAATTAATTTATTATGCATGCGATGGTTTACTTTTTTAAACCGAAAAATATAGTCTAAAATTCTTAAGTATCTAAATTTATATGGATTAAATAAACGGATCTCAAAATTAGGATGCTGCAAGAGGCTTCTGAGAACTCCATCAAGCTTTACTCCATTTTGATCATCGATGAGTAAGCGGATTTTTACGCCACGATCTGCCGCCGTTAATAACTCATGCAGCATTAGGTTTCCAACAAAATCATTGGTCCAAATATAATATTGTAAATCGATTTTTTCTTTTGCATTTCGAATCAGATACATGCGAGAAGCTATGCTAATAAAGGCATCATCTAATGCCACAAAAGCGGTTAATCCTTGTTCTGTTTTTTCTGTAGCTTGCTCATCATTCAACCAATTAAAGCTATTCGTCACTGTATCATTCTCATTAGGGTTGTATGCATCTGTATATGAAGGTTTATTTGTGAAGCCCCAAGCACTTGAAGCCATAGTACTGTACTGCTTATATAGCTGATTGATCATGTAAGCATTTAATCTGCATCCAAGTTAAACCTATCAGAGCATTCTTATATTCAATTTATATGTCAAAATTCATATTAAACCTTATAAATGCATTGTGCCAAGCCTCAACGCTAGCAATTCCTTATTTTTATAGGTATTTCTAAGAAAACATAGCCTTTTAAAAATATAAAGTTAAATTTAACCGTTTTAAACCTAATGCTATATTCAATATTATTTTTTAAGGATGCTCGAGATGAGTCATGTGGGTTCTTGTCTATGTCATGAAGTCAAATTTTCAATTACCAACGAGATAGAGACTATCTATCACTGCCACTGTAGTCTCTGCCGAAAGCAATCGGGAACGGGATCAAATGCGGCCACTTTGGTCGGCAAAGACAAATTTAAATGGTTATCAGGTTTAGAACTTATTCGTACTTATAAAAAGGAAACAGGTTTCACATCTTCATTTTGTAGTAAATGTGGATCGCCAGTACCCAACCTAGTTGGAAATACACATTTTATGTGGATACCATTAGGCTTATTAGATAAAGACATTCTTGTGCTAAAAAAACTTAATTTTTGCGTGTTTTCAAAGTCAAACTGGGCGAACACAATAGAGGCAGATGAATCTTATAACCAGCTTCCAAGTTTAGATGAACTAAAAATATTTTTTGATTAGAATAAATTTTCCTATAAAAATGAGATTTAGTTTGCGTTATCTTTAATTTTTACGGATGGTTATGCTTACGTTTTTCACAAAAATACATTAATTACAATTAGAAGCATAACAATTACATTGGAAAACATAATATCTATCATACTTCCTTAAAAGGCTGAGTGAGTAGCTCGACAATAAAAGGGAGAAAATAGAGATGCCACAATATTTAATCATCGCTGAGAATGTGTACAAAAAGATTGAGGACAAAAATTTATTTTCAGAAAGCTCAGCAGAGACTTTAAATCATTTGGTTGGTGTAATTCGTAAGGAAATTAAAGGAACCAAGTTTAAACTTAAATATAATTTTATAGATTTTGATGAGTGCTTAACCAAGCCCTTAGAAGACTGTGCGATTAAGTTGGATGTGAGCCTCATGCCCAACCATAAAAATAAAGATGAATATATTCTTTGGCTCGCAGGTTTTATTGAAAGAATTACAACAGGAGGAGAGGCCAAGCTTCCCCCGATCTCACAATTTATCCCTCCAGATTTTAAGTTTAGCTATGATGAACTTCCTAAAGTGTCATCATCTACAGCTGATGATGGAGAGATGATTATTAATTATTTCAAGTCAGATGCCTTTACTAAAATTATAAAAGAAGAAAAATAAGTTTAAAAAAAATATAGAAGTGATCGTCCACTACACTTCTATATATCGCTGTAAATTCAGCAACCGCCTTCTGGGGCGGTTTTTTAATAGCGATTTTTAAAATGTTCAATATTTAAAATAATATAGAGCTTTTAAAATATAAATTTTTAGCTGACTGCTAAAATACCTACCAATTTAATCGGAATAAAATTTAAATTAGATCACTTTATTAAAACAATAAATAGTTATGATATTCATAATTTATCAATTAAAATTAAAAAACAGCAACAATCTTAATAAAAATTAAAAATTTATTTTTACAACTACAATCTTATACTTATATTTTATAAATAATTAATAAGGAGATAAAAATGCCAAAATACTTATTATTAGCAGAGAAAATTAATAAAAATATTAAAAATAAACATTCAAAAAATTACTTTAAAAACCTAAATAATTTAATTATAGAAATTGAAAAAGCCATTTCAGGCACAGAATTAAAATTTTTATATAACTTTGTGAACTTCGAAGGTGCTGTTGTTAGCGTGCAAATTGAATTACTCATTCAAGTAGATATGAGCTTGATTCCAAAACATAAAAATGAAGATGACTTTATTTTATGGCTGGCAGATTTCATTGATCGAATCACCATAGACACCAGTAAAGAAGTCATTAAATAAGTAAGGTTCTCCTTTAAATGCTAAGCCGAGAGGAGCAACGTTCTTAAGGTTCTTGTCTAGACGCTGAATTCATATCATGTCGAATCCTGCTTATATTTTCATAAATGACTTTACGCATTCGGTTTACTGCACCTAGTGGTTTATGTGCAGGTAAGGCATGCCACGGCGTAAAAGACAAATTTTCACAGAACTTATTTTGCTCGGGCGTATCAAAATTCTGCTTTGGAATATGAATAGTCGCTACTTGATAAAAAGGGGCCGCTTTCTCATCCCATTCTGTCATCGAGTCTTCTACTAACATTTGACTTGAAGTTCGTGGCTGAATAAGGAACTCCATGCAGGCGTCTGTTTGCTGTAATGTATTCTTTAAAGCTTCTCTTAAAAAATCATGACTAGGATTTTTAGGTAGATTATTTGCTGTCGCAGAGCAAGCACGTACTGAATATTTAACCGCTTGTCGATCATTACCCAGGCCTAACTGATAGGGAACCATAGACCAGTAACGCGCATAGAGTGGATTTGCAATTTGTGAATTACGTGCTCCGAGTGCATTCATGGTTCCTTTAAAACCTAAGGCAAATGGAATATGAAGTTTTCTAATCATATTATGGCTATTCACATCATTTATAAACGAAAGATATCGTTTAGCATCATTCGCAAAAAAGACAGGGTGATTAATCATAATAAAATCTTGGGTAGTTGCTTGCTTTTCACTTTCTAAAATTTTCTCTCCAGCTACACCTAAAAGTTTTATCGCTATGCCACGTGCATCTTTGTCAATGTCAGCACTAGAGGCGTCATTAGAAGCATTGGAAAAGCGAATCCATGCTTGATAACTTTGGTCTGGTATAAAAACCCCTTTAGCAAACTGAGCCGGTATATTTTTTGAGACATGAAATTCAGCTCGAACACATCCATGTGCTTTAGGATGGGCATCACGTAAAGCATTTCCCGCCGTATATTGTTCACGAATTGACTTTTCAATGACTTGAGCTATGTTCTGGGCTACCACTTCCTCATTAGGCTGTAACTTTTCCCCTAAAATGGTATCAACTTCGGGATAAACGATACTTTCTGAAGATGTCTTTATTGGTATGGTTCTTTGGGAATGTAAAGTGTCACTACAACCTGTTAGTGCAAACACAAGAGGAGTAAATACAAACAACACCCTAAAATGTATAGGCTGCATAAAATTTGACATTTATTATCTCCTCAGCGCAAAAATATTTTAGGACAGTATTAAGTGTTCTTGTTTAAGTTTATTTTGAGCTTTATAAAAAATATTAACTGTAAATAATTTAAACGTCATTGTTACTTATCTGAACAATAAAAAAGGAATTATTATTTAATATAAATCTTCTTAATACATTAAGAGAATCACGACATGATAACTAATCGACAAAATTTGCAAAATAATTCTAATTCATCACCTCATCCAATCACTCAAAATACACTTATTGATCGATTTAGCCCTATTTATTGGAGAATAGACGGCCCGCAAACGATGTCTTTTGCCATTACTAATTATGGAAATGGTTTTGAAGCATCTTTTAGGTCGCGCATGGCAAATGATTTGGTAGGAATTACATGGGACTCTTATGACACTAAAGATCATAAATTTTTAGCTTATGAAACTAAATACAGCTATGCAGGGGTAATTTGGGACTTCGATATTGAATTGTCGGCTTCTATGCCTGTGCTTAACAATGCGAGTTTAACACCGACTTTAACGGTGTACTATAATGAGAATGGCATAGATAAAATTGCATATGTCGTCTTGTTTAACTACGCAAATAATCCTTCATCTCGTACAGCGCATATCCATATTAATTGGGATACGGTGAAAGCTGGTTTTTCTGCGACAGATAGCTTTCCCGTCACCAATATTCAGAGAATTTCTTTTTCTGGTTTTACCAGTCAATATAATGGCCAATCAGCTACACCTTTAAGTCAGCCCCAAGATGGTTATATTCGACTGACCAACTCGGTTGTTATAGGAACAAATGCGAAGTTAAATTTGAGCCGTGTTGTTGTACCTCAGCACAATTATGGTATCTGTACCAGCTATGACGACCATTACGATTTAAACCCGCAGCGCCTAGTCAACAATATGGTCACTTTGGGATATCAAGGTTTGGTTAACCATTATTGTGGAATGTCGCATTATCCTGAAATGAAATGGAAAAGCGATATTAATAAATGGCAAATACCAGATACGTTGGTGACGGGCGAAGCTGTTGTTAACTCATGTACCCGTAAATGGCATGAGAAATATGCTCAGGCTTTGCATAACGCCAGTATGCAGCCTATCTTTGGGGTCAGCTTTGAAATGTATTCCTTGGGGGCCAATGAGTATTGGGCACAGCGTGACTGGAATAGCAATTTGGGTAAAACAGGCTACCGACCACCGAGCTATTTTTTTAGTTTAAGTGACCAAAATGCTTTGGCATATCTACATAAAGTCTTTATTGAGTTTGCAGATGCAATGGTTGTCGGGGGATGTGATGTAAACATGCAGATTGGTGAACCTTGGTGGTGGTACAACACTGACACGAATCTACCATGTGTGTATGACTATCCAACAAAACTGGCTTTTAATGCAGATACAGGTTTATATGCACCAGATTTAGGTACAATTTATGAGGCCATGAATAAAACAGGAACTCCTTATGATGAGTTTAAAACATGGCTTAGAAATAAATTAGGGCAAACTTGCCAAAACATTCGTACCGTTATCAAAACAAAATATTCAACTGCCAAAGTTAGCCCACTCATTTTCTTTCCTTCTATTCAATCTCCAATTCAAACGCTAGCAACTTATATTAACTATCCAAGCACGCACTATTCATATCCTAATTTTGATTACATGATGACTGAAGCTTATGACTGGCTATTAGAAGCTCGCTTAGACTTAGCACATCAGGCAGTTTCTCAAATACCTATACAGGGTCTGGGCTATCCTGCAAATAAAGTCGTTTATTTATCAGGATTCGTTCCTGATGCATCTATTGCCTATATATATGGCTTTGATAAAACCAAACCTTATCGAACACCCATTTGGCAACGAATTTTTGGTGACATGAAAAATAATGTTTCTCTTGGATTAATGAAGCAATTTATCTGGGCATATCCACAAGTCATGTTTGATTCAATTACAATCGATACCACTCAAGCGCCAAATGGCTTCTTTGTTGAAAATACGCTTTATTCACCAATTAGTGATAACACTCCATATCCACCAGATATTTACCTATAAGTAAACATAAACCGTTTATAAGATAAATGATTTGATAAGAAACCTCTTCAAGTAAGAGGTTTTCTTCTTTTTGAAACATAGGCTTGCTTAGACTTACCTGACTGGCTATGCTGTGATGGATTGTCATGAAAGCCAATTTTAATTTAAGCAAAATTAAGCTCTTGTATTACTGTTACATAATCTATTTTGCTCGACTATAAATACCGAATGATTTAAAGGAAACCCAAAGATGAAATCTCGTGCAGCTGTCGCCTTTGCCCCAGGAAAACCTTTAGAAATTGTTGAAGTTGATGTTGCACCACCTCAAGCAGGTGAAGTTTTAATAAAAATTACCCATACAGGGGTATGTCATACCGATGCTTTTACATTGTCCGGCGATGACCCAGAAGGTGTTTTTCCTGCAATTTTAGGACATGAAGGTGCAGGTGTTGTGGTTGAAGTCGGTGAGGGCGTAACGAGCGTTCAACCGGGTGATCATGTTATTCCACTTTATACCGCTGAATGTAAAGAATGCTTATTCTGTAAATCTGGAAAAACTAACTTGTGCGTTGCAGTACGTGCTACTCAAGGTAAAGGTGTAATGCCGGATGGAACCACGCGTTTTTCTTATAATGGCGAACCGATTTACCACTACATGGGGTGTTCAACTTTTAGTGAATATACGGTAGTTGCTGAAGTATCTTTAGCTAAAATCAATCCTGAAGCTAATCACGAGCAAGTTTGTTTACTAGGTTGTGGCGTAACTACAGGTATTGGTGCCGTACATAACACAGCTAAAGTACAAGAAGGTGACTCTGTTGCAGTATTTGGCCTAGGTGGTATTGGTTTGGCTGTTGTACAAGGTGCACGTCAAGCAAAAGCTGGGCAAATTATTGTGGTAGACACAAACCCAGATAAATTTGAACTTGCTAAGCAGTTTGGTGCTACAGATTTCTTAAACCCTAAAGATTACGATAAACCAATTCAGCAAGTGATTGTAGAAATGACAGGCTGGGGTGTAGACCACTCATTTGAATGTATTGGTAACGTCAATGTTATGCGTTCTGCTTTAGAATGCGCACATCGTGGTTGGGGACAATCCGTAATTATTGGTGTTGCTGGTGCAGGCCAAGAAATCTCGACTCGTCCATTCCAGCTAGTGACAGGCCGTAAATGGTTAGGTACTGCTTTTGGTGGGGTAAAAGGTCGTTCACAACTTCCAAAAATGGTTGAAGATGCTATGAAAGGTGAGATTCAACTTGAACCTTTTGTGACTCATACCATGCCTCTACAAGACATTAATACGGCTTTTGATTTAATGCATGAAGGTAAATCAATTCGTACTGTTATTCATTTCTAAATGAAATAAAAAAAGGGCTGTGATTCAGCCCTTTTTTACGACTTATAGTTTTATATCTTAAATGGCATTACCGCACATGTCTGTTGTGCCCTGAGGGTAGCTAAACTGTAGCGCATTACGGTCAGTAATGAGTTCATTAGATAACTCTTGTCCAAAGAAACTCGTAGAAAGTATGTCTGCATTTGCATTAATAGCAAAAGCTACTTTCTGTAGTGAGCCAGGTAATTTAAATTGATATCCCTCATCAACACCATTAAAAATAAATCCGACTTGCTTAGTGTCCTGATTAATATAAACACCTAAGCGTTGATATTCATCTGTGTTATCTGTCATTTTCTTATATTTCTTATATCTATCATATTTATTGTATCTATCGATAGGCGCAACATCACTAGCTTGGGAGGTTAAGCTATAATATAAACTAGGAGGATTTTCACCAAAATCAGGATCATATGTTCCAGTAATAAACTGATAGAATGAGTCAATATTATAGTTATTATCAGTTACGCCATTAAAACTAATATTAGATGAATAATAGGAGCTGCCGGAAGAAAGCGTAGGTACTTTAAGTTGCATTTCTATAGCAATAATACCTTTATGAGGTAATAAAAAATCACCCTCATAACTGGTTGAATTCATTTTTGCCTTACTCTGAGCTGTATAAAATAAATAACCATACTTATCTTCAGAGATAGGCTCTACTTTAAAACCAAATTTTTGACCACTTATTAGTGGAAATTTTTTCATCAGAGACATATATTCAGGATTTTGAGCATTCCAAAGATCGAAATCTTCTTGAGTCGCATCAAAATTATATTGGCAGACTGGGGCAGAGGAATTAAGGGGGGGAGTTTGAGCCAAAAGCATTTGAGAAGCTAATTTTTCATTCTTTGTAGTTGATGAAAAGTTTTTAGATGTGACTTTTTGGCTAGATTCGTTACGTGGTGCTGTATTCGTATTATCAGAAGATACCTCATACATAGCCCAACATAATGTAATAGCACTAACAGCAACTATGCCTATTTTTTTCATAAATATTCCTATCGAGTTAAGTGTTAAATTTTTAGAAAGTAGTGTTAACGTAAAATTTATTATTAATATTTATATATTTGAAATTATTAAGTTTATAAACTATTGAATATGATTAATCATATTCAATAGTTACAGTAGCCATTGCACGCACTTTACCAGCAGTCACATTTGTTGCTGTTTGATAGTAGCGAGCAGTCATTGGTACGTTATATTGAAGTATCTGATTAGAAGACAACGAACCTAAAGCTAATTTATCGCCTTTTTTGATGACTTGATTTTTATTTTGATAATTCCAGAGTAACTGCACACCGACACCATTTGCTTTTTCAGACGTAGCAGCCGTATTTGCCAATACCTGGCTATTTGTGCCGTCTTGGGTAAAGTCATAACTTAAACTAATAGTGTTTTTCTGTTCATAACCTGCTGGACTTGTACCACCATTACATAAGAGGTTCATATCAAAGGTTTGTTCGCCTTGAGTAGAACCAACGCCTTTAAAGCCTGCTTTTGTTACTGTTGGAAGCTGTACAACTTTATTAATATTACCTTGAATTTCACATGAAGAAGAAGCAATGGTAATTGCATTAGCATTAACAGTACTTGTTAAAAAGGGTTTATCTGGATAGCCACGGATATAATAACTACTATATCTGCCTGGTACTAACGTTCCAGAACCTGTTTGTGGAGCAATTTTAATAATTTCCACCACAAAATATCCAGATGCTAAATAACGATTACCTGATATTCCACTACGTTGATAAGGGTAATAACCAGAAAAATTAGTGTTATTTTCCGCTTCACGGTACAAACGAATACCAATCCCGGGAATATTAGTAGTATAAATGCTATTACCTAAAGAACTTAATGGATAAGCTTGAGTTAATTCCGCAATTGCTACATCTCGACTATCACAGTTATTAGCTTGTGTATCAGTACGATTAATAGGAAAAGTTGCTTTTCTTAATATTGCACCCACTTGATCACTAGGACGCACAACAACACGTCCTACAGACATAAGAACATCATTTGGTTGATAACCAGTTATGTAGCACGAAGCATTAGTCTCACCATATATACCAAGACCAGCCGTAAATAGAGCACCTGTTAATAATATTCTTTTCATTTGCAGACAGCCTCAGTCATTACCATGCTTTGTTGCTTATTTTGCAACTGATTACTGATGTTGTACTCAACCGAACAACGCTCATTACTTTCGTCGCCCCATTTCACATAAAGATGATCTTGAGCAAGTGGAGTACGTAAGTAAATCATACTACCTTGTGCAACAATACCTACAGCTTCATCTTTCTGATTAAAGACTTGAGCTGCAAACGGTAAACTGTTGCCATCTACAGTTTTACTATTAATGTAAACTGCATAACCAGTTTTAGTCGCAAAATCTACTTTAGCAATTGCGCCAGCAAAAGGTGCAATACGTTGACTTGTTTCTTCAAGTTCTACTTCGCTCGACATTTCTTGTGGGTCAAGGGTAATGTCATTAAGACGGTACGGAGTAACATAAGGAACTACCGCATAACCCGCTTTATTCACACTTAAACCAACGGCATTATTAACTTTTGCTCCGGCAGCTTCTGGCGCATGCACAAGTACCATCGTTTGACCTTGTTCAGGTCCAAATAAAATACCTTCTGAGTGTGCAACCACGCTACCAGTTAAGCTAACCATTGCTTGTTGGTAAGAATCAGCCACACTATAAGATCCACCAACAGTTGTATAGTTAGTACGATAACGACCATTTACGTTAAATGAGGGATTCGCATAATCCTGATGCGACATTGAAGCGCCGTAACTAAAGCGATCTCCAACCATTCCACTTGCACCAACAGTACGGCTGTCTTCAGAAGCAGTAACATTGACGTTAACTGAATTCTTCTTGAAATCAATCGGGAACGATAATGTCATTAAATATTCAGTATCGTGTGTTTGATTGGTTGAGCCATATTCAACTTTACGGTTAATTGCAGATAAACCATAAGTTAAACCATGGAAGTTATTACTGTAACCAACCTGATATTGTTTAGTACTTTCACTACGGTTCCAATAATCAACCCACGAACCTACTACATAAAAGTTACCCCAACCTTCAGGTAATCCTTGGTTTAAGGTAATTTGGAATTCACTACGTTGACGACCAGCAGAGTAGGTATTAATACCTTTTTCTTCAAAATCACGAATCTGTAGAGCATCACGTAATTTATAGAAGTTTTCTGTTGAGTAACGATAAGCTGCTAGTGTTAAGTTAGTGTTGGTTGGAGTAATTAACTTACTATAACTTAAACGGAAACTTTGACCTGATTGTGATGACTGTTTTTCAAATTCAGCTTCAGAATGAGTAATATCTAACGCCACGGCACCAATTGGTGTAGCAAAAGCGGCACCCAACAATACAGCGGCATAATTTTCCGTCGCTTGTATGCCTGTATAACCTGTTAGGTAATTATTAATCCCTTGTTGGTATTTACCTTGAACAACCCAAGGGTCAATATCAATGTCTGAATCGCGGAACTGGCCTACAGTTAACGAATAACGATTCATACCAGGGCGTAGCATCTGCACAACAGATGCATAAGGCACAGAAAATTTCTGTATTTCACCATTAGCTTCGATAACAGAAACTTCAATTTCACCACCAAAACCAGTAGGGTAAAGGTCATTAATTTCAAAGTTACCTGGTGCTACCGTTGTTTGATAGATAAGTTGACCTTGTTGACGAACTTCAATTTTTGCATTGGTTTTAGCATTACCACGAATACGCGGAGCATAGCCCAACATACTATTTGGCAACATTCGATCATCACTTGAGAAGTCGATACCACGATAGCGATAAGAATCAAATACTTCGCCGTTTGTAAAGCTATCCCCAAGTGTTAAAACACCACGATATTTCGGGAATGCTCTTTGCAAATATGTACTTGTTTCTTCGTAACTTGATTTAGATTGATTTTCAGCAGGGGTGTCTTGCCATTGCCATTGTCCATTATGACGTAATTGCCAGCCACCTAAATTTAGTCCAGCAGTCACGCCCATAAATGCGTTTGTAGTTTCGCTTTGATCATTAGACTGAGTAAATGTTTTGTAAGCACTGCCGTTATAAGATAGAAAAGCAGCATTAATCCCACGATCCCATAAACTTGGGTCGACATAGCCTTGCGCATTTTTTTGCAAAGCAACTTGTGGAATCGAGATATCTACACGTAAACGAGAGTTATCAAACTCATAAAATGCATTTTCAACCCATTCTTCAATTTTATAACAACTACTATTTTCTTTTTGAAGAGGAGCATGCTGAGCTAAAATCTCCTGTTTTACACCATATTCAGCAAGAGTATTTCCCGTAAAGCAGGTTACAGCATTTTTATTTGATTCTAATGCTTTAAAAAACATACGACGTTTGCCAAACCATTGGCCATTTACATAAACGTCAACATTATATTCACCTGGTAAAACAGGATTACCGTATTTAAAACGAGAAATATCAACTTTTTGAGCATCACCAATTAAAAAAGCAGAATCAAATTCAGCTTCTACAGGAGCACTCGCGACTGTTTCTTCAGCATGCACGAATACAGGCATTGTCATTGTGACAACACCAGAAGCCAAGTAGTAACAAATATGGCGTTTTAATAATTTATAAGATTCTTGCCTTTTTTTTGGCATAACTAAGTCCGCCTACTCACATAATAGGTGCTTAAATTTATTAAAAAGATAAATCTGATTACTGAAGTTTTATTTGGTGTTCGACTCGACCACCATAGTCATTGACATTCATAAAACTCATATCTTGAAGATTGCCGTTCTTAAGCTGAACAGATTCTTCAGAAAAAGGTTTAATCATTAACCCTTGAGGTAATAAATCAACTTTTTTATCACCTGCCTTTTGGTAAACAGAGGTCATCGTGATATGAAAAGGAGTTGGATTTTTTACCGTTAAATTTTGACCAGATTTAACCCATTGAAGCTTATCAGCTGCTAAATTCACGTCATCTTTAAGCGAAGCTGGACGATAAAAGAATTTAATACGTGAGCGAATTGCTAATTGCAGAAAATTATCAGGCGTCGTATTTTCAGTTTTTGAAGTTGGTCTTGGAGGAATATCCAAAATATTTAACCACAAAACTGTTTCTTGCTTCTGATTTAGCTGAGAAGCAGTTGGTAAAGCAGTAATACGCAGAGTCTGACTTTTCGTTGCTTCAACACGAGAAATAGGAGGAGCAATCATAAAAGGTACTTTTGATTGGTCCGGGGTGCTTTTTGAGTCGCCTTCATCAAGCCATGCTTGGACAAGTGCTGGTTTTGAACCGTTATTACTAACTTGTAGTGTAACTTCTCTAGCATCTGAAGGATAAATCACACGAGTGCCATGAATTACAATTTCTGCTTGAGTAGCAGGTGCAACAACTGCTGAAGCAAATGCCAAACCTAACAAAAAATTATAACTGTTCAATTTCATTTTTCGAGTTCTCAACCAAGAAAGATTCGGGAAAGCGTTACACAAAAAAACAGGGTTTCCATGCGGACACAGAAACCCCGCTATCAATTAATTATTGATAGATAATTGTGTATTGAACAGAAGTGTTTACTTTACCAGCTGTAGAAGCGCCAGTTGCATAGTATTCAGCATAGTAGTTAAGGTCTGCGCTACCAGCCGCAGCTACGTCAACCCATTGAGAGTTAGCTTGAGCACCATTTGCACCAGCAGCAAGAACTGGGATAAAGTTATTGTTGCTACCTAAAAGTTGAACGTTAACGTTTTTAGCACCAGTAGCGTCTTTGTTAAGTAAACGACCAGTATTAAAGTCAACATTTGCACCTGGTTCGAAGTAAGTAGCTACTTTACCTTCAGAACAGTTAGCTAATTTTATTTGGAAAGGAGTACGACCAGCAACATCCCCAGCAACAGCTAAAGTTTGTTTAGAAACAGTTGGAAGAGTAACTGTGAAGTCTTTACCAGCTGGGGTAACGATGTCACAAGTTTTGTCTGTAACTAAACCATTAATTGTAATTGTACCATCAGCAGCTTGAGCATTCGCAATCCCTACAACCGAAAGAGCAGCGATCAAAGCAAGTTTTTTCATAGTGTTTTCTCAAAAGTCTGGATAAAAGTTTATTTCCTTACTTTTCCAGTGTTTGACATCTTGAAAAGTAATGCGGCGATCTTAACACTTCTCAAACAAAATGCAAACTAGATCACATTATTTTTTCATAATTTTAATTGAGTCACGCTCTATATTTGGCATACAAAGCGAGAAATAACAGCTTATATAGCTGTTTATAAAAGTTTTTTTATTTTATAAAAAAGAGATACGACGGAAAAAAGCAAGTTACATAAGAACACTATGCAAATAGAAAAGAATTGAACAATTTATGTGAAAAATAAGCTTAAATTCTTATAATACAATTATATAGAATAAATTATGCATATGTATACAGAAAAAACATACAAATAGTCACTTTTTATAGAAAAAGAGTGACTCATCCGTTAAATCATCAAAATGTGCGATGAGTTCGACAAATCACTCTTTAACCAAGCTTATTGTAGGAATAGCCTCAAATGCTATACCTAATAAATTAATGATAGTTGATAAGCACGACTTTGTGATTAGAACCTATGCTTTCAATGCTAGTGTCCATTTTCTCAGTATGTTGAGCTAAGTTAGAAAGGCTACTTTTGTTTAAATATTCACTATCAAGTTTAATATTTAAATTATTTACCTCAACACATTCTATCTCGCTATGTTCTGTTGAACATGTATCTTCAACAATATTTCCTCTTATCATTATTGTGTTATTTGCATAACAAAATAATGGGGAAGTGGAAAGCACCATCAGAATAAGAAGTTTAAAAATATTATTTTTCATTTTATATACCTATTTATAAAATAGTTTATATATATTTGATACAATATTTTTAATTTAAAAACAATAATTAAGTTCAATCTAATAAAAAATTATTAATTTCACGTGATATAAATCACATTAATTGTTTTAAATAATGTAATAGTTAAAATTTATTAACCCATATTAATAAATATAATGATTATAATCCTTTGAAAATTATTACCTACAAGTTAAATCATTGATATTTATATTTATTTAATAAATTTAGCCCAAAATTCCAACACAATAAAATTAAAAAACCAAATGATATATAATTAAATATTTAATAAATATGTAATTTATTTTTGTGATCCTAATTTTTACATTGCAAGATAATTATAGAGAAATAAGATTCTAATTTTATTTAAAATGTGATTTATTTAACCTTTTATTTATAAATAAAAAATAAATTCACTTTATTTATTAAAGACAATTACTATGCTGCCAATAAATTGAAATTCATCACATATTTTATATATATTGAGGTATAAAAGATAATTTTAGTTTTTCAAGCTTTTTAAAAGTTCCTGTTACAATTTAAACGTGTACGATCTTTTCAAGATCAAATTATATAAAGTAGAAATATAGGTTAGAGAAAAGGCATAGTAATATTTAAACTTGATGAAAATCACTGTTTAATTGAATTTTATAAATCTTATTTGATTGCTGAAAAATTTATTCTACAAAAAAATATCTTAAGAAAGTAACCAGAGCATTATCTACAACATTTAACGCTGTACGTACCATCTCTAGACTCAGCTCTACTCCTGCAATAAATACTCAACTTGCAAACAGAACGAGTTCTAGGGCGGCTGATTGCATGATTCTGCATTTTGTAAGTTATGTCTGTCGGAGGTAAGTGTTGATAAAACAACACTGGTATTGAAAAATGATGAAATATAAACATTTCCAGCCCAAATGTTTTTTTAAGTAAGTTGTTGAAAATAAATAATAAATTAAATTGGCATAAAAGCTGCTCAATGTGACTGATGAAAGTGGAATTATCCTAAGGAATCCGTATGTCACTTGTAGTAGATAAAAAAGAAAATTCTAAAGAATTTGTAAAAAACATCCTGTCTGAAATTTGGGTTACTCGATGTCCTGTACCCACAGCAACAGGTATTTCCTTAAAGCGCGGCACTCTGGTTAAAAAATTTGAAAAGCACGGCATTGATGTCGCTGTCTTGCAAGATGCGCGTAAGGGTTTGTCGGTTCATCATTTTGATCATCAATTACCCGCGTTGTTCAGAGAAGGTGGAAATGTACCTGCATTAGCAGCACGTTCTGAAGGAGCACCCAGCCGACTCATTGGATTGACTTGGATTGATGAGTGGCAAGTGATTATTGTTCGACCTGATTCAAACATTAGCCAGCCAGAACACCTAAAAAATGTGAAAGTGGCTTTACCGGAATATGCTGACAAACGTGCCGGAAGTATTTTTAGAGCCATGTCCTTACAAGGTATTCGTGGTGCGTTACAACTTGCCAATCTCACTTTCCGAGATGTCAATTTTATTGAAGTACCTGAACGTGCAGGGCCTAAAGAGAATCGTGATGCGAGTACATATTGGTCTGGCCTTGACGCATTAATCACAGGTGAAGTTGACGCCGTTTATGTAAAAGGAGCTTCTGCTGTTGAAGCTGCAACTAAACGCGGCCTCAAAGTTGGTATTGATTTAGATAAATTTGAAGATGTGACTTCTCGTGTAAATAACGGAACGCCTCGTCCAATCACAGTCCATGAAGATTTATTAGAAGATCATTTTGATGTCGTGGTCGATTTTCTTGAAGAGCTATTTGATACGGCGGATTGGGCACAAGATCATTTAGATGAAGTGTTGGTGATTCTTGAAGATGAAACCATTGCAGGGGCAGAGAGCGTTGCGACAGCCTATCGAAATAATTTTCATAAGTCTTTACATCCGTCATTAAGCGAAGAGCGTTTAGAGCTTTTAAAACAACAAAAAGATTTTCTTTGGTTGCATGGCTTTTTAGAGCGAGATGTCGATATTGAAACATGGGTTGATCATCGTCCTTTACTCGAAGTTTTAAAACGCCGTCAAAATAAAAATTTTTAAAGAGGATTTGATCATGACAACACTTATTCAAACGCCATTGTCTCGTGAACTCAATGACTTTATCGAATTGAATCGTGAAAAAGCTGAATTTGCTTTTGAAGTGTTCCGTGAAACAGGAACAATCACAGCAAATGGAACGGTTAATTTTGTAGAACGTGGGCCTGAAAATACCTTAGTCACTTTTAACTATGCAGGGCCGTGGTCTAAAGATAAAAAAAGCAAAGTGCTTGTGGAGACAATTGATGGTGAAGTTTTATTGGGGAGAAAAAGTGCGGGTGGGCGCTATAACAAGCTTTTTAAAGAACATGCAGATGTCACCACAATATCTCATGTACACGCGCCGAATTTAGGTGCTTGGGCTCAAACCCATCGTACTTTACCGATTCGTTATGTGCCTGTGCAGCGTTTCCATTTATTTAAAGAGTTGCCGATTTACATTGACCGCCGTCAGGCAGAAGTCGATTTCATTTTAGATCAACTCAAAATTGATATTGAGTATCGGGCCATCTTAGAAGCCAACGGTGGTGCAACCGTATGGGGTCGTCAAGGTCTACAGGAAACTGCTGAATTTATCTTGTTGCTAGAAGAAGGGGCTCAAATTCAGCTTCTCGCAGAGTTAGTCGGTGGTAGCCGAGAATACGGGCAAGGGGTTTTGCATCAGCAATGGAAAATGAGCGGTTTGACTGAAAAAGCAAAATCTCTGGGCTTACTTCCCCTGAATTAGATAAAGATTTAAAAAATAAAGATCGAGAATATTATGGCTGTAAAACTTTTATGGTATCTCACGTCTCCAGATGGGCCATATCCATGGTTGGAATCTGGGCGGTGGGATACCGATTATGAACACTTACAACAGATTGCGATTACCGCAGATCGACTTGGTTTTTACGGTTCACTCATGGGTACAAGTGAGTATGAAACACTTGCTGTTGCTGCAAGTTTAATTCCATTTACTGAACGTTTAAAATTTCTGGTTGCCCAACATCCCGGAGAAGTCCAGCCGGCAGTTTTGGCAAAATATGCGCAAACTTTTGATGCATTTTCTAAAGGGCGTTTGTTATTTAATGTCGTTAATGGAAATGATAAAGGTTTGGCAGCTTTAGGGATTCACTATACTCATGATGAGCGTTATGACTTTAGTAAAGAATACTGGACTGCATTTCAACAAAACTACTTAGGTGATACCTCTGGGTTTGAAGGGGAGTTTATTCAAATTGCCCCACGCTTAGAAGGTGGATCTCCAATGTCAAAATGGCGTGGCCCCACTCAAGAACAGGGTGTTCCTTTGTGGGGAGCTGGAACTTCTGAGAAAGGCGTTCAGCATTCTGTTGAATTACTGGACGTATATTTAAGTTTTGCGAATACGCCGCCATTACTTGGAGAAAAGTTTAGCAAGGTTGCGGCTGAGGCTGCAAAAATTGGCCGAACTTTAGAATTTGGCACTCGATTACAAATTATTGTGCGGGAAACAGAAGAAGAAGCTTGGCAATATGCTCAGTCGTTACTTGACAAAATTGATGTAAATTATGCAATCGAAGCTGTTAAACGACAGCTTCCTCCAAATGAAACTTTTGAGAGTTATCAAAGTAACAATCCATCTATTCAAAAAAATTTAGAACAATTACGTCGAGGTATTTTACCTCCAGCTAAAGATTTTAAAATTTATCCTAATGTTTGGACTGGGCCATCTTTATTTGGTTTCGATATTTTAAACCCAGCGGCGGGGACTGCCTTAGTCGGTAGTGCTGAAAATATTGCCAAACGAATTAAAGAATACGAAAGCTATGGTGTATCAGCCTTTATCTTGTCTGGTTTCCCTTTAATTGGGGAAGCCTATCGGGTAGCAGATTTATTGTTTCCGTTATTGGAACTCGATCATGGCTTTGAGTTACCTAAGCTCAATAAAAATTCATCCATTGATTCCCTTTTGAATCAAGAAGTCGTGGTTTAAGGGAGAAGGCATGAATAAAATTACACGTAGAGAACTGATTAAACAGACTGGATTAGGTGTTGGCGCTTTTGCTGCAATCAGCCTTATCGGGTGCTCTAAACCAGACTCATCGTCTGAGAGTGCTACTGCTAGTACAACCCAAAATGATACGCCGAAAAAAGGTGGCGTTATCAAAATTGGGGTAATCAATGGTAATCAAGCTGGCAATTTAGATGCACATAAACCTATTGGTATGTCCAGTGCGTTCAGAGGTTGGCCTTTGTATGCAAAATTATGGGAATGGGGCAGAGATATTCAGCCTAAACTCGCACTTGCTGAATTTGCTGAACCAAATAATGACGGAACGAAATGGACCATTCGTCTAAAAAAAGGGCTTGAATTTCACCACGGTAAAACCATCACTGCCGATGACGTTATTTTTTCTTTACGTCGTTTGACTGACCCCAAGCTCGCTTCTCCATTTGCAGCCTATCTTTATTCTTTGCAAAGAGATGCAATTAAAAAGCGCGATGAATACACGGTTGAAATTCCTTTTTCTCAAGGAAAAGGATTGGTTGCTTTACCTGAAGCATGGATGAGCTGGGGTGGCATTGTTCCTACAGATTATGACCCAGTTAAAAATGTCGTGGGGGCTGGACCCTTTAAGCTTGAAAGTTTTACACCGGGTCAGCGTTCACGCTTTGTTCGTTTTGAAAACTACTGGAAAGAAAACCAGCCTTACGCCGATGCAATAGAAATCATTGATTTTAAAGATCAGACGGGGCGTCTTGCTGCCTTGCAATCAGGCCAAATTGATATTGCGTCTGGTGTAAGTGCGGAGCACATTGCTTTAATTCAAGCCAATAAACGACTAAATCTGGTTTCATCTGAAACAGATGCTTGGCAATCATTTGATATGAATACGTCTAAAGCACCGTTCAATGACCCACGAGTGCGACAAGCTATTCGACTAATCGCCAATAGAGATGATTTGGTGAAACGCGCTTTGGCTGGTCAAGGGCGAGTTGCAAATGACCTTTATTCGTTTAGTGATCCTGTATATGACCATAGCATTGCTCAGCGTAAGCAAGATTTAAATAAAGCTAAAGCTTTACTCAAAGAAGCTGGTTTTAATAACAATTTAACTATCGATTTATATACAGGCCCAGATAGCAATGCGGCATTGGTTTTTGCTCAGCATGCTGCTCAGGCTGGAGTCATCGTTAATGTTAAACAGGTTGAAGCTGCTACTTTTGCGGATGCAGTAAAACAAGATTGGGCATTTAGTACAGGCTCGAACGTTTCACGTCCTTTCTTATTAACAGTCTTGCAAATTGATGGGCCGGGTGCGGCAAATAATAAAACTCGTTTTAAGAATGAGCGCTTTACAGAACTAGTGCATGCGGCATTGCAACAACCCGATTTGGAAAAACGAAAAGTTCTTGTTCATGAAGCACAGCATATTCAGCATGAGCAAGGCGGTTTACTCATTTGGGGCTTTAATAATGTACTTGATGCACATTCGAGCCAAATTGGTGGTGTAACACCTGATCGCACTGGCTTTGCTGCGTGGCGTACTGATGAATTCTGGCGTAGAGGGTAACCGATATGACAATTCAATCCAGCAAAATAGAGGCATCAATCCAACATCCGACAATTGCCAAGTCATTTGAATTGCCTGCGTGGTTACCTTGGTTTTTGACACGTTTGGTATCAGGGGCATTGGTTGTTTTTGTTATTAGCCTCATTGTGTTTATTGCCACACAGGCACTTCCATCGGATCCGGCTCGCGTCATTTTAGGTCCAGAAGCACCTGAAGCCACGGTTCAAATACTTCGTGAACAATTAGGCTTGAATGATCCGATATTGGTTCAATACTGGCATTGGTTAAGTCAATTATTACAAGGTGATTTTGGGCGCTCGATTGACTCCAATGTACCTGTTTTACAAATTATTCAGAATTATTTTGGTAATACAGTTGCACTCACGAGCCTCGTTATTGTCATTACTGTACCGCTTTCAGTCGTGCTGGGTGTGTGGCTATCGCTCCGCCGTGACAGCAAGTTAGATCGGATTATTGTCTCCAGTTCGATTCTGTTTAAAGCAGTGCCGGGGTTTGTGATTGCGATTTGGTTAATGATGTTTTTTTCAACATCGGTTTTACACATATTACCAGCAGCATCGTTGCTGATTCCCAATGAGTCGCCTTATAGCCAATTAGAGTTTTTAATTTTACCAATTTTAACTTTAGCTTTATCACTCATTCCATATCTGATGCGTTTAGTGCGTGGTTCTATGATTGATGCGCTAGAGTCGGAATATGTGACCTCTGCACGGCTGCGTGGTATTCCTGAGCGACGGATTATCTGGAAACATGTTTTACCAAATGCATTGGTGCCCGTGGTGCAGGGAACAGCATTGACCATCCGAGTTTTGCTAAGTGGTGCTTTAATTATTGAGGTGGTTTTCAGTTATCCCGGTATTGGTAATGCGCTCAATGCAGCAATCGAAATGAGGGATATTCCGACCATTCAAGCGATTGTTTTATTGCTTACCATTTGTGTGGTAGTCGTTAATTTAATTGCAGATTTAATCACGACTTTACTCACACCAAAAATACGAACTGCAAAAAGACATAAAGCACGTTCGCCGGGAAGACGTCAGGCGTTACGTTTATGGAAGTCTGGCCGGCCAATTACAGTAAAACCTGTAGACCGTCGCAATGCTTTAAAGAATATTCAGCAAGGAGGGGGAAAATGAGCTCACTTCACTGGTACCAAAGAAACTTTTTTCAAACATTAATTCGTGAAAGACAAGTACGTTTTGGATTTGTAGTCACTGCTTTGGTTTTGATTTTTGCACTGGTTGGCCCGTTATTCGTTCCATTTGAGCCCACTGCGTTGGTCGGCATGACTTATGGCTCACCTGAAGGACGTTCATTTTTAGGTTATGACTATATTGGTCATGATGTTTGGTCTCGTGTACTTGCTGGCGGTGCTTCTATTATTTGGATGACACTGGCTGCTAGTTTAGTTGCATTAATTATTGGTTCTAGTTTAGGCATATTTGCTGCTTTTGCCCGAAACAAGATTGATCAGTTTGTAACTTGGCTGACTGATGTTTTTATGGCCTTTCCCGATCTCATTTTGGTCTTACTTATTGTTTCGATGTTAGGTCGACAGCCTTGGCTCATTGTTTTAACGGTTTCAATTGCTTTTATTCCCGGAGTCGTACGTCTTGCACGAAGCGTTGCACTTAATTTAGTGGAACAAGAATATATCGAAGCCGCCCGAATTCTAGGTTACTCAAAAACCTATATTTTATTTCGTGAAATCTTACCCAATATGTTGACGCCGTTATTAATTCATCTCGGTGTGATGCTGACTTGGGCGGTGGGCATGTTATCGGGTTTGGCTTTTCTTGGTTATGGTGTGGCACCTCCAGCAGCAGACTGGGGACTCATGATTAATGAGAACCGTGCGGGTTTACTGGTTCAACCATGGGCCGTGTTTGCTCCTGTCATTTTAATTGCTTTGTTTGCGCTCGGAACAAATGTATTGGCGGAGGGCGTTGGACGTGCAGCAGCTCGGATTGAGGAAAAATAAGCATGGCAAATACATTTAAAAATACAGTATTGACCGTAACAGACTTAACCGTGGCATTGGTAAACACCGGCAATCACATCGTTTCTAATATTTCATTTAGCTTACGAGAAGGTGAAGTTCTAGGGCTGGTGGGAGAGAGTGGTTCTGGTAAAACGACATTATCGAGTGCCTTATTGGGCTATGCACGGCATGGTGCCAAAATTATTCAGGGCATAATTGAGTTAGATGATCAAAATATTCTCAGTTTAGATGATCATGCTTTACGTCTGGTTCGTGGTCATAAAATTAGTCATGTCGCTCAAGATCCTGGAACGGCACTCAACCCAGCATTAAGTATTGGTCAACATTTATTTGAATTATTAGAAGTCCATCAATCACAGCTATCTAGTGTTGAAAAATACCAAAAGGTTGCCAAAATTTTAAATGAAGTGGGGTTACCTCATGATGAGCTATTTCTCAAGCGTTATCCTCATCAGCTTTCTGGTGGTCAACAACAACGAATTTTATTGGCCTTGGCATTCTTGCTACAGCCACGTTTAATTGTTTTGGATGAGCCAACCACCGCCTTAGATGTGACAACGCAGACCTTGGTGCTGAATATCATTCGTAAATTATGCCGCGAATATAATGTTGCTGCTATTTATGTATCGCATGACTTAACGGTTGTAAAAGACATTGCAGATCGGGTGATTGTTTTATATTCAGGGCGAATTGCTGAAGATGCGGTATTAACCCAACTATTTGAAACACCAAAACATCCTTATACACAAGGTTTACTCAACGCCATTCCCGATGTAGCCATTCGTAAATATTTATCTCCAATTGAAGGTCATGCTCCTTCACCAAATGAGCGCCCAGCAGGATGTGCATTTGCTGCACGTTGTACTTTCGCCACAGAAATATGCCGCCAAAAACAACCTGAATTAACTCAATTAAAAGATGAGTTTGATCCGCATTTTGTTGCTTGTCACCATTCAGATGAAGTCGGTGTGATTAATTTTAAAGAGATTGATCATCCGGTACGTGAATTAGAAACTGATCGAGAAGCACTGCTAAAAGTTGAACATATTAATGCATGGTATGGGCAGCAACAGGCACTTTTTGATATCTCATTTCAATTAAAAAAAGGTGAATGTTTAGCGTTGGTCGGCGAGTCGGGGTCGGGTAAAACCACGTTATCCCGTGTTATTGCAGGGTTGAATGAAAATGCAGATGGCCAAATTACATTAGCGGATGAAGTCTTGTCATTGCGCGGGCAACAGCGTCATTTGCAGCAGCGGCATAAACTGCAATATATCTTTCAAAATCCTTATAAGGCCTTAAATCCAGCGCATACGATTGGTCAGACATTAATTAAGGTCGTGCAGCATTTCTTTGGAGCATCTCGACAAGAAGCCATAGAAAAAGTCACACAGGTACTTAAACAAGTCTCTCTGCCTATACAAGTTCAGGAACTCTATCCTAGAGATTTATCGGGTGGGGAGAGACAACGTGTGGCTATCGCACGAGCTTTGCTGTGCCAACCTGATGTTTTGATTTGTGATGAGATTACGTCTGCATTGGATGTTTCAGTTCAGGCATCTATTTTAAAACTGCTACAAGACCTTCAGCAGCAAGGTGTGACCTTACTATTTGTGACCCATAACCTAGGGGTCGTTCGTGCAATCGCAGATCGGGTCGCCGTATTAAAAAATGGACATATTGTTGAATACGGTGAAACAGACCAAGTGCTTAGCCATCCTCAACATACATATACCAAAACTTTACTTACACATGCGCCGAGTTTGTTTAAAAACAACGTGCTTGAAGTTTGCGCATAAAAAAGAACAGATTTTTCGGAGTTAAAAATGAACGATATTAACCAACGTAATTTTTTAGAATTAGGTAGCGTAAGACATATTCAAAGCGAGCAAGAAGCACTTGAGATTGCAAAAGAGGTGGCAAATCAACTGAATCAATTTGCTCGAGACCCGAGTTATAACAAAACGGTGCCTTATGATCAGGCTCGCTTAATTTCAGAAGCTGGTTTAACTGCGATTATTGTACCCAAGCAATTTGGGGGCTTAGGCGCCAATATTTCAACGTTGGTCAATGTAGTGAAAATTATTTCATCCGCCGATGGTGGTGTAGGGCAGTTATTACAAATTCACTTCACCATGTTTCGAGGAATTTTAACGGGCTATGACGATGAAATTCGTGATCAATTACTTGCCGATGTATTAAGTGGAAAACGTTTAGGCAATGCACTTGCAGAAGTGGGGGGCAAAGATAAGTTTCAGCATAAAACACGCGTAGAACGAAATGCGGAAGGACAATTAATTTTAAATGGCAGTAAGTTTTACTCTACAGGCTCTTTACTCGCAGAATGGATTTCTTTATTTGCTGGTAGTGATGATGGACCTGTTTCGATTTTAATTCATCGTGATACGCAGGGAGTAGAGTTGCTCGATGACTGGGATGCGATGGGCCAAAATAATAGCGTCAGTGGCACTGTTAATTTTAAAGATGTGGTTGTTGATGAACGTTATATTGCTAAGCGAAATACAGGCGGTTTAGGCACGGTTTTACGTACGGGACTCACTTGGCCCCAAATTTTACATGCTGCAATGGACACAGGAATTGCCAAAGGTGCGTTACAAGGTGGGATTGATTATTTACAACACCATGCTCGTCCTTGGGTAGAAAGTGGGGTCGATTCGCCTACCCATGAACCTCATATCATCAAACAAATTGGTGAATTCGCTGTTTTGGTTCGTTCGGCTGAAGCATTATTAGATCGCTCAGCACAGATTTTTGAACAGCATTTGGCAAATGTAGAAGATGAAGACTTACAAACCGAACTGATTTTATCGGTTGCTGCTACCCGTAGTCAGTCTGATCATGCATCTTTAAAAATTTCGAGTGAAATTTTCGGATTACTCGGGGCAAGTTCAACCTTGTCGAAGTGGAATCTAGACCGTTTCTGGCGTAATGCACGAACCCACACCACGCATGATCCAATCCGCTGGAGGCTATATCATGTTGGAAATTATTATTTAAATAATATTCCACCAGGAGAATATAATTCTGTGCTTCTGAAGAAGCAGGCGGAAAATGTGACTAAATTTTCTAAATAATCCGAGTTCGAAAGTAAATATGATACTCGGAAACGTCATCTGCAACCTGCATGGTGTAAACAAGAGACTGTTTCTACGATAGGTTTTAATAAATCCAAGAAAAGAACAGGTTTTGCAGATGACAATGCCTTTGGTTACTTTGGGCGAAACCAAAGTAACTCCAGCTGAAAGCTAATCCTAAAATTGGATAAAAACTCGATAAGACTCCGTTAAAATAATTGTTATTAAAGAGATTAACATTACCCATGCCAACTACTACGATAGTTTATAGTTACTTGAATTTAGATGCTGAAAATAAAAAAGGTTGTCATCAAGACAACCTTTTTGCTTTTTTTACTGTTAAGCCACTTGAGCTTGAATAGAAATATCCTGTGCAAGCCATTCACGAACATTAATTTGTGCAGGAATAAAGTTCCAGCGATAGAGAAAGTCACTCAAGTCTTGTAAAGCAATAATAGAAGTCTCATCAAAGTTGGTGTTCAGTTTCAAATGTGCATCCGCACCATAAGCCACATGAACCCATTGCTCACTACTATTACATTCTTTTGCCAAATAACGATGGGTTTCATCGGCGTGTGCATGTGCCCATTGTTCTGCTTGTAAAACAGCATCGACAATCGATTGTGCTTGCTCTGGATAGTGCGTTAGAAAATCTTCATCGACAGTGAGTGTTCTTGGTGTGCCATTATTGGAGCGTAGAATAGGGTTAGGATGTGAGCCAATATCAATAATGGTATGCAGAGCAAAATCATGAGCAATTTGCGCAGCATGTGCGCCTTTTAGAAAAATGGCATCGACATCACCTTTAATTAATGCCACGATCTCTGCACTTGCATTGATTTTATTGAGATTGCCATAAAAACTAGAATCATTTTCTGTAGGCTGTTGTTGCTGTGCGGATAAAATATCTGCTCGTAAACAATCGACTAATTCAAGGTCGCTCACCTCCAGATTTACTGTTTTTAAGGCATTTTCTAACCCCCGAATCGCCTGTGCACGCGAGAAATCAATAATTGCATCTTGATTCAGTGGGATTCCAAAACGTTTACCTTTTAGGTCGGCAACAGTTTTGATGTTTGAATCATAGCGTGTTAACAACAATTGAACTTCATCAGCCCAAGATAGGCCAATCACTTTAGTTTTTTGACCAGATGCATATGCCCAGATTGCAGGAATACTGCCACCATGTCGAACTGAGTTGGCAAGGGTATGGTTAAAATGAGAGTTTCGAATATCTTTGGAGTTTGAGTCTCGAATTGATTTAATTTCAATCTGTTGTTCATCAAACTTTTCTTTGAGCCAACCTTTTTGAATTGAAATACCTAGGCCTGTTGGTACAGGGCAACGTGTATACCAAAGTGTGTTTAATGGTTGAGTTTGAAGTGTTGTCATCATGACATCCTTTTGTGGTTTTTATGCTTTAAAGCAAAATTGATGCCACTCAATAATTTATTGATATTTAATGATTATTTTTGATATCGTTTTTTATGATGTTGATATATCAAATTTTGTTGCGATTACAGCAAATCAATTGCGCTAGTGTTTTAAAATCAACACCCCCATAAATAGTAAACTATAAAATTAATATAAAACAATAATTTAAAATCTTTTTAGAGATCATTAATTTGGCATGAATCTCGCAATAAAACGGAATCTTAAATTTTTACTATCTTTTATGTTTAAAAATTATCCATTATT
This sequence comes from Acinetobacter sp. Leaf130, assembly GCF_001423205.1. Classification (NCBI taxonomy): domain Bacteria; kingdom Pseudomonadati; phylum Pseudomonadota; class Gammaproteobacteria; order Moraxellales; family Moraxellaceae; genus Acinetobacter; species Acinetobacter sp. Leaf130. The sequence goes on from NZ_LMOE01000001.1 coordinate 1,175,161, forward strand.
ACGAAGTTTGGCTTTATACCGTTTTATGCCATTTCGTTTCTTATTGACGGCGACCTTATTTGTTATTGCAAATATAGGATTAGCACTTCAACAGTATTCAATCGGACATGCGATTGATACCTTAAAACATAGTGAACGAGAAACCTTATTTCAGCATTCTATCACTGATCCTTTAAATCCTTGGTTTTGGTTCATTCTACTTACGAGTATTGCTGGCATTAGGGCAGTTATTCAGTATCTGGCAGGGTTAAGTGCTTTAACCATTGGTCAGCAACTACTAAGTATTTTAAGAGAAAGAATCTTTAGCCAAGTACAGCATTTAGATGTTTCATGGCACTGGAAACATGGGTTAGGAGAGGTGCTATCTCGAACAACCCGTGATTCAGATAAATTAAAAGAAGCTCTTATTAATTTTTGGCGGCAAGTGTTTGAGTCAAGTCTTGTTGTGTCGGTAACCGTTGGACTCTTGTGTTGGTATCATCCTTGGCTCGGCCTAGTCCCTTTATTATTTATTTTTCTAGGGTTGTGGGTCCTCTTTAAACTGACCAATCAATTAGTGGTGCTAGATCACCAAGTCGCATCCGCCTACGAAAAAGTTAGCGATATCTTAGCAGAAAGCGTGAATGGAGTTCGGGTAGTCAAAGCTTTTCAACTCGAAGAGAAGCTTTTACAGCGCTTTAATCATGCTGTAGATCTATTTATTCATCACTCTATTCAAACCATAAGCACAAGTGCAAAATGCTTGCCTATTCCTCAAGTGATTATTGCGTGTTCTTATTTATGGGTGATTGGCTTTGGTGCTTATTTAATTGGCCAAAACGAGTTACAGGTGGGGCAATTTGTAGCTGCGATACTCATGGCAAATTTATTGGTGTTTCGTATTGAAAGTATTGGGCAGGTCTTACAAATTTTTGCTGATGCTCGCTCTTCGGCAACAAGAATATGGCAAATGCTTGATGAAAAGTCTGTAATTGAAGATCAACTATACCCTTTGCCGTTGCAATGGAGTGATGGGTTAAATATTAGATTAGAAAATGTAAGCTTTCAGGATAAAACAACACAAAAGTTTATTTTAAAGCAGTGTCATGTTGAATTTCGTGCAGGTGAAATCGTCACTGTTGTAGGCAAAACTGGTTCAGGGAAAACCACCTTGATGAATTTACTTAATCGGTTTATTGACCCAACAGAAGGGCAAGTCCTGATTGGTTCTGAGCAACAGGGATGGATCAATATCAAAGATTTAAGCCTGTTTGAATTACGCCATTTGGTTCAGATTATTCCCCAAGAAAATTTCTTTTTCAGTGGCACATTGGCAGATAACCTAAGAATTGCTAAGCAAGATGCAACGGAGCAAGAGATGCGAGATGCTTTACATTTAGCTTCCGCATCCGAATTATTACAACGGCTTGATGATGGATTAGACACTTTGATTGGAGATAAAGGCGTTACTTTATCTGGAGGACAAAAACAGCGGATTGCATTGGCTCGTTCTATCTTAAAAAACTCGCCAATTTTAGCCTTAGATGACTCAACCAGTGCTTTGGATTCGACCACAGAAAAACAGGTTTTACAGCGTCTATCAGCGCTTTCTGATATGGGAAATCATTTTAAGAAAACCATTATTATCAACTCGAATAAACAAACTACGATTGCTTTATCTGACCGAATTATTGTTCTAGATCAAGGGCAAATTATTGCTCAGGGAACACATAATGAATTGGTACAAAGTTGTTCATTCTATCGAGAGTTGATGGGTTTTGAGTTGCCACAACAGGAGCTTGAAGCATGAATACAAGTGTTAAAAATTTCCGTCCGTTCGCAAAATCAGCCGATCTACAAATCGAAGAAAATTTGGCAAAGACCTCAATTCATAGAGGGATGTTAACAAAACTTATTCCTTTAATTTATCCCATTCGTTATTTGCTACTTGCTGTGATTGCAGTAGAAATTTTGCAGGTGATGAGCGTTTTTGTTCGGCCTTGGGTTGTGAAATATATTTTAGATTCAGGCTTTCAACATATTGCTGGGAAAATGGTGCTGCATCAGCCCGTTTTATTGATTGCGATTAGCATTTTGGCATTGAGTTGGATTTGCCGTTTTGCTTTAGCGGGGGTATCAAAATATTTGTCAGGCCAAGCAGCTTTGAAAGTTATTAATGGTTTAAGACGTTCTTTGTTCCAGCATATTCAAAGTTTAAACATTGGCTATTTTGACCGTACTAAAGCTGGCAGAATTATTTCACGGGCCGACCGTGACGTTGATACTTTAGAGCCTGTTTTAATACAAGGACCACCAGAATTACTTTCAGCGATTTTGCGTTGTGGTCTGGCTTCAGTTCTTCTTTGGCATATTTATCCACCATTTTTCTGGTGCTTATTTGCGACTTTACCTATTTTATTTGGGATGACAGCCTTTTTTAAGAAATCATCGCAAAAACATTGGGGAAGAGTTGCCGAAGAACGCAGTCGATTTACTGCCCATTTGGTTGAAACTGTAAATGGCGCAAAAATCATCCAGCAGTTAAATTACACCGAAACAAATCAATCCCGTTATCAGGATTTATTAAAAGATTTTAATAACTCTATTATTTATGGCAGCAAGCGGACCAGTTGGTTTGCACCCTTTACAGGATTACTTTCGACTGTAGCCACAGCCGGATTTATTGTGATTGGTAGTTATGCCTATAGTGGTGGAATGATTAGTATTGGTCAGTTCGCCGAAAGTATTTTCTATGTGTTTTTATTCTTAGCTCCCTTACAGGAACTTACTGATTTATTTGAACGTTATGCAAATGGGGCCGCATGTGCCCAACGTATATTTTTACTTTTAGATACGCAATCTAGCATTCAAGAACAACCGAATGCTGTGAAGCTTGAGCAGTTGAATGGTCATATTCGATTTCAAGGGGTACATTTTGCTTATACCCATAAGCCGGTTTTACAAAATTTTAATTTGGAGATTGAAGCTGGAAAAATAATTGCGATTGTAGGGCCAACAGGACATGGCAAAAGTACGATTGTTCAGTTGTTAACGCGGTTTTATGAACCTCAACAGGGCGGAATTTTTCTAGATCGTTACCCCATCCAAAATATTCGTCTGACTAGCTTAAGACAACACGTGAGTATTGTTTTACAAGATAATGTTTTATTTAGTGGAACGATTTTAGATAACTTACGTTTAGTTCAACCTAATGCTTCAGATCAGGTGCTTATCGCGGCAATTGAAGACTTGGGGGCAGATGAAATTTTGCAACAACTTCCACAAGGGTATTTCACTGAAGTAGGAACCCTCGGTAAAAACCTAAGTCATGGACAAAGACAGCTGGTTTGTTTGGTTCGTGCATATTTAGCAAATCCTAAAATATTAATCTTAGATGAAGCTACTTCTGCAATCGATATCTATACCGAGCAAAAAATACAATATGCACTCAGACGCTTATGCCAAAATCGAACGTGTATTGTCATTGCACATCGGCTGAGTACGATTCGTGAGGCCGATAAAATTGTGGTGATCGAAAACGGTCATGTTGTAGAGCAAGGTTCACATGAACAGTTAATACAGCAAGAAACAGCATATTTTCAGTTATATCAGTCGTATCTTCAAAATCAACTGGTCTAAACATCTTCGAAATTGAAAACTGTAGTTTTATAAACATTTTTTTGAATCATTGTTTAAATTTAAACAATGATTCTTTTATTTTAATTAATTAAATTATTGATACTAAATAATTTAATTATTGGCATTGGCTTTGCTATATCGGTCTAGATCGTTAAGGAAGCTCATATGCGTACATATTTTTCTCAATTTATTATTCAGTCCTCACTTTTTGCACTGAGTGCACTTACTGCTTCAATTGCTTTGGCAAACGACCAAAAGAATTTGTCAGAGAAAGAGGATGTCATCACATTACAATCTGTCGTTGTCACGGGTTCTAGACGAGCAATTAGTAGTTCTCTCGATGCGCCAGCTCCTGTTGATATTTTAACTGCCAAAGAGTTACAAGAGACTGGTGCAACTGATCTTGCAGCAGCGTTAACACGGTTGTCTCCTTCAGTGACTTTACCGAGTTCTCCTGCGGGAGGGTTTGGGGCATCGGTTCCGCCAAGTATTGCACTTAGAGGATTATCTGCGGATCAAACTCTAATTTTAATTAATGGAAAACGTCGTCATACATCAGCTTATTTCACCCGCCAAGCCTATGCAGGCGGAAGAGGCGCGGCAGTAACTGACCTAAGTTTAATTCCAGTGAGCGCGATTGAGCGTATAGAAATCTTACGGGATGGTGCTGCTGCACAATATGGATCAGATGCAATCGCGAGTGTCGTTAATATCATTTTGAAATCACGAGATCATGGCGGTGGAGTGAGCTATCAAACTGGTGGCTATACTCAAGGAGATGGTGAACAATATAAAGTTAATCTTTGGAAAGGTTTTGCACTCCCTAATGATGGTTCTTTGACGGTTGCATTAGATTTAGGCAAACGTGAAGCTGCAAGTAACACGGCCCCAGATACACGAACTTTTTATGATGGTTCAACCAATGCTCAATATACAGAACAAAATACACCCTATAGAACATGGAAATTTGGTTCACCAGAACAAAAAGATCAAATCAATGTAACGGCGAATTTAGATTTACCTTTGACGGATGACGTTGCACTTTATGGTTTTAGTAGCTATGGCCATCGTAAAACGATAGGGGAAAACTTTTATGAGCCGCCAACAACCAAAACAGTACTGAATCAATCCAGCTATTTTAAAGAACGTTATCCAGATGGACGCTCGCCATTGAGCTTAGTCACTGTAGATGATTTTGCAACGACAGTTGGAGTTAAAAAAGGAGAGCAGAAGTCAGGTAAATATGATCTTTATGCGACCTATGGACAAAATAAAGTCAGCACAGAACAAGGCAACGGCATTAACCCAAGTTACGGGCCAGATTCTCCTTCAAACTATGACTTGGGTGAAAATATCTTTTCGCAATTAAATACAGGGCTAGACTATAGCCGTGATATTGCAATTGACTGGTTAGGAAGCCCGCTCACGTTGTCTACAGGGGTTTTATATCGTTGGGAGCAATATAAGCAAAATGCAGGTGATCCAATTGCCTATACCCGAGGCTCATATTTCAATCCAAGCACAACTTTAGGCGTTGGTGTTCCGGGAATATATGCCGGAATTACAGACCAAGATGAACGAAAAATTAGCCGCGATGTTTATGGTGTCTATCTAGATTTAGAAGCAGATATTATTAAAGACTTGAATGTTGGTGCCGCTGTTCGAAGTGAAAAATATTCAGACTTTGGTTCGACCACAAACGGAAAATTATTCGCCAAATATGATGTATCACCTAAATTTACTGTACGTGGTTCAGTAAATACAGGCTATAGAGCGCCGTCATTGGCACAGCAGGGCTATTCGGCTTATAGCGTACAAACTGTGCAGACCCCTTCAGGTTGGCAAGATGTTCAACAAAGAACTTTAGTTGCAGGCAGTGAGGCGGCTTTACTCGTTGGAGGAACTTCTCTTAAACCTGAGAAATCGACGAATTATTCTTTAGGTTTTGTTTGGAAGCCTCTTGCCAATACATCGGCAACTTTGGACCTTTATCAAATCGATATTAAAAATCGTATTTTGCTTTCAGACAATATTACTGGAAGCGTAATTACCAATGCTTTTGCCAATACACCGTATTCAAACATTGCCAATGTGGCGTTCTTTAATAATTTACTAGATACACGTACCCAAGGCGTAGAGCTCGCGCTTAAACATGATTTAAACCTTGAACAATATGGCAAGTTAAATCTGAATCTAGGTCTGGCATATAACAAAAATGAAATTACAGAAACAAGAGATTCTATTACCGCAAAAGGTGAGCGAATTCCGGTTTCAAGCATTGCAGGACGAAATACACAAAGCCTCATTGAGTCCGCTGCACCAAAGACAAAGCTAACGCTTGGCGCACTTTGGTCAAATCAAGCGTGGAGCGTGAATACAGCAATCCGTCGCTACGATAAATGGACCACCTTAAATAATACCAATACTGCATTAGACCAAACCTTTGACCCACAGTGGATTGCAGATTTGGATATTGGCTACAAAGCGGATGCATTTGTGAAAGGTCTGAAATTCAATTTAGGCGCGATCAATTTATTTAATAGCCATCCTGATCAAGCGAAAGATTCTTCGGTCGGCAACATCGTCAAATATAGTTTTAATGCGCCGGAAGGAGCATTTGGAACATATTTATATGGCCGCGTAAGTTACGAATTTTAAATCAAAAATGATGAAACAAATTTTAAGGTAAATGACAATGCAACATACTTTTTTATCAACGTTATGCAAGTTTTCTTTAATCACAACGGTGTTAACTTCGAGTTATTTGGCAAATGCTCAACAAGCTCCAGCGCCTGAAGATAAATATGGAGATGGCCGAGTTTCTGAGTTTTACACATGGAAATCGGTTATTCCAAATCAAGCTGGAAAATTATTAAAAACAGAAGCTATTCATAATCCTTATATTCGTTTGGCAAATGACAGTCAGGCTATTCGAATTCTCTACAGTTCTACGAGTGGTAAAGATAGCAAAACACCTATTGTGGTTTCAGGCAGTATTCACTTACCAAAAGGAACACCACCGAAAGAAGGTTGGCCAGTGGTGTTATGGGCACATGGTACGGTCGGTTTAGCTGACGCTTGTGCGCCGTCTTGGAGTGGGCGATCATACCGAGACGTACAATATTTAAACCGTTGGCTTAAAGAAGGATTTGCTGTTGTTGCCACAGATTACGAAGGTTTAGGTGTTGCAGGACCGCATTTGTTAATTAATAACCCAATGCTGGCCTATAGTATTTTAGATAGTGGTAGAGCTGCTTTAAAAACCAAGTTACCACTTGCTAATAAGTTTGTGATTGTTGGCCAATCACAAGGAGGCGCTGGGGCTGTTGCGGCTTCTTCCTATTCGGCAACCTACGCACCTGACTTAAATATTAAAGGTTCAATTGGTACAGGCGTGATTTATCAAGATCCTGAAGCGACGCCTGAAAAAAATCAGTTAAAGTTGAATCCTTACGAAGTCAGCCCATCACTGGCTTATGGCATCTATAGTTTCTTAGTGACACAAAGTTTATATCCAGAAATTAAAACAGAAGATATTTTCACGCCTGAAGCAGCTCCTTTAGTTGAACAAGCAAGAAATGCCTGCTTAACAAGTTTTATGGGAGATATTCAGACCGCAGGGCTTTCGCCAGCGCAAGCATATAAATCCAATCCGCCGGCAAGCTATAAAAAGCTGCAAGAGAAACAGTCAAATAATTATGGTTATTACCCTACATTAAAAATCAGTCATCCATTATTTATTGGAACAGGGGCAAATGACCGAACACCAGATGCTCGTTCTCAAATGAAGCTGGTGGCAGATGCTTGTAAAGCAGGTACAGTGGTCGAAGGTCATTTGTATCATGGCTTAGGACATAGCGAAACTGTGAATGCCTCATTAAAAGATTCAGTTCCGTTTGCTAAAAAGGTGATTGCGGGAGAGAAAATTCAGGCTATTTGTAAACCTGATTTGCAATAAAAGTTGGAATAAAGATTTTCTCACTGAAGAAAATCTTTATTAAAAAAAGCTGCTCTTCAAACATATTGAATGAGCGGCTTTTTACTTCAAATGTTTAAGCGATTTGTTTTAATCTTTTGGCTGCTTCTTCACGTACAGCGGGGATGATATAACGACCATAATCGACCGTATCATAGATCGGATCGTAGCCCCGATTTAAAAAAGTCGTCACCCCTAAATCTACATAATCAAGTAATGAGGCAATAATGGTGTCTGGCGTACCAACGAGGGCCGTCGTATCGCCATAAGCCCCTACAGCAGTTGCGGTTGGCATCCATAATGCGCGGTCATGTCGATCACCTTGCTGGGCTGCTGCTAATAAGCGCTGTGAACCGATGCCTTTTATTTTATGCCCCGACAATGTGCCGTTATTTTGAAAAGTCGGATTATTTTGAATGTCTGCAAGAATCTGGTCTGCTCGTTGCCAAGCAAGTTCTTCGGTTGCACCAATAATAAGACGTACAGATAAGCTAACAGGAGGCTGTGGTTTATTAGCTTTTTCTGCTGCGAGCTTCAATTTAGTAATTTGCTCTTTTACTCCAGCCAGTGGTTCACCCCATAGTGAATAGAGATCTGCATGGCGAACTGCAATATCATAAGCAATATCTGATGAGCCACCGAATGAAATCGGAATTGTACCGTTGACTGGCTTTAACGGGCAAAAAGCATTGTCTAACTTAAAGTATTTACCTTCATAGCTAATGGGTTGATCGCTTTTCCAAAGTTTCTGGATGATATCTAGATATTCACCCGTCCGTTCATAGCGCTGAACTTTATCAACAATATAATCGCCCTCTTGAGGCTCAGCTGTAATTCCCGTAATTGCATGTAAACGGATTCTTCCACCGCCAGTTGTATGGTCAAGCGTAGCAAAAGAACGCGCAGCAAGATTTGGAGTGAGGAGTGCAGGACGATGGGCAATCATAAATCCAAGATGCTCTGTGTGTTGGGCAAGGTATGCCGCAATTTGTGCACTGTCTGGACTGCTTGGCCCGCTAGCAATTAAGACTTTATCAAAACCCGCATATTCATGTGCCCGTGCATGATAACGTAGATATTCGAGGTCAATTTTATGACCAATACGTGTTCCTTTGGTTTCAGACCATTGGTTGGGAAAAACCATACCAACAAATTCGATGCTCATTATTAAACCTATTTTGTGGATTTTAAATGAATGAGCAAGATAAATGCCAAGCTTTATGCCTATATAAATCAAATGTTGTAGTGGTTTATAATTACTTGAGTGTTTAGATTTAATCAAAAAGACAACATTATGTTTGATAAGCAACATATCATAAAAAAAGAATTGTGTTGATTTTTAATTTATAAGAGAGAATATTCTTATAATAAAATGGGTGAATTTTGGATTAAATATCTTTATTTATTATTTATTAAAAAACACCCTGAAATGTAATATAGCCTTTTAGAATGCTTATATCATAAGTTTTATGGGGCAATTATGAAGACCTTTTTAGATAATGATTATAAAGTAATTACTTTGCCTGATAATGGTGTTCCTATAAAACCAATAAGAGCAAAAGCAATTATCTTTTCAGATCAAAACTCCCGTAAATTATTAAATCAAGTAGAAACGATTGCTCCAAGCTCTGCCAGCGTCATCATTCAAGGTGAATCTGGAACAGGTAAAGAGTTAATTGCGCGTGAAATTCATTTGAAAAGTGATCGTAAAAATAAGCCTTTTCTTGCAGTCAATTGTGGTGCTTTGGTTGAGACACTTGCTGAGTCTGAACTGTTTGGCTACGAAGCTGGAGCTTTTACGGGTGCAAACAAAACTCGAGCTGGTATTTTTGAAACGGCGGATGGTGGTACTTTATTTTTAGATGAAGTGGGTGAGTTACCACTATCCTTACAAGTTAAGCTGTTAAGGGTATTGCAAGAAAAAGAAGTGGTACGTGTGGGTGGTCGAAAACCGATCCCAATTAATGTCCGTATTTTGTCGGGGACACATGTAGATTTGCGTAAAGCTGTAGCAGAAAATAAGTTTCGTCTAGATTTATATTATCGCTTGAACGTGGTTGTGCTTAACATTTTGCCACTGCGTGAACGTAAAGGAGATATTTTACCTTTGGTTGATTTCTTCTTAAATTCATACTCTCAGAAGCTCATTACCACTAAACCCAATATTAGTGATAGAGCAAGAAATGCGCTGCTGAACTATAGCTGGCCAGGCAACATTCGTGAGTTAGAAAACAATATCCATTATGCTTTACTCGTGAGTGGCGGTAAAACAATTGATCTTGAGCACCTAAGATTTTCTGAGGAAACGGGTTCCGCCGTGTTAGCAGACAATGATCTGATTCAAGAGTTTGAGAATATCTTAAAGCGTCTGTTTCAGGAGTATGATGGGGAAGCTTGGCATATTATTGAAGATAAAATTGTAAATACTGCATTTTCAAGTTGCTGGAATAATCAGGTTAAGACTGCAAAAATGTTAGGTCTATCGCGTAATGTTTTACGTAATCTTCTATCAAGATATAACTTACTACCTAATAAGAATGAAAATGAAATCGCTTAATGATTTTACATAGAAAAAACATCCATTTTTTAATGGATGTTTTTTTGCGTTGTGAATTTTGTGACCCATAAACCCAATTCAAAAAGTAGCCACATTGGAACTGCAAGAGCAAGCATGCTAAAAACATCAGGAGGTGTAATAAACATCGCAATAAAAAAGAAGAATACAATGATGTGTTTGCGATGTGCTTCTAGCTGTTGGATAGAAATAAGACCAATAAAAATAAGAATATAAGTTAAAACTGGAATTTGAAATGCCAGACCAAACGCCAGAAAAAGCTTTAAACAAAAATCCAGATAGCTATTGATATCCGTCATGGGTAACACATTATCGGGTGATGCCAATACGAAGAACTTTAAAGCAAGTGGCAAAATTAAAGTGTAGGCAAACACAATTCCTAAATAAAATAAAAGGTTACTCGAAAGCACGAGTGCTATACCGAACCTTTTTTCTTTTTGATAAAGTGCGGGAGCAACAAATTGCCAAAATTGATAAAGAATAAAGGGAATACTTAATAAAATCGCAAAATAAATATTGAGCTTAAAAGGTGCTAAAAATGTACTCATGACATCTGTTGCAATCATGGTGGAGTTGCTAGGGAGCAATGAAATTAAAGGGTGAGCAAGAAAATGGTAGTTCTTCTGAGCAAGCGGCAATAACAGTAAAAAAATCGCTAAAACTGCACCAATGCTATAGATCAGCCGTTTTCTTAATTCTTTTAAATGTTCGCTATATTTCATTTCAGTGAGGCTTTCACTGACAATATGTTCCGTCATGCGGCTTGATCCTCACAGAATTTATTGGCTGTTTTAAAATGAGCTAAAAATGGTGTCTTTAACTCATCTTGTGAGCGGGTATAGATATAATCATTGATGCGCCGTGCTTTGGTTTTTTGTTCAATAGAAACAGATGTTTGTACATTTTCAATTTCTTGTTGCATGAGAGCGAGTTGTTGTTTGAGCTGCTCTTCATTTTGTTTTATTTTTTGCAGCTCTTCTTGCATGACTCTCTTAAGTTCGATCAGGTCAAGTTCGTTTTCAATATCATTTTGAATTTTACTAATTTGGTTTTTAACTGCTCTATATTTGAGGAGGACTGATCTTAACGTGTGAGGAAGCTTTTCAGGTCCTAAAATAATAAGCGCAATAATGGCAAAAGATAATAACTCTCCAAAACTGATATTAAACATAATAATAAATCACTCATATTTTATTTTGTTTTTCATTATGTGATTCGAGTGGACTGATATCTTTGTACTGCTGGTTTTGCAATAATTTTTGATCATCATAATTAACCGAGTCTTTAAAATCTTTAATTGCACCACCTAAGTCCTTACCAAGGTTTTTTAACTTTGAGGTTCCAAACAATAAAATAACAATAACTGCGAACAATAAAATATGCCAAATAGATAAACCCATTTTCTTCATCCTATATTATTTAAAATAAAAAATATTAATATCACGATATTATCTGTTTCCTAAATCATATTAATATCGATCAATATTCAAATTAATTATGCTGTGTGATCTAGCATATTAAGTGCCTGATTACGGAAACCAAATAAAAGTTCACTTTCTTTATGTCGAGGATGAGCTAACGGAACAGGAATAATTTCTTTAATTTTTCCTGGTCGAGCTGACATCACAATCACACGATCTCCAAGATAGACAGCTTCTTCAATATCATGGGTGACTAAAATCATGGTGATTTTTTCGTGTTGCCAGATACGTTGAAGTTCAGCTTGTAAGTGACTACGTGTTATGGCATCTAAAGCACCAAAAGGTTCATCCAAAAGTAAAATATCGGGTTTATTGACGAGTCCGCGGGCAATTGCAACACGTTGTGCCATGCCACCAGAAAGCTCATGTGGATACGCCTTTTCAAAACCCTTCAGCCCGACAATTTCTATATGCTCATTTACCCGTAAATTTCGCTCTTCACGGGTTAGTGGAGTCTCTTCAAGTGCTAAATGGATATTTTCAAAAACAGTAAGCCATGGAAGTAATCGGTGCTCTTGAAAGATAAGACCGCGTTTTAAATCTGTACCTTTTATCTGAGTTTGATTTAGTAAAATTTCACCGTCATAGTCTTGATCTAATCCAGCAATAAGACGTAATAGTGTTGATTTTCCACAGCCACTACTACCAACAATCGAGATAAATTCGCCTTGCTCAATGTTGAGGTTAATCCCATCTAAAACGGTCAAAGTATTTTGATCACGTTGAAAAGATTTATTGAGTTTTTTAATAGAAAGTAGTGAGAACGACATATAAATTCCTAACAATATTTTTTAAAAAGACAAATTAGGTACGCCATTGCAGCAGGCGTTTTGAAATAAGATGAATACTTGCGGTCATGAAAGCTCCACACAGAGTCACCGTGATCGCGCAAACCAACAGAATATCCATTTCGGCATTAATTTCGGCTTTCATCATTAAGTTGCCGAGTCCGGCACCCGCATTGAATAGCAACTCACTTGCTGTCGTGGTGATCCAAGTAAATGGCACGGCTAAATTTAAACCGGTTAAAATATGGGGTAGGGCTTGGGGAAGGCGTATTTTTTTAAATTTGCGCCAGAATGAAAATTGATAAATACCTGCGATTTCATCGTATTTTGCATCATTGTGGCTGAGGCCCTGAAACGTATTGATTACTAATGGAAAAAACGAGGCAAGCGCGATAATAAAGATTTTTGCTTCTTCTCCATTACCAAACCATAAGGCAATTAAAGGTGTTAAACCCAGTAACGGTACTTGTCGAATACTGTTAAATAGTGGAGAAACGAGAGCATTTAAGACCTTAGAATAGGCAAGCAAAGTACCTAAAATTAATCCGCTTATCGAACCTAAGATGAATCCTATTCCAGCTTTTTTTAGACTTCCCCACGTGTTTAGCCACAATTCACCTGTTTCAAGCAATTTAATAAATGCGAAATAAATGTTTTGTAAGGGAACAAATGCATAGGCATGACTGGCGCCTAAGCTTGAGTTGTATTGCCATAAGCCTAATAACAATAATGGTAGTACTAAGCCTTGCACTAAAATGATTGGCCGTTGCCATGTCTGTTTTAAGGTAGATGAACGCTGAGACATTATTTCTCCCTCGAACTGAGCGCAGGTGAGATAAAGCGGTGTTCCACTGAACGTAAAACTTTATCTAAACCAAACCCGACCACGCCTGTGATAAACACACCAACCATCACAACATCTAAGCGCAACATTTGACGTCCTAGTTCCATCATTTGCCCAATACCCGTTCCAGCTGCCAGTAGTTCAACGGCAACTAAAATCAACCATGCACGACCAAGTGCAATTCGTAGCCCACCAATTAACGGCGGGAGTATGGATGGAAGAATAATGAGTCTGAGCCAAGCACGTGTTTTAAGCTGGTAGATTTGTCCTAGTTCAATATATTTTTTGGGAATATTTTTGACTGCATCGGCAGTTGCTAAAGCAATTGGAAAAAAGCAGGCTTTAATAATCAGTAAAATTTTAAATAATTCACCAATCCCAAAAACTAAAATAAAAATGGGAATAAGGACAAAGATCGGAATTTGATAAAGAACGTTGAATAAAATATAGGTGTAATTACGGAACGTTGTGTTTGCTCCATAGGCAATACCAAAAGCAATTGCACTGATTGCCGCGATAGAAAATCCCAAAAACAGACGAGAAAGACTATCTTTGAGATGCATTTGAAGCTCACCACTTTGTAACAACGCAATGAAAGTATTCCAGACAGTTTTAGGCGGCACCAAAATTTGGGTTGGGAAAATCTGTAAAGAACTAATCAAATGCCAAATGAGTAATACTAATAAGGGTGAAATCACAGAGAGCAGCCCATACACCTTTTTAGAAGAAAATTTCTTACGGAGTGGGGTTTTAAATAAAACGTTATTTTGCTCAATAAGCGGCTTTACTAGTATTTTCATTGTCTAGTTTCCCTGCTTATTGGAGGCATGATTGGCCTGTAAATTTTGAATCGCTTGACGGGTAAACTTCGGATTCAACAGCTCATCTGCTTTGATTGGTGTTTGAATAAGCTGATTTTTCACAGCGTGATCAATGACTTTTGAATAATGGTTTTTCAGAAAATCGACTTGATAGTTAGGTGACCAGTCTTGTTGCCATGTGCTTGCCGTATTCTGGCTTTCACGTTGAATCACACTAAGCGGTTGACCAAACTTAGTTTGGCTTTGCTGAAACTCATCTTGATGGTGCGCAATCCAATCCATTGCACGTACTGTCGCATCAGCGAGTAATTGAGTAGTGTCTGGATGTTGCTCAATATAACTTTTGCTGCCCCAGAGTTCAGCACGCATTTTCCAGTCTGCTGGCAAAGATTGTGATGACCAAATGATTTTACCCAGATGGCGATCTTGCAAAGTAAGCGCATCACTTAAGGTAAAAAAGGCATCTACACTTTTAGCAGATAAAGCAGCGGCCCCAGCTTGCGGGTTTAAATTCACAATTTGAAAGTCTTTTAAGCTTAATCCTTTACTTTGTATGAGTTGTCCAAAGTTAATTTCCCACGGACGGCCACGATGTAATGCAATTTTTTTACCTTTTAATTCCTCAATGGATTTAATAGGTGAATTCGCTGGAACAATAAGGTAGACGTTATTACCGATACCTCCAGGTACAACAATTTGCGTTTTAACGCCTGTTGCATTGAGCACTACAGCGGGAAGGTTTCCATAAAAAGCAAAATCAATTTTATTATTTATAAAACTTTCATTGACCAGAGTCGCTACAGCAGCAGTCGTCACTGGTTCCCACTTTAATTCAATATTATTTTGCTTTAATGCTTTTAGAAAAATTTGATCTTGTGAAATCAGTTGTGGCACACCAATAAAGTCCAAACTACCCGAAGTGCCATTGGCAACGACAGCAATTCGAAGTTGTTGTTGTTCAGACTGTTTTGGGGTGGACTCTTCGGTTTTTTGTGCGCCACAAGCAACGAGACCCAAAAAACTGAAACCTAAAAGTAGACGTGGAAAAATACGCATATCATCATAAGAATTAAAAAATATACTGGTTTAGAGCAAGAACCAAGCCAATAAAATTATTTTAAATAAATCAATTGGTTGTATTTTTTAGAATTTATTATTGAGCTTAAATAATGTAGTTGTGTTGTGATTGAGACACTCGTTAGTGTTTAAGTGTTGGAATATCAACACAGCATTTAAACCCGATTTTGTAATAGTTATATGAAACAGATACATAGATTGAAATTAATTTAAAAAAATATCGGCATGATTCCTGCTCATAAGACTTTTAACGAATTAAATATCGTCAAATCTTTAAATTATCGAGATTCATTATGTCAGTTGAGTTTTTATGGAGAATCCCTGTTCATGGGGATGGTCGTCGAGCACATCAGTTACACACACGCGGTGAATGGAACCAATTAACGCCATCAGATCAATCTCCACAACGTGTTGCGCCGCAACATGAAGATCAATTGTTTGCTTACTATGACTATGTCCAGCAAGTGGCGAAAGCAGCCGATATTGTTGGTTTTCACGGCGCACTCATTCCTGCTTTTCCACATACTGAAGAATCATGGGTATTGGCGTCTGCACTGGCAAGAGAAACAAAAAGACTTCGTTTGCTCATCGCAATTCAGCCTTGGTTTATTCATCCAGCCTATGCAAGCCAAATGGCTGCAAGTTTACAGCGTTTAAGTCAGGGACGAGTAGAGTGGAATGTAATTTCAGGCGGTGGTGGCGCACAGCAACGCGCGTATGGGGACTTCATTGAACATGATCAACGCTATGCACGGACCAATGAATTTTTAGAATTTGTAAAAGGTTACTCACACAATGCACCTTTTAATTACGATGGAAAGTTTTTCCATGTTGAACAGGGCGGCCTGAAATACCCAATGAATCAATATGACGTTCCGCGTTTGTGGTTAGCAGGTGCGAGTGATGCCGCTTTACAAGTGGCAGGACGTCATGCCGATATTCATTTAACTTGGGGGGAGCCTGTAGACCAACAAAAGAAAGTGATCGAACAGGCCCAAAATTTCTTTGAGCAGAATTCGCCAGAACGGAAAGTTAAATTTGGCATGCGTATCGATATTTTGGCACGACCTACTCAAGAACAAGCATTCCAAGAGCTTAAACAAATGTATGAAACCATTGCCGTTGATGGTAATGCATTTGAACGAAAAGATACTGAATCGGTAGGAGCGAAGCGTCAGCAAGCATTGGCACAGGGCAATCATTTTGAAGACTTATTTGTAAGTCCGAATGTTTGGGCGGGAATGTCAAATGTAAGAGGTGGGCCAAACTGTATTTTAGTAGGGAGCTATGAACAGGTCGCAGAACGTTTGCAAGAATATATTGATATTGGGGTGGGACATTTTATTTTAGCCAGTAACCCGCATTTAGAAGAAGCATATCGAGTGGCTGAAGAAGTCTTACCCTTAGTAGGATATAAATTAAAATAATAAACTTAGATCCCTTTGCGATATCAAAGGGATCTTGTTGTTTGAACAGCATAACACTGTCTGAAAACCAACATCTTTTGTATCAAACATTTAAAAAATACAAATTAAATGAATAAAAAATAATAACTTATAGTTTTGGCATGGCTTGTGCAATTTACGACTTAATCTTTTATTTTTAGTTTAATTTTTTATGCGTGATCAAATCTTTAATCCCCATAAGCGGGCTTTGCTCTTTGAGCAATTTGCAACAGTTGCAGCCTCAACTGAAATTGCAGATCCATTTGCACGGCATGATCAAGAAGCCATTCAACCTGCTCCAGAGAAATTAAATAAAGTCTTAATCGCAATTATTGCCGTTGCTTCAGCACATCTGGGAATTTGGTATATCGCAAAACAATTACCAACACCGGCTTTAGATATTCATAAACCCGAACCTGTGGTGATTGAAATTGTAAAACCGGTTGAACCACCTAAAGTGATTAAACCCAAAATTCCACCGATTACTGAAAAACCAAAAGTTCCACGTGTGGTGGAAAAACCCAAGCCAATTCCTAAACAAGTTGAACAGCCAAAACCTGTCCAAAAAAGTGTGGAGCAACCTAAACCAGTTGCAAAAACGATGGCTGAGCCAACCCCACAAAAAGTTGCAGAACCTGTGGTCACAAAAGAAGTAGTCGCAGAACCGGTTAAAAAAGTGGCTGAGCCAGTAAAAGCGTCAGATGACAATTTACCTGTGACTGAAGCCAAAGGTTATGCCGGATATCTCAGTAACCCTGCACCTGAATACCCTGAACAAGCTTTAGAACGTGGTTGGGAAGGCTCAGTCATTTTACGGGTCAAAGTATTAGCAAATGGCAGTCCTGATACGGTCAGTGTCAAGCAAAGTAGTGGCAAAAAACTTCTAGACAGTGCTGCCGTAAGAACAGTAAAGCAATGGAAATTTTCACCTGCACTAAAAGGGAAAACCCCTGTAGAAGGCTGGGTCGATGTTCCAATTCATTATCAATTACCGAAATAAAATTTAAATTAAGAGGATATTTTCATGTCAGATATTAATTCATTGATCCATGACGGCACGATCTGGTTATTAGTTGCTTTCTCAATTGTGACTTGGGTGTTGATTGTGGTTAAGGTGGTCCAGACACAGCGGGCGACTAAACAAAGTAAGCTTTTTGTAGAAGAATTTTGGAAAGCGAAAAATTTATCCGATGCAGTAACTAAGTCTGAACTTGGTGAAGGCCCAGCAGCACGTGTTGCTAACACAGGTTTTCAGACATTAATTGAAGCAGATGAAAAGACGCATCAAGACTTACAAAACAGTTGGAGCCGTCAAGATTTACTCGAGCGCCATTTAAGTAAACAAGTTCTAACTGAGCGCCGCCAATTAGAAAAAGGTTCAGCTTTACTGGCTTCTATTGGAAATAACGCCCCATTCATTGGTCTGTTCGGTACAGTATTTGGGATTATTCATGCGTTACAAGCGATTGCTCATTCAGGTAATGCAAGCATGGATGTCGTGGCTGGACCAATTGGAGAAGCACTGGTTGCAACAGGTATTGGTATTGCAGTTGCTGTACCTGCGGTACTTGCCTATAACTACTTTGTGCGTAAAGTAAAAACAATTGGCGCAGATCTTGATGATTTTGCAACGGACTTCGTGAGCCTGAATCAAAAAGCAGGATTCCAACTACCAACTGCAAAAAAGGGTACGACTGGGAATACAACCCTTAAGGATAATTCTGTTAAAGAAGTGAAAGAGAAAGGAGTGTTTGCATAATGGCAATTTCTACCTCTCAAGAAGACGATGTCGTCAGTGAAATTAATATTACGCCGTTAGTCGATGTCATGCTGGTTTTACTCATCGTGTTCATTGTGACAGCTCCTTTGTTAACAAATACGGTGAAAGTAAATTTACCAAAAGCGGCTCCGACTCAATCTACAGACCAGAACAAAGCTGTGGTCATTAGTGTAAATCCGCAAGGTGAAATATTCCTTGATAAAGATAAAGTGACACTTGCTAACTTTGAACAAGAAATAAAGTCACGCAAAAGCAGTAACCCTAAATTAGCATTAAACTTAAATGCTGATGAGACCGTACCTTATGGAACAGTCGCAAAATTATTGGCAAGTATTGAACGTGTAGGGGTAGATAAACTCTCTGTGATTACAGTACCTAAGTAATTATTACCCCCGTAAAAAAAAGCTGCTTCGGCAGCTTTTTTGTATTGTGAGTTTACAGATGAGTATTTTAAGCTTTCCAGAGTTTTTCAAAGCGCCATGTCGGGAAAATCGTATGTTCAGGAGCTAAACCGCCAATATCTTTAGCTGCCGCATCAATGGTATGGCTAAATCCCCAAATGAGCATTCCACCACGTTCATGTTGAATTTTTTGTGCTTGTGCTAAATGGATTTTGCGTTTGGCTAAATCAGGCTCAGCTAGTGCTTTAAAAAATAACTCACTATATTCTGTGTCTTTAAAGTTCACACGATTGGTTGTGGAAATGGGTGCATCGTTAACAACAGCAGTTGATAAATAGGGTGTGCCTACATTGGTCGCATTACTCGATAATTGCCACTTATTACGATCAGGGCCGTTAAACGTTGCAAAATCGACTTGTTTAACTCGAATATTCACATTGGCTTGTTTTGCTTGCTCGGCAAAGATTAATGCAGGTTGAGCGCTACTCACTGGTGTAACAAGCTCTACACTCAAACCGTCTTTAAAACCTGCTTGTGCTAATAAGTTTTTTGCCTCGGCAATATCTTGCTGGCGCTGTGGCAAATTGAGAAAAGCAGGGTCTTGCGGTGAATAAAGATCGTTGGCAATTCGCCCTTGTCCATTTAAGCCTCGTTGTACCAACTCCTCTCGGTTTGCAATCAAACGAAATGCCTGACGCACTCTAGGATCATTAAACGGCGCTTGTTGAGTATTAAAGTCAAAACTATTATGCGTATTGGTCGCAGAGCGTATGGTTTGAATGTGTTTTGCTTGCTCCAAAATTTTAATATATTCAGGGGAAATTGCATTTGCTACATCAATTTGCCCAGCCAACAATGCATTTAATCGAGAAACCTGATCTTTAAAATCAATGACTTCAAAACTATCTGCATAAGGTTTATCAGGTTTAAAGTAATTATTAAAACGGGTAAAAACAGAACGTTGCCCCGGAATAAACTCTTTGACTTTATATGGACCAGCTCCGACTGGATTATGAATAGGGTCAAAGTCGGTCGGTACAATTCCTCCAAAGTTTACCCAAGTTTCAGGCAGTGCAACAAAGCCGGGAATCGTACTAATAAAAGGAATACGAACCGTGTATTCATCTAGTTTTTGAATACGATCTCGGTCAATCCACTGCACCAGATTACGAAATGGTGAAGCGAGTTTAGGGTCTGTTAGGCGTTTAACTGAAAAGATTACATCATCTGCGGTAATGGTTTTACCGTGATGAAATTCTAATCCTTTGCGTAAACGGATGGTCCATTCGCTTGCATTGTGATTAGGTTCGGCAAACTCCGCTAAAGCAAGTCGGGGCAGCATATTTTCATCCCATTCCCATAACTTATTATAAATCGCGAAACCTCGTGTAATACCACTTCCCGAGGCTGAAAGATGAGGATCTAGACTGCCTGATTGTTGTCCTCCAATCAGACCTAAGCGTATAACTCCTCCATGCTTAGGTGTTGCTGAAGAGGTATTGTTTGATTCGGTACTCTTGTCTGGAGAGGGGCCACAGCCCGATAAACTGCCCATCAAAGAGACGCCACCTAGCGCCGTGAGACTTTTTGTTAAAAATTTCCGACGTGATAACAGAAATGTTTGATTTGTCATTATAAATACCTGATTAGATCTTCATCTTCTAAGGTATTGCAGAATAAATGCCAAGTTTTTTATATAATTTTACGATATTTATCATTGACTTATATAAATCTTATTTTCGGTAAGTGTCTCTATTTCAACAGCTTTGTTGAAAAAATAAACATGAATAGAATTAATAAATAAAGAATGAGAAATTAAAAATAACTGAATCAAATGGTTAAGGGTAATTATTTGGTCGTTTATTGGTTGGCATAGGCTTTGCGTAACGCATTGTAAATTTACTTTACTGAGTGTGATATGAGACAGCCTTTTCAATTAAAACCTTTAGTTATTGCGCTTAGCGTATTAGGGGCGACTTTACCGTTATATGTTTTTGCCGAAGACACACCACAACAAGCAGGTGATTCTGAAAGTGATGTAATTACTTTGTCCGATGTAGTCGTTACTGGAGCAGCCAAGAAAACTACCGTTGTTCCCAAACGCAAAGTTACCTCAATTTATGGAACGGATAGCTCTGTATTGGATACCCCGCGTGTAGTATCCCAAGTGTCAGAACAACAATTTAGAGAAGATGTTATTCGTAGTGCTGATGATCTCGTCAAATATGCGCCTAGCATTACGCGAGGCGGGGGACAAAATGCTAACTTTGCACCACAAATTCGCGGACAGAACTCGGAAGTTTTTCAAGATAGTCAACGCATTTACAGTACTCGCCATCCGACTAATCTCAATGCTTATGAAGCAGCTGATATTGTGGCAGGGCCAACAGGTGTAATTTTTGCGCCGACTTCAGGTTCTGGCGGATATATTAACTATCTGACCAAAAAGCCTAATTTTAATAAAACCGAAACCAATATCTCTGGGACTGTAGGTTCGATTTATTCGGGTAAAGGTGCAGAGCCTAATTTCTCTGTCAGTATTGATCATACTGCGCCGATTTCAAAAGAATTAGCATTTCGCGTGAGTGCAACAGCACAAAAGACAGATGACTATTATGACAATGTGAAAAATAACTTTAATGCATTTTATGGAGCACTTGCTTGGCGTCCAAATGATCGTTTAAGGGTAGATTGGAATATCAGTTACGATGACTATTATGATTTTAATGTGACACATGGCTGGAATAGAGCGTCGCAACAATCGGTGGATCATGGCCTTTATTACAAAGGTAGAGCTACGCCTATTATTCAAAACGGTTCTACTTTTTGGTCTCCTGTATTTGAATCTGGTGCGGCAAATTCTAAAGTCATTGGTTGGCAAACTCGTCAGAAGAACGATAAAAACCAATATGTGGCTGTCGGTGGAGTTCAGACCACGCCGTTACCGAACTCAACTGCCGATCAAGCAGGAACTATTAAAGGTTGGGTCTATGATCCATCAATCCCCGGTAATGAATTGGTCAAGCTAGATGATCATGTTTCTGGACGTAGTGAAGATAAAAATAGTGCCAAGCGATTTAGCACCCAATTAAAAGTAATTAAAGATTTAAATGACCATTGGTCTATTGCAAACAGTACGCTCTATCAAAATAACAAAGATTTAGGCGACTCTGTTGGAAGCTTCTTTACAGATTTAGATCATGAGTTAATTGATAACCGACTAGAGTTTTTAGGCGACTATGATTTTGAAATAGCTGGTGTAAAAATTAATAATAAAAGCAGTACAGGGGGAACATATCGTCATGAGAAGTTTATGTCTTTAGCTGCAAATAATAGTTTTAATATTAATCCTTATGATTTAACCAATGATCCATCGCAGAAGAACCCTGGTGATTTACTGGGGTTAATTAACAATAGCGGTTCAACAGGAGGTTGGATTGGACAAGCCGGAGTACCACAATATTCTCAATATTTTGGTTATTTAAATTTACCGCGCATGTACCCAATTGGAAATGGTTTATATGCAGAAAAAGGTGGCTTCCCACCAAATGGAGGAGGAGCTGTTTATACGGGTTCTGGTTTTTGGGATACGTTGAGCATATTCACTCAGCAAAATTTTACCTTTAACGATGTATTTGGTATTAACTTAGGAATTAACCATAGTTCTGTAAGAGCAAAACTTGAAAATCCACTTGTTTTAACTCCAACAGATATTCATTCATCGAGTGACAAATATAGCCTATTGAGCTACCAACTCAGTACGTTCATTAAGCCTACGGCGAAAAGCACACTCTATTTTACCTATGACAAAAGCACCGCATTAAATACGGGAGTATTTGGGCCTTTCTTGATTTGGGGCGCAGGAAATCAACTCAATCCTTTATCTTTTGACAGTCAAAGTGAGCTAAAAGAAATAGGATTTAAATATGAACCTATCACTGACCAGTTATTTTTAACCCTAAGTGGGTTTGAACAAAAACGAGATTTATCACCAGATACAAATGGCAATATGGCTCGCTTTGAAGTAAAAGGTATTGAGTCATCATTAAGATGGCAACTACAAAAAAATATAGCGATTGGGGGCAATTTCACTTATTTGGATGCTGAATACAGCTCTATTATACCTGCTGGTTTTTCACCATTTGGCTTTCACGCGGACAATGCTACGGTTTGGGGAGACAATAACGCTTTAAACCAACGTAAAGCTGGACGTTATGATGCAGCTGGAATTCCCAAGTACTCTGCTAGTGCTTATGTAGATTACCAACATCAGTCTGGTTTTGGGGCCAACCTATCAGGATGGTGGACAAGCTACTGGTACACGAACCTAAGCCAAACCGTGAAAGTACCGAATAACTATAATCTGGACTTAGGTCTTTATTATCGCCAGCCACAATGGACGGTGGGTCTTAACATTCTTAACCTAACCAATGAACGAAATTTTGTGAATGGTTTGGCAGGAGCGAATAGCGAGTTTTTACAACCCATGCGTCCTCTGACTGTACAGGGTCAGTTTAGTTATAAATTTTAAAACCAATCAATTATTTCCAAGAATCTTAAAAAGCCATACGTCTGTATGGCTTTATTATTAATACGGGATATAAAACACATTAAATCGTGAATGTTGAAATAACAACAATAATACGTTTCAGACTGTCTATCTATCAGCAGTATTAAATCATTTTTATTTTAAATTTTTATCAAGTATTTGAAATTATTAAAATAAATTAAATGGCATAGAAGTTGCCAATATAAGAATAGATTTATTTAAATGGAGTCACCATGTTTAAGGTTACAAAAATTAGGCAGAGTATTTTAACTGCTATGTGGGGAGTAACGGCGAGTGTTTCGACGTTAGCTTTAGCGAACGATGATAGTGATGCAATTCCTGCTGAGCAACAAGCTCAAGTGGTAAATGCTAAAGATGTAAAAAAACTAGGCGATGTCATCGTTACTGCACAATATCGTGCACAAAACATTCAAAAAGTTCCGACTGCAATTACAGCAGTTTCGGGCAAAGATTTGGCAGCGAAAGGCTCAACATTTATTGGTGATGTTTTAACTTATACACCAAATGCAGCAGCTGAAAACCCAGATGGCGATAGCCGTCCACGCTGGTATATTCGCGGTCTGGGAACTGGCGATGTTGCAGCCTCTACAGTTTTCCCAGTTGGTATTTATGCAGATGGGGTTTATCTAAATGCGCCTGTTGCTGGTGCTGGAGATTTATTCGATTTAGAACGTATTGAGGTTCTCCGCGGTCCACAAGGCACGCTTTACGGTAAAAATACCACGGCTGGTGCAGTAAATTACATTTCACGGAAACCCGTATTTTCAGACAAACCGACTGGTTATGGAACTATAGGAATAGGCGACCATAATCTTCGTACTTTTGAAGGCGCCGTGAATGGGGCTATATCGGATAACGTTGCAGTACGAGGAGCATTCTATTCAGAAGACCGTGATGGTTATGCAAAGAATTTAGCCAGTGGAGAAGACTACGGAGATGTTGATAAAAAATCATTCCGCTTCCAGATACTAGGAAAAATTAATGATGATTGGAATGCTTTAGTCAATCTACATAGCCAAACTTATAATGGTCTTGGTAATAATGGCTCTTTAAGTATTGGAAAATACTGGGGTGTTTATGAGAGACCAGAAGGCCGAGATACAAATTTAGATTTAGCTGAAAGCAATAAAATTCAGCATGATGGTACATCGCTCACATTAACAGGAAATTTAGGGGGCGGTCATACTTTTACATCCATTACAGCGTTTGATAAAACCACTCAAAAATCTATTTCTGATGGTGACTATACGCCATACGATGTAGCACGAAGCTATAGTGATAATGAGTGGCGTCAATACAGCCAAGAGTTTCGCATTTCATCCGATGCTGAAAAAAGACTCAGTTGGATCGCAGGTTTTCACTACTTTAATGAAGATTTAGACTCAACAGGGGTAAGCGCACGAGTAAATAAAACATTACCGAATGGCGCTCCAGCTCAAACCGCAGGAACGCCTGCTTTTAGGGACATTACCTATAATCAGACCACACAAAGTTTTGCCTTGTTTGGAAATAGTACCTATAAATTTACCGATAAATTTAAAGTAACAGGTGGTTTACGTTGGACAAGTGAAGAAAAAGACATTGATCTAGACCTTGTTCAAATTACTACGGGCGATTACACCAAAGGCAGTTGGTGGCAAAAGGATGGGTACAGTAATGCGGTCTATAACCCAGCACCTAACGCAAATGGTTCAACAAGCCGTAAAAAAAGATGGAATGAGCTGACCTACGATATTACGCCAGAATATGAAATCACTCCTGATATCAACACATACTTCCGTTTTGCTCGAGGTTTCCGTTCAGGCGGTTTTAACACCGGACTTTCAAGTAGCCTGACGCAACTTGCAGATGTTAACCCTGAATATTTAAATAGCTATGAGCTAGGTTTGAAGTCTAGCTTGTTACAAGGCAATTTAACTGCCAATGCCAATATTTTCTATTATGACTATAAAGATATTCAAACAAATTTATTGGTTGCGACAGAAGGACAAGGTGGAGGGGTAACCTCAGTTCTGGCAAATGGACCTAAGGCAGAAGTAAAGGGTGCCGAATTAGAATTAGATTATTTAGCGACCGATAATTTACGCCTACGTTTTGCAGGCGCTTATTTAGACAGTGAATACACCGACTTCGTTGATAAAAACCCAGTAACCAATGTCGTAAATGCTGACAATACAGGTAACAGCTTGGTTCGTTCTCCAAAATACACTATTGGTTTAGGGGGTGAATATACCTTTAATCTTGATAGTGGAGCACGAGTTATTGTGGGCACAGATGCAAAATATCGTGACCGTGAGTTTTTCTTAGTAAATCGTCAAGATTATTCAGTTGACCCAATCTTGAGTCAAAAAGCGTACACCTTATGGAACGCGAACGTTGGGTATATCAGCGCAAATAATAAATACCAAGTTAATGCTTACGTTAAAAACCTATTAGATGAAGAATATCAAGTTCATGGGCGACCAAATGGTCCTGCTGGACAATATGTCTTAACCTATGGAAACCCACGTCAAGTTGGTGTTTCTCTCACTGCAAAATTCTAAGCTTTGCTTTACGGAGAAAATAATGGGAATTGAATTTTTTACACGTTTGCCGCTTCATGGCGAAACAGAATTTTTACCCGGTGATCCACGTAATCGCGGTGATTGGGCCAATATTGAAAATGTTGAAAATACCGGAGCGGTTTCTAACTATAACGTAGGTGATGATTTTACCTATATTGATTATCTAAGTCAGATCGCACGGGCAGCAGAAATTAATGGGTTTGCTGGCGCACTCATGGTGAATGCGCCAACGGGTGAAGAGCCTTGGACTGTATGTTCATTACTTGCTCGAGAAACTAAAAAACTTAACTTTGTAACTGCGTTCCAACCTTATCATTTTAGTCCATATAATGCCGTGCAAACTGCGGCAACTTATCAGCGTGCAACAGGTAATCGGCTGGTTTGGAATATTATTAATGGCGGTTCGGAAGTGATTCAACGTCAAGTAGGTGATGATTTACCTCATGACGAACGTTATGCACGTGCTACAGAGTTTCTAGATGTTGTAAAAGGATATTGGAATAACCCTTCATTTCACTATCAAGGAAAGTACTATTCGGCAGAAGGTGGCGGATTAAAATATCCACTGAATAAAGCGAGCCTTCCTATTATTTGCACCGCAGGTTCTTCGGAAGCTGCTCGCGAATTTGGAGCAAAACATGCCGACTATTATTTAATGAGAGCTGAAAAACCTGAAGAAATCGTGGCATTGATTGCCGATGTACGTTTACGTGCAAAAAAGTATGGTCGTGAAAATATAAAATTTGGTTTATCAATAGATACAATCGCACGCCGTACTGAACAAGAAGCGTTGGCAGAAGCACAACGTTTTTTGGATGAAGCTGCTGAAAAGCAACGCTTACATGCAGCAGCAGCCCATGCGGGTTTACGTTCAGCACGCGTATTAAGCTTCGAAAAAGAATACGCTGAAAAAGATGGTAGTAAAAATGTCATCGACTTCTTTATACATCCAAATGTCTGGTCTGGCTTTGGCTATATTGGTGTTCCACCAGGTGTTGCTTTAGTGGGTAGCTACCAACAGATTATTGAGCGTATTCAAGAATATAATAGCATTGGCATAGAGTTATTTTTTCTTGCAGGCTATCCACATCTTGAAGAATCATATCGACTTGGTGAGCACGTGCTTCCATACTTTAAAAAGCAACGTGCTCGATTACAGCCTACGGTAGCTACACCAGAGTTTGATATTGCACTTTAATTTAACAAGTGATCGTTGCTTAAATATGCCTGATTGGTAAGCTAGTCAGGCTTTTTAATTTTTATTTATATGTAAGTTTCATTTTGTCAAGCAACTTTAAAAAATTAAGACCACTATTATCAATTACTTATATATTTAACTAAACCAAATTTAGTCTCAAGAACCTTCATACTAAACCTGAAAATTTAGCGTGATAAGCATCGGATAAGGGCTATTTATTATGACAAACGTACACAATATCTTTAAAGATAAATTACTCAAAGTAGACGCACGTACTGGAGATAAAGGCACAGAATATTCATCTAATTTTGCAATCAGAGAAATTCGATCGTGGGCTTGAGCAAATGGTGTCATGTTCGCAGGCAGTTAAACTTGATGAAGATCATCATTTAGTTGAGTTTTATAAGTGTTATCTGAATAAAGAAATCTTTATTCCAGTAATGTTGTCATCAATGGCAGCAATATTTTTTATCGTAAAACTCTGATGGTAAGGCAGCAGCAAGAAGAAAATGTAGCTAAAAGATTGATAGAACTAAGCACATAATAAGGAAGTATATAATTGTTCGCATAATGTATATTATGTTAAATAGAAGATTTGGAAACCTACCATATATAAAGCTCTGGCTACTCTACGTTGTTACTACGCCGTTTATGCTTCATTACACTGAATTATTAAAAGCTTGCTCGACTGCATCTGTTGCTCAAGCAACTTACTAAGCCGTGGCACTCTTAACTACTTAAACTGTCTTAACCCTATTTCTAATCTTAGCCAGAATAATTCTCTAGGTAGTTTCCTATAAGTTGTAATTACACTTTTATATTTACTCTAGTGAACTGCACATCACCTTTACGAGCTGTATTTTGTGACTACTACTGGCTGCTATATAGACTTCTTTTTCTAAACCTCCTTTTAAACATTAAAGTTATTAAGCTTGCTAAGCTCTTATTTAAAATTCAAAAAACCATGTATCTAATTGAAATTTAATTAAAAAAATCAAAATATAGCTATACATGCTTTAAAAAAAATTATATGATTTTTGTGTACAGCTATTCTTTAGATTTTCATCACCACAATACATACAGTATTTCAAATACTCACACCAATGCATTAAAAAATACTCAAGCGATCTTTTCCAATTATCTGGCTTATTTAGGTCTAAAATACGCTTCGGGATGTGTTTCCACAATCCCTCTCATTTTCCAACTAGCTCAGGTTATAATAATGGACTCCCAAAATATTGTTGATCTATTATGAACGCCTCCAATGACCCTTTACACGGTAAAAAACTTGCTGACATTTTGGATGAATTATTGGATTACTACGGTGGATTTGAAGGCTTAAGTCGTAAAATTGAAATTAGATGTTTTTGCATAGATCCAAGTGTTAAATCATCATTACGATTCTTACGTACCACACCATGGGCACGTGAAAAAGTAGAAAACTTATATTTGTATGTCTTACGCCAAAAAACCAAACAGAAATCGTAGCTATCAAACTCCTAGCCTCAGCATTTTAATTAGTGGTGGACTACCACCACTCTCCTAGACAAATTTAGTCTATTCTTAAGACCTTTTTAGTAGGCAAATATGTATTCATAGCTAGGTTTATAAACCAAATATTTTATAGGGTATTATTTTAGTACTATAAGTAATTGAAATTATTTTTATTAAATATAAATTTAATTATGAACTAGATTTTTGGTAAACATAAGTTAAGTAGAAGATTTGGAAATCCACACCATATATAGCTTTGCTATTCTGTGTGGTTGCTACGGCACTCAACCTTCACTGTGATGGACTATAGCTTGTTCAACTGTATCTGCTTACTAGATTTAAGATAATAAATAACGCTGCCAAATTTGCATCTCAACAAGCTTATGCGACTCTCTAAGTTTTTTTAAATCTACATAACCCTATCGATCTCTTATGAAACGTAATTTAACAAGAACCTTTCTATATCGCTTATCATTCTTTCCACATCTTCTCTAGTAAACTGATCATAATTTCCATGAGCAGCATTATTTCTAATATCAGCTAAAGCTGTAATTTGCTTTTGCTGTAGTTTGTTGTAGACACTGGCCTTTGCCAAATCATCATTTAACTGAGTTAACTTTTTACGTTCTGTATCTATGTTATTGTTTAAGCATAATTCCTTAATTGCCGTTTCTAAAACTACTCCAGCAATTACGGCCGCAGCATTTTTATAGCCATTCTCTAAAAGTGATTTAGCTTGTTCAAGCTCGCTATCAAAAACTTCAGCTTGTACTATCTGTTTGAATGTTATTAAAAAACCATTATATAAATCGTCATATGTTGCTTTTATTACAGGTAATAATCTGTTTAAAACAAGAGCATTTGTATCATAAAACTGATATTTTTCAGCACTTAAAAAAGCTTCATAATGTATTGAATTAATTCCACAAATTAATTTTAAAAGATGCTTGATTTTGATTTTCCATTCTATATATCGCGAGTCTCCTTCTTTTCCTAAACTTTCATATTCTATATTCGTATTACTTGCTGGAACTGTATGCGTTAACGAACTTAGTTCAATTCCATCATTTAGAAGTTGTTCAAATCGGTTAAGTATTTTTTGGCTCATAAATACTCCAATATTAACTAATTATTAGAAATTTAATTTTTATGTACAACAGCTTAACACGGCGCTTAAGCTTTTCAATAACAGTTCAAATGTTCACAGCAACTGTAATAAAAAATACTCAAGCAATCCCTTCCGTTCATCTAGTTTGTTCGGGTCTAAAAGCTGAACCATTGCCCCATCAATCACAAACAAAAACATGTGTGCATCTTGCTTTGAAGCATTTGCGTTAGTTGTTAAAAGCAAATTATAGATTTCATTAATCAGCCAGTTCCGATAGTCAACTACCACCTGATATGCCTTGGGGTGTGTTTTAGCAATTTCAAAAATCGCTTTAAATGGCAAATGGTAAAGCCCATCTAAGTCAGCGTGTAAGTAATAAATTTTGCGGAGTTTTTCAATTAGCGTTAATTCTTTTTGAACATTGATAATCGATAGGACTTCATATTTAAGGCCGTCTTTTTGAAAGGTTAAGCTCATTTCAATGAGGCGTTCTTTTGAGTGAAAGTAGTTATAAAAGGTAGCTTTAGGGATGTTTGCCGCCTCAATAATTCGGTCTACACCGACATTATGAAAACCGTATTTATTAAAAAGATATCTTGCAGAATGAAGTACACCTAAAGCACGAAATGGAAGATCTGAATGTGGCATAGTTTTACCGTGTCAAATTATTGTTGTATATGAATGAGATAAAAAAGGCATAGCAAAGCCATAAAGACTGTGCACAGCACATCTCAAGTTTTAATTGTCTAAGTTTTAAGTAATAACAAGCTAAAGCCTGAAAAGCCTTATGGCGATCAAGCTGCGTTAATTATTTTAAGCTGTGTCGTTATAACTTTTGGCAAAGGTTGCCAAGAAATAATGGATGTGCAAAGCCAACTCCTTTATATATGGAGTTCTGCCAAACATTAAAATTATGGTGGCAGAACGAAAGAGGGTTGACGAACTGGTCACACGAGGCCAGCACACCCGAGGGTGTCCCTCTCCCGTCCTACCGCTACGAGAGGGAGACGAAGAGCTGCACAAAACTATCCCTCAGAAGGAATAATTCTGATACTCGTGTGAGAACGGTTCGTCAAAACCGACTGGCAATGTGACCAGCACGCAAATGGTAATCTTCAAAAATTGAGGTGTCAATGTGAAATTGGCTAGAAATTATTTAATTAATTATTGTTTTTCATTTAATTACATAATTAAGGAAAATCTTAAGTAAAGATTAATTAAAGCTTTAAAATAAGAGTAGTTAAAATCAACTACTCCATTTAAATTTAAAACCGATATCCAAATTTTAGACCATAGGCGATTGCATAATTGTCTTTAAAATCTGCCTGTTCTGCGAATGGTTTAATTCCTTCTATTGGCAAGTAGTAAGTTCCATCTTCGGTTTTTGTATCACCTAACCAATAATATTTTATGCCACCAGCTATAAAGTAGTTTTTAGCGGGGTTAAATTGGACACCTAAACCAAGCGACCATGAACCTTTGATTGGTCCCATTGTTGACGCAGGATCACCCGTACCTGAATCCCAACTTACATCTGTTGAAGCAGCCCATTTTTCTGTAAATTGATGTGCGAGACCGACAGTCGCACTATATTGATCGTTCTGATAAGAATCGAGCTTAAAGCCTTGGGTATAAGCTCCACCAGTTGCCTCTTTCATAATAATTTCAGATAGAGCGCCATATTGCGGAGGGCGTGTTTCAAACTCTTTCCAATTCACCCATCTTAAATTCATATAAATAAGTGATTGTTCAGAAATGCCTGTCTGAAAATCAATATTTAATGATGCTGGAGTCTCTAATTTGGTTTTCTCATTTTCAACGAGTTTTAGTGGTTCACCATAAATATCTTCATCTACTTGAAATTTATATTTGATTTTAGACCGATAGGTTATCGCTGCTTTTAATGCAAGATCGGGTAATTGATAACTTCCTCCTAACAACCAGCCGACTTCGCCTTCTTGCTGAAACTTAGCATTATAGCCATTAAAAGCCTGAGTATAGGCATTGCCCCGAAGACCTAGGTTTGCTTTTACGGTTTGATAAACTGGTCCACCGTAAATCTGAAAATGCTCAACTGGTGAATAACCCACAATCATACTTAAATTTTGAGTATCGGCTTTTACGAATGTACCTTGATGGCTAACGTCATTATCAAAATAACTATTATTAGAACGTGCCGGATATTTAATGTCAGCACTAAAGGGCTGATCGTATAGCACACCAAAACTTAAACGATCTGTAAGTTGTAACTTTAGAGCAGCTGTATAGAACTGCGTACTTTCTGCAATATCGCCTGTATCACGACTTTGGTGATCTCGTACAAGATCGGCTCTATCGTTGACTATGCCAGAAACAGATGAATCGACTGCAAATAAATTCGCTTCTGCATAATTACCGTTTTCTAGAAATGGCAAGATAGATTGGCCTGATTGTTCCAAGGCTGAAGCGTGACTAATGTTACTCACAAATACGCCAAGCATTCCTATTAAAATCGGATTTGTCCTATTAGTTGGCATTCCATTCATACCTATATCCTTTTTCGTTGTTATTTCCCAAAATCCTTAGGATAGTTTTTTATTTTTAGAGCCATATTTCACAACATGGCTCTAAAATTCTTTACATCTATTTTCGTAATAAACCCAAACCAAAAAGGCTTAGCCACACGACCTGTACTGGTAATAAGAACAGTTCAAGGAATAAGGCCGCTTTAGGAAAGCCTGAGAAAAGAAGTGCAGCAAACCCAACATATCCCAACCCAACCAAAACCAATGGGAAACCTAATGCAGATTTGTTTTTTCTCAGAAGTAGTCCGTTAACTATTGCCCAGAAACCGATTGTCGGTCCTTCCATTGGCCATAAGCCATTTTGTGAGCCTTGAGAAATGGTGGCCCACACAGTGCCCGCTGCCTGTTTAGCCATTTCATTTCCAGACATATATGTTTCAGCAAGTGGTCCTAACACAGCGGCCTGTAAAACAGCCCCTGCTATACCTAACATGGTTGAAATCACAAGGAATAAAATAGCGATATCGGACAACAACCCTCCCGAAGAGCGCAACTTTCTCCACAGATATACGCCCACAGCCAAAAAAGGAAGATAAAACCCAAAACAATCAGAAATCATTGAAGTTCTGAAAAGTGCTTGGTCTTTTGCCGACAAAGTTAATGCAAATTCAGGTTTAAATATTTGATGCAAATCAAAACCTGTAACTGCAAGAAAACAAAGTAAGCAAGTTGCAGCCATTACCGTACCGATTAGTGCAACCCACGCTGTAAATACGTGTCCATCATCATATTGTTTAATCGAGTCCAAGACGTCTTCTCCTAGAAAGTGCTGATACTCGTTCGTATTCGAAATAAGTACGTAGCGCAGCGATAAGACCCGGAATTAATGGGAAACGTTTAAATTTAGCGTGTCCTTTTTCTCCATTAGCAACAAACCAATGCTCG
Organism: Acinetobacter sp. Leaf130; assembly: GCF_001423205.1. Taxonomy (NCBI): domain Bacteria; kingdom Pseudomonadati; phylum Pseudomonadota; class Gammaproteobacteria; order Moraxellales; family Moraxellaceae; genus Acinetobacter; species Acinetobacter sp. Leaf130. The sequence goes on from NZ_LMOE01000001.1 coordinate 1,208,350, forward strand.
GTAAGCTCCGTTTTACGTTGCAATGCAAGATCAGCTAAAATTCGGCCATAATTTTGTGACATCATTACGCCCGCACCACTGTATCCATAGGCATAAGAAATACGACCATTATGAAGTGTGCCCACTTGAGACCTTACGTCAAAAGGAATAGAACAAGCGCCACTCCAACGTTGAGCAATTTTTAATTTCTGAAATGCAGGAAATACCTTTTTATACATTCGCTCAGCGGCATCATAAAACTGCACTTTCTGAGCTTCATCCATAGAGCGCCCTTCACCCACGTAGATATCACATAGGTTAAATTGCAATCTTCCATCTACAGTCGTTCTACAGGTTGGAGGACAATAGGTTGTTTTGTCATAAAACTGACCACGATGTTTCCAACCAAGCACTTTCCAATCTTCATCAGTTAAAGGTTCAGTAATTAACTGATATACAAACATTGGAAGTTGTGCGCGTTTAAGCCCCAATTCTGGTTGCAATAAATGGGTAAAACCATTTGTTCCCAATACAATATGTTTAGCTCTAACCTCACCTTCTGGGGTTTTGAGAATAAAGAACTTTTCCTTATCTTCTATATCCAGTACTGGCGTTTGCTCAAAAATTTGTGCGCCCGCAGCTTCAGCTATTCGCTTGAGTTCTCGAGAATGCTTTACAGGATTGACTTGCCCAGAATGTGGCATTCGGCAACCACCAGAAAATGCATCACTATTTAGAGCTTGGCTGACTGTAGCTCGATCCATATAGACACTGTCTTTTGAGCGAGGTTGATCGTGCCAATATTGAGTAAAATGCTCTAATCTTTTTTCATGGCCGCGAAGTGTCGTAAATGTCACACCGGGCATTTCAAAATCGCTATCCATATTTTCGCGTTTGATTAGGTCCTGCACATAGTCCAGACCATTCCATGCGAAATTTTGAAGCTCAGTTAATCTTTCTTTTCCATAAAGTACTTTTGCAGTGGTAGGGTCAAGTACTGGAACTGGCACAACCCAACCAGAAGTACGGCCTGAGGCACCAAATGCCACACATTCGCCTTCAAGAACAGCCACTGATGCAGCAGAGTCGGCTTTTTTTATGTGATAGGCGGTAGATAATCCAGTAAACCCTCCTCCAATAATCACCACATCTACATCGATGCTACCTTTAAGAGGTGGTGAAGGAATGTATTCGCCTGAGTGGGCTAACCAGAATGACTTATTTGCATGTGGAATATTATTCATCTAATGCTCCTTCCTTTGATATTTGATATTGCTCAGTCCACGTACCCATACTTTCGCCTATTCATTTTTTTTCAAAAAAAAGGCTTATCGCAAACTCAAGACATAATTTCTTCCCTGAAAAAATGTTGAGTGCTTTATCGCAATGCGTACGAAATCGTAGAGCTGAATATATATTGCTCCAACAATTACACGGTGTCAATGACACGGTGTAATTAAAAATGAAAATTTAGCTTCTGATAAGAATGTTTAGAAAAAAGGAAAATGAGATTGAAAAAATTTTATTAAATATTAAACACATATATTTTTTAATTATAGAAATGAATGAACAATTCCTTTTGAACATTCATAAATTTATAGTTAATATTTTTTTAATTAGCACCATAAAGTGTCGATAACCAAATGTTTTGAAGTACCCTTATCGCTACCTTTGGATCAACTTCTGATGGACGTCCGAAAACTTCAGAAAGATATCTTTCTTCAAGCCAGATAAGTGCTTTTGCTGTTTCTTCTACATCTAAATTTTTCTTAATTCTACCAGCTTCTTGTTCTTCTTTAATATGTTGAGCAGCAGCGTTAATAAAGTCTTGCACTAAACTCCGATATGCATTGTCCACCCGTTCATCGCCTCCTGCTGCTTCTCCGAAAGCTCGTAGTACACGCCCATGCTGCATGTAAACTTCTACCAAACCAACTAAAGTACGGCGCAAATCTTCTTGAGGACTATCACCTTGCAGCCACCTATCTGCAATAGTAAATAATTCTTTCCCAATATTTTCAACAAGGCGTAAGGCCAAGTCATGCTTATCTCGGAAATGTACATAAAATGCTGGACGTTTTAAGCCCGTTCGGCGCATGACCTCATCTACATTGAGTTCACGAAAAGGATGTTCACTTAAAAACTGTTCAGCAGCATTTAATATTTCATTTTCAGAAACTTTAGGGTCGTGTTTGGGTCTACGTCTTGTAGTTGTCATACTATCCAATTTCTCATTGACACGATGTCATTGTAGATATTAATAAATTATTCGACAAGCATTAATGCACTATTGTGGAACAAATTCTTGGAAAGAAAATAAATAAGAAGATTTTTATACTTAATAACACAATCAGAATTATATATTTTTAAAATCAAACTTTTCAAATATTTAAATAATTATTTAGAAATGCTCAATAACAAAATAAGTATAATTACACTGTGTCATTGACATTGTGTAATTATTAAATTAATAATATTGAACAGCCCCCTTTTATGACGGGGACTTCTTAAATGAAAACATACTGAGCTTAAGTAAGGCGTTTGTTCATCAGTTCCATGGATCAGGGAAAATGAAGATTAATAAATTCATCATCTTAGAAAATCTAGCTGATGCTCAATTTACTGAAATTTGTAGAGAGGAATAAGATATGAGTACATCAGAACAAGTTACTATTACTGATGTTTTAATCATTGGAGCAGGGATTGCTGGTATTAGTGCAGCATATCATTTAAAGAAATATCGTCCTAATTCGAATTTTTTAATTCTTGAAGGTCGAGAAAAAATCGGTGGTACTTGGAGCTTGTTCCGCTACCCTGGCATCCGTTCAGATTCAGATATGCAGTCTTTCGCATTTGGTTTTAAGCCTTGGACCAATAAAAAGACCTTTGGTAGCGCGCAAATGATCTGTGATTATTTGCAAGAAACCCTTATAGAAAATGGTATTGATCAACATATTCAATTTAACAGCTATGTAACGAGTGCAGAATTCTCATCAAGTGAAGGCATTTGGACTGTTACAGTCAAAGAAAAAGACAAAAAAGATTTAGTCACCTTACGTTCTCGCTTCCTGCTTATGGGCACAGGTTACTATGATTATAATAATGGTTATTCACCTGAGTTTCAGGGAAGTGAGGATTTCAAAGGTCAAATCGTTCATCCTCAACACTGGCCAGAAAATCTAAACTATTCAGGTAAAAAAGTTGTCGTAATCGGTAGTGGTGCCACAGCGGTAACTTTAATACCAGCTATGGCTAATGAGGTTGGACATATTACCATGCTTCAGAGATCGCCTAGTTATGTGATTGCGATGCCAAGTGTCGACCCTATTGCACTTGCTTTAAATAAAGTTCTCTCGCCTCAACGCGCCTATGAAATTATTCGGAAGAAAAATATTGCACTCAGCCGAGGAATGTATAAATTAAGTCGCCGTTTTCCAGATGTGATGCGCCGCCTACTAATTGCCGATGTAAAACGCAGACTGCCTAAAGGTTTTGATATCGCAACTCATTTCTCGCCAAAATACAATCCATGGGATGAACGCTTATGTGTTGTACCAGATGGAGATATGTTTAAAGCAATTTCTTCTGGTAAAGCTTCGGTTGTGACAGATCATATTGACCGCTTTACGAAAGATGGAATCTTACTGAAGTCAGGAAAAAAACTTGAAGCAGATATTATTATTACTGCAACAGGTTTAAACATGCTGGCATTTAGTAAGATTCAGCTCACTGTTGATGGTAAGAAAATCGATTATCCAGATACCACCATTTATAAATCTATGATGTTGTCTGATATCCCAAATTTTGCTTTTGCATTTGGTTATACCAACATCGCATGGACATTAAAAGTAGATCTAGTATGGCAATACTTCTGCCGTCTACTTGACTACATGGATGAGAATAAATACGGAACATTTACGCCAGTGATTGCTAATAAAGACATGAAGCGAGTTCCTTTTATTGATTTGAGTCCGGGATATGTACAACGTGGTTTAGCTCAATTCCCTAAGGCAGGAACGGAAGGACCATGGGAATTTCAACATGATTATGAGTTTGATTTAGATAGACTTCTTAAAGGTCCGGTCCTCGATAAATCATTACAGTTCACTGCTCTGTTGCCTAAGAAAAAATTGGCAGTTGTTCCAGAGTCAAATTCGGATGAATTGAAAATCAAAGCTTAATACTACAATCAAAATTAAAGTCTCTTATTTATATGTAAAGCTTAAATAAGAGACTAAATATATTAGGTAAACATTATGGAAAATATTAAATTTACCAGTAAAGGAATTACATGTTCGGCTTGGTATATCCCGACTACATCAGATAAGTACAAAAGCTCTCGAGGGCGCCCATGCATTATTATGGGAAATGGCTTCGGAGGTACGAAAGATACAGGGTTAATACATTTTGCAGAGTCCTTTAGCAAAGCAGGCTTTGATACATTTATATTTGATTATCGTAGTTTTGGAGAATCTGGTGGTTTTCCAAGACAGAATGTTTCTTATAAGAATCAGCGTGAAGACTATCATGCAGCAATCGCAGCTGTACGAGGCCTACCAAATATAGATAGAAACCGTATAGTACTTTGGGGAACATCTTATTCTGGTGGACATGTGATGGTCGTAGCGGCTCAAGATCAAAAAATATCCGCAGTAATCTCTATGAATCCAGCTACAGATGGCCTAGCCGCACTTACCCAGATCTTACGTTACGGCGGGCTTAAACAGTTAACAGTTGCTGTAGCCCACGGTTTAAAAGACTTAGCCCGCTCAGTGTTAGGTCAGGAAGCCCATCTTATTCCAATTGTGGGACAACCTGGCACGGCGGCCATGATTAGTACACCTGGGGCAGAAACCGCATATACATCAATGGCAGGCCCAACATGGCGTAACGAAGTATGTGCTCGTACAGCTTTGGAGGTAGCAAGAAATCGACCAATTAATTTCGCCCATCAAATAAATTGCCCTTTACTGGTACAAGTTGGTACGAATGATCAAGTTGCTCCTCCTGAAGCAGCTCGCAAGTCAGCTAATTTAGCAAAAGGTAAAGTTGAATTATTTGAATATCCAATTGATCATTTTGATTTTTACAGCGGCTCATGGCAAACAAAACTGTTAGATGAGCAAATCACTTTTTTAACAAAAGTTTTGAGCGGTCCTAAGGCAAGATAATATTATTTTATAGTAATCACTGATAAGCCTAAAAAAAGCTGATTTGGTATATATAACCTTATCAGTTTTTTAAAGCTACAGCCTTACAACAGCAGATTTATACACCGTATTTGTGATTACAAAGCTCGTGAATCTTTCCCTCTTATTCCATTGGTTAGTATGGGATGAAAACGCTTATCAGTTTAATATTTAAACTATTTACTTAATAAACACATACATCCTTTTCACAAATTTTGTTTTACCTTTACCATAAATCTTTAATTTCAAGTGATTACACATGACTAAAAGAACGATAAATATTTACGGAGCCAGACAAAATAATCTTAAAAATATTTCGTTGAAGATCCCTAAACATGAAATCGTTGTCTTTACTGGAGTTTCTGGTTCGGGTAAGTCTTCTTTAGTTTTTGAGACTATTGGCGCAGAAGCTCAAAGACAAATTAATGAAACTCAAGATAGCTTTATTCGCAATCGTTTACAGCATTTTGGGGTCGCTGATGTTGATAAAATCGAGAATTTAAATGTACCTGTCATTATTAATCAAAAGCCTTTAACGGGTAACATCCGCTCAACCGTTGCAACAATTACAGATATTTACGCCAATCTTCGCTTATTATTTTCACGCATGGGTGAACCGTTTGTTGGATATTCCAATGTTTTTTCTTTTAATCATCCCAATGGCATGTGTCCACAATGCGAAGGCATTGGTCTTGAACAAACAATTGATATTTATAAAATATTAGACTTAGATAAATCCTTAAATGAAGAAGGTGCTATTAATTTCCCTACCTATCAACCTACTGCATGGCGTTGGACGCGATATGCAGATTCAGGTTATTTCGATTTAGATAAAAAATTAAAAGATTATAGTGAAAAAGAATGGGACTTGTTTTTGCATGCCCCTCAGCACAAGCCTTTAAATCCAACAAGTAAATGGAGAAAAACGGCACTTTATGAAGGACTGATTACTCGATTTGAACGCAACTTTTTAAAAGGTGAAGCGCAGGAAAGAAATCGTTATCGAAATAAACTTGAGGAGATTATTACAACCAAGGAATGTTCTTTATGTAAAGGACAACGCCTTAATCAAAAATCTTTATCTTGTAAGATTAACGGTAAAAATATTGCTGAATGTACAGCCCTATCTGTATCAATGCTTTTAGAGTTTATAGAATCGATAAAAAGTGAAAAATTTGAAACTGTTCTGCATGAAATTATTAATAAGTTGAGCAACTTAAACTTGGTTGGTCTCAGTTATTTAAATCTTAATCGGGTGAGCAATACATTATCGGGTGGTGAGTCACAACGAATCAAGATGGTTAAACATTTGGGTAATAGTTTAGTTGACCTGCTCTACATCTTTGACGAGCCAAGTATTGGTCTTCACCCAAAAGATTTAGATAATATTATTAAAATCATTCAAAAGATTAGAGATAAAGGAAATAGTGTTTTACTGGTTGAACATGACCCTGATCTTATTAGAACAGCTGACCATGTCATTGATATGGGCCCTCTTTCTGGTATCCACGGCGGTCAAATTATTTACCAAGGGACTTTCGAAGAGTTAAAGAACTCATCAGGTTTAACAGGCCAGTTTTTTAGAAGACCAAACGTATATAAGAAAACACCACGCATTCGTTGTGAATGGATTTCAATTAAAAATGCCCATTTATTTAATCTGAAAAATATTGATGTCGACATTCCCAAGAACTGCCTCACCGTTATTACAGGAGTTGCAGGTTCTGGAAAAAGTACATTAATCAGTAAAGTCTTACCGCAACAATATCCTGAAACAAAAGTGATTGATCAATCTGCAATTACTGCAAGTATTCGATCAAACTTACTGACCTATCTAGACCTGCTTGATCCGATTCGTCAACTATTTGCAAAAGCCAATAAAGTGAGTGCCAAGCTCTTTAGTTTTAATAGTGAAGGTGCTTGCCCTCAATGTAAAGGATCAGGTATTGAGAGAATTGAACTTGCATTTTTAGATGATGTTGAAATGACGTGCGACCTTTGTCACGGCTCAGGATATGCTCCTGAGGTGTTAAAGTATCATTATAAAGATAAAAATATTGCTGAAATTCTAAAAATGACCGTCACAGAAGCAAGTCAATTTTTTGAAGATCGAACTTTACAGCAGCAATTTAACGCTCTGGTGAGCTTAGGCTTGGACTATATTGCAATTGGTCAACGCTTAAATACGTTCTCCGGTGGTGAGCGTCAAAGATTAAAACTCACAAAACAACTCAATGAAACAGATAATATTTTTGTGTTAGATGAACCAAGTACAGGTTTACACCCTTCTGATACTGAAAAATTGATTGGTTTATTAAATAACTTAGTTGAAAAAGGCAACACGATCATTGTTATTGAACATAATTTAGACATTATTAGTCAAGCAGATTGGATTATTGATATTGGTCCATTGGCTGGTGATAAAGGTGGTGAATTGGTGTTCTCTGGAACAGTCGGCAACCTGCTCTCAGCAGAAAAATCTTTAACAGGTCACTATTTGAAAAAATATCTAGAACTGTAATAATCTGACTTTATTGCTGTGTATTATAAATTTCACAGCAATAAAATTTCATAGCGCTTCCAGACTAGATGAATGTCGATCAAGAATACTTTAGTTTCTTACTCGGATGGCTTTATAATTTTGCCAACAATATGTTCATGCGTAGGTACAAGACCTGCTTTTAAACCCAGTGGCTTAAACACCTTATCTAACACTGATTGAGTAAGTTTACCTTTGTCCTGCTCAATATCAGTTAATGTCCGACGACTTATCCCGACTAAAGCAGCATATTGTTCTTGCGACAAACCCAGTACATTCTTTCGCAAGTGCGACAGCAATTGTCCCAGCGTAATCTCACTTAATAAATATTGTTTATATAAATCGATAAGAACTTGCTGACGGTCTTGGGTCTGATTTTTTATATTCATAGCAGTTCCCATCTTTTCAATTTAGCTTCTATGTAATCAAATGATAGCGCTGGCATTTCAATAATTTTTTTCGGTACTCCTTTATCAACTAATCGCTGTTTTAGCCCAAGCAGATTAATTGCCAAAGACTTTAATGTTCCTAGAGATAAATCAGGATCACACCAAGGCGCAAGTTTTTGAGTAATTTGAGCCCAACGGTATTCACCTCCTTCTTCATACGGACTTCCCCAAGTCATCGATCTGGTCACAACTTCTGGATCGGCTTTCATAGGTGCAAAATCGTAAATAGGAGAAAGAGAAATTTTTCCAGATTTTTTTAGAAATGATGTATTACGACCATGATTATCTGAATTACCAAAAATAATATTGAGTAAGTCTCTTTGTAACCACTCACAAATGAATTGTGAAGCATCAAAATTTGAATCAATGCTACTCAGTAATCTACATAGATCTTCAATCACTTCAAAATGGTTAAGGTGACTACCAGAAGATTTATTTAGCACCGAATAAACAGATTCTAAGCCATGGCGATGCCATTGTTGATTACGCCATTCTGTATCAAACCTTGGTAGCCACAAAGAAGGATACTTTGTACCTTCAATGAGCTTCATTTGTGTTGTTTCAATCGTATTGAAACCTAATTCATTGAGTACCTGATAGTAATAATATTCGGCTCTGAGAATGTCACAATCAATCTCGCTACGTTTATTTCTCGGAAATTTCACTAAATAATGCTGATCTGGTTGATCAAAATTTTCTTGATAAGTATCAATCCAGACTTTTTGTTCTGGTGAAACTCGGATAAGTAATTTGGGAGCTTCCCCGCCTGCGCCAGTTGCACCACCACTAATGGCACCCATTTGCTGAGCGTACTCCAAAAAATCAATATTACGCTCAGCAACATCTTCCTTGCTAAAATAACGTAAATGTAAGGTTGATTCTGGATTTATAGGAGGAAGCGCCTCTTTAATTCGTAAATTACCAACAGGAGCAATTCCCCCTTTTTCTAATAAAATACTATCTTGCTCGGCATGGGTTAAACGTTGTAAATCTAGATAATTCACCCAATAACGTCGTGCAGCACCAGAAGGCACGATATCATCTAAAAAACCAAACCATGTGCTCGATTCATGTTTTACAAGTATTTGTACAGGAAGTGATAAACTACAGGCGTGCTCATCCCGCCTGTCTAAATATTGAATTGCATAATCCAATTCATACTCTAATTCACTTGCACTCGCCGAGCCCTGTTTAGACTCTAATAATTTTAGTTCTGCTATATCTAACCAGTTCGCATCAAGTAGTGCTTGTATTGTTAATTTTTTCATGGCAGTAAATGAGCAAATATTTTCTCAAAAATACTATAAAAAAGAGATTTTGTGAATATATTTGCGCAATATTATTTAAACCATGTTAATTTTGAGCAAAATTTTGCACAATACTCTATTTGTAATATGAACCAAAACTTAGAAATACTGCTTTATAAGGCAACCCAGTGAGTGAGCTGATTTCTCCTCAGCCCACTTTAAAACTTAAATAGCCTGATTACTGTTGATAGACTTTCTTCCCATTAAAAATAGTCCATACCACTTTTGTTTCAGCCAACTGTTCAGGCGAAACTTTAAAAATATCTCGATCCACTAAAATCATATCGGCTTTTTTGCCCGGTTCGAGTGTGCCGATGCGTTTGTCTAAATAAAGTGCCTTAGCCGAATTAATCGTATAAGCCTTAAATACTGTATCTCGATCAATCGCTTCCGCTGGATTTAAAACATCTCCTTCAATTCCTTTTCTTGTAATTGCAGTAGCCATAGCAACAAAAGGATTGGCGGTTGAAACTGGTGCATCGCTTGCGCCTGCAATTGTCGCGCCGTTAACCAACAACGAATGTGCAGGATACATCCCCTTATAAGAAGCTGCATCAATATAAGGTTTTACCAGTTCTTTGTTAAAACTGTCTTCGTAGGCCCATGCTAGTTGCATAGAAGCAATCACATTGTTTTGTTTAAAGCGCTTATAGTCTTTAGGGTCTACGAGCTGGAGATGAGTAATACTATGTGGGACATTGCTCTGACGTTTTGAACGAGCATATTCAATTGCATTTAAAGATTCCTGTACAGCTCTATCCCCAACTGCATGGATATGAACCAGCATATTTCGCTTGTCAGCTTCATCAACAACTAACTTAAAAATATTTGGATCAAATAACAAAGTCCCTTGCTTGTTACTATTAGAATATCGGCCAAGTAGTGCAGCTGATTGGGCTGGAAACTCTAACACGCCATCCGCAAATACCTTTACACCAATTAAATTAAAGTTATCTATGTTTTTATATTTACTATTGATTGACTCAATGATGTTAAAAACTTGAGGCGTACTTTTTGAGTTAATGACATGTAACCCAGAAACTCGTGCTGTTAACTCTCCTTTCTGAGATAACTCTTTATACATTGGAATCATCCCTAGTGTTTCCTCTGTATTTTGAATATTGGTAATTCCCTTATTGGGGCTGGCATTTGCAGCAATATCCATCCACGCCGTGATACCTAAACTATTATAGTATTTGATCGCTTCTTTAGAGCCCTTATAAAGCAGATCATGTGATACAGATGGAATTTTATCACTCACCATATCCCAGCCTGAATCGACCACAAATCCAGTTGGCTCAAATTTTTCATTATGTGCAATATTTTGCTGATCCTCTGGGGTTAATTGCTGAATGAAGTTTGCATCTATACCTGCTTTTTTTAAGAGTGCTTGGTTTGCCCATGCTGTATGATGGTCGCTACCCACTAAGGCAATTGGGCGATCTTTCCATTCATTATTGTTAAATACATTGGAGAGTTGGTCAGCTAATTCCCAATATTCTGACGACAAACCATTTAAAAATAGAACATCTCCAGCAACACCTGTACCATCCAAACTTGACTGTCTAAGTTTTGCTTCCACCTTAGAAATATCTATGGTTGTATCGCCGCTATCTATAGTTGCTAATACTGCCTCTACACCAGAAGCTAAAGCATGAATATGACTATCGATTAAACCTGGCATTAAAACCTTGTTATCAAGGTCAAAAACTTGTGTCTTGCTATCTGCAATTTTTTTAATTTCTTCGTTACTACCCACTTTTATAATTGTTCCATCATGGGCAACGGCGATGGCTTGCTGAAAAGAGTCTTTATCTTTAGCGGTATAAATTTTTCCATTAATATAAATACTTTCAGCACCATTATTGTCGGCACTATCATTGTCTGTACATCCCAAGTTTATAAAGAGCAAACCTAGGCTCAGTGCTAAAAATCCTTTTTTAAATCTCATATTTAACTCCAAAAATCATTTAAATTCTAATAATCGTTTTCCAATCTTCTTGTTGATATGTTTACATTCAGTCTTTGAGCACTTAGGTCTATCCATCGACTACAGTTTGCTTACCATTCATACCTTTAGATAATTCAATACGATGCTTTGCGCTACTCGCTAGAATCTCTATTTCACTGTTTGGTAGGCCCGTTAGTCTTGAGTCCATAATTGCAATTTTTGTTTTTAAGATTTCCATAAATTAATCTCCATTAGGTAATGGATAAACTAATTTTTAAGTTTATTTAAGGATATAAAAAGAATAGAGAAAATACCGCTTTATGAGATTTTTGTCCGCAAATCGGACAAAAAATATTCTAAAAATAATCGTTATTCTGGTTTTATAGTGATGAACTAGAATGGCTTCCTGAGTCAAAGCTGTCTTTTGACTTTTTCCTTTAAAATTTTTGTTTAAATGTCATATCTAATCTGACCACGACTTATAAAATAATTTTTATAATTTAAATAATGGATAACTAAATATGGATCGTTTTAAAATTATTTTATTTATTGCAAGCACATGTTTAACAACAACTCTTTATGCAAAGCAACAAGTCGTGTGTGTTTTTGACCCAATCGGTAAGTCGGGAGATGCTTTCGCTTTAGCCAAAGATTATGCACTTGAAGCTAAAAATTGGGGAGCTGATTTATCTTTAAAAGCATATGTTGATGAACGAGTCGCAGCTGAAGATTTAAAAGTTGGAAAATGTGATGGTGCTATTATTAGTGGTTTACGTGGGCGTCAGTTTAATAAATATACAGGATCTTTAGATGCTGTTGGCGCATTAACAAATATGAAAACGGCAATTAATGCCTATAAGCTGTTGTCCTCACCAATGGCCGCAAAAAACATGGTGGTAGGTCCTTACGAAATTGCAGGTTTAGGCACAATTGGCCCTGCATATTTATTTGTAAATGATAGAAATATCAATACACTCGCTAAAGCTGCCGGTAAAAAAATTGGGGTATTTAAATATGATGAAGCCCAACCAAAGCTTGTTCAACATGTCGGAGGTCAGGCTGTATCGGTAGACGTCACCAATGCGGGTGCGAAATTTAATAATCATGAAATTGATATTGTGCCCGCTCCTATTGTTGCATTTAAACCTTTTGAACTATACAAAGGTTTAGGTGAGAAAGGAGCAATTGTTCGTTTTCCTTTGACTCAAATTTCGGCAAATTTCATTATTCGTAAAGACCAGTTTCCAATAGGTTTTGGGCAAAAGTCTCGAACTTGGGTCGCCAGTCAATTAAATAGAACGTTTGGCATTATTGCCAAATATGAAAGTGATATTCCTTCAAAATATTGGATGGATATTCCTAGAAATGAACAATTAAACTATATGAAAATGATGCGTGAAGCACGCATACAGCTAACCAAGGCAGGTATCTATGACCCTAAAATGATGAACTTTTTGAAAAAAGTAAGATGTAAAGAAAACCCAAGTAATTTTGAATGTGCGTTAAACGATGAATGAATACTCAAAACATATGCACATCTTATTTTAAGAAGCTCTACCCTCAGTTATTCATTTCCTCTCGGGCCTGTTGTGGCGTTTTACCCGACCACTCTTTATAAGCCCGTGTAAATGAGCTTTGCTCGGCATAACCTAACAGCTAAACATATCACTTACTAATATAATTTGAATATTAAGATAAGTTAACTTAGTGCTATCTTTGACTTAAAGCTATTATGATGAAAAGTGTTGTGCTTTTAATACCTAATTTCTAATATAGAGAAAGCGTTTTATGAATGTTTCGCCAATCATTGTACTTGATTTCGAGACCACAGGAGTCAACCCTGAGGCTGGTGATCGTATTACAGAAGTCGCGGCTTTACGTATTGTAGAAGGTGAAATCACAGAACGTTTTGTTTCACTAATAAACTGTGGTGTAAATATTCCATACTACATCACAAAGTTGACTGGTATTACTCAAGATATGGTTAATCATGCTCCTTTAGTGGAAGAAGTCATTCCTTCTCTATTGGACTTTATTGGAACAGATCCTTTACTTGCTCACAATGCAGGATTTGATGAGAAATTCCTAAAAGCAGAAAGTATTCGACAGGAGTTGAATCCATCACACAATGGACTCATTTGTTCTTTGAAACTTGCTCGCCGTATTTTACCTCATCAACCCAGTTATCGACTTGGGGCAATGGCAGACTTATTCAATATTAAGTTTAATGGCACAGCTCATCGTGCAAAAGCAGATGCTGAAGTTACGGCTCAATTATTCAACTATCTTTGTACGAATATTTGTCACACATATGGCTTCAATAGCATTGATCAAGATTTATTGTTAGCCATTAATAAACTTACTATATCTAGAGTACCGAAATACCTAAAAAATATAGCTGCCCAATCCTTACTTCTTAAATAGCAATCCATAGGCGACATTCCCTGCTAATTTACAGGTGTCCTCATGACAAATTTAAGATCTCATTTTCGACGTAAATCAAAAATCTATCGAAGCCTTTCCGCATTCGGAGGGAATCCAATTTAGCAAAAACAATTAATAAACTTATATATTGATTTTAAATTTCAATAGTTAGAGAATCACGCATACTTATAAATAACTACAATAGAGTTCTATATGCCTCTTAATAAGAAAAAGATCTTGTTTTACATCTTCCCCTTAATTTTAGTTATTGGCTTCTATGTCTTTTTTCGTATATCTATTCTTCCTTATATTTATACCAAACAAGCGCAGCATCAACTTTTAACAGCAAATAATCAAATAACTGAAATTTATTGGAAAGAACCAGAACTCTTAGCTAATAAAAAGTATCCAGCAATTATCTTTTTACATGGCATTCAAAAAGATAAACAAGGTGCTAAAGCCTTTGTACGCTCTGGCTTGTTAAATGAATATAGTAAAAAGAACTTTTTCAGTGTTGCTGTATCTCTGAGTGGATATGGTGAGTCCTCTGGGAAATCAGATTTTTGTGGTAAAGCCTCACAAAATAATCTTGTACAAGCCATTAATTTTGCTCGATCACAGCCTCATGTTGACCCAAATAAAGTTGCGGTGATTGGTATTAGTTGTGGCGCGTCTATAGCTAATGTTGTAGCTAACTCTGGAAAGATAAACGCTTTGATTCTGGTATCGGGGTTTTATGATTTTAAAGGTATGTATGCTCAGTGGAGTTCTAACACTAGAATACTACCGTCAAACGTAATGGAAGAAATAAATGAATCTATTACTGCTGAAAAAAATATAGAAATTGCGTCGGCTGCTAGATCATCGCTACCGATTTCGTCTCAATATCCACCTACTCTTATATTGATTAGCACCAAAGACCCAATTGTTGACTCAAAGCAAAGTATTCAGCTCCATCAATTACTCGACAATAAAGGTATTCCGAATACTTTAGAACTTATTCAAGATGCCAAACATCCTGTGCCTCCTAATGTATGGAAAACTAAAACCGATATATTTTTAGAAAATCCTTTGAATATTAAAATTAAGTGATAAATGGTTTGCTGTAGAAATTTCTTTGAGTCTCTAAAATATTTATAATTAGAAAAAATTAACTCTAAACCATATTTTTTTAATATTAACATTTAAAAAAATATTAAAAATTAGGTTTTTCATAATTATTACAATAAGATGCTTGCAATTTAAATCTGACCTTTAATTATTAAAAATTAAAGATCAGATTTAAGTTAACAATATTTTTAATGATTTCTAAGATTATTTACAGCATTACGTACTTCTGCTTTTCCCACTATTATATTTTTAGTAACACTAGTAAAAATTTTATCAAAATCATCTAAATCAATAGCTAAGCCTTTAATTAGTTTACTTACTGATTGCTCTTGAAGTTCATTAAGTGAAACTAAATTATGATAGGTATAAATATTTAAGCCTACTTCTTTAGATTTATTTTTAATTAAGTGCAGATACCAAGCTTTTGGGTAAGTTTTATAGTATTTCAGATTTAATTTTTCAGCCAAAATACCAATTTCAACTGGCTTATTGTAATAGTTTAAAATATTTACAATTTCAGTTAAAAAAAGTAGTACATCTATATCTTTAAATGCATGCTCAGTTAATGCATATTCATACGCTGAAATACGTACTACTTTCCCTAAATCCATTAACTCATTAAGATAAAATGATGCATGATTTTCTGATCCACTTCTAATTTGTTTAGCAAGTGTATTACGTGTTACAGGTTTTCCTGAAGACTGCATAATACTTAAAATAGTTTGTAATTGCCCTTGAGGTTTAACACCTTCCTGTAAACTAATCGTATCTGCACCAGATTTTCCATTAAAATAAATTCCATAATCTTCTCCAAAATTTCGAATTAGATGCCGTATTGTGAAATAATCAAATTTACGAAGTAAATCACTATTCTCAAATACTTGCATTCTTAAATTTGCAGAAGTGGTATAACCATCTTTAACTAAAATATTTCTAGTTTCTTCAAATATTTTATCATATAGATCTTCATTAATTGGAAAGTATTTTATATGTGAATATCCGCCTCGATCACTTTGGAATAAAAAGTTTTTTTCAACCGCATCATTTATAGCATGATCTTGTCTTTCCGAAGGAAAAATACTATTACAAATCTTTAATTCGTTAGCTTTAATATGAATTTCTCTAAAATTTTGATTTTCGTCAAAGTGTAAAGAAGCTTGCACTACTGTTGGGGTCTTGGAGATACCAATTGGATATATTTCTAATTCAGATTCATTTTTAACAATTCTTAAATTATCTTGACTAACACTATAATAAATAGCATTACTTGCAACTTGAGCTGTACAACCAACACTTTCCTGAATAATTGAAATAGTTTCATTAAATGAAATTGGTAATTTATTCCATAAACACCACTCTTCAACCATTTCCTTTACATTAATTTCAGGGAAAATAACTTTGGATAAATCATTTTTCTCAAAACCACATAATAAATCTAAAAAATTTAAAAAATACTTAATTTCAGAAAAAATACTTGCCAGTAGTGGATATAATTTACTCATTTCATTATTGGCATTTTGATTTAAATTTTCCCATATAATTTCAATAGATACTCTCATCCGCTGTCTTAAATCTTTTAAAGCTTTTTTCTCTATTTGACGTACACGTTCTCTAGTAATATCTAAAGTAGTACCAATTTCTTCAAGCGTAAGCGATGTTACACTACCTAGACCAAATCTTTTTTGTAATATCTCTACTTCTCTGGGGTCTCCATATTTTTGAAAACTTGCCAAATCTTCAAATATATAACGGTCTAACTCAAAAGTAGTTAATGTATCCTGATCATCAACTTTGAAATAGCCACTATTGTAGGCCTGAATTTTTAAATCCTTAGTTTTATCAAAACTATCTAATAATTGATATAAATGAATAATAATACTATTTTTAATAGTATCAGCTGATTCTTTATCAACTTTCATATTTGTGCTAAATGAATGATTCGCCAACTCATTTAATATAAAACTTAAGTTAATATTGTTTTTGTCAATATCTAGCCAAACACATATCTTTTCCATAAATTTTATTTGTAATGGTGTTAATTTTGCTTGGTTTATTTTTAGGCGACCTATTACCATATCATTTCTATAAGATGTATTTAATTCTTTAACATCAAGTATTTTTCTTAGTTTTGCTTCAATTTTATCTCTTCGATTCAAACAAAAGGATTCAAATTGATTTAATTCAGATGTTAAATTATCAATAAATTGGCTAGCCATGTACATTTGACGTGATGATTCGTCTGCAAAATATGAATTTAACCATGCAGATGGTTGTATAGCTTTTTTATCAATATTAACTGAAGAAGGAATTAATTGAAGATTAGCTATAGTATTAGCCATTACCTGATATTTATTTGTGCCATCATTAATAATATTTAATTTTTTCATTTTGTTCGGTGTAAATATACTTTTTGGATAAATATGATCAATATGTGTTTCAAGTAATCTAGTATCTGGAAATACTAATAGTAATAGCGCTTTAATTTCATTATCTTTTCCATAACGCAAATTACATAAATTTTTAATATCTTCTTCATTAAATTTAAGCGATTTTTCCTTAGCTAACATAGCCTCCTTAATTTCATGTAAAGGAAAATCTAGTAAATTATCACTTATTGCTTTTCTGGTTTGAACGAGTAAGCTCTCTAAATTATTTGTCCATATTCCTTTCTTTAATAAGCTAATTAAGAGCCATTCTTTCATCTTTAATTTATCATTAGCACTAACTTTGTACTTATTATTGTTTTCAGAATTTTTCAGAGTTCTTTTGAATATGTAATATACTATAGGTAAAATTGCAACATTATGCGTTAAAACCTGTTGGTCTATCCCAAATTCTTTTAGAGTTTGAGTCGCTAAAAGGAATGACTCTTTGACACTTTCCCAATGTTCTTCAATAAATACAATATTTTCTTTACTAAAATTTGATAGCTTAAAACTTAAGTTCCCTACTTCACCTAGCATTAGCCCTGCTCGTAAAATTAAATCTTTCTCAAATTTAAATCCTGAATCTTCACGAATCTCTTCTATTAGTTCATTAATTTCTTCTCGTGCATTTAGTTGGGTCCATTGAGTTACAGTAAATGATAAAAGGAGATCTGAGTAAGATAGAGGTGTTCCTCCACTATTCATGCGGATAAAGATACTAAGAACTTTCTCAATATTTTGTTCTTTCTCTGTATATGCAGATAGTGAGTTTTCATTATTAATATATGAACTTAATTTACTTAATGTTTTTCTACATTCAGCTAAGCTCTTATTTCTTTCTTCATTAGTTAAATGTAAAAAATTAGAGGCTAAATATATGCCTATATCTGTACTTACTTCCATCAAATATTCTGTTGATTGTCCAACCTCTGTTCCATTTAATAAGTTTCCTACTTTCACCCAATAATTATTATTATCTTTAAATAATGCTTCATCTTCAGTTAGGAATTTGAAATCATAAATTGTATTATCATCAGTATTAGGCTTACCAAAGACATTGATATATAAAAAAGTTTTTTTCCCAAATCTAGTGGTGTAAGACCCTATTAAACCAATATTTAGTGAGGTGATACGTTGTTGCCCATCAAGCACAGCAATATGGTTTTCATTTGGTATATCCTCATAAGATTCACAATATTGATTATTTTTCTCATCATAGTTAAGCATAAATTTGTAAAACTTGTATTTTTCAATGTTTTGTTTTTCAATATGCCAAAATAAAAAAGTTCCAAAAGGGTAACCTTGCATGATTGAATCAAAAAGTTGGCAAATTTGATCTGGTTTCCAAACAAATTCTCGTTGGATTGCTGGTAGAACGTAATCATTTTTTTCTACTTTTAATAGTAAATCGTTGATACTGCCAATTTGTTGATACATTTTTCATCTCTATTAAGAATTTGAATAATTAATTTTATTCAATAATTTACATTTTCAATTGAGTTATATAAATTTTCTCATTTTGAGATAAATTTATAAAATAAAATTTTATTTTTATTATTACATAAAATTTTCTAGAACTCATCCAATTTTATAGACGAATTAGTGAGTAATATCTAATATTTATTTTGTAAAATTAAAATTTTGACTAGATCTTTTTTCTTCTTAGTAACTCTATTTCATCATTTTTAAAATAATGAGATTTACTTGTATTAAGACATGAAAAATTGCTACCCTCATACATTGTTAATAAAAGATCTTTTAAATAAGTATCTGACAATATAATCCTCATTATTAGAATACATCTAATTTACATATTAGTTCCTATTTAATAGCACAGCTCTTCAATTACCTGATCAAAAACACCTCCCCCCAAACTTAAGCCATGAATGACAGCGCCTTCAATCATATATAGAAATAGTCTGGCATCAGTAAAGGAAACATCGGCGTTAAGCGCTCTAAGCAGGCTATATATCTCATTGGTGAGCCATGTTCTATATCGCACGGCGGCTTGATAGGCTTTTGGATGGGTCAGTTTTGTTTCAAAAATGGCTTTAAATAACAGGTAATACAGCCCGTCCAGATCCATATGTAGAAAATAGAGCTTTTTGAGTTTATCGAAGAAAGCACCCTAAGGTGCTTTTTATAATTCTCAGTTTAATTTATATGACAACAGGTTTATCAGGATTATTCTTAGTTATAGAGGATTTGATAAATGATTTACCTTGAACCTTTTGATCCTTATCAAACCAAGTACACCAGACATAATCATTTGGGGTAATTTCTGTTATTGTCATAGCAGGCCCACCTGATTTTAAATAAACAACATCACCTTCTTTGAATTCGCTCATTTGTAATTCCTTATATAACAAATGTAATGTAATTCCGGCCAATTCTTGCGAGCTGCTCCAGATCTGAACTTAATAAACCATTAGATGAAATTATTAAATGCCCCTTACGACTGCTCGCGATTCTCGCAAATTGTTCCAGTTCTGTAGGTAAATATTTTTGTGTACTTTTTGATAAGTCAACATTAGTACCTATACGTAATAATGATTCAACTAGGCTAGCAGGCACACTCATTTTTTCCTCCTTAAAAATATTTGCAAAATTCAACTTGTGTGAAGAAAGGATGACTACAGAAATTCTTAGTCACCAAGTACATTGCTATTAGAAAAATAAACCCTGCTACTACCCAGAAATATCCAGTAAGTTTCCAGTTCACTACATCATTATTGCCGCAACTCCCGCAATAATAGTAGTACCCCTTTATTGGTGAACCACAATCTGGACACCGTTTATGATTAATTAGATTTTTGCTCATTTCATTATCCCCCTATCAATGACCTATAAAGATCATCTGCCTGTTTTGCAGCTATTAAAAAAACTATTATTGTTGGTGTTATTAAGAAAAATATAGTAAGAATAAATTCGACAAATAAGACTTTTTCATTCTTATAAACTAATTTTAATGTTCTCCTTAAGTGCCGAATCCAAACTTTAAAGCCATAAGGGTTTTCACACGCTGTATAACCCTCGATACCTTTGATTCTATTGTCCATATGATGGCTACTTTCATTAATAAACATCACCATATTACTTGTGACTATATAGAAAAATAAGAGAACCATCGCACAGGTTACACACCAAAAAACTAGTGTTTGCCATGAAAAAGATAACTGCATTGAACGTACGGCAAATACAACCCAGGCAGATCCTACTAGTACTTGGGGAGTAAGATTACGCATATACTCCATTACAGCTTTACGCCCTTCGGCAGTAAATAAAAAAAGCTCTCGACTACTTTTTTTATCATTATTATTTTCTTCATTCATAACAAATATATCTCCATTGTTTGTTTTACAAGTACATAGGCATGAAGAATGCCTATGTACTAGATCATTTAAGCCCCACATGGAACCAAGAAAGCCCACGCGTGATAGCCGTACTTGTGAGCGTCTAAAATTCGGCCTGAATTACCTCGTACACGACGATAACGGCAGAACACCCACTTTTTGCCTTTCGGCGGTTTTTGAGTACCTAACTTCTTAAGCACATAGCTCACCTCCCCACCTAAGGAGATTTGAAAAGCTTGTTTAAATGATCTACAATGAAGTTCCTACGCTTTATGTAGTTCATCTAAGAAGCCGAATAGCCCTTAGGTCGTACTATCCGAAACTGATATGAGAGCTAACTTTCATATCGGTTTTTTCATTTTAAAGATTCAAATTTATATTTTGCTGCTTTGTACCCTACAAGAAACTTAGCCTGTATCTCTTCAATAGTTAGCCCTAAACACTCCTCGGATGGCATTAAAAGTTCTGCGGCAAATGTATCAGCTTGCCATTCAGAATCTTCATAATGCTGGTGTCGATTGGCTCCACGAGCTAAGGCAAATCCTTCATGGAGAAATAGGTGACCAATTTCATGGGCTACAGTAAATCTAGCTCTACGGAACTTAGGGTCTTTAGGATTACATAAAGCCTCATAAGTATCTGTGCGAAGAATAATTGTCATTGCATCTGGATTAGTCAAAGCTTCAACATCAGGCATTTCTTCAATTTCCCAGATTTCGTAAGTTACACCTAAAAGGTGCAATTTATGTTCAAGTATCCTACTTAAATCTATTGATTCACTTGGGTCCAACTTAAACAACTTGTCACGAATAATCCGAGCTTTATGTTTAATGCTCTGTTTGTTCAGTGGAGGGACTTTGACCCCTCTAGGCTTTGAATAGGCAAATGCCATCCATTAATTCTCCTCTAAAATTTTCCGTAATTCAGCTAAATCAACTGACTGTGTTTGAATACGTCTTGCAAACATCAAAGCAATTTCAGCCTCTTCGGCATCTTGTGTTCTGATTACAACGTTATCAACACTCTGGCTAGCAGCATGGGTTAGCAATTTATCTTCATCGTTACTTAGTCCTAAAGCATTTGTAATTTTTGTAATTAATTCAGCACTTACTGGCTTTTTTCCTGTTTCAACAGCTGATAAGAAAGCTGAACTAACACCAATAGAAGTAGCAAGTTCGTTCAGGTTGCTATCGTAATCAATCCGAAGCTTCCTAATCGCTTTTCCAAATTCTGTTAGTTTAGACATTTTCATAACCCTATTGCGCTACTCTTCCTTAATTGAAAGAGTGAATACTTTTACAGTATTTAGATAAATATAAATCAATTTAAAAAATAAATCAACCTATTGGTTAATTTATTTTCAATACTATAAATCCTAAATATAGTAGAACTATGAGGTGAATATAGGACCCAATAGTTATTTAGGGCTTTTTATAGTGCTAATCCCAATTGAGACGTTTATATTACTTTTTCCCCCTCACCCTAACCCCAACAAAAAATACTCAAGCAATCTCTTCCGTTCATCTGGTTTGTTTGGGTCTAAAAGCTGAACCATTGCCCCATCAATCACAAACAAAAACATATGTGCATCTTGTTTTGAAGCATTTTCATTGCTTTTTAAAAGCAAATTATAGATTTCATTAATCAACCAATTTCGATAGTCAATTACGGTCCCATAAGCCTTGGGATGTGTTTTAGCAATTTCAAAAATCGCTTTAAACGGCAAATGGTAAAGCCCATCTAAGTCGGCGTGTAAGTAATAAATTTTGCGGAGTTTTTCAATTAGCGTTAATTCTCTTTGAACATTGATAATCGAAAGAACCTCATGTTTAAGTCCGTCTTTCTGAAAGGTTAGACTCATTTCAATGAGACGTTCTTTAGAGTGAAAGTAGTTATAAAAGGTGGCTTTGGGGATGTTTGCCGACTCAATAATTCGGTCTACCCCAACATTATGAAAGCCGTATTTGTTAAATAAATATCTTGCTGAATGAAGTACGCCTAAAGCACGAAATGGAAGATCTGAATGTGCCATATTTTTACCGTTATAAAAATTATTGTTGTATATAAATGAGATATAAAAACCGTTGCCTTTTTGGGGGAGAAAAAAGGCATAGCAAAGCCGTAAAGACTGTGCTCAGCACATCTCAAGGTTTAATTGTCTAAGTTTTAAGTAATAACGAGCTAAAGCCTAAAAAGCCTTACGGCGATCAAGCTGCGTTAAATGTTTTAAGCTGTGTCGTTATAGCTTTTGGCAATGGTTGCCAAGAAATGATGGATGTGCAAAGCCAACTCCTTTTTATTGGGAGTTCTGCCAAAACATTAGAATTATGGTGGCAGAACGGAAGAGGGTTCGCAGACTGGTTAAGACATCCAGCACACCCGAGGGTGTCCCTCTCCCGTCCTACCGCTACGGGAGGGAACGAGGAGCTTACGCACAAAACTATTCCTCAGAAGAAATAATCCTGATGCGGTCTTAATACGGTCTGCGACAACCGACTGGCATTGTAGACCAGCCCGCAAATGGTAATCTCCAATATTTGAAGTGTCAATGTGAAATTGGCTAGAAATTATTTAATTAATCATTGTTTTTCATTTAATTACATAATTAAGGAAATTCTTAAGTAATATTTACAATCGACTTTTATATCATTAAGTTAAAGTTTAAAATTTCAAAAACTTAAGGTCTAGTTTGGCCTATCTCAACTAAAAATGAATAAATAAAAATGAATGACAACTCTTATTAAGAGGAGTTTTTATGAGTGGCTATTCAGTATAAACTTGTATTTAAGCGACCAAACTCACAAATTAGGCCGCGTCATATACTTAAAGTGATAAGAGCAAAAAATGACTCAAAATAAAGTTGAATTAGCAGAGAAATTGTCAAAAGAATCGCATCAAGGTCAAAAGTATGGTCCTCATGATTACTTTGATTACCATATTAAAGGTGTGGTCAATTCATTAATTGAACACCGATTTTCAGAAGTCTATATTATTACAGCCCTTCTACACGATAGTGTTGAAGACACACCTCTTACCCTAGACAAAATCGAAAGTTTATTCGGAAAAGAAGTCCGTGATGCCGTTGATGGATTAACTAAACGGGAAAGTGAAACACGCGAAGAATATTTAATTCGTTGTAGTTTGAATCCAATCGCTCGAGTCGTGAAACTTCATGATGCAGCCTTTAATGCGCATAACTCACATAAGGACAATAATCACCCGCGTGTAGATTATTACCTTCAAACCATGTTAATTGTTTCAACAGCCCAAGATAGGTTGGAATGAAAAGGTCAAATTAGCTAGGTTTATAAAATATAAGACGATCAATTTGATTTTGTAACGTAATCAAGATTTATCATGTAAAAAAAAGATTTTTGCTCAATCCTATTTAAATTGACTAAGAATTGAGCAATTTTTTGCGCATTTATGATCTACGGCGAACCTATCTTAGAGTTAGATACGTCCAACCTCTAAGTATGGAATCAGGTTTTTATCAAAATGTGGTCGTGGGTCACCTTCATAACTAATAAAGCCATGCATACCAGTTAAACGCTCACCTTTATAAAACTGGTTTAACTGATAACGCGGGTCTTTATGTGAAAGCGTAAAGCTCACCACTCCAACGCCCTGCTGTTTTGACTTGTTATAGGCATCTTCGAGCATTTTATGATGCAAAGCCAAATCTTGTGGATGGCACATTAAGGTGTGTAACACGTGATACTTAATAGAGTCACCCAGTTTAGGCAAACGCATCCCTTTAGTGATTGGAGTCAACAAGTTATAAACGGGTCTAAAAATTCCAATGACTGAACTGTAATGCAAAATTTTGGTTTGTTTAATACTGTGCTGATCCCACAAGCCAAACATGCCCACCAGCTTTTCACCCTTAAAATAAAGTGAAAAGTCCGAGAGTTTTATCCCTGAAAAATACTGATGACCTTGGGCAAGTTCTTCAAAGTTATAGGCTGGGATAAAGTTATAAAACTCCGCCATATCGGAAATAAACTGATTCATGGCTTCTACATGTTTAGCTTCGGCTACACATGACTGAATTTCTTGTATGTCACTTTGCTGAGAAGCCTGCTTTAAGAAAGCTGTGATTTTTCGTGTTGCACCCGTGTCGGTCAGGCTTAATGTCTCGATAAGTCCTTCATCATAATAATCGGGCATTCCTGTTTTGCCCGTTTGAATGGCAGCGCGCGCGGCGTGGTTATCATCAAAAATAATCATTTGACTATAGTTCGGTTCATGCATGGTTTGTTTTACATGCTTTGCCAAAACCTTCACCAGTGATTTCCCACGATAGTTGTGGTCTACCCGCAAATCACCTGCGTATCGTAAGTTTTGAACGTTCCGATCGACATAACACGGGCGATGACCATTGCTATAACAAGCAACATGCTTCTGGCTCTCGGTGTCTTCAATGACTACATGCAATTTATGTCGATACACAATGTCGGAAGCTTGAAAATAACTGGGTTCACGCTGAAAGCTAATTTGTATGCCTTTGGTGGTCATGGGTACGGCGATTAAGTCTCTTAAAGCCTGATCATCTGCCAAAGTTGCTTCTCGGGTAATGAGCGTATTTTCAGCAAGTGGTGGATTTGTTTTATTCATTATTCATTATTCACCTGTTGTGCGGTCTGTGTAGGAACCAAACTGTTTAAACGTCCCATTTGGTCGAGTAGCTGATAGACAAACACGACTTCGTCTTGATCATTCACTGTTTTCTGGGTTTGTACATCAAGTAGCTTCTGCTCGGTATTCAGCAAATCAAAAGTGGTTTTGGTGCCGACATCAAACTCTTTACGTGTGTAGACAAAGGCAATCGACGCTGCCTCTATGGCATTTGCCAGTGCTTCTTTATTTTGTCGAATGGTTTGAAGCTGCGCATAGCTCGTGCGTGTACGCTTATTTAAATCCAGTTCAAGACTTCGCGTTTTTTGGTTCGCCAAATCTATATCGGCCTGTGCTTTTTTGACATTAGCTCGATTTAAACCATCATCGTATAGCGGTACATTCAACTGCACCCCAACCATATAGTTATTACTTTCGGAGCCAATATAGCTTGCTTCATCCTGTTTTCCGGCACGACTGGTGAACATGACCGTAGGCCAAAGTTCACGTTTAGTTAAAGCGTATTGTTTCTCGGCAGCCTGTTTTTCATATTTGCTACGCATTAAAGCTGGATGATTTTTGGTTTGAGCCAAAATCTCATCTAGGTTAGCGGGAATAGCAGGTAGTTGTTTAATGGCAACAAGGTTTTCAGGCGTTACACCTGTCACTTGGTAAAACTGTGCTTCGCTTACGGTCAAGTTAGATTGAGCCTGTGTAATATCGGCTTGACCTTGGGCAACTTGTGCCAACACCTGAGCCAAGTCCGCACGGGTAATCATCCCCACGTCAAAACGGCGCTTCGATTCATATAAAGACCGTTGCAGATTCGCCATGGTCTTTTGTCTGAGTTCTAAAATGGCTTTCTTTTTTAATACGTCGGTATACACCATAACGGTATTTAAAATAGTTTCCGATCTTTGGTCTGATAGTCCTTGGTTTTGTGCAGAGAGCTGGCTTTCGGCAACATCAATCCCTAAACGATGCCGTCCAGAGGTATAAATCGGATAATCCGCCTGCAATTGCAAACTCCGACCTTTACGGTTTCCTTCAGTTGGAAACAGGACTTGTGAAGGCGTATCTATTCTTTCATAGTCCAGTTGCCCGACTAAATTGACTTTGAGTCCATCACGCTGTTTCGCTTGTTCAAGCATAGCGGTCGACTGGTTCACGCTTAAACGACTGACTTCAAGCTGACTTTCATGTCTTAAACTGGCAGACAAAGCCTCGTCTAAAGTCATGGCATGTGTATTCGACACAAATAACATGCCTATACACAGAGCGTATCGACGCGTTAAGATCTGAGTATTAAATGGCTTCATCCCTTTCATAGTTGTTCCAAACTATTCAGGGTGACTTTCTTGAGTGGCTCAGGCTTGATATTGCCTTCGATAATGCCGTCAAACATGACCAGTTTTTTGTAGGCATTCCACCCATTATTGGCTTGACGAATTTGAGGCTGGTCGAGCTGTCCCAAGTTCCGCGCAAGTTCATAATGGAAGTTTTGACGCAAAATACTGTCGATATATTCATTGTTAATGCTGTGATGGATTTCGCCTTCAAAAAGTACGCAATAAAACGGCTTAACGTGTTGCTCGGTATCAATCGCCAGTAAAGAAATCGCTTTAGATTCCGTTTCATTTAACTGCGACAATAATTGCTGGGCAGTTTCAGGTGCGAGTTTCTCACCGACCAGATCTACGCCAAAACGGCGGCCTTGGAACTCAAAACATGGGATTTGCTCGATAAAGCCAGTCACACGTAAGCAATCATCCATACAGTAACGAAGCAAGCCATTACCCGATGTAATGAGTGGGCTCACCACATCACCTTGTTTCAGTTCCCACGACGGAATGATTTGTCCCTGTTTTTCACCCTCTAAATATTCAAATTCGTAGAAGTGACTTTGATACGCCAGCGGGTATTGGTCGTTATAGGGAATGGTCACTACACCTTCCGTCGCCCATAGCCCTTTGCCTTCAAACTGAACACTGGGTAATTTCTCTTTTAATTTTTCGGCCCAAGCTTTTGAACCTGCGGTGTCCCAACTCGACACTAAACTTAACTTTGACCATAGCTGTTTGAAGTCAATCTGTTCGCCGTTTGAACTGTCAATTAGGGCTTGAGCGCTTTCAGGACTATGCGGTGCAGTCACTTCTTTTAATGAAGCCTGACGATTGCCCCATGAACCACTTTGTAAAACTTCAATCACGTCTTGTTGTAGCAACTCCAAACGTTCAAGTAATTGCAGCGCAAAAGTTGGACTCCACACCGAAATCATGGCTAAGTTACGGTTTGCCACCAAATAGCAAATCGTGGCAAAGAGCGCATCGTCGGCATTGGCGGCAAATGCAACATTACTTGGAACCGCTTGGGTAAATTTAGATAAAATTCGCTTACCTACGCCCAGTAGCGCACTATCATCATTTAGGTTTTTATCTTTTAAAACTTCACGCTGGCTTTCAGGTAACCATGACACCGACCAGTAATGCGTTCCCGAACTAAGCGCCGGACATTTACGGTATAAACTTGCCATCCACGGCGCAATCGCATGGTCAAGCTCATCTAAAAACAGCTTGGTGTACGGAATAAACTTAATTTGTTCACTCGACCCACTGGTCGGCTGGAAACGAACCAGCTTACTGCTAGATAGTGAAAGCTTTTGCTCACGATAACGTTGAATGTCTTCTCGCCATGCGCCATAACGTGTCGCAGGAAATGATTTTACAAACTGCTCATAGTTTTGAACCTTTTTATCTTTAGCAAACGTAGAGGTCTGTAAAATCGAATGCAGGATTTGGCGTTGTGTTGCTTCTAACGCATTAAACCGTTTTTGAAAATTACGATCGGATGCATCACACCATTTTTTTAAAATAAGATGCGAACCCAAAGTCAGCCATTCATTAGATTTCATTGGATGGCCTCTCTACGGTTTGTTTTCGACGTTTTACGTGCTTCGCATCTTCCCTTACTTGCAGGTTTAGTCATGAGCTTCACAGGGAAGCGGGCAATATCTTTCCAGCCTAATCGACCAATACACGGTAATTCCGTACCCGCACTCCATGTTGGATTCATCTGCTCAAAGAAATGAATGTTTGGGTTCTTTTGTCTCATTTCGGCAGTAATCGGTGCGACTTCACCTTTTAATGGTTGATAGTCATCACCAAAATTTAATAAGCCAGCTTCACGGTCGTAGTATTCCCCAAAGAATTTCTCACAGTAGTGCTCAACCACTTCCGAGAGATGCTGATTTTCATCTTTAATGTTTGGGTAATACACATAATAGTTATTGGCAAGTAAGAGATAGGTTTTATAGCCTTTAGAAATGAGAAGCCAATAGAGCTCGTTAAATGGATATTTGATTCGAAGCTTGATCATGAGTTTGAGCATAGTACTTTGCAGACTACGCGTACCCCAAAACTTCTTCAAAATGACCGTATCACCGCTAAATAACACGGTGTAGTCTTTACCGTTTAAGTAAAAGTGCTGCACAACAACGGTTGAGAACCCCACAATCTCATCTGTCTCCGAGTCAAAAATTAAGATCGCACCACTTTTATTTTTAAAATCATCTACGAAAATAGAAAATCTCGTATTTTCATAATACTGTTCGTAAATGGAATACATCACTTTTAATCGCTCTGTATCGATTTGCTCTTTTTCAAAATATTGACCATAAGTCGTGTTTTTCAGGTTCAATTTTGAAATCAGTTTATACGTTGTATTAATCATAATCCTTTAACCTTCCACCTCTAATTTGCGAGTTCCCCGATCTCATCTACCGATATTAGAAAACTCATAAAAATGTTCTTTTTCTATGAAGGGATACGTTTTGATATGCCCTATTGTTTTTCATTCTTTGAAAGCTGCCCTTTATTTCTAAATAGCTACATATTCATTTTCTTCCCCCGATCCATAAAGATGGTTAAAAAGGCGGTCACAAACATGATGATTGCGAGCATGCGTAATAAATCATTAAAACTAGATGTAAGTGCTTGAAAATGAATGTCACGATAGATCACGCTGAGCGCAATTTGCTGTGCATTTGAGCCGACTTCTTGATATTGCGCCGTGAGCTGATCGAGTCTTTCTGTAAAAATCCAGTTCTGCGGGGTCATCGACTGATTAATCTGGGTAACATGCAGCGCAGTCAGCCAGTCTAATGATGAGTTGATGAGTGCCAGTCCAACCGCTCCGCCAATATTGCGCATCAGGTTATAAATACCGCTGGCATCGGCCACTTTACTCAGTGGCAAAGTGCTCATGGCTAAATGCGAAACCACAATCAGACAGATCATGAGGCCGATACCACGGTAAATTTGCGGCCAGAACATAAAGTCATAATCGCTGTGAATGCTGAGGTGAGAATTGAGCCACACACCAAAACCAGCCAGAATCATTCCAATAAACACAGTTTTGCGGGTATCAAAATTGGGAATCAGCCACGCAAGAAACGGCGCAAAGCAGAACATGACAATACCCGTTACCATCATGACGTGACCAATTTGGCTACTGTTCATTTCACGGACTTGCCCTAAAAACACGGGAATCATGTAACCCAAGCCATAGAGCGCCATACCAATCACAAAAGTTGTGATGGCACTTAAGGTAAAGTTTTTGTTTTTAAATACGGATAAATCGAGCAAAGGCTTAGGCTGGGTAAAGCTTCTAGAGAAGAAGATCATGCCGCCCACAACACAGACCATAAAAGCAATCCGAACGCCTGTGTCGGCAAGCCAGTCATGACGTGCACCTTCATCAAGGAAATATTCAAGCCCACCTAAAAACATCGCCATGCCAATGAGGCTAAACCAATCCATACTTTTGATGAGTGAATGATTCGCACGGTCAATATTTGGACCCGAGTAGATCACCGTAGCAATGATAATGCCCGGAATGATATTGATCAGGAACATCCAGTGCCATGAGAAATTATTGGTTAACCAGCCGCCAATGGTGGGGCCGATGGCTGGACCTAAAGTACTGATCATTCCAAACATAACCAAAGGCAATGAGCGTTTTGCTTCGGGGAAAAGTAAGTACAATGCCGTCATGGAAGTCGGAATCATCCCACCGCCCATAAAGCCTTGAATGCCACGGAAAACCAGTAAACTTTCTAAATTCCATGCCAACGCACAAAGTAAAGAACTGATGGTGAAGCCAATTGCACAGATCGTGTAATAGACCCGTGTTGAAAGCACCCGCGAGACAATACTCGACATTGGAATCGCGATAATTTCGGCAATCAAATAAACAGTTTGCACCCAAGTCACTTCATAGCGGCTTGCACTCATGCCGGCTTGAACTTCGTTTAGAGAACTCGCCACAATCTGAATATCAAGAATCGCCATAAAGTTGCCAAAAATCATGGCAGCAAAAATTGCCCAAGCCGTCTTTGCGGGAAACTTCCACTCAGCGTCAATATGCTTATTCATTTCTTATTACCTAAAAATTTTATTATTAAGTTCTTAGGTCAACCGTAGCGCTAACCGACATTCCGGGTTTTATAAGATCAATATGCGGACTTGTATCTATGGCAATGCGTACAGGAATACGTTGAACAACCTTATTAAAGTTGCCTGTGGCATTGTCTGGTGGCATAAGTGAGAAAGTTGCACCAGAGGCTGGAGAAAAGCTTTCAATTGTTCCGCTGTAAGTCAGGCTTGGGTAAGCATCAAGTTTTAATTTAACTTTCTGCCCAATATGCATTTTTTCAATTTGGGTTTCTTTGAAGTTCGCTTGTACATACAAACTATTTTCAGGAATAATCGCCATTAAGCGGGTTTGCGGAGAAACACGCGAACCTTTCTGGATCGCAAGGCTTCCTATTTTCCCTGCGACTGGGCTCACCACTTTTGATGAAGCCAAATCAATTTGATAAAGGTTTAAGTTTGCATTGGCACTTTGAATATCTGCCAAAAGCTGTGCTCTACTGGCCTGTAAACTACCCAACTGAGCTTCTGCTGCATTTACGGCGGCCTGCGCCTTACTTAGCTGTGCTTGAGCAGTTAAATATTGAGACTGAACCCCTTCAAAATTTTGGCGGGTAATTACCCCATCTTTTAATAAATCTTGATAACGTTCAAAATCTTTTCTTAAGCGAGATAAATCTGCTTGTGCCGCAACAACGCCACTATTTGCTTCAGTAATGGAAGACTTGGCAGACTTTTCATTTTGTTGTTGTACGCCTAGCGCTGCTTCTTTTAAGCTCACGACAGAACTAGCCTGATCATAACGAGCTTGATAATCGCGGTGATCTAAGACAGCTAAAGTTTCCCCTTTCTTTACAAACTGATTATCGTTAATTAATAACTCCATCACTTCGCCTGAAATCTTTGGCATCACCCAAGTAACATCTGCTTGCACATAAGCATTATCAGTAGATTGATAAAATCGGTATACAAAAAAATAATATATAATGCCCGCGACTAAAAATAACAGCAGGACACTAAAAACACCCCAAGTTATCTTTTTTCGACTTTGGAAATTAGTATCAGTTTCTAGCTGAGCTACGTTATCCATATTCATTCCGTTTATTTGTAATATTCGATTTTTTATTTACACCAATAAACTATTAGCGTCTTTTTTACGTAACTTTTCACTTGGTTTATTCAATGAATCGTGACAGCGTAAAATTTGGTGCAAATTATGATTCTTAAATCGATTAAATATCATTGACCGTTTTGACATATATTTTTTCTATTTACGCCAATCCACTGCATGCTATAAAAAATATGTTTAAAAATTATGTAATTTTATATTTTTTGAAATTTCTATTTATAACCCATTTTCTAAAAATTTAATTTATTAATTTAAATCAATAACTTAATGTAGTTATTTTTCTTGTTAAAGTGATTAATTGACAGGAAAATTCATTGTACCAATATTAAGAATCAGTCTTCAATTTGTAGTACTTGTGTAGAATTAATTAAGGTAATGTGTAATTTTAAAAAGAGTTATAGATAAGTTTTATAATATTTATAGAAACATAAAATATAAATGTTCTTATTTATCAAAATAGTTAAACAAAACTTATTAAAGATGTATTTTAATAAATTTATGATTAACTATTTTAAGTGGAATAGCAGAGAAATTCTGAACCCAAGCCAACATATTTTTAAGAAACTAAGTATTATTAACAAATAAAATTAATCATAAAAAAGAGTTACTTTTAACTCTTTTTTATTTAAAAAATAGAGAATTATCAGTTTATTTTTTTACTTATTTAAAACCTTAAAAATTTCTTCTAAAGTCTCTCCAATCGCAAGTATTTCACTATCCTGATGAGGTAAACCATCAATCTCCAACCCAATTGGTAGTTTCGATTTCGCTCCCTTTCCAATGGGTAAACTCAGTCCAGGTAATCCGATATTACTGCCAGGATCTGTATTTCGAATCAGTGTCTGGAAATTTTCAATTGAACTGACTTGCTCGTTTACTAGTGGTGCAACGATGGCTGATGTTGGGAACAATAAAGCATGTAAATTATGCGCTTTAAATGTGTTTTGATAGAGTTCCAGCAATTGTGGACGAGCTTCACTGATGGCTTTTTCATACAAAGGTAAAGCAGGAACAAGTTGACCAGTCTGATCTTGAATTAATTGGGGAAGGATATTCTGTTTAAAAAGTGCCTGTACATCTGGGCTTGAGATCTGATCAATTACATCTTCTAAAGACAGATTTACATGATGATCTTTCAAATATTGAATAAGGTCATATTTGCCTTCATAGACGACCACTGGAAATGAAATAGCATGATTGAATTGTTCTAAATTTGGCATATCGACATTAATAATTTCGACTCCTGCCTCTTTTAAAAGCTCAAGCGCAATATGTGCCTGCTCACAAACATCTTCATCTAAATGATTCCAAAAATATGGATTGATACCGAGTCTAATTTGATGAGGCTGTAATGGTTCTTTCTTTGGCTCTTGAGTAATCAGCTGATCAATTAAGATAATGTCGGATACTGTATGTGCCATAGGGCCAGCGGTATCCCGCGTATGTGAAATTGGAGTAATACTCTCTTGTGAATATCTTCCTACCGTTGGACGAAAACCGACACAACCATTTAAAGCACTCGGTAATCTAACCGAAGCGCCAGTATCTGTACCAATCGCAATCGGAACCATTCCCGCGGCAACAGCCACAGCACTACCTGAAGAGGACCCGCCAGCAATGTGTAATGGGTTTACCGCATTTCGTGTACCTACAACACCTTCGATATGCATGGCTGTATTATAGCCTGTTACCCCAAAGGCCAATTCATGCATATTGGCTTTACCAACAATGATCGCGCCGTGATCAATAAGTTTTTGAATAATCGGTGCGGAGCTTTTAGGCTTAAAATCAGCTAAAGCTGGTGTGCCTGCACTATTTGAGAAACCAGCAACATGAATATTATCTTTAACTGCAATTAAAATGCCCATCAAAGCTGGATATGGTTTTCCACTAAGTAGATATTCATCCCAATATTGAGCTTGTTGAATTGCTGAAGCTTTATCTGTGCTAATAAAAGCATTTAAAGACTGTTGTTTTTCAATAGTGTCGAAGTAATGATGCACAAGTTCTTCACAAGATACTTTTCTTTCATGAATCAGTTTAGTGATGGCATCTACTGGAGCATTTGCTAAACCCTGTAACTCAATCCAATTATTTTTTTCAACTGCATTTGACATGGTGACTTAAAATCCATTTAAGTTGTGATCTTAAGAACTTAGTACAAATTGCTCACTCATTCGCATCCTCAAAATTGAGGATTGTTTTTGTTTTAATGTTGAATGAGTAAAGCCATTTCAGTGCGATTATTGCAGCCTATTTTTCTCATAGAATTATTCAGATGGGTTCTTAAAGTGGTAAAGCTAATGCCAAGTAAACTTGCCACCTCTTTATCACTTAAACCTTTAGAGACCAAATGAACCACTTCTTGTTCACGTGGAGTCAGACCATATTGTGTTGATAAATCTGCTGGTAAGGCTTGAGTAAAATAAGGTTCAAGCAGATTTAATATTCTTTTTTCACGCTCACCAAACATGTCAGCGTCTTGTGCACGCCAAATGCGTAAATCACCAATATCCATACCATTTCGGACAAAATAAATATTTATACCGTGATACAAACCATAGGCTCTCAGAAACTCATTGTAATAGCTGGTTTTTTTAAGATCAGCAAGAGGCATAACCTCATTGACGAAGGTCGGTTTCTGAAGTTTACGAAGTTGTGCAGTAATGGGATCAGCAAATTGCCAAATACACTCATAGTCCTCCATGGCTTTTGGGTCGATTTTCCATATCACACCTTCTTTCGATAAGTTATGCGTTGAATCCCAAATATAAGATGCGGCAAAATCAGCCCGTAATAAGGTAGCAATATCTGCAATGATATTTTCACGTAAATTATATTGCCCTTTTCCTGAGCCAAGTTTCCATAATATTTCAGAAAACAATGTAAACTCAGATGGGCTGAAATCCTTTTCTAAAAGTGCGGTCATCGTCTACCTATTTAACGCAAGCCATCGAATTTCAAGAAGATCGGCTAAGCGCTTCCTTTGAGCTTATTCTTATTACCAATCCCATCCTTTTCTATAACATATCTATTTTTTTATTTGGTAGGTAATAGCTATATTTTGTCCGTAAAAATATTAATTTTCTAGTTTTCCTATGGCGCTTTTAACTATTGAAATTCATCTTCTGAAATTACTTATCTAATAGGTACCAAAGGCTTCGATCAACTTTTCTCTCTTTTCTTTTTTGCTCCATTAGCTGTTCATATTCTTCTTCTGAAATTACTTTTCTATTAGGTGTAGATTCAATGTATGGAGAATAACCTCTATAATTAGCAAACTTATTTTCTCTATAATATTGTGATTTATCATAATCAGTCATATTTGACGTTTGGAATAGAACATCTTTATCTCGCTCAGCCCTTCTAAAAAGTTGATTTGTACGATCTATTTTTTGTTGCATTGCTGACTCAAAAAAACAACACTCTCACCACTTTTAGTATTTTGAGCCTCTTCATCTTTAGCAATTAAAATAGAAGGTTTTTTTTCGAAAAAATCATCAGCGCTGTACACTGGACTAATAATCAATAAACTTATAAAAGATAATAATATTCTATTCATAAAATTAATATGCTCATTACAAAATATTGGATTACATAAATTTTATATAATTTTAATAAAAAATCTATTGCTCCGTATCTTATTATTTTAGTGTTTAATCTACTACTAGATAAACTCATTTAGCTTTCAGTAACAGCATTTCTTTTCAACGGGGATGTTAGAAACCGACTTTAAAAGTCATAAAACCATCACAAATAAAAAAACCACCGCGAGGGTAGTTAAGTCTGATCGAATATCTGTTGATGCAGCTAAGCTAGGAACTTATCTTGATCTTCAAAATCAGGGGATTCAGTTAAATTTAAAGTGACCAACTTATCATCAACCAATATCTTAAAATCATTATTGAAGATTAGTTTTTTATTCTTGGTCTTAAACTTCGTTATTAAGAACATCATGATTTTACCTATGTTATCTTTAATTTCATCAGATGATGTTAACTGTTTTAACTTCTCATAACTGGGATGCTCTATAAAAATTTCATACAACTCTTCTAATCATGCGTATTCCATGCATAAATATCTCAAAGTGGAATTTTTTAATATATCAAAAACACGCCCCATTTTTAAGATTCATCTATTTTGCAAAATATAAAAAAAGCCACGCCAATAATTGATATTTAGCAGGGCTCGTTTACGCCGTAATACATCCGCCAAACGATAAAACTAGTTTTTGGATGCTCGTATGATATCTAATACTAATTTAGAAATTTCATGTAGATCAGAACCTACTGGCAACCAGAATTCGTACACTGTGTTAGAACGTTTATAAATCTGTTTGTAGTACTCAGTTTTAAAAGCTGGATCGATGTGTCGGAAGATTTAAGTTGCTTCCCATCTAAATCACCACCAACACAGATATTCATTTTATTTACCAATTTTAAGACAGACTGGAAGATAGCACGTTAATAACAATTAAGGTTCAAAATCTCGATTGCGTATTTTCATAATTTTACTTTTTATTCTTTCTGCAAATTCCTTCTGTTTTTTCATAATTCGCAAATTAACTGCTTCATCTTCTGAAATACCAATTTCTATTCGCAAGTCTTTTTGTAATTCAAGACATTTAAATCCGTATTCATCCATAAAGACCATTAATTGAAGTGATATATCATCCCTTTCTTCTTCTATTAAAAAGTACTGAGCAGCTTGTCCAATTAAGTAAAAATAATCTTCAGTTAATTTCATTGTAAAATCTAAAATTTTTTCTTTTGTTTGTGGTTCAGAAATAAAGCTAGATTGATGTAATGCTGTAGTTAAGTCCCTAAAAGATAAACTTAAATTATAAAAAAACTCATCCATTTGTATTTTTATGTCAATGTCTTCTTTAATTTTTTGATAAGAATTAAATACTAGTAGAAAATTAAACCAACTCTTAATTAACTCTAAATAGCTATCCCTTTTTGCTTCCGCTAATTTTTCAAATTTATGGGCATCTAATGTATTTCTTGCAGTTACTCTAATTGACAAAATCAAAGCACCAGCACCGATTAATGCCCCAAAAAATCCAAATAATCCTTGAATATATGCTGCATCTAGCGTGGCTCTTATCGCATCCATAATTTTTCAATACTCAATAAAGTATAAAATTCACGAATACTATAATTAAAAATTAATATCAATGTTATCAAAAATAGATGATGCAAAATCGACTATATCTTTTCCAATTTCTACAATTAAGTCCGTTACTTCATCTGGATCCGGATTCACAGAATTAAGCACCGAGTTTTCTTGCTTTTGCTCATTCTCAGCATCTAATTGCTCTATATTATTAATTGGGTCATTTTGATTTTGCATTAATTTAAGTCAATAAAATTCAGTTGATCATACTTTAACTGAATCACGTATGATTTTAAAACTTAAGCCTCAGTTGCTAAATACCAATTTTTCCAAGAACTGGTTCCTCTCGTTTCAATCGCTACTGTAGGAATGAGTTTTTCTTTTAATATTTCAGTTTGTTCAAGGGCTTTAGCAAGTCTTGCTTTAATGGAATGAATGCATTCACGGTCACCAAATTCACAGCGGTCTAAAGTTGTTCCGCCACACGGCCCGTTGGCTAAACCTTTTGGACAAGTTTCAGGGCAAATATATAAGGTATCGCTTAAGCGACACTGACCACAGCTTTCACAGCCCACTAAGCTATGTTTACTGAGCACTTCGGTTTTAATTAATACCTTAGCTACTAAAGCATTTTCCCAAAATGATGCTTTAAA
Source organism: Acinetobacter sp. Leaf130 (assembly GCF_001423205.1). Taxonomy (NCBI): domain Bacteria; kingdom Pseudomonadati; phylum Pseudomonadota; class Gammaproteobacteria; order Moraxellales; family Moraxellaceae; genus Acinetobacter; species Acinetobacter sp. Leaf130. The sequence continues at coordinate 1,246,023 of NZ_LMOE01000001.1, forward strand.
AATAAACCGTCCTACACCTTTAGCAATTTTTGATTCAAACAGCGCCTCATGCATAACATGTAACTGGCGATATTTAATTAATTGTTTGGAAGTTGGCTGACGTGAAAAATGAGCAATTTCAGGCGCAAACTCTTTACCTGTAGTGACTTGCCAAAGTGAATTCCATAGCTCTTCTAAGGCCTCAAGCTTAAGGTGTCTGTATTGCTCAATGTAGCTTTCAAGCAGCATTTGCTCTTCTGGCTTATGGCAGGCAGATAAATGAATTCCAGCAAACCCTAAATGTTTACATATTAAAATCTGTAAAGCACAGCGTAAATAAACACGGTCTGTATGCCCTGCCAGTTTTTCATCTGCCAAGACTTTTAGCATGTGCGCAGTAATCACAATACCTGCCACTTTATGCTTCACCATAAAATTGGCACGACCTAAAGTCAGAGGCATCACACAAGCCAGTATTTGCTGTGAATAAGCATGCTTCGTTAAAAATGATTTGGCTTGTTTTAAAGCCTCAATGTCATAACCTAATTGCGTAATGATAAAATCAGCGCCTGCTTTAATTTTCTTATGCAGTTTTAAGTACTGGGCATCACGCTCAGCTTCGACATATTTAAATGGGTTAAAAGCAACGCCAATACGAAAACCACCATGTTGCTTAGCTGCCATTACGGCGTTTACCGACTCAAGGTATCGACTACGAGGCTGCCCATCTCGCCCATTATGATGCTCTTTGAGTTTATCACCTGTAAGCAATAACAAGTTTTGAATATTGGCTGTTTGAGCTTGTTGTAAAAAGTGCTCAAAATCTTGTATGTCTCGGGCCTTACCTGAAAAGTGTAAGACTTTATCGATTGTGTCAGGATAACTTTTGCTGGCCTCAAGCGGCGCCATATCGTGATCTGAATGTACGCGATCTGCCAATGTCATTGCAGCCGGATATCCCGCAAACTCATGTTTCACAGGATAAATTTCATGTAGTGAAGTGAGATACTCCACCAACACAAAAAACTGGTTTTGTTGGAAGCAAGCAGAAGCGTGTGACATAGGCAAAGTGCTGATCAAAACATGACATCAATCATAAGCGCGGCATTATAAATCAAAAGTGCATCAAGATGCGCTAGTCAGAAAGCTCATTGTTTTGCTTGTCTTCACCCTCTTTATTTCTGGGTAATTCGAGTGAGCGAGGAAATATAAAATCGAAAGAATCGAGTGCATAGCGGTAAAGTTGAGCTGGCCGTTTGCCCACAATTTTACTTTGGTTAGTTTCTTCAACTGCACCCGCTTCTATCATACGGCGTCTAAATGCTTTTTTATCTAAAGATTGCCCAAGAATAATTTCATAAATGCTTTGTAGCTCGGTCAGTGTAAATAATTCAGGCATCAGACTGGCTGGCAATGCGGTATAACGGGTTTTATTGGTCAGACGTTCTAATGCTAGGCTAAGCAATTCATTGTGATCAAAAGCCAATGTTAAATCTTGTGCTTTTGCTACAGTTACCCATTCGCTGTATTCCGCTAACTCTTGATGTTGATAGGCATTAAAATCGATTAAAGCAAAATACAAAATGGTCACGGCCCAGCCACGTGGGTCACGTTTAGCATTACCGACAGAAGCAACTTGTTCCAAATAAGGTGAAGCAATCCCTGTTTTTTCGACCAGCTTACGATAGGCCGTTGCCATCAAGTCTTGATCATGGGTTAAATCGGCAAAACCGCCCGGTAAAGCCCACTGGTCTTTGGCTGGAAAGTTTGGGCGCTTAATGAGTAATACCTGCAACTGACCATTAAATACCGAGAAAATAGCCATATCGACAGTCAGTAAAGGTGCGTCATAATCTCGGCGATCATAACTGGCAAGGAATTCTTGTTCAGTTTGAATAGTCACGTTCAGTCTCTCAATGAAAACGATGAGCCGATACTCATGTAACGACTCATCTAAGCTCAGTTATGCGATGGATAAACGCTCACGAATTTGATCCAAAGTACACTCATACTGGAGTTTACCATTTTCAAAGACTGTTTTTAGTGCTCCGCCTTGTTCTTGTTCTGCTGTTTGCTCATCAAACAAGATAAAACCAGTTTCATTTTCTTCGATGCGTAATAGACCTTTAGCAGATTTTTTTACACCTGAGTCAGTAATCGGGTCTTTAAACAGCTCTCGGCCTACGCCATTCACCTGTCCCCAAGTTGCTTTCACAGCAAACCCAAAGGTATCGCGAGTTAAGTAGTTATAGGTAAAACTGCCAATCCCAAACACCAAGTTGTTTGATGCAAAACCTTTGGCTTCTAGCCCTTCTAAAATACGCTGTGCACGCTCTAGAGTAATCGAGTCACCGTAAATTAAACCGACACGTTCATTAAGCACTCTATAGCCTTGGTCAGTCGTTGTACCACCAAATACTTCCCATAAACATTCAACCGCGCCTTTGTAAGCTGGGCTGCCGACTTCGGCATCTGGATCACCACAAATAATTTTAACTGGGTCACCAGAGTCAGGACGGAAAACCAATTTAGCCAAGCCTAAAGCGTTGGGTTGTCTTGCCAGAATTTCAGGTTTTAAAGCCACCGTAAATTCTGTAATCACTCGCCAGAAATCCCAAGTATCAGACACAATACTGACAACACCAGACGGATAAAGCTCACAGATTAAACGCTTAAATGTGTCTAGCTCACTGTCTTCTGTGCCCATACACATCACACTGTGTTCGGTCGCTGGTACAGATACTCCAATCACACCTGTGGCATTGTAATATTCTTCGGCGTAGTCAATTGAAGCAACCGAATCTGTTCCAATAAAACTGGTTAAGTGCCCAACACCAGATTGAGCCGCATCATAAATTCCACTCATGCCACGGCTACTAAAATCGTGTCCTTGCACAGGTACAAAATCGAGTGGTGCGCCAGTTTTTACAGCATATTGCGTTAATAAACGTTTGTACTCGTAGGCAATCGTTGCGGTAGTACAGCTTTTCCAAAGCTCAGCACTTAATACAGTTTCAATATAGTTGGTTAACCAAAAAAATCGCGGGTCGGTATTAATTACAGTGAGCACAGGTACACGCATATTGACACGGCTACCTTCTGGCAATGCTTTAATGCGTAATGGTAAATAACCCAAGTCATGTAACGCTTCAATATGATCGACTGGTACAGCGCCTTCACCTAATGATGTATCCATACGGCGTTTATATGCAGCTACCACTTTGTCTTTAGGTTGCTTGAAAAAGCCTTCATTCCATGTATCTATTAAAAAGTGTTTGATAAAACCCTGAAGACCAAAGAACACAACTTTATCATCGAAGTCAGGTAACATTTTAGCGAGACGAGATGAACGCGGCGTAAAGTTTGCGTACACGTACTCTGTACCTACTGGATATTGACGTCTGTGGTCAGCTTTATAAAAATCGATCGCGTTTAATGGATTAAGTTTAATAGTCATCTTTATTCTCTTTATTTTGCTGCAAAAGCAATTACTGAAATTTTGTCTGTTGGCTGTTGTGGAAAGCTGTCTGAAGTAAACAGTTGATCTAGCAGCCCATCAAAAACCTCTAATCCTTTACTAAAAATACCGTGGGTCACATATAGAACGACCTTATTGCAATTGAGGCGACGGAGTTCTTTGGCAATGCCAATAAAGGTTGCACCGCCATCGCAAATGTCATCGGTGATTACCGCAGTCAGCCCTGATAAATCAGTCGCATGTACATGTGTACCTAAAATTTTGCCAGTCACTGGGTCGCGTTTTTTATCACACTGAACAATAGTGATTGGTTGTTTACGCTCAACATTAAAAACGTCTGCAACCATTTGTGTGCGTGCTTTTGCGCCTTTGTCTGGGCAAATCAGTACTGTTTTTTCATCTTTTAACAATGTGCTCAGCGCTTCACTCTTAGCAATGATGTCGACTGAACTCACATTTACAACTTCGCTAAAAGAAGTATTGGCAGCGAGTAATGCTGTAGTTACTTCACTATGGCAATCCCAAACAGTGATTTTGCCTTGTTTGCCGGCTTTTTTGTCTGCATTGATGTTAAGTAACTTCGTCATCACATCAAGTGAAAATGCTTGGCCTACTGCACAAATACGGTCCTGACGTGCATATGGAAAATACGGAACTTCTAGGTCAACTGTTAAACCCTGATTCAGCAATATATTTTCAAGTAGTAAATAGTCCATCACATCGTGACTTGTGGTCATTTGTGCACGAACCAATACCGTGCCAGATAGTAAACCTAAGGTTGCCTCATCAATTTGAACATGACGCTCTCCACCAGAAAACTGCGTGAATTTCACTGGAATTTCATTTCTTGCCGCATCTAAAAGCTGGATAGCCATATCATCCTCTTTTTGTCTGATGACCTTCGATGAATATATAGTGGCATAAAGCCACTATATATTTCAAGTCTAATTTTCAAACTTTTTTCAAAGCCATTTTAAGACATGAAATTTGCAGTTTTAGAGCGACTAGAAATTCGTTTTTTAATAAAAATTATTATTCAACCTGTTGAAATAAATATTTAATTTACAAAAATCATTACAAGTAGAACTATGATTAAAAGTAGCGGATATAATTTTGCCCGCCATAAATCTGGTAGTTTTGAAATAAATTTTTCTGAAAAATATAGCCCGATCCATGTTCCCGCAACTAAGAATAAGGCAGCTTCAAACCAAATCAGGCCAATAAATCCACTAGGTGCCCATGTAGATTGCCAAAGTGACAATACACAATAGGTCAGCGTTGCAGTTAAAGACAAAGGCAGCGTGAGAATGTTTGCTATAGCCGCGGCCTCTGCCATAGAACTACCCCGCCGCCGTAATAAAGGAACCGTCATTACGCTTCCCCCCACACCTAAAAGTGCTGCAACCCAGCCAATAATGCCTCCTTTGATGAGTTCACTGTTTTGACCATAGTGTTGCTTTTGCACCGTGGTCACAATAAACCCCGGTCGGTAATAACAATCAAGAATCGTTACAAACACATAACCCATAAATATCCAGCGAAGCCAGCTGCCATTAAAGAATGAGGCCATTACTGCACCAACAATTCCACCAAATGCTATGCCACCCCATAAAAAATGGATCTTTTGCCAATCTATATGTCCCGAACGATAGTGTCGAAAGGTTGCAAAACTTGCGGAGCACAGCATGACAAAGGCTGATGTGGCTACGGCGATTTGCATGGCATGTATGCCGACACTGCTTTCATTGCCCCACTTTTGAAGAATAACAGTGTAAAGCAAAGGCACAGCAACAAAACCACCGCCAAAGCCAAATAACCAAGTGGTGACTCCCGAAAGTAGTCCAAATAAAAATAGCTCATATAGCATGATCATCTTCCTCACCTTTATAGAGGCATGATATAAAATAGCTCTATGGCAAACTAACGTAGAAAAGACATCTTTTTATTTATTTCAGCCAATAATATATGCGTAATATTCCAATTAACGACGTAGATCATCTACCCCAAGCAGTTCTAGCATTAGGATCAGACTATCCAGCTGATACTTTGTTAGATACGCATAGCCATCGCCGTGCACAGTTCTTATATGCACCCGAAGGCCTCATGAAAGTTGAAACTGAAGACGGTCAATGGCTCGTCTTGCCCTATAGTGGTGTATGGATACCCGCAGGCAAACCACATCGGGTATGGTTATCTAAAGTCAGCACATATAGTTTGTATATAGAAGTGAGTAATGCCCCAAGACAGGCAAACTATTGCGAAGTCGTACAAGTATCACCGTTACTTCATCAACTGCTCATTCAGGCAAATCAGCTACCTATTGACTACCAGCCTTTAGGACGTGACGGTGCTCTTATCGATTTATTGTTATATGAATTAGAAGCTGCACCAGCCCTGCCTCTGTTTATTCCATTGCCTCACAACACATTGTTATCTAAACAGTGTGCTGAGTTTATGAAACACCCCGATATTCATAGCAGCCCTAAAGACTGGGCACATGACAACAATAAAAGTGAACGAACTTTTCATCGCTGGTTTAAGTCTGAAACTGGTATGTCCTTTCAGGCATGGCGTAATCGGGTCTGCATCATCTATGCTTTAAATGCATTAAAAGAGAATATCTCAATTACGGAAATTGCTTTTAGTTTGGGCTATGAACACTCGGCAGCTTTTACAGCAATGTTCAGTAAAATTATGGGCTATCCGCCTACCCATTTTCTAAAAAGATTTCATACTCAGAATGAAACACTATAAAGATTTACTCATGTGAATGGTGTCATACGTCTCGATCCATTCTCGCTTAATGACTTCAAAGCCTTGTAGAGTCCAAAACTCCTCAGCCGCTGGCAAAAATGGATGTGTATGCAAATATAAAGTGGCAATTCCATTCTTCTTTGCATGGCTAAACAACATGTCACATAGTTGAGTTGCGATGCCATTACGGCGGTATTCAGGCAATACAAATAACTTAACCACTTCAACCGTATTTGGTGGCAAATTAAAATCAAAACGATGGTCATACGCCCGATATGCAATGGTGCCAATAATGCGGTTTTTATCTTTTACCGTAATAAAGCAACCTAATGGATCATTGACATAATATTGCCCAAAATTTTTTAAATCTTTAGGAACTTGCCCATGATAGATTTCTGGGAATAAAAGCTGTCTAGTATAAAGTGCAAACTCTACCGCAGATGCATAGTCTGATTTGTCGGCTAGCTGATAGTGAAGTGTCATATTTTTTACAGCCAAGAATGATCAGGGATAACAATGGTTTTGTCTTGAATCATGGCTTCATGGAACTCGACATCATAGACACTTTTTAAAAACTTCGGATCGGTGATTCGAGTTTTTGACTCAGGCTTAACTACCTCATGTTCGCGCATAAAAAATAAATGATCTGCAAATAAAAAAGCCAAGTTTGGATCATGCATAATCGCAATCACCGTAAAATTTTGCCGCGACAACTGACGCAATTTTTTCATTAAATAAGACTGATAATAAACATCAAGATGATTAGTTGGCTCATCGAGCAAAATGACTTTCGGCGCTTGTACTAAAATACGCGCAATCATGACCAATTGCCGTTCACCACCCGATAGCTCGGTATAAGGACGGTCACGCAAATGCTCGATGTCTAAATCAAGCAAGGCTTGGTCTACACGTTCCCAGTCTGATTTTGAAGGACGATATCGGCTAAAAGCAGCACGCCCAGTAATCACCACATCTTTAACCAAAAATGGAAATACGGTTTTGTGAAATTGCGGTAAAAAGCCAAGTAATGCAGCCCGATCTTTACCTTTAAAGTCCGATAATGGCTTTCCTGAATAACGGATTAATCCATCTTTTACGGGTTCTAAGCCAGCCATCAACTTAAAAAGTGTCGATTTACCACAGCCATTACGCCCTAAAATCACTGAAAACTGATTTTCAGGAAACTCCAGATGAATATTTTTGAGAACTTGCTTATGCCCATAGGCATAATTTAACTGATCAATTTGAATCATGCCCAATGAGTCCTCTGTGTTTTCATTAATAATAAGAAAAATGGCGCACCAAGTAACATGGTAAAAATACCAATCGGTATTTCAAAAGTAAGTAAAACCCGAGAAAAGTTATCAATCATCAGTAGAAAACTACCACCTAACACCATATTGGCAGGAATACTGTAGCGATGATCTGGCCCAACCAACATTCTCACAATATGCGGCATAAACAGCCCATATAAACTAATAATGCCTGCTGCAGCTACAGACGTTGATGTACATACAGTCACCAGAGCAATTAAAAGAAGCTGTTCCCACCTTGGGTTAACACCAACCGCCTGTGCTTCTTCGGCACCGAGTGCCATTAAGTTTAGGCGCCAACGCATCGCAAATAATCCAGCAAGACCAATACAAATCGGTAGCACGGCGTATTGAACTTTTTGCCAAGAAGCCTGATGTAAGTTGCCCATCGTCCATTGCACAATGGCTTGCAATTTAAATGGATCACTTAAGTATTGAATGACTGTCAGTCCTGCCAAAAAAAGACCAGAAACAATCATGCCCGATAAAATTACCATGACTAAAGATGTCTGGCTTTCATGTTTTTGATGTGCAAATAAATACGTTAAGGCAACGGCGCAAACACCAAAAATAAAGGCGGATAGATTGGGTGAAAGCCAACTTAAAGAAAGTGCCAAAGCCGCACCGAACGCCGCACCAGATGAAATACCTAGTACATAAGAGTCAACTAAGGGGTTACGAAATAATGCCTGCAAGCCATTACCCGCTGTTGCCAATGCAGCCCCCACCATAAAGGTCAGTAAAATTCTAGGTAGCCTGACATTCACAAGAATATTTTGCATGAGTCTAAATTGTTCAGCATCAAAATATGGTGTACCGAAGACCGCTTGCACGCTCCACAGCAAATAATCCCATGCACTCAAGGTCTGAGTTGGCCCTATGAGCAACGAGATAAAAATCATCACGACGGGTAACGGGTAAAACCAATAATATTTCAGTTTTTCCATATTCATTGCACCAACGCTTTTGCAAGGTGCTCACCATACAACTTGGTTAAAATACGCTGTTGTAAAGCACTTACAGGTAAATCGGACTGTTCAGGATAAATACTGTGATTCAAATAAATCGCCGTAATAATGATTTTGATGGTATGTGGGTTATATATAAATGCAGGACTCAAATTAAAAACCTTTCGGTTTTGTACAGCGCTTAAGCCTTGTAATTCTTTTCGTTCATAAATCAGTTTTGGGTTGGTATTCCAAAGCACGATATTGTCTGGGTTCCATTCAATTAAGGTCTCGGGGTTTACATTAGGTTGATTGGCATCGGTCTGAACAATGTTGTAAGCACCCGCCAGCTCAATAAAGTCATTAGTAATAGACTTGCGTCCCGAGGTAGAAAAAATTCGTCCACCTGACCATGCATAATAAATCGATTGTTTATTTGACTGACGTGCAGTTTTGGCTGCGACTTCCGACACAATTTCATCCGAAAAATTTAAAATTTCTTGAGCACGTTTTTGAGCACCACTCAGTACAGCAATTTCAGAAAGTTCTTCTTTCACTTGTTGGTAGGTACTGGACTCCATCACATATACAGCAATGCCAAACTGCCGCAACAGTTCAATCGTTTGGGTTTGCCCACTCCCTAAAATTACCAGATCTGGTTTTAACAAAACGAGACTTTCAATATTGGTTGCATTTGCGCCTTGTGAAGGTGTCGCAAGCTGTTTATTGGCGATACGCTTATCTATTTTTGAGTAGGCATTAAACAATAAAGGTTGAATGTATACTTCGGCCGGTATGCCAATCACTTTATGACCTTGCCCCAGCATATATAAGCCATCTAAACCCGACTCAAACAAAGACACAATTCTTTGGGCTGGTTTGGCTATACAGACTTTTGTATTTGTACTATCAAACACACATATTGAATGGACCTCTAACTTTTCTTGAGCTTTTCCACTTTGTTCAGATGAAGAACATCCACATAGAAGGAGTAAAGTGAGTATTGAAACCAAAAATCTCATTACAGCACCCAATGCACAAATACAGTGCAAAATAAAAAGATGCGTCTATTTAGTGCATTTTTCATGTGAAAAACACACCATAAGAGAGCAAGACGGTTTGAATCATAAGCTGTAAAGTTATCAAATAAAGTTTGGTAGACAAGATCTTAAATACTAAGCAAAAAAAGCGCCAAATTTACCAAGTAATAAAAACTATCTAATTATTAGTCTAAACACTCTGCCTAAGCGCTATTCAAATAATTTAATAGCAGTTACAGCTCGATCAACATTAAGAGAAATAAGTCGTTATAATCCGCCCAACACCTGATAGACATTATCTTCTGATGCTGACCCATTCATCCTTCTGGCGTAGTCTTTACCGTTTAATTCATATTTATGCTGGTATTTTCATTGCACCATTTATATTGGTCGCGGCATTCACCGGCTTACTCTATGCGATTACACCTCAAGTTGAACAAGCGATTTATAAAGATGTTCTATACGTTGAGCCATTGAACCAAGCGCAATATAAGCTGAGTCAGCAAATTGAAGCCGCAAAGCAAGTGATGCCCAAGTCTGTACAGGTAATTGAAGTTAGACCAGCCCCAAGTTCTGATCAGACAACTCGTGTTATTTTCTCAGACCCGATCCATCATTTTACCAGTGAAGCCGTTTTCATTGATCCCTTTACGCTTAAAGCCAAAGGCCATCTGGCTGTGTATGGTACTAGTGGGGTTCTGCCGTTTCGAACTACGCTCGACCAATTACATAGCAATTTATTACTAGGGAAATGGGGCCGCTTTTACAGTGAACTGGCAGCAAGTTGGTTAGCCATTTTGACTTTAACTGGACTGTATAATTGGTGGAAACGTCGTCAAAATCTTAAAATCAGGCAAACACAAAAAAATAAATTATTGAAGTGGCATAGCACGCTTGGTTTATTTTTATTTCCACTTTTATTATTAATCGCCATTACTGGTCTTACATGGTCCGAGTGGGCTGGAGATAATATTCGGGTTGCTCGTCAGTGGTTCAACTGGCAAACCCCAACATTAGCAACTTCTCTTCAAACAGATAATTTACCTACAGTGATGCACCATGAACATCACGACATGCCACACAGTGAAAATCTTAATTTAAATATTGTGTCAGGTGAGTTTGATACCGCTCTTTCAATAGCCAGAGCACATGGCATTGAGGCGGCACAAATACAAATCAAACCACCCACCAGTGGAAATCAAGCTTGGACAGTGGCCGAGATTCAGCGTAAATGGCCAACTCAAGCAGATAGCATCGCCATTAATATGGAACAACATAAAGTTATCGATCAACTTGCTTTTAAAGACTACTCACTGGTTGCAAAACTAACTCGTTGGGGAGTTGATGCTCATATTGGTATTTTATTTGGCTGGATAAATCAGTTGGTTCTCGCACTTTATGCGCTTGCACTTTGTATCATGATTATTTATGCATATAAGGCTGCATTTAAAAACTCAAATTTAAAACTCATGACAACCCACTTTGTTGGTCAAAGCTTATTTATTTGGAAGCGTGCAACTGGCCAACAAAAAGTATTGTTAATGCTAACTGGCATTGTGTTAGGCCTAAGCTTACCTGTTTTTGGTCTTAGTATTTTGCTTACGATACTCATCCTTGTAATGCGTAAATATATCCCTTCTAAATCATAAATCTTCATTTCATTAAGGAGTTAGACTTAAATTTTGCCTAACTCCTTTTTTAATCAAAAGTTCCAAGTCAAAGAAAGAATTACGCAATCTGCGCCAAAAAATAATCTAGCAACCTTTCCCTGTCATCCACACTATTTGAATCTAAAAGCTGAACCATCGCCCCATCAATCACAAATAAAAACATGTGCGCATCAGGTTTTGAGGCCGTACTTTTTACCGTTAAAAGTAAATTATAAATTTCATTAATCAACCAGTTTCGATAGTTAACTACGACCTGATACGCCTTAGGATGTGTTTTTGCAATTTCAAAAATGGCCTTAAATGGCAAATGATAAAGCCCTTCTAAATCTGCATGTAAAAAGTAAATTTTGCGAAGTTTTTCAATTACGGTTAAATCTTTCTGAACGTAGATGATTGAAAGCACCTCTTCTTTTAATCCATCTTTTTGAAAGGTTAAGCTCATTTCAATGAGGCGTTCTTTTGAGTGAAAGTAGTTATAGAACGTGGCTTTCGGCATCTTTGCTGCTTCAATAATTCGGTCTACTCCGACCTTATGAAAGCCATAATTATTAAAAAGGTTCCGAGAGGTATGTAGCGCGCTTAAAGCACGAGATGGGAGATCTGAATGTGGCATAGTTTTACCGTTATAAAATAAATTCTTGTTGTATATAAATGAGATATAGCATCGCTACTTTTCTAATAACTGAAAAAAAAGGCATAGCAAAGCCACAAAGACTGTGCTTGGCACATCTCAAGTTTTATTGTTGATGCAAGTTTTTGAGCCGTAATGACTTAAAGCCTGAAAACCCTAAAGGTAATCAAGCTGATAATATGATTTAAGTTGTATCGTTATAGCTTTTGGCAAAGACTGCCAAGAAATGATGAATGTGCAAAGCCAACTCCTTTTTATTGGGAGTTCTGCCAGACATTTATAGAATTATGGTGGCAGAACGAAAGGGGGTTCGCAGACTGGCCGAAAAAACCCAGCACACCCGAAGGTGTCCCCCTCCCGTTCCACCGTAGAGGGGGCACGAGGGTTCGTCACTAAAAGAATTAACTTTTAATGCTTTTTCGGAACGGTCTGCGACAACCGACTGGCAATGTGGCCAGCCTGCAAATGGTAATCTTCAATATTTAAGGTGTCAATGTGATATTGGCTAGAAAATATTTAAATAATTATTGTTTTTCATTAAATTACATAATTAAGGAAATTCTTAAATATCAGCTTAATAATATTGTCTTGTTTAGAGAGTTTTTTGAACTGTGCACCCTAAAGCGAAATGCACAGCCCAGATCAAACCATATTAATGATCAGATAATGTTTTCATATCAATCACAAAACGATATTTCACATCACTCTTTAACATACGCTCAAAAGCTTCATTAATGTTTTGCATATCAATCATCTCTACCTCAGAAACGATGTTATGCTCACCACAAAAATCGAGTAACTCTTGTGTTTCTTTAATTCCACCAATTACCGAGCCAGCAATTGATTTTCTACCCAAAATCATAGGTACTGAATTTGCGCTAATTTCACCCAAATATCCAACCAGCACAATTGTTCCATTTAAAGCTAAAGTTGGAATATAAGGCTTCAAGTCATGGTTATAAGGCACAGTATCAATAATTAAATCAAACTGATTTACGACTGACTGCATTTGATTTTCATCGGTTGATAACACAACATGATGCGCTCCGAGTTGTTTTGCATCTTGTTCTTTGTTAGCTGAGCGAGTGAATAATGTCACTTCCGCACCTAGAGCATTTGCAAGTTTAATTGCCATATGGCCCAAGCCACCTAAACCAACGACTGCAACTTTACTGCCCTTCCCAATATTCCAATGGCGAAGTGGTGACCATGTGGTAATCCCGGCACAAAGTAACGGCGGTACAGCCTGAGCATCCAAATTTTCAGGTACTTTTAATACAAAATCTTCGCTACAAGTAATTGTTTGAGAATATCCACCATAGGTTGGTCGTTGGTCATGACGATCTACAGCGCCATAAGTCTGAGTGTTACCTTCTTCACAATATTGTTCTAGTCCTGAATGGCAAGCAGAACAAGTACGGCATGAATCGACCATACAGCCAATTCCTACGAAGTCGCCAACTTTATATTTTGTGACTTTGGCACCGATTGAGGTGACACGACCTACAATTTCATGACCCGGCACTAACGGATAAGCACTGAATCCCCAATCGTTTTTAGCTTGATGTAAATCGGAATGGCAGACACCACAATATTCGATTTGAATGACAACATCATCTTCACGTGGAGTTCTACGTTCAAACTTAAACGGAACTAAAGGAGTTTCTGATGACAGCGCGGCATAACCTAAAACTTCAATTGTCATATTTTTCTCTCATGTTTAATGTTTAAATAAAGACGAATTCGTCTTTAGAATTGATTTAAAGCTATTGGTTTTGAAAACTCGTCAATACGTTTTTGAACCGTTGACCCACTTGCGGACTTACTTTTTTACTAAGTATTTTCTGTATTTCGTCAAATTGATGAGATGTAATACCTTGGGTCTTTGCAATATTAAGATGGGATTGAAGTTGACTCTCTACACCCTCTAGCGCCGAAAGCATACTCAAGGTGGCAATCTCACGATCTTGCCAATTCAACACATCCCTTGAAAAAATATCGCCAAATAGATGAGCTTTTAGATATTCATCTATGGCAGGAGCAAACTCAAACAATGCACCTTTGACGGGTTGTCCAACCAGTTGGGTCTGATTCTGAGTGCCTTGTAAAAGCGCCTGATAATCTTTCGGTAAAGCACTATTAGTCTTGCCTTCTACATCATGAATACCGTTTTCTTTACGCTGTTCTAACACCTGCATAAATGTCGTGAGGGCATTCAAACTTCGAGGAAAGCCAGCGTAGGCATAGGTTTGAACTAAAACTTCCTTAATTTCTGAAATGGTTAATCCTTGATCTAGACCATCTTTTAATGATTGACTGAGTTTGGATAGGTCACCATTTGCGGCGTATGCAGCAATCGGTATGATTGCTTGTTGCTGTTGCGATAAAGAATTTTGCATTTGCTTCATTTCCTTATTGTGCGACAAAGAAAGCTGAGCCATTTCTGTAGCCGCATAAATTTGCTGATCAAGCACTAACATGTTGATAGCTAAAAATATGGTCTGTAACTTCAATGACCCGCCTCTTTATATTGCTCATCTGATACAGGCTCTAACCAGTCCACGTTTTTGCCATGTTCATCAGTTGCAGTTAAAGCAAGGTGTGTCATCGCAGAATGACCGCTTGCCCCATGCCAATGTTTCACACCTGGTGGGCAATAGATCACATCTCCCGTAGAAATCTTTTCTGCTGGTTTGCCCCATTCCTGCACAAGCCCTTCTCCCTCTGTCACAATGAGATATTGCCCTTTAGGATGGGTATGCCAAAATGAGCGGGCATTCGCATTAAAACTCACATATGCACTTGAAGCATTTATCCCTTCAGTCACATCAGTTAAAGGTTTAATCGCTACAGTTCCCGTAAAAATCTTGTCTGGGCCTTCAATCACTTGCTGCTGACTGGCTTTTTTGATGGTTTGAGATGCGATGACTGGTTGTTTATCCATGGCGGGTACTCCCATTGAGATAAATAAAGTGGTCACGAAAGTGACTGTTTTAACATTCATCTTTTTTCCTAGATTAGTATCAACGTCCTCAATTTAGTAAAAGGACTTAGGATGAAGCATTGTTAAATCAGTATAAAAATGAAACTTGATAGGCGTTGTTCTATTCCTCTTGCAGATTTGCCTAATCCTCCGAATTATTGCAATTCTCTCTATTTTTCTTATTTGAAATGCCTACAATGAAAACACAGATGACAATAGGTGAAATCTGAATGACGAATATGTCTCTAGGCAATAATGAAACACTGGCTCAACTTGTCGATCAATGGACCCGAGAAAAAGGTACATTCGAAACGCCTATTATGGGACTGACTTTATTTCGTGCAGAAACATTGACCCAACCAAATAGCAGTATGATGGATGCCAGTCTATGTATGATTGCTCAAGGGAAAAAACAGGTGATTCTTAGCGAAGAAGCCTACACCTATGATTCAAATCATTTCCTTTTTACTGCAATTGACTTGCCTGTAATTGCTCAAGTTCTTGAAGCTTCGGTTGAACAACCTTATCTATCAATAGTCCTACGACTAGACCCCTATGTGCTTGCCCAAATCATGCTTGAAGCTCATATTCCTTTTAAAGATACCAATACTGAAAAAAAAGGAATGGCTGTTGGGGTCGTAAATTCGGAACTGAATGATGCTTTTATACGGTTATTAAAATTACTGGACACACCACAAGATATTCCAATCTTGTCTCCCCTTATTATTAAGGAAATTTTTTATCGTTTATTAATGAGTCCACAAGGTGATCGGCTGAAACGAATTGTAGCGGCAGGAACTACAGGTCATCGAATTGTGAAAGCCATTGAATGGTTGAAAACAAATTTTGCAAAATCATTTAGCATTGAGGAACTTGCAAGCACAATGGGTATGAGCGCTTCAAGTTTTCATCAGCATTTTCGTGATATTACTTCAATGAGCCCCTTACAATATCAAAAAAGAATGAGGCTGACCGAAGCACGGCGTTTATTAATCACTGAAGAATGCGATATTTCATCTACAAGCATGCAAGTAGGCTATGAAAGTTTGTCGCAATTTTCCAGAGAATATAAACGCTTTTTTGGGGTTCCGCCGTCGGTGGATATAAAGAGCGTATAAAAATAGACAAGCATTTTGCAGATGAATTTTTTATAACCTGAATTACCCTAAAAATAATTCAGGTTTGTTATGCGTGAACTTTGTTATTTCATCAACTACGACTCTTATTTTGGGTTGTAAATGCCATCTTTTTTGCCATAGCACATGAATTGGTATTTCTACACCAGATACCTCTGGAAGAATAGAAATTAACTTTCCAGCTCTTAATGCATCAAAAGCTAACCAACTTGGTAGTTGTGCAATACCAAGACCAGAAGTGCATGCGCTTAGTAAAGCATCACCATCTGGAATTTCATGTCTATAATTAATTTCGAACTCTTCCATTTCCCCTAGCGCATTTTTTAAAAACCATTGCCCTTTATAATTTCTTCTCCAACCGATTAGACAATTGTGATGTTTTAAATCCTCTTTCTTGGAGGGATAACCATTCTTTTCTAAGTAGGCTGGCGAGGCGCAAATTAAAAGCGTTTGGTGTCCAAGTGATTTTGCAATTAAGTCAGTAGAATCTTCTAAATCACCTATTCTGACAACGAGATCTACCCCCTCACTAATCATGTCTACAGCCCTGTCTTGAAAGGTTACAGATAAATCTAACTGAGGATATTGCTGAGCTAAATCTAATAAAATCGGAAAAATATATCGACGGCCAAAAGTTGTAGGAAGATCAACTCTTATACGACCTATAGGGTATGAATTTTCTGTCGAAAGTAATGTTTCTATTTGATCTAATTCCTCCAAAATACGACGACAACTAACAAGCCATGCTTCCCCTTCTGGAGTTAAAAAAATGCGTCTGGTTGTGCGGTGAAGAAGTTGGACACCCAATCTTTTTTCTAATTTATTAATACTTTTTCCTACCGCAGATCCGGTAATTCCAAGTATTTCTGCTGCACCAGTAAAACTTCCCTGCTCTACAGCTGTAACAAACTCAAGTATTCCTGAAAACTTACTTTCCATAAACCACCTATTAAGGAATTTTATTCCACAATGACTAGAATTTTATCATATTAATAAAATTATTTTCTTGAATTAAGATGAGTTCAAATGATGGCTAAGTAAGAAAGTTATCAAGTTCTTTTAAGAGGAAAAGATGATGAAAGCATGGTTACTAAAAGATTTTGGTTTAAATAATTTAAAATTAGAGGAAGTGGAAACCCCAACTCCAAAAGCTGGTGAACTCCTCATTAAAGTTGGAGCGGTTTCTTTAAACTATCGAGATAAAGCGATTGTTGAAGGTTTTTATGAACCCCATATGGTTCCAAAACCTTTAATTCCTGTTTCCGATGCAGCAGGTACAGTCGTGGCTGTAGGTGAAGGAGTAACGCGTTTTAAATTAGGTGATCGAGTCAATACTACACTCTATTCTCGCTGGATTGATGAAGAACCTGGACCCAATGAACCGGAATATTGTTTAGGTATGCCATTATCAGGTGGTCTTGCTGAATATATGATCTTGCATGAAGAAAGTGCAGTAAAAGCTCCAGATAATATGTCTGATGCTGAAGCTTCTACATTACCTATTGCTGCATTAACAGCTTGGTATTCACTCATGGATATAGGTAACCTTAAGCCAGAACAAAATGTTCTTGTACAAGGGACTGGTGGGGTTTCTATTTTTGCAATCCAATTAGCTCATGCCTATGGAGCGAGAGTTATCGCTACATCAAGCAATGATATAAATTTAGAAAAAGTTCGAGCTTTGGGTGCAAATGAAGGAATCAATTATAAAACTCATCCAAATTGGGATGAGCGAGTACTAGAATTAACTGATGGTAAAGGTGTCGATGTAACAATTGAGGTTGCAGGCGGTAATGGTCTTAATCAATCTATTGCAGCCACAAAAGTAGCTGGCACTGTGGCCCAAGTTGGCTTTCTAACTGGACAAACCACCCAATTAAATTTAATGCCACTCATTTTCCGTCAAACCAAACTTCGGGGAATAGCCGTAGCACCAAGAGTTTCATTTGAACGTATGAACAAGTTTCTAAATGAACATCAAATTAAACCGGTTATTGAGCATGTATATAAATTTGAAGAAGCTATTGAAGCCTTTAACCATCTTTCTAGAGGCGCGTTTGGGAAAATTGTGATCGAAGTTTCTTCAAATAAATAAGAAATAAAAATCATAATGCTTTTCAGATAAATACCTCCATTCACATTGTTATTAAAGCTATGAGCTGTTCACCTTTCTAAAAAGATGTACAGCTCAAAAAATTTTTACTTATGATTTATTAATACTGCTTTGAAAAAATAACTATAAAGTTAATTAGTTAGCTTTAGATATTATTTCAATCATCTCTTTTGTTGGTCGTAAGTGGCCTAATTGCCACTGTTCAGGTGGATATTCATCAATTCGTATCCAGACATGCTCCCGAAAAGCAGCATTTCCCTTTCCTTCGATCTCTACAAATAAATCTGTTATTCGCTTAAAAAGCTCAGCCTTACTTTCTTTATCTAGTAAGCCTTCTATTGTTTGTATATTTATAAATGGCATAATGCTACCTGAATCAACCCTAGGTCTAAATTGTAGACTCATGCTAATTGGAGCCCCACTGAATGTCAAATCAAATTATTCCAAATAATAAATTCTCGGCAGATGTGTGCGGAATTTTTCAAATTGCTGAAATATTGAATGACACGTGGACCATCCTCTTATTAAGAGAAGCTTTTTATGGGGTAACTAAATTTAATGAATTTTTAGAAAATACAGGCATATCAAAGCAAATTTTATCTAATCGACTAAAACATCTTATTCAATTAGAAATATTTGAATTATCTATTTATAAGGAAATCGGCGTTAGAGAGCGCAAAGAGTATTTACTCACGCCAAAAGGTAGAAGCTTAAATGTTGTATTACTTGCAATGCTTGAATCTGGCAGTAACTTTATTGAAGCTGATAAAGATGTGGTTAAAGTTTTCCACAAAAATACAAATGATTTACTTAAATTAAAGCTGGTTGATTCAAATGATCAAGTCGTTAGCTTGGAAAATTTAGAATTAAGATTAATTCATCGTCAAGTAAAAGTTGATTCACAATAAATAAAAAAAGCCCTGATGATTCAGGGCTTTTTTTTTGTCGCTTATTACTGTGGAATAATATTCACAGCACTTGGACCTTTTTGGCCTTGAGCGATATTAAATGTTACTTGCTGACCTTCATATAAAGTTTTGAAGCCAGAAGAAGCAATTTCTTTAAAATGGGCAAACACATCTGGACCAGATTCTTGTTGAATAAAACCGAAACCTTTAGTTTCGTTAAACCACTTTACTGTACCATTACTTGTATTAGACATAATATATCCTTTGATTTTAATAATTTGAGTCATTTTAAATGACAAATATAACTTTGAAAAAATAATAACGAATTGAGCTTAAGATCTGAAAAAAACGAAGGATTATGACTAAAACTGCGATACTTAAAGAAGATTTACTACAAGTCTTTTTTCTAGTTAAGTTAAGCATACAGGAAATTAACATTTATTCAAGATATTTATATACAATATTTATTTTTTTTATATTAAAGAGATATACATCACCTACTTAGCAAAGATAAATGCCTATTTTCGTTAGACATTTATCTCTAATAGGCCTATCTGACTCTTTAACTATATTTTTTATAAGCCAATGTAAGAAAACTACATTGGACTCGCACCTTTAGGCTGAGCATTCGGATGTAAGATATGAAATTTATAGCCTTCCACAATGTTCTTTAATTGATTTTTTATGGCTGCATTTTTATCTTTATAAACATGATTATTACGATTGTCACGAGGTTCTATATTGCTAAAAGTAAGCTTAGCTTGATGATCTTTAACTTCTATTTTCAGAATATAATTAAAGGAATCGTCTGCGACCTTAATCATATTTCTGCTTAGACAGTCCATACAATTATCAAATTTTAGCCCTGCATGTCCTTTAATTGTCAGTACTTTATTATTGTCATCTGCCTGAATAATTTTTCGACTTGAAACATAATCTACAACATTATTTCGCCAGTTTTTAGAGGCATCATAAATTTGCGTTTGGCTTAAACCTTTGAATTTAACAATTTCTGAAAAATACTCGTTTTTCTTTTCAGCAGGTTTTTCATCAACTTTCTTAGGCAAAGAAAGACAACCTTGCATACCTAGTACGGCAAAACTAAATGTAGCAGCTAAAATTACTCTTCTCACGTAACGCTCACTTTTTAAAGAGACTAGAAGTTAGAACCTCCAAATTTACACCAGCACATCAAATAATTTGGTTTATATAAAGTTAAAAATGCAGCACATGATGGTTGGGTTCTATCAAGTGCTGCTAGGTTGAAATCATTGCTAAAGGATACTTTAGCTTGAATTTCCTATGGGTCTATCTTGGATATTTTCAATTTTCTGGACGAGTCACAATGGGAAAACCATTGCTAGACTTTTTAAATAAAGAAAAGAACTTGCCAATTTTTAACGGATTGCCCTTTATTTCGCTGTCCTTAGAAAATAAAACTTTCGAAGCATCTACTTCACCGGTAATTAACTTTAAATATAAAAGTTTAGTCAACTTCAACGTTGGGCAGTTTGTTGGTAAACGATCACTGTCATATTTATCAAAGAGCATGACCGAGTTTTCAATCCGTAATGAAAAATTTTCTTGTGTATCAGTCAATACTAAATTCATACACTGATTTTCATTTTTTAAATTTTCAACATCCAGATTGGTTGCCATCGCTTCAAGAAATCGTTCAGTCGGCGTATGAATAAGTAAACCTAAACGACCAGAGGTATTCTTAACTGGAGTAACGCCTTGTAATTCTTGTGCACCCGATAAATAGAAATTACGCCAAGTCGCAGCTTCAGCGGAATATCCTAATTGTCGATAAGTTTTTGCCAGCAATTCTTTCGCTTGAAAATTCTTTGGGTTATTAAATACTAAATGTTTTAGAACTTCCGCAGCCCATCTGTATTCAGCCTTGTCATAAGCTTGCTGAGCATTTTTCAAAGCATTCGCCTCTCCACCTGCCAGTTCAATATATTTCTTTGCAGCATCTTTAGGTGGTAAAGGGTCTAAATTTGATGGGTTGGCATCAAACCAGCCCATGTAGTATTGATATACAGCCTTCGCATTATGTTTTAAGGTTCCATAATAGCCGTGAGCATATAGCTTTTGGTCTAACTCAGGCGGCAGTTTAATCTTCTCTGCAATTTCAGCACCATTTAAACCAGAGTTCATATAACGAACAGTTTGATCATGAATGAATTTATAGACATCTCTTTGTGTCTTAATAAAGTCTTGAATATTTTGTTGACCCCAAACTGGCCAATGATGTTGGGCAATAAAAACTTCTGAATTTTGGGTTTGCTCTAAAGCTTGGTTCAGATAACCGACCCATTTTAAAGTATCGCGTACTTTAGCACCCCTTAGAGTGTAAAGATTATGTAGCGTATGGGAGAGAATCTCTGCGCCATTATAAAGCTTAAGTGATGGAATGGAAAAAGTTAATTCTGACGGCGCTTCTGAACTTGGAACGTTATAAAATACAAAATCTAAACCATCGATATTCAATTTTTGTTCTTTCTGCGTAATCAACTGATTCGGTTCTAAAATTCCGATTTGTCCGACTGCTACCGCTTTACCTAAACCATTATCAACCAAACCTTCTGTATTTTTAGGTAAATATGTACCATACATATAAGTTGCTCGGCGAGTCATGGCTGGTCCTGCCATAATGTTCTCACTAGTCGCTTCTTCCATAAATCCTTCAGGAGCAACAATGGGTATCTTTCTTTGCTTCAATTCTTCAGCAGAGATAACGCCGAGAGCCCCACCAAAATGATCAATATGGCTATGCGTAAAAACAATCGCTGAAATTTTCTGGTCACCTAAATGCTGTCTTGCAAATTTAATAGCTGCTTCAGCAGTTTCTTTAGACGTTAAAGTGTCAACAATGATCCAGCCTGTATTACCCTGAATAATGGTCATGTTTGCCAGATCAAAGCCTCGAACTTGCCAGACACGATCGGTAACCTTAAACAAACCAACATTATTATTTAATTTTGCTTGTCTCCACAGGCTTGGATTTACAGTATCGGGAGCTTGATCTTTAATAAAATTAAATGCATCAAAATCCCAAATCACATCTCCTTGCTCATTTTTTATTTGGCCAGTAGATTTAGCGATAAAACCCTTTTCAGCATTCTTAAACTCATCAGCATCTTGTAGATTATACTTACTACCGTAAGAGGCATTTGAGTCAATAACAGACTTCTCTACTTTATTTTCTGCAAATGCATTGAGCGACAAAATAGATAATAATGAGACCGTTAGTACTTTGATTTTCATAATATTTCCTTGATATTTTATATGCTTTTTATCCCTTAAAGATTGGGAATATTTTTATTGAATTAGAACTTTTTAGCGTACTAAAGAAAAAACCAATCTTTCATTAAAAGATTGGTTGATTTTCTTTACGTCTAGATTTTAAGAACATCCCTTGGTTTCAAAAGCGTCCTTAGAGGTGTAACGAATATCTGGTAAATAGTCACCCATTACCGCTTTTTCTTCACCGGGTACTTTCACCTTCTGAACGGCGTGAGCAAAGGCATTATCAGGTAATAAATTACGCATAATAAATAAACCAAAGTCTGAGTGACCGAAAGCTTTACCATCTTCGGCTGTATAGCCTGAACCACGAGGACTTAGCTCAAGGAAATATACCCCACACTCTTCTCGTGCATTTGCTGGTCGATCTTCTGGTAACGAAGCAACTATGGTATAGAAACCGTCTTTATCTACTTTTTGAATATTTTCGTCATAGAGACAATAATTTGTCGCAGTTGAAATCACTTCATTTGTACAAATTGACCAATAACGTACATCTGTTTTTTGAACAAACTGATCATTATTAAAAGTTTTTTCTGTAGTCGGAACTTTACCTCGAAGTTCTATCACTTTACCTAATCGTCTACTTACTGCTGCATAAACATATTCATTGTCAGGTGTAGCCCAATAACCCAGTTTAGGTGTGACCGTCAAACCTTCACATTTATCGATAGGTTGTTTTGTAATAGGGTCGAATTTATAAATACATTTGAAGCTATCTAAAGCACTAAAAGCTTTGTACCATTTTGGTTCCTGTTGTGCAGGAAAACCCTCATATCTATTTTGGTTAAATGCATCTACAGTATTTTTTAATGGCATTGTTGATATACGATCAATCGGTGCTTTTTTTACTTGTAGAACATTACAAACATCTTGACCCTTTTTAACTTCCCCATTTGCAAGTTGAACTTTAAATCGAGGGAAACTCACATTTCCTTTAATATCCATGTTTTTGTTGGGTACATATACACGATATAAAATGGCAACTTTGCCATCAACTGTTTTAGGGGCATACAAAGTATTACTTAAAGGATTTGTTGGTAAATCTCCTAATTGCAATTGTGCTGAGTAGCTACGCGCTTTGCCCATACGGTTATTCCCGACTACAAACGGGTTGATTGAACCTTGATTTGGTAAAATAGCAGCATCTAATAATGAATTAACTCGCTCACCTTTTGCGGTATAGCTCACCAATGAAAAGTGACGTGAATAAGGATAATCCCCATCAATCATTACTTTTGCACCTTCTGGAACCGTAAATTCTGATGACCAATACGTTACATTAGAATCTGGGAAGGCATAATTTAACGGGTCTTCTCCCGTATGCTGTTTACTTGTTACAGAATCTTGCCACATGCAATCCGTTAACTCGGCATCTGGATTTACTGGCTTATTTCCGTGAGTAGAATCGTCACTATCATTACACGCGCTCAAACCCACAGAGCCAATGACCGTAACTAATATTGCAATCCTTAGCTGATTAAATTTTTCCATAATACTTTTCCATCTTGACCAAGCGATAAAAACTTCATCTCTTTGTTATATTTCTTAATCTCGAATTTTTTCGAGACCTAATCCATTTAGATTAAAATAATAATCCAACTAGATTAAATATCAAGCTATTTTTATCAACCATGAGGAAAATTATTTTTTACAATTAAATTAGAAACTTATAAATAGTTATTAAAATATCAATACTAGAGAAAAAGTTTTATCAATTCTGATTACACAAGGGAATAGAGTTCAAACCGTACTATCTAAAATGGTTCTATAAAAATGCAAGGCGAGATGAAGCGATGTTTGCTCAATAAAAGATAGGAGTTTTTTTAGGCTTATTAATAAAAATGATCTGCTTTAAAACGAATTCCACCTTCAATATAATCTTTTAGATATTTAGCGAGTAGTTTATGGTCTTTAACCTCTGTTGGCCAAAAATGCTCAAGACCAATATCACTGATCACATTTAAAATGATATTAAAAGTAAAAAGTACTTTAAGTGAAATCGCATTAGGGTCTGCATCAGGTAAAGCTTGCTGTAATAAATCTACGGCTTTATTGGCAATAGGTACTAAAGTTTTTGCAACAATAACGCGCCCTTCATCTCCGGCACTAATCGTTTTAGAGAAAAATTTGATGTAATGAATTCCGTTATTCTGTAAAAGTATTTTTACCATGGGTTTCATTAAAGCATCTACAACATCAGAAACCTGCACATTATTAGATGGAATAGCATTTAATAACTCTAAACTATCAATAACATAAGGCTGCATGACATGATCTAATGCAGCCTCCACGAGTCCCCATTTTGATTTAAAGTGGTAATAAAGTGCTGATTTATTTGCAACTCCAGCAGTTTCATTAATTCTTTGTACCGATAGCGTTTCAATATTATTTTGTGAAAAAAGAATGATGGCTGCTTCTATCAATTTTTCTTTAGTTTGTTTACTCATTAGCTTCCACAGTACAAGTTAAAATTAATGGTATTAACTTAAGAAAATATCCCCATTCTTAGGCATTAACCTTTAGAGAAAAAGAATAATCCATATAGATTAAATATCAAGTTGTTTTACTCTTAAATAAGCAAAAAATAGAAACTATTCTTACCAACTTTTGAGACCAGAAGTACTTATAAAATTAGTTTAACTTCTCATTGTAATTGATATTTTTCAGAAAAAAACCAACTGCATATTCAACCCAAGAACTAATTTCACTATCCGATATGATGTAATTAGGATGTGTAAGACACTTAAGATGCGCATCACTTCGTAGTAATGCTAAAAATATATTCGCTGCGATATCAGCAGAAGAATTTAACTCAATTTCACCATTTTTGGCAGATTTTTCAAGATAACCCGCAATAATATTAGCAAGACGTTCTGGGCCAACTTGAAAGAATTTTTCAGATAACTCTGGAAACCTGACTGCTTCTGCAATACATACCCTAAAAAAAGCCAAACCTGAATGCGATAATATAAAACACAGATAGGTTTTCCCCATTTCAGTTAAAGCAGAACGTAGGTTTTCGGCTTTTGTCTCGACTAATATAATTTGCTCCTGCATGTTCGTGCATTGTCGTTCAATCACAGCAGCAAACATCACTTCTTTATTTTTATAACAGCCATACATGGTTGCTTTTGAAACACCCGCCTCTTTTTGAATCATATCTGTTGTGGTGCCACTAAAACCATGAGTCAGAAAAAATTTTGTTGCTGCATCCAGAATTTTTTGATCTTTTTCATTAGCTTTAGTTGAACCAGACATATTGACCTTATAACAATTTTAGCGACTTCGTTTGTAGTGTAACTCATCGAAAAGTTCAAAATCGAGAATTGACGTAAATTTAATTAAAGAGTAGAGTACCGATCGGTACAGTTAATTGCAATATCTGCTACCTGCATAAATTTGTGTTTAAGATTTAAGGTAAAAGATGAATATACGCCCCCTCATCGGTTTGGCAGGTGCAATATTTGCTGCAATGACTGTCGAATTTAATAACCGCATTACCAGCATTACCTTAGCCGACATACGTGGAGCTATGGGAATTAGTGTTGACTCGGGTTATTGGGTCAACAGTATTTATGCCAGTGCCATGATTATTGGAATGATACTTTCCACCAGTTGGGCGGTCATTTTTTCTATGCGGAGAGTTCTTCTTTTTGCCATAGGGCTTTGCCTCTTCTCTAGTGTTTTAATTCCTTTTAGTCCAAATATCGAAATATTTTATTTATTACGCGCCTTACAAGGTCTAGCTAATGGTTTAACCATTCCTTTGCTCATGGCATGTGCTCTTAGATTTTTGGGGCCAGATATTCGACTATGGGGTCTAGCCTGCTATGCATTAACTGCGACTTTCTTTCCCAACTTAAGTGCTGCGCTTTCTGCCTTTTATTTAGATGTGATTGGCTGGAAGATGATTTTCTTTCAAACCATCCCGTTTTGTGCCTTAAGTGCTGCGTTGGTTTATTTTGGTATTCCTCAAGACCCTTTAAATTATTCAAGAATAAAGACTTACGATTGGACAGGCGCTATTTTAGCCATCGTTAGCTTAGCAAGCCTGAGCACCATGTTATTGCATGGCAATCACCTAGATTGGTTCCACTCAAAATTAATTTGTGTATTGGCTTTAATCAGTGCTATCACCTTACCGTTATTTTTGATACATGAATGGCGTTCTCCATCCCCATTAATTAAACCGCAAATGCTCGAAATACGAAATTTTGCTTATGCCATTTTTGCGCTGTTTTGTTTTGTGATTATTGGGATGTCGACAAGTACATTACCACTCAATTACCTGAGTGCTGTACACGGCTATAAACCCACCCAAACCATGTGGATCGGTTTACAAATCGCGGCATTGCAATTTATCTATATTCCCATTGTCGTTAAGCTTTTAAATCAAGCTTGGGTCGATAGTCGATATGTGCATGGCTTTGGTTTACTTCTAGTAATCGCAGGCTGTTTAGGTGCAAGTCAGCTCGACACCACTTGGAATCAAGATCAATTTTATTTTTGGCACGCGATTTCATGTTTAGGGCAAACCTGCGTAGTGCTCTCGTTGCTCATGATGGGTACAAACAGCGTACATCCAACCATGGCGATTTACGCTTCACCAATGATTAATACTCCGCGTGCCATTAGTGGCGTACTTGGTGTTTGTATTTTGGATTGGGTGAACCGTGTACGCGGTGAATATCATTCAACACGACTGATTGAAAATACAGCCCAACATGTTTTCCAAAATATTCAAGGCCCTGTTATTAACCCTCTTACCCCACCTGTACTGACTGAAAATGGCGCAGAACGTGTTTCAGGTGGTTTATCAGCTCTAAATTCTGCCATTCAAGCGCAGCAATCTGTTTTAGTCATTAGCGATCAATATCTAATTTTAGCGGGATTGGCTGCGTTTTTATTGATCGTTATGCTGATTTTGCCCGTTAGAACTTATCCGCCACGTATTGCTCTCATTAAGTTAATGAATAGTCATAACTCAGGAAAATCTTTATGAGTACTCTCGAAGCCCAAGATACCACCAACATCGAACCACCCAAGTTAACAAAGGTGCAATATCTCAAAAAGCATTGGGTTATGGTTATCGCATTTATTATTGTTTTAGCATCCATTTTATGGGTTTTAAAACTTATATTTTTACCTTCTTCAATTGTTGAAACAGACGATGCACGTGTGGATGTAGAGTACTCAACCATTGCCCCTAAAGTATCTGGCAATATTGAAGAAATTTATATTAAAGATCATCAGACTGTAAAAAAAGGACAACTTTTAGCACGGATTGACGCACGTGATTATCAAGCTGCTTTAGCTGAAGCTGAATCTAATTATGCAAAAGCACAAGCCGACTTAAGCGAAGCAATGCTGGCAGTTGATAGACAACCGACTGTTATTCGAGAAACAGAGGCCCAGCTTAGAAAAGTAGAAGCAGGAATTACACTTACTAAAGACAACACGGCGCGTTATGAGCAATTACAGGCGCTCGGTGCCGAGTCGAGATTAATTACACAGCAGTCAAAAACCACATTGACTGAGCAATATGCCGACTTAGACAGCAGCAAAGAAAAAGTAATCGATGCGCAATATCAATTAAACCAATACAAGATTCAGGTACAAGCCAAACAAGCTGCCCTTAAACAGGCACAGGCCGCCCTTGATAAAGCAAAACTGAATCTGAGCTATACAGAAGTTCGAGCACCTATTGATGGCATGATTGGTCAGAAGTCTGCCAACGTCGGTAACTTTGTTGGCGCTGGTAATCCATTAATGGTTGTTGTGCCTTTAAATCAAGTCTACGTTGAAGCAAACTTTCGAGAAATTGAGTTAAAACAAATCAAAATCGGACAACCTGTTAATGTCTATGTCGATGCTTATAACGTTGAATTAAAAGGTGTGGTAGATAGCTTTTCACCATCTACGGGCGCATTTTTCTCACCAATTTCTGCAACGAATGCGACTGGGAACTTTACCAAAATTGTTCAGCGCCTTCCATTACGCATCAAACTCGTTGAGAACCAACCAGATATCAAGTTGTTGCGCCCTGGTTTATCTGTTTTAGTTTCTGTGGATACGAACAAGAAGTAGACTTAAGCCAACTCTTCAATAGTAAAATTGGCTTATTTCTTAGGATATGAACTCGTTCGGCAATGTATTCACACCGAATTTTGCTGATCGAATACATTTCGAGCGCTTTCAACCATTGGAAGCATATCAATTGTCCATGCATGCAGTTGTCGCAAGGGTTGCTGCAATGTATTACCCAGAGGCGTGATTTCATATTGAACAGCGAGTGGAGATGAAATCACGTGACGGGAGATAAGTCCATTACGCTCCAAACGTCGAAGACACTGGGTTAGAGCCTTTTGTGTAACACCTTCCAGCCGACGCTTAATCGCATTAAAACGATGTGGACCGTCATCTAAAACGGCTAATACCATCATCGACCATTTATCTGCAATCTGATCAAATAAAACTCTGCTTGGGCAATTTGATGAAAAGCACTGCGGTTCAATAACTAACATCGAATTTTCCATGAATCTCTCCGATCAACCACATACCAATATGGTACTAGGTGTAAATTTTATACCAATCTCAAAGCTTGAACAATAAGGTTTCAGCCTTCCTACTTAGCTAGCTTGATTGAAGATTCCATCATAACTGCACAACGAGTAATTGCCACAAAATGCATGCAGAGATGGTTTACACGAGGATACCTAGGCTACTTAAAGTACCTAATTGACACTAGGTTTATAATGTATACCATTAAGCATCACACCTTTTTAAGAGTTTATTTGATGTCTGTTCTCAATAATTTCTTCCATCCACTTAAGCTTGCTTCAGGCATCACTCTTCGCAACCGTATAGTGATGTCACCCATGACAACTTGGTCCGGTACTGATGATTTTCAAATCTCGGACGAAGAGGAAGCCTATTACCGGCTCCGTGTTAAAGGTGTGGGCTTGGTCATTAGCGGCTGTGCCCAAGTTACACCCAATGGTATTGGGTTTACACATGAGTTTTCTGCTGCCGATGATAGTTATATTCCAAGCCTTAAACGACTCGCGGATGCTGCAAAAAGTAGTGGTGCACCAGCCATTCTTCAGCTATTTCATGCGGGCAACAAGGCTTTGCCTCAATTGATTCCCAATGCAGACGTAGTGAGCTCTAGCGCCATTATGACGAAAGCTACTCCCTTCATGGCACCACAGACACCTCGGGCACTAGCAGGCGATGAAGTCTTGGAAATAATCAAGGCATTCGGCGAGGCAGCACGACGCGGTATCGAAGCTGGCTTCGACGGGATAGAAGTACATGGCGCACACGGTTTTCTTTTGCAAAACTTCTTGTCGCCAGCTACTAATACGCGCAGTGATGAATGGGGCGGCTCATTGGAAAACCGCATGCGGTTTCCATTAGCAGTCATTGCAGAGATCAAGCGCGTCGTAGCACAGCATGCTGACCGTCCATTTGCCATCGGTGTTCGCCTTTCTCCCGAAGAGACAGGAGATGAAGGATACCGCATTAATCAAACTCTTACTTTTATTGATCAGTTGTTGGACCTTGGGATTGATTATATCCACGTCTCTTTGGCTAACCTGTTGACTGACCGCCCTATCGACGATCCAACTGGGCCATCCATCATCAACCACATTCTTGATCGAGTGGACAATCGCGTGCCTGTCTTAGCCGCTGGTGGTATCCTGACACCAGATCAAGCCAAGCAAGCACTAGATACTGGACTGTCTATGGTTGCGATTGGACGCGGATTGATTATCAATCCAGACTGGGTTGATAGCCTTAGAGAAGGACAAGAAATAGTTGTCGAACTTGATCCAACTAAAGTAAAGGCTCTCAATATCCCAGAGAAGCTATGGACCATCATTCAAAACATGCCCGGCTGGATTCCTTTGAAGCAATAAGGGACTAGTAAAATTAAGGCCGCATATTTGCTTGACCACCGCCCCGAATTTATAATTCTTATCATTTATAATAGCTCGATAGATATTTCTCTATCGAGCAGCCTATCGATGTCTATTGCAAACAATTTACAACCTAAAGTAATTATGTATTCTTAGATTTACAGGTGCGATGATTGCGTTCTTCTTAGGAAGAAAGCCGAAGATATAAAAGCATTTTTTGATATATCTAGAGATATGAAAAAAGAGACCCTAAAGTCTCTTTTTTTTTAATTAATCTAAATTCATGGCAACCGCTCTGGTTGCTTTACGCTTTCGCGTAACAAACAACCCGCAAATGACCACCACTAAAGTTACGCCCAAAGATAAAGTGGTTTCATAACTATAGGCTGGTGATAAGAACATATAACCTAAAACGGTCATAATGACTAAAATCACAAACCAAGTTAACCATGGGAACAACCACATTTTAAAAGATACAGTTGTACCCTCTTTTTCCCATTTATGTCTTAAACGCAATTGTGAAAATGCAATCACCAAATACACCAGTAATGCAATTGAGCCTGTGGTTGATAGCAAGAACCCAAAGACTTGTCCCGGAAACATGTAGTTTACAGCACAGCAGACCACACCAATCAACGTAGATAAAAATACAGCTGAAGTTGGTACGCCCGCTCCATTAATTTTCGTCACAACTCTTGGTGCTTCCTGACGTGTACCTAAAGCAAATAACATGCGAGATGAAGTGTAAACTGCGGCATTCATACAGCTTGCAACTGCAATAAAAACGACAGCATCCATAATCAGTTTAGTTTCAGGAACGTTCAGGCTCATTAACACAAACTGGAAGGTACCAAATTTTTGTAAGTCTGGTGAACGCCAATCGACCAAAGCAACTGCAAGAAAAATAGAAACAACAAAGAATAAAATAATTCGGTATAGCACCAAATTGGTTGCACGTTTAATTTTTTCTTCGGGATTTTTAGATTCTGCCGCAGCAATTGAAAGAATTTCGATTCCAAAAAATGAAAACGCCGAGATTAAAATTGCTGATAGAACCCCGCCCATACCATGTGGCATAAAACCACCATTTGAAAAAAGATTGCCGACACCACTGACATTTGTTGCTAAAGGCCACATTCCAAATACAGCCATTGCTCCAATAATAATGAACACTACAATCGCAATGACTTTAATGAGTGCAAACCAAAACTCAAACTCACCAAAACTTTTGGTACTAAAAAAATTCGCTAGGCTGAGTAAAATAATAAAAGCGAATGCATAAACGGCACTAGAGATTTGTGGGAACCAAGCATGCAAAATTTCAGCTCCAGCAATCGCTTCAATTGGAATAACCAGTACCCAAAACCACCAATATAACCATCCGATGGTAAACCCAGCCCAAGGGCCGATTGCTTTACGGGCATATGTAGAAAATGAACCTGTATCTGGTTGTGCTACAGCCATTTCGCCTAGCATGCGCATAACTAGAAAAACTAAAATACTTGTAATTATATAAGCGAGTACGGCGGCAGGTCCTGCTTTTGCAATTGCCGCAGAAGAGCCTACAAATAAACCCGCACCAATAACGCCACCAATACTGATCATGGTGACATGTCGATTAGAAAGTCCTTCACCTAATTTTGTTGTTTTATCATTGTTCATATTCGATTCCTTCAAATTGACAAACTGATTTTAAAACCGTCTTAAAATGTACTTCTCCAACTTGTACGAAACAAAAAAGGGAAAATCAGAGTTTTCCCTTTTATTCATCAATTTAATGTAGGCATAGCGAATTGTTTGGCTTCACGGACTTGCGTTGAAGGCCAGCGTTGGGTAATCGTTTTACGGCGCGTATAAAAACGTACACCATCTGGACCATAGGCATATAGATCACCGAACAATGAACGTTTCCAGCCACCAAAACTATGATATGCAACTGGCACAGGTAATGGCACATTGACCCCGACCATCCCCACTTGAATATTGCTGGTAAAATAACGTGCTGCTTCACCATCACGAGTGTAGATACACGTTCCATTACCATATTCATGGTCATTAATCAGTTGCATTGCATCTTGCATAGTTTGTACACGAATGACCTGTAAAACAGGACCAAATATTTCTTGCTGGTAACTTGTCATGTCCGGTGAAACTTGGTCAATTAAAGTTGGCCCAACAAAAAAACCGTTTTCATAACCTGTCGGCTTTGCATCACGACCATCCACAACAATTTTAGCACCTTGTTGCTCGGCACTTTGAATAAAAGCTTGTACTTTATCTTTATGTGCTTGCGTAATGAGCGGTCCGAAGTCATTACGCTCATCTGCATAGTGACCAAACTTCAACTGCTTCATTTCTTGTTTTAATTTTTCAATCACAACATCTGCAACTTCATCACCAATGGCAACAGCAACAGACAGTGCCATACAACGTTCGCCAGATGAGCCAAATGCCGCACCTAACAAAGAAGTCACGACGTTATCAATATCGGCATCAGGCATAATAATCGCATGATTCTTTGCTCCGCCTAAAGCTTGACAGCGCTTACCACTCGCCGTTGCTGTACGGTATATGTACTCTGCAATAGGCGTAGATCCAACAAAACTAACCGCCTGAATTTTAGGATGATGTAGCAACGTATCAACTGCTTCTTTATCACCATTTACAACGCTAAAAACACCATCAGGCAAGCCAGCTTGTTTTAAAAGCTCCGCTAAAAATAAAGCGGCAGAAGGCGCTTTTTCCGAAGGTTTTAAAATAAAACAGTTACCGCAAACGATTGCCATTGGGAACATCCACAACGGAACCATTGCAGGAAAGTTAAAAGGCGTAATACCTGCAACCACACCTAGCGGTTGAAATTCGCTCCATGAATCAATATCTGGCCCAACATTTTTTGAATATTCACCTTTTAAAAACTCAGGTGCACCACATGCATATTCGACATTTTCAATGCCACGCTGTAATTCACCTTTAGCATCGTGGCAAATTTTTCCGTGTTCTTCACCAATCAGCTGGCAAAGCTTGTCCGCATTTTCTTCGAGTAATTGCTTAAATTTAAACATAACACGTGCGCGTTTAATCACTGGTGTATCGCGCCATGCTGGAAAAGCCTGCTCTGCAATTTGAACCACTTGGTTGACCAGCTCTGCATCTGCAAGCGCAACATCTTTAGTACTTTCACCAGTCGCAGGGTTATAAACCGGCTGTTTCTTGATAGTTTTAGTTACGAGGCCACCATCAATAAAATGTCCTACTACTTTAACGGTTTGCTGACTTGAATCTGTGTCTGTGTTGGCAATCGCGTTGTTGTCAAAATTCTCTAAAGTGTTCATCTTTATTCCTTGTGTCTATTCATCTTGTCCAATTAAGTTTTAAGTCGATCAATATTATTTTACTTGATAAATTGCCTCACCCACGGCATTCATGAGTCGTTGTAACTCTGCCTCTGTGCTATTAAACATTGGGCCAAATTGAAGCGTATCTCCGCCAAAACGGACATAGAAACCTGCTTTCCAAAGTTGCATACCTATTTCAAAACCACGAATCGTCGCATCACCATCACGTGGTGCTAATTGCACAGCACCAATAAGCCCACAGTTGCGTATATCAAGAATGTTTGGAGCGCCTTTTAACTCATGTAAAAGTTTTTCAAAGCTTGGAGCCAATGCAGCCGATTGATGAATTAAATTTTTCTTCTCTAAAACATCGAGCGTTGCTAAAGCAGCCGCACAAGCTACTGGATGTGCCGAATAGGTATAACCATGGGTAAACTCGACAGCATGTTCTGGTAAATCTTGCTGCATAAAAGCATCATAAATTTCATGGCTTGCCACCACGCCACCAAGTGGAATGGCACCGTTGGTAATTTGTTTGGCAAAATTCAAAATATCTGGCGTGACATCAAAATATTCTGAAGCTGTCCATTTCCCCATCCGCCCAAAACCAGTAATAACTTCATCAAAAATCAGCAAGATATCGTGTTGATCGCAGATTTCTCTCAAGCGTTTTAAATAGCCAGTCGGTGGCACAATACAACCTGCCGAACCAGAAACGGGTTCTACAATGACTGCGGCAATATTCGATGCATCATGTAGCTCAATTAACTTAAGCATTTCATTGGCAAGCTCTACACCACCTGTTTCAGCACACCCTTTGGTAAAACTTAAATCGGGCTGTAAGGTATGCGGTAAATGGTCTACATCCATGAGCTGACCAAACATTTTACGGTTACCACCGATACCGCCAAGACTTGTCCCTGCAACGTTTACACCATGGTAGCCACGTGCGCGCCCAATCAGCTTGGTTTTGCTTGGTTTCCCCTTAATTCGCCAATAGGCACGAGCCATTTTGATTGCTGTATCTGCTGACTCCGAACCTGAGTCAGTAAAAAACACATGCTGCAATTTTTCAGGCATATGCTGAATAATTCGTTCAGCCAATTGAAATGACAAAGGATGACCAAACTGAAATGCCGGAGAGTAATCCAACTTTGCCAACTGAGTGCTTACGGCTTGCTGAATTTCTGGAAGCGTATGCCCAGCACCACAAGTCCAAAGGCCCGACAAAGAGTCGTAGACTTCACGGCCGGCACTATCAATTAAATAAGATCCTTTAGCACCAACAATCATGCGCGGATCTTTATGAAAATTACGATTTGCAGAAAATGGCATCCAATGCGCTTGATAATTTAAGCTCATCTGAGCATTTGATTGAACGGTTTCAGATGCAGAATCGCCATCAGTTAATTTGTCGATATCAAACATAATCACTCTTCTTGTTTTGAGACTATTTTTTGAGTGTACATAGCGATATAGTTTTGATAAATTCAAATTATCTTGAGTTTAGATTTAAAAAAACGAAACTAAATGAAACCAAAAAAATTAAATCAAGTGACTGATTTTGATATTAAATTACTTAAAATATTTAAAACAGTTTGTGACTGTCATAGCTTTACGTCTGCCGAAAGTATTCTTGGCATTAGCCGATCTGCAATTAGTTTACATATGAGTGATTTAGAAAATCGTCTGGGCATTCGACTATGCCAGCGTGGCCGTGCAGGGTTTGCATTGACTGATGAAGGACGGGAAATTTTAGAATATATAGAAGTGCTCACCGCATCTATCGAAGATTTTCGTTCTAAAGTCAATCAAATGCATAACCGTCTAAAGGGTGAATTTAATATAGGTATTATTAACAACCTTGTGACCATGCCAAGTGGCTACATTACCAATACGCTGGCACAACTCGCCGAAGAACATTCTGAAGTTATTATTAACATTAGTATGAGTACACTTTCTGATATTGAATGCCGTGTGCTAGACAACCGTTTACATGCTGGAGCAATTCCCCTTGTTACCCCTTTGTCTGGTCTAGATTATTTTGATTTATATAGTGAAAGTTCATTTTTGTATTGCGGTAAAAACCACCCACTGTTCAACCAATGTAGCAACCTCAATTTAGAGGAGTTAAAAACCTGGCAAGCCGTACTTCCCAATTACGCCATCACACCTGAAGCGGCAAAGTTGCACCAGCTTTTAGACTGTAAAGCGACAGCAAGTGACCGTGAAGGAATTGCATTTTTGATTTTAACTGGAAAATTCTTAGGTTTTTTACCCGACCACTATGCAAAAAAATGGGTTGAAGATGGTTTTATGCAAGCTATTTCAAAAGAAAAAATGCATTACAGCACTCCCATTTGTTTAATTACTCACAAAGGCAAAAACCACAATATTATTTTAAAAACTTTTATGGAAATGCTTGAGAAGCGAGTCATTGGGAATTAAGAAATTATTTAACAGGTCATCTCTTCAGATAAAAAAGAGCACCTAAGTGCTCTCTTGATCTTATTGATTTTTGGATAAGGCAAAATTTATTGCCCTGTCATATGCATGTTCTTGTAGCTCAGTATATACATAGAAATCCTGTTCTGCCTTGGTAACAGGATTAATGAGTTTCATTGCTTCGTAACTATGAGTATTTAAATCATTGGGATCAACATCAAAAGCTTCTAATTGCTGCTCTCTCCACTCACCACTTAGAACACCACCCACACAAAGCCATTTTGTTGAATTGTCTGACATACATAATCCTTATTATTGGAGGTGCTCTTATACCATATCACGACCACCTTTAAGTCAGTTTAATTTTTCATCCCAACAAAAGAAAAAGCCCCATGTTTAGGAGCTTTGTAGCTAAGTTTTTTAGTTCATCTTGGTGACTAAATTTAATGTGCTTTAGATTTAATACATTTTTCTTTAAGCTCATCTAAAGCTGACAGCATCATTGAAGCAGTCATCATGCTTCTAAAGTGCATTCTTGTAGCAGACTGCCAAGACCAAATCAAAGCGGGCTTCCTGTGCCGTAAGGCGTTCGGCAAATTAAAATCAACTATTAAAAAACCCACCGAAGTGGGTCATGTTTATTCTATATAATAGCTGTTGCCATCGGAACTGTTGAAAACCAAATTTAAAGTAGGGTAAATACATTCACCTTTTAACAAAATATATTCAACTTTGGGTCTCTGAACTCTAGATGAATGATTGATTTTATTAGTATTTACTTCTGTATAGTTTGCCTGTGCTCTTTTTTCTTTACCTTGGAAATCAATAATTGTAATGTCTTTTAGCATTAATATGCTCCAATTTAATCATACATATTATGCCCA
Source organism: Acinetobacter sp. Leaf130 (assembly GCF_001423205.1). NCBI lineage: Bacteria > Pseudomonadati > Pseudomonadota > Gammaproteobacteria > Moraxellales > Moraxellaceae > Acinetobacter > Acinetobacter sp. Leaf130. Next base: position 1,282,879 of record NZ_LMOE01000001.1, read on the forward strand.
ACAATATTTTTATACTACCAATATTTTGTAGGCAACTAGATTGAATTAATTTTTAAAACTTTATTAATCCCATACCTTGAGAAAATTTATATATGTGTGCTTTATGTACCCCTACTTGAAAGTTGGATAGCGTAATTTCAAAATTTAAAGGATAAGACTCAACAGGTTATATATAATTGATTTTATTTATGAAATAAGTCGTCGAGATAAAGATCTTTTCTAGGACAAATCAACACACATGAGTCTTAAAACTACCGCAATGTAAAGGCTTTTAATGCGTACTATGAACTCTCCCTAGTGAAGATAAGAAGATAAAAATGTCGGGTTTTAAAAGTTTTTCTCAAAATACAACTAACCACGCCAATATCATCAAAGCTAAAGTGAATAAGCATTCTGCAGCAACACCACCTAATGAAACTCAACCTTCACAAGTTCCTGGCACCGTAAAAGATCTGCCTGAGAATAATGAACAACCTGATCCTAATAACAAATAATTTCTTATTAACAGTGCCTTGGAAGTTGTTTTGAGGCCCTGCTACTATAAAGAATAAATTAGTGCACTGATTTATTATACTATTAACTACTTTTATCAATTTGATTTGTTTAGTTATTTAAGAAATTACAGCCATTCATTCCAGAAAATTGATATGACTAGTCTCTCAGATATGAGGGGCTTTTTTAATTGTTTTTAGTTAGCCAGTATTTAGCCGACTCACCCTAGATAGATTAAGCCCGTCAAAATTGGCGGGCTTATTTTTTAATATCTGAATTATGAAAGGTATGGATGTTTTTGCGCCAAGTAATCATTCGCTATTTTTGTTGTCTCAGCATAGGTCAACTCCGCACACAGCCAAAATCGATATGTATTTTCACCAATACTATAGCTCTGGCGATTGTATGTTGATTCTTTACTTGTATCTATTTCACTAGCCTTAAAGAACGTTCCTTCACGGTTATTTACAACTTCACCGTCTAAATCACCACCAATGCAAATGAACATTGTACTAATCCATATAATTATAAAGATCAGCTTAACACACAAAGTAAAAAGCCCCGCCAATAATCGATATTTAGTGAGGCTTTCTCTGCAAAAACATGTTCAACTAATTTAAATGTTTCAGTACTGGTACTTATAATTAAGATATAGTACATAGAAGACTTAGATTATTCCCATTAAAAAAGAGCCTTTCGGCTCTTAAAAATCTAATTTTTTACTTTCTTGAGATTGCCGGTAAGCAACAATTATCTTCTCTTCAATTTGTAAATTTTCTAAAGTAAAATCATCTTCAATAGACCGTAGTTTGGAGTTTGTAGGAGCTGATGTACTATGTGAAGGCAAGTGCTTTGGAATAGTTATCAATTGGGTTCTTTGGCTTATATACTTTTCAAGAGCAACATCCAAATCGGTTTTCTCAAAAAATATATAATCAATATTTAAAGAGTTCACTGTAATGACTTCACAACCATAAAAATTATTAAAGTTTTTGCTTAAATCGGTGTTTGGGTCATGCAAGATATCTTCGTAAGTCTGTAAACTGATAAACAGTAAATCAGGATTTCTATCATAACGATCATGATAGCTTGTCCTGCCTTGAACTAAATCAATTCTAATCGTCATAATAATTACTCAAGATGTTGAATCTCAAATATACCAAATAAAAAATAAAAAGCCCCCACCAATAATCGATATTTAGCAGGACCTAGTGTACAGACCATTCTGTATTAATTTATATCCCCAAAAAAATGCTATCGCATTTATGAAATTTAAATGAATACTTTGATTTTATTTATCAACTTAACTACAGTTTGAATAGATGATCTTCGATTCGTTATCAATCACAATACTCAGCCGATCATAATGTAAGTTTGCTCTCACAGATTGACCTTTACGAGAAATCCGCACAACACCTGCATTAGTTATTTTCTTTAACTCTGCCTCACTAGGAACAGACTGTCCTATAAGCTTTTGAGCCTCATTAGGATTGCAATAAGTATCTTTAGGCTTTACTTCTAATGGGGTTTCTTTAGGCTCATTGGTTGCACACCCAATCACACCAAAAATAATTAAGCAATTTAATAGAATTTTTTTCATAACCTCCCCCTTGGGATTCATTTCTATATTTAATACTCTTGTTTATTTACATCCAATTTCAGATATTCAGCTCAAAAAATCCCAGCATTTAAGAAATCTTTTATTCAGTAAAAAGTACTATGTACTGTTTTTTAGTTAAAATTGTCCTACAATTATCTTTAAGTCTTACTTTATAACAAAAATCTATTACAGGGATGGAATAACTATGACAAATATCAATGATGGCGAACCTATATGCCTCAATATAGCTTGCGCTTACCTATAGAACTTCGCGAAAAACTTATAAATGCAGCAAAGAGCAACTCCCACTCACTAAACAAAGAGATAATTATAAGACTTGAACAATCATTAATTTTAGAAAAGTGCCCTGAGTGTGTTAAGTACTTACAGACAGTGAAGAACCATGAAAAAATATTTGAAGAGCAATATAAAATGTTTGAGGAGTTAAATAGAAAAGATAAAGAATAGAAGTATGAAAATGCGTTTATGCTAAATCACATATATACTATATACAGTTGCTGACAATAGAAAATTTATTTTAGAAGCCATTCAAATGAACTCCTCTATTAAAATTTGACTAATCATATCTGTGGTTGGGTTTTGTTTGGAATATAAATAAAGCATAAATCTAATATTTGGTAGCTCTGGCAAATTATAGCTTGAATTAATAACCCCAATATTGTCATTTAAAGCAGATTTATTTAGACAAGATATTCCTAGTCCAGCTTCAACTGCTGCCGTGATACCTTTTACGCCAGTAGCTGTATGGGCAATATAGAAGGGAATTTTATTTTGAATAAGGCTCTGTTCTGTAAAATCTTTCAATAAGCAACTAGATGACATAGTTATAACAGGCAAAGGACTATTATCTATTTCTAACTCATGTGATTTAACCCAAAATAGAGGCTCTTCCAGTAATTTAATGGGTTGAGTATCTCCTTCTATTACATCTTCAAATTCCATATAAATTGCTAAATCATAATTATTTGAAAAAAGATTATTTTTTATATCCTCACTTTTTACAACTGAAATATGAAGTTTTAAGAAAGGAAATTTTTTTTGGATTCTTTTTAAAATTTTAGTTAAGTCATTAGGCCTAAAATAGTCGGTTATTGCTATTCTGAATTCACCAGCTATATTTATTCCTCTAATTTTATTCAAAGCAAGAGAACATGACATTAGAATATTCTCAGCTTCTATTAAAAGTAACTGACCTTCTGCTGTTAGAGATGTTCCTCTCCGATCTCTAATCATTAATTTTTTTCCTACAAAATCTTCTAACTTTGATAATTGTTCACTTATTGTTGAATTTGTCAGATTTAGTTTTGGCGATGCTGAAGAAATAGTTCCTGAATTAGCTACAACAACAAATGTGGAGAGCAACGTCGTATCAAAATATCTCATGTTCGGAAAAACCGTACTTATTATTCATTAAAATTTGATTTTACCATATACAGCATTAACTTATTATTAGAAAAAATATTGTTGAGATCAAAAAATGCCAGCTATCAAATTATTGTTGTCTGGAGAACGAGCTGATTATGATGTCGTCTCTATCATAGAAAATCTTACGGAAATGACTTGTCGAATTTTAATAAAAGAGAAAAGTAAAACAATGATTATTGTCGAATTTATTCAAAGAGATTTATGGTTTATTGGCTCTAATTCATTAGATAGTTTAGGAAAAAATTCATTCAAAATTGATGTAACTGTCACAGATGAAACTTGTACTAAAGATCAAAAGGCCTCTTATATTAAAGAAGGATTTATTTTATTAAACCGTTATGTAAATCAATTGCATGAACACTCAAATATCCATGTAATTGATTGTAGAGGGGGAGCTTATGGATATGGGGGCAAAACCCAAGATTATCTGTATTATCACAAATGACCGTTAAGACCATGGTATCAATAGTATGAGCAGTGGCCCCATGATCATTCTTACCTATAAAAAGTACATAGAAACTTATTTTTAAAGATTATAAAAAGGTCATTTATTATGACCTTTTTCATTTTTTATCCCAACCTCACCAAAAAATACTCAAGCAATCTCTCCCTTTCATCTGGTTTGTTTGGGTCTAAAAGCTGAACCATTGCCCCATCAATCACAAACAAGAACATGTGCGCATCTTGCTTTGAAGCATTTGCGTTAGTCGTTAAAAGTAAATTATAGATTTCATTGATCAACCAGTTTCGATAGTCAATTACGACCTGATAAGCCTTTGGATGTGTTTTCGCAATTTCAAAAATGGCTTTAAACGGCAAATGATAAAGCCCTTCTAAATCTGCATGTAAAAAATAAATTTTGCGAAGTTTTTCAATAAGCGATAATTCTTTTTGAATATAAATGATTGAAATTACCTCTTGTTTTAGACCATCTTTTTGAAAAGTCAGACTCATTTCAATGAGACGTTCTTTTGAGTGAAAGTAGTTATAAAAAGTCGTTTTGGGGATTTTTGCTGACTCAATAATTCGGTCTACCCCGACATTGTGAAAGCCATGTTTATTAAAAAGATATCTTGCAGAATGAAGCACGCTTAAAGCACGAAATGGGAGATTTGAATGTGGCATAATTTTACCTTTTTAAAATAAATTCTTGTTGTATATAAATGAGATAAAAATGCTTTCGCTTTTTTGAGCAAATAAAAGGCATAGCAAAGCCATAAAGACTGTGCTTGGCACATCTCAAGTTTTATTGTTGCTAAGTTTTTTAGTCGTGACGAATTAAAGCCTGAAAAGCCTAATGGCGATCAAACCTTTATAAAAAGTTTAAGTTGTGTCGTTGTAATAAACTTTGGCAATGGCTGCCAAGAAATGATGGATGTGCAAAGCCAACTCCTTATATATGGAGTTCTGCCAAAACATTAGAAATTATGGTGGCAGAACGAAAGAGGGTTGACAGACTAGCATGAACTTAAACTAGCACACCCGAAGGTGTCCCTCTCCCGTCCTACCGCTACGGGAGGGAACGAGTGTTTCCCCACACAAGGGTATTCCTCAGAAGGAATAACTCTGATGTGGAAGTTCATGAGCAGTCTGTCAAAACTGCCTGGCAATGTGGCCAGCCCGCAAATGGTAATCTTCAATATTTAAGGTGTCAATGTGATATTGGCTAGAAATTATTTAATTAATTATTGTTTTTCATTTAATTACACAATTAAGAAAAACCTTAAATATTGGCTTAACAATTTGCTTTTATAACTGCACGCTAAAGCTTTCTTTTTATTGTGACTACGCTTACTCGGCCATAAATATTTTAAATTTTGAGGCTAAAAAAGGAGGTACTAGCCTCCTCTTTTAATTCAAATTATAAACATCTGGTGGTAGTTAAATATCTTTATCTGCAAGATATTAAGTTCTTTTAGGTGATTGTTGATATTTGTGCCATCTCTTTCTTTTCTAGACGATTTAGCAATGTGCCAAAGATTGCTGCAACAATGTACATAAATAATGAATAAACTGCTGCTGGCATAGCGGCCATACTGCTTGCCATTACAGTAAATGCAATGGTCATAGCTAAGGTACTGTTATGAATCCCAATTTCAAACGCACAAGCTTTTGCCTGAAAGCTATTTACACCGAATAATCGTGGAACAAAATAGCCAACCATTAAACTACATACGCAGAACAGCAAAGTTGCCAATCCAATTTGCCCAATATACGTCATCAGATTTTGGTAATCCCGCGCAATTGCCAATATGATGATGGATACGAGAAAAACGATAGCAAAAATACGGACTGGTTTATTAAGCTTTTCAGCCGTATGTGGCGCAAAATGACGGACTAACATCCCAATACCCACGGGCACTAAAATAATGAGAAAAACTTGTATGATTTTAGAGAATTGCAAGCCTACGTTTTGTCCATTTTCCATAAAGTGTTGTATTGCAAAATTCACAATTAATGGAAGTGTAAAGGCAGCAATTACCGAATTTATAGCCGTTAAAGTAATATTTAAAGCAATATCACCTTTATAAAGATAACTAAATAAATTAGCAGTTGGCCCGCCCGGTGACGCAGAAAGTAGCATTAATCCAACAGCAAGCATTGGTGGTAAAGCAAGAATCTTACAAATAATAAAAGCAATACTGACTAAAATAACCAGTTGGCAAAATAATGCGATAAAGACTGCTTTGGGGTGTTGTCGTACACGTTTGAAGTCATTTACGGTCAGCTCTAGACCTAAACCAGCCATAATAATTGCAAGTGCAATTGGTAAAAATACGGTAATTAATCCTGAACCCATAATCTCATTCCTTTTTTTCCATTTATTGATGGAGCTTCTAGTCCCATACGCTTATGTTTTTAATTAAAAAATTAAAAATTCTTATTAAACCTTTAGTTCTTTTCTTAAAATTTTACCCACATTCGACTTGGGTAATTCATTAATAAATTGAATATAGCGTGGTTGTTTGTAGCCTGTCAGGTTTTCTTTTGCATAGGTCTGGATTTCTTCAACCGATAAAGAGTCATCTTTTTTAACAATAAAGGCTTTAGGCACTTCACCCGATTTTTCATCTGCAATGCCAACCACGGCGACTTCCAAAATTTTTGGATGTTGAGCTAAAACTTCTTCAATTTCGTTTGGAAAAACATTAAAACCTGAAACTAAAATCATGTCTTTCTTACGGTCAATGATTTTGGTATAGCCTTTTTCATTCATGAAACCAATATCACCTGTTCTAAAGAAACCATCATCCGTCATGACCGCTTTAGTTTCTTCAGGCAAATTCCAGTAACCTTTCATGACCTGCGGGCCACGAATTGCAATTTCTCCAGTTTCACCGGGTGCTAATTGATGACCTTCATCATCCAAAATAGCAATATCTGTACTCGGTACAGGAATACCGATCGTGCCACTAAACAGATTAGAGATTGGTGGGTTAAAAGTAGCAACTGGTGAGGTTTCTGATAAGCCATATCCCTCACGGATAATACGTCCTGTCAGTTTTTCCCATCCATCGGCAGTGGATTTTAAAATTGCCATACCGCCACCTGTGGTAATTTCCAAACGGCTATGGTCCAATTGATTAAAGCCTTCATGATTAAGCAGTGCATTAAATAAAGTATTTACAGCAGGAAAAACCGTAGGACGATATTTTTCAAAACAATGTACGAGAGCATCTAAATCACGCGGATTTGGAACTAAAACAGTGGCATAACCTTTATTCATTGCGCTGTGCAATAAACAGACAGTAAAACCAAAAATATGATAAAGCGGTAAAGCACAGATCGCTATTTCAGCTTCGAAAGCATCTCGGTCACCAAAGTAGCTTTTAAAAACCACATTATTTTGTAATAAGTTGGCGACAATATTTTTATGGGTTAATTCCGCACCCTTTGATACACCTGTTGTTCCTCCCGTATATTGCAAAAGCACAGTATCATCAAGAAGAAGTTCAGGACGTATATAGTCTTGGGCATTTACCTTCAATAAGATTTGCTTAAAACTATAGTTTTTTGAATCTGATGTGTCTAATTCAGCAGGTTGTTCGACTAACATTTCAGCCATTGTGGTGGTAATAATCTGCTCAACCGACACCTGCTCCTTGACAGCCTCATAAACAGGTAAAAACTGTTCCAATATAAATAAGACTTTTGCGCCTGCATCATTTAATTGATGCTTTAATTCACGTGCTGTATAGAGTGGATTAATATTGACCAGAATGTAACCTGCGCGAATCACGGCAAGTGAAATAATCGGGTATTGAATAATATTGGGCATCATTACAGCAACACGTGTACCTTTTGCTAGCCCTAAACTTTGTAAGAATGTTGCTACTTGTCGGCTATATAAATCGATTTCAGCATAAGAAAAAGATTTATCTGCAAATATGAAAGCATTTCTTTGCTGGAACTTATTAAAACTGTTGTCCCAAAAATCGAGAAGTGAAGTTTGTTCATCAGGCAAAGTAATCGTACTTTCAATATTCCATTGCTTATATTCATCTAACCAGATCTGATTTGTCATCTTATCGTCCTTTATGATAGAGAGGAATTTCGATTTTCTTCTGTGTCATCTATGTCATTATTGTTAAGTTAAAATTTATAACCAATTTTCAAACCATAACCAATTGAATAGTTATTTTTATATTCACCGACATAATATTCACTGCCTGCCTGAGCACCAAGCTGGCCTTTGGCATCACCGAGCCATAGATACTTCATTCCACCTGAAATAAAGTATTTTGAAGTTGGACTATATTGCGCACCAAGACCGACATTGTAATAACCTTTCGCTGGCCCACCTGTAGACACACGCTCTCCTGCACCCGAATCCCAACCAACAGAAACTGAACCTGACCATTTATCACTTAGGCGTTGCCCAATTCCAAGATTGGCAGACCATTGATCGTCATAATAGCGAACCAGATTAAAACCATTTGGACGAATTGGTGTTGATAGAACCCCAACAACTTCTGAGATTTCGCCAAAACGATACGGTTTAAACTCAAAATCATTCCAGTTAACCCAACGCACGTTACCAAACAATAAAGTGCCTTTGCGTAATCCGGTCTGAAATTCCAAATTCACTGACTCTGGTGCTCTAAATTTAGTTGGACCTGACGTTCCTGCATCTGGTAAGCCCGCAACAATACGATTGAGAGCTTCTTTACGTGATTCAGTGAGTTGCCCCATAGAAACCATATACGCCAAATGCTGATCAAGAAAATCACGACCTTGTTGCGTACTTAACATATCAACCATAGGCGCATTTTCATTGGCAGTCACTTCATGCAGAATTTCTGAACGATAAGTCAATGAGGCTTTAATGGCTTTTTCGGGAATTTGATAACCAAATCCTGCCAACCATCCCCAATCTCCAACTTCTTTGGCGTCAAAGTCATAGCCATTATATAAACTGAAAACTTGACCTCTTAAATTGACGTTACTTTTAAAAGTTTGATAAACAGGACCTGCATAAAAATTCCAGTTTTTATTCGGTTGATAACCAAAAATCAGACTAAAATTTTGCATAACAAAATTCGATTTGGTATTCCCTGTTACGACTTCTCTACCTGTCTTTTGGGCAAGTGTTGCAGAATTAATGCCTGGTACTAAAACCGTATCGTTCGGGGTAGCAACAAAGCTGTTCTTTCCATAATATTCTGAGTCGGATGTAAATGGCTGATCATAAAGAAAGCCAAATGAAAACTGCGGGGCTAACTGTAATTTCAAAGCTGCACTGGGGCGATAATCAGAATTTGCAATATCAGAAATAGCATTACGCGTTGGGTTCGTACCCGCTTCTTGTCCTTCTAACGAAGTGTCTGAAACAGATAAACTTGCCTCAAAATAATTATCAGGTTGTAGAAATGCAGAAATTGATTGTCCTGTTCGATCAAATGCTGCTGCATAGATTGGGCTCGTACAAAATGAAGCCATTACCATGACTAAAGTTTTCTTTTTCATCTTTTAATCCGTCCTAGATTTTTTATTTTTACTTATTAGAGCGCTCTTATACCGAACGCCCGAAGTTTGTTTCTACGTGGTGGTTCTTATTCGGTAACTTCAAATAAACTGGCTGATTCCACATCTCCCATTGACACCGCGACATAACGTATCTTCAATAAACTTAGGTCCTTCTCCTGCCCATTCAACGGCGTGTTTAAGGAATGATTCTTACTAGAACCATTCTTCCGGCATAGTGAGTGGCGTTGTCTCTACCGGATCAAGCACTGCTAACCAACTTATAATTTTTGGCATTTCCCAACCAAAGAAATAATCACAAGCTGCAAGCTTCCCACGCAGAAAATCAGGGTCTGTTGAATTTGGCATGAGTTTATGAATGACTACTGCTTGATCAAGCCATAACCACCCCACCACAAGATGCCCAAAGGCTTCCAGATAATTGGCGGCATTTGCCAGTTGGAGTTCTACATCGGTTAAGGCATGTAATTTCTCTGTTACATTCTGGATGAGTTGCCACTTTTGAGCTAAGTGATCTGCATGATCTTTTAAAGAAGGCTCTGCTTTGGCGTGTGCAATCGTATTCATGATTTTTTCATGTAATAGTTTCATCGACAGCCCTTGATTAAGACGAGTTTTACGTCCTAATAAATCGAGTGCCTGAATACCAAATGTTCCTTCATGGATTGGATTGAGTCGATTGTCCCGATAAAACTGTTCAACGTTATATTCACGGGTATAACCGTAGCCACCATGAACTTGAATTGCTAAATCATTTGCTACAAGTCCCCATTCAGAAGACCAGCTTTTCACCACCGGAGTTAATAGATCAAGTAATTGATTGGCTTGATTACGCTGCTCGGCATCTTCAAGTGAGTGGATATCATCGGTTAAGCGGGCTGCATATAGGCACAGTGCCAACGCACCTGAGACATATGCTTTTTGCGCCAAGAGCATACGGCGGACATCTGCATGTTGAATGAGCGGGATTTGTGGAGAACTTGGATTACGTTCATTACGAGAGCGACCTTGTACTCGGGTTTTTGCATAATCTAAAGCATGCAGATAACCTGTATATCCCAATGCTGCCGCCCCAAGTCCAACCGAAATTCGGGCTTCATTCATCATATGAAACATATAGGCCAGCCCTTTACCAGCTTCGCCGACTAGCTCACCAATTGCGCCTGCTTCTCCTTCGGGTGTGAAACGACCTTCCCCAAAATTCAGCACACAATTCACTGTTCCTCGATAGCCCATTTTGTGGTTAATTCCAGCTAACACCACATCATTACGTTCGCTTGGCTGTCCATTTTCATCGAGTAATTTGCGCGGTACGGTAAATAGAGAAATGCCCTGCACACCTGCTGGTAATTGTCCATTTTCATCGGGAATTTTTGCCAAAACCAAATGAACAATATTGTCAGAGATATCGTGCTCACCGCCTGAAATCCACATTTTGTTTCCAAACAAACGATAACGACCATCTTTTGTTTTAATTGCACGTGTACGAATATCAGCCAGACTTGAACCTGCTTGCGGTTCAGATAAACACATCGTTCCGAAGCATTTGCCTTCTATCATGGCGTTGACATAGGGTTTAACTTTTTCAGGTTCTCCATGAGCCATTAATAAATTTGCATTACCAATGGTTAAAAAGGCGTAGCCCGCTGTTCCTGAATTGGCACCGAGTAGATATGCCATACCTGCACGCTCGATGGTATTGGGTAAGTTCATACCATTCCAATCTGACGGAAACGCTGCACTCATCAAACCTGCATCAGCAAAGGCCTTAAGCGCGACTCCGACTTCAGGATTGACTGTTACACGTTCACCATCAAAAACAGGTTCGTTACTGTCATTTTTTTTATTATGAGGAGCAAATAAATCGGTTGCCAAAGCCTCGTAAACGTTTAAAACAGACGTATATTCAAAACGGTCCTGTCCTGCAAAAGAATTGCGTTGACTAAGTTCTTCGACTTTTAGCCAATCGAATAGCAAAAAATCTACATCACGGCGAGAGAGAATTAATTCATTGCTCATGGTTTATTCCTATACGTTCACAAGTGTAAGCCACTCTGTAACAAGTGCTGGCTTGGCTTGGTTTTCAATTTCAATCGTGACTTCCATGATCAATTGATAAACTCCCTTATTTTTTTCGGAAACATTCTTTAAGTGAAAATGTCCGCGCACACGCTTACCGCTATGTACAGGGCTGATAAAACGCAAATTATTGATGCCATAATTCACGGCAGATTGCTGCCCTTGTACAGTCGGAATGACTTGGGCGGCCATGGCTGAAAGTAAAGATAGCGTTAAAAAACCATGTGCAATCGTGCCACCAAAGGGAGTTTGACGAGCAGCGTCTTCATCCACATGAATAAATTGACGATCCAGTGTTACATCAGCAAAGGTATTGATCATGGTTTGCTCTATTGCAATCCAGTCTGAGCTACCGAGTGCCTTGTCTTGTAACTCAAAAAGCTGCTCGATCCTTAATATATTTTTTGTCAAAATTATTCTCCTGCCATTAATGAAGCTTTTTTCAGCTCAAGCTCACCTTGAGCGCCTCCTCTGACAGGCACAAACTCATCTGTTCGGTCTGAAACATCAGCTAAACGTTGTGCTAAAACATGCGGAACTTGTTCATCCGTACCTAAATAAATACCTTGCGTAAGGGTAATGTGGGCAGCTTCAAAACTACCTGCGCCAGCACAAAGAATCATACGGGTAGGTGCATCTTCGCTAACCAAAGTCGCGATTGCAGGACTGACAGCACTTGGCGCAAGGGCTTTGAGTGCTTCTTCGGGCAACAACCCTTCAAGCATACGAGTTGCTGCTGTTGGTGCTAAACAGTTCACCCGAACATTAGACTTTTCACCTTCTAAAGCAAGCGTCTGCATTAAACCAACCAAAGCCATTTTTGCAGCGCTGTAGTTTGACTGCCCAAAATTGCCGTACAAACCAGAGGATGAAGTGGTCATGACAATACGACCATATTTTTGCTCACGCATGATATCCCATACAGCTTTAGTGCAATTTACGGCCCCCATCAGATGCACATCAATTACTGTACGGAAATCTTCTAGTGACATTTTACTAAAGGTTTTATCTCGGAGAATTCCAGCATTATTAACTAAAATATCTACACGACCCCAGCGGGCAATTGTTTCATCTACCATCTGTTGAACTTGTTCAATATCAGTGACTGAAGCGCCATTTGCCATCGCCTCGCCACCCGCTGCAATAATTTCATCCACGACTTTTTGGGCTGCCATGGTTGAGCCGCCCTTTCCGTTTACATCACTACCCAGATCATTCACGACCACTTTTGCACCCAAACGAGCCAGTAACAGCGCATGTTCCCGCCCTAGACCAGCGCCTGCACCTGTAACAATAGCCACTCGATTGTTTAAATTAATTGTCATGATTTTTTCCTAAATAAATGAATAAGATATTATTTAATAAATGTTTTAATAAGCTGTCACCCCGCCATCAATTGCAATGGCCTGACCTGTGAGATATGAGTTTTCTTTGGCACACATCATCAGCATCATTGCTACCACTTCGCTTGGATGGCCAAGACGCTTCATTGGCGAGGCCTGCGCTAAAAAGTCTTGTTTCTCTTTGAGTTCACTGTCGACCACCATCGGGGTGGTTGTATAAAATGGACAAATTGCATTAACTCGAATGCCTTTATTTGCATATTCAATCGCTGCTGTTTTGGTTAATCCCACCACAGCATGCTTTGCCGCAGCATAGGCAGCCAATTTGGGAGCCGCGCCTAGACCTGCAACAGAAGCAACATTCAGAATAATGCCACCACCTTGTTGCAACATCTGACGAATTTGATGCTTCATTCCAAAGAACACACCTTTGGTATTGACGGCAAAACTCAAATCCAGATCTGCTTCATCGGTATCAATAAAGCTTTTCATCGGCGGACTCATACCTGCATTATTGATCCCGACATCGATTCTACCAAACTGAGTAACTGCACTTTGCACCAAAGCCTGTACATCCGCTTCACAGCTGACATCACACACTTGCGCAACCACCTCCACTCCTGCTTGGCGTAGCGGTTCAACTACAGTATTTAACCCTTCAATATTCAAGTCACCCAACACTAATTTTGCACCATACTTTGCCAGTTGCTCTGCCAGCAATGCACCAAATCCACTCGCCGCACCTGTGATTAAGACCACTTGACCTGAATAATGTTCGTACATTGCTATTCCTCCCTAAATAGTTAAACCGCCATCAACCACAATACATTCACCATTGGTGTAACTTGCGGCATCGGACACAAGATACAGTACGGTACCCGCCATTTCACGTGGTTCTGCGTGACGGCGTAATGGAATTGAACTCATCCAGCTTGTATAAATATCTTCATTTTCAAATAGTGCTGAAGCAAATTTGGTCTTGGTAAGACCCGGCAATAAAGCATTCACTCGAATACCCAATGGTCCGCATTCTTTTGCAAAGGCTTTGGTCATATTCACCACCGCAGCTTTAGTAATTGAATAAATACCTTGTTGGTCTCCGGGTTGTAGGGCATTCACAGATGCGGTATTCACAATTGCACCTCCGCCCTGTTCTTTCATTAATTTGCCCGCCTCGACAGACATAAAGAAATATCCACGAATGTTGACTTCAACCGTTTTGTTATAGGCTGCAATATCCGTATCCAAAATATGCCCAAAATAAGGATTGGCAGCTGCATTGTTGACTAAAATATCTAAACGACCATGTTCTTTACGAATATATTCAAAAATTTCTGCAATATCTTCTAGTTTACCCACATGACAAGCAACTGCTTCCGCTTTACCATTTGCTGCAATAATTTCATTAGCAACGCGTTGGCAATCTTCAACCTTGCGACTAGATACAATCACATGTGCGCCTTGTTCAGCTAAAAGTTTGGCAATTTCCTCACCAATACCACGACTTGCACCTGTAACTAAGGCTATTTTTCCAGTCAAATCGAATAAATTTGTAGCCATATCATTTCCTTATGTTCATGGGTTTTGTAAAGTCAGTTGTAAGCAACGCTCATATAAATTTTCGACAAAAATCCCAAAATTTTTAAATTCAGGATTTTGAGTTTCTTTATGGTAATAACGATAGTAAATCTGCTGAAGAATAGCGGCTAAACGAAATAAGCCAAATACCTCGTAAAACGTCCAATTGTTGGTTTGTAAACCTGTTTTTTGCAGATAATAGTCCACGACTTCCTGACGTAAAAACATACCTTGTAAATAGGTTGGCTGACGACGCATAGATTTCAATGTTGCGTTATCATCATCTTGTACCCAATAAGCCAAAGCACACCCTAAATCCATAAGTGGATCGCCCAGAGTGGTCATTTCCCAGTCCAAAACCCCAATAATAGAAGTGGGTTGTTGTCGATCTAAAATGAGGTTATCAAATCGCCAATCGTTATGAATGACACAAGTTTTACTATCTTGAGGGACATGCGCATGAAGCCATTGTCTTATCGCACTAAAATTTGGTACATCGGGTGTTAATGCTTTTTCATAACGCTTATCCCACCCTTCAACTTGGCGACGACAATAACCCTCGCCTTTACCTAGCATTTCTAAATCAGTGCCTTGATAAGGAAGTTGATGTAAGGCGATTAAAGAATCCAGCATATTTGTACAGAGAACTTTGAGCTGATCTCTACTTAAACTTAGGTCTTGTGGTAGATCAGCACGAAGAATTATGCCTTCGATACGTTCCATCACATAAAAATCACAACCAATGACGGTGTGATCTGTACACAATGCCACCATTTCGGGAACCATAGGATAAAGTGGCTTAAGTGCTTTTTGCACCCGATATTCCCGCACCATATCGTGAGCAGATTTTGCTTTTGTGCCTGATGGTGGGCGCCGTAAAATCAAATCGTGATTATCGCATTCAATCCGATAAGTCCAATTAGAGGCCCCACCCGAATATTGAGTTATTTTTGGTGTACCTTTTAAACAAATACCCTGTTGAAACAGCCAGTCTTGTATAGCAGTTATGTTGAGTTCTTCACCCTGACGTACCTGACCACCAACATCAATCACAGACATGGTTATTTCCCCTCTGCTCGATGGTGGCTATATCCCCGCTTTTTTAACTCGATTTTACTAATAACACGTTTATGAACTTCATCTGGACCATCCGCTAAACGTAAAGTTCGCGCAAGAGCAAAAAAACGAACCAACGGCGTATCATTTGATATTCCCATTCCACCGTGAATTTGAATTGCCATGTCCATGACTTGTTGCATTACATTAGGGGCAACTACTTTAATGGCTGAAATTTCAGTCATAGCCGCAACATTTCCCACAGTATCCATTTTCCAAGCTGCATACAAAGTCAATAATCGAGCTTGATCAATCGCAATTCGGGCATCTGCAATGCGCTCTTTATTGCCGCCTAATTCTAAAATTGGTTGACCAAATGCCGTACGGCTCATACCACGATCAATTGCCAACTCTAGAGCACGTTCCGATGCTCCCACACAGCGCATACAATGGTGTATTCGCCCTGGCCCTAAACGCCCTTGTGCAATTGCAAAACCTTGTCCAGCTTCGCTAATGAAATTACTCACGGGTACACGTACATTATTAAAACTAATTTCACCGTGACCATGGGGTGCCTCAGTTTCATTAAAAACTGGAAGCATTCTTTCAATTTTGATTCCAGCCGTATCGATAGGTACTAAAACCATCGAATGCTGTTGGTGTTGACCTTTATTTTCATCGGGTGTGCGTGCCATCACAATCAATATTTTAGCGTTCGGATCACCTAAACCTGATGACCACCATTTTCGACCATTGAGAACGATTTCATTACCCTCAATAACTGCGGTAGTTTGCATATTGGTGGCATCACTCGATGCAACTTCAGGCTCGGTCATACAAAAAACTGAACGAATTTCGCCTTTTAATAATGGTTCTAACCATTGTTTCTTCTGCTCTTCATTCCCATAACGCCATAAAACTTCCATGTTGCCAGTATCAGGAGCATTACAGTTAAAAACGGTAGGGGCTAAAAAACTACGACCCGTTTGTTCTGCGATATGAGCATATTCTTGAATATTCAAACCCGCGCCTAATGTGTCATCAGGTAAGAACATATTCCACAAACCAGCTTCCTTTGCCTTATTTTTTAATGTTTCCAAAGCAGTCGGCCATTTCCATGTGGTCCAATCCTCATGGTCGCAAGTCCGTCGAACCTCAGCCCAAAACTCATCTTCAATAGGCTCAATTTCAGTTGCCATGAATTGCTTAACTTTTTCTAAATATTGTTTACCACGAGCGCTAAGTTCAAAATTCACGGTTTTAATCACTCTATTTGTTGTGCTATTTCCTGAACATACCTAACTTGCTACAATGAATAAAATGAATTGTTTGAATAACAAACCATGAATGAAATGAATAATAATGTCGCCTCTCTCGCTCGTATTGATCTCAATCTATTTCGGGTGTTTGTCACAATTTATAAAGAAAAAAATCTAACACGTGCGAGTGAACAACTTTTTTTAAGCCAACCTGCTGTTAGCCATGCGTTGGCTCGTTTACGCGATCATTTTAATGACCCACTCTTTATTCGAGATGGGCATGGTGTTGTTCCATCACCTTTAGCCAAACGTTTATGGCCTAAAATTGAACAGTCATTGCAACTGATGCATCAAGCAATTCAAAGCACTTATGACTTTGTGCCAGCACGAGATTTAAAGCATCTCACCATCGCTATGAATGATGAATATGAAGGGATTTTTTTACCTTCTATTATTCAACACTTAACTCAATTTAATCCTAATTTGCAGTTAAATAGCGTACGCATTGATCGTAAAAACTTAAGACATGAGCTTTCTACGGGTAAAATCGATTTTGCGATTGATGTTCAACATTCTGTTGAAGATAGTATTGGTTATGAATGCTGTACTAAAGATCAGTTTGTGGTAATAAGTCGCAAGCAGCATCCCTTATTATCCTCTACTGATCTCACCAAAGAAATTTATTTAGATGCCAAGCACATTACTGTGTCCTCTCGTCCCACAGGTCGTGTCTTCGAAGATTTTTTCTTATCTAAACAAGGGATCAAAAGAACAATTAGTTTCCGCTGCCAACAATATGAAACTGCAATCCGATTAATTACACAAACGGACCATTTACTCACGATTCCTCAATGCCAAATTGCTTATTTTAAAGATAATTATCCTCAAATTAAGGTGCATCCACTCCCCATTGATATAGCTGGATACCAAATGAATCTATATTGGGATCAGCAAAAGTCCCATGAACACCAAATAGTATGGTGCAAGGCGCAGCTATTGCAGATTATGAATAATTTATAGAATTTTTTTCATAACCTAACTCTTTAGATTTATTTTTGAATTTAATACTTTTATTGATTCAGTCCCAATTTCAGATACTCATCTCTAAAAAAAACAGCATTTAAGAAATCTTTTACAGAATAAAAGTATGAAAATACGTTTATGCAAAGTCACACATATCCTATGTACAAAAAGCCCACCATTCGATGAGCTTTTTATTTAATTAAAATTAAAGGTATGTATTAGGCGTTAAATTCTGCTAATACAAAGTTTTTTACTATTTCATCAAAAGTTGGTTTCAGAAGAGCTGGCTTGCTATTTTTTATAGTTTCATACCAATAACTCGCTGCAACTCCCATACTGAACAAAGCTAACAATTTCATTGCTCACCTCACTTATTGGGAAGAGTGAAACTTAAAGTATCATTCGCGTTTGTAGCCTTCCAACTCGTTTTAGCGAGGTTTCTGTATATATTTTAAGCAATGTGTAATAAAAAAGCGTACATCTTTGGGATGCTTTAGTTAGTTTACTCAACTACAAAAAATTTATCTGTATCGTTTCAATCAAATCATCACCTATCACTTCAAATTCTTTAATT
Source organism: Acinetobacter sp. Leaf130 (assembly GCF_001423205.1). Lineage (NCBI taxonomy): Bacteria > Pseudomonadati > Pseudomonadota > Gammaproteobacteria > Moraxellales > Moraxellaceae > Acinetobacter > Acinetobacter sp. Leaf130. The sequence continues at coordinate 1,301,314 of NZ_LMOE01000001.1, forward strand.
TTTGCAGAATGAGTGTTCATTAAAGGATGATTTAAAGATATTTCATCTAATTCATCCAATCCCCTTAATTTATTAATCACATGAATTTCAAGTGGCAATAAAGTAAACGGAGGGCGAATAAATTTTGGAGGATACTTACGTAAATCATTATCTATTAATTCTTCGCAGTGTAAATTTGCTATATCTATGAGTAATGGTTCTAAAAATACTGAGTCACATGACCAATTATTTATCAAATCTTTAAATTTTCCGCCTATTTTTGCTTCTAATGTAAATTCTTCATTAATCCATTTGTAATAAGCCCATAATGAAAAATAGTCATAACTTAAAGGAAAGTCAGATAGAAATTGTTGTTGTAAGCAAAATTCCACTTGGCGTGCTAATTTCTTTGCTAAATTTTTATTATTTAATAGAATCGCCCAAAAAAGTAATGCAGAAAATTCTGAAAAATACTTCTTTAAATCATGCACATTCATTTTATCTAAAGGTTTTATTTTGAAATCTTTTAATTGTAATTCTCTTCCCACTTCTGCATACATCAAGGCAAGATTTAAACTATTTAAAGCATCCATATCTGCCTTATTATTTTCAATTTTTAAGAATGCCAATTGGGCATAAGATATAGACATACCCACTATATGATGAGGAGAAAGTATGTCTTCCCCATCTAAGGTATCTAGTATATGTTTTTGATCAAATTTTAATGAATACGCCAAATTTTCAATACTATATGTTTTATAAGCTTTTAATAATTTATGTAATTCCCTTATTTCTCTCATAAAATAACCTTATTGGCTTTCTATCCATTCAAAATATTTATAAAGATTTGATATTTTTAACTTTACTTTAAAATTAGCTTTATAAACTATAATTTATCTCTGTGGAATTACTTATTTAATTTTCCACCAAAAACCTCTCCACCACCACATCCCTTTCATCCAAACGATTTGAGCTTAAAATCTGGAACATCAAGCCATCGATTAAGTTTAAAACCATATTCGCATCGGGTTTTAGTGGGCAATTTTCTAAACTAAAGACCAAATCAAAAAGTTCTCGAAGCAGCCATTTTCTATACTCAATTGCCATGTGGTAGGCCTGAGAGTAAAGCTGTTTAATTTCAAAAATGGCTTTAAGTAAAAGGTAGTACAGACTATTAAAATTGACATGTAAAACAATAATCTCTTTGAGTTTATCGCTTGATGTTTGGTAACGGCTTGAGTAAATAATTGCCAGCACTTCTTCTTTCAATCGGCTTTTTTGAAAAGATACGCACCTTTCAACAAGCTGCTCTTTTGAGTGAAAGTAGTTATAAAAAGTAGCTTTAGGAATTTTGGATTTTTTGGCGATTAAGTCCACGCCCGTATTGTGGAATCCATAGATATTAAACAGCTCTATGGCGGTGTGAATTACCTGTAGTTTTTTGGAAGATGTTTCTAAAGTTGGCATAGTTTTACCGTTATAAATTCTTGTTGTTTCTAAAAGAGATTAAAAAGCCTGTTCCTATTCTGGGAGAAAAAAAGGCACAGCAAAGCCGTAAAGACTGTGCTTGGCACATCTCAAGTTTTGTTGTTGGTAAGTTTTTGGTCGTGACGAATTAAAGCCTGAAAAGCCTAATGGCGATCAAACTGCTTTAAAAGTTTAAGTTGTGTCGATATAGCTTTTGGCAAAGACTGCCAAGAAAAAATGAATGTGCAAAGCCAACTCCTTCTTTTGGGAGTTCTGCCGAAACATTATAAATTATGGTGGCAGAACGGAAGCAGGTTGACGGACTGGTTTCAACTCCAGCACACTCGAAAGTGTCCCACTCCCGTCCTACCGCTACGGGAGGGAACGAGGTGTGCACACAAAACTATTCCTCAGAAGAAATAATCCTGATGTGGTTGAAATAACGGTCCGTCAAAACCGTCTGGCAATGTAGGCCAGCAGGCAAAGGATAGTGCTCTGCCCTTTAGCAGTCAAGCACAAAAAATCACATTTGTTTTAAATTAGATCAGGCAAAGTATTTGATAAATCAGTGGGTTTTTGAAGTTTGGCTTAATAAAAACTATAATTAAATGTCATTATATCTTTTCTATTTCCAACACCACTAATATACCTCTTATAAAAAAGCCTATCTTATATTGACAGGCTTTTTTTTATACTAGAATGAAATATTCAGTCTATTTTTCTCTTTCAATTTTACCCGTTTCTCCCACTCATCAAAAGGAATGTTATATTCATCTAGCTCTTCTTCTTTCAAATCACTAACTGCCTTCATATATAATCCAGGCCAATGATCTTCTTCTGGGATATAGGCAAATTCTATATTAAATTTTCCTTCCTCTGTTAAAGTTACTTTATAGTTAGTCCATTTTTCTTTAAAAACATCCAAAGATCTCAATTCATCAATTAATATACATATTTTATTTTCAATTTCATAAGCACGTTCACCGAAAGGAAATGTCTCAATTTTTCCATTTTTAAGAAGCCATTTTGCCCCACCTGAAAAATGCTCAGGATAAATATCTCCTGTAAAATATATTACAGTTGCATCTTCAGGCATTATGGACCATAAAAGTTCACCTATTTTTTGATATATTTCTTGATCTTTCATATACTATTTTCCTGTAGCATTTCCAGTGAAGCTACTTGATTGGCAATTCATTCTTAATAATATCTTCAACATAATTAGGTGAAAAAGCTTGTGATAAAGGTTCTTTTACGATAAAAAATGCAAACTCTCAAGTCTAAGAGTTTGCATAATTAAACGGCCGAATTGTGAGTCAATAATATTTATCTAGGAAACACTAGTAAAACATTCAAGCCAATAAAGTTTACAACTTAGTCAAAGCTTGTAAAGTAGATATTACCGTTCCTTTTGGCAAAATAATTTCAGAATAGCTTTTTTCATAATCAAAAGTATAAAACAATCTTTCGCTTTCCTTGTTAAAACCTAAAACCATACCAAAGCCAAATTGGAATAATTCGCCAGTATCTAACCATATTAAATCCTGACTATCAAAAGAACAAAAATCTATTTTCTCAATTGGTATATCACCTATATCACTATTAAGTGCTTTAATCTCTTCAATATTACTACTTAAAATATTAAAAAGAGAATTTAATGTAATATTTATCCCTTTTGCTGGATAACATGTATCATTAATCCAAAAATTAAACACTCCAAGATTTAAATCATTTTTTAATGGATAAACAACATCCCATTGTATAAAAAAATTATCACTACACTTAACTATCATTTCAATGCTTTTAATTTACAAACTACTTTCCAAATTAGCACTATAAACAAACTCATTGTAACCATAATCAACCCAGTCTTTATCCATATACTCAGCTTCGCTCTCTGCTATAAAATTCAGATATCGAATTGATAGCATTTCTTTAAAACACACCTTTACTTCCATAAAGAAATAATTTTCAGAATCAAAAATATTACAAAGAGCCCCTCCACTTATTGATTCTTTCTGTGTATATAACATCTGAGTAGATTCGGAACTATATTTTTTCCCGTGCATATAAAAACCACAGAAACAATCATAGTCTCGTACATCTTTAATATAAAAAACTGGCTCAACAAATAAAGCAAAAATATCTTTATTTCCAAAAATCATCTTTTTCAATTTCTTAGGTTCTAATGCAAAATGTCTGATAATATCAGACGGTAAATTATTACCATCTAATCGTTGAGCCACTGGTTGATCACTTCCAATTATATCACCCCAATGCCACGTATCGTGAGGTTGCAATCTGAATATTAGTTTGTTCAAAAAAACGTCGCCAGCTGCAACAATATTCACTTTAACTCAACCATCTATCAAATTTTCAATGAGGAAAAATCACATATATCCCCATTCCTTCAACAATTTGGTCAGGTCATTCTTATCTTTAGTTGCAGTCGAAACAATTTTGCTACTTTTATAGTTGCTGTTTTCAGCTAGTTATTTGCTACCAAACAATTTCCCCCAAAAACTCTGTGGCTTCCAATTCGGATCTAAAAAATCATAATAATAATCGTAGTGTTCCAAAGGCTTAATTGGCATGAGCTCCATAGGCACTAAAGGATTATCAATTTCTATTTCTAGACCATTCATCCAAGCAAGCTTAGTAAACATAACTGGATGATGTGACCAAATATCTCCATTAAATTCTTCCACTAGATGTTGATTCAAATATTGATGTATATTAGGGTGTAAATATTCATAAATTATCTGTTGTGCAGAATTTGCATCTTTATTTTGTAACGCAACATAGAAATCCATTTCCCATATTTCAAAATTCTTTGGATTTTTAACTTTTCCATGAAATATTTCCTTCATTTGATTAACCTTATTCCAGTCTTGACGCAAGACTGCTTGGAATCTTAAAACATTAAAATGTCCTTCCTTTGGATAATTGATCGCTTCTAATAATGACTTATGATGGTCATTGTCATTCACTGTAGTCAATGTGCTATAGATTTTTATTAAATTCTCATTATCAGTTAACAATGGAAATATAAAAGGATGAGGTGTCCACATATTCCAACCACCAGCATATTTACAACTTTCAGATCCCAGTAAACTTGCCACATAAAACCATTGTTTTAATTTTTCAAAATTCTTTTCAACTAATAGTGATGAAAAACCTTTACGAATACTACCCATAGATAATGATTCATAAATATATCCATTCACACTATTATTTTTTATACCAGCTTCAATTAAATCAATATCTTCACGTTCACTACGTTGATATGATGATATGGACATTGTTAAACGTTGGATCAAATCAACTTCTTTCATTACGGTATAACCTTATTACCAAGACTTAAAGTAACTGCACGCCCATCATTAACACCAACCACAATCTTATTAATTGGTTTTCCTTGTTTAATTGCTTTATCAATCAATTCAGCCGTTTTGATTGCATCTGAACTCCCTGTATCTTTTAATGCAACAACTCTACTTTTAACCCATCCATCCGACATCTGTACATCAAGTCCATCCGAGAGGCAGTTGCAATTGTTGAAGTCGCGTCTGCTACTGTTTTTTGCTTATCTAAAATAGTTGTGTATCTCCCTTTAATTTCAAAGCTATTAGTGTTTTTTATAAAAAAAACCTATCAATATTAGACAGGCTTTTTAAAAGTTCAGTATTACTCACTCATCATGCTAAATACAATCTACTAAGTAAATCTCTAAAGTATTTTCCAACATAGATGACTATAGGAGATTTTTCAATTTCCAAGTATGTAGCTTAATTTATAAATCATTTACTTGTAAAACTTCGTGAATTAATACGTCATTTACATTACCTTCTGGCCAAACCCATTTATTCCAGTTCTGGATTAACCAATCAGCAGGAATTTCTAGATTTACTTCTGGTTCTGGGAGTTTCTGATAACAATTTATACCTGCTTTATAACCTGTAATTGTTATTAAACATAAGCTACTTCCATTTGGTGCCTCTGATACCATCATAATGACCTCATTTTCAAAGGGATATGATGAAGGAAATCTTATCAAAGTTCCTCTAGAGAGAGATTTTCCTACTAATTCTGTTAATTTAATCCATCCTTTCAACATAATCTATTTCACCTTATTCACAACTAAATTAAGGCCAGAGTCCATATATCCTATATACAAGGTCCCAAAATCATCAAACCCTAGACTTTTAAGCCTTTCATAAATCTGTATTATCATGGTTTTGTCGGTATTCCTGTAACTTTTCCATTAGGAACAAACATTCTATGAGTAACCCCTCCTAATTTAGTGTCAATAATCCATTATTGACTATAACAACTCACCTAGTTTTTGGTATATTTCTTGATCTTTCATGTACTGTTTTCCTGAAGCAGTTCCAGTGAGGCTACTTCAAAAATTATTTTCCGATACAATATAATCCTCATACTCCCATTGAAAATACCTCGATAATTTAAATGAAATATCATTCCAATCATTTCCATCACACTTATCAATATATTTATTAATAATATTTAATATTTTTTCAAAATCATAATCTCTTACCAACAACACATGTCTAATAATTTTATTTTCAAACATATCATTTGAAATTAAATACTCAGGACTACAAACAGTAATATCAAAAAAATCTACCCCTTGTTCATTTTCAATGACCAATAGCACAAGTAAAAGTAATATAAATATCACTTGGTTCTATTGGCATATACTCATATGGATTTTCATGTGAGCATTCAATTGACTTCAATATAGCTTTCATAACTAACCTATTGTTTAATAATATCTAAATGTAAATTACCAACTTTAACAGACTTTCCAGAACTATTTATTTCAAATGTTTCAAAATTAGCTTAAGTTCCTGTTGACTAAAATTTTGAATTTTGTTTCGCTGTTAGATAATCATTATGATCGCTATCTATTCGGCCAAAAATCTTTCAAGCAATAAAATCATGTCAATTTAGACATGCTGTTTATTTTCAAATATTAATAGTTAATATTAATTTTCATCGTAGATAAACTTAGTATGTACCTTGCCATGTTCATCTAAACTAAGAGTAAACTCTTTCCAACTCCCCCTGTATGGGCAACCATTAAATCATGTAGTTTTATAATTAATTCATTGACCCTATAATCGGGGTCATTTAATAATGCATAATTAACATTATCTTTATCAATATATGCAAATTTTGAACCTATTGATAAAGACCCATCACCAGAATCCTTATAATAATCAAATACACATTCTAAAGAGTCATATGAGGTAGAGACACTGTCATGCATTATTTGCAATAAACTATTTAAGATTTCTGTTTGTTGATTGATACTCATTTCTCACCTTTTATTTTGAAGACATATTTAGGAAATCTTTAGTCCGTGGTACACCACCAATATTGTCAGTTACTCGAAGAGAGTATGGCCTTGCATTTGATGAGGTAGATCTATTGAATTTAATAGTCACATTATCTACTTTAGTGCCTTTTTCTAATGCATTTCGAATCTCATTTTTCCACTTTTTATATGCAGAATTGTCGAAATTTCCATTTTGTGGAAAAAGATTAAATCGACTACATGTTCCCCCTAAAGAACAAGCTTGAGCATGCCCATAATATTCCCCTCACTTAAAGTGGCATAAGTAGTACTGCTGTCTTTATCAGAATCATGTTGCGGCAAGCTTGGACTAAAGCTTGTAGCATTACGCCAGTTGTCATTATTGGTTGGTGTTGATGCTTTGCTATCTCCAGTTTTACCTTTGCCTAAACTTGTACCACCAGATAGGCTAACTGTGGTCGCATCATACTGACTTTGGTTCTCGATATTGCTAAAGGTTAAACGGTTTGTAGTCAGATCATTCTTGTTTTTAACTTCATAAAATTAATCAGAGCTAAGCTCCTAATAATTAATATAGAAGCCTTATTTTTTATAAAATAATAAATACTAGTACATTCTTCATAGGCTAAGCGCCTATCTGAAATTCACAGATAGATGCTTAGCTTGAATAACTATATTTATTAAAATAATTCAAATATCATAAACTTTTTTAAGGCGTGGTATTAAATGAATAATTTGTTCCTTTTCCTCTGGATTATGGTCAGCATATGCTAATGCTATTAATTCTAAAACCGAAGCAAAAACTTTAAATGGCACTTTACCATCAAGTTCATCGTAAAAATAAAATTCCGCTGCATCAATAACATGTCCCTCATCCGTTACATCATTCATAAGGAAATAACTTGATGTTTCTTGGAGGCTATAACCTTCACCTCGTATAGCATCTTTAAGGATGCTAATAAATGTATACCCTCCAGTAGATGTAACAAAATAGTCCATGAAAAAAGATAATTCAGGCTCTGCTTCTGGATATTTTTTTAAGATATCATTTCGATTAGTTCTCAACCACTCAATCATATACTGCATCATAAATTCCCCTATTTAGCTTTATGTTGTGGTGGTATAGTAGGTTTACGTGCATCTGAATTAGGAATGGTTGGAAATGCATTTGATATTTTTCCAGTCTTTCCATCTCGAGTTACGCTAAATACATAGCCATTTACATTCACGTTTACCATCCTCTCATTTGCTGGCATTTTTAGAAATGATTCAGCACCTTTTTTTACTGCTTGCATTTGCATACTAACCATTTGCTTATCAGAAATAATATTCGGATCATAAACAGTTTTTTGCTGTACTCGTTTATAACTTCCATCTGGTTTACCAGTTCTATCAACCCCAGGAGCTTGATAATTATAAGTTTTAAGACCCGGATACTTAGGATCTGTTATAGGTTCTCCAATTAATGCTGATCCCGATTTGTCTAGTGCTTTATTAAATGAATCAGCATTATGAGAACCACCAATTGATCCTTGACTATTTCTAGAACCTATTTGTGTATTATGTTCCATAAGAAATTGTTGCATATTAGATGGTATTGTAGCTGAAACTTTTTCATTAATTACATGAGTATCAAAATTAGAAGATTCCCTTCCAGCCTTACTATTGGCTATATTATCCAATGCACGTTGCTTCTCAGCTTCTGTTAAAGCATTAAAGCTAGTACCTCCATTTTTAACTTTTTCTACTGAAATTGCTTTCCCGCCATAAAACCCAGCTAATGTACTTACAACCCCATGGAGTGCCATAGCTCTATCATATTCTTTAGCAACCTCTTCAACTGGACGATCTGATGTTCTTGAAATTCTTTCTATAGCCTGTACCCTTATCATTCTCTTTTATCCGATTTAAAGCTGATATTTCTTCATTAATATTATTCGTAGAATTAATATTTCCATTTTCCCCCTTCTTAGCAATACCTTTACCAATACCACCAACAACAATTCCTGCTGCTGCATTAATTAAATACTCTGCTCCCTGCTTACTATTACTTAATTCATTTGATTAAAGACTCACAAGTATCTCATTCAGCTTCAGGGACTTCACTCTCATATTGTGGGTTCATTAATTTCTCTACAACATCTGTACTCGTCAAATATGCTGATGCAGTAAAGGCATTCGCTAATACATCTATACTTTTTTAGCTAACCTACCAATCGAAATAAAGATACCAAAATCGCATAAAAAAGCATGCCAATAAATGCATGCTTTTTAAATAACTCTATCAATAGCTAAACTATTTTTTCAGTCAAAAAGACCTAATGTTATTTGCTTTAATTTCAGTTCTTGATCAAACTCAAAGTGAATATATTTATAATTATCAACTTTATATTTGATCCAATTAGTTCCAAAAAAATCTGGACGGCCAACAGCTTTAATAATATCTTCTTTTGTAGCATTCGTATTTAATCCATCTATTAAACTATCCTTTCTTAAATATGAGTTATATTCATCACCTGGTTTAATAAAGAAAAATATTGCTGATAGTTTCTTTTCTTCAAATAAATACTCAACCCACCTTTAAAGAAAAGATAATAAGAGTTATCTTCAAAACTCGATTCATCATATTCAAAACTAGTACCAATTAACATTATTGAATTTAACATTTCATCATCGCCTTGAACTAAACCGAGACTATTTATGAAGATAGCAATTTCTCCACTTATTAGCTTTTCCACTAAAAGATCCCCTTATCTTTATTTCTTTCTGTTAACTTTATGATTGCATCATCAACAGCTTTCTTACCATGCCCTCTTTCTAAAAGGTTTTGCCGCAATACATCAATATCACATAATTGAGGTTTACATAGATTCTGGGCATCTTTTTCTATTTGCACAGAAGTATTTTTACCCAAATGTGTCCTACTGCTTTATGTGTATCTCAATAAATCTCAATAGTTTTTGTTTTTCAATGACTTTGTTCCATTGTCTATACCTAAACATAAAAAAAGAGCTATTGCCTAGCAATAGCTCTCTAAATTATTTTATACATCATTCATGAAGTAAATTTAAGAAATCATCAAAACTATCTGCTACTTTAACAACTAGCATTTTAGAATTACCATTTTCATCTTTTACAAATTGATCATGATACATAATTACTACTGGCGGATTATCTGTTTCAGGATTTTGTCGATAATCGAATGATATATAATCACCACTTCCATTAAGACCAAATACAATTACATTTTCATATCCCAAGCCATCATGATCTTGAAATTTGTAAATATTATCAGCACCAGTTTCATCTCCATATGCACAAAATCCTATACTTGACTCGCCAGTTCCCCCATCAGAATCAATATAATTAAAACAATTTTCAATGAACTGGACACCATTATGTTTTTGGATTAATTCCATGTATTTTTTTGGTAAGTTTAATCCATATTTTTTTATAAAATCTAAAAGAAAACTTTCACTAACAGGCCCAAAATCATACATTACCGTTAAATCTTTCATTTATTTTCCCCCACTTAAACTTGCTTCACCAATGTGTTTAACAGCATCATGTATCTCTCTTGGTAACAATTGAAAGTTATTTGGTTTGGACTGAGCATTATGATGCCAAGTATAACCAGGAATCGTATCAGAACCAGCATTAATAGCAGCTAATTGTTGCGGAGTAAAATCCTCTTTACTTATTTTGCCAGTTTGTATTTGTTGTTTTAGATCATTAGTTGCCAGCTTCATTTCTTCTCTCCTTCTTTGAGCATTTGACAGACTTTCATACCCATCAGGTTTCTGAATCTTAGTTGTATATTTTGCGTAATCATCAAAAATTGGAAGTGTTCTATCATCATAGGCTGCATTTGCAAATCTAGTTTCTCCAGTACGAGGATCTTTATATTCAACTCTTACAGCTTTATTTCCATAAGTATCATATATAACCTCAATTCCTTTATCAGGATTAGAACTTACTCTTTGATATGGATCATTAACAACTGTCGTTGACTTTATATTCTCAGCACCATGTACCGCTTCTAGGTCCTTACGAGTTTGTACTGGGTCATATGGTTTAGTTAACTCACCTCTTGATCCAATTCCAGCTGTACTAACCTCAACATCCTTACCATCAATCTTAGTCGTTTTTGCAGTACCGCCTATCCCACCGACTACAATCCCTGCGGCTGCATTAATTAAATACTCTGCTCCCTGCTTACTATTACTTAATTCATTTGATAAGGACTCATAAGTATCTCGTTCAGCTTCAGGGACTTCACTCTCATATTGTGGGTTCGTTAATTTCTCTACAACATCTGTACTCGTCAAATGCGCCGATGCAGTAAAGGCATTTGCCAATACATCTATACCTTTTTCTTTGTAAGGTCCTACTAGCGTATCCACTCCTAAAGATTTTGCTGAATCAACAACCAGTCGTACAGGGCCTGAAACCATTAATCCAACCGCTAACTGGACAGTCTCAAGATCAACGCCTGTATCCTTACTAATCTCTTTAATGCTATTACCGATGAAATTAATCTCTTGTAATAAACTTGCTCCAATCGTTGATTTATTTTCAATCCCGACCTTATAGTCCTTAAAGGTAATTTCATCACTCACCGTCGATGACTGATTCTTATCAGCACCTAATATGTCATTAATAGTTAAACCTTGCTGTTTTAGGTTATCTATTTTGCTATTGAGATCATTTAAGTTTTCTAAAACTGTAATCATCCCTGCCGATTTTTCATCAAACAACTTATTAATTGTTTGTGGTTCTACACCTTGTTTGATCAGTCCTAAAACGACCTCACTGCCTAAGGTACCAGAATCTTTATATTGCGTTGGCATTGTATAGAGTTTTGCCTGAACATTATTTAATGTCTGTAAAACTTGCTTTTTATATTCACTCTCAGGCAATGCTTTAATAACGTTTTCAGCACTTTGACGGAAATTCTCTGGCAAATCTTTCTGCTGCTGAACAATTTCGGCCCGTCCACTTTCACTCAGTAAACGATGATCAACCGTGACACTACCATTTAACATTCCTGTAGTTTGGTCACGGGTAATCTCTTGAGTGCTATTAACATCACGATTGGTCAGTTCAGTTGTGTTTTTAACTGTACCTTGCCCCATCGTCGCTTTAGTCAGCTGCTCAGTTTCCTGCCCACTGCTTTGTAATCCAAGCGTGGTACTACCATTCGGATATTTAGATTTTTGACCATCTTTTTCTTGAGTAGTCTTACCAATCGTCGTAGAGACATTTAGTCCACGGCTACTGTTATAGTTATGGTCTTGAATATCTTTCAACTCAAGCGCACCGCTATAATTCAGCCCCTTATGATCGGTCAATGTACCATCGGCATTCTTGGTCGCATTGGCAATCACACCACCAATATTCGTAACCTGTTTAACTCCCATCGCATTCAGATCAGCTGTATTTTGGGCATTACCAATCAATAATTTACTGGTATTATTGACCCACGCGCTGTCGCTACTGCCCTTGCTTTGGTTATAACTGGCACTGATATTACTCGCCTTACCAGTCGAACCTACACCACCGCCAATACTGCCGCCTTTACTACTGTTACTACTTTTCGCCGTATCTTGTAAACTTTCTACATGGATTTGATTGACCTGTAAGTTTCCCCGATCAGCAATGGAAACTTCACCACCCTGAATATTGAGTTTATTCAACTGACCTTCTGTACGGTTTAATGCAACCTCACTGTTCAAATGAGTTAGGCTTTCACTTTGTGATTTGCTGGTTTGTTTGCCAATTGAAGCACTTCCACCACCACCATAGGTATAGCTCACACTCTGGCTATTGGTTTTACTACTGCTCTCTTGGGAACTATGTTCTGTACCTGCTGTTACATTTAAGTCTTTAGTTCCATTGAAGGTTGTTATGCCCGTAGCTGTTAAACGACTGCCTTGAATATTTGCATTTTGGCCTTCAGATTTCAGCGTCAGATTATTCAGCTCTAAATTACTTCCTTGCCAGTGCCCTTGAGTCTGGTTGCTATTGGTTGTGGTTTCTATGCGTTCACCATTCGCACCAATGGTAAAACCATAAGTCGCGGAACTGGCAGCTGCCGCGGCGGCTGAAGCACCCACTGCAATTTGCGCGCTGGCTAAGTTTGCTGTAGCCATCGCAACATTCGCTTTGCTGTCATCTAATGCTTCTTTGGTGAGTTTACCTGCTGCATAATCACGCTGTGCCTGACTATAAGCATCTTTGGCGTCTTTCAAAGCCGAAGCTGCATCTTTCACCGCAACCACAGCAAGGGCAGCATCTAAATAGGCATTACGTACACCAACCTCTACACTCGTTTTTTCATTTTTTGTTTTTTCTTCTGTGGTGGTTTTATTTTCATAGCCCCCAATATTGAGCTCTCCTCGACCATGGTCTATCGTGGTATCGCCTGTTGCCTTGATATTCTGTCCTAGAATATCGACGCCGTTAGCACCATTAATACTCAAGTTATCTGTATTAATGCTACCCGCCTTACGAGTCGTTTCAGTCACCGTTAAAGTATTTTTATCTTTTTCAGAAACAAAACCGCCTAAACGAATACTATCTTTATTCAGCTTAGCACCTAGACCTTCAATAGTTTCAGTACTATGGCTACGGCTATCAATATTTTGTTCTTCCGCAGCATTTAACGTCACTTTCTGACCTGATAATGCAACATTTTTCGCTATCAGATCTGCGCTAGTTAATGTCGTTTGCCCAGATGAACCAACAGCAATATTTGCTGCATTTAGACTCGTACCTGTTTGACGAATCTGTTCTGTTCTTTGACTATTTGATTCACCCACTGTCAGTTTTTTCTGCAAATTTAAACCTGGGGCAGCAGCTTCCAAACCTGGCATACCGATAGCAAGGCTTTTCACCAACTCTTTAGCAATACCTCGGTATCCTTTTTGTTGCTCATCCCACTGTTGGTCATGAGTTTCTAAGGTAGATAAAGTCACATTTTCAGGCATAACTGAACCATCAGCTGCTTTCAATGTTCCATCTGCCTGACGTTGCATCAGCGTATTACCGACATAAATACTTTGCCCAGCTTGTACATCATTGGCTTGTAGCTCAATATTCTTAGCAGCATTAATATCAACAGTATTGCCTGCTTTTAAAGTCGTTTGGGCAACTTCTTGATCGATATAACCAGACTGACGATTATTATAAGTAGCTGCATTCTTTTTCGAAGAAGTCGCACTTGAGCTCTTCTCATCAACTGCTGAAAGCAGATTGACATGACCTTGCTCTGCATGAATCTGAATATTATTTCCAGCATTAGCCTGTACATGAGTGGCGGTAATGTTGCCTTGCTGGCTATTGATAATAATATTCTGACCAGCATTGAGCTGATTTGCCTGTGAAACTGTTTCATGAGCATTATAGGTAGAAGATTTTTTACCTCCAAATGATCCTTTCCACTCAGCCTTACTGTCTACAGAACTTTGACTTAGGCCGTTATCCAGCTGAATATCTTTTTGTGCGAGTAATTCAATATTACCAGCCTGACTGGAAAGCTGGATTGCTTTACCATTAATATTTTGCCCTTGAACAATGAGCGAACCAGCACTCGTAACCTGACTACCGACATCTTGAGTTTTCTGGCTAGTCGCATGATTTTGTGCATCACGGTAAGTTGTAAGTTTATAACCCGTTTGTACTGTGCCAATGTCAACATTACCTACCGTATTGATCACCGCTGCGCCATTGCTGTTATTGAGTTCAGCAGCTTTAAGAACGGTATTTCCAGCAACATCGACAACCAGAGTTGCTTTATTTGGCTGAATCTTATTACCATTACCTACATAAAGCCCAGCAACACGATCCACTCCTGTTGTACTTGAACCAAAACCACCTACCTGAGTTGTCGATGTTCTTGTCGTAGTCTCAATTTTAAGATTACCACCGACTTTAACAGCCATTGCATCTTTGGCACTGATTTGACCACCAATATTATTGAGGTCTTTTTTCGTAGTGATATCAACGGTATTGCCCTGAATACGGCCCATCAGGTTATTAATATTATTGGCAGTAATCTGAACAGCTTCTCGTCCAGCAATGGTTGAACCATTCAATAAGTCGCCGTTTAACTTAAAGTTAACACTATTACCCGTAAGTAAAGAACCGTCTCCTTTTAAGTCTCCTACACGAGCTTTTACATAAACTTGTGGGACAAGCGCTTTTGTTTTCGTTCCATCTTGTAGAGTCACGTCTTTTTCAACTAACCAGACAATATCACTGGTCAATTGCGCAATTTGTGCAGCACTTAAAGCAATACCCGGACGTAAACCATATTGTTTGGCAAAAGTCACCCCGTTATTCATTAAGGCTTTATATTGTTCCTCATCGGAAGCATAACCTTCCAAGAAACGATAGCCAGTTAAATTAGCTATCTGGTCTTGCACCATACGCTGTTCATAAAAACCGTCACCTAGACGTTTTTGTTGTAATGCAGGGTCAAGTCCTAAAGCATTCAGCATATAGTCTGAAGACAACCATTGGTTGTAATTGGTAAAGTTCGGGTCAGTCTCAATGATATAGCCCGCTTTACTATCTGCTCCTGTTCTATACAAGGCATTATTCGCAACTTTAATATTGTTGTTATTAATAGTACGAATTTCGAGTTGCTCCCCCGTACCAGCTTGATCTGGCGCAGTGGCCTGATCCGAAGTCAATGCCCCTGAAACTTGAGAAGCTTTTTGACCTTGTAATTGGTCCAGAACAGAGATTTGAGTACTATTGTCTTTCAGTTGAGCATTAGCCGAGTTCTGGTTTAGCCCTGAAGTTTGAATATCTGTTTTTACCGAAGTCTGACCTGCTGCTTGTAAGTCGTTATTTTGTGCGGTACCCGCTTGCTCAACAACAGTTGTATTACCTGTAGCCGTTAAATTATTGACCTGAGTTGTTTTTGTCTGTGCATTAGCGATTGGGCCACTAGCACTCTTAGAAACAGCCGTAATATCTTGATTCGTTTGATTCAGTTGATAATGATCAGCGACCTGGCCTACCGGCACATCAATTGTTGTTTCAGTTGAAACTTCAAAAGGCCCTTCCCAATCACCCTCATGTTCCCAATGTTTAAATACTGTTCCCTGATCTACAACCTTTCTGGTCCCGTTTATACCATTAACTGAAACAATGGTGCCTCCCAAATTTATAAGCTCGCCTCCAGCTAAAATTTGGCTCTTATCATTAAATACCTGTGCACCGCTTAAATCCAAATTACCGCCAGCTTTAATTTGCCCAGGAGCAGACTCAATCATTTTAGTTTCATAGGTAATTTCACTGTAGGTGTATTTCATCCAGTCTTCAAACCAGTTGCCATCATCATACTGACCGTCAAAGGTACACCAAGCATTACAGAATTTTTCTAGGCCATCTATACGTGATACTTCAACATTATCATCGGTTATGAAATGCTTATTAATATTATTAATCTGTGCGGCAGATAAACGCATATTGCCTAAAGATTCAATGGTCGCGCTTTCATTGTTAACTACACTGGCTTGACCAGTCGCTTTACGGTTCTCATCTAAAGCGCCGCCTAAATATAAATTTGCAGCACTGAATATAAGCGCCTGACTCGAATAATCTTGCGTATTCGCCAGATTATTTAACACCCCCACACCGAGGTTCATATCACCTCGTGAAGCAATAACAGGAGCCTTACCTTGAGCATCTGGCAAGTTATTTAAAGTGTTAGCGCTAATGGCAAGATCTGTACCATAAATACGACCTGTACCTTTGTTATTTATAGTATTTGCTTTTAGTGTGGTGTAATCACCATTGATCAGCCCAGTGTTATTAATCTGATCTTGTGCTTCAATTTGGGTATCGTGACTTTCAATCTGAGCATTGTTATTGTTGGTTATATTGGCTGCATTTAGTTTTAAAATATTGCCTGCATTGATTTTTCCATCGTTGATAATATCCGAAGCAGTACTTAAACTAAGATTTTTATTGGCCTGTAATTGACCTTCTTGAGTCTGCTTGAAGCTTTCTTTTAGCGTAATATTTGCATCACCCAAACTTGCAATCTGACCATCACCGCTAAGAGATTGAGCAGTAATATTTAAATTTTCGCCTGATAGCAACTTGCCTTTTTGGTTATTAATAACAAGCTGATCACCTTGTAAATTAAGCTGTTTAACGGCGCTGATTTCACCAGATTGGTTATTCAACTGTCCG
Source organism: Acinetobacter sp. Leaf130 (assembly GCF_001423205.1). NCBI lineage: Bacteria > Pseudomonadati > Pseudomonadota > Gammaproteobacteria > Moraxellales > Moraxellaceae > Acinetobacter > Acinetobacter sp. Leaf130. Next base: position 1,318,310 of record NZ_LMOE01000001.1, read on the forward strand.
TTAACATTAAGTACAGCATTTTGGTTACTACGAATTGCACCAGACTTGTTATTCAAAGTCTGGGTGCTCAAGTTTAGATTTCCCGCATCAATACCTTGAACCGATGTGCTGTCAGTAATAGTTAATGTATTTTGGTTATCTAACTGCTGAGCTACAAGGTCTAGCTGCCCAGCCGCCATGATATGGCTATCTGGATCTGTCGCAACCAATTTACCTTGGTTATTGATCTGCTCAATGGTCAGCTGCATATCACCCATCGACAAAATCTGACCAGATTGGTTATTTAGCAGTTGGTTTTGACCTGTCCCTTGTAATTTCAGGTTTTGGGTTGCAAGCAATGTTCCTTTGTTATTAATAACCTGATTCGCACTTAAATCTAAATTTTGCCCACTTGCAATGTAACCTTGCGTATTATCGAGAGCACTAAGATTTTTTAAAGTGAGATTACCTTGGCTAAGTAATCCCCCTTGTGTACCGCTATTGGTATTCAACAGATTCTGCCCATTGGTATCAAGCACAAGTGATGTTTTTGCCTGCACAAGACCCTGATCATTATTAAATAGACCAGATAAAATCGAAACCTGATCTGAGCTGATCGTACCTTGTTGATTAGTGAATGCCTGTTGTTGACTATCTATATTTATCGCTTTTAACGATGTAATTTTGCCTAATTGGTTATTTACACCACCCGCTTTAAGATCAATTACGCCAGTCGACTGTAATGATCCGGATTGATTATTTAAAAGAGAAGAACCTGCATTAATATTTAATGCACCATTCACACTTCCAATTTTACCTTTGGTGTTATTTAAACCATTGCTGTTAAGCATAAGATCTTGTCCAGCCGCTAAAACACCTGTTTCATTATTCAAGAGGCCTGTGCTTTGTAAAGTAGCACCACCTTGTGCATTGATCTGTCCTGATAATGAGTTATCAATGGATGCAGCTATCACGGACATATCTTGTCCAGATTGAATAATACCACCTTGGTTTTGTAATGCTTGCGTACCTGCTTGAACAGTTAAATTACCCTGAGTTGCCAGCTTCCCTTGATTGTTAATCAAACCTTGACTATAGATATTGAGGTTTTGATCAGCAACAATTGAACCTTGGGTATTATTAATAGTTTGTTGGCTGTTTAAATTAATTTTACCCTGAGCACCAAAGTGTCCAGCTGTATTATCTACAGATAAGGCTTTTGCTGTTAAATCAGTTTTTGCCTGTAATACGCCAGACTGGTTGGTGAGAGCTTGATCCCCACTATCAATAGCTAATCCGCCTTGAATACTACCAATCTGCCCGTGATTATTATTTAAACCTTTACTGCTCAAAGCTACATTTTGGTTTGCAACCAAAGTACCTGCTTGGTTATTGATAAGCCCAGCACTAATGATATTTAGTGCATCTTGTGCACTAATTTGTCCTTGCTGACTGTTATCTAAAGAATTTACTTGTAGGTTCAAACCAGCACCACTTAGTAACTGGCCTGCTTGACTATTATCTAATGCCCCATTAATCACCAGATCTAAAGCTGAACCACTACCTGACTGAATCGTTCCAGCTTGATTAGTTAAATTCTGACTTGTAATTGTAGTGTGAGCATTCGATGCAATTTTTCCGGCTTTATTGCTGATGTCACCCGTGCTTGTAATTGTATTATCGCTGAGCGCAAGAATAGTGCCTGAATCATTATTCAAACCACCACTTGTGATTTTCAGACTTGTTCCTGCTTGAAGTGAGCCCGAAGTATTTAATAATTTTTCTTTTTTTGCATCAAGGGTTAATGAACCCTCAACACTACCAATTTGTCCACCCGTATTATCCAAGCCCTGACTTTGGATAGAAACGTTCTGATTAGCGGCCATTACCCCAGCTTGGTTATTAATCGCTTGTTGCGATAAAACAGTTAAGGTATCTGTTGCATTAATTTGGCCTTTATTACTGTTATTTATCGAGCCTGCTGTAATTTTTGTAGTGTTGCCCGTCAGTTTACCTGACTGACTGTTATCTAATGCACCATCGATATTTAAAGTAAGATCAGCATTTGTCTCAATTGAACCTCCTTGGTTATTCAGACTTTGCCCCGTAATGTCTATCGCATCGCCACTTTGAATTTGCCCTTTAAGGTTATTTAATTTCTGAACTTTTAAGGCCAAATGTTTTTGAGCAGAGATAAGACCAGTCTGATTATCTAAATTTTGAGCGCTTAAAGTCAGATCTTGAGCGGCAAGTATCTTGCCTGCTTGATTACTCAAATCGCCTAAACCAGCATCTAATGAGACATCACCTTGAACACTACCAATCTGTCCTGAATTATTGGTCAAACCTTGACTGTGTGTAGTCACATCTTGTTTAGCAATGATTTGTCCAGATGTATTATTAACATCTTTACGACTACTTAAAGTAAGTGAGCTTTGGCTATTCATGAGACCAGATTTGTTATTAATCTGGTCAGCACTTACAGTTAAATCTTTTTCAGCTTGTAGAGTTCCAGAAGTATTATTAACTACACCAGATCCTGCATTAATCGCTACGATGCCTTGGCTGCTTCCAACTTGACCACTGCTATTGTCTAGGCCATTAGAAGTAATGCTGACATCTTGATTCGCTACAATTTTACCAGACTGGTTATTGATTATTCCCAAGCTGGTCAGAGTTAATGCATTTTGTGCAGAAATGAGTCCACTTAAACTATTATTAATAGAACCAGCTTGAATAATACCATTCTGACCTGCGTAAATTTTGCCTGATTGACTATTATTGAGTAGGCCTATCACATCAAGTTGTACATCATAACTAAGAGCAGAACTTAACTGACCACCCTGATTATTAAGAGTAGTCGTTTTTAGTTGTAAACCCGATTGGCTCTGAATAAAACCTAATTGGTTATTAATTTGATCTTTAATCGCTAAGGTGAGCGGTTTTAATGTTCCGCGCTGAACCATTTGACCTTTTTGATGACTCAAACTATCCGCAGAGATATTGATCTGATTCGCCGAAGTAGTTGCACCATCTAATACAACTTGTCCAGCATCAACAAGCAATTGCCCATTCGTTAAAATCTGACCTTGGCTGCCCTGTAATTGACTTGCGTTTATATTGAATTGCTGTGTACCAGCATGGATTAATTTACCTGCTTCATTATTTAGAGCAGACGTGTTCAGGCTAATTGAAGATGCATTACTGCTAATTTCACCTGCTTTGTTATTTAAGCCATTTACAAAATTTAAGGTAAATTCATTGTTCCCAATATGCTGAATTTTACCTTGACCGTTATCAAGTTGTTTGGCGTTCAGCACTATATTTTGAGCACTCAATTGTCCTTGTTGATTATTAATGAGGTTCTGGCTAACCAGGTTGAGTTGATCTTTGGCTACTACGCTTCCAGCCTGTGTAGAAATGTTGCCAGTTACACTGCTTAGCTCAATATTTTGTGCCTGCAATTGTCCTTTCGCCGCATCAATATTGCTTTGCGCTTGTACTTTTAAATTACCGCCAGCTAAGGTTTGTCCATGTAAACCGATTTGATTAGAGCTAATCGAAACATCACCAGCATTAGCTAATTTGCCTTCACGATCTAGGCCCGCTGCAATCAATCCACCTACACTATGTTCTAAAGTTGAACTGATAATCTGGACATTTTTTCCAGCCGCCAAAATACCAGCATTCTGAGTATTTTGTCCTGTAATCGTTAAATCTTGATCTGCATAAACACTACCAGTGTTTTTAAGTTGATCATGCTGTAACTTTATTGATTTAGCTTGAATCTGACCTTGAGTATTATCAAACTGCTGAGCAATACTGTTTAAATTTTGCTGAGCTGCGATAGATCCCTGATTGTTATTAACCGTCACATGTTTCTGATTAATTTGATCTGCAACAATTTGTCCAGCAGTATTATTAAGAGATTGGCTATTCAGATTTAAATTGGTTTTAGCCTGAATGAGTCCCTCAGTATTATCAATTGCTTTGTTTGCTTTAATATTTACAGCTTGGTTTTCTGAATACACAACACCTGACTGGTTCTTCAAATCACTTGCAGCAACATTGACAGTTGCTCCACTTGCAATTTGTCCATCAACATTATTCAACTCACCAGTTACAGCTAAATCAAGCTGTCCAATCGACTGGATTTTTCCGCCTTTATTGTTGGCAGACTGACTTTGAATATTGAGACTGCTATTAGAAGCAAGCTGGCCTTGTTGGTTAGTAAAACTTGCAGTTTGGATATTGGCACTTTTAACAGTAAGCTGACCTTGGTTATTATTAAAGCTATTTCCTTTAATATTGATAGCACCTAAATTAAGTTGGCCGCCTTGGTTATCTAAACCATTTTGGCTGTCTAAATCTACACCACCATTGGCAACAATTGCACCTTGATCATTATTTAGTACATCTGCCACATGGATAAAACCAGTATCGTAAGTTTTTGGAGTTGTATCTACTGGAGTTACAACACCTAAACTTCCACCATCTTTAGATGGATCTGTTGGGACCGTCGGAATACTTCCACCTGTAGATCCCCCCGTACCGCCACCAGTATTACTCTTAGCAATTCCAATTTTACCGCCAAGATTTGTCATTGAGCCTGATTTTAAATCAAGCCCTTCCAAACCAGTCTGTTCGATAGAACCGCTATTTTTTAATTTTGTAGAGTTAATCGCTATTCGGGCAGCATTTAACGTACCACTATTGGTAATAGTATTCTGATTTTGAAGATGTAACTCATCAGCACTACTAATTAGACCAGAGTTATTTAGATTTTGACTCTCAACTGAAATTTGTGAAGTTGCGCTACTGATATTACCTGTATTCTGAATGTTTTGAGCTTTAAGTTGCACCTGATCTTTATTTGCAATCAAATTACCACTATTGACCAGATCACCTTTTGCATTCAAGGTAAGGGTGCTTTGAGTACTGTTAATCGAGCCAGCATTACGAACACCTAACCCTTGCTCTGTTCCCACCAAAAAGATTTTACCAGCATACATTCCACCAAGCTGGCCCACATCTAAGGCAAAGTTCGGCTGAAGCGATGTTGTAGCCCCTGTAGTTGCGGTAATTTGAGGAATAACTTGGTCTTTGACTTGAATATCATTTTGCCCAAGTACCGTGTTGAGTTCGTTGGCATATAGCCCGGCGTTGACTTTTAAGGCACGCGCATAAATATCTGTATAAGGTGTTAAGCTCCCATTTAAACCTTTACCTTCAATCGTGACCTGACCTTCACGAACACGAAACGATTCAAGATAACCTTGATTCATTACCGCTTGACCAGTGGTTAAAGTAAAACGGTCTGCGTTAATCACACCACAGCCATCACAAATTAGACCTGAAGGGTTTGCAATTACGACTTGAGCCTGTTTTCCGGCAACTTCGATATAACCTTTAAGCTGACTTGGGTTACTGCTATTTACCTCATTCAAAATAACTTTGGCTTCACCTTTTGCAAGCCATGGGTTACCTTGTACCCAACCACCCAATTGGGTTTGAGTATTATTACGCGAGTTATTTAAAATTGCACCTTCTTGCCCAACATCAAACTGCGTATAGGTATTCCGCGAAACACCACCCGCACTTGGTGTCTGAATATTGACCTGAGTTGTTCCATTGGCACTATTTAAAATAGTTGGCTGCTGTGATGTCGGAGCACCTTTGTCTGCAATGATTTGAGTTCCAGCAACACTACTCATTGGCAAGCTGATTACCAATGCCCCTAAACAACCAATAACTGCAAAGTTAAGTGGATTTAATTTCTTATAATGAATAGGTGGAACAGAAGACGTCACCGAACCTGTTTCCATTGTTCCCTGACTTTGCCCTGCTTGCTTAGTTTTACTTTTTACAATCTCGGCAACAGCAATAAACATACCGCGAGCATGACTAAAAATAATACGATAACGGTTCTTATTCATTTTAAAATCTCACTAAATCTTTTTTTAATACAGTTGATTGCTTTCTAGACCTTTAAACTTAAATTAATAGGTCCAGTTCACGCTAAATCCAGTCGTGTAATCATCCGTTTCAAAGTGATCTGGCTTTTTCAACGGTGCTCCGACAAAAACGTCATAATTCAAATGTAGGGGGGCAATTTGCCCACGCAATCCAACAACTGCACCTAACAAACTAGTACCCGGTAAAGGGTTTGGATAATGCGCGGTTTTTCCACCTACTTCGCCGTAATCAATACCTGCATACCATGAATATGGTTTATTCATGATTGAGCCACTCAGTTCATTGCGAACTAAAAAGCCATTATCGGCCAACAACGTTTGCTCACCGTCAAAGCCTCTTACGGTATAACGGTTTCCAATCGAGAATCGGTCTTGGGGTGTTAAAGGCTTATTGCTGTGTTGGGTACGCCATTCTGCAAGATATTGCAGGTTCTGTTGCCCTACTTTAAAAGGAATTTGTAGACTGGCATTGGCCTGTAAAATCCCGACATGTGTATAAGCTTCACCAAAATCTTCTTCTGGTGCTCTCATTGCATTAAGCCAGCCTGTACCACGTTTATAAGTCACATTACCGCTTAATGTTGCATTAGAAAAATATTCGGTATGATCAAGGCTTGCTTTCCAGCCCGCTGTTTTTCGGCGTTGTACTTCTACTTCGACATCATTAATATAGTTTTGTGATTCACGATACCAACCACCAAAACCTACAGCGGTTTTACGATGTGCATCGCGATAAATAATTCGGGACAAATCTGCACTAATGAGTTCGCTTTTACCGCTGTATTGATAGGTCTCACTGCTTCCAGCGACTGTTTGTAAATAGTTAGAACGGCTATAACTGGTTGAAAATAACCAATAATCAAATGGAATGGTATAACTTGCATAAAAGCCATCTGTACCATGCTTACCAGAACCGCTACCACCTAAATCATGGTTATAACTAACATAAAACAAATCATTTAAAGTCAACACATGGTCAAGTGACAAAGTCGCTGTACCTTGGTATTTTCCAGTAGCATCAGAACCTGAATCATCAATTCCCACATGTAAGCGATAAGGTTTAGCCTGTTGCCATGCAAGAATCACATCACTATAGCCCGGCTCACTTTTTTGTTCTGCTGGTTGAATTTTAAAATCAGCCTCAACCGTAGGTACTCTTTTAAAGTTTTCTAAACCTTGTTCCATATCACGGATATTTAAAAGCTCACCCGATTTCATCGGTAAAGCATTCCATAAATGTGCACGTTTAGAAGTACCCTCAGCAAACTTAATCTGATCAACTCGACCAGGAATAACACGAACGCGTACTGTGCCAGATGCGATATTTTGCTGAGGAAGCAAAACTCGTGTTGTGACATAACCATCGGCAATAATTTTATTTTGAACGAGATCAAGTGCCTGATTGAGACCATTTACACCCAAGCAACGTCCAATAATATTGTTCTTACCAGTCGTAATCACATTAAAACTAGAAATGAATTGATGAGCTAAATCACCTTCTAAAAGTATTTTTTTAATTTCAAAACAAGGTGTTTCACTATTAGAGCGTAAATATTGTAATTGCTGAGCTGAAATTTTATTTTGTTCTTGCCCCAGATTGACATTCACATTGGGCTGAATTTGTTTTTCTAGTGCAGTATCGCGTTGTTGTTGACGACTAGATTGATCAGCCTGAATTCGCTGTCGAATCGGTTCATCAGGATCTGCAGCATAACTGAAGCTCCCCATTGCCGATAAACAGATAAATAAGATACTTTTATTAAATTTGTTATAGTTCAACATATAAAATCAAACCGTGATTCATATCAATTTAATTGTATTTTAACAAAACCTTAACAAAGTGGAAGCACTTTTTATACAGATTTGTCTGTCTGTAAAAAGCTTTTTTTAATTAATAGTTTAATTTTTCTAAAACCGTACTACATATTAAATCCCACTTATTGGTACGGATGGTACGGAACTTCAATCAAAATCTTCCCTCACCCAACTCCCACCAAAAATACTCAAGCAACCTCTTCCGTTCATCTGGTTTGTTGGGGTCTAAAAGCTGAACCATGGCACCATCAATCACAAACAAAAACATATGGGCATCTTGCTTTAAAGAATTCACGTTAGTCGTTAAAAGTAAATTATAGATTTCATTGATCAAACAGAAGTAGAAATGGTAGAAGAAGCAGCCTCTGCAATTCAACTAAAGTTAAGCTATACAGCAGAAAAACAATCTGGTCAGGTCAGCTTACTTCACACATTAATGAGGAGACTTATTTATTAAAAAATATACAAAAGGCCTAAATCAGAAGACTTAAGCCTTTTTGTTTTTAGATAAGGGCTATAGCGTCGACTTAAGATAAAAATTCTTTAATCGTCTCTTGCATACTGGTAGTGGCACGACCAATTAACTGGTGTAGATCTTTGCTATCACTATACAAGCCGCCTTTAGATACACCTTCATCTGAATCTGCCAAAATGCCAGCAAACCCTTCTGGTATACCCAACTGTACCAAGAGTGCTTTATATTCCTCTTCTGGTAGGTCTTGGTAAATTACTTCTTTTTTGCTAATTTCACTTGCCCATTTTGCTACATCATCAAGGGTATAACTCGTATCACCTGCTAGTTCATAAACTTTATTTTCATGTCCGTCTTGCGTTAATACCACAGCGGCAGCAGTCGCATAATCTAAGCGAGAAGCAGAAGCAATTTTTCCGTGATGCGTTGCCCCCAAAATTTTGCCATGCTCAACTGCTTGTGCAAGTCCCATTGCATAATTTTCGTTGTACCAGTTATTACGTAATAGCGTATATGGGATATCCGATTTTTTTAAATATTGTTCAGTTTCAACATGTTCTTGTGCTAATAGAAGTGGTGATGTATCTGCGTTTAATAAACTCGTGTAAACAATAAATTTTACCTGCGTAAGTTTTGCCGCATTAATTACATTTTGGTGTTGTACTGTACGTTGACCAACTTCACTCGATGAGATTAATAAAAGCTTATCAATACCAGCCAATTGAACCGAAAGTTTATCTGCGTCATGACCATAATCAAAAGCACGCACTTCGATCCCTTTTGAGCTTAAATCTGAAGCTTTTTCTGGATTGCGAACTAATGCGACAATATTTTTTGCGTCAGTCCGTTCGAGTAATTGAGAAATAACCAATTGGCCGAGTTGACCTGATGCACCAGTAACTGCAATACGCATGATGATCTCCATCTGATGTAGTTGATATCTTTCAATCATCGTAGTACCTTAACTTACTAAAAGTAAGTACTTACCTAAAAGTAAGTTTAAAAACAAATGTAAACTTTTGTAATTAAGGTGGTGAGTGATGAAAGGATACGTTTTTGCAGCAGATTGCCCCTCTCGAAAAATTTTATTAACACTCACGAGCCGTTGGAGTGTGTTGATTTTAGTTGCACTTCGAGATCAACGTCTGCGTTTTAATGAGTTAAAGAAACTAATTGATGGCATTAGTGAAAAGATGTTGGCACAAACCTTAAAAACGCTTGAGCACGATGGTTTTATCGTACGTCAGGATTATGCAGAAATACCGCCTCGCGTAGATTATCAATTAACAGACTTTGGACGCGAGGCTTCCGAACGACTTTTTGATTTAACTACTTGGCTTGAAAATAATTTATCCAAGTTATTAGAAAGTCAGCCTAGTGCAGACATAGTTCAAAATTGACTCGGGACATAGAGTTATTATTGTATATTAAGCATTCAAACTCGCTTAATTCGCTACTTTGTGTTACTATTATTTTAGTAGTCACCATTAAGTTGATTAATGTTATATGAGTAAAAATATCGATCTAGAAGTCTGCCCAATCGCCAGAAGTCTTTCTGTGCTCGGTGATGCGTGGAGCATGTTGATTTTACGAGATGCTCATGCGGGTTTCACTCGTTTTGATCAGTTTCGTAAAAGTTTAGGTATTGCACCTACAATGCTAACAAAACGTTTGTCTGTGTTGGTAGATGAAGGCTTACTTGAAAAAAGACAATATTCTGAACACCCACCGCGTGAAGAGTATGTATTAACTCAAGCAGGCAAAGACTTCTTACCTGTTCTATTTGTGATTGGCGCATGGGGTCGAAAATACAAACCTTATGAACAGCCTGAAAAAATGGTGACTTTCCTTGATGCAGAACAAGGTACTGAAATCAAACCTATTGTGTTAGACCAAATGACCGGAGCTGAAATTGGCACTCGCCCTATTCGCCTGAAAAGCGAATAATATAAATATAAAAAAGCACTCAGTTAGAGTGCTTTTTACAGATCAGAGCTTGTTATATTCATTCATTATTAATTTACTCAAGCATGCCTAGATAAACTGGCGTTTCGGCTGTCAGTCCAGCATGCACGTTTTGGGTAATCTCATCTGCTAAGAGTTCAGATTCGCCTCTCTCTAAAGCAGCTATCGTCATTTGTGCAATAACATCAGGTGAAGCTTTATTTCCAGCTAATCCACGAACCATGTCTGTGTCCATGAAAGCAACATGCAGCGACAAAACCTCTGTTCCCTGTGCTTTTAACTCTTGTCGCATAGCATTGCTCAAAGCCCAAGCTGCTGCTTTTGAAGCACTATAACTACCTGTAACGCCAGGTAAAGTAGCCCAGCTTAACGCTGAGATCACATTAATTACAGCGCTGCTATTGTGAGTAGCCAGAATTGGTGCAAATGCCTGAGTTACCCGCAGTGGCCCAACTGCATTTGTTTCGAACTGATCCCGAAGTAAATCGATAGATGAAGGAGAAAGAATAGCCCCAGATCCACCGATACCTGCATTGTTTATTAATAAATTTACGTCGCCCAGTTTTCGTGCTAACTCTTCAGCCTCATCTGGACTGGTGACATCCAAACGAACAGGTACTATACCTAACTCAATTGTTATGCTCGATGGATTGCGCGCTGCCGCATAGACCTTGCTGGCACCGGCAGCGAGTAATGCACGTACAAAAGCTGCACCCAGCCCTCTATTTGCACCTGTAACAAGTGCGACTGAACCTTTAATATTCATAATAATATCTTCTATAAATTTAAGAAATTAGACGTGTGAAGCCAAATGAAGCATGACGTAGTGCTCATAATGACCGACACCATTTTTTACGATTGGATCTTGTGACGTGAAGCTAGCGATATCCTCTTCATCTGCAATCTGATAAAGCGAAAGACCATACCCATTCCCATCATTAATAACGGGACCATGGGCGACAATAACGCCTTGATCGAGAAGTTTATTTAAAAAATCGCCATGCTGTCCCATCCATTTCTTCTCATCATCAGACATCGTTCCGAGAAAATCCGCACGTGGTGGGATCCATTTACATAAGTAATTTTTCATTTCATATCCTTAAAAAAAGAATGAGTAAATTGCGTAAATATTTAAGTATCTATTTGGCAGTTTTGACACTTTTAAGAATCGAACTTTCGAACATGCAGGGAGCATAGCTCTGTAAGAAAAGAATTAAGCCCGTCATCTTTCCAACTGGATTACTGAATTTAGGTTCTTTAGTTTGAATAAGCTTGGTGATAGTTGATACTACGGCATCTGGCTCTTCCGCCTCATCCATACCTTTTTGTGTGGCGGCTTGTACGAGTTGGCGATAACTATCATAGTCAGGAATAGTACGTTCCAATGTTGAAACTGAGCTGTTCCCTAAATTCGTTTTGAACCACACTGGTTCAACCATACTGACCTTAATATTAAAATGATCTAATTCAAAACGCAGAGATTTAAAATAACCTTCAACCGCATGTTTTGAAGCAGTGTAATAAGACAGATTAGGTGGGCCAATCAAACCGACAATTGAGCTGACTGTGATAATTTGGCCTTTCTTCTGTTTGCGAAAATACGGTAGTAAAGCATTTGTAACTTTAATAGTGCCCCAGAAATTAGTTTCAAACTGTGCGCGCCCAACTTCAATTGGGGTTTCTTCTGCAATGCCAGTAACCATATATCCTGCGTTGTTGACGAGTACATCAAGTTGCTCAGTAAAAGAAAATAACTCTTTTATAAACGTCTGAATGGAACTGTCATCATCAATATCGAGTCGTAATAGTTTGAAAGGTACCTTATTCTCATATTGCTCGGGCTGGCGGCTAGTACCAATGACATTGAATCCCGCCTTATGTAGTTGGTTGGCTAGCATCAGTCCAAAACCAGATGAAGCGCCTGTAATCAAAATTGTCTTTTTCATTTTTTACCGACCTCAAGATTTTAAATCATTAATCTCAGGGTGTATTTTGTCGACAATTATAGTCACCATCACTAGCGTAGCACGCCAATATAATCGCTAAATACGCCAATATAAATGAAGGTTAATTGGCGCGTTTCGCTATTGAGATGGCGTCATCTCCTCTCTAGAATGAATAGATGACTATCAAAAAAAATATTCATCGAAACAACGGTATGCAAGACTATTCAATCTGGCCAGGCTGGCGCCTGTTGATGCAAGATGCGGGTATTGAAGCCTCGCCAGTTTTACGTCGTGCGCAACTTCCTGGCGACCTTTTTGCTCGCCAAAATGTTCGCTTGAATCCTGAAAGTTTTTTCAAACTCTGGAATGCTATTGAAGACGAGGCCATGTCTGTTAATGCCGACATTCCTGCTGCTTTACAAATAGCAAAAGTAATGTCATCAGACTGGTTTGATCCTGAGCTTTTTGCTGCTCTGTGTAGTGCCAATATGAGCTGTGCTCTTGAAAGAATGGCAAAGTACGTCAGACTCATTGCCCCAATGATCTTCAAGATAAACCGCACCGTAATGCACACTACTGTCTCAATTGGCTTTATGGACAATACCAGACAACCACCAGATGTATTTCTTATTTTTAAGCTCGTTTTTTTTGTACAGCTTGTACGTTTGGCAACCCGCTCCCCTGTGAAACCATTACGAGTTAGTTGGCCATCGGCATCAGATTTAAGAGATGATTTTACGATCGCCTATGAAGCTTTTTTTGGTACGTCCCTCACTAATAGCCCTGTAGCGACTTTAGTTTTTTTAACTGAAGATATGGAGCGGCCCTTTCTGACTGAAAATCACAAAATGTGGCTTTTCTTTGAACCTTCTTTGCGCCAGAGATTGGCTGACTTGGATAAAAAGTCCGGTATGTCAGAAAGAGTACATAGCACGCTACTGGAAACCATTCCGGCTGGAGAAGTATCAATGCAGGTAGTGAGTCGAAAGCTGGCAGTGAGCACACGCACACTTCAACGTAAACTTCAAAATGAAGGTACATCATTCCAGCAAATTCTCAATAATGTACGTGAATCTCTTGCATATCACTATTTACGCAATACCGATATGTCGAGTTCTGAAATATCTTTTCTATTAGGATTTGAGGACTCAAACTCTTTTGCCCGAGCGTTTCAGGCTTGGACTGGAAAGACGCCGCAAGCCCATCGCAGCAATTTATCTTAATAAAAATAAATTGGTTATTTTGCTCGGCTACGTTTGGTTGCATAGGTTCCCCAACCACTGAGTAAAACTGATTTAATAAATGCCCATAACCCACTTTCCTTAGGTTTCGGCTCTTTACCTTTTCCAATCCGTTTGAGTTGTTGGGTATACCAAAGTACTTCCATAATCCCCAGACTATCAATTTTTTTGATGCCAGTTTTGATGGGTTGCACTGACTGAAAACCATTTTTTCCTGCCAGTAAAGATTTGGGTACATCAGGTTCAATTGCCATAAGTCTTGCAATTCCAATGACATCACATGCATGTGACTGCAAAGCTTGATCCATACCTTCTACAGTTCGGAATCCACCTGTTACCATCAATGGCGTTTTAACAAGTGTTCTCACTTTTTCTGCGAAATCAATAAAGAAGGCTTCGCGTGCGATTGTCGATGCTTTTTGTGGAGCTTTGGCTACACCAGATTCGTAAGTACCACCCGATATTTCAATCAGGTCAATGCCTGCATTCGCTAATGCCTGAATTGTTTCTAACGAGTCTTGCTCGGTAAACCCACCTTTTTGAAAGTCTGCCGAGTTAAGCTTAATCGCGATAGGAAACTCTTTACCGACTTGTTTTCGGATCTCTGCATAAACTTCCATTAAGAAACGGCGACGTTTTTCTGGTGTACCACCCCACTCATCATTTCTTAAATTGTGCAAAGGTGACAAAAACTGGTTAATCAGATAACCATGCGCAGCGTGAATCTCAACTCCACTAAATCCAGCCTTCTTACATATCGCAGCACTACGACCAAAACGCTGAATAATTTCTAAAATCTCTTCGTGTGTTGCTTCATCAGGTGTTGCAAATAAAGACTGCATTTCTGCACCAAATGGCACTGCCGATGCAGAAATATTACGTACATTTAATCCTTTCGGTGATTGTTTTCCCGGATGATTTAACTGTGCCCATAATTGAGAACCTTGTTCGGTCACGGTTTTTGCCCATTTCTGTAAAATTGCAAAATCACGCTCATCCTCAACCACCACATTGCCAGCCTCACCTAAGGCTTTGCGGTCAATCATAATGTTGCCAGTTATGATCATCCCAATCCCTGATGCGGCCCAACGCTGATATAGCCGAACATGTTTTTCGTTTGGATTATTTGAATAGCTGGCTAAAGTTTCACTGGTTGCAGCCTTCGCTAACCGGTTTGGAATGATGACACCATTCGGTAAAGTTAAAGGCTGATTCAAAAGATTCGTTTTTAATTGCAGATGAGTCATGGCTTATCTCACACAGTTAAAGAGGGTTTTGAATGGGGTTGAATAAAGTCCACTAAACTTTGAAACCACATCACATCCACAAAATTTCCAGTAATGACAAGGTCTTGTGTTTTAAGTGCAGTTAAAAAAGTGTTTACACTGTCTTTCGCTGACAACACGGCGAAGCCCTTGCTACCCGTTTTAAACGTAAAGGTAAAACTTGGTGACTTGGTTAGCCCTGAATAAGAGTTAATCTTGCCATTTTTTACTTCGAAATAGCGGCCTTCACCACTTGCTGTTTGAATCTGAAAGATGACATTTTTATCTTTCACATAAGCTGCACATTTCGGGTTCTTTTTTACAGCACGCTGCATGAGCTTGGTCAGCATCCACAGCAATAATTTAAATTTCATCATTTTTATCTTCTTAATTCATCAAATTGAATGGACCGAACTCATAGGCATTATTCATCTAAAAACTGGATTGCATGTTTTACAAAGCGTTCAGGGTACTGAAATTGGGCACCATGTCCTGCATCGGGATAAATAAATAGCTGAGCGTTTGGAATGTTAAGTGCCATGTGATATGCATTGATGGTCGGAATCATCACATCATCGACACCATTTAAAATGAAAGTAGGTTGTTTAATCTCACGTAAATGTGCAAAAGGATCTTGTTCATCAAGTTTAGGTAAAAAATGCATATTGGCTTCTATTTGTGCCTGCATGACTTCAACTGAACTTGCTGGATCTTGGTTTTTACGCTCATGGCGACGTTGCCAAAATTCATGACCCGCCTGAATAGCAGCTTCAGATCGGCCAAAAAATAAAAAGAGGAAGTTTTCTTCAGAAGGCACAGCAGTTGTTGCATGCTTCAATACCAAAGCGGCAACTTCTGGATCATCTCCACGTGGTTTGCCACCTCTTGGTCCCGTACCTAAAAGCATCAGTTTTCTGACGAGTTCAGGGTGGCGGCGTACTAAATCTTGTGCCTGAAACCCGCCCAGTGAAAAGCCTAATAGGTCAACCTGCTTTAAGCCTAATGCACGAATGACTGCTGCCGCGTCGTCTGCCATATCTTCAATGCGAGTACGGGGCTGGCCAGTAGATGAAGCAATGCCGCGACCGTTAAACAAAATGACTTCACGTCCTTGAGCTAAACCATCAGTAATCAGTGGATCCCAATTGTCTAAACCACCTCGGAAATGCTGAAGAAAAAATAGCGGTGGTTGCCCTGCATTTGAGTTACCCCATCGACGATAGGCAAAATTTGCTCCATCTACTTCAATGAATTGGGTCTCGGCTGTTTGGTGTGTAATTGTTGTCATGGTCATAGTCCTAAATTTAAGTTCTTATTTCGCTAAAAATGTAAGTGACTGTTTTACAAAATCTTCATTAAACTGAAATATTCCCCCATGACCTGCATCTGGATAGATTACAAGTGAACTATTCGGTAAACGCTTTGCTAAATCATAAGTATTTACTGTTGGCACCATTCGGTCATGATCACCGTTGGCAACAAGAACAGGTTGTTGAATCACAGAAAGGTCAGCAGGTTTTTTACTTCCCCATTTTTTTAATGCTTTAAGCTGGGCACGATAGGCAGAAATAGTGATTTCTTTATCACGGTTTTCAGTACGTTCATTAATACGTTGAATAAAGGCTTTTGCAGAAGCTTTACCATTTTCTGTACGAGTGAAAAATAGGTAAACCTTAGGGTCTTGACCAGTCACCATTCCACGAACTAAATCCCAATTAGAAACTCGACCGACTGTACTAATTCCAGTACCGCCCGCAGGACCAGTTCCCGATAAAATCATTTTTCGAACCAAATTCGGCTGTTTTAGCACAATCTCTTGTGAAATCATGCCGCCCATCGAAAAGCCAAATAAATCAACCTGCTTAAAGCCTTTTGCTTGAATGAAAGTAATCGCATCATCTGCCATTTGTTCAATTGACTTTGCTGGTTCACCAGTCGAAGCACCAACACCGCGATTATCAAACACAACAACATGATGTTTTGCCGCAATTCCATCAATAATTCGTGGATCCCAGTTATCTAGTACAGCAGCTAAATGGTTTAAGAAAATGACAGGCGTTCCACCATTTTGTTGACCATATTCTCGGTAAGCGAAGTTAACGCCACCAGCACTAATAAATTGAGTTGGGACATTTGTCCAATTTGTATTTAGTTGGGAATTTTGACCGGCTTGCTGATTGATAACACTGTTTTTTGACACTTCATTCGCCTTAGTTAAAGGGGTGCTAAAAGAGAGTGATTCCACAGTCTCTGCCTGAGTTAAGGGAACACTAAAAATAGATATCGCCGTCAAACTCATAGCAACTGTATTTAATAAAAAATTCATTTCTCTGATCCTCAAATTTAATTCATTGATCTGATTCATCTGTTTTTATGAGTGATCTTTCAAAGAGAGAAAAGATAAAAACAGAGTAAGTATCGATTTAATACCCACTATACGCATGTAAAAAAATATTGTCACTATCTTTTTAGTAGTAACTATTTTATTTTTAGATTATGATTAAAAAATCAAGTCGAAATTCATTCGTTAATTGACTACAAAATTTAAGTAAGGAACATGATATGACCAGCAAAGTAGTTCTAATTACAGGTGCATCTTCTGGTATTGGTTTAGCAACAGCAAACCTTTTACCTGAGGCTGGATTTATTGTTTATGGCACAAGCCGACAAGCAAAAGATTCATCAAAATACAAATTCCATCTTATTGAGTTAGACGTAAATCAAGATGATTCGGTTGCCCAAGCCGTTGAGAAAGTAATAGCAACTGAAGGAAAAATTGATGTCTTAATTAATAATGCTGGGTTTGCAATAGCGCCTGCTGGTGCCGAAGAAAGCTCAATGCAACAAGCACAGGCTATTTTTGATACCAACTTTTTTGGTGCGGTTCGAATGACTCGTGCAGTGATTCCACATATGCGCCAGAAAAAATCAGGATTGATCTTAAATATCAGTTCAATTCTTGGGCTTTTACCTTGGCCTTTTGGCGCACTTTACTCTGCTTCAAAACATGCACTTGAAGGTTACTCTGAATCTTTAGATCACGAATTAAGATCACAAGGCATTCGTGTGTCACTTATTGAACCTGCTTACACCAATACGTCTTTGGGAGTAAACTTACTCGAAGCAGACAATAAAATTTCTTTTTACGATCAAACGCGTGAAAAGCTACATAAACAAATGATTAATTCAATTAATAAGTCAGATGACCCGAGTGTGGTTGCCAATACAATTTTAACCGTCATTCAAAGCCAACAGGTCGTACCACGCTACACAGCAGGAAAAACTGCAAAAAGCTTAAAAGCGTTAAGACGATTTGCACCTGCAAAGATCTTTGACAAATTAATTCACCGCAGCTTGAAAGTTTAGAACAAACCCAAGCCTATAAAACTTTAAAAATAATTTCGAAAAATAGAGGTTTCAAATGAAAGCAGCCTACATTAGCCGTTATGGCAACATTGATGACGTACAGCTCAATGAACAATCTCAACCACCACTGACAGCAGACGCTGTGCTTGTTAAAGTTCATGCTGCAAGTATTAACCCTCTCGACTTAAAAGTTTTAGAGGGTGAACTTAAAGCAATTCTGCCACTGAAGTTTCCTTTCATATTAGGCAATGATTTTGCAGGTACAGTCGTAGAAGTTGGATCGAACGTTACTCAGTTTAAAGCCGGGGATGAAGTCTATGCCAAGACAGATTTAAACGGTGCTTTTGCTGAATATACTGTGGTTCAACAGTCTTCACTTGCACTTAAACCTCAAAATCTTTCTATGGAGCAGGCGGCCTCTTTACCTTTAGTTACATTAACAGCATGGCAAGCTCTGGTTGAAATGGCAAAAGTTCAGGCCGGACAAAAAGTACTGATTCATGCAGGTTCAGGTGGTGTTGGCTCAATCGCAATTCAACTTGCTAAATCCTTAGGGGCTATTGTTGCAACTACAACAAGTGGTAAAAATGCTCATTGGGTTAGAGAGCTAGGCGCCGACATCATTGTTGACTATAAAACGACAGATTTTGAGCAAGAACTTAAAGACTATGACGTGGTTTTAGATACGCAAGGTGGAAAAGCCTTAGAGAAATCACTCAATGTACTTAAACGTGGTGGGCGACTTATCAGTCTTGCAGGTCCACCCGATCAAGCTACTACAGAAGCATTTAATCTGAACCGTTTTCTAAAATGTGTTATCCCGCTTCTAAGCTGGTCAATCCGACATAAAGCAAAAAAACGTGGCGCTACCTATTCATTTCTATTTATGCAGCCAAATGGTCAGCAGCTCTCAAAAATTTCCGAATTGGTCGAAGCTGGAAAAATTAAACCCGTAGTTGACCAAATCTATGACTTTATTCAAATTAAAGAAGCGCTCCAATATGTAAATACTGGACGAGCAAAAGGGAAAGTTGTTTTAAATAATATTGCTGAACTTTGAGCATTTATTTAAATAAAAAACACTACGAATGGTCAAATCATTAAAGATCTTAATTACCCGACCATTCGTAGTAGCTTTATAAAATCAAAGAGGTAAATGATTGATCCTCTCTAACTCACGAATTAATCCAGAATGATCAAGCTCGCCGTCTCCAGCTCCCACCATATTTTGAAATAATTGATTGACCAATACAGCAATAGGCAAATTCAATTCTAGTGATTTGGCATAGGTAAAGGATATTCCTTAAATACGTATAAAAAACCTCAACGAGATATTGAGGTTTTTTTATACATTTGCGATAGTTTTATCAGTTTTGCTGATCTTTTTGCCGCTGTATATCTTTCTGATCTTTCACGTTTTGTTGTCGCTGTTGATTTGGTATGTGGTGTTGGTATTGGTGTTTTTGTTGCTGTTGTTGATCCTGTTGGTTTTGCTCGAATTGTTGTTCTTGCAGTTTATTTTGGCGATCTTGATCACTCTCTTGTTGCCGGTGTAGATCACTTTTTTGATTAGCCATATTAATTGTCCATTCTTTAATATGATTCATTTTTAAATTTACATACTTATCATTATAAGGCTACCTACTTCATGTGACATTTTCTTTCATTGTAAATTTTATAATTGAAGATAAAAATATATGACTAATAAAGATGCATTTATTTAAATTTTCTAAAAATATAAATTACATTGACTACTTGATAAAACAAATTTTATTTTAGATTCATAGATTAAAATGCTTTTCTTTCACCCCAACCCCAACAAAAAATACTCAAGCAATCTCTCCCTTTCATCTGGTTTACTCGGGTCTAAAAGCTGAATCATCGCGCCATCAATCACAAACAAGAACATGTGCGCATCTTGTTTTGAAGCATTTGCGTTAGTTGTTAAAAGCAGATTATAAATTTCCTTGATCAACCAGTTTCGATAGTCAATTACGACCTGATACGCTTTTGGATGTGTTTTCGCAATTTCAAAAATAGCTTTAAACGGCAAATGATAAAGCCCTTCTAAATCGGCATGTAAAAAGTATATTTTCCTAAGTTTTTCAACTAGCGTTAAGTCTTTTTGAACATAAATAATTGAAAGTAATTCTTCTTTTAAACCATCTTTTTGAAAGGTCAGACTCATTTCAATAAGACGTTCTTTTGAGTGAAAATAATTATAAAACGTAGCTTTCGGGATTTTTGCTGCTTCAATAATTCGGTCTACCCCGACATTGTGAAAGCCATGTTTATTAAAAAGATATCTTGCAGAATGAAGCACACTTAAAGCACGAAATGGAAGATCTGAATGTGGCATAGTTTTACCGTTATAAAATAAATTTTTGTTGTATATAAATGAGATATAAAAAGCTTTGACCCTTTTAAGGGTAAAAAAAGGCATAGCAAAGCCATAAAGACTGTGCTTGGCACATCTCAAATTTTATTGTTGCTAAGTTTTAGACGTAATGATTTAAAGTTCGACAAGCCTAAAGGCCATCAAACTGCTTTAAAATGATTAAGTTGTGTCGATATAGCTTTTGGCAAAGGCTGCCAAGAAATAATGAATGTGCAAAGCCAACTCCTTTTTATTGGGAGTTCTGCCAAAACATTAAAATTATGGTGGCAGAACGGACCCACTCCCGTCCTACCGCTACGGGAGGGAACGAGGTGTGCACACAAGACTCTTCCTCAGAAGAAATAGTCCTGATGTGGTTCAAATATCGGTCCGTCAAAACCGACTGGCAATGTAGGCCAGCCCGCAAATGGTAATCTGCAATATTTAAGGTGTCAATGTGAAATTGGCTAGAAAATATTTAATTAATTATTGTTTTTCATTTAATTACATATTTAAGGAAAACCTTAAATGTAAGCTTAACAATATAAAATAAATCTATAATCTTTTTAAAATTCTGAGCTTATTGGCGTGTTCGTAAATTTAACCTCCTCTACAAAACATTTCTTGCACTCTAGCTATTTTTATGTATGATTGAGTAATCACTCAATTAATATATTTGTGTATGGCTCGTCCTCGTAGTGAAGATAAACGTAATGCAATTTTAAGTGCTGCTATTGAAACATTGGCAGAGCTTGGCGAACGTGCGTCTACCTCAAAAATTGCTAAAGTCGCTGGCGTGGCAGAAGGCACTTTATTTACCTATTTTAGTAGCAAAGAAGAGTTGCTTAATCAGCTCTATCTTTCACTGAAGGCTGAATTACGTCAGGTCATGATACTCAATTACCCTGCTCACTCCGATTTGCAAACACAAATGTCTCATATTTGGCAAAGCTATTTGGACTGGAGTTTAGAAGCTCCACTCAAACGCAAAGTAATGGCACAGCTTTCAACCTCTGAGCAAATTACCGAGCAAAGCAAACAAATTGGTATGCAAACCTTTTGCGATCTGACCCAAAATATTCAAGAACATATTAATGGTGGAACACTACGTGACTACCCACCGTTATTTATTGCTTCAATTTTGGGGGCACTTGCGGAAGTCACACTGAATTTTATTGCCCAAGACCCTTCTCAAACCGAGCGTTATCGCAAATCGGGTTTTGAAGCATTTTGGCATGCAGTTTCAATATAAATAAAAGATAAGGACCTACGGCGTCCTTATTTTTGAACCAATTAATGAGTGAGTAAATACTCATTTATATAGATATTAATAAGTACTCTTAAAGTTCTTATTTGCACATATAGGTTTATTCCACTAAAGGAAAAACAAGATGACTATTTCAAACACAACTGACTTGCCTTCTCCCTTAATGCCGTCACAGCAACACGATGGCAAATTTAGAAATACACGTCCGAACCAGCACAAGCCTTCTTTTGGTAAGTCACTTCAGTTGATGTGGAAGTTTCTATTTAACAAACCGAAAGACACAGTTCCAAATAAACAAATTCCAGTTTTAAGCTTGTCAAAAGAACAACTTCTTAGTGCACCTGACCGCTCTCTCTTTCGTCTGGGGCACTCGACCATATTGTTAAAATTGCGCGATGAGTTTTGGCTAACTGACCCTGTTTTTTCGGAGCGTGCATCACCTTTTCAATGGATTGGGCCAAAACGTTTTCACCAACCGCCAATCAGCATTGCCGAACTACCACCAATTAAAGGGGTGATTTTGTCGCATAACCACTATGACCACTTGGACTACCATGCAGTAATGCAACTTAAAGACAAAGTTGAGCATTTCATAACACCGCTTGGTGTGGGTGACGCTCTGATTAAATGGGGAGTTCCAGCAGAAAAAGTTCAACAACTCGACTGGTGGGACACCACACATATTGATGGTTTAGAACTGGTTGCCACCCCTGCTCATCATTTCTCGGGCCGAAGCTTGAGTGACAGTAATGCAACTTTATGGGCATCGTGGGTAATTATTGATAATGATCTACGTGTATTTTTTAGTGGTGACACGGGATATTTTGATGGCTTTAAAGAAATCGGACATCGTTATGGGCCCTTCGATCTTACAATGCTTGAAACTGGAGCTTATGACCCCGAATGGCCAGATGTACATATGCAGCCCGAACAAACTTTACAAGCACATATCGATTTAAAAGGACGTCATTTGTTACCTGTGCACAACGGTACTTTTGATTTAGCACTTCATGCTTGGGATGACCCATTTGAACGTATTGTCGGTTTAGCTAAAGAAAATGCGTTAGCGATTAGCACACCACAAATGGGTGAAGTACTCAATCTAAACGAGCCAAATGTCGAAAATTATTGGTGGCGTTCGTAAGTTTCAAGAAATTATTTGGAGAGTAAAAGAATGCTTTTGCTCTCCAATCTTTAAATTTTAACTTGTCTTATGTGCCTTCCAAGGAAACTTAATTGTGCACAAAACAAAAACCAGAAATAAAAATTGGGAAATATACATATAGTTGAGCAAGTCTCGCCCTACTTTTAATGTAATCCAAGTGTTGTGAATGACATCACTAAATATAATGAGAAAAGTTAGAATTAAGCCGATACGAGGTCTATAAAATAGAAGAATTGCTGCAAGTGGATCAAAAAACGTTAAAGATGTCCAATAAATACAGGTAAATAGTGGTGCATTGTTATAGTCCCAAAACAAACCGTGCATTAGAACTGTTTGTAAATGGTTGAGCCCTGCACCGATAAGACAAAGTGCATAAATACATCTAATAATAAATTCAGTTTTCAAAACAACTCTCTTATTCATTCATCATGCTATGTAAAAAATATTTTTATTCAGATAAAGCTATTCAATATTTTAATTGAAACAATATACATAAATATAATTTAAAAGACTCTATAAATAAATGATAAATGCCTATCCCCCTTTCCTCTATCTTACTTATAAGTTGTGAACCAACTCATTAAACATTTCTACGCTCAAGAGAATTAAATAAATTTTTTATAAATTATTAAAATCTTTTTTATTTATTAAAACTTAAATTATTCAAATAGATAAATTCATAATTAACACTTTAATAGAGCTTATTCAAAACTAGGACTAACTTTGTCCTAGTTTTATTGTTGACTAAAAACACAGACTACATTAGTCTGTGTTTGTAATTGATCAATTATGAAATTAAATGGCTTATATCACTAGTAGCGTCGAGTATGCGATTCACTGTCTTCTTTTTCTTGTGAACAATGAAGATAAACCTTTGAGTAGTAAGGATCTTGCTGAATTACAAGGAGTCTCTCCTAGTTTTATGGCTAAGATTTTTCCTAAACTTGAAAAGGCAGGTCTCGTTATTGCTCAAGAAGGTGTTCGTGGTGGGTATTTACTCGCTCGATCCGCTCATGAAATCAGTTTTTTAGATATCGTGAATGCAATCGAAGGTGAAAAACCCCTCTTTGAGTGCCAAGAAGTCCGTGGGAAATGTGCGGTCTTTAACAATGCCCCGCCAGATTGGGCAACCAGTGGTGTGTGTGCAGTGCATGCTGTGATGTTACAGGCCGAAAAAGCCATGCGAGATGCGCTAGGTGCTCATACACTTGGCGATATTGCAGACCGTTTTGGCCGTTATGCACCCGACGTATTTTTTAGTGATGTAAATGGCTGGATCAATGAACGCATCGAAGGAAGAACAGCAAAAATGCGGAAAAATAAAATATCGCGGGACACCCCCGACTAATGAGCTGATAGGGCCTCAAACCCTAAGCTAAAACTCCCCTAATCGTTTTAAACGCCTTCTCAGATTTTTCGGACAATCAGAGAAAGGATTCGCTCACCCTAAATTTGTGATGAGCTGGAATTTGTTGTCCGAAAAATCGATCAAAAGGATAATCAAATGAGTAAGCGTATTATTATTGCTGGTTCTGGCTTTGCTGGTTTATGGGCTGCACTTGCTGCACAAAGAGCAATTCACCTAGCTTCGCAAGAACAAAACATTGAAGTAGTAATGGTTTCCCCTAGCCCGAATGTTGGTATTCGCCCTCGTCTTTATGAAGCTGTACTAGAAAACATGAACCCTGATATTTCGGAGTTACTAGGTGTGGTTGGGGTTAAATATCTAGCAGGTTGGGTAAATCAAATTGATGTCGACCAACAGAGCATCGAAGTTTCAACTACCGATGGCAATAAACAAACCTTAAGCTATGACCGTTTTATTCTGGCAACTGGAAGTACCACGTTTATGCCTCCTATACCGGGCCTTACAGAATATGGCTTTAGCGTAAGTACTCTAGAAGATGCCGAAAAACTAGATCAACATCTTAAAAACTTAGCCAATAGACCTGCAAATGCAGCACGTAATACTGTGGTCGTTGCAGGTGGTGGTTTAACTGGGCTAGAAACTGTCACTGAAATGCCTGAACGTCTGCGTAGTATTTTAGGTGAAACTGATGTGCGTGTAGTTTTAGTAGACTCATCTACAGAAATTGGTGCGGCAATGGGAGACCAAGCTGCTACAGTTATTCGAGAAGCTCTTAGCGAGCTAGGTGTGGAAGGTAAAGCTGGCCTACGAGTTACGGCACTCGATGCATCAGGGGTAACACTTTCTAATGGCGAAAAAATTGAAACACAAACCGTGATCTGGACTGCGGGCATGCGTGCTAACTCGCTCACCTCTCAAATTGCTGGTGAAAAAGACAATTTAGGCCGTTTGATTGGGGATGCTTATTTACATGCACCTGAAGCAAAAAATGTTTTTGTGACGGGAGATACTGTAAAAGTTCCAACCGATAATTTAGGTAATTTTAACGTGATGTCTTGCCAACATGCCATGAGCCTAGGCCGTGTGGCGGGTTACAATGCTGCGGCAGAATTGGTTGATTTACCGTTACATGCATATAGTCAACCGAAGTATGTGACTTGTGTTGATTTAGGCCCTTGGGGTGCTCTTTATAGCGAAGGTTGGGACCGTCAGGTTCAATTTATTCGTGAAGAAGCCAAAAAAATTAAGCAGGAAATTAATACTGTCTGGATTTATCCACCTGCGGCAGACCGCGATGCTGTATTTGCGATAGCAAATCCTGATTTTGTTATTGTTCCTTAAAGTTAGCTTTTCAAAATAGACTAATCCCCAAAAGTTGTAAGTCATAACTGACTTCTCTTTTGGGGATTATTTTTAATATATAAAACCTACGTCTTTTCTAAAGCTTCTATAATTTCTAAAGCAGTTTTTTTAGCAGAAAATGGATTTTGGCCTGTAATTAAATTTCCGTCTTGAACCACATGTGGTGCAAATGGAATTAAAGCCTTTTCATAGTCTGCGCCATACTCTTTTGCTAACTCTTCGGCATTGTAAGGCACCTTTTTTGCTACCCCTGCCAAAATTTCTTCACTCCATGCAAAGCCAGTTAACTTCTTCCCTTCTATAAGCCGTTTACCATTGGAAAGCCTTACATTAAGTAAGCCACAGTACCCATGACAAACACTTGAAACAATACCGCCTTTTTCATAAATATTTTTGGTGATTTCTTGAAGTTCAGGGTTATCGAGAAAATCCCACATTACCCCATGACCACCCGTGTAATAGATCACGTCATAATCTTCCCAATGAATATCTGACGGTTTATGGGTGTTGGCAAGCAAGGTCATAAATGCCTGATCATCTTCTCTCGCTTTTACCGATTTATCAGCAACCAACGCACCCAGTGACTTTGGTTCAATAGGTGTTTTTCCGCCATTCGGACTCACAATATCCTGAATATATCCTTGTTTTTCAAACTCATCATAGGCGTGGGTAAGTTCACCTAACCATAGACCTGTGGGTTCATCTACATCTTTATAACGTGAAACATTGGTCACGACATGTAATATGCGTTTAGACATCTTTTCACCTCATTTTGATATTTATAATTCTGTTCATTGATTTATCAAAGCATAGAAACCTGTTACTGAAAGTGTGTGCTTAGTAAAGTTATGAACTAAAAAAAGAGGCATTCAGCATGCCTCTTTTCACAATCGGATGTTTTTATTTTTAATTATTCACGGATAAAGGCTAATAAATCGGCATTAATAATTTCATGATTCACGGTTAACATGCCATGAGAAAAACCTGGGTAGATTTTTAATTGGCTATTTTGAAGCAATTCTGCCGATTTCACCCCAGAAGTTTTATAAGGCACAACTTGGTCATCATCACCATGCAATACTAAAACAGGAATCGTGATTTTCTTTAAATCTTCGGTAAAGTCAGTCTGCGAGAACGCCACAATCCCATCGTAATGCGCTTTTGCTCCCCCCATCATTCCTTGACGCCACCAGTTGGCAATTATCCCATCAGATGGTTTCGCATCAGGTCGGTTAAAACCATAGAACGGCCCAGATGGAAGGTCTCGGTAAAATTGTGCACGGTTATTCAAAACCTGTTTTTGTAAGCCATCAAATACGTCTTTTGGTAAACCTTCGGGATTATTTTCAGTTTGAACCATCAATGGTGGTACTGCGCTGACAAGCACAGCTTTTGCAACATTTTCTTCGCCATGACGAGCGATATAGTGAACCACTTCGCCGCCGCCTGTTGAGTGACCAATATGAATTGCTTTTTTAATGTTGAGATGTTTAACCACCTCTGCAACATCGTCTGCATAGTGGTCCATATCATGACCATCCCACACCTGACTCGAACGACCATGTCCCCGTCTATCATGAGCTACAACACGATAACCTTGTCCCAAAAAGAAAAGTAGTTGTGTGTCCCAATCATCTGAACTTAAAGGCCAACCGTGATGAAAAAATAAAACTTGGGCATCTTGTGGTCCCCAATCTTTATAGAAAATGTCTACGCCATCTTTTGTGGTTACATATCCCATCTTTGTTCTCCTGCTGAAAATCTGCTTATAGGTTCGTTATTAAGGTTTGAATATTTATATCAAGCTTAAAGTTAACTTTAAGGCCAATCATATTAATTGTCTTTTAAAATAAAATTTATATGAAGACTCTAATTAACTTTGTATCTTTTTAATCTTTAATTGTTTTTATTTTATTTCTTTTTAATTTCAAAGATTTTACATACCAAAATTAAAGCCTTGAATTTCAAGTTAGCTTTAACCTTTTAGTTTCTAAAAAAGTTCAACTAAAAAACGATGGACCTTTAACAAAGTTGCTAAATGAATTAGGTGCCTCGACTAGATGTCGTTGAAGATGCTCAGTAGTATTAAATCTACCAGTTAAAATTTAGTAATTCGTTATTCAATAAGACTAGGAACAGATAAGGCCAACCCCTATCTGTTCCTAGATAATTTAAGCAACATTTTGATTCGCTTTTATCTCTTCTAATATTTTTATCAATTCAGTTAAGTTTTGATTTGGATCTAACCACCAATCGACTGTCCAAACCGATAAAACTTCCCAACCTAATCCATTTAAAACCGTTGGTCTAAGTTGATCTCGATCTCGTGCAGTAGCAGCTTTAGCATAGTTTTCACCATCTACAATAACACCTGCAATATAACTACCCGAATTCAGATCATCCTTAATAGCTAAATCTACACAGCTATCACCCTGTCCTATTCCAACATCCACACTCCAACCTTGTTCTTGTAGCTTAGTTTGTAGGTACTGTACGAACTCTTTTTTAGTCTGCTTTTTACTTTGATCAACATAATTTAAATGCAACTGACCACTGCGAGCAAAAACTAGGAAGTCTTTTAAATCTCTTACGCCCTCACTATTGGTGCGTGCCAAATTAATTTCTTCTGGACTCAAGGCAGAGAAAACATGTAAACCTTGACGGGCGCGAGTAATTGCTACATTTAGACGGCGCTGCCCCCCTTGGCGGTTAAGCGCACCAAAATTCATTGATAAACGACCATCTTGATCTTTTGCATAGGTAATGGAGAAAACGATAATATCGCGTTCATCTCCTTGCACATTTTCTAAATTCTTAACGAATAAAGGTTCAATGCCTGATTTACTGAGTGTCTCTAACTCAGGATGATTTGCTAGCTCATTATCCAACAAATCTTCAATCAACTTTTGCTGCGTCATATTGAAAGTCACAACACCTAGGGTCAAAGGATTCTCTTGTCCTACCTGTGACTGTAAATGCTGAATAATAAATTCAACAATTGCTTTAGCTTCATTCGTATTGGTACGCGTATCCCCTTTATCGTAAACACCCTCAACCATATGAAGTTTTACAGCGGTATCCTTAGCAACAGGTGCAGGGAAAGTAAATAAACCACCTTTGTAGTATTTCTGGTTACTAAACTGAATAAGACTTTCATAACGACTACGATAATGCCAGTTCAAAGCCAATTCAGGTAACTGAGCAGCAAGACATTCATCCAGAATACTTTCTAAATCTTCAGTGACTTCTTCATCAACCTCTTCTTCAGAATCTCCTTTACCAAAGAAGCTTGTTGGTGGCATTTGTTTATTATCACCCACCACAATTGACTGCTTACCTCTCGCTAATGCACCAATCGCATCCCATACTGGAATCTGTGATGCTTCATCGAAAATCACCACATCAAATTTTGCTTCAGTATCCAGATATTGAGCGACTGATAACGGACTCATTAATAAGCATGGCTTTAGCCCCACTAGTACGTCAGGAATCTGGCGCATTAATTCACGTACAGGAATATGACGACGTTTCTTGCCCAATTCTTTATTTAGAACAGTCCACTGTGCCTTATATTTATCTTGTTCACTAAAAATAGCATTCCAACGATGAATAATCTCATGGCTCGCAGCAAGCTGGTGTTCTCTATCCTGCTGTGCAAAAGTCTGGATTTTCTGTTCATGTTGCTGGCTATTGAATTGATTTAATTCTGGATGTTGACTAAATTGATGAGTAATCCAGTGTCTTGCTAAATTAATATTCAAGCTTTTTAAAGCAGCATCCAGTTCCAATCGGGTATTTAAAAGTTCAAAGGCGAAGGGTTTTAATCCTTGTTTAATCAACTGGCTCTTTATAGCTTGCCAATTTAACCAATGTCTCCAAGATGAACTGTGTTGCTGTAATTGCTTTTGTCTTTCAATAATTTCATTAAAATTAATATCTAGATATGGAGTAAGTTGGATATCGCCTTTCAGTCCATGATCATTCAACAATTGACTGAATGTATTTTCCACCTGAGCTATATTTTGTTTTATTTCATCCAAACTATTATTTTTACTAAACTCTACAGCTTTTAATAAAGTTGCTTGATCTGTAATTGTTGATGCAACGATTTGCTTAATTTCTTGCCACTGATTGTGAATAGTTTCAAAACTTTGCCATGCACTATCTTCACCCTGCCAGTAAGAACCCAATTTACTTGCCAACTGATTTTCACATTCAGTGAATTGTCGTTGTTGACTTTGGATATGTTGCAATATTGGCAAGTCATGAGCAACTGCCAAAGCTGTAGGACGTTGAGTTGAGTTTTGATAAGTTTTGACTAAGTTTCTCAGTTGGAATTTAGCGAACCATGAGAATGGGAAAATTTTTGATTCTGCTTCACGCCATTTAAAGGCAATTTGATTTAAATCTGCTTGATAAACTTGAGATTGGTATTGTCCAGCTAACGAAGAACGCTGCTGTTTTAAATCTTGGACTAACTGCTTCGCTTGTATAATCGTGTTTAAATCTAAATCTTTAATAACACTTAATAATTTTAAATCAGTTTGCTGAACAAGATCGGATAATGCCGTAAAAATAGAGACATCATGTTTAACCTGACTCAGATTTTGCTTTTCACCAAATCCATAGACTTCTTGCCAAATAGAAACTGAACTTTGCAAACGCTGTATCCGATCTACAAGTTGATCTTGCAATATTTGATATTGTTCTTGCCATGCTAGGCTCCAAATCGGCTCAGACAAACCTTCCGCAAAACCATTCAATACATCTTTAACATTTTCATTGACGAGCTGACGTAAACTTACAGCTTGTGTCACGCTCTCACTCAGTAGCTCACGTTTTTCTGCAGTTAACGTCGCAATATTGATATCAGGAAAACGTAAATGCGGTGTAGCCCGATAACGAAGTTCATCACTCATTGCGGCATACAAACTCCAGCCAATAGGGTGTGATGTATGGAGATTTTTTACATGTTGATTCAGCTCATCTCGTGTTTGAATTAATCTATCTGAAAGTTTCTGCCATTCTGTTGTTTTAGGTTGAGCACTTAAAAAGTAAGGATCATTATTTTTCTGTGCTCTTTCTCTCAGTTGATCCAGTACTTCCATTTTTTGAGATTTTGATGAGTGTAACTGCAAACACAATTCACTTAAGCCAATTTGTGTCAAACGGCGATAAACAACTTCTAAAGCAGCCATTTTTTCAGATACGAATAACACGGATTTACCATCCGCCAAACATTGAGAGATCATATTGGTAATGGTCTGTGACTTACCTGTACCAGGAGGACCTGACAACACAAAGGTACGTCCTAATGCTGCGGACATGACTGCAGCTAACTGCGAAGAGTCAGACGATAAAGGTGTAAATAATTGTTGTGGCTTATATTGTTGGTCTAATTGAGCAGGTTGAGGGAATTCATCTTGTTTAATAAAAGGTTCCCTTGGGGATTCAATTAGATGATTTACTACTGCTTGATTTTTCAGTTCATCCATCCGTGAAGACAAATCAAGCCACATTAAATATTTAGAGAATGAGAATTGACCAATAGCAGCCTCAGCTTTTACTTCCCATCCCGGTATATTTACAATCGCCTTTCGTACAATATGTAAAACCTGATTGACATCTACACCGGAGTCATCAGTTGGTAATGGATTCAAGCCAACAATATCAAGTTCAAAGTCTTGTCTTAATAGTTGTAATAGAGTGGAGTTAAAACGTGGTTCATCATCGTACATAAATAGACGATAGCCTGTTTTAGCCGTCTCACGCGTAATCTGTACAGGAATAAGTAGTAATGGGGCTTTAAAAGTACGTTTCGAGCGTTCTGACTCTTTCCACTCAAGAAAACCAACCGCAAGAAATAATGTATTAGCTCCGCCTTCCTCTAAAGCAGTACGCGAAGCCCGATAGACTTCAATCAGGCGCTTTTCTAATAAGGGTGTATCTAAAGGACTAAATAATAATTTTCTAGAAAGGCTTTCATCAACATACTGATAAATATGTTGGCTTTCATTTTCACGTTGGACATCTTTTAGCGAAATACTATCAATACTCTTAAATAAGAAACCTTCCTGATTTGCAAGCGCATCTTCAAGTTTGCTTAGTGTTAACTCAGAGCACTGTAAAGGAATACTGTAACGGTTATCTTTAAAATTTAAGAGTTTATTACGAAGACTTAAATCTAATAATCGACGTAACCAACGATCAACCCTTGTAGTTTTACTTTCAACAGGACGGTCAACATCGTAATTAGGAATAGATGCAGATGCCCATTCAATCTCTGTTTCATCTAGGTGATTCTTCTTTTCCAGATGTGCAGAAATGGGTTTAATACCACGCAATCGAGACTGACGAACATCAATTGCAAGATAAAATTTATTCTGACGAGATTCATCCTTAATATATTGTTTTGCCGTTTCAAGCGCGGAAGCAAATTTTGCTTGTTGTGTAAGTAGAGTCGTTTCTATAAAAACGATCTCCCCCAAATCATAACGTTTTCTTAATGCCTGAATATCATCAATAATTAAATCAACATTTGGGGTTTCAGTTAACCAAACACCTAGATAGGCATGTCCTTCTTCAATAATGATTAACGTATCAAGACCAATTTGTTCAGCCAAGGCACTTAACAACATTGTAGTATCTAAACAGCACGCCAGTTTTTCTTCAAAAATCTGTTTTGCTAAACGTATTCGTTGTCCCGATTTAACAAAACTTGCTGGACTCACAATGTAATGAATATCGTGTGGTAACAAAGAATCCCATAGTGCATTCAACTGAGATAGAACAGAATCCCGATCTCGTTCTAAATATCCACTTAATGAACCGAGTTGTTTTGTTTTTAAGATCTCACTCGCTTTAACTAAAATTGGACTGAGTGCTGAAGAATTAGGTTGTGAAAAACTCGCCAACAACTCAATTGGCTGACGTTCTCCACCCCAAGTATCAATAGTTAATACATCTATTTCTAACCGCTGTTCTGCCAGCACTTCTTCTTTTTCATTCAACCAGAGTACTTCAATACTCCCTTTCATATTTTCAGGTAGCTCTTGTAACATTTGAATATCAAAAGCTAATTTTGGTTTATCTAGAGCTAAGACTTGATCACTTTCTAAGCTTGAAATATGGATGGTATGTTCTTTGAAATATTCAGGATTAGAACGAATAATAATTCGAGAGTCAGAAATTGTTTCAGTAGAAGATATTAGAACTTGTCGGATTAGGGGCACTGAATTTTGTTGTAAAACGAAACTCAAAGCTGAAGCACAATCAACTTGTAATGAATATTCAGAATTAGTTTTTTGTTTATTGTCAACTTCTGACATTATTTACCCCTTATCAATTTTATTAGATCTAATTAAAGATGTGCTTAAAAACTAAAGGTACAATATTAAATGATTTATGTCTTATTTTAAAATTAAACAAACAGCAATATTAAATCTTTCTTGGCTGAGAAAAGTAAATTCTTAGTCTTACAGGAGATTGTTTTTAACTACGTTTGAAAGTTTACAGATACCTTTCAAGCGTAGTTAATCAGACCACTATTGATAAGTTTAACTTAAAAAACTTTTTTTACAGACACTGTAAATGTTGAGTCAATCGGATTTGAAATAGGTGCATCCGGTTCACCATTACTATACTTCTTATAGAACCCATTTCTATCCCAAGCTTTGGTATAGGCCACCCCCGTATTCCAGCCAGCGCCTAAATCCTTAATAAGCTCGACTTTCATATCTTGGAAATTAGCTTCCGAGAAATTTTTAATTCTTTCATAGCCATAATGGGCACCAAAAGTCCAAGTGTCATTTATTGGCTGTGTAAAAGTTAAATCCAGATATGTTGTTCCTCTTGAACGTTTACCCTCAGGGCCGCCCATCGTATTTGAGTTATAACCCGCATAATCTGGCGTGTAAGTAATAAAGTATTTAAGCGTTAAAGGTCCATAACCAATTTGAGGCACAATTTCGCCATAGTTATAACTAGTACTACCCGTTTCAGGCGTGCTTTCAGCTCCTGGATAGTAGTAATAAAAAACTGTCATGCCAGCCGAAAACTTATCGAAAGTTTTTATATAACCTGCATAAAAATCCCACTCAACCGAAGCATCTCTAAGATAGTTAGAACTCACATTCGATGCCCAAGTACCCACAAATAATCCATTTGGATTTGCATAATCTAAA
Organism: Acinetobacter sp. Leaf130; assembly: GCF_001423205.1. Taxonomy (NCBI): domain Bacteria; kingdom Pseudomonadati; phylum Pseudomonadota; class Gammaproteobacteria; order Moraxellales; family Moraxellaceae; genus Acinetobacter; species Acinetobacter sp. Leaf130. Next base: position 1,352,057 of record NZ_LMOE01000001.1, read on the forward strand.
CCAATCTGTAAAGCTGGCTTACCCCATGTTTGTTGGAAACCACGTGATATATATTGACTTGCGAAAGTTACATTTGCACTGTATGGAGAAATTTGTTCTTGTTCATTTAATTGTTCAGCATGTACAACACCAGTAGACATAATGAGAGAAGCTAGTCCTAAAATTTTTCTCATTCAATAATTCCTTTTACATATTACCTATAGGTTTAAAGTTTTAAAATAACATGAAAATTCTATCTTAATCGTATTAAAAATTATAAATTCAAATTTCTAGACACTTGTTCTTCGCTATAGATCTCTTCAATACAATCTAAAATTTTAGGAATATACGAACTTTGATCCATGTTGCGCATAGATAGAGAAATCGGACTATAAGCTTCTAAGTCTAAGATATTTAAGTAAGTTAGATTCTTCATTCCAATGTCACAGGCACTTTCCGGAATAATACAAATACCCTCACCTGATGCCACTAATCCCAATGCCATATGAATTTCTCGGACTTCGGTGAGTTTGGCTGGAATTAAACCCAACTTGGTAAATAAAGCTTGAATGGTAGTCGAAAAATTTGGCTTAGGTGTCGTTGGGTAAGAAAAAATCGTCTCATTAATGATTTGAGATAAGTAAATTCCTGAATCTTGAAATTCACTTAATGGATGCTTTTTATGAATCGCGAGTTTTAATTTTTCTTTTCTGAGTAAAAGTCTCTTAATGGCAGGATCACTAATGGGTAATCGACCAAAACCTAAATCGATTTTTCCTAACTTTAAAGCCTCGACCTGATCTCGTGTTCCACATTCAATCAGTTCAACATGGATATCTGGATTTTTCTGCCTAAATAGATAAATGACCTGTGGTAAGCGTCCGTAAAGAAGTGAGCTGACATAGCCCACTTTGACAATGTTATCGACCAACTTCATTTTTTTAGCCATAGAAGCCGCTTGAGCAGTATGCGTTAAAATCTGCACAGCATGTTGGTAAAAAAACAGGCCTGCTTCTGTCGCTTTTAATGGACGAGAGCCCTTCACAAACAAATCAATCCCTAACTCTTCCTCTAGTTTTTTGATTTGACGTGTTAAAGGTGGCTGGGCAATAAAAAGCTTTTCTGCGGCTTTAGTCAGACTTTGTTCTTCAACAACGGTAACAAAATAACGTAGATGTCTTAATTCCATTAATATACCTTTTTAGTATCTTAAAATACCGTTCTATATCTATTTTAGGCTATTACATTCTTCTATGGTATGTAAACAAGTTCGTAATAGTTGAAACTTCATGTATAGAACCATAGAAACCATACTTGTGGATATTCCAACTATCCGTCCTCACCAGCTGTCTGTGACTACAATGCGTACTCAGACTTTGGTGCTCGTTAAAATTACGACCACGGATGGTATTGTAGGTTGGGGTGAAGCGACCACCATTGGTGGACTGAACTATGGTGAAGAAAGTCCTGAAAGTGTCAAAGCCAATATTGATACTTACTTTGCACCATTACTCGCATCAGTTAAAGATTTAAATGTGGCTCAAACACTAAAACTGATTCGTAAAAATATTAATGGTAACCGTTTCGCGAAATGTGCCATTCAGACCGCTCTACTTGATATTCAGGCAAAACGTTTAGGCGTGCCGTTAAGTGAAGTTTTAGGTGGCCGTCTGCGTAATAGTTTACCTGTACTTTGGACGCTCGCGTCTGGCGACACAGAAAAAGATATTACTGAAGCTCGAAAAATGATTGAGTTGAAACGTCATAACACGTTCAAACTCAAAATCGGTGCACGCCCTTTGCAACACGATGTTGATCATGTGATTGCAATTAAAAAAGCACTAGGCGCAGATATTAGTGTACGTGTCGATGTAAATCGTGCATGGTCAGAGCTGGAATGTATTCAAGGTATTCAACAGCTGCAAGATGGCGGAATTGATTTAATTGAACAGCCCTGTGCTATTCAAAATACTGAAGCACTTGCTCGTTTAACACATCGTTTTGATGTGGCAATCATGGCGGATGAAGCTTTAACTGGGCCAGACAGCGCATACCGTATTGCAAAAAGCCATGGGGCTGACGTATTTGCGGTAAAAATTGAACAATCTGGTGGTCTGATCGAAGCATGTGAAGTGGCCAAGGTTGCAGGTTTGGCTGGAATCGATCTTTATGGCGGCACTATGCTTGAAGGCCCTGTAGGTAGCATTGCTTCTGCTCATGCATTTGCAACCTTTGAAACATTAGCGTTTGGTACTGAATTATTTGGTCCGTTATTACTTACCGAAGAAATTTTGAAGGAACCACTACGTTACGAAAACTTTGAATTGCACTTGCCAACAGCTCCGGGTTTAGGCATTGAAATTGATGAAGATAAAGTTGAGAAGTTACGTCGTTAAGGCAACAGGATAAGGAGTTTCCCATGTTATTTCATGTACGTATGGATGTGCATATTCCACTTGATATGCCAGCCGACAAAGCAAATGAAATTAAGGCCGTTGAAAAGGCTTATTCGCAAGATCTGCAACGTCAAGGTAAATGGCGTCACATCTGGCGAGTTACAGGCCAGTATTCAAACATCAGTATTTTTGATGTAGAGAGCAATGAAGAGTTGCACAATATTTTACAGGGATTACCGCTTTATCCTTACATGAACATCGAAGTGATGGCACTTAATCGTCACCCTTCATCTGTTCGTGATGATGATTCGTAAACCAGAAGATTTTTTTAAATGTGATCTCTGAAGTCCATTTAAAAACCAAGCAGATTATTCAGAAGGTAACAAGGAACGTGGCGGCACTTATTCGCTAGCAAAACAAAATGCCCGCAGCGCTGCCACCCAAAACCGTATTGCATACTTAAGGAGTTTTAGTATGAACCGTCAACAAATTGATGCGCTTGTAAAACAAATGAATGTCGACACAGCTAAAGGCGAAGTTGATGCACGTGTTCAGCAAATTGTAGTGCGCCTTCTTGGGGATTTATTTCAAGCCATCGAAGATTTAGACATCCAACCTTCAGAAGTATGGAAAGGTTTGGAATATTTCACAGACGCTGGTCAAGCAAACGAACTTGGTCTTTTGGCGGCTGGCTTAGGTCTAGAGCACTATCTTGATTTACGTGCAGATGAAGCAGATGCAAAAGCTGGTGTTAGTGGTGGCACACCTCGTACCATCGAAGGTCCACTTTACGTAGCTGGCGCGCCTGAATCAGTTGGTTTTGCACGTATGGATGATGGTACTGAATCTGGCAAAATCGATACCTTAATTATTGAAGGTACGGTAACCGATACTGATGGCAATATCATTGAAAATGCTAAAGTTGAAGTATGGCATGCCAATAGTTTAGGTAACTATTCATTCTTTGATAAGTCTCAATCTGACTTTAACTTACGCCGTAGTATTTTGACTGATGCTGATGGTAAATATGTTGCGCTAACGACTATGCCTGTTGGTTATGGTTGCCCTCCAGAAGGTACAACTCAAGCCCTTCTTAACAAATTAGGCCGTCATGGTAACCGTCCATCTCACGTTCACTACTTCGTTTCTGCGCCAGGTTTCCGCAAGCTGACTACTCAATTCAACATTGAGGGTGATGAGTACTTATGGGATGACTTTGCCTTCGCTACTCGTGACGGTTTAGTTGCAACAGCAGTTGATGTAACTGACCCTGCTGAAATTCAACGCCGTGGTTTAGATCACGCTTTCAAACACATCACATTTAACATCGAACTTGTGAAAGATGCCGCTGCTGCACCTTCAACTGAAGTTGAACGTCGTCGCGCTAGCGCTTAATTGAAAGTGTATGTGAGTTAAAAGTTCACTTTTGACTCACAAAATTTATTCCATTTATTACTACCCTTAAGAATTTAGATAAATTTTTAGCGGTAGTAATACATCACGTTACCTCATGCTCTAAGGTTTCTCACATGATTGACAAAAGTAAGTCCTCACTTAGCGAGGTTCTATCGCAGATTAAAGATGGTGCAACCATCCTGATTGGTGGTTTTGGTACCGCAGGACAACCCGCTGAACTCATTGACGGTCTTATTGAACTCGGTGTTAAAGGCCTGACTATTGTTAGCAACAATGCCGGTAATGGCGATTACGGTCTGGCTAAGCTACTTAAAGCCGGTTCAGTTAAAAAAGTGATTTGTTCTTTCCCACGTCAGTCAGATTCTTATGTGTTTGATGAGCTGTACCGTGCCGGAAAAGTAGAGCTTGAAGTAGTACCCCAAGGTAATCTGGCGTGCCGTATTCAGGCAGCAGGTATGGGATTAGGCGCTGTATTTACCCCAACAGGCTTTGGAACGCTTTTAGCTGAAGGCAAAGAAACCCGTGAGATTGATGGTAAAGACTACGTACTCGAATATCCAATTAAAGCTGACTTTGCCTTAATTAAAGCCCACAAGGGCGACCGCTGGGGCAATCTGGTTTACCGTAAATCTGCACGTAACTTTGGCCCAATTATGGCTATGGCGGCTGATGTCACTATTGTTCAAGTCTCTGAGGTAGTTGAGCTAGGTGGATTAGATCCAGAGCACATTATTACCCCAGGTATTTTTGTACAGCATGTTGTACAAGTAGCGCCCGCACAATAAGCAATAAGGAGAAATAACATGAGCTACCAAAAACTCAGCCGTGACCAGATTGCAAAACGTGTGGCACAAGACATTCCAGATGGTGCATATGTGAACTTGGGTATTGGCTTACCCACCAAGATCGCAAGCTATTTACCTAATGACAAAGATATTTTCCTTCATTCTGAAAATGGTTTATTGGCTTTTGGGCCACCACCAGCGGCAGGTGAAGAAGACCCTGAACTGATTAATGCGGGTAAAGAATTTGTGACCATGCTTGAAGGTGGCAGCTTTTTCCATCATGGCGACTCATTTGCCATGATGCGTGGTGGTCACCTTGATATTGCAGTGCTTGGCGCATTTCAGGTTGCAGCGAATGGTGACTTGGCCAACTGGCATACCGGTGCACCGGATGCGATTCCTGCGGTGGGTGGTGCAATGGACTTAGCTGTGGGTGCTAAAAAGGTATTTATCACCACAGATCATGTGACCAAGCAAGGTGAACCGAAGATTGTCGCTGAGTTGAGCTATCCGGTTACGGGCAAGCACTGTGTGGACCGTATTTACACCGACCTTTGTGTGATTGATGTGACCAAAGATGGTTTGAAAGTGATTGAGAAAGTGGAAGGTCTTAGCTTTGAAGAGTTGCAAGCTTTAACAGGTGCAACTTTGATTGATGCAACGGTTTAAGTTTTTAAAAATATATTCACTATCGTGACAGGCGACATGGATGTCGCCCGTTGGACAGGGAGGCAAGGAAGCCTCCTCTGTTCAACAAAGGTTTTTGTTACTTTTGACCTTTCAAAAGTAAGGTATCGCTTATACACCAGACCTACGTATATCACGGTAAATTACAGCTGTGATGTCATTCGTTGATATGAAAATTTATAGATCATCACGACGGAGTCCTACCTGTTTAAGTCAGATACCACTAGCTAATTCATGTCACTTTTTTAAAAAAGTAACCAAAAACCTTTGTTACTCAGACACAACATCCCTGTTGTGCTGAGCAACGAGGCGACATCCATGTCGCCACCGCGAAATACCTACGGAGAATGGCTCAAAGGCCCGAAGTAAAGGACAAAAGTTAGAATGAAAAACGCTTATATCATCGATGCCATCCGTACTCCATTCGGTCGTTACGCCGGTGGTCTTGCTCCTGTTCGTACCGATGACCTTGGCGCTGTGCCGATTAAAGCACTCATGCAGCGTAACCCGAATGTAGATTGGGAACAGGTCGATGATGTGATCTATGGCTGTGCCAACCAAGCCGGTGAAGACAACCGCAATGTTGGTCGTATGTCAGCACTTCTAGCTGGTTTACCGTATCAGGTTCCAGCGACCACTATTAACCGTTTATGTGGTTCATCACTCGATGCGATTGCCATTGCTGCCCGTGCGATTAAAGCAGGTGAAGCGAACTTGGTGATTGCAGGTGGTGTAGAAAGCATGAGCCGCGCACCTTATGTGATGGGTAAGTCAGACAGTGCTTTTGGTCGTAGCCAGAAGATTGAAGACACCACCATGGGCTGGCGTTTCATTAACCCAAAACTTAAAGAATTATATGGTGTTGACACCATGCCTCAGACTGCCGAAAACGTCGCTGAACAATTCAACGTAAATCGTGCAGATCAGGACCAGTTTGCCTTGGTTAGCCAACAACGCACCGCAAGCGCGCAAGCCAAAGGCTTTTTTTCTAAAGAAATCGTGGCAATTGAAGTCCCTCAGCGTAAGGGTGATGCTGTTGTGATTGATACCGATGAACATCCACGTGCATCGACCACACTTGAAGGTTTAAGCAAGCTTAAACCAGTTGTTAAAGCAGATGGTAGTGTGACTGCGGGTAATGCTTCAGGCATTAACGATGGTGCAGCCGCATTGCTTATTGCTTCTGATGATGCAGTTCAAGCTTATAACCTCAAACCGCGTGCCAAGATCATTGCTTCAACAGCAGTCGGTGTAGAACCACGTATTATGGGTTTTGCTCCGGCACCTGCAATCAAAAAGCTTCTTAAACAAGCCAACCTGACTTTAGAGCAGATGGATGTCATTGAGTTAAATGAAGCCTTTGCTGCACAGGCTTTGGCAGTGACCCGTGATTTAGGTTTGCCAGATGATTCTGACAAGGTCAATCCAAACGGTGGTGCAATTGCATTGGGTCATCCGCTTGGTGCGTCAGGTGCACGCCTAGTGACTACAGCCTTAAACCAGCTTGAGCAAACAGGCGGACGCTATGCCTTATGTTCAATGTGTATTGGTGTGGGTCAAGGGATCGCTTTAATTATTGAACGTGTTGAAGCACTTTAAGGAGAAACAAATGCCATCTTTTCAATCTGCCGATGCACAAATTAACTATCAAACCTTTGGTGAGTCATCTTCCCCTGCTTTGGTGTTTTCCAATTCTTTGGGCACCAACTATGGCATGTGGCAAAAACAGTTTAACGAGTTAAAAGATCAATTTTTTGTGATCTGCTATGACACACGTGGTCACGGTTCATCATCTACACCTGACGGCCCATACACTGTAGAGCAATTAGGTCAAGATGTTGTCCGTTTACTCGTCCATCTGAATATTAGCAAAGCTGCTTTTTGTGGTATTTCAATGGGCGGTTTAACGGGTCAATGGCTTGCAATTCACTACCCTGACCGTTTTAGTCATGTAGTTGTAGCAAATACTGCTGCTAAAATTGGGCAAGAACAGGCATGGCTTGACCGTGCAAAATTAGTACGTGAGCAAGGTTTACAACCGATCGCAGCCACAGCAGCTTCGCGATGGTTTACAGATCCCTTTATCCAAAGTCACGCTTCAATTGTCAACAACCTGTGTAACGACTTAAGTGCTGGCAGCGCAATGGGTTATGCCAATTGTTGTGAGGCTTTGGCTAAAGCGGATGTCCGTGAGCAGTTAAAAGACATCAAAGTTCCAGTATTAGTGATTACTGGAACTCAAGACCCAGTAACGACTGTTGCAGATGGTGAATTTATGCAGCAACGCATTCCGCAATCAAAACTTGCAGAAATAGATGCCTCTCATATTTCGAATGTAGAGCAGCCAGAAGCTTTTAATAAAATCTTAAAAGATTTTTTAGTGAGCTAATTTAGTTTTTATAAACTTCATTCATTTCTAAAAAGGCCAATCATGGCCTTTTTTTATTAACTCAAAATAAAAATCTAAATAACTTGTTCGAGAAGGTATAAATATATACCTCAAATGTAATGGAAAATTACATGGATAAATAACAGTATTTTAAATTCATGAACAGGGCTTGTTCATCAGTGAAGTGAATCTAAGAAAATTCTTAAATCGTTCACTTTTTCATCACAATGAAAGTAAGGATATCTAAATTGAACATACCTATGCTGAACTCTCAGCTTTACCCTACACATCCTTTAATTAAATATGGAACATTACTTTTAGGTGCGCTTTTAGCGGGTTGTAATTCTTCATCAAGTTTAGACCCAACGCCAACACAAAAGCAGATCACGATTAAGCGCGATAACTTTGGTACGCCCCATGTATATGCAAATGATACCTATGGACTTTTCTACGGTTATGGATATTCGGTAGCGACCGATCGATTATTCCAGATGGAAATGTCAAAACGTACAGGACGAGGTACTGTTGCTGAGGTGCTCGGACCCGACTATCTTCAATTTGATATTGCTACACATAGCCGTTTTGACCCAGAAAATATTAAACAGCAACTTGCTGCGCTCTCACCGGAAGACCGAGCAATTTTTGAAGGTTATGCCGCAGGTTTTAATAAACGGGTTAAAGAAGTTTTAGCTGATCCAGCTCTTATGCCTAAAGAGTTCACAGATCATGGTTTTAAGCCCTCTACGTGGCAAACAGAAGATATTGCTATGGTTTGGGTGGGCTTAATTTTAAATCGCTTCTTTTCGGCAAGTTCTGAAGTCTCAAATTTAGATTTACTCACACAACTACAAAAAGAAAAAGGCCAAGAAGAAGGTCTTAAAATCTATCAACAATTACGCTGGCTAGATGACCCAAGCGCTCCGACCATTATTCAATCTGCACAAAAACCACGGTTAGTAGTGCGCCAACAGCAAATAATTAAAAACATTAGCCCCATCTCAAATAAGGCAGCAAAAACCTATTTAGCTCAAGCTCGCATTGCTTTAGGTAAAAGTGTGGTAGATGGTGTACCGACTGCAAGTAATGCTTGGGTTTTAAAAGGCGATAAGACTATTGAAGGTCAAGCAGTTTTATATAATGGCCCCCAACAAGGATGGTATACACCAGCAATCACCTATAGCATTGGTTTACATGGTGCTGGCTATAATTTGACTGGCATTACTCCCGTTGGATTACCTGCAATTTTATTTGGAACCAATGGAAAAATAGCATGGGGCTCTACCGTTGGTTCGCTCGATACTAACGATATTTACCAACTCACTTTAAATCCGAGCGATTCAAAAGAATATTTATATAAAGGGACTTATATTCCATTCGAGCACAAACAAATAAAAATAAAAGTTAAGAATCAAGCTGACCATGTTTTAGATATTTATAAGAGCAAACAAGGTTTTGTAAGTACATGGGATGAAAATAACCATACGGCGTATGCACAAAAACGTAGCTGGGAAGGCGTTGAAATTGAAACTTTATTAGGATGGGCGAATGCCGCGAAGGCCACTAATTGGGATGAGTTTCTTAATCAAGCCAAACGTGTCGCTGCATCTATAACTTGGTTCTACGCCGATACTAAAGATAATATTGGTGTTGCTGCTTTAGGCCGCTTACCTATTCGCTCTGAAAACCAGCATATTCAGCTTCCTGCTAAAGGCGATGGTTCAATGGAGTGGCAAGGTTTTTATGACTTCTCACATAACCCTAAAGAATACAATCCGCAAAAAGGATATGTTACAAGCTGGAATAATAAGGCATATGCTGGCTTACGCTCAGATTCATCAAACTTTTCTTATGTTGATCGGGTCAATGAACTGCTTGAACCTCTAGAAAGTAAACCTAAACTGAGTCAGCAAGAAATTTGGGAAATTAATAAAACGGCAGCATGGTCTGATTTAAATGCCCGCTATTTTGTGCCTTATATGATTCAAGCTGCACAGAGTCCTAAAGCTTCTCCATTAGCAAAAAAAATAGCTCCTTTACTTGCCAATTGGGACCTTAAATTAAGTCCAGATAGCGAAGCAAAATATTATCAAGGTGCAGCACCAGCAATTACACGTGTATGGCTCAATCAAATGATTGAACTGGTACTCAAACCTAACCTTTCAGAGAATATTTATAAGCGTTATACCGATATGCTTTATCCGGTAAATAATGATCCACGAAGCGCACAACCTGCAAGTGCATCGAAATTAATTTGGAATGCACTGCAAGGAAAACAAGCAAGCGTTCCTCAACAGGTTGATTTCTTAAAAGGACAAACACCAGATGAGGTTGTGCTAAAAGCTTTAGAAAACGCGCTTAATGAACTTTCAAAACAATATCACTCTACCGACTCGAATGATTGGAAAATTCCGGTAGCAACGATGGGCTTTTCTAGCAAAAATTCGGTAGGTATTCCATGGGCTGACCCATCACATCAACAACAGCTCAGCACTTATGGAAATACGGGAAGTGCAACCTTCAGAGTGGTTTTAAATCCAAATCAAGTCACTATGTGTTCAATTTTAGCTCCTGGACAAAGTGGCTTTATCAATCAAAATGGAAAACCTGATGCTCACTTTGCTGATCAGCTTCCTTTATTTGAAAGTTATAAATGTAAAGAGGATGCCGTTAGCCAAAAGCAAATCGACCAATCAACTCAACAAAGCATAACTTTAAACTATTAATTTTTTGCCCAACTTATTTTTTAAAGATAGAGGTTTGTTATTTATAAAATGACAAACCTCTTTATTAGCTTAATACCGAATCATGACCGATTTTAATTCGGTGTAATCTTCAATAAATGCATCTGAAAACTCTCTGCCAATTCCTGAAGCTTTCACACCACCAAATGGAACTGATGGATCTAAGAACGTATGCATATTCACCCACAAGGTCCCTGCTTCAATCTTAGGAATTAAACGTAAGGCTTTAGACAGATCATTTGTCCAAATACTTGCAGTTAAACCAAAGCGTGACTGATTCATCAGCTGAATAAGTTCTTCATCAGTTTCAAACGGCATTACTCCGACTACTGGTCCAAAGGTCTCCTCTGAAAATAATGGATCATCAGTATTTTTGAAGGAAATCAAAGTTGGCTGTACAAAATATCCTGTCTGATCTAAAGCCTCACCACCTGCAATAATCTGGTTGTTGGCTTTTGCCATATCTAAATAATATTTCACTTTATGAAAGTGTGGCTGATTAGACAGTGGGCCAAACATACTTCCTTCATCCATAGCCGATCCAATTTTGAAACCAGAGAGTGCTTTGGATAGCTTTTCGACTAATTCATCATATTTTGTGTGATGTACAAAAAAACGCTCTGGAGATGCGCAAACTTGACCTTGATGCACAAAAGTTGCTTGCAACAAAGTTGGTAAAATCTCATCGATATTTGCATCAGCCAAGATGGCTATGGCATTTTTACCACCCAACTCTAGACTTACGCGGGTTAAATCACTGCTCATCGCGAGCTTACCAATGGCAATGCCTGTTGGTACTGAACCTGTAAATGAGACTTTCTTAACTAACGGCGATTCAATTAAATATTGTCCTGTATCCCCTTTACCCGTAACCACATTAATCACACCAGCTGGAATACCTGCCTCAATGGCAAGTTCGGCTAACCGTAATAAAGACAAGCTGGCAAACTCACTTGGCTTAAGCACAATGGTACAGCCAGTTGTTAAAGCTGACCCAATTTTCCAAACACCAATCATCAGTGAAAAATTCCAAGGCACGATGCCTGCGACTACACCAATCGGTTGTCTTAAAGTAAAGGCCGTATATTTTTCACCTTGTATTGATGGAATAGAAGGTTGCATGGTTTGGCCATTAATTTTGGTTGCCCACCCTGCAAAATATCTTAAGAAAATAACAGATTGTGCGACTTCAAGATGACGGGAAATATTGATGAGTTTTCCGGTAGATAACGACTCAAGCTGAGCAAGTTCTTCACCATATTGCTCAATTAAATCTGCTAACTTGTTTAGTTTAACGCCACGTTCATACGGCGTAGTTTCGGCCCAAGCATTTTGAAAAGCATGTTCAGCACTTTTCACGGCACTTTCGACATCGTGTTGACTACCAATACTAATTTGAGCAACAACTTGTTCAGTCGATGGATTTACAATATCTACTTTATCTAAATGCTCAGCAGCAACTAATTTTCCATCAATAAAATGTCCATGTTGACGTGCCATAAATTGCTGTACGCTTGCTAAAATCTGAACTTCACTCATTTTTATTTCTCTCAATTCACTTAAAAGGATCTATTAATAGATGTATTGCAGAATCAACTGCGCATACACATTGGTTTTGTCATCGTAGTTTTGAGTGCCGCCACTCTGGATATCCTGTTTAGGCTTATAGAGTCCAACCAACGGAATAACGTTAAGTTTTTTATTGACGGCCCAAACCGAGAACACATCCAGCTCATGTCCATCGACATTACTTAAAGACTTATTTACTGTTTTGAACTTATAGGCCAACGCACCTAACATAAAATTTTCTTTTAGATTCATACTGTAAGAGACTTGATGGATATCTGCATTTTTATTAAATGGGCCAGCATAATTTCCGGCAACTTCGCCCTGAAACCATGTGCCAAAACCGACCGTATTTCCATAAAACATGGGATCGTATTGGTCTGAAAAATGGCTAAAACGGTAACCTAATGAGGGCGTATATTTTGAAGATAAAAAGTTATAGTTCAGCCCTACATAACCTGCATTTTCTTGACTATCTTTTTTATCTTGAATAACAAACTCAGACTTAACTTGTAGCTCTGGTAAAGGTTGATAATTTAACCGCAAAGCATAATTTTTAAGGTCTTGTCGTCCTGAAACTTGTTCAGCATCTTTAAGGTCTAATACATTTAAGTAAGTAAACCCAACGCCCTTATCTTTAAGCTGATACATCAGATCAGTTACAAAGAGTTCAGATGAAAATTGTGCTTTATTATTCGATTTTAAATAAGCCAGTTTTAGCGTTGTATTCTCTTGCGGTTTGTACTGAAGCAAACTTGTAAAATCAAAGCTGCGTCGTGCTGCCAGATAATATGCCCCGCCTCGGTCTAAGGCACCATCTGCTGGAGGTTTGCCGAGATTTAATGCATCACCCGCAATGAAAAAACCATCACCAATCATGATATTTTGTCGACCAATACTTAAATCATAGGTAGTCAACTCATCTTTATTGGTACCGTCTTTAAAGCCAATGATCCATTCATTTACATCTGTTTTACGTTCTTTGCCATTACTATTTTGGCCTGCATCACCATCACCAAATGTTGCCGAGCTAATACCGCTCAAGCTTGCATATAGCTGATTGTTTTTAAAGGTATATTGACCCTTAGCACCATATTTAAGATGGCCTTCTTGCCAATTTATTCTTTCGTCATCTAGGTTTTCACCGTTGTAACTTTTACCGCTGCTAAAAGCCCCAAAAGTTGCTTCAAAAGTCGGTTTAATTTCAAGCTCACCAGCATGCACAGTTGAAAAAAATGAGACAAAGAGAGTCCCTCTCATCACTTGAGAAAGTAGAGTTTTCATACAGAATTCCTTTTTGCGAACGGCTTACCAGCGCTCAGGAATGGGTAACTTATTCGTTACCCATTCTGGCCCATGCACATTTTTAGTGATGGTCGTGCTGCGTGTTTTGCTTTTCTTCGCCCAAGTTTAAAGTCGGGGTGTTGTCAAAGAAGTTCCAAGGTTTGATGAGCGTATTGACCCACTCTGTAGGCATGATTGGCCATTCTTCAGCACGTGCCACATGGGTTGTACCAGTTGTCATCCACACCACAAGGTCTTTATTTTCAATATTTTCATTGTTGCCAATGAATTGTCCTAACCCTGTATCATGAGTAGAGCGGTTTGAATATTTACCTTCAGGGTAGCGTTCGTCTGGATTGTACTGAGTCACCCAAATTTGCTTATCCATAAAGTTCAAACGTTTAAATAACCATTCATCTTTAGAGAAATTAGCACCTTTCGCAACAGGGTGTGTGCCACCCGCAAACGGAATAAGTTGGTAAGAAACTGGATTACCTAATTTATTTTCCTTGTTGAAATTCGTGAGTAAGCGAATAGTGGATGGATCAAATTTTTCAGCCGCATTTTGCTCATTACTAATCACTTTACTATCAATTTGCATTGAGCTTGTACGAACACCACCTTTGTCATTGGCTTTCACCACAGGGTCCATATGCATAAAGCTGTTGTTTTCCCCGTCTACATCCATATCTAAGCGGAAGTTATAGATGTGTTGATGCGTTGTACCCACAATATTATGGTCAATTAAAGTTCCATATTTGGTGTCTTCTTTGGCGGTACTGTCATGCATGGTGCGTGATTTAACGCCTTTAACAGCTTCAATACCCGTTGCACCCGCGTTAATCCCAATTACACCATTTTGGGCAAATACCCAATCAAACATGTAATCATAGTTACCCACGGTACTAATCCAGCGCACAACAAGTTCACGGCGTGCTTCACTGGCATCTTGATTGCCAAAAATTTCGTGATGTTTATATTCAGGCCCAGCATAACGTTCAAATACAGCAATGGCATTTGGAATTACTTGTGGCTGGCCTTTGTAGTCTGCAATCACAGCATCAAGTAAAACCGCATTTTCTGGTGCATCAGTTCCCGGAATAATAGATGATGTGAGTGTTCCCATACCATATTCGCCAGAGTCCAAATAAGATTTGAAGTACCATCCAATATCAGGGTCACCATATGGGACCACCATTCCACCAAGGTTACCTTCATACATAACTTTACGCTTAACGCCTTTATCTTTATAGGTCACCGTTGAAAGCTGTAAGCCAACACGAGAATCTAACGCTACATGTAAACACCAGTTCCCCCAATGTATAGTTTGACCGGTAATACTAAAGTTTTTGCCCTCAGGTTCAGTAATATTGAGTGGTTTTAACTTACTTGCTACTGGCTTATTCGACATATAAGGTCGATTTGCCATTGGCACAGGAATGATCGCATCTTCTTCAATCTTAATAATTTTTTCTTTATCTAAATCAACTACAGCAACTAAATTTTCAATAGGATGCGCCCAGTAGTTACCATCACCGACATCGAGGTAAGCAACAACTTTTAATATATTGAGTTGTTTATCCAGTCCATCTTTACCACCAAAATATCCAACGGTCAGTGGTGTAGCAATCACTTTCTTCACATCTGTGATGCCGCGTTTGCGTAAAGCTTCCTGATATTCTTTACTTGTCTCAATTACGCGTTGTACGGCCTCAAAATTATCGAGCAACACCATTCCATGGGTGTCTTTAAGGACATTCCATTTGGTGACTTGTTGAGTGTTAAGATTAACTTCACCTTCAATCGCTTGATTGCCCTTTAACAAAATGAAAGATGCAATTCGAGCGTCTTTAAATTCTTTGTGATTGATAAAGTAATCCCAAACTTTGGCTTTTTCTGGTTCTTTTAACTTTAACTCGGCAAAACGCATATTTTTATAGGCGTATTTCGAGCGATTAATGACATCAAATGCCTTTTTAATTTCGTCAGAATTTAAACTATTAAGAGGATGAAAGGTATTTTCAACTTTAAAAGTTTGATCTAAACCAGACTGAAATACTTCATTAAAAAAGTCTTTTCCAATAACAGGTTTACCATCTTTAATTAATAAAGGCACGCTGAGCTTGAAAGGTTTGCCATTCACCAAAACCTGATCTGAATTGGGTTTGGCTCGAACCACCATAGAACCTTTGGTGATCATATAAGTATTGGTAAAATCATCTTTTACAACTTTGGCGCCCTGCTCACTCATGTTTTGATAAAGTGAGACCATTTCGGCCTTTCCACCATGAGCATAAGCTTGAGTATTTAATCCCCAAAAGCTAGCAGCTATTGATAAGTTAAGTGCCAATATTTTTTGTATGTCATTCAATAATCGTTGTTTACGCATTGGTTTCATCCTTTTCATCTATCCCTGAACTATCTGAATCAGACAGTTAAAAATGCACTTCCATGTGAGTGAAATTCATTAGACCAACTTAATAGTTCTATAGTTATTAAGCTTATCTAACCTGCTCTAATGAATTTAATTTCAACACAGTTACATAGGGCTAGCTTGTTCAGGAATGACCCAGAACTTGTCTAAAAATGACATCAAGAGATGAAAGGTTTAAGCCGACATACCCTCTCTAAATTCTTTAGGAGAAATACCATAAGTCTTCTTAAATATTTTTGAAAAATGCGCGCCATCCCAGAAGCCCCATTTCAAAGCAATTTGGGTAATCGAGCTTTGTTTATTTCTTTTATCGAGTAAATCTGCTTTTACTTTTTCTAAACGTTTGAGCTGTATATATTTGTTAATCGATAAATTTTCTTGAAGAAACAGACGATAGAGATGACGTAGCGATACCCCAATATGTTCTGCAATTAATTTAGGTGTTAAATCCGGTTTTGCTAAGTTTTCTATAATATAGCGCTCGGCTTTTTCCATCAGATTATTTGAGCTATTAATATTTTTATAATTAATTGTGGGCTTGATTAAAGCAATTAGAGCATCTTCAAAAGCATTACCATCTTCGGTTGCATACCAGAGTTTAATATTTTCAGCAGACATGTTTTTCAAAATATTCTTGAGTAAAAAACCACTCATATTTTGAGTAATCAGTTTTCCAAAATATTCAGTACTAATATTTTCTTTAAGTAATTTTTCACGGGACAAATGCACTGAAATCTGGCTAACTAACCCTTGCGGGTACATCGAAATGGTTTCGACCGGATCGACCAACACAATATCGCCTTCATTCAGGCTTAGCGTTTCATTTTTATACTCGAGCAGCATTTTTCCCGAATACTGCAAAATCAAAAAACAAAAACGATTATTCACTCGATCGATTTCATCGGCTTTTCGGACAATCTTATTTGCATTATTTCTAATGAACGCAATTTCGGTATCGCCCAATAAAAAGCATTGAACTTCCCCAATGAATAAATTACGGGTGCCGTCAAAATCTGTTTCAAAATTTCCGCAAACATTCTTGATATGGTGTGTCCAATTCAACAATGCATCACTTACATATTGGTTCATCCCTTACCTCTCTATACACGTGCCACCGCGAAATATTTTCTTTCGCTGTAGTTCACTGTCTTGGCTTATTTGCAATCATGTTTTATTGATAAACAAATTGTGTGCCAAAAATTCCTTATCCTTGGAATTCTTTTGATTATAGTCAGCTAGATGTAAAGAAGCTGATAAATCAATTCAATTTATCAGCTTAATGAGGCTTATGCTACTCCTGCAAAGTCTCGCAGCATGGTAATAAAAATATCCTTTTGTTCCTCAGAATATTTTTTAAACACTTCATTTTGGTGGCTATCGGCAATATCAAACAAATACTGCGCCGTTTGTTTACCTTTCTCAGTCAGTGCGTACAAATTATCGTGATCAACCAGCAATCCTTCAAATTTTAAAATTTCAGCCGATCTCTCTACCTCTTGCATTGGCATGGCAATATCTCGTGGTAAATCTTCTTTAGTTGAAGCAGTACCACTGGCCAAAACCAGCAACAGCCGTGATTCACTGGTACGGAACCCAGAAGCCATTTGCTTAGGAATATAGTCAGTCTGATAAGCTTTAAAAGCACGACTCATCAAGTAGCAGACATTATTATATAAGTGACCATAATGTGTTTGATCTACGCCATTTTCTTCAGTTTGTTTCACTTGAAGGCTTGGATGCGGCATGACACAAGAATATGCGCCTTGATGATAAACTAACGGGCTTCGACCTTGGTCATGAAAACGAACCACTTTACCAACAATAATCCAGTGGTCACCGCCTTCAATCACTTGATAACGTTCGCACTCAAACACCGCAGAACAATTTTCTAAAATTGGTGCGCTTCCTGCACCAAGTTGAAAGTTCGTGTCTGCAAATTTATCAATATTACGTCTTGAAAACTTATTAGACAGCTCAATTTGCGTGCCCGATAAAATATTGACGGCAAAATGTGTCGCTTCTTCAAATACCGAAAAACTTGAAGACTTTTTATCAATACTCCACAAAATAAGTGGTGGATCGAGTGACACCGAGTTAAAACTATTTGCGGTGACCCCAACTTTCTCGCCTTGTGCATTTTGTGCAGTAACAATGGTAACGCCTGTTGCAAAATTTCCTAATGCTCGTCGGAACTGTAGTGGATCAACCGTAAACTCATCTATTTGTTGTAATACATTCATCATCTTTCTCCTAAACCTTCTCTTACATCCATATAAATTGCGAGAGCATTAGATATCTAAAACTAACCTCGGTGTTTTAGAGCGCGAACAGCACACCAATATTTGCTCATTGCTGGCTTTTTCTTCATCAGTAAAATAAACATCTCGATGATCAGGTTCGCCTTCAATCACATCACACATACAGGTTCCGCATACGCCTTGCTCGCAAGACATTTCAATCTCGATACCTTCTTTAGCCAAAGCCTGCAAAATAGTTTCGCCAGCCTCTACCATAATGATTTTTCCACTACGCTCAGCCACCACCTCAAATGAATCTCCAGATGTATCGGTTTCGACTTGAAAGTATTCTTTGTGAATTTGTTGCTCAGGAAAATCGTGAGTCGTGGCAAGGTTAATCACCCAGTCCATGAAACCGACTGGACCACACGTGTAAATATGGCTTTCAAGATCAATATCTTTAATGGCAGATTCAAAAAACGCTCTGTGGCTTGCACCTTCGGATTTAAAATGGAAGGTTGTGTATTTTGCTAACTCACCATTTTTAATTTCATCAACAAAAGCACAGTTTTCAGGGCTAGCACCACAGTAGTGAAGCTCAAAGGATGTGCCTTCAGAGGCAAGTTGATATGCCATTGTGATTAACGGCGTAATTCCAATTCCACCACCAATCAATACACTATGTTTGGCTTTTAAAAGTGGAAATAAATTCTTTGGCTCGCTGACCTGAATTTGCATGCCATCTTTGATTTCATCAAAAGCCGAGACGGATCCACCACGTGATTCAGGGTCACGCAAAATTCCGAGGCGGAACTTACCTTCGTCATTTGGATTTTGGCAAAGTGAATATTGGCGTACCATGCCATTCGGTAAGTGCACATCAATATGCGCACCCGCTTCAACTTTTGGCAATGTTGCAGAAGTTGCAGATTCAAATTCCATAACTGCAATATTTCCACCTTCAACATGGCGATTTTTAACGACAACATCATAAAGTGTAGTCATGATTCAACTCCCTTTTCATGCTTAAGCTCATGGCTTAGCGCATGAATAAACCACCGTTAATATCCCATGTTGCACCAGTCACAAACCCCGCATTTGGACTCGCGAGCAACCCACAAGTTTCAGCAATAAAATGCATACTTCCTAAAGCTTTAACAGGAATATTTTGGATGAACTGTTCCATTTTTTCGTCTGACACCACACTATGAACGATGGGTGATTCCATCGGTCCCGGTGCAATGGCATTGACTGTTACACCTTTTGCCGCAAACTCTTTGGCAAAAATCTTGGTTAAAGTCACAATCGCACCTTTGGTTGCCGCATAGTGTGCACCCGTTGCCGTGCCACCGTTTTGCCCTGCTAAAGACGCCATATTAATGATGCGTCCATAGCCTTTCTTAGCCATATATTGGCCAATAATTTGACAAGCCTGAAAAGTGCCACGTTGGTTGACTTGGGTCACCCAATCAAAATCGGCTGCGGTAATTTCTAATACCGGAGTTGCCTTGGTGACAGTGGCATTGTTAATCAACACATCAAGTTTAGAAAATTTCTCTTCAATCCATTGCACCACGGCATGAAAATCTGCTTCGACTGAAATATCTAATTTCACTGGAAACATATTTTGTGCATATTGACTTTGTGCCTTGGCGTTTTCGGCTTTTTCAAGCGTACTTGCTGACAAAATCACTTGATGGCCTTGGCTCGCAAAATATTCAGCAATGACATTACCGAGTCCAGAAGCAGCACCTGTCACTAAAACAACTTGTTTCATGTTACCGCTCCTAAAGAATGTAACTAATACCAGCTAAGGTATCGGTTGAATTAACCAAGTTAATGATTTTACGATTAATTTTAAAACCTGTAGCCGCATCACGCGTCAAATGATAAGTAATATCTGCGGTGTAATGCTTGAGGTTTTCTTTACGGAACTCACGTAAGTTTTGAGCACAACGCAAAACAATTTCATTATCTTGGTCTTGAATCACTCGTACACGAGAAATGCTACGCACTGTATTTGCTTTAGGCGCTGTAGAAATCGCTTCACCATTTTCAAGACGCTCTACACGTAAAGTGCGCATATGGTTATCGTCATAGGCATAATTTAAATTGTTTTCGTAGTCAGTGAGATTTGGGTCAATTGGAATGATATAAATACCCTTTTCATTCCATAAATTGAGCCATTCACGGTATTCACTGTGGTCTAACATATCTGCTTCAGCCCAGATGAAAGCAGTGACTTCATTTAATAATTGTAGATTCATATTCATTGCTCTCTCCTTAAGCCTTCATCATCTTTTTCCACTGCTGATATGCTGCACGCATACCTGTTTCAGCACTGACATCACTTTTTAAGCCATCTTCAGTTTTAACTTCACCTGGTAAACCGCGGTTCAACATGATCCATAAATCATTGCCTGCATTGGCGCCGTGTTGTACACGCTCCCAAGCTTCCGAGTCATCTGGTGTACCAAAACCAAATGGGCCTTGGAAATGTTCATGCAAACGTAAGCGATATTGGTTGGCAATTTGCGGACCACCATCCATCGTAATCACCGAGTGATGAATTTCTGTTTCAGCAACTGAAATTGGCTGCAACACACGGAAGAACGCCATTGAACATGCAATATTCGGGAATAAATTTAAGTTAAAGCCAGAACCACCAACTGCACGCACAATACGGCGCACTTCTAATTCTTCATGGCCTTCGTCGCGCAAAGCTTGAGCTAAGTCTTCAAAACGTTCCTGAATTGGACGTTCCATTAATTCTTCATCTAGATCGACCAATTCAGGAATCATCACCATCACACTGTGACCATTTCCTAAATCTTCAACAAAACCCGGCTGGTTTTCAAAGTTAAAGAGTTCTTCGGTTTTTTCATCGACAGAACTTAAGAATGATTTGTGTACCAATGGGAAGTGATATGCATCGGTGGTATTTTCAAGCTGAATTTTCCAGTTACCAGGGAACCGGAAACGATGCTCACCCAACACTTTAATTGGATAACCCGCACCTTGTTTCATAAACAGGTCAATCCATTTTTTTGCAGGTCCAAGGAACTCTTCAAGCGGTTGAATGTCTTCCTTAAATGAAGCGAAAATCATGCCGTTATATTCTTCTACACGTAGACTCACCAAAGGTAGTTCAGACTTATCTAAACAATCGCCGTAGCTTTCCGGAGATGGCACACCACGTAAGCTACCATCAAGCGCATAACTCCAACCGTGGTACGGACATACAAAACTATTTGTTTTTCCTTTTTTATGTTCACATACGGTTGCTGCACGGTGACGGCAACGGTTTAAAAGTACATGGACTTTCTTTTTACGGTCACGTACCGCAACAACAGGTTGTTTACCGATGTTAATGGTTTTATAGCTTCCGCCTTCCGGAATTTCGCTGGCATGAGCAACCCACACCCAAGTGCTATAAAAGATTTTTTCCATTTCTTCATCAAAAATGCGTTCATCTTTATAAAGAGAGGTATGGGCACGGTCACTTTGAACCAAAGCATCGTAATCAGTGCCAATGTTATGTGTTGGGATAATACTGTTCATATCAATAGTCCTTTTAAATATGTCCTGGGTCATTCCTGGGAAGGTACCGGCAGTTCGGCTTCACTGTGCCAATGCGATACGGGACGACTGAAAATATTCTGTGTTTGGAAATGTTTAATCTTCCATGTTCCATCTGCTTGCTTTTGAAACTTCACGTTGAGCTTTGCTGCATTCAAATGACTACGGCCATCTTTAAACGTTGAGGTTTGCAACATAAGCCATGAAGCATCTGCATCATTTTGATTTACATAAATTTGTTCTGAATTTACAAAGTGTGCATTCATGACAAAGTGAGACTCTTTTTGGGTGTAGCTTTTAAACATGTCGTAAATCGACTGCCAAGAATCATATCGACCAAACGATTTGGCATATTTCTCGCCAATACCTTCCCAAATACAGTCTTGATCAAAAAGATTCATGAGTTGATCAAGATCTGTATTTGCATTGAGCTCGTCGCAGATTTCCATATAACGGTTCAGGCAATTACGAATAGCGTTGTGCGCTTCTAACTGTTCTAGCCGCTCTATGATTTCTGCAATATTCACTTTGTCAGTCATTGCGGTCGCCTTAACGTTGGATAATCAGTTCACGCCCAACACGAGCTTCAACTTTGCAATATTTCCAAAGTTTGTAGGGACCTTCACCCACCACCGTAGTTCTAAACAAGTTACAAGCCGCATGTACGGTTTCAATATCCGGAACATCTGCAAGCAAGTACGTTGTCCAAGGCCAACCTGCACTTGGGCCAACCATGCTTTGGTCATCATCAAGATTTCCAAAAACATGCACACCCGGTAAGTCATGAATGCCATTCCACATTTCACCAAACGCTGCCCAAACCGCTTTTGCTTCAGCAGGTTCTGCATCAAAAAAGTTTTGGTTAATACCCATGCAGAATAAAACACGTAATGATTTTTTAGCTTCCATCTCAATATCCTTTTTAAAAATTAAAAACTTATAAATAACCTGGGGTTGGCTTTAACCCGAAACTGATTGATCCTGCATTTTGTAATGTTGCATCGCCCATAAAGGCATGCTGAGTCACCACGTTGGTGTCGTTTACAAAACGGCTAAATGGATTGTTGGTATAGATCGCTGTCATACCCGCGAGCATTTGCATTTTTCGGGTGACTTTGGCGCAAACTCGCGCTGCATGGGTACATGCCAAACGCATATCGCTAATTTGTTCAGCACTAGCTTCACGTCCAGCAATAATTTCATGCCATACAATGTCCATGGTTTGATAAAACCAAGATTTTGCAGCCTGAAACTCTGCATCAGCTTGAGCAAACTCATATTGAGTCACTGGGCGGTTTGCAATTTCTGACCCGCCCGTAATAGATGCTTTACCCGGTGCTAATTTTTCAAATTCTTCTAATGCAGCAGCTGCAACGCCAATACCCACAACGGTTAATACTTGAGTCGCTAAAGACAGTGACGGATATTTAAAAAATGGTTCGCTTAGTTTTGAAGGTTCACCACGTACAAAGGTCCATTTCTTTTCGACCAATACATCTTCGACGACTAAGTCATGACTTCCTGTACCTTTTAGGCCAACGGTGTCCCAAGTCATTTCAATTTTGGCTTTTTTGGCAGGCATCACTGCCATGCGTGGTAAGCCCTGCATTTCATTATTTTTAAGTGGTGAAATTCCTACCCCAACAATGTCAGCTCCCATACAGCCGCTTGAAAATTTCCAACGTCCACGAACCACTACACCTTCATCGGTAATTTCAGCAGGCTGCGGTGGAAAGATACCTCCAGCAAACACCACATCTGGTCCGTTTTGGTACAATTCTTTAAGTGTATCTTCAGGCAAACTTCCCAAATACGCAGGACTCATACCGAAACTAGCCACCCAACCTACTGAACCATCAGCTTTAGATAAAGTTTCGATCAATTCACAAAACTGTCGTGGTGACCATTCTTCACCGCCAAAACGTTTTGGAACTAATGCACGGTAAACACCGATTTGCTTAAGCTTTTCGATAACGTCTTGGCTCACATAAGCCTGATTATCAAACTCACCTGTACAGGCACGCTCACGAATTTCTTGACACAAAGCGTCTAAGTCAACTGCTTTGTCTTGAGAAGTAAACTCCATTTTAGATAACTTATTCATCATCTAACTCCTTGTAATTTATTGCATTGCATCAACACAAAATTTAGCTATTGCGCATAATTGCTCATCTTTTTGATGCTTCGATACGATCTGTAAGCCCACAGGTAAACCTTCACTGGTTTCAAGTGGCACTGAAATGGCGGGATGTCCTGATAAATTAAATGGACGAACTAAAGCCGTCAGATTCAAAAAAGCGACTGTATTTCCAGCTTCAGTAACTTTTGGTGGAATTTGCGGAAGTGTTGGTAAAATCAATGCGTCATATTTTTCTAATAAAGCATCGAGTTCCTGAGTTAGCTGCTGCTTCACAACTTCGGCTTGCTTTACTTGCTCTAAGGTAGTTTCAGCAGCTTTTAACAGGCGGTTATTTACATCAGGACCAATTAAACCTGTTTTGGTTAACTCACCAAAAGCTTGCCAGTTTTCATAATTAATAATCTGCATGCCTGCGTCATAAGCCGCGTCAAAATGTTCAACTTTTTCTGAAGTGGTCTGTAAATTCGCTTTTTGAAGCACTTGATGAATACAGTTCCAAATAACGTCATCTGCTTTTACATCAAGAACAGCAAGTTTTGGTGTGCTAGTACATTCAGTAGGCTTGAAAGTTGGGTCAATAATTTGCATAGCTTTTTCAATCATTTCGACTGAACTTGCAAAAGGACCCACGCAATCTAAAGAACTTGACGGCGGATATACGCCTTTTCGACTTACACGACCAAAAGTCGGTTTTAAACCAAAAACTCCACAGCATGCAGCGGGCATACGAATAGAGCCACCCGTGTCGGTACCTAAAGTAAAGTCAGCTTGTTTTGCTGCAATAGCCGCAGCCGAACCACTTGAAGACCCACCAGGAATAAGTTCAGGATATTTTGGATTAATGGGTGTACCAAAAGCGTGGTTAATGCCAGTAATTCCAAAAGCGAATTCGTGCAAATTTGTTTTCGCAATAATTTCACAATCTGCTTTTA
Source organism: Acinetobacter sp. Leaf130 (assembly GCF_001423205.1). NCBI lineage: Bacteria > Pseudomonadati > Pseudomonadota > Gammaproteobacteria > Moraxellales > Moraxellaceae > Acinetobacter > Acinetobacter sp. Leaf130. The sequence goes on from NZ_LMOE01000001.1 coordinate 1,376,622, forward strand.
AAATGTTTTTAACGACCTCAGCATCATCCTGAGCAGGTTCAACATCTAATAAAGCTCGACTGCCAGCAATGGTTTTTAGACCCTGAATATCAATCGTATCTTTGACCATCACCTTGAGCTTGCCACTTCCTTTGTGCACGCTTTGGCTAACAATATTCATTCACTTTTCCATGTATTTTTATCTATTGATTAAAATATGGGAAAATTTAATGGAATTGTCAAGTATTTTTTATAATTTGTACTCAAGGAAATATACAAAATTTTGTTTATAATAGGATTACCCTTTTTTCCTAAGTTATTGCTTAGCTATGCTTGATCATTTAGAACAATTTCTTCCTAATAAAGAACCGTCGAGTATTCAAAACTTCCCTTTTTTTTGGATTTCCCAAGTTAATGGAAAGTATTCACAACTTATTGAAAAATCAATAAAAAAATTAGGTATTGATAATACACGCCGTAAAATTATTTTAAGTACCAATGCCCTTGGAGAAGCAAGTATTACCGATATTGCTAATCTTTCTACTTTAAAATTAACCACTGCAACCAAGGCTGTATATCGGTTAGTTGAAGATGAAATTGTTGAAGTCTACTCTTCTACTTCAGATGAACGGATCTCAATGGTGAAATTGACAGCTAAAGGTGTTGAGCTGGTTGAACAGATTAATCAGATTAGTGTTGTGACCTTGGCTGGTATTTTGAATGCTTTTTCAGAAGATGAGCTCCACAATCTAAATAACCAGTTGAAGAAATTATTTGATCTTATGCCTTCAAGCTAACTGAGGTCTCTTATTCATCTTGTTTTAAACATGAAAGAGTAAGCAGAAAACCGATATGATCTTCTGCTTATTTTTTTAAAAATTATTAATATTTATCAAAAATTTAAAATCATAAAACATCATTTTCTTCCTACAAATCATAATAATTTATAAATTTTCTGATTGTTTAAATACCTATTAGGTATCCAAACATACTTAATAAGTAATGGAATTTTACATATAAAAAGAAAATAATATTTCCATCATATAGGAATTCTAACCCTCTTCTTTAACTATCTTTGTCTGTATATGCAGTTTGTATGTAAGGCAATTCTTCAATCAAACAGGTTATTTATTTTTCAAAAGTTATTGGGGGGACACCAAACTATCTTTTAGGAAATATAGATAGCCGAGATTCAACTTCTCTAAAAGAGTTTTATACATAAGGATTAAGTGTATGAACCAAAGTAATATTGCTGTTGAAAGGACACAAAAGAAAACCAATGCATATGCATGGTACGTGGTCATCCTTTGTATGTTGGCCTATATATTTTCATTTATTGATCGCCAAATTCTAGCTCTCATGATCGAGCCGATTAAAGCCGATCTTCAACTTTCAGATACCCAGTTTAGCTTATTACATGGCCTTGCCTTTTCACTGTTTTACGCCGTCATGGGCTTACCTTTAGCCTATATTGCCGACCGTTTTTCACGCCCAAAGCTTATCTCAATCGGTATTATTGTCTGGAGTTTGGCAACAGCCACGTGTGGTTTAAGTAAAAATTTTATTCAACTATTTTTAAGTCGTATGGCTGTTGGTGTAGGCGAAGCTGCTTTATCTCCAGCCGCTTACTCGATGTTTAGCGACATGTTTAGTAAGGACAAGCTAGGTCGCGCTGTCGGGATCTATTCTGTTGGAGCGTTTTTAGGTGGCGGTATTGCCTTTTTAGTCGGCGGTTATGTCATTAATTTACTTAAAGGCGTGACTTTAATTCAAGTTCCTTTATTAGGCGCACTTAAGGCATGGCAAATCGCTTTTTTAGTGGTGGGTTTACCCGGCATCATTATTGGTTTGTTATTCATCCTGACAGTTAAAGACCCAGCACGTAAAGGACAGCAGCTCAACCAAAACGGGCAAGTTGACCAAGTTAAATTCACACAATGTCTTCAGTTTATTAAAAAGCATTCGAAAACCTTTGCCTGTCACTATTTAGGTTTTACCTTCTATGCTATGGCGCTCTACAGTCTTACTAGTTGGACACCCGCATTTTATATCCGAAAGTTTCAACTCGCTCCAACAGAAACAGGTTACATGCTCGGTACCATCCTGTTAATTGCAAATACATTAGGGGTGTTTTGTGCAGGTTGGTTAAATGATTGGTTTATCAAAAAAGGACGCCAAGATGCTCCGATGATTACAGGTGTGATTGGTATTGTTGGTCTTATTATTCCAATTTCATTTTTTACTCAAACGGACCAACTCTGGCTTTCAGTGAGCCTACTCATTCCAGCAATGTTCTTTGCATCGTTCCCTCTGGTGATTTCCGCAACAGCCTTACAAATGTTAGCGCCAAATCAATTTAGAGCACGTCTTTCCGCTCTCTTCCTTTTGATCAGTAACTTAATTGGGCTTGGTATTGGCACAACATTGGTGGCAATCATTACAGATAAAGTTTTTGCTAATCCTTTAATGGTTGGCTCATCTTTATCTATTGTCGGTGGGTTCTCTTGTGTGCTGGCTTTAATTTTACTTTTCAAAGGCTGCAAATTCTTTAGTGAAAGTATGAAGCTTGAAAAATTAAATTAATTGAAGAAATCACCCGCTATTTAACAGTGCTCCCTTTAAGAACTTAGGGAGTACTACACAAATATTTCACAATACGTAATGCCTAGGACCGGCGCATCTATTTTGGAAATGGATTATGGAATTATTACATCGCTTTAAACCGCAGACTTTAGCTATAGCAACCTTAGTATTGATGTGTGGCAATTCATGGGCTGCAAACCCGAATCAGCAAACTGAAGATGAATGGAAATTCACTTTAAAGAATGCCTATATCAACCGCGATTTTGACAACGATGCACTCAAAGATACTGGCAGTTGGTCTCAGGCAGCCTCTTTATTTTATAAGTCGAAAATGCATGACACCCCACTAGTAATAGCAGACAAGCCAATCACCATTGGTGCAGATGCTTCCGTTCAATATGCAGTACGTTTAAGTTCAGACAAACATGTCGCCGATACAGTTTTGCCTTTTAATAAGGAAACCCAATCTCAGGCATCAGACTATCTAAAATACGGCGCAACCTTAAAGCTGGGCTATGACAAAACACTTTTGAGTGTAGGTGAGCTTTGGTTGGATTTACCCGTAACTGCTATCGATGCCAGTCGTCAGTTACTCACTTCGTATTGGGGAACCAATCTTAAGTCGCAACTTTCAGATCAACTCTATGCCGAAATTGGTCGGGTTGAAAAAGTCTCGCCACGAAATGAAGAAGACTTTAAAAAGTTTTCTTTCACTGCAAATGGAATTACTAAAGAATCTGATGGTTTGAATTATATTGACCTGCGTTATCAATTTACGCCGTCTTTAAAGGGTGAATATTACTTTGGTAATTTAGAGGATCTGTATAACAAGCATTATGTGGGACTTGAGCATACATGGAAGCAGCCAACTTTTGCCCTAACTTCCAAGTTTAAATACTTCAATGCCAAAGATGATGGCAATACTTTTGATATCGATGCGCAGAACATCGGCCTACTTGAAACTGTAAAAGTGAAAAACCATACCTTTGGTTTAGGCTACCAACAAATTATTGGTGAATCAGCTTATCCACTACCAGATGGCTTCTTACCTGAAACCTATTTCATTAACTGGAACGCAACTGGATTCTTTAAAGAAGATGAAAAGTCTTACCATGTGATGTATGGCTACGACTTTAAGGACTATGTACCAGGCTTAAATGCGATGGTGAAATATGTTTATGGCTATGATTTCAAGGCAGCCAATGGCGAGAAAAATCACGAAACTGAGTCAAATGTGATTTTGAACTATGCATTTCAACAACCTTATTTAAAAGGCGTTGCCCTGCAATACATTCGTATTGATTACAACGTCAAACATGGCAATGACTTTGGTGAAGACCGTTTATTTGTCAATTACACCAAGAAGTTCTAAATATAAAAAATTACCCCCTAAAATTTAGGGGGTAATTTCTATCCTAATTTATTGACCAACCTTAAAGGCAAAACCTTCATTGCAATACTCATTGGCAACCATGGCCACTGCGGTACATAAGCTTTCACTGGTTGTTTTTCGATAGCTTTGACTAGTGCTTTGCACCCTGTTTTAGCATCGACTTCAAATGGCAAATGTTTAGCACCTTCATTCATTTCAGTGCGAATGTAACCTGGGAAAATTGTTGAAACTTTAATTGGCGTATCCAGTAATTCAGCACGAATACCTTCAGCCAAGTGAGCAACCGCAGCTTTACTTGCAGCATAAGTAGATAAATGTTTTGGTAATCCACGCATGGCACTCATGGATGACATCACCACCAAATGACCTGCGTTTTGCGCTCTAAAAATTTCAACCGCAGCTTCACATTGTGCTAAAGCAGAAATAAAGTTGGTTTCAGCGGTGGCTTTGTTAATTTCAAAATTACCTTTACCAATACGACGACCATTTCCGACTCCAGCATTGACAATAATTCGGTCCAAATAACCAAACTCTTGCTTAAATGCACGAAAAACTTCGAAAACCTGATCGTAATGAGTCACATCTAGACTTTTTGCAATCACCTGAATGCCATATTCATTTTCAAGTTCGGTTTTTAAAGTCTCTAATCGATCTAAACGGCGTGCACAAATCGCCAAGTTATAGCCTTTCGCTGCAAATTCATGAGCCATACCCGCACCCAACCCAGAACTTGCACCTGTAATTAAAATTGTCTTTGCCATGCTTTTATCCTTATTTTTAAATCCATGTCAGCAAATCTGGACGCTCAGCTTTTATAAAATGATGTTCATTTAAACTTAAAACCTGAGCTTCATTTCCAACTAAACGTAAAGTGGTGAGACTTGTATTGGTAATTGCCCAGTTCAAGGCAAAAGTTCGATTGGGACTCAGTTCAAGTAATTTGCCAATTGCTACAGAAATCACACCACCAGAGGTAAAAACAACTGCATAACGAGGTTTGGTTTTTGCCAATTCATCACAAAGTTGTTGTAGTGCCGTTTCAACTCTATCTTTAAAATGCGGCCATGACTCATCATATTCATGATGAAAATCGCCATCAGTCCATCGTCCAATTGCGCCTTCGAATATTTTGGCAAGATAGGCACGCGGGTTCTGTTCTTGTGCTACGTCAGCTTTTAACAATTCCGGTTGTTCAAAACGCGGTTCATAACGTGCAAAAACCTGCTGATGATTAAACTCGTTCCATAAACTATTGTGATTAATCACTGCATCTGGAAAGCATTCATTTAATGCGAGTTGTGCGGTTTGTTGATGGCGCTGCATGGTTCCGGCCACAACATAAGGTTGTTCTTTCAATATTTGCTTAAAGTATTGCCCTAATAAAGTCGCTTGAGCCTCCCCATTTTCAGACAACTCATCATAGTTACTTTTACCAAATGATGCCTGCCCATGTCTTACCAGATAAATTGTGGTCATTTTCTTAAAATACCCTGTATTTTCTGTAGAGATTGCTGGGCAAATTCCGATTCTTGAATTTTTTGTTGCCCAATAAGTTTTAAAGCTCGCACATGTAACGCATGAATGACGATCCAGAAGTCTTTAAAAGCTGGATTTCGCGTTTGTTTATGGTAATAGCGGTAGTAAATTTGCTGAGCGATCACTGCTAAACGGAATACGCCAAATACCTCATAAAAAGCCCAATTTTGAGGGTTCAAACCTGTTTTTTGCAGGTAATAATCAACAACTTCTTTACGAGAGAACATTCCCTTTAAATGGGTAGGTTGACGGCGTGTCGATCTAAAAATCATATTATCCGTAGGCTCAACCCAATAGGCTAAAGCACTGCCTAAATCCATTAATGGATCACCCAGCGTTGCCATTTCCCAATCCAACACGCCAATCACTTCAGTTGGATGCTCTGGATCTAAAATCACATTATCAAATCGCCAATCGTTATGAATAATGCAAGTCGTGGAATCTTGAGGAATATTATCGTTTAGCCATTTTCGAACATATTTAAATGAAGGAACGTTGATTGTGCGGACTTTTTCATAGCGTTTATCCCAACCTTCAACTTGTCTACGGCAATATCCTGTACCTTTGCCCAACTCTGCTAAGGGCGTGTTTTCATAAGGAACTTGGTGTAACTCGATTAGCTTATCAAGCACATTTACACAAAGCTCATGAACATCTTCTTCATTAAATCTAAGCTCGGGCGGCAATTTTGCACGAGGAATAATTCCTTCAATGCGTTCCATGACATAAAAATCACAGCCAATAACGGTTTCATCCTGACAAAGTGCCACCATTTTAGGAAGCACTGGATAATAAGGCGCAAGATTTTTTTGCACCATATATTCACGGGCCATATCGTGGGCTGACTTCGCTTTTGTTCCTTTTGGAGGACGTCGTAAAATTAAATCGGTATTTTCATACTTTAAACGATAAGTCCAATTTGAAGCACCACCTGTATATTGGGTCACGATTGCTGGGCCAACCAACTCAACACCTTGGTTCTTTAACCAACTTTCAACTGCTCCAATATCAAGTTCTTCACCTTCACGTACTTCACCGCCTATATCAATTACCGACATTCTAATTTCCTTTAAACTTATACTTTCTTATGACGACCATAACCACGTTTTGCTAACTCTAATTTGGCAATCATGCCTTTATGTACTTCATCTGGACCATCAGCTAAACGTAAACTACGCGCTTGAGCAAAGAAACCTGTTAATGGTGTATCTCTTGAAACGCCCGCGCCACCATGTAGCTGAATCGCCATGTCGACTACTTTTTCTAAAACACTTGGAGCGACCACTTTAATTGCAGATATTTCTGTTAAAGCGGCCATATTCCCTAAAGTATCCATTTTATAGGCTGCATACAAGGTTAAAAGCCGAGCTTGATCTATCGCTACCCGTGCATCAGCTACCCGTTCGAGGTTCCCACCGAGTTTTAAAATTTCTTTGCCAAACGCAGTTCTAGACATACCACGGTCAATCATCAGTTCTAAAGCTTTTTCAGCAGCTCCAATACAGCGCATGCAATGGTGAATACGCCCGGGTCCTAAACGGCCTTGAGCAATTTCAAAACCTTGACCTGCACCACCAATAAAGTTATCAAGAGGCACTCGAACATTATTAAAATGAACTTCACCATGTCCATGTGGCGCATCGTATTCACCAAACACTGGTAACATACGCTGAATTTCAACACCCGCCGTATCAATAGGCACTAAAACCATGGAATGTTGATGATGACGGTCTTTGCTTTCATCTGGAGTATGAGCCATAAAAATAATGACTTTGGCATTTGGGTCACCTAAACCAGAAGACCACCATTTTTTGCCATTTAAAACAATTTCATTCCCTTCTATGAGTGCAGTTGCTTGCATATTTGTTGCATCACTTGAAGCAACGTCTGGTTCAGTCATACAAAAAACCGAGCGAATTTTTCCGTCCAATAAAGGCTTTAGCCATTGCTGTTTTTGCTGTTCACTGCCATAGCGCCATAACAATTCCATATTTCCCGTATCTGGTGCATTACAGTTAAAAACGGTGGGTGCCAATAAACTACGACCAGTTAATTCGGCAATGTGAGCATATTCTTGAACTGATAACCCTGCACCGAGTTTGTCATCTGGTAAAAACATATTCCAAAGGCCAGCTTGCTTCGCTTTAGATTTCAGCGTTTCTAGAAGTGCTGGCCACTGCCATTTTTTCCAGTTTCCATCCGGATTTAGCTCATGTACTTCTTCCCAAAATTTTGCTTCAATAGGTTCTATTTCTTCTTGAATAAATTTTCTTGTTCGCTCGACAAAATCTTGAGCTGTTTTTGAAAGTTCAAACATTCTTTTTTCCTTTACATCATTATCTTGTCTTTACATCAACATAACTTGAAACTTAATATGAATGAAATGATTTTATTAAATAACACATCATGAATAATATTCATAACCAGCATGGGCTTGATTTAAGCTTTTTCCACCGAATAGATATCAATTTATATCCGCTTTTTATCGCTATTTATGAGCAAAAAAGTATTTCAAATGCCGCAAGTAGTCTTAATATTACGCAATCGGCAGCAAGCCACGCCTTGCAAAGGTTACGTCAACAACTTGAAGATGATGTATTTATACGTGTAGGTAATAAAATGTCTGCAACGCCTTTTGCAGAACAGATTTACCCCACTGTGAAGCAAGCGCTTTTAACCATTCAAAATATTAGCCAGCAGAAACATGTCTTTGACCCAACCAGTTTAAAAAACTTAAAAATCGCCGTGCATGATGAAATTGAGCCGATTATTCTTCCAAGACTGGCTCAACATTTTCAGAATCTTAATTTAGATTTACAGTTTGTGAGTATGAAGCTAGATCGAAAACATATTATGGCGGACTTGGCGACACAACAGCTCGACTTCGTAATTGACCTAGAACAATACTTATCTCCAAAAATTACCTTTGACCATCTGGTAACAGATGAGTTTGTCATTTGCAGTCAACTTAAAGAAGTCGATTTATCGAGCTATGTTAATGGTCGACACATCGGTGTTTCATCACGCCGTACGGGTGCTTTACTTGAAGATATTTATTTAAACCAACATCAAAAAATTTCAAGAAATGTATTCATGCGCTGTCAAAACTACTCAACGGCGTTACAAGTTTTGGGTGCTCAAGCGAACGCAATATTGACTATGCCCCGAATGATTTTGCAGCATTTATCCTATAGTTCGGAAATTCGTTTGCATTCACTCCCATTTGAGATGACCAATATCAAAATGGGGATGTTTTGGCATGAAGATTTAAGGGATAATTTAAGGCATCAATTTTTGCGACATGAAATTATTAAACTTTTTCAGTAAAGCAAATTGATCTACTAACGTCTACATCGTACAAGGACCAGTCATGAGTAAAGATGAACGAATAATCCAGAATCAGGACAACAAGAAAACTATTCGTCATGAAGATTACATTGCTGGCATCGGTAAAGGCATGGCAATTTTAGATAGTTTTAGTAGCAATCAACATCGCCTAAACATTTCTATGGCTGCTGAAAAAACCGGACTTACCCGGGCGGCAGCAAGACGCCATTTATTAACCTTAGAATATCTAGGTTATCTTGAGTCAGATGGCCACTATTACTATTTAACCCCAAAAGTCCTGAAATTTTCAGGAGCATATTTGGGCGCTGCTCAACTTCCAAAAGTATCGCAGCCTTTATTAAACTTATTAACTAACCAAACCTCTCTTATTTATTCTGTGATGGTACTTGACGGTTATGAAGCCATTACCATTGCGCGTAGTGCGGCCCACCAACAAACCGACCGCGTAAATCCATACGGCCTACACTTGGGTAACCGCTTACCTGCTCATGCGACCTCGGCGGGTAAAATTTTACTAGCACATTTAAGCCAAGAAGAACAATTGGACTGGCTTCAAAAATACCCACTACAGCGTTTAACCAAATATACGCATATTGAAAACGATAAATTTTTAGAGTTACTACAAGAGATTCGAGAACAAGATTGGTGTTATTCACGTGAAGAACATGAATTAGGCGTTCACGCACTCGCCGTACCTATTTATGGGCAAGACTTTAAAGTCGTTGCTGCTTTAAATATTGTTTCTCCAACCATGAAAACAACTGAAGAATATTTAATTCAACACATTTTGCCTTTATTGCAAGAGACTTCACGGGATTTGAGACAAGTTCTTTAAATCTTACTTAGGCTATTTTCATGGGATAAATTTTATTATTTGCTTAGGCTATTTCGTTAAGTGATAATGAATGAATATGCTTAGGCTATTTCTAAAAATAATTAAATGGTATTTTTAAATAACGGATGCCATTCGCTTCAGGTTCCGGAAAATTTCCTGCATTCATATTAATTTGTATTGAAGGCAAGATTAGTTTTGGCATTGCTAAAGTTGCATCTCTTTCTTGACGCATTTTTATGAATGACTCTTTAGAAACTTGTTGGTTTAAATGAATATTGCTTTGCTTTTGAGTTTTAATGTCTGTCTGGCAGATATATTCATCACGACCTTCTGGCTTATAGTCATGGCACAAGAACATACGCATATCATCAGGAAGTGCATAAAGCTTTTGTACCGAGTCATAGAGTGCGGCAGCGCTTCCTTTGGGAAAATCACATCTAGCCGAACCATAATCAGGCATAAATAAAGTATCACCCACAAAAACAGCATCAGCAATTACATAGCTTAAGCAAGCAGGTGTATGCCCAGGTGTAGGAATGTTATAGGCTGCTATATCCCCTATTTTAAAATGCTCGTGATCTTCGAATAAATAATCAAAAGGCTGATTTTCATTAAATTTTTTAAAGTCAAAATTATAGATAGTAGAAAAAGTTTCTTGTACTACTGAGATTTTTTGACTAATTGCAATTGTGCCACCCAATTTAGATTTTAAATATTGGGCCGCGGTCATATGGTCTGCGTGTACGTGGGTTTCTAAAATCCATTGCACTTTGAAGTTTTGAGCCAAGACATAATTGATAATTAAATCGGCATTAGTCGTTTTTGTAGTCGCCGAAGCTGCATCGTAGTCAAGTACACTGTCAATAATGGCGCAGTGACGCGTAACCAAATCCGCAACAACATAGCTAAAAGTATTGGTATTTTCATCAAAAAAATCTTTTACTAGAGGTTGTTGCATAGGTTTAATTTCCTTTATTTAAGACTCGGTAAATCAACATTCCTAATAACATTGCGCCAATAAAATAAAGTGCTTCAAAATGTCCTAACCCAATAAGCGTTAAAGCAGGCGCTGGACATATGCCAGCTATTCCCCAGCCTATACCGAAAATAAAAGCACCAACAATTAGCCTTTGGTCAATCTGTGTATTCATTGGTAATTGAATTTGTTCATTAAAAAGTGTTTTTGGACTTTTTATAGCCTTTTGAAACGGAATAAATGCCACAGCAATAGCACCTAACATTACAAACATTAAGCTGATATCCCACTGTCCAAATATATCTAGAAAACTTAAAACTTTTTCAGGATTAGACATGCCAGAGATCATTAAACCCAATGAAAACAAGCTACCAAATATAAAAGCAAAGATATTTTTCATAGGATTACCCCAACACATGACGAATGATATAAACAGTTAACATGCCTGCAAACATAAAAACTGCTGTCGCTATCATCGAGCGTTTTGATAATCTGCTCATGCCACAAATACCATGGCCACTTGTACAACCAGATCCTAGTCGTGTTCCAAAGCCAACAAGTACACCTGCTAAAATAAGTGCAACCGTATTAGCTTTAATTTCAATTTCTGGCTGATAAAAATAACCATATATGAAAGGTGTAATCACCAGTCCAGCAATGAACCAGAATGCAGAACTTTTAAAGGTGTCTTTAGTGGGATTTATGATTTGAGCAAGCAATCCACTAATTCCAGCTATTCGACCATTTATATATAAATATCCAACTGTTGCGATGCCCAGTAGCAAGCCACCCAAAAAGGCATGGATAATATTCAACATAGGTTTACTCAAACAATATATGTTTTTATAATGTGTATTATACGCTGATTCTTTTAGAAATACTTAAAACAAAACTCTCAAGTATATAATTCTTCTTAACAAGAAAAAGCCCCAAGATTTTGGGGCTTTATCATTAAATTAGATCTTTAATGCCTAATTGTTCAGGTAACTTTTCCATGACTTTATTCAGTCTATTATTCGCAGGAGACATACAACCTGTGTAATGGCTTAATTTTGTTTCCGTGCCATTTGGTTGAATCCATGAAATGTAATAGCTAGACATATCAGTTGCAGTTTGCTGACAACCCGCAGTTTTTGATTGTGTACCTGTTTGTGGTCGATAAGTTTTTAAATCATCCGCAAGTTTTTGATAGTCTTTTACACTGCCTTGAATTTCTTTAACACCTATAGCTTTAGTATATTGCTTGCCTTCAAAGCGAATTAAACCCGTAGGTGTTACTTCTACAGAATAGATTGGGCATGCGCCAAAGCATGGACTAGAAGCATAACGAATTGTCTCTTGTGTATTCGGTGCTTGCTGAACAGAAGCACAACCCATCAAAGCTAAACCAGATAAAGTTGCAAGAACCAAAAATCTCATCGTATCACCTATTATTATCAAGTGGCTTTAATTTATCAAATCATACACTTCTTGTCATTAAAGACTATTTTTTGTGATTGTTTTCATTAATTCACGTACCATTGTACTTAGGCTATTTTTATGATTATCAAATATCATAATCTAAATCGCATAAAAAAAGGCCCATCTTGCGATGAGCCTTAAGCCAATAAAAGCTTTAAATCCTGAAATACAAATTATTACTGGGTAGTAATAACCTGCAACACCATTCTAACGTAATGCTATAAATTATATAAATATAATATAAATATATATTTACGCTTATTTTTTCAACAAAAAAAACCTGATTTTTAAGTGTAATAAGTTAATAATGTTTATTTCTAATTAAAATTCACCATCTTAAGTTAAACAAAACTTAACAAACAAATAAGATTTATTTATAGGTAAAACATTGTGAAAAAATATCTCACAGTTCGGCTACATCTAGGGTTCAAGCATTATCAATCTTAGGAATATTTTAGGTTTTGCAATAAGTTAAAGCACTTTTTTACTATTTGGTAAAGCTATCTAGTTAAAATAATAGAACTTACTCTCAGGCTTTAATACAAAAAATATATTAAAGTTAAAGGCAAAAGAGAAATGCTCTCTTTTGCCTTATTTAATTACTGTTCTAAGCTATAAGCGACTACATAATCACCATGATCAGGAGACTGACGAGCACCGCCTGCCGTAACAACCACATATTGTTTACCTGTTTTCGGTGAAACATAGCTAATTGGAGTTCCTTGGCTACCTACTGGCATACGTGATTTCCACAGTTCTTTACCTGTAGATGAATCAAAAGCACGTAAGTAGTAATCTTGCGTTGCAGCAAAGAAGACCAATCCGCCTTGGGTTGCCATTGGTCCACCAATAGTTGGCATACCAATTGGTGCTTTTAAGCCCATTTTGATACCCATAGGTCCAGTATCCTGTACTGTACCAAGCGGTACTTGCCATGCAATCTGACGAGTTTTTAAGTCAATCGCAGTCATGGTACCAAATGGAGGTTTTTGACACGGAATGCTAAGAGCCGACATAAAGCGGTTTTTATTCACTTTATATGGTGTACCTTTCATTGGCACAGCGCCCATACCCGTATTTACTTTCTCTCCACCACTCGCCTGAATCTTAATATCTTCAGGGGTCTGTTCCATTAACTGAATCCATAACCCAAGACGCATATCGTTTACGAACATATAGCGATGTGTCGGATCAAAAGCAATGCTACCCCAGTTCATGCCACCCAAAGAACCTGGGAAGCTTAGTGAAACATCAGTACCCGGTGCAGTAAATAGACCTTCGTAACGCATTGACTTAAAGTTAATACGACACATGAGCTGATCAAACGGCGTTGCCCCCCACATATCTGATTCAGTTAAAGTCTGATTACCAATTTGAGGCATTTCAACTGAACGTGGTTGAGTTGCGCTGTATTGCTCACCCGGAATATTTGCAGGCTTAACTGGTTGTTCAATCACTTTAGTCAGCGGTTTACCTGTTACACGATCAAGAACAAAGAATTGTCCTGATTTGGTTCCAATGACAACAGCAGGTTTCGTCGTACCATCTTTCAATGGGAAATCAACTAGACTTGGTTGCATTGGTAAATCGAAGTCCCATAAATCATTATGAACAGTTTGATATACCCACTTTTCTTTACCTGTTGTTGCATCAAGTGCCAAAACAGAAGTGTTGTACTTATGATCTAATGGGTTACGGTTACCACCCCAAATGTCGACAGATGAACTACCCATAGGTAAGAACACCGTATTCATTTGCGGGTCATATGACATTGCAGCCCAAGAGTTTGCTGAACTACGTTTATACGTTTCACCCGGTTTAAGAACATAGTTAGGGTTCGGATTACGTGCGTCAAATGCCCAGCGAAGTTTACCGGTAATCACGTCATAACCACGGATAACACCACCCGGCATATCTGCAGCAACGTTATCGGCAATACGGCTACCCACTACAATGGTTGTACCCGCAATAGTCGGTGCAGAAGTGACTTCAAAACGTGGAGCTTTAGTTCCAGCTCCTAGACCTTCTAACAAGTCAACTGTTCCATTTACACCAAAATCGGCACAGCGCTGACCGTTATCTGCATTGACTGCAATTAAACGACCATCAGGTGTATTTGTATATAAACGGCGTGGACATGCCGTATTGGTTGCAACTGTGGTTACTGCATTTGCACCAGCCAAAGTTGGTTGTACAAGTGGCTTAGTCGAATCAAAGTATGCAACGCCACGGCAGCGCTCCCAAGCATCAGCTTTAGAATTCACTTCAGCTTTCCAGAGCTGTTTGCCTGAATCAGCATCGATCGCAAAAATATTATTATGTGGTGTACATAAAAAGACTTTATTCCCAACCTGTAGTGGGGTCATTTGGTCTTCAGCACCATTACCACTACCCGTTGTAAAATCACCTGTTCTAAAACGCCAAGCTTCTTTTAGTTTATGAACGTTATCTCGGTTAATTTGATCGAGAGCAACAAAGCGACTACCACCAGCATCATTTCCATAATTTTCCCAATTCACCTGTTTTTTAGCAGGGTCAACTGGTACTAAAGGTAGCTTTTCACCTGAACTTGCTACTGTTGGATGTGGTTGGAACATTTGGTAGAGCGCAATCAACATACCAACAACAACTAACCCACCAACTGCATAAGATGAAGATGCCAAGCTAGTTTGAAATTGGTAACGTCGAATTGCAGGTAAGGTAAATAACAATGCAGCAAAAAGACCAGCAGGAAACATTAACCGCGAGAATAACGGCCAGAATTCCCAACCTGCGTCAATCAGCGACCAAATTACAGTGCCAACGAAAACAGCCGCAAAAATCCAGACACCAAGCGCCTTTTTACGAAAAATACTAAATGCAGAAATGGTAATCAACAGTCCTGCGACTAGGAAATACCAAGATCCACCTAATGACACTAGCTTTCCACCGCCTACGATGTAAAAAACACCAGTAGCCAATAAAACTAGGCCTAATAGAAAACACCATATTTTGAATAAGATATGAAACTTAGAATCTGACTCAGACATAGATCCTACTCCACATATACTGAACACAATAGTTCAAGCATTTGGGCCAGTTAAACTATGTCTAACCAGCCATCAACATTGTTAAAAATTGACTTTCACGCTAAGACCAGCCACCCAAGCATCATCGACCGCTTTTACACCGGCAGGTTGATGGATATATTGAATGTTTGGACGTAACATAACGGCCGGAGACCATTGATAGGTATAGTTCAACTCGACATTTAGTTCGTCGTCTTGAATTGGAATATAGTCAGATGCAATCGCATCATAGCTATAATATCCACGACTTTCGTTCGTTGCGATCTGCTTATCTTTAGCACGATCATTGACCACATAATTGGCAATACCAAAACCAATCGAATCATTTGGGCGGCTATCAAACGGCCCTTTATACCAAAGTGCAAGTTGTTGTGTACTTTGAACAAAGGTGGTTGCTTTATCATTTACAACACCGTTCAAACTTACGTATAAACCACGTTTAGGGTCTTCACCTTTATGGGTAAGTTGTTGCTGAGCATTAATCCAGAAACTTTGTTTCCCATCATGAACTTTGCCGGCAGTTTTAATGTCATTCGCTTCTGCGGTTGAGTACAACGCCCCTACTTTATATTCACCCGGTAAGCCATTAAAAGCAGCAAGTTTTGGTTTCCATGCAAGCTCAACCGGTATGGTTGCACCCTTCACGTTGTTCATATCCAGATTAAAGCCATCACTATTTGATTCGGTTTTAATGTTGTCTGGATTTACCTCATAAACACCCAATCCCAATGTCCACTCAGGCGCAAACTGATATTTAACATTTGTAGCCCAAACACCGACTGGTGAGTTGTACCAAATTGAACCGATTGATTTTCCTAACTGCCCACCGCAAAGTAATAAGTTCTGAAACTCACATTGAGAACTATTAAAGTCCTCTGACATACCCATACGGCCCACTTTGACCTGTACTGTGTTATCAATAAAACCTTTTTTGACCCATGCCTGAGACAGACGCCAGATTTTACCGCGACCATAAATCTCTTGGGCATTGCCCAATTGGCTAGAACGCGGGTCTTTAATACGCTCTAAAGTGAGTGCATTCCCGTCACGTTTAGTCACGACTAGGCTCGCTGTTGTATCTTTCCATCCAGCAATTTTTTCTAAGTCGAAGTTTGCACCTAAAGAAAGTTGTGCAGCATTTTCAAAAGTATTGCTGTCGTTGTAACCACCATCTAAATTTGTGGCACTTTGGCTCATAATAGAAGCTGTAAATTTATAACCCTGTTGCTCTAGTTGCTGACGCTCACCATTCCAGTCGCCAAGCAACCATTGACGATCTTGCGACCACGGCTCATTCGCAAGCGCAAATTGGCTACCTAATACAGCGATTGTTAATACACTCAGTTTCATTAAATTCGGCATTTTAAGTCCCTTTTATCATTTCTATATTTCTATACTGCGCCTCAGTTTGAGGCGCTTTCCTTATTGTTATTTAACACTTGTAAAACCAAGCTCAGAAGTTGCACCAAAACGATCAGTGATATTCGCTGTAATTGAGGCAACTTTTACAGTTGGCTTCCAATTCGCTTTTGCAATTCCTTGTGCATCTGTAGCAACTGTTATTGCCCCTAAATATTGCTCAGCTTCTTTTGATGCCGCATTTTGATTACCAAAAAATTCAACTTGGTAACGTTGATTTGGTAAACCATTAACTTCTACCGCAACTGAACCCTTATTCGCAGTTAATTTAGGAGCTTTAATACCCTGATTAGGTTGAGCATTACAGCCTTGTTCATTTGGTTGAGTACATGTTTTTTGTTGTTTAGATGGATCAACAACCACACCACCACCACGAGAACCTACGAATCCTTCATGCTCAAGTGCAGGTACACCAAATACAATTGCACCTAAACGCTGATTCGGTACACATGAACCACCCGCTTCACAGCGCTTAATATCTTTACCATTGTCCCAAATCAGGTTTTTAGTCAATGTAATTTTTGCATTTGCATCTTTTTCCGAACGAATCGCGACACCAATACGGTTACCATGAACTTTGTTGCTATCGAGAATGTTGCCATCGCCAGTCATGTTAAAACCAATCGAGTTATTGGTCATTTCGTTGTAGGCAATATAGTTACGCTTGCCCCAGTTAATCTGTAAACCATCCGAATAGTTTTCGAATTTATTACCGACTACGGCATTGTCATTACCCCACAAAATTTCAATACCTTGTGATGGCTCTGGGTTTGCTTTAGTTGAAACAAAATGGTTATTTGCAATTAAGTTAAACGCAGCACCACGGGTTAGTTCTAAACCATCGCCATTATCTTGGAAGATGTTGTCTAAAACTTTATTGTTATTGGTCGTGGTTGCAGTTGGGTTACCTTGTCCATCATCACCAGTAAGCATGACACCAGCACCACCGTAGTTATTGCTAATACGGTTATGCTGAATGAGATTATTGCTTGAACGGTTGATCAATACACCAATACAGAAACGATGAATATCTAGACCTTTTAACGTGACGTTATTTACATCGCGTAGTACTAAGCCCGGTAAAGTCATCGTACGCACATTGGTCCCATACTGTTCAGGGTTTGCGCCCGGGCAAGCTTTCGCACCTTCGCCTTTAATATAGTTTGAACCATCGATCGCGATATATTCACCAGTTTTATCCCACTGAGTACCAATGATTTTGACTGGTGCTTTAATCTCAGGAAGCGCGCTGTTTAATTTGATTGCATAGGGTGCTTTGCCCACTGCCTGAATCAAGATTTCGCTCGCATCGGCTGGGTTAGCATTGGCTTGCTCAATTGCCCAACGTAAAGAACCTTTGTTGCTGTCGTCCTGATAACGGTCAACAACATAAGTTTGCGCAGCAGCTACACCTGAAACCATCAAACCTAATGCAAGAGTAGTTAAACGTAATGTATTCATTTCATCATGTCCTTATGATTTATGGGTTTGTTGGTTGAACGGTTTTTAAAATCTGTTTGAGCTTGGTCACATCAATTTGCCCTGGTGCAGAAGCCTCACCAATCATGCCAAAGCTATAACTTCCGCCCATATTGGCTGTTGCAACACGAGAAATCGTACCTAGTTGGCCCATTGACATGGTCAATAAAGGTTTAGTGGTTTGCTGACTTACTTTTAAAGTCGCGTTCATTAGAGTAAAAACGTCTTGTTTGGATTTTGGCATTACTGCAATTTTGAGAACATCTGCGCCCATCTGATCTTGTTTTAACAAGCGTTTTTCAATTTCATCTTGGCTTGGTGTTTTCTGGAAGTCATGATTAGACATCACAACCAACACTTTCTTTTGATGTGCTTTTTGAACAATTTCTGAAACTACTTTTTGATCACGGAACATTTCAACGTCTAACCAGTCCATGAACGGATTTTTTAAATAAGCCTGATAGGTCTTACCATAATCCACATCACTAATTTCAAGTTGACCACCTTCGTTTTTAGTACGAATTGTGGCAATCATTGGCTTATTGCCTAAAATCTTTTTCAATTCATGACCTAACGCAATGACTTGTTTTGTATCACTAGCAAAACTGAGTAAATCAATACGAAACTCTGCCAAATCAGCATCTGCCGTATTTGCAATAACTTGAGCTTGCGCTAAAGCTTGTTCTTTTGTTTTTGCTGTAATCGGAACAATCGTTTTAACAGCTGTAGTAGCAGCCTGAGTCTGGGTAGCCAAAGCGACAGGTTCAGCATTCACCTGTGCTGTAAAAAATGGGAGTGCAAGCAAACTTAAGCTTAATAATGTTTTCATGTTCATATCATTCATCCTTAAAAAGGCTACACGCATCCATAGACGAGCATGTGTAGCCTTGGGTGTTTCTTAAATATCAAAAAATACAGTTTCGTCATCGCCTTGAATACGAATATCAAAGCGGTAAACAACTTCACCATTTTCTTCAAAACGCTTTGCAATAAGAGTTTGACGACGTGGTGCCCATTCAATGCTATTTAAGATTGGATCATTGGCATTTGCTTCTGCTTCATCTTCAAAATAAACACGCGTATTAAGACCTAAATTAATACCACGAGCAAAAATCACTAAAGCGATATGAGGTGCCTGAGTTGAACCTTTACGCCCCGCAGTTGCACCCGGTTTAATAGTATTGAAACTCCAAATACCCGTTTCAAAGTCTGCACCAGTACGGCCCCAACCTTGAAAAGCTGGGTCAGCTTTTTGCTCACGTGTATCAGCCTGACTTGGGTAAATACCATTTGCATCGGCCTGCCAAATTTCGATAAGCACATCGCGTAGAGGTAAACCCAACCCGTCAAATACTTGTCCTTCAAGACGGATACGCTGGCCTTGGGTTTGGTCTTGTACAAGCTGGTTATTAAAGTTGTTTTCAAAAACTTCGATATTTGCTTGTTGTGGTAACAAACCAATGTGAACGTAAGGACCACCCGTTTGAGATGCAGTTTCTTTTAATTCCTGAAAATTCCAGTTATTCATGCTAAGGCTCCTGATTAAGTCAATTCGTTTTCGAAGTAAGTCGCTCGACGTCCACGTAAAGTGATGTCAAAACGGTAACAACGGCTATCAGCTTCGATAAAGTTGTTTTTATCTTCTAGTGCAATTAGTGCACGACGTTGATCTTCAGAAGGAATGGTTTTTAAAATCGGACAAGAGTCGATTAAAGTATCACCTTCAAAATAAAACTGTGAAATCAGGCGCTGAGCCCAACCATCAGCAATTAAAGAGAAATGAATATGTGCCGGACGCCATTCATTAATACGGTTACGCCATGGGTACGGACCCGGTTTAATGGTACGGAAAATATAAAAACCATTTTCATCCGTTAATGTGCGGCCACAACCACCGAAGTTAGGGTCCATGGCGCCAATAAATTTATCGTTTGGATGACGGTAACGACCTGAAGCATTGGCTTGCCATACTTCTAAAAGCGCATTTTTTACAGGACGACCAAATTGATCACGAACATAGCCATGAACAATGACACGCTCACCAATTGGCAAACCATCTTTGGCATAGTTCAAAATCAAATCGTTATCTTTTGGACCAAACAGATTTGAAGAAAAATGCGGTCCAGTGACTTCAGTTAAAGTCTCGTTAATAGAGATCAATGCATTTTTTGGCGAACGTAATACACTTGTTTTATAACCTGGCGTATACGCTGGTGGATGATCATCTGTATTACGTTGGGCGTAAGCACCCCAGCTATGTTGTGACATCTTTATCTCCTTAATCCTGTTCTTTCGCTGCAATTGGGCTTACTTCTATTCCCAATTCTTTAAAGACTTCTTCAGCCATATGCATTGCAGCGTTTGCAGCAGGTAAACCTGCATAGAGTGAGCTATGTAAGATCAACTCTTTTAAATCTTCTTTAGTTACACCGTTGTTGAAGCAAGCACGTAAATGCATGCGTAGTTCATCTTCACGACCAAGCGCCAATAAAATTGCGATAGTCACTAAACTACGTGTGTGACGTGGCAAGCCTGGACGAGACCACACCTCACCCCATGCGTAACGGCTAATAAAATTTTGAAAATCTTGGTTAAAGTCATTTAAGTTCTGCAAAGACCGACCAACATGCTTTTCACCTAAAACTTCAGTCCGCACTTCAATGCCTTGTTTATAGCGTTCTTCATCATTCATTGTGGTAGACCTCCATTAAGTTGCATCGGTATGCGCAACAAGTGATTTAACAAATACAGCAACAGCCGCAGCAGTCGCTGGAATCAGTAATAAACTGAGAATGGCAGTAAACGACCAATCATTACCGAGTAGTACTGCACCAATCCAAGCACCAAATACCGCACCAAAACGTCCAATACCCGTCATCCAAGACACACCTGTTGCACGGCATTGGGTTGGATAGAAGCGAGCACTTAAAGCTGGCATTGAAGATTGCGCACCGTTAATCGCGATACCTGCACAAAGCACCAATACAGCAAGTAAAGTTGAATTTCCTAAGCTTTGACCCACAGCAATCGCAAATAGACCTGCGGCGAAGTAGAAAATAGCAATCACTCGATTCGGGTTAAATTTGTCCATCGCCCAACCAATGAACAATGCACTTACCACACCACCGAACTGGAACAATCCACCGATAAATGCAGCACGCTCCATTGAGGCACCTGTTTCACGCATGAGTGTTGGTAACCAGCTTGTAAGCAAGTAAACAACAACCAATCCCATGAAATAGGTTAACCAAAGCAAAAGTGTTCCTTTCGCATATGGTTTAGAAAACATAATTCCAAAAACATTTTTCTTTTGAGCCGTTTCAGTTTTCTCTTCTGGAACATAAAAAGTGCTTACGTCTTTAACTTGAGTTGGCGCAATATGATTTAAAATTTTGCGTACTTTCTCTGGGTCTTTACCTTTAACAATTAAAAAGCGGTAAGACTCAGGTAAAACGAAAATCACTAAAATCATTAAGATCAGAGGTGACCAGCCACCCAGCAAAAATAGACTGTGCCAACCGTAAGTCGGAATGAGCCAGCTACTAATAAAGCCACCTGTTGCCATACCTAAGTTGTACCCACAGAACATACATGTCACCAATAGTGAACGAATGCGTGTTGGACAGTATTCAGAAAATAATGTGGTGGCATTTGGCATAGCTGCACCTAGCCCAATACCTGTCAAAAAGCGCAATACAACAAGACTATCCAGATTTGTGGCATAGGCAGATGCCAAGGTAAAACCACCAAAAATCAGCATTGAAACGGCCAAAACAATTTTGCGACCAAAACGGTCAGCTGTCGGGCCAGAAACCAAAGCTCCAATAATCATTCCACCAAGTGCAGCACTCATTACTGGGCCTAACTGAGAACGATCAACGCCCCAGTCCTGAGCCAAAGCTGGAGCGATAAAGCCCATTGCAGCAGTATCAATACCATCAGTAAAAATAATTAAGAAACAGATGATTGCGATCATCCATTGATACTTACTGAGGGGAGCATCATTAATCAGTGCTTGAGCATCGATACTTTTGTTTGGTGCAGCGTAATCCTGAGACGCCATATTTGCCTCCTTAAGGCCAATTCCTTTTAAATCACTAAGCTATTAGATTTGCTGAATAAACCTAGTCAATTCCTGAGTAAATCTTTGTGGTTGTTCAATATTAGAAAGATGAGATGCTTCCAATTTTGCAAGTTGGCTACTGTTGATAGCACGCTGCATAAACTCAGCGTCTGCTACTGTAGTCACCGGATCATATGTCCCTGCAACCAGCAGTACCGGAATCTGGATTTGTGCAATTTCATCTCTTAAATCAGCATGTGCTAAAGCACGACATGCATTGGCATAACCTTGTGCGGGTGTGTTTGCGAGACTTTGAATCGTCGTTTGTGCAACCACATTATGTTGATAGTCGAATTTTTCGCTAAACCAACGTGTGTGCGTGGTCTTAACCAATTCAGCTAGTCCATTTTGTTCTACAGATTCTGCGCGGCTTAACCAAGCATCAGCCTGCCCAATTTTGGCTGCTGAATTTGCAACAGTAATACTA
Organism: Acinetobacter sp. Leaf130; assembly: GCF_001423205.1. NCBI lineage: Bacteria > Pseudomonadati > Pseudomonadota > Gammaproteobacteria > Moraxellales > Moraxellaceae > Acinetobacter > Acinetobacter sp. Leaf130. Next base: position 1,399,249 of record NZ_LMOE01000001.1, read on the forward strand.
TGAAAGCGCTCTAGATAATGAATACCTAACCAAAGCCCTGTAATTCCACCCATTGAAATGCCACAAAAATGAGCTTTTTCAATATTTAAGGCATCTAAAATATCAACAACATCTTCTGCTAAGTTTTGCAATGTGGTGTCGCTAATTACATCACTTTCACCATGGCCACGTGTGTCATATGTAATGACATTAAAATGACTTTTTAATTCATTTAACTGTGGCTGCCACATCCCATGGTCTGTTCCTAACGAATTAGAAAACACAAGCACAGGAGCATCTTTTAACCCTTCAGTGTAAACAGCTAGCTGTTTTCCTTGACGATTGCTAATAGTCTGTTTCACTTTGACTCTCCTTGTGCTTCTTGCAGAACAGCATCAATTTGAGCTTGAATGTTGCCCAAATAGTTTTGTGCTTTAAATATTTCCAAAATTTCTGTTTGACTAAAATGTTCTTTTACTTCATCTAACTGACTAACCACCTCAGATAAATGCTGGTTTTGAGCCACGGCTGTTTTACAAGCTGCTTCAACAACATGATGTGCATTTAAACGTCCAATTTTTGGAGCCAGTGCCATCATCACAGCTTCCGCCATAATCAACCCATTAGTACATTCAAGGTTCTGTTGCATATGCTCAACATTAACTTCAAAACCTTGTAAAACTTCACCAGTACGACTTAAAGCTCCAGCACAAAGCTGAAAAATTTCAGGGATTGCTAACCATTCTGCATGCCACGCACCTAAGCTACGCTCATGTTCCTGCACCATACTTTGATAGATGCTAGACATAAGTGCTGGTACGCGATTCGCTGCTGCAAGTACTGAAGCTGCTGCCACTGGATTACGCTTATGAGGCATGGTCGATGAACCACCACGACCTTTTGCAGTTGGCTCAAACAACTCTGCAATTTCGGTTTGCATCATGAGTGACCAATCACGTGCCATCTTGCCTGTATTCCCAACAATCATGCCGAGCACACTTGCGATTTCTACAATACGATCACGCTCACCATGCCATGTGCTTGTGGGTACAGTCAGATTCAGCTGCTTAGCAAATGCAGTTACCACAAGTGAACCTTGGTCTTGCAAAGAAGCTAATGAACCAACAGCACCACCTAACTGAGCAGTGAGTACACGTGGTTTCATTGCTTGTATACGGTCCAAATCACGTTTAAATGCAGAAGCCCAACGTGCAAGCTTATGTCCTAAAGTAATTGGCAAAGCTTGCTGTAACCATGTACGCCCAATCATGACCTGATGGCGATATTGCTTAGCTTGTTGTAATGCAGTGGTGTAGCACTGTTGAAGTTGTGCTTCCACAATGTTCAACGCATCACGGCATTGCAAAATACAAGCTGTGTCTAAAATATCCTGACTGGTTGCGCCCCAATGCACATAACGTGAAGCATCTTCATCAGCATCTTTAACAATTGCTGTAAGTTGTTTTACAAATGGAATTGCAATATTCCCAGCTAGGCCAGTTGCCACAGCCAAAGCTGGAAAATCAAACTTTTCTAGTGCTTGTTCAGCCACTTGTGCAATTGTATGAGCAGCATTTTGAGGAATCACGCCAACTTGTGCCTGTGCTTGAGCTAGCGCAACTTCAACCCGAATCATATATTTGATTAAAGATGAATCACTAAAGATGTCAGTGACGTCTTTTTGATAAAACAAGCTGGCATATAACTGGCTCATGATTAAACTCTCTCAATAATGAGTGCAATACCTTGGCCTACACCAATACACATTGAACATAAAGCATAACGTCCACCTGTTTGTTCAAGCTGGTTTAAAGCTGTAGTGACGAGGCGTGCACCTGAGGCACCTAACGGATGACCCAAAGCAATTGCACCACCGTTTGGATTGACCTTGTTGCTATCATCTGGCAAGCCTAAATCACGGGTCACTGCCAAAGCCTGTGCAGCAAAAGCTTCATTCAGCTCAATCACATCCATCTGCTCTAAAGTCAGGTTGGCTTGTTTAAGAAGCTTTTTGATTGCAGGTGCCGGAGCAAAACCCATAATGCGCGGTTCTACACCCACTGCTGTTGAAGCAATGATCTTGGCACGTGGTTTTAGGTTATAAGCCTGAACTGCATCATCAGAAGCAATAAGCAATGCTGCTGCACCATCGTTAATGCCCGAAGCATTCCCCGCAGTGACTGTACCATCTGCTTTTACAACTGGCTTAAGTTTGCTTAAAGCTTCAAGCGTAGTTGATGCACGTGGATGTTCATCGGTATCAATCACAACAGCATCTCCCTTACGCTGAGGGATTTCAACTGCCACGATTTCTTTAGAAAAAAAGCCTTTGGCTTGCGCGCTTGCGGTGCGTTGTTGGCTCGCCAAGGCAAACTGGTCCTGATCTGCACGATTCACGTTGAACTTTTCAGCCACGTTCTCGGCAGTCTGGGGCATGGTGTCTACACCATACAATTCTTTAAGTTTTGGGTTAATAAAACGCCAGCCCATGGTGGTGTCTTCAATCTTCTGGCTACGGCCAAAAGCACTGTCTGACTTACCCATCACATAGGGTGCACGGCTCATGCTTTCTACACCACCTGCAATCACCAAGTTTGCTTCACCCGCTTTAATGGCACGGGCAGCAATGGCAATGGCATCGAGTGATGAACCACACAGACGGTTAATGGTGGTTGCTGGAACCTGATACGGTAAACCAGCTAGAAGTGCTGACATACGACCAACGTTACGGTTGTCTTCACCGGCTTGGTTGGCACAGCCATAGATCACATCATCGACCTGTTCCCAATCTACATTTGGGTTACGCTGCATAAGCGCTTTAATCGGCAAAGCACCAAGGTCATCGGTACGAACAGGAGCAAGGCCACCGGCGTAACGACCGAATGGAGTACGGATGGCATCGATGATATAAGCGTTTTTTAATGTCATTTCCTACTTCCTTACCCTTGTGTCTCATCAATCAAAGTTGCACCTGTTAAAGCTTGCAACTCATCAAAGCTAAGACCTTCCACTTTCTCAATCACTTTCAAACCATCTTTGGTCACATCAATCACACAAAGATCGGTGTAAATACGGTCCACACAGTGCTTACCCGTAACCGGATAGCTCAGCTCAGCTACAATCTTCGGTTCACCTTGCTTGGTCACATGGTCTGTGGTGATGAATACTTTCTTGGCACCTACAGCTAAATCCATTGCACCACCAACGGCAGGAATCGCATTTGGCGCACCCGTGTGCCAGTTGGCCAAGTCACCATTAGCAGCAACCTGAAAGGCACCCAGCACAGCAATATCAAGATGACCACCACGCATCATGGCAAATGAGTCGCCATGGTGGAAAAAGCTGCCGCCTTCAAGCATGGTCACAAATTCTTTACCCGCATTAATCAGTTCAGGGTCTTCTTCACCTTCCGCTGGTGGTGGGCCAAAAGCCAATAAACCATTTTCAGAATGAAGGAAAATATCTTTGTCGTTAGGTAGGTAGCTCGCGATCTTGGTTGGCAAGCCAATACCCAAGTTCACATAGGCGCCATCTGGAATGTCTTGTGCCACACGTTTTGCAATCTGGTCACGGCTGAGTTTCTGGTAGCTCATGTTATTTCTCCTTATTGCTTACTGTGCGGGCTGTACTTGTACAACATGCTGTACAAAGATACCTGGGGTGATGATGTGCTCTGGGTCTAATCCACCTAACTCTACTACCTCAGAGACCTGAACAATGGTGACATCAGCAGCCATAGCCATGATCGGGCCAAAGTTACGTGCAGATTTACGGTAAACCAGATTGCCCCAACGATCGCCCTTATAGGCTTTAATCAAGGCAAAGTCAGCTTTAATTGGATATTCAAGTACGTAGTCTTTACCATCGATCTGGCGGGTTTCTTTACCTTCAGCTAAAAGTGTTCCAAAGCCTGTTGGGGTAAACACTGCACCAAGTCCCATACCCGCTGCCTGAATACGGCACGCCAGATTACCTTGCGGAACTACTTCAAGCTCGACCTTTCCAGCACGGTACAGTTCATCAAACACATAAGAGTCTGATTGACGTGGGAAAGAACAGATGACTTTTTTAACTGAACCAGCCTTAAGCAGTTTAGCTAGACCGTAATCGCCATTACCGGCATTGTTGCTGACAATGGTTAGGCCTTTAACACCCAGTTCAATAAGACCGTCAATGAGTTCAGCGGGTTGTCCTGCGGTACCAAAACCACCAATCAGGATGGTGGCACCATCTTTAATCTGCGATAGAACCTCGCTAAGAGAGGACTTACTTTTGTCAATCATTAGACAACTCCATTGTGCTCATTGAAGAAGAGATAGGTAAGAGAGTTAGGCACACTGAGGCGAGAAGAATAGATAAATATTTCACTCAATCCCGAGTGTTTCCCTTAGATTTCCCTTTTAAACATTCTTGATAATTTTTATAATTTGATCTAGTTATCCCACTATGGTTTTGTTCGGTATAAGTGAAATTTGTTCGATGATCGAACATTATCTAAAGTAGTTGTGAAATCTTGATAAATCGTAAAACTTATAAATGTAAAAGAATATGAGTTGTTATAAATAGATATGTAGAAAATTTCCTTAGACGATTTAATCATCCAAGCAATTTAAAAATAATAGAATTAAGATTAAGATTAAGATTAAGATTAAGATTAAGATTAAGATTAAGATTAAGATTAAGATTAAGATTAAGATTAAGATTAAGATTAAGATTGAGATTGGAGAATCAAACGCGCAAGTTCTAAATCATCGGGATAGGTAATTTTTATATTATCCGAACGCCCCATCACGACCCGTACAGTTTCACCCATATATTCAAGTGCACTTGCTTCATCTGTAATAGTGACGTTATTTTCTAAAGCATGTTCAATTGCTTTTTTGAGTTTACCAATTTTAGTAATTTGAGGAGTTTGAGCTTGCCATAATGAGTCTCGGCTTACTGTTTTATCAATATGATCGCCTGTTTGAACTTGCTTTAAAGTATCACGAACAGGAATTGCTAAAATAGCACTATCATTTGATTCAATTGCCTTTGCCACAAGTGCATTTAAACAATCAATTGTTACACAAGGTCGAGCTGCATCATGCACAAGGACCCAATCATTTTCATCAGCAAAATTTAAAAGATGATTTAATGCATTTAATACTGAATGAACTCGCTCAGCTCCACCAGTGCAAAAATGCGCCTTATCTATATTTTGAAATGCAAGAGTCTGAGCAAAGGTATCTTGTGTACCAATAGCCAAAACATAACCATTTAACGGAAGTTGACTTATACGCCGAATAGTGTGTTCTAAAACAGTCCTATCCTGAATATATTGATACTGCTTCAATTCAGTTTTAGAAAATCGACTTCCTGATCCTGCAGCTGGTATAACTGCCCATAATTTAGTCTGGGATATCTGGGGATGCAGGTGTCTCATTCGTTTCCAAATCAACTTTAGCGTTCGGGTCAATATAAATAGGTTTGTAATGGGTACTGATTGTACTCATTTGAACAAATGTCTCGTGAGGTTTAACCAAACCAAGATCAAGGCGAGCATGTTCTTCTATTGCTTCTGTACCATTTTTTAGGTCAAAAACCTCTGCTGCCAAAATACGGTTCCGTTCTTTAAGCTCTTCATTTACCTCAGCTTGTTGCTGAATTTGTTGCATGAGAGCTTGATGAGGGATATAGCCACCCTCACCTAACCAAAATTGATATTGCAGTATAGCTACTAAAACAATAACTAGTAGTAATATCAGTTTGCTTGAAGTGGATCGAAATACTTCTAACATATCATTAAGATTTTTAATTAAAAACTTTCGTTAAGAGTTTGTATTGTATAGTAATTAACAAACAACATGCGCAATTCCTGCAAAAATTTAAGCAAAATTATTAATGGGCATATTACTTTAATTGACCATTGTGACATGTTTCATTTTGTCAAAAATGAATGGAATTTGAAAGGGAAATAATATTTATAAGTACAATTGCTTATAAATCAATCTATGCACCTAAACACCAGTCTAAGTATGATGAAATTATGCTGAGTAAATATAGAAAAGCCCTCATTAAAGGGCTCTTATAAATCGACTGCTTATGAGAGTCTAAATCAGAAATTATAACGAACACTCAACGTTGCATTTCGTGGTGTTCCCCAATTCATTGAGTTAGCACCAATACCTTCATAATATTTCTCGTCAAAAATATTATCGATATTAAATTGAAGTTTGATATTTTTATCTACTTGATAGCCAAGCATCGCACTTGCTAAAACATACGCATCTTGTTCAATACGAGAGCTTCCACTACCTGTATAGTATTTACTCTTATAATTTAAACCAAGTCCTGCACTCCATTGATCAAGTTTGTACTTAACAAATAGATTCGAGGTTGTTCGAGAGTTTGTCGTATTAACCTTTGTGCCTTTTGCATCTTTTGCTTCAAAATTAGCAATACCAAAGTTAATACCCCAATTGTCGTTAATCTCGCCATCAGCTTCAAACTCAAAACCTTTACTTTCAACCCCATCTACAGCTCGATAGGCCTGCTCTGTAGTTTGTGTACCATTGCGAATAATGAATCTGTCAGGTATGAGTTCAGCAAAATTAGACTGCTTGATCCGGAATACTGATAATGCTGTATTTAAACGCCCTCCAAACCATTCGCTCTTTAAGCCAGCCTCATAACTCTTACCTGTAATCGGATCTATATATTGATCATTTATATCTTTACGTTCTTGAGGTTTAAAAATTTCTGTATAACTCGCATATATAGAATGATCTTGGGCAAAATCATAAATAGCGCCAACATATGGTGCTAATTCATTGTTAAATTCACGGTTACCTTTATCATTTTCAGATTTATATTCCCAGTTAGATAAACGTGCCCCAGCAATAATTTTTAAAGGATCAAAAATTTGAAATTTTCCGGCAATATATGCGGCAGTTTGTATAGTTTCATTTAGTGCATTTTTATCATTTAATACTACTGGTTGAAGCAACTCTTGAGCCATATCATTATAGTTAAGTGGTCCACCTAAATATTTTTCAATGTCTTGGTCTGTGTTAGATCCACCAAAAATATCCTTTGTTTTCTCATTCTTATTCCAAGATCCACCAATAATGATTTCTTGTGGACGATCAAAAAGCGTAAATGGAGCATTGATAAAAACATCAATATTGTTTTCTTCATTTGCAGCTTTTGCGCTATATACAGAAACATAATCAGGTTTATTCTTCTGATTATCATTTGGATTTTCTAATGGACTGGTATTGGTTGCCTTGTCTACTTTTCCAGCTGTATATAGCAACATGGAGTCCGTATCTTCTTTACGGAAGGTATAAGCAACATTTAAATTAACCTCATTAAATAAATTCTGCTTTAAGTTTGCAAATACTGCAGTTGTATTCACATCCCAATAAGTCCAAGGTGCACTTACAGTTAAGCTCCTAGAAAAATTGGTACGAGTCCCATCAGTATAAAAAGCAGGTGTGCCGCCCCAACGAATACCATCACGATGTAATTCTTGATAAGTTGCACCAAGCGACATGCTTGTTTTATCACTCAAGTCATAATCAACCGCACCATAAAATACATTCCGTTCTTTCTCATAAAAATCCATAAATGATTTTTCATCAGAATGTTTTACAAACATGCGACCACGCAATGAACTATCAGCATTAAGCGGTGTAGAAATATCTGCCGAACTACTCCAAGAGTTCCATGAACCTAATGATGTGCTGACATTACCAGTGAGTTCTTTTGAATTTGCATGTTTCCGAATCATGTTCAGCGCCATCGCTGGATTCCCCGCACCTGTGGTTAGACCACTGGCCCCCTTAACTACTTCAACACGATCATAAATATCTAAATCAAGGTCCCCTGTACCTAAATTAATCGTACTCGGCATTCCATCTATTAAGTAATAGTCCACCTCAAAACCACGTGCATAAACTTTTTGGCGCTCATCAGTACGTGAGGTCGAAACACCCGTAATATTATTCATTAAATCTTGAAAGGAATCGATTTTTCGATCATCTAAATATTCACGGGTTAAAACTTTGACCGATTGAGGAGTTTCACGAAGAGATAAATTTAATTTTGTAGAAGTATTTGAACTTTTTGCTGTATAGCTGCCCGAGCCTTCAGTAACAGCCGGATTTTCTTGTTCTGCTTGTACTTTTATCGTTGCTAAAGTGGCTGTTTCGGTTGGTTGTTCTGCATAAACAAATGAAGGTATCGTCAAAGCCATAGAAAGTACTAAAGGGTGAACTTTAAATGCTTTTCTAAAGGGCGGATTGTACATAAGAAAATTCCATAATAACTAATGTGCTGAACCATATTTTTAGCCTTCCACTACCTTGTTCCTTGTTACACAGTAGTAGAAGTTCGGCACAAAAATTAACACGAATGATAATTGCTATCAACTTTAAGTTAATAATTATTCTTATTTGTTTAATATGATTTACTAATCAATATTGCATAAATCACAGAATCGCTATCCACACATCAAAATTTGGATGTCTAACGGATTGAATACTCATCTTGTTGAGTCATGGTGCTGCAGCCATGAGCTTTATATTATTGATTCAAAAATATATAAACCAATTTTCAAATTCAAATTGACTATGGAACTGCTCAAGAACATGAGAAATAAAAAACTACACAGTATTTTCTTTTATATTTTATTATTCTTCATAAATCTCATAAAAGAGAATAAAGGTATAAACTGTAGTGCATAAAATTTTAGCATTTTCTTTAGCAAGCTTAGGTTTAAGTGCCTGTAATAATCCTACTGATGATAGACCTTCAAAAATACTTAATATGGAGAGTAATCAGACACAACATACATCAGCTACCCCCTATATATTTGAATATAATGATATTGTATACACACTAAAAGCTGGACAAGATCCAGATACTGCCCATTTAAAATTTAAAAACTTATTAAAAAAAATTCCCTCTAGCGATAATAATTTAGATATTTTAAAAACCAAACGCAAGGTACTTATTCACTTAGGTTGCCTTAAAGGAGCATATATAGTTACCGAAAAAATTCTAAATAAAACAGATAGTTCACAACTACAAGAGATGCAATGCATTTTCTTAAGAAAAATGAAAAAAGATGCTCATGAAATAAAAGAATGTTATGAAAAAACGGCCCATAGCTATTTAAACGAAATAAATTTAATTCCGAAGGCAGCTGTACGATATCAATATGCATTGTGGGGACATTATGCAGCAATGTTCCATGCCGGCCATATCGAATATAGAGATAAACTTCAAGAAATTATTGATTATCACAACATTGAAGATCACAAAAAAACATATCAACAAATGTATGAAAATATACTGAATGCCAGTGCTTTTCAAAAACGTTTAGATGCCATTCCGTATAGCCCGAATTGTCAGTAAAGTATATTAATGGATGTTATAAGCCACCATCCTCCTCAAAATTTTGGCTTGCTTTTAATAGAACCTAAAATAATTGAGATTAAAAATAAAACAGTATAAGCAAAATCCTCTGTATCATCCGTAGCTAAATAAATTTTCCTTAATTAATCCTAAACATAGAAAAAATTTTAATAAATTCTATATTTCTAAATATAAAAATTATGGAAACTAAATAATTAATCATCATAGATAAGATCATTTTCATCAACATTGATATAATCTGGCTGGGGATCCTTATCAAATTGTACAGCACATATTTTATCCTTACCTAAAATTTTCGCTTTCCCTACCCTATGCATACCATCCATTATTCTACCCTGTGAACATATTATTATTGGATAAGACAAATCTGCTTCTTGAATTAGTAGCATATGATTAATAATATCTTGAGTAGTAGGATGAGAATCTGGATACCAATATGGTTCATTTAATTCTTTTATTTCTGAAAGTAAAATTTCTTTTACTTTAAAATCTCTAGTTAACTCTACTAAATTATCCACATCCCAAATATAAGTATCATTTTCAATTTTTCTAAAATGATATTGCTTTCTCATGATATAAAATTCCTCATAGAATCCAAAAAATATTAAAACATATCATATATCTATTAATATTAGATATTGGAAGAATAAAGTGCCGTAATTCCTAGCCAATAAAGAAAAAGACATTTAAAACTAAAATTCTAATAAATATACTTTCATCCTATTTGACAACGTCAACAATCATTCTGTCTTGCTATTTATCTACAATTAAAACCCACGCTATATGTTTATTCTAATGCATAGTTTGAAAATGAAATCTATACAGAATCACAGAGAGTTCGAATTTTTAACCAATAACTACTTAAAAAGTATATTTTTTCTATTTTTAATTTGCTAAGAATTTTATAAAGACTTCATCCACCTATTAAAAGGAGAAAAAATGGATTTTTTTAATATTTTCATAGGTGACACGACTTGGACCTTTATTTTGGAAATTTTGGTTCGATGTTTCGTCATGTTCATCATTATTATTAGTTTTTTAAGACTATCAGGTAAACGAGGTATTCGCCAACTCTCTCTTTTTGAACTCGCAATTATTTTATGTTTAGGTTCGGCGGCGGGTGATCCCATGTTTACCAAGGACTTACCTATAGTACATGCTTTAGTCGCATTTATCGTTATTCTTTTTCTCTACCGTCTTGTAACTTGGGCCATGGTGAAGCATAAGAAAATTGAAGATCTATTAGAAGGAAAAGCGCTTTGCGTGGTCAAAGATGGACTTTTAGTCTACAAAGATTTCCAGAAACAATCATATTCACATGATGAGTTTTTCTCAGAGATGCGACAACAAAATGTTGAACATTTAGGTCAAGTGAGAACAGCTTTACTGGAATCCGACGGCATCCTTAGCTTACTGTACTATGAAGATGAAGAAGTAAAATGGGGATTACCACTATTCCCCGATGCTTATTGCAAAGCTGACGTACTTAAAATCAATACTTTTTATTCATGTATGAAATGTGGTGAAACTAAAATTCTAAATAAAATTGATCAAGAGTGTTCTCGTTGCAAACATCATAGTTGGGCTGAGTCTTTAAAAACCCGTCGACTAGGATAGTAAAAGAATTGAGTATTATAAATGTCTGACATGAGGTTTTTGAAAATGCTGTAGTTACCAGTTTTTTTGCATTTTTTGAGGTGTAATAAAAGAATCACTAGAAAATGAAAAAGTAACTCATCTTTTAAGCATTAAAAAAGGTGCTATTTCCTATTAAAAATAGAGAAATAGCACCTTAAAATGTTAAAAAACTAATTTTAACTTTTTATTTAAAGATTAGTTTAAACCTTTAAACTCAGCTTTACCGCGGTAAGCAGCTTTAGTCAATTCTTCAATACGAAGTAATTGGTTGTACTTAGAAACACGGTCAGAACGGCAAAGTGAACCAGTCTTAATTTGGCCAGCCGCTGTACCTACTGCCAAATCAGCAATAGTTGAATCTTCTGTTTCACCAGAACGGTGAGAAATTACAGTCGTATAACCATTTTCTTTAGCAAGGTAAATTGCATCAAGAGTTTCAGTCAAAGTACCAATTTGGTTGTACTTGATTAAGATAGAGTTACCTACTTTCTCATTAATACCACGTTGTAAAATCTTAGGGTTTGTAACGAACAGGTCATCACCAACCAATTGGATTTTGTCACCAAGGATAGATGTCAAGTAAGACCAACCTTCCCAATCTGATTCATCTAAACCATCTTCAATTGAGATAATTGGATATTGGTTTACAAGGCCTGCTAAATAGTCAGAGAACTGATTGCTTGTGAATGCTTTATTGCCTTCACCCGCAAGAACATATTGACCATTTTTATAGAATTCTGAAGATGCACAGTCAAGCGCCAACATAATATCAGAACCAGCTTTGTAACCAGTTTGACCAATAGCTTCAAGAATAACAGTGATTGCTTCTTCGTTTGAACGCAAGTTTGGTGCAAAACCACCTTCATCACCTACAGCAGTGTTTAAACCTTTTTTGTTTAAAACTGATTTTAGTGAATGGAAGATTTCAGCACCTGCACGTAATGCTTCAGCAAATGAAGTGAAGCCTACTGGCTCAATCATAAACTCTTGAATATCAACGTTGTTGTCTGCATGTGAACCACCATTGATGATGTTCATCATTGGTACAGGCATAGTCAAAATCTTTTGACCACGTAAGTCAGCGATGTATTGGAAAAGAGGAATTTTCTTTTCATCAGCAGCAGCGCGTGCAGCAGCTAATGACACAGCCAAAGTTGCATTTGCACCCAATTTTTCTTTGTTTTCAGTACCATCAAGTTCGATCATCGTATTATCGATGTCTTTTTGTTCAAATACTGATTTGCCCACTAAAGCGTCACGGATAATCGTGTTTACGTTGTTAACCGCAGTTTTAACGCCTTTACCTAAGTAACGTGATTTATCACCGTCACGTAGTTCTAAAGCTTCACGAGAACCAGTTGAAGCACCAGATGGTGCACATGCACGACCAACAACCCCAGATTCTAAAATTACGTCTGCTTCGATGGTTGGGTTACCACGAGAGTCCAAAATTTCACGTGCACGGATGTCAACGATTTGGCTCATGAACAATTCCTCTGTTGAATGAATATGAGCTGCGATTAAAGCAGCGTAAATGAGTAAAAACTCAATGGGTGTCTAACTTTTTGAATCCTTTAACCAAAGTATCCAATTCTTTTATTTGCGCCAAGAATGGCTCAAGCTGCGACATGCGTAACGCACAAGGTCCATCGCATTTTGCATGTTCTGGGTCTGGATGACCTTCCAAGAACAGCCCTGCCAAGCCAGTTGCCATTCCAGCGCGTGCTAAAGTTGTAATTTGAGCACGACGACCACCTGCCGAATCAGCACGACCACCAGGAGTTTGCAACGCATGTGTTACATCGAAGAAAACAGGCACATTCATTTCTTTCATGATGTCAAAGCCAAGCATGTCTACAACAAGGTTGTTATAGCCAAATGCTGAACCACGTTCACAAAGAATAAGTTTATCGTTTCCTGCTTCTAAACATTTATTTAGGATATGACGCATTTCATGAGGTGCCAAAAACTGAGCTTTCTTAATATTAATAATAGCTTGTGTTTTTGCCATCGCTTCAACAAGATCAGTTTGGCGACTTAAGAAAGCCGGTAACTGAATAATATCAGCTACTTCTGCAACTGCTTCAGCTTGGTGTGGTTCATGAACATCGGTAATGATAGGCACATTAAAATGTTTTTTAATATCGCCTAACCATTCAATACCTTTTTCAAGTCCAGGACCGCGGAACGAATGCAGACTAGAACGATTTGCTTTATCGAAACTCGCTTTAAATACATAAGGAATGTCTAAGCGTTTGCAAATATCAACATAAGTTTCTGCAATTTCGAAAGCTAAATCTTTTGACTCAAGTACGTTCATTCCGCCAAATAATACAAATGGCAAATGATTTGCCATTTGTATATCGCCTAAACGTACAACTTCTTGTGGTTTTAATTGTGACATTTAAACTTTCCCAGTTTATTTAAAATCGCATTATTTACTTTTTTGATGCTGTGTTTTCGCAGCGTCAATAAAACTAGCAAATAATGGATGTCCATCACGTGGTGAACTTGTAAATTCCGGGTGAAATTGTACAGCAATAAACCAAGGATGTTCAGGAATTTCTACAGTTTCAACCAAATGTTGTGCTGAAGAATAGCCAGAAATCTTCATACCAGCTTGTTCAATCGACTCAATGAAACGGTTATTCATTTCATAACGGTGACGATGACGCTCAGTGATTTCTGCTTTACCATAGACTTCACGCGTTTTAGTGCCTTCAACCAATTCAGATTTTTGTGCACCCAAACGCATAGTTCCGCCTAAATCAGATTCTACGCTGCGTTGTTGTAACTCTCCACGCTCATCTAACCATTCAGTAATTAAACCAATCAATGGATACTTTGTAGAACGGTTAAACTCTGTGGAAGATGCTTCTGGCATAGCTGCAACATGACGTGCATATTCAATTACAGCCAATTGCATGCCTAAACAAATACCCAAGAATGGAACTTTGTTTTCACGTGCATATTGAATAGCTTTCATTTTGCCTTCAGTACCACGCTCACCAAAGCCGCCTGGGACTAAGATTGCGTCAGCTGTTTGCAAAATAGAAACGTCTTGGCTTTCAAGTTCTTCAGCATTGACATAGTCAATCTGTACTTTCACACGGTTTTTGATGCCTGCATGTAATAATGCTTCATTCACAGATTTATAAGCATCTGGTAATTCAACATATTTACCAACCATAGCTACACGTAAAGTGTATTCTGGGTTAAGTAATGCTTCGACTACATTGTCCCAATCTTCTAGGTTTGCTTCCGGAAGATCATTAAATCCAAAACGTTCACAAATGAGGTCATCAACGTTTTGCTCATAGAATGTACGTGGAATTTGATAAATCGTTTTCGCATCTTTACATACCACAACGGCACGCGCTTCCACGTTAGTGAACAATGCAATTTTACGTTTAGTATCAACATCTACATCATATTCAGTACGGCAGATTAAGATATCTGGCTGAATACCAATTGAAAGTAATTCTTTCACTGAATGTTGAGTTGGCTTGGTTTTTAACTCAGCCGCAGATTTGATATATGGCAACAAAGTTAAATGCATCAGCATGGTACGTTTATGACCAAGCTCAACCATTAACTGACGAACTGACTCCATAAATGGAAGTGATTCGATATCACCAACCGTACCACCAATCTCAACGATTGCAACGTCGTAACCTTCACCTGCGCGAAGTACGCGTTCTTTAATATTGTCAGTAATATGTGGAATAACTTGAACCGTACCACCTAAGTAGTCACCACGACGTTCTTTATTTAGAACATCTTGATATACACGGCCACTTGTAAAGTTATTCAGTTTGGTCATTTTCGCACGACGTAAGAAACGTTCGTAATAACCCAAGTCTAGATCAGTTTCGGCACCATCCTCTGTGACAAAAACTTCACCATGTTGGAAAGGACTCATTGTCCCCGGATCGACATTAATGTAAGGATCCATTTTAACCATTGTGACTTTTAAGCCACGGGCTTCCAAAAGTGCAGCAACTGAAGCAGCAGAAATACCTTTACCTAGCGATGAAACCACACCACCAGTAACAAAAATAAAATGGGTCATTAAGTTTCTCGTACAATCAAGCCGAAATCGGCCTACAATGTTGGGCAATTTTACTTTACTCTGCCCCTATAAAGCAAAGTCAAACCGCATCAATTCAAAGATCATTAAACAACTGGTTATTCTATCAGCATTTTTAATAAAAAATTAGGTCCATCTCACATGATTTTTTCATTCTCTTTTGCTGTTATAATGCCAGCTCCTCAATTAAATGTTGTTTAGGACAATGGCAAATAAAAAACTTTTAATCTGTGCTGCAATTGCAGCTGGACTATTGTTAACCGCATGTGTCAAAAAAGAAACACCAGAAGAAGAGCAAGAAAAGGTTGAAACTGCTGTTTCAGAACCTAAGCCTGCTGAACCTGCAAAATTTGAGTCTTTAGAAAGCGTTAAAACTGAAGAAGCTCAAACGCAGGAACCAACGCAAGTTGAAGTTCATCACGAAGAAACAGCGAATACCACAACTGAAATTCGCCGTGAAACTCGTCCTGCCCAATCTGATCAAAGTTCACAAACAACAGCTTCTGAGCAACCTAAAGCAGAACCGAAACCAAAACCGGAACCTAAGCCTGAGCCAAAACCAGAGCCTAAGCCTGAGAAAGTTCAATCAAAACCGGCTAAACCAGCTGAACCATCTCAAACTGAAGATGATGCTGTTGCCGCTGCGATTGCTGCTGCTACACCAGCGCTTAAAAACTAAGTTCCCGTATGAATATGCCCAAATTGAACAGTTGATTTGGGCTTTTTAAATATTATTAAAATTATCAATTCAATAATCAGTTCTACCTTTCTCTTTCTAATTTGTCTTTAAAGTTTTCCTAGATATCAATTTAGGACAATCTACTTATTCCCCCTGAAAAATTATTGACGTTACTCACGCTGAGATGTAGTTTTTTAACAAGTTCCTTTTTGGAACCTTAATTAAAAGAAGATTGGAGCTTAAAATGACTACTGTATCAAATCGCGTACCCGCCTCATTTCCAGTCCGTCGTATGGACTATAATTTTGAAAATACACCTCGTTACTGGTGTAATAATGAACCCTCTCTTACCCATTATTTTACAGGCTTATCTACATTGTTCCCTGAGGGTGAATCATATTTTGTTCGTTCAGTTCGAGCCTTACGTGCTAAAGCAAAGTCGAATGAAATTCTAGATCGCGAAATCAGCGCATTTATTGGTCAAGAAGCAATGCATTCAAAAGAGCATCATGCCTTTCATGTCAGCGCCCAGCAACATGGCCTTGATCCCGAATCTTTGGAAAAAGCAACTGGTATCGTTTTAAAAAGTATTGAAAAAGTTTTTAGTAAAAAATGGAATTTGCTCGTAACAGTTGGCTTAGAACACTATACCGCGGTACTTGTGGTTAACATGATGCAGTCTGTTAATGAATTAATGACAGACTCAACGATCCGTAATTTATGGTTATGGCACAGCATTGAAGAGACAGAACATAAAGCTGTCGCCTTTGATCTTTATCAACACTTATATGGAAGTGGACTGAGCGCCTATCTCCCTCGCATTACAGTCTTTACTTTAAGTTTATTTTTAATTACAGGCTTCACAACAATTTATCAATTCGTTCTTATGAAACGAGATCACCAACTTCTAAATTTCAACTCTTGGCGTAATTTCTTTAGTTTTGCTAACAAACAATATAGAACATTAATCCCTAAATTTTTTGACTATTATCGCTTTGATTTCCACCCTAACCAAACAGATGAAAAAGACCTCGTTGCTAGTACCAAAATCAAAATTGGACTGAAAGATCCAAAATTGCTTTTATCTTGACCTGATAAAATCATAAAGCCCATTCAATAGATGGGCTTTATTTAATTTATTACAGCAACACCGTCATTGTTTATGATTAACCATAAAATAATTCGCCATTAATTTGGCAGCCCAAGAGGTACTTTTCCAACCCTCGTAAAAACCACAATGACTTCCCTTTTTAGTGGTTACAACTGCAATATTACTCATTTGCTGAATAGTTTCTTTATAAGGCTCTAAATTTTTAATAGAACATACCGGATCATCTTCAGCATTAAGAATCATTAATGGAATTTTGACATTTTCAAATACATAAATTGGATTAATTGCCTGACAATAACTTTGATAATCCTGAAAGCCAGCCATTTCAAAGTATTCTTTTTCAAACTCTTCCAGACTAGTCGTCGCTAGAACTTTTTCTAAAGAAGAAATCTGGTTCCAAGTACTTTGATAAGGATGAATAAAATATTTGAATAACTTTTTAGTCATCATTTTGCTATAAAAGGGATGAACATTTTTAAAGCCAATCTCAGTGTTATAGCCGGGACACATTGCAAAAGCAGCTTTAAATGGTGTGTCAGTGCCTTGCTCTCCCAAATAACGAACCAGCAATCCTGTGCCAGCAGAGGAGCCGACAGCGTACAGATCTGATTCAGGAAACAAATTTTGAATATGCGTAAGCTGCTCTTTAAGGTCACTTGTTGATCCAAAAAGAGAAATCTGTGGTACAGGCATTGGTAAACCAGCATGCCCACGGCGTAAGCAAAGCGCTATTCTCCACCCCGTATATTGATGTAAATCTTTCACCAGTTCACGCATACTTTCAGGTGTTCCTGTAATGGTATGCATGATGACAACTGTAGGAGTAGATTTTGGAAGATTATAGCCATACCATGCGATCGCAGTTACACCACCATCTTTCATGGTGAGCTGATCAATACGGTCATATTCAAGCTTGATGGTTTTTTTTCTAATAATATCGAAATATAAAAGATGAACATGATTGTTACTTAACCATGGCGTAGGACGATATTTTTGCTTAAGTTGGGGCAATTTATCCAAAACATCTTTAATTTTCCCTTGTGGGTCATAATAGACTTTTGGTTGTTCAGCACCCAGCACCGAATCAAAAAATTCTGAACCGAAAGCTTTAATTTTATTTAAAGTAGATATGCCCATATCCAATCACGACCTCTGATTATGAGTTAAATGATTGCCGCACTAATGCTGCAACCTGCTGCCCCCAAATTGCATAAATTTCTTTGCTTGGATGAAAACCATCACTTGCCATAGGTAAGTTCATCGCTTGAAAACTTTCAATATCATATTGAATGAATCTAAATTGGTTTTGTGATTCTAACCATTTATATAATGCCTGATTCATTTGCTCCGCATATTTTCCAAATAACCAAGCCAATGGATTCGGCAAAGCTGGAAAATGTTGCATTGGCGGCACACCAGATACGATAATGAGTTTAGGTTGAAAACGCGTCTGTATTTGCTGAAATAATTGCTTTTGTTGTTTTAACCATAGATTTGCTGAGGTTAGTTTTGTCACATCATTAACACCAATAGATGTGACTACAACATCATAATTTTGCTGCTCTAAATACTGTAGAGCTTGAAAAACCTGCTTGGTTGTATCACCTGTTTTTGCATGAAGTTTCCAGCATAAAGAATACTCATCTTGCAACTCAGAAATAATTGCGCCAGATAAAGCATCTTTTTGTGTTTCAACTCCAACACCTGCCGCTGCAGAATCACCTAAAATAAGCAATGACAAAGGTCTTCCGCGTCCGCACAGACCTTCACGCTCGCCGATGGCCTCTAATAGACGTGGTGTATTCTTACGAACCTTTGCCCCTTGTATAAATAATACAGGCAATAAGACTAATGTTGAAAGTTTTAACCACATTCTAATGACCTCAACAATATTACTTAGGCTATTTGCTAAAATTATTGCGGTTGAAACTTGGCAATTCTTATACCCATTTGTTCAGCTAGTGCAGCTAACCCACTCATTGGACGAATCATTACCTCAAAATCAATAATTTTGCCTTGCTCATTAAAACGTATCATATCAATACCTTTTAATGACTTGCCGCTTACATTTGCACTGAACTCAAGTACCACATTTTCGCCATCTTCCGTATAAAACTCACGATGATAAGTAAAGTCTTGGAATACCTGAATAACATTGCTCAGAATGAAGAAAACGACTTGCCTTCCTTCATAAGGTTTATGGGCAACAGGAGAACGGAAAATGACTTCATCGGCTAATAAATCATTTAGATCGAACAAGTTACCTGCCTGAATCATGTGATGCCATTTTTCTAAAGACTGTTTTGTTGTTTCAAGTGCCATTGTTATTTTTCCCATAATTTACTTAATGAAATTATGGGCATTTCCTTTTCAAAGAAATGCCCATATAGATTTATAGTGTCGCTGCTAACTCAGCACCTTGTCGTATAGCGCGTTTTGCATCTAGCTCTCCGGCTTCTTTAGCTCCACCAATTAAATGAACATTTTTTCCGTCTTCTTTTAATTGCTCATACATTGCAGTGAAAGATTCTTGGCCCGCACAAATCACAACATGATCAACTTCAAGTACACTCGGTTTTCCATCTACTGTTATATGAAGACCTTGATCATCAACTTTGTCGTATTGAACCCCGGCAAGCATTTTGACTTGACGATTTTTCAGACCTGTACGGTGAATCCAGCCAGTAGTTTTACCTAAACCAGCCCCTACAGCAGCGGCTTTACGTTGCAGTAAATAAATTTCCCGTTCTGAATCTTCAACTTTTGGCTGCTTTAATCCGCCAACATGCTCATATTGAGTATCAATTCCCCATTCAGCATAGAACTTTTCTGGGTTTAAGCTGCCACTTTCACCTTCGTGAGTAAGATATTCCGCCGTATCAAAACCAATACCACCCGCCCCAATAATAGCTACACGCTGCCCCACAGGAACACGCTCTCTTAGAACTTGTATGTAGCTCAATACTTTAGGATGATCAATACCTTCAAATTGTAATTGACGAGGAGTTACACCTGTTGCAACCACAATTTCATCAAAATTTGCTTGGCTCAACTCTTCATAAGTTGCTTTATGATTTAATACAAGCTCAATATTTGGTCGCAATTCAATTTGACGGCCAAAGTAGCGTAAGGTTTCGTAAAACTCTTCTTTTCCAGGAACAGTCTTTGCAATATTAAACTGACCACCAATTTG
This sequence comes from Acinetobacter sp. Leaf130, assembly GCF_001423205.1. NCBI lineage: Bacteria > Pseudomonadati > Pseudomonadota > Gammaproteobacteria > Moraxellales > Moraxellaceae > Acinetobacter > Acinetobacter sp. Leaf130. Next base: position 1,419,362 of record NZ_LMOE01000001.1, read on the forward strand.
ATGACTTGCCTCAAAAACTTTGACTTTATGCCCGCGATCAGCTGCATATACTGCAAAACTTAAACCTGCCGGACCCGCACCAATAACAGCAATATTCTTTTGAATCTGTGCTTCTTTAAAGATAAGTTCAGTTTCATAACATGCGCGAGGATTCACTAAACACGTTGCGATTTTCATTGAAAAAATATGATCTAAACACGCTTGGTTACACCCAATACATGTATTAATTTCATCGCTACGACCTTGGCTTGCTTTTAAAACAAACTCAGCATCAGCTAACATTGGACGCGCCATGGACACCATATCGGCATGACCCGAAGCCAACACATGTTCAGCCATTTCAGGCGTATTAATTCGGTTGGAAGTAATCAAAGGAATAGATACTTCACCTTTGAGTTTTTCAGTGACCCACGTAAATGCAGCACGAGGTACTTTCGTTGCAATGGTTGGAATACGTGCTTCATGCCAACCAATGCCTGTATTAATAATAGTTGCGCCTGCTTTTTCAATTTCTTTTGCAAGCTGAATTACTTCATTAAAACTTGAACCACCTTCAACTAAATCAAGCATCGATAGACGATAAATAATAATAAAATTTTCACCAACCAAAGTACGCGTACGTTTTACAATTTCAATGGGGAAACGAATACGGTTTTCGTAACTACCACCCCATTCATCATCACGATGGTTAGTACGTGCAGCAATAAACTCATTAATTAAATAACCTTCAGAGCCCATAATTTCTACGCCATCATAACCAGCATACTGAGCAAGTTTGGCACAGTTTGCAAAGTCATCAATGGTCTGTTCTACTTCGGCAGAACTTAAAGCTTTAGGCTTAATCGGGTTAATTGGCGCTTGAATTGCTGAAGGCGCAACGTTATTTGCCTGATAAGAATAGCGCCCAGTATGTAAAATCTGCATAGCAATTTTTCCGCCAGCTTCATGCACAGCTTGGGTAATCACTTTATGTTTTTCAGCTTCTTCAACTGTATCTAGTTTAGTACCGTGGCTAAATACAACACCATCATCATTTGGAGAAACACCGCCAGTTACGATCAATCCAACATCACCTTTTGCGCGCTCAGCATAAAATGCTGCCATACGCTCATATCCCTGCGGTGCTTCTTCTAACCCAATATGCATAGACCCCATAAGCACACGGTTTTTTAAAGTAGTAAAGCCTAAATCAAGTGGCTTTAATAAATGTGGATAAGCTGACATATTTTCTCCTTAGGCTAGCAATTAGCTTGCTAATGCAACTTGTTGCATTAATTTATAATCAAATTTTGACTTTTATGCAACATGTTGCATAATCTCATCAGTCACACTTTACTTTTGCTTACAAACGGATTGCCATGTCACTTCCTCATGTTTTATTGACCAGCTTGCTTGAACGACCAAGCACAGGGTTCGAACTTGCCCGCCGCTTTGACCGTTCAATGGGCTTTTTCTGGAATGCCACACACCAGCAAATTTATCGTGAACTCAATAACATGCTCAAAAAAGGTTGGGTTTCAACGTTAGAAAATGAAATGGAAAATAGTCGAAAAAAGACCTATCAAGTTGAACAACTGGGGCGTATTGAGTTAGCTTCATGGATGACGCAACAAAGTGAACCTGCGCAGCTTCGAGATGATTTAATGGTTAGATTGCGTGCTGAAGCACAATTGAGCAATAATCAGATATTACCTGAGCTGTTACGACACCTTGGTCTACATCAGGAAAAGCTGAAACTTTATCAAAGTATTTATGACAAAGATTTTAAAGATAGCAATGATCTAAATGACCGTGTGTTATACATCCATAAAATGATCTTAGAACTTGGAATTACAATGGAAAGTGAATGGATCAAATGGTTGGAACAAGTCATCCCTCAATTAAAACGCTTTGCCCAAGATAGCGTATCCGGAGAATAGCCATGCCATATTACACCATGCCCGATCGGGAAAATTTATTTGTACGACGTGTTGGTCGTGGTGAACCAGTTTTGGTTTTATCTGGTCTTGGTATGCAAAGTTGGCAATGGCTACCTTTTATTTATGCAAACCGTAAAGATTATGAGTTTATTATTCCAGATTGGCGTGGTTTTGGCGGTTCAAAAAACTGTGCAATACCTGAGCAAGATGCGATATCAAGCCATTGGCAAGACGTTGCTCATTTAATAGAACAATTAAAACTCGATAACTTTATCTTGATGGGTTATTCGATGGGTGCCACAACGGCCATGCATGGTATGAAACATGCTCACCTCGCACAGCAACTAAAAGCATATTTACATATCGACCAAACACCCAAAATATCTGTAGATTCAACATGGGAATATGGTTTATTTGGTTCTCATCATACTCAGTTCAAACAATTACTAAATGATATCTATCAATTATTATCAAAGCACAAAAATGCCAAATATCTTTATGAATTATCACTTCCAGATCGACAGGAATTGGTTCGCCTTTGGGTAGATTTTATTGATTTGCAAAGTAGCAATCCATTTAGCCCTTTAGTTTTTAAAACAGCGCTAAAACAACCGTTTCTACAAAAATATTTATTACCTATTCAGCGTTTAGATTATTTATTTTGGTATGTCGAAAATTATCTTTATCACAATGAAGATTATCGTGAAGCTATCCAGCAATTAGAGTGTCCAACAACTTTCTTTATTGGTCGTAATTCGACGCTTTATCCAGAAACTGGGCAGACACTTATTGCACAGAGTGTCGAGCATGCAAAAGCAATATATTTTGAGCGCTCAGGCCATACACCTTTATTGACCGAGCCGAAAAAATTTGGCCATGAAATCACAACATTTTTATCAGAATTAAAACATGCTTCTTAAAAAAATAAAGGGATCTGTTCGCAGATCCCTTTTTAAATGTGTAAGTCATTAAGCTGAATGAGCTAACTCTTTTACTTTTAATTGCTCTGAAACACTTAACAAAAGTCGCTCTGTTTTTTCCCATCCCAAGCAACCATCAGTTACTGACTGCCCATAAGTCATATCACAAGAAATCTTTTGGCTACCATCAACCAAATGACTTTCAATCATGACGCCTTTTACTTGTGTTTTTAAACGTTCAGCAACGATTTGCTGTAAAACTTCTGGCTGACGTAACGGATCTTTACTGCTATTGCCATGACTACAGTCAATCACCAATGCAGGAAGATTTTGTTTGTGTTTTTCTCGTATCGCCTGAATTGAAGCTAAATCATAATTTGGCCCATGATTCGCTCCGCGCAAAATCAAGTGTGGTAAGGGATTACCAGCGCTCTGAATCACTGAAGGTAAGCCTTGTTGATTCATTCCTAAAAATTGATGTTCATTTTGTGCTGACTGAATCGCATCTAATGCAATCTGAATTGAGCCATCAGTACCATTCTTAAAACCAATACTGTATGGCATGTGGCTTGAGATTTCACGATGAATTTGAGACTCACTTGTACGAGCACCAATTGCCCCCCAAGCCAATAAATCATCAAAATAACCAGTTGCCATTGGACTTAAAATTTCACTCGCAATTGGCAAACCCTTTTCAATAATTTGTAAGTAAAGTTCGCGAGACTTCTCTAAACCAAGTTGTAAATTTGATGAACCATCTAAATTTGGATCATACATGAAACCCTTCCAACCCACAGTTGTACGTGGTTTTTCAATGTATGCACGCATCACAATAAAAATCTGATCTTTTACTTTTTCTTGTAATTTTTGCAATCTTTCAGCGTATTCAAGTACTGCAACCGGATCATGAATGGAACAAGGCCCTGTAATTACCATTAACCGATGATCTTTGCCAATAAGAATATTTTGAATAGTTTGACGATGTTCGGCAATTTGACGCACGAAAGAGTGTGCAAGCGGATATTTTGCTTTTAACTGGACAGGTAAACTAACTGGAGTTTCTTTTGTATTGCTTTGTGTCAATAAAGTATTTAGGGCATTCATTGGTTTTTCCTTGGGACTGCAATCTATTCAGTCCGATCATTTATTTGAGCGTTTTGGATCTATTCGTTGGTAAAGGCAAGCAAAAGTAAAACCAATAAAAGTTGCTAAAGTATGAATAAGTCATGTTGTTCATTTTAAGTTCCTCAAGTCAAAAAGATAAAGCATAAAAAAACCTGATCGGGGTTGCCGATCAGGTATTAACTGTGATGGGCAACTTTCTCATGCCCGAATACGCTCAGGCAACTATCTAAATTGCCAAAAATAATAATATGCGTTAGTGTTCACAGATAGATTTAACATCTTTATCTCAAATATAAAAAAATGTTCCTTAAATCTAAAATACGCATTGTTGAGGGCTTTGACAAGTCTTTTTTTGAAAAAAACCTCTTATTTTCACGCTTAAGATTTGATTCACTCATTGTATTAACGAATCAGCCCTTGAGGTTGTAAAATAATTAAGCCAGCTCCACAAAGCACGATTAGACCACCCAGTATATCCCATCTTGTTAATCCTACCTGATCCACAAAACGCAGCCACATTAACGCAGTAAAAATATAAATACCGCCATACGCAGCATAAATGCGCCCTGAAGCCGCTGGATGTAGGTTCAGCAGCCATACAAAGACAGCCAGACTTAAAGCTGTAGGTAGCCACAGCCAAGCAGACTTGCCTTCTCTTAAAATCAGATAAGGGAAATAACAACCAAGAATTTCAGCAATTGCTGTAATAATAAATAACCCGAATACACTCAGTATTCGGGTTATAGCAAGACTATCAATTAACATGAGTTATGCTGGTTCTGCCGTATGATGATCTTCAAACACTTCAAGTTTTAAGCCGACAGCTTTGCCATCTTCATTTTTCACTGATACAGCCACATTACCACCATGATCTGCCAGTTCGCCAAACAAAATCATTTCAGCTAATGGTTTCTTCAAGTGTTCTTGAATGAGGCGTTGCATTGGACGCGCACCCATCAAGCGGTCATAACCGTTTGTTGCCAACCAATCACGAGCACTTTGATCGACATCAAGTACAACTTGTTTGTCATCCAGTTGAGCTTGTAACTCTGTCAAGAATTTATCAACTACAGACTCAATAACAGTTGTTGGTAATGACTTGAATTGAATAACACTATCTAGACGGTTACGGAACTCTGGTGAGAAAGCACGTTTCATTGCTTCTTGGTTATCAGAACTATGATCTTGTTCAGTAAAACCAATACTCGCGCGAGAAATACTCTCTGCTCCCACATTCGTAGTCAGGACAATAATAACGTTTCTAAAGTCTGACTTACGTCCGTTGTTATCCGTTAAAGCACCATGATCCATGATTTGCAGCAAGAGATTGAACACATCTGGATGTGCTTTCTCAATTTCATCTAGCAATAAAACACAGTGCGGATTCTTATGGATCGCATCAGTTAAAAGCCCACCTTGGTCATAACCCACATAACCCGGAGGTGCACCAATCAAACGTGAAACCGCATGACGTTCCATATATTCAGACATATCGAAACGCACCAGCTCAACACCTAACAACTTCGCCAGCTGTTTAGTGACTTCAGTTTTACCCACACCTGTTGGACCAGCAAAAACAAAACTACCTACTGGCTTATCTGGTGATTTCAATCCAGCACGAGATAACTTGATCGCTGAGCCTAACGCTGTAATCGCTTCATCCTGACCAAACACAACACGTTTTAAATCACGCTCAAGATTTTCAAGCACTGACTTATCATCTTTAGAAACAGTTTTTGGTGGAATACGAGCGATCTTAGAAACGATATCTTCGATATTCTCTACCGTAATCAAACTATCATCACTTTCAGCCTTCAAACGACGCTGAGCACCAGCTTCGTCAATCACATCAATTGCCTTATCTGGCAAGAAACGATCATTAATGAATTTAGCAGAAAGCTCTACAGCTGATACCAATGCTTTATCGTCATATTGTACGTGGTGAAAATCTTCAAATTTAGATTTTAAGCCACGTAAAATATCAATTGTTTCAGAAATACTTGGCTCATTGACATCAATTTTCTGGAAACGACGTGATAACGCATGGTCTTTTTCAAAAACCTGACGATATTCTTGGAACGTCGTTGAACCAATACAACGCAAAGTACCATTTGCCAAAGCTGGCTTGATGAGATTTGAAGCATCCATTGTGCTGCCCATACTTGAGCCCGCGCCAATGATCATATGAATTTCATCAATGAATAAAATCGCATTTGGATTTTTCTTCAAAGCATTAAGCAATTGTTTTAAACGTTTTTCAAAGTCACCTCGATATTTGGTCCCAGCAACTAATGCACCAATATCTAAACTATAAACTTCAGCCTGACTCAAAGGTTTAGGCGCCTTACCATTCACAATTAACCATGCCAAACCTTCAGCAATCGAGGTTTTACCAACGCCCGGATCACCTACGAGTAATGGATTATTTTTGCGACGGCGGCACAGAATTTGTGCTGTACGCTCAATTTCTTTTTCACGACCAATAAGTGGATCAGTTTTGCCTTTTTGCGCTTCAACATTTAAGTTCAGCGTATAAAGCTCTAATGGCCCTGCATTACCCGTACTCGTTTCACCCTCAATATCTTCAACTTCTTCTTCAACTTGCACTTCATCTTTACGTGTCCCATGAGACAAGTATTGAGTCAGTGTCAATCGATTGATTTGATGACGTTTAAGCAAATACACAGCAAAAGAATCACGCTCTGAATACATTGCGACCAAAACATCCGCACCTTCAACAGTACGATCGCCGCCACTTGATTGCACATGGAAAATAGCACGTTGCAAAATGCGGTCGAAACTTTCTGTTGGATGAGGCGCCTGCTCGCTATTTTCGCCAAGCTTAGGAGTATGTTGTTCTACATATTCTTCTAATTCTTTACGTAAAGAAACTATATCAGCCCCACATGCTTTTAATGCATTCACGGCCGAATCGTTGTCGAGTAGTGCTAATAATAAGTGTTCAACTGTAAGAAACTCATGTCTCTTTTGACGAGCCATGCTAACAGCCAAACGTAATGATACTTCTAATTGACGACTGAGCATGTAACCCCCTTATGCTTTAGGCTCAATCTGGCAAAGTAATGGATGACCTTGCGATCGAGCGTAATTATTAACAAGGTTTGCTTTGGTTTCCGCGATGTCTCTTGGATATACCCCAGCAATACCTTTACCTTCATAGTGTACTGTTAGCATTACTTGAGTTGCTTGGTCAAGATTCATTGCAAAGTATTGTTGTAAAATTTCAATTACAAAGTCCATTGGCGTGTAATCGTCATTCATTAAGACGACTGCATATGACGGCGGACGCTTGAGTTCAGGAGGTGCTGTTTGTACAACAACCTCTCCGTCATGATCTTCGTTTTGCGAATCACTTAAGCGTGGATGGAAGTGCCAATCGACATAACCAGACTGCTGAAAAGAAGCCTTGATATCTTTTAAGTTTGTTTGACGCTTATTTGTTCGCATAGGATGTTACTATTGTGAATTTGCTTCAGCTTGAGGAATTTCTGCCACAAAAGCAGAAGATGTTTCGACAGGTTTACCGCGCTGCCAACTAAAACGTTTAATAACTGGTATATCAGAACCGCCTGTTAAACGTACCTCAATAAATTGAGGTGTAAAACCTTTAGGCATCGTCCAACGACCTGTTAAACGCTCAAAATCAGTAAAGTTAAAGTTTTTAGCTTCAAGTGGTACAACCAAAACTTCTGTATCTTTAATGAGTCTTATCTCAATCGATCCTGAAGCACGGCGCTTGCTTGGGCTCACCTGTACTAAATCCAACTGATATTCATAAGCATTTTCAGGCAGAGGTTTAATCGCCAAATTTTGAATCGTTAAGCTTAAGCCACCGCGCTGCCTCAAGATATCACGGTAGATATTACTCATACCTTCTTGCTGCGTTTTATCAGCATTGGCCTGGTTAAGGGCTTCAAACAGATCATTTGCATTTGTTACAGCAACATCACGCTCTTGTACTGCAGCGTTCAGGCTTTTATTAACTGCATCTAAAGCTGTTTTTTGCTTTTGCACCACTTCAACCAATTGCTCTGCATCTGCATCGTAACCTACAACAGTTAGACCTTGACGGTGCCCAATTGTATAGCCAAGCGCAAGACAACCACTCATTAAAATAGCCGCACCAATAAACAAAGGTTTATTGGTATTTAAAAATTTTTTCTTTTGCAACGAACTTTCTGCCGAAGTCGTCTGTCCAGAGTTTTGCATCGTCATCTCAGTGTTTAAGATCAGAGTCAAGACACACATTTAAATCGAAATTTAAATGTGTGTGAAGCAAAAAAGAGTTTTTTATGGTAATAAACCAATCCCTTGTAAGCCTTCATCTTCATCAAAGCCGAACATAAGGTTCATATTTTGTACAGCTTGACCAGATGCACCCTTCACAAGGTTATCTTGTACCGCAAGAATAATAAGCTTATTCGGCTGCGGCTTATATAAAGCAATACGAAGCTCATTCGCACCGCGCACACTACGTGTTTCAGGCGAACTATTAGCAGGCATCACATCAACAAATTTTTCATTTGCATAAAAGTGCTCATACAATGCCTGAATATCCGTTTGTTTTCCAGCTTCTGTCAAATCGACATAAATTGTGCTGAGCATACCGCGAATCATTGGAACTAAATGAGGAACAAACAAGAGCCCTTCAAAGCCACCTTTTTGCCCAGAAATATTTTCCAATGCTTCAACAATTTCCGGATGGTGACGGTGACCCGCAACGCCATAAGCCTTGAAGTTATCGGCATTTTCACTATAGATCATGCCTAAGCTTGCTTTACGACCAGCACCAGAAACACCTGACTTCGCATCAATAATAATATTTTTTGTTTCAATCAATGCTTGCGCTGATTTCAAAAGTGGCGCCAAACCTAATTGAACTGTAGTCGGATAGCAACCTGGGTTACCAATAACTTGCGCCTGTTTAATTTTTTCGCGGTTTAATTCAGCCAAACCATATACTGAGTTTTCCAGAACGTCTGGGCAAGCATGTTCCATGCCATACCATTTCTCAAACTGCTCAAGATTTTGCAAACGAAAATCAGCAGCCAAATCAATAACTTTAGTGCCAGCCGCAATTAATTCTTTTGCATGCTGCATCGCAACACCATGCGGTGTAGCAAAAAACACAACATCACACTTTTTTAAATCATCAATATTTAAATCTGAAAATTGAAGATCAGTATGTCCACGTAAATTAGGGAACATATCTGCAACTGGTTTGCCCGCTTCTGTACGTGAAGTAAGAACTCGAACCTGCGCTTTAGGATGTCGTAATAAAATACGTAATAGTTCAACGCCTGTATAACCCGTTCCACCAACAATTCCGACAGAAATCACGTGCATTACCTCAATTTTTGAATCTATACTTGCGCAGTAGTATGACAGGATGTCCAAGCTTACAAAACCATTTCATGCTTGGTAATTTTAATTTTTTTAATTTTAGCGACAATTAGATAGAACTTATTGAACTGTCATAACTAAACAAATATCAGCAAATAAATACCAGATTTAATTGGAGAGCTAGGATGCTTCATCAATCAAAAGAAACAAAATTACACACTTACCTTGGCTTGAGCACATTAATTTTAAGTGCTGCACTTGTAGGTTGCGGAGGTGGAGGCAGTAGTAGTGGCAACTCACCAAGCACTCCAACACCCGTTGATCCTACTCCAGAGGCAACGACTGATGTTACTCTTAAATCTCCTGTAGAAATGCGTAATATCCAACTAAAAGTATATGACAACACCACTAACTCTGTTTTATTAGATACTTCAATTGCAAGTTTAAACAGCGTTAATGTCAAAATTCCTACCGCTAAATTGAATCGTTTATATCGTGTAGAAATTACGACTCAAAATTCATCTCAAGTATTTGATCCAATTACTTCAACATACCAAAATTTCTCTGGTATTTATCATGCGTTTATTACACCGAACAGTGTAAGTGGCAGAACTCTATTCATAAGTCCAAGCAGTGAAGCGATTTACCAACGCGCTGTGATACGCTCGGGACAACTCCCTCAAGATACGATTGACCCAACCAGCATTGAGCAATTACATGTGGATTTAGCTTCTCAAGACGTTTATAGATCTCTTCTTAATGCGTTCAAAGATGCCGACATTCCAAGTTTAAGTCCAGCCAACTCCCTCGTCACTACTTTAACTTCATTGCAGTACTCAACCAAAAAACCTAGTACATATGTGGATAGCTATCTTAGCTTTGGATACTTACAATATTGGTCAACAATTCATAGCGGAGCAACCACATACCAAGAACTTATTAAAAGTTTAGCAACCGATTTGAAAGATGGTTTTTTAGATGGGAAAAAACTTCATGGCGATCAAACATCATTCACCCCTATTTTCAATTCTGCTCCAGATAATATTGATCCAGTCAAAAATACACTGTTAGATATCGCAGCTAATCAAAAAGCTACACGCGATAATTTTGCAACCCATTTAAAAGCCGCTACTTTAAAATTGGCAAATAGCCAGAGTTTAGATCAGACGAGTTATAATCTACTGGATAAGAAACAATATTCAGGGGTCGTACCTATCGGAAATACAACTGACTTTTTCCGTACAGATGGGGCTGGTGATTATCGTCGTGCTGTAGGTTTTAGTGGTATTACAGCAACCTGTAACGGCTCTATATATCCTTGTAAACAAGGTTTGACTAGCATTAATCTTTCCGACCCCAAACTACCAGCTACAGACTATTTAGTAGGTCACTATGAAGACACTGCAACAGGTTGCCAACTTAATTTCCGTGCGAATGGTCAAATCGAACTTATTAAAGGATCACAGACTTATCGCTCTGCTTTAAGTGCGGATAGTACAGATAATTTATTGCAAACAGATGCTGCAAGTTCAAGTTATTTACTCAACTCAAGTTCAGCCGAACCAAACAACTCAACGCAGCAATACAACTTTATACAATTATCGATTAAAGCAAATAAAATCGTGAGTGCCAAAGCAGGTCTAGATAGCCGAAAAGCACCAGATAACTTACAAACACCACAATTAGAATGTAGTTTTAGTTAATTTGAGACATACCACCATGCAGGCAACGAATTTGATTTAAGTTGTCTGCGGTGTCTTTGAAAATATGGATCGTATTTTTCAACTTCTGCCCAAAATGCAGGGCTATGATCAAAATGTTTAGTATGCGCTAACTCATGAATAGCGACATAGCGAGCAATCTCTTGTGGCATGAGCACCAAACCTGCATGTAGCATAATATTATGCTGACTACTACAGCTCCCCCAACGAGTTTTGGGACGGCGGATTGAACATTCGCTGTAATTTAGACGGGTTTGCCCACTCAGATCTTTTAAAAGCTTGGGTAATTCTTGTTTTGCATAAGAAATTACTGCACTTTGTAATGCCAAATATGGCTGCGTATCTTTAATAAATAGACAGTTATTTTCCCAATCAAATTGAAAAACACGATGTTGCTTTTGAACAACAACTTGAAATGGTTGCTCTTTATTAAAAAAATAAATTTCTGAGGGAATTTCAAGCGAATTAGATTGAACGTGTTGTTGCTTATTCCACGTTTCGATCAACCATTGCTCAGATTGTGCTAAAAAAAGCTGAATTTGATTCTTACTGCAAAACAAAGGAACTGTCAGGCGTATTGAAGCTGGCTCGACACGTAAGCGCAATTTTCTTGCCCTTACGTGTCGAACAATTTTAATTTCTGGCATTTTTGCAGACATTACTGTGCTGTGCGCTCTTCAATACCATTATTTGTTGCTACAATTGCAATCGTTGCTGGATTTAAAGCGAAAATACCATTAGTCACAACACCTGGAATGTTATTAATGGTTTTTTCTACATCAATCGCATTTAAAATATTAAGATTAAATACATCCAAAATCACATTACCGTTATCTGTTACGACCCCTTCGCGATAAACTGGATCACCACCTAAAGCGACTAGTTTACGAGCAACTGCCGAACGGGCCATTGGAATAACTTCTACAGGGAGTGGGAAATCACGGCCAAGTTGATCAACCCACTTTGAATCATCAACAATACAAACAAATTTCTTAGCAATTGAAGCAACAATTTTTTCACGTGTTAATGCAGCACCACCGCCTTTAATCATATGCATATGGCGGTCAATTTCATCTGCACCATCAACATAGGCATCTAAACCACCAACATGGTTCATATCTACAACTTCGATACCTAATTTTTTAAGACGATCAGCAGTTGCCTGAGAACTTGCCACAGCAGCTTCTAACTGTAATTCAGGCAATAAATCAATTAGAAAGTTTACTGTACTTCCAGTCCCCACCCCCAAAATGCCACCTTTGGGTAAGTGTTTTAAAGCAGCTTTCGCAGCAGCTTGTTTCTTTTCATCTTGGGTTGCGTATAGACTCATGACATCACTCAACTATTTTTTGACATTTATGCACCAATAATCGGCGCAAATGCACAGGGGTTTGCTACAATAACTTCCTATTTTAAACTGTTATAGGGAAGATGAACATGCTGTCTCGTGTGGTACGACAAATTTTACAAGCAACGGTTTATGATGTTGCAATTGAAACACCTCTCGAAGCAGCTCCACGAATTAGTCAAAAATTAAATAATATTATTCGTTTTAAACGTGAAGATTTACAGCCTGTTTTTTCTTTTAAATTACGCGGTGCCTATAACCGTATTAGCCAATTACCTAAAGAACAACTCGAACGTGGGGTAATTTGTGCATCTGCTGGTAACCATGCTCAAGGCGTAGCATTATCAGGTCAACGTTTAGGAATTCCAGCGATTATTGTCATGCCAAGCACGACTCCGGACATTAAAGTTCAAGCAGTTAAACGCTTGGGTGGTCAAGTTGTGTTACATGGCGATAGTTTTGATATAGCAAATAAATATGCTCAACAACGTGCCGAAGTTGAAGGCCTTGTATTTATTCCACCTTATGACGACGAACTTGTCATTGCTGGTCAAGGTACTATTGCAAATGAAATATTACGTCAATGGCGTGATGTAGAATATGTGTTTGTTGCTGTAGGTGGTGGTGGTCTTATTTCAGGCGTAGCAGCTTACCTTGGTGAAGTTGCACCTCACGTGAAAATTATTGGCGTTGAATATGAAGAATCTGCGTGCTTAAAAGCAGCCTTAGAAGCAAATGAACGCGTAATCTTGCCACATGTAGGCTTGTTTGCAGATGGTACTGCCGTTGCACAAATTGGTGCTTTACCATTTGATATTATTCGTCTGCGTAAGTCTGATAATTCTGGTCCAATTGTTGACCCAGCGATTGTGACTGTAAATACAGATGAAATCTGTGCGGCAATTAAAGATACCTTTGACGAAAATCGCAGCATTGTTGAACCTTCAGGTGCGATGGCCCTTGCTGGTATCAAAAAATATATTACCGAACATAAAATCAGCAATAAAAACATTGTGTCGATTGTATGTGGCGCCAACATGAATTTTGACCGTCTACGTTATATTGCTGAGCGTACCGAGTTAGGTGAACAGCGTGAAGCCATTTATGCGGTGACACTACCAGAAGAAAAAGGTGCATTCTTAGGCTTCTGTCGCGCTTTACAAGGCCGTAATATTACCGAGTTTAACTACCGAGCAAACAACACAGAAGAAGCGCAAGTCTTTGTTGGCATTAGCTTAAAAGGCGGCGACGCTGAGCGCCATGAAATTTTAGAACAATTGAAGCAACAAAATTATGTGGTAGATGATCTATCTGATGATGAGGTTGCCAAATTACACATTCGTTATTTGATTGGCGGTCATGCAAATCTGGACGATGAAAGATTGTTCCGCGTTGAGTTCCCTGAACGTCCAGGTGCCCTCTTAACCTTCTTAACTCGTTTAGGCCCAACCCATAATATTACGTTGTTCCATTACCGTAACCACGGTGCGGCAGAAGGACGTGTATTAGTCGGCTTACAAGCGACCGATGCGAAACAAAATCCAGATGGATTAATTGAAACTCTTGAGCAGATTAGCTATCCGTATGCAGAAATTACGAATAATGTCGGCTACAAACGTTTCTTAAAATAATCTTTGATTTTGATGAATAAGCCGACAAATTTGTCGGCTTATTCATATAATTATTTTAATATTTACATTGCCTCTCTTTATCTCAAAGAAAATATCCTTAAAAATAAACGTCTAATCAGGAAACAAGGACCAACATGGCACAGTTTGCAGTCATTGGCTTAGGGAGTTTCGGAGCAACTGTTGCTCAAGAGCTCACAAAATTAAATCATGATGTTATTGGCATTGATACGGTAAAAAAGAATGTTGAAAATCTTGCCAACGTTTTAACCCATGCCGTCATTGCCGATGCGACCGACGAACATGTACTTGATGAACTTAATATTCAAAATTGTGATGCAGTTGTTGTAGCAATTGGTGAAGATATTGAGGCAAGTATCTTATGTGTCCTGAATTTAAAAAATTTAGGTATGGACAAGATTTGGGTAAAAGCAAAAACCAAAGCTCATCACACCATTTTGTCGCATCTCAATATCAATAAAATTATTCATCCTGAAGAAGATATGGGGGTACGCGTTGCTCAAGCTCTGAACTATCCAATGGTTAGTCGTTATATGTCCTTAGACGATGATCACTATATTATTAAAATTGAAATTCCAGAAAAACTTAATGGTATTAACTTATATGGCATTATGCAGCAAGCACCACAGGTCAAAACATTGCTCTTAAAAAGACAGCAGCAAATTTTGTTTGAGACCGAAGAAAATTTCACCTTGCAAACTCATGATATTCTTATTTTAGAAGGTCATTTACCGCAGTTAAAGAAACTTTCTAATTGCTTCATGTAAGAAAAGAAATCTAGAATATGTCTATATATCCCAAGCCCCATAAAACATTAAATTTAAGCCCTCCTTCACTCTTAGCACTGGGGTTTATGGGCTTTATTATTTTTGGCACTTTATTACTAAAACTGCCGTTTGCCAATACAGGTGATGTGAGCTGGATGGATGCGCTCTTTACAGCAACCTCGGCGGTGACAATTACAGGCCTATCTGTTTTAAATATTCATGAGTCTTTTACCTTGTTCGGGCAAACTATTATTTTATTGCTGATTCAATCTGGTGGTTTGGGTTTCATGACTTTTGCCATCTTGGCAGCACTAAGTTTGTCACCTAAAGTTGGCCTTAAGCAGCAAATGATGGCACAAGATAGTCTCGGACAAACAAGCCTATCGAAAGTTACTTTTGTAGCTAAAGGGGTTGTAACTTATACTCTTATTTTTGAGCTCATCGGCACAATTATTCTCACCACTGCTTTTACACCGAGTTACGGTTTTGCACGCGGACTATATTATGCAGTTTTTTATAGTATTTCTTCATTTAACAATGCTGGTTTTTCATTATTTTCCAATAGCTTAGTAAATTTCCAAAGTAACTACCTGATTTGTATAACCATTAGCATACTTTACACCTTAGGTGGCCTTGGCTTTTTGGTTTTAATGGACATTAAACAAAATAAAAAATGGAAAAAACTCACTCCAAATAGCAAGCTTATTCTCACGACTATTGCAGTTATTAACCTTATTGCATTTATTTTAATATGGGTTTTAGAAGCTCAAAATCCTCATACCCTAGGAATGCTCAGTATTGGTGATCAAGCATTAAATGCTTGGTTTCAAGCCACTGTTCCGAGATCTTCAGGTTTTAATACCATTGATACAGGTTCAATGACCAACAGCAGTTCCTTAGTCATGATGTTGCTTATGTTTATTGGTGGTGGTTCACTCAGTACAGCAGGTGGAATTAAAGTTGGAACCTTTGTAATTTTAGTGCTCAGTGTTATTTCATTTTTACGGCGCACAGATGAAATTCGAATATTTAATCATTCAGTCGCACATGAAACCACTTATAAAGCTTTAGCTGTAACTGCAATTACAAGCATACTCATTTTCATGGGATTCTTTATTATTTTGCTTTTAGAACCTAAAGCAGACTTTATGAACTTGCTGTTTGAGGTTGTTTCAGCAGCTTGTACTGTGGGGCTTTCTCGTGGAATCACGCCTGAGCTACATAATGGTAGTTTGTTCATTTTAAGTTTGTTGATGTTTGCTGGGCGACTCGGCCCATTAACACTGGCTTATTTAATTGCCACTCCGAAAAAAAGTCGACTCAAGCACCCTCAAGCCAATATTCAAATTGGATAATAAAAATGCCGCTATAAAAGCGGCATTTTTACAAGTAAAGACTTAGTACCAATTCATGAGTGAAACACCCAAGCCCGCGTAAGTTGCTCGATGGTTATAGTCAATTAAACTTTCACCGTAACCATTAAACAGCTGGAAGTGTCCACGCAGTTTGCCACTGATTGGAAAAGCCCAATCAAATTGAACAGCACCATGAGAATCATCACCACCTTTTAAAGAGTGACGCAGCATTAAAGAGAAGTCATTTTCCTTCCACTTATAAAATGCTGTTAAATCCCCACGACCGATGTAATTTTCCATATCAGGGTTATTATCATCTTTGCTGTCTTCTTCAATGCGCACCCACGGACGAAGCATTAAAGCAAAGTTACCGCGCTCTAATCCCACATTAAAGATTACGCGGTTCCAGCTACGAGATAATGGATCTGAACGACCATTTGATTGGTGGTTTAAAGTAACCCCAAGTAAACGACCATCTAGACCAAGCAGTTCATAGTTGGTTCTAAACATTAAACTTGCTTCAGGTTCATAATTCGTTTCGCGGAAAGGACGCGACTCTTCAGCATTGAATGTCTGCCAACGTGAAGATTGTGTATAACCTACCCACAAATCGCCATTGTTGCCAAAAATATTTTCCCAAGCTTTGGTTTTTAAAGAAATCTGAAATTTACTTTCCATTGATTTCAGGTTTTGAGCTGTATGCTCTACGTTGTTTGGATTTGGGCTAGTAGGTAATTCATTTTTGTCGCTGGTCCAGAATACTGGTAACAAATAGACAGGTTGATAAGCACGAATATTCCAAACCCCTAGTTTACTCTCTTCAGACAACTCCCAACGTTGATCTAGTAAAGAAGTAGTAGGTTGAAGTTTTGGTGCTTTACCAATTATTTTGATATTACTCACTGTATCTACCACCTTCTCTTTAAAGGTTTCAGGTGGAACAGCAGGTGCATCAATTTTTTTAACAGGCTCTGGTACAGCCGCAGCTTGAATAACTGGTAAAGCTGCTGGTTTAAATACAGAGTCATAACAAGCCAGACGATCGGCATTCGAAGCAAGAGCAACACATGCATCTACTGTCGCAGGGGTTACAGGTGCCAAAGTATCAGCATATGTCACAGACGCACATAAACAGCTAAGCACGATTCCCATGCTTAGCTGTAAAGGTGTGCGTTCAAATTGTCTGAACGCCATGTTCATCTCCAATTTTTATTTTAATTAACTTGTTGAGTGGTAAAACCTAATTGCTGCAATTCATCGCGTTTTGCAAATGGCGCAACTACAGCTTTTACAGGAGTTTGCTCAACCAAATATTGACGAGCAACACGTTGTAAATCCTCTAATGTTACATGCAGCAAGCGTTCACGTAAGGTACGGCGGAAAGTTGGTGTTCTTGCATGCAACAATGCATAACATGCAGTAATCGCCTCACCCGCTGGTGAACCTGGTTTATCCATACTTGCAACAAGTCCAAGAATCGCTTCTTCAAGCTGATGAGGCTGTTGTTCCGCATTTAATAACCATTGCACACTTGCTTCAAAGTCTTTAAATGTTTCTGCTAAACGTGGGTCACGGTAACTATAGAAACGGAATGAACATGCATTCCCATCATAACTTGCTCCGCCACCATAAGCACCGCCTTTTTCACGAATGGCACTGTGTAAGAACCCATTACGTAAATAAGCTGCCAATACCATTAAGGGAGCCGCATCTGGATGCGATACATCGACAGCCTGATAAGCAGAAGCACAGAACTGAACATTTGCCTGAATTAACCATGCTTCATGATTATTATCATTTGCTTGTTCTACGTGGGTTAACTCTGTTGCTGTTGCATCAACATTTAGTTTATCCCAAACATTTTGGATTTCTTCAACCAAACGTTCAGACTGATGTTCTTCACATACAAGCAAGAACTGTTTAGGCGCTTGCAATAATTTACGATGAATACGCTTTAACTCTGAAATTAGCTCATCATAAGCTGCATCATCTTGGGTAATTTTAGTAACAAGCTCACCCAACCAGTTTAATGCACCTAAACCAGTGTTTTGATAATCTCGTTGAGCCAAGGCACTCATATTACGTGATGCAATTTGCATTGCATAACTATGACCTGCTCCAGACAAACGAGACTGCCAACGTGTTTTACGTTGTTGCAATAACTCAATAATGCGCTCTTTCTCGTCAAAACGAAGCTGTTCAAATGCTAACTTTAATAAATGAATCGCATCATTTTTTTGAGTCAACGATTTAGTCGTTAACGTTAACCAAGCACTAATTTTATCTTTATCATCGACTTTACTACGTAAAGAAGCCCCCATTCCTAAACCACCACTTACAGCTGTTTGTAAGTTTTGCAGCTCAAGATAGTCATACTCACCTGCGCCCACTTCGCCCATCAAGATAGAAAGCAAATTGAAATAAGGTGACATTACAATATCTTCAGGAATTTGAATAAGTACTTGTTGATAGTAAATGCCATTCGTACCAGCATGATACAAATTCAACGGTGTATCCATGCGATTGCAAAGAATCTCGCGCAATTGACCCTGCACAATATGCAAGTCAGCAGGTACATCTTCCAAGCCTACTTTTGGTAATAGTTCAAGGTTATCTGGAGTATCCTGACGCTCCTCTAAAGCCTTGGTATTAGCAATAATTTCAGCCTTATCAGCATCTGTTAGTTTTTCACCAATAGCAGCTAAACGTGCTTTTTCTGCCTCTTGCTCTTTTACAGATTTTGTTGGGTCTGGAACTAGAGTCATCTGTACGCGATGAGGGTTATCTAGCAAATGTGTTTGAATCAGATTTGATAACCACATTGGGTCTTTCAATTCTTCTTTAACTTGTGCAATTGCGCTGTCAACGTCCCAAATTTGAATTGGGTCATTGTGGTGAATCGCACCGCTTAAGCCATTTAAAATTAGACTTAAACCATATGGTGTACCATCACCATTAATTTCACGTTGATGTAATTCAATTTGATGTAAAATTGCATCGACTAAATCGCTATCAATTGGTTTAGCAGCGACATCACTTAAAATATTTAAAACACCATCTCTAAAGCTTTCAGCATGTTCAGGATTTGAACCTTGAACACCACAATAGAAAGTCATTTCAAAATTACTGTCGTCTACACCCATTAATGGACCGGTTGATTGAGCATATCCACACGTTTCTAGGTAATGGCGCAGTGGTGAAGCTGAATTTTCTAATAAAATTCCTTCAACTAAACGCATTCCCAAACGCAATTTAACATCGTTTGCTTCAGGTAATAACCAAGATAAGACATGATAAGTTTTATCTTTTAAATCATCACTATCAACGCCATAATTTTCTGTTACTTCAATTGGTGCAGCTAAACGTTTTTCAGGCTTAGAATATAGAGTTGTACCCGCAGAAAACTTATTTAGAGCTAGTTTTTCAAATTGCTCTTGTAACTCATAAGCTGTTTGATTCCCGAAAGTCATAAACACCGCATTACTTGGATGGTAATGAGTCTTATAAAACTCGACTAACTGCTCATATGTTAAATCAGGAATATCTTTCGGATCGCCACCTGAATTGTAATGGTAGGTCGTTTCAGGAAATAAATGATGAGCCAACTGGTGATAAAGTTGGTCAGACGGCGCACTCATGGCACCCTTCATTTCATTAAAGACCACACCTTTATAAACAGGTTGTCCATTTTCAAGTTCAATACGAATACCTTCTTGAGCAAAATCAAGTGGATTCAAATTAGCGGCAAACGCCGCATCAAGATAAACAGAAAGTAAGTTTTGGAAATCTTTTTTGTTTTGAGTAGCAAATGGATACGCAGTCCAATCTGCTGCTGTAAATGCGTTCATGAACGTATTTAAAGAACGGCGAATCATTAAAAAGAACGGATCACGTACCGGAAACTTTTCAGATCCACACAAAGCGGTATGTTCTAAAATATGTGCCGTGCCTTTAGAGTCCATAGGTTGTGTTCTAAAAGCAACAAGAAATACATTTTCATCATAGTCAGTTGCCAAGTGATAATGCACAGCACCTGTAACTTTATGCTTATATTCAGACACTAAAATATCTAATGCTTCTACATGGTGCTGACGTAGCAACTGAAACGCAGGGTGAACAGTTTGAGAAATGGTTTCAGTGACATCTACAGTCATGTGATCTCCTAACATATCGGATAAGTGAATAAGTCTCATTATAGCCTGAGTCAGCTTTAGATTGGCGAACAAAAGCCAAGTAAAATACTATGTTTTTGTTGAGTATTAGTTCTCATTGGCAGGGCTTTGATATCAAGCACATAGCCATGAACGTTTTATCCTACCAGAACAAAAGCTTTTAATTCTATTTATATATTACCCAATAAATAAAAAAGCCCATCAAATCGATGAGCTTTTAGAAAAACTTTTACTTAAAAACGATAACGAAGTGCAATTTGAGCATTTAATGGATCGCCCATCATGTTTGAATCATTTGCGTTACTATGACCTGAAACAAAGTAATCGCGATCAAATAGATTATTTAAGTTCAGGTTCACATCATAATGTTCACTTTGATAGCCTACTGCTGCATTTACAACAGCATAACCTGGTAAAACATTCTTGTTATCTGGAGCACTAAAACGTGATGATTCACCACGTCCACCAACAGCCGCATACCAATGATCATTAAGTTGATATTTCAACCATAAGTTTGCAGTGTTATTTGGGGTAAGCGCAGAATGATTGCCTGTCAGTCCAATAGCCGATTTTTCAATCTTACCATCCATATAAGAATAACCTGCCAATACTGACAATTGATCAGTCAATTGACCTGTTAAAGAAAGCTCAACACCCTTGGTTTTTTGCTCACCTGCTAACAATGCTTGATTTGGGTTTGCTGGATCTTGGTTTTGAATATTCGTTTGGCTCATTTCAAATAAAGCCAATGTCACATTCAATTGATCATTTACATCCCACTTTGCACCAACTTCAACATTTTCAGTTTTTGTTGGGCTTAAATCATCACTATTTTTATATAAAACAAATGAATCAGCTAAAGGCTGGAAAGATCGGTTATAAGAAGTATAGAAGGAAATATTACTTAAAGGCTGATAAACCACCCCGATTCGTGGAGAATAAGTGTTATCAGTTCTATTTAATATTTGAGATTTCACTTTATTATTACGATCTTGCGATAAATTATCGTAACGTAAACCAACTAAAACTTTCAGCTGATCTGTAACTGTCATTAAATCTTGTAAATAGATGCCATAGTTTTCAAATGTATTACTATTATTAGTTTCCGCAGCTACACTTGTATCTAGTGGAGCCCAATTTTCAAGCTCTGGGTTAAATATATTTGTAATTTGACGAGCTTTGCTCCACACGAGTTCATCTTTGTGCTGCTTACTGTACTCTGCACCAATCAAAGTATTATGCTTTAAAAACCCCGTACTAAATAAACTACTTAATTCTTGCTGAACATAGACGCCATCTTCATTACGCAGACGTTTATTTTGAGTCAATTGAATTTGATTAGCTGGCAATTTTTGATGTGAATCAACACTGTATTGACGGTCTAATGAATAGTTATAGTGACGAACTGCACCATGATATTTTAAATTATCATTAAACTCATGGTCTAAGCTTATGGTTTGGCTTGAGATTTCAGTATCAACATCACCAACTTCTTTACCGTTTAATGCACCATAAAAAGTTTTAGGGTTTGTTTTAACTGGTTTACCTGTAATTGGATCTGTCGGAAAACCTTGATCTGCTAAACGGTCATCATGCAAATAGTCAGCCTGAATTAAAAGCTTCGTCTTGTCTGAAATATCCCATTGTAAAGATGGAGCAACCGCTTGGCGTTTTAAAAAGGCCTGATCACGATAACCATCTGAATCTTCAACTGCGCCAGTTAAACGAACCTTAACATTCTCTGCTACTTTTTCATTCACATCGACTTCTGCACGGCGTTGACCTGTTGTGCCACCAATAAGACTGACTTCACGCAAAGATTCATCCATTGGTTTTTTATTAATTTTATTGACTAACCCACCAGCAGAACCACGTCCATATAATACAGAAGCTGGCCCTTTTAATACTTCGATACGCTCAACATTCGACATATCTCGAAAATACAAGGCATCATCACGAATACCATCTACATAGTTATCTGTAATTGCAGAAAAACCACGAATCATGACCTGATCACGTTGCCCATCCCCCACACTAAAGCTCAAACCAGCAACGTTTTGCAAGGCACCTTGCATAGAGGTCACAGTCTGCTCTCTTAAAACTTGTTTAGGCACCACATTTACGATTTGAGGAACATCTTTTAACTGCACAAGTCCTTTAGTTGCACTCGATGCTTGTCCCACTTCTTGTTTTAAGCTTTTTTCCTTCTCAGCTTTTACTGAAATTGTTGGAAGGTTGGTTACAGCCTGTTGCTCTGCCTCTACGGCATATACATGGCTTGCCATCACCCCAACTGATGAAATAAATAAAATAGAACGCTTCATGTAAGTTCGCTACGAAAAATTTCATGCGAAGTTTCAATTAAATACAGTGTATTTGTAAATATTAGCAAGAATCATTATTAATTGATAATATTTATTAAAAATATGAATTCAATGGCCTTGTTAAATCGGGCTTTCCTTAAAAACTCCTTTTATTTTTTAGAAAATTACCATGCGGCCTATTTATTTCGCTATACCCTATTTCTTAATAAAGTAATGGCTGCATCGAATACCCCCTCCAACTCACTGATGGCGATAATGAGAGTGCACATAAAAACGTCACTTCCTGAATTAACTGAATTTTATTCAACAAACTACAGCAAATCCAAGCAATGGTGTAAACTTAGCTACCTGATTTTTTTTATTTGTGACAACACATATGGCAACTGTAGATCTTTTTGCAATTGGTAATGCATTAATCGACCAAGAATTTAAAGTATCTGATGATTTTCTTAATCAACAAGGCCTGCAAAAAGGCACAATGCAGTTGTCCGATGGTGACACTCAGTCTGCTCTATATTCAGAGTTAAAACAGCATCAAGACTACAAAGGTCAAGCAAGTGGCGGTTCTGCAGCAAATACGACTGTAGCTTTTAGTGCATTAGGTGGAAGCGCTTTTTATGGCTGCCGTGTTGGTCATGACGATTTAGGTGCGATCTACCTACAAGGTCTAAATGAAGCTGGCATCCAGACCACACCAAAATCGCTCAGTGAAGGCGTAACTGGCACATGTATGGTGTTAATTAGCCCCGACTCTGAACGCACTATGCACACCTATTTGGGTATTACTGCTGAACTTTCTCAAGATCAAATCGACTTTGAACCATTAAAAACAGCAAAGTGGCTTTATATTGAAGGTTATCTTTCTACAAGTGAAACGGCTCGTAAAGCTGTAAAACAAGCAAGAGAAATTGCAAAAGCAAATGGCGTTAAAATTGCCCTTTCTCTTTCAGATCCTGCCATGGTGCAATACGCTCGTGAAGGCTTGGAAGAACTTATGGATGATGGCGTAGACTTACTATTTTGTAATGAGCAAGAAGCCTTAATGTATACCAATACAACTTCTGTAGAAGATGCTCTTACTCAATTACGTTTTAAAAATCATACCGTAGTCATTACACAAAGTGCCAAAGGTGCTTTAGTTTCGAATCCAACTCAACATTTCCATGTTGCGGGACGCCACGTAGAAGCAGTGGATACAAATGGTGCAGGCGATGCATTTGCAGGCGCGTTCCTTTATGCCCTCAACCATCACCAAGATTTGAATGCAGCGGCTCAGTTAGCCATCCTAATTTCGAGTGAAGTAGTCTCTCAATTCGGACCACGTTTAGCTGTAAATGATTATGCTAAACTTCTTGAAAATTTTCAGAAGGAATGTGCTTGAAATGGAAAGGATCTGTATGACGGAAGAAGTTCCTGAGCGTGAAGCTAGAGCTTTTGACACTTTACAAGGAACTACTATTTTCGTTACGCAACGTGACGGCGCATTCTATGCTTATCAGAATTTATGCCCTCACCTACAAACTGAGCTTGAATATTTAGAAAATCAATTTCTCGATCAAGACCAAGAATACATCCAGTGCTCTACTCATGGTGCTTTATTTACTGTGGAAACAGGCGAATGTATTTCAGGGCCATGTTTAGGTGATTTTTTAAATAAAGTTGAGCTTAAAGTACATTCAGATGGCGGTATCTATATCGTAGACTGAAGCTATAAACATTAGAGTTTCTGCCATGGCTGATTTCTTTTTCAATTATTATCTTATGCCATTTCACTTAAGTGTAGTGGCTTTGATATTGCTCAGCGTGGTAGAAACCATTGGTATGTATATTGGACTCCGTCCAAGTCAGTTACTTAAAAAAATTGCACCGGATTGGCTTTCTAACTCACCACTACTTAATGTTAAATTTTCTAAAGCTCTAATTTTCGTTTTTTTACTCATCAATTTCAGTTATGCAGGTTACTTTTTACAACTCTCTTTCTTCGCAATACAGCATTATTTTATTTCACCATTTTATTTAATCGTCCCAGCACTTGTGATCGCAATCTTTTTTACTGTGTTCATGATTCATTGCCTTGACCAAGTGATTAAGCCGAAGCTTACACATACCAACTATAACCTTTTAGGGCGATTAGCGACTATTTCCAGTGGTAATGCCAGACCAGGTTTTTCTGCTCAAGCACGCGTACGTGATGAATTTGGTCAACTTCACTATGTTCAAGTAGAACCAGAATATGGTGAACTCGAATTATATTCCCAAGTCATTCTTGTCAAAGTGCATAAAAGCCATTATGTAGCCAAAAAAATCTCTATCTCAAACGATCTTTTCGCACCCGATTAATCCTTAATAATTCTTCTCATCCATTATTGCTTTTTTGCAGGCTTTATTACGGCCTTATTTTATTATTTTCTTTTTTAATTAATTATTTACTATCCCGACTATTTTAGTTAGAAATAAAATTAACAAATATTATATACAACCATTTTAGTCGGAATTAAATTTAAAACAAACCATTTTAATCAACTTAATAATTTTATTTACAAGTGTTTTAGTAGGAATTAATAGTCAATTCAAACTATTTTAGTACAGTATTATTTTTAAAATATTAAATATTTGTTTTTTATAAATTAATTATTTGAATATCCATTTAAAATATATTTATTGTTTATTTTTATTATATTTTGATTAATAATAAAATTAATATCAAATGAGGTTTAATTAATGAGCCTTAATTTTCAAAATCTTAATAGTCGCTTAATTAAAGAAATCACTATTATTCTAATAATAAAAATAGTGCTTCTTTTAACAATTAAACATATTTGGTTTGATGCTCCCACCATCCCCCAAAATTTTGACAATCAGGTCGCCGAGCATATTGCTGGCGATAACATTTCCAACATTAAGGAGACACGTTGATGATTTCTGAAAGCGTGGTTGATCTTTCGCGGTTTCAATTTGCAATGACCGCAATGTATCACTTTCTTTTCGTCCCTTTAACTTTAGGTTTGGCATTTATCCTTGCCATCATGGAAACCACCTATGTCATTTCCGGTAAAGAAATTTACAAGGATATGACTAAATTTTGGGGAAAATTATTTGGTATTAACTTTGCTTTAGGGGTTACGACTGGTTTAACAATGGAGTTCCAGTTTGGAACAAACTGGGCTTATTACTCACACTATGTAGGTGATATTTTTGGTGCGCCATTAGCAATTGAAGGCCTGATGGCTTTCTTCCTTGAGTCGACATTTATTGGTTTATTCTTCTTTGGATGGGACCGTTTAACTAAGGTTCAGCATCTAGGTGTAACATGGTTAGTTGCGCTCGGTTCTAACATGTCAGCGCTCTGGATTTTAGTGGCGAATGGCTGGATGCAAAACCCTGTAGGTGCTGCATTCAACTTTGAAACGATGCGTATGGAATTAGTTGATTTCGGCGCACTTATTTTCAACCCTGTGGCTCAGGTTAAATTCGTTCACACTGTATCAGCGGGTTATGTAACTGGTGCAATTTTTGTACTTGCCATCTCAAGCTATTACTTACTTAAAAAGCGCGATCTTCCTTTCGCCCGTCGTTCATTTGCAATTGCTGCGATTTTCGGTCTTGCATCTACACTTTCAGTAATTTTACTCGGTGATGAATCTGGCTATGAATTAGGCGATGTTCAAAAAACTAAACTGGCTGCAATTGAAGCTGAATGGGATACTCACCCTGCTCCTGCTCCATTTACTCTATTCGGCATACCAAACCATGAGGAAATGCGAACAGATTATGCAGTTAAAATTCCATATGCATTAGGCTTAATTGCAACTCGCTCAACAACAAAAGAAGTTACTGGTCTAAAAGATCTCATGCAACAACACGAAGTTCGCATTCGCAACGGTATGCTTGCCTATGCTGAACTTGAAAAATTACGTGCAGGTGATCGCTCACCAGAGTTATTAGCTTCGTTTGAAAAAAATCAAAAAGATCTAGGTTATGGCCTACTTCTTAAGAAATATACACCAAATGTAGTTGATGCAAATGAGCAAAATATTAAAGCTGCTGTAAAAGACACTGTTCCAAATGTTACCGCTCTATTCTTCTCTTTCCGAGCAATGGTTGCCTCTGGTTTCTTGATGCTATTACTTTTCATTTTAGCAACTTGGGCTGTAGCAAAAAGAAATGCTGAAAATAAACCTTGGCTACTGAAATATGCATTGTTTGGTTTGCCGCTTCCTTGGATTGCTGCGCAAACTGGTTGGTATGTAGCTGAGGGTGGCCGTCAACCTTGGTCTATTGGTGAAATTTTACCAACACACCTATCTACGTCTAGTTTAAGTAGTGGGGATGTATGGGGTTCAATTCTTGCACTAGCAGCGTTCTATACCGCACTTTTAATTATTGAAATGTACTTAATGATCAAGTTTGCTCGTCTAGGGCCAAGCTCTCTGCACACTGGTAAATATCATTTTGAAAAGCAAGAACCGAAAACAGCTGTTAATGGGGAGGCCTTATCATGATTGAATATGAACTATTAAAAATCATTTGGTGGGTGTTAGTTGGTGTACTTCTGATCGGCTTTGCTCTCACAGACGGTTTCGATATGGGTTCCATGGCTCTCATGCCTTTCGTTGGGAAAACCGATAACGAACGACGTGCGGCCATTAACACGATCGCGCCTCACTGGGATGGCAATCAGGTTTGGTTTATTACAGCAGGTGGTGCATTATTTGCTGCATGGCCAATGGTATATGCTGTAGCTTTCTCTGGTATGTATTGGGCATTACTACTGGTTTTATTCGCCCTTTTCTTGCGACCAGTCGGCTTTGATTATCGTTCCAAACTTGAAAACACCAAATGGCGTAATTCATGGGATTGGGGCCTATGCATTGGAGGCGCTGTTCCAGCGCTTGTGTTCGGTGTAGCCTTTGGTAATTTATTTCTAGGCTTACCTTTTGGTCTAGATGACACTTTACGCTCTGAATATACTGGCAGCTTTTTTGCTCTTTTAAATCCGTTTGCATTAGTTTGCGGTATTGTCAGTCTATCAATGCTCTGTGCCCATGGCGGTGCATGGCTCATGTTGCGTACAGACGATGCTTTAAAGCAACGCTCTGCAAAAGCAACCCAGATTATGGCAATGCTATTTTTAGCTTGTTTTCTTGTTATTGGAGCTTGGTTGTATTTTGGTCAAATACCCGGTTATAGCTATGCAGTAGCAATTGATCCAAATGCTGCACTCAACCCTTTAGCAAAAGAGGTAGTTACCAATAGCAACCCTGGTTGGATGAACAACTACAGTACCTATCCAATTACTAAAGTTGCCCCAGTTCTTGCAATATTAGGTGCAATCATTGCAATTATTGCAGCTTCAAAAGCAAAAGCAGGTTTAAGTTTCACTGGTACAAGTTTAATGATTGTAGGAGCAATTTTAACCGCAGGTTTTGCACTATTCCCATTCTTACTGCCATCTAGCATTAATCCTAATTCTAGCTTGACGATGTGGGATGCTGTCTCAAGCCACCTTACTTTAGGCGTTATGACTGTAGCTGCTGGCATTTTTGTACCACTCATTTTGATCTATACCAGTTGGTCTTATTACAAAATGTGGGGAGTCATTACCAACAAACACATCGAGTCAAACTCGCATAGCTTGTATTAAGGAGAAGCAAATGTGGTATTTCGCATGGATCCTTGGCATTTTGATGGCATGTTTTGCAGGTGTACTCAGTGCACTTTATATCGAGCACCATCAAAACTTAGATGAGGAATAAATCATGGCAAAAGCAATGACAGCATCAAATCATCGAAAAGTTCAAGCATTCGCAATGGCCCTTTCATTTCTGTTGGCATTGCCTCTTGCTACAATTTTGCTGGTTTACCCTTCACTCATGTTAGATGCTAACGGACACTACAATCATAGTCAGCTCATGTTGGTGATGATCGGTATTTCTGGTGGTTTCATTTATGGAGTGGGTTTTGTACCAAACTTCTGGTTATGGAAATGGCTATTTAGCCCATGGGTGGCTTGGCCTCTCATGCTTTTAGGCTATTACATCTGGTTTCTAACCTAAACAAAAAAGACCTCATTTGAGGTCTTTTTTCATTTCAATTAATTTAATAGGTACCATTGGTACCCCTACATTTGCTTCAACCGGATATGGCTGTTCATTACCCGTTTTCACATATCCACGTCGTTCATAATAAGCAATCAACTCTGAACGTACATCTAGCACATACATTACGGCATTGACCAAACAAGGAACTTCTTTCAATGCATATTGCTCCGCATATTTTAAAACAGAGCGACCCACTCTCATATTTTGAACATGAGGATCTGTACAGAACGTCCCAACCTCAACCTGATTGTTTTCAAATGTAAGTCCAATGCATGCAACAATTTTGGAAGAGTTACTTTCACCTACCAATAATGTCGAATTCGAAAGTTGTAGCTGTTCTTCTAATTGGTGCTCTGTAATACGTTGCCCTTTTACAAACTCAAGCTCAGTTGTCCAACTTCTGCCTTGTTGTTCTCGATAAGACGTATTAATTAAATCTACAAGCTGTGGAATATCAGCGAATTGAGCTAAACGGAAATTTAAATTAGTCATAAAATATAATACTTAGGCTATTTATAAAAATTCTAAAAATAAAGCCGATATTAAATCGGCTTTATTTTAAATAGCAATTGATTAATTTGATTGTTCAGCTAACCAAGCCATAAATTTTTGACGCTCAGCTTTAGAAGCTTTCTGCCAAGTTTCAACTAAACGTTGATCATTCGTTTGTGCTACACCAGTTACTGGCATAGATGTTGGAGCTGGTACAACAACTTGAGCAGAAGTAGGTTTAGCCGATGCATACACTGCTTCAGGCTGTGGTTTAGATGATTTAGTCGTAAAGTCAGTTACTTTACCCAACAAGCCAGTTGCAAACCATGGTTTTGCTTCATTGTTTGCGCCCGTTTGTTTCACAATTAATTCATTATTTGCACTGTACAAAGCAACTGTTGGTTGTTCAGCATATTTTTTCGCATTTTCAAAGTCCTTAGGGACATCTACCATCGAAAGCTTGTAAGTTTTCCCATCTTGCAATGCAGGTGTTTGAATTGTGACTACACCAGATTTAACAATGTCATGCTCGCCATTTAAATGTTCAAAATATTCTTGATATCGTACGCTTAAGCTGGTTTCACCCGCATCGACTTTATAGTTATTTTTAGATGAACGAAATAACCCAGAATTGACTTCTTGACCATTTACCGCAAGGATTACAATTTCCTCTGGTGCTGTAATTGTAACTGCTGAAAATACTGAACCACTGAGTAATAAACCAATTGCAGCAACACCTAATCTTAAAGTCATCTGTTTCTTTCTCTGTATTTGATAAGCTATTAAATCATGAGCAATATGCAATATGATTGTGACTATTTTATGACAGTGCAGTTATTGGCTAATTTTCAGATTTATTATTTTTAATAATATATAATTGAATTTCATCAATTTCCGTTTTATTTAGTTATTGCATTAATTCTCAAAACGTAAAAAAAAGAGCACCTAAATAGGTGCTCTTTTTAACTTTCAATTAGTTGAAAGTTTTGAAACGATCAGCATCATTAATAAATGCTTTTTCGCCTGCTGGTGCTTCAACTGAACCAAATACTAATTGAGCACGTAATTTCCAAGTTGCAGGCACATCAAATGCTTCAGCTGCTTCGGCATCAACAATCGGGTTATAGTGCTGCAAAGATGCTCCTAAACCAAGCTCTGAAAGCGCAGTCCAAGTTGCAAATTGAGCAATCGCGCTTGAATGTTCAGACCATACTGGGAAGTTATCTGCATATAATTCGAATTGCTCTTGTAAATTTTTAACAACAGCTTGGTCTTCATAAAATAAAACCGTACCAGCACCCGCTACAAAGCTATCAATTTTTGTGTTTGTACCAGCAAAAGCTTCTGCAGGAACAATTTTACGTAATGCTTCACGAACTAAATTCCAGAATTTAGCATGAGATTCACCATATAATGTCACCACACGTGAAGATTGCGAGTTAAAAGCTGAAGGGCTATGTTTAACCGCCTCACGAATTGTCTCTTCAATTTTAGTGCGATCTAATGCAACATTTTTACCAATTGCATAAATAGTACGACGGTTTTTAATTTTATCTAAGAAAGTAGACATTTTGTTATTTCCTACCTATTTGATTGACCATGGGCCGTTGTTTGGGAATGAATACAGTGTATTGAACTCATTTTTTATAATCAGCATTAAAAATATGACAGTTCGTTTTATTTTCGCAACAATAAAAAAAGATATAGATATAAAAAAGCTTCACCATTTAGTGAAGCTTTTTATTGCCGACAACCAATTATTTATCAGTTTCAAACAGTGCAGCGACAAATGATTTAGCCGAGAATGGTCTTAAATCATCAATTTTTTCACCAACGCCAATGAAACGAATTGGCACATGGGTACGGCTTGCAATATTAAAGAGCACGCCCCCTTTCGCGGTTCCATCTAACTTGGTAATTGTAATACCAGTTAAACCCACCGTCTGGTCAAACTCTTGCACTTGGTTAATCGCGTTTTGCCCTGTACCCGCATCTACGACTAACATAATTTCATGAGGTGCAGTCGCATCAATTTTTTGCATAACGCGCTTAACTTTTTTAAGTTCTTCCATCAAGTTGCTTTTATTATGTAAACGACCTGCTGTATCTGCGATTAATACATCAATTCCCTTAGCACGAGCACTCTCAAAGGCATCAAAAATAACAGAGGCACTATCTGCTCCATGACCTTGAGCTACAACAGCGATATCGTTACGTTCACCCCAGATCTGTAATTGCTCTGTCGCTGCGGCACGGAATGTATCACCAGCAGCCAACATCACTTTTTTACCTTCACCTTGCAAACGTTTCGCTAATTTACCAATAGTTGTGGTTTTACCAACACCATTTACCCCAACCATTAAAATCACATAGGGTGATTTGTTAGGGTCAATGTGCAAAGGCTTAACACGTGGAGCCAACAAAGCAACCAACTCTTCTTGCAAAGCTTTATAAAGAGAGTGGGAATAGATCAAATCACCACGAGCAGTTCGCTCTGTTAAATTGGTAATGATCGTTTTAGTTGCCTCAACACCAATGTCTGCAACTAATAATTGCTCTTCGACTTCTTCGAGTAATTCATCGTCAATTTCCTTTCCACCGATCAGGATATTGACCATTCCATCAGCGAAATTACGACGAGTTTTGGTTAAACCTTCTTTCATCCGGCCAAAAAAACCAGATTTTGGTTGTTCAACCGCTGTTTCTGTTGAAGCCGATTCAACTTTGGCTACTTCAATGTTTTCTTGTGATTTAACAGGAGATTCAACGATGGGAACATCGATAGCAGGTAAATTAGGTAATGTGACATCGTCATCACCGATCTCAGCATCTATCAAGAATTTATTTTGCATATTCGATTGTTGCTCCATGCGGATTCCTTGAAAAACAGCGCGTTTAAAAAGAGAAAGTTTAGCATAAATTCAAAATTTTGCCTGCCACAATAGTGCTCAAAAAGCTTTGGAAACCAAGATTTAGCCTGATTAACCCAATTACTGAGTATCTTCCTGAGCGAGTGCTGGATATTGCTTAATATGAGCACCCTCAAATTGGTAAGCATGCATTAACTTTAAATACTCAGCTCGATGAATTTCTGACTGAGCTATAAGCAACTCAGCCATGTCTTGAGTTCTTGGATAAGTCGCCTGATGAGAAAGTTGTACAATTCGTTGATATTGATCCGGACTAATAGGCCGAAGTAATGCTAAATATGACAGCACAAAAATACAGCCAATGACAATAACCACAAACAGGTTAAAACATTGATCAACTTTTAACTCAGACTTTAATTTAAGAAAATTTTGTTTGAATATGAGCATGACCTACCTCGAATTAGTGTAGTGTAGGGTTCAATGCACATAAGCACAAGATCAAACATCCAGTAAGGTTAATAA
Organism: Acinetobacter sp. Leaf130; assembly: GCF_001423205.1. Lineage (NCBI taxonomy): Bacteria > Pseudomonadati > Pseudomonadota > Gammaproteobacteria > Moraxellales > Moraxellaceae > Acinetobacter > Acinetobacter sp. Leaf130. Next base: position 1,452,011 of record NZ_LMOE01000001.1, read on the forward strand.
TCGTACCTTACTGGATAGTATGCTTAACTTATTAGTGAACGAATGACGGAAAAGTATAAAATTGCCGCAATAATAACCAAGACTAAAAACATGGCAAAAATACTTAACCCTTCTTCTGCATCTGCTGGATGCAACTCGTCTTCATCGGCAATTTTTCGAAGCTCCCCATCATAAACTTGATAAAACCAGTTTTTTTGGGTCGGTTCCAAATGTCCTGCAAAATCAAATACCCTTTTGCGCTGTGCAAGACAGTAATCCCCTAAATGGATTTCCTGATGAAAGATAGCTTCATCTAATAATTTACGGTGATAATGGGCCAGTTCTATGATTTGTTCCTCTTTAGGCGGAGTATCAAAAACAAAGCCATCGATTGTATTTGTCATATTTTATTCTCCTTGTCTTTTATTCTCATATTGATTTTAATCAAAATTATTTGTGAATAATGTTTAATCATGTATCCTAATAGTGAACTAAGCGATATGCACTAATAGTTGACAAATCCATCAATTTGTAATATTAGTTTAATAATTCTAAGTTAAATTAATTTAAAGGCAGTGGCCTTTAGAAAAAAGTAATCATAATTACAATAAGGAGTTTTCTATGATTCAACGTATCTCTCATCATGATTTAGAACATGTATATGCAACTGCAGTAAACACAATTCATTCTCAAATGAACTTTCAAGATGCAGTTACACAGTTAGAAGAAGTTGCTCGCGCTGGGCACGGTAAAGCTGCTCTATTCTTAGCAGAATTGTATTATCAAGGTTTCCGTGTTGAACGTGACTCACTTAAAGCACAATATTGGCAAAAGTTAGCCACAATGCAAGCATAAAGAAACGTCACTTAGGTGGCGTTTTTTTATGTCTGTAAAAATTCGATATAAATATAATTCACTACGCACTTCGTTTGTCTTGCGCCAACCAAAGCTATAATCGCTTTGTCTGGCTCAGGTGGCCTTTTCTTTAGCTGTGAATATTTGTTTACGATTTGATACCTGTTTAAACTGAAATGTCATCTATTTTTTCTATAATAAGCAAGATAAGTTAAGAACCATTAAATTGACAATGAATAGTTTAAGCAATCTACAACCGGTTTCAAAAGACTTGATGATTAAAATTTATATTTTAAGAACCATGATGTACTGCGGAGTTCTTTGGGGATTATTTCATCAAGGTTGGGCAATTAAATCAGATCAGGAAGATTTTATTTTTCCATTCTGGCTCAATGGATTGCAAGCTCACCGCTACGCCAAAGAACATTGGCCACATTACAAACCAAGAAGAATTACCCCCAAAGATTTTCATGAATCTTTATTACCAACATTAACCCGACTCAACGTTACACCAGCTTTGTTTAATTCTTCTCACAGGAAGTTGAAATTATCTACTCAGCAAATGCATCATTTCTTTTTTAAACATCCGAACTGGCAAGAAGCCTAAAGTTTTCTTTAGGTTCTTAACCACTATATAGAATGCTTTTTGAACGCTTGAGTGTAAAACTTGTATTTGAATGACTATCAAGTCTTTGCATTTTTATAAAATCAAGCTAATTTAAAACAAAATGATAAAACACGGGATAGAAGAAATGACAATCGTTGCACAAGTAATCAAAAACAAATCAGAGCAAGATATTTTTACAATTTCTCCAGAAGCCACTGTCCTTGAAGCCATTAAAATCATGGCTGATAAAGGAATTGGTGCATTAGTTGTAGCTGAAGGTGAAAAAGTTGTCGGAATTTTATCTGAACGTGACTACACGCGAAAAGTGACGCTTATGGAACGTTCTTCATATAGCACTACAGTCGCTGAAATTATGACGTCTAAAGTACTTACTGTAAGTCTAAACAACACAGTTGAAGAGTGTTTACAGTTAATGACAGATCGCCACTTACGTCATTTACCAGTATTGGACAATGAAAAATTAGTTGGTTTTATCTCTATCGGTGACTTGGTAAAAGCAGCAATGGAAGATCAGAAAAACTTAATTGAACAGTTAAAGCAGTATATCTCTGGGTAATGCTTTGAAATAAAAAATGGGCACATTAAGTGCCCATTTTTTATACTAAAACTTAAATATAGCTATTAATCAAAGTAACTAAACGCTCTAACAAGTCATCGGCCTGCACTTGAGTCATATTAATAGGCGGTAATAGACGAACTACCGAACCTGCTGTAACGTTGATAATAAGCTTATGTTGATCACGAGCAATAGCAACCAGTTCAGCACAGTCTTTAGGTAATTGAATACCAATCATCATACCAAAACCACGCACTTGAACATTCTTGTCAGCTAACTTTGAACGAAGTTGATCAACGATATAGCGTCCTACTACCGCCGCATTTTCTACAGCATTCTCTTTTTGAATTGTATCAATGACTGTATAAACCACACGAGAACCTAGTACAGTGCCACCATAGGTAGAACCATGACTACCAGGTCCCAACAAACCAACAGCTTTACCTTGTGTCATTACAGCACCTACAGGGAAGCCATTTCCGAGTCCTTTCGCAGTCGTTAGGACATCAGGCACAATGTTTGTGTGCTGATATGCAAAATATTTACCAGTACGCCCATTACCTGTTTGAATTTCATCTAGCATCATAAGCCAGTTATGCTGATTACAAATATTGCGAACTTCCTCAAGATAGCTAAAGCCTTGAGGAGCGGTATTAATACCACCCTCACCTTGAATTGGCTCAATCAAAATTGCAACAATATCTGGATGCTGCAAAGCCGCTTCCTGAATTGCTTCCACGTCACCAAATGGCACACGAATAAAATCATTCACCAAGGGAGCAAATCCATCTTGTACTTTTTTATTACCCGTTGCTGAAAGTGTTGCCAAAGTACGACCATGAAATGATTGTTCTGCCACAATAATCTTTGGCAAACGTACACCTTGTTGGGTACCAAATTTACGAGCAATCTTAATTGCACCTTCATTTGACTCAGCACCACTGTTTGAAAAGAAGATCTCTTCCATGCCAGAAACCTCAGCAAGCTTCTGAGCAGCAGCAGTTTGCCAAGGGATTTCAAATAAATTACTTGTGTGCACAAGTGTTGCAGCTTGTTCAGCAATTGCTTCTGCAATGACTGGATGTGCATGACCCAAACCACATACAGCAATACCAGTTAAAGCATCTAGATATTCTGTACCATCTTCAGTATATAGATATGCCCCTCGGCCTCGTACAAAACTGATCGCTTGGCGACCATAAGTAGCCATTAAGTGTGATGGTTGATCAGGTTGTATTGGAGCTAGGGTAATATCAGTCATAACGAACTCTGTCTGTATGAGATTTTAAGAAGGGTTTATATAAGCAAAAACTGGCTCTGATGAAAAGTCTCATCAATCATTTATCTAAAATTTCGTCCGCTTTTCACTATCACTTCGGTTTATACAATAAAATATTGAAGATTCAATGCAACTTTAAGTAATCAGGTGGTTTGCAAAGCGATGTAAACACCCCCTATAATGCTGCTAGATTAGTTGAGGATCTATTTATGACTGAACAAGCACGTGATACTGAAGCGTTAATCCGCGATCAAATTGCGAAGCATCCCGTTTTACTTTACATGAAAGGCACTCCACAGTTTCCACAATGTGGTTTCTCTGCACGTGCTGTAGAGGCGCTCAGTCAAATTGGTCGTCCATTTGCATATGTAAATATTTTGGAAAATCCTGATATTCGTGCAATCTTACCAGCAATTGCGAATTGGCCTACATTCCCGCAACTTTGGGTAAATGGCGAACTTATTGGTGGTAGCGATATCATGCTTGAAATGTTCCAAAATGGTGAATTAAAACCATTAGTTGAACAATATAGCGCAGCACCAGAAGCGTAAATAATAAAAAAGCCAATCAATAGATTGGCTTTTTTATGCTCTCAACTTTAAAAATCGCTCACTCCCACATAGCGGAATAAACCCTCCACACCTAAATCAGATTTTAAAACAATCAGATTCTCATAAGGTGTCGTAGTTAAAGCTTCAAAAATATTCATATTTGGATCTTCGTGTAACTCATCCACACTCTGATTCATGCACTCTTCAAATCGATCTGCAACAAACTCGAATCCTAAATCCATAGCAATAAATAAAGTATGTTCACATGGCTGAACGTATTGTTCTTGTGCCCAGTCAATTATCGCTTGTTTGCAAAATGGGCACTCAATATTCGTAGAGGCATCGTTAAGTTCTATCAATTGATAAAGCATTAGATTTGAAAAGTAGAGAAAAATTATAGTGTAGAAGAAATTGATTAATAGTTCTATAGACAATCCCTAAATCCAATTAAAACACACACATAAGAATTACAACGTAATTACAATATAATTTCAAATCCATCTCCAGCAATTAGATAATGAATTTATCTCCTGCTTACAAAAAATTTAGTATAAGAATTATCGTTGCAAAAATAATGATGTAAAATCATGGTTGTTGCAGAAATAGGATATTTTAATGCTCACTGATCTTGATGATTTTTATTGTTTTGCTCTCGTTGTTGAGCATGGTGGCTTTAGTGCTGCTGAGCGTGTAACGGATATACCAAAATCAAAATTAAGTCGTCGTGTGTACAGCTTAGAAGAAAACTTAGGTGTTCGCTTAATCCAACGTAGCTCTCGACATTTTGCCGTTACAGATATTGGAATGGATATTTATAGACATGCTCAAGTCATGATGAATGCTGCACAAGCTGCTCATGATTTGGTTGATCATTTAAGTATTCAACCTAGAGGTGTGGTGAAGGTTAGTGTGCCTGTTGATATTGCTCAAAATCAACTTCCTAAAATCCTACCTGCTTTCTTAAAAAAATATCCAGAAATTCGTTTGCAACTTATGGTCAGTAACCGTCGAGTGGATGTCATTAATGAAGGGATTGATATCGCTTTACGTGTTCGCTCAAAACTAGATGACGATCCGAGTTTAGTTCTTAGACAGTTTGCCCTTATAGAACAAAGTTTATTCGCGAGTCAGGCATATTTAAATGAGTTCGGGGATATAAAAAACCCAGAGCAGCTCAGTGAACACCGCATTTTAAGTTTATCTGAAGAACATCTTGATCAACAATTCATGTTGCATGGACCTGACAATCAACAAAAGAAAGTCAAAGTCAGCCCGATTGTAATGGGCACAAACATACACATGTTGGCTCAATTGGCTAGTCAGAACTGTGGTATCGCATTATTGCCAGAGAGTGCAGCAGAAGATTTCCTGAAGTCTGGGCAACTTCTACAGATATTGCCAGATTGGAAAGCGCCGCATGGAATATTACATGCTGTATATCCATCACGCCGAGGATTACTACCTGCTGTTCGAGTATTCATTGACTATTTAGTCGAACATCTTTCTGAGCGTTAAAATAAAAAAGTTCGATAAATTATCGAACTTTTTTTATATTTTTTTAAATTGCAGGATAATTTCCCACGCCTTCGGGCCATGGTGTTAATAGTTCAAAGCCAGCATCTGTTACTGCAACCATATGTTCCCATTGAGCAGATAACGAAAGATCTTGAGTAATGACTGTCCATCCATCATTTAACTCTTTCACTTGCGGCCTACCTGCATTCACCATAGGCTCAATGGTAAAGACCATTCCTTTCTTTAAAACCAAACCTTGCCCACGCTGCCCATAGTGCAAAACATTGGGTTGTTCATGATAGACCTTACCAATCCCATGTCCACAGTACTCTCGAACAATACTATAGCCTTCTCGGTGAGCAACCGATTGAATAGCATAACCAATATCACCCAATGTAGCTCCTGGCTTAACTGTATGAATACCAGCAACCATCGCTTCATATGTTGTATCAACAAGTTTTTTTGCTTGTGGGTTTACATTACCCACAAAATACATGCGGCTCGTATCACCAAAATAACCATCTTTAATTATTGCGACATCAATATTAATAATATCGCCATCTTTTAAGATTTTATTCGGCGATGGTATTCCATGGCAAACAACTTCATTGACTGAAGTACATATCGTTTTTGTAAAACCGTGATATCCCACATTAGCAGGAATAACTTTTAAATTATTTACAATATAGTCATTACAGAGGTTATCTAAATATTCAGTAGATACGCCTGGTTTAATATAGGCCTCTATCATTTCTAAAACTTGCGCAGCCAAGCATCCAGAAATTCTTAATTTTTCCAGATCTTGTTCAGTTTTAATGGTAACAGTAGAAGCTCTCATTCAATTCTATCCTCGCAGACAAGAAACATGCCCGTCCCTACAAAACCTAAGGTAATTCAAAATATTTTAGGATGAATATAAGTCAGACCAAAAGCCTAAAATGCTCAAATATCCAGCATTCACAGTAAAAATTTATCTTTTTATTCTTACATATTTTTTATAAAAAGTCAGAACTTAAAAAGAAGTTCTTTTGCCCTTTTAATGCCTTTTCAAGCACATACTTTAACCAAACAATCGCGTATAACACCATATATCGTTTTAACCACCCGAAAAAAAGCTTTTTCACATAAATTAGCGCTTGAACATGATTACTTTTGCTCTAAAATTCCTTCTTTTTTATTCACTTTTAATTTATGCAACATCTTCGCACTGGAGATATTATTGCCTTAGGTTTTATGACCTTTGCCCTTTTTATTGGTGCTGGCAATATTATCTTTCCTCCCATCGTCGCTCAACAAGCTGGTGAACATGTCTGGTTAGCTGCTCTAGGCTTTTTGATTACGGCTGTCGGCTTACCTGTAATTACCATTATGGCACTCTCTCGCATGCAGGGATCCATTGAAATTATTAGTTCTCCCTTAGGTCGAGTAGCAAGCCTGATTTTAACTGTTGTTTGTTATTTATCAGTCGGACCTCTATTTGCTACCCCACGTACAGCTACTGTTTCTTATGAAATTGGTTTTTCCTCTTATTTTGGAACCTCAAGTAGCAGTCTTCTAATCTATAGTGCAATCTATTTTTCATTTGTAACTGTAGTTTCACTCTATCCAAACAAGCTTTTGGATACAGTAGGACATGTACTTGCCCCGCTAAAAATTATTGCTTTAGCAATTTTAGGCATTGCAGCAGTAATGATTCCTGCGGGTTACGTACCTGCTCCGATTAACCATTACGTCACATCTCCAGTTTCAGAGGGTTTCGTAAACGGTTATCTCACAATGGATACCTTAGGTGCACTTGTATTTGGTATCGTTATTATTCAAGCGATTTACTCTCGCGGTGTAACTGATAAAAAGTTAGTCACCAAATATGCAATTATTGCCAGTCTCATTTCAGGTGTTGGTCTTACTTTAGTTTATTTAAGCTTATTTAAATTAGGTTTAGGTAGTCATGAAGTAGCACCAAATGCAGCAAATGGTGCAGTAATTTTACATGCATATGTACAGCATGCTTTTGGAAATATGGGTTCATTATTCTTAACTGGACTAATCTTTTTAGCATGTATGGTTACAGCAATTGGCTTAACTTGTGCGTGTGGTGAGTACTTTGCTCAGTTAACGAAATTACCATATAAGCTTTTAGTATTTATTTTAGTTGGTTTCTCTTTCATTATTTCGAACCTAGGCTTAACTAAACTAATTGCTATATCAGTACCTGTCTTAAGTGCAATCTATCCACCTGCAATTGTGGTGATTATGCTGAGCTTCTTTTGGAAATTTTGGCACAAACCTTCTTTTATTGTCGGTTCAGTAACGAGTGTTGCTTTAATTTTCGGTATTATTGATGGTCTTAAAGTGGCAGGTTTCAGTAATTATTTACCTGAATTTCTTCAACATTTACCATTAAATGAACAGAACCTAGCTTGGTTGATCCCATCTTTAGTTGTTCTTGTAATTACCGTAATTATCGACAAAGTTAAATTCAAAAACATTTAATCTAGCGGCTTTTTTGAAATCGAGTTTTATCCAAACATGATTTTATATATTGAATAGAATGCTGTGTTTACCCAACCAGCATTTTATTTCCACCCTAGCTTTTAATGACAAATCAACAATAGATATAATTAATTTTTACTGTAAAATTACACTAAAATAATTTTTAGCTTACTCAGGAAAGAAGAGCAACAATGAAAACTAAATATTACTTAACATTAGCAGATGCAGAGTTTTTAATGGAAGAAGCTCAAAAATATGCAATTGAACATAACTTTAAAGTCAGCATTGCGATTGTTGATGAAACAAGCTCTCTATTACTCATGAAACGTTTAGATGGCGCCTCTCCTTTAAGTTCACATCTATGCTTAGAAAAAGCAAAATGCTCTTCAATATCAGGTAGACCCTCAAAGTTTTACGAAGAACTTCTGCAAAGTGGACGTCTTGGTTTTTTAAGTATGCCCAGCGCTCAAGGGATGCTAGAAGGTGGAAAACCGATTATTTATGAAGGTGAAATTTTAGGTGCTATTGGTGTATCAGGTGTTCAATCTTTTGAAGATGCAGAAATTGCTCAACACGCAATTGACACATTTTTTAAAAAGCAAAATGGCTAAAATAAAATGATAGGAAAGAGAAATTATTATACTTTTCACTTAAATAATCTCTCTTTCCTAAAAGAATAAGTATTTCATACAAAAATATCTAATATTTACTTTTTTAATACCTTAAGCTTTTATAAATATAGAGTTTTTTATAAAACTGCTCAAAAAAATTGCTATTCGCTATTGAATTGTATGAAAAATAGAAGTACAACATTAAACTTAAAACAAATTCTTGACTAAAACATTAGGTTTTAGTACCACCACAAGGAGGGATGGAGATGTTATCATTACATTTCAACAAACAAGTCTTCATTAACACTCTGAACAGCAAAGATTCAGTTGTGTATGGAGTAACGCCGCTTGCTCTTATGCTGACTTTACTGTTTCAAGGTATGATCAAAGGAAATTTAAAACCCGAATACTTTATGTATGCGATGGTTGTTTCTTTCATATTTTGTCTGTGGGCCTTTGTCGATCATAAGATGCGAAAATTAGCTAAACGACGTCTTAGTCAGCAATAATTGTAAGATTAAAAAAATGGATGAGCGATCATCCATTTTTATATACCTAAAAATAAAAAAATTGTTCCCATCACTAAAATAGCTGTAGCTAATAATTCAGCAATAATCAATGCGACCATCATTAAAGACATTAACCATGAGGGTAGGTTAAAACGACCTAACCGATGGGGTTGTTTAAATTGATTTGTCGTGTCCTGTAAGTACCCATGTACAATATAAACTAAAATTGAAAACCCAAAAAATAAGAGATTTGCTAACACACACCACAAAGTAATATTTTCGCTTAAAACAGTAAAATAACTTAGCACAGCAAGAATTAAGCTAGCAGCTGCGTAAAGTAAGCTACTTCGATGAGCAATATCCACATAATAATGTGCATGACTCAATTCCGAGCGGCGTATTTGCCAATATTTCCATACCCCTGTTAACATTCCTATCCATAAAAATATGCCACTAAAAACAATCGCTAACTGTACAGCTTTTGGTAAATCCATCTTTTTCCCAATTATTCGTTTTATTAAAATTTAATGAGCTGTATAGCATAAATCCTGACTTTATAGTCACATTTTAATCAAGTATCATTTTGGAACTCATGTAAATTAAAGTCATCAACAAGCTAATCATTACTTAATATTATGGATAACACTTTTGAATCATTTTGGATGACCTGCAAAGATGGCTATCAACTTGCTGCACAATTTTATCCAGCTCAATCAAAAAAGTCGGCCAATCCTGTTTTGATTTGCCCAGCCACTGGTATTACCAAAAATTTTTATCATGCTTTTGCTACATGGTTAAGCCAACAAGGTTATGAAGTATTAAGTTTTGATTTCCGTGGAATTGGAGACTCATTGCATGGACCTTTAAAGCAAAGTGAAGCAAGTATTAATGATTGGGGAACGCTTGATATTCCTTGTGCAATTGATGCTTTATTAGAAAAAACACAAGCAGAACAAGTTACTCTTCTTGGCCATAGTGCTGGTGGGCAACTGTTAGGAATTGTGCCTAATTTTCGCAAAGTAGCAAAAGTTGTTGCGATAGCAGGTTCTACTGGCAACGTAAAAGGTCTTAAAGGTAAAACCAAGTTTCTGGCACCTGTCATGTTTAAGGTTATCTTTCCAATTTCTAGTACTTTAAAAGGTTATGGCGCTACTCAATTTATTGGGATGGGTGAAAACTTGCCTAAAAAAGTTGCTCAACAATGGAGAGAGTTTTGTAGCAACCCAGGCTATGTAAAAAATGCCATAGGTAAAACTGTCTTTCAGGATTTTCATACTGAAATTATTTGCCCGATTACTTCGATTTGGGCAAGTGACGATGAAATTGCCACTCAACATAACGTTGAAGAATTATTAAATTTATATCCTAATGCATCTACTAAAATGCTAGAGCTCAATCCTCTAAAACTCGGATATAAATCAATCGGACACATGCTAATGTTTAAAAAATCACATCAAAAGATCTGGCCTCTTTTAGAGCAAGAAATTCAATACTAATTTTCAATTCATCATTTACTTTTTGCCTCTATACCAGTAATCCGGTTTAGAGGTTTTTTTTATTATTAAAACGCCCTTCTCTTTTATAAAATAATCTTATTAAATTTATAGTTATCACTAGATAAGTAAAATATATTCAACATTCACTTCTTTGTATTAAAAACGAGCATTTTTTACGTAAATACGTCGATATAGCTTTAAAGTTCTGCTATGGTAATTTATCTGAAGCTGTTGTTTAAAAACGGTTAAACTAACCTATTTTAATACAAACAGCTTCTTTTTTTCTGTTTTAGCTAAAGCCAAAGAAATTGTTCAAGGATAATTATGCTAGCACTAGAGCCTCAACATATTCATATGAATCAACATGCTGTTGATAAACAACATGCATTACAGTGTCTAGTAGATATATTAGTGAAAGATGGGTTGGTTACTCCTGACTATATAACAGGACTTATCAACCGTGAACAGCAAAGTGCGACCTATTTAGGTCAGGGAATTGCAATCCCCCATGGGACTCCTCAATCACGAGAATTTATTTTAAAAACTGGTATTCGTTTAGCCCATTTTCCAGAAGGAATAATATGGGATGGGGAAAATACGATTTATTTGGCTGTTGTTATTGCAGCAAAATCTGATGAACATTTACAAGTATTACAAATATTAACTAGAGCGTTAATGCACGATGTAAGTGAACAAGTAAAAAATGCATCACAACCTGAACAAATTATTGAACTATTACAAGCTCAACCATTATCTTTAACACTGCATGAAAATTTAATTCAAACTGAAATTGAAGCTCAAGATATTGAAGATTTGTTTTGGACAGCAACTCAAGTACTAAAAAAACAGAATTTCGTAAAATGTGGGTTTTTAAGTTCTTTAGCTCCAGAGCAAGTCATTCAGTTGCAAGACCAGATCTGGTCTGTTTCTAGTAATCAGTTTGTTCAACAACCAGCTATTAGCATTGTAAAACCACGTCATCCTTTAGATGTAAACGGGCAGAAACTAAATACTTTAGTCTGTGTTGCTGCAAATGATCAGTTAGATAGCCAAAGATTTAATCGGCTGATTGATATTTTATTTAATCCAGAACAAGTTGCACAATTAGATCAAACCCAAGCACCAAATGAAATTGCTAAAATTATTGGTGCGGAAGTGATTCCCGATTGGCCAAACCGTTCAGTTGTATTGGCCAATGCACATGGATTACATGCCAGACCCGCAACTCATTTAGTGAACTTAACAAAAACTTTTCAAGGCGATATTCAAGTCGCAGTAGATGAAGGTAGTTTTGTTTCAGCTAAGAGTTTGACTCGCTTATTGGCTTTAGGATGTAAACGCGGCCAAACTTTACGTTTCATTGCTGAACCAGGAACAGATGCAGTAGAAGCCTTAGATAAAGTGATTTTGGCAGTACAACAAGGCTTAGGCGAAGAAATTGAACCGCTACTCTCTTCAGATAGCAAAGAAGACCAAACACCTCAAACTGTAACATCATTACCGAAAACATTGAGTACAAATACAGGTATTCCGGCTTCTAGTGGTTTAGCTTTTGGCCCAGTGCATGTCATTAAACCTAAAGTTTATCAATATGAACGTATGGGTTTAAGTGTTAAAGCTGAGAAAGAGAAACTTGATATTGCTCTTCATGCAGTTAAAAACAATATTCACCAAGTTATTGCGAAATCTGAAGCTTCTGAAATTAAGCAAATATTCCAAGCACATTTGGAAATGCTTGATGACCCCGATCTCATTAATGGTGTTTATCAAAAGATTAACTTAAACCTTTCTGCCCCTGCTGCTTGGCATGAACATATTGAAGCAGCAGCTAAAGAGCAAGCGGCTTTACCAGACCGTTTACTGGCTGAGCGTGCTACAGACTTACGTGATATTGGTGATCGGGTTTTAGCTCAACTCTGTGGTGAAGTTATCATCGAAGAACCTAAAGAGCCTTATATCCTAATTATGTATGATGTGGGACCAAGTGATGTGGCTCGCCTCAATAAAGATCGTGTTGCTGGTATTTTAACAGCTGTTGGCGGTGCTAGTGCCCATAGTGCTATTGTTGCGCGTGCTTTAGGTATTCCTGCCATTGTTGGTGCTGGTGATCAAGTATTAGATATTGAGCAGAAAAGCTCTCTTCTAATTAATGGAGACACGGGAGCTTTTGTTTTAGATCCAACTACTCAACAAATCGAACACGCAAAACAGGAACGTGAGTTTCAACAAAAAATTCGTGAAGAGGCTGAACGCCACTGCCAAGAACCTGCGATTACTCTAGATCAACACCAAATCGAAATTGCAGCCAATTTAGGAAAAGTTCAAGCTACAGCCCACGCAGTAGAATGTGGCGCGGAAGCAATTGGCCTACTTAGAACAGAGCTTGTTTTTATGGCTCATAGCAGCGCCCCAAATGAGGCAGCCCAAGAAGCAGATTATCGGGTTGTCTTAGATGCACTTGCTGGTCGTCCTCTCGTAGTACGCACTTTAGATGTAGGAGGTGATAAACCTCTGCCTTACCTACCGATTGCAGAAGAAGAAAACCCGTTTTTAGGACTAAGAGGCATTCGCTTAACCTTAAGACGGCCAGAGCTATTGCGTCAACAGCTTACTGCTTTGCTTAAAGCCGCAGATGATCGTCCTTTACGAATCATGTTCCCAATGATTGGCCGTGTAGAGGAATGGCGTGCAGCTAAAGCAATTCTTGATGAAGTAAAAGCTGCATATACATGTGCGAACTTACAAGTTGGTATTATGATAGAAGTTCCTTCTGCTGCATTACTTGCACCTATCCTTGCGCAAGAAGTAGACTTTTTCAGTATTGGAACAAATGACTTAACTCAATATACCTTAGCCATTGACCGTGGTCATCCTATCCTCTCTGCTGAAGCAGATGGTCTTCATCCAAGTATTTTGCAATTGATTGATCAAACAGTAAAAGCTGCACACAAACATGGCAAATGGGTAGGAATATGCGGTGAACTAGCAGCTGATCCAAAAGCTGTACCTATTCTTATGGGATTAGGTGTAGATGAACTCAGTATGTCACCGAATAGTATTGCCTTGGTAAAAGCACAGATTCGTACACTAAACTACAGCCAAGCTCAAATACTTGCACAGCGTGCACTTGAATGTGATAGCGCCCCTGCTGTACGTCAGTTATCCGAACAAGAACTGTAAAGATTAGGAATGGTAATGGCTAAAATTTTAACAATTACTTTAAATCCTGCAATTGATGTCACGATACAACTCAATGAGTTGCAGATAGGTGAAGTAAATCGCCAAGAATCTGTAGAGATTCATGCTGCTGGAAAAGGGCTTAATGTTGCACAAGTTTTAAAAGATTTAGGACATGATGTTATTGTTTCCGGTTTTCTAGGAACTAGTAATCGACAGATTTTTGATACACATTTTGAGCAAGTTCAATTTCAATCTGAATTTATTTATATTGAGGGTGAAACGCGCCAGAATATAAAAATTGCTGAACATTCCGGTCGTATGACCGATTTAAATGGAAAAGGATTTTTAGTATCTGAACTAGATAAAAAGAATCTATTCCAAAAAATCGAAATGATTTTGCCGCAAGTAGAAGTCGTTGCTATTGCTGGTAGTCTTCCACAAGGTTTTAGTATTGATGAGTTTCAAAAGCTTATTAAGCTCATTCAAAAACATGGTAAAAAAGTTGCCCTTGATACAAGTGGTAAAGCGTTAGTCGCTGCAATTGAATGCCAACCATGGATGATTAAACCAAACACCGATGAGTTAGTAGAAAGCTATCAGCTTCCTGCAACAACCTATGTCCAGCAAAAAAAGCTTTTTAAAAACTTAGCTAAAATTGAGCATGTCGTTATTTCGATGGGTGAAGACGGTGTAAACTGGCTACATGAAACACATCCACTACATGCCCAAGCCCCTAAAGTGATCGTTAAAAGTACCGTTGGTGCGGGCGACTCTCTTTTAGCTGGCATGATTCACGGCCTAATAAATAACTTCTCTGCCGAAGAAACATTGAAAACGGCTACAGCAATTGCGAGCCACGCTGTAACACAAATTGGCTTTCATATTCCAAATGCTGAAATGCTAAACCAATTAAAAGCCCAAACTACAATCAATTCATTGAGCGAATCTGATGCCAACTGCTAAACATTTATTATTTGTCATTAATAGTCCGCAACAGCAAGTCAATGCTTTGATTTTAGCTCGAAAGCTTGCACAGGTAGCATCCCAAAAGGGTTACGAAAATAACATAATTTCGCTCGATGAGTTCGAAGAAAATCAAAACTTTGATCAAGTGATTGTTATTGGACAACGTCCGAAAAATCTTAATATTTTTGGTACACACCCTTTATCTTTAATTAGCATTGAAGAAATCAAAAATGATGCTCATTCAGCTTTCCAAGCTGGCTTAGATCATTTAAAGCCAGCTCAAGATTGGCAGAGTGATAATACGCCATCGCCAAATAAAGCGACTAAATTTGTTGCAATCACTGCGTGCCCTACAGGTGTTGCCCATACCTTTATGGCTGCTGAAGCATTACAACAAGGTGCAGAAAAACTTGGTTATGATATTGAAGTAGAAACACAAGGTTCCGTTGGTGCAAAAAATATTTTATCAGCTCAAGCTATTGCTGAAGCGGACATCGTGATTCTTGCTACTGATATTGAAGTTAACACAGACCGTTTTGTGGGCAAGCGTGTTTACCGATGCGGTACTGGTTTTGCATTAAAGCAAACAGATAAAGCCTTTGCTGAAGCTATTAGTAATGCACAAGTTTTAGATCAAGGTAAGCAACAAACATCAGCAGAGAACAAGGATAAAACCGAAAAAGTTGGTGTATATAAACATCTCTTAACAGGTGTGTCTTATATGTTACCTATGGTGGTGGCTGGTGGTCTTCTAATTGCCCTGTCCTTATGCTTTGGCTTAAATGCTGCTGAGCAAGCAGGCAGTTTACCAGCCATATTAAAACAAATTGGGGCCGCTGCATTTATGCTCATGGTCCCTATGCTATCGGGTTATATTGCCTACTCCATTGCTGATCGCCCTGGCCTCGCACCTGGCTTAATCGGCGGCTTACTCGCCTCTCAATTACAAGCAGGCTTTCTAGGCGGCATCGTTTCAGGTTTCCTTGCGGGCTATATCGCACTTTTTATTGCAAAAAAACTCAAACTTCCTACTAGTCTAGAAGCACTTAAACCAATTTTAATTATTCCTTTATTAGGTACATTATTTGTTGGCCTTATTATGTTCTATGTGGTTGGACAGCCTGTAGCACATATTTTCGAGCTCATGAAAGACTTCCTAAATAATATGGGTACAACAAATGCTGTGTTAATGGGAATTATATTAGCAAGCATGATGTGTATCGATTTAGGTGGCCCAATCAATAAGGCAGCCTACGCTTTTACTGTCGGATTATTGACAACAAATACCTATATGCCTATGGCAGCAACAATGGCGGGCGGTATGGTCCCTGCTATTGGTATGGCTATTGCGACTTTCGTGGCTAAAAATAAATTTAGTACAGGAGAGAAAGATGCCGGAAAAGCCGCTTTTGTACTAGGTTTATGTTTTATTTCAGAAGGTGCAATTCCTTTTGCAGCAAAAGACCCAATGCGCGTTATTCCGACTTGTATTTTAGGTGGTGCAGTAACTGGCGCACTTGTTGCACTATTCCACTGCGAGTTAGTTACTCCTCACGGCGGTGTATTTGTTCTTTTAATTCCAAATGCAATTAATCATGCTTGGCTCTACCTTGCTGCAATTGCTGCTGGTAGTATTGTTACAGGAATAAGCTATGCAATCGTTAAGAAAAAGATAGAAGAAAAGACTGCAACCACTGCATAATAAAAAAGGGAGAATATTAATTCTCCTTTTTTAAATTAAATACTATTCAACAATCTGTTTTAGTAGTGCTTATATCACTTAATCTGAGTAGCTCTTGCCATAATCTGTGCAGGTACTTCTTCTGCTAACATAACAGTTAAAGTTGGTTCTTTTTTGGGGATTTAGTAGATGAGCGACATACTGCCTGAGTAAAAATTGTTAAAAATATAATTTATAGACAAAAAAACTAAATTTATAACGCTAATCATTCAACTAGTTTTTTAATTTTATATAAAATAATCAATAAGTTGTTAAACAAACCCATTTTATTTTGCTAAATAATAGATGATTCATGTTAAATGTATGGTAAATTTCACTAACAATAAAATAAATTAAGCCACTGATATTTATAAATATTTTTTATTTAAATATCTTGATTTTTCATAGTTATGACTTTAGAGACAAAAACTATCTCGTTCAATGCCACGGTCAAATCATAATTTTTTTTCTACGATGCGTTTGCAAGCCAATATCGTTTAATTAACGATCAAGTAAGCCTAGATGCAATCTTGTATATCTGTTCAAAGATTTTAAGGAATTAATGACTATGACTTATCAAGTCACATTAATTTTCAACAAACTTTGACTATAGAAGAAAAGTATTTGTAGTTTGTGCAAAGTATAGGGATGTTTATCAAAACAAAGGTAACTAAACCATGTCATTGTTAAATTTAGCTATATAAATTTTGCTCAGCAAGTAAAGTCCTGATATAACTTGCTTGATGAAACTATATTTTTCAACTATTAAAGATAGTTCACCAGAAATGCGATCCACCAAGGTATGGGGAAAAGTCAATGACAAAGAAGTATGCGCGTTTTTTACCTACAACAGAATCTTTTACTCTTGAAGATTTTCCATATTATTGGATTACTCAAGTACATGCTCAGTATGTACAAAATATTGATAATGCTTTAAAAAAATATGGTTTAGATAACTCACGTAGACGCATTATGTTGGCTTTAAGCAGTAAGCCTCATGCGAGTGTTTCTGAACTTTCAGACATGATTATTTCAAAAATGTCGACGACGACTAAAATTGTCTATCGTTTAAAAGATGAAGGTTTAGTTGAAACTTATTCTTGTCAGACCGATGGTCGAATCACCCGCGTGGTACTTACAGAAAAAGGTACTGAAATGATCAATAAGATTAATGATCTAACCAGCGTAGTACTCGAGCAATCATTCGAAGGTATCACCCCATTGCAATTAGAAAAAATGATGGAAAGTTTGAAATTACTTTTAAAAAATCTTTCCCGTTAAAAATGGAATAAATCTTTTACTCGTCAGTAAAAACTAAGCTCTCTGTCAGGAGAGCTTTTTCCATTTTAATGCCCCGTCTAAGCATTGATAGAAACAACACCCAACATAAAATAATCAATTAACTTCACATCTGTTGACTTGAGCTCTTAACTCCAGTAGAAATTCTCTTTCAATAACTGAATAGCAAATTTTTGAAAATGGCTAAAAGAAAATACAAAAGTGACAAGTTCCAAGTGCGCCGTATTAACCGTCAATGGTGGGTACTTGAAAAAGACCTCGAATCAAACTGCTATTTAAAACATGAACAAGTGGCAACCAAAACCTTAGCAAACAACTATGCAGATGATTATATTGAACAATACTATATGAATCTTTACATTCAACAAGAGTTGAAAAAACCTGAAACTGTATAAAAAAGCCATTTGGCTTTTTTTTTATTTTTAATAGTTTGAAATTATAAAATCAAAAATTAGGAATAAAAAAAACCTACATCTTGGGGAAAATGTAGGCTATAAAATGCACAAAAAGGAAATATATATCCTTCTTGATAAAAAGAATTTTACGATAATATAAGCCTTTATTTTATATTACTTTTGTAAACTTAATGGTAGTTATTGTATTTATTTAGACTTTTTTAAATCTGCCCCTCATTATATATAATGATTAAAATTTGAGTTATTAAAATTTTAATCATCACAATTTACTTCTCATCATTTTATAATTTATTTTCATTAGTTTTATTAAGATAGGTTTCTAAAGACAATTATAAGTTTCTGTTTTAATAAGTTTTTTACAAAAATAAGCATAAATCTTTTTTTAACTTAACACAGATAAAAATCAATAAATAACAAAAACATAAATTAAATATTAAGTATATAATATATTTAACACCTCAATTTTAGTTCAAAAAAAAGACAGTTTAAATTTATTTATTGCTGTTTTGATTACTACAGAAAGATTACAATAATGACTTATAAATAGATTAACCCCATACAATCTTTCTAGGCATGTTATGACTTCAATGTCGAACAACACCCAAAAGCATTTTATTGTTGAGCAAATTCCACTACCAACATGGGTAAGTGATGAAAATGGCTTGATATTATATTGCAATGTAGAGTGTATAGAATATTGGCAGGATACTTTTTCTCCATTACCTCAGCAATGGTTAGATTTTATATCTCCTGTCGATTTAGATGAAGTCAAAAATAGATGGCTCGAAGCAATTCGCCTGCAAAAAAGAATAGAACTAAAATGCCGACTTTTACAAAGTGGCAATCAATATAGATGGTGCAAACTTTCTATTCAAGCCTCCAAATATCGCGGCTCTTCTTTAGCCAGTGAATGGTATGTCAGCTTTTTAGATATTGATCACGATATTCAAGAACAACAAAACTTACAAAAGAATATTGAAATACAAAATCAAATGTTAGACATCAGTGTTGATTGCATTAAAGTATTAAATGTTGATGGCACAGTTTCTCATATGAATAAATCAGGATGCCTCGCTTTAGGCGTTCCTGTTGATGAAACAGAATTTGGAATGAAATGGCTTGAGCTTTTACCACCTCATATTCGTAAACGTGGACGCGTCGCTTTAAAAAAAGCCCTTCAAGGCAAAGTTGCCAGATTCGCTGGAATGAGCTGTTTACCAGATCAGGACCCCGAATATTGGGATAATATGCTGACCCCGATTCATCGGGAAAATGGTGAAATCGGACAAATACTTTGTGTATCTCGTAACGTTACTCAACAGCATCTGACAGAAAATCAGCTTAGAAATATGAGTGAAAGAGATGACCTAACTGGATTATGTAATCGGCGCTCATTTAAATTTCAACTTAAACGTACCCTTGCATCTTCAAAAGATAGCCAAACAAGCGTAGGTTTACTATTAATTGATCTTGATCATTTTAAGCATATTAATGACACTTTAGGGCATAGTGCAGGCGATCATCTTTTAAAAGTTTTATCCAAACGGTTTAGTCATTGTATTGATGATGAAAGATGTTTTGTTGCACGACTGGGTGGAGATGAGTTCGCAGTTATTATTAATAACCTCAAATCTGAAAATGATGTACGTGACCTAGCAGCCATTTTGCTTCAGCAGTTAAATCAACCTATTACCTATTTAGGTAATGTGCTAAATGGTGGTATGAGTATTGGTTGTGCAATTTATCCTCAAGATGCCGTAGACCAGTCAGGTTTACTAAGTTGCGCAGATATGGCCTTGCATGACTTAAAAGCGCGTGGTCGTGGTGGTATTCGCATGTACGATCCATGCATGATGCAAATGACCGAAACAGTCGCATCTCAACTTAATTTAGCACGCCAGCTTATTCGCCATCATACCATCCAGCCCTACTACCAACCCAAAGTAGATTTAAGAACTCATCGTGTTGTAGGTTTTGAAGCTCTATTACGATGGCATACTACTTCAGCTCAAAGAGGTTACCCTGCACAAATTGCAGAGGCTTTTAAAGATTATAATTTAGCGAGTAAGATCGGTGAAACTATGCAACATCAAGTTTTACGAGACATCGCCAAATGGATAGATCTTGGTATTAAACCTCTTCCTGTTTCGCTCAATGCTGCACCAGTTGAGTTCTTAAGAGACAACTATGCTGAAAAGCTTTTGAAAAAGATCAATCAATTTCAAATACCGACACATTATATTGAAGTAGAAGTCACCGAACACATGCTAGGTGACCGAGGTTCAGAATATGTGATCCGAGCACTTAATAAATTAAAACAGCATGGCGTAAGTATTGCACTAGACGACTTTGGTACTGGTTTTTCATCGCTCACCCATATTCGCGATTATCCAATTGACAGCTTAAAAGTAGATTGTAGTTTTATACAAAAGATGCAACATGATCCATCAATTTATGCGATTGTCCAAGCAATTGGTTTACTCGCTCCAAATTTATCACTGGGGCTCATCGCCGAAGGGATTGAAACTCCAGAACAAGAAGAACTACTTCGACAATTTGGATATAGTATAGGTCAAGGATTCTTGTTTGAGTCCGCTATAGACGCTAATCAAGTCATTTCAATTCTCAAACAGAATCAACCCTACCTAGAAAGTCATTACAACGCTTTAAGATAAAATCTTTAATAAACTTTCTCGCCTCTATTCATACTAAAAATAAACAATAACTTTTTAAAAATTGTTCATAATATAAGCATAAAGATAATAAGTCGGTGTTTTAACACCATACATTGTCATAGGACAATAAGGAGCAATATATGAGTTATCACCATATCTTGGTTCCAGTCGATGGTTCTCCTACTTCACTCATTGCTGTCAATCATGCAGCAGCACTTGCTAAGGCCTTTGGTAGTAAAGTGACCCTAGTATATGCGCTTACTATAGATCCTTTCATTTCTGTAGAATTCATTGATAGTACAGAATTAGCACAGGATTATTTTAATAAAGCTAGAGCATCGATTCAGGGTATTTTAGACCAAGCGAAAGAACAATTTAGCCAACATGGAATTTATGTTGAGACAAAAATTGTTGAGGGTCAAACAATCCACACAGAAATTATTAAAGCAGCGACCGAACTCAAAGCAGATTTGTTAGTCATTGGTTCTCATGGTCGAAAAGGGTTTAAAAAGTTCTTCTTAGGAAGTGTGACTCAAGCTCTTTTAGGAGAAATTCATTTACCGGTATTAGTCGTAACCGAATAGTTTTTCTGAAGCTAAAAAAAACCGATCTTATGTAGATCGGTTTTTTAATAGCCTGTTTTACTGAGCTTTATATGTAAATCTAATCAGAGATCCTGGGTTTTCTAATGTATTCGTTACAGAACCATCATCTTTTTGGACATTTCCGGAAGTATCAGTCAATACATATAAAACATTTCCATCTGGACTTGCAATCACGTCACGATAACGATTGTTGCTCTTAAACATCGGCACAGCATCATCATAAGTAGCACTGTAAGTTGGATCTAGCTTAATACGGAAAATAACACCGCGCTTTAAAGATGGAACCAATAAGGTATTTTCCCAACCAGAAATTGCTTTTTTGCCTCCCTTATAGACATAAGCAGATGACGGCGCAACCGTTGGCCAGCAAATGTAGGTCATATCCCCACAGGTTGGGTCATTATAGTTATAGGTATCTTGGACGGTATATAAAGTTTTTAACGGCGGTACAAAGTTTTTACCAGTCCATTCAGACTCTTTAGTCACTGGAACGCCAGCTGCCACTTTTAAACCATTTTGTCCTAAATCTTTAATTTGTGCTTTATTGCTTGCTGCTGAATAATTTGCATAGGCATAACCACTATCATCTTTATAACCCGCTACATTTGGCCAGCCATAGTTACCACCTTTGACAATGAGGTTAATTTCATCATCAGAGTTTGGACCCTGTTCAGATTGCAACAGTTTACCATTTGGAGTAAATGCCAAGCCCTGTGGGTTACGATGACCGAGCGTATAAATATGGCTAATTACACCGTTAAAGCTTGGATTATCTTTTGGAATACTTCCATCCAGATTTAAGCGTAATACTTTACCCATATAAGTATGATAGTCTTTGCCGCTCAGTTCCTGTTGAGTCGGCGTATGCTGTGCTTGATTTGGTAAGAATAAATAAGCCAGCTGGTTACGTCCCTGATCACCAATCGTATAGTAAATCTTTTGGTCTGGACCAATAACAAGGCGACCCGACTGATGGTCTTTCGATGAAGGTAATCCTGCTAATAAATCTACTGGTTTCTCAAGAGTATCTGTTGCTTTGTTATAGGTATATCGACGAATAATAGTTTGATTCGGTAATTCTTTATCTGTAGATTTCGGATTTTTAAATGTACCTGAAACATAGATATAAGGATTATGTTTAAAGTCAGGATGAAAAGCAAAACCTAATAAACCGTTTTGTCCATCAGCATCATTTATAATCTCAGGAACCTGAAAAACTGTTTTCACACTGCCCGACTCTGGATTCACTCTTAGAATCTTACCTGTTGCCCGCTCCGTTAACCAAATTTGATTATCAGGCCCCCACAACAAAGCATGTGGCTTATTTAAATTAGATAGAAGAACTTTCTTGTCAAAGCTTTCTGTTTTCGCTTTAGCAAATTGAGATGGTGTAAGAGGAACATCAGCAAATGCTGAATTGAGTGTAAGTAGCTGAGCAGCACCTAATAAAGTAATTTTAGCCAATAAATGTTTATTCATATGTCCACCTTATAAATTGTCAAAATTTTCCGAGAATTTTTAAACCGTTAATAAAGGGTTTGTAGGAGTTCTCTATATGATTTGTATTATGATGAATAACGAATCTATTAAAATCTAAATTTCTGAAAGGCTCTGTTGCATAAAAGTAGCTATTAAAAAGAGATAAACACTCTCCCAAAGCCTTTTTAAGATGAGTAACTTAAAGCTAATTTTGATCTATTTTTATACGTGCTCAATTAATTTTATATCTTAATGTTTTTTGAAATGGTCTTCTAAAGTTAGCACAATATCACTATTAACCATGAGTGCAGATCAGTATCCTTTCATAAAAAATTTCATAAACCCAATGATGAAAAGCATTCAATTATAAAGTTTTTGCTATGCTAATTTCCTAAGCTCAGGTTAGTCAACCTTAAAAACTTATGCTATTCTTCGGCCACTTTTTAAAGCCTCAAATTCTCTATCATCATGACACTTACGCCACCTTAAGTTTATTTACCCTTATTCATTGTAAATAACTCATCATTGTTTAGTGATGTGGTGTAGTCGCTTGTGTTGATATATCACTTCACTAGCCTTTTCAAAATTTAGAACTATAGGCTATCCCCCTCATGTTAACGAATGTCCGAGAACAATGGTTCTCTAATGTCCGTGCAGATATTCTTTCCGGTCTTGTTGTTGGTCTTGCTTTAATTCCTGAAGCAATTGCATTTTCAATTATTGCGGGTGTAGACCCGAAAGTTGGGTTATATGCGTCTTTTTGTATTGCAGTCATTATTTCATTTGTAGGCGGTCGTCCCGCTATGATTTCGGCAGCTACAGGTGCCATGGCTCTAGTCATGACAACACTTGTAAAAGACCATGGGCTTCAATACCTATTTGCAGCAACTGTTTTAACTGGCGCCATACAGATCTTAGCTGGATATTTCAAACTCGCCAAACTCATGCGTTTTGTTTCCAAATCAGTCGTTATTGGGTTTGTTAATGCCCTCGCCATACTCATTTTTATGGCTCAACTACCAGAATTGGTAAACGTGACGTGGCATGTCTACTTATTGGTAGCAATTGGTTTAGCAATTATTTACCTATTCCCTTATGTACCCAAAATTGGAAAGTTTTTTCCTTCCCCTCTTATTTGTATTGTCGTTGTTACACTACTCGCCATTTTTCTAGGTATTGATGTTCGAACAGTGGGTGATATGGGATCATTACCAGATACCTTACCTATATTTTTAATTCCAGATATTCCTTTTAATTTAGAAACACTGCTTATTATTCTTCCCTATTCATTAGCCCTTGCTGCTGTTGGTTTACTTGAGTCAATGATGACAGCAACAATTATTGATGAAATGACAGATATACCGAGCGATAAGTTTCAAGAGTGTAAAGGCCAAGGGATTGCCAATATTGCCTCAGGCTTTATGGGAGGAATGGCTGGTTGTGCCATGATTGGTCAATCCATGATTAATGTAAAATCTGGTGGCCGCACACGCCTATCTACTTTTTGTGCAGGAATATTTTTACTGATTTTAGTTGTATTCTTAAGTGATTGGCTAAAAGTAATTCCTATGGCTGCTCTTGTTGCTGTCATGATTATGGTGTCAATCAGTACTTTTGAGTGGAAATCGCTTATTCACTTTAAAGCGAATCCTAAAAGTAGCAATGTCGTTATGATTGCAACTGTCATTGTTGTTGTGGCTACCCATAACCTAGCGCTAGGCGTATTAACCGGTGTTTTACTTTCCGCGTTGTTCTTAGCCAATAAACTTGAAAATGATATTCACGTAAATACATCCTTTGAAGGTGAAACGCGTTTGTATGATTTAAGAGGACAAATATTTTTTAGTTCTTCTGAAAAGTTTATGCAAGGGTTTAACTTTAAGGAAGATGTAAAAGAAGTCATTATTGATCTTACACACTCACATATTTGGGATGTAACTTCAGTAGCAATGCTTGATTCGGCTATCAATAAATTTCAAAAAAATGGCATAAAAGTTACTGTACGCGGCTTAAATGAAGCCAGTTCCATCATGATTGATAAATATGGTACTCACGCTAAAATTTAAAAAAAGGTCCTTCGGGACCTTTTACGATCTACAGATTAAATTTTTTATTAAGGAGATTTATACAACAAACGATTTGGACTACCAGATGGATTTTTTACCACATTGCTACTTGCTTGATTTAAAAGATTAGTAGAGATGGTTTGTGGCGTCGCAGTGGGGGTACTTTGCAGCATTTCAGCAACGACACCTGCAACATGTGGCGTAGCCATCGATGTTCCATTTAGAACTTTAGTAGCCGTATTACTGCCTATCCAAGAAGAATTGATTTGGCTTCCCGGTGCAAAGATATCAACACAGCTTCCATAATTAGAATAACTTGCGCGCGTATCAGTACTATCTGTAGCAGCAACTGTAAGTGCTTTACTTACTCTTGCGGGTGAGGCACTGCAAGCATCAGTATTTGAGTTTCCAGCAGCCACCACCATGACATAACCATTATTAAATAAATTTTCAACTGCACTATCTAAAGAGGTACTCGCATCCCCACCTAATGACATATTCACAACTGCTGGTTTTTTACCATTTTTTAATATCCAATCTAAACCAGCAATCACATTACTAGATGCACCGGAGCCATCACATCCTAAAATCCGAATTGGAACCAAATTTACATTCTTAGCAACACCATAAGTACTGCCACCAACCGTACCTGCGACATGTGTACCATGCCCATTACAGTCGCTTGTACCATTCCCATCCGATATTGCGGTATACCCGCTTAATACCCGCCCAGAAAATTGTTGATGGCTAGACAATATACCTGTATCAACAATATAAGCTGTCGTACCAGAACCCGTCTGTAAATATGAATAAGTAGAATTTAAAGGTAAAGCTTTTTGGTCAATACGATCTAGTCCCCAATCCGGATTACTCTGAGTAGTGGCATCAATTTTCATGACTGTATCGTTTTCTATAGAAAGTACTTGCGGATTTTTTTTCATTGCTTCGACAAAAGCAGTAGCCGCTGTATCGGGTAAATAAATTGCGAAACCCTTAAGTACAGTGTCATACGAGTGTAAGACCTTAGCGCCATGTTGCTTAGCAATATTCTGGGCAAAATCTACAGATGGTCCAGCATCTTTATTAAGAATAACAATATATTGGTTTTTAATAATTCCCTTTGCTTGAGAAGAATCTAGTAAAGAACTTGTTGTGTTTGGTGCTGCATGGACTAGATTGACGGCGGCCAATGTTAAAAAAGCAGCCGATACTTGGCAAAACTTCATGAAAAATCTCCATATCTTTTATTCATACATCGTTGTTATGATTTGTACTGTCGTTATATTTAAGAATTAAAACATTTTTGGTAAGAAATTTTGATTGGCCTCTCCCTACATCAAAACTAAATCATATTTTCATAAAACTTTGTTTTGTACAACGCTAGTATCTTTTTTAGATCAAAAATGTGAACCAATTCTAAAAATCAGAGAAGTATAGATTTGGGTTTAAAGATTAATTATTATTCTTGACTATAAAACTTCAAGAAGGATTTACAATATAAAAATATATAATCATTACCAATAATATAAAAGTAGAAAGTGCAAGATAGGTACCAACTGTATTAAAACTTCGCAAAAATTTCCAGATATCCATAAAAATATAATAAAACAATTATTTATAAAAATTATTTCAGACTTTAAATAAATCAGCAACCAGAAGAGGTTTACAATTTTTTTAACTATAAAGGTTCAGTATCAAATACGTAAAAAAATATTACTTCAAAAAAATATAAATATATTATGTAATTATAAATTATTCTTGATTTTTAGTTCAGGCAACTCCAATTTCTGTCCCGCTAAATGATGTTTACAATTAAGAGAGTATTCAATAAAACCTTCTTCTATAAAATAATAACAACGCCCAATAATACTTATGCTCGGATTAAATGTTGGTTTTTCAAGACTACCATTAAAGAACCACTGACTCCCATTAGAAAAGGGATGCTCTACCGGAATATAGTGGAGATGCCCACAAGCCGGACACATATGTACATACATCCCACCCTCAAAATATTGTACTTTCATAAAGGCTCCTTTTTAAATAAAAAAGCCAACCCATAGAGCCGACTCAATCTATCCACATAAGAACACTACCTATTATTTAATTATTCGTTATATTTTTCTCTTTTTGTTTTTCTGCTTTTACTTTAACCAAGAGATATTACAAATTGATGAAGATTTTTTTAATTATGTTGTACATAAATTTTATTATGAAATGCTTTTATAAGAACACATTTAAAAACCATAGATTCTAAATAAGTTCTAAAATCATAATAAATAACTATTATATTTTACTTATAATTAAAAAATAAAAAAGTCCGTATCTTGGGAAGCTACGGACTTCAAAACTCATCTAAACAACAGCTAAGCAATTTGTCGCTTAGTGAGAAAGCACTATCTTTTTAATCTAATTAAGTTCTGCATTCCGGTCAACAAGAACACGCACTTTCAACAAAAATCAGGGTAAGTTGTGATTTATCTCACATTTATCTTATGATGGCTTAGGTTGAGAATTTTATAAAATAATATCTTATATATTATTTTCAAATACTTAATCTAACATATACCTAAAATAATGCTCTAAAATCGTATAGTGATTGATGCGAGGAATAAGCTTAAAAGATATCAACCTCTGTTCTTGATCTTTTTTACTTTCAAAATAATTTTGACTTTGCCATTTCAATTCTTCGAGTTCAAGTTCTCCACATAAAATTGTGCATGGGGTGTCAATCTGCTCTTTATGATGAATTGGGCTATATTTCAAAATATCTTCTTTTGTCAAATTCAGTGCATGATTTAAATGAGTCTTTTGTATTGGCTCTAAATCATAAATTCCACTTAATAAGACCATCTCAGATATGAGCGGATGGCCTACAACTAATGCGCCGAGATGTGCTCCAGCTGAGTGACCAACCAAAATAACCTCATCATTTATCCACTCTTGCTCTCCAATGAAATCGAAAGCTTGATGAACTTGAGTCACAATAGCTGCAATTTTACTCTGTGGTGCTAAATCATATTCCAACAGAATACATTGAATACCTTGCGCTAAAACATGGGGAGCGACAAATGCAAAATCTGATTTCTCACACCACTGCCAATATCCACCATGGATAAAGATAATGGTTTTATTCGCCTGTTCTACAGGAAATAAATCCAACGTTGATCTGGGATGAACACCATATTGAATATCTCGGATATGTCTATATTTTTGATAGCTCACCAAGCTTCTTAGCTGAAAGTCAGTCAGTATCTCATCCTCATTAGGCACAGTAGTCGCATTATCATATGGTCTCATGCTTTTCTCACTTTAAGGATTCTTCATGAGTACTTAAAGAGAGCTTGGCTGATGAGCGTTTTAAATAGTAGAAAAAGGTAAGAACGATAATTAGAGGAACACCAAATTGTAAAGTTGACTTAAATTCGTTAGTAAACCAAGTCGTAACTGTAATACTTAAAATTGCAATTAATCCCAACAAAGAAATTAATCGACTAGCAGGAACTTTAAACTTTAACTGCAAGCCTTGTTGCGCCATATTTCTTCTAAAAAACATGTGGGTAACAAAGATGCTGCCCCACGTAAACAATGCTCCAAACATGGATAGCGCAATCATGATCGGGAAAGCCGAAGCAGGATTAATCGTATAAACAATGCTCGCAATACCAATACCAACTGCAGACAAGAGTAGTGCGTTAACTGGCACCCCATTACTACTAATACGCCCAAAGAGTTTTGGTGCATCACCAGCTCGTGACAAGCTAAACAACATACGTGTTGAGATATAGAGCATACTGTTCATCGCCGATAGAGCTGCGACAATTACAATGAAGTTTAAAATACTGTCTGCATATGGAATGCCTACAATCTTCATTACCATTACAAAAGGACTAGTCGCCTCAGAACCAATTAAATCTGTCCATGGAACAAGCGCCACAATTAAAAATAAAGATAATAAGTAAAACAGAATTAACCGAATAGCCGTACTTTTAAAGGCTGTTTTAACAGCTTGTTCCGGATCTTTAGCTTCACCTGCCGCAACAGCAATCATTTCGATACTTAAATAGCTAAATATTGAAATAATGACCCCAATCCAGACCCCACTAAAGCCGTGGGGAAAAAAGCCACCATGCTCAGTTAAATTGGAAATGACTTGCCCAGTTCCTTCATGACTTTGAGTCAAGATGCCAATAGACAAAAGAATAAATACAATAATGGCAAAAACTTTAATGGTCGAAAACCAATATTCAACCAATCCAAAAGCCTTAACACTATATGCATTTACCACCAGCAAGGTCATTGAAAAAAAAGCAATCCAAATCCAAGAACCAACATGTGGGAACCATAATTTCATATAGTCAGCAACTGCTGTGATTTCTGTGCCCACGGCTAATACAATACATGCCCAATAGCAATAACGGACTAAAAACCCCGCAAGTGGACTAATATAATGTTCTGCATAGGCTCCGAAGGAACCTGAAGTGGGATGTTGAACTGTCATTTCAGCTAAACAAGCCATGATAGCAAATGCAATTAAACCACCAATGGCATAGCTTACAATGACTGCTGGGCCAGCAAAGCTGATTGCAAACTTGCTTCCCATAAACAGCCCTGTACCAATCGCTCCACCAATTGCAATCATTCCCATTTGTTTTGCGGATAATTTCTTATGTAAGCCCGCTTCTCTATTTTGTATTTCATCAAAGCTACTCATAGGCCCTCCTAGCCTTTTGCTGATTTTGATTCCTGAATATCAGGTCACTTCGCCTCTAACCAGATAACGCTCATTTTTCCATTCGTTATTCAACATAATCTGCTTAAGATGCTGTACAGCATTCCAAACATCTTCAAAACCTAGATATAGGGGAGTAATTCCAAAACGTAATACTTCTGGCTCTCGGTAATCACCGATCACGCCTCTGGCAATGAGTGCCTGAATAATTTCATAGCCATATTCGTGGCGATAACTCACATGGCTACCACGATATTGATGAGCCAAAGGTGTAATAAGTTCAAAACCAAACTGTGCACATTCCTGATGAACGAGTTGAATAAACAAATCGGTTAATTTGAGTGATTTCTCGCGTATTTGTTGCATATCCACTTGCAAGAAAATATCGACTCCGCATTCAATCAAACTCATAGAAATGATGGGCTGAGTTCCACATAGGTAACGACGGATACTATTGGCCGGCTCATAATGCTGTGCCATATCGAATGGCTTCTTGTGACTCCACCAACCTGATAAAGGTTGCCAAAACTGGTCACGATGCTTTCGATTTACCCATAACAAAGCTGGAGAACCTGGGCCACCATTTAAATATTTATAAGTACATCCAATCGCAAAATCACTATTACTCTGGTTTAGATCCATAGGAACTGCACCAACTGAGTGGCATAAATCCCAAATAATCAAAGCATCTTTAGAGTGAATTTGTTGATTAATAGATGCCATATCATAGAAATATCCGGTCCGATAATTCACATGAGAAAGTACAACTACTGCTACGTGCTTTTCTAATACCCGTGATAAATCATCTACGCCATCAATCAATTCAACTTGATAACCTTGGTGAATTAAATCAATGAAACCCTCAATAATATAAATGTCTGTTGGGAAAGCATCTTTTTCCGCCACAATAATTTTACGTTCTGGAAATTTTTCGGCTTGAATTTTTACCGCAGCTGATAGAACTTTAAATAAGTTCAGAGTAGTAGAGTCAGAAATAACAACTTCACCCTGCTCTGCACCAACAAGTTTAGCTACTTTATCGCCAAGTCGAGTAGGTAAACCCCACCAATCTGCTTTGTTCCAGCTATTAATTAAGTCCTCTCCCCATTCTTGGGAAATAATATGCTGAGCGACATCTAATGATTTCTTCGGTCTCGCACCTAAAGAATTACCATCTAAATAAATCACTTCTTTTGGAAGCGCAAATTCCTCTTTAAATTTTTTGAGTTCATCTTCCTGATCCCAATAGAGACACTGTTCATGAGTAATCATTTGTTATTTAACCTATTTCAACATTTCCTTTGTTTTTGAATTTTATCATGGCAATTCTTACGATTTATTCGATAATATTTGATTAAAATCTTTAATTTTCGTATAAAATTCTAAATATAATTAAAAAATACGGATGAAGTTCTAAAATGAATGTAGATGCAATCGATCTAAAAATCTTAAAGCATTTGCAAGATAACGCTCGGTTAAGTAATCAAGAACTTGCCGATCTCGTTAATCTTTCAGCATCGGCTTGTCATCGACGCGTTAAAATTTTAGAGACAAATGGAGTAATTGAAAAATATCAGGCAAAAGTCAATTATGAAAAATTAGGCATAAAAATTGAGGCAATTGTTGAAATTAAACTTGCACAATTAACCGAAAACGATCACAACTTTTTTTTAAGTCAGATCAAAAATTTTGATGAAGTCATTAATGCTTATATTATTACAGGCGAATCTAATTATGTTTTACACGTTGCGACTAAAGATTTGAATTCGTTTTCCCATTTTGTCATTAATACCTTAAACAAAATTAAAGGTGTCGTCAGTATTAATTCCAAAATCATTTTACAGAAGATTGTGCAGAAACCGCTTTAACCTTCTTATGAAAAAGTTATCGTTTATTAAAGAGTTATTCTATGATTGAAACTGAACGTCTAATCCTAAGACAATGGAAAGAAAGTGACTTTGAACCTTTTATCAAAATGGGCCTAGATCAAGACGTCATGCAATTCTTCCCAAGCCTCCTAACACCTCAAGAAAGTCTTAACTTAATCCAGAAGATTTCACTTCTCATTGATGAAAATGGTTGGGGCTTTTGGGCAGTAGAGTTAAAAGAAAGCCATCAATTTATCGGGTTTATTGGTTTACACAACCAACCTGAGCAATTTGATTTTTCTCCATGTGTCGAAATTGGTTGGAGACTTGCAAAAGAATTCTGGAAACAAGGTTATGCTACCGAAGGAGCAAAAGCAGTTTTAGACTATGCTTTTAATGTACTTAATTTAGATAAAATCGTTTCGTTCACAGCTACTCTTAATAAACCATCTCAAGCTGTAATGGAGCGCATAGGAATGCAAAAAGTTAAAAACTTTGATCACCCCAAAGTCCCCCTCCATCACGAATTAAGAGCACATTTTCTTTATGAAATATCTTGTGAAAGAAATACCTATTCATCAAAATCATAACCAACAGAGGTTGAATACTCCCAATATTCATTGATTTTAGTTGCTATTTCTTCCTTCTCCATACTGGTGAGCACATAGAAGAGTTTAGCCTCTTTATTTTTTCTTAAGATTAATAAATTATAGTAATCATATTCAGGACCATTAAGTCCTAAATTAGGCTGCCACTCACCTTCATTTATTTGAGTTTCACAGTGTTTCTCAGCTTTATAGTGCCATTCCAATTTATAAGTATCGAGGCCATCAGCAGCATTAATGACTATGCCATCATTGGCTCCTCCAATAAATCCAATTTTCATTGCCTTCTCTAAATTCTTATTAGGATAATTTTCAATATAGCGCTAATTGAGTATTCTTCAATTTATATATTGTTTATCAAAAAGTATCGTATGTAACTATAATTAGAGAAAACTATTAGATAATCATTTGGATTTCTAATTTAGAAGATGCTGACTATTGTTTTACTCCAAATAAAGGAAGAATTTTCTACTAAACTGTTTCATTATTATTTTTTGTTTTGCAAACTTCCGCGTTATAATTTCAAACCATTTATCTTCCCTATCCATACCATTAATCTATACAATTTTTAGAAAAATTAATGGATGGAGCTTTGAATTAATTTATGATTTTAAAAGGATATATGGTAGATGTGTCTTAAAAAGTTTGCTTTGAATGATTTTGGAGATATTTAAAAATATGTCTAAAATTGTAATGTTTGACATGGATGGTACGCTATTAGACTTAGCTTTTGATGACTTCATTTGGAATGAATGTCTCCCCATGAGACATGCGCAAATACATCAAATTCCCCTCGCCGAGAGTAAAAAAAAGCTATATCAGTTTTATCAATCACATCGGCACACTCTTGTTTGGTATTCATCAACCTATTGGACTAAAACAGTAGGCGTTGATGTGCTCAAATTACAACAAGAATTTCAATCTAAAATCCAAGCACGCTCGGGCTGTCTTGAGCTTCTACAGCAACTTAAAGAACTAGGATACACCTGTTGGCTAGTGACTAATGCTGACCGCCCTAGCTTACGCTTAAAACTCGATAATATTGCAATCGAACATTTTTTTGATGTAATCATATCAAGTGAACAAGTTGGTTATGCAAAAGAAGATATTAATTTTTGGAAAGAACTCCAACGATTACACTCCTTCAATCCAGATGAAACAATTTTTATTGACGATACGACTCCCGTGTTAAAAACAGCAGAAAAATTTGGTATTAAACACTTGTTTACTATCTCACAGCCCTCAAGTCTAAATGTTATAAGACAGCATCAGGAACTAGAATATAAAGCACTAGATCGACTTACAGAGTTGCTGTCTATATTGAATCAAATTGATAGAAAGGATAACGATGTCAAAATTGCGTGAAGACGATGCTGTAGAGACCATGCGTGTTGACAAATGGTTATGGGTTGCTCGTTTTTTTAAAACTCGTTCAATTGCTAAAGCAGCAATCGAAGGAGGTAAAGTACATCACAACAATGAACGTGTAAAAGTTTCCAAAGAAATTCGAGTGGGAATGGAGCTTATTATTCAGCAAGGGTTTGATAAAAAAACTGTTGTGATAAAAGCGCTTTCTAATACACGTGGCCCAGCGCCAGTTGCACAGCAACTTTATGAAGAAACCGAAGTGAGTATTGCTAGACGGGAGTTGATTGCATCCCAACGAAAATTGCATAATCTAGCTCGACCTGACCATAGACCGGGTAAAAAGGATCGTCGACAAATTATTCGGTTTAAACAGGAGAATGATCAAAATTGGTCATACGATGATGAATAAAAACGTCGAGTTGTGTCGCACACACACATACAACACATAGAAGCTATAGAAAAAATCTGTCACTATTAACCTAGTGAAACAAGTTGAGATTCAATGCATCCACTTGGGTTAAACGTGATGAACATAGAGTATTGAGGTTTTTGAGATGGATGAGAATAAAAGCAAAGCATTACAAGCCGCGCTAAGTCAAATTGAGAAACAATTTGGCAAAAATACGGTGATGCGTCTCGGTGACAACACTGTTCAAGCTGTTGAAGCTGTATCTACAGGCTCTTTGACTTTAGATATTGCATTGGGGATTGGCGGTTTACCAAAAGGCCGTATTGTTGAGATTTATGGTCCAGAATCTTCTGGTAAAACCACAATGACTCTACAAGCGATTGCACAATGTCAAAAAGCTGGCGGTACTTGTGCATTTATCGATGCAGAGCATGCATTAGATCCACAATATGCACGTAAACTCGGTGTAGACATTGATAACCTGCTTGTATCACAGCCTGATAACGGTGAACAAGCTCTCGAAATTGCGGATATGCTAGTTCGTTCTGGCGCAATTGATATGATTGTTGTCGACTCAGTCGCTGCACTTACCCCTAAAGCAGAAATTGAAGGTGAGATGGGTGACTCTCATATGGGCTTACAAGCTCGCTTAATGAGTCAGGCACTTCGTAAAATTACTGGTAATGCTAAACGCTCAAACTGTATGGTTATTTTCATTAACCAGATTCGTATGAAGATTGGGGTAATGTTTGGTAGCCCTGAAACCACGACTGGTGGTAACGCATTGAAGTTCTACGCTTCTGTACGTTTAGATATCCGCCGTATTGGTCAAGTAAAAGAAGGCGATGAAATCGTCGGCTCTGAAACTCGAGTTAAAGTTGTTAAAAACAAAATGGCTCCTCCTTTCAGAGAGGCTCTTTTCCAAATTCTCTATGGTAAAGGCACAAACCAGCTAGGCGAACTTGTAGATTTAGCTGTACAGCAAGATATCGTACAAAAAGCAGGTGCTTGGTATTCATATCAAGGTAATAAAATTGGTCAAGGTAAGAACAATGTTATTCGCCACTTTGAAGAGAACCCTCAAATGGCTGGAGAGATTGAACGTAATATCCGTGAACAACTGTTAACAACAGGTACTAATACTGCTCAAGTTGAAGATGAGGAAGAAGCTGATCTTTTATTAGAATCTTAATTGCTCATTCTTCATAAAACGCCCTTCGGGGCGTTTTTTTACAAGGGAATCCTAATATGTTCAAAAGAACTGAAGAACAGTCTCAACAACGAACTCCGCTTACTGGCCAGCGTTTACGCTCATATGCATTTGCTTTACTAACTCGCCGAGACTATTCAAAAGCAGAACTTACTGAAAAATTGACTCGTTATGCTCAGAACCCAGAAGAGGTTAAGCAACTCGTTGAAGAGCTATCTGAACAAAATTATCAAAGTGATCAACGTGTTGCTGAACAAATGCTTGCTAGCCAAATTCGTAAAGGTAGAGGACCAAAACGCATTCAACAAGCTTTAAAAACCAAACAGCTTGAAAATGATTTAATTGCAGATGAAATTCATGATATTGATTGGGTAGAGCAAGCGTATGAGCTCAAAGTGAAAAAATTTGGTGAAGAAGTGGAAAAAGATCCAAAGCTTAAAGCAAAACAGATTAGATTTTTACAATATAGAGGATTTGATTTAGATGTAATTATTAAAGCAGTCCAACGGAAAGTGGACTAATAAGAAGGGTGGCAGCCCCACTAGCAAAACTTCGGCACATCATAGATCTGCTACCGTTGCTACCTTCCGGTCCTGGCGGGGTTCACAGAGTACAATTGCGAAGCCACCAGCAGGGCTACCATTGCCAGACAAAGTATAGAGATTTTTAAAAGAGTTGCAAGCCTTCTTCCCAGTTTTAAGCAAGTTTATGTTTCGATTGATTAATTCATCAGCAAAAATACATAACTTTCTATTCTTCTCTCTCCTTTATTCTTTCTTGTATCTTATTTTGGATAAAATATGCTTGAAGATTGTAAACTATTCTTGCATTTATATTGTTAGCTGTTTTAATTGCATTAACCAATTAAAACCTTAGATAGTTAAGTGAATAGTTTATATATTCCTTTCTCAAGTTGGCTTTTACATAAAATTATGGACCTATACTCATGCGATTGATGAAGCATTCTTTATTATTTATTGCCTTAATGAGCACTACCTCTCTCTATGCCAACATTCCAATTGAGTCTCGCGGTTTAAGCCAAAGTGGTGGCAATCCAAGTAACACTTCTTCTAATAATGTTTCGGTACCTAGTAATTTAAACTGGGAGTTAATGCAAAAAAACCAACAATTAGAGAATGATGTTCGTGCCTTACGTGGACAATTAGAAGAGCAATCAAACGATATTGAACAATTAAAAAAAGATTTATCTAATCGTTATACTGACCTAGATCAACGTTTAGAACTACTTAATCAGAAAGTTGATCCAGAAAGTGCACCATCAGATAATCCTGCAAACAGTGATACTCCAGCTACGGCAAGCACAGAAACCTCCACAGCAGATAATAAAGTAGTAAATGCCACTCCAACAAGCAGCCCCTCCTCCACTCCTCCTCCACAACCAGAAGCGTCTCAACCACCAGCACAAAATCAATCAAACCCAGTAGAGCTTGAAAAGGCTGCTTACACTGTAGCTTTAGATGCCTATAAGCAAGGTGGCGCAAAAAAAGCCATCGCTCCAATGCAAAACTTTATTAAAAATCACCCAAATAGTGTTTATACGGGAAATGCTTACTTTTGGTTAGCTGAATTTAATTTAGCAACTGATCCAGTAAACTACAATGAGGCAAAAAAGAACTACAATGTAGTAGCAACTCAATATCCAAATTCTAGTAAAGCTCCTCGTGCTCTTTATCAACTCTATAGCATTGCTAAAGATGTCGATAAAAATACAGCTTCAGCAAACCAATATAAAACTAAAATTTTAAGTCAGTATCCAAAATCTGAAGAGGCTAAATTTTTTAATAAATAATAATTTTAAGCAAAAAAAGACACTGCATATTGCAGTGTCTTTTTTTAATATATTGTCTTAGCGCACAATACCACGTTCTGACTGTTCAACAGAGTCAATTAATAATTGAGCTTCAGGAACATTCGGAAGAATATCATTTTTAATCTGCTCAACAGCTTGAACAGAGGTAAGCCCTGATTTAAAAATTAACTTATAAGCCTCTCTGAGACCTTGAATTGTATTTTTAGACCAACCCTTTCTACGCATTCCTTCGATATTAATACCAAATGCATGGGCTGGGTTACCAGAAGCCATAACGTAAGCTGGTACATCCTTTAAAATTAGTGATGCTCCACCCACCATACTGTAAGAATCGATTTTACAGAATTGATGAATGCCAGAATTACCACCAATAATGATGTGATCACCTATATGTACGTGTCCGGCAACACCAACATTATTCGCGAAAATATTATGATCACCAACAATACAATCATGTGCAATATGTGTATTAACCATCAATAGGTTATGACTTCCTATTTTAGTTAAAGCATTATCTTGCACAGTTCCTCTATGTAAACTGCAATGCTCACGAATTAAATTATGATCACCAATCTCTAACCAAGTTTCTTCACCTTGATATTTCAAGTCTTGGCAAACTTCACCAACACTTGCGAACTGGAAAATCTCATTATTTTGACCAATTTTGGTAAAACCACCCACTACGACATGTGAATGTAGCTTAGTACCCGCACCAATCGTTACATTTGGACCGATAACGCAATAAGGTCCTATCTGGACATCTGGAGCAATCACTGCAGATGGATCAATAATGGCCGTAGAATGAATTAAGTCGTGATTGCTCATGCCTGCTCTGTTTTTTGGTGTGAAATCATAATTTCAGCGGTTGTTGCTACAATACCGTCAACGGTAGCCGTACAGTTATATTTGTAGATACCGCGTTTTTGCATTACTAATTCAGATTTTAATACAAGTTGGTCACCGGCAACTACTTGTTTTTTAAATCTAACTCTTTCCGCACCAGCAAAGAGGAATAAAGAACCAGGTTTTGGCGTTTCATTGTTCATAATAAACCCTAGAACGCCTGAAACTTGAGCTAATGCTTCTACAATTAGAACACCAGGCATAATTGGATATTCTGGAAAATGTCCCTGTAGGAACTCTTCATTGATAGACACATTTTTATAGCCAACAATACTATTGTCAGTAACTTCAGTCACACGATCAACCAATAAGAATGGGTAACGATGCGGCAAATATTGACGAATCGTTTGAATCTGCATTGGTAATTCAGGGATGGCAAATTTAGGTGTAGTTGACTCGGTCATAATATTCTATTTACGCAAATTAAAGGTTGATTCAAGAGACTCTATTTGAGCTTGTATATGATCAAGTCGTTTAGTGATTTGGGTCAATGGCACATCTGCTAATTGTCGCAAGCGTACAATTGTCTTTTTCCAATGACTATTTTCAAACAATCCAATTCCTGAAGAGTAAGTTCCAGCTTCAGAAATATTTTTTGTGACCATTGACATTCCTGTCAAAGTCACATTATCGGTAATAGAAAGGTGTCCTGATACACCGCAAGCCCCTGCTAGAATACAGTTTTTGCCAATTTTAACACTACCAGCAATTCCGCATTTAGCAGCGATAGCTGTATTTGAACCAATATGAACGTTATGCGCGATTTGCACAAGGTTATCAATAATTACCCCATCTTCCAAAATTGTGTTGTCGAGTGCACCTCGATCAATACTACAATTTGAACCAATACGAACATCATTACCAATAATAACTGAGCCCAATTGAGCAATGCGATGCCACTTTCCTTGATATGGCGCAAAGCCAAAGCCTTCACTACCAATTACAGTACTTGCGTGAACTCGCACACGATCAGATAATTTAGATTCACCAGTAATGGTGACATGAGCATCAATAAAACAATCTTTTCCAATTTCCACATTATCATCCAGTCGAGTATGAGACTGAATAATCGTGTTATCACCTACGACACAATTTTCGCCAATTACGACGTAATGACCAATATATGCTGTTTCAGAAATGATCGCCGAAGGATGAATTTGAGCCGTACTTTCTATACCTACCGATGTGTTTTTTTTATCAAAAACATGAGTAAGTATGGCAAAAGCTAAGTAAGGATTATCAACAATAATAAAGTTTTGTTTATCAGGAAGCTGTTCTTTAATAAGGCTTGTAACAATGTACGCACCTGCACGGCTAGCCTTTGCTTGATCAATATACTTTTCGCCATTCACAAAAGCAATTTGATGAGTTTCAGCATTTTCTAAACTTGCTAAGTTTATAAACTGAAGACTACCCATACCTACTAGCTCACCATTTACGAGGTGAGCCAGTTCATCTAAACGATAATGTTGCACTTTCATTAATTTATTTCATTGAATTAACCTTTTGTATCATTTTATCAGTTAAATCATATTTAGCGTCATAGGCAACGGTTGAATTTTTATTCAAAACGAAGTCAAGATTATTTTCTTTTCGTAATTGTTCAGCTGCTTGCTTCACACGACTCTCAAAAGTTGAGTTCATTCCTTGCAAACTAGTTTGAACTTTAGACTGCAAACCTTGTTGAGTCGAGTTAAATTCATTGAGTTTTGTTTGATATTGCGCTTGAAGCTTTTTAATATCATCTTCTTTCATTTTTTGCCCTTGAGTTTGGGCTTGACGCTGAAGACCTTCTAACTCTTTGCCCAACTGCTCAAGACGAGTTGTTGTAGGTTTAACTGATTGATTTAAACTTGCGTTTTGTTGTTTCAAATAAGCACTGTTTTCAACAACTTTTGCAAGATCAATAACACCATAACCCGCAGCGTTAGTCATAGCAGAAACTGTCAGACCTAGTCCTAACATTAATATATTTAATTTTTTCATTTAAGTTTGTGTCCTTATTTCATGTTTAGTCAAGTCGTACTTAGAAAGTACGACCGATTTCAAACTGGATCTCTTTGGTTTCATCACCAGGCTTATCATTGAGAGGGAATGCATAGCTAAGAGATAATGGCCCAATCATAGTGATCCATGTAAATCCTACACCCACGCTATAACGCATATTGCCTAAATCAAAACCGTAGTTATCTTCACAGTATTTTTTAGCATCTGCTATTTGCTGCCCATTCATAATCATAGAATAAGAGCCAACATCACACTTAGTATCAAATACTTGACCACCTTCAGCAAAAATGACTGGTCGTACTTGGCGAGTCCAGTCCCCTTTGAAAGGTAACGGTAAAGCTAATTCAGTACCAAATTGTACTAAAGCGTTACCCCCAACTTCTTCTGGAGAAGGGTCATTAGTTTTTGTTTCTTGTAAATTTACACTTGCATACTTAGGACCTAAGGTACTGTTATCATAACCACGCACAGAACCATAACCACCTGCATAGAAGTTTTTATAGAATGGTAAATCATTACCATAGCCAAGCTTACCGTAACCACGTAATACGAAACCAGTATTACTAATTGGCCAGAATGCCTGTGCATCATAAGTTGCTTTTTGATAGTCAACATCACTACCAGGCAAACCAATCTCAAGACCTACACGATGTGACATACCTGAAGTAGGGAAAATAGGACGATTTAAGGTATTGTATGACCAACCTAAATTTAAGTTATATGTAAAGAACTCACCCTCAAACGCATTATCATATTGTTCCTCTCGGACCTTACATTCCCCCTTCTCGGTATCATACTGCGACTCACCATTTAAGGTTGGACAATATGAACCCTTACTTGTTGCTTTACCACCATTTGCTAACAAATAATCACGCACATAAGTAGAGACATAAGGACCAGTCGTTACTTTAGTATTATCAATACCTAAAGAGGCACTTAGGCTTTGGTTTTCGTCAATTGGGTAACCAAAACTTAAACTACCACCAAAACTATCGGTAACATAGTTATTAACGTTATAGTCATCATTTAGCTTTGTTTTACGGTAATAAACGTTATAACCACGGCTTACACCATCAATAGTGAAGTAAGGGTCAGTAACACTTAAGT
Source organism: Acinetobacter sp. Leaf130 (assembly GCF_001423205.1). NCBI lineage: Bacteria > Pseudomonadati > Pseudomonadota > Gammaproteobacteria > Moraxellales > Moraxellaceae > Acinetobacter > Acinetobacter sp. Leaf130. Next base: position 1,492,926 of record NZ_LMOE01000001.1, read on the forward strand.
TATAGTAGTCTTGAGTTTCAGAGCGAGATAAATCGATCGAAACACGATTACCTGTTCCCATAAAGTTAGTTTGACTCAAACCTGCCTGGAATGTGATACCACCACTTTGTGAGTAACCTACAGCTAATGTTGTAGTTCCCGAGTGCTGTTCTTCAACATTTACGTTTAAATCCACCTGATCTGGTGAGTTTGGAATACGAGCTGGTTTAATATCAACTGTCTTAAAGAACCCTGTACGCTCTAAACGAACCTTAGACAAATCAATTTTTTCATTACTCGCTAAAGCGCCTTCCATTTGACGCATTTCACGACGTAATACTTCATCGGCAGTTTTACTATTACCTGTAAAGTTAATACGACGTACAGTAACTTGCTGACCTGGGTTTACATAGTAATTTAAGTCAACAACACCTGTGTCATTATTAATTTGTGGAACAATATTCACATCTGCAAAGTAATAACCAGCATTACCGTATTTACGCAATAACAATTGCTTAACAGCATTCACTTTTTCTTGTGAATAAGTATCGCCATCTTTATAGATTTTTAAAGCTTGTAATTCTTCAGGCTTGTAAAGTGCATCACCTAAAAACTTGGTTTGACCAAATTTAAACTGACTGCCTTCTTCTACAGCAACTTCAATAAAGATGTTCTTTTTATCTTCACTAATATTAAGCTGTGAGTTATTGATATGAAAATTGATATAACCTTTATTGAGATACATCGCACGCAAAGCTTCAAGGCTCGCTGCCATTTTCTCTCTAGCATAACGGTCATTACGCGTTACAACAGAAGCCCAACCACTTTCTTTAACTGCAAAGGCTTGTTTAATTTCGCTGTCTTTAAAAACAGTATTACCAATAATATTGATATTAAAAACTTTAGCGGCTGTACCTTCATTAAAATTTAATTTAAGTTCAACACGGTTATTTGGACGAGCGATCGTATCAACAGTTACATCTGCATCATAACGACCCTGCTGGGTATATTGCTGCTCTAATTCAGTTTCAATTGTTTGCAAAGCCGATTTCTTAAAAACTTCGCCTTCAGCAATTCCCATTTTTTTAAGGCCTTGCTCTAAAGCCTCTTTAGGAATAAGTTTATTACCCTTAAATTCAAGCTTTGAAATAATTGGGCGCTCTACGACATTAAAAACTAAAGTATCGTTATCTCTTGATGCTTTAATATCGTCAAAAAGTCCAGTGGCATACAATGTTCGAATTGCTTCTGCGATCATCGGTTCATTAACGCGATCGCCACTGTTGATTGGCAACATAGTATAAACATTTGCAGGAGTAAGACGGACCAACCCATCTACGCGAATATCTCGAACAACGAAATCATCAGCTGCATATGCTTGTTGTACCGCCGCCATAGCGCTAACAAGTGCCAAAGGCATTAAAAAATGTGTGTGCCGCATGCCAGTTTTTTCCAGTAAGTTATAAGTCCATATACGTTTACAAACGCATAAAATCATTAAATAAAGCCAAAAGCATCATACTACCGAGCAGTACCATACCAATTTTTAGACCAAACATTTGTATTTGTTCAGAAACAGGCTTCCCTCGAATAGCTTCAATAATGTAATAAACAAGATGTCCACCATCTAGCATTGGAATTGGTAATAAATTTAAAATTCCAAGACTTACGCTCATTAAAGCCATAAATGAGATAAAAGTCTGCCATCCCATTTCTGCACTTTGTCCTGCTACTTTCGCGATTGTAATTGGTCCAGAAAGATTCTCTAAACCAATTAAACCCTTAACCATTTTTACTATTGAACTCAATATCATGCTAGAGATCTGACCAGTTTTATCTAGTGACATCTCAAAAGCTTGTATTGGAGTATATTGAATTGTTTGCTTATATTCGTCAGGAATTGTAATTTTTCCTGCATCACTTTTCACGCCCAAAACACCGCTCACTTGCCCCATGTTATCCTTTTTCCCTTGAGGCATGACTTGCAAATGAACTAATTGACCATTACGTAAAACATCAATATTGAGTAATTTTTCTGGAGAATGTTGCACTATCTCTACAACATCAAACCAGTCTTTCATTGCTTGACCATTAATTGAAACAATACGATCGCCTACTTTCATTCCTTGACGAATTGCAGCTCCATCTTGAGTCAATTCAGTGACAAAAGCAGGAATAACAGGACGATATGGTAAAAAACCTAACACATCTAAAGCTGATTCATTCTGATTTTTTAAGAAGTCTTTAATCGGTAAAACAATATTTTTTTCAGTACCCGCACGGTCTACATCAATATTTACACTACCCGTTTCACCTACACGATCAATCAAAGCAAAGTTAAGTTTTTCCCAAGTTTGCGTTTCTTTTCCATCAACCGCAATAATCTTGTCACCTACTTGCATTTGTGCAGTTGCTGCTGGTGAGTTTGGTATGACTTTACCAACTCTAGTGTTTAGTTGTTCTTGTGCTGGTAAAAATAAGATCCAGAAAAGTAAGACAGCAAAAATCAGATTAATTAATGGGCCAGCTGCAACAATTGCTATACGTTTCCATGGTTTTTGACGGTTAAATGCATAAGGTAAATCCTGCTCTGCAACATTACCTTCACGCTCATCGAGCATTTTGACATAGCCGCCCAATGGTAAAGCTGAAAGCTGGTATTTGATTCCAGATTTTTTTGATGTCCATTTGAGTAAGGTAGGACCAAAACCAATCGAATATACTAAAACCTTAACACCTAGTTTTCGTGCCACCCAGTAATGGCCGAACTCATGGATTGCAATTAAAGGACCAAGTAAAAGAGCTGCTGCTGCAATCATAAATAATGCGCTCATTTCAGCCTCCTATACTTGATATATATTGCTGTGCTACCTGTCGTGCTATTTCATCTCTATCTAAAATGCACTCAATATTTTCAGCAACTGAATTTTCCAATTTTTGCAAAGTATGTTCTACCACTTGTGGAATATTTGTAAATCCAATTTGTTCCTTTAAAAATGCAGCAACAGCAACTTCATTTGCGGCATTTAAAATAGTAGGTGCCAAACCTCCCTCACGCATTGCTTGACGTGCCAAATCAAGTGCTGGGAATTTTTGAATATCTGGCGCTTGAAAATTAAGCTGAGAATACTCAAATAAATTTAAAGCAGGAACATTAGTCTGTAAACGCTCCGGCCATGCTAGAGCATGCGCAATTGGCGTACACATATCTGGATTACCCATTTGTGCCAATGTTGAGCCATCAACATATTGCACCATAGAATGAATAATACTTTGTGGGTGAACAACAACTGTAACAAAATGTTCAGATATTGAAAACAAATGGCACGCCTCAATCAACTCCAACCCTTTATTCATAAGAGTAGCCGAGTCAACTGAGATTTTCTGTCCCATAGACCAATTAGGATGCTTACAGGCTTGCTGAGGAGTAACTTTTTTTAACTGCTCTAAAGAATGGTTTAAAAAAGGGCCACCAGAGGCTGTTAATAAAATTCTAGATACGCCCTGCTGTGGTTGCCCATTTCTTTCGGCTTCTAAATAATTATGAGGTAATGACTGAAAAATAGCGTTGTGTTCGGAATCTACTGGCAATAACAACGCCTGATGATCACGTGCTGCTTGCATCATGATTTCACCAGACATAACCAAAGCTTCTTTATTCGCTAATAATACACGCTTGCCAGCTTTCACAGCAGCCAGAGTTGGCAACAAACCTGCAGCGCCAACAATTGCGGCCATAACAACATCAACATCTGGATGAGAAGCAATACTTACCAGACCATCTTGACCAACCAGAATTTCAATATTTTGTAATTTATTATCTGCAAATAGAGCTGTTAATTCGGCAACTTTTTGCTCTGGAACAACCACAACTTTTGGTTGGAACTGTTTACAAATTTCAACCAACTCAGAAATTCGGCTATGAGCTGAAACTGCAAACACTGAATACTTATCAGGATGTTGATTTAAAATTTTTAAGGTACTTTGACCAATGGAACCGGTTACACCTAATATGCAAACAGATTGTGTCATCTATAAATCTACACCAATAAGTTTTAATATATACATTCCCGTTGCAAAGATCGGGGCTGCAGCAAGTAAAGAATCAATACGATCTAAAACACCACCATGACCAGGTAGAACACGACCAGAATCTTTAATACCGGCACGACGTTTAATCATTGATTCAAATAAGTCACCCAAAACTGAACCAAATACTGTAATTAATGACAATATAAGAAACAGAATTTGCTGAATTAAAGTTAAATTTAGATAATGATATTGCACAACCAACATTATTACTACGGTCGTAATAACACCACCATACAAACCTTCCACTGATTTGTTAGGGCTTACAGTCGGAGCTAGCTTTCTTTTCCCAAATTTGCGACCAACAAAGTAAGCACCACTATCTGCGCCCCATACGAGCAAGAACAGATACATTAACCACCATGGTGAACTCTGCCATACTACAAAAATTGACGTTACCGCAGCACAGACTAAAATTATGCCAATCACATACAAGGTCGCGTTATACCAGCCATCAAATTCAGGAAATGACTTAATCCAATATACACTTACAATCCAAGTCAAAATTGAAGCAGACCACAAAAGTAATGCAATATCATGGAAAAATAGGGCAACACCTGAAACAAATGCAACAAGCAGACCGTAGCACCAAGCTTTGGGTTTAACAGCATTTGCAGTTTCGCGAGGCATTAATTTATACCATTCATACCCCGCAACCCCTGCTGCAACAATCATAAGAACCAACATTGGATAATGTGATTGCGTAGCAAACATACAGCCTAAAACAACTGCAACAAGTACCAATGCGGTAACAATCCGCTCTAACATTATAAATTCTCTATTTTCTCTTGCTGAATTTGTTCAGATGTTTTGCCAAAACGACGTTCACGCCCAGAAAAGACATTCAAGGCATGATCGAACTCTTTTACTGTAAATTCTGGCCATAAAGTATCCGTAAAATACAGTTCCGCATAAGCTGCTTGCCATAACAAGAAATTAGATATGCGATAATCTCCGCCTGTACGGATTAATAGGTCCACAGCCGGCAGATCGTTTAGACTGACATATTTTTCGAACAAATCAACATTTATTTGATCAGCACCAAATTCACCACGGGCAACTGCTTGAGCAACCTGTTTTGCTGCATTTGCAATGTCCCACATCCCACCATAGCTGATTGCAATAGTTAGAGTCATAGTGTCATGGTGTGCTGTCTGTTGCTCTGCATCTTCCATTAAGGCAACTAAGTGTGAAGATAATCGAGAACGATCACCGATAAAACGCAAAGCAATATTAAATTTCTTCATGCGAGGTATTTGCTCATGAATACTTTCTTCCAGAAGCTTCATAAGCAGATCGACTTCATACTGCGGTCGATTCCAATTTTCACTTGAAAATGCAAAAACAGTTAAAGCACGAATACCAGTTTTTTTACAATGTTCAACGATAGGATCGAGAACATTTTTACCCTCCCGATGGCCATCACCTTTTTGCATTTGATTTTTTTTTGCAAAGCGGTTGTTGCCATCCATAATGATGGCAACATGCTTGGGAAGATGATACTCTTCAGAATCGGTCATAAAAATTAGACCTTCATCAATTCTGCTTCTTTCGCTGCAAGACGCTTGTCTACTTCTGCAACATATTTGTCAGTAATTTTCTGAATATCGTCACCTGCACGGCGTTCATCATCTTCAGAAATTTCTTTTTCTTTTAGCAATGCTTTGATATCACCCAATACATCACGGCGAATATTACGAATCGCAACTTTTGCATTTTCAGCTTCATTACGCGCAACTTTTTGCATATCACGACGCGTTTCTTCAGTTAATGCTGGTAAAGGTACACGAATTGCATCTGCTGTAATCGGGTTTAAACCAAGATCACTTTCACGGATTGCCTTATCAATAGCTGAAACCATTGTACGCTCAAATGGCTGAACAATAAGTGTACGAGAGTCTTCGATACCCACGTTTGCTACTTGATTTAAAGGCACATCAGAACCGTAGTAAGGAACCATTACACCATTTAAGATTGATGGGTGTGCACGGCCGGTACGAACTTTAGCAAACCCTAGTTCCAAAGACTCTAGAGTTTTTAACATACGCTGTTCGCTGTCTTTTTTCAGATCGTTAATCATATGATCTACCTTACTTATTTATTCAAAGATATATTTAACAAATTTAATTTAGCGCTAGTATAAAGAGCTTTAGGTAACACGTACATTATTTAGTAACGCGCGTCCCTTCTTTTTCACCCATTACTACTGACAATAACGCACCTGATTTATTCATATCAAAAACTTGCAATGGCACATTATGGTCTCGACATAAACAAATAGCGGTCAAATCCATAACACCAAGTTTTTCATCTAACACCTGATCAAAGGTTAAATGATCGTATTTAACAGCATCTTCAAATTTACTTGGATCTTTATTATAAACGCCATCTACTTTAGTCGCTTTTAAAATCAAATTGGCTTCGATTTCAATTCCGCGTAAACATGCCGCTGTATCCGTTGTGAAAAATGGATTTCCTGTACCCGCAACGAAAACACAAACTTCACCTTGGCTCAAATGACGGATAGCATCACGACTTGAATAAGACTCTACTACCGTACCAATTGGCAATGCAGACATAAGACGAGTTCTGATATTACGACGAACTAGAGCATCACGCATAGCTAAGCCATTCATTACAGTTGCAAGCATACCCATTTGATCGCCTGTTACACGACCAACTAGGCCATCTTTTTGCAACTGACTACCACGGTACAAATTACCGCCACCCACAACGATACCCACTTGTACACCCAAGCCAACCAAGTGTGCAATTGAAAGGGACATATGATCTAAAACTTGGGCATCAATACCCATGTCTTTATTACCTGACAATGCCTCACCAGATAATTTTAATAGGATACGTGAATAACGAGGGCTAATTGTTTCCGCCATGACTTTGCTCCAAAACCTCTTAAACTGAATGCTCTTTAATATATTTCGATTAAACCGATTTAATTTTAATTAACTTTGCAAATAAATCGTATTCATCCGCATCGGTAATTTCGACTTCCAACATATCGCCCGGTTGAATAGTGTTCTTATCGATATCTTCTACAAACACATTACCGTCAATTTCTGGAGCATCAGCATAAGAACGTGCAACGGCAACAGGATATTCATCTTCTAAACTATCGACCAAAACAGTCATCGTTTGACCAATACGTTTTTGCAATCTGGCAGCAGAAATTTCTTGCTGGACTTGCATAAAGCGCTCGTAACGCTCTTGTTTAATTTCTTCTGGCACATGATCTGGCAAATCATTTGCCGTTGCACCTTCTACTGGTGAATAGGTAAAACAACCCACACGATCAAGTTGAGCTTCTACGAGCCAATCAAGTAACAGTTGGAAGTCTTCTTCAGTTTCACCTGGGAAACCCACCACAAAAGTAGAACGGATCACAAGATCAGGACATTTTTCACGCCACAACTTAATTTTTTCTAGTGTATTTTCACTATGAGCCGGACGCTTCATTAACTTAAGAATACGTGGGCTTGCATGTTGAAATGGAATATCTAGATATGGCAGAATTTTACCTTGTGCCATTAAATCAATTACTGCATCCACATGTGGATATGGATAAACATAGTGTAAACGCACCCAGATGCCCAGTTGGCCTAGTGCTTCACACATGTCGAAGAATTTTGTCTTAACAGGCTGACCATTCCAAAAATCAAGTTTGTACTTGGTGTCTACGCCATAAGCTGATGTATCTTGAGAAATAACCAAGATTTCTTTAACACCCGCTCTTTTAAGCGCAGCAGCTTCTTCTAATACACTACCGACTGGACGAGAAACCAAGTCACCACGCATACTTGGGATAATACAGAAGGTACAACGATGGTTACATCCTTCAGATATTTTTAAGTAAGCATAATGCTTTGGTGTTAATCGAATTCCTTGTTCAGGAACTAAGTCAACAAACGGGTTATGTTTAGGTGGTGCTGGTACATATTCATGCACAGCTTCCATCACATCTTGATAAGCTGCTGCACCAGTAACCTTTAAAACGTTTGGATGCATTTGACGAATTTTATCTTCGTCTTTACCTAAGCATCCAGTAACGATCACTCGACCATTTTCACTCATGGCCTCGCCAATTGCATCTAGCGACTCTTGTACCGCAGATTCAATAAAACCACAGGTATTAACAACTACTAAATCAGCACCATTATAATCTGATGCAACTTGATAACCTTCAGTCTTTAACTGAGTTAAAATTCGTTCAGAATCTACCAATGCCTTAGGACAACCTAAAGAAACAAAACCGACTTTGGGGGTCTTCATGAATCTGCGCTCCACTTGAATGCGCGTATTGTATGTCTTTTCTTGTCTCAAGCATAGGTGGAAAGCCTACTCTTTGTGTAATGCACCAAAATACAACCAACATTTGCACCAAAACTCATCTTTGCACCAATTTAGATCATGTTATTATCTAAACTTAAGCCATCTGCTTTGATCAAAAGATATAAAGAACGATTTCAGCGCGTTTTTAAGTACCTTAAAACTTTAAAAGAACCCATAAACAAAGTTGGCGTATATTTTGCATCGTTCATGTTCTATAACGGTGAAAATCCGATAACCAAGAAGATGCCATTGCGCTATTTTAAGACAGGAACGATTCGCTAATGGATCAACACAACCCTATCGACTATCGCCTATTGGTAGACAATTTAACTACTGCGATTTTATTAATCGATAGTAACTTGAATATTTTTTATTTAAATTCAGCCTGCGAAGCACTATTTGACATTAGTTTGCTCCGTGCTTCAGGACAGCCCGTTTTAAACTTGCTTCATGCACCTGACGATACTTTTAATACGCATGAAGCTTTATTGAACACAATAAAAACCGGACAACCCTATACGCGTCGAGAAGCTGTCATTAATGTCAACTTTAAAGATCTCCACGTGGATTACACAGTTTCTCAATTAAATGCAGGTAAAAGCTACCATCCATTACTGTTGATCGAACTTAATCCAATTGATCGCATGTTAAAGATTTCAAAAGAAGAAAATCTGGTTCAACAGCATCAAGTCGCTAGACAGCTCGTACGTGGTGTTGCACATGAAATTAAAAACCCACTTGCAGGTATTCGGGGAGCAACCCAGTTACTCGCTCGTAGTTTAAATGATAAGACTTATGCTGAATTCACCGATGTCATTATTAATGAAGTAGATCGTTTAACTAACTTGGCTGATACCATGTTAGGTTCTAGACAACTACCAAGCTATGAAAATGTTAACGTACACGAACCCTTAGAACGAGTACGCTCTCTTATTGCAAACCAGACAAAGAAGAAAATTAAAATTATACGTGACTATGATTTGTCATTACCCGATGTTAATGCCGATCGAGATCAGTTAATACAGGTCATGCTCAATATTAGTGTAAATGCAATTCAAGCCATTACAGAAAACAAAGCATTTTTTATAGATCAGGAACCGGAATTAATTCTACGTACGCGAATACAGCGTCTTGTCACGATTAATGGTGTACTGAATCGATCCACCGTTCGGGTCGACATTGAAGATAATGGACCAGGCATTCCTGAAAGTATTTTAGAGTCTGTGTTTTATCCGTTGGTTACCGGACGAGCAAAAGGTACTGGGCTTGGCCTGAGTATTGCACAGAATATTATGCATCAACATAACGGAATGATTGAATGCCAATCTGTTCCTGGAAAAACTATTTTTAGCTTATATTTACCTTGGGAGTCAGACCGTGTCGCGAAATAAAATATGGGTTATTGATGATGATCGCGCCATGCGATGGGTATTGGAAAAGACCTTTAAAGAAGAGGGTTTTGATGTTACCAATTTTGAAGAAGCTCAAACTGCGCTTGAACGTTTGCATCATGACGCTCCCGATGTCATTTTAACTGACATCCGCATGCCTGGGATTGATGGGTTAACTTTCTTATCTAAAGTCAAAAACACTCATCCAGATTTACCTGTCATTATTATGACTGCACACTCCGATTTAGAATCTGCTGTTTCAAGCTATCAAACAGGTGCTTTTGAATATTTACCAAAGCCATTTGATATTGATGAAGCTTTAGCTTTAGTAAATCGTGCAATCCTGCATATCAACAAGCTACAACAGCAAGAAGCTACAAAAACAGCTTTACCTCTTCAATCAACAGAAATTATTGGTGAATCTCCAGCAATGCAGGAGGTTTTCCGCGCCATCGGCCGTTTATCTCAATCTCATATTACCGTTTTAATTAATGGTGAATCAGGTACAGGTAAAGAACTAGTTGCGCATGCTTTACACAAGCACTCCCCACGCCGTGCCAAGCCTTTTATTGCTTTAAATATGGCTGCAATTCCAAAAGACTTGATTGAAACCGAGTTGTTTGGTCATGAAAAAGGCGCTTTTACAGGAGCAAACACTCAGCATCAAGGCCGCTTTGAACAAGCAAATGGCGGAACACTATTCCTTGATGAAATTGGTGACATGCCATTTGAAACACAGACTCGACTACTTCGTGTCCTTGCCGACGGTGAATTTTATCGTGTAGGTGGACATATCCCAGTTAAAGTTGATGTTCGAATCGTTGCAGCAACGCATCAGGATTTAGAAAAGCTGGTAAATGAAGGTCGCTTCCGTGAAGACTTATATCACCGCTTAAATGTGATCCGCATTCACATTCCTAAACTTGCTCACCGTAGCGAAGATATCCCAATGCTTGCTCAGCACTTTCTTGCGCGTGCAGGTAAAGAGCTTGGCGTAAGTCCAAAAATCTTACGTACCGAGACGACAGATTATATGCAACAGTTGCCATGGCCCGGCAATGTTCGACAACTTGAAAACACGTGCCGCTGGTTAACTGTAATGATCACCGGGCGTGAAGTGTATCCAGAAGATTTACCTTCTGAGCTCAAACAGGTTCCATTGCAAAAGAATACTGATGCTGGACAACCTGCCCCTTCATTTGAACGCATTTCTTTACACCATTGGGATGAACTGTTAAACCAGTGGGCAATTCAAAAGCTTAAGAATGGTGAAATGAAGATTTTGGATATCGCTACACCAATGTTTGAACGCACATTAATTAACGCTGCTTTACAACAAACACGTGGACGCAAACGCCACGCAGCAGAATTACTGGGTTGGGGTCGCAACACCTTAACTCGCAAGTTAAAAGAACTTGGAATGGATTCTGCTGACGATGATGAAGAAGATGAACATAAGGTTACCCAAACTGAAGCCTAAAAAGCTTATTACCTAAATGAAAAGCGGCTAAGGATGTCTTAGCCGCTTTATTTTTTTATTAAATTTAAAAATGAACATCAGGTTACATCATTAGAGCACCCTAAAAATAGATCTAACCAACTATTTTATATAAGTTAATTTTAAAGTTATTTTATTTAGTGTTCAGCAGTTGATCTAAAAAAATAGTGATGACCATCCTTAAAGATAGTTTTGCTATACTAAATAAGCAAAGTTAGTCGTTGTTATTAAATTTTATGCATGATTCAGTCCTTGAGTCACATCATTCAGTATGTGAAAAACCTCAAACACGCCGCGGTATTGAACGTCGTTTAGCTCTTCTGTTAAGCGCGACCGAGCTGTTCCTGGAAAAAGGATATGATGCCGTTTCACTTGATGACATTGTTAATCATGCCGGTGGCTCTAAGGCTTCTATTTATAAATATTTTGGCAATAAAGAGGGGCTTTTTGCCGCTATTTGTGATCATAAACGTGAAATGTTTTTTAAAGATGTATGTATTCCATTCCAACCAGAAAAAAGTACTTTAAGAGAATATCTTATTCAAACACTCAATCGTGTTTATGTTCACATTATTCAACCCGAACATGTTGCTTTTTTACGACTTATTATCGAACAGACCGAGTGTAATACTGTGCTCATACAATACCTATATGACAAATGGGTACACAATTTACAAAACACGCTTACCCAAGCATTAGAGTCTGCAGATAAATCAGGGGAAATTACATGCAATTCTCCCTATTATTCTTCACTCATGTATTTTGGGATTTTACGCGATATTGAATGGCGTATGATTATGGGTATGCCCGCTCTACCAGATGAGAAAGAAGCTATTGATTATATTGAATATTGCGTAGATATTTTCCTCAAGGGCCACCATAAAGTCTAATTCTTTTGCATTTTAAAATGCTTATAGTATAGTAGACTTCTTTTTTTCCACATCCACCCAGCCAACAACAGATAATTGTTGTATTTCATAACAATTATTATGGAGTAGCTACATGGCTCTAAGACATTTCCTGACTTTACGTGATCTATCCACTCTAGAACTTAATCGCATTTTAGAACGCGCAAGCGAGCTTAAAAAAATGCAGCATGACAATAAGGTATTCCAACCTTTTGTTGGTAAAGTATTGGGAATGATTTTTGAGAAATCAAGCACGCGTACACGTATCTCTTTTGAAGCAGGCATTAATCAATTTGGTGGTAGTGCGATTTTTCTATCGCCTCGCGACACACAATTAGGTCGTGGTGAACCGATTGAAGACTCAGCACGTGTAATTTCAAGTATGCTTGATATTGTGATGATTCGTACTTTCGGTCATGACATTGTTGAACGTTTTGCATCGTATTCAAAAGTTCCTGTTATTAACGGTTTGACAGATGACCATCATCCTTGCCAGTTACTTGCAGATTTACAGACTTATAATGAACACCGCGGTAGCATTAAAGGCAAAACTGTTGCTTGGATTGGTGATGGCAATAATATGTGCAACTCATATATTGAAGCTGCACACATGATGGGCTTTAAACTCAAAATTGCATCGCCGAAAGGATATGAGCCTAAACCTGAATTTCTAGCAGAGTTTGGTCATTGTGTTGAAGTTTTTGACAATGCAGAAGACGCTGCTGTAAATGCTGATCTCATTGTGACAGATGTATGGGCAAGTATGGGACAAGAAGAAGAACAGAAGCTTCGTGAAAGAGCCTTTGCTGCTTTTCAAGTCAATGAAAAATTAATGGGATTTGCTCATCCTGACTGTTTGTTCATGCACTGTTTACCTGCCCATCGTGGTGAAGAAATTTCTGAAACAATGCTAGACCATAAAAATGCAGTGGTCTGGGATGAAGCTGAAAATCGCCTACATGCACAAAAAGCCTTGATGGAATTTTTACTAAATGAACATCTAAAATAAGCTTAATTTCTTTCTTTAAAAACAGCACTTTTATCGTGCTGTTTTTTTATTTTCTAAATTACTTCTTTTGTTTAGTATAATTTTTTTAATATTCTTGTTTAGGCTGATGAATATATAAGCAAGCCGTATTTTATCTCTCATATATAATCGTGTATAACATTGAACACAATAAGCCAAACTCACTCTTGCTGAGTACGATCATGACCACTCTTGAACAATCATTAGCTCAAATCCCTACTTTTTCTGTTATTCATGAGCACTTATTTAGTTCAGCTCAACCCTCAATCGAACAACTGAAACTGATTAAAGAATATGGTTGCAGTACAGTCATTAATCTCGCTTTAAGTAACGCACCAAATCATATTGAAAATGAAGATCGTATTTGTTTAGACCTCGGTTTAAATTATATCCATATTCCAATTGATTGGGAGACTCCATCTGCCGAGCAATGTTTATTGGTACTCGATCTCATTGATCATTTAGTCCAGAATGAAATTGTCTGGATTCACTGTACTAAAAACGATCGCTCTAGTTGCCTCATGTATGTCTATAGACAGTTTTATATGAATATGGACATGCCTACTTCTCAAGATTTACTCCATGAAATTTGGGAACCTAATGAAACTTGGACAGGGCTTATTCATAGCATTACCTTACAGCTACAAGGCCGTAAGGCAACTCTAGAGCTTCAACAGTCTTTGCAACAGGTCGATCACTTAGTGTGATGAGAGACTAGAACAGTTGCTGTAGCTAAAATACCTTCTTGACGACCGGTAAACCCAAGTTTTTCGGTTGTCGTCGCTTTAATACTAATTTGATTAACATCTACATTTAAAACATTAGCAATACTTTGACGCATTTCCAAATTATGCTTAGCTAATTTGGGACGCTCACAAGCCACCGTAATATCAGCATTATTTAACTGATAACCGCGATCCAATATGAGTTGGTAAACATGCTTTAACAATACTCGACTATCTGCGCCTTTGTATTCTGGGTCAGTGTCAGGAAAGTGTTGTCCAATATCTCCGAGTGCCAGAGCACCTAACAAAGCATCACACAGAGCATGAAGCACCACATCGCCATCAGAGTGTGCTTTCAAGCCATGTGCATGTGGAATTTGAATGCCAGCCAATGTAACGAAGTCCCCCGCTTCAAAGGCATGTACATCCATTCCTTGTCCAATTCGAATTTGAGCAACCATATAACTATTACCTTCCATAAAAACTTAAGAAATCTTGTATTCAGCCTTTCTGTTTCGCTATAGTACACCTAGCAAAGTAGACTGAAAGTATAAGCGATCATGCTGTCTAATACTGATATGAATCAATTGAAAAGATTAAGTTTTGCCGTGACACTGAGTTGTTTATGTTCATCTCTTGTCTTTGCAGAATCAATAGACTGCTCCAACTCTGGAACTGAGCTTAAAATCTGCTCAAAAACATTTAGTGAATCGAAGAAACAACTCGATAATAAATATCTTTCCGCATATTTAGTTACTGATGCCCCCTTACAGCTTTTACAGGATACACAAAAGTTATGGTCTAAACATACTCAGCAATGCAAGAGTAATACATGCATTCAGCAACAGTTTGATTTACGTACTGATGACCTAAATTTTTATGCATCACTTAAGCAAACGCTTACCCAACATTATCTTAAGTTTGAAAATGGACGTATAGCTGCACAACCTGTTCACATTCAAGTCCATCAGCTTGCAAAGGATAAAATCAAGATTGAAGGAATCGCATACCGCAATCCAAATAACCGTAAAGAAACTCAAACGATTTCCTTAATGGCCTATAGTTCACCTGAACAAAAAAGTGAAATTTTGGACAATGAGCACAACTGTAAATATCAGTTTAATTTTCAAAAAGCTTTACTTCATGTGAAAACCCAACAAAAAGGCTGTGAGCGTTTTAGCGGAATCTACCGATTATATGATTAATTTAATACTTAAAATAAAAGCCAGTGTTTAAACACTGGCTTTTTTACTTTCTAGACCGGATATTTTTGAGCAATATCCTGACCCACTAAAACTGCTGTCGCCGCAGACAAAGTCCACCCTAAATGTCCATGTCCGGTATTATAGAAAATTCGAGGTTGTTTAGACTGCTTCACCACAGGCAGCATATTAGGCATCATAGGTCTTAAACCCGCCCAAGGCACCACATGCTCAGTGGAAATATCGAAATTACGGTTTACCCAATTTACTAAAGGTTGAATACGATCAGCCCGTATGTCGCGGTTGTAACCGTTAAATTCAGCAGTCCCTGCCACGCGCAACCGATCTTTACCTAAACGAGAAGTCACGATTTTAGCACTTTCATCTAGTAAACTTACCCACGGTGCATTCTTTACACTTTGCTCATCTTTTAATTGCACGGTAATTGAATAACCTTTTACGGGATAAACATTTACTCGCTCACCAATCATATCGGCGAGTTGATAACTCCCTACACCACCACAAACCACAAGCACATCACCTTCGATTTGGATGCTATCAGATTCAACAAGATAAGGGTGCTCTGCACTTGGCTGACAACTTACGATCACTTTGTCTGGATGACACTTAATATCTGTGACTTCCAGACCAAATTTATACTCAACACCGTATTGTTTAGTCTTTTCAGCCAAAGAGGTTGAATATTTATGAATATCCCCCGTTGCATCACTTGGCGTGTAATAACCACCAAAATATTCACCTGTTAACGATGGCTCTATTGTTTTCATCTCATCAGGTGAAACTGAATAACGCTCCAATTTACCTTTATTCAAGACATCATTGACTTGTTTAGCAATCTCGTAGTCAGCCTTACTATGATACATATGAAGAATGCCACGTTTCTCCAAATCAAACTGAAGTTGTTCTTTTTCTGCAACTTCAAACAAGCGCTTACGAGCGAGTAATGCCAATCGGACCGTCTCGATCGTATTGGCTTCATAGTGTTTAATATGGGATAAGAACTCAACCAGCCAACTATACTTATGCAAACTAAATGAAGGATTCAGTAGTAGCGGCGCATCTTTTTGTCTCATCCACTTAAAGCCCTTAACTACAGTGGCTTTTTGGTTCCATACTTCGGCGTTACAAGCCGATAATTGCCCTCCATTGGCAAATGATGTTTCCATTGCAGGATATAGATGTCGATCAATCACTGTGACTTGATAACCCAGTTGCGATAATTCATAGGCAGAGGTAACCCCTGTGATTCCCGCACCTATCACAATAACATGTGGCATAACAGACTCCTCAGAAATGCAAAACATTTCATCAGTACAGCCCATCTGTCATTGGTACCTGAGAGTTTCGACCCCAACGTTACCTTTTAACGTTTAGATCTTCCCCTTCGGTGAGTTTATAATTTATAAGTTATTATTTTCACTTCTTATAAATCTAAGCTTCTCTCCAGATTTTTTAATTATTACAGTCCTTCTGCCTGAGAGTTTCCGGGCTTGTTGCTCCTTCGGCGGGTTCTTTCGAACCTCTCTCCCGCAATAATTTTGTATTTATATAAGCAATGTATCTGCCACTTTAAAAAAAACGCATTCTTTTCTTGTAAACTTTTGTACCGATAATTATCAAGTTATAAATCATTAATTTAATTATAAAAATAAAAAAGGTGAATCTTTATGAATTCACCTTTTGTGTTTAATTAGAGTTTTCCATTGAGCACTGGGTCTGAAACTATACCCTTCCATTGCTCACGCAAGGTCGGTAAATAAAATTTCTCACCAATAGTGACCAGTTCTGCATCAATCAATGCGTGAACTTCGTGCATAAAAATATAATCAAGTGCAACCAAAGAGAGTTCATGATTTTTTTGGGCAGTTTTTTTGCGTTTCGCTTGAGCTTGTTTCACTAACTCATTCGCAAAGTTTTTATCTTTATAAGCCGTAATTGCATTTAAACGAAGTTCAATAACACCCCATCCAGCCAATAGCTTTTTAAAGACATCAAAATCTTCTGAAGTTGATTCCCATGTTACATTTTCTAGATCGTTATCATCGGGTAAAACTGGCAATAACAGATCACCTGTACTTGGGAAAATCTTTTTAAGATTTAACAGAAACTTAACAGGCTGATCACCGGGATAATCATTAAATTGCACATGTTGTTCGGTATCTGTTAAATAAATAGAGAGCATTCAAAAATCCTTAGCTAAGCTTCTGTTTTCAATTACTTTATCCTCAATTCTGCAAATTAGATGCAAAACAAAAACAATATAAAAACAGGACAAGGTGCGCATTTTAACAATTATGACAGCTTATTCAACGCTAATTCGCCATTAATTAGTGAAACTTCCCTCCTCTTGATAAAAAGCCCTCCGAAAAGAGCTCTTTGTTGATGCAGGCTCAATTCTTGCCATCGCTATAAACCCTACCAATAACTTGTCTTTAGCAGGGCTTCTTATGCCGTAATAGATATACAGCTAATAAGACTTTTTAATAAAGTTGTTCGCCCTAGTTCTAAACTAAACTGAAGAAATAAACTCTGCTGTAGTTTTTAACTGAGCAAAAGCATTGCTTAAAACTTGGTTATGATGATCAATGACTTGCGGAGCATTTAAAGCTGCCGAATCAGTTGTTGTATGTGCATCTGAAATTAGTGTCACTTTATATCCATACTCTGAAGCAGCCCTAACAGTAGTATCAATACAATATTCAGTTTTCATTCCAGTCATTATGATTTCATCAATATCAAGTTTCTCTAATACTTCTTTTAAAACAGTATTTTTAAAGCTGCTCGGGTACATTTTTTTAATGACTGTATCTTTATGTGGATTAAAAGGTAAATCTGTAATTAGTTGAGTGTTCGGGCTGTTTGGATCTAATGGTGTACCTTTCTCACCGACATGCCGAATAAAGATAATTGGTCTATCATTCAACCGGCAATATTCAATAAGGCTAAGAATATTTAAAAGTACAAGTTTGACATTATGTGGCTTAGGGTCCCCGTTAAATAAGCCATTTTGCATATCAATAACGAGTAAAGCCGATTTTGAGTTACTACTGAGTTTTTTCATAATCTTTCTCTGTAAAACCAATAATGAACAGAGAAAAATTAACCCAGCCATTATTGGCTGGGTTTGGTTATCTTATTAAGTCACTTTAATAAAAAATCACACGCAGCCTTCCTTAAAGGTCGTGGTGGTTGTGGTGATTTTATTCAAAAAACAGTTCATTTGTTTTAACTGCCCATAATTAAAGCGTGATTAACCATACCATAGCTTTTTCAAAAGAAATAAAGCTTTTTAACTTTTTTATTCTGTGAAGTACCTTTTACTCTTACCTAGTTCTTACAGAAATACTTCATACTAAAAAACTAATTTATTTAACTGACAGTAAGTATTCATATGCTGTTTTTTCATCACTCTGTAGTTTAATGACTGCATCAGTTTCATCATTCAAAGTAAGGTTAAATACTTTCTCACCATCATAAGAAATTTGATGGCCCATACGGAATTCTGAATCAATTGACTCAAGAATAATAAAATTCCCTTCGATACTCGAAGCAATATAGTAAGTATTGTTCCGATGAACATATCTAATTGTGTACATCACTATTTAAATTCCATCTAAAAAATTATGTTTTTTCTTAAATAATAAAAAAAGCTCACTTCCTGATCTCAAGCAGAAATGAAGCTAGCGAAAAAAGATCCGCCCTTCTTTTGATTTCTAGCACTAATCGTTCAGCGCCAAACTAATATATAAATATTACAGAAATACTTAACAATAAAAAACCCCGCCATTAGTCGATACTGAGTCGGGTTTCTTATAGCGCCATATGTCTGAGAGAACTAACTCTCACATGGGCTAACTTCTATTTAAATTAATCTTTACACTTAACTTTCAAAACGGCTGCTTTGGTATTTACTGGAATTAGCAGTCCTGAATTATAGACACTATGATGATTTACGATTTTGTTATTGCTATCCAACTCATCAAAACCTTTATCTTTACATATTTCCTCTGCTTTCCCTATTAACTTTGACCTCAAAGCTTCTCTTGAACCAAATGCATTACTTTGAGCATGAAGTTGGTAAACACCAGGATTCACCTCAGCTACAGTAGGTGGAAACATTTGTAGACAACCGGACAAGGTACAAGCTGCTATTGCTAAAACAACTATTGATTTAGTCTTTTTCATTTATTTGAACTTAAAATAAAATAACGTAGCAAAAATAAAGTCTAGATATGACATTTATATTTCAAGGTATAAAAAAAGCCCACTTTTTCAAGCAGGCCTTCCCCTTATGATTTTTTGCGCTGATCATTCAGGACTTTTGTTGTACTTAGCAACTCGCGGATATTACAGAAGTATTTGACAATAAAAAAGCCCATTAGAAGAGATTATTTACTATTTGGTGAAACCATTTTTTCAGGTTTAACCACTTCATCAAATTGCTCTGCCGTAACTAAACCAAGCTCAACAGCAACCTGCTTTAAAGTTTTATTTTCTTTATAAGCGGTCTTGGCAACTTTTGCAGAATTTTCATAACCAATCACTGGATTTAAAGCAGTGACCAACATGAGAGAATTATGTAAGAAGTGATCAATTTTATCCTGATTAGGCTCAATTCCCACCGCACAGTGATCATTAAAACTATTACACGCATCGCCAAGCAACTGAATAGACTGCAATAAGTTGTAAGCAATCACTGGCATAAATACGTTTAATTCAAAGTTACCTGAAGCACCAGCCACATTAATGGTCGTATCATTTCCAAGCACTTGTGCAACAACCATCGTCATTGCTTCACTTTGTGTTGGGTTTACTTTGCCCGGCATAATACTTGAACCAGGTTCATTTTCAGGAATACGGATTTCACCGAAACCACAACGTGGACCACTGGCCAACCAGCGAATATCATTCGCAATTTTATTTAAACTGACTGCAAGCGTTTTTAATGCGCCAGAAGCAAAAACAGCAGCATCACGTCCTGCAAGTGCTTCAAATTTGTTTGGAGCAGTCACAAATGGTAAGCCCGTAAGTAAAGCAAGCTGATCCGCTGCTTTCACTGCATAGTCAGGATGTGCATTTAGCCCTGTACCTACCGCAGTACCACCCAATGGTAATTCATATAAGCCTGTTAATGCCTGTTGCAAACGAACTAATCCATGCTCAAGCTGAGAAACATAGCCACTGAATTCTTGACCTAATGTTAATGGCGTTGCATCTTGTAAATGGGTACGACCAATTTTAACAATAGACTGAAACTCATCAGATTTTTTTTGCAAAGTTGCTTTAAGCTGCTCTACAGCAGGAATGAGTAATTCATTAATTTGCAAACTTGCAGCAACATGGATTGCCGTTGGAAATGAGTCGTTCGTTGATTGAGCACGATTGACATGGTCATTTGGATGTACAGGTTTTTGGGCACCTAACACTTGACCTAATTTTTGGTTTGCAATATTTGCAATCACTTCATTGCAGTTCATGTTACTTTGCGTACCAGAACCAGTCTGCCATACAACTAAAGGAAACTGAGAATCCCATTTACCATCAATTACTTCTTCAGCCGCGCCCACAATATATTGGCTCAAATCTTGCGGTAACTGTTCAAGTTCAGCATTGGTTATCGCAGCAGCCTTTTTTACTAGCCCCATTGCTCGAATCATGGCACGTGGTAATCGTTCTTGCCCGATTTTAAAGTTCTGTAAGCTGCGTTGAGTCTGTGCTCCCCACAATGCTTCATTCGGAACTTCAATCTCACCCATAGTGTCATGTTCAATTCGTGTTTGCATAGAAACCTCAGTTGTCTGGTTAAAGAACTTACGGGCTGAAGCAAGTATTTGCTCTGGCTAGTTAATTTTTAATATCGTACTCAAGCATTTCATTATTGTAAATAAGAATCATTATCCTATCTTCCATTTAATGTATTTTGATAAAAGCGCCATTCATCTTCAATCATTTGTTTTAACGAGCGTTTAGGTGTCCATTGCAATAATGTTTTTGCTTTTTCTATATTTGCCCCAACCTGACCTAACTCAACATGCTTATAAATCGCAGGTTGAGTCGCAATTTCGGCTTGAGTTACTTGTGAAATTTCATCTAGTAATTGACGAATAGAGTGAACTTGGTCATGGGCAATATTAAATGCCTCACAACAATGTGTTTGATTACGCAGCCAATGTAAGCTTGCAGTTACAGCTTCACACACATCTAAAACGTGTAGAAAACTGCGTTCAGTCGTCTGGTCTGATGTTTCAGCTTGATCTTGTAATTCAATTAAATCGCGTTGCATGGCTGCAACTTGCATCGCAAGCGGTACAATATTTTTAGGGAGCTGTGCGACATATTCTCCAAGCACCCCATGTTCAAATGCACCGACAATATTAGATAAGCGCAAGATTGCAATTTTCCACTCATGATCAATTTTATAAGTATCACGGATGATTTCTTCAATCATCTGTTGAGACTTAATATAAGGATTAGGATAAGTGTAATTAAATTCGTCTGTTTCGCTTAATTGCAAACCAGATTTTCCATAAGCTGCAAGGCTTGACAGCTGAATAAAGTGACGAACACCTGTGCGTTGCATGGCACGCAGTAAACTCATGATGCAACTTACATTATCATTATAATATTCAAGAGGTTTAAGATTAGATTCTTCAATTGATTTAAACCCAGCAGTATGAATAACTGCATCAATTGAATATTGCTCAAAGACCTTATTCAATGCAGGTGTATTACGTACATCAAGTTTAACAAATGGAACGTACATACCAGAAATAAACTCTAGCCGTTCCAGCGTTTGTAAGGTCGAATTAGCCAAATTATCGACAATTACCACTTCTTGCCCTTGGGCCATTAGACTCAAAGCAATGTGTGAACCGATAAAGCCTAAACCACCTGTCACTAAAATCATTGTATACTTACCTTTCTCTTAATGCATCTACGCCCATTTAGACGTATGACCATAGTGAATTCTTAATGAGTACATTACTACTAATTACCTCTGCTCCTACTTCCATTCATGCTTGGCATGCGTTAGGACTTGCTCAGGCACTCAAAAGTAAAAATGAAGACTTTCGTGTATTCTTTTACCAAGACGGCGTGCAGGTTGCTAATGATTTTCAATGGGTTCCTGACGACCAGCGTAATTTAACGCATGAATGGCAAAAGCTTTCGATTCGACTTCCTGTATGTGTGAGTGCTGCCCTCGCTCGTGGTATTACCGATGCAGAAAATGCCAGTCGCCATCACCTTACTCATTACAACCTTGCCAAAGACTTTCAACTCGTCGGGTTAGGTGAACTTGCTGATGCGGTACAGTCAGCGTCTCGTCTTATTCAATTTTAAGTTACTTTGTTTGCTTAGATTGTTGCTTTTAAAAGGTATATTGTGTGAAATCTGTACTCGTCATTTTAAGCCAAGCCAACTTAACTAGTCTTCAAATCAATGAAAGCCTTTCCGCTACTATGGTTTTAGCAACCTTTGGCTCACCAGTCAAAGTATTATTGAAAGATGCTGCTCTTAGTCTCTTGCAAAATGACCTGAGCTTTAACCAGTTTCATCATACCTTCAAAGTAGCATCAAATATGGTCGAAAGCTTTGAATTTTATGATTTAAGCCCAATTCTTATCGAAAGCAAAAATCAACAAAATCCTTTTGTTCAACAAACAGAACAAGAGCTCGAATTCATTCAGTTAAATAATGAGTTCATTCAGTCTTTTGACCATGTCTTATATTGGTAGATGAAGGTGTAAATTTAATGAATCCATCAACACTTTATCTCGTGCAATCTACTTATCACAATACACCGAATATTATTGATGAATTAGGTCATCTTTATCAGGTAGGTGACCAAATTATTTTTATGGGTGATTCTGTTGCAAGGCTTTCAGCTCAAATTATTCAACAGTTTAAATCTGTTTCATGCTTAAGTATCGAAAAAGATTTACTCGATGCAGATACTTTAGCTCAGATAAATGTATTGGACTATGATCAATTTGCAGATTTAGTTTTAACGTTTAACCGCTGTATTTCTCTTAAATAATAGATTTAGGCTAGTTTCATGAATTTAGAATTAGACCAAGATGGTCATTTGGTTGATTATACAATTTGGAATCCTGAAGTTGCACAAGAGCTTGCCAAGTCACTTGATCTTGAACTAACGGATTGGCATTTCGAAGTTTTAGCTGCTGTGCGTCAGTTTTATCAACAGTTTGGGCACTCTCCAGCAACTCGCCCACTCATTAAATTTTTAATGAAAACCGTAAGTCCAGAAATTAATAATGCCGTTTTACAGCAACAATTTAATACTGGTTTAGTTGCCCGCCATTTAAGTCGTTTAGCAGGTGTTCCTAAACCAGCAAATTGTTTATAAAGCTAAGCAAACTTTTTAGCAGCAGCGACGCATAAAAGGGTTGCTGCTGTAACCACCAACATCGACCAGCTCACATGTTCATGCAATAAGGCTGCCGCAATGGCTAGACCCATTAAAGGCTGTAAGAGTTGTAGTTGACTAATCGCAGCAATTCCACCTTGGGCAAGTCCTTTATACCAAAAAAAGAAACCAATAAGCATGCTAAACAAAGACACATAAATGAGGCCAACTACAGCTGATGCCGATATATTCTGGAAAGAAGTAGGCATATAAAAAATAGTAAGAAACAGCATGAAGGGTAATGATAAAATGAGCGCCCAACAAATGACCTGCCACCCGCCTATTTTTCTTGAAAGTACACCGCCTTCTGCATAGCCAAAACCACAGAAAATAATCGCCATCAACATATAAAAGTCCCCTATTCCAAGTGATGTATCACCAGAAATAAAAAACATATAAGCAAAAACAACCGCACTCCCCAAGACTGCAAATATCCAGAAAAATTGATTCGGCTTTTCTCCACCTCTCAGTACAGCAAATATTGCAGTTGCAAGCGGCAAAAGACTAACAAAGACAATTGAATGAGCTGCATTCATATATTGCAAAGCGAGGGCGGTAAATAACGGAAAACCAATCACCACCCCTATAGCAACAATGGCAAGAGGCCACCAATCTTGTTTGGCTGGTTTCTTTTGTTTTAAAACCAATATAAGAATAAGTCCTAAAATACCAGCAATTGCCGCACGTGCTGCGGTTAGAAAGCCTGGTTCAAACCCCATTACAGCTACACGTGTCGCTGGTAGCGAGCCTGCAAAAATAGCCACGCCAATAAAACCATTTACCCAGCCATTCATAAACCTATTCATAATTTTCTCCGTCACTATACGAAGAATTTAAGCTGTGCTAAGGTGATTAAACCAGATACAAAGCAGTACAATTTAAAAGAACTGTTATGTACTCACCACCAGTACAGTTGAGATTGTAAGCCCGTGAACCAGAGCAAAACAAAAATTGAAATTGTCATTTCAGAGATTGAGCAACAAATAAAAAATCGATCTTTAATGCCCGGAGCACGCTTACCTTCTGTTCGTAAATTAGCAAATGATTTGGGTTTTTCAGTCTCAACCGTCGTAGAAGCATATGAAAGATTAATTGCTTTGGGGAAAATTGAATCAAGAACAGGATCGGGATTTTATATTGTTGGTCCGCTCGCCCCCTTAGCTTTAAGTGAATTAGGCCCTAAATTAGATCGTTCAGTTGATCCATTATGGATTTCACGTCAATCTTTGGAAGCGAAAGCAGATGTTTTTAAGCCCGGCTGCGGTTGGCTACCCGATGACTGGATGCCACTAGACAGTATTCGTAAAGCTTTAAGGATGGCTGCAAGGAGTTCAGACGCTTGTTTAATGGGTTATTCAACCCCGTTAGGATTACCACCTTTGCGGGATTTGTTAGCAAGACGTGCACAATCAAAAGGAATAGATGCAAATCTGAATCAAGTACTTTTAACAGATTCTGGTACTCAATCGATCGATTTAGTTTTCCGGTTTTTACTAAAGCCCGATGACGTCGTTCTGATTGATGATCCTTGTTATTTTAATTTTCATGCATTGCTTAAAGTTCATCAAGTCAAGGTCATTGGTATTCCCTACACACCAACAGGTCCCGACTTAGAAGCATTTAAAGAAGCAATTGATACTTATAACCCACGTCTTTATATCACCAACTCAGGAATTCACAATCCAACTGGAGCAACGCTTTCTCTTTCTACGGCGCACCAACTCTTAAAATTGATTGAGCAATCTAACTTAATAGTAGTTGAAGACGATATTTTCTCAGATTTTGAATATACACCAGCTCCTAGGCTCGCGGCTTTAGATAATCTTTCACGCGTAATTTTTATTGGAAGCTTTTCTAAAACATTATCTGCTTCTATTCGTTGTGGCTATATTATTGCCAAACCTGAATGGATGGATCAGCTCACCGACCTAAAAATTGCCACAAGTTTTTCTCACAATGGTGTTTCTGCTGAAGTTTTGCTTACCGCTTTAACAGATGGCTCTTACCGTAAACATATAGAACTATTAAAAGTTCGTTTAGCAAAAGCCATGCACGATACTATTACAAAACTTGAACCTCTGGGTATAAAGCCATGGATTAAGCCTCAAGCGGGAATTTTTGTTTGGTGTCATTTGCCAGACGGTATTGAAGCTTCAAAAATTGCGAAATATTGTATTAATCATAATGTGATTCTTGCGCCAGGCAATGCTTTTAGCCAAGCTCCTAATGCTGGTCAATTCATACGATTTAATGTAGCGCAGTCAAATCATGAACATATTTATAAGACTCTTGCTGATGCTATTCAACAAGAGTCTTCATAATTTATAGAGAGAAAATTAAGCTTGTTTCTGTTTTTGTTCAATATATGCAAAATAGCCTGGTCCAGCTGAGACTTGCACTTGTTTTGCATGTAAAGGCTCACGGCAGACCGAACATACCATAACAGGTTCAAACTTATGTCCACAAGTTTTATGACGATATTCTAGTGGCTTACCTAAACCTTGATCCATCCATTTATCTGCCCAATTCGCCATAGACAAGATAATTGGATAAAGTTCAAAGCCCTTATCAGTGAGTTTGTATTCAAAGCGTTCTTGACGATCAAAATAAGGAGCTTTGGCTAATATTTCATATTCAACCAAACGCTTTAAACGATCTGAGAGAACATGACGAGTTACGCCTAATGATTTTTGAAAATCGTCAAAACGTCGTATTCCCATAAAAGCATTACGTAATATTAGCATCGTCCATCGATCGCCAATCACTGATAGCATACGAGCAACCGAACAAGGTTGATCACCGATGTCATCCCATTTCATCTTTATGCGTTCCTCGATATTTTCTAGCCCAACGGCCCTATTGTTTATACCCTAAACCACTTACTACGATTTATGCAACATTCATTATAAAAATAACTTCTTATCAACTTTATAAAAAAATTTCATTATGAAAAAAAGAGAAAGTTATTATTAAAAATTGCTAAATAAATATAACCCACTCATTTTTCATAATGAGTCATATTTATCCTTCTTTATAATTAATTTGAAATAAATACGCCTTTCAATATATTGCCTGCTTCCAGTTTTACGCCTGCCGGAATGCGAACCAAACAATTGGCCTGCATTAAGTTACTCAGCATATGTGATTGCTGTTTTGCCAGACTTTTGATTTTAAGCTGTCCATTTTCAAAATAAGCATACATTCGTAAAAAACGCTCACGTGCATCTTCTTTTAAATCATGATCTAAAATCGCACTAAACCACTCCGGCCCTGCTTGATTTCCCTGTAAAGTATCTAGTAATGCCTTACCATACACTTGCATAGACACATAGACCGCAGCGGGATTACCCGGCAAACCGAGCAAATAACAACAATGATCTGTTTCTGGGGTTGAATATTCAGCAAAGAACAATGGTTTGCCAGGTTTCTGTTTTACTTTCCAAAAGATTTGTTTAAAACCAACCTCAAAAGCACATGGTCGTACAAAGTCATAATCACCTACAGAGACTCCACCTGTCGTTATAATGACATCATGGCTGTCTTTTAACTGATTAAAGTAATGTGTGACTTGCTCTGCCTCATCTGCCACATGAATCAGTTCAACATCCAAGCCATAATCTTCAAACCAAGCTTTTAATAATGGCCCATTTGCATCAAAGATTTTGCCGTCGACAAGATCTTCTGCCGTTTCTGCAACTTCATCACCAGTCACCAAAACAGCGACTTTCGGTGCACGATAAACTTCAACAGTTTGCACACCTGCCATACTTAAGGCAGCCAAGCTTCCAATATTTAGAAACTGTCCAGTTTGTGCTAGCAATTGTTCTTTCTGGACTTCTTCACCTGTAAATCGAATATCAGCTTGGGGACGTATATGCTCAGTTAAGCAAATTTCTTGGGTCGAAAGAACCGATACAATTTCCTGCCGAGCAACATGTGTTGTTCCTTCTGGAATTTTACCGCCTGTGAATATACGAATAGCCTGACCTTCATGAAGGGTGTCATGGCTCTCACTTCCCGCTCGAATCTCGCCCGTAACCTGAAATTTTTGATTATTTAAATCTTCCGCATGGCTACAAAGTGCATAACCATCTACAGCACTTTGAGAAAAGCTTGGAAGATTAATTTCTGAATAAATTTCTTTAGCGAGATATCTGCTTAGACTGTTTTGAAGAACTTGGTTAATCGAACCCAACTTTTTTGGCTGCTTAATAATCAGCTCAAGTGCTTCATCTACACTAATTAATCCACGCTCTGTACCACAACCTGACATTATTCATAGCCTCCCGGATGCGGTAAATCACGGCACACATCAAAAATATGAACGAGGGCTGGTAAAATAGCAGCCATTGATTCACTTGCTCCACCACGGCTTCCCGGTAAAGTCACCACTAGAGAACGGTCAATAAAACCTGCTACTCCGCGAGACATTGCAGCATATGGCGTGCGTTTTTGTCCAAAAGATCGTGCAGCTTCCATTAAGCCATCTAGCTTACGCTCAAGAAGTGGCTCTAATGTATCGACCGTAATGTCACGCTTACCAATTCCGGTTCCACCCACCGTCATAATGCAAGCATATGACTTACTCAGCTCAAGCACTAAATCTTTTAGAACATCTGCTTCATCAGGCAAAATTTGATAATGGATCGGATCAAACCCTGCTTCAGTTAAAGTTTCAACCACAGATTTTCCGGCTGTATCGGGTTTTCTACCAGCTGCAACAGTGTCGGATAACACGATAACAGCAGCTGAAACGGGTTGACGAAGAACACGTTTAAAGTGCGATTTCCCACCCTTTTTCTTAAGCAGTTTACATTGATCCATCCAGAGTTCTTCTGGCTCACAATGCGGTTTTAACATGTCGTAAATGGTTAAACCTGCAAGGCTTGCAGCCGTGAGGGCTTCCATTTCTACCCCAGTAGGACCAATGGTTTCGACCACCGTAATAATCTTTACAAAATCATGTTCTAATTCATATTCAACATCTGCGCGATAAATCGGCAGTGGATGACACAAAGGAATCAGCTCATCGGTTCGTTTGGCTGCCAAGATTCCTGCAACACGTGCAGTTTTTAATGCATCACCTTTTTCGGTGTTCCCTTGTCTTAATAGCTCAATACAGTGTGGGGGTGCATATAAAATGGCTTGTGCTTCAGCAACACGATAACTTTCCGGCTTCATTCCTACGTTTTTCATTATTTATCCTAGTGGTGCATATTTCAGTGTGAGTGTTCATGGCCGGCATGATGGTGGTGATGCTTGTGCTCTTGTGGCGCATCTTTGCGAATACAACAACCTTCTACATAATGACTCGTACCGTCTGTAAAGAACTCTTCTTTAAAAACTGGCACTTCATGCTTCACCCGCTCAACCGCTTCCTCGCATGCTTGAAAAGCTTCACGGCGATGGGCTGCATAAGCAATCGCAATAATGGCTGTCTCACCTACATCCAGATGACCAATCCGATGAACGACCCGCACATAAGATACCTGATACTTTTTCTCAATTTCCAGTTCAATTTCACGTATCATTTTTTCAGAAAGTGGCTTATAGGACGTATATTTCAACGATTTAACAGCTTTACCCTCATGATGATTACGAACCGTACCTATAAAAATATCGATTCCACCACATTCAGGAAATGATTGGATAGGATCAAAAGTATCTAAACTTAAAGCCTGCTCTTGTATACGTGCAAAATCTCGCATGATTCATCCTCCTGCAACTGGTGACAATAAAACCAAAGTACATGGCTCACTTAAAGTAGATTGTCTCGTTATGACATTATCGCCAATCGCACATGCACATTTTTCCATGGCTTGTGTACATTCTGGATATAATGAAACAATTTCATCTAATACATTTTTAACCAAAATATGATTGGGACAAACCAACGAAAGGTTTTGAGGAAGCAATTTTTCAATTGCACCAAACGCTTCGATTTTAATTTGGATAGATTGCTGCATTTATCCCCCAAGCATATGCATACTGATTTTACGGGTTTGTTGATGTTGTAAGGCATGAAAGCCTTTAGCTTTGTGCCAAATATATGGCATAACCATATCTGTTAACTGTTGAATATACATTGCATGATCAGCTGTAGTACGCGCACGTAATAATGATTGAAGCTGCGGTTTAATATTGAGACCTTGCGGTGCAAATAAACAGTTGTAGAGTTCGCCTTGTGCAGTTAACCGTATACGGTCGCATTGATGGCAAAATGAATGAGTGATTGTGGAAATAATCCCAAGAGAGTAACTATTATTGATCAGATATTGGCGTGCTGGCTCATGCTGTTGTTCGACGACCTGTACTGAATAATGGGGTTGCAAAGCCTGTAAAATTTCAGCCTCACTCACTACATCTTTGCTAGACCAAAGCGCATCGCCATCAAGTGGCATAAACTCAATAAAGCGTAAAGGAATATGATTGGCGATTGACCATTTAACCATCGGTAAGATCTGATCGTCGTTTTTATTTTTCATCAGTACGCAGTTAATTTTGAATGGTAATCCTACATCCTTAGCAGCCTGAATACCCTCGAGAACGGGTTCTAATTTTTTCTTGGTTAGCTCTTTAAACTGAATAGCATCAAGACTGTCTAAACTAATATTTAAGTCATCTAATCCGGCATCTTTTAACTGCCTAGCGTATTTTGCAAGGTAATGCCCATTTGTAGTCATTGAAATACGTTTTAGGCCTAACGCCTTCAAAGCTTGTAACTCACGAACAAAATGCACAATGCCTTGACGCATTAATGGTTCGCCGCCTGTAATGCGGATACTTTCAACACCATGTTGCACCATAAAATGACAAAATTGAAAGAGTGCCTCAAAACCAAGCAGATCTTGCTTATTCAACCATTCAGGATGTTCAGGCATGCAATATACACACTTAAAGTTACAGCGATCAGTTACGGAAATACGCAGCTTTCGCTTTATACGACCATATTGGTCTTGAAGAACCAAAGGCGTATGTTCAGAGTGATATTGTTTCATCATTTGCACTCATATCGAGAACAGTTCAAATATTGCTGGCACTTTTTCTGAGCAATTAAAATAGAAATTTGCTCTTCAATAGTGCTGTGCTGTTTAAGCAAAATTTGTTCCAATTCTATTTATCATCCATAGTTTTTTAGGGTATCAGCAAGATTAACGTCGTCCAATTTTTGTCTTAAATTTTAAAGCTGTACAAATTTAGTGCGACGTCAATCTCTAGTATGCCCTACATTATTTCTAGCATTTTTCTAGACGGATGGGTACATATTTATGGTACGGCGTTTTCGATAAAGGATCACAATGTTCACCAGACACCAGAAGATTTAATTGTGGCCCTATTGGTTCTCCACCTTGAAAGCGCATGCCATAACCATGTGGAAGTGACACAACACCTTTTCGCATACCCTCATCAAAATCTACAGTTACCTGAATTTCTCCATGTTGGGAGATACATTTAAGTTGATCTCCTACTGCTACATTCAGGTTTGTTGCGTCTTCAGGATGAATTCGCAAAGCGCCTTCTGCATCTACTTTTCGCCATGCAGGGTCACGGTAAATCTGATTAGCGTTATAACTACGGCGCTCCCCCGACAAAAGTATGAAAGGAAACTCTTCAATACTAAATTGATGGTTTTTTAAATTTGCCAACTCACTCAACATCTCTGGGATAACCAGACGTATTTTTTTGTCTTTGTATGCCACGAGCTTCCACATTTCATCATATTCATGTTGTGATAACACTACACCTGAACGCTGATTTAAAATTTGCTCAAACAACCGAACACCTAACGTTAAAGGATTACCTTTGTAACCTGCACGACGCACCGCTTTGGTATGTAAAACAGCATATTGAATAGACAGAGGTAATAAAAAAGCAACTGAAGCAGCTGAGTTTTCTAAATGTTTACCTAAAGTGCGATAGAGAATTGAAGCTGCAAAAGGAATGTATTTTTTATGTCGAGCAAAAGTTAAACCCAAAGCCGACAGATAAGGTAAATATGCTGTTTTTTTCGAGTCGACCGCAGCTATTTTTTCTAACACTGGAAAGCTTTTAGGAATGACCTTCATGGCTTCAAGTAAT
This sequence comes from Acinetobacter sp. Leaf130, assembly GCF_001423205.1. NCBI lineage: Bacteria > Pseudomonadati > Pseudomonadota > Gammaproteobacteria > Moraxellales > Moraxellaceae > Acinetobacter > Acinetobacter sp. Leaf130. The sequence continues at coordinate 1,524,620 of NZ_LMOE01000001.1, forward strand.
CGTGTATAAATTTCTGCTTCGGGTAACGTATTGCCTTGGGCAGTGAATACCGGATGTCTCAGGTGAAAACCATTTTTAGGAAACTCAAGATTAAACCCTGTAAATTCCCATTTTTCAAATTGCGTATGTGCAGGCAAAATATAATCTGCAAATCTAGCTGTTTCCGTCATGGCAACATCGACTACGACCAACAAATCTAATGCTTTAAATGCTTTTTCGTATGCGGGTGTATCGGGATAGGTTAATAAAGGATTACAGCTATCAACAAAAACTGCGCGAATTCGTTTTTCGCCTGCTTTTAATATTTCGTCAGGTAAAATATTGGGTGGGAAAAGACCTGAGATGGGAAACATTTTATGGTAAACACTGCGTCGATATTTCGGCTTTCTTTCATCGGTATCGCTTAAAATTGGAATAAACATAGTGTGTAAATTATTGGTGCCTTGTTTTCCAAAGTTTCCGGTCAATAAATACAGTAGTTTTTCTAAATATCCGTTTAATGTCGTATTTAAAGTATGCTGAATACCTAAATCGATGCGCACACAGCCTCTTTTAGCCTTCGCAAAATCTCTTACCACTTGATAAATCAAATCGACTGGTACATCAGCTTTTGCAATATATTCTTCAATCGGGACACGGCTAAAAGTTGTTTTTACCTCTTCAAACCCTTGTGTATGCTGTTCAATGAACTTCGCATCATAAAGTTGTTCTTTAATAATAATGGCAATCATGGCCGACATTAAAAAAGCATCTGTTCCAGGTTTTAACTGCACATGAATATCTGCTTGTTTTGCCGTTTCGGTAACACGTGGGTCAAACACCACCATGGTACGGTTGGGGTCTTTTTTAATATGCTTTAGCGTGTCTCGTGCATTGGGAATGCCATGTGCCTGAAACGGATTTGTACCAATAAAAAGTACATAATCAGCGTATTCAACATCTTCGGTGGTATGACAGGCCTGATTTCCAAATAAACGCCCATTAAGCCAAAAATCACCCGTTTTTTCTTGGGCAAGAGAGTTGTAAGCATAATAACTTTTCATGGCTAGCAAAAGTTGACGCCCGTAAGCTGCACCCAGATGATTACCCTGACCACCGCCCCCAACAGAAGCAAAAGCGGTACCGCCAAAATTATCTCTAATCTGAACTAAACGCTCGGCAATTTCTTGTATAGCATTATCCCAACTAATTTCTTGAAAAGAACCATCTGGTTGACGTTTTAACGGCGTAGTCAAACGGTCTGCATGCTGCTGATAATGCTGTAATCTTGCGGCTTTTTGACAAATGTAGCCTTGTGAAAATGGATGCTCTGGATTACCTTTAATTTTGACAAATTGATTATCTTTAATTTCGACACTTAACCCGCAATTTCTTGAACACAAAATACATGCGGTAACATCCGTTTTGTTTTCCTTTAGCGCTTCTACCATTTCGATTGACTCCCTTTATTTTTATGCATATGGATAGAACTAAAACAATAAGTTCCAAAATAGAACTTATATAATAAATAGTCAACGGCACAAAAATTAAAAACGTTTTTCGCATGACCAATGTAAGGTTAAAAGCTCTTCAAATATATCGTTAATTTGCTGTAAAAATTTCTTTAAATGCTGTGATTTGTTTGTATTGCTGAAGCTCATCTAGAGAATTGATGCTATGAAAAAATAAATTTTGTTTTTGAAATATGGCGACTTGTGCATGTAAAAGCTTAAAGCACTCTTTCAAACTTAAGCATTGTTTTTCAATTTGCTCTGTTATCGTGATTAGACTTTCACGCTTTAACAAACAAAATGGGTACAAGGCATCTCCATTAATTGACACATAAGCGGCTTGAGCTTGTTTATTTTTCCTAAGTGCACTGTGTAATTTGGCAACGACTTGTGTTGGTACATAGGTCACATCACAGGGAATAAACAAAACATAATCTGCTTCTACATGTGACCACGCACTTTTCATACCCATCAGTGGGCCGAAAAATCCAGAAGCATCGTCTTGAAAACATTTAATATCTGGCACAATACTCTGATAGATGGAGTAGTCGCGATGACTATTCACCCAAATTTCAGACACTGATAGTTTTAATTTTTGATGAATTTTAAGAAGTTGGGGTTCACCATCAAATTGCTGCAACAACTTATTTAAACCGTTCATACGGCGGGCTTGTCCACCCGCCAGAATGACCAGATCAGTTACGGGATATCCCTTATTCACACTTCCACCTCCTGTTGGCAAGCTTTAATCAGGCCACGGATTTCAGGTAAACATGAACCACAGTTCCCACCCGCTTTTAAACAAGCAGTGACCTGTTTTTCATGAGTAATATTTTGCGTTTTAATGGCTTCAATAATTTTATTCTTACCCACTTTAAAACAACTACACACTAAAGGCCCATCATTATTTGTAGCAGACATTGGCATGCCCGCTAGCAAAGCTTTGCGGTGCAAGGCACTTAAACGCTCACGTTTAAACAGACTCGCTACCCAATCACGGTCTGGCAATAAATCTGGCGGTGCAATATATAAGCTTGCAATTACAATGCCATCTTTCAAAATAACGCTATGACTCAGTTGTGAAGAGATATCTTCAATACTTAACCATTCAAAAGTTTCATCGGCAAATGGCAAGAAATTTTTCAGGTTCTTTTGAGTATCATGAAAAGTTTGGCGGTCTGCAAGCTCATAACGGTTGGTTTTAACCATTTTGACCTTAGTCCACCATGCACAGTGATGTAGCGATTGTTGGATATGCGAATCATATCCTTCACGAACATAGAGCACACCTTGCCAAGTGGTATAGAACGGCTGAATGGTGACAGGTGTATGTTTAAACTCAGGCTCGCCTGAAATTGCATCAACTTCTGGGTTAACCACTTTACCAATACGAGCGTCGGAGGCAACTTGTTCAGTCCAGTGAATCGGTGCAAAAATTTGCCCACGACGTACACCCGATGAGAATGTCACACGTAATACACAACTGCCCCACTTTGAACGAACTTCAACCAAACCTTGATCACGCACACCAAACTTTAGCGCATCGCTCGGGTGAATCTCACAGAACGGTTCTGCGCGGTGACTGGTTAAGTTTGCTGACAAGCCAGTACGGGTCATGGTATGCCACTGATCACGGATACGGCCAGTGTTCAAAATGAGTGGATAGTCTTCCGAAACTGCATGAACTGGATCAATTGCGACCGTTGGAATCAGTTTTGCCTTCGCATTTTTATAGCTAAATTGGCCCTTGCCAAACAGTTGCTGAACGGCTTTAGCATCTTGGGTTTTATCCCACACTGGCCATTGTAGAGGTTGCAGAGCATCGTACTCAGCAGCATTTAAGTTCATCAAACCTTTAAGGTTGAAATAACGAAAAATACTACTTTCTTCACGCGCATCTATATCTACATTATCTTGTGCAGATAGTGCCGCATGCTCATTAAAGATGTCACTAGGACCCGCAAAGTCAAAACCATTAAAGCCTAATTTTTTCGCAACTTGGCTCACTGACCACCAGTCTGCTTTTGCTTCACCTGGAGCAGGTAGGAAAGCACGCTGACGAGAGATACGGCGTTCAGAGTTAGTTACAGTACCGTCTTTTTCTCCCCAACCTAAAGCAGGAAGTAAAATATCAGCATATGCTGTCGTATCGGTATCTGCACAAATATCTGACACCACGACCAGCTCGCATTTTTCTAATGCACGTTTGACTTGGTCTGCATCAGGCAAACTCACAACAGGATTAGTTGCCATAATCCAGATGGCTTTAATTTTTCCTGATTCAACAGCACGGAACAAATCAACTGCTTTTAAGCCCGCTTGATTAGCAATGAATGGGCTATCCCAAAAGGTTTGCACGACTTTTTGATGCAGTGGGTTATCTAAATCCATGTGAGCTGCTAGCATATTTGCCAAGCCACCCACTTCTCGGCCACCCATCGCATTGGGTTGCCCGGTCATTGAAAACGGTGCTGCGCCCAGTTTACCAATTTTTCCAGTGAGTAAATGACAGTTAATAATACTATTGGCTTTATTTACACCCTGAGTGGATTGATTCACACCCATTGAAAATAGGGTTACCACTTTTTCTGTCTGAGCAAATTTCTCAAAGAACTGCTGTAACTTATCTAGCGCAATTCCTGTACGCTTTGCCACATACTCCATATCAGTTTCTGGCTGACTGCTCGCCAAAACTTCTTGTAAACCTTCGGTATAGGTATCGACAAAAGCTTGATCGGCATGACCATTTTGATATAAGTATTGAAATAAGCCATTAAATAAGGCGACATCTTGGCCCGGTAAAATCGGCAAATGTAAATCGGCTTGTTCACAGGTACTGGTAAAGCGTGGGTCAATCACCACCACAAACATATCTGGGTTTTGGCTCTTTGCCTGCATAATCCGTTGATAAAGTACCGGATGACACCATGCAGTATTGGAACCCACCAATACCACCATGTCTGCGTGTTCAAAATCTTCATAGCTTGCTGGTACAAGATCTTCACCAAAGCTACGTTTGTGTCCAGCCACCGCTGATGACATACAAAGACGTGAGTTAGTATCGATGTTGGCTGTACCTAAGTAACCTTTTACAAATTTGTTAACGACATAATAGTCTTCAGTAAGCAATTGTCCTGAAACATAAAAAGCGATGCTGTCACGACCATATTGATCGATACAAGATTGGAATTTATCGGCAATCTTATCGATTGCATCATCCCATGTAGTTACAGTCCGATGAGACTTACGTCCCATCATTGGCTGTAAAACACGTGTTTCTAACCCCAAAGTATCCGCAAGACGGCTACCTTTAATGCATAAGCGTCCAAAGTTGGAGGGATGCTCTGCATCCCCCTCAACTTGAACCACAGGCCCTTGAGGTTTTTGTTGAACGTGTACACTGACACCGCAACCAACACCACAATATGGACATGTTGTTTTAGTTGTTTTTGCCACATGATCGGAGCTATCGATTTCAACGCTTGGAATACTGTTCATAACTGCTCCTTTCCCTATTTAGCCTGCATTTTTTAATGCAAAATCTCGACCAAATAACAGTTTATTTCTGAATGAAGAAACAGGGGTTTGATCTGCGATTAACTCTGCATACCACATGCCATCTTCAGTATCACCAAACAATACTGCACCAATTACTCTATCGCTTTGAATGATAATGCGTTTGTAAATCTGGCGTTTTTCATCGTTCAGGATAATGTCTTCATAATCATCTTTCGGCTCAAAATTGCCCGCAGAGAATACATCGACACCACTGACTTTTAACTGGGTCGGTACAGTCGGTGCCTTAAAGGTTAAACTACCATGCTCAGCCAAGTGCGTCGCACAGATAAAGGCTTGGCCCCATAATGGCTCAACCAAACCAAATGTTTGCCCACGGTGTTCAATACACTCACCCACAGCATAAATACTTGGGTCAAAGGTTTGCATAGTGTCATTCACCAATACGCCGCGGTTACAGCGTAAACCTGCACTTTGTGCCAAGCTAATATTTGGTCGGATACCAACTGCAAAGACCACAAGGTCTGCATCTAAAACAGTACCGTCTTTTAGTCGAATCTGTTTTACATGACCATTTTCATCACCTACCAATGCTTCTGTATTGGCTTCGGTAATAATATTAATGCCTTTCTGTTCAATGCTATGACGAAGTAACTGACTCGCACGGCCGTCGAGTTGACGCTCCATAATACGGTCCATTAAATGCAATACGGTCACATTCATACCACGTTGCTTTAAACCGTAAGCTGCCTCCAAACCGAGTAAGCCACCACCAATCACTACTGCATTGCTTTTTGAACCGCAGTACTCAATCATGGTGTTAACGTCATAAATATCACGGAAGGTTAAAACACCTTTTAAATCGACACCTTGAACTGGAGGAATAAATGGTGCCGAACCGGTTGCCAAGATCAAACGGTCATAATCAACTGTTTGTTCCTTTTCGGTGTAAACCACTTTACGTGGGCGATCAATTTTTACAGCTTTGTCGCCTGCAATAAATTTGATGCCTTTATCGCTATACCATTTTGGTGGGTGCAGCATAATGTCTTCAATGGTTTTTTCACCCGATAAAACCGGAGATAACATAATACGGTTGTAGTTACCCCAAGGTTCTTCACCAATCACCGTGACTTCATAACGATCTGGCGCCATATCAAGTAAATCTTCTAGGCAACGCATACCTGCTAAGCCATTACCAATCAGTACTAGTTTAAGTTTGTCTTGAGAGACACCTGTATTGGTAATATAAGTTTTTTGTGGCACGAGGTTGATCAAAACACGACCATCAACAATTTTGCTTGGATAAACTGAAAGTTTTTGATCTTTATCTTCTAAACAGCGACCAGTTGCCAAACTAAAGTGTTGTTTATAAATTGGTGATGCAATTACACGCTCACCTTGTAAATCGCCAATAATCCCACGGCTCATGACGTTGGCTTGGCTAAATGGATCCTTATTGCTCAGCACATAAACGCGTTTTTCATGTCCAACTCGGAAGATTGCAACTGCTTGATCACCCACTAGCGCACCAGCGCCAGTGTTTGGGATTAAATCATCTAGTGCACACACATCAATCCATTGATCATCAGGAAGCATATTTTTGTCTTGTACAATATTCATAGAAATTCTCCTGCTTATGCTTCAACCATTGGAATACGGTCTTCTGAACGCTCAACGTCTGTTAATGGTCGGATTTGGCCACGTTCAGTCGTAAATTGAATGTGTGGATCGGCCTGTTCATTTGCACTTGCATTGATATAAGTTTGGAAGCGTTTACGAACTTCAGGATTTTCTACCGCAGTACGCCATTCATCTTGATATGTGCCAATGACATGTTCCATACGGCGCTCAAGCTCAGCAGCCAACCCAAGAGAATCATCAACCACCACAGATTTAAGGTAGTCCAAACCACCTTCCATGTTGTCGCGCCATACGCTGGTACGTTGTAAACGGTCTGCTGTTTGAATGTAGAACATATAGAAACGGTCGATATAACGGATGAGTGTTACTTTATCGAGGTCAGATGCAAGCAATTCTGCATGACGCGGTTTCATACCACCATTACCACACACATAAAGGTTCCAACCTTTTTCAGTCGCGATAATACCAACGTCTTTACCTTGTGCTTCGGCACACTCACGTGTACAGCCAGACACCGCCATTTTTAATTTATGTGGTGAACGTAAACCCTTGTAGCGATTTTCAAGCTCAATCGCTAAACCAACTGAGTTGTCTACACCATAACGACACCAAGTACTTCCGACACAAGATTTCACGGTACGTAATGACTTACCGTATGCATGACCCGATTCAAAACCAGCAGCATTCAATTCTTCCCAAATGAATGGAAGCTCATGAACTTGTGCACCGAACATATCGACACGTTGACCACCAGTGATTTTGGTATACAGATTATATTTCTTGGCAATTTGACCAATGGCAATTAAACCATCTGGAGTCACTTCACCGCCAGCCATACGTGGTACGACCGAGTAAGAACCATCTTTTTGGATGTTACCCAAGTAGTAGTCGTTACTGTCTTGCAGACCTGCATGACTTGGTTCAAGTACGAAGTCATTCCAGCAAGATGCTAAGATGTTAGCCGCAGCAGGTTTACAGATATCACACCCTAAACCATGACCATGTTGATCAATCAAGTCATCAAAAGTTTTGATTTCATTAACACGAACCAAGTGATACAACTCTTGACGTGAGTACGGGAAGTGTTCGCAAATGTGGTTGTTAACGGTTACACCTTGACGTTGTAACTCAGATTTCAATACTTGAGTTACTAATGGTGCACAACCACCACATGCAGTTGCTGCTTTGGTGCATTTCTTCAATGCACCTAAAGAAGTCGAGCCATCGCTAATTGCTTGGCAAATGTCTGCTTTTGATACGTTGTTACATGAACAGATCGTTGCGCTATCTGGAAGTAAATCTACACCGCTACCACCAGATTTACCTGCTGATTGCTCAAAGCCCGGCATGATTAAACTTTCAGGCACTGCCGGTAAATCCAGACCGTTTAACATCATTTGTAAAAGGTCGTTATATTCTTTGGCATCGCCCACTAAAACTGCACCAAGCAACTTAGTTTTGTCTGCATTTACAACAATCTTTTTATAAACTAGTGCATGCTCATCTGTATAGAAGTAGCTTAATGCACCCGGAGTCATGGCATGCGCGTCACCTACAGATGCAACATCAACACCCATCAATTTCAACTTGGTGCTCATATCCGCACCAGCGAAAGAGTGACATTCTTCATCTAACACATGTTTCGCTGCAATACGTGCCATGTCATAGCCCGGTGCAACTAAACCATAGATTTTGTTTTGCCAAAGCGCACATTCACCAATTGCGTAAATGTTGCTATCTGAGGTTTGGCAGTAATCATTAATCACGATACCGCCACGTTCACCAATCGCCAGACCACTATTACGTGCTAACTCATCACGTGGACGAATGCCTGCTGAGAATAAAATGATATCTGCTTCAAGTTCACTACCATCAGCAAACTTCATCACATGAGTTGTGCTATCACCGCATTCAATGCATTGAGTCGCTTTTTGCGTGTGAACTTTTACACCCAAATCTTCAATTTTACGACGTAGAACTTTACCACCCAAGTCATCAATTTGAACTGCCATCAAACGTGGAGCAAACTCAACAACGTGCGTTTCCAAATCTAAGTCACGTAATGCTTTAGCTGCTTCAAGACCAAGCAAACCACCGCCAATGACCACGCCAGTTTTAGCGTTCAAGCTCGCTGCACGAATCGCATCTAAGTCTTCAATGGTACGGTAAACAAAGCAGTTTTCACGGTCATTACCCGAAATTGGAGGAACGAACGCATACGAACCTGTTGCCAACACCAATTTGTCATAGCTAATCACATCGCCATGATTGGTTGTTATTGTTTGTGCGGCAGTATCAATTGCAGTTGCTTTGGTATTTAAACGCAGGTCTATGCCATGAGCATCAGCAAAGTCAAAACGAGCTAAAGATAAATCTTTTGCCGATTTCCCCGAAAAATATTCAGTCAAATGTACGCGGTCATACGCGATACGAGGTTCTTCCGCGAGGATAGTGATTTCCAGTTCATCATCTGCTTTTTCTAAAATGGCTTCGATGAATTTGTGGCCCACCATACCATGACCAATCATTACCAATTTCATAGTGTTTCTCCTCAAATCACGTTGCTTTTAAGCTGCGTTATTACGTTCTCAAATAGACGTTGTTCTTTTGCTTTGTGCTCTACCGAGAAGCGAATCAACATCACGAAGCATCTAGCTGCTTGAAACCAATTTTTTTCACTCATTGACGACGCCCAATGCACAGCAAAGTCATAAAAAGAAATAAAAAAAGCGAGCCCCCTCATAGAGAAGGCTCGCATCGCTGGAACTGAAAATTTAAATAATTCAGATGTAACTTTTTTATGCAATAAAAATAAAGACATGACCTTCACTCCGACTGAACGTAACTTCTTTGTGTGTACGGTTGCACTCACAAACTCGATCAGAACGGACATCGTTGGCCGTCTTTAAAACTCTTGGTCGTCTTCGACCTGTAATTAAGTAAGCACTTTGCATGCCAATATTTTAAAAACTTAATAAGATAATATTTTTTATATTTAATTTCATATAGATAATAATTTTCAATGTGTAGGTAAAGAATTAAGTCTTATTTTGCCTGCTCCATCACTGCACACTTATATGGTTTAAATAAAAATACGCCTTGCTACAAAATGAATCGTATTTTTGCACCAAGATTGATCAGACCCATACTTTGGCATGCTAAAGTGCCATTAAAGCTCGATTTTTTCGTTAGTTTTCGATGGCACTAATCTTGCTTAAAAAACTGATAACAAAAAACGCGTCGAATTGGCGCATTTTCTTAGCCTGATTTTCTGAACTTATGCCAAAACTCAAAATAGCCCTTATTGATGATGATCATGCGCGAGCCGACTATATAAGAAAAAGTCTGCTTGAAAATGATTTTGAAGTGGTCGCTTGCCTTACTTTGGACCACTTGAATATCTTTCGCCTCGAACATTTACAAGCTGATGTGATCTTGCTTGATATGGACCATCCTCACCGTGACATTATTGAAAGCTGTGTCAGTAGCTATGACCTTCCTACCGTTCTGTTCACAAAAAATTCAGATAAAGACACAATCAAACAAGCCATAGATGCGGGGGTGACTGCTTATATTGTTGATGGCATAGACCCTGCCCGCTTACATACCATTTTAGAAATCTCTATTGAGCAATATAAAAAACACAAAAAACTCGAAGGAGATCTAAAAGATGCTCAAACTAAACTCGCTGATCGTAAAGATGTTGAAAAAGCCAAAGTTTTACTTATGCAACTCCATGGCCTTCCTGAAGATACAGCATTCCAGTTGCTCAGAAAAAATGCCATGAGCCACCGTATCACGATTGGAGAAATGGCGCGGCGTTTACTTGACGCCCAAAAATTACTTGGCAATCAACTAAAGGATGAATAAATGAGCACAATAGAAAAGACTCAGTTACAACTCGGCTATATTCCTTTGCTTGATTGTCTTGCATTGCTTTGGGCAAAACAAAGAGGTTTCTTTGACGAAGTAGGGCTCGATGTTACTTTAGTTAAAGAAGCTTCATGGGCAAGTCTTCGCGACCGCCTTGCTTTTGGTTTATTAGATGCAGCTCACTGCTTATCTGCAATGTTACCTGCGGCCGCAGTAGGATCAGATCAAATTGGTACACCACTGCAAACCTCACTAGTTTTGAGTGAAAATCGTGCATTTATCAGCTTAAGCCAAAAATTAACACATCAACTTAAACTTCAAGAAAATGATACAGCTCAAGTAACGGCGCAAAAAGTGGTGCATTACATTGAACAAGGTCATTCCCTTTCTTTAGCACATGTGTTTAAGCACTCCATTCATCATTATTGTTTAAGAGAATGGTTAGCTTTAGCAAACCCTGAACTCGCTCAATCGATTCAGCTCAAAACCTTACCACCACCTTATATGGTCGAAGCACTAGATAAACATGTGATTGATGGGTTCTGTGTTGGAGAACCTTGGAATACTCAAGGCGAGCTTCTCGGTTTAAGTAAAATGATTTGCTCAAGCCAGAACATTATTCCACCTGTGGCTGACAAGGTTTTAGCCGTAACGCAAGAATGGGCTGAACAGCATCCACAAACGCTGGTTGCACTCACCGCTGCAATTATGAAAGCTCAGCAAGAACTTAGCGAACTAGAAGACTTTGCTCCAATTTTAAAATTATTGGTCGAATTTGGAATTGTTCGTTTTCATTGCTCCGAAGAAGTGCATGTCGACAAATACTATATGATTCAGAATATTGTCCGTCATTTGGTAAAAGAAAGCGCTCTTCCGAAAGTAGAAGACTTTTATTGGCTCTTTCAGCAAATGCAGAAGTGGGATGACCTTCAGCTAGACCAAACGCAAATCAATGCACTGGGTCATAAATGCATCAATCTTGCGGCTTATGAACAAGCGAAACAGCTTAATTTCGTCTAACACGCCCTATCAATCAACAAAAAAAAGCTGTCTTTTATATAAAAGACAGCTTGAAAGACCCATAAGACAAAATGCGAAACACGCATTACTATACTTTTTGGACTCAATTGATCCATTTAAAATATAGCGCTTATGGACATGATCATATCCATCTAAACGTATCATTTTCAGACATTTTCATATCAATAACTGACACATCATCAATTTCACTTAATCATCCTTAACATTTTAAGCAAGCCTTTGAATATTGCTTTTTTTGTAGGCGTTAAATGTGGTCATAAACTCTACAAAATGTAGGCTGCATAAAATATGTTAATCAGCACAAATATTCCGATTTAATTTTAAAGCAATTTCAGTCACGAGTTTTAATTTGCAAAACCCTATGCTCATTAAATTATTTTTTATAGGTGAAAAGTAATTTATTGCCTATCTAGTTATATTTAAAACATTTATTAATTAGTCACTTTATAAAATATAAATATTAACATTCAAATAATTACACAAAAAAATTTAGTGAAAATTCCTATAAGTCACCCCTCTTTTGCGTTACAAACCGCAACAATCATGTCACAATTGGTAATAATAATTAAATTAATAATCATTATCATTCACATCACATAAAAACCTGAGAAGATCTACCATGATCCATGAAAATATTCTCGACTGCATAGGCAAAACGCCACTATTACAATTATCAAGGCTATTCACGCATCAATCGATCTCAGTGATTGCGAAAATGGAATTGTTAAATCCAGGAGGAAGTATTAAAGACCGTCCAGCATTATTCATGCTACAGGAAGGCCTGAAATCTGGAGTAATTAATAAAGATAGTCATATTGTTGAAAGTTCTTCAGGAAACTTAGCCATCGCACTTGCAATGGCATGCAAAATATACGGATTAAAATTTACTGCCGTTATTGACCCGAAAATTGCTTCAGCAAACTTACAAATGTTGAAGCTTTACAAAGCCAATATCGAAATGGTCTCTGAAAAAGACCAAAACGGCGGTTATTTAAAAACCAGAATTGACACTGTAAAGCGGCTATGCCAACAACTGCCGAATGCTGTCTGGATTAATCAATATGCAAATCCAAACAACTGGAAAAGCCACTATTTTGGTGAAGCTGAAGAAATCCTAAATCAAATTGATCGCAAGATTGATTACCTCGTGATCGGGGCAAGCACCTCCGGCACGATTATGGGTGTGTCCCGTCGCCTTAAAGAAAAGTTCCCAGAATTAAAAGTGATTGCAGTCGATATTGTTGGCTCTGTCTTGTTTGGGGGCACATCTGGTCCACGCGAAATTCCCGGTATTGGAGCAAGTACTGTTCCACCTCTGCTCTCCCCCGATGAAATTGATGATGTCATTTATGTGGATGACTATGAATCGGCAGTCGGTTGCAGAGAACTTCTTGAACATGAAGGAATCTTTGCAGGCGGCTCAAGCGGCTCATCTATTTCAGCCATAAAAAAACTCATTCCAACCATTCCCGAAGGTTCATGCGTCTTAACGCTGCTGCCTGATCGAGGCGACCGTTATCTAGATCTAGTTTATGCCGATGAATGGTTCGAAATGATCAAGAAACGTCACTTCAATCGAAACTTACGACGTCAAGAAAACCTTACTTTACAAAATGTTGTTTAACCTTCTCCTTAGGACATATTCATGAGCAATTTGGCTACTCTTCGTTATCTTAGTCAATCAGATTTATTAAATCTTGGTGCAAATCATAGCAATTCATTTATTGAAGCGATTACTGAAGGTTTAACCCTCCATGCAAATAAACAGTTTGTACAACCCCTAAAACCTTACCTCCGCTGGCAAGGTGCAGACCACATTGCTGACCGTATTATTGCAATGCCTTGTTATTTAGGCGGCAACGACCCGATTGCCGGAATCAAATGGATTGGTTCAAGACAACATAACCCTAAAAAATTCAATATTCCGCGTGCCAGCGCACTGATTGTTCTGAATGACTCAGAAACAAATTACCCAGTCGCAGTGATGGAAGGCAGCTTAATTAGCGCAATGCGAACTGCTGCAATTACGGGTGTTTCGATTAAGTATCTAGCTAAAAAAGACTTTTCAGATATTACCGTGATTGGCTGCGGACCAATTGCTCAAATGCAGATTAAGACTGTGCTTGAACAATACGCTCAAGTGAAAAAAATACATTTATTTGATGTGAACCCTGAAGCAGCTGAAAAACTCAAAGCCTTGTTTCTTTCAGAATATCCACATCTAGAAATTGAAATTCATGACAGTGCCAAATCTGCGATTCAACAAGCAGATGTACTCATTACTTGTACGGTTTCAGATAAGCCTTACATCCCATTTGAGTGGCTTAAAAAGGGCTGCTTTGTTTCAAATATTTCAATTATGGATATTGAGCCTGAAGTCTTCTTAAAAGTGGACAAAGTTATTGTGGACGACTGGGACCAATCAAATCGAGAAAAGAAAGTCATCAACGTACTAGTTGAAGACGGCTTATTCAGTCGTGAAAAACTGCATGCTGAACTTGGCGACATCATTATTGGTCATAAAAACGGCCGCGAACATGAAGATGAAATCATTTTGCTCAATCCAATGGGCATGGCGATTGATGACATTGTTTGCGCTAAATGGTTCTTCAATGCCGCACAAGAACAAAACGTTGGCACGGTTCTACCACTTTTATAAGAATAGGAATAACTAAAATGCTAGATCGGATTTACACAGCACAACTACAAAAAACAATAGATGCCCTCTACATGGAGAATTATGGAGATTTTAGAGATCATATTTCCTATAAAAAGCCTTATCTGGCAATCACTCTAAATGATGAGTTGGAACTCTATTTCAGCTGTTTAAAAGTAGATGGTGTAAATCCTTTCTATGTTACTCAACCGGAAGTTTTACTTCATAACCTCTCGAGTAATACGACTTCTAAAATTTCTATTTCTGAAGTTTTTACCTATTTAACCCAAGCATCTTGGTGGCCCTCACCTCATCATCAAAAAGCGATTGACTATTGGCTCGACAACTTAGTAACGGCTGAAAAAATCCCTCAAATTTTACAGTCAGCACTTTCATTTTCTTCGCCTTTAATTACCAGTGAATTGCTATCGCTGGTAGCTGATCGTCCATTTCATCCGTTCGCTCACTCAAAAGGTGAACTTGCACCACTTACGACTCAAAAAGAAATTGAAGTGTATTGGTGGGCTTTTAAGAAAGATGACGTGATCAACAATATGGATTCAATTCCTTATAAAGAACTATTGCTATCAGACTCTGAAACCAACCTTATTACTGAAAAAATGGCCGAGCTTTCAGATGACTACTTAGCACTTCCTTTATTAGAGACTCAACATCGCTATTTAAAGTTTGAAGAAAATAAGTATGACGGTATTGACCTGAACCATGTCACGACAATTGGTTTACCGACTTCATCTTTAAGAACCCTTATTCACAACTCAAATCCTAATCTGCATTTAAAACTATCAACAAATGCCAAAACATTAGGTGCGATCCGTTCTATGCCCGGACGTTATTTAATGAATGGTCACAGGGCATATGATTTTTTAAATGAAGTCATTAATGAAACTCCTTTAATAAAAAATCACCTCTTTTTAAGTAATGAAACGCATTGGTGGGTACTGGGTAAACAAGAGCACATTGTAAAAAATTTAGGTGTAATCGGTTGCCAAGTAAGGCACCTACCCGAATTTTGCCAAGATAAAAACGTCACCCCAATTACCATGTCGGCTTTAAGCTGCACCTATATTGACCCTTGGAAAACTTTAGGCGTTGAAGGTGATAAATGGTCATTATTAAAAGATCTTAGCGTTCATTTTATTCAAACATTCTTAACGCTTTGGTCGAAAGGAATCATGCCTGAATGCCATGGGCAAAACACCATGGTGTGTTATGAAAATAATAAGTTCAAATGCTTTATTTTGCGTGACCACGATACCTTAAGAATATGCACACCAGCAATTGAAGAAAGTGGGTTTACTCCTCCAATCTATACCATCGACACGAGCACGCCAAACAATCTTATCTTTACTAAAAATGAAGACTTATTTAACTACTTCATCACCTTAGGGATTCAAATTAACCTCTACCCAATTGCTTTAGCTGCGTTGAAATATACAGATCGTTCAGAAAGCGATTTTTGGGAGATGGTTCAAGACATTATTCATGATTTTGTAGAAACCCAACCGATTTCAGAACAGACAAAGTCTCAAATTCAAACCTATCTTTTTGACAATAAGACTTGGCCGTTCAAACAGCTACTTACGCCGCTGTTAGCCCAAGAAAGTGATTCGACGGGAATGCCAAGCAAAATCGGAACCACGTCAAACCCTTATCAAGGCTTATCTGTTTCTAGCTATGAGACCATGGATATCTAAATCATGCGCTCATCTCGCCTAGATCATTTCGTTATTTTGCTCTGTCAGTTTTTTTCCACTTTCGGGCTCATGGTGCTTATTCCGATCATGCCGCTTTATATGGAAAAACTGACGGTGCATATGAGTGCTCCCACTATCTGGGCAGGTTTGGCACTCGCTGCACCCGCAATTGGCAGTTTATTTACCGCACCGATTGTTGGTCACCTATCAGACACTTTTGGCCATAAAAAAGCACTGCTACTTTCATTGGCTGGTTTTTGTATTTCCATACTGCTCATGGCTAGCGCCCAGCATTTATACCTATTTATTTTTGCGCGGATTTTACTTGGGTTTTGCGGTCTTTCAGTCATTTTAAATGCCTATGTTTCATATCTTTCTAATGAACAACAACGAGGTGCGGCTTTTGGGCAACTACAAAGTAGTGTTGCGCTAGCTTGCCTGTGTGGTCCAGTACTCGGCGGTATATTTATGGACCACTGGCGGGTTGAAATATTACTTAATGCAACTGCATTTATTGTAGTTACATTAATTGTGATCGCATCCTTTTTATTAGCCAATCCAGTTAAAGCTGAGGCTGTAAAAAACAAAGAAAAATCTAAAATTCCAGACTTTTTTGATAGAACAATTTTTTCTTGGCTGAGTGCTGGCATCTTGGTGCAAGCCGGCGGCTTTGGTTTAGTGTCTTGCTTCGTTTTATATATTAGTGAAATAAGCCAAAGCACTCATTCATCGTTATCTGCTGCAAGTTTAACAGGCACAATCCATGCGCTTTCATGGGGAGCTGCTTTTATTGCGGCAACCTATTGGGGAAAAAGAAATGATGATAAGGGAGATTCTTTTAATAACTTCGTTTACGCATCTTTAATTTGTGGCATCACGATTTTCGCGTTGATATGGGTGTCTAATCTCTGGCTCATTCTTATATTGCGACTCATACAAGGTTTTTGCTTCGCAGCGCTTATTCCTTCGATCTTACACACGATTTCTCTAAAAGCTGGCACTCAAAGCCAAGGAAAAGTGATCGGCATTTCTAACAGTGCTTTTGTCTTAGGCCAACTTTTTGGTCCGATCACCATCACGCTTACCTACTCATTTTTCAATATTACAGCCGCATTAATCTGCACCTCTTTATTTTTTATCGGTGCGGGCTTAGTGGTGATTTTGAATAGATTCTTAATGGATACAATTTTAGAAGAGGCACAAGAATGAACTCAATTATTACAACCGATGCATGGTCTTATAAACTTTTCGAACAGTACCTGAATACTTTCTTTCGCGAACTGAAAGTAGATCTTGAAGAGCACATTATCTCAGCTCAAGATTCCCCTTTATTCACACGAGATGCGGAACAGCCGAACTCAATCTATTTTTCTTATACGTTTAATGCGTCTAATACGATTGTTTATGGTGCAGTTCAACACTTCTCAACCACTGGCTATCATCGATATCAGCGTGGCTTTGCTCTGCAAAACTTAAGCGAAAATACTTTTGACTCTCTAAATGATCCTAAAAATTTGGTGAAACTCATTACCGATGAGTTAAATAACCTATTCAAAGACAAAAACCAGAACAAGAACCTTTATTCCGATATTGCCAATAGTATCGAGAACACAAAATTCTTTTTAGAAAATAGACCATCTCAAACAACATCTAAAGCTTTGAGTGGTTTTCAGGCTACTGAACAAGGAATGTTATATGGCCACCCTTTTCATGTCACCTCTAAAGCCAACTTAGGCTTTTCTAAAGAAGACATGAAAAAGTATAGCCCTGAGTTAGGTGCAAGTTTCCAACTCCACTACTTCGCAATTCATTCTTCTTTAATAGAAAAATTAATGAGTGAAACTCAAGCCTCGAACCGTATTGAAGATGAAGTTTTAAACATTGCAAAAGAGCGCTTGCAAGAAAATCTAGCCAACTATGAGCTCATGCCAACCCACCCTTGGCAAGCTAACTTCTTACTTCAACATTCATCTTTAAAGAAATATTTAGACAGTCAAGAAATCATACATCTGGGTGCATTAGGCCAAACCGTGTGGCCTACCTCATCAGTTCGCACAGTGTGGTTACCTCAATCCAACCTATTCTTAAAGCTCTCAATTGATGTGCGAATTACCAGTTTCATTCGTAATAACCCAATGGATGAAATGGAAAGAGCTATTGATGCAAGCAAAATTATTATCAATCACAAGATTAATGAGCAATATCCAGACCTTGTGATTCTGCCAGAGTTAGAGGCGAAAACAGTCAAAATTCCAGAGCTTGAAAGTTCATTTGGCATTATTTATAGAGCTGGACTCACGCCTGAGGTATTAGAAAATACAAGAATGCTCGGTGGCTTGGTTGAAGAAAATGAAAACTATGAAATTCCTCTATTAAGCTTTATTCAACAAGCTGCACCCAACCAAAATTTACAAGCACCTGATGCAAAAGACTTCATTACTTTTTGGTGGAAACAGTACGTTAAAGTTTCACTCATTCCATTAATTGAATTGTTTGCAAATAAAGGCATTAGCGTAGAAGCGCATATGCAAAACAGTTTAATGGAATTTAAAAATGGCTATCCACATCGCCTCATTCTTCGAGATATGGAAGGCATTAGTATTGTTCCAGAAATGATAGAAGATGACTCATCTATTTCTGAAGATAGTACCGTTTGGTTCTCTCAAAAAGATGCATGGACCTTTTTAAAATATTACCTCGTTATCAACCATATTGCTCATCTCATCAGCGCGATTGCACGAGTTACCGTAATTGAAGAATCTGAACTTTGGCAAGCAACACGACTTACCCTTACACAAGAAAAATTTACCGCCAAAGGTCAGCACTACCGCGATTTATTAATTAATTCACTCACATTACCAATTAAGGCAAATATGTTAAATACGCTCTACCACAGTGGTGGCAATCCAATCTGGATTGAAGTTGAAAATCCTATTTATAAATATCGCGGCGCAGAAGCCCTTTGCCCTCTTCAACCGACACAGCAAGCCAACTATAAGACTCTTGCAGAAAATCGAGTGATGGGCCAATTATTAGAAGCGCTTATCTTTGAAAATACCTTTAAATATGAACTTTCTAAAGGTCAGATCAAGTTTTATATTTCCGATACCATTTTTTATACCTGTGCGGCTAAACGACATTTCAGCTTTAAACGAATTAAGTTAGATCCTTCAAGCTTAGTCCGTTCTGATATTACTTTAGGCGCTGAAACCCGTCCTAACTTAAAAATGCTACTTGCCGATCTAAAAAATATTATTGAAGCTGACCCAGTTAAATGGCAAAACTTTAATGATGAACTCAATTTAACTTACGTTAAACATGCGCAGACTTTGAGCCAAGCACCTGCCCAACCTTTAAGAACTTTGCCTTATTTAGAACAAGAAGCAAGGATTACCAATGCGCATTTATACCATCCAAGCTTTAAGTCTCGTATTGGCTTCGATTTAAAAGAAAATCAAAAATATGCACCTGAGCTTTCTGAAGGTTTTACGGTTAAATGGGCAGCGACTCATAACAGTTTATGCAAACTGGTTTTAAGTGAAACCATTAACTTAGAGCAGCTTTATAAACAGCATTTTTCAGAAAAAGATCTACAAGCCATTAATGATCAATTGAAAGAGCAAAATGTAGATTTTAAAGATTATATCCTCACTCCAATTCACCCGTGGCAGTGGGATAAAATTATTGAATTATATTATCAAGATGCAATCAGCAACCAACTGATCATCTCTTTAGACATTGAAGGGTCAACTTATTTACCTCAGCAGTCGATTCGAACCTTATCAAATATTAGCGATATCTCGGCACTTTCTCTCAAGTTGGCAATGAACTTAGTCAATACCTCCACATCTCGTGTATTGGCACCGCATACCGTTCAAAATGCGGCAAAAATGAGTGACTGGCTTTATAACATTGTCGAGCAAGACCATATTTTAGAAAAGCATCGCAAGCCTGTCATTCTAAGAGAGATTGGCGGTCTTTCAGTTAACCAGCAAATTGCTTTACCTGTTCAATACGGCGCACTCGCCTGCATTTGGCGCGAAAGTATTTACAGCTACTTAAAAGAAGGTGAATCGGCAACACCTGTAACTGGCCTAATGCAAGTCGATACTGACCAAAAACCTTTAATTGATGAGTGGATTCAAGAGTACGGTATCGAGTTCTGGTTAGAAAAATTACTCACCAATGCTTATTTGCCTATCATGCATATTTTATGGTGCCACGGCCTCGCTTTAGAGTCACATGCCCAAAACATGGTACTGATTCATAAAAATGGCCTGCCAGTTAAGGCAGCCTTGAAAGATTTCCACGATGGAATTCGTTTTAGTCGTCATCTTTTACGTGAGCCAGATCTTTTACCTAACTTACAAGATGCGCCAAAAGAGCACGCCAAAATTAACCCGAACTCGTTCTTGGAAACCCACTCTTCAAATGAGTTAAGAGACTTTACTCAAGATGCACTTTGGTTTGTAAATTTGGCAGAGTTAGCGATTTTCTTAAATGAGCATTATGACTTCGATGAAATCAAATTCTGGACAATGTTAAGAACCATCATCAATCAGCACAAGGAAGCTCATCCAGAGTTTGCCGAGCGATATGAATTGTTTAACTTTACAGATGACACCATCGATATTGAACAGCTCGCAAGCCGCCGTTTCCTTCCGGAAATTCGCTTAAGAGTACAAACCACACCGAACCCGCTTAGCCTTATTAAGGAAATCGAATATGAATAAGCATTCGATTTCTTTTAAGAAACGAATAGCAAATGGTGAGATGCTCTACGGAATATTTTGTTCCGTAGCATCTCCCATTAATGTCGAACAACTGGCACTTGCGGGCTATGACTTTATTATTATCGACTTGGAACATACTTTATTTACCACGTCCCAAGTCGAGACCATGATTTTAGCAGCTAGAGCCACGTCTATTGATGTGTTTGTAAGAGTGCCTTTAAATGCTAACCACCTAGTTTTACCTTTGCTTGATGCAGGGGTAACTGGCATTGTTTTCCCGCGTATTGAAAATGCCCAGCAGGCACGAGAAGCTGTGAATTATTGCCACTATATGCCGCTTGGTCAAAGAGGACTGAATTCGACAAGATTAAATCGATACGGCATTGATGATTTAGCCAGTTTTGTTCAACAAGCTGCAAGCGAGACGGTTATGGTTGCCATGATTGAAAGCTTAGAAGGACTAGAACAACTAGATGAAATTCTAAAAGTCGAAGGCATCGATATTATTCTTGAAGGTGCTGCCGACCTTTCCCAATCTATGGGAATGCCGTGGCAAACCAGCCATCCGAAGGTCAAAGAAAAAGTCCAAGAGATGTATGCAAAGACAAAAAATAGTCAAAAGCATTTCTGTGCTATTCCCCGACAACCTGAGGATATCGCGGCGTGGAAACAACAATCTGTTCAGCTTTTTGTACTCGGTGATGACCGCAGCATTATCCGCCGCGCCCATCAAAATCACCTCAATGCTTTTAAAGAAATCTAATCACTATTCAATTTTTTGGGGGAATAAACACTTATTCCCCTAATGCATTGAATAAATTTCAGATATATTATTTTTTAAGCAATTAATAATATTGTTAATTACAATGATTCTCATTTATAATTCGCTCAATTTAAAATCACTCTCAGGGCGAGAAAATGGGAAATAAGATAAAAAGTAATAAGCTTTTTACGAGAAAGTCAGAAGTTAAAAATATCATTCCACTCCTTTCACTTGGTGGGGCTATTTTTCTTTCAAATTCAGCATTTGCAGCTTCACCTGCTGAAACCACAGAAACAGAAAAGAAACCTGAAGCACTCCCTACAATTACAATTACTGCTTCACGTGCAGATGAACTTTCTACTTCTGCTAAACAAGTCACCAAACTAGATGAAAAACAAATTGAACTTTTAAGAAATGGTTCCTCTGGAAGTATTGCAACCGTTTTAGCCAAAGCTGTACCGGGCCTGTCTGACTCAAGCCGAACCATTACCGATTACGGTCAAACTTTACGTGGTCGTAATGCCCTAATCTTGGTCGATGGCGTGCCAATGAACCTTACACGTGATACAGCTAGAGGACTTTCAGCAATTGATCCTGAGAGTATTGCGAACATTGAAGTGATTCGCGGCAGTAACGCAATTTATGGCGGTGGCGCTGCGGGTGGTATTATTTCAATTACCACGAAAGCTGCGGGTGGTGAACCTACTGCAAAAACCGTCATTGGGCTACAAACACCTTTAACGAATTTCCGTTCTGATGCTTTGGGTGGAGATATTCACCAATATTTCACAGGCAGCTTTAACGCCTTTGACTATGCACTCGACTTTGGCTATCAGCGTATTGGTAGTCCGTACGATGCAAGTGGTGACCGAGTTGCACCAGAACCAAGTCAGGGCGACCTTTATGATGCCGATGCCTACAGCGTAGGCGGCAAGCTGGGTTACCATATTGATGACAATCAATACCTACAATTTGCCGCTAATTATTATAATGCCGAACAAGACTCAGATTATGCATCTGACACAAGGGTTAAGAATACCCCTGCTGGAACTGTACCAGCGAAAGCCATTAAAGGCTTAAAACTCAAAGACCAGACTAAAAACGAAAACCAGATATACAATCTAACCTATAACCATAAAGACCTGTTTGGTAATAAGGTTGATGCTCAAATTTATTACCGTGACTTCTTTACTCGTTTTTCACCATTTGACGCACGTGTTGCCCCAGATAAAGTCAGCCCACGCGGTGGACAAGTGGATCAGGTCTATCAAGAAAATAACGTACTCGGTAGCCGTTTAACTATTACCACACCACTTGAGTTTTTAGGTGATACCTCATTGGTTTGGGGTGGCGACTTTAGCCGTGAAAAAAGCGAAATGCCTTTGGATATTTTCGATCAAAAAATTTATGATCAATCTGGTGGTTTAGAGTTTGTAAAAATTGGCAAGCTCATTTATTTACCTGAACTCACCACGCAAAGTGTGGGTGGTTTTCTACAGTTAAAACACCGCTTTAATGATCAATGGTCAGCTGAAGCTGGTACGCGTTATGAAGACAGCTATGCACAAATTGATAGCTTTATTCCATTATCACAATTAGGCAAAACCAACCCTTACACTGTTCCGGGCGGAAAAGTGAAAGCTGATGCATGGTTATACAATGCTAATGTGACTTTCTCTCCAAATGATCAACACTCGATCTATGCATCGTTTAACCAAGGCTTTCAGTTACCTGATGTCGGTGTGATCATCCGAAATGCCGACACAGGTTTTAACCTTGGCTCATCATTCTTAGAGCCTGTAAAAGTTGATAACTATGAGTTGGGCTGGAAAGGAAATTTCAATAACTTCTCTTCAAGTTTAGCGGTATTCCACTCTACTTCTGACCTTGGTGCTGTGCAACCAGTGAGTAATAGTTTGGTTATGCTTAGAACCAAAGAGAAAGTCACTGGTGTTGAAGCAACACTTGATTATCTTGACGATGCAAATATTTGGGGAACTGGTGGTAGTGTTACGTGGATGAAAGGCCGTGAAAAACCTCAAAACGGTGCTGAACAAGACATGACAGGTTTCCGTATTCCACCATTAAAACTTACAGCTTACGTTTCTTATAGCCCAACTGAAACTTGGACCAACCGTCTACAAGCAACTTACTTCGGTTCAGAAGATTACCGCTTGAATGGTGTAAATAGTTTTGGTCGCTACGATGTAAAAACTTATACAACAGCCGATTTAATCAGTAGCTTTGCGCTTAACAAAAAAGACACTGTGACGATTGGTTTAGAGAACATGTTTAACCGCAAATACTATCCTCTCTATAGTCAATTATTAAGATCTGGTAATAACACCAGCCACTTAGTCGCAAATGGCGCAACGCTTAAAGTTTCTTATAGCCATAAATGGTAATTAAAATTACATAGAATGTGTCACAAAAAAGGAGATCTATACGGTCTCCTTTTTTATTTAAAAATTATTTAAGCCTTATCTTCTTTTCTTTGTTGGCTAAAAGCAAGGTTGTCGGAAATCCCCTAGCTTTCCAGCAGAAATTTTGTTAACTTGATTTTGTTACATATTCAAGATGTGATTTTCTCCCAACACTTTTCAACATCGTGTTTATGAAATCCAATTCATGCATGTGGCTTTAGTAATATTTTAAGGGGAAATCATAATGGAAATTTCACATCGAGAAATTTATGCGCTTGTAGACATTAATAATTGTTATGTCAGTTGTGAGCGACTATTCAATCCCAAACTTATTGGTTTGCCTGTTGTGGTACTTTCTAACAACGATGGATGTGTTGTATCACGCAGCGAAGAAGCAAAAGACCTGGGTATAAAGATGGCAACCCCATGGTATCAAATTGAAGAAGAAGCTCTCAAAGCAGGCGTACACGTCTATTCAAGCAACTACACTTTATATGCCGAGATGTCTCGTCGCTTTTTTTCGGTTCTTGGGGAGTTTTTCTCATCCGATGATTTAGAGGCTTATTCTATTGATGAGTGCTTTATACGTCTGACTCCTTATCTTCAATCTCTAGAGATCCATTCTTATTGTGGCAAAGTCGTAGAAACGCTAGATGAATGGTTAAGCTTACCTTGTTGTATTGGCATCGGATATTCAAAAACTCAGGCAAAGTTAGCCAATCACTATGCCAAAAAAATTAAAAGCTTTAATAGGATTTGTAATTTCACTACTTTAGATCCCCTACTTCTTGAAGACCTCATGCAACAAACTTCTGTTAAAGAAGTCTGGGGAATTGGCTACCAATTGGTCAAACAACTACGAAGCTATGAAATTTATTCATGCTTAGACTTAACTTTTGCCAATGAATACCATCTAGCCAAAGCTTTTTCTGTGGTTATGGCACGTACCATTCGTGAGCTAAAAGGCCAATCCTGCATTCAACTTGATGATCCTGCCATCCTAACAAAACGAATTTTAGCATCACGAAGTTTCGCTCAAGCTTTATCCAGCATTGAGATTATTAAACAAGCGCTTATCTTCCATCTCAATCGTGCTCATCGGCGTTTAATGAAACAAGAACAACTCTGTGCGTGCATTCAAGTCATGCTTTATGAAAAAACAGATAAACCACCTTATAAAAAAGCGTCATCTCAAGCAATTGGCTTAACGTATGCAACAGATGATCTATGCATATTAACCAAAGCAGCAATGCAACAAATTGATGTTTTATATAAAGAAAATAAAAAATACATTAAGATTGGAGTTTTATTTTGTGGTTTGCACGCCCGTCAACATCACATTGATGATTTATGGCAACCTCTTGAGTTGATCCAGCAAAGACAACAACTCATGAAAACACTAAGTACAGTGCGTAATCGATTCGGTAGTCACTATTTACAAGTGGGCTATCATTCGCGTAGCCCATCTTGGCATATGAAACAATGTCACCGGTCAAAAAACTATCTAACTCGATGGAATGAGCTACTCGTAATTGAAGAGAACTCTACAGCCGTTACACAAAATACATGAACTGTTTTTGTCAATTCAGTTTAAAATAAGCTTCATTAAATTACTTGAAATTTTGTCATTTTTTAACATTGCTAAATCATCGCAAAATTTACAATATATAAGCCGAATTTGGCGTACCCTTTCTGCGACAATTAAAACAAATTATAAAAAAATTGTAGAAACATATGCCATAATAAGCAAACTTTGCAGACATCTTGCAAAGACTATTTGCAACTTTAGAGCTGGAGCAATCTGAATGAGTTCGACCATTTTGGTGATTCATGGACCGAATTTGAATTTGCTGGGAAAACGCGAACCAGAAGTATATGGTCATCTTACCTTAGGTGATATTAACCAACAACTTATTACCCAAGCTCAACGCGCATCAATTACATTAGATACTTTCCAGAGCAACTGGGAAGGTGCCATTGTTGACCGTATTCATCAGGCACAAACTGAAGGCGTAAAACTTATTATTATTAATCCTGCCGCCCTCACTCATACTTCTGTTGCTCTACGCGATGCTCTACTTGGCGTTGCCATTCCATTTATCGAAGTACATTTGTCGAATGTTCATGCACGAGAAGCATTCCGACACCATTCTTATTTATCTGATAAAGCAATCGGCGTGATTTGTGGTCTAGGTGCAAAAGGCTATAGTTTTGCACTCGATTACGCCATTGAAAAAATTCAACCATCTAACCCAAACTAGTTTAGGAATAGTCGCCCATGGATATCCGCAAAATTAAGAAACTCATCGATTTAATGATTGAGTCTGACTTGCAAGCGATTGAAGTTAAAGAAGGTGATCAATCAATCGCTTTAACTCGTCGTAGTCCAGTCGTTGCTGCGGCTGGTGTAGCACTTCCGGCAGCTCCTGTTGCAGAAGCACCAGTTGCAAAAACACCACGTGGAGCAGTTGAACCTTCTCCAATGGTTGGCGTGTTCTACGCTGCTCCAAGCCCAGGCGAAGCACCATTTGTTAAAGTAGGTCAAACTGTATCTGCTGGTGAAACTTTGGGTATTATTGAAGCAATGAAAATCATGAACCCAATTGAAGCAACTCAAAGTGGCGTGGTTGAAGAAATTTTAGTGAAAAATGGTGATGTTATCCAATTCGGTCAACCTTTATTCCGTTATCGCGCGTAATTACCTCGGGGACGTCTATGTTGCAAAAAGTTTTAATTGCAAACCGTGGTGAAATCGCTTTACGAATTACCCGGGCTTGCAAAACATTAGGAATCAAGACTGTTGGTATCTATTCAGATGCTGATAAGGATTTGATGCATTTACGTTTTGTTGATGAAGCAGTATGTATTGGTCCGGGCGCAAGTAGTGATAGCTATTTAAATATCCCGGCAATTATTACTGCTGCAGAAATTACTGGTGCTGATGCCATTCACCCTGGTTATGGTTTCCTTTCAGAAAATGCTGAGTTTGCTGAAATTGTAGAAAGTTCAGGCTTTACTTTTATTGGTCCTCGTCCAGAACATATTCGCCTCATGGGGAATAAAGTTTCTGCGATTGTTGCCATGAAAAAAGCAGGCGTACCTACTGTACCGGGTTGCGACCATGCTGTAACCATCCACAATGCCTTAGCTGAAGCGAAAGAAATCGGTTTCCCGCTTATTGTTAAAGCGGCATCTGGTGGTGGTGGACGTGGTATGCGTATTGTTGAGCGTGTAGATACACTACTTGAATCAGTTCAAGCAGCACAACGCGATGCAGAAATGTGGTTTGGTGATGATACTGTTTACATGGAGCGTTTTTTACAAAAACCTCGCCATGTCGAAGTTCAAATTCTTGGTGATGGTAATGGTCATGCGATTCATTTATATGACCGTGACTGTTCATTACAACGTCGTCACCAAAAAGTGCTAGAAGAAGCACCTGCACCAAACCTGCCAGAACAAGCTCGAGCTGATATTTTAGAAGCGTGTGTTCATGCATGTCAGCTAATGCAATATCGCGGTGCTGGTACGTTTGAATTTTTATTTGAAGACGGTGAATTCTTCTTTATCGAAATGAACACTCGTGTTCAGGTAGAGCACCCTGTTACCGAAATGGTGACTGGTGTTGACATTATTGAACAACAGCTACGTATTGCAGGCGGGCTAGGACTAGAACTTCAACAAGAAGATATCAAAGTTCAAGGACATGCCATCGAATGTCGTATCAATGCAGAAGATCCAACAACTTTCTTACCTTCACCGGGTAAAATTGAAAGTTTCTATGCGCCAGGCGGTGCGGGTATTCGTTTAGACTCTCATATCTATCCAGAATATAGCATTCCACCTTACTATGACTCTATGATTGCCAAACTGATTTCTCATGGTAAAGACCGTGAAACGTCAATTGCACGTATGCGTCAAGCTTTAGATGAAATGATCCTTACAGGAATTAAAACCAATATTCCTCTGCATAAAGATCTTATTTTGCAAGATAAAAGCTTCTGCTCTCAAGCAATGGACATCCATTACCTTGAAAAACACTTGCTAAAGCAATTGGAAGAAAAGAAGAAAGCTGAAACTGCATAATAAAAAAAGCCTCTTATAAATAAGAGGCTTTTTTTATATCTATTACTTTATGGTAGTACTCTACGCAAAGTCGCAAAACACTGCTCCCCCTTAGCGGTTGAACAGAAGTTAATAGTATGATCATTTTTCCACTGTACAAAATATTGAGAAACATCACCTGTTTGATCTTGTTTCTGTCCAGAACAATCCATTTTATTATTATCAAATTTAATTTGCATGACTAAAGCAGCTAACTGCTCTTTAGGATCATCTGACGGTTGATATTCATATAAGCCATATGACCATTCTTGACCACTTTTGATCACTACATCATTACTGCTACGGAAATTATAATATTCCACACATTTCTTATTATTTGGAATTTCCATTCCCCATAATCCCATAATTTCAGGACGCGTAACAATACGTATAGCATTAGGATTATTTGCTGTCCGAACGAGTTGTTCGGCTGGCTGCTGAGTCGCCGTTTCTGCCACAGCTAAACCAGAACAAGCCCACAATAATCCAATAATATAAATATTTTTCATAGATTTATTAATCATTAAACGCATGAACTTAAGTTAGCATATTTTTTGACAAATTCACGGGTTCATAACCATATAAAAACAATATTTTTCAACTGTAACGTGCTACAACAAGTCATCAAACAATTTTATATTTACTTGCTTTTTTCAATATAAATACCTTGTTTTTCATCATTTCGAGCTTATGCCGTTGAAGAGTCGATTTGTTTAGGAAGCCACATTACAAAGCATAAGCCTAAGAGTACAACCAAGCTGGTACACATAAAGATAATTTCACCGGAAAAAATTTTCCAAAAATGTCCAGCTAGAACACTACCCAAAGCTACACCTAAGCCCCACATAGTGCTGTAAAGAGCTTGTCCACGCCCTTGTTGTCCAGCCGAGAAATTTTGAAAAATAACTCGCATCGCAATTAAGTGAAATAGACCAAAACTAAAAGCATGTAAACACTGTGCAAAAAGTTGACCAACAAAATAATGTGAAAATAGTGCAACTAACATCCAGCGTATGCTCGTCACTAGTAAACACACAATCACCAAACTACGCCATGAAAAACGTTGAAAAATCTTTGGAGCAATTGAAAACATAAAAATTTCTGCACAAACACCCATAGCCCATAAAAATCCAATTTCAGTTGTACTGAAATTCAAAGATTTTAGAAAATTACTATAAAAACTATAAAAAGGCGCATGCGAAAAAAGTAAAATAAATTCAATGGTAAAAAATGCAGCTACTGTCGGGCGCTTAAGTACGGGAAGTAAAGGCTCTAACAGCTTTTGTGAGGTAGGCGCACCATCCGGTTCTCGAATTGTGAAAGACCAAATAAATGCCAATGAAGCAATAATTAATAATAAAATCGGAAGCATCGAAATAGGTACTATTTCTAGAAGTGCACCAATAACGAAAACACCCACAATGAATCCAACAGATCCCCACTTACGGATTTTGCCATAAAGTTTAGCTTTTTGATCGCCCAACCAAAATAAAGTAACCCCTTCAAATTGAGCTAAAATAGCATTTTGAAAGAAACTAAAAATAAGCATGAGTAAAGCAATGGATTGAAACGTATTTGGAACTATAAAAATAGCCAGCCATATACATGATTCCATCCAAGTCGCCAACCGTACTAATAGCATTCGCTTACCAGATTTGTCAGCAATCCATCCCCATACCAATGGTGCAAAGAAACGCGTTACAATAGCAATTGACGATAAAACACCAATTTCTTGATAATTAAACCCTTGATCTTGAAGATATAAATTCCAGTAAGGCATAAATGTGCCAACAATGGAATAATAGAAAAAGTAGAATCCTGACAGTCTAGCTGTGATTGTTAATGGTTGCATTCGGTTGCTTTATCTTGCATTTTCAAATAGTTAATCATAATTAAAGTTGCATCCGCTTGTACCACAATGCTGTATTTTGCAATTCAACAGTCTACAAATCAGTCTACAAATTTATTTTTCAAATAATTTAAAAAAATTTGTAGACTGCATGCTTTTTAAGCTAAACACATCCAACTTTCAAACCTGAGTAATTCTATCATTTTGAATAGGATAGAATTGAATTATTATCAGTTCATGGCTAAGTTTTGCTTCTTAATAGAAAGAAATTAGTAAAGTGAAATTATGAAAGATTGGGTTTACTTTTATATCGAGCACACAATTAAATATGGTCAGCCTTTCTATAAAGAGTCAGGCTGGTCATTAAATTTAAAAAATAGTTTTATAGTTATGAGCATGATAATAAGCTAAACAAAAAGAAATGATACAATGGCGGGATTATCATTTGGATAGTTGGGTGAGCTGATTTAATCCTTAGAATTTGATAATGAAATTGTATACAGTAAGTTTAGAGAATTTTATTAAATGAAAAAATTAAACCTCTTCAAAAGAAATATAGTACCAAATGAATTAGCAGAAACTATTTCACTTAGTTTGATTTTTTATATCGTTTTAGCGTGTTTTGCATTATGTATTGGTCTCGCTCTTACCACAATATTTGGAACAGCTGAGCCAGACATTCCTTCAGTGATATCAAATATGTTTGTCTGGTCAGCCACTTTAATTTCCCCTTTAGTAGTAATACTATTGATTAATTCATGGAAATCTCAGAAAAATTATGAATTAAAGAAAGAATATGCTTCAAATATTTTAAAAGATACTCATTCTATTGAATTGTATTTGATTGATACGATTGCTTTGATTAAAACAATGCAAGATATAAATAAGTATCTAGTTGTATATAAAAAATACTTTCATTACCAACCTATGGATGTGTCGGAAGATTTACAAAAATCTTATGCAAATATTAAAATATTTAATGAGTTATATGATAAAAGTTTTGGTGAAAAATTTTCTAAACTTCAAATTTATAGCCATGCTATTGATGAGAACATTAAAGAATTAATTTCTGCATATTCTGTTTATTTTGAGTCTCTTGTTAAAGAGTTACCTGATTTATTAAAGAATGAAAACCATAATTTCAAGAAGCTTTTTCCATATGAAGACTTTCCTATAAAACTTACCAATGAAATAGGGCCCGTTAATATTTGTTTATCCGAACCGCTAGAAATAGAAATTCAAGATAAAAATACTGGAGAATTTAATTGTTATGCTAAATTCACTTCTTTATCTAACCTAGTTGATGAAACAAAAATACTGCTTAAAGACCTTCAAAATAGCTGTATAAACTCTCTTAGGGTTTAGGTATGGGATAAATTATGTGTGCAAATTATGAGCCTATATCAAAAGATCGGGTACACCTTTTAGATTTACTCGAACCTACTTTCGACTATAAAGCGGATATTTATCCTGGTTATGACTGCCCTCTTATTTTTAGCAATAATGGGAATATAGAATGGAGATCTGTTAAGTTTGGTTTGATTCCAAAATGGAAACATGACCTTAAATATTCTCGCTTTACTTATAATGCTAGAACCGAAACTGTTTCTACACTACATAGTTTTAGACATGCATGGGCTAAAAGTCAGTTTGCACTAATACCTGTAGAAAAGATTTATGAACCCAAATATGTGAACGGGAAAGCAGAACGTTGGGGAATTTATCGTGAAGATCGCATGCCATTCACTGTGGCTGCCATTTATGAATCTACAATAATTGAGGGGCAGCAAGTTAGATCTATGGCTATGCTGACTATCAATGCAGACAATCACCCTTTCATGAGCCAGTTTCATAAACCTGAGGATGAGAAAAGATCGATCATTGTTATTCCAGAAGAGTATCGAGAAGATTGGTTGAACTGTAAAAAAGAAGATGCTGATCAATTTTTCTTTGAAATGCCGATCGGTGAATTTTCTACATCCTCTATTAGACGCTTACAAATTTAATTAATAGATCTTCGTTCTTCACGAGGTATTGGTCCTTCATGCAGAATTACACGATCGACAAGTCTATTGATTCTTGGATTGTTGTTATAGAGAACATTCAACATCCTTTCTAATATTACAAATGAATCAAATAAGTCTTCTAATTTAATATCATCATCTTCGTGACTTCCAGCATTCCCCAGCCATTTTATTGCTAACATTTGGCTCTTAATCGGATGCAATGGATGGGATTCATTTATTGAGCTTATTCTTTTATTAAGTGAAATGAACCTATCATGAGAGTCTCTTCCCGGGATATTGTTCAATGTTAAAATGACTTCTATTGCAGCTCTAATTTTATTTACTGCACTACTAGGAGATACTGGCGTCAAATCAAATGCATATAAAACAATGCCTTTAACTTCACCTGGTGTAGTTTGGGGAATATTAAAATAATTTATAGCTGGCAAGAAAAACTTAGGAACAAAGAAGCTTTCATAATAAGCGTCTTCTGGCTCACCATATTCACCATGAGAATATATAAGCTCTTCACCGCCTATTCCAACTGATTGAACAACCTCCAAACAATGAGGATTGGTACATCGATAAACTACAGAGTAAGAGTATTCAATCCATTCAGGCTCAAATTCATCACATTTGCGCAATTTTTTACTATTTTCTTTTTCTACTTTATTAAGAGATTGTATATCAATTACCAGACAAGATCTTATACAAATGGGGCAATTAAATGGAACCTCATCATTGACATGAAATTTTTTAAGATACTTGATTGCATTCATATTTATTGATTTTAAATTGACATATTTAATTAAAGTTTAACCTTAATTAAAATTAAAAATCCATAAACGATTCATCAATTTCCTGTATTTCATCAAAATCAGTTTGAATTTTAGTATAGCTCTAGGCATAAAAATGGGCGTTTCCCCTATTCCAGATCAAAGATATTGTTCAGCAAAACAAGATAATCGTACTTTCAAACAATTATGCAATGTATGCAGAAATGTCTAGACATTTTCATAAAATTCTGAGCTCGTACGTAACCGCAGAAGAAGTTGAGCCTTACTCAATAGATTAGTGTTTCGTTGATTTTATTAGAGAAAGATCTCGTCTAGTTGGTCTACAAACTTACTGTTAAAAAAACCAATTAGAATTAAAAGCATTACCAAAATATATGGCTGAGCTAAGTGAAGAACAATCTCAAAATTTAAGACTGGAATTGGCAAAAATATATTTTAAAGGATATTCAGATTACACAGAAAGTAAAAGTGATACAGCTACTGCAAGTCAAATAAGCTCTTCATTAGAACAAGTTTCAAAATAAATAGTTGAAATTAAGAATATTATTTCAAAATAGATAAATAGCCCTCAAAGGAGGGCTAAAATATAGTTATACAGATTAATTATTTAATCAGATTCTCAAATAATATTTATTAAATGATTAATCTACCGATAACTTTTCATTTATTATTTTAAATTCATTTTGAATAGAGTCAAAGCCATATTTATTTTCAAGTCTTTTAATAATAAAATGGCCTAATGCTATATCTTGATAGTAGTCTATAAAAAGAGTATTTATTGTGGCACCAGTAATTGCACCCACAGCAGGGATAATTTGTGTAGCAACCTTTCCAGTTATTGCTATACCAAATTTTTGTGTGACTATTTCAACAAGCTTCGCCATAAAAACTCCAATTTGTGCAGGAGAAAGACCTTTTAGCATTGCTTCTTTTAAAACTGTTTTGCCAAACTCCTTGTTAAATGATTTTAAAACTTCATTAATTGCTATACGTGTAAAATAATATCCCGTATCTGTTCCATCATCTGACTTAGTTGGTCCACCAAAAGAAAAGACCTCTAAGCACATTCTTTTAGTCTCCATATCAGTAATATCAAAGCCTTCACTTCTTGCAATATCTGCAACGGCTCTCATAATAATGGTTATGGAAATTGGAATTTCTACTACTAATGCAGGAGCTCCAAAAATACCCCCTATTGCGCCAGTACTTGCTGCTAAGAGTTTATGCTTAATAGTTGAGGATTCCATTTGCTTATTATTCATTGTTTTTACAGCACCATCTATTGATTTTATTAATGCTGATGAAACAGTTCCTTGAATTGACTTTTTTAATTTTACTGGAAGTTTTTCAACTGCACCCTCGATAGGACTACCAATTATATTAGAAATTTGAGCAGTGATACTAGGGGTAGTTAAAAGCTCGACAGCTTTTTTTAGATCATTGTAGTCTTGTAAATTTTCCTGAATTTTCATAAGTGCAAGAATATAAGTGAAGTTTATTAAGTTAAAAGTATTGATAACATGTATTAGGTATTTTATCTATATTTAATACTATTCTATTTTCTTATACCAAATAATTACCTTACATATATTTTAGTAAATATCAATATTACTTATCGCATGTACTATATATTGCTGTGCAACCTAAAAGCAGAATGCACAGCAATACAATAAATCTTCATTATGAAATTCGATTAGCTATCCAGCCATAAAAGAATTGTTCTTGCGTGGGATTGCGTTCACATATTTCAATATAACGCTGCCCTTGCATAATATTAAGAACTCGAACAAGCACTTTCTCTCCGTCTTTCCCCCGTTTGGCCAAATAGGTTTTTAGAGCTCCTAATGTTGTTGATCCATAGACACCATCAATCACAAGATCAGGAAAACCAGCTTTACCTTGGTTATTCAGCAAGTTCAATGCACGTTGTAAAAGTGGCTTTGTAAATCCAGTACCACAATTAACGCCAGTGTCTAAAATCTCTTCAGCAACTAACGAGCTAATTACATTCACCTGATCAAATCGTGGATCTGTCCAATACTGTTTCCGATAAATCGATTTAGCTACATCAAGCGGCAAATCTTTCATGTTGCCCTTAAAACCATTTGCTCGAGCAACTGCTTCAGTAATGCCGTACTTGGTTGCTCCTCCTCGATCCGCTGGATTATTTACGTACCCACCTTCACGTTTAATAAGTTCTTCAAGATATTGTTCAATGTTCATTTCAATTTTCCTTTAGACGTAAAAAAAGCCACCGGAAGGTGGCTTGAAAGTTGTGTTGCTTATTGCTGCTTTGTATCTTCAGACTTCTTTTTCTTTTCAAGTTCAGAACTACCAAAGTAATAACCGCAAGCCATAGACATAGCCCCTGCAATAAAACCTAAGGCAGTGTTGATTTGAGTGCTATTTTCACGTGGCATTTCCACAAAAAACAAGGCAATCACCAATACAAACATTAATGCTACAAGAGCAAATGAAAGATAGGCTCTAGTTTGTTCACTGCTCATCGTTATCACCTTTTAAACGTTTTTTAGTCAGCTCATATTGCTTCGTTTGAAGCGCATGAATCTCGTCCTTACGCTTTTCATCTCGCTTTTTGAAATAAAGATTCGTTAGGTAGGTTGCTATACCGATTAAGATTGAAAAGACAACGGCCCAATCAATTTTACCTATTACACCGATCAAGCTGCCTCCTACTACATAGCCATAAGTAAATTTTGTTGCAGTCGCGGCAGCCGTACTTGCAGCCGCTTCGACTACACTATTTGTTTGACCGTTCATACATGCCTTCCTCCAGATCATAGGCAATAAAAAAGCACCCGAAATGGGTGCTCTAAGTACTTTCAAAGTATTAAAGGGTTTGTAAGATTTTCCCTCCATTTATCAATTTAGTTGTAAGAGGTTCCACTCCGATAATTGCCGTACCACCTGCTCCTGGTTGGCCTTCTGTTGTGCCATGGTATTGCCAGTTCCATGTTCCATCATTCGTTGACTTGGTACCACGCTGTCCCCAGCCTCCGCCATCACCGGATAAAGGGGGTCCATAACGACCATCATTTGGCGTTCTATAACCTTTACCCGATATCTCAGCTTCAGCATCAGTAACTTTTACTACTAATAAATACCCCCCTTCCAGATACCAGCGCCAATCCTGAGTATCATTGTAAATCGGCTGACCAGTCATAACACGACCAAACGGTGCACCGGCTCCTCCAGGAACACCCTGCACTCCATAACCTAGCTCGGTATAAATACCGCTTGGTGTAGCCCCGCCTCCAGAGCCACCTCGAGCCAAAGTTCCTCCGTCAATAATGAGATTCAATTTGCTATGTCGATTCATTAAGCCTGGTGCACCTTGGAATCCATCACGACGTGTTTTGGTGAAGTTGTAATCAGGATCCGTAGACCACGCACCAAAAGCAAGATGAGGCAAACCGCCATCACCACCACGACCAACTACTGAACCTTTAATCGTGAGATTTACAGTAAGACCAGAAGGAAACTCTCCTGTATCAATCGCTGGTAATTCAGGAGCAGCTGGAATAATAAATTCTCTTCTTGCAGGGCTGTCATGATAATCAAACTTATATACCATTCGTGTTTCAGGTCGAAGTGAACTGGAACTCGAAACCAAAGCACCAGCTTCAACAATAAAGCTAATTTCTCCAGTCGTTGGCAAGTCACCTCTTTGCATCTGATACAAACGTGCAAGATTAATATCGAGCTGGTCATAACGGATGTAAATCGGAGAGTTATCAATTGGTACGTCAATAAAGTCTTTATCGTTTAGGTAATACCGAACATCGTAATTTACTGCTGTAACGGTATTTGAGAACTTATCAACCGGATCTTTTTTAGCTACCAGATAAGGTAATGAGTCTTTTGTATCGTCATTAACAACCGTATAGATTGTATTCACAAAATCATCGGAACTCAGCTTTAAAGCGCCATTTGGCAACCGTCCTAAAACTACTTTGTTCTTAGCAGATCCAGCAGTAATAGGAAGTAGATCAACGGTACCATCACCCATTTGTAAATAAATCACGTAACTTTTGCCTGCTATGAAATCAACATCATGGCTTAGAGTGAGAATTAAGCCCTCTTGTTTCACCACATCACCACTTTGATGGATGCCATTTCGATAATCAGCTACAGCAATACGGTCACGTAAAACCAGTAATTCCGATTCTGGCGCTGCATCAAAGGTAATGGATTTGCGCTGAAAGCGGAGCTTGTTCCACAACCGATACGCATTAAAACGGGCTTGCCATTTATTTCGTACACCAACAGATTTAACCTCTTTAGGGTTCTTGGCTCCCTTATCCGGCAAATAAATATTGATACGGCTATCATCAGCCGGATCCGTATATTCATAGACCAACCCATCATAGTCATCCATCATGCCTAGCGTTAGATCATGCTTATAACTATCTGGGATGATATTCCTGAAGTTAAACAGCAATACCGAGTTATCAGTTGGACGCTCAAAGTAGATCTTTAGCTTGTTGTTCTGACGATAAGCAGTACAAAACACCGCATCACAAAGGTTGGTAACTAGCTCTTCAAATGAAAGATTCGTATCATCAATCGTCGTACAGAACTCGGCTGCTAAGGGCGTACCGAAGTAATCGACAATATCGTTATAAGTACGATAGATGTTTTCAATATCAATCTCATCGACCGTTCGGCGGCCAATCTTGTCATCGAGCGTCATTGATACCAGTGCATCTGCAAAGCTTGAAGTTGGAAACAATTCTGTCGTCATTGCTCCATTTTTATAGGTGGGCAACATCCGCTGAAGGTCAAAATTGATCTTGCGTGACTTAACAGATAAAGCTCCAGTCGTTGCATATGTACGTGCACGAAAAACCGTTTCATGTTCATACATCGTGCTTTGCAATGGAAATGCACCGTATAAGGCTTGCCACTTCACTTCATCAACTACAGTCGTCACTGCTGGAGTTGGAGTTAAACGTCGAGCACGTACGCTACAGCGCCCTTGAAATGTAACCATATCCAGCGTTGCGCCAACCGTCTGGCGTGATTTCGCGGAGCCTTTAAGAATGATCTGCTTTAGCATTGGATTACCAATAGCTGCGCCAGACTCATTAACTGGAGTTACTTCAACTTCAATCGTGACATTGACTGCCGCCTGATTGCCTCCTGAAGAGACTGTATAAAGCCCATTATTCGCCACAAAATTAAAGATGACGCGATTACGTTCAATATTGTCCAGGATAAACGGGCCGATCCATTTCTCGCCAATAGATGAAAGCTTTGGTGAGGCAGCAGCTGTTTGCTGGTTAGTGAGTTCTTTTACCTTTAGCCAGTTCGGATTAACTGCTGCCGGGTTAGACAAAGCCATTCGATCATCAGCAACGGATAAGACGCTGTAAGTGCCGTTTAAATCGTATGTTTGCCCGTTATAAGTAAAAGAAGCATTAGTAATTTCTACACGGTCATTACTGACAAATTTAGTCGTTAAATCGGTATTGTTAGCAGCTGCTCGAAGGATCTCATTGGGATAAGCAAAATGAAGATAATTGGTGCCTTCCAGACTTTGAGTGTCCGCAGGTCGCAAGATCTGACCATTCACCGAGTTTTGGTGCTGGACAGTTAAAGGCGGCGTAGTAATTTCGCTACCGAGCGAAAAATAAGGCTGTCCAGAAACAATATCGACACCTGGTCGAAAGACCTCTACCGACGCGCCTGCAATATCAACAATGTTGGTTTCACCATCGTAAGCACCTTTGATGTGATAATGGCCACGCCCAATACAACCAACAAGATGTTCAACTTCAACGTTGTTTTCATAGACTTTGTAAGGAACTGCAATTAAATCGGGCGTATCCCAAGCAGCCCCATAAATATCAGCAATACGGCCATTTACCCGCATTTTGTTTTCGCGATTTGAAAGCTCATTATTTGCAGATGATGATTGGTTGTTATTCTGAGTAGTTTGGGCAATTGACGGCGCGGGCATTAAAAATGCAATCGCCACACTTAAAACAATAGAAACAATAGCAGCAATAAGCGCAGGCATACCTTTTGGGTTT
Organism: Acinetobacter sp. Leaf130; assembly: GCF_001423205.1. NCBI lineage: Bacteria > Pseudomonadati > Pseudomonadota > Gammaproteobacteria > Moraxellales > Moraxellaceae > Acinetobacter > Acinetobacter sp. Leaf130. Next base: position 1,563,286 of record NZ_LMOE01000001.1, read on the forward strand.
TCTATCACAATGAAAGTGCCTGGCAAGAAATCAAGCTGCTTTAAGTCATAAGCATTCTTCGGTGTAACTTCATTGGCAAAAGAGATCTCCGCATGATCCATATTGCTTGATGTATGAAAAATACGGACATGTTCAGGCAGATATTCATATTTTGAAGTAAGCCATTGCCCGATAGTTTCGGCATGTTCAATTGTCTTCTCTTCAGATAATGGATCTTGTTTATAAATAATCTTAATCATAGTAACTAACCCGACTAAACCCCATTGCTTTAATGACGTCTTCAGCTAAATAAGTGACTCCACTCTCCATGAGGTGTAAAACCTTCTGCCCACGAAAAAGCCCCACATGCGGGGGCTTATTTCTTTGTCTCGGATGGAAGGCGACTATGCAGCCTTCCTTGGGCATGGGCAGAGGATTTAAGAGTTTTAATCGTGAGACTTTAAATTCGATATGGCCTTTAGGTTGCATGAATAAATCCAAAGCTTCACTCCGATCTACTCCATATAGATCTAGAGCGGCTTCATGTGCAAAGTGAACACAGTTGTAGTGCTCTTCGTCGTATTGCTTATCAAGCAAATGATCATGACTTTTCATACAGCCCCCTTCAGCCCACTAAACCGATCTAATGAAAAAATGTCACCAGTTTTGGAAGTATTTAAACGAGGGGATTCAGCTTTAAATGTCACGGCTTTATTGTTCATTGAAACTCCAGCAAGTTGAAGGCCAAGCAAATAATGGATTGGTGTATTCAAGTTATCTGAACTATAGAGCCGATAATTAACAGTAGGTTTCACATCTGCAAATTGACCTTCCAGCACACGCTCAAACTCATCTGGCAATATATCGCCAAGACCAGAAACTGAGACAGTTAAAGTCTGGTCCAGATCACCTAACATTCCGGATCTTTGAATCGTTAATGGTAAATATTCATAGTAGAACTGGCCTGACCCTTCTTTGTGCTGTACATAGACACCTCTATCGTCATTACGAACGACACGATAAGTGTTTAGAAAAGATGGATGTGATAGCTCAATACACTCCAGTTGATAGATATCGACTTTACGATTGAGAAAGAACTTGGCGTATTCGTTATCCATTAGACCTCCCAATCTTTGATCAATGCTGCATCAGCTATAAGGTTCGGCTGGTTCTGAACAACTTCAATCTGAGCGGTTACCCGGTAAAGATTTCCATTTACTTCATTAGTCTTGAAAGACTCGGGAATAAAGTTGCATTGGTATTGCTGACGTGTGCCCTGATCAATGACCAGATCCGCATAAAACGATGCTGGTTTGCTTTGGTATACACGCCAGAAAGCCATCATTTTATTGAAATCTGTTTTACTTAAATTCCAGTTCACATCGACAATATGGCTATTACGTTTTACATCGATGTAATAGCGCCCTCGACCTCCGTCCATCTGCTGACGCTTTACATCATCACCTGGTGTTACGCCATAGCCATTTGTTTGAGGATTTAGCTTTAACTTGTACATAACTTTCCTTCAGGCAATAAAAAACCACCTCAAAGGGTGGCTTTAAAATAATTTCAAATCACTATAGCTGAGCTAATTCCTTACTAATAAGCTCAGATTCAAATACTGAATATTCTGCTACTTTCCTTGAAACTGCTTGTTCCATTCTATAATCAGCTTTAGTTCTTAGTTTTTTTAAACTAGTAATTCTAGAATGTAACTCTAATGCAGCTTCATGAGATTCATTCTTGTCTTGCGAATTAGGATACCCCTTTAAACGACTAATAGTTCGAACATGTACCCCACCTTTCTGATTCGTTTCTTGCCACATCAATCTATTTTCAACATGGTCAATTAATTCATAGAAAGTGAAATAGTAAGCTCTACTTACAATATTCCTTAATTGAATATGTTCAATCTTGCTTACATTGGTAAGCATCTCTTTACAGTAGTCTAGGGTATCCTGATTACTCATCAACACTCTCATCAAATGGTAAGAACAAATAAGAAACTTTATTCAGTTCATCCAGTAACCCAGATGCATAACATTTCCGCGCTAACAATTTATTTAGATCAGAAATGGTCTTAAAATCTTTGTCTATAAATACAGTAACTAAGAATTCCTCCTCAATATAGCTATACTCTACAGATTGGCATTTTGATCCACTGTTAAGAATAATATTATGTACAATTTCTAAAATAGCAATTAACGATGTTTTGCTTATCTCTAATTCATCTTGAATTAATTTGAGATGTAAAAATACTTTATGGATTTCATGATCGTGTTTAAATAAATCTGACTTATCAATATTTCCACTTAAAAAAAACTCAAGCTCAATCCAAGTCGGCAAAGTTTCTCTTAATTCTAAATTCAGTTTCCTCGAAATATTAATTATTTTTTCATTTACCTCGACAGCCTTCACATAATTAAATGTTTGATTAAAAATATAATGTAAATTTCTTAATACTTTTAAGTCATTAGAATTCAGAAAAATTTCATTTGCTAATTTGTCAGCTACAATCAAATTATTAGCATATAATTCAACCAAGCTTTTACACATAAGCCACCAGTCCTCAGGTGTAATGGATTTTGCCTCGTTAAGTAATCGATTACATCTAGCATATTTGAACTCACTAAGAATTTCTGCTGGTTTTAATTCGGTAAGAAGTAAAACAAGTTCATCTATTTTCTTTAAAGGTACTGGTTGAGACATTTTCAATCAATGAAAACTGTAAAACCAATACTCTACTAAAACTTTGAATAATTTTAAAGAAAATGCCGTTAAGACATTTTCTTTAATTATCTATCGATTTCTTCTTGCAGTTGTATTCTCAGTCAATGAGCGGCTGATTAGAGAGTTTGGATTTTTAATATCCTCGCTTACTAATCTTGGTACCGCTTTTGGAAGTTGCTTATCCAGTTCTTCCCTTACGATGATCCGGACAGTTTTCTCATCCAGTTGTTCGGCTTCAACTATTGCACCGCTAACCTGATTCACAACTTCAATCTTGAAATTGATAGTTGGAGAAGATTGCTCAAGAGAAGGCATAAACTCAGCTTGAGGGCGTGGAGATTGCCCTGAGGTAAAGTCCTGCACATCTTCAAGATTTGATCTATCTTGGACTAAACCATTTGAAGAGAAGTAGACTTTGCCATCATGGAATAGATCTGAGTTCGCCATGTTAGATGGGTTGGCTGCACTAGCATTACCTTTATAAATAATCTGATCATCTTGATAAGACTGATTAAAGATGTTCGAAATATCTCTACTTTGGCTAAATGCCCGTGAACTCTGATTAGCCCGATTCATGACATTTTCAAAACTGGTATTGTATTGAGCATGGTTCGAAATAAATGAATCTGGACTTGTGGCCCGTCTCATTTGTTCAACTTTCTCAACTCCTCCCCATTTTTTAATATCATCCTGAGACCAGACAATCTCGCCCTTGTGCACAGCTCCAGCAATATCATACTTCTTACCTTTCCCTGTATAACCACCATCAGCAAAGCCTTTGGAAGGATCCAGAAGAATAGGACTTGAATTACCACGTTCTCTGAAGATCGAAACTTCCTTCAGCAATTCTTTCTGAGCATTCTGAACTGTGCTGTTTGAAACAGAACTATTTAGAATTTTCGAGTTAGAGAAATTAGATACGTTCGATTTATTAGCAATATAGGATTTACTACTTTGAATCGATTTATCCAGAACTTTGCTTAAGCTTGAGTTATTCCCAGCGTACTGGTTAGTAATGTTCTGCACATCACCCGATCTTGAAACCGCATCTTTGCTTGGCTTGAAAGCATTAACGATAATCTGATTCTCTCGAGTAGGTTGATTAAAAATATTCGAGATAGTTTGATTTTCATTAAAAGCTTTTGAGCTTAGGAATGAACGATTAAAGACATTTTCTGCTGAAGTGTTGTTAGTGGCATGGTTATTAATAAATGCTTCAGGGCCTGAGCTCTTACGCATATTCTCAACCAATCCAACACCACCCCAACGTTTAATATCTTCTTGCGACCAGACCACCTCGCCTTTATGGACAATACCAGCAGGTTCGTATTTACCACCAGATCCGGTGAAACCACCATTAGCAAAGCCTTGATCTTTAATTGCCCGGATGTTTGCAACCAAACTTGCTGTACTAGCAGCCACACTAGCCATAGCAACTAAGTTGTATGGAAATGGATTTGCAGATGCTTGTGCGATACCTTGTTGAATTGAAATCATTGACTGAGCAATAGCAAATGCTTTATTCGCAGCAAACATGATTTTATAGGCTTTAGATTGTTCACCAAACATAGAACCAAACGTCGATGTAAGTGATCCCATCATTTGTTGTCCATACATGAGTTGCAAGTTCAATCTATCTTGTTGGTGTTTATCCTCTATCTCCTGAACACTTTGCGCATATTTAGTCGCAATTAATGCTCGTTGTTCCTGAGCTGTCTGAATAATTGCAGTTTTCTTATTTTCGAAATCCTGCTGACTAATGAGTTGCTGCTCAAATTGTGCATTTAACGCATCAAGTGAATTCTGTTCATTTAAATTAACCACTCCTATTTGACTATCGAAAAAATTTGTCGCGGAGCTCATACGACTAGATCGCTCCTGATCCTGTCTATAAAACTCACTAGTGCCATTCATATCAGCCCGAACGCCACCCCATGTTTGTCCAGCTTTTGTCGCCCGATCAAGTGTTTCAAGCTGCTCTTGTGATTTCGATAAAGCAATTCGCTTTCTTCTTTCTTCCTCATCCTTTGCAGTTTTTTGGATTTCAAGGCGCTCTAATCTGTAACGTTCTTGCATTGCTTCTGTTTCAGATAGCAGAAAAATACGAGCCTGTAATAAACGCCGTTCTTGAGCTAATTTTACTAATGCAATCTCTTGTTTTAGTTGTTGAGCTAAGATATCAACGGCTTCTTTTCGCTGTTCTTTAGTCAACTCTAAATCATGTTCAGCATCAAACTGCCGTTTAGCAAAACTTTCTTTTAAAAGCTGTTCTTCGCTCTTAGTAAAGTCACGAAATGAATCAAGCTTAGTTTTTGTTGCTTGCTCAGCAATGGCAATATCATTATCCGCTCGTGCTTGCAGCTCTGCTTTAATTTCAGCTTTACGCTCAGGGCTAAAATTAGCCTTATCAACATCTTCAAGATTTTTGGCCAGATCATTTCGAATCTTTGTTACTTGATTCGCAACATCATTTTCTAACTTAAGCCTGAGATTAGCTTGTTCTTCAGCCAGCTTAGTGGAGTCTTGAATAAGTTTATCGAAGTCTTTTGATGAAATATCACCAGCTTTAAAACCATTTGCTCCAGCTGTATACGACTTTACGTTTGCAAGATATTGCTTAGTTTCTTTAAATCCATCTGCCTTTCCGCTTCTTACATTACCTGGACCAGCGTTGTAAGCCATAACGGCCTTATTTACATCACCACCAAACTGTTTAAGAAGGTCTGAAACATACTTAATCATTCCATTAACGCTAGATTCTTCACTTCTAACATCAACACCATACTGTTTGGCTGTAGCTGGCATAAATTGTGCCAAACCTTGAGCACCGACTGGTGATGTTAATAATTTGCCTTTACGATAAGTATCTCCCCTACTTTCCTGCATAATCATGCCCTCAATCAGGCCTTGAGGGATACCTGCTGCTGCTGCCTTTCCAGAAATATTATATTTACTAGATAAAGCCTGAACTTTGGCATTTACTGATAGTACTTTTTGCTGTTTCGATAGCTCACTTGTAGTTTCCTTTAATGCTTTATTCTTAGCATCAATTACTTGCTTGTTCTGTTCCTCAATATCTAGCACCTGCAAGCCTTTTTGAGCTATTTGATAGGTGTATTCAACACCCTCCTTTCTCGCCCAATTTGCACTTTTAAGTAGCTCCTCTGCTTGTTTTTCGGTAAAGCCCTTTGCGAGAGCAAATTTCATAAAATATGCATCATATTCACGATCATAAAGAGAATCGGCATATTTCTTTTGTGCATTTTTTGCAGCTAATGCAGCCCTCTCATTCTCATTTAAGGACTTGGTATTTTTATCAACTCCGACAATGGCATTTTCAGCCTTATTTCCTGCAAGTGTTACCTCAATACCAAACAGGCTATATGTTTGTTTTGTCTTAGCTGCTGTTTCTGCTGCTTCATCATAAGCACTCACTTGTTTAAGCAATGCATCCCGTAAATCGGGCGGAATCTTTTCACCCTTTAATTGCTCAATTGCCTCAGTATAAGAAATGGTGCCAAGTCGTGCTTTATTTGAAATTTCAGCAACTTTAGCATTGCCCACTGCATAGTTCTGTATATTGATCAATGCCGACCCGACCGCCATTTCTTGCCGTTCTAACGCCTTGTTTTGATCTTCAATTGTCGCTGCTAAATCCCCTAATTTTTCCTTACGTTGTTCATCATTAAGGGCTTTGATTTCTTCCTTAGTCAATTTTGCAGCTTCAGCTTGCTCTTTTAGCTTTGCTGTAGCTTCAGCAGATTTACTTGAGAAATACATGTAAGTCGCAGCCAAAGCAGTCACACCTAATGTGATTGCCCCAATTGGACCACCAATCAATCCCCATGCTCCGCTTAATAAACCTGCCATTGAAGCGCTTTTACCTTGAGCTAACGTAACGGCCTTCGTTGCGTTCTCAACATTTTTGGCTGCAAGTACATATCTGGCACTAGCTGCGCTTGCTCCAAATCTGGCTTGAGTTTCGGCATTTGTTGCTCTTACATTCACCAAATGCGCTTCAGCTTCGGCCAGTGCTGCTTTTGCGCTTTCGATCGACTTTTGCTTTTGTAATTGTGAAGCAGCATTGTCAGCAACTAAGGACCCTACTTTGGTATTTAGAGCCGATACTTGTGTTGCAATTGCTTTGGTTAGTAATGCCGTACCACCCAGAATAGCTACATAAGAGATTGATTCTAAATTTTCGGCTAGAACCTTAATTGAACCAGATAATACTTGAGCTGCCCCGCTTCCCTGGCTAGCTTCTCCGACAAATTTAGTAATCTCATTATTAAGAAGAGTTAATGACTGGCTGATCGTAATATCAGTTTTACTAAATAATGCATCTACATCAGACTCTACATTTCTAAGAGCTTTTACAATTTCTTGTGATGTAATTTTTCCTTCAGCTGCAACTGAACGTAACTCACCTACAGTAATTCCCATACCCTGAGCAATAGCTTTTGCTAAGGCCGGAGTTTGTTCCATGACAGAGTTCAGTTCCTCACCACGCAATGTACCGCTTGCGAGTGCTTGTCCAAACTGCATCAATGAAGCATCTGCTGCTTCTGCAGTTGCTCCACTAATAGCCACTGCTTTTGATACTGTTTCAGTTAAACGCGCAGTGTCGTCCATTGTTAGATTTAAAGTTTTGGAATTGTCACTAAAGCGCTGATACACCTGTAAAACTGAATCCCAAGTTGAATAGGTATTTTGAGCAATCCTAAATGTATCTTCAGTCGCCTTATTTAGCTCCGTCTGGTCTTTAGTAACTAGCTTTAAACGGTTTTGTAACCCTGTATAAGCATCAATTTTAGTAATGGCCGCATTGATCGTAACCAATCCTGCCATATACCCAGCCAAAGCCTTAATTGAAGTGCCAAATGAGTTAGCCGCTTTTTCCTGTTTATCCAGCTCATTGGTTGTAGCTTTAATTTCTTGAGCAAATTTATGATTTTGTTGAGTTGCTTGCTTAGTAACTTCAACCGTTTTTTGAACTGAAGTATTTGAATTATTAACTGTGGTATTAAAGTTCTGAACAATGTTATTGGTAATAGAAAGCTGTTTCTCCATATCTTTTGATGATTTAGAAGCGGAATCACCTCGAGCAGTAAATTTTGACAATTCTTCTGCCAAGGCTTTGACATTACGTTCAGCATTCTGTGAATCAATAACAATGACTAGACGGGATTCTTGTGTCATTTTACTTTCCTCTAGGCAATAAAAAAGCCCACAAGAGGTGAGCTATGAATTTTGGGTAATAAAAAACCTACTCAGTGAGTAGGTTCTGTTTAAGTTAAATATAATTACTAAGCTGGGCAGTTAAACCAATTGGGCCTTGCAAGAAATCTCTGTCCATTAGACATGGCTATCACCGAACAGTCTGCATCGATCAACGGCTCATTTTGCAGGTTCCTGAAATCTAACAATCGAGAGATATCTCGTGCTGCTTCATTCGCTTTCACTACTAAGTGTGAATAATACGCGAACTTCTTCATATCAAGCATTTTGACAGCTAGCAGAACTGGAAAGATTTCATCATTTTCTATTATGACTGCTTCAGTAAGCTTGCGAACCAGCTCGTATGCTTCTTTATCAAACAATGAACCTTGTGACTTCTTCTCTGCACTACTGTACATAGCAATCAAATGATGAACATATTCAACCGCTACGGGAATCATGTCATAAGGAATTTCATCAATACTATTTGTACCAAAACGTTGATTGATAATTTTCCATGCATCACTTGAATTTAGGTGTTTAGTCTTAGCCACAAGTAAAGCATGTGCATCATGTAGTGGAGTGCGTTCTGATTTGTGGGTTTTGGCAACTGGTTGCCCAATCTCTTTGTCAAGAACATCAAGTACCCATTTTCTGAACTGCTTTGCTACGGAAGTACGGGCAAAGAAAGTAATGAGATGACACCCTCTTGGATTAAAAACCCTTACAGTTTTAAGTAAGTTTTTATCTTTCTTCGAGACACTCAAATTGAGGGTCTCGATATTTTCAACTACCCTCAAATTGAAGGTCGTTGTCATTTCATTAGTAAATTCATCTTTGTTCCGCTCATAAATCTGAGTTACTGCATCAGTTTTGGCATATCCTAATGCTTTAGCTAATTCGCTTGCGGTTAGCCAAATTTGCTGATTATGCTGAACAGGTTGAAAATTTACATCATTAAAGCTTAATGCTAAACTAGACATCGTTAACTTACCTCGTAATTGTTGACTTCAATTAAGCCCTGTCCGCCAAGATCATGGGCTTTTTTGTTGTCTGTAATAATCATGCTTTCGCTACGTTTTGTTTTGCTCTAGCTTCTAACCATTCTTCAATAATTAAAACAAGCTGAGCTGTTTGTGTTCTACGATCTTTGACTGTTTCAATCTTAAATCGCTCCAATGTTTCTTCAGGTATCCGAAAGTTTACCTGAGGGTCCTGTTTTGCCATTTCGGCCTCCATATAGCACATGATGTAAAATAACATCACAATCAAATTAAAGCACGTGCTATACAATAAATCAACTATAAACCTATAGGTTTTGACTATTTTTTTATAGCACCCTATAGTTAGCAAATACTAAGTTTTCGTTATGACTCTATGGCACGCACAGATCCGCAAGTTAATTTTAGAATACCCGCCGAACTCAAAGACAAATTAGACGATGCTGCTAAAGAAAATGGCAGAACACTTACAGCAGAACTCATACTTCGCCTTGAAATGACTTTTGAGCATGATGATCAAGTACAAGACTTACAGGGAAGAGTTGATCAATTAGATAAAGATGTAGATTGGTTGAAAAAAAATTTACTAGATGTAATGCAAGATGCGGGGCTGTATGACCCAAATCAGCAGAACTAAAAAAGCACCCTAGGGTGCTTTTTTACGAATTAAATCAACTTGGGGTCTTGATCTCACCTTTTAGACACCCATCAAGAACCTGTAATGCAAAAGCATCGCTATTATTACTTTTATATCCTTCATCTATTGTTTTAAAATAAATTTTACGATCTTCTTCTGTGTTTGCATCAATTGTATTTTTGGATGTACCTACAGGGACGCCTGCTAATTTTGATTTAACAACAGCAGCAGCAAAATTTGAATACGATACACAAGCATCCTTTTTTGTGTTGTCTAGTTTGCTATTACTTTCACAATGAGCAATCCATCCTCTAGCAAAGCTCTGAGGATCATCAGAATCCTCATCATAAAAAATAGGCATTTCATTAGAAATATAAAACCTCCTAAATCCTATATACCCACCATAGCTATTTTTAGCGTTTACCTCACCACAGTATCCTTTCACATTTTGAAATTGTGCAGAGCTTGGGTCTTTTAATGAATTTAAAACAATTTCTTTTGTTTTATTTTCTGTTTTTTGGCACCCAAACAAACCAAAAATTAAACTTAATAAAATAATTTTTTTCATTTTAATTAGCTCACTTAGCAGGTGCTTTATTTAGCAACTGATCAACCAGTTCATTAATTTTTGTTTCAGTACTGCGCCATTTATTCGGGGCTAACCCACCATTTCCACGTAATCTAAAGGAAGCTTCGGAAACTTGTCTTCCATTTTGTAAAAGATTGAATTGAGCAGCAACCATATATGGTGCCATATCCCAAGAACGAGTAGCTGTATAGTTTAAAGTAGTCTGACAAAGACTTAAGTTATCAGTATCTTTATAAGTTTTTGCGTCAATATTATAGCGAGTAAAACTACGCTCTACGATTTGATTAAAATCCTTGATGATAACTTTTGGGTTATCGATAATACAAACCTGTCGAATAGAGTCTGGGTTAAAACCAGTAGCATTATTAACTTGTATTGATGTACACCCCACCAACCCTATACTTACTAAGCAAGCAGCCAATATTTTCTTCATGAATTTTCACCATTTGTTATAAAGTGTACCAACTTTAACAAACTGGTTACTAAATGTCACATAGAGAAAAACCACCCGAAGGTGGTTTAATTGTTATTCATATTCTTATTGAGCTCACGCCCAATTGTTGAACCAATATCTTCACCCGTATTAAAAAGATATTTATAAACTTTTGGGCCTATTAAAATTAAGAGAATTATTAAAGTAATTAGCCAGAAATATTTTTTCATTTAACACCTGTGATTAACTTTAAAACATGAATGTATCAAACATATTATTCAAGTCTTAAGTGATAAAAATCAAACACAATTAACTACAAAAGTTTTTTTATAAAAGCTAATCACCTCCTCAAAGTCTCTTAATAGGATCGCCTCTGTGTAGAGATTCGGTGAAAGCTTGAGCAGAGCTGGCATGTACTGTTTTTTGTAGACATCAGGATAGGTATTGCACAATATCTCCCGCTTCCGTTGAAGTGGAATATCTCGATTTTCTAGGTCATCGAGCATCTTCCCTATTTCTTGATCCGCACTCATGAATTGCGCTTCAACTGAAGGAGGCAGTGCCTTACTTTCAGCTTGTTTAGTGCAGCTAACTAAAACCGCCAAAGAAATAGACAACCCCAATGTATAAAAAAGTTTTCCTAACATATTAATTTTCAATATAAATTATCGCCAACATTATACATTTCCACATATCAAAATTCATTAACTAAAATAGCCATCATGAAGATAGCTATTTCTTACTTTTTGGGTTTGGTTGAAATTTTCTTATGGGCTTCTTCAATAAATAAATTGTCTAAAGCAAAGATACAGTCATTAAAGATATGAGCATCAACAGGTAAATCATTATGCTCAGCATATACATTGATTGCCTGCTGATCTAAGCATAACGGTACGCTTTGCTCATATCGTCTAGATCTAATAATCGTGCTATAGGCTGCTAGAATTGAGTCAGCCGCATAAGAATATTCTGGTGGATCTGGAATATGTCCACCTAAGAACTTGATTTGTTCGATTTCGTGCGGCGTTTTCGACGCATAGGTCTTTTGGTACTTGTAGAGTTCGATGACTTTCCCAGAATCGTCGCCTTGTCTTTGTCAGCTTCTTCCTGAATTTTTTGCGCCTGCTCTTTAACGAATGACCAGATCAATAGTCCAATATCACCAAGGTTAAGAAGCTTAGAAGCATTTTCTGGTGTATACGGTTTTTCAGATTCTACTGTTTCACCTTCTTCAACTTCAGCGAAAACAACGCCTTTCCAGTCTTCAATTAAATGAGCGCCAGCCGCATCTAATAAAAGCTCATGATAGAGCTTGCTGTTTTCATCTCTCACCATTACATCATAGCCTTTTGATGAAATTTGATTGCCTGCTTTTTCTAATGCAACTTGAAAAGGTTTATAGCCGATACCACGAATTTTAAACTCTGCTTGTCCACCTGCAGTTTCAAACGTACACCACTTCGATACTTCTGAACTTCGTACAATTCCAACTTTTAAAGCCATAACTACCTCGAATATTTAGGAATAAAAAAGCCCATGGGATTCCATAGGCTCTAAGGTTGATTAATTTGAATTACACAAGAGCACGCACAATTGTTGGGGCTGTTCGTACTTGAGCAAAGTTAATATCTAAAGTGATGATGTCATCACCACCACCATCCGGGTGATTGGCTTCCATGACTTCTAATTGCGGGAAGTTGAACGAGTATTTACTCCCTTTACTATCTTTGATGTCGAAAGTCAGGGTAAATACATCACGGGTTTTAATGGCATCAATCCAGCCTGCTGCTGTAGCCGAGAACATGAATGAAGCATTCGCTTCAATATCCATCATCTTCTCTAAGTAAAACTCTGGAGTGTATTTGCCTGAACCGATACAGCGGATCGCTTCGAGGTTGTTATTGATTGAAAGCGTAAGTGACTGCATACACGCTTTACCTTGAATTGACTGGCCATTAACTAGCAAGTTTTCAACGTTTGGCATGCTAACCAATGGACGGCTTGATGCTGCTACTGGATTCGTAACTGGGTTTACTTGCTGACGGGTAAATGAATTACCAACTAAACCAAAGTTACCTGTAATTTTGCCAGTGGTCTGAATCGTAATTTCACCAGTATTAACCTGAACGCCACGGTAAATAAAGATTTGTCCAACATCTTCAAATACTTTCACTAATGTTAATGATTTACGGACTGTACCGCCAATTGTTAAGCTATTTGTCGCCCAGTTATTAAAGGCTAAGGCACTTAAGAATAGATCGAAGGTACCGAGAGATAATTCAAACTCTAACTGGCCTGCTACTTCAGCTTCAGTTACTACACCACCTTGACGATAACGTGAATCAACAACTTCGCTACTTTCTTCAGTAGAGACGTTTTCAGAAAGTCCATCCGTTACACGGCGAACTGTATACCAAATTGGGTTTGCTGGAGTCGTCCCTAATACTGCTTCTTCACAAGCATATAATCGAATTTTTGCGCCTGAACTCATTTATAGTTCTCCAAAATTTAGGCATAAAAAAACCCGCTTCATAAGCGGGTTGGTAAAAATAGAGGGTGTAAAAAACCCGCTAAATTAGCGGGTCTTTACTGGGTTTCTTCTGAGAGTTCTGGCGGTGCTATACCGACCATGGCAGCAGCTACTGCTTCTGATAAGTTAGTTAGCTGGAAGTCGACTGGAGTTTCACTCATCAGTTCTTCAGACTCCGATTCTGGCTCTTCATGCAGTCGGATATCAATCCAACGTGCTTCTGGAATTTCGATAGGGTTGTCGAGATCTGCAACTACTGCTGCAAGTTCAAAATCAAATTTACGTTTACAGGTTTTAATTGAAATGTCGCCATTTTCTAGAGTGTCATACACCACAGCAACGATTGTATTTCCGTTAGCATCTTTTGGCACTTCGATATACCAACCTTCCAGAGCAAAACCTAACGAACCTTTAAGCAGATACTCACCCACATCGACTTTCTCAAATTCAATCGGTTGTTTATATGCTTCTTCATTTAGTTCAATATGATCGCTAAATAATTTAACTATTGGCGAGGCTGCTTTAATAAATCCATTAGCATCAACTGTGGTATTTCTTGAACAATAGATTTTTGACCAAGTGTCCCACACGTTGTTATTTTTAATTCTAATTTGGGGGTTATAAGACTGAATGGGATTCCAAAGTTGAATACAATAATTTCCAGATAATGCTGCCAAGTTAATGCATATACCCTGATTAGATCCAACTGCACCAGGAGAGACTGAGCCAGCCCACTCTGAAGGTGTTGCAAACATACAATTTACTTTTTTGTCATTTGCTTCACTTGAACTGGCAGTGACCATAGGCGAAGAAACACCCCATCCAAATGCACCAACTTGCATTACATTGCCAACTTGCTCACCAACGGCTTTAGTAGCAGCATCTCTTAATCCCTGAACCTGGGTCCAATCAGGTGTTAAGTTTGGAATACCAGATGCAAACGGCAGCATAAATTGCCGCTTACCTTGAGCAGAGTTATATTGAAATGGCCGATGATCCCATGAAAATTTAAAAACTAGATTTGCCATTATGCTGTTACTCCATCAATCACCTGAAAAGTCAAAGTTTCAGTATGTTGAATAACACCGCCAACTACGGCTTTAATATCCATTTGGCACAAACCCAGAGGCCATGCAGCTGTGCTTGCTCCCGATTTCACGTTAAGCCAACCTTTTTGTGTACTTTGGTTCAATGGAGCACAAGTCAATGTGGCTACTGCTGCACCATCCACCAATGATTTAACTTGTGATGTAAATGTATAGCTTGTTAGGTCGATGGCTCGGCGAACATCATCAGGTGGATATTGCAATGCATCATCGACATCGACCAACTGCAAATTCAAGTTGAATGTGTCACCACGCTTAAAACAAAAATTGCTCATAAGTGATTCCTGTAAAAATAAAAAAACCACCGATGAGGTGGTTTTGTTGGGTTGCGTTTCTAGTAAGATAGCAATCGAGAACTTTGGCTTAATCTACTGTTCTATGGGTCAGATATTCAATTTTGTATTTCAGATTCTTGCTGCATACATTCTTGCTCGATGTCACTCATAAAATTCGACATCACCACCATTTTCCCGGTTACATCTGGAGTTATAGGGGCTTTATACGCTTTTTGAATAAGTTCATTAATTTCATTTTTATTGTATTTTTCATCAACTGAGCGAAGTTATTTTATGAGTTGGTTTTGTTTTACCCCATCCTGTCTCAAACCCATAATTGAAAATGCTCTATTCGCCAAAATGAAACAATGATCTCCTTCGTCTTTGCTAAGAACTTCTTGCAAACTATTTGTTTTATCATTGGCAATAGTTACAGGTGAAATCAAAATTAAAGGCAGTAGAATCAATTTTTTATTTATACATTTCACTTTATTTTACCCTAAATTCAACTCTTATAATCTTAGCGTAAAAATTATCATCATCCATATAACCTTTAGCTTTAATTTGATATTCATGATTCATATCAATTCACCGTAAATCCAATGGTCACATTGTATTGCACAAAGTCAGCATCTTTCCCAGCGTCAATCGATTCGCCCTTTAAACACTCTAAACCATCAATCGAGTAATACTCAAAATGCGCGAGTAATGCATCACTCAGAACTGTCAGAGCTTTTTCTCCAGTATGGAGTCGATCGAAGCATTGAATCATGATATTACCAGTACGACGGGTACAAGGTTTATCAGCAATACCTGAAGTAAAGCTGGCTCCGCCTGCTATCTTTAAACGACACCACAAGCCTTCCTTTGGCACTGTAAAGCCTGGTGCATTTGGATACTGGATTCTATCCTGGGCAATACCAGTAAAGCTTTGCATACGATCGATAATTGCTTGCCTAGTCTGCTCTAAAGTCATTGCCATCTTAACCACCATACTTTTGAGAAATAAAGGTAAAGGTAGTGTTATAAATACCTTGTGGTGCTTGATCAGACCAACCATTTTCTAAACGTTCTGCATAAGGTTGGTTATTCTGTATGTAGACCAAATTACCCAGCTTAAACTTAACGGCTTGAATAGCTGCATCTTGCACGGCATTTGTTTCAGGCCCACGTACACCATAGTCACCAGATCCAATCGAAACAATATGAGAAGCACGATAAGCACCCGTATCAACGGGACTTGAAACGACTAAAGACTGAACAGCATCCATGGTAATTTTCTTTACCTTTTCCTCTGCTGTTTTAGCCACATCAAAACTGAAATCAGTTGGCTTTTTCCCCTTCCATCCCATCATTTACCTCACTTTCTTCATACATTTTAAAAAGGTCTTGTGCAATCGCTTGAATTGAATATGCTTCAAATTCTGAACTAGGCTCTTTTTCTCCCATGAGCTTTTTAACCTTCTGCCACACATGAACCGCTTCATGTAAAAGCAATCCGTAAACCTCAATCAAATTTCTTTCTGAAGTGTCGCCAAGTTGGACAACTGCATACGCACCATTAGAATAAAAATCAACTTGTGCCGCTGCAGCTTCAACAGACAAGAACATATCAACCTTATTCATGTCTTCGAATAACAGATCCATATGAAGCTGATTTCTAGCAAGCGTGTATTGAACATGTTGGAATGGTGAGATATGCCATAAAGGAACGTAATCTGTGCTAACCATCGTCTAACCTATCAACTAGGCAAAGGCGTTTCAGATGCCTCTCTGCCATCAAATGCGTTATGAATAAAAATGCCATCCTCATATTTTGGATGGCATTCACAGTGAAAGAATGAATGTGGTTTTAGATCATCATCAGGTACCACCTGAATGCTGTCATAAAACTCATGTACGCTCCAAGTCATTAAACCTTCCTCAACTGACATTTCCAAATAGTTGCTGCTGGATCCTGTTGAATATGTTTGACACGAAATGCCCCCAAGGGTGTAACCCACTCATCTTCCATTTTAGGTACCATAGTCACTTCATTTTGAAGCACGGTCGCTTTCTTATCTGTGGCCAGCACTCCAAGCGTTTGTATTTCATATTGACTATATGAGCCAAACAGAACGCCACGGCCTGAATAGTTTTCTTTAACTTCAACATGAGTTTCTGTCTTAGGATCCCAATTCGTTTTAGAAATCCGCTCACATGTAAAGGTATGAACGGCATCTGCTAAATCTTCATTAAATGCTTCAGCAATATCTGCCTGAATTTCGTCACGTAAGCCCATTATTTATGCCCTGTAAAGTGGAATGCCGAAGCCATTAAAACTTGCATTAGGATCTTTCAAATCAAGCGAATCAATATAATCAATAGCTATCTGTTCAAAGCTAGAAATCACTTCAGTACCTTCTTGATACTCTTTTTCAGATTCGACTGAATCAGCTTTAACTTTCTTTCGTTTAAGCAACTGCTCTTTGCCGTTATAAATTACTTTGGCCAGAATGCCTTTAATGATTTCGCAAGCAGCATCTTTAAGAAGTGAATCTATAGGATCCGGCACAAATCCAATTCGTTTTTTCATCCAGACATTTGCAAGTTGAACCAGACGAGCTTTATCACTGTCTGGTGCAAAATCGCTGCCCAAAATTGAATTTGCGTCATCTACAGTAATAAAGCTCATTTCATTATTCCTTTGGGATTAATTTAAGTAGTTCTGGTTTTGTTGCAGATGGTTTGTAGCCAATGTCTTTACTTGCCAAATATTCTTTTAATTGATCGTTAGACCAACTTTCAAAATCATTTGTCGACGTTTCTGTTGCTGGATTTTCTGCCGCTTTTCCAGCTTCCAATTCAGCAATACGCGCTTGCATAGCAGCAACATCATTTTTAAAAGCTTCGAATTCAGCTTTCACAACTTCAGTTTGTTCTTCAGCTGTTTTAACGGCATTGTTAGCTAAAATAACATCATCTTTTAGGCGTGAATTTTTCGATAGCAGTTCTGAATAATTGCCAGCACCTTTTTCTAAGATTTCAACTTGCTGCTTGAGCTGAGTGTTTTCTTCCGTAACTTTAAGGCGCTCAGCTTTTGTTTCATCAATGACCTCTTGCAGCTCAGGGGTAATTCCCACCGAGACATTTACTGTGGCCAAAGTCGTTTTTGTAGGCTCTTCCAATTTGCGAACTTCAACTGGAATATCCAAAGCTTCATAATCATTTTGGATTTTTGGATAATCACCAAAGATGATTACCTCTTCAGCACTTCGATTTGGATATTCATAATAGTCAGGGTTTGCAATGGTCCCTGCTTCTGAAGCTGCAGTTGCAGCAATACGTGTATAGATTAATTTCATGATGCTTTTCTCTTATTAATAAAAAAGAGGGCTTAATAGCCCTCCAATAAAATTAGATGTTTTAGGTTTTAAGGCGTACCAGACAAATCCAACAATGTACCAGCAGTCATTTTGTTGCTGGTTGCATGTTTCAGCCAGTTTGCACTTGAACCCAGTAAAGAAAGATCAGGATTAATACCTTTGGTTGTATCCCAGCTATAACCAAGAAGATCCATGTTAAAGGTACCTTCAGCACGCATACCAATTCCTAAGTTTTCTTCATCATTAATGTCGTAAGCTCGGAAGCCTGGTACTTGTGATTCAGTGACAGTAACAGCTCCCACTTGCAAACCAAATGCATCATCATCGCCTACGGCATCAGTAACCAATACCGGCTTACCTAAAGTACCTGGTAAACCACCATAGATAACGATTTCAGATTCGCCATAAATCTGCTTAGTGATTGCATCATCAACAATATCGAAATAGGTGTCTGAATTCATTACCCATAAACTAATACGGCCAAACTTATCGCCAAACTTGCGCATACCACGTGTTAATGCTTTACGACCGTCTACAGCGATACTGCCTTTTGCAACCATATCAGGATTGCTTGTAATCGCTGCTTTTAATGAAGCCAAGCTGTACTGCAAACGCCCTGCAACTAAAGCATCTGCCAAATCATAGCCAAGAATCATTGCAAACTCTTCAGGTGTACGAGCACGGCGCTTGAATGCCTCTTCAGTAGAAGCATAAGGACCATATTTATAGGGAATTTTCACCCCTACAGATTCACCAGCGCCAATTTTTTCAGGGTTAACTTTAGCATTTGAGTTCACATCACGATGCTTGATGCTTCCCCCCACTCGGTAAAAAGAATCTTTGCTAAAATCACCTTCAATGATTTCGTTGCGATAAACAATCGCTCCAGCGGATGCCTCATTAAACACATTCAAATTGTCTTGCAAACGCTCTAAATAAGCAGTTTGAGCCAATTGGTTGTAGATGATCATGTCTGAATTTACTGTAGTCATAACTACTTATCTCCAAATGTTTAATAATTAGTTTGGTAGTTTTAGGAAAGAATCTTGGCCATGTTCTTTGATGTATTCAGCTCTTTGAGATACTGACATCTCGCTACGCTTCATACCTGCAGGCGCTCCACCTTTGCCCCCACTTTGGAAACCACCGCCATTCCCTTTACCACCTTTAAGGATTAAGTCTTTATGCTGGTATCCACCAACCAAGGACTCTAAAGCTTCATCAACATTTGCAAGTTCACCAGGGCGCAGACGGGAATAAATTTTTTCCCCTTTTTGGTCGTAGGCAACCACCTTGCCTTCTTCGATTTTGAAGTGCTGGCCAAAGGTTGCTTGAACCATATCAACTGGAACTGCAATGTTGTCTTGAATGTACTTAGAACGAGCAAAACCACCGCCAATAAGCTCACCATGCAATTGAGCTTCTAGAGAATCACGCTGCTGAACAATAGGAGCATATTTTTCTTCAACTGCCTTGATAGCTTCAGCTTTCACTTTCTCAACTTCACCAGCATCCACCAGTTTTTTATCGTCAAGGTTTTGAATTGTCTGAATTGCTTTCTTAGCTGCTGTTGGATCATCGATTCCTTCAAAAGCTTTTAGGGCTTTTTCCGCCGCTTCTTTAGCTTCACGATTCGTTTTAGCTTCATTGTTTAAACGTGCAATAGTTGCTACAGAGTGAACGGCATCATGTGGCATCTCTTTACCATCATCATGAACATAGATAGGCTTATCGCCCTCTACTTCCGCATATACCTTACCGTCGATCGTTACTGTTTTAAGTTTCATGGGTCATCCAACCTATATTTTCAAAATGGGCATCTACCCGGTTTCGCCGTCTGCATCAACTTTCGGCAGGCAATAAAAAAGCAGCCCTTAGGCTGCTCATTTCACAATTAAAAAATTTAGTAATTGACTTGATTATCATTACATCCGTTAAAACTTATTTTTTGTTTAACCTCTCTTAACTCATCATGAATTTTCGACAGATTGGAATCAACACTTACTCCTTGTCTCTTCATATAAGTTACATACTCTTTGGGATATTTAGTTACTAACTCATAAAATTTAAACTCATTCATCAAAGAACTGCACTTTAGACGCTGCGATTCAATTTTTTCAGCTTGAGTTAAAATCTTACCTTTACTTATTTCTTTAAATCTTAACTCTGCATGTTGAGCTATATTGCTCTCTTCCATAATCTTTAAATATTCATTTTCAAAGCTATCATTTTGACCTGCAAAAATATTGCTTGAAAAAGCTAGACTACATATTAATAAAATTCGTTTCATTCTTATTCCAGCTTATAATTTTAGAAAACTCTTAGTCACACGGATAATCTGTATCTTTCAATAGACCCTTCATCCGTAAATAGGATTCTTGCTGCTTATCATGAAATTTTTTTATATCCTCTAATTTGGATTCGTCCTCAATATTATTTTTCTTCATTAACGCTTTATAAGCTGAAAAATTATTAACTACAAAATCAAGTTGAGTTACCCTAGTTTTACTTAACTTACACCAACTACTTTTAGATTTAATCTTTTCAGATTCTGGTACTTTCTGATCATCATAATTTCTAGAATCAGCAGCATTATTGATAATAGCTTTTGTAAGATCATTAGTTAATTGTTGATACTTTTTTTCAAATTCTTCACTACTTAAAGCAAAACAATTGCTTGCAAAAGTAAGACCTAATATAAAACTTAAAAATTTCATTATAATTTTCCTAAATTAATTCTAGCTCAAGCATTATATCTATTAAAAAATTAGCAAATAACCTCTTAGTAATAAAAAAGCACCCTAAGGTGCTATTGAATTAATAAATTGGGTTAATTAGAAATTGAGGTTTTAACTGTCACACCTGTTAGAAAGTGTTTTTCTGAACCGCCCAAGCATGTGGCACTAGAAAAATTCGCATAAACATCTTGTACATTTACGCCTGTATCTTTTTCAAATTTACTGATCAATTCAGCAATATGACCTGTAAGTGTTCTTTCTAGCTCTTCTTTTCTCTTCACGTATTCAGCAACTGATATTTCAGACATTTTGCTTATCCTCTTTTACTAAAGATATAGTTCAAATTAATGTGGGGTAAGTGCTTTCAATCTTTCAAATGAAAAACCATAAATCGACATGGCTCTTGAAATCTTTATTTGAAGAAAAGGCACCAAAACTAATTTTGTGTTCAAAATGTATTGAGCATCCGACATATTGATTTGTTTTTCAGCCATTTGTATAACCTTTCGCTACGTTTCCTTTGCTTGAGTTAATCTGGGTTCCTCACCCACTAAACGAACACCATAAGCGCCATAAGCTTCAAAAGTCACAGTAATAGTTGCAGGTCCATTTAAGGCATCAGAATTCACCTGTACTGCCCTTTGTCCAGCTAGCGGCAGTCCAGTTTCTTCATCACAAATAACTAAATAACCTTTTAAGGTCGGGTGACGCTTTAGCACTAAATATCTTGATTCACTCATAAGCCCAACTCCTTAAATGCCAGCTCGTCCAACTTTCGAAGTTGGTCTAATGTGTATAACCGCCCATCAGGGTCAAAGAACTTTTCAAAATCAAACTTTCCTTCTTTATAAAGTTTGTACCTCTTAGGCCCTAGCCACTCCTTTTGAAAGAAATCATCTGTTTTCTTAAAGAATTCTTTGAAAGTTGTATTGGCATCAAGCTGGCCTATTAATTGGCTGCGCTCATCTTTCGGGATGTCTTTAACTCGTCGTTCATCCATTACAAACGGTCTTTCACCAATTAATTGCCCATCTTTTTCCACTGGTACCAAGATACTACGGCAATGTGGATGCAAAGGCGGTACACGTTTGGCGGGGTCGTTTATTTCCCAAATTGAGCCATCAAGCGAAGCACATAGCTTAGATGTTCTTCCATCAAGTACACTTACAAATCGGACATATTCAAAGCCAATCTTCTTATAGCTATCTAGATAAGCTTGATTAGCCACATGACTTCGTACAGTCCGAACAGTACGGTCAATATCAGATTTAGTGCTGTTTAACAGACCATCTTCGAAATTAAGGCGTTTGGTACCGCGAATACGCTGGATAATTTCTTGGTTTGTTTTACCTGTGCTAATCCCATCACGAATCGCGTATTCAACTTTCTGGCGGGCACTTTCAGCAATTCTCGATAAGAGATCATCTACAAGAGCTCCACCAGCCAAGGGAACTTTCTTAGCAGCTGAATAGAGCTTTTCACCATCGGGTTTACTAATTTTTGCGCCGAATAACTTGGCGATATAACTAGCTTCGTAAACGGCCATAGCTGTAGCTGAAACGGCGAATGCTTCAGGTAAGCTTGTATTAACACTACTAAACCATACGGAAATTAAATCTCTAATTTCCTTTAGATTTGAAGTTGTGTATTTGCCTCCAGCCAAAGCAATCTTTTCTGAATCACTAAGCTCATCCAATAAATCACGAAGCTTTGAAAGCATTGCGTTCGTATCATTATTGAATAAACCCAATAATTCATTTACTGATTGCGAAGAAGCACGATAAAGATAAGCCTGGTGTTGAGTGAGTACCTCCAAAAGATTTTTAATATCTTTAGCCATATCACCCTACCTATAGATTCACTGTTCCGTCTTTTTCGCCTTCAATGTTGTCCAGCTCTTCTTTATACTTTTGTTTTGGGAACATTCCAGTCTGGTTATATTCCCACCAAGATTTAAATGAAGAACGGCCTTGTAAAGCGGCCTCATACAATTGACGAGCTAGTTCAGCTTGATACCCTTGCTTGTTAAATTCCTGGCTGATTTCGAACATCAGGTCATCTTTAGTCAGAACATCAACATTAGGCGTTACAAACTTAGCTGCCCATCTTAGAGCCATAGAGAAGGCTTCATTCATATTCACAACACATAATGAAAGAACCGAATGCTGTACGGCATCATCACTGTTTGATTCTGTAGCTGTCTTTTTGGCTGCTGAACCCTTTTCAATTAAACGCGCACCCATCTCTTTCATCTGATCCCATTTATCCTTCATAGCTTCCCGAGCTAAAGTGTTTGGATCTGCTTGTACAATCCCCAAATCACCGTTTTCAGGTAAAGGTAATAGAACTTTTGCACCGATATAAATGCCGCGCTTTTTGGCCTCGTCGTACCAAGCCCAATTGACTCCCTTTGCATAAAACTGTGGTTGGCCCATATAAAAAACGGACTCTTGAAAGTCCGCACTATCTCTATAATGAGCTAAATTAAGATTAGCTAATGGGAGCAAGGGAGGCTTTTTAATCTCTTCGGAGTTATCAATAGCTCCCACAAAGGTGAAAGGAATATATGACCAGGTATCACCGTTATAATCAGTTGGTGACTTCTTTTCTCCCCCCATCCAAGTACCTTTATCCCCTTTGGTGTAAACCTGAACTGTATAGATGTAATTTTCTTCACTATCAGGTTCTAAACGAAGAACTCGGTACTGCTCTACCTCTGTTTTGCTGAAACCATCATTGCCACGTTCAGAAGTAAATTCACGGATGACCACTAAGCAAAGCTTTTTCTGGTTATCAATCATCATTGAATCCCAATTGATTACATCAATGGCATTCAATAAGTGAATCATCGGATAGGCTTTTTGCTGTTTAAACTCTGCAAGGTTTCGAGCCGGTGTAACTTCCGGATAGTCAACATATAGAGCGCATCGGTAGTGCTTCAATAAATGGCGAATACCCGTCTGTGCCAATTGATAAGCACTTAATCCTGCGCCGTTTGCATTACGTTCTAAATGATCCAGCTCAGAGGGAAACTTAAAGCTTGGATCTGTGGCAAATGCAGCACCGACTAAACTATTTGACGTAGTACCTGTAACTTCATAAAAGACAGCACGGATAAGGTAAGCAAGATATGCGCTCTTATTTGCTGGCGTTTTGTCATGTGCATTAGGCTTAGGTAAGTACTTTTCACCTTTAGCTTTAACTGCATCCTCACCCTCACAAACATCATCTAATTTTTGCCAATAAGGCAAGTTTTTAACATAGTCAGGATGTTTAAAAGTTACGTCACTCATCGAGCAAACCCCATATCAGCAAAGAAGACTTCAAAGCCTTCATGTAATTCATTAAAAGCATCAGAACCAGCATCAACCTGGTCGTCATTTGTTCCGTTAGGAAAATTTCGAAGCTCTTCAATAAAAGCCTTATTCCAGTCACCTTTAAGCATTCGCACATTTCCCACGTTAACCTGAGCAGCAAAGGGTTGTGCCCTTGTTAGCTTGTCACCTGAGACTGGCTTAGCAATCACGCTATAACCAGCTAGAAGCTTCACAAAAGCGCTAGCTTGTGATTTACCTGCTTGACCAGGATCCTGAGGGATACGAACAGTGACGTTTTTGCCGTCTAGCTCAGTAGTTTGCTTTAACCGCTTATTAACGTTGTCTGGACCAAGCTGTCCTTTCGTTACATCAACAAGATACGTATAGCCATCTGCACCTAAAGCTTCCTTAACACCTGCTGTAAAGTCACCTTCATTCTCAGTTGCACCAAAGTCCCACGCTCGCACCTGCTTCACCACATCCGCAGGTAAAGCATCCACAATTTCAATATTGTCAGGCTTAAAAAAACCGCCTGCTGGCGGTGATGGCATTTGTCGGTATTGCCCGGCAAAAACATAAGGAGCAGCTTGCTCCATTTGCTTTAATTTTTGAATATTGTGTTTTGCAGGCCATAAGGCAGAACCATCTTCTTGAATAGCTGAAAGACAAAGGTGCTCCCAGACTTCTCCGTTACCACCAGCTACAGGTACACCATCTTTTCGATCACCTAACAACCAGCCTGCTAAATCATCTTCGTGCAAACGTTGCATAATGACGATAATCGGCGTTTCAGGTGAGTTTGTACGTGACTCGAGTGTGTTCTGGAACCAGTCAATCACACCTTCTCGAATTGTTTTAGAAGATGCTTCATGTGCTTTATGTGGATCATCAATAATGATACAGCCACCAAAGTCGTCTCTTAGTTTTCCTGCTCCGAACCCCGTAATGGTACCGCCAGTACCAGTCGCATAGCAGACACCACCCTCTGATGTGCGCCAGAAGTCTTTAGCCTTACTGTCATCTCTCAAAGCAAAATTAGGAAAAACTTTCTTATAGGCTTCCTCTTGCACAAGTCCCCTAATTTGGAATGCATTATTAGCTGCCAGCATTGCGGAATAACTGATATGAATAAATTCAGAATCAGGCTTTTTACCGTAACACCATGCCATAAAATTAATTACGACAATCTCAGTTTTAGAATAACGAGGCGGTAAATTAATAACTAACCGCTTGGTTTCTCCGCGATAGACTTTCATTAAAGCCTCACAGAGTTCTAAATGGTGCCAGTTATGCATCCATTTATAACCACGGCGCTCCTTAAACATGTACCTTGTGAAGAAATATAAATCTTCTTGCGCCTCGATCCGGATGGCTTTATCCCGAGCCGCATCAGTACTCATCTAAGACCTCCCTCCGCGCTTTTAAATACTCTTCCATTGGAACAGGCACATCTGAATTAACAGTTTGAACTGGTCCGCCGTCTTTGCCTGTTATTTCTTGGCGGTTGGTAAATTGTCCACCAATATCTTTTGCAGCTTGTTCTAGAATTTTTAGCGCTGTTTTAACATTTCTAGTTCTATCAAGCTGTCTTTGGTATTGCTTCAGACGGTAATACTTATTAGCAATTGGAATATCAATTAAGCCTTCATCAAATCTCTCTCGGGTCGATTCAAAAAGCTCAACAAATTTCTTACTTAAGTTTCTGCCCGAATATTTCGTTGGGTCATAGCATTCGCATTGGCTACGACTAATATCAACACCAAACTCTTGCTTGACCTGTTCAACCACTTCTTGAGGGGTATCACGGCATGCAAGAGCTTGAACAATAAATATTTTCACAGGCTCTTTTAGTGCTGCCATAAATTCCCCTTCGTACAGCTACGTACAGCAAACAGGTCAAAAAAAGAGCCGCAAGGCTCAGTTGATTACACAGTTTCCGCAGCATCTTGAAATATCTAGATCCGAAACAAACGGCGGATTCTTGGCGACTTCAATAAGCCGCTTAACATTTTTGCTTGGGCCCCATCGTTTAACCACACCAATAAACTCTTCAACATCGTGACCAGCAAGATAGTGCTTAGGTAAGCCCGTATTATCGCTATAAAGGATCTCGCCATCTTCATCTTTCATAACGCCAATGTGATACAACTCGTGCTCAATCAAATAACAAAATTCAGAATCGTTAGCCCGCTCGCAAAATGAAGCATCGACGGTAATTAAGTAAGTTGGTACCGCACCAAACCAATCACGCATTTGTTGTTCCTGGCGAGCTTTCTTCCAGCCGCCAACATTAAACATAACCTTTTCACACTGACCTAAAACCATAGCCTGTTTACTTTTAAATGCAGTTGAAGCCCAGGCAAATGCTAAGAACTCTTCATTGTCATGAAGTAGCTCAGCTATATGATCATGATCCGGATTATGAAGAGGTCCACCAATTTTTAAATAGTTAGAAATAACCCACTTCTTTAAATCCGGTGCAGGAATTATACGGGTTGCTTCCTCTTCATCTGCTTGGTCAATAAAATCAGTTGGAGGAAATGGTCTGATCTGATCCATTAAATATTTGCCTCTTTAAATTTTTTAGCCACTGACTAGCGTATTCAGTCCGTAACTGCAAAGGTCCAGACTCGTCAATACGGCATCTTGATGCTGTCTCTATGCGAATTACGGTATAACCCATCTCTTCAGCCACATCGTAACGATCAAGGCTCCATGCTTTGTTTTTAAGCTTACCCTTGCGTCCACCTGACCAAGGTCCACCCGCAATTTCAACTAAAATACGATGTTCAATTAAATGAAAATCAAAACGCCAATGCTTTGTAGACTTAAACTGGAATTTCTTTTCATACTTAATTCCCAGATTATCTAAAGTTTCAGTAAATTCCTCTTCTGCTTCTAAGTACTTCTGTGTTGCTTTAGGCAGTGGTCTACTTTTGGGTTTGTTTTTAGGTTCTTTTTTTCTTGTAAGCCAAAAGTATTCTTTAGAATCCATTTATTACCACCATTAAAAAAACCTCCCGAAGGAGGTAATTAAATCTTATCCTGGATGTTTAAGTTTAGATAAGAACTTTTGCAAATTTGGATTGCTACCAAAATTCACATACAAAGGTTCTTCAACCCCCATAAAATGAATCTTCACAGACGCTTCGCTTTCAAACACTAAAATATGAGCAATAGCCGAAAGATTAATAACTTGATCACTATAAAAATAAAACATCTCTATCTCCTTAATAAGAGATATTTTTATACCATAGAATGCAAAAAAGCCCACCAAATGATGAGCTTTAAAACCAGTTCTTTACTTACACTTCGAACACTGTAACATGAATATGCCATACCCTGTATTTACAGTCAAGAAGATTGATTTTCCACAACTACTATCTTGATGAACTTTTCAATTTGAAAATGCGGATAACGTGACTTGATAAAGGCTAATCCACATTTAATGTCCTGTTGAATTTGCGAACCATATGTATCACTACTCTTTGCAATATCACGAATTGACTCACCCATAACGTAATGCCACCAGATCGCCCCAATCCACTCCTGAAGTACCTCATCATCTATAGATTGAAGATCAAGTATCAATCTATGGATTGCACGTGCTTCGTTATCATTTAACTGACAGCAAGTGCCCTTACGACGAGTACACAAGCGATCTTTTAAATTATCATCGCTCATATACATAGCCATTAATTGTTCACGTTGTTTTTGAGTGATGCGTTTAGTTGGCATGGTTTTAACAACCATCACCATGGTTTCATTGTCACCATTGATCCAAGCACCAAGCTGACGGCACCACTCCTCAAAACTATATTTAGACCAATCGACTGTTTGTAAAATGTGTTGTTGTACTGGCATATTCATAATCATCCCACCAATTGCTCAATTTGTTTAATCGCCACGCCTGCTTTAACTTGCTCTGTACTGAACCGTAAAACTGTAAAACCCATCATTGCCGCTTCGTTGTATTTTTCCATGTCTCCGATATACCCCTTCCCTCTTGTATGGCGACCTCCGCTCCAGATCCCGCCTTCCACCTCTACCAAAATCTTTGTACCTGTAATTAAAAAATCTGCTCTCCATTTACGTGTTGGATGGAATTTGTATTCCTGTTCAAAGCCGATCTTGTGTGTTTTTAAGTGCTGTACAAGCGTTGCCTCACCTTCACTCACAACACGTTCTTTTTTTACTGAAGCACGGCGCTTAGGTTTGCTCCGTGGTTTTGCATAAAGACGTTTGTAATCAGCAAGGCTCATTGATGACATCAAGCACTCCCCTTAAGCAGTTGATCCAATTCCCTCGCAAAATGGCTATACATCTGAGACTTTTCAAAATCTCTGATTAGACTTAACTCATGTGCTTCAGATCTGTACTTTTGAGCTAATTCATTTAATGAGTTTTTTAGCCCATCTAACCATTCAATCCGCGTTTGTAGCTCTCTATTCTCCTTATTCACTTCAAAGCCAACTTGGATTTCTTTTTCTAGCTCTTGATTCATCTCAAGCCATTCTTTCTCAAGTTCATCCACTTTCGCTTGCTGGTGTTGATAAATGCACCACATGTTATTTAGAGCAAGCGTGTAATTTGAAAACTTCCCATGACCCTCAAACCTGAAACAATTAGCCTTTGCGTCATATTCGTAATGTTGTAGTTCTCGTGCACACCAACAAGGAACCACTTCAGCTACATCTTTTAGAAACGCTTCTCTACACTTATCCATTGCTAACCTCATATGATTCAAAGAAAAACGTGACAGGCTTTTGAATAAACTCAACAAGACCAAAGCGCATCAAGTGGCGGATCTGCGAGCAATCGCGAGGAACTTGAATATCGCGATAATGAGCTAAAAGATTTCGCCACGACTCTAAAGACAATGAACGCTTGTTGTGATTACATGCAGTGCATGCTGGCATTAAGTTTTCGTATGTGTCGTTTTCAAGCTTTTCTGGCTTACCTGTAGTTAAATCACGAACTACTGCTACCAAATGATCTGCATGCCATTTATCACCAAGCACTTCCCCACAGTAGGCACAATGGCCGCCAAACTTCTTCTTGAGCTCAGCACGTTGTTGTTTATTTAATTTCATACATTCGCCCCATAAGAACTTCTGAATATTGAGAAAACATCTCTCACGCTTAAATCAAGAGAACGCTTGAAAACCTCTTGAACGTGAAAGCCAAGCTCTGAATCATCTTCAACCTGTATGTAATCAATTAATTTGTCTTGGACTAAACCAGTTAAGTAATTAAATGGTTCTGCCTCATCATCCCAACCGTCGTCATATGTTTGATAATGAATGTGCAACACCCAATCATTTGCCCATGTCTCAAAATCATCTGGATGGCATAAACCAAAACTAATTAACAAATCCATGGCCTTCTTATTTAGCTTCTTCTGTTGACGCTTTTTCATAGATTTACCCCTTCAATGAGCTGAAGAATATTTTTAGGGATTGGCATACCTTCACGGCGGCACATTTCTGCATATTCATGTGGATTGTCAAAAGGATCTGGTCCCAACTCTTGTTTGATTTCAGGCTCTTTTTCCTTGGCTTGAAGCTTTTGCACTGGTGCAGGTTTACGCCCATTGATTTTTAAACGGTCCATCAATGAATTGAGATGCTTTTGCGCCTCATCGTTTGAAACTGGTTTATGTTCCTTTTGCCCATTTTTCTGTGCTAATAAAATTGGTTCTTGATACCAAGCTTGGATTTTTCCCTTTAACTGCGCTTCAGCCTTGTATTCGTCATAGACCTTGATAAATTCCTTCTTTGCCTTGTACATTTCACCGTCTTGGATGAGTGAATAGACCTGATCCAATACAAACTTGGCCAAGGTCGTAATTTCTTGGTTTTGCTCTCTACCATCTGGCAAAGTTACTTTTTTGTGATTAGAAATTTGAGTGTATTCACAAACTTTCACCCATGCTTTCTCAGCACTCCACCAGTCATCACCCATGCACATTGCGCGGAATTCAGCAAAGTTAGGCATGTAACGGTCAACACTTGCATAAAATAGCGCTAGGCCTCTTTGTAGCTGGTTAGGAGTTACCCCAAACAATGCTTTAGCAAGTTGTTGTTCAACGATTTGCATCGGAACTGCATTCTTGCCTTCAACTGGAAAGTTCTTGTTGAATTGAACCGCATACTTAGTTCTGTATGCAGCGATCAGTTCTTTCAAATAACTCTCAAAAGGCGCTAGTTCAGTCATGATTAATAGCCTCCAAAATCGTGCTGTACTGGCGTCACATCAATCACATTTGAACGATTGCCTTCAGCGTACATTTGAGTGAAATAGCCCGGTTCTTCAGGAATGTTTTGAGAAGGTGTTTTTTCTTGAATCAGATTTTGGCGAGGTTCAAACACGCCTTGATAATTTCCAATAATTGAGTTTTCAAGAGATTGGTTTGCCAATGGACCAAACGATTTAAGTTTTTTAAGGATTAACTTAACGGCGTTTTCAGAAAGTGGTTTTTTAATGCTGATACGCATATCAACAAAATTGTTCCACAGCTCTGAATCTACTGATGCAGGCAGTTCAACTGAACGTGGATTAAAATCATTTGGTTTTTCTGATTTAGGTTTTTCAGAAACAGACTCACTTTTTTTATTTATTTTTTTAATACTTTGAGAGTTGTTTTTGATAGTGATACTTTGTGTGTTAAAAATTTTTACTAGTAGCGGTAAAATATTTTTACTAGTCTGGTTAAAAATTTTTACTAGCAGTGGTAAAGAATTTTTACTAGTTTGACTATAAATTTTAGGCAGTAAAAATTTTTTACTAGGGAATTTAACCATCAAACCAACGCTAGTATCGTTACCTAATTTGAAGGTATTTCCGTGAATTGTGCTTGGTTGTTCCACGACTAAACCGACCTTTACAAGCTCGTTTAAACACTTAACAACTGTCGGTCTACTCTTCCCTGTAATTTCCTCAAATTGAGACAAAGAGATGGAATCCATCTCCTTATTCCAGCCCCGTGTTTTACGGCAAATAACCAAGTAAATTTTGCATGATGCATCAGAGATTTTATTTAAAACCTCATCTACAAAAGCATTAGGAACTTGGAATGAATTGGGTACGAAATTACTCATGTGATTTTGTCTCCAATTTGACAAGTCCACGCATTTCCAACTGTCGGATAATTCTTGGCGGAATAAATTCGTTGTTGATTTTGTAGCGAGTACGAGACTTTTCTTTCACTTGAATTAGCTTGTGTCCACCCTCCATGAGACGGCGAACAGTTATAGCTTGCCCCCCCATATGTGTAGTTTCTTCAAGCAGATAAAAACGTTCTTGGGCTTCTATGGCGGCATTCATGACAGAAAGTGGCATAGATGCTAACTCTTTGGCTGAATAGATTTTTACTGGTTGCTCCAGAGGAATCACATTTTCGATAGGTGTTTTTGAGGGGGATGCTCCCTCGTTTCTTCTTGCTGCATATCTCATGATTTGCCACCTTTTGGCTTAACATAGCCACCAAATGAATCAACCATCCCAGCCTTAACAAGACTAGCTACTACACTCTGTGCTAACCATTGCGTTATGCGAAATTGACGAGCCATAGCCTCTGAAAATTCAACCTTCGTAACTGCTGCATTATTTTCGTCATAACCCTTATTGCGTAAATTTTGCTTTTTCATTTCAAATAATTGACCAAGCACACGTAATGCGGGTTCATAAAAAGACTGAGTTTCACTTTGCTGACGAGAATCTTTGATTTGCTGTGTGAAGCTGTTCATGAAACCTCCGCTAATGCTTGCTCAGCACTTATTAGGCGGCGTTTAGCGTTGAGTTCTGCAACTGTTGCTGTGCGGATTTGAAAATTCAAACGACCATAAAATAAAGAATCAATACCCTTGAGATGGATAAGCCTTTTTGACCTTCCAACAACTTCAAATAGATTGTGGTAGTCATCCTCACCAACCATCACAACAACATCACCTACTAAAAAATCTGGTAAGTTGTATTTAGCTATTTGATTTGATAAATTAGTTTGCATATTCATTGGTTTCCGTATTGATGAATTGAAAAGCCTGATCTCGACCATCAGGCTTTTTTAATTTCTAGGATTTGAGATTCAGGATTTACCCCAACCCGCCCAAGTATTCCCAAGCTCTCCCTTTTCTTCCTATTTTTATTAGCTCTTTCAAGCATTAAGCTAACTTCGTGGTAATCACCCATGATTGCTTTTTCTAAAAGGACAATTGCTTGATGTGCATAATCATTCCCTCTAACGTCTGCAATAAGACGCAATCGCTCCATCATGTCTGGGAGCATCTTCAAACGAAGATCTTCTTTTTCAAGACTCATGACACCCTCTTAACTGGTAGTGTTGGTTCTTGTTCAAGCAACTTGAATGCAGCAGCTTCGGGTACAAATTCACCCCACTGGTAAACTGCTTGACGGCTAATTTTTAATAGTTTTGCGATTTTTGGCGCATTGAACCGAGCCAAAACATCTGATGTTTTCATCTCAATTCGCATAATTAATTCCAATTTCAACTTTACTTTGTCAAGTCTACTTTACCAATAAAAGTTTAGCAAGCTTTACAAATGAGAAGTTAAGATTTCTTTACATTTCGTTTATGGCAATAGCCATGAGATTTACACTATGAGCACTCTTCAAGAGCGAATGTCTTTAGCTATAAAGCACTATGAATCTACAACAGGAAAAAGATTCAAAAATACTGAATTGGCTAGATTTGCGGGCGTGAGCAGAGCTAATGTTGGGTTGTGGGTAAATGGCCCAACCCAAGAATTAGAGGGGTCAAATTTAGTTAAAGCTGCCGAGTTTTTAGGTGTTTCTAAAGATTGGCTTGCTGGACAAAGCAATAAAATGATTGCCACACAATTGGATGGCAGTGGTGCACAATTAAATGTTCTAGATATTGAAGCTTTTAAGCAGAAGTACAATATTCCAGATAGTGAAGATGCCGTTAAATTTATTCAAACCCCAATAAAGCCATTCCCTATTCAAAAAAGATATGTTCCTGTTAAAGCCTATTCAAAGATGGGAATGGATGGGTATTTCACAGATATGGGATATGATGGAAATGCTGGTGATGGTTATATCCCCACTCACACTGCTGGAGCAAATGCATATGGCATAAAGGGTACTGGTGACTCAATGTTTCCAGCTATTCGTAATGGCTGGTATGTGGTATGCGATCCCGATGCGGAACTTGTACCAATGGAATTTGTTCAAGTCTGCTTAAAAGATGGACGATGCACAATTAAGGAATTCATTGGTATACAGAATGATGTGTTAAGTCTTATTGCGGTAAATGGTGGTGAGCGTCTTACCTTTGGTATGGATGAGGTTGAGAGCATTACAGCTATTACTGATATCGTTCCGCCAAGTCAGCATAGACAAGATCATCCTAATGGTTATTAAAACTGTGAACCCGGCGCAACTTACTGATCTGCTCGCCTGTTTTAGCGAGCTGTGTAATTAAAATTTATTAAAAAAGAGAACATAATGATCGCAACACTTAATAAATCAAAAACTGCGCTAACGATCAATCGTCAAGAATTCAAATTGGCATTAGGAAAAATTGGTGCAGGAATTGATAAACAAATAACCTCCCTTAAAAAAGCCAAGCAGAGCTATGATGCTGCGGAAATGGCAAGAGAAGTCATTAGTGAAGCAAATATCTTTGAGGCTATTATTGAGGGCTTTAACGAGGCAGAAAGTACCAATCTAAAACTGGTAGATATAAGCAATTTAGATCAGGCACAAGGCTGGATTGATGAATTTTTAGAAAAATATTCAAACGAGTAAATCATTATGGGGAAGAAATATCATCAACCTGAGCTACACAAATATAGGTGTCTAACAAGCCCTGAGCAGATGGCTATACATCAAATGCTTATCTCCTATGTTCGTGAGGATCACAGATTTAACATCATAATGATGGGGAATGCTGAGCCCTACAATTTAGTAAAACTGCTAAGTGTGAATTTTGAAAATGAAGCTGATGGGATATGGATTCATTTTGAAACTATTACTGGTGAAAAGTTAGCCCTACCAATTGATTACTTATCAAGAATTGAGTTTTCAGGGCAACAAGAAATTTAATTAAAAAAGATTAGGATTGGGCTTAAAGAAGTCCTAGGGATATGAAATGGAATCCACGATATGCAAAAAATTGAAGTTAATTCCCGCAATATCAGTCATGTTCTCTATCAACATTTCTTATTGACGGTAGTACTTAGAACAGGTGAAAGGTTTATTTACAGACTTCTTGAATCAAGCACATTCAAAGAATTTGTTGATTCAAAAGATAAAGATAAATTTTATAGAAGCCATATTGATGCTAATAAAAATTTTAAGCGCATTCAGCTTTTTGTGTAATTGAAACCGTGACCCGACACGGCCCTTTAGAACATATCGGGTGGAGAAAATTGTGAGACAAGAATCGAAAGAGGCCTTAGCACTAGAACTTACCAAAGCCGTTATTAATGAACGATCTAAGAATGAAAGCGCTTTTGATATTACAGATCCTGGATTATGGATCTATGAATATACAGAAGCTCTTAAAAAGATTAATGAGGCGTATGAGGAGCAGTCAGCTGATCAAGCGTTAGATATATGGCCGAAGCTCAATCCATAATATTTGCCTTATACCCGTGCTTAATAAAGAAATTAGCCATGTGCTTCTCAAATTGAGGCACTTTGCTTTCACAAATCAGAACCGTGATTTTTCTCACTTTCCGTATATTAATAAATTCATCTGCAGCTTCAATATCTAACATTCTTTGCTTTATATCTTTATTTGCAAAATCACTTTCCTTAGGTTTTAGTAAATTGAAACGTGCTGCTTTTCTAGATTTTTTGCTCATAACAAACTCCATCCAACCCACCACCACGGTGGGTTTTCTTTTGTCTATTAAAACATATTGTTTAGTGTAATTTACAATAATTTGTAAATACCTCTTTACAGTAAATAATATGTAAAGTACTCTTTACTCATTCCTTAATAAAAAGCACGCTAGACCGACTAAAACCTGCGTGCTTTTACTCAATGAGTGAGATAAGTATGAACGTAAATGCAATTCCTTTCAACCAAATCAAAGTTACGGGCTTTACAGCTTTAGTTTTGATTGCTGGTTTAGCTTCTTGCGAATACAAGACAGCTCAATCTAGCTACGTACCAAACACGCAATTCACACCGCAAACGCAACCTAGTGCATATGGTGTACAGACTGCAAAAATCACAGGTAAAACTTCAGGCGTTGCCGTTATCAAACTTGATGGCTTCCGAGTAAACGTTAGCTTTGACTTTGAGGCTCATCCAGATAGTTACGGCGTACAAGGCTCAGAGTTCACTGCTGTAGATGTAACTCAGCTCACAATTAATGAAATCACCGATGTAAACGGTAAGTCTTACAGCGATTTCACTGATTACAACGATCACCGCAATATCAATGCCCTTCTAAAAGGCTTCATCGAACGTAATAAGTTGGTGGAGGCTTAATCATGGCTAATTTCAAAAAACACCCAGATGGCTACAAGTCATATTTAGGCCGTGACAACACTGGTTTGTATTCAGTACGTATCGGCTGGCAAGTATTTGCTTCAAATGCAAATGGCACCGTGCTGTACAAAATCATCAAAGAAGTTAAGACGCCTCTAAACGTTGAAAACTTCAAAAAAGATAGCCCAGCAGTATGGGAAGTTCTCACCCAAGAGATCAGCTTTCAACGCAAAAAGAAATTAGCTATCGATCTTCGTGAATCAAATATTCCCGCGTACGACCGTAATGCTTACAAGCAAAAGCGCGGCTTCACTGGCTCAAGATAGCTCTAAAAAAATTAATGAATACTGAATAATGAGGAATGAATAATGAGTATAGCAACCCTAATTCTTGGTCAATCTGGTACTGGTAAGTCGACAAGCTTAAGAAACCTCAATCCGCAGCACGTATTGTTGATTCAGGTTATTAAAAAACCACTGCCATTTCGCTCACCTAATTGGACATACATCACACCCGAAAACAAACAGGGTTCAATTCTTGTTTCTGATAATCCGCAATTCATTATCAATGTGATCAATGGGTCAAAGAGACCAATCATCATTATTGATGACTTTCAGTATGTGATGGCAAATGAGTTTATGCGACGTAGTACTGAAAAAAGTTTTGATAAGTTCACAGAGATTGGCCGCAATGCTTGGGATGTATTCAATGCAGCAATCAATGCTCACGACCATAAGCGCGTCTACCTCTTAAGCCACACCGAAGAGGATGGCCAAGGAAAAACTAAAATTAAAACCATCGGAAAAATGTTGGATGAAAAGATCACGCTTGAGGGCATGGTTACCATTTGCCTTCAAACATCCGTGGTTAATGATCAATACATCTTTCAAACCAAAAACAGCGGCTACTCAACTGTTAAAGCGCCTATGGACCTCTTTGCAAGTGACCATATCGAAAACGATTTAAATGAAGTGGATGTTGCCATTTGTGAGTTTTATGGCATCCCCAACCCACAAGTTCAATCACAAAATCAAACTGCTTAAACATTTATTAATTTATTGGAGCTACCCATGACTCAACAATACAAATCATTTGGCTTTAATCCTGAATCAGCAAAACAAGCAGACACAGGTAACCGCATCGAAGAGGCAGGTAAATATATCGGTCTCATTAAACATATGGAGTTTGTCACAGCAAATTCTGGAACTACAGGGTTTGAAATAGAGTTTGAAACAGATTCAAAACAATCTGCTTCTTTGACAATTTATACAGAGAAAGCTGATGGCACCCCACTCAGTGGTGTTCATAAAATTAATGCTTTGCTTGCATGTATAGGTGTTAAAGGTCTTACACCGACAAATCGCCAGATTGAAAAATACAATTTTGATTCAGGTAAACGCGAAATGATGAACTGTGTGGTTGCACCAGAGGTTGCAAACGCTCGAATTGGTTTCTTATTGCAGCGCGAAAACTATCAAAATGGTAAAGGTGAATGGAAATTCCAAATGAATTTCTTCTCTTGCTTCCATGCTCAAAGTGAATTAATGGCTAAAGAGCTACTTGATCGTAAAACAGTTCCTGAGGCCCTGCCTAAGTCTTTAGCTAATCTGATGTCTAACCCGATTACCACTCGTAAACCTAAAAATAATGGTGGTTATCAGCAAAATAATAATTTTGGTGGTGGTTATAACCAAAACTCCAATAACGGATATAACCAAGGCGGACATGGATATCAAAATAATTATGATGATGTGCCGCTTTTATTAGATAACGGCCCATCTTATAACGACGATCTTCCGTATTAATAGGTGGTCATAATGGAAGCGATTATTTTAGATACTGAAACACATACATTGCATGGATATCCAATTGAGATTGCTCATGCTCCTTGTTCTTTTGTTGATGGGAAGTTAGTTGTAAATAAGGCAGAAGTATTTGATGAATACTTCTCCTGTCCAGAACCAATTGCGTACGGCGCTATGGCTATTCATCACATTCTTGAAAGCGACATTGCAGACAAGCCAAGTTATGAAACTTTCCGTGCTCCGGAATGTGAATTCATCATTGGCCATAATATTGATTATGACATTCAAGCTATTCGATTAGCTCATAAAGATTTTAATGCGAAGGCTATTTGCACACTTGCCCTTTCAAGAATGGTCTGGCCCGAAGAAGCTCATAACATTTCAGCATTAGTTTACATGCTGACTAAGGGTAGTGAAAAAGCCCGTCAAAGCATTCGCAATGCCCACAATACAAAGCAGGACGTATTTTTAACAGGCTTTGTATTAACCCATATTTGTAAGAATCTCGGCCTTAAAGATATGCAATCGCTCTACCTTGCATCTGAACATGCTCGAGTTCCGACTGTCATGCCTTTTGGTAAATACAAAGGGGCAAAAATTAAGGATCTACCT
This sequence comes from Acinetobacter sp. Leaf130, assembly GCF_001423205.1. NCBI lineage: Bacteria > Pseudomonadati > Pseudomonadota > Gammaproteobacteria > Moraxellales > Moraxellaceae > Acinetobacter > Acinetobacter sp. Leaf130. Next base: position 1,601,105 of record NZ_LMOE01000001.1, read on the forward strand.
GCTGATTATGTTGCTTGGCTGTTAAGACAAGACGACATAGATAAATACGTACTCAAGGCATTACAAGGATAAGAACATGACAAATTTAATTTCAGCTCAAGAAGCATTTAACGCATTACAAAACGGCAAAGAAGTACTATGCAGCAAGTTATTTGAAAACGATTTCAAAACACTTGAAAGCTACCCAGCTACTATTTTTGTTATGCCGGGTTATGAATTTTGCATTAAAGCCGAATTAATGGAACTTGCAGGTATCCAATTTACCAAGCCTTTAGTTGCTCATGAAGTTGAAGATGATCAAGAGATTTTTATCGTCACACCAACTCGTGTTTTAAGAACTAAGTTTCATCCTGAAAATTGCGAAATCTATTATAGCGTTTTGAATGGTTTTGCTCAGGCCGATGCAGAAAATGCAGTGCTTCAACTAAAAGCCTTAGGTGCGATTTTTGGTCAAGTTATTGACCATATAGATGTTGAAGATGGTTTTAATGATAAGCCTAAAAATCAACGAGGGAAAAGATCTTCAAAGGCTTCGACTCAAAAACAAGTTGAGGTAACTAAAGCCGAAGATCTTCCAGAAAATATGGCTATTGCTTTAGACACTGCGATTGTTATCACTGAAGGGTCTTATGTTTCCTCTTCTGAGGACCTATTAGTTCCAGTTACTAACGAACCTGAAGTAGATCCTGAATATCAAAAGACACTTGATACCCTGCTGCAACGTGTTAAAGAGTCTAAAACACCAGCCGAAGTAAATGCTGTTTATCGCTACACCCATGCATGGTCTGACAAACAAATGGAGCCTTTACTTCAAGCAACTCACAAGCGTTTAACTCAACTTGCAGATGAAAAGCCTGTAGAGAGTGAGCCACCATCATTAATGGTTCAGATCCAGAATGCACCAGATCTTACTACATTGGATGCTCTTGAAATTGATGTGGCAAGTCGTGCCCTAGAAATTCAACCTAAGCTCATGGGTTTCGTAAAAAAACGTCGTTTTGAATTAGAAAATCCACCAGTTAATGAACCTGATTATTTACCGGAGGAACCTTTCTAATGTCGAAACAGACTTTTCCAGAGTTTCTTTTCGAGCCAAAGCTGCTACCCCAGCAGCTTTTCGAGAAGTTCATAGTTTTCAACGTTAATGCTGGCTATCGCGGAAGAGGTACACCGCAAGGTGTAAACCTGATTAAAGGCAATAAAGCCACCCTCACCTTGACCGATAAAGGTGAGATGAACAAAGCAGCTCAAGAGCGCTACAAGTTAATGCTTTTGAAGTATTTCAAAGAAGGTCGCTCAGCAATGGATGAGCTGAATCACGAAGTTAAACGTATTTATAAAATGGTGGCGTGAATGATTGATTTAAAAACTAAACAAGCATTTTGGGTGGAACAATTACCATTCTTTAAAGAAAAATATTGGCTTCCAAATCATTTAGAAGTCCTTGAATTTGACATGGTTGGTGGGTGTTTTGAAATAGCTGATGGTATCAAAATCGAACTAAGTGAAGAGGATATTTTAGAAATTTACCACCGCGTTAATAGTGGTTGGGCAATGTGGAAAAAAGCTGTAACTTTCATGAAAGCACAAGCTCAGGTAATGCCAACTTGGATCAGCGTCGAAGATGAAGAGCCACCAGCAGACACTATGGTTTTAATTTGTTGGTCGGACTCACCAGACGTTCAACCAGAAAGTGACTACATGACATGTGATGAAGACTTAAATCATATTTGGGCTAATTTTGAAAGAGACCCACCAACACATTGGATGTACTTTCACAAGGTGCCAAGCAAATCGGGAGCTGAATCATGAAAATGACTGAACGAGAAGCTTTTGAATATTGGGCAGATGCTAAGTGCTATTACTTAGACAAGCGCGAGGATGGTGGATATGAAAAAGGCTCAACAGCTTTGGCTTGGGAGATTGCTCAATATTTCATGGCAGTAGGCAGAGCTCAAGCGGTGCCTGACACTCACTTGCTTGTTGAAAAGAAAAATACCGAAGACTGGTATCTCGACGATGATGAATATCTCTGGTTAGACCACGATGGAATAGATGGAACTTTATGTGAATTGAGTATTGGGGAGGTTAAGCCAGTTCAACATAAAGAATATTTAATCACTCAAAGCAATACTTTGTATGCAGCAAGAGTCTGGGATGATAACGATGATCATATTGCATGGAAATTGTTTGATTCACAAGAGACTGCCTTAGACGCTGCAAATCATTGCAAACAGATGTATGAAGCAAGCGAATCGGGAGCCGAGCAATGAATAAAATGACGCATGAACAATTTTTGTTGATGAAACTTGCTGAAGAAGCAACTGAAATTGCACAAATTGCCCTAAAGACTGCTCAGTTTGGCATGACAGAGAAACACCCTGATTTACCTCTGAATAACTTAGAAAGAATTCATTTAGAACTTAATGATCTTCATGCTGTAGTTGATGAACTAAATACATATTGTCAATTTGGTTTTGAAGCTAATCATGCTGCAAAGATCAATAAAATCGAAAAGTTAAACAAATATCTAGGTTATTCAATTCAGCTTGGAAAGGTTGAAAACGTTCCTGCAATTTTTGGCGGTTCAGAATCTGAATATAAGTCTCAACAAGAGACTCTTGTTCATAGCATAACTTTAACATGCGCTGAATTAAAAGAAGCATGTAATTTTGGTGCACCAGATGATACACAAGATCAAATGGATGATTTAGTAACAATTGGCTGGCATGAGAATGGGCATAGTGGTGCTGGTTACTATGCTTGCATGTCTGAATGTGAAGAAGAAGGTTGTATAAAGTTGGGTGAAAGCAAATCGGGAGCTGCTAATGAGTAAATCAACTTTATGGGCCGTTGCAATGCGGCCCGAAGGTGATGGCCCTTTCAAACAAACGCCAGCAGCTTCTAAAGAGATAGCCGAGAGAGCTGTTGAACGTTATAGAAAAATGCATGAAAAGGAAGGTAACAACTTTTTCCTAGAAATTTTCGATGATGTTATTAAAGTCCAGAAATGGCACGGTACCCGTAAGGACCATATTAAAAATCTATTTTATGTAGAAAGCTGGTTCACCCAAGCCATGTATCAATGCTTTGATTTGAAGACAGCTGAACGTGTTTTTAAATTTGATGAAATTGTGAATTGCTACAAGAAAGGATCTGCTCCCCTTGTAACCAAAAGCTTTGATGAAGCAAAACAATTTTACGGATCTGGAGCTGAAGCATGAGTGGATTAACCAAGGTTTTGGATGGTGGTGATTTTCGTGATCGTTGGAGTGAGCTATGTATCAAGCTCGAAGATTATGAAAATATCAATTGTGATAATTACGAACAAGAACTTCATGATTTATTTGAATACCACAGTTTTGAATTTGATGAATCAAAGCACGAATATTGGGAAGCTGAATAATGAGTGAATTTAGTTCTATCAAAGTGCGATTAAAGCTCTCAATTGGCTTTGCTGTGGGAAACCATGAAGAAGATGTATTGCTAAGTGACTACATCTCGGAAAAAGAATGGAATGCATTAGGCTTCTTTGAAAAGCAAGAATTTGTTGAAAAGGAAATCTTAAATGAATGGGCAAATGAATATATAGAGAAATGTGCTGAGGTATTGGAATGAGTGAAAAATACAGTTTTCTATTATTAGTTATGGCTATTTTTGGAATTGCATTGCTACGAACTGGAAAATATACCGATAGTTTTGTATATGCAGTTTCAATAGCTTATCTGGTGCTTTTTGTGCTGACCCACTTCAAGCCGATCGTTATTAATAACAATGACTTTTCAGGCTCAAAAGTGAGTTTGGAAGTAGATGAAGTTAAAGCGGAAAGTAAGGAGGGGTGAAATGTTAAAAGACTTAAGAAATCTATCTGATGCAGAGCAACAGGAATATTTAGATCGCTTCATAATGGCGAATGAAGAACAGAAATTCCCCCAAGAAGTTGTAGCGCTTTACTTGGATTGCTCACCATGGACCTTAGCAAGAATGCGATGTGATCAGTCATCCATGCCTTTTTCAAAAATTGGTAGACGGGTTTCTTACAAGAAGAAAGATGTACTACAGTATGAAAAGAGCAAGACTGTGCTAAATACAGCGCAGCTTGCAACGATATAAGGCGGTCACCCCGCCTTTATATCTTTTAGTCTTTCACTCCAAACAGATTGGTAATTAAAACAATCTATTTTTCCTTGATAAACTGCTTCTATCATATTCATTGATGCTTTTAATTCTTCATCAGGTATTTGAACATACCCTCCTGTGACATCTACTCTAGGCTTAGCAGTATGGTTTAATAGCCTTTTAGTCACATAAATATTAAATCTTAATAAATTACATATAGTCGCAAAAGTTCGGCGGAAATCATGCATAGAAACATAATAGTCAACCTCATTACCAACCCTATTTAATAGCGTATCAACTTTAGTTGCATGCATATTCCAAGAAGTAGGCATCTTTGTTGCTGGGAAAACCCAGTCGTTTTCTTTTAACAGCCAACGTTCACGCAAAATACTTTGTAAATGGTCTCCAATTGGGAACATGTGATCTGTACCATTTTTGGTATCTCTAAAAGTTAATGTTCCATTCTTGAGATTCACATCCACCCACTTCAATGAACACGCTTCTTGCTTTCGACACCCGGTATACATACACATCAAAACTAAATCCCGATGTGTGTTTGATCTTGCTGTATTTTCAAGATTCAACTCATCTTCATAGCTAAGGACTGCATTGTAATATTTGTGGATAATATCTTTGTGTAGATGTCTGTCTCTACTAGCAATCTTATTCCATCCTTTAGTTACGGAAATAATGTCAACTGGATTAGTTTTAAGGATCGGATTTTCATCTGTTGAATAAAGAACATGGATGTACTTCCATAAAGTACCTAAAAGAGATATTGCACCATTTGCAGATGATTCACTGATATTTGATACTTCAATAAAACGATCTAAGACTTCCTGCTTGGTAATCTGAAAAAGCTTCCTATTACCCCATCCTAAATATAGATCAAAGTATTTGTTGTATTGCTTTATCGTCTTTGGTTTAAAGTCATTTCTATCAATATAAATTTGAAGCGCTTCATTCACAGTAATTTCCAAAGGATTAGAAACATTCTTTGCTCTAGTTGGCTTCTCATATTCATTGTTTGAAATTTTCGCAAGAATCATCTGAGCTTTTGCACGAGCATTTGTAGCAGGAAGATCGGTTGTCTTGCCAATCGTTACTCGAAAAAGCTCACCCTCGTGTCTGCGCTCAACTATATATGTTTTACTTTTATTGGTTACCCTTACAGCAAAACCAATTAGTTCTGAGTCTCGATATATTTTTTGACCTTTTTCTGTTAATGGAATAGCATCAACAGTAGATTTGTTGAGTTTCATGTCTTAAACCAGTTTTAGCGAACTATGATTTAACCATGTTTCTCAACAGTCTACAAATAGTCTACAAGTACTTTTTAGTCTCAATAAAATACGTCATTTTTTAAGCTTAAGTATTTAATTTTAATAATCTTTATAATTTTAGAAGATCTACAAGCACACTATAGAAAAAGTAGAATCCGCCGAGTCTAGTTTGGATTGTAAGTGGTTGGAACAAGTGGTAAACCTTTGTATTTTCAATAGGTTAAAATTCGAGATAATTGTATATATCAAAACATCCCAACCCTACAATTCTAACACTTTGTTTTGCAATACAAATAACTAATTTATTAATAACCAGCTTTGCCCCTAAAAGCTTTTTTATTGATAAGAAAGATTAAATAAAGATAAGCAAACTGTAATTTAATTTGTACAATGTGTTAACTTGTGTAAAAATACATTTAATATTCATAAGGTATTTATTCATCAGATGTTTTTTCTTATTTTCTTAATTTGTCTTTTTCTGTTTTTACTTATCCTAAAACAACATTACCGTTAACCGTCTTTTATCAACCATCTTTTCTGTAAAAGCTTTTCTACTTCCTTTAAATTAGAACAATTAAAAATCAAATTTATAGACATCACTCTTTAGAACTAAATTTTCAAATTAAGCTTAGCTTAAATATCGAATATCAAACTCACGGATATTCACATTACCAACCCAGTACCAGAAACATACTCAACATTAAATTCAAAAATTTAATCAATAAGTTACTGTAACAACTATCGTATCTGAGTAATTACCGGGAGTCGTTGAAATAATAGTACCTTGTGGAATTTTTCCATAGACATTTGTACTTTGAGCACTCCCCGAGCCTGTTTTGGAAACACCTCCAGAACCGCCCACTGCGGTTACACCACCTGTAGTATCCCATACCGTACTATAAGTCGAGTTCTGATATAACTGATAGGGAATATATTGACTACTACCATTTGTCATACGTCTAAAGCCACCAGCAATACGGTTATTTCCATCACCCAAATAAATACTGTATGGCGTTCCATTGTTACAAGTGGTATTCACTGCACCTTGGGCAGTGTAATCACGACTAGTTGAACCAATATCATTAATATTGCCGAAATCGACATTTGATGTTGAATCTAATTGGCATAAACTCGGTACAACATAATTAGCCGTTATAGTGGTATTACCTGAATCCCAACCGCCTCCGCTATTACCTTCACAGACACTACTAGAGCTTGCCTGCATGTCCCAAAAAAGCTGAACCGTACCAGTATATGTACCTTTAGGATATGCAGTGAGCGAACCAGTGCGGGCTGGAACTTTTACATTTACAGAGTAACTAATAATATTATTTGGAGCGACTGTTCTCACTGGTCCATACCAAACATTTGAGGTCTGATTTGTAGTAGAAGAACCTGCCCCACCTACAGTTGCAATGACTGTATAAGGTAATGAAACACTGTTATTGGTGTTTGTGGTTCCCGTAAATACGGTTTTCATACACATATAAGCTGAAATTTCAGGAGTAGTACGTCCGCCAAGACATCTAATCGTGCCGGAAAAGTTGATGTTTGCATCACTATTAATTGTGGCAGCCGTATAGGTATATGTACTATTAGTGGTTCCAGTTACCGTACAAGCCGCATGTGCAGAGCTAAAAAATGCATATAATATAAAAGACAGAACAATTGCTAAAATATACTTTATGGCCAATGAAAGCTTTTTACCCTTCATCCAAAAACTATGACTGACAGTAGTTATCGACATACATAAGGCCCCAACTTTTTAGCACTGTATTGCTTATTTTCATACGCAAAATTAACTTGGCATGAACCATGATCCAGAAGATCTACTTCAAGTTTGTTTTGTTTTAATAGATTTGGAATAAATACTTCACCATCGTAGCCAACTACCCCATCTTGCTGTCCATTAATTCGAACGCTATAACCCGGCAATAACGCTGAGTTATTCGAATCAACAAGTTTGACTAATCCTGAAATGACCTGATGAGCGCCAAAGTCAACCAAGGTTCCTTGGCGATAACCTACGAATGCTGTTTGGTTAGTTGAAGTAACATCCCATTCTAAAGGTAAATATGATGGGTCTAGATAGATATGATGAAGCTGATAAGGTCTTAAATTTGAAATTAAGAATCGACCAGTTCGATCAGTCGCTCCTAAATTGACTCCACCATTTAGAATTTGGCTTTGCGGTCCAGCATTGGTCACAACTGCATAGCCATCTCCAATTTCATTAGCCGCAAAAATCCGCCCTGCTGCCGCAACCAACGATCCTGTCGCTGAAAGTGCAACCTGATCGTTATCTCCAATTCGGTTATATCGACCTGTCAGATAAGCAGCACGGGCACGGTAAGATGCATAGATAGATGCATTGTTTTGATTGGCATCCTGATCATGCTCAACATAGCCTCCCCATCCAAATGCACCGATTTGTGGGTCACTAAATCCATTTATTTCTTGTCTATATGTTGTTTTACCACTTTCATTAGAAATACTTGTAATCGCATTGACTCTGGTAGATGGTGTGTAACGCAGCGCAAAGTAAATGCCATAATCTTTGTGATTTTCATAATCTTTATACGCTGAGGTATAAAATCCCCAGTTCTTGTTCAGACTTCCACTTAAATTGGCAGAGACTAACCTATAAGAGTTGTCGCTAAATTTAATCTGGTTATAACCCAGATAAGCTCCATACCCCTCATAAAAATTATAGTTAATTCCTGCCCTAAAAATCTCATCTGCCAGCGCACTGTAGCTTAGATAGTTTTTGGGTTCAGCATCTGTTTGATTATCTTTTAAATATCGAATTTGAGACACACGGGCAAGGTCAAAGTAGTTATCGAATACTTTGCGATAACTGGTATTAAACGAAATATTCTTGCTAATACGCCCTTCTAAACCTACTAAGGCAGAATAGCCGTTTTCATCTTTATATTGACTCGCTGCAATGTCAGCATTAATTACCCCAAAACCAAACAGGTTCTTGGCAAAGCCTGTGCCCAGATTTGATAGGCCATCTGTAGAAGCCTCTGCACCACCGCTGAAGGTCAACGAGTTGCTGTAGCCGTATCGGATCGCACCCGAAGCAAAGGTGACATCATCATAATCATTCGAATACAAGCCATAGTTATAGCGTGGAACCCCGACATCTACTGAAAATTCATTAATGCCTTTTGCCAGAATTTTAGATGAAAAATAGTAAGCCTGTTTGGTAATGCTCTGCTGACCCGTTGCATCCGTGGTCACAAGCGTGACTTCATTTCCGGAAATAAACGGGAGCTGCTTAATATCAAACGGGCCTGAGGGAACAAGTCCTGAATAAATCTTTTGTTGGTTGACATATAAATCTAATGTCGAAGGCAGTGCAGCCGAACCAGAAAATTGTGGGAGTGCCGAAGTGACAATATCTCCTCGTTGGGTGTAAGCACTCGACCACTGAAAACCAGCTAGACGTACACTACTCCCCCAGTCAGAACTATTGGAAATAAAGTCCCCTAAGGTATATATCCTGATCTTTTCAGGATCTACGTACTGCCACTTACTTTCCAGACGTACCCACTTTTCATGGCTATAACTAGTTTCATTACTGCCGTTGTATAAAACCCCTGATGAAAAATTACCGATTGCGCTGTTAAAGATCCCTTCTGCAGAACCGGAGAAAACATTCTCGTCATTGGTCAGGGTGTGATACAGGCTATAGTTCAAAATGGCTGCGTTTAAAGGCTTCATTTTTAGTAAATGAGGACTGGTAATCTGCTGACCATTTAAGTCAACTGAATAATCCGCCAACATGTTCAACGGAACTTGTAAGTTTAAAGCTTGCTCATTCTCTAGATATTTAAACTGGATTCCTTTTAGTTCATTAATACACACCCATTGAGTATCTGGAATGTGTTCATCCATTTTCACTCTTAAAGTTTTTAAGTCACGAACACGAATATACAGCTTTCCATCTTGATCTTGGCGTACCGATATTAAATCTGTTGAAATATTCGAGTTAATAGAAATCTTTAAAAAAAGCTGTGTGTAAGCCTTATCAGAACTAAACACCTGATGAGAAGAGTTTGTAACTTCCGGAATACTTGGTAAAGCAATATTGGTGTTATCTTGCAATGATTCAGCAAAAGCATGAATCGGCAAGTACATAACACATAAGGCACTTACGAGATATTTCATATGTGCCTCTTTAAAGAGATGTTTGCTTACCGTTAATATTTAATGAAATATTATATTTATGATCCGCTTGAAATTTGAAATCAGGGCTAATATTAAAACTTCTTGCTTTGCCAGCAAGAATATAACCATTCACCGTATTTACTTTAATGGCATAGCTTTTATTTTCTGTTACATCAACAAGTGTTAAATTATTTAAAAGTGCATGTCGATTGCCAACATTGCTAATCATAAGAGAAGAATTATTTTGCTCTTGTTGAATTGACCAAGTAAGTTTAGTAATTGCATCTTTATTTACGACAAATAGAGGCAATGACGAACGTAGTAGTACGTTAACCCCTTGATCCGCTTTACGGTTATCAATCGGTTTTGGTAGTTCATCAATAATAATACGGTATGTTTGCTCACCAGAAACTGGTGCTGGATTAATTCTAACTACACGTAAATTATAAGAATCATTAGGTTGTAATTTTAAAAATGGTGGACTAACCGCGATCTCATCTGTAGGGATTAATTGATCTTGCCCAGCATTTTGGCGCCATTCAAATACACGTACCTGCAAATCAGTACTTTCATTTGACTGGTTATATAAACTAATTGAGGACGCCGATTGATCATTTAATATTTCAATACTTACAGGCGAAAGACGAATTGATGCAGCGTTCAGCATACTAGGCAAAAATAACAATAAACTTGTAATAACAAAGATATTTTTTCTCATGATTTGCCCAGAACTACTTTTCTCAAATTAGGCTAGCTCTCTCAATCAAGAGCTAGCAATGACACAATAAAACTTATTAAAAATTAATAAGTCACTGTTACAGTTACAGTGTCAACATAGCTACCTGCACTTGGCAAAGTTGAGCCAGCAGGGATACGACCATAGACGTTAATTGCTTGTGGCACACCAGTACCAGTACCACTATATGCAGTAGTTGAAATACCAATTGCTGTTGCACGGTTAGTGTCAGAGAAGAGGTTGTAAGGAATAAATTCGTTGCTTGTTGCACCACCAATCATACGACGTTGAGTTGTTTGAGCATTTTGTCCAGCATCGAAAGCCAAGGTCCATGGCACAGTGTTGTTACATAAAACTTTGATGGCCGTACCACCTGTCGTTGTAGTGTCTGCATCTACGTTGCTAGCAAGAGAACTTAAAGTACCAAAATCTAAAACTGCGTTAGCTGTTGTACCGGTAGCTGAAGTATTCAATACACAGCTATTTGTAATTGTTGCTTTAACAGTCAAGGTGCCTGTTGCTGTTGCAGCATTTGCTGCAGTGATAGACATTAAACCCATAGCAATTGCTGGTAAACAAATGAGAGACTTTTTCATGGTAAAAAACCTTTTTTACATTACGCCAATAAAATTAATAGATGTAAAAACTAGCCTTCCCCAATACAATCACTAGCTTTTCTGATTGTTTTTTCAAAGCATTATTTTTTTACTCTACTGACCGCGCATAATACAAAAAAACAACAAAAACACTAACATAAGTTTCATTTTAAATATCAATTAATAGTTCAACTTCTGATGAATTTCTCAATTAGAAAAATTTTTATGGTTTATTACACTTTTTATATGAATTTTCGATACTTTTATTTATCTTTTATTAGTTTTACTAAAAAAATTATAGCTTTTCATTAGTTAAAATTTACCATCACTTTTAGTAATTTATATTTTTTTAACCTTTGGTCAAAAAAACAAGAACAAAAAGTAAGCTACTGATTGTTCTATATATTTTAAATGAATAAGAAAACAATATTTTATGAATAAGAAATCTAAGTAACTTATAACAGTTCTAGGATTTTTTAAGAACTTTCAGTAATTAAAACAACTTTTCACATACCAGAAGTGGGTAGCATTAGCTTAACTATTTCTAAAAATTAAATGAAAAGACAGGCCGAGAAATCCACCCACCATAGCAAAACCTAATTGTATATAGGCTTTGCCATACCAAGCCAATTCCTTAAATTGATAGTCTCCACTGCGAGAGTTGATCACAAACATATTCCTAATATCCCAACTATGAAATCCTTTAGGTCTCTCAGCAAAAAAATCTAGAATAGGCGTAAACCCTAAAACAAATAAAATCCCCAGTAAGGGATAAAAGATATATCCCGGAAAGATCAGCACAACTAAACATTTATAAAATCCATTAATTTTATAATTTATCTTAATGCTAAAAGATTCAGATTAAATATTATTTATAGTCAAAATACTTTCTATTTAAAAATATATTCCTAAATCAAGCGAACCTTTGAATGTACTCTTTCTTGTCCCCTAAAACTAACAATTCCATACTTGTAGTTTTACTTCCTTCTTGGCAAGGTATGTGCCAGTAAAACATTAGGAATTTGTTCCAATATGGCGAGTCCAGCACAAATCATTCGACATAAATTTCTCAATACATTCTTTTCACGCCATTCTCTTTGGTTCTTATGTATTTTTACTGCACTCAGCATTACATGGTTTCGCACCGTATATACACCTCATAGTATCTATTATTTTATTTCAGATACTCTACTTAACGGTTTATGGGTACTCACAGGTGCACTAAGCTTATTAGGCCTTTATGATGTTTTGCAGAATAAACATTCAATTTTAAGAAACTACCCAATTATGGGGCATTTCCGTTTTTTGTTTGAAGATATACGCCCAGAAATTCGTCAATACTTTATTGAAGCGGATCAAGATGCTCTACCTTTTTCTCGTATGCAAAGAAGTCTAGTTTATCAACGCGCTAAAAATGAAAATGCAGATAAACCTTTTGGTTCAATCATTGACGTTTATCAAGAAAACTATCGCTTTATTGTCCACTCAATAAGCCCTTGCCCACCAGCAGATCCAAAGAGTTTCCGTATTCAGGTTGGTAATGCACAATGCCTTCAACCTTATAGTGCATCAATCATGAATATTTCTGCCATGAGCTTTGGTAGTTTAAGTGCAAATGCAATCCGCGCATTAAATAAAGGTGCACAGTTAGGTGGGTTTTATCATGATACTGGCGAAGGTAGTTTAAGCCCTTATCATCTGGAAAATGGCGGTGATATTGTTTGGCAAATTGCCAGTGGTTATTTTGGTTGCCGTACCCTAGACGGAAAATTTGACGAGCAAAAGTTTGCCAAACAATCCCAATTACCACAGATCAAGATGATTGAACTGAAGCTTTCCCAAGGTGCTAAACCAGGCCACGGCGGTATTTTACCTAAACATAAAATTACCGCAGAAATTGCCGAAATCCGCGGCGTTTCTCGCGATCATGACTGTATTTCTCCTGCAAAGCATTCTAGTTTTTCTACCCCAATTGAAATGATGCATTTCTTACAGAAGTTGCGCACATTATCTGGCGGGAAACCAGTTGGTTTTAAACTGTGTATTGGTCAGCCTTGGCAATTTATGAGTATTGTTAAAGCAATGCTTGAAACAAAAATTGTTCCTGATTTTATTGTAGTCGATGGTTCTGAAGGCGGTACAGGTGCAGCACCAATTGAGTTTAGCGATAATATTGGCACACCATTACGTGAAGGCTTGCGCTTTGTCCATAACACGCTTGTCGGTGCAGGGCTAAGAGATCAAGTTAAGATTGGTGCGAGTGGTAAAATCATTAGTGCATTCGATATTGCCAGTACTTTTGCACTAGGTGCAGATTGGGTTAACTCGGCACGTGGTTTCATGTTTGCTGTTGGATGTATTCAGGCACAAAGCTGTCACACTAACCAATGCCCTGTAGGTGTTGCAACCCAAGATAAAGACCGCCAAAAAGCAATTGATGTACCGACCAAATCAGAACGGGTATTTAATTTTCATAAAAATACATTGCATGCATTATCAGAAATGATTGCTGCGGCTGGTTTACGTCATCCTTCAGATATTAAAGCCCACCATTTGGCTCAGCGAGTAAACGACCGTGAAATTAAGAACTATGCTCAATTGCATTTTTTCTTAAAAGAAGGTGAACTTTTACAATCTGAACTTAATAACGACGATGATAATTTTTATTATCGAATGTGGAATATGGCTGATGCCAATCATTTCTAATTTATATTAAGCCTATAATTTGAGCATTACATTCATAGTGTGATGCTCTTCCATATTTAAAAATAATATGTGATTTTTGATTAAATTCCACTCTCTTTTTAATTTGTATTTAATCGATTTTTCACCTAATATAAAAGTATAAATAACGTACACACTTTAATTTTATTTAATAAAAATTTTTTAATGCTTATAACAAGAAGGTATCTCATCATGTTGAAAAAAACATTCATCTCTTCTTTTGTCGCACTGGCAGTAGGTTTAAGTAGCTATGCTGTTGCTTGTACACGTGCCGTATATTTAGGCAATAACCAACATATTATTACTGCTCGCTCAATGGACTGGAAAGTTGATACGGGTACAAATTTGTGGATTATGCCAAGTGGCATTGCTCGTGATGGTAGTGCAGGCTCCAATTCAATAAAATGGACATCTAAATATGGAAGTGTGATTGCCACAGGTTATGAAGTTTCCACAACAGATGGCATGAATGAAGCTGGATTGGTTGCCAATATTTTATGGTTAGTAGAATCTCAATATCCAGATGTAAAAAAATCTAATAAACCATTACTAAGCATTGCAGCTTGGGCGCAATATGTACTCGATAATTTCGCAACTGTCGATGAAGCCGTTAAAGCATTAGAAAAAGAACCTTACACCATTGTTACCGACAATGTTCCAGGTGAATCAAGGCTTACCACCCTGCATTTATCTATTTCTGACAAAACAGGTGATAGCGCAATTATTGAATATATTGACGGAAAGCAGATTATTCACCATAGTCGCAGCTATCAAGTCATGACTAACTCACCTACTTTCGATAAGCAACTCGCACTTGCCGAATACTGGAAACAAATTGGTGGAACGATCATGCTCCCTGGTACAAACCGAGCATCTGATCGCTTTGCACGTGCATCATTTTATATTAATGCAATTCCTAAAAATGATGATAGTAAACAGGCTCAAGCCTCTGTATTTAGTGTGATTCGAAATGCGTCTGTTCCCTATGGACTAAATACTCAAGAAGAACCTAATATCTCTTCAACTCGTTGGCGAACTGTGGCCGATCATAAACAGATGCTCTATTTTTTCGAGTCTGCCCTATCACCAAATGTGTTTTGGGTTGACTTAAAAAAGATTAATTTTAAAGATGGTAAAACGCGTAGACTTGATTTAGGGCCCGATCAAAGCCATATCTATGCAGGTGATGCTACTTCTTCCTTTAAAATTGCAAAACCATTTGTATTTTTAAGCCCAACTACACGTTAATTTATGTCAAAATTATTGGCCTTAACATAAATAATATTAAACATACTATCTTGGAATTTATATGATGAAGAAATCTCTACTCTTATTGGGTTCTTGTCTACTTACAACGGCTTGCAGCACCACACAATTTGGTACAGATAAAGCAACAGCTCCTACAGTAGTAAAGACAGCTGGTCAGCTCAACTGTTTACCAACTGAATTATGTCCTAGCTTGCTCGTTAAATGGAACGAGAATCAAAAAGATCAGCTGCGTGTAGATGTTCATTTAAGTAGTAGTTATAACTTTTATGATATTAACGAGTTAATATTTGATATTGATGGCAAACGATTTACTTATCAACCCGCTCAAGCGACTGAAAAAACGAATGTAAGTCGATTAGTGCCTAAACATTCAACTACGTTCTTTATTATTCCAAGCCAATTCTTACAAGAGTTTAAAAATGCTCAAAATGTAAACGTTTTAATAAAAACGGATAAAGGAACGATTGAACGCAATATGTATAGTCCACAAAAGCAATCTTCAGTTTATAAAAACTTCATGCAGCTTTATCAAAATTCAAAATAAAGCAGATAGATTAAGTCATGCATCTATCCAAATATCCAAAATTATTGGATAGATGCATGATTTTTTAATAATAAAAATGTTTTGGTTTCGCATGTAAAAAGGCTGGAATCAATCCTGTTAAAGCCGCACGTATATCTGCACGTTCATTAATTAATTGATGTGAACCTTCTTCAAGCATTAATAGCGTTTGAAGCCTAAATTTACGACGAATAAATTCAATGTTGTAACGCCAGTCAACCGTTTGATCGAGAGCACCTTGTGCAAGCCAGACAGGGATACGGCAAGCGGGCCGTTCTTCCATTTCTTGCATCCATTTTGACATTGCCAAAATCCAGTCCATCCCCATCATCCGAGGTTGCAACGGATCTTTTAAGCGAATAAAGCGTAAGAATTCAGGATTATGATTATTACGTCTAAAGTGTCTTGGTACTTGGCGCTTAATACGGCGAATAATGCCCAATCCAACTGGGTTATGCCACCATGCTGTTTTTGCAGGACGAATCAAAGGAGAAAGTAATAAGACTCTATCTACAATCGGATCTTGGCGTTTTTCAGCATATTCCAATAAATGATGCATCCAAATTGCCCCGCCCGTGCTTTGTCCAATTCCCACCCAAGGTTTAGGCAACTGATCTGCATGTTTCACATATTGATAAACAGCCATCAGTACTTGTTGATAGTGGTCAAAATTTTGAATGCTTGCCGGTGAACCATTACTGAGGCCATGACCAGGTAAGTCATAGGTAATTACACTGAAACCTTGTTCAAGAATTTCTCGAATGATGGGCTGATAAATACCGCTATGCTCAAGATAACCATGTAATAAACAGACAGTACCTTGAATTTTGTCTATTTTAGGTTTGAAAACCTGCACATGTAAGCGAAATAAAGGCATTTGAACATAGCCTTGCCAATGGTCACATTCAAGTAAATGTAAGCCATACAACTTGCGATAGGCCAGTAAATCGCGAGATGGTTCTTCTAGGGTATTTAAATTGAGTGGACTTAAAACCTGTGGTGTAAGATCACGGTTCGGGACCGGTAAATCTAATTGCTTTAATACAGCAGGATTGAGAAATGGGATATCTGACATTAAGGCACCTCTCGACAATCGCTTGAACCAAACAACATGTCGCGAATTGTCGCAAGTAATTCATAATTCGCACGGCGGCTATGATCGTAATTTTGCACACTTGGTTGCCAGCGTGTAAGTGATGTTGGCATTGGAGCTACAACAGGAATCGTTTCTATACCATTTAAGGCAAATAGTCGACGTGTACGCGGCATATGATATTCATCAGTAACCAACATAACCGTCGGAGCGCCCCCTTTCTTCTGAAGCAACAAAGAGCTAAATCGTGTATTTTCACATGTATTCATACTACGTTTTTCTAATAGTTTTGCTTCCACACCGCGCTCTTTTAACCAAGTTTGCATATAAGGCGCTTCAACACCGCTAAGCACAATAGGAAGATGACTTTGTTTTTCAATTTCTAAAGTTTTTTCCAAGCGTAAGCGGGTGTAGCCATTAACCACAATATCTTTACCATTTTTATCTAAGGTTAATCCGCCACCCAATACAACAATTGCATAAGGTTCTGATAACTTTTTAGACTGGACTGGTATTGGGTTTTTACGGACATACTCAATTTTCTGTTCAGGTTCACTAACAGCTTTTTGATGCTCTGGTACTTCAGGCTTTCTTGCCAAGAACTCTGTATATTGTTCTGTAAGTGCCTTATTTTCAGAGCTACTAATCAAAAGTGACTCGTCAACTGGGCTGCTTGCTTCATCTGCCGCATCAATTTCTGAGTTTCTAACCACTAAAGGAACAGTTACGGAAGCGGCTGCCTCTGAATCTTGTTCCTTTTCTTCTAAAAGAATAATTTGCTGCAAAGCCTTATAGTTTTCTTGAAGATAGGTCAGATCTGTTGTCTTTTTTTCACGTAAAGCTTTTTCAGTCAGCTTTAAATATGCTTGACGAGCAATCCATAGATTTGAGCCTGGTTCTAAATTGTCATGCTCACTTAATGCAGCCTGTCTCTGGCTTTCAGCAGCGACTTGATTAACATCAACCGGTACAAAATAATTAAGTCCAGCTACAATTAATTTTGAATAAAACGGCGAATATAAAAAAACCACGAAACAGCCCAATAGTAAAAATAGCACGGTGACTACTTGTACTAAACGTACCATTAAGTGTACTTGTGGCATAAAACTATTCCGTATGATTTTCAATTAAACCTAAACTGTTATAAAGCACAGGCTCTGGTTCTAACATAATATGGAAACGCTGATCAACATCATGTTGTACAGCCTGATAAGTTTTCTTTACATCAGTAAGAGATGCATTGGCATAATTCACCAAAACCAATGCCTGTTTATGAAACATACCCACCATATCAAGTTGTTTACCTTTCCAACCCACCTGATCAATTAACCATCCTGCTGCAATTTTAACGTTTCCACTCGCTTGAGGATAATGTGGAATTGTTGAGAATTGTGTGACTAAGCGCTCAAATTCTTGAGGATTAACTATTGGATTTTTAAAGAAACTTCCCACATTTGGATATTCTTTTGGATCAGGGAGTTTACTTTGACGAATATGAATGACTTGATTTTGTAAGTTCTCGGCAGTCTGATTATCTCCAACTGCTTGCTTCAAATCACCATAGTTAAGCTTTAAATGGGGATGTTTAAGCAATTTAAAAGTCACATGCGTAATGATGTAACGGTTCGGATCATCTTTAAAAATGCTATGACGATAGGCGAAACGGCAATCTGCTTCTAAAATTGTCTGAGTTTGTTTAAGTTTACGGTCATATACTTGTACCGATTCAATAAACTCACCTACTTCTACCCCATAAGCACCAATATTTTGTACAGGTGAAGCACCGACTAATCCAGGAATAAGTGCAAGATTTTGCAAGCCAAACCAATTTTGCTGAGTACTGTATAAAACGAAATCATGCCAGACTTGGCCTGCACCAACATTAACTCGAACGAAATCATCATCGTTCGATAAAACTTCGATACCCTGAATATCTAGATGAATAACCAACGCATTGATCTGTTGCGGCAGTAGCATATTGCTACCGCCCGATAATACAAGTACATTTAAATTATGCTGCTCAGCAAAACCCAGAGCTCCCTCAATATCCTGAATAGTTTGGACTTTGGTGTAGTGAGACGCTGTTGCATCTAAACTCAAAGTATTGAATGGCTTAAGCTGTACCTGATTTTGAATTTGCATTGTATTGAAAAACCTACTCTTAAACATTCAATTGTTTTTTTAAAATATTAATCCACGCCAAACTACTGGACTCGCATTGATTGAGTACACGTTCAAAGCCCTCAGCTCCGCCATAATAAGGGTCAGGTAAGGCTTGTTGTGGATATTGGGGATCATGCTCGCTCATTAAAGCTACTTTTGCACGAATTTGATGAGTCCCAAACTGAGAAACCGCACTTTGTAGCATGTCATGAATATCATTAAAGTTTTGATGATCCATTGCCAAAATCAAATCAAATTCTAAAAAGTCTTGAGTTGAAAGCTGTCTTGCACGTAAAGAGGATAAGTCATAGCCTCTTTTTTTAGCGTGTAGCTGACTACGCTGATCTGGTGCTTTATTTGGATGATAATTACTCGTTCCAGCAGAATCGACAAGTATATTGAGTTGATGTGCATCACAATAATGTCTAAAAACCACTTCAGCCGTGGGAGAACGGCAAATATTTCCTAAACAGACACATAACACCTTATATTGTGTTTCCATTAGAAATTACTTCCAAATATTTGAATTACATAGAAATAAATATGGTGCATGCAGAATCCTAACAAAACTATAAATTATTGTCAGAATTGAATTGACCATTGTGACGTGTTGCATTTTGTCAAAACTCACATGGCTTGAAAAGGAAAATAATGTTTATCAATAGATTAAAAGTTGATAAATCAGTCGACAAACGATCTGATCTTCTAATTTTCAAGAAAATAATAAAGCCCTCATCAGAGGGCTTTTACACAAAGGAATAACTTTTTTATATTATTTTTTTCTGTTCATTTCATTTTTCGTTTAGACATAAAAAGGCCACTCGAAAGTGGCTGGCGAGGAGTCTTTTAATTTGATGGACTTTTTACAAAGCTACTCCACAAATATCTTTGGTACCAGTTGGATAACTTTGTGTAATTTTCGATTTATCAAGTAGGAACTCGATAGAGACATCTTTGTTCGCATCAGTTGCTGCTAAATCATAAAAATTAGAGGTTAGTGAAAAATACAGGTTATCCAGTTTAGAAGGGAATGTTGCAAAATATCCTTTATTTACCCCATTAAAAACCAAACCAACTTGATTAGAGTTCTGATTGATATAAATACCAATCTTTTGGTAACCATCAGAAGTAACTTCCGGAGCTAAACTAAATCCATTAGTAACTAACGCACTATCATTTGATGTAGTTTGAATATAAAAATTATTACTTGTCGGCCCATGTTGGTAAGCAACTATAAAATGTACAGCCTTACCGTTCTGCATGATTCCACCAGATAAAGCTGGGAAAATATTTACATAACCAGTATTACCTAGTGTAGGAACTTTAATTTTATATTCAAAAGCTATTATTCCGGTTGTCGGTAGTATTTTGTCACCACGTGTATAGAGCGAAGCTTGATTATCATTTGCGGCTAATACCCTTGTCAGATAATCCTGACTATAAGCCGTATAAATTGGACTTTGTTGAGATGTCTTATAAGAAAACTTATTTCCTATAATAGTTGGAAACTTCTGAACAGAAATATTACCTAAAGATTGCAACTGAGCTAATGTTGCATCAAAGCTATATGTACACTCAGCAAATACACTACTGATTCCACTGAAGCCCATTATTGTTGCTAAAATAATATTTTTCACGTCGTTACCCTGTTTTTATTTTGAACATTCAGTATAAACAGGTCTCTAAACAATTTAATTAAATCCGACAAATGACAGAAATATATGTGATCTAGTTAATAATACCGCCAGAAGCAGGTTAACTACTTTGAATATCATCTTTGGCTTTCTTAACTTCTTTGATCACTTCTACAATCTTTTTTCGTCTATGAAATTAAGGATCTATCAGGCTAAGTATCATCACTACAACTGCGGCAATTAATGCGAATGCTAAAGTCGCTCTAATTATAAGCAAAAACCTAATTTTTTGAAGGTTTAAATAGTTTTTTAATTAGTAGTCTATTTATCTGATATTACTTACAAAAAAAGCCCAATATTATGGGCTTTTAAGTAAAACTAGGATAAAAATCATTTATTTTTAAAAAGTTTATCCGTCATTTTTCTATCAACTTTACTACGATGTCCATTTTCAAAGTATCGATCAACATGGCATAGTTTTGTTTTGGTATCACAGAACACACCATTTGAGAGTGTGAATGCTGAAGTATCAAAATCACCTTGAGAGAATGCTCTGTTCGCTTTGTTAGTTCCTAAGTATTTGGCTGTAAGTTTTTTAGATACACCTTTCTTGTCAGCGCAGATATATTTGTCACAAATTACACCATTTTTAGGTGAATAGACGCTAGAGCTGGTTTTCGCCATTGCTGCTGAGCTAAGCATTAAACAAGAACATCCAATAAGACTAAGTACAGTTTTAGAAATTTTCACTTTTGAACCGAATAAAATTATAAATTGTTAGGGCATTATATGAATTAGTAGTCTTCAGGAAAATCTACCGAACAGTATAAATAACAAAAAAGCCCACCTTTCCATAAACGTTTAAATACCTTGCGTGATCTCCGCCTACCTTCCCCCTCCTACCATATGAAAGTAGTGCTTATCTCATACAACACTCAACATAATCACTTCAGAACTACTTTATTTTAAAGTGTCTTATGCTAAGTTACTTAAAGATTGAATCCTAAAGAACCCTTCTACAATAATGTTCAAAAATAAGGAAATAACGTATATGAGCCATTTTCAATTTCAAACCGTTCCAAATATCATCTCAGGCTTAGGCTCTATACAAGAATTAAAGAATGTTTTGTCATCAAAAGCTTACCGTAAGTTATTACTCGTCACCGATGCAGGCATGATCAAAAATCAATTACATGTTCCCATCATTCAAATTTTAGATACGCTTAATATTGAACATGTCATTTATGCCGATGTTCAAGCTGACCCACCAGAACAAGTGGTATTAGATGCAGCTAATTATGCAAAACAGCAAAATGTAGATGCCATTATTGGTTTTGGCGGTGGTAGTTCTTTAGATGTTGCAAAAGTAATTGCTCTACTCGCACACCCCGACCAGACCCAAAGTTTGCAAGACATGTATGGCGTAAATCAGGTAACCACAGCTCGCCTTCCGCTTATCTTAATTCCAACTACAGCTGGTACAGGCTCGGAAGTCACTCCAATTTCAATTGTGACTACGGGCGAGACAACAAAAATGGGGATTGTCTCTCCAGTACTGTATGCAGATACCGCTATTTTGGATGCAACATTTACTCAAAATTTACCAGCTCACATTACTGCTGCAACAGGCATTGATGCGATGGTGCATGCCATTGAGGCATATACCTCTAAGCATAAAAAGAATATTTATACCGATATTTTAGCCAAAAATGCTTTGAAGTTACTGAACCATAACTTACCGAAAGTTCTTAAAAACGGTAATGACTTAGAAGCAAGGCAAAACATGCTTTTCGCCTCGATGCTTGCAGGTCAAGCATTTGCAAATTCACCCGTTGCCGCTGTACATGCTTTAGCTTACCCACTTGGCGGGCATTTTCATTTATCGCATGGGCATACTAATGCCTTAGTGTTGGTAGAAGTATTAAAATTTAATGCACCAAATGCAAAAAAATACTATGCGGAACTGATGCAATGGCTAGATCCATATAGCAATGGCAGCACAGATGGTTTGTGTGATCTGTTTATTGACCATATGCAAAACCATTTAGATCGTAGTGGTTTGGTCTTAAAGCTTAGAGATTTGAATATTGAAGAGTCTAGTCTACCTAAGCTTGCTCAAGATGCCATGCTACAAACTCGCTTGCTACAAAATAACCCTCGTGACATGACAGAAGCTGCTGCTTTGGCAATTTATCAGGCGATTCATTAATGACTAAACCAGTTTTAAAAACCCGCGATCAATTTAAGTTCTTTTTAGACATTCAGACCCGTTGGGCAGATAATGATATCTATGGTCATGTGAATAATGTGACTTACTATAGTTACTTTGATACGGCGGCCAATGCTTTGCTCATTCAAAAAACAGGTTTTGATATTCATCAATCACAATCAATTGGCTTAGTGGTCGATTCAGCTTGTAGTTTTTTTCAGGAATTATCTTTTCCCGAAATTATTCAGGTAGGTGTTGCGATTGGTAAAATCGGTAACACTTCACTGCGCTATGAACTGGCCATCTTTAAACAAGGCCAAGAGCAAGCTTCAGCTCAAGGACATTTTGTGCATGTGTTTGTTAATCGTGAAACGCGTAAAACTGTTCCAATTTCTGAGTCTACTCGTGACGTTTTAGAGAAATTTTTATTATAAAAAATGAGGCAAAAAGAAAATGAGCTATTCTTTTTGCCTCTTCATTATTTAGAGCATTGCTGGATCACTAAATGAGTCCTCGCCCGTTTCAACCCGACCAGCAAAGCGTCGGTAATAAGACACATCACTTTGGCATGTGATTTCAAAATCATACCAATGCCCTACATCAGCCAAAGCCCAGTGTTGTTTAACGACTTGACCCGCTTTTACGGTAAGTTGTAATGGAGCATCCTGTCGGTATGCGCATGGTTTTACCGTTAATATTGCATCCTTAGCCCCGTCATTCATAAGCTCTACATAGACATCACCATTAGCAATGTCATAACACACTCGAATTTCAGGTTTAATTCCACTATCGACAATACGTTGAGTATCACCTTTAAAGTGACGATGATAACCATTTGGACCCAAAACCCATAGGTCATAACGGCCTAAGTTATCTTTTAAAGCATCCCATTCATCATCTAAGGTTTTATTCGGCTCTACAATATAACGCTTTGGAATACGGTCGAGATTGAGCTTGTCATACACATGAAAAACCGCCGCTTGCTGACCTGTATTAGAGAAAATCAATTGCACCTTTCCATCTGCTTTACAACGCGCACTGGTATGCAACTCATAAGGCAATGCTCGTGACAGACGTATACCACTTTGCTGAATCGGTAACTTGCTATCTGTTGGTACTGGAACAGCAGGTAAAGCCTCTTGATTTTCTCTTAACTCATCTGCCTGTAAACGTGTTTGTTTTCCATTGAGCTGCGGTAAAACATCGGCATTTGGAGTTTTAAAATTAAATGCGCTGGTTAAATCACCACACACTGCACGGCGGTATGGACTAATATTCGGCTCTTTTACACCAAATCGTTTTTCTAAAAACATAAGCACGGACGTATGGTCAAAAACTTGAGAGTTGACCCAACCACCACGGCTCCATGGAGAAATCACATATAATGGAACACGAGGCCCGGGACCATAAACACGCCCATCAGGTGTAGGCTGAGAATGGCTTCCCTCTGGTGCAGCATGATCAAAATATTCATCCTGCATATCGGCACTACTTAATGTTGATTTACCTGCGTATTGACCATTTTTAAGTCGAGATGGCGCAGATGGTGATGGTACGTGGTCAAAATAGCCATCATTTTCATCAAAATTGATAATCAGTGCTGTTTTACTCCAAACCTCTGGCACAGCAGTTAATGCATCAATAATTTCTTGAATAAACCACGCCCCTTGAACTGGGCTTGAAGGGTCTGGATGTTCACAGTAAATTGACGGCGCATTAATCCAAGAGACTTGCGGCAATTTTCCTTCACGAATGTCTCGTTTAAAAGCGTCGAGGTATTCTTCTGGTTTATTGCCTGGTAAAGTATTTGCGATGCCCTTATATAATGGATTTTTGGCATTATCAGTCGCAGCTTCATAAGCTTTATACGGTAATTTTTGTCCCGTGTCGGCATATGGTTTGTTCGGTTCACCACCACTTGCAACTGGATAACCAGATGCGATATTTGCCTTTCTAAATGAGCGGAATGCACCAAGCATATTATCACCCCATTCATCTGGCATATTTTGATAACAAATCCAGTTTACTCCTGCTTCTTCCAAACGCTCGGCATAGGTCTTCCATGTATAACCTCGATCTGCCGTGGCTGGATTACCATCAATCCAGTCCCATTCATTGTTTACAAATGAACGCTTGGTTGGTGTTGCCCCATTTGTGCCTGTTAAGTGAAAAGACCGATTCGCATCTGTTCCCGTGTGCATAGAGCAATGGTAGGCATCACAAATCGTAAAAGCATTTGCAAGCGCAAACTGATATGGAATTTCTTTTTCTTTAAAATAGCCCATTGATATATCGGTTTTATGGGCTGGCCAATTCGCCATACGCCCATTATCCCAAGCCAACTGACTGTCATTCCATGTATGAGGCGTACCATCTGCACGCTGTGCATTATTGACTGTACCATCTAAATGAAAAGGCGTTAAAACTTGCCCGTTATTTCTGAGTTGCTCCCATACACGGCGGCCACTCGGTAGAGGAATCGTAAAACGATCAGCAAAACCTCGAACGCCTTTTAATGTTCCAAAATAATGGTCAAAAGATCGATTTTCCTGCATTAAAATAATAACGTGTTCGACATCTTGAATTGTGCCTGTTTTATTGTTTGCAGGAATTGCCAAAGCTTTTTGAATACTAGATGGGAAAGCCGCCAATGCCGCAGCACCAAAGCCCATATTTAAAGAGTAATTTAAAAATTTACGACGTGTAATCATGATCAGGTTCTTTTTATTATTTAAGTTTATGGAGCGCAGCGCATTACAGGCTTTTTACCTGTGTCTGGTGCATTTGAATTATCATTTGATGAGTCGTTACAGCCACTCAGCAAAAGTGCGCTGATCAATAAAAAATATGAATATTTAAAAGAAGTTATTCCTGCGTATTGCCTTTTCATGTCTATGTACAATCCATTTAAAATCTAAAATGGCTAACATAGAAAAGTACAATGACAGTGACGTGACCTGAATGTTTCAATCCCGTGAAAAAGCATGGAATTGTATATTTTCCAAGCTCATCACAGGACTAAAAAGTTAAGGCTTTAATTGAATATTTTGTAATTCGCCATCAAAGGTCTCTATGAGGCTTTTAATGACTGGCTGTTGTTGTAATAACTCAGCTGCTCTTTGAAAGGCTTTTTCTTTACGCGCACTTTGAATGATATATGGTGTAGCCGTATTTACAGCACCATATTCAACTGTAAATTGGGTATCAGGCCATTGCTCATTTAATGCATCAATAAGACCTTGTTGTAATTGAGTCAACATATTTTCATATTCTTGAGGAATATGGAAAACTGTATTGCCACCAATTTGACCTGTCATCACGCCATGCTGAGCAAGCTCTTGAACGGCTGGAGAGAGTTGACTAGTTCTAAACCAATATTCCCATTTTGCTAGTGTCCACTCGCCTTCTAAGGTTTGCGTAGTTAGCTTCAAAATGTCTTGAGGCATAAGCTGCCCGTTATCAGTTGCACTAACTTCTTTTACAGCTTCAACCTTCTCAATCGCCTCTGGGGTTTCCACCAGTAACGCTTGCTCGACAACAGGTTCTAAGGCTAAATCATTAGTAACGGGCGTATCTTGGGCAAGTGAAAAATCAATGCTAGGTGCTTCAAATAAACCTATAGGCTCAGCAGTGAAAGCTGGTTCAGGTTCAATACTTCGGGTCTGGGTTTCAGCCTGAACTTGTACTGACTTTTGTTCTGGTAGCGGAATGAAATCTTCCTCCAAAACATTACTTGTTTCTTGAACAGACACTGACTCAAATCCGATTAACTCATGATGATTTGGGTCAAATACCATTAAGTCCTGATTAGACTGAGGTTCAGGTTCAGGTTCAGGTTCAGGTTCAGGTTCAGGTTCAGGTTCAGGTTCAGGTTCAGGTTCAGGTTCAGGTTCAGGTTCAACAATAGCGGGTTGGTTAATAACTTCAACTGGCTGCACAGCACTTACATGAGCAATATCTTGGGCTGTTTGTTGAATTTGGGGATTCACAACAACTTGCTGATTTTGTTGAACTGGCTCTGACACGATAATTTCATTTGGCGCTAAGGGACGGAATGCCAATAAGCGTAAAACGCACATTTCAAAACCTTGTTCTTGCGTCACGGCAAGTTGTAGGTCAGATCGTCCTTTACATGCAATTTGGTAATAAAGCTGTAAATCTTGAGCAGAAATCAGCTTGGACAGTTGCATGATTTTGCGATTGATTTCATCGCTATATTTTAAACTCAAATCAGGCAGATATTGCAAAATTGCCAATTCATGCAATGTCGAAATCAACTGATCAAGTACAAGTGAAACATCGAGTGCTTGATGTCTAAATTGTAATAAAAGCTGACTCACTTTTTCACGTTGGTTCTGATGAATCGCTAAAATCAAATCATAAATAATGGTGCGGTCAATTAGACCGAGCATTTCTTTAACATCTTGATGCTGTACAGCACCCTGACCATAGGCAATTGCCTGATCGGTTAAAGATAATGCATCACGTAATGAACCTTGAGCAGACTCGGCAATTTGCCAAATTGCATCTTGATCAGAAACAATCTGTTCTTTTTCAAGAATAGTGCCAAGATGCTTTGTAATTTCATCGACAGCTAAAGGCCGCAATGTAAATTGCAAACAACGGGAAATGACCGTAATCGGCAGTTTTTGTGGATCAGTCGTTGCAAATAAAAATTTAACGTGTTCTGGTGGTTCTTCTAATGTTTTTAATAACGCATTAAAGGAATGCGTAGATAACATATGTACTTCGTCAATCAGGTAAACTTTAAAACGACCTTGCGTTGGCGCATAAGGAACGTTGTCTAAAAGTTCACGCGTATCTTCTACTTTTGTTCTTGAAGCAGCATCAATTTCAATCAAATCAATAAAACGGCCTTCGTTTACCGCTTTACAAGTTGCACAGACTTCACATGGTGTAGAGGTCACACCTGTTTCACAGTTTAAACACTTGGCTAAAATACGTGCAATTGTGGTCTTCCCCACACCACGCGTTCCTGTAAATAAATAAGCATGGTGTAGACGACCGCGTTCCAATGCACTGCTTAATGCACGAGAAACATGGTTTTGCCCCACTAACTCATTGAAATTACGTGGACGGTATTTTCTAGCAAGTACTTGATACATGTATGCTCCTTGTTACAGGCATAAGCATACTTTGTTTTTAAAAGAGAGTGAACGCATAAAGCTCATATCCGTACAGATAAACTGCGAACTATACTCTTTTCTCATCTGAACCATTTATTTGACTAAGGGTGATCATGATGTAACTCGTGATCAGTGACTCCGTCATCCATCGTTTGTACTAGTCCAACCCCATCTTTAATTTCAGCCGAATAATTTCCTTTCTCGGTAAAAATTTGCATGATCGTATAGTGGTCTTTTTGACTTTGGGTGATGGTAAAGAAATTCTGATTTGGATCTCCCTGATCAAATTTCCCAGTCCACCGAACAATATCTTGATCAACAGGTTCAATCTCTACAATTTTTCCTGTGCGGTTAATTCCATATTCCAACATTTGAAACTTAACCGTATCACCCACTTTTTTGAGTTCAATCACGTTTGGATCATACTTAATCACCATACCTTGTCCATTTTTAATCAGTGGAAAATTAACATTAGAAGGCAGCTGATCCTTTTCTATCTCATTAAAAAAAATTTGTTGCTTAGATAATCTTTCTTTCTCTGACGGACTCAGATTCATTGTATTTTGACGAGCAAAACCATTCTGACTTTCAACTCGCTTTAAGCTAACTTCACTTTTCAGGCTATCTGCAGATGACGTTAAAGCAGAAGAACTTTGCTGTGAAAATGCGAGCCAGATGAGAACTGCTAGCGCTAAACAAGCGATAGCAGTTCCTATTAACAATTTATTTTTTTTCATTATTTACAGCTAAAAATAGAGATTAGTTATATAGGGAAATTTTCTGTGCATTTAGGTTAATGACACTTACCGCATCAATTTTTCCTTCCTCACCCAAACGGACACCATATTTAGGGTTATATAAGTATGGGCTAGAGTAAAAATTAATATTATTACCTCCCATCGCGGTACTTCCTAGAGGATGAGCAAAGCCTGAACCAATATTGGTTGAACCATTATGGTATAGGCCAAGATTATGTCCCACCTCATGACGCATAGCAGCAAAAGAACAACCCGCAATATCATTTGCACCAATCATGTTATATGAAGATGCATTAATCCATGCCCAGCCACAACCGCCATCGCCTGGTTCATTGCCTTGATAATAGACGCCATCAGCCAATACGCGTTTGCGTTCATTTTGTACGGTCGTGTCATCGCGTCCAAAAGAAATCGCTTCTTTTAAAGTTGCAGCAGGTATTTTATAAGTTAAATAGCCCACATCTCTTAAGTAAAAACGAGCATTTGAATTTTCAGCAGTTAAATTCGTTAAATTTACGCCTTCAATCATTCTCAATTTTGCAGCGCTCTCTCCTAAAATTGAATTTACTTCTGGACTAGAAACCAACAACATATCAATCATATAACTATCTACTGACCAGCCTTGAGCCGTGTAAATAAAACGGCGATTTTCACCATTTTTAATGGTCGAAGACAAACCATTGGCAGCATTAATATAGGTATCAGCCGATGCATTTGACGCAATAACCACCTTATCCCCGACTTGAGCTTTAACTGGTAGTTGCAAGGTTGGCTGCCAATTTGAGGTAGAAAGTTTTACCTTTAAAGCGGGTTGAGTCATATTCGGTAAAATTGCAGGAATTGTTGCCGATGAATCAATCACCTTCGTTGGTGAAGAGATCAGCTGCCAATATCCTTTATCACTGACATACATAAACTCATATTGATCGCCTGTTTTTAGCGTTAAAGTCGCTTGGCTATTAATATTGGTATTATTAATTTTTGCAGACCAAGTCGCGGTAGATTTAATAACAATTCTATCCCGATCATTTGCAGTCGCTGGTAGAGTAAAATTGGATACCCAATTCCCATCCCCAAATGAAACTTCTGTAAGTGGACTATTTACAGCTGCTAAAGATGTTCCAATTTGCTGAACATTTAACTTCTGCGGTTTAATATACTCTGGCACCCATTTTCCTAAAGCAGAATAATATTTAAACCAATATTCAGACCCATTTTTTAATAAAAAACTACTTGGAAATAGCAAATTTGCTTTATCTATATTGGAATCAGCACTTGCTGTGGAAACAATTTGTACAGTCGTTCCATCGCGTACATCACTTGGTAATGCAATGGTTTGTGCCCATTTGTCATTTTGAATGAGTACTTTTTGTATGGATGCAGTTGTTAACGGTACAACCTCATAGTTAGCACCATTCGTAGGACTCACTGTCGCCAACTGAGCAATCCATTTATTTTGAGCGGTATTAAAGACGAATTGGTAAACATCCCCGCTATTTATCTTCAACACTTCTAACGGAATATTCGTATTAGAAGTATCTAAATAACTACTATAAGCCGCACTAGAGCGAATCGTAATTTTATCTAGATTATTAGCACTTGCTGGTAAAGAGAGATTTTTGACCCAATTCCCATTTGCTAAAGAAAATTCTAAATCTGAATAACCAGATGGAATTGATCCACTATTATTATTCTGATTGGGTGAAAGTACAGTTGCGGCATATACAAGTGAAGATGCAACAATTGCTCCGATAATGAATGATGTTTTTAATTTAAAATTCACAGCAGCCTCTTTTATTTGTTTTTAGATTTTTCGAGTAGCAGATTAACAAACCATTTTTTTACAGTCAATTTTTGATCAATTAATTTTTTATTAAATTTCAATTACATGACCACTGAATCATTTTGAAATAAAAATATGAAACTTATTAAATAATAATTTTTTTATGAGAATTAAATAACTAAAATACTTCAATATGAGGAAAATATTAAAACGATATTTATTTAAGGATAAAAAGAAAGAAAACTCTCTCTTTTTATCCTTTATTTAAAGACTCTAATTCACTTTCTTTGGAAAACTAAACCAGACAAATGCAGTTAAAAGAAAGAAACAAATGGCTGAGATTGTAAGTACCCAACTGTGTGCATAGCTAAAAGCATGCTGAGCAACTGCAATTAATTGTCCTCCCAAAGGACTTTCAAGGTTAGAAGCCAATTGCATGGTTTCACCAATCGAAATACTCGCTTTTTCAATTAAGTTCGTCGGGAGTTCCTCTGGCAAAATAATTGAGCGACTATAAAACCAAGACAACATCAGGCCAAAAATAGCGACACCTAAACCAGCACCGAGCTCATAGGCCATACCTTCAATCGCACCTGCTGCACTTGCTTTGTTTGGTGGTACAGAAGACATAATGGCTGCTGTAGAAGCCAGTAAAGCAATCTCAATGCTAAAACCTAAAAAGACCATACACGTCCATGCTAAAAAGTGATCAGTCGAAAAGTTAAGCTGGGCAAGTCCCCATAGACTAAAGCCACTTATTAAAATCCCAACAGTAGATACAAGTCTAAGTCCCCATTTATTTAAACAGATTCCTGCTAATGGACCACCTAAACTAATTGCAATCATAAATGGAATAATAAACATGGCTGCTTGTAATGGAGAAAAACCATGCACAAACTGCAACTCTTGTGACAAGAGTAATTCAAAGCCAACCAAAGCAATCATGGAAACGACAGCCATGACAATGCTGGTAGAAATGACTGGATGTTTAAACAACTCCAAATCAATCATTGGAGTCGCACTTCTTTTTTGGCTACGAATGAAGTGAATTAAAGCACTTACCCCAACCACAAACATCATGACTGTGAGTACCGAGAAGTTGTACATGGCCGATTTGATCGAATAGATCAGACTTAAAATCGCCACAACCAACACTAAAGCTTGGCCTAAATTAATTGGTTGATCGGTTTTCTCTTCCTGCTTAGGAATGATCATGACAATCATGACCAGAACAACCAAAATAATTGGGATGTTGATGAGGAATACTGCTCCCCAATGGAAATGCTCTAGTAAAAAACCACCCACTAATGG
This sequence comes from Acinetobacter sp. Leaf130, assembly GCF_001423205.1. Taxonomy (NCBI): domain Bacteria; kingdom Pseudomonadati; phylum Pseudomonadota; class Gammaproteobacteria; order Moraxellales; family Moraxellaceae; genus Acinetobacter; species Acinetobacter sp. Leaf130. The sequence continues at coordinate 1,632,668 of NZ_LMOE01000001.1, forward strand.
ACCAAAAGCGGCACCACCGCCCCCTACTGTCGACCAAAGGCCAAGTGCAAAATTCCTTTGCTTTTCTTCGGTAAAAGCATTTCGAATGCCCGATAAAGTTGCAGGAATAAGCATAGCTGCCCCTAGCCCTAAAAGAGCACGGGAAGCAATTAAAGCATAGGCTGTTGGTGAAAAAGCAGCTGCCAGTGAACCGACTCCAAAAATTGCAGTTCCAATAAATAATAATTTTTTAAAGCCAATACGGTCACCGAGTGCACCCATCGGCAAAATCAAACCCGCCATAATCAGTGAATAAATATCAATGATCCATAAAAGCTGATTGGCAGTTAAATTCAATGCTGCACTTAAAGATGGTGTTGCAACATGCATCACTGTTGCATCAATTGTAACCGGCAAATAAATAAGGACGATGATTGTCAGAATTAACCATTTCTTTTGCATAACGCTCTTCGATATCCAAAACTTGGACATGTGTTCAAATTAAGGTTATTATATACACAATTGGACACTTGTCCAACTTTAAATTTTAATGTAATTTGTCTCGAATTCAGTCAGATGAAATAAACATGGCCTATCTTAATCGTGATCAACGCAGAGAAATGATTCTGCAAGCTGCTATGCGAGTTGCTTTGGCTGAAGGTTTTACAGCCATGACGGTACGTAGAATCGCAAGTGAAGCCCAAACCTCAACTGGACAAGTTCATCATCACTTTTCGTCGGCATCACATTTAAAAGCTGAAGCTTTTTTAAAGCTTATGGAACAGCTGGATGAAATTGAACAAGCTCTACAAACAACTAGCCAATTTCAAAGGCTCTTTATCTTATTAGGTGCGGAAAACATAGACAGACTTCAACCCTACTTACGCTTATGGAATGAAGCTGAACTCTTGATTGAACAAGATATAGAAATACAAAAAGCTTATAACTTGGCCATGCAAAGCTGGCATCAAACGATTGTTCAAGCGATTGAAAGTGGCAAAAAGGACGGTGAGTTTAAAACTCTATCTAACTCAACAGACATTGCTTGGCGTTTGATTGCTTTTGTATGCGGTCTAGAAGGTATTTATAAACTTGGATTACAAGGACTGGCTGAAGAAGATTTTAAACGCCATACAGAAGTGATTATTCGCTTAGAATTATTATAAATGCAGAGCTGGCATTTATTAAAAATACCAGCATTTTTGAAAGTACAGAATTTAGAACCAGCCTTTTCGGCCTTTTAAAATTTGGTCGGTACAACGTAAGGCTTCTTGAGTTAGGCCCCACAAACGATAGTCACCCGTTATTGACCCAATCTGAAAGTTATGGGTATAAGCAAAGCTAAGATCACGTTCAGGATCACACCATGCACCTGAGCCATTGTAGCCAATATGACCAAAACCATTTTTAGCACGCTTACCCATGGTAATAATACGGTGATAACCTAAACGCCAATTCATTGGAATTGGCATAACACGATCACGTGCATAACTTTGAATGGTACTGAGCTCTTTAAATATTTCTGGGCGAATAAGTTGCTGTCCATCCCATTCACCGTGACTTGCTAGCATCGCATAAATTTTGGCAAGGCTACTTGCAGTAAATGTCCCATTTGCTGCCGGAATAACAGTTTGTAACCCTTCATCACTAAAGAAACTAAAATGCTTCATTCCTTTTGGAATCATAGCATCTTGAAAATCTTGCGGGTCTTGTCCAGTCCACGTAATCATTTTTTCAGAGAGTGAACTTTTGCGCGGCTGCAGCTTTTTTACTTTTTCAACTTGAGTAGATGCTGGTTTTTCTGGTTTCGGTTGAATAATTAGACGTGCTACACGATCTAACTCACTTGCAGGCGTTCCAAAATAAGCACCATCTAACTGCAACGGTTCAACAAGATATTTTTGCATGAGCTGATGTAAAGATTGACCAGTTGCTTTTTCAAGCACGCCGCCCACAAGCCAACCAAATGTTAAAGCTTGATAAGCATTACCCTCTCCAGCAACGAATCTTGGCTTAGTCGCCGCAACCACATCTAACATGTGTGACCAGTCGAGCATTTCTCTCGCACTTTCGATGGTATTTCGAATATCAAACATGCCGCTTTGATGGCTCAGCACATGACGCAATGTCATTTGCTCTTTACCATTTTGAGCAAACTCAGGCCAATAAGTCGAAATCGGTTTGTCGTATTCTAAAAAACCCTCACTTACTAAAATGTGAGCTAAAGTCGCAAGTATACCTTTACCTGTAGAGTAGCAAACTGCCAAGGTATCTGGTTGCCAAGCTTCAGTTTGTGATTTTAGACCGGTGTAAATATCGACAACTTTCTGGCCTCTAAAATAAACCGCTAAGGCAGCTCCACCTTGTCCCGTTCTAGCGTCTTGAAGACGGCTAAACTGGTGAGCTAAATCAATAAAACGTTCATCTAAAATACCGTGATAGTTTTGGGTATCGGCCAGTAAAATCTCTTTAATCACATGAAGTTCCTTGCATTTTTTGTTATTTTACTCAAAAGCAGCCCAAACACCTGTTCAGGCTGCTGATATTTTTATAATGCTTTTACAGTTCCTGCAACATGCGGTTTTTGTGATTTCGTATTACGAATCAAGAAATCAGTCTTTTTGTCTGCATTGGCAGTTAAAAACTCAACTTTTGAAGGTAGGTACATTGGCAATTTAAACCACACATCTGCTTCATAAGCATTTGGTAATTCAAGATTCGCTAGTGCTTTAGCTTTGCTCCACATGCCATGTGCAATTGCTTGCTTAAAGCCAAATGCTTTCGCAGTAAGGGCATGGATGTGAATTAAGTTGAAATCACCTGACACTTTCGCATAACGGCGACCTGTGTTTTCTAAAATATCCCACTCTGCCTTTGGCACATAAGCTGGGGCCTGCTCTTCTTTAGCTTTCTCGCCGACTCTTTTCTCAACTTTTTGGCGAGATAAATAAGTCGTTAAGCCTTCCATAACTACTTCGTTACCAACTTTTGCCGTGGTAATAAAGTCAAACTGAACACCTTTATCATGCGGTTTTAATTCCCCAAACTTACATGACAGAGTGAGTTTTTCAGTTACACCAATTAGTCTGGTTTGTTTAATCTGGTTACGAATATGGACTAAGCCTAAAATCGGAAATGGAAATGCTTCTGCCGTCATCATGTGCATTTGCAAACTTTGCGACAACACAGCCAAATAAATCGCAGGTACAAAGCCATTATTTTTAAAGCCACATACTTCGTTATAAGCTTTGAGATGACTTTGATCAATCTCAAGACTATCAACCACATATTCAACTTGCGGCAAGATTTTTGGCCCTTTAGGCTTTTTAAAGATTAAACCTTGCACAACTTTTGGATAAGCCAATGCCGCTTTTGGTAGCTGGCTAAAATGACGAGTATTCATACCTAACCTTTTATAATTTATAGATTCTTGAATAAAAAAGGGATGCCCAAGCACCCCTTATCTTTAGCTCAGAGTGCTTAAGCGCCTAACAAGCTTTGACCACAGACACGTACCACGTTGCCATTTACGCCTGTAGATGCAGTTGATGCAAACCATGCAATCGTTTCTGCTACATCAACAGGTAAACCGCCTTGTTGCATTGAGTTCATACGACGGCCAGCTTCACGAATTGCAAATGGAATCGCAGCAGTCATTTGAGTTTCGATAAAACCAGGTGCTACTGCGTTAATGGTAATCCCATTTTTTAGAATAGGTGCAGTAAATTTCACTAAACCAATCACACCTGCTTTAGATGCAGCATAGTTCGTTTGACCAAGGTTACCTGCAATACCACTAATTGATGATACGCAAACAATACGGCCATTTGCATTTAGACCATCGTTTTCTAACAAGTAGTCATTTACACGTTCAGCAGCAGACAAGTTAATGTTAATCACTAAATCCCAAAGCTCTGGCTTCATGTTTGCCAAAGTCTTGTCACGAGTAATACCCGCATTATGGACGATAATATCTAAACCGCCTTGTTTTGCAGCAGCAGTTTTAATTTTTTCACCAGCATCAGCAGCTGTAATATCAATTGCCAATGTAGAACCGCCAATGTCCGCAGCTACACGGTCAAGGTCAGCTTGCTGCTGAGGTACATCTAGACAAATGACATGAGCGCCATCACGCGCCAATACATGTGCAATTGCCTCACCAATACCACGGCTTGCACCTGTTACTAACGCAGTTTTACCAGCAAGCGGTTTTGCCCAATCAACATCAACGACATCTGCTTTAGAAATACGAACAACTTGACCAGATACATAAGCTGAACGCGGAGAAAGCAAGAAGCGTAAAGTTGATTCAAGGTTCGCAGCAGCACCTTCATCTACATAGACAACTTGAGCAGTAATACCCTTTTTAAATTCTTTACCTACAGATTTGATAAAACCTTCAAGAGCGCGCTGAGCAATCGCCTGTTTTACAGTTTTTGCAGTTTCAGGAGTAGTACCAATCACAATAACACGACCAGAAGTCGCAACTTGACGTGCAATCGGGTTAAAGAATTTATAAAGCTCATTTAACTGTTCTGAGTTTTGTATACCAGAAGCATCAAATACAACTGCTTTAAATTTTGATTCTTTGTCGCCTGCATTGAATGGACGTAAATTTAAACCAACTTTTGCAGCGTCTTGTTGTAATGCAACATTATTGCCTACATAACTATCTGCATGAATATTGCTAAGTACTTGTGCGATCGCACCAGACAATACACTTGACGGCGCTGCGCCAACCAATACTGCACCATTCACTACTGGCTGAGCACTTTCAAAACGCTCTAATGCAACTGGTGATGGTAAACCCAGATTTTTAACAACAAATTTACCAATTGGAGATTGTGTAAATGCTTGGTATTGATCAGTCATGATTATTATCTCTCAAAAAAATGATTTTCTACGACAGGCTTCATTATGTTAGGAAATGCGGAGAAACAATATGAAAGCAGTCGTTCATTAGAGTCATCCCAAATCATACTTGAGTTGATCTTTTGATGTCTTGACCTGAATGCTATCTACAATGTCATTCTAGTCAATACAGGTCTATTTGAATTGTGTTAAGGTAGCGTATAAGAATATCGTTAATATGCTTGGAAAAGCCTTATGAGCAAAACAACTCAAGAAAATCCAGCAGTCGAGAATTCTGCTCAGGAAAAAGTGTCAAATACATCAAAGTCGGCTTCTAACACGGCTAAGCGTAACAGCACTACTCCTAAAGCAGCAACTAATACACCAAAAACGACACGTACTCGTTCAACGACTGCACCTGCACGAAGCCCTCGTAATAAGAGCGCTGCTTCTGCACCCCCTTCTACATCTTCTAATGTAGCTGCAGCACCAAAAGCAACAAAAACCAAAACTTCTGTTCAACAGGATAAAACCATGAGCCAAAACACTGTTCGCCGCGTTGCAATTATTGGTGGCAACCGCATTCCATTTGCACGTTCAAATACTGCTTATTTTAAAGCATCGAATTCTGACATGCTGACAGCAGCATTGAATGGTTTGGTTGAGCGCTTTAACTTACAAGGTAAGCGTATTGGTGAAGTCGTTGCTGGTGCTGTTTTAAAACACAGCCGTGACTTTAATATGACTCGTGAAGTTGTATTGAGCACTGATCTTGCTCCTGAAACTCCAGCTTACGACATTCAAATTGCTTGTGGTACAGGCTTACAAGCTGCTTTTGTTGTTGCTAACAAAATTGCACTTGGTCAAATTGATGTAGGTATTGCAGGCGGTGTAGACACCACTTCTGATGCCCCAATCGCTGTTGGTGATGGTTTACGTAAAGTTTTGCTTGAGCTCAATGTTGCTAAAACTGGTAAAGACCGTCTTAAAGCATTAACAAAAATTGATTTTAAAAAGCTTCTTGATGCGCCAAGCAATGGTGAACCACGTACTGGCCTTTCAATGGGTGAACACCAAGCAATTACTGCATTGGAATGGGGTATTACTCGCGAAGCTCAAGACGAACTCGCTGCAAGCAGCCATCAAAAACTTGCTGCTGCTTATGAGCGCGGTTTCTTTGATGACTTAATCACTCCATTCTTAGGTCTTAACCGTGACAACAACTTACGTGCAGACAGCACAGTTGAAAAACTTGCTAAATTAAAGCCTGTTTTCGGTAAAGGCGAAACTGCAACAATGACAGCAGGTAACTCAACTCCGTTGACTGATGGTGCATCTGTTGTGCTACTTGCTTCTGAAGAATGGGCAAAAGAAAACGGTCATGAAGTTTTAGCTTACCTTTCTTTCTCTGAAACCGCTGCTGTGGACTTCATTGGTAAAAATGGTCCTAAAGAAGGCTTATTGATGGCTCCTGCTTATGCAGTACCTCGTATGCTTAAGCGTGCAAACCTTAAACTTCAAGATTTCGATTTCTACGAAATTCATGAAGCATTTGCATCTCAAGTATTGTCTACATTGAAAGCTTGGGAAGATGAAAAATTCTGTAAAGAACGTCTTGGTTTAGATGCACCATTGGGTTCAATTGACCGCTCTAAACTTAACGTAAATGGCTCATCTTTAGGTGCAGGCCATCCATTTGCTGCAACTGGTGGCCGTATCTTGGCAACTGCTGCTAAATTGATTAATCAAAAAGGTTCAGGCCGCGCATTAATCTCTATCTGTACTGCTGGCGGTGAAGGTGTAGTTGCAATTGTAGAGAAATAATTTCTACATCTAACTACAAAAAATAAGCACCCATTTGGGTGCTTATTTCATTTTAGGATTTATAAATTTAGTGCAGTGAGGCAGCTTTTGCTTCTGGGAAAAACTTATCTTCGATATGGTCATAACACCATTGGAAAATGAAGGTATAGACCAAAATACAAAGTGTTAAACCAATATCTAAAATAAGCGCATCAATGACATTCATCTGTAGCATATAAGCAATCATCGGCACTGTTGCAATCAGCAAACCGCCTTCAAAACCAACCGCATGTAAAATCCTTACAGGGATTGTTCTTTCCCAATTATATTTATGCTCTACTTTCTCAAAGTAGTGGTTAAAAATCATATTCCAGAAAACTGAAACCACTGCCATAAACACACCGAGTGTTCCGGTTACGTCCATAGGCATATCAAAAATAAAACTTAATGCAATCGCAATGATGACCAATAAAATTCCTTCATAACTGATTGCATGAATGATCCTTCTCTTGGAAATCAACATTTTTAAATACTCAATAATACTTGGATAATGTGCATTTTATTTTTATAATATTGATTAATCCAATCAGGTTCTTTCAGTTTTTTTGACAGATGAATATTAATCAAGAACAATTACTCATGTTTCAGGCCGTTATAGAAACTGGATCCTTTTCAGCAGCAGCACGTAAACTTGGAAAAGTTCCTTCGGCTGTAAGTATGTCTATTGCCAACTTAGAAATTGATCTGGACTTAACCTTATTTGATCGTAAAGGTCGTGAGCCCGTCCCTACTGACGAAGCACGGGTTTTATATGAAAAGACTTCTCAGCTTTTGATTGAGATGAATCAATGGAAACAACATGCCCATGCGTTAAGCACAGGTTTAGAAGCTAACTTAACCATTGTGATTGTATCTGAACTCTTGCACACCAACTGGACCGACTATATTTGTCTTTTAGAGAGTCGTTTCCCTGACCTACAAATTAATATTGTTTCTGCCCCTCAAGAAGATGCGCTTCAAATGTTGTTAGATGGCTCTGCCCAACTTGCACTCATGTTTGAACGTGAGCATCTAGATAACAGAGAACAGTTTGTAGAGCTCAAACCTGAGGCTTTAATTCCAGTTATTTCAAATAGTCATCTACTCGCAAGCCAAAATCAGGTTTCTTATGAACAGATCCTCACAACACGACAAATTGTTGTGGCAAGTCGAGATGAGACATTAAAACCCGAATTACTTTTTTCGAAACATTACTGGCGTACAGATAACCACCACTCTGCTTGCTTAATGATTTTACGTGATCTGGGCTGGGGGGTTCTTCCGCAAGAAATGTTTAAAGAAAACCCTGAACTTAAAAATAAGCTTAAAATATTGAATTTATTAGATTTCACTCCAAGATTTGAATATTACGTAGATTTGGTATGGAGTCGTGAAAGTGAGCTTGGTGCTGCTGCCAGATTCCTTATTGAACATATCCGTAAGCAACGAACGCAACAGGTCCCTTAAAATTATTTCAATTTAGATGCAGAATCTAAACGTTTTTCTTTGAAATATAACAATTGATATATCGACAGTATGAATAGACTTTGTGCTATAAAGAAAATATAAGATTTATTACTGAAGATGTTGAATATCAATGACTCATACAGCACTTGACCAATTAAAAACACTAACGACCGTTGTTGCCGACAGTAGCGACCTTGATGCAATTCGTAAATTTCGTCCATTAGACGCGACGACCAATCCTTCATTGATTACGGCAGCAGCAGAACAACCAGAAAGTAAAGAACTCATTGAAGATGCTTATTATCAAGCCAAAGAAGAAGGCTATAGCAACGATGAGTTAATCGAAAGAACCATTGATATTTTAACCGTAAAATTCGGTGTAGAAATTTTAAAACTGATTGAAGGTCGCGTTTCGACTGAAGTTGATGCTGCCCTTTCATATAACACCGAAGCGACCATTCAAAAAGCGCATGAATTATGTGAACTTTACAACGGTTACGGTATTGATCAGTCACGTATTCTTATTAAAATTGCGTCGACTTGGGAAGGTATTCAAGCCGCAAAAGTACTCGAAGCTGAAGGGATTGCTTGTAACCTCACTCTCCTTTTCGGATTACATCAAGCTCAAGCATGCGCAGATGCAAAAGTAACTTTAATTTCACCATTTGTAGGTCGTATTCTAGACTGGTACAAAAAAGCTGAAGGTGTCGATTCTTACCCAATCGAAAAAGACCCAGGTGTGGTGTCAGTTAAAAAAATCTATAACTACTACAAACAACAAAATATCCCGACTCAAGTGATGGGTGCGAGCTTCCGTAGTATCGATCAAGTTCTTGGACTTGCTGGCTGTGATTTGCTAACGATCTCTCCGGGCTTACTTACACAGCTTGAGCAAGATACACGTACAGTTGATGCAGCTCTTGATGCAACTAAATCAAAGCAAGCAGATGCTATTGTTAGACCCGCTCAAGATGAGCAAAGTTTTAAAGACGAACTTAATCATGACTTAATGGCATTCCAACTTTTACAAGGTGGTGTTGATGGCTTTATTAAAGCTCGTGACCAATTAAGTTTCTTATTACGTCAGTCTTTTGGAATTGATGCGGAAATTAAACCTTAAAAAACTGCACTTTTCATACAAAATCACCGATTTTTGTTATCATGGCAAAAATCGGTTTTTTATTGGGTTTCTCGTGTTCGGCATAACAGATTTAACAACATATATTATTGGTACATTCCTAATTGTGTTATTGCCGGGGCCCAATTCTCTTTATGTGATGTCAATTGCTTCACGTTACGGTATTAAAACTGGATATATGGGTGCATTAGGTATTTTTACCGGTGATCTTATTTTAATGCTTTGTACCGTATTAGGTGCAGCCTCTTTATTAAAAGCATTCCCATGGGTATTTGTTATTCTTAAATTAACAGGTGCACTTTATCTATCTTATCTAGGCTTTAAGCTCTTACAAGGTAGTATTCAACGCTGGAAACAACGTAATCAACCACAACCTGAAATGGCTGATTTACCAGCTTTAGATAAAATTCATCCTTATAAAACAGCATTAAGCATTAGTTTACTCAACCCAAAAGCGATTTTATTTTTCTTATCTTTCTTTGTTCAATTTGTTGAACCCGATTATGCCTACCCAGCACTAAGCTTTTTAATTTTAGCGATTATTTTACAGGTGATTAGCTTTAGTTATTTAACGGCATTAATCTTCTCTGGAATTAAACTTTCAGCATTTTTTAAACAGAACCATAAAATTGCAGCAAGTAGTATTTTTTTAGTCGGGATTCTATTTTTCGGATTCGGTTTAAAACTGGCAACCTCAACAATCTAATCATCTTTATCCTAGTTTTTGCATTTGTGAAGTTAAAACATAATGAACTGCTAAAATGCCAGCATGCCATCTGTTTTAACTTCATTGAGCACAAAAAATGTTCTGACTTGTCTTACCCCTGGTAAAGCAATAATTTTTTCACTATGAAATCGATTGAAAGCAGCTAAATCTTTAACACGAATTTTTAAAAAATAATCGACCTCTCCAGCAACCAGATAGCATTCTAGAACATTTTCCAAATCACCAGATGCTTGTTCAAATGCCTGAAAGCTGTCTGGAGTTGAGCGGTCTAAAACCACACCAACGAGTACTACCGTATCACGCTGCACCATGCTCGGATTGATCCGAGCACGCACATCTAAAATTGCCCCAATTTTAAAAAGACGCTGTGTATGATTCCAACAAGATGAAGTACTTATGCCTACAAGCTTAGCCAGTTCAGCATTACTTAAGCGCCCATTTTCTTGTAAAGCACGCATAATTTTCAATTCAAGTGGTGACAAGTTTTCAGTCTGTTCTTCCATAAAACAATATCCTAAATTTAGTGTCACTTCCGAAAGGAATAATAGCATTATTCAATATTTTTAAAATATTATTTCTATTTTAAGTAAAAAATAGAAAGCACCTTCTTTAAAAAAATTGTTAGATTTACCTAGCTGAAAGCAGAGACAGAAACATATTAATTTTTCAGGGATTTAGAACATTTAGCTATGCAAAAGATTCTTCAAGATTTTTCAATTCCGGCCGTATTTGCTGGCTTTATCACTTTTTTAATAGGTATAAGTGTTTCGGCCATTTTAGTGATTCAAGCGGCTCAAGCTTTAGGAGCTTCACCCGAGCAAATCACCTCATGGTTTTGGGCTTTAGGCTTAGGTATTGGTTTATCAGGATTCATACTTTCTTGGAAATTTAAATATCCTGTAGCAACAGCATGGTCAACCGCAGGCCTCGCTTTAATTATGGCAACAGGCAGTGGCTATAGCTTAAATGAAGCGATTGGTGCTTTTTTAGTGGGTGGTTTACTGACTGCTATTTTAGGCTTTTCAGGTATATTTCAAAAAGCACTTTCATATATTCCTCAAAGCTTAACCAGTGCCATGCTTGCAGGTGTTTTACTCAAATTTGGTATTTCCCTGTTCGCCAGTTTGCAAAATGATTGGGAATTCGTTTTATCTTTACTGGTCATTTATATCATTACAAAAAGATTATGGCCCCGTTATAGCATTGTATTCACAGCACTTGCGGGTATTGCCCTGTGCCCTGTCTTTTTAGAATTTCATATGCCTACACTTCAGTGGTCTTTGGCTAAACCTGTTTGGATTAGTCCGGAATTTAGCTGGTCAGCAATTTTGGGCTTAGCTCTACCACTTTTTGTGATTAGCATGGCTTCGCAATATTTACCCGGAATTGCCATGATTAAAAGTTATGGCTATAAACCGCATGTTAATCAACTGATTGGCTGGACAGGTTTAACCCAAGTTGTGCTTGCACCTTTTGGATGTTATAGCGTAAATATTGCTGCGATTAGTGCGGCTGTAAGCTTAGATGACCAAGTTCATCCTGACCCAAGTAAACGATATATTGCAGGCATGAGCTGTGGTTTTTTCTACATTTTAATGGGCCTGTTTGCCGCAACATTGACAAGCTTGCTGATGTCTTTTCCACATATCTTTATTGTAGCTTTAGCTGGCATTGCATTATTTGGTACGATCAGCCACAACATTGCAATCGCATTTGCTCAGGTTGAAGATCGTGAAGCTGCATTATTTACCTTTTTATGTAGTGCTTCTGGCATTCAATTTTTCGGTATCGGATCGGCCTTTTGGGGACTGATAGTGGGTGTAGTTGTATATTTTATTTTAAGACTTAAAGTCAAAAAAAGTTAATAAAAAAGCGTTCATAGCCCTTATTTTCAATGCTATGAACGCTTTTTCATCTTATTTCTTATAGCTCTCTTACTACAACTGACTTCGCCATTTTGTCATGCCAGCCTTGTTTTTTAGCATCAAATGCGACCCAAAAAAGACCAATACCAAAGACTAAAATTGATGGAATATAGCCAATATATCGAATAATACTCTGCATGACTGTTAGCTTATTGCCTGTTTTTTCATCTAAAACTTTTAATCGCATCAATCGTTTACCTGGAGTACCTGCAAAATACAGCCAACATAAAACTGAATACAATAAAGGAAATACATAATTCACGATCAAATCGAACCAATAGTTTTGTGGTTTCGTACTTAAGCCAGTGGCAAAGACTAAATCATAATCCCCTTGATAAAAAATCCATGCCGCAGGAATAACTGCCAAAAAAAGAATAAGAGTATCAATAATCATTGCACCAAATCTTAACCAGAACCCTGCATACTCATACTTATAAGTCATGCTCACCTCGCTTTGTTATTGTTTAATCGCTACAAACGCTTTTACAATTTTACTTTCATCCTAAATGAAACTTTTTTATTTTTAAATACTTAAATAAATTTAAAATTTTCCACTTTTATATTTTATTGTAATAATTTCGATAAAAAAAACGTTATTACATCAATATTCATCATAAAAAAAATAATTTAATCTTTTAGAACTGAAATTTTTCGTTTCAGTTCTATTGAAAAGTTTTATAGACAATTAAAAATATAAATACATATTTTATTTACTTCCAGAACAAAATATCTAATTTAAATTCTTTTTTTAATAATAATGCTGCAGATAATAGAGCTAATCCAATAACAATTAAAAAAACACTTAAGCTGACTAATCCACAAACAATAGCTACACTACCTAATATAGTTAAAACATAAAATATAATTACACTGAGTGTTGGCATTTCAATTTATTCCACTACTTAAAAATAAAAGCAATTTATTCTATCGAGTTTATAAACGATTGCTGTTTTCAAATGTTCATTACACTATTAATTTGTATCATCATACAATAATCATGTTATAAAACTTATTTAGTGTTACTTTAGTTTAATAGACAGTGATGAAGGTCACATAACTTTTATTTAATTTCAAAGTAATGCTTTTCAGTCACAAGTTTGATTTTCAAATTTTTATATAACCGCTCTTTTGAATCTTCGAGCGACGGAACAACTTTCTCTGCAAATTTATCTTCAGTCATGAGTCTGGCATACGTTTTATAGCCAATGACTAATTTTTCGGGTTCTTTACCTGTTTGACGAAACTCTTCAATGAGTTTATTGACTTTCTTTGCTGTTAAATCAGCCATCTTTCTCACTCTCCCCCTTAGTTCACTATTTTGTTATACGGTTTCTATATGACAGAAATATGAACGGTAATTTTTTGTAATTTTCATGTAAATATTATCAATTATTCAGAAATAGCACTTAAACTCCATCACAACCAATACAAGAATAAATATAAGCAAATGATTTAAAATAGTTTTATTTAATTTTTCTTTCGTTTAGTCGAATAGATGTTTACCGAGAATGAAATATGTTAATCTTTAATTAATAAATGCTTCATACATATAACAACTGTAAATAAGAGGAATAACATTATGAATTACCAACATATTATTGTACCTGTCGATGGTTCTGAAATTTCTTTAGCAGCAGCAAGACAAGCAGCTCATATTGCCAAAGCATTTGGTAGTAGATTAACCGCTATTAGCTTAGTGGCAGTAGATCCTTTTAGCGGCGTAGATTTCTACTATATCTCGCCAGTTGTAAAAGATTATTTTGTTGAAGCACGCGCCAATGCTGAAAAAACTCTCGCTAAAGTAAAAGCTTTATGTGCTGAAGAAGGTATTGATGCCGAAACTCAGATTATCCAAGGTGAAATTTCTTCAGATGGTATTCTTAAAGCTGTAGAAGATTTAGGTTCAGACTTGATTGTGATTGGTTCTCATGGTCGTAAAGGCTTCCAAAAACTTATTTTGGGTAGTTTTGCTCAAGATGTTTTAAACAGTACCAAAATTCAGGTATTGGTTGTAAAAGAATAAACTTTTTAAATGAAAAGAACCCAATCCAACGATTGGGTTTTTTAATAGAATAAACCGTATAAATTTTACACTAATCAAAAACCCAGATAGAATAGCTTCTTATTCTTCCAATTTCGTGAGTCACGCCAATGAAGTAAGTCTTTTTTCCCATCAATTTTTTCTTTTTTTGATGTGCAAAATAGACTATTTTTTGTGATTTAACGTCTCTGCTTAAAACTACTTTTTCCTATTTTGTACATCCTGTATTTATGAGGTTTTTTATGACTCAGCAGGCATGTGTAATATCACAGCTGACTTTAGAATTTTCATCTAAAGTCATGTTTAAACAACTCAATTTTAGCCTTGAATCGAATCAGGTGTCTGCCTTAATTGGCCGTAATGGTCAGGGCAAATCCTTGCTTATGCAAATGTTAAATCAGACGCTTAAATCAGATTCAATTCTTACATCTGGACAAATATCTTGGCATATAAAACATGCATATTTACCTCAATTGCATCGGTTAACTGGACTGACCATAGCTGAAGCATTAGATATCTTAGATATTTATCAAGCTTTTAAAAGAGTTGAACAAGGTGTTGCCAGTTTCAATGACTATGATTTATTGGAAGGTAAATGGGATTTACCCACCTTATGGAATACTCTCTTAGAGTCCGCTCATTTACCCACTGATTTAGACTTTCCAATTAAAAACTTAAGTGAAGGTCAAAAAACCAAGTTGGCCTTAAGCTGTTTATTTTTAAAATCAGATCACTACTTACTTCTTGATGAACCTAGCAATCATCTAGATCAGGAATCTAGAAAATGGTTAATTGATCATTTGAAAAGACACCCAGCAGGTGCACTGATCATTAGTCATGACCGAACTTTGTTGAACGAAGTAAACCATATTTATCATTTAAATGAACACGGCTTACATCACACAACAGGAAACTATGAACAATTTTATGCACAGTATCAAACTAACATTGCGGCTTTAGAACAATCTGTTCAACAAAACCAACGTGAAGTTAAGCACATGAAGCAAAAGCAACATGAAGTATTAATGAAAGCTCAGAAACGTGAACGTGCTGGCAATAAATTAAGAGAGTCAAATTCTCAAGCCAAAATTTTGCTCGATTTTAAAAAGGAACAAGCGGGCCAAAGTATTGCGGCTATACAGTCTCAGCATCAACGTCAAATCTCAAATAGTCAAAACGAGTTAAAAGACAAAAAACTGCGGCTTGAAACTGTCAAATCACAACAGTTTGTCTTCCCTACCTTCCAAAAGAAATCTGGAGAAATTCTTCGGGTTAAAGGGTTAAAGTTGAAATATGGAACTCAACAAACAATAGATTTAGCTGTACATACCGCCCAAAAAATCCACATAACGGGTCAAAATGGTATCGGAAAGTCAACACTGCTTAAAGCAATCAATGCACAGAAAAATCAGTCAAACAAAAGCATTCAATTATTTGTAGAGTGTTTTTATCTAGATCAAAACTTTAGCTTTTTACGTGATGGGATGACTGTTATTGAGAATTTAACTCACATGAATAGCGAGCTTTCAGAATTGGAATGGAGAAATTTATTAGGCCAACTGCGAATTCGCGGTGATAAGGTATCCAACTATTATCTCAGCTAAGTGGTGGTGAAAAACTCAAAGTAGCTTTATTAGCGCTTAGCCAGATAAAACCTACACCTGAACTCCTGTTATTAGATGAACCAGAAAATCATTTAGATATTGAATCAAGGGAGTTACTCGCTCATGCCATTCAGAGTTATGAAGGTGCTGTATTACTCATTTCGCACGACCCACTGTTTGTTGAAAATTGCGGTATAAGTGAGTCATTTTCGTTAGCCGAATAGTTTTCACTCAGACTATTTCTTCAAATTTACTAGCTCTCATGTGAAAGCTAGTAAATTTTATCGATTATTATTTTTTTACTTTATTTAATAATTCGATATCTAGACTATATTTCACCGTCTTATTTTTACGAGCACTATTACGCATTTGATAAACTTGAATAATATAATCGCCATCAACTGGCAAAGTAAGCTCTCCTTTAAAGCCTACAGTTGAGCCAATTAATAATGCATTATCTTTACCTGGTTTTTTACCTGGTGCAAAAATATTGACATAGGCTAAATTACCAAGACTATTAATATTAAATCTTAAAATCTGACCATTTTTCGCAAAGATTCTATACTTTACGTCATCATAGCCCTGAAATTTTCCAGTTAATGTTAGGTGTGTTGAACCTTGTAAGAAATTAACTTTCTGCTCAATATTTTTAGCTAACGCAGATAAAGAGGTAGTCGAAATCAATGTAGAAATTAATAAAGTTTTAATGATTTTTTTCAATTTCTAACCCTCAAAATTATTTTCAAATAATTATATAAAAAATAATTTTTATAGAATTTTACTTTATGTATAAGTTTCATTAGTTATAGCTATTTTTTATAACGAATAACAAATTAAATATCTCAAAGTTCCAGTTTTACTTTCTCTTTGAGATACTCCATTTAAATAGTTAAAAGATTAAAATCGATATCCTACCCCTAAATAGGTTATCAATGGATCAATATCAACTTTTGTTGTCGCATGAATTAAGCGAGTTCCCGTGTTTTTGATTAACTACATCAATTTGGGCTTTATTACTCAACTTTGCATAAGATACAGACGCAACCGTATACCATGAATCATTAAAATCATAAGTAAAACCGGCAGTAAAAATGGGTGCTATAGCGTCATCAGCATCAACATTCACAACCATCTCTCCACTGGATTCTTTCCGGTCTAAAGCTGCTCCTGCTTTGCCATCTAACACATTCTGAATCATATGGCCTGCGGAGACTAAATCAGAGCGAATCCCTTCATTGAGTTTAATATCATTAAAATGGGCATACATTAAACCAGCTCCAATATAGGGTCTAAACTTATTTACCCCACTTTTACCAAACTGATATTGTGCTTCTATGGTTGGTGTCCATGCTCGAATAGATGCAGCTTTAGATTTATTCCCTAGGTTGGTAATTGGAATCGCTTGACCTAAGGTAATCCCATTAGGGAAAAGATATTTCACCAAGTCATTAGGAGACATTGCGACTCCACTTAACGGTGCTAAGATTTCTCCTTTTCCTTTAATATCTACTTTAGGTGGAATTCCGCCAATAAATTGTAAAGACACATGATCATTAAGATAATAGTTAAAGGTTAAACCCAACGTATCTGCATCATCAACCTCAAGACCTGCATCATTTTGTTGCCAGTTTTCTATTCCACGAACTGTCGCAATACCGGAAACTTCAGATTTAATATTGCCATCAGCATCAAGCATAACCTCTCGCATATATTCATCTTTTAGAGCTAGCTCTAGAAATTCCTTTTGATTAAAGACTTCTCCTCCTAAATCCACTTCTGTGGCATTCGGATCAACAGAATTTAAAAAGCTTGTGGTTGAAATAGTACCGACTTTAGCTGCAGTTCCATTTTTAACAGCGGTATTAATATTAAATGGATTAGCATTACCTTGGGGCATTACATGTAACCAACCAGCAGATACAGAGAATCTTTTAAATCCTTCCGCATAACTCATGCTTGTTATTACAGATAATGAACTCAATATTGCTATTTTTATTACTATTTTTTTCATTTTTATTCCATCCTAGAAATATATTGCTGATTTTGCAATATATGTATGGAATATAGACAAGTTGCCGTTTTTATCAATCGGTATATTTTAAAATATAATTAATTTAGATAAACCCATCAATTTATGCTGCTAATTACATGAAATAGTTATCTAATTTTTCTGACAAATGGAAATATTATGCAAATAAATAATTTAACGATCGGTAAAATACCTTAAAGTTTTAAATAGTCTAATTTTAATACTCGCATGCTTTTGTGATTGAACCAATTAGATAGAACTGAGGTCGAAATTTAACTCCACGCCTTACCTCTATTTCGATAAAATTTAAAGAAGTTAACTTAATTTAAAAAATTAAAGCGTATGATTGGTCAATAAATAAGGAAGAATTTTAATGAATATTACGATTCGTGATGAGCGAAATGAGGATGTTGAAGCAATAGAAAAACTAACGAAAGCAGCTTTTCAAAATGCTGAGCACACCAGTCATACAGAACATTGTATTGTGAATAGTTTAAGAAACCACGGACAATTGACCATCTCTCTAGTCGCGATTGAAGATGGTTCTGTTATTGGGCATGTTGCTATTTCTCCAGTTCAAATGAGTTCAGGGGAAATGGGTTGGTATGGTTTAGGCCCTATTTCTGTTCATCCAAATAAACAGGGGCTTGGTATTGGCTCGCTTCTGATGAATAAATCACTAGATAAATTAAAAAAGTTAGGCGCAGAAGGATGTGTTTTACTTGGTGATCCCAATTATTACAGCAGATTTGGTTTTAAAGCATATCCTGAGCTAATTTTGCCCGATGTGCCAAGTGAATATTTCCAAGCCTTAAGCTTCTCAGGCAATATTCCTAAAGGAAACGTACACTATCATGAGGCATTTAATGCAACACAATAATAAAAATTATAGTCGTTAAAAAGAAAACTCCTTAGAACAGGAGTTTTCTTTTTTGTTTGCTCTGAGCAATTTTTATATAAATGATCTAGTTTTATTTAACACGCTCAATCTTAAAAACTTCAATATCAGTTGGCTTAACTCTATGTGTATCCACCTCTCCTACAACACGGACTTTATCTCCGGCTTTTAGTTGCAGAGGCTTCCACAAGTCATCATCTACATCAATTACAATTGATCCAGTTGCATCTTTAAACTCAAAATGATCACCAGCAATATGCTTTACAATAGTGCCTGTTAACGTAACACCGGACTCATCAGCCAAGGTTTTTGCTTTAGACACCGTGACTACATTTTTTGTCGCTTCTTTCAATAAGGCAGCATCTGGTTTAGCCAATACTGCATTACTGCCCAATAAAGCCAGCCCAGTGAGTGTTGCTAAGAATATTTTTTTCATTACGATGACCTACTTTTAATGTTCTTAGTTATATAAACAAATTCTTTTAAACTTATAGATTTAGCTTTTGTGGTTTTTTGTATCTTATTAGAGTCTTTGTTTAATGAGGATGAATAGAAACACCAAATAATCTGTTTAAGTTTTCTCTTCCAACAAGCATTTTGAGCCTTTAGTTGTATCGTTAATTTACTTAAGAAAATGCTTTCCTTAAGTAAATTAAACTCAGCATTAAAATATCAATTAATCGTTAAACAACAAGTTGTCCTAAATCCAATAAAACATTCATAGCCTCTGTCTCGTCTGTTGTTTGCATAACAATCATTCGGTCATATGAAATTCCACCAATCTCAATATAAATTTTCGGGTGTGGAAGCTGAGGAATATAGACTTTTAGGGGCTGATAAAGAGCAAGAAGATAACCAAATGAATCATAAGGATAATGATCATTTTTTAATGTCTTCTTTACCACAACATAAGTATTTAATATGTCTAGAATAAAACCATATTCATTTTCAGAATGAAATTTAGCGTCCATACCCACCTCCTTGATTAATTAATATTTTTATAATCAAATTTAAAGGTTAAATTTCTGATCTGATGGCATTTGAACCAATTTACTTTAAATATAGAGTTATATTTAAAATGATTCGTGTTGAATTTAAATATATTTAAAACCTAGCATATTAGTCAACATATTTTGAACAGCAACATTAAAAATAAATATTTTGAGTTACAAATCACACTTTGAGGTAAAAATACAAAGATATAAAAAAGCCCATCTTACGATGGGCTTGAGAATTTATAGATTATGAATCTTTGTCCATTGAATGAGGGGTTGTCGTTTTATCTTGCTGTTTTGTATCGTTTTCACCTTGGCAAGCGCTCACACTTAAAGAAATAATCGCAGCTAAACCTAAGGTAGCCATAATTTTTGTCATACTTCGCCTCATGAATTGTTCAGATAGTGAGTTAATAAATACTTTTTATTAGTTTTACGATCAGCATACGTTTCTAAGCTTTTTTGTAGATTTAGCGCAAAAATGTAAAGGTCTTTAGTTTTATATTTAAATATCAACTTAAGATTTGGCCATTAAACGTTAACTGAGTGTCTGAGCGTTTTAATGAGTAATTCATATAAGTGATCTACAGCCTTCGACTCTAACGAGGACCTACTCCGATAAACCGCAGCCTCCATCGGCTCTAAAGGTCCGAGGCCATGATCTGCACCTAATATGGTTAAATGCTCAGGAGCGCTACACTGCGTGAACACGGCGATTGCTAAACCGCTTTCAACTGCTGCAATTTGGCCCGCTAAACTTGAACTGTTGTATACCACTCGATAACGGCGCCCTTGTAATGCTAAAGAATGAATAGCACTCTTTTTGGCTTGGCTGGTACTTTCATAAACTGCAATTGGAAGTGGGTCTTCTCGCCAGAGTTCAAACTGTGGAGACCCTACCCATACCATTGGTTCATGAAATAAAAGTGTTCCTTGACGAGCGTTATCTCTCGAAATTAATGCTAAGTCTATATCACCACTTTCTACCCGTGGAATTAAAGACGTTGATTGCTCACAGATCAACTCGATCTCAACACCTCCATAACGTGGTGCAAAACGCTTGAGTACAGGTGTTAAATATTTAGCAGCATAGTCATCGGGCACTCCAAGGCGTATACGTCCCTTCAATTCATCTCCATGAAATGCCATTTGTGCTTCTGCATGTAAATCGAGAATACGGCGTGCATAACCTAAAAGTAGTTGTCCTTGAGAAGTTAATTCAATTTGTCGATGCGTTCGTATTAAAAGTTGGCAATGTAGAGCTTCTTCTAATTTTTTCAATTGCATACTAACAGCAGATTGCGAACGATATAGCTCAGGCGCTGCATTTGACAATGAGCCTGTATCTACTACTGTGACAAAACACTTCAGCCAATCAATCTGTAGGTTTTTTAAAGTCATTACAATTTATCTATTCGATTTTCAAATAGTATATAAAAGAATTATGCGCTTTTCTTTACTTATTCTCTCTTCCATACTGAAATCATAATAAGTTCAACGCGATTTATTTGCCTATTCACAATTTTAACCAATATCAGTACATGATTAATGACTGAACAACACATTAATAGCTGCACTTACTAACAATTTTATCACTTCGTATTTCTTAGGTATTACACACTAGGAGGAGGTTTTATGCGCCTAAATAAACAGTTGCTTGCATCACAAAGTGCGACATCGGCTTTTGTTTTACTCTGGGGTAGTGCCGCGATTTTTACTCAATGGGGGTTAGATAATGCCTCGCCCATAGCATTATTAATTCTGCGTTTTTCAACTGCTTTGATTGTTCTGTTCGTACTTGCTCTTTTTAGAAAAAGACTTTTACCCAAACATGGAACTCGAAAACAAGTTCTGCTGACTGGGCTACTTATTATTGCAGGTTATTCAATTTGCTATTTTAAAGCCATGGCCCATGGAGTCACTCCTGGCTTAATGGCAACAATTATGGGAATACAGCCCATACTCACGCTTTGCCTTCTGGAAAAGAACTGGCAAAAAGAAAGACTGTTAGGATTATGCATCTCTTTAGCGGGGCTCATACTTTTAGTATGGAAAAGCCTAACGCTGTCTTTTATTGCTCCAATTGGTATGCTGTTTGCCTTGGCTGCCCTCATCTGTATAACTTTTGGGGCCATAATGCAAAAGAACATTCAACAAGCCCCTACAGATGTCTTACCGCTACAATATGTAATCAGTCTTATCGTCTGCTTATTTATAGTTCCCTTTGAACATTTTGAAATAACATGGAATTCACAACTGATTATTTCAGTCTTATTTCTTGGAATTTTAATTTCTGTAGTCGCTCAGCTTTTACTTTACCGACTTCTAAGTCAGGGCAATATTGTAAATGTGACAAGCCTGTTTTATTTGGTTCCTATCGTGACTGCACTTTTAGATTTTCTAATTTTAAAAAATAAGTTACCACTGGCAGGTTTAATTGGGATGATTGCAATTTTGCTAGGCTTAATGCTCGTATTTAAAAAGAAATAATTCTTAAAGGTTTTAGTGTGTAACCCTCAGTTGAGGGTTTTATTTTTGAATACAAACTTAAACCAATTTTTTCCAGTCAGTGCCGATTTGAGCTAATGCGGGTAATTCATCGCTATTAAAAACATTAAAGTTTCGGTCAATGGCAAATCGATAGATAGGTATAGAATCAGCTTCAGTTTTCTTAAAGAATCTGAAGTTTTCAGTAAGGTGATAATTGCCAGCTTCTGTAGATTTTATTGCTGTTCCTGATGGTATATGGATATAACTTTCACACTCCACTTCAACATTATTTCCGGCAAGATCTTGATATGAAAATTTCATGTTTCAATCCTTTTTAACTTTTTATGATTGAGAAAAACTTAACACGCTATTTGATGAGATTACGGAAACTTTTTTCAACTAATTGTTTAAGTGTGTATATTTGGTTAAAAGCTCATCCTTGTAATATATCTTTATACACTTGTCTCATGTCTAATCTAAATAGGTTTTTTCATGCTCAGTAAAACAGCATTACTCGGAATACTTTTAAGTATTTTCTTTTGTTGTTTCAGCCATTCTTTATAAAATTTTTTATCAGATTGTTCCAAAAAACTGTCCTTATCCTTATTACAAGAAGCAACGCCCGTATTTCCAGATAGTACACACGGCCAATTGTTTAATTGGGGTGTTAAAACAGCATTACTCATTAATGAAAGCTCTTCTAACCTAATCAGATTCATCCTTACTCCCTTGCTTCCCTCTAGCGCTACACACAAATAACACGTCCTCAAAAATGCAAAGTGCAAATTTTGTGTATTGATTTATCAAAGATGTAAGTTGCTATAGGAATGAATAAATTGAGTTTAAATAGAGTGAAGAAGATATTTAGAATGTTTTCTTCTTTGTTACTTCAATTTCAGATATACTGAACTTAGTATGAGATGAGCCTTATATAGTTCATTGCTAGATCAATGAACGACTAAGCCCTTCGCTTTCGAGCAAGGGCTTTTTTAACGCCTATAATTTGAGAAAATTATGCCTATCTGAACTGTCTGGTCGGACATTGGTTTGCCTTTATAGGGCAGGTCTGTTAGATTGGTCTTGTTCATCAACTCCTATTGTTGATGAATACTGAAGCCTGATTCGTAGCATCAGGCTTTTTTTACACCTAAAACTTGTATAAATGATCCTGCCAAAATGATGACATATGATCTCGGCGTGACCTGAAACAAAGTAAATAAAACTATATAATAAACTGCACTATCTTACTTTTAGCCAAGAGCCAACTTCTTTTAGCACATCAACTAAACCGTTTAATTTCTTACCATCTTCCGTTAATGAGTACTCAACTTTAACAGGAACTTCCGCAAAAACTTCTCTGTTAATAAAACCTTCTTCTTCAAGAAAACGTAGCTCTAAAGTTAACATTCTTTGAGAAATATTAGGTATTGCCCGTCTTAGCTCATTAAAACGCATAGGTCTTTCGATGAGAAATGAAATAATTAACATTCTCCAACGACCACCCAATACTGTCATTGCCTCTTCTACAGAACAGCCAGAAATATTATCTTTCATTGTCTAATTGGGTATAAAAAATATACCTATATAACAAAATAGTGCCTAATTTACAATCTATACCTAGTGATGAATAATAGTTTTTCATTACGAAAAAACTGGTCTATATGATGGAATATAAAGAAGTTGCTAAAAAAACGATTAATCATTTGTACTCAGCACATGCATCTATACGAACTTCTGGCATTGATCCTCAAATAGTTGCTTTAGCTGAGTTATATGTGTCACAAATCAACGGCTGTGCTTACTGCTGCGCTTTTCATGCTCAAGAATTAAGAGATATGGGAGTAAACCAAGAAGTCATTGATAAAATTCCGGGCTACAAACATTCGAATGTCTTTTCAAAGAAGCAACTTCTTGCTCTTGAACTTGCAGAGGCAGTCACTTTTTTATCTGAAAAAATTGAAACTGTAAAAGCTCATTTAACCGAGTATTTTAATGAACGAGAGATTGTAGAGTTGACGACCAGTATTTCACTCATGGGAGCATTAAACAGACTCAGAATCACCTTAGGGGATAAAAGTTAATCGATTCAATTCCTATATGAAAAAGCCCTGACCATTCGAGGCTTTTTCATGACTCTTTAACCAAGTGTAATAAAAAATTGAGACAACTACTTTGATGATAAAAACAATTTCTTTTCCATTGCACGGCGATTAACCAGCCCCTGCAAACGCTTACCGCCTGCATTTACCCAGACATCAAACTGGTTTGCTGCTTCTTTGTAATCACCTGAATTTAACTTTTTGAGTAAGGTCGAATGTTTAAAGGCACCTACCCCAATGTTATACGTTAGAGAGACTAGTGCATCGAATTGATTCTGTTTTAAAGGAACTTTTACAGAACTATTTACTGCACGCTCAAATATCTTTAAATCGTGCTGCATATAGGTTTTAGCTTGTTCAAGAGAGCATCGGTCTTCTTCACTTACACGCTTACCATTAGGGTATCGCGTCGTGCCATATCCAATAGTCCAGACGCCAGTACCGTCATCATAAGCACTAAGTTTTAACCCCTCAAAATTACAGATTTGGTTTACACCATCCACACTAAGAGACATCTCATCAACAGCAACACCTATCAATTCATTGCCATGATCAGTTGCCGTAGCAATGAGGTGATCCGCTGTTGCATCTTGGTGAGGCTTGGCAGTAAAAATTTTGCGGAGATAATCCAATATTTTTTGCATTTAATGCCCTGTTATTTACTTTTCTCTGTAACCCAAAGCGTAATATATCCTTGAACTACAGGCTGCCCATCCGCTCTATAAGCGCTAACTTTTATTTGCATATCTCCCACCTTCCATTCCTCATCAATTGTTGCTACTAACTTAATATCAGAATCTGCCTTAGCGACATAATTTACGCTCATGCTTTTGGGTAACCATCTTAAATGTTGAGGCACAGATGCTTCAGCTAACACACCCATGACAAATTCCAGCCCATTACATATCGCAATCACGTGTACCGTCCCGATATGATTTTCGATTGATTTATTTTTTTTGATCGAGGCTTCACACACATCTACATCTAATTTATTGATAATTGGATTTACAGTCTGAAAATATGGAGCAACTCGGCTAACGACTTTTGACAATAGCGTTAATCCGCCCGGTACGGTCTTCAAAGTCCTAAAAGCGATCAGAACATCATTGACAGGTGGAACTGCTTTATTTTTGATTTTGTTGGTAAATGTAGAAATATAATTACTCATAGTTTTACTTCAATTCGAGAATAAATCATTCAATAAATATATATGTACACATCTCTACACTCATTGCTTAGGTATCAATTTTTTGAGTCATTAATGATAATGATTGAATAACCTCTAGCATATCGTACTGTTCAGATAAAAAATCAAACCTATTAAAAATGCCCAATATTGAATTGGGCTTTGAGTTATTGTTCGATTTCGATCGGATCCCCATCTTCAGGACGAATGTGTCGCTCGCCATCATCTGCGGGATCTACACTTGAGCCATCTTTTGTAATGCTGTTATATAACTCATCCTCTTTTTTATCATCGATAAATTCTTCATCAGCAAAATCGAGAGGCTCTTCATCATCGTCAAAATTTAAGGGTTTTTCTTCATCTATCATGAGATTCATCCTTTACTTAACTTGTGTCATTCCATCCTTAAATAATTAACGGATAGATTCAACACCAAACAATCATCATTTGTGTAACTGACACTTTAAGATACATTTTCCAATAAAAACCGCCCTAGAAGGCGGTTGCTAAATTCTTATTCACTAGCGATAGAAGTACAGTAAATAATTATTTCACTCTATTTCCACAAACTAGCAGTACTGCACATAAAGGTTTTTCAACTTTTTTAAGAAGAACTCATTTATTTCGCTTGAAATTTCATATTGAATCTTCTTGCTTGTTTTCTTACTTCTGGATTGGAAGGCAAAGCAAATGGACTTGCACGCCAGATCGCTTTTTCAATACTTGTTTTAAATTTTTGTTCTTCTTTATCTAAAAAGATGATTTGCTCAATTTCCCCACTATCACTTAAAAATACTTTAACGCTTGCACTCATCCCTGTAGAAGACTTTGGAATATCCCATATTTTATAAATTTTCTTTTGATATTGCTTTTTATATATCTCAGCCTCTGAGGTAATTTTATTATCATTCACTTGAGCAGAAGTAACTTGCTTGTGACCAGTAGTACACCCAACTAATAAAAATAAAGAAGCAATAATAGTGAAGTTTTTCATTTAAAATACCTTTTTTCAATAACTAAAATTTAACAGTTTAAAATTTAAAAAACTACCCGAAGGTGGTATTAATCATTGAATATCCTTAATCAGCAAAGGTGGTAAGCCGTTCTTATTCCACCTTTGTTTAAATTAATGTTTTATTTTTCTTTAAAAAGGGACTTCATAACGGATATTCATATTTGAATTTTCTGGAATATTATAGATATCTTGATCGGTAAAAATTCCATGCTCAGGTGTTTTAAAACTATTAAAGGCTTTATTTTCTGGAACAATTGGAGGTTTATTTAAGTAATTTTCTTGAGAATTATATGTAGATGAAGCACAGCCAATCAGCCCAAAACCCAATAAAGATATAACTAAAAACGTCTTCATAAATTTCGCCCACTGTTATAAAAACCACGCAATTTAACAAATTTAATCCCCATTGTCACACCTGTACTATTTAGTTAATCTTAATAATAAATTTAAAAGAAGCATTTTAAAAAATTAGAATCTGCTACAGGGCAAATATTAAAATTAGATAATAGACAAACACTCTAAAATGAAGAATTTTAAATTTTATTTTATATAAAATTCTTTGTGTGAAGCTTTCAATAGAACTTCACACAAACCAGTCCATTCACCCTATTATTGACCAGATGATCAAATACCCTAAAGACAAAACCTTTAAAAATTAAAATTTAATGTTACAATACAGTGATTTACTCAATTTCAATTGGACCTCAAAAGAAATGAATAGATTGTTATTAACTTTTTTATTTTTAAATATTAGTCTTTTTTCTCCCGTAGCTTTTTCTGAAACAAACACGTTTCAAATGAAACAAGAATATAATCACCCTAACTTTAATCAGCATAAGAGCATGTTTGCGGTAAACGCGAGTTCTCAAGACCATAAATTTAATGGGCAACCAAAAGACTTTTCTAATTCTGCCGTTCATCATCAAAATGTAGATTTTTTTGAAATTGCGAAACAGTATCAAGAAAATGAAGCTAAGCCGTCCTACTCTACTGATGAAACAGTAAATATGAGTGATCATGACCGTAGTCTTTACTACATTAGAAATCATGATAATGTGAATATTCAAAGAGAAATTCATGGTCAGCAGTTTAAATCACTCAAACAACAGCGAGATAAGGGCGTAATTTCGAATGATGTATATAAAGAAAAGGTCTACAAAATCTTAAGCCAACCTTCTTTTAAATAAGTGAAAAGCCCTCGCTAGAGGGCTTTTCTTTAACTATTAAAAGTCTTAGCCAATTTAAGCAAGCATCGACATAAAATATTCTAATAACTTATCCCTTTCATCGATCTTATTTGCACTTAAAAGCTGAACCATTGCTCCATCAATCACAAATAAAAACATGTAAGCATCTTCAACTGTGGCTGTAACTTTTACGGTTAAAAGTAGCTTATAAATTTCGTTAATGAACCAATTTCGGTAGTCAATGACGAGTTTATAGGCCACAGGATAAAGCTTTTCAATTTCAAAAATCGCTTTAAATGGCAAACGATAAAAGCCGTTTAAGTTTGCATGTAAAAAGTAGATTTTCTTTAACTTATCGAACACCATAAGTTCTTGGTATGAATAAATAATAGAAAACACCTCATGCTTTAATGCGTCTTTTTGAAAAGTCAGAGACATCTCAACCAGTTTTTCTTTAGAGTGAAAGTAATTATAAAAGGTGGCTTTTGGAATTTTGGCTTCACTAATAATTCGGTCGATACCAATGTAAAACCCATGTTGATTAAATAAATATTTTGCCGCGTGGAGCACTTGTAGTGCTTTAAATGAAGCTTCTAAATTTGGCATAGATATACCGTTTAAAATAAATTTTTGTTGTATATAAATGAGATAGAAATGCCGTCACTCTTAAAATGAGCGCTAAAAACAGGCATGCGAAAACGACACAAAAGTGGTGTGTTCACCTATCTCAGGTTTTATTGTTGCTATGATTTTTTAGTCGTAATGATCTAAAGGTTAAAACCTATAGTCGATTAAACCGCTTTAAATGCCAGTTGAATGGTATCGGTAGAGAGAGTTTGGCAAAGGCCAATAAACAAGAAGAAATAGTACGCATGAGCGGACTCCTAGATGAAATAGAAGTTCTGCCAAATCACTGCTAAATGATTATGGTGGCAGAACGAAGAAGGGTTAGCAGACCAGTCATCTAGGAACCGGCACGCCCGAGGGCGTCCCTCCTCCGTCCTACCGCTACGAAGGGAGACGAACGAGTTCGACACCAAAAAATTGCTTTTTTGATGTCCTAGATGAAAACGGTCTGCTAAAACCGACTGGCAATGTGGCCAGCAGGCAAAGAATAATCGTAGAGGTTTTGAGTGTCAATGTTCTAAATTGAAGAAGTAAGAATATTGAATATAAAAAAGCTCTTTAAATAACAAGAGCTTTAAATATTGAAACTTACTTAGTCTCTTTTACATGAAATGACTGTATAAGCCGAGTTAAATTATTTTCTATATTCTGCCAATCAGCTAAATGCATATCACTGTAATGTGCGGTAATACTCATCGGCAGTCCCTTCACATTAAAAGTATGACTACAATAGTATTGCTGATTTGGTTTAGCATAGTCCTCTAGAATAGCCTGTTCAGGATCTGGTTTACTTAATAAATAAGTACGAGCAAAAGTACTACAACTAATATAAGAGGCTATATTTCCATCAGCGTCTTTTTTGAAATAAATCTTATAATGATTATAATCCTCTATTACATCCTCAGGATATTTCTTTCGCCAATCCTTATAAACAAGAACTTTATAGAACCCGCCTGGTAAATTAGGATCTAGTGATACAACTTCTGTTAAGCCTAATTCTGGAGCTGGTTTAGTTTGTATATATTTAATTAATTTTGGCGTTTCAAAATACTCTTTCGGATGAAACACTGAACTTAAATTTATGCCCATTGTAATTTCTGCATCACTAGCATTCACTTTATGGTTCTTAGGTATCCAGCTATTTAAGGAAAACCAAATTACATACTTATAAAACTCTTCCCAGCCCTTAGGTATTTCATAATCAGCTCTTACTGATTCAGGATTAAAAATATGTAAATTTTCTAATGTTTTTCCTTTGTAATCAGGTAAAAGAACTTGAAAAAGTTCTGTACATTGAAATCTATCACACAAGGCCTTGCCACTCTCATATCGTTGCTTTTCTCTGAATTCCAGATCTTTCTTTCGTGAAGATTCAGAAATAGCAGTTGCATCCATAAGATAATTTGCTGGAATATCTAATGTGACTCCATTAGGGTCAAATTCAGATGGCCAAATCTCTCTATACAATGGTGGATGTAAATAATATTCTCTAAATAAAATCTTTTCTTTGTAATTGTGATATTTGCCATAACCAAAGATTGCAACTAACAAAAGTATCAGTAAATACCTCTTCTTAAGAAGAAAAGATATTGAGGAAGCTTTTTTCATAAAGCCTCTCCTGATAACAAATTCAATTCTTTATTCATTTATAATTTTCAAGATTCACAAAAGGTGTAAGTCGTATCTATTCTTTATATTAAGCTAAATTAGGAAGAAATATTATAAGAAAATTGATTTATATTGGCTTAATAACTAGTACATTGCTTAGTGTTATGCAATAAAAGTACTTTAAATGTAAAAGTGTTATTTATTTTAAATTAATAAAAAAGATCAAGGAACTTATAAGATCCGCAAAGAGCACTGTTTAACCATACTTACTAAAACAGTGCTCTTTACTCTTTTATTTATTCGACATGTTCATCATTTTAGAGTGATCCATATTCATCATCTGTGAATGATCCATTTCACTCATTTTAGAATGATCCATTTGAGACATACCTGCCATGTTGCCATGCTCATGCTGCGTATGGTCTTGCTGTATTTTTCCATCATTCTTCATGCTACAAGGTTTTGTGCATTTTTCTTGTGCTTTAGAATTTGGCTTGATTTCCGCATTCGCAGCCGTTGTTTGTTTTGCATCTTCTGCCCAAGACTGGGTTCCAGTAATTAAAGCGCCAACACACATAAGCGTTGTTAAACTACGGCGAAATAGAGTTTTCATTTTTAGATCCAAAAATTAACTTTATCTAAATACCCTATAGGCTTCCAACGGACATCTAGGTGACCTGAAAATGACATTTTTGTAATCTACGCCGAATCATGTGTTTATAACGTTATTATATTCCCAGTGAATAATATGAGATTTTTTATAAATGAGAATCTTATTGGTTGAAGATGAAATAAAAACAGGTGATTACCTTAAACAAGGTTTATCTGAAGCTGGATATATTACCGATTGGGTAACTGATGGATTATCAGGTAAACATCAAGCGCTTGTAGAAGAATATGACTTGATTATTCTGGATGTGATGTTACCGAAGTTAGATGGTTGGAACATCATTAACGATATCCGAAAAAGCGGCAAAACCATGCCCATTCTTTTTCTTTCAGCCCGTGATCAAATTGAAGACAGAGTTAAAGGTCTAGAACTTGGGGCCGATGATTATCTGGTAAAACCTTTTGCTTTTGCTGAGCTGCTTGCCAGAATAAAAAGCCTACTCCGTCGTGGGCAACAAAAAGAAGATAGTAATATTATTACAATTGCCGATCTTGAGCTTGATCTTCGTAAGCGTCGTGTCACTCGAGCGGGTCAACGTATTGACTTAACAGCTAAAGAGTTTGCATTGATGGAATTATTCATGCGTAGACGTGGAGAAATCTTACCTCGCACCCTCATTGCTTCTCAAATATGGGATATGAATTTTGATAGTGACACCAATGTTGTAGAAGTCGCTATTAAACGTTTAAGAAATAAAATAGATAGTAACTTCAGCCCTAAGCTGATCCAGAACATACGAGGAATGGGCTATGTTTTAGAGGTTGAAGATGCCTAATAAACTGTTTAATGCGATCAGCTTTCGTATTGCAATCCTTTTTTCTTTTTCTACGGTTATTATTTTAATGATTATGGGATTGGTCATTCACCAACTCGTCATGCATCATTTTGAAACTCAAGATAGAACTCAATTAGAAGGTAAAATTCAACTTGTAGAAAACCTACTTGAGCAAAATCATCACAATCCTTCTGAATTAAACTTATATTTAAAAGATGCCTTAGTTGGACATCACGACCTGATCGTGCAAATAGAGCGCCCGAGCGGTCAAATTATTTTTAGCTCATCACCAACAGCGCTTAAGAGTAAAACATTAGTAAAATCTAAACATGGTCCGTGGCTTGAATGGAAAGTCCAAAATAAAATTTATCATGGCTTAATTTATAAAAAGTCTTTCGATCAAAATAGCGCTATTCCATCGGCTCAAATTATTGTGGGTATTGATACATCTGAGCATCTACATTTCTTAAACGATTTTAGACGTCAGCTCTTATATATCGGCGTTATCGGTACAATTTGTTTGATGCTCTTGGGGTGGTTTGCTGCTTGGCGTGGGCTCCGTCCAGTTCAAAACATGGCAAAGGTTGCAGAAGGTATTTCGGCTCAACATCTTTCCGAACGGTTAGAAGTCGACAACACGCCAACTGAACTAAAATCGTTAGCTATCGCATTTAACGATATGTTAGATCGACTAGAAACAGCCGTAGGAAAACTCTCAGATTTTTCATCTGATCTTGCCCATGAAATTAGAACACCGATTAACAACTTGATGACTCAAACCCAAGTTTGTCTATCGCGTAGTCGAGATATCTCTACCTATCAGGAAATTCTATTTTCCAACTTGGAAGAGTTTGAACGTTTAGCCCGAATGGTGTCCGATATGCTCTTTCTTGCCAAAGCAGAACATAGCTTACATAGAGCAAACTTACAACAAGTAAATCTGGTCAAAGAAGTCTCGGCATTATTTGATTTTTATGATGCGATTGCTGCTGAAAAAGGCATGTCACTAAAACAAACTGGCCAAGGTTATGTCGAGGGTGATCCTTCAATGTTACGCCGAGCGCTTAACAATCTTTTATCAAATGCAATCAAATATGGTAAATCAGATTCGATCATCAAAATTAAATGCCAACAGAATAGTGATACAACTGAACTAACCATTGAAAATGAAAGCTCCCCCCTATCACAAGAACAACTCACTCGATTATTTGATCGTTTTTATCGTACAGATGCGTCAAGACAGCGAGTTGAGGAAGGTACAGGGTTGGGGTTAGCAATTACCAAATCTATTCTTGATGTACATGGAGCTACTATTCAGGCGAACTATGAGAATGGGCATATTACTTTTAAAATCATCTTTCAAAATTAAGTGTATTCCTGATCTCTCATATTCATTTATTAGTTAAATTGACCTAACTGGAAAATATTATCAAAACAGAAAAACTCTTTGGTACTGATAAATTCTCAATTTTTTAAAATGACAAAAATGTAATTTTGGAGTCATCAACGCGTTTCTCTCTATCTTGAATAATAGGCATACAAAGAGTGTGACCAATAAAGTACGTCCTTTATTTTAATTCAGTCATTACTTAGTCAAATATTCATTTTACGAGGATGAAAACATGAAACTTTTTCACAACAAAATGACCGCTCTACGGAATGTTCTAGTAGGAGCAACTATGATTGTTGCTGCTTCAAACGTATTTGCACATGTCAGCCTAGTTAGCGCAAACCCTGGTATTAATGCTTCGGTAGTGAGTCAACCTAAAAATATAACGCTTAATTTTGGCGGCGAAGTCATGTTAATGAACGTTAAGTTGCTTGATGCTCAACGTACAGACATTCCTTTAAATTACCAAGTGAGTCATGATTTAAAAAAATCATTTGAAGTCGCTGTGCCAAAGCTAAAAAAAGGAAAATATACCGTAGTGTGGACCACAATGGGCTCTGATGGTCACAACATGAGTGGCGAATATACTTTCACTATTAAATAAACCAGAAAAATAAAAAAGTATCGCTAATCCATGCCAGCAATGAGCTGGCATATTGTATAGAGAGAAGAATATGGCGCCTGAAACTTGGATATATGCGACTTGGCTTGTTAAAGCTTTTTTATACTTGGGGACCGCATTTGTTATTGGAGGTGCCTTCTGTTATTTCTTGCTTGGACACTATGTAGAAATTAAAAAAATTATTATCAAATACATCACTGTTGGTGCAGGGTTGGGGTTTGTCTCAAGTACTTTAGGCTTCTTCATTCTCATCGGAAGTTTTGCCAATACTGGCCTATCAGGTATGTGGGATAGTAACTATATCAATCTGCTCATTAACACGCCGATTGGTCACGTCCACATCATTCGATCAGTCAGCTTTCTGCTTTTATTGCTCTTTATGCTCGTAAAATTAAGCAGTGGAAATAGTCAGATTTCTAAATTTGAAGGATCAATTTTCGCTCTACTATTAATACCCATTGTTTTCAGTTTTTCTCAATTAGGTCATGTCACAAATTTATCCTTATTTGCGCAAATCTTACTATCAACACATGTACTCGCAATGTCTTTATGGATGGGTTCACTCTATCCCTTATGGAAATCGAGCAGAATAATTCAAGGCATACCGTTAAAAGAACGTATGCATCTTTTTGGAAAAATTGCAGCCTTTATTGTCGGTGTTTTACTTGTCTGTGGTGTTACTATTGCCCTGCTATTACTTAAAGATTTCAATACGCTGGTCAATACCCCTTATGGGCATGGATTCATTATAAAACTACTCTTTGTGCTATGTATTTTATTGCTAGCAGCCTTTAACAAATGGTATTTCACTCCTCGTTTACAACACTCAAAATTTGCAAACCAGTTGGGTTACGCCATTTTATTTGAAATGTCATTAGGTCTAGCCATTCTTTTAACAACGAGCTATATCACGACTGTTGTTGGTATTGAATAAAAAGGAATATATCAGATCTATCTTTATCTAGGATATTTTTAAGTTTTATGATTATAAAGTAGAGTCAACAATGATTAAAATTCAAACTACTATTCAATAATTTAGCTTCAGTAAACAGTATGATTATTTATATAATGTATATAATTCGAACCAACAAACTATTAATTTTCTTATTAGAGCATTAAATATACACGCGAAAATCTGTAATATAATGCTAATAATAAAAAATTTCTAAAATTTAAAAAATAATAATTAGTAACTATATATATTAAAAATTACTTATTTTTGAGTATATCTAACTAATACCAGAAGAATATTTTAAAGATGAGATCTAAATATTTTGATAAATTATGCAATATACAGATCTGTCTGTATAAGCACATAACCCGCTTAAATATATTAGACTTTAGTCTAATGTTTTTGTGACAAAATAAAAATAAGATGTCGGCTGGGTAACGAGTGAATAAATAATTACACCCAAAATATCATTAATAAATCAGGAACATAACAATGACTTCGCCTTTAATGAATAATTACCTTAACTTTGCTTCTGGAATTGCCCATCAGCAATATTTACCAGCCGAAGAAGGTATCCTTAGGGCTTTTAACGATGGTTGCACCCACTGGTATGTGGATGGAAGTTTGCATGGGGAAATGGTTCCAGACTGGTCTTCTGAACGAATTGAAAATCTAAATAACTTAATAAAAAAATATAATGTACAACCTATTTTCCATGGTAACTTCAAAGCACCATTAGGTAGCGATGTAGATTATTTACGCGAAGCAGCCGTTGAATATGTTAAAAAAGAAATTGATATTGCCGCAAAAATTGGGGCGCCGTTAGTTATTCACGGTGGTGGTATTGTAGAACCAAAGAAAATTGTATTGGCTAAACAAAAAGCTCTCGATAACTATATTTTATCTGTTAAAGAATTAGCTGAATATGCTGGTGAAAAATCAGTTGATATTTATTTAGAGAATTTATCAAATTATAAAAACTATCGCCCTTTCCATTATGTATTTACCCACATGGAAGAATACGATTATGTTTTTAATAAAATTGACCACAAAAATGTCTATTTCTTCTTAGATGCAGGACATGCAAATGTGGGTGAAGGCGATCCTGTTGCTGTGGTAGACAAATACCATGACAAAATTAAAGGTATTTCTTTTAGCAATAACAATGGTGAACAAGATCAACACTTTAGTATTGGTCGCGGTACTGTAAATTATTCTGACTTTATCGAAACAATTAACCGCCACAATTGGAAAGGTCTTGTTGCCTTTGAAGTAAGAGACAAAACTACTTTAGATTCAGTTAAAGAATTGGCAAGCGCATAAAACTAAAAGCCTTCTGAGGAACATCAGAAGGCTTTTTTATTTAAATAATTCATTTTTAAAAGGATATATTAAGTGAGTGGTTTACTAGTTTTCATAACAATTGCCTTTCTTACGCTATCTAGTCCAGGACCAGGCGTTTTATTTACAGTTACAAACTCAATAAATTATGGGGTACGTACAGCCCTGTTTGGAATTATTGGGTTAATTATTGGCATGTTTGTCATTGCAGTCATTTCAGCGAGTGGAGTTGGTTTAATCATTACCAGTAATCCCACTATTTTTACTGTATTAAAATTTGTTGGTGCATTTTATTTAATGTATCTAGGCTATAAAAACTTTGTCAAAACGTCACCTTCTCAAGATTTATTAGACACCGAAACAAGTGAAAAAGCGGTGAGTAAATCTAAATTATTCTATCAAGGATTATTTGCATCACTTCTCAACCCAAAAACTATTGTTTTCTTTATTGCTTTATTTCCACAATTTATTGATATAAAAGAAAAAATAATCAACCAATTTTTAATTCTATCTCTAACTTTTTGCCTTATTGGTTTCTTAATCCACTTGGTATACGCTAATTTTTCTTCAATTTTTAAAGAAAAAATGCTGTCTGGAAATAACTTTGCTCGATTAAATAAAATCAGTGGTTGTATCTTTTTTATTCTCGCTGTTTTGCTAATTACTCAATAAATAAAACTTGTTGTAAATGCTTTTTAACTAAAAGCGTTTACAACTTAAAGTATTTCCGCATTCATCCAACTACTCTTCAACAAATTTAAGCTTGAAGAACTTGCTGATTTAATTTGGCTTGAATCAGCAAGTTATATGCATGAGTTTAAAAAACCTATTGTTTTAACTTAATTTTATTTAGTGTCATACATAAGGCTTTTTTGTCGGCCTCTTTAAGTTGAGGATGCTGTACAGACCACATGTAGCCACAGCTATGAGGTGCCTTGTTATTATTTTTCTTAAGTTCATAGGCAATATTTTTTAGAAGCTCCGTGTTTAGCGTACTAATTTTTAAACGTACTTCTGCTAAATCTTGGGGCTTCCAATTGGTTTCCGGACTCGATAACCAGTCGGCTCGATATCGGTACTGAATTGCCTTAGCAACATTCATTTGAGTCACAATAAATGGCTTCACTGTTTCGCTATTTAAACCAAAAGATTCAGCTTCGGAAACAGATTGATCGAGAACTTTCTTTTCTTGAGTTAAATCTTCAATCGGCAAATGCTGCTCTGCTTTATAACCTGCTACATCCTTCATATAAGATAAGCGCTCGTTAATTAAACGGGCAGTCTGATCATATTGATATGCTTGAGCTAATGAAGAAAAGCACATGAAAACTGCCAACGTACAAACCGCTTTAATAGCTTGCTGAACACGCTTAATTTTTGCCATGTAATACCTATCGAAATTATTGTTTTGTCATCATTCCAGATCAGTACTGTATTTTAACAACATGCAAAAGTAAAATTTCAAGATAGGCTAAGTTCTTGGCTCCATGCCGAATCAGGTTGTTGATAGATGTGTTGGCATACTTGCTTAAGAGATGAGGTAAAGTGCTGGTTTTGTCCATCCCATTTCTCAACCATACAATAGGTGATATGAATGCCCTTAGGTTGAAACTCTCTTGCCAATGACTGCGCTAAAGCACGAATTCCAGCGAACATGCTTTGGCTTAATACATCATAATGAATCGAGTTGCTAAATGGCGCTCCAAGAAAAATAACTGTGCCCCGTTGCTGTTTTAGCATAGGCTTAATCACAGCTTGCGCTACACTCACTGCACTTAAACCGGTGGTCTGCCAATGGTGTTCAATCTCTTCTAAAGATAAAGCCTCAATATTTGGCGAAGATGAAAAGTTCGGCTGAAACACACATAGTTCAATTGTATGTCTGTGACTGGAAATATAATTCAACAAGCTTTTTAAATGATCTGCATTCACCAAGTTCAAATGAACTGCTGTCACACCATCATTTATAGAATGCACTTGTATATTCTGCACGGCTGAATCATGCACAACTTGATAAAGATGTAATGGAGAATGTGCATTTTTATCTAAAATTACAAAGTCACGCTCGATCAAGTGTAAGTCATGACCGGCAACGACAACACAGCCCTGCTTTTTTTGAAATCTCTGACATATTTTTTTTAGCATTTTAGTCTCTCAAAATTTTTCTTGATAAGGGCGTAAATCCAACTCATGTGTCCAAAGCTCAGGCATTTGTTGGTAAAGCATCCAATAGTTTTCTGCAATTGCGTCAATATTGAGTCCGCCCGTGCCACGCGTAAGACGGGCTAAACGCCCTAGGCCAAATAATGCTTTATTCACTCTATCGCCATCGACCATTCCATCAATAATCACATGAGCAATATGTATGCCTTGTGATTTATAGATTTGAGCTAAATTTAGTGCATAAGCTCGCAAGGCAGATTTCCCCATTGTAAAAGCTGCAAAAAAAGGTTTTCCGCGTAAAGAAGCACTCGCCCCAGTAAAAATAAGCGTACCGTAGTTTTGATCTTTAAAGATTTTTAGACAGCTTTGAGAAACTAAATACGCCGATAGAAAAGTGGATTGCCACATTTGAGTAAAAAACGATAGCGGGCTGCGTAAAAAAATTGAGGGAATATTCCCTCCTACATTGTGAATTACAGCAGTAATGCGCTCATTTTGGCTGGTGATTGTGTCAAACAAAGCTTGTACTTGCTTCACATCTTCTGCATCTAAACGAAATGCAACAGCGTCACCGCCTTTCGAATGGATTTCGGCAGCCACTGCTTCAATTTTTTGGAAAGTACGCCCAGCGACATAAACTTTTAAGCCTTCTTTTGCAAAACGATGGCACACAGCTGCACCAATACCTTGTGATGCCCCAACGCCAATAACAACTACACAATCTAATTTTTTATCTGGTGTTGCTAATGTCATAATCGTTTCACCCTGTTTGTTTTTTATACCATAATGCAATAGACGGTCGATCCAAAATTTCTTTACGAAACTTTTTGCTTGTGCGAATCACTTCACCTAGTTGGGCAACAACAGCAATGTCTGCAATTGTCTGAGAATCTCCAACCAACCACTCACTTTGTGATAAAACTTGTTCGATACGATCAAGGTGTCTTCTGAACTCTTCTTCAACATGTTCAGCTTTCATTCGGCCAAGGCCCTGAAAGAAAAGCTGTGTTTTCAATTCAGCTAAAATAAATCCTTTTACCATTGGCTTTTCATACGCTGGGCGGCCAATACTGCTAATGCGAATTGCTTCTTTTAAAGCTTCTGGATCATTTACTCGTAAATAGACTTCATAAAAATAGAGAGACTCATCTGCCCAGTCTTCCCATAACTCTGCAAGTGCCTTTTGATTTGGATCTTCTGGATAGAGCCGAGGCGTATCTGGATAAGTTTCATCCAGATAACGAGCAATTCGAGTACTATCTTGAATACGCTGACCATTATGGTCAATTACCGGCACCTTGCCCACTTTACTCAATAAAGGAACTTTAGCTCCCAAAATACCGTTATAGTTAACTGTTTCAAATGAAATTCCTTTAAATTTCAAAATTCTTGAAACTTTCTGACAAAATGGCGAAATCTCCCATTGATGCAAAATAATATCCGACATTTATTCACCTTTATTTTAATTGCCTGTTTTACTTGCTAGTTCTTTTTTGGAACTAATCAATAAATATACAGTATGTATTTTTAAGTCAAACTGTTTTTGATGACGAATAAGTTTCAAAAAACTAAAATCATTTGATTTATATCGTTTTATGCTCAGCCAATTTTAATGAATATAATTAAAATTACGCGGAACCATGCGACTAACATAGAACCGCGTATATTTGATAAATTAATAAGTCACTGTAACCACAACACTATCAGAATAGTTTCCTGGTGTACTTGCAATGGAAGTACCTTGTGGAATTTTTCCATAGACAGGTGTGCTTTGAGCGCTACCTGTTCCCGTACCAGACACTCCACCGGCTCCCCCAACATTGGTTACGCCACCTGTGGCATCCCACACCGTACTATAGTTAGAGTCTTTATATAACTGATAGGGAATATATTCATTATTACCATTGGTCATACGCCTAAATCCACCGCTTATACGGTTATTCCCATCCCCTAAATAAATGCTATATGGCGTTCCATAATTACAGGTCGAATTTACAGCTCCTTGCGCTGTGTAATCATGCTTAGTCGTACTAATATCATTAATATTGCCGAAATCTACAGTTGAGGTTGAGTTTAATTGGCACAAACTTGGTACTACAAAGTTCGCTGTTAAAGTTACATTTCCAGAGTCCCAGCTGAGTAAATCGCCTAAACATAACACCGCTAGAAGATCCATATCCCAAAATAGTTGAACCGTAGCTGTATAGGTTCCTTGAGGATATGCAATGAGCGACCCTGTTCGGGCTGGTACTTTCACATTTACTGAGTAATTAAGAATATTATTTGAAGCAAGTGTTACCACTGGGCCATACCAAACATTGGAGGTTTGGTTGGTGGTAGACGAACCTGCTCCACCTAAAGTTGCAGTGACTGTATAAGGTAATGAAACACTATTATTGGCGTTCGTGTTTCCCGTAAATACGGTCTTCATACACATAAACGGAGAGATCTGAGGTATTATTCCTCCATTCGTGCAAGTAATTGTTCCTGAAAGGTTTACAGTTGCATCACTATTAATATTTGCAGCCGTGTAGGTAAACGTATTATTTGTGGTTCCAGCTACCGTACAAGCAGCATGTACCGGACTAAAAACTGCATAAACGAGATAAAATAAGCAAATACCTATAATGTATTTTAAAGCCAATGAAAATTTCTTATAGCTCTCTATTTGAGCCTTATTCATAATATTTAATGACATACATAAGGTCCCAATTTCTTAGTTGAGTACTGATTACTGTTATAAGTGAAGTCAACTTGGCATGAACCATGATCCAGAAGATCGACTTCAAGTTTGTTTTGCTTTAATAGATTTGGAATAAATACTTCACCGTCGTAGCCAACTACCCCATCTTGCTGTCCATTAATTCGAACCGTATAACCCGGCAATAACGGTGAGTTCTTTTGGTCAACAAGTTTGACTAATCCTGAAATGACCTGATGAGCGCCAAAATCAATAAGGCCACCTTGGCGATAACCTACAACTGTTTTTTGATCTGTAGATTTAACACTCCAATTCAAAGGAAGATACGATGGATCTAAATAAATATGGTTCTCTTTATATGGCATGAGACTTGGAATCAGAAATCTTCCAGAATTATCAGTTACGCCCAAGTTGATTCCGCCATTTATAATTTGGCTTTGTGGCCCAGCATTGGTTACAACAGCGTAACCATCTCCAATTTCATTGGCCGCAAAAATCCGCCCTGCTGCCGCAACCAATGATCCTGTCGCTGAAACTGCAACCTGATCGTTATCTCCAATTCGGTTATATCGACCTGTCAGATAAGCCGCCCGAGCACGGTAAGATGCATAGATAGATGCATTGTTTTGATTGGCATCCTGATTGTGCTCAACATAGCCACCCCATCCAAATGAACCGATTTGAGGTTCTGATAAACCGAATATTTCTTGTCGATAACTCAGCCTGCCACCATCATTAGATACACTTGTAATCGCATTAACTCGGGTAGACGGTGTATAACGCAACGCAAAGTAAATGCCATAGTCTTTGTGATTTTCATAATCTTTATACGCTGAGCTATAAAATCCCCAGTTCTTATTCAGGCTTCCGCTTAAATTGGCAGAGACTAACTTGTAGGAGTTATCACTAAATTTAATCTGGTTATAACCCAGATAGGCACTATACCCTTCGTAAAAGTTATAGCTCATCCCTGCCCTAAAAATCTCATCTGCCAACGCACTGTAGCTCAGATAGTTCTGTAGCTCAGAAGTAATCTGGTTATCTTTTAAATATCGAATTTGGGACACACGGGCAAGGTCAAAGTAGTTATCGAAGACTTTGCGGTAACTGGTATTAAACGAAATATTCTTACTAATACGCCCTTCCAAACCAACCAAGGCAGAATAACCGTTTTCATCTTTATATTGGCTCGCTGCAATATCAGCATTAATTACCCCAAAACCAAACAGGTTCTTGGCAAAACCAGTGCCCAGATTTGATAGACCATCTGTAGAAGCCTCTGCACCACCGCTTAAAGTCAGTGAGTTACTATAACCATACCGAATCGCACCTGAAGCAAAGGTGGCATCATCATAATCGTTCGAATACAACCCATAGTTATAACGTGGAACCCCGACATCTACTGAAAATTCATTAATGCCTTTTGCTAAAATTTTAGATGAAAAATAGTAAGCCTGTTTGGTAATGCTCTGCTGCCCCGTTGCATCGGTGGTCACAAGTGTGACTTCATTTCCGGAAATAAACGGCAGCTGCTTAATGTCAAATGGGCCTGAAGGCACTAGTCCTGAATAAATCTTTTGTTGATTGACATATAAATCTAATGTCGAAGGCAGTGCAGCCGAACCGGAAAATTGTGGGAGTGCAGAAGTGACAATATCACCACGTTGGGTATAGGCACTCGACCACTGAAAACCAGCAAGACGTACACTATTCCCCCAATCAGAACTATTGGAAATAAAGTCCCCTAAGGTATATATCCTGATCTTTTCAGGGTCGACATACTGCCACTTACTTTCCAGACGTACCCACTTTTCATGGCTATAACTAGTTTCATTACTACCGTTATATAAAACCCCTGATGAAAAATTACCAATTGCGCTGTTAAAGATCCCTTCTGCCGAACCGGAGAAAACATTCTCGTCATTGGTCACGGTGTGATACAGGCTATAGTTCAAAATGGCCGCATTTAAGGGTTTCATTTTCAGTAAATGAGGGCTTGTGAGTTGTTGACCATTTAAGTCAACTGAATAATCCGCCAACATGTTCGACGGAACTTGTAAGTTTAGAGATTGTTCATTCTCTAGATATTTAAACTGAATTCCTTTTAGCTCGTTAATACACACCCATTGGCTATCAGCAACATGCTCATCCATTTTCACTCTTAAAGTTTTTAAGGTCCCAGAGCGAATATATAGCTTTCCATCCTTAGATTGCTTCACAGCAACCAAGTCTTCAGCAGCATTTGAATTAATAGAAACGACTAAAAAAAGCTGAGTAAAATTAAGATATTGTTCCTCTTCATTTATATTCCCCTGTGTATATTTATTATTGCTATCTATAGATTTAGGAACACTGGGAATTGGAGTGTTCGTATTATCTTGGAGTTGCTCAGCAAAAGAATACGCCGGAAGATATGCAACACATAAGACACCTATAATGTATTTCATATAAGCCTCTTAAAGTGTGGTTTTCTTACCATTAACTGTCAGAGAAACGCTGTATTTATGATTTGGCTGATATGTAAAATTATTAATAGAGTAGCTTCGTGCCTGCTCCGCAAGAATATAACCATTCACGGTATTTACTTTAATGGGATAGCTTTTATTTGTTGTGGTATCCACAAGCGTTAAGTCATTTAAAAGTGCATGCCGGTTTCCAATATTACTAATATTTAAGGAAGGCACCTCCTGATTAGCATCAATTTTCCAATTCAATTGAGTAATCGCATCTTTATTTACTACAAATACAGGCAATGACGAGCGTAAAAGCACGTTAACCCCTTGAGCTGCTTTACGGC
Organism: Acinetobacter sp. Leaf130; assembly: GCF_001423205.1. Classification (NCBI taxonomy): domain Bacteria; kingdom Pseudomonadati; phylum Pseudomonadota; class Gammaproteobacteria; order Moraxellales; family Moraxellaceae; genus Acinetobacter; species Acinetobacter sp. Leaf130. Next base: position 1,675,787 of record NZ_LMOE01000001.1, read on the forward strand.
TATCAATTGGTTTTGGTAGTTCATCAATAATAATGCGATACGTTTTTTCACCAGAAACGGGTGCTGGATTAATTCTAACTACACGCAAGTTATAAGAATCATTAGACTGTAATTTTAAAAATGGTGGACTAATTGCGATCTCATCTGTAGGTGTTAACTGATCCTGTCCATTTTTTTGAGTCCATTCAAATACACGAATCTGCAAATCAGTACTTTCATTTGACTGATTAAATAAACTAATTGAAGACGCGTTTTGATTACTTAATATTTCTACATTCACAGGTGAAAGACGAATTGTAGCGGCGTTAATAATGCTAGAAAAAGATAAGAATAATCCCGTAATAATAAAGATATTTTTTTTCATGATTTACTCAAATATAACTTTTTTAATGTGTTAGCCCTTTCAAAAGGGCTAACAATATTTCTAATTTATAAAAATTAATAAGTTACTGTTATTGTTACTGTATCAAGATAGCTACCCGCACTCGGCAGCGTTGAACCAGCAGGAATACGGCCATATACATTCACTGTTTGTACTGCACCACTACCAGTTCCACTATAGGCAGTCGTTGCAATGCCGATTGCTGTGGCATGCCCCGAATCTGAGTAGAGATTATAAGGAATATATTCGTTGCTTGTTGCACCACCAATCATACGACGTTGAGTCGTCTGCGCATTTTGCCCAGCATCGAAAGCCAAGGTCCACGGTACAGTGTTGTTACAAAGGACTTTGATTGAGGTACCACCTGTCGTTGTGGTGTCTGCATCAACGTTACTCGCAAGAGAACTTAAAGTCCCAAAGTCTAAAACTGCATTCGCTGTTGTACCTGTAGCGGAAGTATTCAATACACAACTATTCGTTACTGTTGCCTTAACAGTTAATGTACCCGTTGCTGTAGCTGCATTTGCTGAATTGAGAGAAAATAATGCTACGGCAATTACTGATAAATGAAAAAAAGTCTTTTTCATAGTCAAAACCTTTTAAATTAAATTGTTAAAACTAATAGATATAAAAAATTTAGCACTTATTCTTACAATCATTTTTTATTTGACTGCTCCTTTTAAAGTTTATTTTTTACCCTATTTTTTAACATCATACATAAAAACAATTAAAATGCATGATCTTATTATTATTTTAATTTCTAATTAACAAAATATAATTACTCAAACCAACGCCATAGATACAAAAATTAACACACCCAAAAACCAACCCATTGATTTAAATAATTTAAATAAAACCTTCATAAAATTTATTAAGTAAAATTTAAATAAATATGTCAAAAATTTAGCTAATTTTATGAAACTAAATACTAATTACAGAGTTACTTACTTATTTTTATATTATTGCTCTCTTAAATTTTGATTGTATATGCTTACTTAAAGATAAATTTCAAACAAACTATTAAAGATTATAATTTAAATAAAAGTAAAATGATGAGTAGTAGAGCTAAAGACGAATCACAATAAGGAAAGTTTTATTTTTTAAAGCATTAAATCTCTATAGAGACATATAAAAATAAAGGCCTCTTACGAGACCTTTATTTTTTATATTTAAGCCTAATTAAACACTTAACATACTATTTAAAGTTTCAGAGACATTTTTCGATTTCACTTTAGGCTGCAATGCTTGCAAAGCCTGTTGCACTTGAGTCCGCTGAGGTTCTGCCAAAGTGTACCAACGCGACAATACCTGTAACAGTCGTGAACCTAAAATTGGGTTCTTCTCGTCAAGATATTGTGCAAGGTTAATAAAGTGAGCTACACCAAAGCCCCACGTGTTTTCAGGATTATTTGATAATCCTCCACTCACCGCACGAATACGGTTTGGAGTTTTTAAATCATAATCTGGATGTTGAGTAAGGTATTCAATTGTTTCAGTTGTCGCATTTGGGTTTGCAGCCTGAATCATAAACCACTGATCTAAAGATAAAGCTTCATCTTTAAAACGATCATAGAAATCAGCAAGTACATCTTGAGCTTGAGGCGCATTTTGCCAAACCAGTACACGTAGCGCACCTAAACGTTCAGACATATTACCTGTATTTTGGTATTGCACATGCGCAAGTTCAAATGCGGTTTGATCACCCTGACGAGCCATCATCATCAGCATAATGTTCTTTAACGCACGCACACCCATTGCCAAAGAAAATTCTTTTTGCAGATCAGGGTCAAGTGTAAGGTAAGTATCTTTCCAGAATGAACCCAACTCTTGTGCTAAACGATTGAGCAATGCTTCACGTTTTACATGAATATCAGCTGGTGTATAGTTCTGATCTATACGGCTACCCAAATAACCTTCGCTTGGTACATCAAACAAACGCGATGCCAATAGCGGGTCGCGACCAACTAACTCAGGCAAAGTACTTTGAATTGCCTGAATGTATGCATCAGCAGAATGGTCTTCTAGCAAAATACGTTCAAGCAAAGTTTGCGTTGCTTGCCATTGGTTAAAGCCGTTTGTTTCGTGCTGAATTAAGAAAGCTAATTCTTCATCAGTATAATTAAACACAAGATTTACGGGTGCAGAGAAATTACGGAGTAGCGAAACAACTGGCTGTTCAGTCACACCTGTAAACTCAATGGTTGCCTCATCTTGGTCAAACAAATACACGCCATCTTTAACATCGTTTACAAACAAGCTTTCACTATGCAATGTATATTGCTCCCCTGTTTTAGCATTAAATAATGCTAATGCCACAGGAATCGGAACAGCTTTTAAATTTGGATATTTAGGATGTGCTTTTAGGCTTTGTTTAAAGCTTAAACGGTAAGTTTGTGCTGCTGCATCATATTCACCTTTTGCTTCAAGCTTTGGCGTACCTGGTTGGTTATACCAAGTTAAGAATGCAGATAAATCAACACCCGAACCCGCAGTTAATGCAGCAACCCAATCTTCTACAGTTACAGCTTGTCCATCATGACGGCGGAAATATTCATCCGTTCCTTGACGGTATTTTTCTTTACCTAACAAGGTCGACATCATGCGGTTAATTTCCGCACCTTTTTCATAGACAGTTGCAGTATAGAAGTTATTAATTTCCACAAAGTGATCTGGACGTGGTGGGTGCGATAATGGACCTGCATCTTCAGGGAATTGATGTGATTTAAGTACAGCGACGTCATCAATACGTTGAACCGCAGCAGATTGTAAATCTTCAGAGAACGACTGATCGCGGAATACCGTTAAGCCTTCTTTTAAGCACAGCTGGAACCAGTCACGGCAAGTAATACGATTCCCTGTCCAGTTATGGAAATATTCGTGGGCAATCACAGACTGTACACGCATAATCGCTGCATCAGTCGTATATTCTTCATCAGCAAGCACACACGAAGTATTAAAGATGTTTAAACCTTTATTTTCCATGGCACCCATGTTGAACTGGCTAACAGCAACAATCATATAGTTGTCTAGGTCATAAGCACGGCCGTAGTGTTCTTCATCCCAATGCATAGAATGCTTTAATGCTTCCATCGCGATATGGCATTTTGGAATGTCTTTCTCGATTGCATAGATTTCTAAAGCAACATCACGCCCTTCCGAAGTCGTGTAACGATCTTTAAGAACTGCTAAATCACCAATGACACAAGCAAATAAATAACTTGGCTTTTTGGTCGGATCTTGCCAAATCGCGAAGTGGCGGTTTTCACCAGCCTCACCTGTTTCTAGCAAATTACCATTGGCAAGTAGTACTGGATATTTTTTGTCTGCTTCTACGCGTGTAGTAAATACAGAAAGTACATCTGGACGGTCTGGATAGAATGTGATTTTACGGAAACCTTCAGGTTCGTTCTGCGTTACAAACAAGTCATCTGCTTTATATAAGCCTTCTAATTGAGTATTCGTTTCAGGATGAATAATGACTTGCGTTTGTAAAATGACTTCATCTGGTGCATTAGTGATCACCAGTTGTTCACTATCGAGTGAATATTGTGCAGGAGTGAGAATTTGTCCATTTAACTGAACAGACTGTAATTCTAGGTCACGGCCTAATAGCACCAGATCACCAGCAGTTTGACGCTTCATCACTAATGTCGAATCAACAATTGTTTTGTCATCATATACTTGGATATCAAGATTAATTGATTCAACCAAGAATGCAGGTTTTTGATAATCTTTTAAATAAACTGTCTGATCTGCCTGAACTGGAGGCTGCGCCGCAATATTCATCTTTATTCCTTATATACTCGTCTAAACGGTAGTATGAGTCGTCATGAAATATCATACGCCAAGTCATACATACTGTATTTGATTACCTTTATGAAATTAATGGGACTTCATTTATACATTTCAAATTAGAATCTTGTTTTATTAGCACAGATTAGACCAAATTTACGATAATCGTTGTTTATATAAGCAATCTATACAATAAAAATAAAACACCTTTAGCTTTTAACATTTTTTAGAGTCAGCTTACATTTTGGGCATGGTTCTTGCCTAATTAAATATACCAATATGGGTATCTAAATTAGAACAAGAGGTGTCAGCATGGAATTTAAAGCACATTTTCATCGACTAGAGAACATTAAAGCTATTCATGATCTATCAGCAGCAGGACTCGATCACCATGTGATTGCCGTGTTCTTATCTGCGGAAGGTATTTCTATTACCACTCAGGAGGTTACTTCTATTGTTAATACTTACGATGCGTTAGGGAAACTGAAATTACCAAGTAAAAAAGTACAGGCGCTTATTAAGGCCAAAAAGCTTGGCCAAAATGATGAGAGCTTGCCGTGCCCTGTTTAATTCAACTTTTTAGCCCACTATGAAAACCTAAAATCGAAACATAGATTTTAGGTTTTTCTATTTTAACAACAAACGAAAGTGGCAATCTCCGCCATCTACAGCGCGGCTGTGTATAATAGCCCCATCATTTTTATTTTATGTTCGGAGCAAAATGGCCTTACAAATTCTACAGAAACAGCTAGATGAAAGTAGCCATTGTCCTCTCTGCCAAGCTTCAATGTACTGGGTAGATGCCGAGCAATTTGAACAAGACATTCAATTTCATGAATGCAGTCATTGTCAGCACCGTCTATTTAAAGATCAAAGAATGACTTGCCACTGTGATACATGCACAAAACAACGGAAAAAGCTTCTACAACAAACACGCCTACAAGAACAACGCCATTTTAAGTCAAAAGAACAGCCACAACGCAGTCTGGAACAGCTCAGTTTTTTGCATAAACTTTTCTTGCTGAGTCTTTTAGATGAATATGCACGTGAAGAAATCGCTCATGATGAATATATTCATTGGGACAAAATTAAATACCATCACATCACGCCTAACTGGATGTTTCAGAGCTATTTAATTAAACAGTTGCATAAAGATGGCATTTTGGATGCAAATGACCAAACTGATGACCCACAATGTTTTCACTTAAATATTCGTTTAGATGGCTACAGTGATCCAAGTTTATTTAGTGTGGCTCAGCAACTACGTAATTGGTTTTATGAAAATTTAAGCTTTGGTATTCCTTTTCGTAGTGCAGATGAAGTTAAAGACGTACTTTTTCAGGTGCTCTATCAAGAAATTATCCAGTTCATGCAGTTCTATTGCCGAACTTGGGGTATCCAAATTGCTGGAAATTCAAATTTTCAAAGCTTTTGCTATCGTTTAATGGATTCACTCGCAATTGGACAGATTTATTATCTGGTACAAACTGCACTCGAATATCTGTATAAACAAAAAATTTTACAGCCTCGCAATGATAAATTTATTAATACCAATCTATTAAAGAAGACTTTAGAACAATATCGCGAAAGAGCCGTGACCGAAAAGTGGGAAACCTCTATGCTCCCCCGTCCTCACAATATTCCTTACAGTAAAATGAGTTATATTTTGCTTAATCGTTTCTTGGGTTACGACGAACAGATATTTGTGCAACCTGTATGGAAAGCATGGCGAAAAATTGAACCACGTTTAAACTTTTATTCTGTCAAACGTTGTATGTATTGTGGTTCAAATGATTTAACCGTTGACTATGATGCAGCAGATTATGTTTCTTTGATTTGCCAAAAATGTAAGCATCAAGACCACTATTTTACCCACTAAATTTATAATCACTTTGGCTTACTAGGGATAATAATATGACATCGACATCTAGTTTAATTGAACAGGTCATTGAGGCTTGGCAGAACATGCAAGCCAAAACGCCTCTTGTACAATGTATTACCAATAGCGTTGCTACAAACTATACGGCCAATGTATTACTCGCGTCTGGTGCCTCGCCTGCGATGATTGATAATCCTTACGAAGCAGAAAGCTTTACCAAAATCGCATCGGCCTTGAGCATTAATTTAGGTACACCCACCACTGAGCAAATGCAAGCCATGCAGATCTCAGCTAAAACAGCTCAGCTAAATGATATTCCATGGGTACTTGATCCGGTAGGTTATGGACCAATTTTAGCTTGGCGTAGTCAAATGACAGATGAGCTTTTGCAATTTAAGCCAAGCGTTATTCGTGGTAATGCTTCAGAAATCAGTACGCTTGCAGGTAATCAGGTTCAATCTAAAGGTGTAGATAGCACCCTAAGTAGTGATGATGTCTATCGACAAGCTTACGCGCTATTAGTACATACAGACTGTATCGCAATTTCAGGCGAGTCAGATTACATTCTGTCTAAAGAACTAGATGTCGTTATCCAAATTAACGGCGGCAGCCCCTTACAACCTAAAATTACAGCAACAGGATGTGCTTTGGGTGCGTTAATCGCTGCATATAGTGCGGTAACGACTCCAACTATTGCAGCGCTTTCAGCTCATATACATTTTGCAATTGCGGGTAAACTTGCATCCAATCAGGCACAAACCATGGGAAGTTTTAGTACCATTTTTATGGACTATATTCATATGTTAGATGCCAACCTGATTGAGCAATATGCAAATATCAAGCTGTTTGGTTTAAAGGCATAACCACAAGAAGTTATGCCTTTGTGGGTAAGAGGATATTTTAAATCTGCCGATAGTACTGATAATCACAAACCAGTCGCAGCTTTATAATTTATACAACTTGCTTAAAATAATCTTCTTTTGGCATATCAACAAGTTCAACACACAATTGAATTTCTTTATTAAACTCTTGTTGTAGATAATTTTTATTACTGAGTGCCGCTAACAACTGATCACCCATCAGTTGTTTTTGCTCTGCATTTCTTCCCGACAAAATATAAACTTTTACATGAATATAAGCCTGTTCTAATCCCAAACCAATTAGGAAAACATCATCTTTACGCGCACGGCTTTTAATGTCTTCTGGGCTAAACAACTCTGTTTCAATGAGCGTTGTATTAATTTCTTCAAGTAATTGTTTTGCGTTTAATCCAGTTAAGTTATCTGAATAATCAACTACAATGTGCGGCATAGCCACCTCAATTTATGTAATAAGTAATTAAGCTAATTAAACTTTACTCAATAAATAATAAAGCTAATCGAACCTGATCATATCCCATTCGAGGGCTGGTTGCTTCAACGATTGGTCTTAGTTTGATCGAACCATCATCAGAAAAATGATCTGGATTTTGGCGCTTTTTCAGTTTCTTATAAATTTTTCGGATTTCTTCGACTACTTCTTCCCCAGGATGGGCAACCGAAATATCCAGTTTTTGTTCTTTATGAAGTCGCGCCAAATGGTTAATGATTGTAGCTGGGGTTAGACCACGTTCATGCGCAATATCTTCAATCTCATAGCCTTCTTCAAACAACGCACGTGTTTCGTCTAGAGTTGCCGAGGCATAATTTTGTTTCGCACCTTTTGAGAGTTTTTTCTCATTACGAGAAATCTCAGTTTCATTTAAAGTTCCGCCACAATGACGAATAAATGCTTTGTGCTGAGCAGTTAAATCTACATCTGCAAAGTTATCTTCAGCTTCTTTAGACAACTCTTGGAAACGACGATCGGCTTTTACAGCCAAGCTATCTAGCTCTAGAGCTTGCTCGTTAATCCCTAATAACTTTAATCCAGTTAAAGATTTCAAACGCGACAATGCCACATAGCCCTGACCTTTTTCAAAGGTGTTCATGAGGTTAATTTCGGCAGCTTCTAAGGTCATCCCTTGGCTTTTATGAATGGTAATCGCCCACGCCAAACGAAGTGGGATTTGCTGGAAACTGGCAATCACTTTACCTGCATCATTTTCAACTGACCAAGTTTCAGGCGCAACAAGCAATGTCGTACCATCGGTTAGTTTCACCTTCGGCAACAAACCATTTTCATCATCTTCTTCAAAACCAATGACTTCACCTAAACTCCCATTGATATATCCCATATCAAAGTTGTTTTTTACAAACATGACTTTTGCATGTTTCTTTAAGGTGAGTTCTTCTGGTGCACGAACCGAAGATTTTAAAGTTTCTACCAGTTTTTCATTACCATCTAAAACCGCATTAAATTGATGTCCTTCATTATCAATTTCATTTAAGTGCTGATAATTGATATTGTCGACATCCATATTGTGTGTATAAAGACGAGTAAAGGTCTCACCAATATCATGGGAGCGTGATTGACGTAATGCGTGTAAATGATCTGATTGAATATTTTGCGCACGAATGGCATTTAAAATCTGGTTAAGAATTTCATCATCTTGGCGGTGTTGTTCTGTTAAATAACATACGCGAAATTTAGCTTCGACCCATGCATCAGACATAAAACAGAACTTGTCACGGTTGGCTTCACTATTACGTCCAACTGGTGGCAACTGAAAGAAATCTCCGGCAACAATGACTTGGATACCGCCAAATGCCTCATCGCTTTCTTTAAAATATTTTAAAACCTGATTCACCAGATTAAGCTGTTTTGCATGTAACATCGAAATTTCATCAATGACGAGAACTTGCGCATTTTCAAGGTGTTCCTTGAGATATTTACGCTCTTTCATACGTTTTAGGTCATCATCAGTTAACTGATCTTTAATCCCGATGCCTGCCCATGTATGAATCGTCATGCCGTTCATATGCGTTGCAGCAATACCTGTAGATGCCGTAATAGCCACAGGCACTTTACGTGCTTTTAAGTATTGGATGTACTGATTGAGTGTATAGGTTTTCCCTGCACCAGCCGAACCGGTTAAAAAGACATTTTCACCTGCTTTAAGCAGTTTAAGCGCAGTTTCCTGTTTCATAATCTCATAAGTACATCTTCAACAGCCCATAGCTTAACGACTTTCCCGAAAAAATTAAATGAATGAGCTAGAATTTCTGTAAAATCAATATAAATCAATAATTAACATTAAAATAATATTTGGTAGGTTTTTGGTAGGTAGGAAAATAATCTTCACATCACAATACTAAGGCCATGGTGAGGCTCACCTGTAATAACAAACAATGGATTTATGGAAGAAGGAATCACTCCATGGCTTTTAAAAATATTGCAGATCAAACAAACGGTTTTTATATTCCCTGTGTATCACTCTTTGGACCAGGATGTGCCAAAGAAATAGGTACAAAGGCACAAAACCTCGGCGCAAAAAAAGCATTAATTGTGACCGATGAAGGCTTATTTAAATTTGGTGTCGCAGATCTTATCGCAAACTATTTAACTGAAGCAGGCGTTGCTAGCCATATTTTTCCGGGTGCAGAACCCAACCCAACCGATATTAATGTTCATAACGGTGTAAATGCCTATAACGACAATGGCTGTGACTTTATTGTATCGCTAGGTGGTGGTTCATCTCATGACTGTGCAAAAGGGATTGGCCTAGTCACTGCTGGTGGTGGTCATATTCGTGATTACGAAGGTATCGATAAAAGTAAGATACCAATGACGCCATTGATTGCAGTCAACACAACCGCTGGTACAGCATCTGAAATGACCCGTTTCTGTATTATTACCAATACAGACACTCACGTAAAAATGGCAATTGTCGACTGGCGTTGTACCCCACTCATTGCAATTGATGACCCGAAACTCATGATTGCAAAACCGGCTGGTTTAACGGCTGCAACAGGTATGGATGCTTTAACCCATGCTGTTGAAGCCTATGTTTCTACAGCAGCCAATCCAATTACCGATGCGTGTGCAGAAAAAGCTATCACCATGATTAGTCAATGGTTACAACCTGCTGTAGCAAACGGTGAAAATATCGAAGCACGTGATGCAATGAGCTATGCACAGTACTTAGCTGGTATGGCATTTAACAATGCATCTCTAGGCTATGTACATGCAATGGCGCATCAATTGGGCGGTTTCTATAACCTACCTCACGGCGTATGTAACGCAATCTTGTTACCACACGTGTGCGAATTTAACTTAATTGCTTGTCCAGATCGCTACGCAAAAATCGCAGATTTAATGGGTGTAAAAACTCATGGACTGACGGTGATGGAAGCTGCATATGCTGCAATTGATGCCATTCGTAAACTGTCTTCATCCATTGGTATCCCATCTGGATTAACAGAGCTAGGCGTAAAAACTGAAGACCTTGCGGTTATGGCCGATAACGCTCAAAAAGATGCATGTATGCTGACCAATCCACGTAAAGCAAATCATGCACAAGTTGTGGAGATTTTCAAAGCAGCACTTTAATACTGATGTAATGGCACATCCCTCTAGTAAGTCAAACCCTCCGACCGTTGACTTACTTTTTGGGGAATACTTAGCTCCAGCGGTATTCCCTTTTTTTAAACCTCTATTCCAATCCAACCTCTAAACCTGATTGACAATTCGCCCATTTCATTGAAGGATACTCAGCATGTCTTAATTACAATAGCTCGATAAAAATGAATACATCCTCAGCTACTCAAAATTATGTTCCAGATATTTTAGGTACTGGCTACGAACAGCTCACACTCAACTTTCCCAATGATTACGAAGGTAAAGTTGTTGCCACATTGGTTCGTAAAAAGGCCGCTCAATCGACTCAAAAAGCCGTGCTGTATATTCATGGTTTTTTAGATTATTTCTTTCAAACTGAAATGGCTGAACAATTCAATGCGCATGGTTACGACTTCTATGCCTTGGATTTAAGAAAATATGGTCGTTCCAAGCTACCCCATCAAATCTTCTATAATGTGCTTGATTTAAGTGAATACGATGCCGAAATTACTCAAGCATTAGATATCATTGCTAAAGAACAGCACACACAAGTATTGCTTGCAGGCCATTCGACTGGCGGTTTGACAGCAACGCTTTATGCTGCCCATCACCCGAACCACCCTCTGATTAAAGCGCTATGGACGAATAGTCCATTTTATGACTTTAATTTAAGCTTGGTCGAAAAGAAGTTTGGTATTCCAATGCTCAGTCGTGTAGGAAAATATCTACCTAAAGTTAAATTCCCAAGCCAACTGAACAAATGGTACACCGCAAGTCTTCACAAAGAACTTAAAGGCGAATGGGACTTTAATCTGGACTGGAAACCAACGTCTGCCCCTACTGTTCAACTCAGCTTTCTACATGCGATTCATACAGCACAAAAAGAAATACATCGCGGAGTTAAACTCGATATCCCTGCACTGATTATGCATTCTCATCAGACTAAAAACCCTAAAAAATGGGGAGCCGATGCGACTCAAAGCGATGTAATTTTAGACGTTAAAGACATTGAAAAATTTGGCAAAAAAATCAAAGGTGATGTCTCTGTTGTCTCTATTCACAATGGCTTGCATGATTTAGTCCTTTCAGCCCAGCCAGTACGAGAACAAGTCTATCAACAATTGTTCCAGTGGCTGGATCAAAAAATCACTTAACTGAGCTTAGGTGAGTCAAGGTATTTCATCAGCAATTGATGCGCGGGATGTTCACTCGGTACTAACTCCATAAGACGTTCTACCGCATCGATTGCTTCAGGGAAATGAGCTAAATGCTTAAGTAATAAATCTGTTTCTTGTGTTTTAAAAATTGCATCGCTCAAGCGCGATTCAAGGCAGTCACGCCATGCACATAAAAACGGGCTTTCAGTTTTTGCCAGAAAAACACCTGTGTAAAGCTGCAAAGCAGAAGCCGCATATCCCGCATCCAATGCTTGTTCAGCTTGTAAAAAATCGGCTTCAACATGTACAAGCAAACGATATGGCCGAGATCCAAGTAAACCACCCAAAATATCTCGAAGTTGAGACATTTCAGCTTTAAGCGTACCCATACTCACTTTACGTTCGCCATAGAGCGCCTGATAAAGATGCTCTAAAGTTAAGCCATGGGGACATAAGGCCAATATTGTCAAAATTTCAATTTGACGCGGTGTTAATAACAAACTTTTGCCATTAAATTTAACTTGTGGCGTCGAAAATGCACGAATATGTAATTGCTGACGCTGCTGCTCTAGCAAGGCAGATTGAATAATTGATGCACAACGTTCGGCAGCCAATATTCCTAAACTATTATGGTTCTTCCAAGTAGTCGATAAATCAACCACACCAAGGGTTTGTTTTGAGTATGGATCGATAATTGGTGCGGCATAGCACACCCAATCATGAATCGATTCCATATAATGTTCATTAGAAAAAACACAACTTGATTGTTGAGTTTTTAAAGATAAAGCCAATGCATTGGTGCCAACAAATTCTTCACGCCATTGCCCACCCTGCACAAAGTGAACACGCTCAGCTGCACTTTGCATTTGAGCACTTGTTGCCGTCCAAATGATCGTACTACCAATGTCACCAACAGCGATCACCATTGAGGATTGTTCAGCGATATGACGTAAGTCGTCGGCACACTGACTTAAAGCCATATCTAAAGCATTTTGTGAAGCAGATTTTTTCTCGACTAATGGAGCAGCAAAACGCTCTTTAGGAATCGCAGCAGAGGCTGACCGTTCCCATGAACTTGCAATACTTTGACCCAGTTTGGCAGCATTTTGAGGAGAGAGACTATTTTGCGTACGCAGTTGATCAATCAACGTCCGTTGCTGCAATAAATCCTTTTTTGTGAACATTTGTAAATTCCTTATATATCCACATTTCTATTCCAACCTTTCTCCAACCTTCTTCTTTATATCCTAATTATACAAAGTACGAAAGTACCTACTGACAGGGTTCTTGTTAGTCTTTAGTCCTAAAAAGCAAAGGAATATTTATATGCGCTATATCGATCCAAATCAACCAGGCTCAAAAGTTCAATTTAAATCACAATATGAAAATTTTATTGGCGGTGAATGGGTTGCACCTGTAAAGGGTGCATATTTTGATAATGTATCTCCTGTTGACGGAAAAGCTTTCACACGTATTCCACGATCTAGTGCCGAAGATATCGAACTCGCGCTAGATGCAGCGCACAAAGCGAAAGCAACATGGAATAAAGCCTCACCAACGGTACGCTCTAATATACTTTTAAAAATTGCTGATCGTTTAGAAGCAAATCTTGAAATGCTTGCTGTTGCAGAAACTTGGGATAACGGTAAAGCGGTTCGTGAAACTTTAGCAGCAGACCTTCCACTTGCGATTGACCATTTCCGTTATTTCGCAGGTTGTATTCGTGCTCAAGAAGGCGGCATCTCTGAAATTGATGAAGATACAATTGCCTACCATTTCCATGAGCCATTAGGTGTGGTTGGCCAAATCATTCCATGGAACTTCCCGATTTTAATGGCAGCATGGAAACTTGCTCCTGCTCTAGCGGCGGGTAACTGTGTCGTAATTAAACCAGCAGAGCAAACACCAGTAGGTATTTTACTGGTTGCTGAACTCATCCAAGATATCTTACCGCCGGGTGTACTTAATATTGTCAATGGTTTCGGTTCAGAAGTCGGGCGTCCGTTAGCGACAAACCCACGTATTGCAAAAATCGCGTTCACAGGTTCAACTCAAACTGGACAAATGGTGATGCAATATGCGACCGAAAATATTATTCCAGTGACATTAGAACTTGGCGGTAAGTCACCAAACCTTTTCTTTGAAGATATCATGGATAAAGAAGATGATTTCTTAGAAAAAACACTTGAAGGTTTTGCGATGTTTGCCTTGAACCAAGGTGAAGTATGTACTTGCCCTTCTCGTGCTTTAGTACAAGAAAGTATTGCTGATCAGTTCTTGGAGTTGGCTGTAGAGCGTGTAAAACGTATTAAAACTGGTCATCCGCTTGATACTGAAACTATGATTGGTGCTCAAGCATCTCTACAACAGCAAGAGAAAATCTTACGTTGTATTAACACAGGTCGTGAAGAAGGTGCAGAGCTCTTACTTGGTGGTAGTGGCCGTAAAGAAGTAGGCGATGGTTACTATGTTGATCCGACTATTTTTAAAGGTCACAATGGCATGCAAGTTTTCCAAGAAGAAATTTTTGGACCTGTACTTGCTGTGACAACGTTCAAAGACTTTGACGATGCAATTAAAATTGCCAATGACACCATGTATGGTTTAGGTGCAGGTGTTTGGTCACGTTCAGCACACATTTCTTATCGTGCTGGTCGCGCTATTGAGGCGGGCCGTGTCTGGACAAACTGCTATAACATCTACCCTGCTCATGCTGCATTTGGTGGCTACAAAAAGTCAGGTATTGGCCGTGAAAACCACAAGATGATGTTAGATCATTATCAACAAACTAAAAACTTGTTGGTTAGTTATTCAACTAAACCAATGGGCTTCTTCTAAGTTCTGCACCAAGTTGATACCAGACTATCAACATTAGAAAGAAGTAAGCTCATTAATTATGTAAGAAGCCAGTAATTTAGATTACTGGCTTCTTTATTTAGTGCTGTTAGTTCTCAAGTTTTTATCATTTGGAATAAAAAAGTACCATCTATTATCTAAAGTGCTTCATTTAGGCATTGCTTTTGCATTGATTCATACAAACCCACTCGCAGGAGTATTGTATGAATCAACCAGAAACAACTTCCGTTATTGCTTCAAGCGCAGAAGTTTCATCAGCAGAATATTTTGCTCAGCGTCAACTTAAACAAGGTACTGTGGGTTGGTTACTCCTGATTGGTTTAGGCGTGGCTTATGTGATATCTGGTGATTTTGCCGGTTGGAACTTCGGTATTGCCCAAGGTGGTTGGGGTGGTATGTTTATTGCCACTGCCCTCGCTGCAATCATGTACCTGTGCCTATGTCTTTCTATGTCAGAAATGTCCACCATGATGCCGACAGCAGGTGGCGGTTATAGTTTTGCGCGTGCTGCCTTTGGTCCTTTTGGTGGCTATTTAACAGGAACAGCCATTTTAATTGAATACGCAATTGCTCCTGCGGCGATTGCTGTATTTATTGGCGGTTATTGCGAATCTCTTTTTGGCATTAATGGCTGGATGATTTACCTCGCCTGCTACGCGATTTTTATGGGCATACATCTGAAAGGTGCCGGCGAAGCCTTAAAAATTATGTTCGCAATTACACTTGTCGCAGCGGTTGCTCTTATAGTGTTTATTGCTGCAATGATTCCGCATTTTAATGCACAAAACCTGTTAGATATTCCAGTCGGTACAGCAGCTGGCGCTAGTCGTTTCTTACCCCATGGTTACTTAGGTATATGGGCAGCTGTTCCTTTTGCAATCTGGTTTTTCCTTGCAGTTGAAGGTGTTCCTTTAGCAGCAGAAGAAGCAAAAGATCCTGCAAAATCACTACCACGCGGATTAATAGGTGCAATGCTAATTTTAACTGCCTTTGCTATGCTCATTTTATTCTTGGGTGCAGGCGCAGCGGGTGCAAGTACTTTACAAAACTCTGGTGCTCCCCTCGTAGATGCTCTGGTTAAAGTTTATGGCACCAACACTTGGCTTGCGACTTTCGTGAACTTTGTGGGTTTAGCTGGTTTAATCGCGAGTTTCTTTTCAATTATCTATGCTTATTCACGTCAAATCTTTGCATTGTCACGTGCTGGCTATTTACCAACCTCACTCTCTTTAACCAATAAAAATAAAGCCCCTTATCTCGCAATTATTATTCCGGGCATTATCGGTTTCTTGCTTTCACTTACTAAAGAAGGCGATTCACTGATTTTAATTGCCGTTTTTGGTGCAACCATTTCTTATGTGTTGATTCTCTTATCCCACATCAAATTACGCCTATCTAAACCCGACATGCCTCGTCCCTATAAAACACCAGGTAGCATTGTGACCTCAAGCATTGCATTAGTTTTAGCTGTGGCTGCGGTAGTTGCAGGTTTTGTGGTAAACCCGAAAGTTTGGTTTATTGCTGCTGCTATTTACGTGGCATTTATTGCTTACTTTTTATTCTATAGCCGCTATCATTTAGTGAAAGGTACACCAGAAGAAGAGTTTGCAAATATTAAAGCTGCTGAACAAGAGCTATAAATAAAAGGATGCAACCATGAGTTATCGCAATATTGTCGCCAATCAGCAATATCACTTTGCTGACCTAAAAACTTTAATGGCAAAAGCAACGCCATTACGTTCAGGCGATGAGTTAGCGGGTGTAGCTGCCAGAGATGCAACTGAACATGTTGCGGCACAAATGACACTGGCCGATGTACCACTTAAAACTTTTTTAAATGAAGTAGTGGTCAATTACGAAACAGATGAAATTACGCGACTGATTATTGATGAACATGATCTGGCAGCCTTTGCTCCTATTTCACACTTTACAGTAGGTGATTTTCGGAATTGGTTACTTGGAGAAGAAGCAACTGCACAAAGCTTAAAAGCATTAGCATCAGGTTTAACTCCAGAAATGGTGGCTGCTGTCAGCAAAATTATGCGCAATCAAGATTTGATTTATGTCGCCAGCAAATGTGAAGTCGTTACCCAGTTTCGCAATACCATCGGTCTAAAAGGCCATCTTTCTACCCGTTTGCAACCCAATCACCCTACCGACGATGTTCTTGGTATTTCCGCCAGTATTTTAGATGGCTTGATGTATGGTAATGGTGATGCCGTGATTGGCATTAACCCTGCGACAGATAATTTACATAATTTGTCAGAGCTACTGAAATTGCTTGATCATGTAATTCAGGAATATCAAATTCCGACGCAGTCCTGCGTGCTCACGCATATCAGTTCAGGTATTCAACTCGCTGAAAAAAATGTGCCGATTGATTTAATGTTTCAATCAATCGCTGGCACACAACTGGCTAACGAAGGTTTTGGAATATCGCTCGACTTACTACAAGAAGGATATGAAGCCACACTTGCACTCAAACGCGGAACCATTGGACAAAACGTTATGTACTTTGAAACTGGTCAAGGTAGTGCATTATCAAGCAATGCACATCACGGCGTTGACCAGCAAACATTGGAAACTCGTGCCTATGCAGTGGCTCGTAAATATAACCCGCTTTTAGTAAATACAGTCGTCGGTTTTATTGGCCCAGAGTACCTTTTTAACGGCAAACAAATTATACGCGCAGGTCTAGAAGACCACTTTTGTGGCAAATTACTTGGTGTGCCAATGGGCTGCGACATTTGCTATACCAACCATGCCGATGCAGACCAAAATGATATGGATGTTCTCCTTACCCTATTTGGTGCGGCGGGCATCAACTTTATTATGGGTATTCCAGGCTCAGATGATGTCATGCTCAATTATCAAACGACTTCGTTCCATGATGCCCTTTATCTAAGACAACTCTTAGGTTTAAAACCCGCTCCTGAGTTTTCTGCTTGGCTTGAACAACAGGGCATTTTTAAACAACAAAACTCTCAAATTTGCTGGGCAGATCACATGCCCGACCAATTCTCTCGTCTGCTCATGAATTAGGGAGAACGCCATGAAACTGAACCGTGATATTCAATATCCCTCCTCTACCCATCAAGATCAGTGGGAAAAACTCAAACAGTTTACCGATGCCCGTATTGCTTTGGGTCGTGCGGGTTGCAGTATCCCAACACGAGCCTTACTTGAATTCCAGTTGTCGCATGCACAAGCAAAAGATGCGGTTTATCAAGATCTGGACGTTTTTCATTTATCTGAACAATTACAGCAACAGCAGCTTCCAAGCATTCATGTACAAAGTAATGCATCCAATAAAGAAATTTATCTCAAACGCCCAGATTTAGGACGTCAGCTTTCAAGCCAATCAAAAGATGTCTTAATTAAGGAATATGCAGAAAATCCACAACAGTACGATGTTTGTATTGTGGTAGGTGATGGACTCTCTGCAAGAGCAATTGAAGCGAACGCTGTGGCATTTATTGCAGCACTAAGCGAACAAATTCAGCAAGAAAACTGGAGTCTTGCACCAATTGCACTTGCGACAGGTAGCCGAGTTGCTCTTGGCGATGAAGTCGCAGAAATCTTTAAAGCATCTATGCTTGTTATGCTTATTGGCGAACGTCCGGGACTAAGCTCTCCCGATAGTATGGGCATTTACTATACATGGAATGCATATTCAGGCTGCCTCGATGCGAAACGCAATTGTATTTCCAATGTTCGCCCAGCAGGCTTAAGTATTCCAGTTGCGGTACAACGTTTAATGGCATTAATGAAAAAATCAAAACAACTCGGTTTTTCAGGCGTTAATTTAAAAGATGAACATCAACTTTCAGATATAGGTCTTGAGGGAACTCAAAAGCTATTATTTTAAACAGTAGAATATGTTTAGGGATTTATTCATAAATAGATAATCCTTTGCATAACAACATCATTTTAACGAAAAATATCAATTTTCAGGTATTGACGATTTATACAGATATTTTCTTCTTTATATTTATCGCTATACTCCACCTATTGATCTTCTATGAATCATTTGTATGAGCACAACAAACACCTTCCCAAAAACTATTTATGCCATTCAGCATCTTGCTTTCGAAGACTTAGGTTCATTAGAAGATGTCTTTTATCAACTCGGATTTCGAGTCCGTTATTTTGAGGCGGGAGTTGATGATTTAACCCCTGCTTTTTCACATGAAGGTTTAACTATTATTTTAGGCGGTCCAATCGGAGTTTATGAAACTGACGATTATCCATTCTTAAAAGATGAAATCGCTTTACTCAAACAACGTTTAGCAGCTGATAAACCTACTTTGGGCATTTGCCTAGGCGCACAGCTTATTGCTCATGCACTTGGCGCAAAAGTATATGCAGGACATCAAAAAGAAATTGGCTGGGGTTCACTGAGTTTAAGCCTACGCGCTAATCAAGTTTTATCTGGTTTGCTTAATAATGTGCATGTTCTACATTGGCATGGTGACACTTTCGACCTTCCTGAAAATGCAGTGCTTTTAGCAAGCTCTGATATTTATACCAATCAGGCATTTGAAGTCGGGAATAATATTCTTGCCTTGCAGTTCCACATTGAAACCACTGAAGAACATTTTGAAAAGTGGTTAATTGGTCATACATGTGAACTTCGCCATGCAAATGTTTCGATTCCAAAGCTTCGCGAAGATAATTTGCAGTACGCTCAAGCGCTCGAACATGCTGCATTTGAAATTATTCAAAAATTTCTCAAACGTATTGGATATAGTGGTTAATTGCTTTTTTATTACTATAAATAAGTTTAAATGCTTTTTTATTAACCAAAAGGTAGCGTAACAACCTATCTTTTGGGACATTTTATATTAAATTAAGTCTACTGCTTCACTATACTTTTCTTCACAAATATAAATAGTTAAATCATTATGGAAATCCTGAAATTTATTAAAAGCTTTAATACGGTGAATACCTATTTATCGCTAGCGTCTATTTTTCTTATAATCATTGTCCTTTATTTTTATGTGGTTAATCCAGCCTAGCTTATTTGCCAAAGCACCATAAAGCATAATATATGTAAGCGAATAGATATAAAAAAGCCCAACTAAGTTGGGCTTTTTTATATCTGCTATTTACTCAAAACCTGTTACTCGTCGTGTTACTTTTTTTCAGGCTTGAAGCTATCTTTCAAATCGAGAATACGGTTAAACACTGGTTTTTCAGGTGAATGATCGTGCTGATCTGCAACGAAATAACCCTCTCGTTCAAACTGGAAACGATCTTCACGACTCGCTTGTGCCAAAGCAGGTTCAATTACAGCTTCTAATACTTTCATCGAATCTGGATTTAGGTTTGCCAAGAAATCATCACCTGTTTCAGGGTCTGCTTCTGTGAACAAACGATCGTAAATACGTACTTCAGCAGGAATACCTTTGGTTGCAGATACCCAGTGAATCACACCTTTCACTTTACGACCTTCAGGATTTTTACCTAAAGTTTCAGGGTCAATTGAACATTTCAGCTCAACCACTTCACCATTTGCATCCTTAATGACTTCATCACATTTAATCACGTAAGCATGACGTAAACGTACTTCGCCGTCAGGAACTAAGCGTTTAAAGCCTTTTGGCGGTACTTCCTCAAAGTCTTTACGGTCAATATAGATTTCCTTAGTTAAAGGAATTACACGATCACCCATATCAACGTTAGGATGGCGAGCATGCGTAAGATCCATATCTTCTGGCAAATTGGTCAAAGTCACTTTAAGTGGACTTAAAACAGCCATACCACGCGCAGCTGTATTTTCCAAAGATTGGCGAATACAGAACTCAAGCATTGCAACATCTACAATACCATCAGTTTTTGACACACCTACACGTTTACAGAAATCACGTAAACCCTCTGGAGTAAAACCACGACGACGCATACCTACTACTGTTGGCATACGCGGGTCATCCCAACCATTCACATGACCACCTTCCACCAACTTACGTAATTTACGTTTTGATGTAATGGTGTAGTCCACGTTTAAACGTGAAGATTCATACTGATGTGGAACTGCTTTAGATTTTACCTTTTCTACAATCCAGTCATAAAACGGACGGTGATCTTGGAACTCTAATGTACAAAGCGAATGAGTAATCCCCTCAATAGCATCAGACAATGGATGAGCATAGTCATACATTGGATAGATTTTCCATTTATCACCTGTTTGGTGATGCTCTGAATGCAATACGCGATATAAAATTGGGTCACGCATGTGTACGTTTGGGCTTGCCATATCAATTTTGGCACGTAAAACAGCTTCACCCTCTTTAAATTCACCACTACGCATTTTTTCAAAGCGAGCAAGGTTCTCTTCAACAGATGCATCACGGTATGGTGAATTTTTACCCGGCTCAACAAAACTACCGCGGTTTAACTTAATTTCTTCTGGAGATTGTAAATCAACATAAGCATCGCCTTGCTCAATCAATTGAACAGCCCATGCATATAATTGATCAAAATAACTTGATGCATAGCGTGGCTCACCATTCCAGTTAAAACCAAGCCACTTCACATCATTCGCAATACCGTCAACGTACTCTTGTTCTTCAGCATCAGGGTTTGTATCGTCAAAACGTAAATTACATAAACCATCAAACTCTTCAGCCACACCAAAGTTTAGGCAAATCGCTTTTACATGACCAATATGCAAATAACCATTTGGTTCTGGTGGAAAACGCGTTACGATCTGATTTGCACGTCCAGTAGCCAAGTCTTCAGTAATGACTTGGCGAACAAAATCTAAGCCAGCCTGTTGTTCTTGCTGCGCAGAATCGACAGAGGCATGAGTATTCGGTGTCGGGTTATTTGGCAGGCTCGAGACAACATCATTAGGCTTCATAGTGTATCAATCACTTCTTTGTAGATAAAATTTCGAAAAATTTAAACGCTATCTTCATTTTTAACAAAGATTTTAACGTTTTTTACTTGCCTTGTAGTTTACAGTTTGCTTATGCTTCTCTCAACCAAAAACCCATGGTCATAAGCCCATGTTTAGGAGATTAATGTAATGAGTTTTCCTCAAGTCGAATTAAACACCAATAAAGGTCGTATTGTTCTTGAACTGAATGCTGAAAAAGCACCTAAAACGGTAGCAAACTTTTTAGAATATGTACGTGACGGTTTTTATGACGGCGTTATTTTCCACCGCGTCATTGATGGTTTCATGATCCAAGGTGGCGGTATGGATGAAAACTTCAAAGAAAAAGCAACACGTGACTCAATTGAAAATGAAGCTGATAACGGTTTAAGCAACGACGAAGGTACGATTGCAATGGCGCGTACTCAAGCTCCTCACTCAGCGTCTGCTCAATTCTTTATCAACGTGAAAAATAACTCTTTCTTGAACCATACCTCTAAAACTGCTCAAGGTTGGGGTTATGCTGTATTTGGTAAAGTTGTTGAAGGTCTAGACATTGTTGAAGCAATCAAAGGTGTTCGCACTGGCAACCGTGGTTATCACGCTGACGTTCCTTTAGAAAACGTTGTAATCGAATCTGCTAAAATTATTTCTGAATAATTTTAGGATAAAGCTGTGACTTATCTGTTTATCTCAGATTTACATTTGTCACCTGAACACCCTCGACTCGTTCGAGGGTTTTTAGACTTATTGGTGCATTACCAAGATAAAAATACTCAGCTCTACATTTTAGGCGATTGGTTTAATGCCTGGATTGGAGATGACTATTCAGCACCATGGCTCGATGAAATTGTCGATGCCTTAAAGGCTTTTACTCAAAAGGGTAATCGAGTTTACTTTCAAGTAGGCAATCGGGATTTTGCTCTTAATCAAGTTTTCCTCAATAAATTTAATGGCGTTTTACTCCCTGACATTTATTCCCTCAATATTGCAGGACATCAATATCGTCTAGAACACGGCGATGCATTATGTACAGATGACGTTTCTTATCAAAGATTTAAAAAGATTATTCGAAATCCTCTATTAGTCGCTCTTTTACGCCGAACTCCACTTAGTTTTCGCACTAAGCTGGTTAATGGCTTCCGCAAGAGAAGCTCCGCGGATAAACAGCAAAAAAGCTATGAAATCATGGATGTAAATGAGCAAGCAGTTCTGTCTGCTTTAACAAATGTAGATACACTGATTCATGGGCATACTCACCGCCCTTCAATTCATCAAGTGCAAGATAAACAACGAATTGTTCTTGGCGATTGGCGTGAGGATCAGGCTTATATTTTAGAAATTGATCCATCCTCAAATACGCAACAGCTCGAATTGATTATCTGGAATTATTAGCTAGTAATTAGTCATTTTTTATTTCAACTTTCAATTCTTTAATTTTTTTATTTAAATCAGAATCGTAAATCACACACATGCTGGCAATAAATATAAATTTCCAGCTTATATGTGTATGATCGTGATACTCAATGTATAAAATAAGAAGACTCAATACAAATATAAGAATGATAAAGGCTTTAACAATTCTAATTTCTCGCAACTTACTCTTTGCATCGGTTGGCATTAAATCAATCATTTTCAATAGATTACTAAAACTTTATATAAACATTATATTTCTTTATCAAATTACATAGGAAATGTTTTTGAATAAAATAGCGTATGATGACAAAGATTAAATTCTCTCAATTGCCATAAGATTGATATGGAGTAGACCTATGGACCTATTGAATTCTGTTAAAAGCCGCTATACAACAAAAGCGTACGATTCTGAAAAGAAAATTCCTCAAGAAAAAATTAATAAATTATTAGAAATTTTACGTTTTTCACCTTCTTCAGTGAATATACAGCCTTGGCACTTTTTTGTTGCAGATAATCTTGCAGCTAAAGAAAGAATAGCGAAAGCCCTAACAGGTAAATATGCTTACAATGGTCCCAAAGTGCTTGAGTCATCACACACACTTGTATTTTGCACAAAAACAGATATTTCATCTGAATACTTAAATCAATTACTTGAACAAGATGATTTAAGTGGCCGTTTTAAAGATGAAAAAGCTAAATTAGGCCAAAAAGATACTCGCCATGGCTATGTTGAGTTCTATCGAAATGAGCAGAAAAATTTATTTGGATGGATGGAAAATCAAACATTCATTGCTTTGGGGCAACTACTTTTTGCTGCGGGTTTAGAAGGAATTGATGCAACCCCAATGGGCGGCTTTGATGAAGACATTTTAAATACTGAGTTAGGTTTAACTGAAAAAGGCTTACGTAGTTCGGTCATTGTTTCTCTAGGTTATCGCAGTGAAAACGATTTTAATGCCAAACTACCTAAATCACGCCTACCAGATGAAGTTATTTTTACCTATTTATAAAATTAGAATAGTTCAAGAGATTCAAGTCTCTTGAACTATAAAGCCATTGCCCTAGCTAAACAAATCACACCACTTATCCCAAATAAAATACCTAAAGTGGTCTGCCATTTTAATTTTTCTTTATATAAAATAACACCACTTGCAATGCCTAATAGCACCACAAGAATATTCATACTTGCAAAAACAATTGCAGGTGAATCCTTTAAAAGAATATGAGCTTTCACATATAAAGCAATATTAGAAAAATTAAGTACACCTAATATCAACCCAGCTATAGCACTTTTAAACTGCCATTTTTGGATTTTCTGCACCAATAAATATGAAATTGATAATATAAAAGCTGTAATAAAAATAAGATTCAAAGTGAGTGTAAATTGAAGACCTAAACTACTCGTATATTTTAAGAGAATATCTACTGCGGCATATCCACACCAAACACTTAATAGAGCAAAAATTGCTTTTCGAGATTGATGATTCGAAGAATTACTCATTTGTCCAAAAAGGACAAGTAAAACAGCAAAAATTCCTAAACCTATTCCCCATAGCTTTAATGCATTAAATTGTTCATGAAAAAAGAAATAAGCTGCGAGTAAAGAAAGTACGACAGAAAGACGCTGTGCAACTTCGGTCTTAACAATTCCTGCATATTCTAATGACTTGGCTAAACACAGAAAAATACTGGGCAAAATCAATCCTAATGCAATAATTAGCCACCAAGGGGTCTTTTGTATTGAAATATGTTGAATATCAGGCTGAAACCACCAAAAGCAAAGAAGACTCGCGCTCGCATAGTTCCATGCAATCATTTGTAACGGCTGATACCCTTTTTTCTTTAAGTTTTTTAATAGGATAGACACCAAAACACTACTTAAAGCAGCAGCCAATATTAATATCATCGATTAAAACTCTATTTATTTAAATATATGAGTCACCATGGTCAAATCATGACCTTTGATGAGTTTAATATTTTGAATTAACTTTTAAATAAACATAAAAAAACCAGTCATTATCTGACTGGTTTCTTTTTAAGATATCAATTAACGATTATTTTCGTCTTCTTGACCATCTTCAAATTTAGTATCGTTGTCAAAACCACCTTGATGACCACCGAAGCCGCCTTGACCACCGAAACCACCACCTTGACCACCGAAGCCACCTTGACCGCCGAAGCCACCACCTTGACCACCAAAACCGCCTTGACCACCGAAGCCGCCTTGAGCGCCACCGAAGCCACCTTGAGCACCACCAAAGCCACCGCCTTGACCGCCACCGAAGCCACCAGTAGGTTGACCACCAAAACCGCCTTGTGTGGTGCCGCCTTGTGCTGGGAAGCCTGTACCTTGCGCGCCTGCTGGGCGTGGGTTACGTGCTGGAACAACAGTTGAAATCGCGTGTTTGTAAACCATTTGACTTACTGTATTTTTTAATAAAACAACATATTGGTCAAATGATTCAATATGACCCTGTAATTTAATACCGTTCACAAGGAAAATAGAAACAGGGATACGTTCTTTACGGAGAGAATTTAAGAACGGATCTTGTAAAGTTTGACCTTTAGACATTTTTAACTCCAAAAAAAAATTTTTAAATCAGCGCAAAAAAACTATCTTTATTTTTCAACTAAAAATTATAAAAAGACAGTGTGCAAATTTTGCTTTATCCATAAGAGTTTCGCAAGTCTTCTTTCGCCTGCTTTATCGTCAAGTAAGTTTTAAAATCGTGTATTTCTTGCAAAGAACGTAACCACGTATATTGACGTTTGGCAAGTTGTCGTGTTGCAAATAAAGCTTTATCCTCCATTTCACGTTTACTTTTGAGACTTATATCACTTTTTAATAGAAATTCTAGTGCTTGTCGATAACCCACTGAACGCATTGAGGGTAAATTTTCATCTAAATCGTATTTTTCAATTAGAGCTTCAACTTCACTCAAAAAACCGATATCCCACATTTTGCTTAATCTTTGCTCAATGCGTTGATGTAATTCTACCCGATCTGGAAGTAAAGCATAATTATGAAATATGTATCGATATGGTACGTTTTTTGGTTGTTCTGCCTGCAATTTAGTAATTGGCTCACCCGTAAGCTTATAAACTTCTAGTGCTCGAATAATCCTTTGCTTATCAGTCACATTAAATTTTATAGCCGCGGCAGGATCTACAGAAACTAATTCGTCATAAACAGCCTGCCACCCTTCATTTAAAGCTTTTTCTTCAATTGCTGCCCGAACTTGGGCATCTGCACTCGGTAAATTACTCGATAGGCCTTCTAATAATGCCTTAAAGTACAACATTGTGCCTCCTACCAAGATAGGAGTTTTCCCGCGTGAATGCATGTCATCAATCAACTTAGATGCATCTTCAACAAATTGAGCAGCTGAATAAACTTCAAGAGGAGTAATCAGATCAATTAA
Source organism: Acinetobacter sp. Leaf130 (assembly GCF_001423205.1). Lineage (NCBI taxonomy): Bacteria > Pseudomonadati > Pseudomonadota > Gammaproteobacteria > Moraxellales > Moraxellaceae > Acinetobacter > Acinetobacter sp. Leaf130. The sequence continues at coordinate 1,702,050 of NZ_LMOE01000001.1, forward strand.
ATGATGAGGATATAGCGCTTGTTCTTCACGAGTTGGCTTAGCAGTACCGATATCCATATCTTTATAAACGAGAGCAGAATCAACAGAAATCAGCTCAAAATTTCCACGCTCGTATAACTCACATGCCAAAGCGGTTTTTCCGCTCGCAGTTGGTCCCATTAAATTGATGACGGGCAATTGATTTGACATGTAAAACTACTCTCCTCGAGCAAATAATTTATCTAATTGAGATAATGGAAATGCACGCCAAGTTGGCCTTCCATGGTTACATTGGCTCGCAAATTCGGTTTGTTCCATTTGGCGAAGTAAAGCATTCATTTCCGAAAGACTGAGTTGTCGATGTGCACGTACTGCTCCATGGCATGCCATTCCAGCTAATAACTCATCTCTTTTTTGAAGTAATCCTTGTGCTTCATCATTTGGATCTAAATCATTTAAAAGTTCAGGAATAAGATTTTCAAAGTCAGCTTTTTGTAATATGGCTGGTACTCCCCGAACAATAATCTGCTCGTCCCCATATAAATCAATTTCCAGTCCTAAGCGCTCAAGTTGAGGTTTCAACTCCTCTACCCGCACAGCCTGCATACGGCTAATAGAAATGACTTTAGGTATAAGCAACTGTTGAGATGTCCAAAACTCTGGTTTGTCCCAAGCATTTTTCATTTGCTGTAATAAAATTCGCTCATGTGCTGCATGCATATCAACAATAATCAGCCCTTCTGTATTTTGCGCTAAAACATAAATTCCATGAAGTTGAGCAATTGCAATGCCTAACGGAAATTCATCAACTTTAGTTACTGGCTCAATATCTTCATTCACTGAAAAATTAGCAGGTTGATCACGCAGTGGCGCTAAGTATGTCTTTAACGCATTATTTAACTGAGCAGAACCGTTATATTTTGGGGTTTGATCTGCATAGTGAACAGCTTGCGGACGACTAGCATTAAAATCAGTTAATAGCTCTGTCGGTGCATTCTGAGCTCGCGCTTCATTGTCTGGATTTAAAGCTTCATTTGCCCGATGCAGCGTAAATTGTTCTTGATATTTAGGTTGAGGCTGCACAGAGTAGTCTAAGGCTTCATCCACTTTCATCGCTTGAGCTAAATCAGCGCTCGCTGTCTGAAATTGCGACAGAGTTTCTTTTGCATAATGTCTTACAAACTCATGCACTTCTCTCTGATTTAAAAAGCGAATTTCATGCTTGGTCGGATGAACATTCACATCGATATTTTCAGGATCAACTTCTAAAAAAAGTAAATATGATGAATGTTGGTGGCCGTGTAAAATACCGTCATATGCCATACGTAGTGCATGTGAAATCGTTTTATCTTTAACAATACGACCATTTACGTAGACATATTGCATATCAGCCTGCGCACGAGCATCTGAAGGATGGCCAAGCCAACCTGATAACCGCATGCTAATACTTTCGGCATCCATCCAATATGCATTTTGTACGAATTGCGAACCGAGCAGTTGTTGCACTCGCTGAAAACGGAGCTCTCCGCTATCAGCTATAGGCAAATTAATTCTAATATTATCATTATGCTCAAGCACAAAACGTATATCAAAATGCGTTAAAGCCAGACGACGAACAATCTCTTCAATATGACCAAATTCAGTCGTTGGTTTCTTTAAAAATTTACGGCGTGCCGGTACATTAAAAAATAAGTCCTGAACACGTATGTGAGTTCCCTTTTGAGCAGCAACAGCTTGTACTTCTTGATGATCAAATGCTGTGCCGTTTACTTCAACCTGATGGCCAATACCACTTTCATCTTGGCTACTCGTCAATGTCAATCTTGAAACTGCGGCAATCGAAGCAAGTGCCTCCCCGCGAAATCCCAAACTTACAATAGCGTGTAAATCTTCTGCAGTTTTAATTTTACTTGTCGCATGGCGCATGACGGCTAATGCCAAATCTTCAGAATGAATACCATGCCCATTATCAATAATTTCTATGAGGGTCGAACCACCTTGAGCGATCCGTACAATGAGTTCAGTTGCACCCGCATCGATGGAGTTTTCTAATAATTCTTTAACAACAGATGAAGGACGTTCAATCACCTCACCAGCAGCAATCTGGTTGGCTAACGCTGCGTCTAAAGTATGAATACGACGTTGTGTTAGCTTTTCATCAGTCATGAAGCTGTTCCTGCAAAGTCTGATACAAAGGTTCTGTGGGTAGAGTTAAAGTTACAAAACGACTCAACTCATCCTCTGACTTTTGAATATCGATAATGATATCTGCCTGAGGAATTTCATCACCACCTTTTGATGGCCATTCAAATAAAAATAATGCATCTGTGACATCTAGATAATCACGGATTCCCATTAATTCAAGTTCATAAGGATCATTCAAACGATATAAGTCAAAATGAAAAATTTCTTTCTCATTGATTTTATACGGCTCAACTAGTGTATAGGTTGGACTTTTAACAGAGCCTTTATGACCCAAAGCCTGTAAGAAATAGCGCGTAAGTGTGGTTTTACCCGCACCTAAGTCTCCAATTAAATAAATCACACCTGACTGAACATGTTGCGCCAACGCTTGAGCTAGACGCCCAGTATCTTCTTCATGATTTAAGACCAATTTCAATGAATACGACATAGCACACATAACATGATTCAAAATAATCGATATGATAACATTGCCCTGCCTTAAAAGCCTACTCAAGCCCTAGAAGTTGGCTTTTTTTATATCAATTCTCTTACATATTTATACTTTTTTATGTCTAGTCCGAACGATTTTTTGCCACCTATGGTTGATGGTGTAAGCGCAAGCCAAGTTTATCTTCCTGCACAAACAAATACTCAAACTATTTATGAGTATCTATGCCAACATTTTCAACATATTAAAGTTCAAGAGTGGCAACAACGATTTCAGGATGGACTTATTTATGGGGCAAATGGACAAAAATTAACATTAGATAGCCCCTATCAAAGCAATACGCATATCTTTTATTATCGATTTCTTGCCTATGAGCCACATGTTCCTTTCGAGCATCGAATTTTATTTGAAAATGATGACTTACTGGTGGTCGATAAACCTCATTTTTTAACAATTAGCCCAACTGGACAATATGTGCAAGAAACATTATTAGTTCGACTTAAAAAACAGACAGGCAATGAATTTTTAACACCGATACATCGATTAGACCGTGAAACTGCTGGGGTTGTTCTATTTTGCAAACAGGTTGAATCGCGAGGTATTTACCAACAATTATTTGCGGAGCGTCAAATCAATAAAACTTACCACGCTATCGCTCCTTATAAAAAAGAATTAAAACTTCCTCAAACATTACATTTGCATCTAGATAAAGGGACTCCTTTTTACACCATGCAAGTTGTGGCAAATGCTAAAGCAAACACTCAGACCTATATTGAGCTTATTGAACATAACCAGATTTGGGCTAAATATCGTTTAACACCGACAACAGGTAAACAGCACCAGCTTCGTGTACATCTTAATTATCTAGATATTGCGATTAAGAATGATCCATTTTACCCGACTGTTCAACATAAGGCAGATGATGATTTTTCAGAGCCATTACAACTTTTAGCTAAGCACATTTCATTTGTCGATCCACTCACGAAAGGGGAAATGTTTTTCAATTCTCAGTTTGAATTGACGTTGTAATGTAAGCGTAATGACAAAAAGATTGTTTTTTATGCCGAAAAACATTGAAATTACATTGCGATGGTTTAAAATAAATTCCTAAAAATTAAAAATCATTTGGTTTTGTTATTCATGCGAAAAACAGAAGTTTATCAGGTTCGACTGGACTCCCAAGAGAAAAAGCAGGCTTTTGCTGTTTTTAAACAATTGGGAATTACCCCTGCCCAAGCGGTACGACTTTTTTTTAAACAAGTCGTATTAACTAAATCTATTCCTTTTGCGATCGAAAATCAGAGTATTAATATGGAACAATTATTAAAACTCCGAAAAGCAAAAGCATCTTCATTAAATCAAAACCCATCGACTTTAAGCGAAGATGATGACCATGAAGATTTGTTTGAAGAACTAAACGCACTTCTTGGTGAGAGCGACAAAACTTAACACTGTTGCATTTATAAACAAGTTTTAACGTCAAAAAGCTCTTTTTTTCGTTATGCTCTCTTTGTAAAAATATAATGATAAGTTACAAGGAGTACCAAATGATCGTTAGACGAGCGACTTTTGAAGATTTAGACCAACTCGCCGTTTTGTTTGATGAATACCGCCAGTTTTATGGGGCTTCTTCTAATTTTAATGAATCACTTTACTTTCTTAAACAACGTTTTGAGAATAGAGAAAGTGTTTTTTTCATTCATATTAAAGATGACAAAATCACCGGATTCGTTCTACTCTATTTAGGTTTTTCTTCAGTTGCTTGTTCAACATATTATATTTTAGATGATGTATATGTTACGCCAATTTTTCGTCGCCAAGGCTCAGCCAAACAGTTAATCGATACTGCCATTTTATTTGCAAAACAACAAAATGCCCTACGCATTAGCCTAGAAACTCAAAGCAATAACCATGAGTCTCATCGTCTATATGAACAAATGGGCTTCATTCGGGATAGTGAGTTCCAGACCTTCCATTGCTTTCTTAAATAATATTTTGTGCTAGCTGCTTTTGCTGCTCTGATAAATAAATCCATTCCCCATCTGCTATTTCAGGTAAAACCAATTGACCTACTTGATGGCGATGCAATGCTTCTACTTTATTTCCTACAGCAGCAATCATTCTTTTGACTTGGTGATAAACACCTTGATGGATGGTCATCGTTAATTTGTGAGTTTCCAACATTGCTACATCGGTTGCAGCAAAAATGCCTTTTTCCTGATGTAAGCTGACACCTTCGCTTAACATTACGATTTGCTCAGATGTCACTGGATCCAGAGTCGTAACATGATAAACCTTTGGAACATGTTTACGAGGATGGGTTAAAGCTTGAAGATATTTACCATCATCAGTAAGTAAGAGTAAGCCTGTTGTATCTTGATCTAAACGCCCAATTGCTTGGACGCCTCGATGAATCATGATTTCAGGTAAAAGACTAAAAACGCTTTGATGATGCTGAGGCTGATGTGAACATTCAAAACCTTTTGGTTTTTTTAATGCAATATAAACTTGTTCTCGATACTGGTAAGTTTGTCCAAAAAGCGAAAATTCTAAATTTTCAGGAGAAAATTGCTTTTTAAGATCATCGGCAATTTCTCCATCAACACTTACAGAACCATTTTTTATTAACTGCTGACAATATTTACGTGAACCAAACCCTTGTGATTGTAAAATTTTTTCCAGCAGCATGGAGGTTTCTCTTTAGGACAAAACACTCATTTTAACGCAGTTTCAACTCCCTACTCACTATTCTTTGCATTTAGTTCCTTAAACTGCGCTCTATTCTTCAATTACTCGATAAATATTTTCGTTCTGTTCACTTTCGAATAACAATTCGGTTGTAGGTAAAATAATTTCATTATCAACAATAATATGTTCAATACGTTGGCTTAGCTTTAAAGTTTCATTTTCGTGTTCAACTAAATTTTGCTTTAATTGAGCCTTGGCATCATGAATCTGATCAAACTGATCTTTAATTTTGATATCTACAATTTCCATAGTCATTATCCTATGTTCATGAGTAATGACTATTTTTATAACACAACTTCAAAAAACTATAAGATTTAACTTGTTAATTTATATAACATTGTGTCCAAGCGTAACCGAAAATTAAAACTCTTTATCAATGAGCGATATACAATCAAATTTTATTAAAAATAAAATCTAAGATCTGCTGAATCTTTTAAAGCTTTCACATTCCTACTCTTAAATATTATACAATTCCATTTTATTTACTTGCCCACCCCGCTCCCATGCTTGCCCAATTTGATGTTAATTTAGTTGTCCTTCTAGTTCTACTTATCTGTGGTTTACTAAGTCAAAATGCAGCTGTAACCATTGCAGCAGGTGTGTTAATTGTCGTTAAAATTACGCCTTTAAATCAGTTTTTCCCTTTTATTCAAGCACATGGTCTTAATTTAGGAATTCTTATTTTAACCATTGGGGTACTCACACCCATTGCCAGCGGAAAACTGAGCGGAGAGAGTATTTTAAAGTCCTTTGTTAGTATTAAATCACTGGTTGCCATTGCAATCGGTCTGTTAGTCGCATGGTTAGGTGGCCGCGGTGTAAAACTTATGTCGAGTCAACCTGATGTTGTTGCAGGTCTATTAATTGGCACAGTTGCTGGCGTCGCCTTGCTCCGTGGTGTACCTGTCGGCCCTCTTATTGCAGCAGGTTTACTCTCTTTATTTATCGGTAAATAAATTTTTTCGATATAAAAAAAGGCGCCATTGGGCACCTTTTTTTATGCTTAAGCTAAATGAATTGCTCTAGCCAGAATAATACGAAGTTCGTTTTAAAGAGAACTTTTCTAACTGCTTTAAGAACCCTTCAAAATAACTTTTTTCTTTTTCTTCAGTTCGATAGCCCGCATATAACGTCCGTCGTAAGCCTGTACGTGAAACGCAATCTAAACGGCGACTCGTAACCCATCCCTTTTGTTCATATTCATTCACTACCCAATCAGGTAAAGCAGCAATACCTCGTCCGCTTGCAACAAGTTGAATAAGCATTTGGGTTAAATCTGTTGTTCGTATTTGCTTAGGCTGAATATTTGCCGGAATGAAAAGTTTAGACATAATATCTAAACGGTGCTTATCAACTGGATAAGTAATTAAAACTTCTTCTGCTAACTCTTGAACCGTAATATTTTCAGCACGGACCAATGGATGTGTGTTGGATAGAACCAAACGCGATTCATATTCAAAAATAGGAAAATACTCAATTCCCTTTAAGGCAATTGGATCGGCTGTAATAAGCAAATCAAATTCAGCATTTTGTAAAAGCTCATGTGGATTAGCTTCAAATCCAGAAGCAAAGTCTAAATCAACATCTGGGTATTGATGTCGATATTGATTCAATAACGGCATTAACCAATCAAAACAGCTATGGCATTCAGATGAAAAGATAATCCTGCCGGTCTGTCCATGCACAATACGAGTAATATCACTATGTGTAATCTGGATTTGCGGTAAAACATCATCAGCTAACTTGAGTAAGCGTTGCCCTACATTAGAAAAGCTAACAGGTCGGCTACGTCGATTCACCACCTCTACCCCATACCAATGATCTAATTCTTTTAATTGGTGAGAGATAGCCGAGGGCGTTAAACAAAGATCATTCGCTGCTGAAACTAATGAACCATGTTCACGTAAGGCAACTAAAGTTTTAAGGTGGCGTATTTCTAACATGGGCCCAAGCCTAAAAAAGAGATTTATCTATGAATGTCTTAATCTTATCTTTGCCTTTCAACAAATAGGATAACTGTAGATAAATCTTCACTAATGAATATTATTCATTTTACCATGGAATTAATTAATTTGTCTCAACATGAATTATTTTTCACAATTATCCTATCAGATGAATTTTTTTAATTTAAAGGTGAAGGTACAACTGTGTAGCTTACAATTACTGCTTAATTGAAATCGAAAAGAATTTTATAAAAACAAAAAATAGACCCGTTCTAGGTCTATTTCTTATGAAAATTAATAATTACTGCGCCCACACATTTAAGCTAACAATCGTATAACTTTGATTTTTAGGTTTTACCTTTAAATTTAGTGGAGCTGTTACTTCTACTAAATACTCTCCAGCCTTTGGAAATTTAAGCTCAACCTGACCGTTGCTATCTGCTTTAAACTGCTGCACTTGTTTATCCGTCGCGCCTTTTTCTCTTAAATTAATTTCAGCATTCGCGAGACTTGTTCCTTTCTCACTTATGGTTAATTTAACAGGTTGAGCAACTTTAATTGTGTTGGGATGTACAGAAAAGTTAACTTTAATCGGTGTGTTTGGAAATTGAATATCTGAAACTTTTCCTTTAGAAAGATAACTTTGTAATACCCACTCTCGTGTTACTTCTTCTGTTTTAATATTTTTCGCTTTAATGTCAGCTGGAATTAAATATTCACGTTCTGCTTTCGGTGGGGCTTTATCAGCTGGCATATCAAAAAATAAATGCCACGTTTTTTGATCATATACATATTTTAAAGGATAACTTGCTTGTGACTGAATGATATAAGTTCCCTCTTCTGGCAAATCGACATCAAAAACCGTGGCCGATTTATGCAAAGCTTCCGTCGTAATCGTCTTAAGCTCATTTTTAGGAGTAATTACAGTAAGCTTGGCATCCTTTAAAGCATACTCACTATTTAATGCTTCTTCGGCATAACCTGCAATTACGGGTACCTGAGTTTGTTCTGTTTTATAAGCTAAAGGCGCTACATAGGGCTCATGAGCAAAGCCTGTGGTACATATACATGCAAGAGGCACAATTAAAAATTTATTCATTCTTACAAAATCCTGTTGTACACAAAGTTAAAAAAATTCAGACAAAAGATACGCAGCTACAGTATACATAAATAAAAATCATTATTATTATCATTTAATATTTAAACTTAAAATTTCCTAATCTTTTATTCAAAAAGAAACTGGTTGAGTTCTTAGTCACCAAATGGATTGAATCGTTCCAATCTGGTTGATTTTGCATTTAGCCTCGGCAGTCTTAATTTTAGTTTTTTATTATTCTGTACTCTTTTCCCTTATACTGCTCTTTTTGAGTCTTTTCTTAACCTATTATGGCGTCCCCGCAATCTCCTCTATCTACACATCAACACTATTCACTATTTTTAGCAATTTTCTCACTCGCTGTAGGTGGTTTTTGTATTGGAACCACCGAATTCGTCGCAATGGGACTGATTCAGGAAATTGCCAATAACTTAAAAATTACAGTACCAGAAGCTGGGCACTTTATTAGTGCTTATGCATTAGGTGTGGTTATTGGTGCTCCCATCATCGCTATTCTTGGAGCTAAAGTTCCTAGAAAAACGTTATTACTTGGCTTAATGCTTTTTTATGGTATTGCCAACGCTTGTACTGCTTTAGCCCATACACCCGAAACTGTTTTAGTTTCACGTTTCATTGCAGGCTTACCCCATGGGGCATATTTTGGTGTCGGAGCATTAGTGGCAGCTGAACTAGCTGGTCCTTCACGAAGAGCATCTGCTGTTGCCCAAATGATGATGGGTCTTACAGTAGCAACTGTGATTGGTGTACCTTTGGCAACTTGGTTAGGTCAAAATTTTGGTTGGAGAGCTGGCTTTGAATTTTCAGCGACTATCGCTTTCTTCACCTTAATTGCTGTTGGCTTCTTTGTACCCAATATTCCAGTCCAAGCAAAAGCAAGCATAAAAACAGAATTAGCTGGCCTTAAAAATATCAACATGTGGTTAACACTAGCGGTAGGTGCAATCGGTTTTGGAGGCATGTTTTCTGTTTACAGCTATGTCTCACCTATTTTGACTGAATATACACAAGTGAATATCCAAATCGTCCCTATCGCTTTGGCTATTTGGGGTATTGGTATGGTTATTGGTGGCTTAGCCGCAGGATGGCTTGCAGATAAAAATCTGAATAAAACGATTGTAGGCGTGCTGATCAGTTCAGCTATCGCTTTTGTGGTGGCTAGTTTCTTAATGAGTAATATTTATACTGCTATTGCCTCATTATTTTTGATTGGTCTTACCGTAATGGGATTAGGTGGAGCATTACAGACTCGTCTAATGGATGTCGCTGGCGATGCTCAAACGTTAGCAGCGTCACTCAACCACTCTGCCTTTAATATGGCCAACGCACTAGGTGCATTTCTAGGTGGATGGGTACTCAGTCACCAAATGGGTTGGATCGCGCCAATCTGGGTCGGTTTTGTCTTAAGCCTCGGTGGCCTTATCGTTTTACTTATTGCCTTTGCCGTAGAGAAAGCAAGTAAGAAAATTTAATCAAAGAAGAAGCTAACTAATTTTTCTAATCAGTTAGCTTACCGCCACAGTGAGGGCAATAACATTTTGTCTCTCTAACCGACTCTTCTTCCTCTAATACTTTTTCACGCATAATTTGAATAATCAGGTTATGCGCTTGTTCTTTTGGCAACCCGACTTTTTGACGGATTCGTTCTATTTCAGCTTCGTCATGTAAAATATCAATCCCTCGTACTTGAAGTAACTCACGAAATTCTTGCTCTAGTCTTTGATTCCGTTGATTGAGTTCATTTGCAAGCCCAGATGCTAAAATACCAGCTGGTAACGCTGCAATACCAACACCTAAAATGGTAATGAGTGCGCCTAATAACTTTCCTAAACTGGTCACTGGGGTGACATCGCCATAACCTACTGTGGTTAAAGTAACCACCGCCCACCACATAGATTTAGGTATTGAACTAAAAGCTTCTGGCTGAGCTTTATTTTCAACCACATAAATTCCAGAAGCAGTCATAATAATCATAATAATTAAAATAAAGATAACTGCCTGAAAAGAGCCCTTCTCACGCTTAATCACACATAACAATATCTGTAGTGAGATAAAATACCGTGTCAATTTTAATAAACGAAGTAAACGTAATATTCTGAGCATACGAAGATCGATTCGTACGAAGAAATTGAGATAAGCAGGTAAGATTGCCATCAAATCAATAATTGCTTCCCCGCTCTTCATCCAGTTCAAGCGGATTTTCCATGCAGATTGTGTCGTATCTCGATCTGCAACACTCCATAGTCTTAATAGATATTCAATACTAAAAATTGCAATTGAAATAACTTCAAAATAGTCGAACCAAACATGATAACTTGTGTACAAATCATTTACTGTTTCTAACAAAACAGCAGCGACGTTGCCAACAATTAAAACAACTAAAAAATAATTAATACATCTACTTACCGTAGTTTCATAGTCATGATTATGGAGATTATTATAGAAGAACTTACGCAATCCCTTCCAAGCTGAATTTTGCATATTGATCTGACCACTTGATATTAAAGACATAGTAAGCTCTCGCCCTCTATTCACCAATATAGTCTTTAATAAATTTTCCTTCACTCACTTGCATTTAAAATTTTCTACTTTTTTCTCAGGTCAATTCACCGCTACACATCGGAATTCATTTTCTTCCCACCACTGCACATCATAGATGCCTGGGTGTGATTTCAAAATAAGATTAATATAGTTTTGCAGCAACATAATATGATGAGTAATATCAAGCTTTCTAAATAAAAACTTTCTTAAAATAGGTGTATTTGGAGAAATAAAAATTGCGAATCCATTGCTATATTCTTCATAGACACTGATTCCAAGATACATGGTTATTTCGGGCAAAGGAATTTCAATTTGCCATCCCCAGTTTTCACTATATAGCTCTATATTTAAATGATATCTATTTTTCAAAATACTAAAAATATATTGTGCAATATCTTCAGTTTTTTGAACTAAAACACCTTCTTCATCGGAGTATGTTTTTTGAGCATATCGTTGATAATCATCAAATTTAAATTCAACAATTGTCTTTAGCATTCTTAAATTCCCTATATAAAATACCCATATTTTTTTTAATTATTTTTAAGTTCGTTTAATTATTTTAAAACAAAAAACCAGTTAATTTCTAGTACTATATTTAATTTTATATATATCAAATTAAAAAATGTCATATTTAGTATTTTTGAATAAACATATGAACCAATTCACACTTTTAATAAAAACAACAATTCATAAAGTCTATTTTTTACCCAAAATTATATATAAGTTATTTTATTAAATAATTTTTTCACTCTTTATATCTTAATCTAGATATATAAATTATTTTTTGATCTTTAAAATTTTCTAAAAATTAGTATTAGAATATATTAATTTAATTAGATATCTTTATAGCTTTTTCTAAAACTAACAATACTAGGTACTATTTATTAGACTGATACCTATACAGAGAATTTATAATTTTGGAATCAATTTCAGAGCCAAAGTTTCAGAAAAACTTAATAATACCAAATAAACCAAAGAAATTCTTAACACAAAAATTTCATCCCTTTTATTAAGATGAAAATTAGTACTTCCCGCTCGTGATTTTTAAGTTTTTTGAATTTTTGTATCATTTAATCGATAATAGAACTTTAATATTTATTTCTTTAGCGATTCACTCATAAAGAACTTTAAATTTTTTTTAAACATATGAAAACAAGGGGAAATTACATGGGATTTAAAGCCCTCCCTACACTTATTTCTTTATTTATTACATTGTTAATCTGGTTTGTGATTCCTGTACCCGCAGGTGTTGATCCTGATGCATGGCATTTATTAGCGATGTTTGTAGGTGTGATTGCCGCAATCATCGGTAAAGCTATGCCAATTGGTGCAATTGCGATTCTTGCTATCACCTTAGTCGCTGTGACAGGTGTTACCAATGACAGCCCAAGTGGAGCCATTCAAGATGCCCTTAGTAGCTTTGCTAACCCACTAATCTGGCTGATTGGTATTTCCATCATGATCTCTAAAGGTTTGCAAAAAACTGGATTGGGTGCACGGTTAGGCTATTTATTTATCGCAGTTTGGGGCAAAAAAACCATTGGTATTGGCTATAGCATGGTGCTTTCCGAACTCATTCTCGCCCCTGTAACACCCAGCAATACGGCACGTGGTGGTGGAATTATTCACCCGATTGTACTGGCAATTTCTACTAGTTATGACTCCGATCCTGCTAAAGGCACTGAAGGTCGGATGGGAAAATACTTATCATTGGTTAACTACCAAGCCAACCCGATTACCTCTGCAATGTTCATTACAGCAACTGCCCCTAACCCATTAGTAGTTGATTTAGTGGCAAAGGCTACCAATAGTGATATTTCTTTAAGTTGGAGCACTTGGGCACTGGCGATGTTAGTACCTGGATTAATTGCTTTAATCATCATGCCTTTGATTATGTATTTGATGTATCCACCCGAAGTCAAAGAAACACCTAATGCAGCTCAGTTTGCTAAAACTAAATTAAAAGAAATGGGACCGGTCAGTAAAAATGAAATCATTATGCTTGGTGTATTCGGTATTTTATTGATGCTATGGGCGGGTATTCCTGCCATGATTTTTGGCTCCGCTTGGGCTGTTGACCCAACGACGACTGCTTTTATTGGTTTAGGATTATTGCTACTTACAGGTGTTTTAACTTGGGATGATATCCTGACTCAAAAAAGCGCGTGGGATACCATTACTTGGTTCGCTGCATTAGTCATGATGGCAACTTATTTAAATAAGCTTGGCTTGATTACATGGTTCTCTAGTATCTTAGAAACCAGTATTGGCCATTTAGGTCTAAGCTGGATGCCAGCTTGTTTATTATTAATGCTTGCCTATCTATATGCACATTATATGTTCGCTAGCACTACGGCACATATTACCGCGATGTTCGCAGCCTTCTATACGGCAGGACTTGCACTCGGTGCACCGCCAATGTTGTTTGCTTTAATGATGGCAGCAGCTTCAAGTATTATGATGACATTAACCCATTACGCGACCGGAACTTCACCTGTAGTGTTTGGTTCGGGTTACACCACACTAGGTGAATGGTGGAAAGCTGGCTTTGTCATGAGCGTGGTTAATATCATTATTTTTGTAGTAATTGGCGGACTTTGGTGGAAAGTGTTGGGTTATTGGTGATTTTATAAATATGGAGGAATATTCTTATGCTAATAGGAATGTTTCTCTAAATTTAAATGCGAATGTATAAATAATATTACCATCAGTATAAATATCTCTTAATCTTAAAAATCTTTTGCCTAATTTTAATTTAAATAAGAATTCTCTCTATCAATCAAGGCATTCCACTCTTCATGACTATAAAGTTTAAGATTGGTCAATTGGGTACCTACTAGTAAAAAGTGATCATCCCATGTCAATACTTCTCTGCTGTCCTCTAACGTTCTGTTTGAAAAAATGGGAAATAAAATCTCGTTAAAATGCATTATTCCAATTTCAAGTAAATGCTTCACCTCTTTAGGATTCTCAGGAATTGAATAAAAGACAGGTATATTTTTAATTAATTTAGAGGCGATTTCGCGTGGTTCAGAATAGAAATCATCTAAATACCATTTTTCGTCATCACATCTCCATAAATATGCATCAAAACTATTTTGCTTAATTAATAAGGTTTCAGTAATGGCATTCGGGTCTTGATACCAAACAATAAACTCTAGAGCCTTTGTTGGAATTATTGAAAACGTCGGTAATTTTAGATAAGGATAATCTTTTAATATTATGGAGAATAATTGCTGAATTGAGCTTTCCAACTCTTCAATTTTTTGTTTTTTATTCAAAATATTTTCTAATTCAAAAATATTTTTTTCTATATTTAAAATGCTTTTCATTGTTATAAAAAATAAGGGCTGATTAATCAGCCCTTATTTTATCTTTTTGCTCAAGCAAAGCATAGCTTTGCTCTTTCGCTAGGGGAAAAGCCTATCGGCTTTTCTTAATCCTAGCTCATTAAGTCAATTGAGCAGCAGAGATTTTCTTAGTATCAACTTGATCAGCTTCTTTAGTATATTCGCTCATCTTGTCGAAGTTTAAGTATTTGTAGATCTCAGCAGAAGCGCTGTCGATTTGCGACGCGTACTGTTGATATTCTTCTGGGCTTGGTAATTTACCAAGAACCGCAGCTACAGATGCAAGCTCAGCAGAAGCTAAGTAAACATTTGCACCTTGACCTAAACGGTTAGGGAAGTTACGAGTAGAAGTCGATACACATGTTGTGTTCGGCGCTACACGTGCTTGGTTACCCATACAAAGTGAACAGCCTGGCATCTCAGTACGCGCACCAGCACGACCATAGATGTTGTATAAGCCTTCTTCCATCAATTGGTGCTCGTCCATACGTGTTGGTGGAGCCAACCATAAACGAGTAGACAATGAGCCACTAGGTACTTTGTCAAGTAACTGACCCGCTGCACGGAAGTGACCGATGTTAGTCATACAAGAACCGATGAATACTTCATCAATCTTGTCGCCTTGAACGTCAGAAAGAAGTTTAGCGTCATCTGGATCGTTCGGGCAGCAAAGAATTGGTTCTTTGATGTCAGCAAGATCGATTTCGTAAACTTTTAAGTATTCAGCATCAGCATCAGCTTTTAACAAGCTTGGGTTGTCTAACCACTTCTGCATGTTTTCAGCACGACGCGCCATTGTACGAGCATCGCCATAACCTTCTGCGATCATCCACTTCAACATGGTGATGTTAGAACGTAAGTATTCAGCAACTTTCTCTTCTGAAAGTGTGATTGAACAGCCAGCAGCAGAACGTTCAGCAGATGCATCAGAAAGTTCGAATGCTTGCTCAACAGTCAAGTCATTTTCCATTTCTGATAAATCGATCTCAAGGATACGCCCAGAGAAGATGTTTTTCTTACCTTTCTTCTCTACAGTTAAGTCACCCGCTTGAATCGCGTAGTAAGGAATTGCATGTACAAGGTCACGTAAAGTGATACCAGGTTGCATTTTACCTTTGAACTTAACAAGTACAGACTCTGGCATATCAAGTGGCATAACACCAGTTGCAGCTGCGAATGCAACAAGACCAGAACCCGCAGGGAAAGAAATACCGATTGGGAAACGAGTATGTGAGTCACCACCAGTACCAACTGTATCTGGAAGTAACATACGGTTTAACCAAGAGTGGATAATACCGTCACCTGGACGTAAAGATACACCACCACGGTTCATGATGAAGTCAGGTAATGTATGGTGAGTTGTTACGTCAACTGGTTTTGGATATGCAGCAGTGTGACAGAAAGACTGCATTACCAAGTCAGCAGAGAAGCCCAAGCACGCTAAGTCTTTTAACTCGTCACGAGTCATTGGACCAGTTGTATCTTGAGAACCAACAGTCGTCATCTTAGGTTCACAGTAAGTACCCGGACGGATACCTTGACCTTCAGCTAAACCACATGCACGGCCAACCATTTTCTGAGCTTGCGTGAAGCCTTTACCAGTGTCAGCAGGTTGTACAGGTGTACGGAACAATGTAGAAGGTGCAAGACCTAATTCTTCACGTGCTTTAGTTGTCAAACCACGACCAATGATCAAGTTAATACGACCACCAGCACGTACTTCGTCTAAAAGTACTGGAGTTTTAAGTTCTGCTTCTGAAATTTGTACGCCATCTTTAAAAGCAGTAACTTTTGCAGCAGCGTGGTCAATTTTCAATACAACTTCGTCGCCCATGTTCATGTTAGCAACGTCGATTTCTACAGGTAATGCACCTGCGTCTTCCATTGTATTAAAGAAAATTGGAGCGATTTTAGAACCTAAGCACACACCACCATCTTTTTTGTTTGGAATGTGTGGAAGTTCGTCACCGAAGAACCAAAGTACAGAGTTAGTTGCTGATTTACGTGAAGAACCTGTACCAACAACGTCACCAACATAAGCAACTTGGTTGCCTTTCGCGATGAGTTCTTTGATTTGGTTTAATGGACCAACTTCACCTGGTTTTTCAGGATTGATACCATCACGCTCGTTTTTCAACATTGCATTTGCGTGTAATGGAATATCTGGACGGCTCCAAGCATCTTGTGCTGGAGACAAGTCATCAGTATTTGTTTCACCAGTTACTTTGAACACAGTGATTTTAATTTCTTCTGGAACGTCAGGACGGCTTGTGAACCATTCTGCGTCTGCCCAAGATTGTAAAACAGCTTTAGCATTGGCATTACCCGCTTTTGCTTTATCTGCTACGTCATGGAATGCATCAAATACAAGAAGTGTTTTCTTTAACGCTTCAGCAGCTAGGCTTGCAAGTTCAGCATTATCAAGAAGCTCAACAAGTGGTGCTACGTTATAACCACCAAGCATCGTGCCAAGTAAGTAAACTGCACGTTCTTTAGAAACGAGTGGTGAAGTTGCTTCGCCTTTTGCAATCGCTGCCAAGAACGCTGCCTTTACATAAGCTGCTTGGTCAACACCTGCAGGAACACGGTTTTCAAGCAAATCAACCAAAAACGCTTCTTCGCCTGCTGGTGGATTTTTTAATAGTTCAACAAGCTGAGCTGTTTGAGCATCATCAAGTGGCTTCGGTGGGACTCCGAGTGCGGCACGTTCTTCAACGTGTTGGCGGTAAGCTTCTAGCACGGTGTTCATTCCTCTTTTTTTGAAAAATTACTTGCAAATTCCAGCTTTCTTAAAAAGCTTCACAAGTAATATGGACTATAAAAGTTTACTAGAGTTCAAGGTAAAAGTTAATGAAAACGGGGTGTTTCTCCGTGATGCCCATTATTTTGTATCTAAATACCCATGTATAAATAATAAGCATATTAGCCAAATTTGGGCTATTTTTAAGCAAAAATGCCTTACATGAGAGGAAATTCAATAACCTTACACAATTAGAACGATTTATATTTTGGCATTTTGTCATGAGGTGTTGCCAAACACTCATCCATCGCTTGCTTTCTAACTTTTTCTTGGAGTGCTTGAGAATCTTTAGTCAGTTCTTCTTTTGGAATTGCATAAACTTTTTCAATAATATTAAGAATGAACTTTTTCGTAATGTCATCTTCAATCTTATTTGCATGCTCAACTGCTTGAGTTTTTTCAATTGCTTGCTGACGATCAAAAACAATACTTCTCGCTGCATTTCCTACGCTAGTACAAAAGCCATGCCACTGCTCTTCGGGTGTTAAAGGCTTCTTTTCTGAACAACCGACAAAGAATAAGCTCATTGCAATCAATAAAATCTTTTTCATCATTTCACTACACTAATTATTGCTGTCGATATCATACGGAAAATCATCAGTTTTGCAAAAATTGCCATAAAAAAACCGAGATAAAAACCTCAGTCTTTTTATATCAAGCATTAGAAATGCCAAGTTTTTAATTCGGATCAATTGAAAAATTTGATATCCGTAGGTGTTGATATTTTTGCTGCATCACCAGCAGGTTTTAAGGTGCCATTTTTTGCATCAAAGCGAAATAAACTAATGTTATTACTAAAAACGTTTGTCACATATAGGTATTTACCAGACGCATCGAAGGAGAAAGCCCGTGGTTCAATACCATTCGCTTTATAAACTGTTGGTTTACCTAGCAATCCATTCTGTTGAATTTTAAATACTAAAAGTTTGTTGTCTGCACCACGATTGGCAGCAATCACGTATTTGCCATTTGGACTGAGGATAATTCCACTCGCGCTTTTAAATTCAGGTGTTTTGTCTTCGTGAATTAGTTTTAGCTCAGCCACTTTTTTCAAATGACCATCTTGCACATTAAATGTCACAATTTCACTTCGCATTTCTGCGGTAACGTATGCATGTTTGCCATTTGGTGAAAAGACCATATGACGTGGACCAGAACCGTGCTTAAAGGTCACATCTCGACTGCTGTCCGCTTCAAGTGGTTGAGGCTTATTTGGGTTATAACGAAAGGTATAGACTTTGTCATTTCCAAGATCGCTAGCATATAAATACTTGCCATCTGGGCTGAAAGTTGTCGAGTGTGCATGACCACTCTCCTGACGCCCTTTAACATGACCAGAACCTTCCGCGAAAACAATATTTTGAACCATTTCACCCAAATGGCCGTTTGGCAAAACTGGCAAAACAGCCACCCCACCACGACCTTTATCGAATGCCGAATAGTTCGACACAAATAAGAATTTACCATCTAAACTGATTGATGCGTGTGTTGGATGTCCACCATGGCTATTCACTGTGTTCAACACTTCTACCTTACCATTTTGAACTGATAAAGCAGTCACCGCTCCTTCATTCTCTTCATTAGTCGTATATGCAAAACGACCATCTTTCGATTTTACAATCCAAGAAGGACTTTTCATTTTCAACACATTAATAGGAGTTAAAGTTCCATTGCTATTCACTTGAAGCTGGTACAGACCTTCACTGGCTTGTTTTGGTTTTTGCACAAGCGGTGCATCAGGGATAGATGTCCATGTCCCCACTAAAGCGATTTGTTGTTGTGCGGCATTTACGGCGGAGCACCATCCAAATGACAAAAGCGTCAACGACAATGTTGCTGTTAACTTGTGAATTAGCCCACGATATTTAATATTTGTATCGTTGTCCTTGCCATATTTTATTTCAACATAAGTATCTATTTTCACGTTTATTTCCTTGAAAAAATTCACCTTATTTGCACTTATCAACAAGGTATTATCAATCTAATTTCATTTAATGTTTCTGAAAACTAATTTATAAAACAGCAATTTTCAAGTGAATTTTCTTTAATCAGAAGTCTACTCAAGGTGGGCTTACTTTTAAGAGAATCGATGGTTTATATAGTAAATATTCAACTTTTTTAAATGTTATGAAGGTGTTATTAAATTAAAAGCCCACTTGAAGTGAGCTTTTAATTCATACATTTAGAAGCGCCAGTTGTAGAAAAGATCGATCGCTCTTTCTAAAGATTGACTTGCTTCTAGGTATAAACGGCGGTTCATTTGATAACGTAACGTAAGCTTGTTGACTGGAGTAAACACACCTACACCATAACGAATAAACAGATCAGGTGTAATATAGCCAGTTAAACTCACCTGAGTATCATCACCTGTACCTTGAGCATCTAAAGCTAATCCACTTAGACCGAAAGTACGTCCAATCTGGTTAGTTAAGGCACGTGTACCGCCCAAGCCCATACTGATACCCGCAGCAGCAATGGTGTTATTTACATCAGATTTAAACCCTTCCGCATTACTTAAACCACTTGAACCTTCATTAATACGTCCCGTAACGAGCGCATTTAATGCTTCTTGCTCAGATAGTCCTGCATCATTATAAACCTGAATGTTTGGCGATGTCGCAGTACCTGTAACACGTACCCCAACCATACTACCCTGAACATTTTTGTTTGCATCTATATCTAATGTTGGGTTTGCCAATGGACCATTAAAACGTGCAATCGCTCGATTCAAATCTAGACTTTGTCCATAAGCTTCAATTTTCACTTTTTGACTGACACCAATTGCCCCGTTAGCTCTCATTGCAGTCTCATAGCCACGTTGGCTTAAATTTAGGCGACCAACTAATGGAATATTACTGTTAAAGCCTTGGAATATTACTTGCTTTCCAATATTAACAGTAATATCAGCTCGGATATCCCAAGGTTTAGCAGCACGTAAAATTGCAAGCGGGTCTTGGCCTTGTCGAACTATGCGGACATCTGATGAGGTATTAATGACTGGAGCAGTTGTTTCTGGCATTGAAATTCGCGCACGAGGAACATCCACCGATCCTTTTAAGCTTAAACGCTTATCGAAAGGATACATATCAAGTGTAAGGTTTGGATTAGCAATTGCAGTAATTAATGGCGCCTGACGTACAAGTAAATTATCACCTTTGAGGTTTAATTGAAGACGCGGTGCATCTTTCCATTCAAAACTGCCTTTTAAAAGCCCCACACCTTGACCACTGTTAAATGCTCCATCAATGGTTGCCATATTCTGACGAATTGATGAGTAAACCTGAACATTAGTTAAATTAACTGGCAGCGAAATCATACTGATTGCACCATTTTTCAGGCGCATTTCACCAGTAAACTGTGGCTGAGTTAATGTACCATTGACCTTACCTGCTAAAGCCAAGGTTCCACTTAGTGTGCGGACATCTTGAATAAATGGTTTCAAGACTTTTAATTGAACATCATTAAAAGCGACCTCACCATGCATTGGCATTGATGGCTGGAATGGATTGATAATAACATTCGCATATCCCGTACCAATATCAGGTGTTTTAACATCAACACGGAACAATAGACCTTCTGATACACTTTTTGCAATAACACTTAGCTCATCATAAGCCAGAGTAGTTGCAGGGTCTTGAGGATCTTCAGCAGCTAAACCAATTTCACCTTTACGTGTAATTAAACGTGCGTCAAGTTTTGGATTGCCTCCATTTACCCACGATGCCTTGGCATAACCATTTAATTGTCCAGTCATCGCTAAGCCTTCTGGCATAAATGCCGCGAAGTCACTTAAATCCATGTTTTGAGTTACAAATGAAATATTACCGCGGGCCTTACTTACTCGTACTGGCTGGTCAAAGCAGAGCTGGCTATTCACACTTTGCCAGCAGTGTTGACCTACATATAGCTCAGACCGTGCCGAAGAATAAATCACTGGAGCATTTTGATTTTGTGCTAAACGAATGCGTTTTGAATCAAAACTTCCTTTCTGAATTTGACCTAACCAATCATTATTTTGGTTAAACCCGCCCGCCAACTGAACATAGAATTTGGAAATACTATTATTGCCGAGTACTTTCAATAGATGCGCTTTTCTTGTTCCAGTTAAATTCAATTCGGCAGACTGAATTTGTCTATTTCCACTCCGCAAATTATCTAATTTTGCGGTTAATTGAGTCGGTGTTGTTTCCGATGTTGGAAGCTCCCCTTGAATACTCAACCGCTTCACACTTACTAAAGTATTAAATGCAAAGTTATCTACCGCGATATTTGCTGTTGCTTTTAAACGTGGTTGTGATTGAACATTTAGGTCGCCATAAGCTCGACCACGCAACCCTGGATATAACTCGTAGAGTGCGGGTGCATTGAGCTTGATTTTTAGATTTTGTGCATTACCTGTCGCTTGTAGCTGATTCTGCCCGTACACTAAAAATAAATTATTGGCTTCAAACTGCTGAGGTAAAAAGCCTTTTTGATTAGAATCCATCAATAAAGATAAATTACCCTTACCGCGAACAGGTTTATTATTTATAAAGCCAGCAAGATTCAATTGCTGAATATTAATTCGTTTCAAATGATCTGACCAAACCCCTTGGGTTTTCAGATTCCCTGAAAGTTCACCTTTAATACTTGAGACAAAATATTGTGGTTTAAAGCGTACCAATGAACTATTAATATCCCATGCAATGCGATCTTTTAAATTCACAGAACCTGTCGCATAGATTTTCCCAGCTACACCATCATGTTGTAACTGGTTAATTCGAATAAAATCTGGCGTACCTGCTATAGAAAACTTCAATAAACCATTTGCCTGTTTTAAGGCTTTTAAAGATCCATCATAATTAACCGCAAAACCTTTAAAGCCACCACCAGCTTTCACATCATGGAATAATAATGCTGCTGTACTTTTACCACCTAAAGTTACAGTCTCTTGACCCGCCTGAGCCAGTCGACCCGTTAAATCAATTTTCTCAAATTGAATGATTTGCTGGTTTGGTTTAGCAAAACCATTCGCTTTAATCGAACCATTTAAAAGATTAACAGGTGCTGCTGCATGAATACTTTGTGGGTTAAAATCTTTTGCATTTAACAATGCGTTCCAAACCAACTGACGTTTTTCGGTAGGAAGCAACACTTTAGCCTGACCAGTTAAACTACCTTTTTCAGCAGTAAAACTAAAATTGGGAACATTTAAAACATTATCTTTAACATTCAAGTTGGCTAGATATTGTCCTGCTGGCAATAAAGTTTTTTCATGCTGATATACTTTTGTAGCAACTTTAATATCTTGCTGACCATCACGTAATGTTAAATCAACCTGACCACTGTCACTGCTTAACCATCCAATATAAGGCATTGCACGGTCTATTTTCGTCCAAGCTACATTCATGAGCATCGGTTGAGGTTTATTATTTTTTTCTGGCGCCTGATTAAACTTGAGTTTCCAAGACTCATAACGATCAAAATCAACATTAGCAAATACTTCAGTACCTTTTTCCAAAGAGCCGGTTGAAGCAACAGCAGCATCTAAACTTGGCGGTAAAAAGTCTTGAACAACCTGAGGAATTGCTTTGTCTTTAGGATTAATATGATCTAAACGGCCTTTGATATCCCAAGTAACATGATCTTTCCAGCTCACCAAACCTTTAAGGTTAACAGTGCCTTTCATGACTTGGCCATTAAAATCGGTAATATTAAGTTGATGAACCAAGTCAGTATTCATTAAAGCGTTGTATTGACCTTCAGGTAAATTCTCACCCTTTAAATCTGTATCAACTGCTAAATTAAGTTGTTTAATATCGCCTTGAAACTTGATCACACCATTTTTTGCAAATAATTTTTGTTCAACCAATAAGGGTAAGTGATAATTTTTGAGTAATAACTGACCTTGCATTGGAACTTCATCACGAACAGGATGTAATACCACCCAACCCGTTAACAAATCGGGAGTTGTTGTTGCAACACCAGCTTTTAAAGTATCTAAACTTCCGCGAGCTACGACTTTAATATTTTGAATATTTAAACTTTTTAAAGATGGGATTCTTAAATCTGCTGTCGCATTTAATGGATATTTACCGCTGAAATCCATTTTTCCTGTGGCATTGTGGACTGAAAGATAGCCCATATCCATGCTAGATTTTTCAAATTCCAGTTTGGTCTCTGACCAAACTGTATCTTGCAAATGAACATCATGAAAACTTACATCTGAGGTCGCTAACTTAATCTCTAAATGATCAACATCGGCTTCATCAACACGTAGAACAAATGGCAACTTAATAGGCTTAAATTCGAATGCTTTACCAGAGGGCGGAGTTTTATTAATAATACGTAAGTTACGCACATCTGCATGGCTCAAATGCACTTCTTTTTCCAATAATAAAGAGCGCCATCCTAAACCTACGTCAGCTCTATCTAATGAAACATCAACGTCCTTTAATTGCACCAAAACATTCTTAAGAATAATTCCGCGCAGTAAGTTCCCGCCTTCGTATTCATATTTAATTATTTTCTGAGCTTCTAAAACCCGATCTAATAAAAAACGACTTCCGCGATCTGTTGACATCATGATCACTAACGAAGACGCTAATAATAAAAATATGATCAATATCGTCAGCACGAAACTACGCAAAATGCGCCGCTTCTTAGGTGAACTAGGTGCCGAAGTTGGCTGCTGTTCTACATCCGCCATAAAATAAACCTAATAAAATTTTATTTTTAAAGTTGTGGGCCTATAAAGAAATGTAAACGAATCGGATGGTTTTCATCTGAAATACCCGAAGCGACATCTAAACGGATTGGCCCGATTGGAGACTTCCAGCGAATTCCAACCCCAACGCTATAAGCTGCTGGATTACTAAAGTCTTTATCATAGGCATTACCAAAGTCAGAGAAAACAGCGGCTCGCCAACCGTCCTTAAACTGATAGTTATATTCTAAAGAACCGATAGCCAAAGCTTGTCCCCCAATTTTATATCCATCTACTTCTGGGGAAAGACTCTTATAGTCAAACCCACGAATGGTTTGGTCACCACCCGTAAAGAATCTAAGATTGTACGGAACTTTGTCAAAGTCATCGGTAAAAATGTAGCTAAGGTCAGATCTTCCAACGAATTGATGATCATCATTTTCGCCAAGAGAATAAATAAATCTCCAACCCGCACTTGCTATTGCCATATTGGCATCGGACAGTAAACTCTCGCTACCTAATTCTACTTTATAGGTTTGTTTAAAAGCCTTAGTTGGGTTCAAACGTGTATTACTAGAAGTTTTAGAAGTTTCATAACTAAATAATAATGCTTCTTGCTCTGATGCGGCAGTTTTAAAAGCATCTGGTAATTCAGAAATATCAACATTACCCTGTTGGGTTAAACGGTCTAAACGATAGCGGACACCAAAAGTATGTTGCCAGTTCCCTAACGGACGTTTAATGATACGCTCTCCACCAACAACAGCGGATTCAGTAAGTAAACTTACATCTGGACCAATATCATCACGTGTTTCACGCTCATATCCGCCCACAATATTAAAATAGTCATTTAACGGGTGTTTATAAGGAATACTATATCGGCCATCAATAGATTGACGAATTTGTGAGACTTCCAAGTTGGCATCAAAAGAATGACCATATTTATTTACAATAGAACGACGATACTGACTACGTAGACGCGCACCCGTATCGGTCCCGTAACCAACACCCGTTTCTAAACTATTTAGCTTATCTGCATTTAAAGTCACAATGACTGGAATTCTTTTAGTTTCACGTGCTTGTGCTTGTAAGCGGTCCTGTTCAGTTTCTTGTTCATCTTGCTGAACTGACGCACTTTGCAACATAGCAGTTTGAGGTTCTGCTTCTTTGGCCTTTTGTGTTCCTGCAAACTGTTTTTCATCGACTACGTTTTGTGTAACTTCTTTATTAGATGTCGCTAATTGACGTGCTTTAGCCAGTTGTCGTTGTTCAGGTGAAAGCAAATTAGACTCATCAACATCAATATTTTGCTCATCCACTAAAGCCTGCAAATCTGGCGGTAACTCAAGTTGTTTTTCAATTGGATCAGGTTTGATACTATCAACCAAAGTGTAATTAAAATAACGAGAGTTTGTTAGGTTGTTTGCTAACACATTTACTCGCCAAAATGCATAGTCATCGCCGTCTTTCCAAGGCGCCATACTTTCTAAAATATTCAAATTTAATGGCAAAGGTTTCGATGGATCACTCATCCGAAACTCAACCTTATCTAATTTGTAACGCTCACCTGTTTCATAGCGTAAGTTAATATTAGCTTTATTTTCTGGCTGGCTCACTTTCACATCATGCAACCGCCAATAAGCATCAAAATAACCGTTATCAGACGCTGCATTAACAATACGATCTTTAGTGGTTTCATATAAACCATGGTTAAAGATATCACCAACATCCTGATCAGGAACTAAGCGAATAACCTGAAATTGTGGTTGCTTTTCACCAGCCCCACTAAATTCGATATTTTGCTCATTAATTCGTACTGGTTCATTTGGCGTAACCTTAACACGAACCCGACTCGGACTTAATTTTTCAAATCGGAATTCCGCATTATAGTAACCAACTGCTTGTGCGGCCTGATTACATAACGTTCTGAGCTGAGGTAAAGCTGCATTGAAATCTTCAAATGACTCTTGAGTAAATGTCGATAGCTTACCTTTAATATTTTTAGCCAGCACATCTGAAGCACCTTCTACATCTGCACTAATACGCGGCACTTGCTCTATCGGAATTGCACGTGGCGGACGAACTTTATTTAAAATGCGCTTAAAGAAACCCGCTTGCTCAGGCGGTTCTTCGGCCTCTGGCGTTAACTCTGGTAAGGTTTTTCCAGTTTCATTGGCTTCGACTACAATCTTGCTATCAGATTGAATCTCGTGCATAAGCTGGTCAATATTTACAGGTGCTTGTTTAATTTCTTGTATTTCAGACTGCGTCGCATCACTTACCGTTACTTCAGGTAGCTTCTGAGTCCCATTTTGAAAACTCTGCGCTTCATTTTTAGCTTCTTCCGCTACCCTATAAATTTCATTTGCCATGTTTTGGTCAACAGGCATATCTGGTAAATCTTCGAGATTATCCAGTGTAATTGGCTTAAATTCGTCAATTTGATTTGGAAATTGTTCTTGTTGTTGCAATATAGCCAAGCTATCTTGTTGTTGCTGAGCCTGAGTCACAAGTGTAGCAATATCTGTAATTGGCGCAGTATTTTGCTGATCTACCGAAGCTAATTGTTCTGCTGAAGTATCAGACACAGTTGGGCTTGCAGTTGACGAACTAGCTGCAACAGAAGTTTGAGCAAAACTTGGCGTTACACAAACACTTAACAACAAGCTGCTACAAATAAGTTTAGGAATCCCCTGCATTTTTAAAATTAAATGCATAGAATGAGCGAGAGTTGACTGTTTAAACTTAATTTTAGAAGGCATAGAAAACTCTAGACTTATTTTTTAATAAAACGCACCAAGGTGAGTGTAAAACTCACTCAAAACCATTGATTTTTCATTTAATCAAGCGTTAAAAATATCATACATGGTTTTCTCTGCAAATTAACAATCGGTCACATTTTTTTATAAAACACAATGAAGTTTGCACATGATGAAACAAGATGAGCACCTGATGACATCACGTCGGTTCGTACCGATGTTTTTTACCCAGTTTTTTGGCGCATTAAATGATAACGTTTTTAAGCAAGCTTTATTATTAGTGATTACTTATGGTTTGATTCAGCAACAATCTGCCCCAGTAAGTACCCTCAATAATTTAGCAGCTCTCTTGTTTATTTTGCCCTATTTCTTTTTTTCGGCCACTGCTGGACAAATTGCAGATAAATATGAGCGCTCACAACTCGTCCGTGGCATAAAAATTTTAGAAATTATTATTATGCTCATTGGTTCTGCTGGTTTTTTATTGGGGCACTTATGGTTGCTGCTTATTGCTTTATTCTTAATGGGTACACATTCAACATTCTTTGGCCCCATCAAGTACGCAATTTTGCCTGAAATTTTAAAACCGCACGAGTTAATGTCTGGTAATGCTCTGTTTCAGTCAGGCACTTCAATGGCAATTTTATTCGGGATGATTTTAGGTGGTGCTGTAATTGCATCATCACATGGAAACTTATTGTGGATTAGTCTTACCGTTGTGATTATTGCTTGCATTGGCTATTTATGTAGTCGGTTCATTTTACCTCAAAAAGTTGCTGCTCCCGATTTAAAGATTGACTGGAATTTCATTCGTACAAGCTTTCAAACCATTAAATATGCCAAAAGCTTACCTTTAGTATTCACTATTTTGTTAGGTAACTCATGGTACTGGTTTTATGGCGCTACTTATTTAACGCAAATTCCACAGCTCACCCAACAAAACCTCCATGCTTCAGAAAACGTTGTTAGTCTTTTGCTTACTTTCTTTTCAGTCGGTATTGGTGTCGGGTCACTTCTTTGCCGTAAAATTGGTGGTTCAGAAATTAATATTAAAATGGTGCCGATTGGTGCTATTGGCCTTACTGTTTTTGCGCTCTACCTTGCTGCCAGTTTAGCTTTTGTTCCCGAAAGAACTGGGGCATTACTTACGTTAAAAGATATTTTCACTCAAGGCTGGGTTTACTATCATGTAATGTTAGCAGTGACTTTACTGGGGATTAGCGGCGGTTTTTATATTGTTCCGCTTTATGCCATGATGCAGGCTTATTCTCCGCGCTCACATCGTGCCCGTGTCGTTGCGGCTAATAACATTTTGAATGCCGTTTTTATGGTTTCTTCAGCAATTTTTTCAATTTTAATCTTAAGTGTTTTAAAAATTGATATTAAAATACTTTTTATTATTACAGCTGTACTTAGTGCAATCTTTAGTATTTGGCTTCTAGCACGACTAAAACCAATGCTTGCCACAGCACATCTTTCTTTAGAGGACTAATTTATGCGCCACTATACTGGAATTGATCAGCTCATTAACTCTTTTGATCAAGCATTACGTAGTCTTGTTCCGGGTGCAACAGCAGCACAGCGCCAAAATCCAGCTGAAACAGTTGAAGCAAAACTAGGGGTAGAAGATGCTCGCCATGTCGCAGGTTTAATGCGTGTTAACCATAGTGGTGAAGTGTGTGCTCAAGCCCTTTATCATGGACAAGCATTAACAGCGAAATTGCCAAATGTACGCAAAGAAATGCAACAAGCAGCAATTGAAGAACAAGATCATTTAGCTTGGTGTGAAGTTCGTTTAAAAGAGCTAAATAGTCATACCAGTTTATTAAACCCAATTTGGTATGGGCTTTCGTATGGCATGGGCGCACTTGCGGGTATTGCAGGTGATAAATATAGCTTAGGTTTTGTGGCTGAAACGGAGCGTCAGGTCAGCCTTCATTTACAAGACCATTTAAAACAGCTACCAGCTCAAGATGATCGCTCTCGTAAAATTTTAGAGCAAATGAATGAAGATGAATTACATCATCGCCATACAGCGCTTGAAGCAGGTGGTGTTGAATTACCATATGCAGTAAAAATCACCATGACAGCCATTTCAAAGTTAATGACAAAAACCAGTTATTACCTTTAAAAAAACAAAGGATTGATCTAATTCGGATCAATCCTTTTTTAAATATTATTTTAATCCATGATCATATTTGAAACGTTCAATATCTCGAATTGAGTTCCAATAGTTTCGATTAATACGGTCACGATCAATTTGTAATTCTCTTAAAAGCTTACGATAACGTTCACGCTCTTCTGGCTTTAATTTTTCGTTGTACGCGTTATCAGAATATTGCTTAAACTTTTCGTCATAACGGTCATATTCATTTTTTGCATTGTAGTAATCGGAAGCTGCCTGATAATAAGGTCTTAAACGATTACGCTGCTCAACTGGGCACACATTGATATTACCACTACCTTCTAAAGCGTTATAAAAAATATTTGTTGGCTGGCAATAATACCCTAGACCTTCTTTATACCCACGTTCATATGACTTTTGATCTGGAACAATATTGGCTTTTCCACATGCTTTGTAATATTGATCTAAACTTGGCGACGAACCTTTTGAACCATCTTTCTCACCCACTAATGACCAATTTGCAGTCTTACATTCTTCTACGCTCATTGCAGCGCAACCTGAAAGGCTGATGGCTAGAATGGCTAAACCGATATTTTTCATATTAAGAGAACTCAAAAAATAAATTTAAAAAAACGCAAAAATAAAATTCCAGTAAATACCCTAAAAGGCCTTGCTCTATTCAAGACTTCAAAAAAAAAAGTGACTCACTGAATAAGCCTTTAAGTTTAAATCAGTTTGACCATCTCACCAAATTGAAAGGTCATAATTACTAATATTGTTTAATTTAAAAATAAAATTCTAAGAAATTTGCCAACTCTTAGACTGCCCTTATACGCTAATTTTACTTAAATTTTTAATTATAAAAATTAGACTCAAGCAATTGATTATTCATACAAAAAATCTAAATATTCTAAAAATCATTCTTTAATCATTTTACTCTTTTTTTATGCTATTAACCTCACAGCTTGCGGTAGGATTTTAGCTAAATAACCACCAAGGTTTTTATAATGAGTACGCATATTTATCCAAACTTAAACTTACAAGACTCTCACCTTAAGGCTTTTAAAATATCAGACGATTTTACTCCACCAACACAAGCCATTACTTTCCAACCCGATTTATTTTTGAAAGAAGTCGATGAATATTTAAACTCATATCCTCATACTCAGCATATTGATATTTGCCTACATGATTTAAACGGACATATTCGTGGCAAACGAATTGATGTAAAAAGTTTGAGAAATCTCTCCAACGGATGTTATTTTCCACTTTCTGTTTATGCAATGAGTCTTGATGGAAAAGTGATTGAAGAGACAGGCCTAGGAAAATATATTGGTGAACCAGACAGACTTTGCCTACCCATTTTAGGCAGCTTGCAGCCAAGCGCCTTATCCCCTGAATTGAATGCTCAGCTTTTCCTCACAATGCAAGAAGAAGGTGGCTCAGATTGTCGATATGAACCACGCAATATATTAAAAAAATTATTAAATCAGTTACTCGCTAACAATTATTTTCCTGTTATGGCTGCTGAACTGGAGTTTTATCTTTTCTCACCCAACCATCAAACTGAAACATGTTTGGAAAACCAATGTTTTGACATAGATGCACCAAATAACTATCAACAAGTCTTAGAAGAAGTTGAAAAAGCCGCCCTACTACAATCTATTGAAATTACCGCTATTGTTGCAGAGTCATCACCTGGACAATACGAACTAAACCTTCAACACACTCATGATATTTTAAAGCTGTGCGATCAAATTAATGCTCTAAAAAGAATTGTAAAACAAGTCGCAAGAAAGCATGACTTAACTGCCTGTTTCATGGCAAAGCCCAACTTAGCAAAGGCTGGTAGTGGCATGCATTTTCATATGAGCTTGCTCAATCAGTACCATGAAAATGTATTTAGTTCAGAAGTAGAAAAAGATGAACCTTCGCCCAAATTACTCAGCGCGATTAGTGGCCTAATTGAATTAATGCCTGCATCTATGGCTATTTTAGCGCCCAATATTAATTCTTATAGACGTTTTAAAATTGGGCACCATGTACCATTAGAAGCAAATTGGGGTACCAATAATCGTAATGTCGCAATTCGAATTCCATGCTCAGATATACAAAATCAACGCTTAGAATATCGTGTTGCAGGAGCGGACTGTAACCCCTATTTGGTTACAGCTACGATTTTAGCCGGTGTGTCTTATGGCTTATCTCATAAGTTACCGCTACCAAAACCTGCACATCTTTTAAAATTTCCTGATGAGCACATTCTATTAGCCAACAATCAGCCAGAAGCATTAAAAATATTTAAAGGGAGTCTTATTTTAAAAGGATGTTTGGGAGCTGACTTTGTAGAGCATTGGTACACAGTTAAACAGGCTGAATATCAAAATATTTATAGTCAAATGACCGAAGCAGAACAACATTGGGATATATAACTAAAAAAATACTATGACATAAAAATAAAGAAACACTGTATTTAGCGAACCCTTAGGGAGAAATTCCCTAAGGGTTTTTTTATATGTAATTAATGATTTTTCTGTTTAGATAAAAAACGCAATCCAACACCGGGTTCAGTTGCAATATAGCGTGGCTGAATTGCATTATCTCCAAGTTTACCGCGCAACTTGCCCACTAAAATACGTAAATAATGAGTATCTTCCTGATGGGTTGGCCCCCATAGTTCTTTTAACAGTTGAGGTTGTGTTAAAAGCTGTCCTTGATAGCGCATTAACAGCGTCAACAGTTGAAACTCTTTTCGAGTTAAAGTAATTGGCTGTTGCTCGATCCACACTAAACGCTGCATGACATCAACTTTAAGGTAGCCATCATCATAAACATGAGCTTCTTGTTGAATGGGTTGGTTTCTTAAAATGACTCGTATGCGCGCTAATAACTCTTGTACGCTAAAAGGCTTGGTCATGTAATCATTTGCACCAGCATCTAGTAATGCAACTTTCTCATATTCATCTGAGCGTACAGATAACACAATGACAGGAACATTCGACCAACTACGTAACTCTTGAAGCACTTCTTTACCGTCTAAATCTGGCAAACCCAAATCTAAAATAACTAAATCAGCACCTTGTGTGGCCAAAGCCTCCAGACCTTTGTAACCAGTCTCACAAAGTGTGGTTTTGTATTTTTGTGTTCTTAAAGCAATGTCTAAAAATTTACGAATTTGAGGCTCATCATCAATAATCACAATACGTGTTTCTACAGGCGATGTTTCTGAACTTATCATGACTTTACAACTTATTCTTTTACTGGATGAATGGGTAGTTTGATTTGAATTAAAGTACCTTTGTTTTGGCGACCTGAAAATGCTTCTATTGTACCCATATGAGCCCCAATAATCGCTTTCACAATTGTCAGTCCTAAACCTGTACCAAATTTTCCGCGGTCTCCACGTTCCATAGTATAAAACATATCGAAAATGCGGTTTCTTTCATCTTCAGGAATTCCCGCTCCTCTATCTTCAATTTCTATTTTCACTTCATCTTCAAATAAAAGAGAAGCCCGAATCATGACTGGTTCATCTGGAGGTGAAAAGTTTGCAGCATTTTCTAAAACATTAAAAATAGCTTGCTCTACGAGTGCTGGATGAACATATAAACTAATGGTTTGTTCAGGTAATTCGCCCAATACTTGAGTATCTGGTTTATAACGCTTCAAACGACGGGTTGCCGAACCAATTAATTCATCTACACCAATCCAGTCTCTTTTTAAAGATAAACCTTCATGACCCAAACGTGTCATATCAAGCAAATTCTGAATATAACGATCTAAGCGCTCGCCTTCTAAATGAATGGTTTCGAGTAAATCTTGCTGATCTTGCTCTGACATATCTGCTTTAAAATGGGCAAGCGTATCAGCTGCTCCAATAATAGAAGCAAGTGGTGAGCGTAAATCATGCGATACCGACGATAATAAAGCAGAACGTAATCGCTCTGTTTCACTGATTACTTTTGCTTGTTCAAGCTCATTAACCAATTGGGTTCGAAGTGCTGCCTGCGCAATATATTCAATTACGCTTTCCGTCAGCTTCTTTTGCTCAAAATTTAAAGAAATAACTTCGTCTTTAAAGTAAATTCCCACAATACCTAGGCTATTTTTTTGTTCTATAAGAGGTAAAAACCACCAGTTTGACTGACTAAGCGTATCGGTAAAACGCCCACATGGTTGTTGATGCTTCAAACACCAATCTGCTGCCACTTTTTCTTTGTCGTTTAGCTCTATGTCAGATGAAATTACTCTATCTTGAATAGAAATCCATACTTTAGTTTGAAGTTGTGTTTCTAAGGTCATACGTCCTGTTTGCATGACTTCTTCAAGGTTTACTGCACTAGAGAGCTTACGTGCCAAATCTTGCATCACCGTAGTGTAGGCATTCGCAGCTTTTAAAGACAAAACTTGCTGACGTAATTGAGAAGCCAAACGCCCAGCGATTAAAGCTGCTGCAAAAAAAGCAACAACGGTAACTACACCTTGATGCGCTGAAATCTGAAAAGTAAACCGCGGTGCAATAAAGAAAAAATTATAAGCCAAGAAACAAATAAGAGCCGCCACTACCGCAGCGAGCATTCTGGTTTTAGTGGCGACAATTAAAACGGAAATAATGAAAATGACAGAAAAGTCTTCAATCCCTAATAAAACTTCAGCAAAGTGCGCTATAAAAATACTCGCACAGGTAACGGCTAAAACAAAAATACTTTCTTTTAGTGATAAAAATGATGGCTTTTCAAGCTGAGTTGTCTTTTTGGTGCCCTGTTCAGGATGCAAAATGGTTAAAGCAATTGAGTTTTCTTGATTCAATAATTGTTGAGCTAAATTTTTCTTAAATAACTTTAACCACCACGGCGAAATACTTTTGCCAATGACCAGATTTGAAATTCCCCTATCCACAGCAGCATCCATTAAAACAGATGCAACCTGATGGCCATATATTACTTCTGTTCGACCACCGAGTTGTCGCGCCAGTTCAAATGCACGATCAATCTCAATATATTCTTTTTTATATGAATTTCCTGAACTCTGCCCAAAGTCCAAACTTTTAGCAACATTCACTACCGTCCACGTAGCCCCATAACGTTCTGCTAAACGACAACCTGCCCGTACTAAATATTCAGAAGAGCCTTGCCCATCTATCGCAATCATTAATTCGTTTTGCAACGATATAGATTTCAAACCTTTAGAGGCATAACTCTCTTTTAAATCTGAATCGACATGTTCCGCAACGCATTGCATTGCCAATTCACGCAGTGCAGTTAAGTTTGAAACGCTAAAAAAGCCCTGTAATGCCAGATTCGCTTGATCGGGTACATAGACTTTTCCTTGATGGAGTCTTTCAATGAGCTCACTGACTGGCAAATCAATTAAACGAATGTCTCGAATACGATCAAACACTCTATCTGGTACAGTTTCACTTACCCTAATGCCAGTAATCTGGTATACCACATCATTTAGGCTTTCTAAATGCTGAATATTCATGGTGGTGAATACGTCAATACCTGCATCTAGTAATTCATTGACATCTTGCCAACGGCGTTCATGACGACTATTTGGTATGTTTCGATGAGCCAACTCATCAACTAAAACGATTTCGGGATGCCTAAGTAAAATAGCATCCAAGTCCATTTCTTCTAAACTATGCCCCTGATACTGCATTTCCTTTCTAGCAATCTGAGGCAACCCTTCCAAAATTTTTAGAGTTTCTGTTCTCCCATGGGTTTCAACAATGCCAACAACAACGTCTGTACCTTGTTGAAACAACTCTTTGGCACGAGCAAGCATGGCATAGGTTTTTCCAACACCAGGCGCCGCACCGAGAAAGACCGTTAGTCGACCGGCTTGATATCTGTTGACATGATTTAATAAGGCCTCAGCCTGATTTTCGCGATTGCTTTGCACTTGATATCATCCGGTAAACTAACAACTTTATTTTTAAGTTAATGTGTAGATTGTAATTGATCTAAAGCAATATTGAGCTCTAATACATTAACACGAGCTTGTCCTAATACACCAAACTGCATCGGTTCAATATGCTTTTGCAATAGCCCTTCCACAACTTTAAGATCTAAATGGCGCGCTTGAGCCACTCGAGCCACCTGTAACTGAGCGGCTTCGGGACTAATATGCGGATCGATACCGCTGCCAGATTTAGTCACCAAATCACTTGGAATAGATGTATTGCCTGTATGATCTTGCTTTTTCACCGCGAGTATCTGAGCGTCGATTTGCTTTTGTAACTCAGGATTAGTACGAGCTAAGTTTGTACCCGCCATTGCCATTGGGTCATAGTTTGCTGCCGAAGGGCGTGGATGAAAATATTCATTCCCGACAAATGGCTGAGCCACTAAAGTTGACCCAACAACTTTGTGATCTCTTTCGACCAAACTACCATTGGCCTGATTATTGAATAAAACCTGCCCAGCGCCAGTAGCGATAGCACTGTAAACAGCACCGCACCCTACTAGAGTAAAAATTAATAATCCTAAAGATGCTCTTAAGGTCTGACCCAAATTTGCTTCTGAATTTTGTACATAAGTTTTCATTTCAAACTCCAGATTACAAACCAAATAATTGAACAATCACCACATCGATCGCTTTAATGGCAATAAATGGTAGGACCACACCACCCACACCATAAATCAACATATTTCGACGTAATAATTGAGTTGCAGTTGAAGGTTTAAATTTCACACCTCGGAGAGCAATTGGAATTAATAACGGGATAATAATCGCGTTAAAGATTAATGCCGATAAAATTGCACTGCTTGGACTCGCCAGATGCATCACATTTAAAACCTGCATTTGCGGTATCGCTGCAGCGAATAATGCAGGCAAAATTGCAAAGTATTTAGACACATCATTTGCTAAAGAAAACGTTGTTAAAGCCCCACGAGTAATCAACTGTTGTTTACCAATTTCAACCACAGCCAGCAGTTTGGTCGGGTCTGAGTCTAAGTCGACCATATTGCCGGCTTCTTTCGCAGCTTGCGTACCAGAATTCATGGCTAAGCCAATATCTGCCTGAGCTAATGCAGGTGCATCGTTGGTTCCATCACCGACCATCGCAACTAAACGACCTTGTTGTTGTTCAGTACGAATACAAGCCAATTTGTCTTCAGGTTTTGCTTCGGCAATATAGTCATCTACGCCTGCTTCAGCAGCAATCGCAGCAGCAGTTAACGGGTTATCACCCGTCACCATTACAGTTTTGATACCCATTTCTCTTAAACGAGCAAAACGTTCTTTAATACCGTGTTTAATCACATCCGAGAGTTCAATCACGCCCAATACATGATGTTGATTTGCTACAACCAAAGGCGTTGCACCTTTTTTGGCAACTTGTTCAACACGTGCTTTTAACTCTAAATCTTGAGAATAATCTTCATCGACAAATTTCAAAATGGCATCTAACGCACCTTTACGAATTTGATCACCATTGGGGAAATTCACACCAGAAATTCGCGTTGATGCACTAAAAGAGATAAATTCAACCTGCTCAGGTTCTTGCTGTTTTAGCCCTTGTTCTTTTGCTAATTTAACAATCGATTTTCCTTCTGGTGTTGGGTCTGCAAGCGAACTTACCCAAGCAGCCACTCGTAACTCAGACTCAGTTACCGAAGTTAAAGGATAAAAAGAGGTCGCTTGACGGTCACCATAAGTAATGGTTCCGGTTTTATCGAGCAGAAGCACATCAATGTCACCAGCAACTTCTACAGCTTTACCCGATTTTGCCAAGACATTGGCTTTGAGTGCACGGTTCATACCCGCAATCCCAATTGCAGGCAATAAGCCCCCAATAGTTGTTGGAATTAAGCAGACCAATAGCGCCACAAGAACCACTGGATCAAGTTCAACATGCAAATAATTGGCAATAAACGGCAAGCTAATCACAACTATTAAAAACGTGAGTGTCATCACCATTAACAAGAAGCCAAGTGCAATCTCATTCGGTGTTTTTTGACGATTTGAACCTTCAACCAAAGCAATCATACGGTCCAAGAAACTTTGGCCAGACTCAGCAGTAACCTGAACAATAATACGATCTGTAAGTACTTTGGTCCCGCCAATAACACCTGAACGGTCAGTTCCAGCTTCACGTAAAACAGGCGCAGACTCACCTGTAACAGCTGATTCATTAATAGTGGCAAAACCTTCTACAATTTCACCATCGGCTGGAACAAGCTCACCTGCATGAACTTCAATAAAATCATTTAAGTGAAGCTCAGTTGCTGCAACTTGAGTCGCTTGACGGTCGGTCAAAGAATTGAGTCTTCGAGCGGTTAAGTTTTCTCTTGCTGCACGCAATGAAGATGCCTGACCACGACCTCTAGCCTCTGCAACAGCTTCAGCATAATTAGCAAATAAAATGGTAATGAACAGGATAGCTGTAACCGCTAAACCAAATAAAAGTGTGGTGTAACCCAAAATGGTACTGATTCCAGTAACCACTGTCCCAAGCCATACAATTGCCATCACAGGGTTTTTAATTGCATGTTGTGGTAGCAATTTCACAAATGCATTTTTCCAAACTTCAAAATTTGGTACTGCCATGGTTTTTTTATGGCTATTTACATGAGTTTGTGTATTCATTTTCACTCGCCTCCTTAGCCTTTAACCAACAAAAGTTGATCGGCAATTGGCCCAAGGACAAGAACTGGCATAAATTGTAATAAGGTAAGCAACACCACAATCGTGATCAGCGTTAAGGCAAAAGTTGGAGTTTCAACTTGGAGGCTTCCTGCTGTTTCAGGTGCTTTCCTTTTTGCAGCTAATCGCGTAGCAATCATTAATGGTAAAATTAATGTCGGGAAACGTCCTAAAAGAAGAGCGATACTACAAGTGACGTTCCACCATACAGTGTTATCTCCAAGGCCTTCAAAACCTGAACCATTGTTGGCAAATGCAGAGACATATTCATAAAACACTTGGCTAATACCATGAGGTCCTGAATTGCTGATGCCTGATAGACCAGGAATGCTGAGGGTTAAGGCAGTAAAGGCAAGAATAACGAGAGGTTGAATCAAGATAATAATCGCGAGTAACTTAATTTCTGCGGCTTCAATCTTGCGCCCAAACAACTCAGGGGTACGGCCCGTCATTAAGCCTGCAATAAATACTGCGAGTAACAGATAAATCATGAACTGCTGCAGACCACAGCCTACACCGCCCCAAATGGCATTAATCAACATGTTAATGAGTTCGACCAGACCAGTAAGCGGCGCAGAAGAATCATGCATCATATTGACCGAACCATTATTTACTTGAGTTGTGACAGCTGCCCAAACCGCTGATGCTGCTGGCCCAAATCGTTGCTCTTTACCTTCCATTACGGCAAGTTGAGATGCTGTAGATGACATACTTTCAGACCAGACGGCTGCTGCACCTGAAATAATCGACATAAAAAGCATGCTACCAAACACAAAGTAAGCAAACTTTTTACGCTGAGTAAAATGCCCAACCATAAAAATTACTGTGATTGGAATGAGTAAAATCGCAATCATTTCTAATAAATTAGACAGTGGTGTTGGATTTTCTAAAGGCACAGAACTATTTGGACCGTACCATCCACCACCGTTACTACCCAATTGCTTAATAGCCACCATCGGTGCAACTGGTCCCAAAGGAATTTTTTGAGTTTCTACATTGTTGGCTTTATCAATAAGTTGTACTTCTGGCCCGCCTTGGAAAGTCGCTGGGACACCTTGGCTATTGAGCAATAATGACCAGACAAAACAGAGTGGAAGCAAAAAGCGTACTGTAGGGCGAATTACATCTGCCCAATAGTTACCAATTAAAATTTGATCTGGTTGCTCGGTAACATCAGCTGCGATATGGCTTGGACGCTGATAAAAGAACGCTCTTAAAGTCGCGACAACCAAAGCCAATCCCATCATTGGCGTGATGACTTGCAAACCTACAATACCTGTCATTTGCGACAAATAAGATAACTGAGCCTGACCAGAATAATGCTGTTGGTTCGTGTTTGTTAAAAATGAAATAACAGTGTGTAACGCTAAATCCCAACTCATATTTAGTGCATGGTTAGGATTTAATGGTAGCCATGCTTGCATCATAAAAATAGCAAGAATAGCCACTGCAAGAAAAATACAGCTAACAACAAATGCTAGAGAATATTGTTTCCAGTTCATTTGTTGTTGTGGAGATACACCTAACAAGCGATAAACAGGATTTTCAATCCAACGAAATAATCCATCACCCCACATCGGCTGATTTGCCATCACTTTGGATAGATATTTACTGAGACACCATGCTAGAAAAATAGCAATAAATAAAACAAGTATAAGTTCTAGCATGGCTATTCTCCTCTAAATCCCATGGCTTGACTTGCCAAACTGGAAATAAGGAGAAATAAAGAAATATCATTTTTTTTAAGTCCGCATAAGACAATGCCTGACTGATGCAAGATGCGCATTTGAGAATTTATAAGCATCTTTATTGTCCTGAAATAACACTAATTTAGTGAATTTCAGTATCGGTAAAATGCTCGTAAATTCTCTATTGAGGAACTCAAAGCCCGCGTAAAATTTGCGTAAAATATAGAGTAAAAGACGTTAAAGTTTAAAATTGACGACTGGAAAAAGCGTTCTATCAGTCTTCAAATTTTCACAATTCCATAATTCATATAAAGGAATTTTTACGTCTAGTGCCAAAGGTAATTTTTTAGAATTAAATTGCATATGGTCTAGATCACTTCCCCATGCAATCAAATCTACATCTAAAGAAATATGATGTGATGGACGAATACGCCCTGTGTCTGATTCAAGTTTTTTTAAGAAAGCTTCTATTTGAGAAGGATTTAAAGAACTTTTTAATAGACATGCTGAATTCCAGTAATCATCTCCAATGCCATCTCGGCATGGAATTTGATAAACCGACGAAAACTGCACTTTCCCCAATGTTGCCAATTGCGTATAAGCAAAAGTAAAGTGTTGTTCTGCGTCTAAATTACTCGCTAGAGCGAGCGCAAAAATTATTTCTGGTGCGTTCAAGACGAATTCCTACAGCATTAGCTTCTGCAATGATGGCGGGCTTACGGATGGTAATGGTAATTTTTTCAATCGTTGGGAAAGTTTCGAACAAACATTCCAAAACGAGATGTGCTGCATGTTCGATTAATTCAGGCTTGGCTTGTTGAATAGTTTGAGCCGATAACTCACAAATCTGTGCATAATTGAGTGTATCTTCAAGTTTGTCAGACTGTGCAGCTCGGCTCAAATCATTATGGATGGTTAAATCCAACATTAAAGGTTGAATGATTTGTCTTTCCCAGTTGAAACAACCAATGACTGTTTCAACCTTTAACCCTTCAATAATAATGGCATCCATAAATTTAAACTGACCTTAGTGCTTTAACAACGAAGCAGGTTCCATATTTTGAACCATTTTCAAACGCTGGTCTGCATAAATATCGGTATATGGTGCGAGTACGCGCATAAAACGATCGAAATAAAGCATTTGCTTAAATAATAAAGCAAAATCTCGAGGGAATTTAATACCGTGGCGCTCACCAACACCCACCATATCCATCATAATGTCGTTTAAATCGGCAGGATTGGTAGACAGAATTTGCTGTGGATCAGCCATTAATACGCCATTAAATAAACGCTCCAAATCTTGTGCCAATACTTCCACATCAACTTTGTTATGTGTCATGCCCATTTTCAGCATGTTTTCGGCCATCGCTTGATAATCAGTCTTTTGCAACGCATCCATAAACGCAATACATGCTGTCCAGACTTCTGGCTTTAACTGCCCCACGATACCAAAATCAATAAAACCAATTCGACCATCTTCGAGCAGCATCAGGTTTCCAGCATGTAAGTCCGCATGGAAACTCTTACATAGCATGAGACTACCAAACCATGTATTCATGGCAGTAATCAGCACTTGTGATGGATCTTTTGCGTATTGTTTCACCACACTAAAATCTGTCAAAGACACACCATATAGACGTTGCATGGTCAAAACACGGCGTGTTGAAAATTGGTGATAAACCTTAGGTGCAGTCACAGCATCGTTTTGAGAAATATTCAAATATTCAATAAAGTCATCTAGATTTTGTGCTTCTTCAATAAAATCAACTTCACGCACCATACGACTTTTGATTTCATCGACAATTTCAGAAAGTGCAGCAAATTTGATTTTAGGTACTGCACGTTCAAGCAATTTGGCAGCCCAATGCACGACACTTAAGTCAGTATATAAAATGGTTTCTACACCCGGCTTTTGTACTTTAATAACAACATCTTCGCCTGTGGTCAATTTAGCTGCATGAACCTGAGCAATTGAAGCAGAAGCTAATGGTTTTTCATCAATATAGCTAAAAATCTGACTTAAATCGCGCCCTTCAAACTCAGAGTCAAGTACACCTTGAATATAGCTAAACGGCAAAGTAGGTGTCTGGTCTAAGCAACCTTGAAATTCTTCTACATATTCACGAGGGAAAAGCGATGGAGTACTCGCAATAAACTGACCAAGTTTGATGTAAGTCGAGCCAAGAGATTCAAAGGTTTCCCGCATGAGTTTGGCATTACTTGGTTTTTCAGTTGCGTATTTAATCCCAGCTTTGGCGGCAACCACTGCTGTTTCACCAATACGGGCGACAGAACGTAGCCCATCAAACAAAATATTTTTTTTCATATTTCTTCAAAACCAAATCATTCAGGTTGAGTGTAGCAAATTTTATTTCATTTACTGATTAACTTGCCTGACAAACTGGGCAATTTACATCTTTATCAAAATTAACAATGCGTTGTGTCATGTTTAAGCCATCCCAAAGCAACAGTTTCTGTTTTAAAGGAGTTAGATTGAGTCCTAAATAGAGCAAAGTGTGATGTGCTTGTAATGACGCTATCATTACAGGAGTAGTGGCAAGCACCCCAGATTCAGCACAGCGCAGGCCTTCATTGCTATGCTGTTCTTTAGGAAATAAACATTCGTAACAAGCTGAATCACCTTCAACCATAAACATTTGTGCCTGAAAACCAATTGCTGAAGCACTAATTAATGCGACCTGATGCTTCTTACAAGCGGCATTTACCAAATAGCGCGTTGTAAAGTTATCACATCCATCCAATACCACATCTTGGTGTTCAACAAGTCTATCAATGTTATGTTCATCTAAACGTTCGTTGTAGTACTCAACGCAGATATAAGGGTTAATTTTCTGTAACCGCTTTGCAAGAACTTCAGCTTTATAACGGCCAATATCTTCATGACCAAATGCAATTTGACGTTGTAAATTACTTATCTCAATCGTATCGGCATCAATGAGTGTAATTTTCCCAACCCCTGCTCGCGCTAATAGTTCTGCACTACTACAACCTATTCCACCGGCCCCCACAATAAGTACATTGGCAAGTTTGAGTTTTTCCTGAGCTTCTATATCCCATCCATCAAGTAAAATCTGACGGCTATAGAGATGCATTTCTTCATCACTTAACTCTACAAAATCGATATCTTGAAGCTCGGTCACGCTTTAATCCTTTCACTTAGAAGCCAAATGATTTTATGACTAAGTCAGGCATTAGGAAAGGTATAAAATAAAAACAGCATTTTATTCTTTAAACTTTTATCCACCGCATTACTTCTTTCAAGCTTTCTGCAACAATAGAAATATCTATTTTCTTTATTACTTAGGCTAAATATGTCCCAATCATATATTGCACCTGTAGAGTTAGAAAAAGCTTATCGTTTGTTAAATCATGGCCCAACTGTACTTGTCTCTGCTCAGCATGGAGATGACCGAAATGTAATGGCAGCCGCTTGGGCATGTGCACTAGAACTCACACCAGCCAAAGTAACCGTTGTTCTCGACAAAAGTACCAAAACTCGTCAGCTTATCGAACAAAGTGGTTATTTCACTCTACAAGTTCCCTGCTATGCGCAGCTCGAGATGACCCATCAACTTGGTACAATTAGCAAATTAGACGATCCGCAAAAACTTGAACATTGTGGTGTCGAGCTCTTTTATCAAGAAGGTCTTACCAGCCCATTAGTATCTGGTTGCATCGCATGGCTCGTATGTAAACTTATTCCTGAACCTCACAATCAGTCAGCTCATGATTTATTTATTGGTTCTGTTGTCGGTGCTTGGGCCGATAGTCGTGTTTTCCGAGATGGGCATTGGTACTTTCAAGATGCACCAAAAGAGCTTCGAAGCTTGCACTATATTGCTGGCGGAACATTTTATTTAATTGGTGAGCAAGTTAAAGCTGATCTTTAAACATAAAAATATAGTTGTTATCTTTTCGAAATGTATTGAATCGAATTAAAACCAGAAAATTACGATTGCAAAAAACTGCATAACAATTGCGGTTTTTTGCAATGAATTTCATTATTTAAAAATCTAATGCTTAAACTTGGGTGACTTCACGAGCAATCACTAAACGTTGAATATCCGAAGCGCCCTCATAAATCTGGCTCACCCGAACATCACGATAAATTCGCTCTACCGGAAAATCACTCACATAGCCATAGCCACCATGAATCTGGATTGCATCAGAACAAACTCGCTCAGCCATGGTCGATGCAAACAGCTTTGCCATTGATGCTTCTTTTAAACAAGGTAATCCCTCATCTTTCAAAGTTGCAGCATGTAGAACTAACTGATGTGCAGCTTCAATCTGAGTTGCCATATCTGCTAAACGGAAACTTACCGCCTGATGTTGGACTAACTCTACGCCAAAGGCTTTACGCTCATTTGCGTATTGCACAGCAGCATCAAAAGCAGCTCGTGCCATACCAACCGATTGAGCAG
The DNA here is from genome assembly GCF_001423205.1 of Acinetobacter sp. Leaf130. Classification (NCBI taxonomy): domain Bacteria; kingdom Pseudomonadati; phylum Pseudomonadota; class Gammaproteobacteria; order Moraxellales; family Moraxellaceae; genus Acinetobacter; species Acinetobacter sp. Leaf130. The sequence goes on from NZ_LMOE01000001.1 coordinate 1,745,511, forward strand.
CAATCCCAATTCGGCCGGCAGCTAAATTTGATAACGCAATTTTATAACCTTCGCCTTCTTGACCTACCAAATTCTCTAAAGGAATACAGCAATTTTCGAGGGTAATGGTTGCTGTGTCTGAAGCATGTTGGCCCATTTTGTCTTCAATACGAGTTACCAAGTAACCTTGTGTATTGGTCGGAACAAGGAAACACGAGATCCCTTTTTTGCCCGCTTGTTTATCAGTTACTGCAAACACCAAAGCCACTTGGGCATTTTTACCGCTGGTAATAAATTGCTTTACGCCATTTAAAACCCACTGGTCGCCATCGCGTTCGGCTTTACATAAAATTGCGCTCGCATCAGAACCAACATGTGGCTCAGTTAAACAAAAGCACCCTAACCATTCACCCGATGCAAATTTTGGTAAATAGGTCTGTTTTTGCTGTTCTGAACCATATGCCAGTGTAATACCGCAAACCAATGAGTTTTGAACACTTACAATTGTCGAAATGGCACCATCACCTGCTGCAATTTCCTCAATTGCGAGCACCAAAGATACATAATCCATTCCTGCACCACCCCATTCATCTGGAACGGTCATACCCATTGCCCCCAAAGCACCTAAATCTTTTAATTCCTGAGCAGGAAACTCATGGGTTTTATCCCGATGAGCAGCTGTAGGTTTTAACTGATTTTGCGCATAATCACGCATCATCTCCTGAACCATACTTTGTTCAGCACTTAAAATCATTTCAACGTCCTTATTTTTATTATTTTGCTGCCATACGGATTGCACCATCCAAACGGATGACTTCACCATTTAAATATGAATTTTCAGCAATATGCCCAACTAAACGAGCAAACTCTTCTGGCTTTCCTAAACGAGACGGATACGGCACCATTTGTCCCAAAGCATCCTGAACATTTTGTGGCATACCTTTAAGCATCGGAGTTTCCATAATTCCCGGTGCAATCGTCATAATTCGAATGCCATGTCGCGCAAGCTCACGAGCAATTGGCAATGTCATGGCAACAATAGCGCCTTTAGATGCTGAATAAGCTGCCTGACCAATTTGACCATCAAATGCTGCAACTGAGGCTGTGTTTACAATTACACCTCGGTCCTCGTCCCCTGCTTCAACTGTATTTTTACTCATCGCATCTGCCGCAAAGCGCAGCATGTTAAATGTACCTGTCACATTAATTTGCAGAGTCTTTGAAAATAACGCCAAATCATGTACACCTTCACGGCCAACCACTTTAGCCGAAGGGCCAATACCCGCACAGTTAACCAAACCATGCAAACTGCCATGTTTGACCAAAACATCCTTAAAGAACTGTTCAGCAGCAGCTTCATCGGTTACATCAAGTTTTACAAAGTCAGCTTTTGATCCTAATTGTTTTGCTTGCTGTTCACCTGCTTCTACATTCATGTCTACCAATGTGACAGAGGCACCTTGCTTTACCAAATACTCAGCTGTAGCAGCACCCAAACCAGAGCCACCACCTGTAATCACGAAATGTTTCCCTTGAATTTTCATTATGTAACGTCCTATAGAAATGTTCTTTAAACTTAGTAGTGAGAGTAAAAGTTGTTGTTTTCCGATACAATTTCAAAAAGCCTCAAAATGTTTGCAGCTTTTGATCAATCCAAATTTTAAATATGAAATATTTCACTTGAAATATATGAAGAAAATATGAGTCTTTGACATGGTTGTCCAATCTTCTTTAAGTAAAGGAACTATTTCGATTGCACTGGTACATGAAGCACTGGGTGCTGCTTATGCCAAAGGGCTAAATACTCAAATAATTCTAAATAAAGTTGGAATTCCTGCCGAATTACTGATGTCTCCCAAGGCACGTGTACCTGTTACGACATATGCGCAACTATGGATAGAACTTGCCAATGCCATGAACGATGAATTTTTTGGTATGGATAGCCACCCTATGCGTCGAGGTAGCTATAAATTACTTACTAAACTTGTCAGTACGGCGGAAACTTTAGAAAAGGCGCTTTACGATATTTTGAAGTTTTTTAACTTTATTTTGGATGATCTACAGGGTGAATTAATTCGGGACCAGCAAAAAGCCTATTTGGTCATTCGTGATCGTGAACAACCCAAACGTATGTTTACCTACGCAACCTTTTTAATGTTAGTGCATGGACTCATGTGCTGGTTAGTGGATCAAAGAATTGGCTTGAATAATATATCGCTACGCTGCCCTAAACCCCAAGATATTCAGGACTATTTCGTACGTTTTGGTGAAGATATAAAATTTAATGCCGAGATAAATCACGTTGAATTCGATGCTCACTATTTAGATATTAAAATTAAAAAAGATAAAAAAGCACTTTATGATTTCTTAGAGCAAACACCGCAAAATCTTTTAGTCCGCTTTAAAAATGAAAATGCACTGAGCCTTCTTATTCGTCGTCACTTATTGAAACTTCATCCTGCACAATGGCCCGAACTTAAAGATGTTGCACAACAACTCAATATTTCTGAAGCTACAGTTCAACGCCGACTGAAACATGAAGGCGTCAGCTACCAGCAAATTAAAAATGAAATTCGCTGTGATATTGCTGTTGAACGTTTAAGTAAAACCAACGATTCAATTCAAGATATTAGTGAAGACTTAAGCTTCCAAGATCCAAGCGCGTTTCACCGTGCCTTTAAAAAATGGACTGGCGTCAGCCCAGGCGCTTATCGAAATAATTTAACTTCACACAAGCAATAATATAAATATCACAAGCTTAAAAAAATAATGCTTAAGCTTATGATATTTATATCTTTTAAATTCAATATTTCAGATAAGCACATTACTTCAAACTAAATTATCACTATAAAAACAGTGAGTTATAATTTTATCTAAACTTTTATCTTTCAATCTGATTTATAAATCAAAATAACTATGTTTGTAAATCATCAAACCCATGGAAGGATGATCTATTATTTATTCTGGTTCTATTTTTATTATGTCTTTAAAACCAAAATTTTCTTTATCAAAGACTTTGTTGGCATCAACATTGGGGCTTGTATTTGTTTCATCTGCATTTGCAGCAGTTCCAACCACACTTAAACTTGATTATGCCTACTATGCACCAACCAGTTTAGTCGTAAAAGATCAAAAACTTCTTGAGAAAGCACTTCCAAATACTCAAATTAAATGGGTTTTTAGCCAAGGCAGTAACCGTTCGCTAGAATATCTCAACAGCAATAGCATCGATTTTGCGTCTACCGCTGGGTTAGCAGCTGTATTAAGTCGAGCGAATGGCAGCCCAATTAAAACTGTTTATGTACAAAGCCAGCCAGAGTGGACCGCTCTTGTGGTAGCAAAAGACTCACCAATCAAAAATTTAAAAGACTTAAAAGGTAAGAAAATTGCAGCAACCAAAGGTACAGATCCGTTTTTATTTACACTCCAAGCGCTAGACACTGTAGGCTTGAGTAAACGGGATGTACAGCTGGTTCATTTACAACATCCAGATGGCAAAACTGCATTAGAACGCGGTCAAGTAGATGCTTGGGCTGGACTTGATCCGTTAATGGCATCAGCTCAAATTCAATCAGGTGCCAAATTACTTTATCGTAATGTTGGATTTAACAGCTATAGCGTACTGAGTGTTAAAGAAGATTTTGCAAAGCAAAGTCCTGAAGCGGTTGAAGCAGTGATTAAAGCCTATGAACAAGCCCGGAAATGGGCAAAAGCTAATCCTGATAAAGTGGCAGCACTTTTAGCTCAAGAATCAAAACTTCCTCTACCTGTGGCTAAACTACAATTGAGCCGAACCAACTTTGATCAAAGCATTCCATCGACAACTCAAGCACAAGCACTGAAACGTTCGGGGAAAATTTTGACAGAAGAAGACTTGGTTAGAAAAGGCACCAATATCAATCAAGTGGTTGACCAATTGTTAGACCCACGTTTTGCTCAAAAAGTCGTGAAATAGTATATGAGTGATTCATTTAACAAAGCTGAGCTAAATCACTTCTTAGCTCAGCAAGCTTTAAAATCTCAGAAAAAGCATTTAAACAATAAATTTACACGTTGGTTTAAAGCACTGCTCATTCCCGTAATCTTTTTAGTGGGTTGTGAGTTTTTAGTCAGAAATGGCTACGTCGATGCTTATTTACTACCCGCGCCAAGTAGTTTGTGGCAATCTTTTTTGGATTTGGCTCACAGTGATCTTTTTGCCCACATTTATATTAGTACATGGCGTGTTTTAGTAGGTTTCATTGTAGGGAGCGGTTTAGGGTTAATTTTTGCAATTTGGGTTGGATTAAGTAAAGAAGCCGAAGCGTATTTGGAACCAACTTTTTCAGCAATTAAATCAATTCCAAGTCTTGCATGGATTCCATTGTTATTACTTTGGTTGGGAATTGATGAAGGTTCTAAAATTACGCTGATTGCAATCGGTGCTTTTTTTCCAACCTATACCAATACGGTTGCAGCGATTCATAACGTAGATAGAAAGCTTATTGAAGTTGGAAAAGTTTATCGGCTCAATGCTTTTCAACGTATTGTATCTATTATTTTGCCGGCAGCATCTCCGGGAATTTTAACCGGTTTACGTAACAGCTTAAGCTTATCGTGGATGTTTATGATTGCAGCTGAACTGATTGCAGCCACTCAAGGGATTGGCTATTTACTCAGTGATGGCCGAGAAACGTCTCGACCAGATATTGTTATCATTGCAATTATTTTATTAGCCCTATTAGGTAAAGTAACCGATACCTTAATGAAACTCTTAGAAAACTGGTTATTACGTTGGCGAGATACGCTACAAAAATAACTTTAAATCCAGCATGCCAAAGTGACTCGATCATTTTGGCCGTAATCTTGAATAGTTTTAATTTCACTAAAACCATGCTCAGCAAATATATTTCGAACAGCCTGTCCCTGATCAAAACCATGTTCAAGTGCAATCCAGCCTTGTGGTTTTAACCAGTTTTTTCCTTGGGCAATAATAATTTCAATATCAGCCAAACCTTTATGGTCTGCTACCAATGCACGGCGTGGTTCTGTTGCCAGTGCCTGCATATGTTCATCTTCAGGGTCAATGTACGGCGGATTAGAAACAATTAAATCAAATTGCTGTTTGTCTAAAGCATCAAACCAAGCACCACAAGCAAATTTCACTTGTTGTAATCCATGGGTTTGCGCATTCTCTTTTGCAACTTCTAAAGTAGGTGCATAAATATCAGTTGCCGTTACTTGCCAATCTGGGCGTTCACTCGCTAATGCAAGTGCAATCGCACCTGTGCCTGTTCCCAAATCAACAATATTCGCATTCTTTGGCAAATTTAGATTTAAAACGGTTTCAACCAAAACCTCAGTATCAGGTCGTGGCACTAAAGTATCAGATGTTACTTTTAAATCGAGCGTCCAAAATGGCTGTGAACCTGTTACATAAGCTAAAGGTTCACCATTTTGAATACGCTCAAGCCCAGCCAAGTAGTCTTGCTCTTGTTGAACTGTTAACTCTTGCTCAAGTTTAAACTTTAATTCAAGCGAATTGATTTTTAGAAAATGCTTAAGTAACCAAGCATTTTCCTGTCGTTCATAACTGTCAGGCTCACCACGAATTGCAAGCGCTTGAGCAATATTCATTAGCCGCCATTTTCCTGTGCAAGCATTGCAAGCTGATCTGCCTGATATTCACGATGTAAGCTATCAAGTAATTCAGTTAAATCACCTTCCATAATCGCGTCTAACTTATATAAAGTGAGGTTAATACGGTGGTCAGTCATACGACCTTGTGGGTAGTTATAAGTACGGATACGTTCAGAACGGTCACCAGATCCCACTAAGTCACGACGCATTTCAGAAGTTGCTGCATCCGCCGCCGCACGTTTCGCATTTTCTAAACGTGACACGAGCAATGCCATCGCTTTGGCTTTGTTTTTATGCTGTGAACGTTCTTCTTGGCACTCAACTACTGTACCTGTTGGAATGTGGGTAATACGCACTGCCGAATCAGTTTTGTTAATGTGCTGACCACCTGCGCCAGATGCACGGTAAGTATCAATACGCAAATCTGCTGGGTTAATCTCAACGTTGGTATCAACATCAATTTCAGGCAAGATTGCAACTGTACAAGCAGAAGTATGCACACGACCTTGTGACTCAGTCGCTGGAACACGTTGCACACGATGCGCACCACTTTCAAATTTTAGGCGACCGTATACTCCATCACCGTCCACACGGCAAATGACTTCTTTAAAGCCACCATGCTCACCTTCATTTTCAGAAAGTACTTCTATACGCCAATTTTGTGTCTCGGCATATTTACTGTACATGCGGAATAAGTCACCAGAGAAAATTGCAGCCTCATCGCCACCCGTTCCGGCGCGAATTTCTAAATAAGCTGCATTAGAATCATTTGGATCTTTTGGAATCATCAAAATATTGAGCTGGCTTTCTAACTCTCCAAGCAACGCTTTATTCGCTTGAATTTCTTCTTCTGCCATATCTTTAAAGTCAGGGTCAGACTTCATCAATTCAGCAGTTTCAATATCTTCTTCTGCTTGACGGTATTTGCCCCAAACTTCGGTAATTTCAGATAAATCACTATGTTCACGAGACAATTTACGGAAACGTTTGTTATCGGAGATGACTTCCACATCTGCAAGCAACGCGGTAAGTTCTTCATGTCGATCACAGAGTTGATCAAGTCGTAAACGGAGTGACGCTTTCATAAGAGGAAATATCTCAAAAGTCCAAAAAGCTTATCGAACGCTATGTAAATATAGAAGATAAGCAAAATCGTAAAAATAGCGCATAGTTTACAGATTATGCCGCTCAAATGACATATATAATCAGCCAATTCATCAACTTTCAGAGTAAGTGACAACTTATAAATATAATGATTTCAGATGAGATTTATTTACTCGCCTATAATTTAGCTTTTTTATAGAAAAGAATACGTCACCTTTTTACCCAATAAGGCAATAGAGGCTTTATTCATAAAACCTCTTTACCATGTCTATTTATTTTAATTTTTCTAATAATGTTTTACCCACCAGAACAGCCGAGGCTGGATTTTGTCCCGTAATAAGTTCACGATCCACCACGACATTTGGAGTCCAAGCATTCGTATTACTTTGATATTTACCACCAATTGACTGTAATGCCGTTTGTGGATAGAACTTCATTTCACCACCTTTTAACAAAGCCTTTGCTTGTTCTTCTTCTTGGTTACTAATCACAGTCATCCGATAGTTCTTATAAATCCACTCTCCAGTTTTTACGGTTTTGCCTTGCTCAAGTTGCTGAACGACTTCAGAAGCATTCGGTAAAGTAGACATCAATGCAATAGGGCCATGGCAAACCAGCGCTGTAGGTTTTTTAGCTTTATGAAAAGCCGTCAAAACTTTCCCAAGTTGTTTATCTTTTAACAAATCTTGCATAGGTGCATGCCCACCTGGAATATAAATGGCATCAAACTGATCTATGCCAATTTGCTCAATACGCGACAAACTCAAAACTGGAGAAGCTTGAGGCGACGTTAACTTAAAGTCATGCAATAAGCCTGCGTACTGCTTTAATGCCTTTTCGTCTTGATTAAAGTACATCGCACTATTTGATGACTCATCTAACGTCGGGGCTTTCCCTTTTGGTGTAGCGAAAGTTACTGTGTGCCCAGCATCTAAAAGCATTTTTGTAGGCTGCATCAACTCATTTAAATAAAAGCCTGTTTTAAAAATATGACCATTTTTCAGCTCTAACTGCCCTTCATCAGACAATACAACCAATACATGAGCAGCATTTGCACTTAATGCTGCTGAAGCGGTAACTACTGCAAGCATTATTTTATTTAGAGATTTCATCATTCAACCTTCATTCCAGCCTTGTGCTGGATTTATAACTAGGATGGATATATTCTATTTTTACCAGCAAGGTAGAAAAACAACCACATTTACAAATCTTTTTTGCGTTTGAGGACAAAATGTCTCGTCAATTTGACCATCTAGCCGATGTTGAAGTGTTTTTAATTGTGGCTGAAAAGCTTTCTATTAGTGCAACTGCAATTCATTTGTCTACCACACCTTCAGTCATTAGTAGAACAATTACACGGCTAGAGAAAAAGTTGGGTATCCAGTTTTTTAGAAGGACCACTCGTCATTTAAGCTTGACTGAAGCAGGTCAACTTTATTATGAGAAAATGCAGCACGCCTTTCAGCTAATCGACCATGCAGAACGTGTGGTTCAAGGTGAACAACTGCAAATTTCTGGAAAAATCAAATTAAGCGTTCCTACAACTTATGGACACTATCGTTTACCACCCTTATTAGAAAAATTTCTTTTGCAATATCCAGACATTCAAATTGAGATCAGCATCTCTAACCGAAATGTTGATTTAATTGCTGAAGGTTTTGATTTAGCTATTCGTCAAGGGCATCTCCCTAATAGCTCTCTTGTAGCCAGACCACTAGAACTTGCCCCTCTTCAACTAGTTGCTTCACCAAATTATTTAAAGCGTATGGGTATTCCTCAAAGCTTAGAAGAATTAAATCATCACCAATGTATCGCCTTTGAATTACCTAGCAGTGGTAAGGTCACTCCATGGTTCTTTAAAGATCGTGATCACCAAATTCAGTGGACACCAACAAATCGGATTTTAGTAAAAGAAGATATTTTAGGCGTAGTTTCTCTTGCTGAAAGTGGATTAGGGATATGTCAGAGTTATAGCTTTATTGTTAATGAAAAAATTCGACAAGGAAAATTACAACCTTTACTCGAGACTTATGCAGGCCACACTCGTCCCTTCTCTTTACTGTACGCACAACATAAACATATGTCTTCTGCCACAAGAGCTTTGATCAATTTTCTCTGTTCAGATCGCCAGTAATAAACTCATTAAAATTAAATGAGACTCATATTTATCTATATGAGTATTAAACATTCTATTTTAATAGAAAACATACAAACTAGACACTAAACTACAATAATGAATTGATGGTTCTCCATATTTTAAGAAACGTGTTTTGTTACATTTGCCGTAACAAAAGATATAGGGTCCTGCTGCTAAGGACACGGAGTAAAAAATGAAATTAAATGCTTGGTTATGTAGCGCTGTTTTAGCAACTTCTATGGTTACTGTAGCTCACGCTGACAACACAACACATGTAGCAGCCGCTTCTGCTTTAGGTAGTGTAGCTGGTACTGCAATTGGTAAAAGCATGGGTGGTACATCTGGCGCAACAATTGGTGCTGCTTTAGGTGGTGCTGGTGGTGCAGCAGTTGCAAGTGACCGTCGTCACCGTACAGAATCTGCAATTGGCGGTGGTTTAGGTGGTGGTGCTGGTTATACCGTTGGTAGAAGTATGGGCGGTACAAATGGTGGTTACGTTGGCGCTGCTTTAGGTGCTGCGGGTGGTTCTGCTCTAGGTAATAAGATTTCTAAAGACCGCGATGCTGACAGATCTTCTAAGCACTGGAAGAAAAAACACCGTCGTCATCACTAATCAAATTTGATGAAACGTCACTAAGCACCTTCGGGTGCTTTTTTATTAGGACCAACAAATATTCATCTTTTCTCTTTTGCTCATGATTTATCCATAGATTAATACAAACAATACAAACAGACACAAAACTATCGTATCGCCTTTGGGGTTCTCCATAATTATCACGAAATTTTTGATTACATTTATCTCAAGATAAAAATACTGTCCTTCTCAGTAAAAAGGACATGGAGCTGCAAGATGAAAATGAATATTTGGTTAGCTAGTGCATTAATTGCAACATCGTCTATGGTGACGGTTGCACATGCAGATAATGGTACACGTGTTGCTGCAACCTCTGCGTTAGGTAGTGTGGTTGGTACAGCAATTGGTAAAAGCATGGGTGGTACAACAGGCGCAACAATTGGTGCGGCTTTAGGTGGTGCTGGTGGTGCCGCCGCAGCGAGTGATCGTCGTAATCGTACAGAAGCTGCAATTGGCGGTGCTTTAGGTGGTGGTGCTGGTTATACAGTCGGTAAAAATATGGGTGGTACCAACGGTGGTTACATCGGTGCTGCGGTAGGTGCTGCGGGTGGTTCAGCGCTAGGTCGTAAAGTTTCTGAAGATCGTGACTACAATGATCGCTATGATCGTGGTAGTCGTTATGATCGAGATGATCGTAGATATGACGATGGTGACCGTCGTTACTATAAAGGTGGTCATCGCCGTCATGACAATGGTTTACATCGCGGCTGGTACAAAAACCGCTAATTCATATATGAATCAAAAGAGCACCTTCGGGTGCTTTTTTATTGAGAGATAAAACCTAATATCGAAAAAAAACGATATACATTAATCCCTATATATCGTAGTATTTCGATATACCCTTATTCGAGAATATCGCATGCGATCACTTCAAGATACCAAGTTTTCAATTTTGGAACTTGCTCCTATTCGTAATGATAAAACCATCGAATTTTCGTTACGTCACGCATTAGAATTAGCACAACATGCAGAGAAACTAGGTTATGAACGTTTCTGGCTTGCAGAACATCACAACATGGATGGAATCGCGAGCTCTGCTACGGCTGTCTTACTCGGTTTTATTGCAGCACATACACAGCATATTCGCTTAGGTTCAGGCGGAATTATGCTTCCTAACCATGCTCCTTTAGTTGTCGCAGAACAATTTGGAACACTTGCTACTTTATATCCAAATCGTATTGAACTGGGTTTAGGCCGTGCTCCTGGTACAGATCAACTCACTATGCGAGCTTTACGTCGTGGGCATCAAGAAACAGAAGATCAATTTCCAAGAGATGTTGTCGAAATTCTAAAATATTTTGACGCCCCTCAAGCAGGACAAAAAATTATTGCAACGCCAGGGCAAAATACACATGTGCCTGTTTGGTTACTTGGGTCTAGCCTTTTTAGTGCGCAATTGGCTGCAAAACTTGGTCTACCCTACTCATTTGCGTCGCATTTTGCACCACGTATGTTAGGTCAAGCCATCCAACTCTATCGTGAGAACTTTGAGCCTTCTGCTTATTTAGATAAACCTTACGTTTCTATGGGTGTACCTGTTGTTGTAGCAGAGACTGATGAAGAAGCACAGTTTTTAGCAACAAGTGCATACCAACGTATATTAGGCTTAATTCGTGGCGAAAGCTTAAAGCTGAAACCACCAGTTGAATCAATGCAGGGACTATGGAATACAGCAGAAGAGCTTTCCGTTGAAAACTTCTATGCAATGGCACAGATTGGCTCGGTTGAGACTGTTCGTACTGGTTTACAAAAACTTTTAACGACATACGGTGTTGATGAGTTTATTTTTACATGTGATATATACGACACAGCGAAGCGTCTAGACAGTTTTACGCAACTCATGAATGTAAAAACAGAACATTAAAACTAGACTTGATTTTCCCATACTTGAATTGATTTCGAGTATGGGATGACCATCTATCTGAAAAGACTTTACCCCAACTTCCTGCTTGGTTATTTATATTAAAACGATAAAAACATCATGATTGAAAAACCAAAAGGACTTTTGGAAAATGAGTATTAATATTAAAAATAACGCTTCAAAATCAGTAATTTTCAAAATACGGCTCAAGATTTTGAAGACTTTGCTGGTCAAGTTATTCCGTCAACCTCAATTAAAGAGTTTGATTTTTCACATTCATCTGTCGCGATTATTGGTACAAATCAAGATACTGTGACCCATCTTGAAAAAATCTGCCAACAAGCAAAATTTGTGACTGTATTTCAAATTACACCTCACTTTATTTTGCCCCATAGTCAAATGGGCACACATAAGTTAATTACGCATCCACTCATTATTAAAAACCGGAGATTATTTAACAATCGTGTAAAAAGTCTTTTGGCCTTACGTTTTCTTGAGACTCAAGTAAATGAAACATGGCTTAAGCGCCTTTTAACACCCAATACGGCAACGACTAAAAAAGTATTTTTTAAATCTGATAGTTATTATGCTGCACTCCAAAAATCTAACTGTAAATTACAAACTTGGCCTATTGTTAAAGTTACCAATACATCAATTCACAGCATGGATGGTATAGAACAACCCGTCGACATCATTATCAGAATAACTACATAAAAATAAAAAGCATGGCTTTAGGCCATGCTTTTTTTCATTTACTCATATTTTTGCAAATTACCATGATCATCGTAATGCAAAATAATGCGTTGTTTCTTTTGCAATTCACTCAAGATCTCGGGACTAACCGAAAATTGGGCAGCTAGCAGTTCAACAGAACTATTCGGTGCTTTAGTCCGACGGTCTTCACCACTGAACCTAATCCAGTTATAACTCGCCCACAAAATTAAAATAAGCGCGCTAATTCCAATGAGTAATGCTAAATGAAGTAAGGTCTTAACTTCTGATAAATGATCGACCCAAACATAATCATAAATTAGGTGCCCTTCAAAAACCCATAAAAACAGTGAAACCAATGGGAAAAGCAACCACATCAAACAAATCCACCCAATGGTTTGTAACGTATAGTTTGCTGTTTTATTTTTGACATATTCAGGTTGATCAATATATTCGGGGATATCTAAAGTCTCTATATCCTTGTTTTCCTCAGGTTTCATGGGTTATCTCCACGGAAGCCGCGGTCTGGGCTCACCCAACGGGCACGTTTTTTAGTATTAAATAAAGTCTTTGGTACCGCCACAACACTAGTAAATAAAGTAAGCAGCCAGAAAAATAACGGGTACCAGATTACCCAGAAATAGTTTCTAAAGAAGCGGCCACGGTCATAGCGCTGATCAATCCACAAGCTAACCAAAAACTGTATCAAACATGTACCGCCTAATATTACACCATACCACTGTGGCATAAGCGTTTTGATCTGCCATTGCAGAGGTAACTCAACAAACAATCCAACAAAAAATAATGTGAATATCATAATCATCACATAAGACCAGATAATACTGACTAGCGCCTCAATCATGACTGGCCACATACGACGTACGCGTAATTTGAACATTTGTGGAATATATTCTAAAAGAACCTCTACCCCACCTTGTGCCCAGCGAAGGCGCTGTTTCCATAGACCTTTAAATGTTTCGGGCATATAGATATAGCAAAGCGCTTGTGGAATATACTGAATATCCCAATGGTCCAGCTGTAGCTTCCATGAAATATCAATATCTTCAGTAATTTTATCATCTGACCAAAACCCGACTCGAACGAGCGCTGTTTTACGGAATGCTGCAATCACACCAGACACTGTAAAAATACGACCATATGTACGCTGCGCACGTTTAATTAAACCAATAATCGAAGAAAATTCGCCAACCTGTAATTTTCCTAAAATACTTGATCGGTTTAAAATTCGTGGATTACCCGTTACAGCACCAATTCTCGGGAAGTTAATAAATGGTTGCATTAACCAAAGTACAGCATGCGGATGTAACAATGCATCCCCATCAATACAAACAAGATATTCGTATTTACTGACCAGTACTCCCGATCTTAAAGCTACAGCCTTACCCTGATTTTCTGCTAAGTGCACCACACGAAGTCGTGAATCTTGCGCTGACAATTCATCAAGGATTTCAGCTGTTCTATCACTACTTCCATCATTGACTGCAATCACTTCAAAATTAGGATATTTAGTTTGCAGTGCATAACGAATGGTTTGTCGTACCTGAGCTTCTTCGTTAAAACACGGAATAATGATACTGCACCCTTCGCTGGTTGGTTCGGGAAGCGTTTGTTCCCGGTATTCCCTTTTAAAAAAGAACCAAAGCCCTCCTACCATCCATGTCCAAGCCATGAGTAAAGGATATAAAAAGGCAAAAGCAAATAGAATATCGAGTAATACTCTCATTACTTTTTCCCCTCTACTAATCCAGCAAAAGGCTGATACATGACAGGGCTATAATTCAAACTAAGTGGATTATATAAATACTGATGTACATCTTTTGATTTTTCAAAACTATAGCCATCAATCCCGAACTTCTGGATTCCTGTTCGCTGAATCGAAAAGAGCCCTTGCTGTACTTCTTCCCAATTGGTCTTTGAAGCATTTTCTGGCAACACTAAAGTCAGCATAATTCTTTGCTTATCTTTTTCATTAAGCGTATTTAATAGTGCTAACACCTGATTAAATTGCTTTTTCTTGCCAATCATGTCGAACTTCAAATTGACCAAATCATGTTGCGATAAAAGTGTTTTTAAAAGTGCTGGTAGATTTTCTGCATGATCTAAATCAGGAGTAAGCAATAAAATAAACTGCCCTTGGTTACTCATATTTAAATAAGGCTTTACAGCTTTTTTGGTAAGTTGGCTGAGTTGAGCAAGATGTTTTGATTGTTCAATACAACTATTCTCTTGAGCGGTTACGGCTTGCATTTCGCAATTTAAAGATGTGCCCGCATTAAGCTGAATACCACTTAAATTACTATTTAAGCGTGCAATATCTTTTGCCAAATCTACTGCTAAAAATGGCTTATCTTTTTGAGGATAAGCAGGTAACTCTAATATTACCGCTTGACCCGCACGAGTTTGAGCCTGCCATAAACTACGGTTTAAAATATCTTGTTGAACAGACATTTTATCTGTAGGGAAATAAGCAACATCATATTGCCCATCTCCATCTTTATCTTCCAAAGGTTTTAAGATTAAGGCATTATTTTTTAAGCTATACAGTTTTGATAACAACTGCCCTAATTTTTCATCTGTTTGGGTGTATTGTGGCGCTGCTAACTGCTTTAAATCCATACTCACAAAGTGACGAGGCTGTTTAAATAAATCTGACTCTTCAAAATTTAAAATATTTAACATGCCTTCAGTGAGCTGTTCAGCTGTAGGGTTATTTATAACCAAGCTTCGTTTAAAAGTTGAATCACTCACCCGATTCATACCATCACGACCCAAACTGAAAGAAAACTCAAAGCCTGCCTGCTGCGCTAGTTTTTCCAGTTGCTCATTCACGGCGCCATAAGGCCAGATAATTGCTTTAGGATTAACGCCGACTTCTTTTTTCAAAGCTGCATAGGATTTTTTCAAATCTTGCAAAATACGTTGTTGATATTCTGCATCCGTTTCATAACGTGCTTGCGATTTTAAATATGCATACGAAGTCGCAGCAGGTTGCTCATTGCCTTGAGGATTGGCCAATATGCCATGATGTAAATCGTCACTATGACTTGCAAATTCGGCTAACCCAGAGGCTTGCATTTCACGAACTTGAGCCCAGTTCACCAAGTTACCCTGACCATAGGCTTCATAACCGGCCTGAGTATTGCCATTCATCCAGCTGGTCGGAAGAGCAAAAACTGCCGGAATCTGATATTGCTTAAGTAATGGAAATACTCGGCTATAACTACTCAAAGCCCCATCATCAAAAGTAAGTAGAATAGAATTATGAGGCAATTCTTTACCTTGCTTACGAGCTTCCTCAATGTCTTTTAAACGAATCGGCTTCCAGTCAGATTGACTCAGCCAATCTAAAAACTGTGCCAGATTATTGGTCTGAATCGCATAAACATCTCGGTCACCTTCCTTTAAGACATCATCTCGCACATCATGAAAAGTTAAAGAAACCGTATGATTTTTTGGTAGTTCAGTTTCAATGCGGGCATGAGAAAATTGTACGGGTAATAATGTTGAAGCAAACACACAGCTCAACATTTTTGACATCATATTATTCATTAAAAACGCCCTTCAAATCCGAAAATACCGTAGGTATGCTGTTCATCATGACCATCGTATGGGTGATACTGCCAACCAATTCCATAATTAAGTTGCCAAGTCCGTGAGAGCTGCCATTGATGCTGATATTGCAGAGAGTATGTTGGTCTAGCCGAGTAATCTGCTTGTTTATAGAGGCCCACTCCAGCTTCAAAATGCTGCTTAAATGAACGCTCATATTCTCGCCAAGTTACCCAGTCATGACTTAAATTTAACTCAGCACTGTAGTGATTGCTTGGGCTAAAGTAGGCAGTCTGATCTTGGCTATTGCTGCCATAAAATCCACGAACGGTCCCGTAGGTAATATGGTGCGGCGCATCAAATAATCGTTCGCGCCAAAAAGTCGAAAATTCTTGTTGTTTATTACCATCACTAATATCAGTTAGGCCATAACTCGCCCCAATCTGACGTGACTCATCTTTTTGCCATGTCAAAGCAGCACGGTAAGCTTGTCCATCTTCACCAGCATCAATTGCTTGTAATGGAATATTAGCCTGACTGTCATATTGCAATTGATACTGCCAATGGTCATTTAACCATTGAGACCAATCAAGGCGAACACCTGCTTGTCCACCATCTGTACTTTGCGACAAAATTGCTGACAATGCCTTACGATTTGCTTGCCACTCAGCCCCAACACCATAACGTTGGTCATGCACATCGCCAAAACGGTATTCTCCGTAACGATCTTGATGCCAAGCGAATAAACGATAATTATCTTTGATCCATGGACTATTAAGACGAGTTTCCATTTCGCGGTCTTTTAAACCATTCTGACCACTTACAGAATCGCTACTACTATCTGCCTTACTTTGCCCCCAAGTTGTTGAGTGAGAAATTGTCGGTCTATTGCGGTCATCTAACTCTTTTCGACTTTTAATTACTCCACCATCTTCAGGGTAATATTCCAAAAGACTTTCAGTATTTTTACGCCATTCTGGAATATCTCCTAAAGCCTGAGCATTTTGCATCTGGTTAATTCGAGTATCTTTGGCAACCGGAGTTAAACCATTTAAACGAGAAATAGTTTGCTTGGACTGTAGAGGTTTATCTCTCCAACGCTCAACACGAGCCAGATTATTAATTAAACCTTCATTGGCAGGTGCAAGATCTACTTGTTTTTGAAAATGCTTTTCTGCTTGATCAAGATGATTTGCATAAGCTAAGTGCATACCCTGTAAAGTAATATAGTCATCACGGTCGGGATGACTTGTTTTGTCTACCCCTTTTGCCTGACTATATTTATACATCGGAACAAGTCGATCAACCTCACTCAAAAATTGTTCAGCTTGTTTATATTTT
The DNA here is from genome assembly GCF_001423205.1 of Acinetobacter sp. Leaf130. Taxonomy (NCBI): domain Bacteria; kingdom Pseudomonadati; phylum Pseudomonadota; class Gammaproteobacteria; order Moraxellales; family Moraxellaceae; genus Acinetobacter; species Acinetobacter sp. Leaf130. The sequence goes on from NZ_LMOE01000001.1 coordinate 1,762,467, forward strand.
TCTTGTTCAATATATGAATAGTACAGTCCAGTATATACCGTCATATCTGGATAGTTTTTTTCAGTAAGCAAGGTTTTAAAAGCAAGTTCAGCTTGCTGTGGCTGTCTTTCAGCTAAATAACTATCAGCTATTGCATGACGAATATAGGCAGGTAGTTTTTCTAAAGGTACATTTAATTTAGTAAATTGATCCAGGACCGTACGAGCACTTCCACGGAAATCTAACGCATATATATAGTCATAATGGAATCTTAAATAATTAGGGTCTGACGGTTGAATCAAAGGCTGCATTTGCTCGCCTTGCTTCAACACAGCATCAAGTTCAGCAAAGCCTTCACTATCGGACATGCCTTCTCGATTTAAATATTTATACCGAGCTATTGCGTTATTTACACGTTGAGAAAACTCACTGACTTGTAGCCAGTGTTGCAACGATTCTATTTCTGCATTTTTATCGCTGCCAAGCAATAACTGCTGAGCCTTGTTATAAGCTCCTACAGCCGCTAGGTCGTAACTGTATTCTTGTAAAACTGCAAAAGACTTGGGCTGCTGCTTATATGCTTGCTCAATTGTAGATAAAGCATCTACAGGTAAATTGATAAGACGATAAGCATAAGCTATTTGCACAAGTTGATCAGTTTTCAAATTTTTACTATTAATTTTTGCTAACTGTGCTTTGGCTTTTACAACATCCTGAGCTTCAGCATATAAAACTGCTAACAAAATCTGCCCATCAAGTGTTTTTTGAATATTAAATTTATTCGACCAATCAATCGCATTTTTAAAGTGTTTAAAATCACGAAAATTACGTATTAAAGGTAACTGTCCATATTGTGGAAAATTAACCGGATTAATATTTGCTAAATGCTGAGAAAAAGTTACTAGATCATTTTTTTCATTTGACATTACAACTAAATAATCAGCTAGCAATTTTTGGTCATGCGGATAAGTTTTTAGCAATTGATCCAGTTGAAATATTGCTTGGTGAGTTTGTCCAGTTTTATAAGTGTGAATAGCTTGCTCTCTCAATTCATCCACTTGAGCAGCATATAAATTGAGAGGCAAGATGTATACCAATGAAAAAACACATTTTTTTAGCATTTTGATAATCGGATAGTCCCATATCGAGGTGGGAAAGTATAATTAAAAATAAATAAATAATCACACAACAGCAAAATAGTGTGATCTAGTTAACACTTTTGAATTATGGATTTTTTTTGATTGTTTTTTTAAAATATTTAGCAAAATTAAACAATTACCATTTTTCAGCACAATAAAATACATACACTTCTTTTCAATAGTATTATTTAAATTTACAAATGAGTTGCAAAAGAAGTACAGGTTTATAACCAATAAAAAACATTTAATAATGTTTGGTTTTATATTTAAAACTTTTATTTTTATTGTATTTATATTTTAAAAAACCACTCAATTTATTTATAAATTAATATACATAAATCGAATGGTTAAAATAAGCAGTTGATTAAATTAACCAATACGACGTTTTAATCCTGTCATCTGCAAAACACGCGTTGAAATTTCTTCAATCGACATTTCAGTCACGTTTAAATATTTAATCCCTTCTGAAATATAGATTCCTTCAATTGCTCTAAGTTCCATTTGGCATTGACTAAAACTTGCATAACGACTGTTAGCTTTACGCTCACTACGAATCGCAACTAATCGCTCAGCATCAATCATTAAACCAAACAATTTATTACGATGTGGTCTTAATACTGCTGGTAAACGGTTATCATCCAAATCTTCTTCTGTTAATGGATAGTTTGCAACACGAATACCGAATTGAAGCGATAAGTAAATAGAGGTCGGCGTTTTCCCCGAACGAGAAACTCCAATTAAGATTAAATCAGCTTTATCATAATGGCGAGTACGCGCTCCATCATCATTATCAAGCGCAAAATGAACAGCATCAATACGGGCTTTATAAGACTCAGAATCAGTCACGGCATGTGTCTGTCCAACCAATGTGGTGGGTGGCGTACCTAGTTCTTGTTCTAATTTACTGATTAAACCTTCAAATACATCAAGATTAACTGCTTTAGCAGTATTAATGATTTCTCGCACATGCGGATCAACTAAAGTATCAAATACTAAAGGCAGACAACCATCTTTGGTTTGACATCGATTAATCTCGACTACAATCTCCATTGCAGCCTCTTCGGTTGCAATATACGGCATGATATGAATATCAAAATCTACATTGGGAAATTGTGCTAATAACGAATGTCCAAGAGTCTCTGCAGTTATCGCAGTTCCATCAGAAATAAAAAAAACGCTTCGCTTAAATTGTTTACTTTCTGACATTAAAATTCTCCTTAAACATTTGTCTTAGTACTATATAATCTTTATAGTAAACTGATCTTACATGACTGTCGCTTAGTATAATTCTCAACTAAGCACTTTATTTTTATAATTTCATGCCAAGATAGACATTAATACTGCAAAAGTGGAGTGAAAACTTTGGAAGCGCGCGTAATCGGTCTAGAAAAATTAGGGAAACACGATGTCGAACTCGTAGGTGGGAAAAACTCATCTTTGGGTGAAATGATCAGTCATTTAGCAAATGCTGGTGTATCGGTACCAGGCGGTTTTGCAACTACTGCTGATGCCTATCGTGAGTTCTTAGATCAAAGCGGTCTTAACGCTCGAATTCAAGCAGAACTTGCTCAACTCAATGTTGATGACGTAAATGCTCTTGCAGAAACAGGTGCTAAAATTCGTCAATGGATTGTAGAGACTCCACTCACTGCAAGCCTAGAACAAGAAATTCGCGCCGCTTTTACAACACTTTCTAACGGCAACCCAGAAATCGCGGTTGCCGTTCGTTCATCTGCAACTGCTGAAGATTTACCAGATGCTTCATTCGCAGGTCAGCAAGAAACTTTCTTGAATATTCGCGGTATTGATAACGTTCTTATTGCGATTAAAGAAGTATTTGCTTCTTTATATAATGACCGTGCAATTTCTTACCGTGTACATCAAGGTTTTGACCATGATGTCGTTGCACTTTCTGCAGGCGTTCAGCGTATGGTTCGCTCTGAAACTGGCGCTGCGGGTGTAATGTTTACACTTGATACCGAGTCTGGTTTCCGCGAAGTTGTGTTTATCACAGCATCTTATGGTTTAGGTGAAATGGTTGTACAGGGTGCAGTTAACCCAGATGAATTTTACTTATCTAAACCACTATTAAATGCAGGTAGACATTCAGTTTTACGCCGTAACCTTGGTTCAAAACACCAGAAAATGATTTATGGTGAAGAAGGTTCTACTGGTAAATCTGTTGTAGTTGTTGATGTTGAGAAACAAGAGCGCCAACAATTTGCTTTAAATGATCATGAGTTACAAGAGCTAGCTAAACAAGCGCTTATTATTGAGCAGCACTACGGTGCGCCAATGGATATCGAATGGGCGAAAGATGGCGATGATGGTCAAATTTATATTGTTCAAGCTCGTCCTGAAACGGTAAAAAGCCGTCAAAATGTAGGCACAATGGAGCGCTATCTTCTTAAACAAAGAGGTACTGTTCTTTGTGAAGGTCGTTCAATTGGTCAACGTATTGGTTCTGGTAAAGTCCGCATCATTAGCTCAATTAAAGAAATGGACAAAGTTCAAGAAGGCGACGTTCTTGTATCAGATATGACCGACCCTGATTGGGAACCGGTAATGAAACGTGCCGCGGCAATTATTACTAACCGTGGTGGTCGTACATGTCACGCGGCAATTATTGCACGTGAACTTGGTGTACCCGCTATTGTAGGCTGTGGTAACGCAACAGAAGTATTGACTGATGGTCAAGAAGTAACTGTTTCTTGTGCTGAAGGTGACACTGGCTTCATTTACGAAGGCGCTTTAGATTTCGAAGTTCAACGTAACTCAATTGAATCTATGCCTAAACTTTCGTTCAAAATTATGATGAACGTAGGTAACCCAGACCGCGCGTTTGACTTTGCTCAAATTCCAAATGAAGGTATTGGTCTTGCTCGTCTTGAGTTCATTATTAACCGTATGATCGGCGTGCATCCTAAAGCGCTACTCAACATTGATAGCCTACCTCGTGAAACTCGTGCTGCAGTTCTGACTCGTACTGCTGGTTATGCTTCACCTGTAGATTTCTATGTTGAAAAATTGGTTGAAGGTATTGCGACTCTTGCTGCTGCATTTGGTGACAAGCCAGTTATTGTTCGTATGTCTGACTTCAAATCAAATGAATATGCAAACTTGATTGGCGGTAAATTATACGAGCCTGAAGAAGAAAACCCAATGCTCGGTTTCCGTGGTGCAAGCCGTTATGTGTCTGATAACTTCCGTGACTGTTTCGAATTAGAATGCCGTGCACTTAAGAAAGCTCGTGATGAAATGGGTCTAACCAATATTCAAATCATGATTCCTTTTGTACGTACTGTATCTGAAGCAAAACGCGTTATTGAGTTACTAGCACAAAATGGTTTAAGACGCGGTGAGAACGGGTTAAAAGTAATCATGATGTGTGAATTACCAACTAATGCTCTATTAGCTGAACAATTCCTAGAGCACTTCGATGGTTTCTCTATCGGTTCGAATGATTTAACTCAGTTAACACTAGGTCTTGACCGTGACTCAGGTATTGTTTCACACCTGTTCGATGAGCGTGATGCAGCAGTTAAAGCACTTCTTTCAATGGCAATCCATGCCTGCCGTAAAGCGGGTAAATATGTAGGTATCTGTGGTCAAGGTCCTTCAGATCATCCCGATCTTGCAAAGTGGTTAATGGAACAAGGTATTGAGTCTGTTTCTCTTAACCCAGACTCAGTTTTAGATACATGGTTCTTCCTTGCTGAAGAAAAAATCAAACAAATCTAATATGTTATAAAAAAAGGCCCATCCGTGGGTCTTTTTTCATCTTTAGAACAGAGAATTTTTATTTATGCAAATTTACTTGGCACGTAATAATCAACAAGCTGGGCCTTACACCTTAGAGCAAGTAAATCAAATGTTGGCTAGCCAACAGATTTTGTTAACTGATTTAGCTTGGCATGAAGGCATGACAGAATGGAAAGCTTTAGGAGAATTAACCCAAGGTAAACTTGTATATCAACCTATCGGTTATTCTGCACCTGTCATAAACACAAACAGCTCACCTAATGAAACGATTCGTCAAATTCGTGTAGAGCCTAAAATTCACGAACTTGCCTCTATTCCATCTCGAGCTTTGGCAAAAATTATTGATTTATTGCTTTGGTTACCAATAGCTGCGATTCCTTCTTTTTTCTTTAATGAATCCCAGTATAAGCAATTATTTGAGTTGCAAAAACAAATGCAATCAACTGAAGTTGCTTCAACTAAAGCAGCAGAGCTACAACATCAACTTTTTACTTTAATTCCTATTGAAGCTTGGCATTCTATGCTTGTTTACGTCGTAATCATGCTTGCAATTCAAGCCTTTCTTTTAACAAAATATGGGCAAAGTATAGGTAAGAAAATTGTTGGAATTAAAATCGTAGATGCTGAGAGCAATGGTAAAGTTAATTTAACTCGCATCTTCTTATTAAGAAGCATTGTTTTCATCATACTCAACTTGCTGTTTATGCCTATTAGTACAATTATTGACTATGCTTTTGCATTAGGGCAAAAGCGACAAGCGCTACATGACAAAATTGCAAGAACAAAAGTGATCAAATGATAGCGAATGACTCATTCATTTAAGGTCTAAAAAAAAAGGAGGCACCCCGCCTCCTTTTTTCTATAGAGAGTTGATATTTAAATAAAAGCTCTATAGAGATTAGATACCCTACAAAAAAAATCGGGTTTTAAAACAATTATTTCAGGCTACTTTATGTATAGCTTAGTTTGTCGATATGAGGCATAATGCCCTACAACGTAGCGGTGTCATATAATTGAGAAGTCTAAATTTAAGGATTAGCGTTCTCAATCATGCGACACTTTAATCGCTATCCCATATTTAATTAGGGAATGGGACTCTTCACCGAGGTTGTAAAATGAGACAAACGATTTTAGCTGTATTGTCTTTATCAACGCTTGCCGCACTTTTGACTGGGTGTGGTGGTGATATGGTACTTCTAAACTCTAAAGGTCCAGTTGGTCAAGGTCAAAGTGACCTTATGATGACTGCGATCTATTTAATGTTACTTGTGGTGATTCCTTCAATCATCATGGCATTATGGTTTGGTTGGAAATATCGCGCGTCAAATAAAGATGCAGACTATAAACCTACATGGGCACACTCAACTACAATTGAAGTTGTAGTATGGGGTATCCCTGTCATTATTATTGGTATTTTAGCTTGGTTAACTTGGTGGGGTTCCCACAAGTATGACCCATACCGTCCTTTAGAATCAGATAAAGCTCCTTTAACTATTCAAGTTGTTGCTGAACAGTTTAAGTGGATCTTCATTTATCCTGAACAAAACATTGCAACAGTTAACGAAGTACGTTTCCCTGAAAAAACTCCGTTAAGCTTTAAGATCACCTCTAACTTTACAATGAACTCATTCTTCATTCCACAGTTAGGCGGCCAGATTTATGCAATGGCAGGTATGCAAACTCACCTTCATTTGTTAGCAAATGAAACTGGCGTATATCGTGGTTTCTCTTCTAACTACTCAGGTTATGGTTTCTCTCAAATGCGTTTCAAGGCGCATAGTGTTACAGAGCAACAATTCAACGAATGGGTAGCAGCTGTAAAAGCTGGTAATGGTTCTACTATTAATCCAGAAGCAGTTCAAAAAACTACGCTTGACCAAGCTGAATTAGCAACCTTACGTGATGGCGATCGTTCTAAGCACCAAATCGAGCATTTAGTCAATCGTGCTAAAGCTGCTGGTGACGAAGAAGCGCTTGCTAAAGCTGAAGCTATGAAACCGTTCCCGACTAAGCCACACCCTGTGACTTATTACTCTTCAGTTGAACCAAAATTGTTTGAAACAATTATCAACCATTATATGAGTAACTATCATGGTGTTGACCACTCTGCTGCGCATGCAACAGCTGAACACGCTGCTCAAGGGGAATAAGACATGGATATGATTTTTGGTAAACTGGGTTGGGACTCTATCCCGACAGAGCCAATTGTGCTTGTCACCATGGTCCTTATGGCACTTGGTGCAATTGTTGTGCTTGGCGGTATCACCTATTTCAAAAAATGGGGATATTTGTGGAATGAGTGGTTTATTACGGTAGACCATAAAAAAATTGGTATCATGTACATTCTTGTATCTGTGGTCATGCTTTTGCGTGGTTTCGCCGATGCAATTATGATGCGTCTACAACTTTTCCTCGCTAAAGGCGGCGGCGAAGGTTATCTACATCCAGACCATTACGACCAGATCTTCACCGCACACGGTGTAATCATGATCTTCTTCGTAGCAATGGGTCTCGTTGTTGGTATGATGAACATCTCGGTACCTTTACAGATTGGTGCTCGTGACGTTGCATTCCCATTATTAAACTCTTTAAGCTTCTGGTTATTCGCTGGTGCTGCTGGTTTGATGATGCTTTCACTTGTATTAGGTGAGTTTGCTGCGACTGGTTGGATGGCTTACCCTCCTCTGTCTGGCATTCAATATTCTCCTGGTGTAGGTGTTGACTACTATATCTGGGCACTTCAGGTTTCTGGTCTAGGTACGCTTTTATCTGGTGTTAACTTCTTCGTTACCATCATCAAAATGCGTGCACCTGGCATGAAATTGATGGATATGCCTATTTTTACGTGGACTTCACTTTGTACGGCTGTATTAATTATTGCATCGTTCCCTGTATTAACAGGTACACTTGCAATGTTAACTCTAGACCGTTACTTCGGCTTCCATTTCTTCACAAATGAGCTTGGCGGTAGCCCAATGCTTTATGTGAACTTGATCTGGACATGGGGTCACCCTGAAGTATATATCTTAGTATTACCAGCATTTGGTCTATACTCAGAAATCGTTGCAACCTTCTCTCGTAAAGCGTTGTTCGGTTACAAGTCTATGGTGTATGCAACTATCGCGATTACTGTTCTTGCGTTCGTTGTATGGCTTCACCACTTCTTTACCATGGGTGCTGGTGCGAACGTTAACGCGTTCTTCGGTATCATGACCATGGTTATTGCGATTCCTACTGGTGTGAAAATCTTCTCTTGGTTATTCACCATGTATAAAGGTCGCATCACCTTTACTACTCCAATGTTGTGGACGCTTGGCTTCCTTATAACATTTGGTATCGGTGGTTTAACTGGTGTACTTATGGCTGTTCCACCTGCGGACTTCCTTGTACACAACTCATTATTCTTGATCGCTCACTTCCATAACGTAATTATCGGTGGTGTGGTGTTTGGTATGTTTGCCGGCATCATTTACTACTGGCCAAAAATGTTTGGTTGGAAGCTCAATGAAGCATGGGGTAAAGCTGCGTTCTGGTTCTGGTTCTTCGGTTTCTATTTTGCATTCATGCCACTTTATATCCTTGGTTTCATGGGTATGACTCGTCGTTTGAATACATATGACAACCCTGAATGGGATCCTTACCTTGCAATTGCATTATTTGGTGCTGTTCTCGTTGCGATTGGTATTGCATGTTTCTTAATGCAAATCATTGTTGGTTTCTTACAACGCAAAGACAACATGGACCTTACAGGCGATCCATGGGATGCACGTACGCTTGAATGGGCGACTTCTTCCCCTGCTCCGTTCTATAACTTTGCGCATGAACCAGATGCAAGCGGTATTGACCGTTTCTGGACTGACAAAGAAAATGGTGTAGCATACGCACGTAACACTAAATATGAAGACATCCACATGCCGACTGATCGTGCTGCTGGTTTTGTCATTGCAATGTTCATTACGATCCTTGGCTTTGCACTCATTTGGCATATTTGGTGGCTTGTTGTTGTTTCATTCGTTTCAGCTGTTGTTAGCTTGATCGTAAGCTCATTCACTAAGAATGTTGATTACTATGTTCCGGCTGCTGAAGTTGAGCGTATTGAAAACGAACGCTATGCTTTACTTGAAAAACACTTGAAGAAGGACTAAGGAAATGGCTGAAGTACTTCATCACGACAACCACGGCCACGATGGTCATCATGAACATGATGATACCGACTTAACGGTCTTTGGTTTCTGGACATACTTGATGAGTGACTTGATTCTTTTCGGATCACTCTTCATTGCGTTCGCTGTATTAAGCAGTCATATTCCACCAGGAACTCCAAGTGCATATGACCTGTTCCATGACTCATTAGGCTACGTGTTAACTGAAACATTTGCCTTATTGATTTCATCGGTAACTTTCGGTTTTGCTGTACTTGCATCTTATAAAAAGAATGTAAATCAAGTCATCACTTGGTTATTTATTACATTCCTTTTTGGTGCAACGTTCATTGGAATGGAACTTTATGAGTTCCATCACCTTGTACATGAAGGTCATGGTCCAACTCACAGTGCATTCTTATCATCGTTCTTTACTTTGGTTGGTACACACGGTATCCACGTAACTTCTGGTTTAGTGTGGATGTTGGTCTTGATGTATCAAATCAAAACTAAAGGTTTGACATTACCGAATACACGTCGTCTAGCTTGCTTAAGCTTGTTCTGGCACTTCCTTGACATCGTTTGGATCTGTGTATTCAGCGTCGTTTACTTACTGGGAGTTCTCTAATGAGTAGTCATGACCATAATGCTGCAGGTGCGTCACACGGTAACTTTAAGCAATACACTGTTGGATTTATCCTTTCTGTTATCCTCACCATCATCCCGTTCGGGATGGTGATGGCTGGTGGTTTCAGTCGTGGCATCTTAGTTACAGTAATTGCAATCACTGCTGTTGCTCAGGTTCTTGTACAGCTTGTGTACTTCCTACACATGAATACATCATCTGAACAACGCTGGAATATGATTGCATTCATCTACACAATCTTATGTATCGCTGTACTTTTAATCGGTTCTGTGTGGATTATGAATTACCTTCACTACAATATGATGATCTAAACTGATTGTCATGTTGAAAAAATATCTATTCCTGACTAAACCAGGAATTCTCTTCGGTAATTTCATTACCACCTTGGGCGGCTTTTTCTTAGCCGCCCAAGGCTCTATAGACATCTTATTATTACTACTCACCTTACTTGGAACAACTTTAGTTGTTGCTTCTGGTTGTGTTGTAAATAATGTTATAGACCAAGATATCGATATCAAAATGCAGCGCACGCAAAACCGTGCATTGGTCAAAAAAACCATCTCTCCTACTGTTGCACTTATATATGCATTTGTTCTGGGATTTATCGGTTTTAGTATTTTGTGGTTCGGTGTAAATGCTTACGCTTTCTTGTTTGCAATAATTGGTTTTATTGTCTATGTCGGTTTTTATAGTTTGTGGACAAAACGTACCTCAATCCATCAAACCGTAATTGGTAGTATTTCCGGAGCGAGTCCTCCTGTTATTGGTTATACAGCAGTAACTCATCATTTTGATGTAGCCGCCTTACTTTTGTTTTTGGCTTATGCGCTATGGCAAATGCCACATTCATGGGCAATTGCTATTTATCGTTTTGACGATTACAAAAATGCGGGAATCCCCATTCTGCCAGTTGCACGTTCTATTTATCGCACGAAAGTAGAGTGTGTCATTTATATTCTGTTGTTTGCAGCCGTATTGAATGGTTTATATTGTTTTGGCTATACCAATATATTTTTCCTAGTAACCTTTAATGCATTAACAGCATATTGGTTATATTTATCAATTATTGGATTTAAAGCTGAAAATGACCAACTTTGGGCTAAACGTTTTTTCCTTTACTCGGTCATATTAATTACCTTGTTAAGTTTGAGCTTTAGCTTTACCTATCAATCCCCTGCTCCAAATCTTCCTCTCTTTTAAATAAGGGAGGATTTCCTCCTTATAGTAAAGAAATTTTACTTTTCTCATCAAAAAATTTGTTTTTAGTCGAATTTTTACCTATAATTCAGCCTTCGCAAATTTTGCGACATAACTTATTAAGTTATGACTCCTTGCTTCTAATTTTTTATTTATTAGGGGCTGTTTAAACCGTAAGGAGCTGACAATGCGTCATTACGAAATCGTACTTTTAGTACACCCAGATCAAAGCGATCAAGTTGTAGGTATGGTTGAACGCTATATCTCTCAGATCAAAGAAGCTGAAGGTCAAATTCACCGTTTAGAAGATTGGGGCCGTCGTCAATTGGCTTACCCAATTAACAAAATTCACAAAGCACACTACATTCTTATGAATGTTGAATGTGGTCAAACTACGCTTGATGAGCTAGAAGAATTATTCCGTTATAACGACGCGATCATTCGTAACCTTATCATCCGTCGTGAACACGCAATCACTGAAGAGTCATTGCTTGCTAAAAGTGCTGAAGAAAAGCGTGCGCGTAAAGCTCAACGCGAAGAAGCACAGCAAGTTACTCACGAAGCTGAATAAGGAGAACATCAATGGCACGTTTTTACCGTCGTCGCAAGTTCTGCCGCTTTACAGCTGAGAATGTTGTGTACATCGACTACAAAGATATCGACACTTTAAAACAGTACATCACTGAAAACGGCAAGATTGTTCCTAGCCGTATCACTGGTACTAAAGCTCGTTATCAACGTCAATTAGCACTTGCTATCAAACAAGCTCGCTATTTGTCTTTGATTCCGTACACTGACAACCATAAGTGAGGTGATCTGTGGACGTTATCTTATTACAACGCATTAAAAACCTTGGTAAATTAGGCGATAAAGTATCAGTTAAAGCTGGTTACGGTCGTAACTTCCTTATCCCTCAAGGTAAAGCAGTTGCAGCTACTGAAGCTAACACTGCTGCTTTCGAAGCTCGTCGCGCTGAACTTGAGAAGCAAGAAGCTGAAATTTTAGCTGCTGCTCAAGCACGTGCTGAACAATTGAATGAAGTTAACATCGTTATCACTGCTAAAGCTGGTGACGAAGGTAAACTCTTCGGTTCTATCGGTACTCGTGACATCGCTGACGCTTTAACGAATGCTGGTCTTACAGTTGACCGTGCAGAAGTTCGTTTACCGAATGGCGCGCTTCGTCACACTGGTGAATTCAACATCGCAATCCAATTGCATCATGATGTTGTTGCAGAAGTTCTCGTTACTATCGTATCTGAGTAATTTCTCATCAAAAAAAGAGCATGCTTTTGCATGCTCTTTTTTTATGTGCTCTATTTTTAAAATAAGATATATTAATTCCTGATCAGTTCTTTAGTTTAATTGGTTTTTTAATTAGGTAGTTTATTTAATTTTGTTTTAAGATAGTTCTCGGCCTCACAGGCTATTTGCGTACACCTTTCTTTATCATCAGGTCTAATTATGTCTCAGGCGAATGCCAGTTCTTTAACCCGTTCATCTCCAACAGAAAATAAGACGAGTGAATCAGGTCAACTTAAAGAGTTTCGCACTCCCCCACACAATTTAGCCATTGAGCAAGCTGTACTTGCTGCACTAATGACAGTTGCCGAATCTTTCGAGCAAGTTAGTGATATGTTAAAAGAAAATGATTTCTATGCGACTCGCCATAAATATATTTACCGTGCAATCGAAAAACTCGCACAAGAAAATTCACCTTATGATGCGGTCTTAGTTAGCGATTGGCTTTTAAAACAAAATTTACTTGATGCCATTGGCGGCGAAGAATATTTAATGCAGCTTATGGCTGATTCACCATCAAGTTTCTACAACTTGGAAACTTATGCCACCAAAATTAAAGAGTTCTCTACGCTTCGTAGTATGATTAAAGTCAGTACTGAAATTTTACAAAATGCTTATGACACAAAAGGTCGAGGTGTTAGTGAGATTCTAGATCTAGCAGAAACCAGTATTTTCTCTCTAGCAGAACAACACAATAACAATAAAAAAGATGCAGGCCCTAAATCTATTAGCTCTGTCACCGCCGATGTCATTAGTAAACTTGATGAACTCTCAAAACTAGATGGCAATATTACAGGTTTAACCACAGGTTTCTTAGAACTGGATAATAAAACATCTGGTATGCAAGCTGGTGACTTAATTATTGTTGCTGCACGTCCATCTATGGGTAAAACCACTTTCGCCATGAATTTGGTTGAAAGTGTTCTACAATATAACAAGCTACCCGCTCTGGTATTCTCAATGGAGATGCCAGCAGACTCAATTGCGATGCGTCTTATTTCTGCAATGGGTAAAGTTCACCAAGGGCATTTACGTTCGGGGAACTTAGATGCTGATGAATGGACCAAAGTTACTGGTACAATTTTGCAGCTTCAACAAATGCATTTGTATATTGATGACTCATCTGCCCTACCTCCAACGGAACTTCGTGCCCGTGCTCGACGCATTGCCAAAATGCATGATGGTAAAATCGGCTGTATCATGGTCGATTATTTACAGCTCATGAAAGTTCCTGGCATGGGTGATAACCGTGTGGGTGAGATTTCAGAAATTTCACGTAGCTTGAAAGCCTTAGCAAAAGAAATGCACTGCCCTGTTATCGCACTTTCCCAGCTTAACCGAAGTCTGGAAAACCGACCAAATAAACGCCCAGTAATGTCAGACTTACGTGAATCTGGTGCGATTGAGCAGGATGCCGACTTGATTATGTTTATTTACCGTGATGAGGTTTATAACAAAGAGTCGAAAGAAGCTGGTACCGCAGAGATTATTATTGGTAAACAGCGTAACGGCCCAATTGGTTCAGTTCGTCTTGCCTTTGAAGGTCAATATACTCGATTTAGTAATCTCTCTCCTGAGTATTACAGCCAATATGATGATGAAGAATAAACTCTATCTCTAGCCCAAAGGAGTAAATGAGGGTGCGCCAAGCAACAGTTTATATTGATCGCCATGCGCTTCAATATAATTTAAACCGTGTCAAACAACTCGCAGCAAATTCAAAAATTGTAAGTATGGTGAAAGCTAATGCTTACGGACATGGAATCAAAGACTGTTTAGCAGCCTTAAATGCCTCAGATGCCTTTGGTGTCGCCTACCTACAAGAAGGTTTAGAAATTCGCGAACTTGGATTTCAACAACCTGTTACTTTAATTGAAGGGGCATTTTCTGAAGATGAAATGCCTATTGCAATTAAGCAAAAATTTGAATGTGTGATTCACCATCAACAGCAGTTTGAATGGTTAATTAAACATAAGCAAGAATACATCGCTCAAGGCTTAAAAGTCTGGGTTAAGCTTAATAGCGGCATGAACCGTTTAGGATTTAAAGTTCCTGAAATTATTGAAGTCATTAAAACTTTAAAATCTGAAGGCTTTACCTGTGTACTAGCGACGCATTTCGCAAATGCAGATGTGGACCATCCACTCAATGAGCAACAAAAACAACAATTTTTACAGGTTAAGCAAGCTTGTGATCCTGTTTTAGCATCTTGCTGTAATTCTGCTGCTATTTATAAATGGCCAGAATTACATTTTGACTATGTTCGCCCGGGCATTATGCTTTACGGCGCTTCGCCTTTTGCAGATAAAACAGTACATGATCTTGACCTAAAACCAGTCATGTCCTTTATAGCAGAAGTGATTGCATTGAATCATATTCAAGCTGGAGAACATGTAGGTTATGGTTCAACCTTCTGTGCGCAACAAAAAATGGATATTGCAATAGTTTCTATTGGCTATGGTGACGGATACCCGAGAGCTTATATTAAACAAAATTATGTAGCGATTAATGGGCAATTATGTCCTGTAGTCGGCAGAGTCAGCATGGATATGCTTGCAATTGACGTTACAGCTATTCAAGTTAAATTAGGTTCTCAAGTCGAACTTTGGGGAGCACACCGTCTGGTTGATGATGTCGCCGATGCAAACGGAACAATAGGATATGAATTACTCTGTCGCTTAAGTAATCGCCCTATTCGTAAAAGCAGTTAAATAATAAAATATAAAAAAATCCAAGCATGCTTGGATTTTTTTATCAGCTTTTAAAAATTTTATCGCCAGTAATCATCAGTCGGTTTTGGCAATTCTTGCAAACCACGGCGTAAAGTATCGGACCATTGTTTACTAATTTGTGAAAAATACGGATCATCTTCGGTAATTCGCTTACCCACCGGAATAATGAAACTATCTTTATTGTAAACCAATGCATCAAGCGGCAAGCCAACAGAAACATTTGAGCGCAAAGTTGAATCAAAAGAAATCAGGCTACAACGTAATGCATCATCTAGTGGCATCGCATAATATAGGGCACGATCCAAAATAGGTTTTCCGTATTTGCTTTCTCCTATTTGAAAATAGGGTGTATCCGTAGTTGCACAAATAAAATTACCTTGCGGATAGACATTATAAAGCTGCATTTCACCGCCTTTAATTTGCCCACCTATTAAAATACTACACGCATAATTCATTTGTTCTTGAGTGTCTGAACTAATATCCTCTAAAACACTTTTTAAGGTTTTACCAATCAGTTCAGCCGCCTCAAACATCGTATTGACACTATATAAGTTAGGTTCTTGCTGCAAAGTGAGAGCATTTTGCAAATGACCTATAACAGCTTGTGTCGTCGCTAAATTACCTGCTGTTTGTAAAGCCATGAAACGCTCTCCAGTAACGCCGAAAGTATGCAATTTTCGGAACACAGAAATATGATCAACTCCTGCATTAGTTCTCGTGTCACTAATAAACACTAAACCTTGTTCCAATCTAAGCGCACAACAATAGGTCATTTCATTCTCTTTACATTCAACATGCCAACACTTGAACCACAGACATCATGTTTTCCACTCCACCTTGCTCTCTTACACCACGAATAGGTGCAACATCGAGATAATCACGACCAACTGCAAGATAGATATGATGTTTAGGCGTAAACAACTGATTGCTTACATCAAAACAATACCACTGATTTTCTAAAAATACTTCCGCCCAAGCGTGACTGGCAAGGTGGGGATAATTTTGATTAAATAGATAACCAGAGACATAACGTGCTGGTAATTGTAGCGCACGACACATCGCAATTAAAACATGTGCATGATCCTGACATACACCTTGTCCAGCATGAAATGCTTCTGTCGCAGTCGTCTGAACCGATGTACTATCAGGTTGGTAGAGTATTTGTTGTAAAATGTGTTCACTTAATAATGCAATATGCTGTCGGTCTTTAACAGTTACAATTTTTTTGGCAAAGTCCAACATTTCTGGATCACATCGTGTAGCTCCTGTAATTTGCAAAAATAAATTTATCGGTGTAGATAAATCTACGCAACCCAGCTCCCTATTTTGAAGTTCAATGATACCTTGTGCCATAAATGTAAGATGCTGATATTCATAACGCTGACTGGCCGTCATCCATACATTATTAAATATATCCCTTTTTATCGTTTTTTCACCCGGTACACTAATCGCCCAATTCATAACATGTTGATGGGGTGATGTTTGAGGCATCATTTTAATATACTGAACGCTATTTCGAGCAGTTTCAGTATAGCTATAATGCGTTTGATGATTAACCATCAATTTCATAATCAGACCTCAAACATATATTCCAACTGCTGCGTAAAAGTATAATAAGCATCCCAAGTGGGTTGTTGCCTGAGAACTTGCCAATGCTGATCTACTTTTTTCCAATCTAAATTGCCAAGTCTTCGTACTAAAACATCAAGTTCAGAAATAAGAGACGTTAACTCCTGACCAAAACGCAGTTCTATATCAAATTGTTCTACTTTTTGACCAAGATGAAAAAACAAACAAACATCGTCATGCTCTGCCTCAATTATCTGAGTACATTGTCCAACAACCTTTCTTACAGCGTCAGGTTGAGCTTGAATCATCTTGAGAGCATTGTTTAATTCTGCATAAGCATTTGATGACAATACGCCTCTTAACTCCTGAATATTATCTTTAGCAACAACGAACTGGTTCAGTAATGAAAATGTTTGCTTCTTGTCTAACATATAGTGATTTAGTAATTCAGCATTTTCTATATCCAGACCAAATGCTGCTGCAAATTGTGTAGCTTTCTCATCTTCTGTAAAAGGTAAATGATAGACCGCAAATTTAACTCGCATTAAATAACGGCCTAACCAATATATTTGATGCGCACTCGAATTGAGTAAAACCATAAAGTTCCTCTTTAACCCACAATTAGGAATGTAATGTTTCAACCACCCATGTATCTTTTATGCCACCGCCTTGTGAAGAATTTACGACTAAGGATCCGGCCTGCATAGCTACACGTGTTAAGCCCCCTGGCACTATCTCTGTCCGATAAGGTGAACTTAATACAAATGGACGTAAATCGATATGTCGTTCAGCCACCCCGCCAGTTGTTAGCGTAGGAGCAACGGATAAAGCCAATGTAGGCTGCGCAATATACATGTGGGGTGTAGCAATCAATTTTTTTCTAAAGTCATCAATCTCACACGAGCTTGCCTTAGGGCCAATTAACATGCCATAGCCCCCTGAACCCTGTGCTTCTTTAACCACCAATTGCTCAAGATTAGAAAGAACATAATCTAAATGTTCTTCTTTACGGCATTGGTAAGTAGGTACATTTTTTAGAATTGGCGTTTCACCCAAATAATATTGAATCATTTGATCAACATAAGGATAAATAGATTTATCATCAGCCACCCCTGTCCCAGGTGCATTCGCAATTACAACATTTTTTTGCAAATAGGCAGACATCAGACCTGCTACTCCAAGAGCACTATCTGGTCGAAATGCCAAAGGATCTAGAAAATCATCATCTAGACGGCGATAAATTACATCTACTTTTTGACGTCCACGAATGGTTTTAACAAAAACTTGGTCACTTTCTACAAATAAATCCCGATTTGTAACCAATGGCACATCCATTTCTCGGGCTAAAAAAGCATGCTCATAATAAGCACTGTTAAAGCGACCAGGTGTTAACACCACAATAAAAGGCCTGTCCGCAGGTGAATTTTCCTGCAATATTTCTTTTAAAAGTTTTGGATAATGCTCAATTCCCTGTAAATTATTGGTTGCACATAGCTCCGGCATCAATTGCTGACTAATATTTCTGCTTTCGATCATATAAGAGACACCAGAAGGTGTTCTTAAATTATCCTCAAGTACAAAAAATTCTCCCTCGCCATCACGGATAATATCAATTCCGCTAATTTGTGAATAAATTTTACCTTTCAGAGAATGTTTAAGCATATGTGGCTGAAAAGCATCATTCCCCATAATTTGTTCTTCGGGAATGAGCTGTTCTTTTAAAATATGTTGTCCGTGATAAATATCATCTAAAAAGTAATTTAATGCTTTAACACGCTGCGCACAGCCCGAAGCTATTTTCTCCCATTGTTTTTTTTCAATCACCCTTGGAATTAAATCAAAAGGAATTGTTCGCTCTGCACCTTCTTTATCACCATATACGTTAAAAGTAATGCCGTGATAAAGAAAATGTTGCTTCGCTTGAGCATTCAATTCTTTTAATTCATCTAGAGTACGAATACTCAACCATTGCTCAATTTTTTTAGAAGCCGCACCATTTGATGTTACATCATCAAGCATCTCATTAAAAAACTGTGATTTTAGCTGCTCAAATAGGTTGGTTTGTACGGAAATATGTTCTAAAAAAGAGGTTGGGTTAATGAGTGCCGTAGTTGTCTGCTCTTGTATAAAAAAATCATTATCTATATGTAATTCATGCTCTTGTTCTGACATAACCACCTCGTCTTATCATTTATCTATATTTCATTTTTAAATAAGCAATTTCAGTGCCATTTATATATCTTTAATATTTTTACGGTGCTTTGTTATAACTTTCTTCTTCTAAATCTTAACATTGATTGTAAAAGGACCTATAAACCGAATCTGACAAACTTGCTAAATGTGTAAAGATTTTTTATTGTGTTGACACCAAAGCAGTTGGATATAGATGTATTACGCTTATGTCTGTAATAGAAAAAGAAACTTCAAATAGTTTATATCGCCAATGGCAGATTTTATCTCGCCTCCCTACCGGTAAGTGGATCGGGACGCGGGAGTTACAAGAAATGCTTGAACGTGAAGGTATTGATATCAGTTTAAGGACAATTCAGCGTGATTTAAATCAAATTGCTCAGCGCTTTCCAATTGAAAGCAATAAAGCCGTACCTCAGGGCTGGCGATGGCAATCCGATGCGCCTATTCAGAGCTTACCGCACATGACTAGCTCTCAGGCAGTAACATTTATGATGGTTGAGGAACATCTCAAACACTTACTTCCACCAAGTCTGCTTGATGAGATGGGGCCTTGGTTTGATTTGGCCAAACGCAGTCTCTCTACACAAAATAATGTTAGGCAATGGATTAACCGAGTACGCATCGTACCAGCAAGCCAACCCCTTATTCCTCCTGTAGTGGACCGAAATGCCCAACAAGCAATTTATGAAGGTCTACTCCAAGACAAGCAAATAGAATGTATTTATCGGGCACGAGTTAATCAGGGCGAGGACAAAACCTATATTTTAAATCCTTTGGCTTTGGTACAAAAAGGTGCGGTAATTTATTTAATTTGCACACGACATGACAAAACTGAAGTTCAAACATTTGCCTTGCACCGTTTTAAATCAGCAAAAGTCTTAGATAGTCGAGCACTGCATCCTGTCAATTTTGATATTGATCATTATATCGATTCAGGTGCCTTAGGTTTTAGAGTGGACTACAAACAGCCAACTGAATCAATTCAACTTACATTAACCATGACAGAGCAAACTGCTAGAACTTTCTATGAAAGTCAGTTAAGCAAGGACCAAACCATAATCCCACTTGAAGAAAATATCGTAGAAGTTACAGCAACCGTACCTTTTACATCTCAACTGGTGTGGTGGTTACGTAGTTTTGGTAAGAAATTACTGCATATCGAACCAGTGCAGGTACACAACGCTGTGCGGGAAATTGAATCTGAGAGCAAATAGACATAAAAAAGAGAACCATAAGGTTCTCTTTAGATTTTGAATTATAATTTTCTTAATTTTATATTGGCTCTTATATTTATACTTGTTTTCAGATCAATGTGTTCTCCCCCTACAAAACTGATCTGCTCTTTCTTTTGCGCTATTTTGAACATGAGCATTGGCATGCCATTTCATCTCTATTGTAGCGTATTGATTTCATTGTCATGGTTAAAGCCCTCTTGTTTGAACGTGAATTTAATATAACTGGCTGCTCAAAATATGTGAAATAAGAAAAAAAGGAAGCGAAATCTATTTTCTTCCTTAGGAAGTTTTCATATATTTTTGAACAGAAAATAAAAAAGCCCAGTCTTAACTGGGCTTTTTGCATTTAAAAGATTAAGCTGTTTTCTTAATCATATTATTTTTACGAATTGTGATCATTACAAGCTGAACAGCTGCCGGTGTAACACCAGGAATACGGCTCGCTTGAGCTAATGTTTCTGGAAGAACCGTTTTTAATTTCTGGGTAATTTCACGTGATAAACCAGACACTACATCATAATTAAAATCGGTAGGAATTTTAGTTTCTTCAAGACGCTTTAACTGTGCCACATCTTCATGCTGACGGTTAATATAACCTTCGTATTTCACAGCAATCTCGATTTGCTCACCAACTTGCTCAGAAACTTCAGAACCCGTAAGCTCGGCAATTTGACCAAAGTTAATATTAGGGCGTTTAAGCAAATCAATCGCACTACATTCTTTACTTAAGTCAGCACCCGTCATCTCAACGAATTTTTTGCCCATAGGGTTATTTGGTGCCGCCCACAAATGTTGTAAACGAGAAGTTTCACGCTCAACCGCTTCCATTTTTTCACAATAAGCAGCCCAACGAACATCATCAACCAAACCAAGTTCACGACCAACTGTCGTTAAACGTTGATCCGCATTGTCTTCACGCAACATCAAACGATATTCGGCACGTGAGGTAAACATACGGTATGGTTCTTTAGTACCTAAAGTAATGAGGTCATCAACCAACACGCCCATGTAAGCTTGGTCACGCTTAGGTGTCCACTCTTCTTGTTCCCAAGCACGGCGCGCAGCGTTTAAGCCAGCAAGTAAACCTTGGGCACCTGCTTCTTCGTAACCTGTTGTACCGTTAATTTGGCCAGCAAAATACAACCCGTTAATAGCTTTAGTTTCGAGAGTGAATTTCAAAGCTTGCGGATTGAAATAATCGTATTCAATCGCATAGCCTGGACGCAAAATATGGGCATTTTCCATACCACGAATAGAACGAACCAGCTCGAACTGAACATCAAATGGAAGCGAAGTCGAAATACCATTTGGATAAAGCTCGTGTGTATCTAAACCCTCTGGTTCCAAGAATACCTGATGAGAATCTTTATCTGCGAAACGGTGAATTTTATCTTCGATTGATGGGCAGTAACGTGGCCCTACACCTTCAATAACACCGGTATACATTGGTGAACGATCTAAACCACCACGAATAATGTCATGGGTTTTTTCATTAGTATGCGTGATATAACAATTTACTTGTTCAGGGTGCATAGAAGCATCACCCATGAACGACATAACCGGAGATGGGAAGTCACCTGGCTGTGGAATCATGACTGAAAAATCAACCGAACGTGCATCAATACGTGGTGGTGTACCCGTTTTTAAACGACCCACAGGTAATTTTAATTCACGTAGACGCTGAGCAAGTGCAATTGAAGGAGGATCACCTGCACGACCACCGCTTGATTTTTCTAAACCAACGTGGATTATCCCACCCAAGAATGTACCCGTAGTCAACACAACAGTTTTAGCGTCAAAGCGAATACCCATTTGGGTAACAACACCTTTAACCGTATCACCTTCAACAATCAGGTCATCAGCCGCTTGCTGAAAAATATCAAGATTTGCTTGATTTTCCAAAGTATCGCGGATGGCAGCTTTATAGCGAACGCGGTCAGCTTGAGCACGTGTTGCACGTACTGCCGCACCTTTACGTGAATTTAAAATACGGAACTGGATACCACCTTTATCGGCAGCTAAAGCCATTGCTCCGCCAAGCGCATCAATTTCACGTACTAAATGTGACTTACCAATACCACCGATTGCTGGGTTACAACTCATTTGACCCAAAGTCTCAATGTTATGGGTCAAAAGCAAAGTCTGTCGTCCCATACGCGCAGCAGCAAGGGCTGCTTCCGTACCTGCGTGACCGCCACCGATAACGATAACATCATAAACTTTAGGGTAGTGCATGAGTACAAAACACCAGAAAAAAAAAGACGGAACATTATAGCAAAATTATCTGCTTATTGATGTACATAATTACAAAATCATCTTCACATAATTTACGGTACGCCACATGATTTGACATTTTGTTTCATGAACTCAATACAAAGTGAATGTTATTAAAACAAATTCATCTTAGAATAAAAAATGTACAGTACTTCTATGACTTTAAAATTAACGCGACAAGAAGGAATACAAAATGAAAACGACTATGTTAAAAATCTTAACTGCATCTCTAATTTGTTTTTCAGGCGTAACTTTTACACATGCTGCTGATATGAGCAAAGCCGAAATGCAAAAACAAATTCGAGTCTGTGTAAAAAAACAGCAAGGTGAATGGGTAGCTTACAACCATAACGGCGTAATCTTTAATGGTACTTGCCAACCAAATGAAAATGGTAAGTTACAATTTAAGGCCCCTGCTCCTTAATCTGTTTCGACATGAGGTATAGAAGAAGCAATTTATTTGCCGCTAGCCTTCTCAGTATTTTTAAAGTCGGCCCATTAAAGATGGGCCGCTTTCTTTTTTAAAACTGTCTAGTCAGCTACAATAGGCCTTTAAATAAAATTTTTAGGTCCTTTTCGTGAAGTGGTTACAAATACACATTACCGTTGATCAAGCACAAGTTGAGTTCACAGAAACACTTTTAATGTCTCTAGGTGCGGTAAGCGTAACTCTGGATGATGCTGAAGATCAGGCTTTACTTGAACCATTACCAGGTGAAACACCTTTATGGAATAAAGTGATTGTGACAGGCATTTATCAACAAGACGAACAAGACCCTATTGATGTCGACACTTTAGAAGCTTTCTTAAAAGCTCAACTTCCAGACGCTCCTATCCGTCATGAAGAACTTGAAGATCAAGTGTGGGAACGCGCTTGGATGGACTATTACGAGCCAATTCAAATTGGGGAAAAGTTCTGGATCGTACCTGAATGGCTAGAGCCACCAGAAGCTGATGCAACGAATATTAAGCTAGACCCAGGTCTTGCGTTTGGTACAGGTAACCACGCAAGTACTTTCTTATGCTTACAATGGTTAGGTAAAACTGACGTTAAAGATAAGATTGTCATTGATTATGGTTGTGGTTCAGGCATTTTAGGTGTAGCTGCTTTATTATTAGGCGCTAAAAAAGTATATGCTACTGATATTGACCCTCAGGCTGTTTTAGCAACAAAACAAAATGCTGAACTTAATGGCGTATTAGATCGACTATATGTAGGCCTTCCTGAAGAATTCGATCAAGAGTTTAAACCTCAACAGGCAGATGTTTTAGTTGCAAATATTTTAGCGGGTCCATTAATGGCACTTGCGCCTGAGTTTGCAAATTTACTTAAATCTGATGGTGAATTCGCACTTGCAGGTGTAATTGAAGAGCAAGTTGCTGATGTTTCACGTGTTTATTCTGAATTTTTTGATATATTAGATGTCGAAAAACGCGAAGAAAATTGGTGTCGCATTTCAGGAAAACGTAAAACAATAAATTGAGATTTTTTAACTCATGAATGAAAAACAAACCCGCTGCCCTAAGTGCTTAACCGTCTATAAAGTGTCTCTTACTCAATTGACTGTTGCTCAGGGTATGGTTTGTTGCCCTAAATGTGATTCGAGCTTTAATGCACTCACCCATCTAATTAATATTGAACAGCCTGTTACGATTAACTCATCTACATTAGTCAACGGCTCAATGCAAAATAGATATATGACACATTCTCACGTGTTAGATATCTTTGATCAAAAAGTTGAGAATTCGAATATTGATCTTTTAACCTATCTCAACAACTTAAATTATTTTCACAACGAACCTATTAACGCTCTACCAAATCTTAATTTAGCTGAACAAGCATCTTCACAAGAACAAGACAATAATAAAAAGCATAGTTGGCTGTACTACACGCTCTGGAGTTCTGCCAACCTTATTTTAATTTTAGTCTTCACTTTTCAAATTCTCTGGTTTAACCCTAAGCTCATGCATGCAAGCCCAACCGTCAGCCATGCATTTAATTATGTATGTGAAATACTGCACTGCAATAAGTCAGCTGAACAATATCAACTTATTTATATAGAAAAGTTAAAACTCCGCAAATTTGACACAAGTCATACGCAATTTTCAGGCATATTGCTTAATCAGAATGATAAAAGTATTGAACTTCCTAACTTAAAGTTGAGTTTCGCAACAGAGTCAAACAAAACAGAAGAAATTATATTAACTCCTCAACAGTATCTTGTTGAAAACTTACGAGGTATTCAGCGCATTCCCTCGAATACCCCTTTCCGATTCCAATTTGAGCTAAACAGAAGCAAAAAAAGCCTACTAAATTATCGATTAGAAATTGTCCACCCCTAAAATGTAAAAAAAGTGAAAAAAAAATAAAAAAAAATGCAGTTAATTTGCTCACTTTTTCCTAGACAATGGTATGATACGCGCCACGAAAGCTTTGACTCATATACTCCTCGCTCTCAATCCAAAAAAAATACTGTTAAGCATGTGTGCTTTTCTACATTAAGCACATAGCCTAACTTTTTTTGTTTTTGAGGGAGCTGTAACAAATATTTAACTATTGTTACGCTTATTTTTTATTCAATACGAAGAAATATGGCAAGCTAATTGTTCTTATGTTTTAGAGTCACTGTTTTAGGATCTAAAACAGGACTCCGTATTTTTAGACCACATTTATATACTACTTTATCCAAGCTAGTATTTGATTTTCGGATTAACTCGCATGAATAGCAAATCTCCTATTTTTACTGCACAATCTGATGTTGCTCTTCGCATCCACGTGGATCGCGCAGTTCGTCATTATTTTGCACAATTGCAAGGTGAGCAGCCATCTCAGGTATATGACATGGTGCTAGCAGAAATGGAGAAACCTCTTTTATCTGTAGTTCTTGAATATACACGTGGTAATCAGACCCGTGCTGCAGAGATTCTTGGACTCAACCGTGGCACTTTACGCAAAAAGTTAAAAGCTCACGGTTTGATGAGTGAATAAATGATAAAATGCTCACGACGTCGTGGGCATTTTTTTATGCTTATTGGTTTTAATCCGTAGACTTGAAATTGTTGAATTAAACATCATGACTATTAAACGTGCTTTGATTTCTGTATCTGATAAGACAGGAATTGTCGAATTTGCTCAAAACCTTGCAGCTTTAGGGGTAGAACTATTATCTACAGGCGGCACATACAAGTTGCTTAAAGATAATAATATCGCTGTGGTTGAAGTATCTGAACATACTGGCTTCCCTGAAATGATGGATGGTCGTGTTAAGACATTACATCCAAAAATTCATGGCGGTATTCTCGCTCGTCGCGGTTTAGATGAAGCAGTAATGGAAGAACACAACATTGATCCGATTGATCTTGTTGTCGTGAACCTTTATCCATTCGCTGCAACAGTTGCAAAACCTAACTGTTCACTTGCTGATGCTATCGAAAATATCGACATCGGCGGTCCAACAATGGTTCGTGCTGCTGCTAAAAACCACGCTTCTGTCGGTATTGTTGTAAATGCTTCAGATTACGATACAGTTATTACTGAATTAAAAGCTACTGGTTCACTTTCTTATGAAACACGCTTCGATTTAGCTGTTAAAGCATTTGAACATACAGCTCAATATGACGGTATGATCGCTTCTTACCTAGGCGCTCGCGTTGGTAAGACTGAAGGCGAAGCTGATTTATTCCCTCGTACGTTCAATACTCAATTGAACAAAGCACAAGATTTACGTTACGGTGAAAACCCACATCAATCTGCTGCATTTTACGTTGAAGCAAATGCAAAAGAAGCGTCAGTTTCTACAGCAAAACAGTTACAAGGCAAAGAATTGTCTTATAACAACATTGCAGATACAGATGCTGCACTTGAATGTGTGAAATCATTTGCAAAACCTGCTTGTGTAATTGTAAAACACGCTAATCCTTGTGGTGTTGCTGTTTCTTTAGACGGCATTAAAGCTGCTTACGATTTAGCTTATGCGACTGACCCAGAATCTGCTTTCGGCGGTATTATTGCATTTAACCGTGAGTTAGATGTTGCAACTGCTCAAGCAATTGTAGAGCGTCAATTCGTTGAAGTAATCATTGCTCCAAGTATTGCTGATGGCGTGCTTGAAGTTACTGGCGCGAAGAAAAACGTACGTGTTTTAGTTTGTGGCGAATTACCTGCGATTGACGCACGTGCACCACAACTTGACTACAAACGCGTTAATGGCGGTTTATTAGTTCAAGATCAAGACTTAGGTATGATTACTAAAGATGATCTTAAAGTAGTAACCAAATGCGCACCAACTGAACAAGAAATTGATGACCTCATCTTTGCTTGGAAAGTTGCGAAATATGTAAAATCAAATGCAATTGTTTATGCGAAAAACCGCCAAACTATTGGTGTAGGTGCAGGTCAAATGAGCCGTGTTAACTCAGCTCGTATTGCTGCCATTAAAGCTGAACATGCTGGTTTGGTTGTTGAAGGCGCTGTAATGGCATCTGATGCATTCTTCCCGTTCCGTGACGGTATTGATAATGCGGCTAAAGCTGGCATTAAATGCATTATTCAACCAGGTGGCTCTATGCGTGATGAGGAAGTTATTGCAGCAGCTGATGAAGCTGGTATTGCAATGGTCTTCACTGGTATGCGCCACTTCCGCCACTAATTTAAATTTAGTCCTCCCTAACCCTCCTTTCATTCAGGAGGGTTTTCCACAATAATGGAGCTAACTCTCCACCTTGAGGGATAGAGGGGGATGAAAAAGGATTAAAGTTAAGGAACAAATTAAAAATGAATATTTTAGTTTTAGGTAGTGGTGGTCGTGAACATGCTTTAGCATGGAAAATTGCGCAAGATACCAATGTTACTCAAGTTTTTGTTGCACCAGGTAATGCTGGAACT
The DNA here is from genome assembly GCF_001423205.1 of Acinetobacter sp. Leaf130. Taxonomy (NCBI): domain Bacteria; kingdom Pseudomonadati; phylum Pseudomonadota; class Gammaproteobacteria; order Moraxellales; family Moraxellaceae; genus Acinetobacter; species Acinetobacter sp. Leaf130. The sequence goes on from NZ_LMOE01000001.1 coordinate 1,789,521, forward strand.
GCAACAGAAGACAAATGTCTTAATGTTCAACTTGATATTTTAGACAACTCAGCAATCATTGCTTTTGCTAAAGAAAATAATGTTGATCTTATTATTGTTGGCCCAGAAGCACCATTAGTTAATGGCGTGGTAGATGCTGCACGTGAAGCAGGTTTAAAAATTTGGGGACCTACTCAATATGCAGCGCAGCTTGAAGGTTCAAAAGCATTTGCTAAGCACTTTTTAAAGCGTCACAACATTCCAACTGCTTTCTACGACGTTTTCACTGAAGTAGATGCAGCTAAAGCGTATGTTGAAAAAAATGGTGCGCCAATTGTAATTAAAGCTGATGGTCTTGCTGCCGGTAAAGGCGTAATCGTTGCAATGACCAACGAAGAAGCTTTTGCAGCAATTGATGACATGCTTGCTGGCAACAAATTTGGTGATGCTGGTTCACGCGTTGTGATTGAACAGTTCCTTGCGGGAGAAGAAGCTTCTTTCATTTGTATGATTGATGGTAAAAATATTTTACCAATGGCAACTTCACAAGATCACAAGCGTATTTTTGAAGGCGATCAAGGTCCTAACACTGGCGGTATGGGTGCATACTCTCCTGCTCCAGTTGTAACTTCTGATATTTTTGAACGCGTTATGTCTGAAATCATGCATCCAACCGTAGAAGGTATGGCTGCTGACGGACATGTTTACACTGGTTTCTTATATGCTGGCCTAATGATTGATGAGCAAGGTCAACCACGTGTGATCGAGTTTAACTGTCGTTTTGGTGACCCTGAAACCCAACCGATCATGATGCGTTTAAAGTCATCACTTGTTGAATTGGTAGAAGCCGGTATTGCTGGTAACTTACCAAAAGAAGCTGAATGGGATGAACGCAAGTCAATCGGTATTGTACTGGCAGCAGAAGGCTATCCTGATAGTGTACGCAATGGCGATGTAATTTCAGGTATCGGACAATCACCTGAAGATACTAAAATTTTCCATGCAGGCACTGCAACTCGTGAAGATGGTCACATCGTGACTTCTGGTGGTCGAGTTCTTTGTGTAACAGCATTAGGCGACAGCGTTTTGGAAGCACAAATTAACGCGCTAGAAGTTTGCGGACAAGTTAACTTTACGGGTATGCAATATCGTAGCGACATTGGCTACCGCGCAATTGCACGTGAAAAAGCTTAAAAATTCCACAAGTTTAAAACTCTAATGAAAAGCCTCTATATATAGAGGCTTTTCTATTATGTGCCACAATATAAGCAAATCGTATAAATCTTTATTATATTTCTAAAGATATCAACAAATAGAAAAGGGGCCCTCTATATCAAGCACACTTTTATTGATATGATTAGCATAACGTTGGAACTGTCAATAAACACTGCTGTTTTAATAATTTTCATAGCGACTTGCTCTACAGATTATAGCTGTAGAGAGTTTTTAATGTTCAAAATTTATGGACACTCGTTTGGTTACTGTTTGGGGATTAACTGTTTGGGGAAACAGTTTTTGTTTATAAAACAATTACCCTCTCTTACCGCCAAAATATGCAAGCAAATTATGAAACCCCACCAAAAGATACCAGAGTTTAAACCAGTTGTAATTCCAACTCCTCCCATTTCATATAGATATAGATCATACTTATTTTTCTATATCTCCTCAATCAGGACTTTTTTAAATGAAAAAGCTGATCAGTCTTTTTTTAAGTATGTCAGTAGTACTATTGGCAGCATGTGGTAAACAAGAAAGTGCTCCACAAACAAACCAAAACAATGATAGCTCCCAATTACAAACGGTAGTAATTGCCTCTACAGGTTCAGATGCTGATATTTGGCGTTATATCGCAACTTTGCCTGAAACCCAAGCTGCTGGCTTAAAGTTAGAAGTGAAAAACTTCACAGACTATGTTTCTATGAATGCAGCCATTGCAAACAAAGAAGTAGATCTGAATGCTTTCCAATCTTATTCTTATCTTGTTGCATTTAATAAATCAAACCAAGATAAAATTGCACCGGTTTCTACCACATATCTTGAGCCAATGGGTATCTATTCAAGTAAACACAAAAAAATTGATGAGTTCGCAGAGGGCGCAATTATTGCAATCCCAAATGATGCTGCCAACGAAGCTCGTGCTTTACTTTTATTACAAACAGCTGGCTTAATCAAACTTAAAGCTGATTTTAACCCGGCTCAAGGCAGTCCAAACGATATCATCGAAAATAGTAAAAGGATCGATATCAAACCAATCCAAATGGCAACTGCATTACGTATTAAAGACGAAGTTGATGCCGTTGTATTAGGTAACACCTTAGCAATGGAAGGTGGTTTGAACGTACTCAAAGATTCTATTTTCTATGAGCCTGTTGATCAAAGCACACGACTTAATGTCAACGTTCTTGCAACTGCTGATTCACGTAAAAATGATGCTGTTTTGCAAAAAGTTGGACAGCTATATCACAGTGCAGCAGCTAAAAAGTATGTAACAGAGCGTTTTGGTGGAACAAAAGTTGACGTAGATCAACCAATCAGCTATCTCTCAGAAGCTAAATAGTAATATAATAGCGGAAACGTGAAACAGGCAAATTCTCTTTGCCTGTTTTTTCTTTCCAGCATAGCTTCTGACGATATGATTCAATTTAAAAACATTTCAAAGCACTATCAGCTCAAAAGTCAAACCATACGCGCACTCGACCAAATCAATTTAGAGATTCCTGAGGGCAGTATTTTTGGCATCATTGGCTATAGTGGTGCAGGTAAAAGTACCTTAATCCGCCTGATCAACCTACTTGAGCGACCAACAGAAGGTCAAATCATTATTAATCAGAAAGATTTCACCGCTTTGGATGCACGCTCATTACGTCAGGAACGTGCAAGTATTGGCATGATTTTTCAGCACTTCAATCTGCTACAAACCAAGACGGTTGCTGAAAATATTGAAATGCCAATGCGACTACTGAATTACAATAAAGTAGAACGTGAAAAGCGCTTGAATGAGTTGTTGGAGTTCATTGATCTTAAGCATAAAAAAGATGCTTATCCAGATGAACTTTCTGGCGGACAAAAGCAACGTGTCGGTATTGCCCGTGCTTTGGCAAATCATCCAAAGATTCTTTTATGTGATGAAGCAACCTCTGCCCTAGACCCGCAAACAACCAAGTCAGTTTTAGAACTACTCAAGAAAATTAATCAAGAGCAAAAAATCACGATTGTTATGGTGACCCATGAAATGGATGTCATTGAAACTATTTGTGATCATGTGGCTGTGATGGAAGCAGGTAAAGTCATTGAACAAGGTTCAACGATTGATATCTTTAGTAAACCTCAACATCCAACCACTAAAAACTTCATTCAAACTGTTTTACATCAACAGTTGCCTGTGAATATTTTAAATCAGCTCGAAAACCAACATCATCACAGTATTTACTGTTTACAGTTTTTAGGGCGTTCTGCTCAAGAACCTGTAATTCAGTCACTGATTAAAAAATTCGATATTAGCTTAAATATTTTATTTGCCAACATGACTGAAATTAATGGCACAGTCATTGGTCAAATGTTTGTGCAGCTTTTAGGTGATCCTCAGCTAATTAAACAAGCTATTGAGTTTTTGGAACAAAATGAAGTAGGTGTAGTTCAATCAGGAGATCAAGTATGAGAGATTTAATCGTACAGTGGTTAACTGAACTCACTCAACCTTTCTGGCACAGTTCCCTTTCTATTGATCAGTTCGTTACAGCTTTGCAAGAAACTTTTCATATGGTTTTCTTCGCACTTTTGTTTGGCGGCATTTGGGGATTTATTCAGGGAATTATTTTATTAGTTACCCGTCCAGAAGGCATTTTACCCAATAAAGTGATTTATCATTTACTTAATCCAATTGTAAATGCTTTACGCTCTCTTCCTTTTATTATTTTACTCATTGCAGTGATTCCTCTTACTAAGCTATTAGTAGGTACTTCAATTGGTACGTGGGCAGCTATTGTTCCATTGACTATTTATGTTGGCCCTTATATGGGACGTCTGATTGAAACTTCATTGCTTGAAGTAAATGAAGGAATTATTGAATCTGCTCAAGCAATGGGTGCTACACCTTGGCAAATTATCTACCGCTTTATTTTACCTGAAGCACGCAGTTCACTCATTCTAAACCTTACCACAGCGACAATCAGTCTTATTGGTGCAACCGCCATGGCTGGCGCAGTTGGCGCAGGTGGTATTGGTGATTTAGCGATTTCTTATGGTTATCAACGTTTTGATACTAGCGTTGTGATTTTAACAGTTATTATCCTATTGCTATTAGTACAGATTGTACAGACGCTAGGGAACTGGCTCGCCAAGCTCCGTTAAGTCATCCATACAAAAAAAAGCTCTCTTCTAGAGGGCTTTTTTTGTTTTATATCACCCTGTTCTTAAAGACAGTTGAGTGCATGGCTCAATACCATTTTCTGGTATGATCAGAATTAGTCATTATTCATTTACTCTTTGGATTTAGTTTCAGGATAAAACAATGCGTTATAGAATTCATTTTATTGATGTGCAGAATACCCTCCAAAACTATATCTGGATTTTAGAAGATACTGAAACCCAAGAAGCTGTTGCAGTCGACCCAACAGAAGCGGAACTGGTAACTCAATTTTGTCAGAATCATCAGTTAAATTTAAAACAAATCTGGCTTACTCATTGGCACAAAGACCATATAGGTGGTGTTGCGGATTTAACTGCTGCCCAAAAAATTACTGTGTATGGCCCACGTGATGAGCTCACAAAAATTCCGGGAATTACCCACCCCTTACAACATGACGATCATCTAAAATTTAATGATTTAAAAGTAGAGATTATTGCAACCCCAGGCCATACCTTAGGGCATATTGTCTATTTTATCGAAGAATTAGAAGCTGTATTTTGCGGCGATACTTTATTTGCGATGGGATGTGGTCGATTATTTGAAGGCACAGCTGAACAAATGTATCACTCACTGAGCCGTTTAGCAGCACTACCAACCAGCACAAAAGTTTATTGCACACATGAATACACGCTTTCAAATGCCGAATTTGCCTTAACGGTAGAACCGCATAACCATGCCTTATCAGAACGAGCTGAAGAAGTCCGTGAGCTACGTAAACAGAGATTAATCACCCTACCAAGCACGATTGAACTTGAATTAGCAACCAACCCCTTTCTTCGCGCAGAAAGTGTTGAAGACTTCGCCCACCTGCGTGCTCTTAAAGATAATTTCTAAAATTAAGCTTTCAAAGAAGATACAGTTTCATTTTTAAGAACTGTATCTTCTTGCTTATTACCTGTTGTCTGTAATTATTTTTTACATTTACTCTATTTTTATTTGTTCATTATTTTAAAAATATCATTGAATTTATAATTTTTAAAAACCATCACACAAACAGCTCTTTGGATAAAAAGTTATTATTTTTTAGTTACATAACAGACTCATAATTTCATAAAAATGAAATCTTTTATTTCTTTATCTTACTTTTTTTACAAGTTGCAAAATAAAAAAAAGTTTTTCCCCTTTAAAAAATCTAATTAAAACCCTATTAATAAATAAGATGTAATGCCACGGATAGAAGGAGTTCTCACGTGAAAAAGGTTGTTAAAGCTAAAAATTTGATTGCGTTTCGTATTTGGTTAGAAAAGTTAGGGTATTCAGTTAAAAATCTCGCTGACGGGAAAGGTTTTACTTTTAGTTTTAAAAAAGAATATGGTTTGGTGACCTGTGAGTTAGCAGGTAATTCATTAGCAATGCAATTAGGTGAAGAGTTTGAGGATCACTTAAAAGCATAATTTTTCACGACTTGATTTAAATTACTGTCTGGTCTTTATTGAAAGATAAGTAATGTTGCAGAACTTTAGAATGGCTTAATTAAAAATATATTTTTAGATATTAAACAAAAAATCTGTAGCTGGGCTATTCTCCCAAATTGCCCTTAGCTACAGATTTTTTTGTAAGGTTAATCTTGTTTAGGGTTCTTTAATGCTTTATCAAGAAGATCTTTATCTAAAGCCTTATCCCAACGTGCCACAACAATTGTTGCACATGCATTACCCACTAGATTTGTTAAAGCACGGCACTCAGACATAAAGCGGTCAATACCAAGAATTAAAGCCATACCTGCGACAGGAACAGCTGGTACAACCGATAAAGTTGCAGCTAGAGTAATAAAGCCTGCACCAGTCACCCCTGCTGCCCCTTTAGAACTGACCATTGCCACTAAAAGCAATGCAATTTGCTCACTAATTGATAAATCTACATTACAAGCTTGTGCAATAAACAGAGCCGCCATAGTCATATAGATATTTGTACCATCAAGGTTAAATGAATAACCTGTTGGAATGACTAAACCTACAACTGATTTTTCACAACCTGCTTTTTGCATTTTGTCCATTAAAGATGGCAAAGCTGCTTCAGAAGAACTTGTTCCCAAAACCAACCAAAGTTCATCTTTGATATAACGAATTAAATGAATAATTGAAAAACCGTTATAACGAGCTACTGCACCTAAAATTACTAGAATAAATAATACAGCAGTAATGTAGAACGTCATGATTAACAGTAATAAATTACCAATTGATTCGATTCCATACGCACCGATCGTAAAAGCCATTGCACCAAAAGCACCGATTGGGGCAAGCTTCATTAACATACCAACCAAGTAGAAAACTGGAGCTGTTAAGTTATTTAAAAAATCGGTAATTGGACGTGCTCGGTCACCCAAAGCAGCCAAAGAAATACCAAATAGCACCGCTACAAATAACACCTGTAAAATCTCGCCACCAGCCAGAGGACTGACCAATGTTTGCGGGATAATATTCATGAAGAAGTCGGTAATATTTGTTGCATGCGCCTTTTCAACATAAGTATTTACTTTGTCGTTGACTAAGGTAGCTGGATCAATGTTAAGGCCTTTACCCGGTTGGATAATATTTGCCACAATCATACCAACCACAAGCGCCAAGCTTGAGAAGGTTAAAAAGTAGAGCATAGCTTTACCAGTTACACGGCCGACTCGGCTCATGTTTGTCATACTGGCAATGCCTGTAACAACAGTTAAAAAGATGACGGGAGCGATAATCATTTTAACGATCTTGATGAATGCATCACCAAGTGGTTTTAAACTTTCGCCAAGTTCTGGGTAAAAATGACCAATTAAAATGCCCAAAATAATTGCAAAAATGACCTGTACATACAAAATTTGGTGAAATTTCTGTTTTTTCTGTACTGCTTCTTGGTCAAGGGTATTGAAATCCATTATCTAAATACCTTTTCGATGGGGATAAAAAAATAAAATATAAAGCAAGCACCACAAGCTGCTTTAACAAGGAAAAGCCATTGTAAAGAATAAAAAACACCCTGTGTCATAAATTTAAAAAATGTTAAATTCAAAAATCATGCGTTAAATTGTATAGAATACTTTTTATTTTTAAGTTTTAAATATCGCAAAAATAGTTAATTTTTTAAATAAGCTATTATTTATATTAAAATTTTACACCATAAATAGTGATAAAACCCGCCATGCACACTCCTTTATCCACCTCAATCCAACCATTTATTAAATAAATGATTTTATATAAAACATATAAATTATAAATTATGAAAATTTATTTTAAAAATAATAAGAAAAACTGATATATAATTTCTTAATGAGAAACCGCGTCTATTTCTTGTTAAATATTTAGACTAATAGGCCGCTATAAATTAATTAAAATTGGAATGAGTCTTAAATAACCGCTCTAATAAAATATGGACATAGTCTAAGCATAAGGTGCGGTCAGTGAATAAGATTCTAAACAACATTGGAGCAATGACTGCTTCGATAATTTCTTGATTCGATATGGTTGGTTCATGACGTAGTCTTGCTCGAGCTTGAATAATATCGAGTTGCTGAATAATTAAGGTTTCGCATTGTCGAGCATTTGAAGATTCAGCTGCATATAACACATCACGTAGTAAGATCTGTCCCACTTCAGAAGAATACTCTTCAAAATACTGTTCGACCCATGCGGTAACATCAAGTTGAAATGAACCTAAATCTTTTGGCTCCATATCCGGTTTGAGTTCATTTAGAGCCACGTCTGAAAATAACTGATTAATGTCTCCCCAACGGCGATAAATTGTTGAAGGTGTTACTCCTGCCTCATGAGCGATCATGGGTATGGTGATTTGACTTTGCTCCAATGTTTTTTGAAGCTCTTTGACAGCTTGATGTACCGCAGTTTGAATTCTTTCACTACGGCCGCCCGGTCGTAACCCAGTAACAACTTTTGCCATTAATCAGCTCTACTTCAATAAAAATAATTAAAATATTATTTGCATATACAAAATACACTAAAGCTAAGGATTTGCTTTAGTGTAAAAATAATGTATAAAAGCTAAATATTCGCTTTTATGTTATTCATCTTATATGAACAATTCAAGTTCGAAACGGTCTAGATCTGTTTTTCAGTTAGATTCAAGAGTTGCGTTGACCTTAAACACGATCACACTCATGACATTTATGGCCGCGTCCAGCTCACCGACTCCTCTATATCGCTTGTATCAGCAAGCATGGCAATTTTCGCCTGTTACATTAACCTTAATTTTTGCGACCTACGCGTTTACCTTACTTGCCTCTTTACTCATTATTGGTTCCTTATCTGATTATATTGGACGTCGACCTGTCATTCTTTCGGCGATTTTTCTGCAAATTGTTTCAATGAACTTTTTCCTTTTTGCCTCAGATGTTTCTATGCTATTTATTGCTCGTGGTCTGCAAGGCATCGCGACCGGACTTGCTGTTTCTGCCATAGGAGCCGCAATTTTAGATTTCAGCAAACATCAGGGCTCCTTGATTAATAGTATTGCTCCAATGGTCGGCATGGCAGCTGGCATCTTTATTACATGTACTATTTTGCAATTCTCAGCTCAACCTTTGCAGCTCGTTTTTGAGCTTTTATGTGTTCTCTTTGTATTTCAACTCATTTTAAGTTTTTTTAATCCTGAAACTGCACAAAAAAGATCGGGTGCACTTGCTTCTTTAAAACCCAACATGGCTATTCCTCATCAAGCAAGAAGTGCTTTATTAAGCATTAGTCCTATTAATATTGCACTTTGGATGGTCAGTGGTTTTTTCTTATCACTTATGCCCTCTTTACTCGCAAAGATTTTTCAAACCTCTTCTGCATGGTTAAACGGGATTATGTTTATGGCGCTTGCACTTTCAGGTGCAGCAGGTATTTTAACGCTAAGAAAATCTACAAATTTTCGTATTTTGCTCACGGGTACCTTATCCATCATTATTGGGGCAACCGTTTTATTTTTAGCGATTAATTTTACAAGTGCAGTGGTTTTATTTTTAGGCTCTATTATTACTGGAGTAGGTTTTGGTACCGCTTTTATGGGAGCAATTCGCACAGTCATGCCGCTTGCGTTACCAGAAGAACGCGCAGGTCTTATGGCTGCATTTTTTGTTGAAAGCTATTTGGCTTTTAGTATTCCGGCAATTCTTGCAGGCTATTTTGTGGGTAAAATTGGACTTATGAACAGTGCTAATATTTATATGAGTTTAATTATTGGCCTTGCTCTGATTGCCCTTGTAATGATTTTTAAAAATATTAAAAGCAAATAATGATTTGTTAAAAAGTCAGCCTCAAATGAAGCTGACTTAAACAATTAAAAACAAATAATACTTAAATAAATAATTTAGCTTCTGATTGCTACATTCATATCTATTCAAATTCGTTAGACTATTTTTAATATAAAGATTCACTCGCAAGATGAATTTAGATGAACAATAAGTAAAAGGCTTAAAAGTACGTTTGAGTTATCATTATAAAATATAAGGAAATTTATTATGAATAATTTCATTTTGACAACTTTTGATTGGGTTCCAGAATTACCACGAGGTTTTGTAAGAGATATAAGGATAAGATGGGCATTAGAAGAGGCAAAAATGCCCTATAAAATAAATAGCGTATCTTTTTATGAGAGAGGAGCTGATCATTTTGCTCACCAACCTTTTGGGCAAGTTCCTTGGTTAACAGACGGTGATATTTCAATTTTTGAAAGTGGCGCTATCTTATTTTATTTGGGTGAGCGTAGTCGTGTACTTTTACCTACAGATCCGAAACAGCGTAATGAAGTTATAGAATGGTTATTTGCAGCACTTAATTCAGTAGAAATGGCGAGTCTTCCTTGGGCTTTATTAAGATTTTCTAATGCTCAGAGAGATACTCCCGCATACAAACAATTTGATGCTTTTCTTCAGTCTCGCCTTCAACATATGGAGTCATTTCTTGCAGAGCGCGAATGGCTGGCTCAGTCATTTTCTATAGCCGATATTGTTATGGCTGACGTATTACGTTTGGTGAATAAATTTGATGGGTTGACAGAATTTCCCCATTGTCTTGCATATGTTCAGAGAGCCGACTATACGTCCTTCTTTTCAAAAAGCATATGCTGACCAAATGGCTCATTTTGCAGCGGCAGATGCCAAGAAGAATGCTTAAACATGTCATTTAAGCATTCTACATTTATTAAGCTAAAACTTAAGATTTACTGATCACGCCAAGGTTTTAAAAACCGCTTTACATACTTTTTAAAGGGCCATGTAAACTGTTTTACAAAACTATTTGGGATTTTATAGCCAACCGTTCCATATACACTTGCTAAGTGGCTTGGCATATAGACCGTTTTGAAAATAACATCATAGAGTGGGATAAAAGCAGCATAATTTTTATCAATAGCTGGTTTTTCTGAAGAATGATGCCAATGGTGGAATTCTGGTGTTGCAATAATCCAGCGTAAATATGGAAAGCGAAAACGTACATTGGAATGAATAAAAATAGCGTGAAACGAAATAAAAACTAAATAAGCAAAAACAGCTGAAGTATGAAAACCTAATAGGAAAATCGGTAAAGTCGCAATAAAGCGAGTCATTAATACTTCAATTACATGTAAACGAGAAGATGCTAACCAATCCATATATTCTGTCGAATGATGAATCGCATGAAAGCGCCATAAGAAATTAACTTCATGCATAGCGCGGTGCAACCAATACACCGTAAAATCCACCACAATCAGTAACTCAATAAATTGAAGCCAAATTGGTTGAGCTTGTACATAAGGTACAATCGGGTTATCAGGCAGGTGCGTAATCCAATATTGAATTGGCATAACCGTTAAAAAGCTGAATAGTTGAATCCCAACATGGCTGACCATGAAATATTTCATATCGGTCACCCAACCGACTCTTAATATTTTTTGTTCAGGATTTTTAGCAAAAAAGCCTTCAAGCGGAATAAAGACAAACGCTAAAATGAACAAGGTCAGTACAAAATAATCGATACCTGCATAAAACGGTACACTTGGTAAAACGGGTGCTTCAATTACGCCGCAACCCAAAACTGCTGCCACAAGTGAGAAACATAGCCCGTAGAACCCATATCGATTTTGACGAACAATCGCGCTAAATGCACCAAAGCCAGCACTAATCACAATGCCAGTGATCAGGCCATAATAGAAAAGATTATAGTGCTTTGCGTAAAGAGGACGAAGTTCTGGGGTCGTTAATACACTGGGAAATAAAAAACATAAAGCACCAAATAAGCAAAGCAAGCTGAGTGACATTGAAATAAAGGCGCTGATTTTCCCTAAACCTGCGTTAAGTTCTAAATTTTCAAATTTTGCTCTTAATTGATCGGTCATAATTTGTATCAACAGTTCTTATTGTGTATGCCGCGAATGCTATCAAAATTTAATAATAAATTGGAAAGAACTTTAACTTCTCAGATCAGATCCATTAACCTGAAAATTGAATTTTAAATATAACTTTCAACACAGATATTAGATATTAATAGCTTTATAAAACTTCAAATATTTGACCGACAGATTGAATCAGCCATTTTCTGGCAATAATATCATCACTACGATTAAACCAGTTCAAGCTCACTTTAAAAGAATCCATAGCGAAAGGTAATTCAAACATTTGGACATTACCATGAGCGAGATAATGTCGAGCTGCTCGTGATGGTAATGTCACCAACATATCTGAACTCTGTAAAACGCCTTGCAAAACACTAAAATGTGGAACTTCTAAACGAATACGTCGCTTCAAATCCATTGTTTTTAAATATTGCTCGACTTGGATATGCCCTGTCGATGATTTAATGGCAACATGATCTTCTTGCAAATATTGCTCTAAAGTCAGCTTAGTCTTTAGCCTCGGATGGTCAGCTCTAGCAATACATACATATCTTTCTTCAAATAGAGTACGGGTTTCTATTTTCGGCATTATTGTCTGCGTACTATTAAAGACAGCCAGATCTAAAAAACCATCAATGAGCCACTGCTCAACCTTATCTGATCGAATCTCTTCAATTTCAATTTGAATATGTGGGGCTGCTTTTTGTAAAAAAGCCATAAGACTAGGCAATAGACAAATTTCCCCTGCATCAGACAGTCCAATTCGGAAAGTTTTATTTGAGTTTTCAGGATGAAATTCCTGTGCTTGAGCAATAGCCGATTCAATATTAAAAATCGCTTGATGGAAAATTGGATAGAGTTCATGAGCGACTTTTGTTGGCTCCACTCCTCCTCGACTTCGAGTAAATAATTCATCATTTAACTGACGGCGTAATCGGTTCAAATTATAAGTGACCGAAGGCTGGCTTAAATTTAATTTATCGGCAGCTTTACTAATATGACGAGACTCATAAATACAGACAAAAACTTTAATCAAACCTAAATCCATGGTTCTGATCCTTTAAATACTCTAAACAAAGACTTTAGCTTCTTTGTTTAGAGTTTAGTTTATTTTATCGGGATAAAAATGCTTACTTCTTATGGAGATATGCTTGAATTTAGCATTACACGCTTGGTTCGATTACAAATACTTATGACAATAACACTTAAGGTTGCCAGCACACAAGGAATGGCTAGAGCAATAAAATTATATTCAATTGGTAAATGCAGACTTAAAAGCCAACCACACAAAATCGGTCCCAGAATAGCGCCAATACGCCCCACACCTAAAGCCATACCAATGCCGGTACTTCGAATTGGGGAAGGATAAAACTGCGCCATATAAGCCAGTAATAAAATTTGCCCTCCAATAGAAGCTGCACCTGCAACAGCAATGCAGAGATATAAAATCACCATAGGTAACGCGTAGCTTAATAAGTAAAGTGAAATTCCACCCGCTAAGAATAGTGAACAAATGACCTTGCCGAGATGAAAACGATCAGCAAAGAAACCGCCACCGATTGCGCCCAGCATTCCACCTAAATTTAATGCCAGTAAAAATACCAAACTGGTTGATAGATCGTAGCCTGCTTCTACCATTAACTTTGGTATCCAATTACCTAGGGCATACACCATAAGTAAAGCCATAAAGACACTGAGCCAAAAAAAGATGGTGACTAGGGCACGATTTTCAGTAAACAAGGCAACCAAAGGACGAGCAGCAACTTGTTGGTTTTCCTGATGTAAAACGATGTTAGTCTGGACACTTATATTTTGTTCTGGGGCCAATTGTTGAAGTAAATGTCTTACTTCATCCCACTTCTTCTGGCGAATTAGATAATCAATCGATTCGGGTAAATATTTCCAAATAATCGGTAATAGAACCAACGGAATGCCTGCCAAAATAAACATGATTTGCCAACCAAAATTAGGGACCAACCACATGCCTAAAAGTGCCGACCCCATGCCACCAATGGCGTAACCACTAAACATCAATGAAACTAATGTAGATCTTAACTTTTTGGGGGCATATTCTGTCATTAGGGCAATAACGTTGGGCATTACACCGCCTAAACCTAAACCCGCAATGAAACGGTAAATTGCAAACGCTTTTGGACTATCGGCAAGACCGCATAACACAGTAAAACTGCTGAAAATCATGATGCATAACATAATAAGGCGTTTACGGCTAAAGCCACAAGATTCTAATTTGTCCGCTAAACTTCCAAACAGCATTGCACCAAACATCATGCCAAATAGTGCAACACTACCTAAAAGCCCAGCAGTCATACTATCTAACTGCCAGTGCTGCATGAGCTTAGGCAATGCAACACCGTAAATGACCAGATCATATCCATCAAAAATAATAATGAGTGCACTCAGCAAAATCACTCGCCAATGCAATGGCGTTAACTTTGCCTCATCAATGAGTTGATTTGCATTTAGTTTTTCCATAATTGCTTTCCTTAGCAAATTGTTTATAAAGCATCACATGATTTAAATAGTCGCCATTCCTAGCTGTTTTAATTGTTGCTGCGCATCCATAACATCTTGTTCTAAATCATGTTGCCATAACCAGTCAAAACGATGTTCAAGGTGCTCACCAATTTCTGCAAACGTTGAGTACTGAGTTGAATAGCACTCGTAAATTTCACCAGACTCACGAGAAGTTTGTTGAACACGACAAGCGCGTTTTAAGCGGAGCTTTTCATAAATTGAAGACACATCGGTTAGCTGGTCTACTTGTAAGTTTTTTGTCGCCAGTAAGGCAGCAAGAACCAAAGCATCTTCGAGACCTTGCCCTGCTCCAGCCCCTTGGTGAGGTAACATGGCATGTGCGGCATCACCCATAAGAATCACGTGACCCGAGGCACTTTGATAAGTCGATAGTTCTTCAATTTCATGTAAAGCCCAAATGGTGGGTTGCTCAATTAAACCCAGTAACTTTTGACAGCTCTCACTCCAATCAGAAAAGTCTGCAAGCATTTGAGCTTTATCGACAGGACGTGTCCATGGTGTATTGGCTGGTAGTACCGTATCTTCACGATTTGAGCAAAAGGCAACAATATTAATTTGTTCACCCTTACGAATTGGAAACGTCAAAATATGTTTATCTTTACCCAATAACATTTGTGGGATATCAGCTAAGTCTGTATCACCTTGCATTTGCTGCAAAGCTTCTTTAAATGAGGCGTATGAAATGATGCCACGATATGCCCAAGTTCCTGAAAAGCGTGGATGAACAGGTGGCAAAGCATGTGTAGCTAAAACATATTGGCGAGCAACAGAGCGAATACCATCAGCCCCAATCAAATAATCACATTCGTGCCGACTGCCATCATTGAAATGTAAAATAACTTGATCTTCTTGTTCTTCAATAGACTCAAGTCGTTTAGAAAAGTGGACATTTTGCGTAGGCATATGCGGAATAATGGCATCTAGAAAGTCTGCACGATGAACAGAAGACTGCCCTACACCTGTCGCTACCGATGCAGATAAATATTCATCGTTATAACCATTGCGCCATTGAAACCAAACATCTTGAAATGGTGCAGATATCTTATCTGCAATCGCATGATATTCTTTTGCTAAGCCTAATAATTCAATCGCTTTGACTGCATTTGCTCCAAAAGAAATTCCTGCCCCAATTTCAGAAAACTGAGGTGCAGATTCAAACATTTGGACATCTAAATGAGCGTGTTTACTTAAATTACTTGCCAATGCCAGACCAGCAATACCGCCACCAACCACGGCAATTCGAATATGTGTATTCATGTGTTTTATCCTTAAACATCATTGTTGTTTTCACATATTCATTCTTGAGAAGTTGGCTTATAAAGTCCAATTAGTATTTTTTTCATTCAATTATTTAAAAATTAAATAATAGCCAGTTGGACGAGCCTCTATAAAGCTTAAAGACTGCCCATACTAATAAATGATCGTTAATATACTTTATGGTGTGCCTGGCGGGGTTCCAATAGCATATTTCATTGGAGCATCATAAGTCGTCTCAGCAACTGGTGAAACGCGCCAAATCGTATTGCCCACATCATCTGCAACTAACACGGCACCTGAAAAATCAACTGCTACACCTACAGGGCGCCCATAAGCTTTGCCTTTATCACTGAGGAATCCAGTCAAAATATCTTGAGGCGGCCCCGATGGTTGACCACTTCTAAATGGTACATAAACTACTTTATAACCACTGTGCGGTTTACGGTTCCATGAACCATGTTGACCGATCAATGCCCCTCCTCTAAATTGCGGCATGAGTTCAGCTGCATAGAATGCAAGACCTAAAGAGGCTGTGTGATTACCTAGTGCATAGTCAGGTTTAATTGCACGTGCGACCAGTTCAGGATTTTGTGGTTTTACTCGTACATCTACATGTTGACCATAGTAGCTATAAGGCCAGCCATAAAAAGCACCGTCTTGAACTGACGTCATATAGTCAGGTACTAAATCACTGCCAATTTCATCGCGCTCATTAACAACCGTCCAAAGTTTGCCGCTTTGAGGTTGCCAAGCCATACCATTCGGATTACGTAGTCCCGTTGCAAATGGACGTGACTGACCACTTGCAATATCAAACTCCATAATTTGTGCGCGACCTTTTTCTTTATCCATACCATTTTCAGCAACATTACTGTTAGAACCAACAGTAATGTACAGCTTACTCCCTGCTGGGTTAGCGATCACATTTTTGGTCCAGTGGTGATTTAAAGGACCGCCCGGTAAGTCCAATACTTTGGTTCCACTTGCTGTAATTTGAGTTTCGCCCTCTTGATAAGGAAAACGCACAAGTGCATCCGTATTGGCGATATATAAATTATTACCTACTAATGCCATACCAAACGGTGAGTTCAAATCTTTGAGAAATACCGTTTTTTGATCAGCAATTCCGTCTCCATTAGTGTCTCGAAGCAAACTAATACGGTTGGCACTCGGATGAGATGATCCTGCACGTCTCATCACGAAAGTCATAATTTTACCCTTAATCCCTTTGCCGTCTTCTGGTTTAGGCGGGGCATCTGTTTCAGCAACCAATACATCACCATTTGGTAATACATAAAGCCAGCGTGGGTGTTCAAGTCCTTTGGCAAATGCTTTGACCTTTAAACCTTCTGCCGGTGTTGGCATAACACCACTCGGCCAGCCTTCTGCTGGTGCTATATTTACGGTTGGAAATAAACTTGATTTAGGCTCAGGCAATTTTGGTTCAGGCCCATAGCTCTCGGTAATAGGAGATTGAGAGGATGAAGCACATCCAGCTAATGTAATTAAAACCGTAGTGCCGAAAATTGGCAGTAAAAAACGTGTAAGCATGGTTTATCTCCATTTATTTTTTGTCGTCATGGAAATAGCGTAATTTATGTTTGCAATTAAACAAGCAACTTTAATGGAGTCTTTTGTTTATGGCTTGAAAAAAACGTTCTTTATCTTTTGGTGAAATCATCACTGAAGTAATTTCTCCATTTTTCATATAATAAATTTTGAGTCGATCTAATGAGAGCGCTGGAGATGAAAGTGGATTATGAGTAGGTTCTATTTGAGTAATATCATTAATATTAATTTTCCATCGGAATACCAAGCTCTTAATAATTAATGTGTCGTTTTCTACTACGTAATAAGTGTTAAAAATTGGAAGCCAAATGACAAAAATAATTAAACTATAAATAATGAGATGCGGAAAATTTGAAGCTAAAGAATAATTATGATTTGCTTCATAAATTTTCATAACAATGATGACAGTAGTAACAATAAATATTAATAAAATCCACCAATCAATTTTTGATCTAAATTTCAAAAGTTATCCTCCATTCTAAAATTTCATTTATAACGGGTCTTTCTATAATTTTTTTAAGAAAATAATTGAACTAAAAATTAGCTTTAAATGTTAAAGATATAAAATCTCGATCATCTATAGTACTAAACTCATTAGAACCAAAAAAGTTATTATAGGCAATCTCTGTTGTATATTTTTGCTGATAAGTCATAGATAACGCCGTACTTACACTCATTTGCCCTTCTTGAAAGTTTTGGCTATATCCATAAACATCATGTCTAAAACTAAGACTTGGCGTAATCACTGTAGAGGGTAAAATATCTTGATAATTTAATGCGCCACGTAATCGGTAGCCAAATGACCATTCATTAAAAAATCCCTTTTTATTACAAAAACGTTCATTTAAGTTGTCAATTTCTGCATTTGTAAGATGAGCTGTACCATACGGCGTACATTTAAAGTCACCTGTTTCAGGATTATAAGCACCTGTTGAAAGCTCACTACGGCCAAATGCTCCTGTCCGACCAATCCGATGATTACCAATATCTGCAATATGATTTAAGGCAAACTCTGTAGACCATGTCATCGAGTTTGCGCCCAAAATATTAAATATGCTGTCAGTTGCTCCGACCGAAAATTGTGTTACAGGTAAGCGTACATAACCTTGAATATATTGACCTAATTGAACAATTTCCCCAGGCGGTGCAAATGGTGTACCTTCCGATAACACTTGAGCATAGACAATGTCGGTACCATTTAGTTGCAAAGGTTGATTAGGTTTGTGGGTTAATTCACTAAAAACTGTTGTTGTGCCAACTTTACCAGTCAGACTTAATCCAAACATTTTGATATTTTCAGGATAAATAGAAAAATAACTTGCGGTATTAAAGTGCTCTGGCCCCCGCGCTGTTACTGCCGTTCCATCAAAGTTTGCATTACGGTTATGATAATTCGCATAGTAAATACCTAACTCAGCATTATTTAAACTTGGTAATGTCTGTTTTAAAGCAATACCATATTGACCGCTGTCTTTTGCTTTTCTGCTTTCTGCACGTGGAATATAACTACCTAAACGCACTGCCGTATCAGATAACTTATCACCCCCTCCAGCAATCAGAACTGGTCCCGCGTTTTCGGGAACAAAGTCTGAAATCTCAAAGAAAGTCCCGCTGCCATCAACAACTGAAGGCCTAAATTTAAATTGATAGAAACCTTCTATTTTCAGATTTTTATTAATGCTTGTATCGAATGAAAACATTTCGGTTGGAATGATTCTTTCTTTTCCATCACCAGCCGGTCGGTTAATTGCAGCAAAATCAAATGCACTCACCGAATTTAAACCGTTTTGGAAAAACTGAGATTTCCCCCAATTTAAAGTCTGTTTGCCTAATTTTAAATTTATGGTTCGTCCATCGTTAAGTTCAAAATCTTTCCATATATAGGCATTCCATAAATCGATACCTTTGAACTTTGCGAGCCTTGGCCACGCTGAATCATTAAAGGGTTTAAAGTCTCCTTCCCCTGTCTCATAGGCATGGTCGTACCAGTATTTAGTACTGATGACCACACCCTGCTGTTTTCCATTTAGCTTAACTTCTGTTATGCCTCTAATGATCTGTGAAATGGCATCATATTTACTAAAATTCATGCGCCCATCGTCACCATTCACATCAATGCTAGAACCTTGCTTACCAATTTTGTTTGCATCAGGCCGATAAAGTAATGAAACGGATGGATCTTGTGTACTCCAACTGGCACCTAAGCTTAATGTCGTTTTTGTATCGAACTTCCAGTCTTTATCAATATCAAAACTAGCTGCATTCGCTTTAGACATAAATAAAATCAGACTTAATGAAACACCTATTTTTTGAATATATAAAATATGTTGGTTTGTTTGATTTAAATATACGTAATGACTCATCATATTATCTCCCTATAAATATGATTTTTCTTATTTATTGCTTATTACTCAAAGCCATCCATTGGCTTTTAAATGGTTTATATAAGCAGATGTTTTTTCGTACTAGGCGGGTTGTTCCACCTGATCTAACTGTTGAATAAATTGCTCAGCTAAAGGCCAATAACCAAAGCCTGATGCAGGGTTTAAATGTCCCACCGCACCTAAATTTACGAGTTGGCTACCCCATTTTTCAGCCATTTCACTTACAGCTTCATAGCGAGCTAAATGGTCATTGGTGCTGGCAACCAAAATGCTGGGGAAAGGTAACTTTTGCTGAGGTAAAGGGCTCCATGCTTCTTGATGAAGTACAGTGGGGCTCGGATAATTTTCAGGCCAACTTTCGTTTAAGTCAGGTGGAGCAACAAGTAGAGCACCTTGAATTGGTCGTTGATGTTTGGCAGCCCAGTGTATAGTCATCAACACACCCGCGCTGTGCGCAACCAAAATGACAGGCCCGTTTATTTTTTCGAGTTGTGCTTGTATGGCAGCAACTCTATTTTCACAATTGAGTTTATTGGTTTGTACAGGTGGTACAGAGCGAACCTTCGCTAGTCTTGTTTCTAAAATCGTTTGCCAATGCTCGGGAACGTGGTCGCGTAACCCCGGAATAATTAAAATTGTTGCTCTGGTTTGTATTTTTTCCATTTTGACGCCTGTGAACTTTGCCATCTAGGATGCATAAAAATTTTTATAAAACTCCATTCACAATAAAGGCTCATTTCATTCGATGGTGTACATAAGGCGTCACGGACTTTTCATTTGACGACACATCTTTTTAAAATTTAGTAAATTCATTAAAATATTTTTTGTAATTACAAGTGAATTAAAAGAACAGGTTTAAAATTGACTCGACATCACGATGAGGCTCTTAAATAAAAGCTTTTGTAATGTGAATATTTTAGTTATAACTAGATATAGGCTGTAAGGAATATGGCTGATTAAGAACAAGGAGATAATAAAATGGTACCTCTTGCGCATACGGCCTCTTTAAAAAATTATTTGGCAGTTGCTCAACAATTAGATCTAAACCCCTACCATTTATTATCACGTGTTGGGCTTAGTCAAACTCAATTAAATGATCTTAAACAACGCATTCCTGTAGATAAAGCCATTACCTTGCTTGAAGACTCAGCCCAAATGAGTAGTTGCGATGTTTTCGGTTTACATATGGCAGAGCAACGCGAAATTGCAGATTTTGGTGAAATTAGCCTTTTGTTAAATTATCAGCACACTTTACGAGATGCCTTACAAACGATTGTTCGTTATAGGAATTTACTCAATAACTCACTTGAGATTTATATTGAGGAAGTTGATGATACGGTGGTTATTCGAGAAGAAGTTGTGACCACAACTTGCGGATATAGTCGCCAAGCCACTGAACTTGCTTTAGGAATTACCCATCGTTTTTGTGCAGCGTTACTGATGCAAAAATGGCGACCATTAAGTGTTCACTTCACCCATAATCCACCAAGCGATTTAACCCTGCATCGGCGGATTTTTGGCTGTGCCTTAGAATTTGGCAGTGACTTTAATGGCATTGTTTGTACGGCAGCCGAACTTGATACAACTAATCCTCAAGCAAATCTGGCTATGGCCAACCATGCACAGCGTTATTTAGATATTTTACAGAATAGTAATGAATCGACCATGATTTTTGATATTCGTAAAAGTATTTATCTTCTTTTACCAATGGGCCGCGCTACGATTGATCAAGTCGCTCAAACACATGGTATTCATGTCCGGACCTTACAGCGTCGCTTAGAAGAAGCACAGACGAGTTTTAGTGATTTAATCAATGAAGTACGTAAAGACCTCGTATTTCGCTATTTAAAAAATCTAAATTATTCACTCGCTCAAGTGTCTGATATTTTAGGTTACTCAATGCCGAGTTCTTTTACTCGTTGGTTCATTAGTCAATTTGGGATGTCACCGAATATGTGGCGTAGTCACAATAAAGCTCTGCTCAATTAATTTCTCTTTATTTGAAGCTAATTGAACTCATTTAAAATGTAAGGAAGCTGGAGAACTACTCCATAACTTCCTTAAAAATCTAATTTTTAAAATTAAAACCACAAGCGCATAAGGCCAAGAACCAATACCACTAAAAATATGCTTTCACCGACCATGAGAAGAATTGGTTTAATCCCGACAGATGCCAATTCTTTTAACTGAGTTTTCATACCCAAAGCACTAATTGCGATGACTAAAAACCAGCGTGATAAATCATTTACTCCATTTTGAACCATCACTGGCACCCATCCTGTACTGTTAATACAAGCGAGTATTAAAAAGCCAACTGCAAACCAAGGTAGTAATGGTGGACGCTCCCCCATTGTATCTGCACCTTGCATGCGGGTAATCATTGCCGCACAAACAATCACTGGAAGCAGCATTGCTACACGCATAAGCTTAACTACAGTCGCAGTATCACCTGTTTCGGTAGACATGCTATAACCTGCTCCCACCACTTGCGCTACATCATGAATGGTAGCTCCGAGAAAGACACCAGCAGCTTGTGGCGATAACTCTAACCACTTCGCAATCATTGGATAGACAATCATTGCTAATGTTGAAAGTGCAGAGACCCCAATGACTGTAAACAAGGTCGCTTTTTCTTTTTGGGGATGATTCGGAAAGGCAGCTGACAATGCTAGCGCAGCTGAAGCACCACAAATTGCGGTTGATCCACCGGTCAACATACCAAATAGTCTTTGGAAACCTAAAATTTTAGCTGCAATGACAGAGACAGCGATTGTTACAATAACCAAAGTAACGACTAAGGCTACAGGCTGCCACCCTAGTGCAGTGATTTGTCCTAAAGTAATACGCATGCCTAGTAAGGCAATACCCACTCGAAGCACAGTACGTGCGGTGAATTCAATACCTGCCTTACATTTACTTTCGGCTGCTAAAAAATTCAGGCTCATACCTAGCAGTAAGGCAAATAACATGACTGGGGCACCATAGTGCTCAGATAAAAAACAGGCAGCCGCAGCAACGACCGAACTGACCACAAAACCCGGTGCTAATTCTCGTGTGCGCTGGGTAAAATTTTTCAAAACTAAACTAGCCATGATTTTCCCCAGAACCCATCACAATAAATACTTTTTCCTTAACAATTTCTATGGGATAGGTTGCAACTTTGAGCTGAGAAGAATTAACTAAACAGCCATTTGTTAAATCAAAGCGTAGACCATGGGCACAGCACTGAATTACTCGTCCTTCTAAACGTCCACTAAATAGTGATGCTCCCTGATGAGGACAGCTGTCATCGATTGCATAAAATTGAGCCGCAACGTTAAATAGTGCGAGAGTTTTATCTCCAATTTTTAAAAAAGCCCGCTCACCTGAATTCGGTATTTTCTCAAAAGGCACTTCAAATCGAGTAGTCACATTAATTCTCCCTGAACAACAAGTGCCTCATGCATCACTTGATAAAGTGCATCTGCTGATTGCGCTCCCACTAAGGCAGCAGCCCGATCAAAAATAAAGTAAGGCACACCATTACCTCCTGTACTTGCAGAGATAAAATCTTGATGATCTTGAATAAGTAAATTTTTGATTAGCTCAGGTGAGAAGCCACAACGTTTCGCGATTTTGTATAAAGTGGTGGTATTTCCGATGTCTATGCCATCATAAAAATATGCAGCAAAGAGCTGTTCTAACAGCATATTGCACTGCTCAGGAGTACCGATTTTTAAAGCTTTATCAAATAAACGATGAGCTTTAGCCGTGTTTGGCATGCGCTTAATTTGTTCAAAATCGATTTTGAGGCCAACCTTATTTGCGGCTTTATTGACTTGTTCCTGTCTCATGCGAACTGCTGTCAAGCTACCTAATCTTTTCAAATAAAACGTTTGAAAAGGTACGCCTTCAGCTGCCAAGTCCGGTATGAGCTGAACACCTTGCCAATGCACAACAACTTTGACGCTAGGGTGAAGCTGATAAAATCTATTTATAGCGATCAGTAACTGACGTTTTCCGATCAAACACCAAGGACAAATAAAGTCAAAAAATACATCAATGTGTAATTGCCGAATCATCATTTGTTATTCATCCCGCATTTTTGTATTTGGTTATCTGAATGGGTTTTCAGTTCAGTTATTCCTTGCTGCTCAAAGCGTGCAATATCTTTGTGATAATGACGTTTGGCATAAAAAAATACGGCAGCGGCTGCAATACTGACCAATGGCATCAGTTGAAATGCACTGTGTAAACCAATTACATCAGATACTTTGCCGACCACCAAAGGACCAAGTGCTAAGCCAAGAAAATTATTAGCCAAGGTGAGCGTTGCAAATGCAGTGCCATGTACTGAGTTATGAGTGAGATTGGCCACCATGGCACTTGATGGACCATTAGTTCCGAAGGCAATGAACATTCCGAGGCAAATTAAAAGTAATTGACTGCGTCCCGCAGGCACAGCAAATGCAATTGATAAAAGCACACAACCGACCAAGCAATATGTAATGGCTAAACTGACCTTCCGATCAGGACAATTACGGCCCAAGTAATCACATAACATACCGCATAAAATTGTACCTACCGCACTACACAGTACGATAACTGCTGCCATCACGCCTGCTGTGTCAGTACTCATTCCGTAATAGCGATTGAGATAACTCGGCAACCAGACAATCACTGTGCCACCAACAAACAATTGCAATCCACTACCAATGTAAGTGGCAATAACTGAATGACTTGAATATAACGTTTTTAAAGGACTTTCAATGTGCTGTGTTTTACTACCACTCTTATTTTGAGGTGATGCGTTTATTCTTTTTTCTTTGACTAAAACTGGATATAGAAAAGCCAAAATGAGGCCAAATAAAGCAATGCCTCCAAAAGCCCAACGCCAGCCAAAGTGCTGAGCGAGAACACCACCTAAGGCCATACCCAAAAATGAACCGAATACAGCGCCAGCCATAAAAGCACTGGCTAGTGTTGCACGCATTTCTCTTGGGAAAACAGCAACAACCACAGCAATACCAACACTGCCATAAGCTGCCTCTCCCACACCCACCATAAAACGAGCAATAAACATTTGCTCATAGTTTTCAGCCAGTGCACATCCTAAAGTCGCCAAACTCCATAACACCGCCATACTGGCCAAGCTTTTAACTCGTCCAAAACGATCTGCCAGTAAAGATAATGGCAGAGTTAATAAACCCACCATTAACGCAACAATGCCACTGAGCAAACCAAGCTGACTGTCACTGAGTAACCATTCCGTTTTAAGCAATGGAAAGACAGCGTTTAATACCTGCCGTGACATGTAATCGGAAATGAGCAAGCCAAAAGTCAAAGCAAAAACAAGCCATGCATAACGACGAGGTATACTGACTGACGTATCAACATCGCTCATCTGATCTGAATACTGATGTGCATTCATACGACCTCCTTGTATTTTTTATAATTTCTATTTAGCTAGTGCAGCATTGTTTCTTTAAAATCAAAGCAAATAAGCTGCACTACAATTGAGGTCTAAATTCCATTAGACCTTGTTACATTAGTTACGGTGAGGAACGCCTTTTTGCCCAGCTTGACGATTGGGTGCCATACCATTTGCGATTAGGGTTTCTTCAATACTGTTGTATTGCACCCCAATACGATAAATTTCACGAGCTTCTTTTCCTGATGCAATTTCACGACCTAATTCATGGGCAATCCGAACGGTTTGCTTAATTTGCTCTACAGAGGAAAAACGGCGTCCGTGATGATCAATAATCGTATCTTCGTTACCCACACGAGCATGTAACCCCATTGCCATCGACATGGTGTTAAAAGGCAATACATTTTTAAGCAGAGATTCGGATGTCAAAGTACATCCATCAGGTACGCGATGAATAAAATTAAAGAAATTAAATGGGTTTGGACCATCAAAACCACCACCAATTCCAATCCAAGTTAAGTTTAACGGCCCCATATACAACCCTTTACGCACCATACGTTCTAGAGTTTCAAGTCCGTGCATTCCTGTTAATTGAAAGTGCGGTTGAATATTATTTTTACATAAGCGTTTAATATGTTCGGCCACCCATGCCGGACCAGCTGGCACGGTCATCTCCGCATATGCTGCCTGAGTCGCCGGATGTGCCAATGATGTCCCTTCCAAATATTCAGGATAGAGCAATTCCATAATATTCATTTGTGTGGTGTTAATTGCCACCGTGACCTGATCGGGCTTTGGGGTGAGTTCAGCCAACATATGTCGGGTGTCATCACTTAGCCATAATGCCGCCTCACCTTCACTCTCTGGTGCAAATGAAATCGAACCACCCACCTGAATAATCATGTCAGGTACAGCTTCACGTACACCTGCGATGAGTTCATTAAACTTTGACAGGCGTTTAGAACCTTTACCATCAAGCTCACGGACATGTAAATGCAACACCGTAGCACCCGCTTCATAGCATTCGACCGCTTTTTGTATTTGCTCATCCATGGTCACAGGAATATCTTCTGGAAAGTCTTCAGGCATCCACTCTGGACCATACGGCGCAACGGTAATGACTACTTTTTCCATATTTTCTGGGTGCAAAGAATCGTCAAAGAATTGCATATGCATCTCCTTATATATTTTTAGAATTTTCAAATAGATAAAATGATTTAGCCTATAGCCTTAATAGGTTGCGTCACCAATAATGCCTGCCCGTTCCATTTTTCGATGACACGGCGGATAGTCCATCACGGCATAGTGTTGTGTACTGCGGTTATCCCAAATTGCAATACTGTTAGGCTTCCAACGCCAGCGCACTTGAAACTCTGGAATATAGGCTTGAGAAATTAAGTAACGTAAAAGTTCGGCTGAGCCAGGATTGGCATCTTGTCCGAATCTGACCCGCTCTTTGGTGTGATAATTGCTGAAATGGGTGGTAAATGCGTTGACGTATAAAATTTTCTCGCCCGTTTCAGGATGAGTACGCACCACTGGGTGCTCGGCATCGGGAAACTTTGCTTTTAAGTCCAAGCGTTTTTCGAGTGGCATCGCAGCACCAAAACTGGCCTCAATACTATGATAAGCGCGTAAGTCTGCAATCTTATTCTTGATATCATCAGGTAAAGACTCATAGGCCATGACCATATTGGTCCACATCGTATCGCCACCTACAGGCGGACATTCAACACAATGCAGCACACATCCCATAGGTGGGGCCTTGCGCCAGCTTGCATCGCTATGCCAAGCATTTTCATAACGATTGACTGGGCTTTCCGGATGTTTGTAAATCTGCACTAAACCCGGATGATCAGGATCACTCCCAACCGCTGGATGATCTTCTAACTGCCCAAATCTTTCTGCAAATGCGACATGATCCTGACGTGTTAAATGTTGATCTCTTAAAAACAAAACTCGATGGTTAAGCAGTTGAGTGCGAATTTCAGCAAATAAACCATCGTCATAAATTGCATCAGCGAGTTTTACCCCACTAAGCTCCGCGCCAATATTGCAAGTTAGTTGTTCAATTTGCATAAGGAATCCTTTCAAATTACAAAAATTGATGAACCTATTGTTTTTCGAGCTTCTAAATCACGATGAGCTTGCACGGCATCCTTTAGCTCATAGCGCTGATTAATTTCAATTTTGATTCGTCCATGTCGAACATGATCAAATAATTCATTTGCCAGTTCTTTTTTCTCGGCAGGATCTGCAATGTAATCGGCTAAAGCCGGACGTGTCACAAATAGCGAACCTTTCACGGCAAGTAATACCGGATCAAAAGCAGGGATTGGACCCGAAGCCGTACCTACGCAGACCAGCAAACCACGGCGTTTTAGGGAGTCTAATGAGCTCATGAAAGTAGCTTGACCGACACTATCGAAAACGACATTTACACCAACGCCACCTGTTAACTCGCGTACACGCTCAGCAACATTTTCATGACTGTAGTTAATGACATGATCACAACCATGAGCTCTTGCTACAGCAGCTTTTTCTTCTGAAGACGTTGTACCGATAACAGTCAAGCCAAGTAATTTAGCCCACTGAGAAACAATCAACCCAACTCCACCTGCAGCTGCATGTAATAAAATCGAGTCGCCAGCTTTAAAGTCATAAATACGGCGCATTAAATAAGCAGCGGTCAACCCTCTCATGGTCATGGCTGCCGCAGTTTCACAAGAAATTTCTTCAGGTAATTTAATTAAAGCATCTGCTGGAATTAGACGGTGGGTGCTATATGCACCTAACGTATTTAAAAAACCTGTATAAGTAACTCGATCACCTACTTTGAGCTGAGTTACTCCTTCACCTAATGCTTCGATAACACCAGATGCTTCGACGCCCATGCCATTAGGCATTGGAATTTTATACGTCCCATTACGGAAATATGTATCGGCATAATTTAAACCGACTGCCACATGACGTAGGCGTACTTCTCCAGCTTTTGGGTTTCCTACTTCTACATCTTCATAGCGCATTACTTCAGGTGTTCCTGTTCCATAGAAACGTATAGCTTTCGTCAACGTCATGTCCTATCCCATATTTTGGTTTTTTATTAAGTGCCTATAACAGCAATAACTAAAACTACAATAAGTAGGATATGTGCCACTTTACATTTGACGACACAGGCTTAACGATTAATGACAAAGGATATTTGAAATATTGCTAAAGAATATTCCCAGCAGTCATGCGTAGATTGGCGCTTTTAGAATTTTATTTTCGTTTAAGCTAAAACTCACCGCCTCTTTTGCATGAATGGCAGTCGTATCAAATAAAGGCACCGAGAATTTAAGCTCACCAATCAACATACAAATTTCGGTACAACCCAAGATAATTCCTTCTGCACCTTCAGCTATGAGCGCCTCTACAATAGCAATATACTTTTGCTGTGAATCTGGGTTGATCACACCTAAACAAAGTTCTTCATAAATGATGCTATGAACTGTCTTTCTGTCGGCTTCATTTGGAATAACTACATCAATTCCATAATCCTGCAATCGAGCTTTATAAAAATCTTGCTCCATTGTAAAAGCTGTCCCCAACAGCGCAACTTTACCAATGTTTTGACTCACAATTTCTTTTGCTGTCGCATCGGCAATGTGTATAAAAGGGACCGTAATAGCATCTTCAATCTGCGGTGCAATTTTATGCATGGTGTTCGTACACACCAAAATACAATCTGCCCCTGCTTTTTCTAAATTTAGTGCTTGCTCGGCTAAATATGCACCAGCTTCTTGCCACAAACCTTTCGCTTGCAAGGCTGCGATTTCTTCAAAATCTACACTATTAATAATTACTTTAGCAGAATGCAATTTTCCTAATTTACCGTGAACCATTTTATTAATTTGTTGATAATAAAGCGCTGTGGATTCCCAACTCATGCCGCCTAATAAGCCGATTGTTTTCATTATTTAATCCTTCTATTTATTCAAAACTTATCTATATCTCTTATGAGTAAAGCGCAGCTAGAATAAAATTGCTTTCTTTTAATTTCTATCTTATAAACCACATAAAATATGTTCTTAAACTTTATAGTCGATTAAGAAATAACATGGATATTGATATATTTAATGATAATTACGAATACATGGGTGTTGTTAATAAAAAATTAGCGCATCAATTGGGACTATGGCATAGGGTTTTTACTTGCCTTGTATACAACCCATCAACTCACTCTGTTTATTTTCAGCTAAAAAACTCTAATAACTATACCTTTGATAGAAAAAGTGTTCTTGATATCTCTGTAGGCGGCCACTATGAGGCAGGTGAAACCATTGAAGATGGCATAAGAGAATGCCAAGAAGAATTAGGAATTGATGTGAGATTTAATCAATTAATTTCTATTGGAATTCGACAAACGGCTTGCCATATAGCAGAAAATTACATTGCAAATGAATTTCAACATATCTTTTTATTGCCTTTAAATATTGATTTATCCGAGCTCAAGCCGAAAGATAATGAGATAGTAGGATTTGTAGAAGCTCCAATAAATGATTGTATTGATTTACTTCAACAAAAAATAAATTCTATTCAAATAAAAAAAAGTATGAGAGTTAAAGAAAACTTATGGGAAATAAGTACCGATGTTATTACGTTAGAGAGTTTTCCTCCAAATTATCTAGCTCTTGATAAGATAATTGAAAGATTGCTCATCGCGGCTATGAGACAGATTTCTGGTGAAAACATAAACTATATTTATTGGTGAAATAAGGCTGAATTAATAAAGGAAGTTGCCTCTTGCTTATACATTTCATAGGTCCGGGTGGAGCTGGAAAAACAAGTCTTGCTAAACAATTTGCTATAGATTTCGGTGCTATTTATTATGATTTAGATGAGCACTTTATGCTTAAAATAGGAGATATTTCTCAATTTATAACCAAATATAGTTATAAAGAATATGCTATTAAAAACATTGAGTTATATAGAAGTCTAATAACAACTATAAACCCTGATCTTATAAACATAATTGTATGTTCATCAGGATTTATGACTTACCCTAATGAACTTATGGATAGTTATGAGGAGATAAAGACTCAGATTGAAGAAAGTTCTTTGACCTTTTTACTTTTACCTTCTTTCGAGCTTGAAATTTGCGTGAAGGAAATTGTAAGAAGACAACTACAAAGAGAATATTTAAATTGCTCTTCATGGAGTGAAGAAAAGAAAATTAGAAACAGATTTCCTTTATATATAAACTTAAAATGCCAAAGGTTTTTAACAAATGAAGAACCTTCAAAGATAGCATTTGAGCTATACAAAAAAATCTTTATAGATAAAAATACTTTTCAAACCATTTAATAAGAACACTATGTTAGAGACAGATCGCTTAATTTTAAAACCATTCCTTGATAAAGACTTACCTATCATGATCGAGATGTTTCAAAACAAAGATTTTATGGCCTTTTCGCCTTACGGTGCCTTGTCTACTGAAGCTGCAACTCGTCGATTTTTAGAAATTTTAGAACATTATAAAAAGTACAATTTTGGCAAAATGGCTATCATCTCAAAACAAACTCATAAAATTATTGGTTATTGTGGTTTTGAAACATGTGACCTTAATGGTCAAACGGAAGCTGAACTAGGTTTTAGACTTATTAAAAGTGAACGAAATAAAGGCTATATTGTTGAAGCTTCACTTAAGCTACTAGAAGACATGAAAAATCGAAACTTTAAGCACGTTATTGCTTTCTCAGAAGAAAACAATCTGCCTGCCCACAACCTATTAAATAAATTAGGTTTTATAAAAATGAATTCGTCTAACTACTTAAATATGGATGTTATCTTTTTTAAAAAAGAACTTTAAACTTTTTAGATAAAAATAGGAATACAAAAAAGCTCCTTAACCATAAGGAGCTTTAAATTAAACATAGAACAAAAAATAATAAAGATAAGTCGTTAACTACGAACAAACCCCATTGCTAAGCACCGATTTTTTGTTTGAATCTAGCGCCACAATTGAAGAAGAAACCGTATTAATAATTTGGGTCATCGCCTCACTTGACGCACTTACAATGGCTTCCATTTTTTTAGCTTTTTGATCAATCGGCTGTTTAAAAGCAATTCTACAGTTGAGCTGAGCTCCTCTATTAGTGATTACTTTTGCATTAGCTGACTCTAATTGAGTAGGCGGTATTTGACGCTTCACCACCCAAGACACAGCAATATTAATATTGCTGTGATCTACAATATCAAAATGAGAAAAGTCTGTAGAAACTCGATATAACGGTTGATTGTTTCCAGCAAGCCCACTGCTATAACTGTCAATTGCCCCTAGCTTTTGTTGTAAACCCGCAGACAAGGTATCGCGTAATTGCGTACCCATGGTCGATGTCCACCGCTCATTGTTTAGCACCGTAGACTTACCACTACTGTCTTGGAGCACTAAAGGCGCACGGTCTAATCGGTCTGGAATCCCGACTGGCAACACTTCAATCACCTGCACAGTTGAGCTGGTGACCGGAGTGACTTTAGGTGTAAGCGTATAGTAGTTTGGCGTTGGCGAACTCGAACATGCTGTCATAGCAACTGCCGTTAAAAACAAGCCACTCCCAAGCAGCCATTTGGCTGCTTTAGAATGTTGAAAAGATCGATTGTTTTTATTTTTCATCATCGGCCTCTGGTGTCTTACCACGAATAATTGATTCAGGGTGTTGTTCAATATAGTCTGACATTAACTGTAAAGAGGCAGCAGCTCGTGTCATTTGCTGTAATGCTTTACGTACGTCTTGTTGCAACGGCGCATCGCTCGACAAAATAGACTCAGATGACCTTACAGTTTTACGAACATCGTCTAAAGTTGCTTGTAAACCAGGTGCAACTTTGCCATCTAACTGCTTAACCAGCTTGTCGGTAGACTCAATCGCTGTGTCCATATTGTTAAGCGTTTTACGCACATCTTGGCCAATTTCAACTAACGGGAATTTCGTTAATTTGTCTGCAATCTGAGAAACTTGTGCTTGTAAGCCACTCAGTTCTGTTGGTGTAGTTGGAATCACCACACGGTTATCGCCTAGAATCTGTAATGTGGCTGGTTTCGCTTTAGGGAACTTGTCTAGAGCAATATAGTTTTGTCCAGTAAGAAGGTTGCCTGTTCGCATTTGAGCACGCCATCCATGTTCAATAAAATCTTTAAAAATTTCACTGTTCGGGTTAAGTGCCTGACCATTTTCAACTCGTGAAGGATAGATGACTGCCTCAACACGCATACGAATCTGTTTATAGTGGTCATAAAACTCGGCATTTATTGATTTAACATTACCAATTTCAATACCCATGAAATCAATTGGTGCACCGACCGTAAGCCCACGTAATGAATGATCAAAGTACATAATCACACCGCGTGGTTGACCATCAGGTTCTTTTAATGCTTCACCTTTTGAATCCCAAAGATTAAAACGACTCTGATTCGCTGCCATCGTGGCATGTGAACTTTCAGGGTAACCAAAAGCAATCCCCCCTGCGACAATACTTGCCAGCGATTGAGTATCTAAATTAAAGCCTGAAGCATTTAAGGTCACATCAATCCCACTCGCCTGCCAAAAACGTGCATCGGTGGTTACAAACTTGTCATACGGCGCGCGGATAAACGTTTGTAGTTCAACATTTTTACCGTCATCAGACAATTTATAGGCTGTAATTTGCCCTACATTAATTCGACGATAATAAATTGGAGAACCTATATCTAACGAACCAAGATCATCTGCATTTAAGAAAAATACTTTTCCAGGAACATCTGAAGATATGACCGGTGGTACTTCTAAACCAGTAAATTCAAACTTATCCTCTTCTGATTTTCCACCATCCACTTCAATATATGAACCTGACAATAAGGTATCTATTCCAGAAACTCCACCCGTCCCAATACGTGGTCGCACGACCCAAAATCGTGAATCTTTTGCTGCAAAGTTACTCGCACCTTTTCGCAAATCAATTCTGGCAATAATGTGTGAACGGTCATCTGAAAGATCAATCTGCCGTACTACACCAATATCCACCTGCTTATAACGGACTGTTGTTTTACCAGCGACTAACCCTTCAGCCGTTCTAAAAGACACATCAATTGTAGGGCCATGAGACAGTAGCGCTTTTACAGCTAACGAAAGCGCGATTAAAAGCGCGATCAATGGAATAAGCCAAATTAATAAAGGCTTCCACCGACTTTTCTTTTCTTGGGGCTCTGGTAAATCATTCATGCTATCCAGTTCAACATCTGTATCACGACGATCTGAGTTACCAGTGGTTATTTCATTTTCAGACATACTCATTGTTCTTTTATTGACTGGGATTAATAGAATCATTATTCAACGGCGGATGTTCTGCCTGAATAATCGTTGTTTTTTCAGAAGCAACAGAAGACGGTTTGTTTGTATTTTGAGATGCATAAAAATTATCCCAAATAATACGTGGGTCAAAACTAAGTGATGCGAACATGGTTAACACTACAACAGCACCAAAAGCAATCGAACCTGGCCCAGCTAAAATCGTAGCAAGCGATTGAATCTGAATGAGGGCTGTTAAAAGTGCCACCACAAAAACATCAATCATTGACCAGCGCCCAATAAACTCGACAATTCGATATAACTTAACGCATTGCTCGGGTAAAAATTTCCAACCTGCCGATTTCTGTAGATATACAGCAAATAATAAAAAATACAAAATCAGCAGCTTCAACATGGGAATAAAAATACTGGCCATGAAAATAACGACTGAAACCAGATAGTCTCCACTTTGCCAGAAGTAAATTACCCCACTCATGATCGTATCTTGCTGACTGCCCAAAAGTGAGTCAGTCACCGTCATTGGAAGTACATTGGCTGGAATATAGAGAATTGTTGCAGCCACTACCAAAGCAAAGGTTCGATTTAAACTCGCTGGTTTACGTGAATGCAGTACGCTATTACACCGAATACAACGTAAAACTTGGCTTTTATCTCGTCGTCTTTTTTCATTTTGAGCAGAATTTACGACACCACAGCAATGACAAACAATTAATGAGAGATCTTTAGCCCGTGGATATTGCTTAAGTACCGATCCGTATTGCGAGCTTTTTGCTTGGGTCACATTTTTTATTGTTTTCATGGCAGTGACCTATCAATTTCGTTCCATATATCACTTACCTTTATGGAAGTAATATAGACCAACAATACACTTAAGATCGCAAATGCCCATAAAGCAATTTCTGGAATCACCAAAACCATTCCAACTAACTTTACAAGCGTGACCAAAATTCCGATTAAGAACACCTCAACCATTCCCCACACTCTCATAAAGAAAAGTGTGCGTAAGGCCATCACCAAAAACGTTGGCCTCTTTTTCAATATACTCACTGTACCGAGCACATAGCTAAGTAATAAAAGATAGGAAAGCGGCACAATAAAAGTGGTAATTAAGATAAGTACACCAACGAATGCCCGATCAAAGTGAAACATCACCCATACAGCACCGAGTAAAGTAGTCTCGGAAGTATTTCCTTGTAATTCAATTTTTACGATGGGAAAGCTATTGGCAATAATAAATACAATTAAGGCAGTTAAAATCAAAGCTAACAATGTTGAAAAAGTTTTGGTGTGCCGATAGAGTTCTGCACCACAGCAAACACAATAAGCCCTTTTTCCATAAGCAAGCGGAGCTCTACGATAGACTGTATCGCACTCCTCACAACCTGCTAATTCTTTAAGCTTCATAGTGATACTCTGAAATTTATAGTTTGATTACATTCTTCAACGAGCTTGTTTTACCTAAAACAATGACTCCTAACACGCAAATATTATTCCAAAAATTTAACTTATATCATTGGTATATCAACATTCAAGTTAAGAAAGATAGAAGAAAAATGAAAATTTTGATTATTTTACTGCTACCCAAAATAATTTATAGGGACCCTTTTTGCTACTAAGTTAAATGAAAATATAAATTAAACCAAAGACTATCTAATTAAATTCAACTTTTTAGACAGAAAAATTATTGAAGATGCTGTTCAATATATGTTTGAAATTGCTGAACAATATAACCCGATTCTAATTTTGAACTGGAATAAAGCCCAAACGATAAAGATCTAAGTTGAGGTAATTCAGCACTTTTTAAAATCTTGATATCTGAAGGTATCTGAAATAATGACCTTAAACTGATTCCAATGCCTGCACGTACCGCAGGCCACAAAGCTTGAACAGAATTGCACTCATAGGCGATGTGCCACTCCAAGCCCTTCTCTTCAAGCGCCTGAATTGCGATTTGTCTTAGAATACAAGGCTGCTGTAATACAACCAATGGAATCGAAGATCCAGTTTCAATAATCTGCTGGATGTGTGGATGAGAACAAAATAACCACTCTGTTTCTACATTCTGCAATTCATAAAAATTTTCACGGGCTTCATCTTGTTGCCAGATGAGTGCCAAATCCAGCTCTTGTTTTTGTACTTTTTCTAATAAATTAAGATTTCGATCGACCTGAATTTGAAACTGCACTTTAGGATATTGCAACATGAACTGAGCAATTAATTGTTGGAGCGTACCTTCAGCAAAATCTTCTTGTAACCCAAAGCGAATAACCCCTGTCGCTTGAGTCTGATGAAGTTGTAAAAGTACCCTATCATTCATTGCCAACACATTTTTTGCATGACTAAATAATAATTCACCGCTCGGCGTCAACTCTAACAATCTTCCGTTTTTTCTTAATAATTGGCACCCAGTCTGCTGCTCTAATTTTTTTAATTGGGCACTAATCGCAGCCGGAGACCGACATAAGTTTTGAGCAGCCAAATAAAAACTGCCTAGCTCTATACCTTTTACAAATGCCCGTAAGGCATCTAAATCAAGGTTAGTGGATACTTTCGCATAATCATTCATAAAAACTGAACTATAGATTCAAAAAGTTTTGATTTTTTAAAATATAACAAACTGCCATAGTCACTACAACATCCCCCAACGCAGAGTTTTAAGATGTTTAGAAAAATTGATATCAACAATTTAGAAACTGTCGCTCCCAAACTTTATGAGCTCGGCAAGGATTATTTGTTTGCAGATATCTGGCAAAGACCAATCCTTGATACGCAAACACGCTGTTTCATTACAATCTCGGCGCTCATTTTGCAGGGTCGCTATTCACAGCTTGAATGGCATATCAAAAATGCCCTAAGCCAAGGAATCTCTAAGGAACAAATTATTGAGGTTACTACCCATCTGGCTTTCTATGCAGGACTGCCCACCGCTATTTCAGCACTTGAACATATGCCAGAGGAGATATGGTCATGCCCATGATTCGTTTTACAACCAGCTATCCATATACCGATTTAGAAAAAGCGCAAATATCTAAAGTTGTGCAATCTTGTATGGAAAACTATTTCGATACGCCTAAAAATGATTGTTTTCATATTTTTGAACAAATACCGCAAGGACAGGTTTTTGTTGACCCTGATTATTGGGTTAAAACTGCACGTACTGAAAAGTTCATCTTGCTTTATATCACCTCAGGCAAGCCCCGAACGGCGCAACAAAAATCAGATTTAATGCTGCATGTTACAACCCAGCTTAAACAGAATTTTGATGTCCCAGAACAAGATGTCATGTTTGTGATTGTGCAAAATAGCGCAGAAGATTGGTGCTTTGGTCATGCACAGCGCGCTGATCTTTATTTGAAAAGCTTGAATTCACCATAAATAAATACAAGCCGAATGCATATTTTAATAAAATATATAAATTCAGATCTAAAAAAGCTCCTTAAACAAGGAGCTTTTCATTCGCCGATTCTTAATTAACCATAGTTAAAAAATAATTTAATAATCTATCTCGGTCATCTACCTGATTTTCCCCTAAAAGCTGAACCATAGCGCCATCAATCACAAATAAAAACAGGTGCGCATCTTCAATTGAAGCCGTAACTTTTAACGTTAAAAGTAGTTTATAAATTTCTTGAATTAGCCAATTTCGATAGTCAATTACGACCTTATAGGCGGTTGGATAAAGCTTTTCAATTTCAAAAATGGCTTTAAATGGCAAATGGTAAAAGCCCTCTAAATCTGCATGTAAATAGAAAATTTTCTTGAGCTTATCGAACAACATGAGTTCACGATATGAATGGATAATTGAAAATACCTCGTCTTTTAATGCATCTTTTTGAAAAGTTAGGCTCATCTCGATGAGCTTTTCTTTAGAGTGAAAATCATTATAAAAAGTGGATTTTGAAATTCTGGCTTCAGCAATAATTCGGTCGACACCTACATTATGAAAACCATGTTGATTAAATAGATCTCTTGCCGCGTGGAGCACTCTTAATGCTCTAAATGATTTTTCTAAATTTGGCATAAATATTCTGCTCAAAGATAATTTTTTGTTGTATATAAAAGAGATAGAAAGGCCTTCACTCTTAAAATGAGTGCTAAAAACAGGCATACGAAAGCTGCACAAAAAGGATGCGCTAACCTATCTCAAGCTTTATTGTTGATATGATTTTTTAATCGTAACGATCTAAAAGCTAAACCTATAAATGTTTAAACCGTTTTAAAGACCAGTTGAGCGGTATGGATAGAGAGAGCTTGGCAAAGGCCAAAGAATAAGAAAAATTAGTATGCATAGAGGACTCCTCATGTCTAAAGAAGTTCTACCTGATTACTGTCAAATAATTATGGTGGCAGAACGAGAGAAGGTTGACAGACTGGTTAGACGCCAGCACACCCGAGGGTGTCCCTCTCCCGTCCTACCGCAACGGGAGGAGACGAGGAGCTTACACACAAAACTATTCCTCAGAAGGAATAATTCTGATGCAGTCTAAATCAGCCTGTCAAAGCCGGCTGACAATGTAGGTCAGCAGGCAAAGGATAGTGCTCTACCCTATTACAGTCAAGCATGCAAAATGACATTTGTTTTAAAATAGATCATTAAAAAGTAAGGATAAATAATGAATCACTTATTGTTAAATTAGGTTTATAAAATACTTATCAATCGTTACATAAGTATTGAAACGCCCTAGGTCAGTTACCTTGGTAAAGATGAATTATTCCTATTTCTACAGCGCGGAAAACTAAAGAACAGATACAACAATTTTTTGATTATTTAGAGTTAATCCCAGAAGCAAAGAAGTTCGATTAATCAAAACCTAATATAAACCCACTTCATTATGTTTGGAGTGTTGCTCCAACATTGAAATTATGGTGCAAATTAAAGGCAAGTTGAGATTTTGTATATGAAAAGTAAAAAATTTACTCTCTTAAATTCAAAAAAATAGCGCTTAACTTTTACGCTAATATCATGTCTTTTATCAATTTTTCTATAAAAATTTTACCCTATAATTCAGTTTTACCACTAAGTGAAGTTATGTAACTTTATCCATACAATTTCTTCACAATTTAAAACCTTAACATAAACAAACAATTAAAAATATTTTGCTATCTTATTGATCATTAAGAGGACACCTCTTAATTTCCTTTTCTTGAATAACTCATCGTTATTCTGCCTCTTTATTCTGCAATTTTTTAATTCAGTATTTAAAACCGTATATGTTCACTTTAAATACTGAGATTCAATTCTTAGGCTAAATATGCGCACATCTGAAAAACAAGTAAAACCTATTGAGATTGATGATATCAATATCATCGAGAACGAAAAAACCAAAAAAGCGATTACTGCGGCTGCATTAGGTAATGCAATTGAGTGGTTTGATTTCGGTGTTTATGGTTATGTGGCATACGTTCTCGGTAAAGTATTTTTCCCAAATGCTTCACCAAGCGTGCAAATGATTGCCGCACTTGCTACATTTTCAGTTCCTTTTATTTTTCGCCCATTAGGTGGTGTTTACTTTGGACATTTAGGTGATAAATACGGGCGTCAAAAAGTTCTTGCCATTACTATCATTATTATGTCCATCAGTACCTTTGGTATTGGCCTTATTCCATCTTATGAAACAATCGGTTTATGGGCACCTATTCTTTTACTCATTGTAAAAATTGTACAAGGCTTCTCCATTGGTGGTGAATACTCAGGTGCTGCGATTTTTGTCGCTGAATATTCTCCAGACCGAAAACGTGGTTTTATGGGAAGCTGGCTTGATTTTGGATCGATAGCGGGCTTTGTACTTGGTGCTGCAACCGTCGCTTTGATCACACACGCCGTGGGTGAAGCAAGCTTTGCCGAGTGGGGTTGGCGTATTCCCTTCTTTCTTGCTCTACCACTGGGCATAATCGGTTTATATTTACGAAACCGCCTTGAAGAAACCCCTGTGTATCAACAGCATGCAGAGCAACAAGCACTAAAAAGCAAACCTCAAAAATTTAGTTTCAAAGAAATTTTTGTTAAACATAAGCGTAGTTTATTGGTGTGCATTGGTCTAGTAATCAGCACTAACGTCACTTACTACATGTTGCTAACTTATTT
Source organism: Acinetobacter sp. Leaf130 (assembly GCF_001423205.1). Classification (NCBI taxonomy): domain Bacteria; kingdom Pseudomonadati; phylum Pseudomonadota; class Gammaproteobacteria; order Moraxellales; family Moraxellaceae; genus Acinetobacter; species Acinetobacter sp. Leaf130. The sequence continues at coordinate 1,828,786 of NZ_LMOE01000001.1, forward strand.
ACCAAGCTATTTTTCGCATAACTTAGGCTATTCAGAAGCACATGGTGCACTTATTATCATTGCCGTTATGGTTGGGATGTTATTTGTACAACCCGTGATTGGTTATTTGAGTGATAAGTTTGGACGCCGCCCATTTATTTTTATTGGAAGCTTTTCCCTTGTTTTCTTGGCATATCCTGCTTTTGTATTACTTAACTCTGGGGTAAGTTATCAAATTTTTATAGGCTTACTTATTCTTGCTTTATCCCTCAATATGTCTATCGGAGTGATGGCATCAACTTTACCCGCCCTATTTCCAACTGAAATCCGTTATAGCGCTTTAGGTATTGCCTTTAATTTCTCAGTCGTTATTGCTGGTTTAACCCCAACTATTACCGCAACTCTAGTTGAAACTACCCATAATCTGATGGTTCCGGCCTATTACTTGATGATTTGTGGTGTGGTGGGTATTGCTACTGCAATATATTTGAAGGAAACAGCCAATAAGCCTTTAATTGGTGGCGTGCCTATTGCCAATAACATAGAGGAAGCGCAGGAGTTACTTGAAGAATTTCATGAAACTATTGAGCAAAAAATTGAAAATATTGATCAGAGAATTGAAGAGCTTCAGCAAAAACGTCAAAAGCTTGCAGATAAACACCCTGATATAGCCTGATTGAAGCAAAGTTCTTTCATAAAAGTAGCGACTTTAGTGTCGCTATTTTTTTAATTTGTTTTTCATTTAATTAGATACTTTAACTAATCATTAATTAAGCTGAATGATAGTTTTGCTAAACATTTAGAAAAATTTTGTTTTAAAGGATATATTTAGCTATATTTTTTATTCATTATAGGCAAACACATTACAAATCTATAATGTAATTATTATAGATGGTGGCAAAACGAAAGAGGGTTGACAGACCAATCATCTAGCAGCTGGCACGCATAAAGCGTCCCCCTTTCGCCCTACCAGAATGAATATGAAATTATATACATTTTAAACTCTTAAAGTAATTTCAATGAAAAATATTAATATCTTCAAATTTATAAACCTTGTGCTAGTCTTTTTATGGTTTTATCAAGGTCTCGTTCCAAAATTTCTATTTCTTAATTCTGATGAAATTTTTGTATGGCAATGGCTAGGGCTATCACTTGAACATGCAAAACTTGCAGGCCATGCAAGTGGAATAGCTGAAATGATTTTTGGTTTATGTTTTCTATTTACTGCACATAAATATATTCATTATTTAAGCATTTTGGGTTTGCTTGGACTGCTTCTTTTAATTGGTTTTTTAATACCCTCTACCCTGATCTTGCCCTACAACCCTATCGTAATGAATCTTTCGATGATAAGTTTATCTATTGTCTATCTCATCTTATTAAGTGAGCAAAATTAACTTACAGCCATTCATTTAACTATTTTTAAAGATTTTATATAGAGAGTGCAATGAGTTTACCCAAAACCGAAGTTTGCAGTGTGGTCATTACAGGCAGTACAAAAGGTATTGGTTTAGCCCTTGCCCATGCTTTTTTAGATCTTGGATGTTCTGTTGTCATTGCTGGACGTAACCCTGAGCATCTTAAGCAGGCTCTTTCTCATTTAGAAACTCATTTCAATAAAGAAAAATTCATTGGTCTGTGTTGCGATGTAACTCAAGTGTCTGATGTGCAAACCCTATGGGATGGTGCAATTGAGCGCTTTGGGCAAGTCGATGTGTGGATTAATAATGCAGGAAGCTGCCACCCAACGAAAGACTTTATCAACCTTCAGCCAGAAGAGTTAAACGCGGCTGTTTCAACTAATATTTTAGGCACGATGTTGGGTTCGCAAGTCGCTTTAAAAGGCATGCTTAACCAAGGTTATGGTCAAATCTTTAATATGGAAGGATGGGGAAGCAACGGCGAATGGAGTGCAGGCATGACGCCTTATGCAACCACAAAACGAGCCGTAAGTTATTTCAGTAAAGCACTTTATAAAGAAACAAAATCGACTCCAATTTTAACTGGCACACTCAGCCCGGGCATGGTCGCAACAGACCTGTTAGTTTCTTCTTGGACCAATGGCAACATCCAAAACTGGAAAAAGATGAAACGGTTATTTTTCTTTGTGATTGACCCGCCAGAAGTTGTTTGTGCGTATTTAGCAAAACAAATTATTCAAAACAAAAAAGCCAACCGACGCATCGCTTGGATCACGCCGTGGAAGCTTTTTCTTAGATTTTTGCAACCTTATTACTGGCGTAGAAACCCCGTTAAAGGCACAGCCTTAGAGCATTTGTAGTCGGGCTTATAATGTGACTAAAAATCTAATCTCACTCAGTTAAGATGGTTTGATTGATAGGCACATCGGATTTATTGTTCAGTAAAAGTTCTTCTAAAGAGAGCTTTTACTGTACTTTATACTCATCAAGAATCGTTATCTGAGCTATCTTCTTTATTTAAAATCCGCCCTTCCCGTTTTGGTCGAATCAATGGTGCTGTTGGTCGTGGATGCGTATGTGTATATTGCATACCGACTCCCGCATTTACGTCATCTGCTGCGATTTCAGTTTCAAAGCGCTCATTATCAAGATCTCGAATTTCCTCAGTAATTCTTTCTACTTCGTCTTCATCCACACCAAGTTCTTGTAAAATTACTCCCCCAAACTTAATCGCAGATTCAAACGTTTCACGGATCATAAAGTCTACTTTTTGTTTGACTAAATGCAGTGAGTGCTCACGGTCATATGAACGGACTAATAATTTCGCTAAAGGAAATTCATGTGTGACGAGTTCTACAATTCTATTGGTCGTTTCCTTACTGTCTACACACACCACGATCGCTTGTGCTGTTGCAGCACCAGAAGTATGTAGAATATCTAAGCGACAGCCATCGCCATAATAAATTTTAAAACCAAATTTTTCAGCGTTTCGAATCATGTCCGTATTATTATCAATAATGGTGACATCTACGCCTCTTGCCAATAATAATTGACTGGTGACCTGTCCAAAACGCCCAAATCCAATCATTAAAACGCTACCGCTTAAACCCTCGGCAATATTGACGTTTTCTAACGAAACATTCGCTTTAAATTGAGTAAACCGTTTAAAAATAATACCGACAATTGGAGTCAACACCATTGAAAGCACAACAATAGCGGTAAGATTAGATTTAATTGTACCGTCAATGACTTGGGCACTTAATGCAGCAGAGAAAAGTACAAAGGCAAACTCTCCGCCCTGAGCCATGAGTAAGGCACGGTCCAACGCTTCAGTATGAGGGCTTTTAGTTATTCGGGCGACAATATAAATCATGAGAGCCTTGGCAAGCATGAGGGCAATTACGCCACTGACAATGAGCTGCCAGTTTTTAGCAACCACTGATAAATCCAATGACATGCCAACCCCAAGGAAAAACAGGCCCAACAAGATTCCTCGGAATGGTTCAATATCAGCTTCAATTTGATGTCTAAACGTTGATTCAGATAAAAGCACACCCGCTAAGAAAGCTCCCATCGCCATGGACAAACCGCTGACTTGCATGAGCAACGCTGCACCCAACACAACCAATAAGGCAGCGGCAGTCATGACTTCTCGGGCTTTAGCCGCAGCCAAGAGTCTAAATAATGGGTTAAGTAACCAATAACCTGCCGCAATGAGACCTGCAATTGCGATTAAACCAATGCCTATATTTTCTAAACGTACAGATGTGCTTTCGACCACATGATTAGGTGCCATAAAAGCAACAATAGCGAGCAATGGTACAATCAGTAAATCTTCAAATAATAAGATGGCTACAATTTTTTGCCCACGAGGTTGGGTCAAGTCACCGCGATCGCCCAATAACTGCATCACAATAGCAGTCGACGTTAATACAAACCCTGCTGCACCAATAAAAGCAACTTGCCATGTAAAACCAAATAACAGCCCGACGCCAGTCAAAGCCAGTGCGCAAATGATGATCTGTAGTGTGCCAAGGCCAAAAATCTCGCGTCTAAGGCTCCATAAATGTGACGGCTGCATTTCCAAACCAATCAGAAATAGGTACATCACAATTCCCAACTCGGCAATATGTAAAATTGCGGTGGAATCTTGAAAAAAGGCAAAACCGAATGGGCCAATAATCAGACCCGCAATTAAATAACCTAATACTGAACCTAAGCCAATACGTTTAAAAATAGGGACTGCAATGACAGCCGCTGCCAATAAAACTACGGGGGCAACCAAGCTAATTGAATGTGCTTCTTCGCTCATACATTTCTCATTTTATTTATCTGCAATTTATTCTATGTGAAACTATGTTTAAGGGCGATTATTAGTTTTGAGAAAAAGAATCCATAAAAAAAGCCCTGACGGGCTTTTTTTTAATTAAACAACAAATTTCAACATGAGCTGAATAACCGTTGCATTAATTAAATCGACAAAGAATGCACCACAAAGCGGAACAATTAAAAATGCCTTATGCGATGGTCCATACATGTTCGTAATCGCCTGCATATTTGCAACTGCTGTTGGTGTTGCGCCCATACCAAAACCACAGTGCCCTGCTGACAACACTGCTGCATCATAGTTTTTACCCATCACACGGAAGGTCACAAAGGCAGCATATAACGCCATCGTAATGGTTTGAGCACCCAAAATCACCACAAGTGGCCCAGCCAAATCTGCAAGTTGCCAAAGCTTTAATGAAAGCAATGCCATTGCTAAATAAAGTGATAATGAGGCATTACCAAAAACATCAATCGCACGGTCAAAAATATCAATTTTTAAGACGCTTTCTAAGATGTTTCTTAAAATTACACCGCCACCCAATGCCCAAACGAAGGTTGGTAACTCAAACCAAGTACCTTTACTAAAGCCTGTCATAAATTCAGCAAATGCCAAACACGCTGCGAACATACCCAATGTAGTAATTGCATTGTCGGCTGTAATTAAACGAACTTGATGAGGATTTTCAAACGGTGCAAGGTCATCCGAATTTTGTTCAACATGACCATCACGCTGTTGGATTTCAGCATTAGTTTTTGGTTGAGCAAGGCTATAACGATTGATAAGCAATTTGGCTAACGGGCCACCAATCACACCACCAATAATTAAACCAAAAGTCGCACTCGCCATTCCTAAAGCTAAAGCACCCTGAATACCATGCTGAGTTTCTAAAATTTCACCCCAAGCTCCGGCTGTACCGTGACCACCTGTTAAGGTAATAGAACCGGCAATTAAGCCAATGAGTGGGTCAAGACCAAGCAACGTTGCAAGACTCATGCCTACCGCATTTTGCACCACAATGAAAGACGCTACACAGACTAAGAAGATAACCAAAGCCATACCGCCTTCTTTAAGCTTCATAAAATTGGCACTTAAACCAATAGAAGCAAAGAATACGAGCATAAAGCTGGTTTGCAATTCGCTACTAAAAACAATGCTATATCCCCATATGGTATGGACAAGTAGCGAGACGACCGCAGCAACTAAACCGCCTGCTACAGGTTCGGGAATATTGTAGCGTTTTAAAAAATCAATTCGATTAACAAAAAAGCGGCCCAATAATAGAACGATGACCGCCGAAATTAGTGTATAAAAACCATTAAAAACAAATTCCATATATACTACTTTCTAATTACATTCCTAACGGATTGTAAAATAATTATATTTTATTTTTTAATATGTAAAAAAAACACAAATAAACTTTACAAAATTACCCTAGCAATCAATTTTCACGATTCTTAAGAAAAACTTAAATTTTTAAATATTTTATACAAAATTACCCCTACAATTAATTTAATTATTTAATTTCAAATATTTAACATAAAATATTATTAATTAGAAATAATTACCCCTTGATACCTTAAGCAAAAAATCCTGTCTTTTAAGTCACTGAACTTCGCTCTCATTCCCTTTAATATCCTTAAAAGACCAGCTCGTTATTGTTCTGGGCAACATCTTTATAGGTTTTATGTTCAATGAGTTTATTGCTTAAAGTTCGACAGAACGTTCCACAGCTACAGTCCATTAAAAAATCTCTTCAGACACGTGCTGGTCAAAAAATACCTCACATGCTGATCAATGCATCGGATCTATTTTTTAGAGGTCCTCAAATTGCCTTATCAGGAAAAACGCCATTTGACGTGATTTATAAGCATGAAATTATTAGCTTACGGCATTATAGAAATGAGACGAATACCTCTACACCTAAACACCGCGTACCGTTAGTTATCGTTCCGCCATTGGCAGTGAACATGCTCATTTATGATTTGTTTCCTACACGCAGCTTTGTCCGCTTCTTTTTAGCACAAGGTTTTGATGTCTATTTAATTGACTGGGGCGTACCCACCCGACACCAAGCAAAATACAATTTCGGCACCTACATTAAAGTCTTTATGCCTGAAATGTTAAAACAGGTCCGCTTGCACAGTGGTCAACAACAGCTTTCTTTACATGGCTGGAGTTTAGGCGGTGCACTATCACTCTGCTATACCGCATTATTTAAAGACAAAGATATTAAAAACTTAATTATTTTAGCTTCCCCTATCGATACGCATAAAGCCGGATATATGGGCAAACTCTATGGCAGCTTAACCAAACCTGCCCAATGGGTTCGCAAACATACGCCGTTTCGTATTCGCCACCATGTGCCAAGTAAGGCATTTCATATTCATGGATGGCAAAACACACTGGGCTTTAAATTAACTGACCCGATTGGAAATCTAAAAACGTATTGGGAACTTTTTAAAAATCTCGATAACCGAGAATTTATTATTGACCACGCAACTTCTAGTTCATTTATCGACAACATGCTGGCGTATCCGGGTGGAGTCATGCGTGACATCATCCTTCGTTTCTGGATTGATAATGAATTATCCAACGGTGTAGTGAAATTCGGTGAACTTACAGCCTATTTAAAAGATATTGAATGTTCGGTGTTAGCACTGGGTGGTAGTACGGACATTATTGTGACCACTGATGCTGTTAAGCCACTCATGGATTTAATTAGCAGCCAAGATAAAACGTTTAAGGTCGTACCGGGTGGACACATGGGTGTTGTTTCCGGAAGCCAAGCACCTACGGCGGTTTGGCCTGAAATAAGTACTTGGTTAGTTGAGCGTTCAGGTTAGTTCGTTTAAACAATATCGGGAACCAGCGTAGCAAGCCATACGCTGGTTTGTATTATTGCGGTGATTAACTCTTAAGCTTTAAAGTAAAAATTAATAATTCCATACTCAAAGATGTTAAATATCCAGTACCAACTTATCCGAACGAGGCAAACTGTTACAGGTGGTAATTCGTAAATCTGGTTGTGCCTTGTATTGATCTAAAGTAGTAACACCTTGTAGCTTATTACAGACACAAGCACGGCATAACCCTCTTTCACATCCCGATGGAATATTAACGCCAGCCAAACGTGCAGCTTCTAATAGCGTTGTCCCGCCATCAACCACAATCTCAATACCACTCCGTGCAAACTGGATAACATGATCTTTACCATCAGTTGGGTGCTCTACTACCGGAGGGGTAAAACTCTCTGTATGAAATTGTATTTCAGGTAATCCTAAATCCAGTAACATAGATTTTGAGGCAGTAATAAATCCTGGTGGAGCACAAACATACACTTCATGTGCTGTTATATCGGGAACAACTTTAGCTAGTAATTCAGCACTTAGTTTCGCCTGATACATTTGCCCTGAAATTGGATAATTAGGGTCTATCTCATTACATATAAAATGCACATCAAAACCAGATAAGTTGGCAACTTCACGTAATTCATGTTCAAAAATAATAGATCTCTCATTACGGTTAAAATAAAGTAACTTAACTTGGCTATGTGGAGCTTCACGTCGTGCCTTACGTAACATACTCAAAATTGGTGTAATCCCAACACCACCCGCAAGGAAAACGATCTGTTTAGGTACTTCTTTCAGAACAAAATCGGGAGAGGCCTGCGGTACTCCTACCAAAATCATATGTGAATTTTTCTTAATATGATCATTGATATAATTCGAAACACGTCCGCCCTCTACACGTTTGACGGCAATTTCCAAACAATTATCAGCCTCGTGACTGTCTCTTAACAAACTATATTGTCGAACCAGACTTTCATCTTCGACTTCCACCCGTACGGAAATAAATGCACCAGCTTCCCAAATTACGCTCTCCCATCCTTGAGGTTTTTCAAAACGTATCATTAATGCCTGATTTCCTGCTTGCGGAAAAACAGCAAGGACCTTAACAGGTACATTATAAAAACGAGGCTTATTTAAATACGTCATGTTATCTGGCAGTTTATATTGGGCTCCATATACGACTCGACGTAATAACTCCTTAGGACTTTTTAGTATTTTAAAAAAATTTCCTCTTTCTTGCTCGCCTACAGGACTCGCCAATTTGAGTACATTGACCATCATATCTGGCACAACATCTTCAAGAGACATAACATTGTAAGGTAAGCCATGCTGCAAACAGATTTCTTTAACAAAGGGCTGGATTTCTCTTTGACGATTACATGGTAGGTCTGGAAATAAATGATGCTCTAAGTGGGTGTCCAATCCACCATAAAACACATCAAATTTAGGTGGATTATCGAATTTAACTTCCTCTTCCAACAATGTTTTAAAATAATTATCAAGTTGGGCATAAGGCGTAAAATTACTCGTTGCTAAAATTTGACGGCGAAAATACTCTTCTTCTGTTTCACTCAATCCTGGGTCACTAAATAACTCAACATTCGGTGAATGGTGTTCTAGAAATAAGACTGCAACCGTCAAATCATAGCCCAAAACTGTACTCAGATAATTTCCAAAAAATGTCGGCAATATCCGATGAGGAGAAACCGAAAGAGGATCTTTCCAAAAATGCTGAGCAATATATTTTTTTGTCAGTTTTAAGGTTTGTTCAATGGTGGTTCGACTAAGTACTTTACGCCCTTCTGTTTTAGCGGCTGATGCTCCAGTAAATAAAGAAAATACAAGATTAGGTGTTGTTAATAATAAAACCCATAACAGTGGAAGTTGCAAAGTATGGTGACCATACCATGGCTGGCCTGGCTTAATACGTAAAAAGGAATATCCCAAATCATGGTCTACGCCAACGATATTAGTAAAAGGATGGTGATTTTGATGATGCATCACACGCCATTCATAAGGATCCACCATAAAATTCCAAACCCAACGTTCAGAATGGAAAGAACCTGCATTTGGCAAATGATCATAACTACCATGCATGATGTTATGACCAAGTTCAGAAAACTCAAGTAATGTATGCAATGCACCTAATATCGCGCCACGCATTATGGCATTAGGTTTTCCACCTTGTTGAATCAACTCATTACTACGCGCTTTAATAGCTTGAGAGTAAGCGGCAACATTTCTGATATGTTCTAGGTCTGCATCACCAACTTTTGCTTTAGTTTGATCATATAAAGCTTTTAAAGCTGCTGTTAAACTTTCGTGCTTGCCGTCTTTATTATTTAGCATTTTATATATCCCTATCGGATTTGATCCTATCCGAAAAGATATAAAGTTTTGAACATTAGCAGAATGACTTTATACTACCAAACTTGACATTTCATGACACATAAAGCATGTCTATACAATTATATTGGGATTTTCCTCGCAGTATCAGTGCTATTCGCATATTGCTTATGATAGGTCAGCAATATGGTTTAACACCTGAAAGTTGTATTGAAAACACGCATATTTCTTTGGATGATTTGTCGCAACCTAACTTTGAGGTAAAAGCAGAACAAGAATTTTTAGTTATTCGAAATTTACTTAAACTACTAGATCCTACACTTCCCTTGAGTATAGAAGCAGGTCTAAGGCACCATACAACCACATTTGGTGCATGGGGTTTTGCCATTCTTAGTAGTCAGACAATGAAAGAAGCTTTACATTTTGCTATGCGATACTTTCAACTTAGTTCTATTTTTTGCAATTTAGAAGTTATTCAGGAAGATATATATACATTACTGATTTTTGATCATAGTCAATTACCTGATGATTTAGCGTGTTTTCTGGTTGAAAGAGATCTTATAACTGTTATATCAATTCAACGAGATGTCTTGCCTATACAGTTTCCTGTAATGAGCATTAATATTGCTTTACCTGCACCTGTGTATGCCGATAAATTTCCCGAATTAACGGGATATCCAATTCAATTTAATCAACCACGTAGCTGTATTATCTTTGAAAGCAGTTTGCTTGATTTACCATTACCTCAAGCAGACCCATTTATTCGTGCACGATATGAAGAAGAATGCCAACAACTTTGGACGCGAAGAAGTTCTCTAGGCAGCTATAGCCAAAAGGTCAGAAATATTTTACTCCAACAACCCTCACAAATGCCCAGAATTGATGAAATGGCAGCCCATCTTCAGGTCAACCTCAGAACATTACAACGTCATCTCGCAATTGAAGGAGTTACATATGAACAGCTTATAGATGACATTCGTAAAGACTTAGCCGAAGACTTACTCAAAACCACCAATTTAACAGTTGAAGAAGTTGCCATTCAATTGGGTTATTCCGAAGTTTCAGCATTTTCCAGAGCCTTTAAACGTTGGAAAGGCATTTCTCCCCGAAATTTTAGGTGGCAAAAATAAATTTATATTTAATATTTTAATGCTTATCCACGCCAGCTCCAGTAAGCAAACTCGTAGCATAATTCATAATTAATAAGACTAAATTATTCGCTTTTTCTTCTGATTCAGCTAAACGCCCTTCTAATAAAAGATGAGATAGGCCATGTACAAGGCTACAACTCAACATTGCTAATACTTCAACTTGAGCGTCATTTTCATCCGCACCTAATATTGAAGCAGTTAGTTGATGTAACTGAGTATATGTATTACCCACTGCCTCTTTTAACTCAAGTGCTTCATTCTTTTGTAAGTCAGGATTAAACATCAAGGCAAAGAGATTTCGATTATTTTTTGCAAAGTTAATATAAGCTAAACCAAATAATTTTAACGCCTCTGGATGAGAATTAGCATCTTGCAACGTTTGGCTTTGCTCCTCTTGCAAGAGCTGAAATCCTTTTGCTGCCAATGCTGCTAAAAAGCTCTCTTTATTTTCGAAATGCCGATATACCGCATTTCCGCTTACCCCAATTTGTCTCGCCATTTCTCGAAAACTAAGGCTCTCGGCATCACTATTTTTTAGGTGAGCTAATCCTGCATCTAATAATTCTTCACGCACATTTCCATGATGATAATTTGATTTTTGAGATTGTATAGAAGACATGTTGACACCGCGCACATATTATAAGCATAATGTGTGCACTGAACACATTATGCTTTATTGTTGTTTAATTCACACAAAAGAGCAAATCATAATTCCCGTTCAATAGAGCTGCTTATAAATATCCATATTGCCTAGGAAAGGACATTAATAATACTAGGCCTATGAAAACAAAAGAGTATTGAGCTTATAAAGAAATGCAAACTTTCCTTTGAGCTAAATCATCTTTAAGCAAAGGAACTGATATGAACAATTTTAGAAGTATAAAACAGGCTTTGTTATTTACAATACCATTGATGTTGGTCAGTTCACTTGTGAAAGCAGAACTCAACCTCTTAGATGATAAGAGTTTAGCTAGTGTAACTGGTCAAGCATTATTTAATCTAACCAATATTGCAGCTAATCAAAATGGTAATCCAAATACAGATGTAGGGTTTTATCGTCTCGAAATGGAAGCACAAGTAGAGTTAAATGCAAATATTAAAAGTTTACAGTTAGGTTGCGGTGGGACTAAAGGAGTGGGTTGTGACATTGATATTGAAAATATTAGTTTAGCAGGTGTCCTCCCCGTAAATGGTAGCTATGCAGGATCAGATGCCGTTATTACTAATCCTTTTATCGAGTTTGCTATCAAATCGCCGGACAGTGCTTCTACTCGAGAAATTGTTGGTTTTCGCCTTGGGGCATTAGGCATATTAGGCAAACTTGGATTAGGATCAAATACAGATTTAACAACATTAGATGATGACATAGCAGGAATTAACTCTTTATCTGGTGATTTGAATTTAACACTTACGAATACTGTTCTGAAGAATGTAGTGATTGAAAATGGATTGATCTCTACAGAAGCACATATTAATGATTATAACAAACCGCTTATTCTTAACCGCTCTACATCAGCAACGCTGGATAATGTAGTCGCTAAAACTGGTCCACTAAGAGTATTAGGTCTCTTAGATCTACCTTTAGGTTTAACTCTCAGTAATGCCACATTAAAAGATTATCCTCTGTCTGGTTTCCATGAAATTTTACTAGCTCAGGATGCAGCAGGAACAATTCCTACTAGTGACACATCACTATCCTTACAAAAACAAGCTATCCAGTGGCAAAAAATAAGTTCTGGTAGCTTCGAAAATACTGTAGCTGCTCAACCTGGATGGTGGCTTTCCTTACCGAAAGTTATACTTACTGATATCGAAACACAACAGCGGATTGATGTAGGACTTGGCGAGGCATTAGGAGGATTAGTTGGTAGAGAGTTAATTATTAATCCTATTGACTCTGGACAGATAGGCATCAAAAACTGCTACGGGAACTTAAAGTTTTGCTAAGTAAAAACTTTATACAAGCTTTTATATGACGCTTAAATTAAAACAACTCATGGTTTTCATACCACTATTAGCAGGGCTGAATACATCCCAAGCTACCACAGTCTATAGGTCAATAAATATGTGCTCAGCTTCCGTCAAACATATACCTGATAATATCCAGAGTTCTATTTCTAAACTTAAAGTGGGCTCAATAGACTCAAATACTTCAAATATTTCTTTTATTCTTGCTTCAGCAGTTGCTGCAAAACACAATAAACCAATAGATATAGAACGTATTGCTGTTTATTTGCAAGCTCAACGAAATCAGCAAAATTTCTATTATTCATTACTTGATATCAAGAAAACTTTTGAAAATTTCAATATATCTGTTGAGGCCAAGAAAAATGCCTCACCTTTTGATATGTTAAAATTAACCAATGAAATTCTTATTGGTATTGATCAGCAAGATCAACTTTTTGCATTAGTTGGTTCATCGCAAGAGTATGTATATTTAATTTATGGAATCATGAATCGAAAAGCATTAATCTGCCCTCTTAAAAAATCTTTATTTATTCAAAACTTTACTACCAATAAATTTTTAATTCTTAGATAGTTACCACCAGACTCGATTAAATAGAGAATTTTTATTAATTCAAACAATTAGGCTTATTTAATCATTATAAAAAATAAGCCCTTTATATTTATAAAATTAAGTTTTAGAAAATAATCTTTAAAAGTTAATCGAGTATTGGATTTAAATCTCGATTCATTTGAACAATATCCTGATGCGTTGGATTAGCCCCTAAGCTTGAGAAGAGTTCAGGTAAACGATCACGCTTTTTTTGAGCCTCTCCTTTTTGAGCAATAGCGAGTCCTTTCCTCATCATTTGCTGATCATAATCACAGCAATATGCTGGCGTACATGGTTGTTGTCTCCAAGAATCTTCCAAACTTCCTGCATCTACAGGGTCAAAACCTATGTCATTAACAAGGCTCATAACAACATCTTTTGAAGGTACACTATCTCCAGCAACAGCTATCGCTAATCTATTTTTACTTCCTTCAACTTGGCCTAATTCTGCAAGTGAATAAGCTAAAATATTATTAAAAGCTTTAATAACAGGACGATTAATCTGCTTGGATACCCAAACACTTTCTGTTATTCCATCATCAATTTCTTTAATATGCGGATCACGGAAATCAGGATAATAATTACTGGTATCTATAATTACTTTGTCTGTAGCTGCTGAGTAAAATAAATCTGTTGGTAATTCTTTTATAGCTGGGAAAGGAATTGATAAAATAATAACATCTGAAGAATTAACAGCTCCATATATATCGACTGCTTCTACGTTTATTTCATCCGCAATTTTTCTTACCCCGTCCACACCTCTAGAATTCGCAACATATATAGTATGACCTGCTTCCTTTAAAAGACGTGCAAGGGTCTTTCCAATATTACCAACTCCAACAATACCTATTTTCATATATCAGCCTTTTGAGAAATTTAATACAGTTAACACTTTTAAGTTTAAAGACAAGCTGAGATAATAGGAAGTACACACAAAAAAGTAAGTATATTCCTAAAAGGTAAGTATGAAAGCAGCACGTGACTGGAATTGTGAAGATCCTCAACAGCGGATAGTATGGGCAAAAATCACCTCTGAAGCCCTTAAAGCTATTGAAGGAAAATGGAAAATAATTATCCTTTGTCAACTTTTTGCAGCTAAACAACCCCTACGTTTCTCTGCATTAGAAAAACTTATCGAAGGTGTTAATCAGAAAATGTTGATTCAGCAGCTTAAACAATTAGAACAAGATGGGATTATTAAACGTACTGTTTATCCACAAGTTCCCCCTAAAGTTGAATATGAGCTTAGTGAAATAGGATTAGCACTTGGTCCTTCAATGGAAGCACTTATTGAATGGGCAGAATTTAAAAATCAAAAATTAAATAGCGACTCAAAGTAATAAAATCTAAGCATAAAATTTATGCTTAGATTTTATAATATTAAAAATAATAAATAAGTTATTTCAAACCAAAAGTCTTTCTAATGCTCTTATCAACAGGGCCACTTGGCATGAAGCGACGTAACTTACTTAACAAAGACGCTTGTCCAGATGGTGTACGACGCATTTGCCAATCATTCAATGCCGCTGTAACGATCGTATCTGCAACATTATCCGGTTGGGATCCATGATTAATCTGATTCGATATAGCCTGTGTAGCTAAATTACGTTCATTGTCATATTCAGGAATTTTAGAACTTACTACAGGTGCGTTTTTATCTAGATTGGTTTTGGTGAAAGAAGGTTGCACCAATGTCACGCGAATCCCAAATTGACGAAGCTCGTGATCTAAAGATTCGGATAATCCTTCAACCGCATGTTTAGTTGCAGAATATACCCCCATATAAGGTGAAGGGAGAAAACCCAATACCGAACTAATATTTATGATTCTTCCATAATGTTGTATTCGCATATATGGCAATACCGCTTGTATCGTACGGAGAATACTAAATACATTCGTATTAAATAAAAATTCTGCTTCTTTTATAGAGGTCTCTTCTATTGCCCCAGTCAGGCTTGCTCCAGCATTATTAATTAAGATATCAATACGCCCAGCCTTATCAATAATAGAATGAATCCCAAGTTGGACAGAGTCCTCATCAGACACATCCATTTCAATGAGCTCAACCCCTTCTATAGGTTGGGCTTTGACTTTATTTCTGACTGTTCCAAATACTTTATGGCCTTTTTTAGCAAATTTTTCTGCTGTGACTTGACCAATTCCTGATGAAACACCGGTAATTACCACTACTTGTGAGTTTGACATATGAACTCCGAATAATTTTTAAACTTAAGAATCTGATGATTAAGCTGTTGGTTTGACTCTGATTTTGAACCAGATTGAGTACATAGCCGGCAAGAAAACCAAAGTTAAAATGGTTCCAGCCAGTGTTCCACCAATCAATGTATAAGCTAGCGTTCCCCAAAACACCGAATGAGTCAGAGGAATAAAAGCCAAAATAGCAGCCAAAGCTGTTAATATGACGGGTCTGGCACGTTGTACTGTTGCTTCCACAACCGCATCCAAAGGATCGAGTCCAGCTAGCTTGTTTTGCTGAATTTGACCAATCAAGATGAGTGTGTTTCGCATTAAAATTCCAGACAATGCAATCAACCCAACTAAGGCATTGATACCAAAAGGCTGCTGGAATAATAGAAGCGTCGGTACCACACCGATTAATCCCAATGGACTGGTGAGAAACACCATAATCATTGCAGCTATAGATCTCACCTGAAGAATGATAATGAGCAAAGTCATTGCCAACATGATCGGGAAAATAGGAAGCATGGCTTTAGTGGCTTTACCCGACTCTTCAATAGAACCCGCTTCAACGATGCGATAGCCCTTTGGTAGATTTTTTATAACTGACTGAAGCTGTTTGGTAATTGCTGTAGATACATCTGGTGGCTGCAATCCTTCAGCAATATCTCCACGAACGGTTATTGTTGGT
The DNA here is from genome assembly GCF_001423205.1 of Acinetobacter sp. Leaf130. NCBI lineage: Bacteria > Pseudomonadati > Pseudomonadota > Gammaproteobacteria > Moraxellales > Moraxellaceae > Acinetobacter > Acinetobacter sp. Leaf130. Next base: position 1,844,809 of record NZ_LMOE01000001.1, read on the forward strand.
ACGCGATCTCGACGGCGTATGACAGGCTCTTCCATCCGCACTTCAATCTTGCCAATTTGTGACAGAGGAATACGTTGTCCATTTGCCCCAGTGAGTGTGAAATCACCAATTTTTGCAGGATCCAGTCTTATATCACCCGCAGAACGAGCAACAACTTGTACTGTACGAATATCTTCGCGCACAGATGTTATCGGAATACCTGTTAAGAAAAATTGTAGTTGCTGTGCCACTGAAGCTGAGGTGAGACCAACTGCTTGTAGGCGATCTTGCTGTAATGTGAAATGGAGGGCTGGTGTACGAGTTCCCCAATCGGTATTTACAGTTCTCATCATTGGGCTAGCATTCATAACATGCTGAACCTGAGCTGCAATTACACGCAATTTTTCTGGGTCTGGCCCTGTCACACGGTAAGCCACTGGATAGGGTGAATATGGTCCAAAGACCAGTTGTGTAACACGTACCTGCGCCTCAGAAGCAAGCCCATTCGAAACAACTTGTCTTAAGCGATGTTTTAAGGCTTCCCGTTCTTCTTGATTGTCAGTTCGTATCACAATTTTGGCAAAGGATGGGTCTGGTAACTCAGGTCCCATCGATAAATAAAACCGAGGAGCGCCTTGACCAATATACGATGTCACAATTTTTGCTTCATTTTGCTTAGATAACCAAGCTTCAACTTTGGCTGTAGCAGCGCTAATTTGCGTAATCGATGTACCGTAAGGCATTTGTACTTCAACAAGTACTTCAGGTCGGTCAGAGATTGGGAAAAATTGTTTTTTCACCAATGTCATTCCGCCTATTGCCAAAACAAATAATCCGATAACACTACCAGCAACAAGCCATTTACGCGCAATCACACGTTCAAGAATTTGACGGAAACGGTTATATCGGGGGGTGTCATAAATTGCATGGTGCCCACCTTCGACTTTTTTAAAATCAGGTAACATCTTCACACCTAAATAAGGTGTAAAAACGACTGCAACAATCCATGAAGCAATAAGGGCTATGCCGACAATCCAAAACATATTGCTGGTATATTCACCAGCCGTAGATCGGGCAAAGCCATTTGGCATAAATCCAACAGCTGTGACTAATGTTCCAGAAAGCATAGGTGCTGCGGTGTGGCTCCATGCATAAGCAGATGCAGCTATTCGGCTAAAGCCTTCCTCCATTTTGACGACCATCATTTCAATGGCAATAATGGCATCATCAACCAAGAGTCCTAAGGCAAGAATAAGAGAACCCAGTGTAATTCGGTCAAAGTTTTTGCCCGTTGCCAACATCGCCACAAAAACAATAGCCAATGTGAGTGGTACAGCCATAGCAACAACAAGTCCAACTCGCCATCCCATGCTGATAAAGCTTACAAACATCACCACAAGTAATGCTGCAAAGAACTTAATCATGAACTCATTTACCGACGAGCTAATATTTACCGCTTGATCGGTCACCTTATTTAAGCTGATACCAAGGGGTAAATCTTCATTGATTGAGCCAACTTCGTTCTCTAATGCTTTACCAAGATCTAATCCATTCCACCCTTCACGCATGACTACACCTAGCAATAAAGCAGGTTCTCCATCATTACGAATAATGTATGTTGCAGGATCTTCATAACCACGTTTAACAGTCGCAATATCTGACAATTTCAAGGTACGACCTTGAGCAGTTATAGGTGTGTCTCGAATTTTTTGTAACTTATCAAAAGCACCATCCAATCTAACAAAAACTTGAGGACCTTTGGTCTCAATAGAACCAGCTGGAGTAAGTACATTCTGATTATTAAGTGCAGCAAACACATCTTGTGGATTTACGCCTAGTGTTGCCAAGCGCTCATGTGAAAATTCAATATAGATACGTTCAGGTTGCTCGCCAATAATATTGACCTTTTTTACCCCAGGGACATGAAGTAGCTGCTGTCTAATCGTTTCTGCATCACGCACCAACAATCTTTGTGCTTCATTTTTTGCCTTCAAAGCATATAAAGTAAAGGTCACATCTGCATATTCATCATTAACAAGTGGCCCAATTACCCCTGAAGGTAAATTGCTCATTTCATCATTTGCTTTCTTCCTCGCTTGATAAAACTCCTCCTGAACTTGAGATGGAGGTGTGCTATCAAGTAAGGTTAGTGTCGTAAAAGCTAGCCCAGGCCTTGTATAGGTTTCTGTTCGATCATACCAACGCAGCTCCTGCATCCGTTTTTCGATTTTTTCAGCAACTTGATCTTGCATTTCTTGTGCAGTTGCACCGGGCCAAGCAGTCACAATGGTCATGACCTTAACTGTAAAGGCTGGGTCTTCAGCTCGACCTAACTTAAAAAATGCAACAATACCTGCAATTGAAATTAGAAAAATCAGGAATAGAGTGATACCCCGTTCACGAACAGCAAGAGCTGACAGGTTAAAACCTTTCTCACTCATGAGTGTCCTCCTTCATTTCCAATTGAAGGATTATTTGCCTGTGATGCAATACGGACCAACTCGCCTTCTCGAAGTAAATGCGCACCTAGAGCAACAATTTGATCTCCACTCTGAATATTGCCAGTTACATACGCATATTCATCATCAACCTGTTTTACAACAACAGAACGCCACGTTACTTTCTGAGTTTTTCCATTAATTACCCATACTCCTGCTCCCTTTCCTTTATCAAGTAGTGAACCAATCGGTACTTGTAAAAAATGTTGAGAACTCTGATTTTGAGCTCCAATACGTACAGTGACGGTTGAACCTAAAGGAGCGTTTGCCAAATCTCCGTCTAATACAAAACGTGCTTCAAAAGTACGAGTGAGCTGATCTGCTGTATTTGATAACTGTCTAAGCTTAGCTGGGACACTGATATTTTCTTTACCAAAGAGAGTGGCTTGACCAATAGCTCCTATTGCAGGGCGTAAAGTCTCGGGAAGCTGAATAACTGCTTCTCTTTGACCAGAATGAGCTAAACGAATTACTGTTTGACCCGCGCTTACAACTTGCCCCGGTTCAACCAGTGTTTCCATAATTGTGCCATCACCATCGGCTGTTAAGTCGGCATAGTGACTGGCGTTTAATGCGACTTTAGCTTGAGCTTGCGTTGAACTTAGTTGTGCTCTCGCCGTATCTGCTGCTGCCTTAATCTGATCATAGGCGGAAGCAGATATAGCCCCACTTCCACGCAAATCACGATATCGAGCTTCGTCTTTTTCTGCTTGTTCAGCACGTGCTTTGGCTGCGCCTACAGCTTCTTGCTGAGCTTTGGCTGCAAGTTCCAAATCAACCGGATCAATACGCATCAGTAACTGTCCGCGTTTTACCGTCTGACCAGCTTCAACAAACCGTTTGATTACTTTGCCAGAGACACGAAAACCAAGATCACTTTCTACCCGTGCGCCTATCGTGCCTGTAAATGCTCTTGAGTCAGAAGTAATTTCTTCTTGCACAGTTGCGACTCGTACTAATGGTGCCGAAGTACGGGGGTCAGATTGTGTATTTTCAGCACAACCTAGCAAGAAAAAAGGAAATAAATATATTGCAGCAAATGGAATAAGGCGACGATAACGCATATTAGAGTCCCCCCCTTGAAGAAATTAATCAGGAGACTCATTTTTAATCAAGTGACCAATTTAGTCAATAGTCACAGATTTATTATGGCGATAAACTTCTCAGCACAAGACTAGAAAGCAACACTGGAGCATCAGCGTTATATGAAATACTATGTTGTAAAAGTAATGGATGTAGATAAGGTCTCATAACTAAATAAATAGCCTTAACTGCTTCATCAATTGGTGTTTTTCTTTCAAAATCACCAGTTTGACGACCTTCTTGAATAATATTTTGTAGTACTTTAAGAATTCGATTTTCATAAGCAACCGTAGCATCCCATTTCTCAGAGGCTGCAGAAACTGCAATTTCATAGAGCTTACGATCTTGAGAAAATAAACGAAGGCTCCCTTCCACAATTACTTTAAACAGCACTCTCAATTTTTCAGCAGGATATTCAGCTTCTTGAATGGCAGCATTAACTTCATCTTCAATTTCACGCAAACAATTGGCACATATCATCTCGCCAATTGCCTGTTTAGATTCAAAAAATTTATAAATATAAGCTTTAGAAAAGCCTATAGATTTTGCAAGATCAGAAACTGTAGTTTTCTCATAACCATAGCGGCTGAAATGCTCTGTAGCAGCAACCACGATTTGGTCCCTTACCTCATGATCTTCCGGTCCTCGCTTTGAAACAGGATAACTACTTTTTTCTTTACTCATATTTTCAATTTAAACCTTTGTGTGAAAGTTATAGTTTAACTCTTGACCCCTGATATTGACAACAAGTGACTAAATTGTATTATAGTCACAATTAAACCATTGTTCAAAATCTCGCCTTGGGGAAAATATGTTATCTAGATCTATCGTTCTCCTACCAATACTCACCAGCATTCTTGCTGCTTGTACCGTAGGTCCTAATTATAAACGTCCTAGTATATCTCTACCCGAGCAATATCTTGGCGCTCGCTTAAACTCACCAAGTGACGAAACCAAAGCAGATATTGAAGTATGGTGGAAAAGTTTTAATGACCCTCAACTTACTCGATATGTCACATTAGCATTAAAACAAAATCTGGATCTGACCCAAGCACATACCCGTGTGACTCAAGCTCAAGCAGGCTTATCGGCAGTCAATGCTTCTTTACGCCCAATAGGTACTGTTGACGCACAAGCAGCTAAAGCTTACCAATCCGTTGAAACTCCACTGGGGCAAGTTTTAAATTCAATACCTAATTTTGACCGACATGGTAGTTCTTATGAGGCAAACCTAAGTGCCACTTGGGAATTAGATATTTTCGGAGGCCTTCGAAGAGACCGTGAAAGTGCTCTAGCAAACTATCAGGCTTCGAATGCAGGAGCATCAGCAGTTCGTTTAATGGTCGCAGCGCAAACAGCAAATCTTTATATTAATATTCGAGGATTACAATCTCGATTAGACATTGCCCAGCAACAATTACAAACGCAACAAAAACTTCTTTCAATTATTCAACTTTTATATAGCAAAGGATTGGCATCTGAATTTCAGGTCAAACAAGCTAAAGCGAATGTTGCTCAAGTTCAAGCCGTAGTTCCCGCACTTGGAATGAATCTAGACATTGCCATGAATGCACTCGACGTCATGCTTGGAACCGTACCAGGAACTCACCGAGCAGAACTAACAGAACTAAAACCAATTCCTGTTATTCCTAACATTACAGAAACAGGAACACCCCGCGATCTTTTACGTAGACGACCAGATCTCATCATGGCTGAAAGGCAACTGGCAGCTTCAAATGCACGTATTGGCAGTGCGATTGCAGAATATTACCCAAAGGTTTCTTTAGGCGGTTTGATAGGTAGCGCAACCACAGCAAGTGGAAACTTATTTTCAAGTGGAGCCAATCAGGCTGCTGGCTTATTAGGCTTACGTTGGCGTTTATTTGATTTTGGTCGAATTAATGCAGAAATTCGCTTAGCTAAGGGACAAGAAGCCGAAAAGCTTACAGCCTACCAATTAGCCGTCTTACATGCAGCGGAAGATGTAGAGAACTCATTATCAACTTTATCTAAAAGACAAGAACAACTCGTAGCACTTCAAGATGGTGAAAATGCGCTACACCATGCGCAGAAAATCGCTCTAATTGCCTATCAAAAAGGAATTAACAGTCGAATAGAAGTATTACAAGCAGATTCAAGTGCTTTGCAATTCACAGATAGAAAAGTACAGGTACAAACCGATTCAGCCCTTGCTGCTGTTGCAGTTTATAAATCACTGGGTGGCGGCTGGCAACCTCAAAAATTTTGAAACACCCCTATTGCCTCTATAGCAAGCAGTTTATAAAGCGAGAATTATTATGCGGGAACAATCAGTACGCCAGCCGTTAAATACACATGATTTAAATCATGCGATCTTAAACGGACCCATTCCCCAAGTAATGCTAAAACTGGCGTTACCCACCATAGCTGTTCTGCTTGTACAAACCCTGATTGGATTACTAGAAACATATTTTGTTAGCTCTCTAGGAACGGATGTAATAGCTGGCGTAGCCGTAGTGTTCCCTATTCTTATGCTCATGCAAATGCTAGCGAATGGTGGATTTGGTGGAGGACTAGCTTCAGCAATTGCTCGGGCTTCTGGAGCAGGTCGATCAGAAGATGCCCAATCCCTTGTCTGGCATGGTGTAATTCTTGCTGGCATTTTGGGAGGAGTTTTTAGTATTGTTATGCTCACCTCAGCCCAGATGATATATCACTTAATGGGCGTTACTGGCTTAGCTTTAGATGCAGCCCTAAAATATTCCAATATTATTTTTATAGGTTCCCCCCTTATATGGGCTGTAGCCCTACTCTCAGCCGCATTACGTGGTGCAGGTGATACAAAAACTCCGGCCCGCATAACGCTTCTAGGTGGGGTACTACTTTTACCCCTATCACCTATTTTCATTTTTGGTTGGGGATTCATTCCCTCATTGGGTGTAGCTGGAGCTGGGCTCGCTGTCTTAAGTTATTATATTTTTTCCATCATATGCTTAATTAGGCACATGCGAACAACGCATAGCATTATCAAATTATCGATCAAGCCTATCAATTTTCAGTTCTTCAAAGATATTCTTGGTATTGGTTCACTGTCTGCTATTGGAATAATTCAACTCAATTTAACTGTTGTCATCGTAACAACCTTAGTTGGTCAATTTGGTTCTGATGCAATCGCGGGGTACGGTATTGCTTCCCGACTAGATTACGTGCAAGTTCCCCTTATGTTCGGTATCGGCTCAGCAATCATGACCATGGTAGGTATTAATTATGGAGCTGGGCAATTTCAAAGAGCACGTCGTATCACATGGATCGGGGTTTTTATTACATTCCTTATCACTGGCTCAATAGGACTTTTCTTTAGTATTTTTCCTTCCATTTGGCTTGGTTTTTTCAGTCATGATCCATCTGTCCTTCAGACTGGAAAAAATTACTTGCAGCATGTTGCGCCTTTTTACGGAGCAATAGGTATAGGTATGGCACTTTATTTTGCAGGCCAAGGTTCAAAACGATTATTAGGCCCTATCTTAGCTGGTACCATCAGAATGATTATTGCAGCTGTTCTCGGAAGTATCGCTGTTCTATATTTTGATGCAAGTTTATCAACTTTCTTTCAAGTTATTGGCCTGAGTGCTTTGATATTTGGTTTGGTGTCCTGCTTGGTAAATTTTATCCATAGATAAAATTGCATTGAGTTCAAAAAATTGCTCAATTTTCTTAAAGATTTTGCACAAATCTTCTAGAACTACACTCACCTCTTTTGTACCGTTCTAAGGGCAAAACTTAAAAATTTATGGGTGGATTCTTATGGGTAACTGGGTGGATATTTCAAAAGATACCAATACAGGTATTGAAACAATCCGTGCCCATTTTACTGGTCATGCTTATGATCCCCACTGGCATTCAAGCTATTTAATTGGTGTAACTGAATCCGGCATTCAACAATTTCACTGTCGTAAAAAGCAAATCAATAGTCATGCTGGGCAAGTCTTTATGCTTGAACCAGAAGAAATCCATGATGGACATGCTCCTGCATCTGATGGCTTTACCTACCAAATGCTCTACCTACATCCAGACTGGTTAAAGCAACGTATCCAAGGTTTATTTCATAACAGCCCTGATCACTACGAGTTAGTGATTGATGCACCATTAAAGTCAGATGAACAGCTCGCTATTATTACTTCTCAAGCATTCCAGCACCTGCATTACAAAGAAATGAATATTGTCAAAGATAATAGTCTAGACCTACTTATTCAGTATATCGCACAAGGAAAATGGTTAAAAAAAGCTCACCAATCGTCTTGTACTCACACGCCTCGAATTGCATACCAAATCCGAGATATTTTGCATGATCATCTATTTGAAGATATAGGGCTTGAAGACATCGCTCGCATGATAGGCCTAGACCGATATCATATTCACCGCATTTTTAAAGCAACTTTTCATTTAGCACCTCATCAATATCTCATTCAACTCAGACTTACACGAGCGCGTGATTTACTCGCCAGAAGCATATCTCCCGCACAAGTTGCTTCAGATTTATGCTTTGCTGACCAAAGTCATTTAAGTCGCTGGTTTAAGCGCTGCTATGGATTAACACCTGCTGCCTATAGAAAAATCTGCACAAATCTTCAAGATTAAAAATCTTAATTATTTCATCTTATCTCTCCCTATTAACTCAAGTAGACAAGATGGAAAACCTCACTGCATTTTCATTATTTGCTATTGTTGCCTCAATTACTCCCGGTCCAACTAATTTTATAATTTTAAATTTAAGTAGCCGTTATAAAATTTCTAAAACGTTTCCTGTCATTTTAGGTTCTTGTATTGGGGCTGCCCTACTTGTGCTCATCGTTGGCATTGGAATGGGTTCAACCCTTCTGGCTTACCCAATTATTCAAAAAATAATGACACTCATTGGTTTAATCTGGCTAACTTCGTTGGCTTGGAAATTATATAAATACAATCCTATTATTCATTTCCAACAAGACAAAGAAAAAGGTCCGGTTGGTTTCATTACTGGCTTTTTCATGCAAGCAATTAATCCTAAAACATGGATGATGGCTTTTGCAGTGATTAGTGTCTACACAAAACAAGGGCAAGATATCTGGATAAATGTCTCAATTTTATCCTTCATTTTTTTCGTTATAGCTATTCCTTGCCTTTACATATGGGCCTTAGCAGGCAGGCTAAGCAATCGATTATTTTCACAAACAAAGCATATGAACATTTTTAATAAAATGATGGCGCTAACACTACTCATCTCTGTATGGTTACCAACCCTATCTACTTTTTAATGCATAAATTAGGTCATATAAATTTTTATTAATAATTTTCTATATTAAAAAATACTTATTCTTATAATTTCATAAAATAACTTTTTACTGAATATTCATTTAATGACCTAATATTTTTTATTTTGAGAAACATGCTCCCTAAAACACATGTTACTTTTTGTTATTTATGTAAAAATCAACCTAAAAGAAAAACCAAATAAGCCATTGTTAAATATAAACTTATATTAAATATTATTCTGTAAATTTTGTCTATTTTCTGAACAAATGTAGGCAATTTCTCACAACCATGTAAGCCAAAACCTACACCATAAGCAATTGTTTTTCCTATAATTAATTTCAGTACATATAAGCACTCTTTACTATTAAATAGAAAGCTGAATATTAATGAAGAGATCTGGAGAATCGGTAACATTATCTTTATTAATATAAAAACTCCTAATAATAGAAAAAGAATCTCAAAAAATTAATATGTACTATCTTTCCTCTGGAAACAGAGGAAAGATAACTTTTTAGTCATCAGATAGGATATAGAAAATGTTTATTGCAAAAAATATATTTGTATATTTACTATCAATGTTAGCTTTATGCTTACTGATTATTTTCTTTAACTACCTAGGAATGAACGAAACAACCAACCTTCTGCTCTCTTCTGCACTTTTTGGAATATTTATTACTTGGTATTTCAAAGGTAGCGGACTATGTCTTGCCTTATTTAGCTTTTTTTACTGGGCAATGTTTGTTATTAGCCAAAGTTTAGAAGTGATATGGATGCTCGCAAGTTCAATTATTGTCTATCTTGTTATGACTAAAATCATTCCTAAACTCAAGACTATCCATATTGGGGTGATAGCCAAATAGCTAGAAAGGGTTCACCCCACGCTTAATCATACCTACTTTCTTAACTGTATTAATTTTGATTTGCTCAGCAATTAATAATTCATTTAAGAAAATTTTTAAATTATGCTCATCAAGACGAGTGGGATTAAAACTAGTTTCTCCCATACTTAAAAAGAAAGATTCAATATTTGTATTACGCTGTACATATTTCATTGACCAACGCTGAAAAGAATTCTTCTCAATGGAATATGTACATAGCCATTTAACATTGTAGTGTCTTTGATCATTTTTAATTTTTTCAAATAATCTTTCTACTAACTCTTGTTCACCTTCTAGGCATTGAAAGAAAGCATTATCAGCATAATAGAGCACGCCACAAATTTGATTCAAGTCATTGAAATTTCGAGCTTCTGTTAGGATATCACGTAAATCTTGCAGTAAATCTTCATTTTTTTCGTTTCGTTGGCTGGCATAACACAGTCGAACGTTCATTAACAATTCCGTGAAATATAAAATTTCTTTATCTAAAGATTTTCCAATCTAACATATCTATTCCTGATAATTTATATTTCTTCATACGCTAAGCATTAACAAATGACTGATTAGTGATTAGTGATTAGTGATTAGTGATTAGTGATTAGTGATTAGTGATTAGTGATTAGTGATTAGTGATTAGTGATTAGTGATTAGTGATTAGACTTACATACTGGATATAAAATAAAAAGCCCTCTTATAGAGGGCTTTTATAGTATTTAAAAGAACAACACAATTCCTTTTAAATGACTAAAATAAAAAAAAGCACTAAAAAGTGCTTTTTTTCTTACTGAAATATTATTGTGGAATAATATTTACAGCATTTGGGCCTTTTTGCCCTTGAGTAACAGTAAACGTTACACGTTGACCTTCGTGCAAAGTTTTGAAACCTGAGCCAGAAATTTCTTTGAAGTGAGCAAACACATCTGGACCATTATCTTGTTGAATGAAACCGAAACCTTTAGTTTCGTTAAACCATTTTACTGTACCACTTACTGTATTAGACATGATATATCCTACTGATTTCTAATATTTTAGTATCATTTAATAATGACACTAACATAACTTTGAAAAAAGAATAACAAATTGAGCTTAAGATCTTAAAAAACGAAGGATTATGACTAAAACTACGATACTTTAAAGAAGATTTACTAACAAGACTTTTTTCTAGTTAAGAGCATGATACATGAAATAAATTTCTATTCAAGCTTTTTATGAAAAAAATTTTATAAATTATAATAAAAAACAGAAAAACAATAACTTAACAGAGTAGCTAAAAAATTAGTATATTCCCTACTTAACCAATACCTTACGTCTGATTATATAAAATATCGAGGAACAGAAAGATAACTGCTTATAACTTATCAAGTGGCAGATGAAAATATGAACGAATACTTGAAATAATTTGAGGTTTAAAAATTCAGGCAATAAAAAAACTCCTAAAAAGGAGCTTCATTTTTAAATCATTGGCAGAGGATCAAGGACTCGAACCTTGACGAACGGTTTTGGAGACCGTCATGCTACCATTACACCAATCCTCTATGTTTATGATTAAATAACTAATGATTTAATCATAAAAAAAGCAAGAACATCGTCTTGCTTCCTTTAATGGTGGGGGCGAAGAGACTCGAACTCTTACACCTTGCGGCGCTGGAACCTAAATCCAGTGCGTCTACCAATTTCGCCACGCCCCCATCTGGGACATTTATTTAAAATAAATGTGGCAGAGGATCAAGGACTCGAACCTTGACGAACGGTTTTGGAGACCGTCATGCTACCATTACACCAATCCTCTTCCAAGATCTAGATGACTTAACATCCAAATCAACTTTAAGATTTAACTTAAAGTGGTGGGGGCGAAGAGACTCGAACTCTTACACCTTGCGGCGCTGGAACCTAAATCCAGTGCGTCTACCAATTTCGCCACGCCCCCGATGGCTGTGTATATTAGCGATAAGATCTAACAGTGACAAGTGTTTTTTTTCTAAAAAAAACTGACCGTGTAAATTGTATACAGATACTAGATCAATGATTTTTATCAGATTGAAACTGCTTTTAAACAATTGAGCGCTTCAAACGCGTTTGCAAACCTATTTTTTTGTTGTTTTTGCAATAAACCTGAAAGTAATGGATAAAAATTCATAAACTGTGTTGGTAATTGAATGGTTAAATTTTGGCAATGCAATACTGCCCAATCATAGTAATTCCCTGCTTCTAAGCGAGTTTGGGCTAACCATTCATACAAAACAATTCCAAGTGCATATAAATCGCTTTGTACACTCTTGCCATGACCTTGATAGAGTTCAGGTGCCATATAACGTGGTGTTGCATCCATCACTGAATCTGAACTCGTCAAAAGTCGGGCTTTCTCAAAATCAATCAAGTAAGGTTTTTGCTGAAACTTTCGAAAGTGTTCTCTTTTAATATCTCCATGAATCCAACCTAATCTATGAAGTTCCGAGAGCTTATCTAGTGCGAACCAAATCGTACGGTACACATCTGTTAAATGAGTTTCATGAGACAATGAACCAAACCACAAACCAGTATCAGGTAAAATTAAAACCTGACCTAAAGAATGGCTTAATTGAGGAATGGTACTAACTTCGATTAATTTATGGGGTAAAAGCCATGCAGGTTTCTTGTGATTAATTTCTTCGTAAAACAATTGTTCATGTATGAAATCTTGCTCACTTTGAACATACGTTTCAGGCAAGTGATATTTTAACCAATAGTTTCTAGCATCTACAGAACATGTCCATAGATGCCGTCCTAAAGCTGAACTTCTGGGCTTTGTAACATATGTTAAGTTTTCTATATGAGAAGCAAAATCATGCTTCAGCATAGTACGACTCTGGCTGTTGTTGCTTTTCTTCAAAACGCAAAACTTCTAAGCAATGCTGAATCGTCTTGCCAATACGAGCATGGGTCTCAATCGAAGAAATTTTTGGCCAAGTCGCGCGTTCCCCTTCTCGTTGCAAACGTTTAAACAAATGTGGACGCGGGTTTTGCAAAGTATAGGTATAGTGACTCAAGCCATATTTAGCAATAATATTAACATCGCCATAATAACGCTGCCCCATTACGCCATATCCATGATCGAGTAATCTCCTAATCGGAGAAATAGAACCAAGTCTTTGACGCGTAAAGTCCATAAGTCCCATCGATAGTACTTTGCCTTGACGTCTTAAAATACGTTCGGGCCAACTTAAAACGTCTTTACGAAAGCGATCTGCATCATTTTGCATAAATGGCACAATATGCGGGTTCACTTGACTGGCGATGGTGTAATTTAAATTATATAGACGCGCCATTCTTTCTTGCGGAAAATCATTTCTTACACTGCCATCAACCCATTTTGTATTTGCCATATAAGGTGTATGTTCACCGTCATAACGTTTACTGGTTAAACGCACTGGTGGAAATAATACAGGTACAGCACATGAAGCCAACACAGCACTCCATACCAAAACGTTAGGGGTCATAATGGCATTCATAATTCGCGGGTTTTCTGTTGCATCATAGGGAGCAACCGCCACATTAATATTTAAACCAGATTTTTTGAAAGCTTCCTCAAAAGTAAGATCGCCTAAGTTTTCAACAAGGAATTTTTTCAAATAGTGCACATCGGCAATTCCACCATTTCCTTTAATGAGTTCACGAAGTTTTCTAAAATGAAAAGCATCACTAAAGAATTGTTCTCCATTTAATAAATTTTGAACATCTTCACTGGCAGAAGTTCCAAGCATGCCTGTCATAATTGCCCCTGCACTTGAGCCAGACAACACTTTAGGCATTAAATCCTGTTCAATTAAAGCTTTACACACCCCTGTGTGAAAAAGACCTAAAGTCGCTCCACCCGAGAACATAAGAGCCGGTTGTCCATATGCTTTTTCACAATTTTCAAAAAACTCAATTTTTTCTTTGCGTTGGAAAGTAATACATTCACTTGAAGCTATATAGGCCAAGCTTTGGCTAACTTCTTCAATATAGTCTTCAATTAGTTTTTTTGTGCCCACATGAGTTGCAGCAAAAAGCATAGGGTGACCAATATTTGCTATATCGTAGGTTAGGCCTTCTTTGAGTAGATAAATGAGGTCTAACGTTCGATGTTGCTGGCGGTATCTTTTCAGTAAGGTATATCGATAAGAAATGAGCTCTGCATCGAAATAAGGTGAACTATTATCGAATTTCCACTCTTGCACCCCTGTTTCTTCATCTAGTTTTAATGCAAAAGACTTCCACTCTTCATAAGATTCAGCCATGTCTAATTGACGTTGTAATTTTTTGATACGGTAAGCCTGATGCGGATTCATATCACTTCGTATTTTTTCAAACATATTTCGTCCTCATCTTCACAGATGATTTTACTGAATAGACATGACCACACTATGCGCGGTCTGAACATTTCAATCAATTGCAAAACCGATAAACTGTATAGCAACAACTTTTTTGTCAGCCTGTTAATTTCGGTGTTAGTATCCTAGTAAATTACTGTTTAACATGATTGACTTACCATGGCTACCATTGATTTACCAGACAATTTAGTTCAGACATTATCACTTGTATTAAATCAGTTACAGCAGGTCTTACCTGAACCTAAACAAGAAACAGATTTTACTGCACCTGCTTTTAGATGGGAAAATCAGCAACTTAAAGCCATCCATACCCCAAAGAATATTTATTTAGATGACTTAAAAGGCATTGAACGCCAAAAAGAAAAAATCATTCAAAATACTTTGCAATTTTTAAATGGCTTACCAGCAAATGATGTTCTTCTAACTGGCTCACGTGGTACAGGTAAATCATCTATTGTTCGTGCTTTATTGACTGAATATGCCCCTCAAGGGTTACGTTTAATTGAAATTGAACGTGATGACTTGGCAGATTTACCTAAAATTCAAAAAATCATTCAAAATCGGCCTGAAAAATACATCGTATATTGCGATGACTTGGCTTTTAATGCTGAAGATGAAAACTATCGTAGTTTAAAAAGTGTATTGGACGGCTCATTACAATCTGGTGCGAGTAATTTTATTATTTATGCGACCAGTAACCGTCGCCATTTGTTACCCGAATTCATGCATGAAAATACACCTGTAACCAAGGTCGATGTTCCTCAATATACTGAACTACACCCTCAAGAAGCGATTGAAGAAAAGATCTCTTTGTCAGATCGCTTTGGTTTGTGGTTATCTTTTTATCCAATGGATCAGAATTTATATTTAGAAATCGTTGAACATTATATTCAAAAGGCAAATATGTCTTTTAATGATGAAATTCGTGCCGAGAGTTTACGCTGGTGCCAAATGCGTGGTCAGCGCTCTGGTCGTGCTGCTTACCAGTTCTCGAAGCATTGGATTGGTTTAAATGGGTTAAAACAGCTGTCTAACAATTAAACGACGAATGTCCCGCAAAGCCTTGGCTTTGGCCTGAAAACCGCTTAGATTTGGCAGTTGTTTTTCATAACCTAAAACAAAGATAGTCCTATCCTTATTTAGGTTTATATATGAAAAAACAATTGCCAAAAATTTCTATAGGCAGCAAAGTCCTTGGTAAAAGCTTATTGCTCGCGCAAGGCGCCTTGGATCAAGCAGAAAAATACTCAACTCTTCCTTTTACTCAGTCTCATATTATCCAACCTCGAGTTGACGAAAAATATTATAGCTGGACACATTACGGTATCTTTTTTCCCCTTTTACCCGAACCGCATCGTTATCTAAACATTATGATTTTATTAGGCACGCCCGGTGCACTAGCCTTTGATCATGACAACATCATTAATGAAGACCCCAGAAAAACAGCCACATTCTTTTCAAGTACTGCCGCGGTTGAGCAAGCTTTGCTTAAGGCGTATATCATTCCCAAAGAGACGAAAATTAATAAAGATGGGAGCTTAATAGAACTAGGCAAAGAAATTTCAATTCAAGGAAAATTCCCGAAATTTCATATCCATGGACATTATGATGGGATTGATTTCGACTTTGATATTGATGTTACAGCACATGTTTCGTGGTTTATAAAAACACCGATTTATGATCATTTTAGTTTATTAGCAAAATTTAAAGGCTTTTTAAGTTATCAAGCAGAACGCATTGAAAGTGAAGGACTCTGTACGTATGAATATGCACGAGCAGCTGGTCCACATAGTTTCATAAACAAACTTCTTCCTGACGCTTATAAACTGCCGCTTGATTTTTTTACTTATCAAATTATTAATTTAAACGAGACCACTCAACTTCTTCTTACTAAAGCAGATATTGCAGGACAGACGGTAGCTTATAGCCTGCATATTAGATATCTTGATCAGCCAGCTGAAATTTTTACAGATGTTAGCTTTGACGTTATTTCTCATCAAGTCGAGGACTACATCTCACCGACTGGAGAAAAAATGCGACTTCCGAAATACTTTTCGTGGATTGCTCGAAATGAGAATAAACAAATTATTTTGAATATTCAGGCAGAAATTGACTGCCCATTCCGCTATGGTCATGGGCGTGGTTATGCTAGTGGCTATAAATTTACTGGTAATTACTTCGGCAATGAAGTTCAAGGCCGTGGTTATATCGAATACATTGATATCGAAAACCAAGAAGCTTTTAAATAGGAATACTTTTACTCAGGAATAGTGAGTTCCGTCATTGGCCAACGTGGTGTCGTGGTTACAGCCAAACCATCATGTTGGCCTGCTTTTAACCGTTGATAACCAGCAAAAGCAATCATTGCACCATTATCAGTACATAAGGCAGGTTCAGCATAGTAAACTTGTGCCTTAATTTTACCCAATGAAGTTTCCAACTGTTCACGTAATCGTAAATTTGCGCTTACGCCACCTGCGATAACTAAACGTTTCAGTCCAGTTTGCTTTAGAGCTTTTACTGATTTTTTTACCAAGGTATCTACAATTGCTTCTTGGAATGAAGCTGCAATATCCGCGTCTCGGTTTTCACCATTCAATTTTTTCAATTGCACAGAAACCGCTGTTTTCAAACCACTAAAAGAAAAATCTAAACCTTGGTGAAGCATAGGTCGCGGAAATTCAAATGCTGACGGATTACCACTTAAAGCTAATTTTGCAATATTGGGACCGCCTGGGTATGGCAAGCTCATCATTTTTGCAACTTTATCAAAAGCTTCTCCAGCTGCATCATCAATAGACTCACCCAAAAGTTCATATTGACCAATACCGTGAGCTGCCATTAATTGTGTATGTCCACCTGAAACTAGCAATGCAACAAATGGAAATTCAGGTGGCTGACTTGAAAGTAGAGGTGCCAACATGTGCCCCTCCATATGGTGAACGCCAATTGCAGGTTTATTTAAAGAAAAAGCTAAAGTTCTTCCAAATAAAGCCCCTGTCATTAAGGCTCCCATTAAGCCGGGACCACGCGTATAAGCAACTGCATCAATCTCTTGTTTTTTTATTCCACTTTGCTCAAGCAATTGATTCATTAAAGGAATTAATTTACGAACATGGTCACGAGAAGCAAGTTCAGGTACTACTCCACCATATTCGGCATGAAGTTTAATCTGACTATAAAGAACCTGTCCCCGTAAGCCGAGTTCGCTATCATAAAGTGCCAACCCTGTTTCATCACAAGAAGTTTCCAAGCCTAAAACAATCATCAAAACTGCCTTTTATATGAGTCAAAATATTGCAATCGCTATTATAGACTTGTGATATGAGTTGTAAATGAGTAAAATACTGACCTTCACTTGTGATCCGGCACAATAGTGTGCTTGATCTTATCCATAATCTAGAGGATTTTACATGCCACAAGTTAAGTTGAAAGAAGGCGAACCAGTTGACGTAGCTATCCGTCGTTTCAAACGTTCATGCGAAAAAGCTGGTGTTTTAGCTGACGTTCGTAAACGCGAATTCTACGAAAAACCAACTCAAGAACGTAAGCGTAAAAAAGCTGCTGCAGTTAAACGCTACCAAAAGAAATTGGCTCGCGAATCTGTACGTACTACTCGCCTTTACTAATTAATTTGTGATTGACTGCTGAATTATGACTACTTTAAAAAACCAAATTACTGATGCATTAAAAACTTCTATGCGTGCCAAAGATATGGCAACAGTGACGGTTTTGCGTAGTCTACAAGCAGCAATTAAGCAAATCGAAGTCGATGAGCGCATAGAGCTTGGCGACGCTCAGGTTCTTGCGGTCATTGAAAAGCAAATTAAACAACGTAAAGAATCGATCAAAGCCTTTGAAGGTGCTGGTCGTGATGATTTAGCTAGTAAAGAACAAGCCGAAGCTGAGATTTTATCTCAGTTTCTACCAGAAGCTATGACTGAGGAAGAGCTTGATTCTCTCATTGAGCAAACGATTTCTGCTCAAGAAGCAACTAGCATGAAAGATATGGGTAAGGTGATGAATTCTCTACGTCCGATCATAGCCGGGCGTGCCGATCCTTCTATCGTTTCAGCAAAAATTAAAGCTAAATTAGCTTAATTTCCTCTCTTAAATTTTATATTCCTTCAAACCAAAATTCCTTTTAGTTTGTGCATATTTGCATATCTGAAAAATTTAAAAGATATATTTTTAGATTTTCATTCGTCGCTCATCTTGCATTTGTTTTAATCTGCTGTCTATTCTAGCCGACATTGCTTGATTGTCTTTTGCCAATCGCTGAGCATGCAACATCGATTTAATTGCATTCTCTTCACTCCCCGACCAATATTCAGCTTCCGCCCGATAGCGTAAAACATTAACTGCTCTCAACTTTCCTGCTTTATCCAAATTCGCAGCTTGCTGTAAAAATTGCCAACCTTGTATATCTCTTGGGTTTTTATTAATAAATCGCTGAACAAGCGTTTGAACTTGTGCAAATTTTCCTTGACGTAATAGCACTTCAGCCAATTTATAGCTAAAAGCTCTATTTTCAGGCATAGTCATCTGTGTAGAAGCAATTGAAGTATAGGCTTGATCCAACTTGTTTTGCCCTAGATAAATATCTGTCTGCAATAGCGCAACAAGAGGTTTTCCGCTAGATTTGGCTTGATCTAAGGTAGACTGTGCCTGTGCATAATCACCTTGTTTTACGTAAAAAGCTGCCAAAGCAATAAGACCTGCAATATTTTTTTGAGAGGCCAAACTCTGTAGTTGATTTTCAGTAGCCTGATTTGAAACCACCATTGTGTACCATTTTAAAATTTCAAAATCGGCATCATATATACGATTTTTGACTTTAGGCATCTGGTTCGCACGAAGTCGAGCTTCACTCATACGCTCAGTCGTCAATGGATGAGTCAGCCAGAAATCTGGTAAAAAACTTACCCGACTCGTCGCACGGTGCATTGTTTCAAAATAGTCTGCCATACTTTGAGGGTTATAGCCCGCTGCATACATATATTGCATGCCAATACGGTCTGCTTCACGTTCCTGATTTCGACTATATGTTAACTGGCTATCCATTAGTGCAGCCTGTGTTCCCAACATCACTGCTGCCCCAGCATCTCCACCGCCCTGTGCAGCGATTGCCACGCCCGCCAAAAGCCCAGCCAAACTTAATAAAGTTTGCCCCTTAAAGGCTTCCTCTGAACGACTAAAATGCCTTTGAGATACGTGTGCAATTTCATGCGCCATAACCCCAGCAATTTCATCAATATTGCGAGCTGAAGCAATAAGGCCAGTATTAAGCGCGAATAAACCACCCGGAACAGCAAACGCATTAATTTGTGGATCTTTAATTACAACTAGACCAATAGGCTGACCAAGTTGAGTCTCACTCAAAATACTTGAAAATACTTGGAAAAATTGGTCTTCGAGCCAGATATCTTGGAGAACTGGCATTTGTTTATGAACTTCACGGAAAACTTTTTCACCAATAAATTTTTCTTTTTGTTGATCAAGCAAGCCTATCCCACTTCCAATATTTGGAATTTCCACCTGATTCGCAGATGACCGAGGGTCGAAAGACTGTGCATACGCAGCATTTGCTATAAAAGTCGCACTTAAAATAACTGGCAAAAATCTCAAAAGTTTTTCTCTATTAAAATTAAACCATAAAAAAAGTCTACTGATGTGAACCATAAAAAATGATGTTCAATCAATAGACTTTTACTATATCACTGGAAATCGACTAGTTTTGCAATGAAGTGTTATCCATCACTTATATAAAGTTTGGGTTTACCAGATATCTAGGTGTTTTATCCTCTAAAGCCTCAACCAGATTTTTATAGGCAAGATTTGCCATTTTCTTACGGGTTTCGGCAGTAGCTGAGCCCACATGAGGTAAAGTGACTACATTGGACAATTTAAAAAGTGCTGAATCTTGTAAAGGTTCTTTTTCATACACATCTAAGCCAGCAGCAAAGATCTGATTTTGCTGCAAAGCCTCAATCAAAGCTTGCTCATCAACTACCGAACCGCGCGCAATATTAATAAAAATAGCGTGTTTTTGCATAAGCTCAAATTGAGCTTTGCCCATTAAAGCTTTCGATTCGTTATTTAAATCAACTGCGGTTACTACAAAATCAGACTGCTGTAGTAATTGATCCAAACCAAGATATTGTGCGTTTAATGGCTCAGCTAATTCAGGCTTTTCACGACGATTATGGTAAACAATATTCATGTTAAATCCATAAAAACCACGTCGAGCAATTGCAGCCCCAATATTACCAAGCCCAATAATTCCCAATGTCTTTCCAAAAACATCTAAACCAAACTGCTGAGGCCCTACAGTTCTTTTCCATTCACCTTGCTTTGTCCAATGATCAAGAAAAGGAACTTTTCTAGCAGCGCTTAGTAATAATGTAAAAGCAAGATCAGCTGTTGTTTCTGTTAAAACATGAGGCGTATTTGATAACCAGATTTTTCTTTGATTTAAATAAGCCACATCATAATTGTCATAGCCCACCGTTACAGATGAAATAATTTTTAGTTTTTGGGCTGGTGCAAGGTTATTTTCATTCAGTAACCGTCCTGCACCAATCATCCCGTCAGCATCTACAACGTGTTGTCGTATTTGTTCATTAATATCACCCAGTTTTGGGTTAAGAACTACAACATGATAATTCTGTTGTAATTGAGACAAAATTTCTTCATCAATTTGGCTAAATACTACAACTTTTTTCATGTAAATCCCTACTACTCGTTGTTATCTTGCATTAATTTCCATAACCTTTTTTTAAGGAGTGGTTTCTCCAGCATTTCTTTTAAACTTGCTAAATAAATAATATTCGCGTGTTGAATATAAGAACAGTCACCAAGACACAATATCTTTTTCTCTGCTGCGACAGCATCTAAAAAGCCTTGTATATATGAACCAGCGCCCCGTTGATCTTGATAGGTCGCTAAAGGGAAAGGCCATTTTAATTCAGCATACTGCCCTATTTTTGCTTTTTGTATGTTGCTCCAAAGCTGTTTTTCTTCTTCACTTAAATTCGTAACATCTAAAAAAATAACACATTTTTCAAGAGAAAAAGCCTGTAACTCAAATGATGCAATCTTAATTACAGGCGGTTGCACCTCATTGTGAGGTGCTATAACAGGCTGAACATCTATTAAGACTGGCGTAACAATTTCAGGTTCAACTTTTGGAATATCTTTGATTTGTGGCTTTGTGGGCTGCTCAAGAACGACTGGTTCTACAGAAGGTAATATAATCGGTTCAGGTTCTTCAACAACATGATCTCGCCAAAGGCTTTGAGCATTATTTTTTTGGCACACCTGTGTCTTAGGAATCCATAAATCAATTCCTAAAGTTGCCAGTATATTTCTTTGCTGCCCAATCATGTTTGAATCAATACCTCCACTCAATCTACATTCTAACGGGCTTCAGTTTTTTTTTCAGTGTTTTATTTCGTTCAGCTGTTTTTATAATCGTAGATGTCTTTTAAATAATCATAACACTATTTCTTTTTTGCATTTGCTCAACAATTTCTTCTGTCTCAAAGCCGAAACGCCAATAAAGTAATTCAAGTACATCCAACTCATCTTGAGTAATAATGCGATCGCTCCACAAGCACATTTCCGCAATCGCTAAAATACTCAGACGGTCACGTAACAATAAACCCGCAATATCATTTAAAATTTCAGCCAAATCTAAAGGCTCATCCGAAATTTCATCATAAATATTCATTTCATCAGGATTGAGTAAAGAGCGTAAAATACGATCACGGACTTCTAACTGATTTGGGCTATTAATTTGTTGAACATGAAGTAAAGCATCAACTAAGCGAACAATTTGGGGTTTTACTTCTTCAAATGCAGTTGGTAAATGCAGCGGCATCAAATTCAGTTCATATTTAACCCGTTCTAACAAAAGTGCATCCAGCAACCCAATCTCGCCATCTTCTTGAATAATGAGCGCTAGTTTTGTGAGAAATTGCCGCGCAATACTTGCTGGCATATGTCCAATGTTTTTACAGGCATCATGGAATATCTGAATATGAATACGACCATCCAGATTTAATAAAGCATCGATAATAGCATGGCTAACTGGCGCATCTTTAGGGATGAATTCTCGATATTGACGAATCATCAAAATAGCCACCATTACTTCACGTGACCCTGTAGCTGTTTGTAGCGCACGCTGGATTAACTCAGGGCGCTTTTTATTGCGACGCACATCACTACTAAGGGGCTTAATCGCATCATTTAACGCAAAACTAATAGGCGACAATCTTAATAAAGGCAAGGGCTGTGGAGATGACCACGGAATATAAATTTCTTTCTCAGATTCTTCTAAAAAATGAAATAAGCTAAATAACGGACGGTTACGTAGTTTTTTCAAGTTTTCTAATTGTAAATCTTGAAGCAAAGTCGGGTTTAATTCATAAATGCGTTCACGAATACTCGGATGAATATTCATCCAGCTTTGAGGGCTAAGTGAGTTTGCAAAACACATATGTGCGATTGATTCGGAATAAGCACTATGAATTTGTGAACCCGAATGGTGGACGTAAATACGCAATAAAGTCTGGGTATTCGCACTATTTTTTAATAATCGTACTGTTTTTTGGTCATTACGAAATGTTCGACCACTCAAAGTTAAGTATTTAATAAATCGGGTAATCAATACACCAAGGCTACCCGCTAACCAAATTACACCACCCACCGCAACAAAGACGGTTTCAAACTTATGTTTATAGCCTGGGCTATAGCGTTTAAAACCTTGTTTCGCTAATTTACTGCCCCACTGGCTAAATGTTGTTAAACCACTATATAAAATCTTTAATTTAGTGTTTTCAACTGCTTCACCCGATAAAATCTGATTAAACTCATGGCCCAACAAGCCATATAGTTCAAGTTTATCTAGATTCTGCAGGGCTCCCCACGTCAAAATAATCACAATATCTTTAGGGTGAAAACCTGCTGTGAGTGCATTGACTCCGACCTCATCAGGTAAAACATACAAGGTTGGAACTTTTAGTGAGAAATTCTGCGCCAAATTTTCTGTAATTTTTAATGCTGCAAGTTCTTCTGGAGTACTTTCTTCTTTCACCAAACGACGTGCTTTAAGTTGCTTTGCTAAAGAATGCCCACCTTTACGCAAGATATAAAGTTCGGTAACTACCGACCAAACCATAATAAAAAGTAATAGTGCGACAAAATAAGGACTTAAAGTGTGCCACCAAATGGGCTGACTATAATCAAAAAAATGGACGAGCAAACCTAAAATTAAATTTAAAATAAAAATAGTAAGCAGCACAGCAACCAAACACATAGTGATGGACCATGCCATATTCTTATTTTCGATTAGATAGTGGCTTACTTCTTTCAATGTAAATAATCCCAATTACATTGTTAGGTTTCATCATAAAAGAAAAAAGCGGGAAACACCCGCTTTTTTCAGCTATTCCTATTCTTCTTTAATGCCTGTTAAATCTACAGAAGCTGCGTCAACATTCACATCAATGTAACCATCTTTTTTCTTTTTAGCAGAATCATTACGCTTCTGCTCCAAATTATTTAGATAAGCACCATCAATATCACCTGTTACATAGATTCCATCAAATACAGAGCAATCAAACTCAGTTAGATCAGGCACTTTGCTCGTACGTACAGCATTTTTCAAGTCTTCCAACTCTTGGAAAACCAAACGATCCGCACCAATAATTTCTTGGATCTCTTCTACGCTGCGTTCTGAAGCAATTAGCTCAGTTTTAGCAGGCATATCAATACCGTAAACGTTTGGATACATAACCTGAGGTGCAGCTGATGCAAAGTATACTTTTTTTGCACCAGAATCACGTGCCATCTGGATGATTTCGTTACAGGTAGTACCACGAACAATTGAGTCATCAACTAATAAAACGTTCTTGCCTTTAAATTCCAACTCAACAGGGTTTAATTTCTGACGTACAGATTTTTTACGCTGTTGCTGACCTGGCATAATGAAGGTACGACCGATATAACGGTTTTTCATAAAACCTTCACGGAACTTAACACCTAGAATATTTGCAAGTTCTAATGCTGAAGTACGGCTCGTATCTGGAATTGGAATAACCACATCAATATCATGGTCCTCACCCCAGTCACGCAAAATTTTATGAGCAAGCTTTTCACCCATTTTTAAACGGGCTTTATAAACTGAAATTCCGTCAATAATGGCATCAGGGCGTGCAAAATAAACATATTCAAAAATACATGGCCGGTATTTTGGATTAGCTGCACATTGTCTTGTGAACAATTCACCATCAGCAGTGATAAAAATTGCTTCACCAGGTTCAATGTCACGCTCAATTTTAAAACCAAGCGCTGTAATAGCAACTGATTCAGAAGCGATGATGTATTCCATCTCACCTTGTTCAGTCATGCGTGAACCATAAATGAGTGGGCGGATACCGTTTGGATCGCGGAAACCAACCAAACCATGACCGGTAATCATCGCCACTACGCCATATGCACCTAGACAGCGCTCGTGTACACGAGTAACTGTATGGAAAATATCATCTGGTGTAGGGTTTAAAGTACCGTTCTTCTGCAATTCATGCGCAAATACGTTCAAAAGAACTTCTGAGTCCGAATCTGTATTCATATGACGTAAATCTGTTTTAAACAGGTCATCATGAATATCTTCAGCATTGGTTAAATTACCATTATGTGCAAGCGTAATACCGTAAGGTGAGTTCACATAAAATGGTTGTGCTTCAGCACTGCTAGCAGAACCAGCAGTTGGGTAACGTACATGGCCAATACCATAATTACCAAGTAATGCTCTCATATGACGAGTATGAAAAACATCACGCACCATACCGTTATCCTTACGAAGGAAAAGACGGCCTTCATGGCAGGTTACTATTCCAGCTGCATCTTGCCCACGATGTTGCAACATCGTTAAAGCATCAAACAACATTTGGTTCACTGGCGATTTACCGGCTATACCAACAACTCCACACATAGCAACCTCGCAGACAAGCTAGGAATTAATAAAAAGGATTCTTTGTCGAATGGTCGGATCGGTTTTCTAAATTTTCCGATTCGCCCATTGGTTTTGAAGGGGTGCTTGATGCACTACCTCCAGATGTTATTTGATGAAATGCCTCACTTGCTGCATCTTTAGACAATTCGGTAGCTAAAGGCGCATAAGGCAGTAAAAATTGTATAAGTTTAGACTGTTTCCAGTGTGGTGAACTTTCAACCCAAGGCCCTACGCCCTGCATTGTAATCAACACAACCAACAAGCCTTTTAAAGAACCAAAAGCACCACCCGCTAAACGATTTAATGGTCCCAATTTCAGACTTTTCAAGAGGCCATTTAAAAATGCAGTGACGATCCATGTTAAAACAATGATCATAAGTGCGATAAATGCGAAAGCTGCAATTTTTTGAACAACCGGATCATGACTTAAACCCGACATGGACGGCGCAAGGAGGACAGCATATTTTGCACCCATAATTAATGCAATGATCCATCCTACCAAGTTCGCAAAGGCTTTGATAAATCCTTGTCGCAAACCGTTTAGCCCCCCAATGAGCAAAAGTATCAGAATGATGATATCAATTGTGTTCATATTCACTTAAGTCATGGCTGCAACACATTGTTTTACTAATATAGGACCGGTATAAATCAATCCGCTATAGATCTGTACTAGTGTTGCCCCAGCTTGCTGTTTGGCTACTGCTTGTTCACCCGACAAAATTCCACCCACGCCAATTAACGGGATTTGTCCTTTTAACGTTTGGGCAAATAAACGTAAGCATTCGGTACTTTTTTCAAAAACAGGCGCACCGGATAAGCCACCCGACTCATTACCATAAGGAAGATTTTCTACACCCTCTCTAGATAAAGTCGTATTGGTAACGATTAAACCATCAATTTTAAATTGCAATAATTGCGCTGCAATAAACTCAACATCTTCTGCTGTTAAATCAGGCGCAACTTTTAAAACCAAAGGAACATAATGGTTATATTGCTCGGCAAGCTCAAGTTGTCTTTCTTTTAAGGTTTGCAATAATTCAGTTAATGCATCACCACTTTGTAAACTTCTTAAGTTCTTAGTATTTGGAGATGAGATATTAACGGTAATATACGAAGCGTAGTTATAAACTTTCTCAAGGCAAATCAGGTAATCATCAACAGCCTTTTCTACAGGCGTATCTGCATTCTTACCAATATTGATGCCTAGAATTCCTTTAAATTTTGAAGCTTTGACATTCTCAACAAGTTTATCAACACCATCATTATTAAAACCCATGCGGTTAATAATGGCTTTCGCTTCAGGAATACGGAACAATCGTGGTTGTGGATTACCCGACTGAGGACGAGGTGTAATTGTTCCAATTTCAATAAAGCCGAAACCCAGTCCGGCTAAAGAATCAATATGTGCACCATTCTTATCAAGTCCAGCCGCTAAACCTACCGGATTTGGAAATTCAATTCCCATACAGGTTGTCGGTTTTGATTCTACGCTCTGGCGCAGCAGGCCGAACTTATGTGCTTTATCAAGCATAGATAATGTTAATTCATGGGCACGCTCTGGTGCTAAACTAAACAACATCGGGCGAGCAAGTGAATATAACATACCAATCACAGTCTACTGATTTTAGGTAGGCATATTATAGGCACAGGTAGCACAAAACACCATGCTTAAGAACAGCATATTTTAATATGTTATTGAACCGTCGCTGTTAATTTAATCTGTCCATCACTTGAAACCATTTCCATTTTTTCAATACTTAAGCCCATTTGAGCAAGTTGGGTTAAAAAGTTCGCTAAAATTGCATAATTCTGATGAGTAACAATAATTTGTAACTGCTCACCATTTTGTTGAGAAGTGACTGTTAAGCCTTGTTGCTGAGCTACTCGTTGTATTTTTTCCGATTGGCCTAATTCGAGTTCATTCGCTGGTTTCATGGTAACTGCATTACTCTGCATCCATACCATTAAATCTTTTAAATCATTTAACCGTTTTTGCTGTTGTTCTGCCAAGGAATGCATTTTCCAAAGTGAAGCACCCACAATGGCAACCACAACAAAAATTGTAGTAAAGACCACCATAACCCGCTCACGTACAGTTAAACGATCTAAATATTGAGTGACTTGTTCAATCCACTGGTCAAAGCGGTTTTGCAATTGAGTTATCATTTTCATTATTGTATTTTCACCACCCCAATTGCCCCACCACCATCGGCTTGAACATTACCTAGCTCCGCTTTGAATCCCTGCTGGTTAAGTTGCTGTGTTAAAGCTTGCAAATCATCTGCCGACTTTGCTTTTAATGCCATAGTTAGTGTTGATGCATCATAAGCTAACTGCTGAGCTAAAATTTGTCTTTGCATTAAAATAGGACCAACACGGCTCAATAAAGAAAGTGCTTGTGTATCACCTTGCTTACTCATGCGTAAATGACTTTCAAATTGGCTTTTTATATTTTGCTCATTTACCCGACTTGAAGGACCAAACCAATATTTATATTGCTCTATCGTCTGCTCAGCTGTTTGATTCGCTACATTTCTTAATTTTACCCAACGCAAAAAATCGTAACTAAACTGAACCACTATAATTGCTAAAACAATAGCGGCACACGCTTTCCAATAACCAGAAACCGTATGCTCTTGCCCTTTAGCTTTAGGCAGAACATTAAAAGGATGCTGTTTAGGTTTATCTAAACCCTGAAATTGATAGATAAATTCAGAATGATGCTCGGCATCTGATGCTGCCACCAAACTTTCGAGTTGCTCTGTTGTCAAACCACTATATTGATAATGAGTTTCGACTGATTGAAACTCTAAAAATAATGCTAAATCATCTAGCGAATTACCCACCCATTTACTTTCACGCACAAGTAATTTCTGGTCAATATTACACAAAACCACTAGCTGCTCTTGAGGTTCAGGTAAAATCAGAAAGTCTGGCAATAAAGCAACGAGTTTAATAGGCAGCAAAGCCATTGCATGCTGCCATGTTTCAACTGTTGTTTTTGCCACTCCCAATACGGTTAATTGATCAGCATGAAAATGATGCACCACTTTCATATGATCAATAGGCAAAGTTACAAATTCTTCAAGCAAATATTTAACGCCATCTGCCCCTAGTTGCTTGTAATGAGACTTTGCCATGTGCTGCTGGAGTACCTGAGCATGGCGACTAGGGAAAAAGATGACAGCTTCTTTTCCTTGATGTAATTGCAGGTCTTGTATTAATTGATCAAGACTTGCTGCCTGCAACCAGTTTTCTCCGTTAGACCAATGCCATATTCCATTGGTTTCAGGCATCCATAAATACAGCATAATGGGCTAAATGACCTTTTAATTATATTGTGGGTATAAAACTATTTTTTTGTGTTGATAAACCAGTTGCAATAACAGCCTGATCATAAATTCGAGCTTCGGCAAGTGCAAATGGATTAAAGTTTTCATGTGTCAGTAGTTCAGCAATATGCCCTACCACGTTCATATGACACACGACTACAATTGACTCATAAGGAACCTGAGACAACCACTCAACTGCTTCTTTCGCATTATCATCTGGTTTAATTTTATCGCATAACAGCACAGGAACATCTTTAAAATAAGCTTGAATATGCGCCAATGTCTCTTGAGCACGCAATAAAGGACTAACTACAAAAATATCAGGCTTAACAATATCTTTTAAAAATGTTGCTGTCTGCTCAGCTTGAGCATGCCCACGAGCGGTAAGTGGACGTTTAGTGTCATTACCATTCACTGGAGGAGCGGCTTCCCCATGACGAACCAATGTCAGTTGCATAAATATTCCTTGTTAATAATTCTTGCATTATAACCGTAATTTATGACATTTCTTCTTCAGACTTCATGATGAGGTAAAACAAACTCAACATCACTACGGTGTCCATTTTTCATAAGAGATAAAGCAATATTTAAAGGTGGCGCACCCTCAAAAATAACCTCATATAAGGCATTAGTAATAGGCATATATACGTCAAGTTCTTCTGCCTTACCACGCACTTGAACAATCGTATTAATTCCTTCAGCGGTTTGCCCCAACTCTTTACTCGCTTGGTCAAGTGTTTTACCTGAACCCAAAGCATAACCAATCTGATAATTACGACTTAAAGGGCTATTACAGGTTGCAAATAAATCACCAACGCCAGATAAACCTAAGAACGTTAGCGGATTTGCCCCTTGTTTGACTGCAAAACGACTCATTTCGGCCAAGGCGCGCGTTAAAATCATACTCTTGGTATTTTCACCAATCTTGTAAGCAGCACCAATTCCCATTGCAACTGCATAAATATTTTTAAGTGCCCCCCCTAGTTCAACACCATGCACATCATCACTACCGAAAACTCGGAATAAAGCACTATGAAGAGCATGCTGCACAGCATAACGAACTAACTCAGAATCACTGGCAATAACAGTACCAGATGGCATACCTGCCATAATCTCCTTAGCGAGATTTGGTCCAGATAACACCCCATAAGGAACTTCTGGTAATTCTTCACGAATAATATCGCTCATGAAGCTAAAAGTTTTAGCCTCGACGCCCTTCGTTAGAGAGACAACCGCTTGTGCCGTAATATAAGGAGCAATTTGTTTTAATACATCACGAAATGAATGACTAGGAATTGCCACCAAAATAATATCTCGATCACACACGGCTTGTTCAAGGTCAGACACAGCACGCAATGATGACTCTAAAACAAAGTCTGGCAAATAACGTTTATTAATATGGGTTTTATTGATTTCTTCTGCTGTTTCGGCATCACGAATCCAGATCATGGTGTCGCAACCATTACGTGCAGCTAAATTGGCCATCGCCGTACCAAAGCTACCTCCACCTAACACAGTAATACGTAATGCTGTTTTTTTATCAACCGCAACAGGTTCCACTAAATCTGTAAACTTAAATTCAGCCATGCTTTATTATCCTATTTCTTACTTTTGAGGCTCGTTAAGCCTGCCAAACCTTTACAAATTCTTTACTTTCAATCTCTGCACGCGGTGCAATCGCTTTAGCTGCTGTGCCCACATAAATAATACCTGAAATTAAATCATGTGGTTGCAATCCTAAATGCTGCTTTAACCAATTTGATTCAACAACCGCGCCACTACGCCACATGGTGGAAAAACCTTGAACTTGTAAAGACAATAAAAGGTTCTGTACGGCAGCCCCGGTACTTAAAATCTGTTCAAAATGCGGAACCTTAGGATGGTCTTGCAATTGCGTAAGCGCTAAAATGAGTAAAGGCGCGCGGAAAGGATGTTGCTTAACTCGTTCAAGTTGCGCTGAGTCAGTTTCACCCAAATCAGCCAGTGCTTTTGCTAAAACCTCACCAAATGCAGCACGTTGTTCAGCTTCGATAACGACAAAACGTGTTGGTTTAAGCCTATGATGGTCAGGAGCAGTTAAAGCAGCTTGAAAGGCCAACTCTAATTGATCTGCATTTGGTGCAGGCTCAATCAATTGACCAATAGATTGACGTTGGTGAATATTCTGATGAATTATCTGTGTTGCTGAATCCGTCATTAATATTGATCTAACTCAAAAAATTCAAAATAGATTAGCATAATCTACAGATAATCCACCATTGTATCTAGAACATAAAAAACAACGAGCTCATGCTTTGACATATTTTTAAGACAAAACATCAAAACTAATACAACGTCTTCAAAGTCAATTAGAAAACTTGTGTTCAAATAGTGAGATCTTTTGACGATTAACGATATTAGGTGAAACATGAAAAAAATAATTTTAGCGAGTGCATTGAGCAGTGTTGTTTTATTACTAGGAGCTTGTGCCACTACCCCTAAAAACACCTTGGCGGTTCAAAAAGAAAATAATCAATTTGAAGTCACCGGTATTGGTAAAACAAATCTAATTGCAAAAAATAATGCGATTACTGCCGCTCAAAAAACTTGTTCAAAAAGCACCAGCCCTGTTGTGGTAGATGAAAAAACAACATACAACGGTGTATTAAAAGATGTAGTAAGCGAGAAAACAGGCCAAATGGTTGAAGCAGCAGCTGGTGTGATTGGCACATTAACTGGTAAAAATGCATCTCTAGCAAAAGATGATGATTATCAAACAACACTTACCTTCTATTGCAAAATTAATTAATCAAAAAAAATCCCAATCAAATGATTGGGATTTTTTTATTAGCAATAACCCTCTATACGGGTTAATGGCAATTTCTTACCAATTGCTTTTTCAATTTCCGGCAAATAAAAAGCATCATCTTCTGAAAGAAAACTAATACTTACACCTTGTGACCCAGCACGGCCTGTACGACCAATACGGTGCACATAATCGTCTGACTGCTCAGGTAAGGTATAGTTAACCACATGAGATACGCCATCAACATGAATACCACGGCCAGCAACATCAGTTGCGATCATGATGTTATTTTTACCCTGCTTAAACTGGTCTAACATTTTTAAACGTTTATCTTGAGCAATTTCACCTGAAAGCATCCCGACCCGATATCCATCTCTCTTTAAATGGTCATAAAGACGGCGTACTTGATCACGTCGATTAGCAAAAATCATCACTTTATCGATAGGCTCTTCACGTAAAATATCTTGTAGCAAACGATATTTATCTTGTTTAGCTACTACATAAACACGTTGCTCAACATCATTATTGGTTTTTTGCTCAGGCTCAATTTCAACAGTGATTGGCTCAAACAACCATTGTCTCGCCAAATTAAGCACGTCATAACTAAAAGTAGCCGAGAACATGAGGGTTTGACGTTCTTCCTTACGCGGGGAATAACGCACGATACGTTTTACAGAAGGAATAAAACCCATGTCCAATAAGCGGTCTGCTTCATCAATGACTAAAAATTCAATTTGATCGAGCCAAACTTCTTTTTGTTCTACAAAATCAATTAGACGCCCAGGCGTGGCAACCATGATATCGACAAAATTAGCATCTAGCTGTTTCTTTTGCTTATCAAAATCTACACCACCTAACAATGTCACGACGTGTAAATCTGAAAATTTTGTGAGTAACTTTGCATCGCTTTCAATTTGCAATGCCAATTCACGAGTAGGCGCCAAAATCAAGGCACGTGGCTCACCACGAAAGCGCTGCTCTTGAATCGGGTTATGTAATAAGTCATTAATTACACTAATCAGGAAAGCAGCAGTTTTACCTGTTCCTGTTTGTGCTCTACCAATTGCATCATGCCCGCCCAACGTATATTTTAAAACCTTTTGCTGAATCGGGGTCATTTGCTTAAACCCTAAAGCATCAATCGCCTTTTTAAGTTGCGGATGTAAATTCAAGGTTTCAAAACCAGATGTCATAAATACGTGCTCTAACAAACAATCTCTCTAATGAGAAGATCATTATAAACAAAAACGCCCCAATTCAAAAATTGGAGCGTCCGTGATTCATCAAAAGATGAATTAGTCTAAAGGCTGAACGTTCTCAGCTTGAAAACCTTTTTGACCTTGTACTACACTAAATTCTACGCGTTGGCCGTCACGTAAAGAACGGTGACCGTCACCAACGATTGCACGGAAATGAACGAATACGTCGTCACCGCCGTTACGTTGAATAAAGCCAAAACCTTTAGTGTCGTTAAACCACTTTACTACGCCTTGTTCGCGAGCTGTCATAAGTCAATCCTCAGATGTTGAAAAAAGGACCTTCCGGTGTTGCAAACAGCAGAGCAAACAAGTTTTTAAAATATTTATAATCTTAAAGCTTGTAATCATTCTGTGAAACTATCAACAATTTCCGGTTACATCCATTTGTTATAGGATTTTTAAACCAATTTAAGTGTGTGGTAAATCCTAAAACGGTTCGAGCTTACCACGGGTTTATGACAATTAATAGAATTTTTTTCAATTATTCCCCCTATTTTTAGTCCTTTTTTTAAACAGCTTATTACAATATTTTTTATAGGTAATTGCTTGTTTCTTCTTTTATAAAATGTGCGGTGTTTATAAAAAAATTTGTTAGAATAATCTTTTTAGTTGTTTTGATGATGAATGACCAACACTTCCTCTACTACAGCACTTATTGAAATTAATGCCTTAGGCCAACCTTGTCCGATGCCGTTATTAATGCTTAAACGCGAACTCAAAAAAGTATCGGGTAAACAGCTATTTTTATTAAAATCTTCTGACCCCCATAGTGAAATAGATGTAACTCGTTACTGTGGTTTACATCATTTTATGTGTCAGACCACACATATATCCGAAAGAGAGTTTCACTATTTAATTGAAACTCAATAATTCTTTGATAAACTAAAAGATTAGAAATTGCATAAAATTTTACATTTCTCTACCCAATTTTCCTTAATTATGAAGCTGATTCAAACTAAGATGAATTTATTGGTTATCCCATCCGATCCTATAAGGAGAAATCATGAGTGACAGCAGCAATCAATTGATGCCCCTGTCATTGTCTGCGCCCGGTGTAAACCTTGGTGCATATATCAGTACTGTCAATCAGATTCCTATTTTAACGGCCGAGCAAGAAAAAGAACTTGCTGAACGTTATTATTATGACCAAGATCTTGATGCCGCAAAAATGCTGGTAATGTCGCATTTACGTTTCGTCGTTCACATTGCGCGCAGCTATGCAGGTTATGGCCTACCACAAGGCGACCTTATTCAAGAAGGTAATTTAGGCTTAATGAAAGCCGTGAAGCGTTTCGACCCAAATATGGGCGTGCGTCTTGTATCTTTTGCCGTCCACTGGATTAAGGCAGAAATTCACGAATACGTTATCCGTAACTGGCGTATTGTCAAAATTGCAACGACCAAAGCACAGCGTAAATTATTTTTTAATTTACGTAGTTTAAAAAAATCGAGTAAAAAATTAACGCTCGAAGAAGCTCAATCGATTGCGAATGACTTAAATGTAACTGCAGAACAAGTTCTGGAGATGGAAGGTCGTTTAACCGCTTATGATGCTGCTTTCGAAGCTCAAGGTGACGACGACGATGACACCCCACATACTGCACCGGCATTGTATCTTGAAGATAATCGCTATGATCCAGCCCGTTTAGTCGAAAATGAGGACTGGGAAGAGCAAAGTACATCTGCCCTACATAATGCAATGGATCAGTTAGATGACCGTTCGCGTAATATTTTACAACGTCGTTGGTTAGATGATGACAAATCTACTCTCCACGAGTTAGCGGCCGAATATAATGTATCAGCAGAACGTATTCGCCAGCTTGAAAAGAATGCAATGGAAAAAATTAAAATTGCCATGTCTGCAAGCTAAAATAAGTTTAAAAATAAAAGGGCGATTAGCCCTTTTGTTTTATCTGGCTATGTTTAGCCAACCCAATCTATGATAACGTTGCCCTTCATTATTCATTTGCGTTTTTTGTTATGTGGATTGCCATTTCAGCCCTTAATCTTGCCTTTGCAGTCATGTTGGGTGCTTTTGGAGCACATGGTCTTAAAGCTCATGCGAGTCCTGAGCAACTTGTTTGGTGGCATACTGCAACCGACTATTTTTTTTACCATGCTTTAGGTCTCTTAGCACTTGGTATTTTAAGCAAAGTTATCCTTACGTTCCCCATTAAATTGCCATTCATATTGATTCAGATTGGTATTTTATTCTTCTGTGGTTCACTCTATATCATGGCGCTTGGATTACCGAGAATTTTAGGGGCAATTACCCCAATTGGTGGAGCATTTATGATAGCTGGATGGCTCGTTTTGGCTTGGAATGCCCTCAAATACGCAAAATAATTGGAATGTGATCATGCAAATTTATTTAAATGGCGAATTAACGGACACGCCTTGTCAAAACCTAATGCAGCTCATTCAGGCTTTGGCACTTGAAGGAAAAAGATTTGCGGTCGAATACAACCAGCAAATTATTCCAAAAAGCAAATTAGAGCAGATTTCTATCGCTCAACATGACCGTATCGAAATTATTCACGCTGTTGGCGGCGGCTAAGTCGGAGTTATCCATGCAAGACACCCCTCTCATTATTGGTTCACGTTCTTTTCAATCTCGCTTATTGGTAGGAACTGGCAAATATAAAGACTTAAATGAAACAGATTTAGCCATTCAAGCGAGTGGTGCAGAAATCGTTACTGTTGCAATCCGCCGTGTGAATATTGGACAACATCCAGATCAGCCAAATTTACTCTCTGTCATTCCGCCAGAAAAGTATACAATTTTGCCAAATACCGCAGGTTGTTTTGATGCTGACAGCGCAGTACGTACTTGCATGTTAGCGCGTGAACTTCTAGACGGTCACAACTTGGTAAAACTTGAAGTTTTAGGTGATGAGAAGACCTTATATCCAAATGTAACCGAGACTTTAAAAGCTGCTCGTACTTTGATTGATGACGGTTTTGAGATTATGGTTTACACCTCTGATGACCCGATCATTGCTCAAGAACTTGAAAGTATGGGCTGTGTTGCAATTATGCCTTTAGGCAGTCTCATTGGTTCAGGTTTAGGTATTTTAAACCCCCATACTATTTCAATTATTAAAGAAAATGCAAAAGTGCCAGTTTTGGTAGATGCAGGCGTTGGTACAGCAAGTGATGCCGCAATTGCTATGGAACTCGGTTGTGACGGCGTATTAATGAATACTGCGATTGCTGCGGCTCAAAACCCTATTTTAATGGCTTCTGCAATGAAAAAAGCTGTTGAAGCTGGGCGTGAAGCATTTTTAGCTGGTCGTATGCCACGTAAACGTATGGCAAATGCGAGCTCACCAGAAACAGGTTATTTCTTTAAGTAATTTATTTGGGAGGTCATTGTTTTTCAGTGACCTCTCGACTCTTATATAGGTATTTATCTTTCAAAAGAAAATGACCAAGAATACCTGTATCACTTAAGAAACCCATACCACTCCAATCCATAGATAAACATTCTTATATTTACTTAGGCTATGCCTAATGTCCTCTGTAAATTTTGCTTTGCTCTTAACTCAAGATTCTGTTGAAAATAAGTCGTCTGATAAAGTCGGTCTGACTGATAAAAATGTGCTAGAACTTCTTTTCTTTTGATTGAATATACTTCTGGATCGACCCAAGCATATTCCTGCTGAATTTGCTGTTCATATTGCATAAAACGCTCTGGTGTAGCTGCTAAAATGGCTAAATCGATATCCAATAAAAATTGTAAATCCAACTCATCAGTCGCTATATGCTTTTGCGTGGCAAGAATCCACTGTTTTATTTTCTGAACCGTATTTACTGGTAAATCTTGAGCCATACATTGCTCAAAAAGCTCAGCACTTTTAAGTTCATTGTCTTTAGCTTGTGGGTTATAGATCGCATCGTGGAACCAGAGTGCCAATGCAACCGCATAGGCATCATTCAAATCAGATCGAACTGATTCGAGCAAAGCTAAGCATTCATATAAATGTTGAACAGTATGATAGGCCCGCTGCTTTTCACTATAAGCAGCAATGAGTATATTTAAGATTTTTTGTGGGTCAGAAAAATGATAATGCTGATGCAGCTCAAACCAAACATGTTCCAGTTTTAATAAGTAAAGCTGCATCATCATATATTAACCACGCTCAGGATTATTGCTCATCGCGTTTAAATACTAACTCTTTTGCTGATGAGTTTTCAGCATCAAAGTAGTATCCATCGGTATTGAACGCTTTAATATCCTCAGCTTTATTTAATTGGTTTTCAATCATAAAACGAGCCATTAAACCGCGTGCTTTTTTCGCATAGAAACTAATGACTTTATATTTGCCATTTTTCTGGTCAAGAAAAACAGGCTTAACAATTTCAGCCTTAATTTTCTTCTCGTTGACCGATTTGTAATACTCATCTGAAGCTAGATTTACAAGTAATTCAGATTTAATTGCCGCCAAATCTTCGTTAATCTGGTTCGTGATAATTTCACCCCAAAACTCATACAAATTATGACCACGTAAATTTTTTAATTTAGTGCCCATCTCAAGACGATAAGGCATCATTAGATCTAAAGGACGTAGTAAACCATATAAGCCAGATAGCATACGTAAATGCTGCTGTGCAAAATCAATATCTTTATCTTTTAAATGATAGGCATCTAAACCCGTATAGACATCACCCTTAAACGCATAAATCGCCTGACGAGCATTTGAAAAATCAAATTCAGGCTTCCAATCTCTAAATCGGTCTGCATTTAGTGTGGCAATTTTTTCACTGACACTCATTAAATTGGCAATTTCGGAAGCAGAAAGTTTTCGGCAAACCTCAATTAATTGTGCTGAGTGTTCTAACAAGCGAGGCTGAGTAAACTCATCTGTAGGTAACGCTGTTTCATAATCTAAAGTTTTTGCAGGAGAAATTAAAGCAAGCATAGACAACCTGAAAAAATTATTCTTAATCCCAACTATAACAGTAGATATTTTTTAATGCTAACTCGTGTTTTCAATGACGACTATCGGTAAAATAGCATCACGTATTGTTATTTAGCGGTTCTTATATGTCTGAGCAAACTTTCATCCAGGGTCCAGTAGGTAAAATTGAACTTTTCGTTGACCGCCCTGAAGGTGAAATCAAAGGCTTTGCGGTTGTTTGTCATCCGCACCCATTGCAAGGTGGAACCCCTCAACATAAAGTCCCTGCCCTTTTAACCCAAATCTTTAATGAATATGGCTGTATTGTTTATCGCCCTAGTTTCCGTGGCTTAGGCGGCAGTGAAGGTATTCATGATGAAGGTCATGGCGAAACCGAAGATATTTTAGCCGTAATTGAACATATTCGTAAGCTTCATGAAGGTCTGCCATTTTATGCAGGCGGCTTTAGCTTCGGCTCACATGTTTTGGCAAAATGCTTTGCACAGCTTAATCCTGAATTACGACCTGTACAGTTAATTTTGTGTGGTTTACCAACGGCTACCGTAGTGGGTTTGCGCCACTATAAAACTCCAGAAATTCAAGGTGATATTCTACTCATTCATGGTGAGCAAGATGACATTACCTTGCTTTCAGATGCAATTGCATGGGCAAAACCTCAAAAGCACCCAATCACGATTTTACCAGGCGCTAACCACTTCTTTACAGGCTATTTAAAACAGCTTCGCCAAATCATTACACGCTTTATTATTATGAAATAAGCAGTAGTTTGATGGACATAGATTGAGTCTATGTCCATCATTTCATAAGCCCTGTAACTACTAAAAATTATTCCAACTTAATCCAAAACGGGCCAAATATTTTTTCACTCGATCACTATCGTTCGTTGGCTATAATTTCTATAAAATTTTATAAGTGTCTATAATATACAATACGCATTTGACCAAAAAATTCCAAGAATATGCTTCATTTTACTTTTTTAGGCACATCTTCAGGTGTACCCACCCTGACACGTAATGTTTCAGGATTAGCGGTTCGTAACAGCAAAAATAAGGACTGGATTTTAATTGATGCAGGAGAAGGTACACAGCACCGCATTCAACAAGCCAAACTTTCCTTACAAAACCTAGTTGCCATTTGTATTACACATGTTCACGGTGATCATTGTTATGGTCTAGTTGGTTTACTTGCAAGTGCAGGCATGAATGCTCGTAGCAAACCCTTAATCGTGATTGCACCGAAAGAAATTCAGCAATGGTTTGAAATCACCGCCCAACTTACAGATTTACATTTGCCCTATTCACTCCAATTTATTGATGTTAATAAAGCAACACAGCCACAGCAGATCACCGATGAATTCATCCTTCAGGCGCATCCACTAAGCCATCGTGTTCCAAGTTTTGCTTTTAGTATTTATATAAAATCTATTCACAAGAAATTAGATATCCAAGCTCTAACTCAGCTTGGCGTACCTCAAGGCGATATGTGGGGCCATTTAAAAAGAGGCTACAATGTTGAATTTGAGGGACAAACTTTAAAAGCTCAAGACTTTATCAAAATTCAAAATCAGCAGATACATGCAATTATAGGTGGTGATAATGATCAGCCTGAACTATTAGCTGATGCCTGTAAGGATGCTCAACTACTCATTCATGAGTCGACTTATTTGCAAACAGTTTTAGATAAAGTAGGAAAAGGGCCAATGCACAGCTCTGCAAAAATGGTGGCTGAATTTGCAGAGCAGCAATCTCTGGATAATTTAATTCTGACGCACTTTAGCCCTAGACATCAGGATAGAACTGGACAGCAAGCTATTGCTGAAGAAGTTCGCCAGTTTTATAAAGGTCATTTTTATTTAGCAAATGATTTTGATGAATTTACTTTAAACGAAGCAGGACAGCTTTTAAAAGTCGAGTAAAAGTTATATTCCTTGTAAAATCGAATTTATCGAGTTAGGTACAAATCATTTTCATGTAGAGGTCAACGTTTAAGAAGCTCACTAAGGAGCTTCTTATTTCTAAAAAATTACTCTACAGATGCCAAAGCCGTCACCAACAACTTCCAGCAATTATCTACAGTATCTACTTTGACTCGCTCACCCGGTGCATGTGCACCTTGAATATCAGGTCCAAATGAAACCATCTGTAAATCTGGATAGTGCTCGGCAATAATCCCGCACTCTAGACCTGCATGAATTACTTTGAGCTTTGGCTCAATGTTAAAAGCCTTTTGATAGGCTTGTTGTAAGCACTTTAAAGCAGCCGAGTCAGGATTTGGCGTCCACCCCGAAACCAACGGCGTGAGTGTAGAAGCGATATTAAATTGACTAAAATGCGCCTGAATTTTCTTTGCAAAATCTTCAGCTTCTTGATTCACCATTGAGCGGACCATTAAGACAGCTTTTCCACCCTCTCGATTTAATTTTACAACCCCAATATTATTTGAAGTCTCAACCACATCTGGGAGCGCTTGACTCATACTTGCAACGCCGTATGGGCTTGTTGCCAAAGCTTGCAACCATTCGTTTTGCTGCTGTTGAGCAATCACTCCCGTCACGTCAGCGCTATTCGGTTGAATAGTTAATTGTAGATTGTCATCAATACCCTGTAGCTGTTTTTTCCATGTCGTTTGATATTCAGCAAGTAATTTTTCTAGTTCATGTAACTGGCTAGGTGAAATTGCAATGGTTGCAACTGCTTCTCGAGGTAGTGCATTACGAGCTGAACCACCACTAAACTCGACAAGACGTCCACCAAGTTGTTGTAAATGCTGATTTAAAAAGCGGGCTAAAATAACGTTGGCATTACCACGTCCTAAATGAATATCTACACCAGAGTGACCACCTTTAAGGCCAGCAACCTGAATGTTTACAGTAGTCAAGTTTTCAGGGATTTTTTCATAATTAAGTGGCTGCTCGACTTCAACATCAATACTGCCAGCACATCCGAGATATAACTCGCCCCACTCTTCTGTATCAATATTGAATAACCATTTGCCTTTTAACACACCCGCTTGCAAAAGCCGCGCACCACTCATGCCCGCTTCTTCATCAACTGTTAAAAGAACTTCAATTGGTCCATGAGCAATATCATTTGAATCTAATACAGCTAAAGCTAAGGCTACCCCAATGCCATTGTCTGCACCCAAAGTGGTGTCTTTGGCAATTAACCAACCATCTTCAAGTATTGGGCGAATCGGGTCTTTAAAGAAGTCATGTACTGTGCCAGTGTTGGCTTGTGTGACCATATCTAAATGGCCTTGAAGAATGACTCCAGATACATCTTCTTTACCCGCAGTCGCATTCTTGCGAATAATCAAATTTCCTACTTCATCTACGTAAGTTTCTAAATTTCGACTTTGTGCCCAGTTTTGTAAAAACTCACGAAGCTGTCGTTCATGCTTTGATGGACGAGGAATAGTGCAAAGTGTTTGAAAATGCTGCCAAACGACTTGAGGAGATAACGCTGCAATATCAACTTGTGTCATGAAAACCACACTCTAATTATGTAAATATCGTAATAATTTCAATATACACAACGCATTAAAGATAGGTAGAGATTTGAGTAAAGATTTTGTATTTTTATATTTAATTTAAACAGAAAGTACGACTTTTCTAAAAGCCGTACTTAATGAAAAAGTTTTAAGAATCGCTTTATTTAATTTTTCCATTCAAATGCTGAAAAGCTTTGATCGGCTTTCAAACTATTTTCAACAGCCTGAGCGAGCTGACGAATAATGCTTTGTGTTTCAATTTTCTCAAACCAGTCTTGTTCTTCATCTGGATTGGCAGAGATTTCACACATCAAATGCCCATCATGGTCTGTTTTTTGGCAAGTAATAGACAAAGGTAAAAGATGATTATCAATACTCACTTCTACTTTTTCATGTTCATGCACAATATGTTGTGCATCAAAACCATAATGCCCCAACTGTTTAAATAATAAAGCCGCTACATATTCTTGGGTGATATGGCATTCATTTGGTGGATGATCAAGCACCCCATGTTGTGGGCAACTGGCAATAAATTGTAATTTTTTCATCCTTTGTCCTAACACTATTATCATTATCTGCACTTAGCATAAGCAATAAACAAACAGCAGCCAAGCATTTAGCCCGCTGCTGCCGTTGCTATTGTGTTAGCAATTATAAAATGTGTTAGGTAAAAAGTTATTGGCTAACTTCAATCGTTAAGCCTGCACGATTCGCCAACTCAGTAAAAGTTGGGAAGCTGGTAGCAACTGTTTCCGTACCCTGAATCGTAATTGGACCAGAATTACGAAGACCTGCCATACTAAAGCTCATGGCAATACGGTGGTCATGGTGCGATTCAACTTCACCACCAGTAAAAATTGGTGACCAATCGCCAGACTTACCCTTACCTTCAATAATGATGCCATCTTCAGTTGGTGTGCAGTCAATACCCATGATTTTTAAGCCATCTGCCATCACTTGAATGCGGTCAGACTCTTTCACGCGAAGCTCTGCTGCGCCAGTTAATACGGTCTGGCCTTCCGCACAAGCTGCTGCAATAAATAAAGCTGGGAATTCATCAATTGCTAAAGGTACTTGGTCTTCTGGCATATGAATGCCTTTAAGTGTACGCGAGCCTTTAATATGAATATCAGCAATAGGTTCACCACCCGCAATACGCTCATTTTCAACAGTTAGGTCAGCACCCATTTGTTTTAAAATTTCGATTACGCCAGTACGTGTTGGGTTAATACCTACAGCTTCAAGCACGACGTCTGCACCTTCAGTAATTGCAGCACCCACCATAAAGAAAGCAGCAGATGAAATGTCTGATGGCACTTGAATGTCAGTACCTACTAATTTACCGCCACCAACAAGGGAAATTTTGTTGCCTTCAGTCTTGACATCATAACCAAATGCACGAAGCATGCGTTCAGTATGATCACGTGTTGGCTCTGGTTCAGTTACCGAAGTTTCACCTTCAGCCCATAGGCCAGCAAGTAGAATGCCTGACTTTACTTGAGCAGATGCCATAGGTAAATCGTATTGAATACCATTTAATTGCTGAGCACCAGTAATGCTTACAGGTGGTGTACCTTTTTCACCTGTAGTCTGAATTTGTGCGCCCATTAAACGCAATGGCTTAGCAATACGCTCCATTGGACGTTTAGAAAGTGAAGCATCACCTGTCATGACTGAATCAAAT
The DNA here is from genome assembly GCF_001423205.1 of Acinetobacter sp. Leaf130. Classification (NCBI taxonomy): domain Bacteria; kingdom Pseudomonadati; phylum Pseudomonadota; class Gammaproteobacteria; order Moraxellales; family Moraxellaceae; genus Acinetobacter; species Acinetobacter sp. Leaf130. Next base: position 1,887,355 of record NZ_LMOE01000001.1, read on the forward strand.
TTCTGTGCAGATAACATGCCTGAAAGCAAACGCATGCTTGTACCAGAGTTACCCATATACAATGCACTTGCAGGTGCTTTTAAACCATGCATGCCCACGCCATGAATGGTCACTTCACCATTTTTAGGGCCTTCAATGCTTACACCCATATCACGGAAAGCTTGCAAAGTTGCTAACGCGTCTTCACCTTCAAGGAAGCCAGTGACATGGGTAGTGCCTTCGGCAATAGCACCAAACATAATGGAGCGATGTGACACAGATTTGTCACCCGGTACGGTAAATTTACCTTTAAAAGTTTTATTTCCCGGTAAGATACTGAATTGCTGTGTCACCTTATTTTTCTCCATTAAAGGTTTTTTGGCTAACATATGATTGAAATGCTGACGGGCTGCCTGAGCATGGCCAAGCAAACCCATTAATGCATGAGAGTCTTCGTTTTCAATCAATTTTCTAAGTACAGTAAGCTGCTTTTCGAAGCCATCTACAGCATTTAATATAGCTGTTTTATTGGCAAAGAAAATGTCATGCCACATTTGGGGATCACTTGCAGCAATCCGCGAAAAGTCACGAAAACCACCTGCTGCATAACGAAAAATATCGAGATTATCTTCACGGTTTGCAAGTTGCTCGACCAGATTAAATGCCATTAAATGTGGTAGATGACTCGTATGTGCCAACACTTCATCATGCTTTGCAACATCCATACAAATGACTTCAGCTTTTGCTGCCGACCAAAGTTGAATCAGTTTATCAACAGCCCATTCGGCACTTGTTGGTAACGGCGTTAAAATCACTTTATGATTTGCAAATAAGTCAACTTTACCCGCGTGAACACCTGTATGTTCACTACCCGCAATAGGATGCCCTGGCACAAAACCTTCTGGTAAATCTTCACCAAATACAGCTTTTGCTGCATCAACGACATTACCTTTTGTACTTCCCACATCGGTTAAAATTGTGGTTTCTGACAAATAAGGTTTAATTTGCTCAAGCACTTTCTGCGTAGCACGCACTGGCAAGGCTAAAACGACTAAATCTGCCCCTTTCACGGCGTCAACTGGATCAGAAAATCCTTCGTGTATTAAGCCAAGTGATTTTGCATCTTCTAAAGTTTTATGTGAGCGCGTAGATGCCACAATAGTTGTCGCCAACTTTTCTGCAACAATAACACGAGCTAAACTCGACCCGATGAGTCCTAAACCAATAAATGCAACTTTTTTAAATAGGGGTTGTGACATAACTTCAACTTTGCTTTTGCTCAAAGATATTTAAACCATTAAGCAATTTGTTTTTAAGCATAATGACATGCTTATCTTAATGCATGTCATTATTCCAACATAAGTGATTACAGAACAGCGGCAGGATAAGAACCTAAAATACGAATCTCTTTCACCATTGGGCGAATATCATTAATCGCAGCAGCAACATTCTCTTGTTCGATATGACCTTCTAAATCGATAAAGAATACATAAGCCCATTTTTCAGGTAATGCTGGACGAGTCTCAATACTTGTTAAGCTAATATTATGTTTTGCAAATGGCGCTAAAATTTCTAATAAAGCACCCGCACGGTCATGCGCTGAAATCAATAATGAGGTTTTATCATTGCCACTTTGTGGAATTTTTTCACGACCAATTACTAAGAAACGTGTGGTATTTTCCGGATTATCTTCAATATTGCTATGTAAGATTTCAAGGTTATACATGCCTGCTGCAATATCAGATGCAATCGCTGCCGAATGCCATTCGTTGCGAATACGGCGCGCAGCTTCTGCATTTGAGTTTAAAGCAACACGCTCAACACCCGGATAATGCGCATCTAACCATTGGCGACATTGAGCCAAAGTTTGCTGATGCGCATAAATCTGCTTAATACTGTCTTTACGTGTATTTTCAGAAACAAGGAATTGATGATGAATACGTAATTCAACTTCACCAATCACGTTTAAATTCGATGTTTTAAAGCAATCTAAAGTATGGTTTACAACACCTTCAGATGAGTTTTCAACTGGAACTACACCGTAATGTGCACTACCCGCTTCCACTTCACGGAAGACTTCATCAATTGTTGGAAGTGGGCGTACAACCGCATCTTTACCAAAATGCTTAAGCACAGCAGATTGAGTAAAAGTACCTTCTGGCCCTAAAAATGCAATACTTTGCGGTGCTTCTAAAGCAAGGCAAGCAGACATAATTTCACGGAACAAACGCGCCATGGTTACATCAGACAAAGGACCTTGGTTGCGCTCCATTACTTTGCGCAATACTTGTGCTTCACGTTCAGGACGATAAAACAAAGGATTCTCTTCGGAAGCAAATTTAGCTTTCGCAACTGCTTCAGCAAGGCTTGCGCGTCGATTTAATAATTCTTGAATCTGTTGATCCACGCTATCAATATCTTCGCGAATTTGTTCTAAACTAAGAGAAGTCGTTTTGTTTTGATCATCGTTGATCATTGGAATGCAGCCTCAGCAAAATCATCTTTTAAACGAGAGTATAACAATAGTCTGCTTTGATTTGTTAGGCAATATGGCTGTATTGGCTTTTTTCATTAAACCGTCTTGGTCGGATTCCTCAGATCACTTTATTTGATAATGATTTTCATTTATCATTTGCTTAATAAATTTTATTCTTGTTTATTATGCATAACTCATTTTTCTTTTTATCTTGCAGTTTTCTTTTGAGCTCATTAGTAAGTGGCTCTGTTTTGGCTCAAACTTCTACACAAAATCAATCAAAAATTGTTTTTCAAAACAATCAGGCACAATTTCAAATTAACTCTAAAAATACTGGCCATGATTATCTTATCCAAATTTATAAACCACCCGTTGCCCCACCCCAACATGGTTATCCAGTACTTTATATGTTAGATGGCAATGCAACCTTTCCAAGTGCAGTCAATATCGCTCAATCTATTGGGGCAGGTTCTACAAAATTAGGTCTAGACCCGCTCATGATCGTTGCGGTCGGTTACCCCAAACAAAAAACTTTTGATGTACAAAAACGTGCTTATGACTACACCCCTAAACCTTCTGCTGAATTTCAAAAGCAAGGCAGATATAATTATGGTGGTGCGGACCAGTTCATTACATTTTTAAATGATGAACTCAAACCGGAAATCGCCAAACAGTTTCCAATTAATAACCAGCAGCAAAGTATTTATGGCCACTCATTTGGAGGGTTATTTGTGCTTTATCACTTTTTTCAAAAACCTGAAGCATTTCAACGTTACATCGCAGCTAGCCCTTCCCTCTGGTTTGATCAAGGCATGCTATTTCAAAAATTAAACTTTTGGCAGAGTCAAAAACAAAGTAATTCTCCGATGCTTTTGACTACAGTCGGCACCCATGAGCAAGGAGGACCTCGTACTCAATCTGATCATTACTTTAATGAAAAAGATTTCTTTAAAGCTTTGGAAAACCGCCGCTCAGCCCAATTTGCTTATTGGCATTTTTATAATCCTGCTGAACAACATATTACCAATTTGTATGCGAGTTTGCCGAAAGCACTTATGTTTGCTGCATGCCAAAACTTAGAAAGCTGTAAACCTTTATTTGATGAACCTACACAGCAAACAGCTGAGTAAAACGCACTTAAATTTTAAGAGCAGCATTCCACTCCTCTTAAAGACAAAGCTCTTAATCGAGAGAATTAGTTATACTGTCTGAAGATGTCATAACAACAGTAAAATAGAATGAATAAAATTATTGTTTTAGGTCTACTGAGTTTAATTAGTGTCAGTCTAACGGCTTGTGGCGGCTGTCCCCTCATCGCGGGGTGCAATGGTACTGATCCGTCCCCGTACTATATAACTACTATCAGCAATCAAGTTCGGGGCATTCCCGTGCCAGCCCAGACTAAACTCACCTACAAGTCACAACATTTTAGGCAGGAATTTCAGCAAACACATGCCTTAAAAGAGAAAAATTTAACAGCTATCGCGTTACCAGAAAATACGGCAATCGTTTGGGGAGGCATGCCAGTAGACATGTTTATACAGTTTTATAATCCCGAAATGAAAGGATTTTCAGTCTATCCTGCGAAAGGATTTAAAACAGAATTATCAAATGAGTTTTTACGTTTATGGAAAAGTTGTGAAAGTGATTTAAACATTAACCTAAAGGATCCTAATGACTGGTCATTTAATCCTAAAAATATGGAAATAACTGGTTGTGGTGTCGTCTTTCAAAAACGCAGTGAGTATACCGAAGACTCATTTCGTCAAGATGAAGCCGATGAGTTTTTAAAAAAGATAAATCATGCATTACAGCAATTACCGAAACAACAAGACTACCCTGTCATTCAACAGAAGACCAAATAGTTAAAAACAAAACAGCCTGTTCTAGGACAGGCTGTATTTACTCTGCTTAATTAGGCTTTGCCAATTAATCCACGCGCTACGATTTCTTTCATAATTTCATTTGTACCACCGTAAATACGCTGAATACGGGCATCTACAAAGAAACGTGAAATTGGATATTCGGTCATATAACCATAACCACCAAAAAGCTGAAGCAAGTTATCTGCAACTTTCATTTGCATATCGCTACTGAAACTTTTCAATGCCGCAGCCGTTTCTACATCTAGTTTACCTTCTTGATATAGAGCAATATTTCTTTCATAAAAAGCCGCTGTAGCAAGTTCATCAATTTTCGCTTGCGCCAAAACAAAACGCGTATTTTGGAATTGTGAAATGGGTTGACCAAATGCTTGGCGTTCTTTTACATAAGCCGTTGTCAAATCAATTGCACCGCGGATTGCACCAATTGCAGTAGATGCAATTGCAGTACGTTCACGTGGTAACTCTTGCATTAAATAAGCAAAACCTTGCCCAGCTTGACCAAGTAACTGGTTTTTAGGCACTTTCACATTGTCAAAAAACAGCTCAGATGTATCTTGAGAATGCAGGCCGATTTTGTCGAGGTTGGTTCCTTTTTTAAAGCCTTCTAAGTGAGTATCTGCCAATAATAAAGATACGCCTTTAGCACGGGCTTGAGGATCTGTTTTTACCGCAAGAACAACAAGGTCAGCATGTTGGCCATTTGAAATAAATGTTTTTGAACCATTTAATACATAATGATCATCTTGCAAGATGGCACTGGTACGCATTGATTGTAAATCCGAACCTGCTCCTGGTTCAGTCATACCAATTGCACCAACCACTTCACCTGTTACCATTTTCGGTAACCAGTATTGTTTTTGCTCTTCTGTCCCGATGTGTAAAATATAGGGTGCAGCAATTTCAGAGTGGCAAGAAATGGCTGTTGATAATGCACAAAAACCAGCACGTGCAGACTCTTCAACCAACATTAATGAATAGTATGTCGGAACCCCATAACCACCGTATTCTTCAGGGACATCCACACATAAATAGCCATTTTCGCCCAATTGGTTCCAAACAGAACGAGGCATAATACCTTCACGTTCCCATTGGTCGTAGTGTGGTGCAATATGCTCACTCATAAAACGTTTAAAATTATCACGGAATAATTCTAAATCTGCATCGTATGCCAACATAATATTTTCCTTCAGCTTTATTGTTTTATCGAATCTCGTTGTTGTGCATGCTAATCATTTTTCAAGCAACTGTCATGGCATAGCTGCTCATTAAAACTGTACTTTTCAGTCAGCCAATAAAAAAGGAAGCCACAGCTTCCTTTTTTATATAGGTTTATTCAAATTAATCTAGACCTTCAGCGACTTGAGGAGTTTTTTGTTCCATCATTTTTCTGTCGACTTCATCAGGATTGTTTAAGGCCTCATTCAGCTTATCTTTATCTAAAGCACCTACCCATTTAGCAACAACAATCGTTGCTAAAGAGTTACCAACAAGGTTAGTTAAAGCACGTGCTTCTGACATGAAACGGTCAATACCTAAAATCAATGCTAAACCTGCAACAGGAATATGCCCTACAGCAGACAAAGTTGCTGCCATAACAATAAAGCCAGAGCCAGTTACACCCGCAGCGCCTTTAGAAGAAATTAACAGCACTAACAACAAAGTAATTTGATGTTGAATATCAAGCTGTGTATTTGTTGCTTGGGCAATAAAGATCGCAGCCATGGTCAAATAGATTGACGTTCCATCAAGGTTAAATGAATAACCTGTTGGAATAACTAAACCGACTACAGATTTTTCACAACCTGCAATTTCGAGTTTACGCAACATACGCGGCAAAACAGATTCAGAAGAAGATGTACCAAGTACAATTAATAACTCTTCACGAATCATGCGAATCATCTTGAGGATACTAAATCCACTAATACGGCTGATTGTACCCAAGATCAAGAAGATAAAGAGTAAACACGTAATATAGAAGCAAATGATGAGTTGCCCTAATTGTACGAGTGAACCAACACCATATTTACCGATAGTGAATGCCATTGCGCCAAATGCGCCAATCGGTGCCAATTTCATGACCATGTTCACAATGTTAAAGAACACATGTGCAACTTGATCAATAAATTTTAAAACTGGACGTCCTGCATCACCTAATTTATGTAAAGCAAAACCAAAGAGAATTGCAAAAAGAAGGACTTGTAAGATTTCACCATTTGCAAATGCACCAACCACCGTATCAGGGATGATATGCATTAAGAAATCAATGGTAGATTGTGACTCACCAGAACTGACGTATTTTTGAATGCCCGAAGTATCCAAAGTAGTAGGGTCAACATTCATCCCTACACCCGGTTTAGCGATGTTAATTACAACAAGGCCAATTAGAAGTGCAATTGTTGAAACAACTTCAAAGTATAACAAGGCAACGCCGCCAGTTTTTCCGACTGACTTCATGCTTTCCATGCCAGCAATACCGCTCACCACGGTACAGAAAATAACGGGTGCGATGATCATCTTGATCAAACGAATAAAGGCATCACCTAATGGCTTGAGTTTTTCACCTAAACCTGGAATATGCTGTTCGACACCATTGACAATTTGCGTTGAGCTTGGGGAAAAATGCCCTACCAAGATACCCGCAATAATCGCAATAATCACTTGAAAATAAAGTGATTTATAAATCGGTTTTTTAGCCATAACTTTACTTCAATCTATATTTCCAAGTCCGTTGGAAATACCAAAATGAAACGTCTATTCTTTACGAATACACAGCCCTAACCTTTCACATGAACACCGCAAAAGGGAAACGGTTCTTTGTAAACAAAAAACCTTCCTACTACCTCAATGAAAACAAAAAAGCTGTTTTCTAAAACAGGAGAATACCTGAAGTTCCTAACTACTTTGAGTAGTTAGAAATAACCTCTTACTTTTTAATAAAAAGCTGAAGATATAGGAGAATCACAGAAAATTATGATATGAGTGCTCAAAAAAGCACGAGAAAGTGTACTCGAATTAAATAATGATTCGATTAAATTTTTGGCTAATACGCGCAAAAAACACTCATGTGGCCCTAAGACTTTAGTATAAGAAACACTTTTGATATTTTTTCGACAGTTTTTTATGTCATATTGATTAAATACTTGTGGACATTTCATTTTGAGCTGCCTGCATCCCATCATTTTTATTGTTTTTGAACTACGATGAATACTAAACGTAATATCTATAAAGATGCTGAACACCCCTTCGCTCAATATGTCCGTATTTTAGGGAAAGGAAAAAGTGGTTCACGCTCTTTAAGCTATGAAGAAGCGTATCAAGCGTTTACCATGATTTTAAAAGGTGAAGTGCTTGATGTGCAGTTAGGCGCTTTTTTAATGCTGCTTCGGGTTAAAGAAGAATCTATTGATGAACTCGCAGGATTTGTTCAAGCGACTAGAGACCAGCTTAATTTCCAGCCTTTAGAAGTTGATTTAGACTGGTCATCTTATGCAGGTAAACGTAAACATTATCCTTGGTTCCTATTAGCGGCCCTCACCCTTGCTCAACACGGTTATAAAATTGTTATGCACGGTGCATCAGGCCATACCCTTAACCGCGTCTATACCGAGCAGGTTTTAGAATATCTTGGTTATCCAATTTGTCATTCAGAACAAGAAGTTCGTACTCAGTTAGCAGAGCAAAATTTCGCTTACTTACCTTTAGACGTGATTTCACCTGTTTTAAGTGAACTGATTTCTTTAAGAAATGTGATGGGATTACGCTCGCCTATTCATACTTTAGCCCGCTTAATAAATCCTTTTAATGCAAAAGCCACCTTACAAGCTATATTCCATCCAGCTTATAGAACTTCCCATCAACATAGTGCACTGCGCTTAGGCTATCAAAATAGTGCAGTCATTAAGGGTGAAGGCGGTGAATTTGAGCGAAATCCAGATGCAAAAACACTCATTTGTGGTATTAAAAATGGTGAACTTTATGAACATGAGTTACCAAAGCTCACACCTGAACGTAGTCCAACTGAAGAAGAATTAGATTTAGCAACTTTTAAAGCAGTATGGTTAGGTCAGCAGCACCATGAATACGGTGAAATGGCAGTAACAGAAACCATCGGAATTGCACTATATACCATGGGAGTTGTTACTAGTTTTGAAGAGGCGATGCAGAAAGCAAAAGTGTTATGGAATAGTCGTTTCTAATATATGAATGACCAAGGTTATATCGGATAGCCTTGGTTTTAAGGTTCAATATAATAAAAATCTGGCCAAAATGGATATTCCTGACCTGAAGAATGAATATTTCTTAGTTTCAAGTGATCACCTATTTTGATTGTAATCTTATTAGAATCGTAGGAACCCGAAAGATAAGCATCTCGTTGTTGACCAATAAGTGTCTTACAATATAAATGATGCGCTTTGATCTTTTGGGAGCTTCGTATGGTTTGCGACTCCAGCACCTGAATCCCAATCAATAACATGGGATAACCGTCGTTCTTTATACTTGTATATTTAGCTTGAGGTGAAGTGTATTTCCGACTCGCAACAACCTTCACGTTGAGTAAACATTCAATCGGCTGTTTAGCTAATGCAGCACCACTAAACAATATTAGAAATAATAGTACGTAAATAGGTTTTAAACGTTTCATAGGATTCTTTATTATATTTTGATAAACATAAAAAAAGCCCAGTAATCACTGAGCTTCTTAAATTAAACAAAACGAATTGGCTTAAATTCTGGCTCATGCTTGTGATCATCATCATCACACTCTTCACCTTCTTCTTTCGTACCACGGTCAATATAGCCGCTACGCTGTTCTTCTGGTAAGTTTTTCAACTCCCAAGCAATGACAGCTTGCATACAAGTCTCACGCTGCTCTTTTGTTAAAACAACGCCATTTGGCCATTTACCAATTTCTACTGCTGTTTTTAAACGCTCTACAATTTCAGGGTTTAAAACAGATAGCATTTGTTCAATATTCATGATTCATCTCTTTGAAAAGATTCAAAATCTTGGTTCCAACCAAGTTTGGTACGGCAGGCCATATAAAAATCATAACCTGGTGGATGCAATAAACTTAGTTTAAATGGATGTTTGCGGATGTGTAAACTATCTCCGACATTCAGCGATATACTATGTTGTCCATCAGCACTCACCATCGGCAAAACTCGATTTTCGCGAATAACAATTTTAATTTCGCTTTGCCCGCCGACTACGATGGGACGTGATGACAATGTATGGGGATGCATTGGAACTAATGCAATCGCATCCATACTTGGATGTAAAATTGGTCCACCACCTGACAAAGCATAGGCAGTTGACCCTGTTGGAGTAGAAACAATTAAACCATCACTATGCTGACGATAAACATATTGACCATCAATGTTGAGTTCAAAGTCAATCATATGGACGGACTTACCTGAATGCAAAACAACATCATTTAAAGCGATTGCATCATAAATAACTTCGCCATTTGTTCGTACTTCCATTTCAAGTAAGAAACGGCGATCAAGTTGAAAATGCCCTTGAAGCACTTGGTCAAGTTTAAAAATGGCTTCTGAAGGTTTGATATCAGTTAAAAAACCTAATCGCCCACGGTTAATGCCAATAACAGGGGTATTGTAACGGACCAATGCTCTGGCTGCATGGAGTAGAGAACCATCGCCTCCAACCACAATAACTAAATCAGCAACTTCACCTAATAAATGACGGCTTACTATCTGTGCATGATCATAAGGCACTAATTCGGCTGTTTCCTGATCAAAAATGGGGTTCAAACCTAAGTTCAATAAATGATCATGAATTAAACATAGTGTTTCTACAACTGATGATTTATCTGGTCGACCGATTAACCCGACGTTTCTGAAGGACTTATGTGAAATTTGCACGAATGAGTAAGCTCCGCTGCGATACTCGGCTATAATAACATTAACCCGATTAATTTAAAAAAACATAACTACAAGATGCTGTAAAATTCAATCTAACTTTTCCAATTATTCACAGTTTTATCATTGCAAATTGATGACAAGCTATCGCATCATTACAGGCATTGTTAGGGTTTTATCTCATTTTTATGAAGTTTGAACGTGGTATCGGTTTCTTTGCACTAATCTTTTCCATTTTGGTCATTGGTGCTTTTATTGCTCTTAGTATCTATCTGATTCGTTTAGATAATATTATCCGTGAAAAATTTGAAGGCCAGCGATGGGATATTCCTGCCAAAGTGTTTGCAAGACCTTTGGAAATTTATAACAACGCGCCTATTTCTCAAGCAAATTTCACTCAAGAATTAAAGTTATTGGGTTACAAAACTTCAAGTAATTATGACAAGTCTGGAAGCTATGTTGCTCAAGGCAGCAATATGTATATCCACACACGTGGTTTTGACTACGGTGACAGTGTTGAACCTGAACAAGTCTTAGAGTTAAGTTTTGCAAATGATCAAGTTGTTGAAGTTAGAAGTACTAAACCTTCTTCAACCGGCGTTGCACGCTTGGAACCGTTACTCATTGGAGGAATTTATCCTCAGCACAATGAAGACCGTGTACTCATTAAACTGAATAATGTCCCTAAACCACTCATTGAAGCTTTAATTTCTACAGAAGACCGTAATTTTTATCATCATCATGGTATTTCAATTCGCGGTACGGCTCGTGCACTAGTGAGTAATGTCACTGGTGGAAAACGTCAAGGTGGCTCAACCCTGACTCAACAATTAGTTAAAAACTTCTATCTCACCCCTGAACGCACACTAAAACGTAAAGTCAATGAAGCATTAATGGCTTTACTCATCGAACTGCATTACAGCAAAGATGAAATTTTAGAAGCGTATTTAAATGAAGTGAATCTGGGCCAAAATGGTAGCTATTCAATTAATGGTTATGGTTTGGCTTCACAATTTTATTTCGGTCTGCCGCTACGTGAACTAAGTGTTGCACAACAAGCTTATTTAGTCGGTTTAGTTCAAGGCCCTTCTTTATATAACCCTTGGAAAAACCCTGAAGGTGCAAAAAAACGCCGTGATACCGTGTTAAATAACATGCGTGTGATGGGTTATTTAACTCAAGCTGAATATGAAGATGAAATTGCACGTCCTTTAAATGTGTTAAGTAAACCAAGTTTAGGGCCTGCAAAATTCCCAGACTTTTTAGATATTGTACGTCGTCAATTACGTACAGAGTATCAAGAAAGTGATTTAACCAATCAGGGATTACGTATTTTTACGACCTTAGATCCAATTACTCAAACTCAAGTTCAAAATGCTTTTAAAGCTTCAGTAGACCGTTTGGCTAATAGTAATCCAGCGCGTTTGAAAAACTTACAAGGTGCTGTACTGATTGCACACCCTGAAAATGGTGAGTTAGTTGCAGCGGTTGGTTCTACACAAGACTTTACTGGTTTTAACCGTGCTTTAGATGCGAAACGTCAAGTCGGTTCTTTATTGAAACCTGTGATTTATTTAAGTGCTATTGAATCTGGACGTTATAACTGGGCAAGCCAAATTGAAGATGCACCAATCAGTGTTCCTGTAGACGGCGGTAAGAGTTGGACTCCTAAAAACTATAGTGGCGGTGGACATGGTGTAGTCAGCCTGAGTGAAGCATTAGCAAATTCATACAACCTTTCTGCTGTACGCATGGGTCAAGAATTTGGTCTATCTACATTTAGCAATAATTTAAGAAAATTTGGTGTTGAATCAACGATTCCTGCCTACCCTTCTATTTTCCTTGGGGCAGTCAATATGTCACCAATGGAAGTACTTGGAATTTATGAGAACTTCGCTACAGGCGGTTTTAAATATCCAACTCGTGCGATTCGATCTGTCGTAGACGCGAATGGTCGTCTGCTTGACCGTTATGGCCTTAATGTTCAACAAACGATTGATCCGGCTGTTGGCTATATCATGAATTATGGTTTACAACAGGTCATGTCTTCGGGTACTGGTCGTTCAGCCTATAGCAGCTTATCTCCAGCTTTAAAATTGGCTGGTAAATCAGGTACGACTAACGATACACGTGACTCATGGTTTGCTGGTTATTCGGGTAACCATGTCGCTGTAGTATGGTTAGGTTTAGATGACAACAAAGTAACAGGATTAACAGGTTCATCTGGTGCATTGCCAGTATGGACTAACGTGATGAAACAGTTACGCCAAACTCCTGTGAATATACGTCAACCAGACACTGTACAGTGGCAGTGGATTGACCGTGCAACGGGTGATTTATCTGCTCAGGCTTGTGATGGCGCTATGTATATTCCGATGTTAACGCATACGGTTCCGCACCGTGCTACGCCATGTGGAGCACCTTATTATCAAGTTGATCCAACATATACGCCACAAAGTGATAACACAATTCCTGACTCTCAAGATGATAATACCGACAGTTATATTCGTGAAAGTGAAAGCCAGATGGAACAAGATCTGTCAAATAACTCTCGTGTAATTTCAAGTGGTAGTTATAACAACTAAGCGTTAACAGGAAAGTAGGATATGTTGAAGAAAGGTGTTTTTTATATTGGTGCTGTACTTATGGTCGGCTGTACAACTTTGCCTGATCAATCTGGCTCCAAAGACAAAGCACCTGCTCCACCAGCGAAAAAGAGCACGGAAACTCCATCGGGTGTAAAAATTACACCTTATGATCATCCGGAAATTCACCGCAAGAACTTGCAGGTTATTGTTCCTCAGCAGAAAAAGCCGCAACACTTTAATGATGATGGCAGCCAGTTACCTGCATTTAAAGTCTTAATGCAAAAAACCCAACAGGCTTACAAAAACCAGCAATGGTCAGAAGCTGAACGCTATGCGCTTCAAGCACAGCGTTTAGCTCCTCAAGCCGCAGAAACATATCTATTTCTTGCCCTTACGGCAAATCATAAACAGCAATATTCTAATGCCGAATCTCTAGCACGACGTGGTTTAAGTTTTGCCCAAAGTCCGGCCATGAAAAAGCAGCTTTGGTTGACCATCTTAAAAGCTGGACAACAACGCAATAATCAAAAAACTGTTCAAGAAGCGCAACAAGCATTAAAAGCCCTCTAGCTTTTAATGCTTTTCTATTTTCTTATTAGAAATTACGAATACCTGCTAAACCATATGCACCATGCTGTTGTGCAGTAACTAAATCATCAGGATGCACTCCTCCCAATGCAAAAACCGGAATCTGGCTTTTTTGGGCTAGATCAGCAACACGTTCCCAACCTAATGCCAAGGCTTCTGGATGAGTGGTTGTCGGTTGTACAGGACTAATAAAAACAGCATCACAACCAATCTGCTCAGCCTGCTTTAAAGAAACCGCATCATGACAAGCGGCAATATAACGTACGCCTACTGTTAAATCGCCCTTATGCAAATTCATGAGCTGAGATTGTTTTAAATGAACTGTCTTAATCTGTCTCTTTAACTCAGGGCTCAACTGCTGCCAAATATCTATATTAATAATTAAGTTTGATAACTGATTTTCACCTAAAGCATTTAATTGTTCTAAATATCTCTGATCAGCATCAGCTTCTTCTATACGCCAATACAATAAAGCATCACTGCCTTCTACAGGTGTAAGCATATTGCTGATTTTGATGAGATGGGGCCAATAGAGTCGCTTTATGATGTCTTTATTGGCTTTTGGAAAGTTTAAATGAAGTAACTGTTCCCGTGTGTACCACGCCCATGGCTGATGAATAAGATTTAATAGTTCATCAGGCACATAACTATGAAATAAATGTAAATTGACAATAATGTCTTCATATTCATGGTGAATATAATCAAACTGATGCCAATCTTTTAAACCAATACCCACTTCTTCATAGATTTCACGGCGACAGGCTTCTTCGGGTGTTTCACCCTGCTCAACCTTTCCTCCTGGAAACTCATGCTTTCCACCTTGATGCTGCTGCTCTTCGCGCCATCCTACTAATATTTTTCCACGATGGATCAAGATTGCTATAGCGACATCGACTATTGGTTTGGGCATCTTTTTACTCTCTAAAACTTTTCTCAAGTGTAAGCAAATTTTATCATTTTATAAAATTTTAAAAATCTCATTGACAGATCTATTCGATAATGATTATCATTTAAATCGTTCAAGAACATACCACGGAGCACAACAAATGAACGCACCTTTTAGCTTATTTACCCGTAACAATGACACAGCTCACGCCTTACCAATGTTACATTCTAACAACCTCTTTGCATTAGGCCGTGAAATCCGCATTATGCATGCTGGCGAGGAATATCGTTTACGCCTCACTCGCAACAACCGTCTAATTTTAACTAAATAAAAAATACACTCGCGTTTCAATAATATTCGTGGGAAAACAAAAAATGGATAGCATGGGTAACCATGCTATTTTTTATGACGGAAGAATAATCTCTGCTCTTAGGCCCCCTTGTTCAGCATGCATAAAACGTAATGTGCCATTATGCAATTCAATAATTTTTCGGGTAATTGAAATTCCTAACCCCGAACCTTGCTGCTGAGTACCTAAGACTCGAAAAAAACGCTGCCCTAAACGTAATAGCACTTCGTCATCTACACCATTTCCCGTATCTTCTATAGACACCTTAATTTGCTGTTCATGCTGACTAATCTCCACATGAATAGAGCCTAAAGTCGGGCTATAACGAATGGCGTTATCAAATAAATTTCTAAAAGCAATAAACAGCAATTCTTCATTTGCATATGTTTTAGTTTCTGTCGACAAGGTATTTGTTTCTATCAACATTTGTTTAGCTTGCGCATCTAAAGTTACAGTTTCAATGACTCTAGCCAATAAATAATTTAAATCGATAATCGTCTTGGGAAGTTGTGGCTGCTCTGCTTCATTGGGTTCTAAGCGAGCCAGAAGGAGTAAATTTTCAAGTATTTTTGTACTTCTAGAAACGTCTTCTTGTATACGTTCAAAGTCCTGATGAAGCTCTGGAACATGTTGATATTTACGCTGTAAAACCTGAAGACGCATTTGTATGGCAGATAATGGAGATCGCAACTCATGAGAAGCATCTGCGGTAAAACGCTGTTCAGCGACTAATGCCCTTTGCAACCTTGCAAGTAATTGGTTTAGCGCATCAATCACAGGCTGAATTTCTGTAATGACATCTGGTTCTTGAATGGGTTCTAAGTTTGATGCGGTTTTTTGAGCAATTCTTCTAGAAAGCAAATTTAGCGCAGCCAATTGATGCTCGGTACGCCAACTTACAATGACCCATTGTAGCAGCCAGAACAACACCATAAGGCCGCTATACCCAGCAAGTGCTTTGAGTACTTCTTCGATACGTGTACTGATTGGCTGAAAAACTTCAACTTGTAACTTTGAGTCTTCTTGCTGTGCAGCTAAGCTACGCCATAATTGGCCATCAAACCAAAAATATGAAAAACCTTCTGATAAATTACCTTGTTCAAAAAGCTCGTGCTGATAACTATGAGAATGAGTAAGTAATTGCCCAGAACTTAATAATTCATACTGAATATCAAATTCATCACTGAGTTCATCAAACTGTTTCATAGAGTGCCCAGAAATATCAGAAACCAGCAAAGTATCTGATATTTCATCCATGATTTCGTCTTGCACCGACATGTTGTGATAAATAGAAAATATGGTGAGTAAGCTTAAAGCCAGCAAGCCCACCACGACACTACTCCACATCGTGGTTTTAACCAGTTGCGACTGCAAGGATGAGCGATTAGATTTCATTTTAAGTCTCCCATACGGTAGCCTAACCCCCGTATGGTTTTAATGCTGCTACTTCCGATTTTTTTTCGAAGCTGATAAATAAATACTTCTATTGCGTTACTTTCAATTTCTTCACCCCATGCATAGAGCGCTTCCTCTAATTGATCACGCGTAATAATATGCTCAGGATGAACCATAAGCTTACGTAATATTTGGAACTCTTTAGCTGTTAAATCAATAGACTTGCCAGCGCATGATACAACTTTTGCTTGTGTATCAAGTTGCAGATCGCCCCATGTTAAAACCGATTGCTGACTCAACGTTTGCTTGCGTAATTGAGCGCGGATTCGAGCAGATAGCTCTTCTAAGCTAAAAGGCTTCACCAAATAATCATTTGCACCTAAATCTAGTCCTGCCACCCTGTCATGAATACTGTCACGTGCTGTAATAAAAATAACAGGAACATTTTTTTGTTTATGGCGGATCGTTGTTAAAACTTTTTCACCAGCCAGTTGAGGCAACCCCCGATCAAGCAA
Organism: Acinetobacter sp. Leaf130; assembly: GCF_001423205.1. NCBI lineage: Bacteria > Pseudomonadati > Pseudomonadota > Gammaproteobacteria > Moraxellales > Moraxellaceae > Acinetobacter > Acinetobacter sp. Leaf130. The sequence goes on from NZ_LMOE01000001.1 coordinate 1,903,896, forward strand.
AATACAGTCATAGTCATGCTGCTCGATTGCTGTAAGCGCATAATCACCTCTTTCCACCCAATCTACCTGATAACCGTCTAACTCTAGCCACGATTGAATACTTTCAGCTTGAGAGCGATCATCTTCTGCAAGCAAAATTCTCATCTGTTTTTCCTGTTATATCCTGATTTGATCTTGCCAAGCCTTTCTAGAAAAAGCAAAGCCGCATTATTAAAATGCGGCTAAAGGCAATACATCTAAGATTATTAATTAAAACTGAACTTGATCCACATCAATTTCGACGCGTTTTAAAGGTTTATAATCAATGTCTACTTCACCAATTAAAATTACATTTGTATTTGGTGAAATAGGACGACCTTGCCAAAGTTCATCATCTACATCAACTGTAATGCTACCTGTCTTGTCACGAAATTGATATTTTTCATCACCTAAAGATTTTACAACCTGACCATGTAATTTTATCGGTGTACTATCTTTAGCCGTTAATGCCTGTTTTACCGTGGTGACAGTTGCCGGAGCAATTGCAGCCTGATTCACTGGTGTATTCGCTACAACTATGCCAGCAGTAGCCATACCAGCAGTCAACAACATTACTTTAAGCATATTCATATAATTACCCTCTGTTTATGGTTTCCTCTTGGGATAAAGCAATTAAATCAAGCATAAATGAGGTGAATCTTAAGAAAAACTTAATTTAATGGAACAACCCGTAAGACCTCTTCTAATGTCGTAACACCATCAATTACTTTACGTGCACCCGCAATTCTCAAAGGTTCTATACCTTCTTTTTTAGTTTGAGTTCTTAAATCATTTAACGTCACATGACTACTAATAAGATGCTTAAGCTCTAGACTGACTGGCATAAACTCATAAATACCGATTCGCCCTTTATAGCCTGTATGACGACATTGTTCACACCCTACTGCCTGATAAACTTTTTCTGGCATGTCCATAATGTAATCGAATGTGAGGTGTTGCCACTCGTCCTCATTAATATGAGTTTGCTGTTTGCAGTGCGGACAAAGCTGACGTACTAAACGCTGTGCGAGAACACCCAAAATTGTGGCTGCTGTTAAAAATGGCTGCACGCCCAAATCATGTAAACGAGTCAAACTAGACGGCGCATCATTGGTGTGTAAAGTTGATAATACTAAATGACCTGTTAATGCCGCCTGAATGGCCATATTCGCTGTATCTTGATCACGGATTTCCCCAATCATAATAATATCGGGGTCTTGACGCATAAGCGCACGAACACCATCTGCAAAGCCTAATTCAATTGCATTGTTGACCTGCATCTGGTTAAAACTAGGCTCTAACATTTCAATTGGATCTTCAATGGTACAGACATTGACCTGATCTGTTGCGAGCTGCTTTAAAGAAGAATATAGCGTGGTCGTTTTACCTGAACCTGTAGGACCAGTGACTAAAATAATGCCATGGCTATTTTTTGTTAACTGTTGCCACTGTTGTAATAAGCTCTCTTCAAAACCCAGTTGATGAAAAGAACGTACCAAGACATCGGGGTCGAAAATACGCATAACCAGTTTTTCACCAAATGCAGTGGGCAAGGTTGATAAACGTAGCTCTGTTTCTTGCCCCTTTGGCGTTCGAGTTTTTAATCGACCATCTTGCGGTTTGCGCTTTTCGGCGACATTTAAACGTCCTAAAATTTTAATTCGAGAAATCACGGCGGTCAGTGTATTTGAAGGCATGTTATAAATGGTGTGCAAAACACCATCGATACGAAACCTGACTTTGCCATTGTCTTTGCGTGGTTCCATATGAATGTCACTGGCACTCTGCTCGAACGCAAACTGTAAAATCCAGTCGACTAATTTCACAATATGCTGATCATTGGCATCAGGGTTCTGGCTATCCCCAAGTTGTAAAAGAGCTTCAACATTTTTATTATCACGGTCATGAGCTGCATCTTTTTGAGCTGAATTTACTGCTCGACTGACCTGATAATATTCTCGTAAATAACGTTGTAACTGTTCGGGATTAAGTAGTACCCGCTCAATTTTTTTAGGAGCTAGACTTCGTTCAAGATTATTGAGCCAATCTGTTTGAAATGGCTGGTCTGTTCCAATCACAATACGATCGGCATGGATTTCAACAGCTAAAATATGATTGCGAATAGCAAATTCTTGTGACATGACTTGAGTTAAAGCACTCACATCTGCCTTTAAAGGATCAATCACAAATAAAGGAAGTTGAACCCGATCTGCAAACCATAAACACAAACGGTTTAAACTTAAATGGGCCTGTGTGTGCTGCTGATCTTTTAAATTAAAATGTGCAATCCACTGTAAAGGATGCCATTTCAACTGATCTTTTTGGCGGTGGCTTGACTGTACCAGTAATTTATCTCGTTCTGTGATACGGCCTTCTTGTAATAGTTGTTCTAGACACCAATAGGTATCTATTTCTACATGTGCATTCATGCGTTATCCCCAATATACTTTTATAATATAGCAGAGATGTTTTAGATTTAACTCACCCCAAAATCGTTAAATCCATTATTTAAATATCCTTCAACTTCAAATAATTAAACCAATTCTCAACTTGAACTTTTTTTGCGTCATGGGTCATGTTTATAAAGTTATTTTGTAAGTTGCATTGTCTAAAAAAGATACTATGATCTGTCTCATAAAAAGCATAAACTGAACGTGAATACATGATTTTAAAATGATTCAAATCTACATATAACAATAAATCAAAGAGGAAGTAATATGGAACTTCCAATGACAATGTCATTACAAACAACATCCTTTGAAGAATTCATTACAGTCATTGCAGCTGCCCTTGGCTGTGGCTTATTAATCGGCTTAGAACGAGAGCGCAGTAAGCTCAAACACGAATATAAAACTTTCGCAGGTTTTCGATCATTTGCCATTAGTGCCCTATTAGGCGCGATCTGTTTTTTATTCGGCACTCCTATGGGGATTGTTGGAGCTTTAATCATCGGTGCAATTAGCATCGTTTCCCTCAAAAACCAGCCAAATGATCCGGGCGTTACTACCGAACTTGCATTTATCATGACTTATTTCATTGGAGCTCTCTGTATTTGGAATATTTCATTGGCAGCAAGTTTAGCAGTCATCATGACGGCTATCTTAATAGCTAAGCAGTCTATGCATGGTATTGCTAGCCAATGGATTACCGAGGCAGAATTGCGCGATGGAATTTTTCTACTCGCCTTACTTTTAATTGCTTTACCTTTAGTCCCGAATAAACCCTTTTGGGGTCCAGTTTTAAATCCGAATGTTATTTTAAAATTACTGACTTTAATCTTATTTGTGCAGGCACTGGCACATATTGCCAAACGATTATTATCTTCTAAAAATGCGCTCTTACTTTCGTCTTTGGCTTCAGGTTTTGTTTCCAGTACAGCAGCTATTGCCAGTCTGGGTTTAGAGGTACGTTCCGGTCGTGCAAATGCAACGACTAATGCGGGCGCTGCATTAATGTCCTGCGTTTCAACACTTATTCAAACATTAATTATTGTGATAGGTATCAGCTTTACTTGGTTTAAGCTAATTATATTTCCTGCCCTTATTGCATTAGTTGTTTTAGCGGTATGGGCTTTTATTTTATTACGTAAAGCAGAGCCTAGTACTACTTTACCCGAACTCGACTCAAGAATGTTTAGTCTTAAAGAAGCCATTATTATTGCTGGCACACTCACGCTTATTCAGGCAGGTGTTTATGGTTTAAGTATATCTTTAGGCGATGCAGGATTAATAGCCGGAACGTTACTCGCTTCTTTGTTTGAGATCCATGCAGCTATAGCCGCAGTAATTGTACAAGGTGAACCTGATAGTGCTCATATGTCCCCTTTATTAATTGCTTTTATGGGAGGCTTTGCAGTGCATGCAATTGCCAAAAGTATAAACTCTGTAATTTCGGGCGGGCTACCTTATGCTCTTGCCTTCGTTCCCGCCCAGCTTATTCATATGGCTATTTTTATTACTTTACTTTGGCTCAACATCCATTGGTTCTAAAATAGAATTTATTGCACAGCAGAAGCTTTCACCATATCCACTACAGTAACTTCAAGCTGACCGACTTTAAAATGAATATCGAAACTGGAAAATTTCATTTTATAAATTCTGTCTGAATCTTCTTGATAAGCAGGCCGAGGATCTAAGGCTAACACTTGCTCAAGCTCATCAAGGTATTGATCGTCCATTTCTTTATTTTGTAAAAAATATTTTTGAGTATTTAGAGCAGGTTCAGACCAAATGACTGATTTACGCTCTGGTTCTGCATGTGCATAACCACTTTGTGCATCAACAATCGCATCAGAATATTGAATATAGGGTTTAATATCTAGAATTGGAGTTCCATCTAATAAATCGCTGCCAGTGACGTACACTCGTACTGACTTACCGACTTTTTCAACCTTCTTTAACCGTACTACAGACAAGCCCACTGGTGCTGGTCGATACATGCTACGTGTAGCAAATACGCCAATTTTTTCATTACCCCCTAAACGTGGGGGACGAACTTGCGGACGGAATTTATCTGCACTACCCTGATTTTTATTGTCATGAAACTGCCAAACTAGCCAGAGATGACTAAATTGCTCAATTCCTTCAAAAGCCAACAAGTCATTATAAGGTTCTATCATGTCGATATATGACTCGATATTTACCAGATTAGGCTGGCGTGGAATACCGAATTTTTCTCGATATGGAGAGCACATGTGGCCGATTATGGGAAGGGTGACAGAATTGATCATCACTTTTTCTTATAAACACAATTAAATATATTCAGTTTATCGGGAATGAATTTAGATTAGAATAGCAATCTGTTTTCTTTTAATCGTGATCGAGACCTTTAATGGCTGCTTTTAACGTCGAACGCATTACTCATGTTCACCACTGGAATGACACCCTTTTCAGTTTTAAAACTACACGCGACACTAGCTTACGTTTTAAAAATGGTCAGTTCGTAATGATCGGACTTGAAGTGAATGGCAAACCGTTAATGCGTGCGTATTCGATTGCAAGTGCAAACTACGAAGAAGAGTTAGAATTCTTCTCAATTAAAGTACAAGATGGTCCTTTAACTTCGATTTTGCAAAAAGTACAAGTTGGTGATGAGATTCTGATTTCTAAAAAACCGACAGGTACATTGGTTCATGATGACCTTTTACCAGGTAAAAACTTGTACCTTTTATCTTCTGGTACTGGTCTTGCTCCATTCTTGTCAATTATTCGTGATCCAGAAACTTACGAACGCTTTGAAAAAGTAATCGTTGTTCATGGTACACGTTATATTTCTGAATTAGCTTATCAAGACCTTATCTTGAATGAACTTCCAAACCATGAATTCTTTGAAGAATTAGGCATTAAAGACAAGCTTGTTTACTACCCTACTGTAACTCGTGAACCTTTCCACACTCAAGGCCGTGTTACCACTGCAATTGAAACTGGTGCTTTATTTGAAAAAATCGGTTTACCACGCTTTAACCGTGAAACTGACCGCGCAATGCTTTGCGGTAGCCCTGCTTTCTTGAAAGACGTTGCTGCGTTACTTGACGAACATGGTTTAGTTGAATCACCTCGTATGGGTGTAATGGGCGACTACGTAATTGAACGTGCTTTCGTAGAAAAATAAGATTTTCTAATTAAAAAAACCGAGGACTTTACCTCGGTTTTTTATATCTGTTTTAGAGGTTAATCGTACCATCGATACAGGTAACAGCAGTTCCACCCACTAAAATTTTATCTTGATATAAATTTAGTTGAAGCTGTCCGTCACGTCCTAAAACGCGACCTTGTGAAGAAAGTACCTGATCATTTTGTGCGGGCAAAATACCATGGTAACGAATAAAAGACGCTACGCTACCATTACCACTACCACAAACTGGATCTTCATTGATTCCAATTGAAGGAGCAAATGAACGAACTTCTATATGTTTTTGCTCATCATTATTTTCATAAAAACCATAAACCGTCGCTCCACCAACTTTCATTTCTAAATCATGTTGTTTTAAAGCAGCGAAGTCTGGTTGAGCCGCTAAAACAGCTTCGGCATTGACAGCTTGTAATACAACCCAACGCGCCCCAACATCAACCAATGCAGCATTCCATTGAGTGTCAATCTGACATTTTAAAATCTCTGCCAATTTTTGAGTCTGTGTCGTATCTAATGGCGTAATTTTAGGTTGTGGTAGTTCAAAGGAAATATGATTCAATTCACTTACCGTAAGAGCAACTAAACCTGCACCACATTGCTGTACCAATTTTCCTTCTTTAGCAGTAATTAGACCAGCTTCAAGTAAAGCATGGGCTGTGCCGATTGTAGGATGGCCTGCAAATGGTAATTCATTTTGTGGAGTAAAAATTCGAACCTGATAATCGGCTTGCGAATCTGTAGGAGGCAGTACAAATGTAGTTTCAGAGAGATTGGTCCAATTGGCAATCGCCTGCATTTGCTCAGATGTTAAGGTACTGGCGTCCATAATCACCGCGACAGGATTTCCTTTAAATGCTTGTGAAGTAAAAACATCAACTTGTTTAAATGCTACAACGGACATAGACCACTCCTACTCATTTTGATATTAAAAAATTATGGTTTTAAATCCTCACCATGCTTTTGATCTTACTGAGATATCTTTAATGGTTACAGTATCAGTTAATATGAAAAATAATAGACACAGTTTTTAAGTGTAAAACTCGATTAAATGGACCAACCTAAAGTAATCACAATATTTGAGATAAATAACAGATCACTATAAAGTGTACCCATTGCTTTGGCTTTTTAATGAATTGATATGTACAAATATAAAAAAGTGAGTGATGACTTAACCCTTCAAATCCATAATGGAAGGCAGCCTATTGGCTCGCGTCTACCTTCAATACGGGACTGTGCAAACCATTATCAGGTCAGCATTAACACCGTAAAAGAAGCGTATCGTCAACTTGAAGATCAAGGTTTGATTTCGGTTCGTCCTCAATCTGGTTACTATGTTTGTCACGCACCTTCAAACTTGCTAGAACTCGAAGAACGTTATGTCAGTGAAGAAAAAGTGCCACTTTCAGGTATCAGCTGCTTCCTCGCACAAATCGTTAAAAAGCAAATGGACCCAACCTATATTAATTTGGCCCTAGCTTGCCCCTCAGGAGAAAACTTCTACCCAATTGAACGTTTAAAACGCTTAACTGCTCAGGTTTTACGTACACAACCAGATATTTTTAAAAGCTATACCTTACCACCCGGGTCAACACGACTGCGCACACAAATTGCTAGACGAAGCTTGCAACTGGGTATGTTTCTTTCAGCAGATGATATTGTACTCACCCATGGCACTATGGAGGCTTTAAGTCTCGCAATTATGGCAACAACTCAAGCGGGTGACACCATCGCCCTTGAGATCCCGACTTTTCATAATTTGTACCCACTCCTGCATAATTTAGGCCGAAAAATTGTAGAAGTTCCCACTTCGCCACATACAGGCATGTGTCTAGATACACTTGAAGAACTCTTAAAATCTCAAAGTGTACAAGCCATATTAACGATTCCAACAGGACACAATCCCCTCGGTTTCAGCATGCCTGAAAGCAGCCGCCGTCGCTTGGCAGAGCTAGCCAATCATTTTCAAGTTCCTGTTATTGAAGATGCGATGTATGCCGAATTGCAACTAGCCGAACCTCTCTTACCCAACATTAAGGCATTTGATCAAAATGGATGGGTGTTGGTATGTAGTAGCTACACCAAGACTGTAGCACCCGACTATCGAATCGGTTGGTTAGAAGCTGGGCGCTTCCATAATATTGTGCAGCAGCTAAAATTTACAACAACAGTAGCCGAGCCTGCTTTACTCACCGAAACCTTAGGACTTTTCTTGGAAAATGGTGGTTATGACCTGCATTTACGGCAGCTCAAAAAACGCTATCAACAACAAATTGATACCATCAAATCTTATATTTGTCGTTATTTCCCACTTGGTACCCGAGTCAGTCGCCCACAAGCGGGATTTATTTTATGGTTAGAGTTACCCGAATCTATCGACACATTAGAGCTGTTTCATCAAGCTATGGATGAAAAAATCTTATGTATGCCGGGAATTTTATGTTCTGCTGATAAACGTTTTAGTCATTGTTTACGTATTGCAGCATGTTTTGAGTTGAACCCAAAAATGTTAAATGCTTTGATGCGCTTAGGAGAATTAGCAAAAAATATGCTTTCATCTCAAAACCATATGGACAAAATCGTTACTCATTCGTAATTTATAGCATGCGAAGAGAGATATAACAGCATCAACCCTAGCTTATGATGTAGGTTAAACATAGCACTTTAATCATTGCGATTAGTTTTTAATATAATTAATGGTTTATACCGTTTTGCTAGTGATAAAATCAAACCATCAGTTCAGTTTGATTTACTTGTATTTGTGTACCAAAAAAATTGCACAATCGTTAAAACTGGTCAAATCATTTCAACATTTCATATAGATTGATTAAAACTCATTCTGGCGTAGCTCCCCATGTCTTATCTTTATTTAGCAATTGCGATTGCTTGTGAAGTCATTGCAACTTCAGCTTTAAAAGCATCTCAAGGTTTTACTGTTCCAATTCCTTCGATTATTACTGTTGTGGGTTATGCAATTGCTTTTTATTTATTGTCTCTGACGCTAAAAACAATTCCAATCGGAATTGCATATGCCATTTGGTCTGGCGCGGGTATTATTTTAATTTCTGCAATTGGCTGGATATTTTACAAACAGCATTTAGACTTGGCAGCCTGCATTGGTCTTACTTTAATGATCGCAGGCATTATCATTATTAATGTGTTTTCTAAAAATACCCATCTTTAAAATATAATTAAAAAGCAACCGAGTATGATGAGAGTGCTTTATAAAGCCTTCACCATACTCGGTATGAACAGCTTATTTTAAACTACCCGTTAAAAATTGCTTTAAACGTTCACTTTTCGGGTTATTGAGTACTTCATCAGGATGACCCTGTTCCTCAATTTTCCCTTGATGCAAAAAAATTACTTGATTAGATACATGACGCGCAAAGCCCATTTCATGTGTCACCACAATCATGGTGCGCCCTTCTTCAGCCAAGCCCTGCATTACTTTGAGTACTTCACCCACTAACTCTGGATCAAGCGCACTGGTTGGTTCATCAAACAACATAACTTCCGGTTCCATAGCCAAAGCACGAGCAATCGCTACACGTTGCTGCTGACCACCAGATAAAAATGCAGGATATTTACTTTCAACGCTTTCAGGCAAACCAACTTTGCGTAGATATTTCCGCGCACGTTCTTCTGCCTCAGCACGTTTTACCCCGAGTACGTGAATTGGCCCTTCAATAACATTTTCTAGCACCGTCATGTGTGACCATAAATTAAAATGCTGAAACACCATCATGAGCTGGGTACGCATTTTTTGTAGTTGCTTTGGGTCAACCACTTTTAAATTGCCTTTTTTATCAAAGACTGTACGTAGTTTTTCACCATTAAGTTTAATGGTGCCATTGCTCGGTTGTTCCAAAAAGTTAATACAACGTAGCAAGGTACTTTTACCTGAACCAGATGAACCAATGATACTAATGACATCACCAGCATTTGCATCAAGTGATATCCCTTTCAGTACTTCATGATCGCCAAATGTCTTATGTAAATCACGAATCACTAGTTTTGCAACTTGTTCCATTATTTATGTCTCCTAATGATTCGATGGCTTTAAAAATGCCAACCAACGTTTTTCCAACTTACGAAATAGCCAAATCAAAATAAATGCCAGCATCGCATACAACACTGCGGCAATTCCAAAAGCATTGAAGGTGTCATAGGTTGCCGCATTTACATCACGCGCAATTTTTAAAATGTCAGGAACAGTTGCTGTAAATGCAATGGTTGTCGCGTGCAACATCAAAATGACTTCATTGCCATAAAATGGTAAAGCACGGCGCAACATCGACGGAATAATAATGCGGGTATAGCGTTTCCATTTTGACATACCGAAAGCTTGTGCAGCTTCAATCTCGCCATGTGGGATAGAACGAATCGCCCCAGCGAAGATTTCAGTCGTATATGCACCAGTATTGAGCGCGAATGCCAAAATGGTGCAATTTATGCCCTCTCGAAAAAAAGCATCGAGCGTCTGATGTTCATGGATGTAATCAAAGCTGTAAATGCCTGAGTAAATAATCAGCAATTGGATGTACAGTGGTGTGCCACGAAAAACATATGTATACAACCAAACTGGACCACGCAACCAAAGATTTTCTGATACTCGTGCAAGTGATAAAGGCACAGCAAGCACAAAGCCAATACCAATTGAAAGCACCAATAACCAAGCAGTCATCGCGACACCGGTCATTTGTAGGCCATCGGTCCAAAGGTATGCCTGCCAATATTGTTGAAGGATTTCAATCATAATTGTCCCTTCCTCACACCGGCAGAATAACGACGCTCAAGCCACATTAAAATCAGGTTCGAAACCGTGGTAATTGCCAGATAAATCGCAGCAGCCACGATGCTGAAAAAGAACAGTTGCATGGTACTTCTACCTGCATCTTGGGTAATTTTTACAATATCAGTCAGGCCAATAATTGAAACCAGTGCGGTTGCCTTAATCAAGACTTGCCAGTTGTTACCAATGCCTGGCAATGCAAAACGCATCATTTGAGGGAATAATACACGTCGAAAAACCTGCCAAGGGGTCATACCATAGGCCATTGCTGCTTCAATTTGACCCGTTGGAACAGATTGAAATGCACCACGAAAGGTCTCGGTAAAATATGCACCATAAATGAACGCTAAAGTAATCACACCCGCCACAAATGGATTGATATCAATTTGATCCATTTGCAGTGATTCAGTAATTTGGTTTAGACCCAACTGCAAGCTATAAAATAACAGCAGCATAATCACCAAGTCAGGCACACTACGGATGAGTGTGGTATAGGCGGTCGCAATATAGCGTAAGGCTTTAAAACTAGAGAGTTTTGAGCTCGCACCAATTAAGCCAATAATGACAGAAAGCAAAAGTGACAACAGCGCAAGCTGAAGGGTCATCCATGTCCCGCTGAGAAGGAGTGGCCCATAGCCAGATAAAAACATGACTCATCTTCTCCTTAAAAACAATATCTAATATTGATGAGATGAGAATAGATTTAAAAATGTCGGCACTCAGCCGACATTTTTCACATCATTAGTAAATGTTAAAGGAGAAATATTTTTTCTCTAGTTTCTTGTATGTACCATCCGCAATGATTGCTGCGAGTGCTTTATCAATATTCGCTTTCAAATCTGCATCTTCTTTGCGTAAACCAATAGCAGCGCCTACACCCAGTGTTTTTGCATCAACTATATTGCCACCGACAAATGCAAAGTTTTTGCCTTTTGGTTGTTTTAAGAAAGCGCCATCAACCATGATTGCATCTTGTAAAGTTGCATCTAAACGACCTGACATCATGTCTTGATAAATCAAATCTTGGACTGGATAAGGTACAACGGTTACACCTTTTGTTGCCCAATAGGTTTTAGCATAAGTTTCTTGAATTGTGCCCTGTTGTACACCTACACGTTTACCTTTCAATGATGCAGCTGTCGGTAATAACGGCGAGCCTTTTTTTGCAACCATGCGCGTTGGCGTATTGTAGATTTTGCTACTAAACAAAATTTGTTTTGCACGTTCATCAGTCACCGTCATTGATGAAAGAATGCCATCAAATTTTTTCGCTTTAAGTGCTGGAATCATCCCATCAAAAGAGTTTTCAACCCAAACACATTTGGCTTTGAGTTTTGCACAAATGGCATTACCCAAATCAACATCAAAACCAGTTAACTTGCCATCTGGTGTTTTATATTCAAACGGTGCATAAGAGGACTCAGTACCAAAACGAATCACCTTCCAATCCTTTGCTTGCACATTAGTCGCAACAGCAGCCAGAACTAAGGTTGTTGAAACGAACATTTTTTTCATAAAGCTTGCCATCTTGAAGCTTCTCCTTGAAATCCAAATAAGGTGATAAAAATTTGAGTATTTCTAAATTACTCTTCTGCCGAAATAATTGCAATTTTTATACCATAAGTTAAACAATCAGGAAGATGTCAAAACAGCAGATCGTATTAACTGATTAAATGTTGAAAAATCAATCAAACTGCGAGGTTAATTTTTGAGTGTATAAGCCTCTGCCATATTTTCATTTTCGACCAATGTCCGAATGGTGTATTCATGGTTATGTTCTTTGGCACTGGCAAATTCACATTTCTGATCCCATACCATTGAGCAACCACTCAACAATGGACAACCTGCAAATAATTCGGCCACCCAATCAACAAACACACGAACTTTAGGCGATAAATGACGGTTTTGTAGATATACGACTGATATTGGCATGGGTGCTGGCAACCATTCAGTCAGCACTTCCTTGAGTGAGCCATCCTCCAGATGTTTCGCCACCATATAATATGGGCATTGAATTAAGCCAAAACCCTGTACAGCCAAATCAACATATGAATCACCATCGTTGACAGAAACGCGCCCTTTCACGCCAACGCTATGAATCTCACCATCAACCATAAAATCCCAGTCGATATTACGTCCGGTACGACTGTTAAAGTAATGCACGACCTGATGTTTTTGTAGATCATCAATAGTTTCCGGTTCGCCATGTTCAGCCAAATAACGGGGTGCTGCAACCGTCACACACTGAATGCTTCCGATACGACGTGCAACTAAACTTGAATCTTTCAGCTGACCAATACGAATGACACAGTCCACCGCATCTTGTACCAAATCGACTGGACGATCACTCATTCCAATCACCAAATCAATATCGGGATACTTGGCATGAAAATCACAAAGCATCGGAATCAGGATCAGCCGCCCAATCGAGGCTTTAACATCAATACGTAGTCGGCCTCTTGGTCCACGTTCCGAGTCATGAAAATTCGATTCGACATCTTCAACATCGGCTAAAATTCGCGAAGTACGTTCATAATAAACCGCACCATCGGGTGTCAAACTGAGTTTACGAGTGGTTCGGTTCAATAAGCGAACTTGTAAATGTTTCTCTAAACCTTGAATGGTTGTAGTCACAGAAGCACGCGGTAGGCCTAAACTGTCAGCCGCTAAACTGAAACTATTTGTTTCGACAACTTTGTTAAATACTTTCATGGCATGAAATAGATCCACACGCACACTCCTATCAATGCATTTTTTAATTCAAATACATCAATTGTTATAAAAATACGAATAGTGTTATCGAATTTAATATATTTATTCGTGATTGACAAACTTTTATGCTCCGTCCATCCCCCAAACCCTGTTTCTCCCATACGGACCATAATTAAAAGTCTGAAAACAGGTATCCAAATAAGTAGGAGCACCTCATGTCATTTTCCCGCAAACAGTTCGCACTGTCTGCCATCTTTGTTGCCCTTTTAGCAACAGGAGGCAGTTTTATATTTCTACATGAAAATGCCGATGCAAAAGCTGCACCGACCACTGCCCAACAAGCTGCCACTGTTGATATCTCCAATGTCATCAGCAAAACCATTACCGACTGGCAAGAATATTCCGGTCGTCTAGAGGCGATTGATCAGGTCGACATTCGGCCTCAAGTTTCGGGCAAACTCATTGCCGTTCATTTTAAAGATGGTAGTCTAATTCAAAAAGGTGATTTGCTTTTCACAATTGACCCTCGACCATTTGAAGCAGAACTCAACCGTGCCAAGGCTCAACTTGCTTCAGCCGAAGCGCAAGTCACCTATACCGCAACCAATCTTTCCCGTATTCAACGTCTAATTCAAAGTAATGCTGTATCACGCCAAGAGCTTGATCTGGCAGAAAATGATGCACGCTCAGCTAGTGCCAACCTACAAGCAGCCAGAGCAGCCGTTCAATCTGCACGCTTAAATCTGGAATATACCCGTATTACTGCACCGGTTAGCGGTCGAATTTCTCGTGCTGAAGTAACCGTGGGTAATGTGGTTTCTGCTGGCAACGGAGCACAAGTTTTAACGAGTTTAGTGTCAGTATCGCGTCTCTATGCATCTTTTGATGTTGATGAACAAACTTACCTGAAATATATCAGTAATCAACGTAATTCTGCACAAGTTCCTGTCTATATGGGGCTTGCCAATGAAACTGGTTTTTCTCGTGAGGGAACCATCAACTCAATCGACAATAACCTAGACACAACCTCAGGTACGATTCGTGTTCGAGCGACTTTCGACAATCCAAACGGAGTTTTATTACCGGGTTTATATGCTCGAATTCGTCTTGGTGGTGGCCAACCACGTTCAGCGATTCTCATTAGCCCAACAGCCATTGGGGTCGATCAAGATAAACGCTTTGTCGTTGTTGTCGATGCTAAAAACCAGACTGCTTACCGCGAAGTAAAAATCGGTGCACAACAAGATGGCTTGCAAATCGTGAATAGCGGATTACAAGCGGGCGACCGTATTGTGGTGAATGGTTTACAGCGTATTCGTCCGGGTGATCCCGTTACGCCACACCTCGTCCCGATGCCGAATGCACAAATCACTGCAAGTACTAACACACCTCAACCTCAGCCAACAGAAAAAACGTCAACTCCGGCAAAAGGTTAATCACATATGAATATTTCTAAATTCTTTATTGATCGGCCAATCTTTGCTGGTGTTTTATCAGTACTGATTTTACTCGCTGGTCTACTGTCGGTATTCCAGTTACCTATTTCCGAATATCCAGAAGTTGTACCGCCATCTGTGGTTGTGCGTGCTCAATATCCGGGTGCAAACCCCAAAGTAATTGCTGAAACTGTTGCCTCTCCGCTTGAAGAATCGATCAACGGCGTAGAAGACATGCTGTATATGCAATCTCAAGCAAACAGCGACGGTAACTTAACCATTACAGTGAACTTCAAACTCGGTATTGACCCAGATAAAGCTCAACAATTGGTTCAAAACCGTGTGTCTCAGGCAATGCCTCGTTTACCTGAAGATGTACAGCGTTTAGGTGTCACCACCTTAAAAAGTTCTCCCACTTTAACCATGGTGGTACATCTGACTTCACCAGATAACCGCTATGACATGACTTACTTACGTAACTACGCTGTACTGAACGTAAAAGATCGTTTGGCACGCTTACAAGGTGTAGGTGAAGTCGGTTTATTTGGTTCTGGTGACTACGCTATGCGGGTGTGGCTCGACCCACAAAAAGTAGCGCAACGTAACCTCACAGCCACTGAAATTGTGAATGCAATCCGTGAACAAAATATTCAGGTTGCGGCAGGTACAATTGGTGCGTCACCAACCAATTCACCTGTACAACTTTCAGTGAATGCTCAAGGTCGTTTAACCACTGAGCAAGAATTTGCAGACATTATTTTAAAAACTGCACCCGATGGCGCAGTCACCCGATTGGGTGATGTTGCACGTGTTGAACTTGCAGCCTCACAATATGGCTTGCGTTCATTGCTCGATAATAAACAAGCAGTTGCCATTCCAATTTTCCAAGCTCCGGGTGCCAATGCTTTGCAAGTTTCCGATCAAGTGCGTAGCACGATGAAAGAGCTTTCAAAAGATTTCCCATCTTCAATTAAATACGACATTGTTTACGACCCAACTCAATTCGTACGCTCTAGTATTAAAGCAGTCGTTCATACCTTACTTGAAGCAATTGCACTGGTTGTTGTGGTTGTTATTTTATTCTTACAAACATGGCGTGCGTCGATTATTCCATTGCTTGCAGTACCGGTTTCTATTATTGGTACATTTGCACTTATGCTTGCCTTTGGGTATTCCATCAATGCGTTATCACTGTTTGGGATGGTACTTGCCATCGGCATTGTGGTCGATGACGCGATTGTCGTCGTCGAAAATGTCGAGAGGAATATTGAAGCAGGTTTAAGCCCAAGAGACGCAACTTATCGCGCCATGCGAGAAGTGAGTGGTCCAATTATTGCGATTGCCTTAACCCTCGTTGCAGTATTCGTACCGCTAGCCTTTATGACGGGTTTAACAGGGCAATTTTATAAACAATTTGCCATGACGATTGCCATTTCAACTGTCATTTCGGCATTTAACTCCCTTACGCTCTCTCCTGCTTTAGCAGCCATGTTACTTAAAGGGCACGATGCTAAACCAGATGCTTTAACACGCATTATGAACCGTGTATTTGGACGTTTCTTTGCGCTGTTTAACCGCGTATTTACACGTGCGTCAGACAACTATGGTAAAGGCGTAAGTCGTGTTATCTCCCATAAAGCATCTGCAATGGGTGTATATGCTGCACTTCTGGGCTTAACCGTTGGTATTTCTTACATTGTTCCGGGTGGCTTCGTTCCTGCCCAAGACAAACAATATTTAATTAGCTTTGCTCAATTACCAAATGGCGCTTCATTAGATCGTACCGAAGCAGTCATTCGTAAAATGAGCGATACAGCACTTAAGCAACCTGGTGTAGAAAGTGCTGTTGCATTCCCTGGCCTATCCATTAACGGTTTTACCAACAGCTCAAGCGCTGGTATTGTCTTTGTGACGTTAAAGCCATTCGATGAACGTAAGGCCAAAGACTTATCTGCCAATGCAATTGCAGGTGCTCTAAACCAGAAATATTCAGCCATTCAAGATGCCTATATTGCAGTTTTCCCACCACCACCAGTGATGGGCTTAGGTACCATGGGCGGCTTTAAACTCCAACTTGAAGACCGAGGTGCCTTAGGCTATTCAGCCTTGAATGATGCTGCACAAAACTTTATGAAAGCAGCACAATCAGCCCCTGAACTTGGTCCAATGTTCTCAAGTTATCAAATTAATGTACCTCAACTGAACGTAGATCTGGACCGTGTAAAAGCCAAGCAGCAAGGTGTGGCTGTAACCGATGTGTTCAACACCATGCAGATTTATTTAGGCTCTCAGTACGTTAACGACTTTAACCGCTTTGGACGTGTTTATCAGGTTCGAGCGCAAGCCGATGCTCCTTTCCGTGCGAACCCTGAAGATATTTTGCAGCTTAAAACCCGCAATAGTGCCGGACAAATGGTGCCTTTATCTTCATTGGTGAACGTGACTCAAACTTATGGTCCAGAAATGGTCGTGCGTTATAACGGCTATACCTCAGCGGACATTAACGGCGGCCCTGCACCGGGCTATTCATCTAGCCAAGCTGAAGCTGCTGTTGAACGTATTGCTGCTCAAACCTTACCACGCGGTATTAAGTTTGAATGGACTGATTTAACTTATCAAAAAATCTTGGCTGGTAATGCAGGACTGTGGGTTTTCCCAATCAGTGTATTACTCGTGTTCTTGGTATTGGCAGCACAATACGAAAGCTTAACTCTGCCTTTAGCTGTAATCCTCATTGTGCCAATGGGAATCTTAGCGGCTCTGACAGGTGTCTGGCTTACGGGTGGAGATAACAACATCTTTACGCAAATTGGTCTGATGGTACTGGTCGGGCTGGCCTGTAAAAATGCCATCTTAATTGTCGAATTTGCAAGGGAACTTGAAATGCAAGGTGCAACTGCATTTAATGCCGCAGTTGAAGCGAGTCGTCTGCGTTTACGCCCAATTTTAATGACTTCTATTGCATTTATTATGGGTGTAGTACCACTGGTTACATCAACAGGTGCAGGTTCTGAAATGCGTCATGCCATGGGTATTGCCGTGTTCTTTGGCATGATCGGGGTAACGTTGTTTGGTTTATTCCTCACCCCTGCCTTTTATGTCCTGATTCGTACACTCAACAGCAAACATAAACTGCATTCGGCAGCCGTCCATGAAGCGCCATTAGCTAACCCACATGATCACTAAGGAGGGCATTTGATGACATCATCAAAACAAAAATGGTTAGTGTCCTCACTCATGGGAAGCCTGCTCCTTGCAGGCTGCTCATTGGCTCCGGAATATCAACCTGCAAAGGTCATAGTTCCTGTTAAATTTAAAGAGTCAGACCCTAAACTTGAAGATAGCAACTGGAAAACTGCTCAACCTGCCGACGCACAATCACGTGGCGAATGGTGGCGTGTTTTTAATGACCCACTGTTAAACGAACTAGAGCAACAAGCAATTGCTGGTAACCAAAGCCTTAAAGCTGTTGCTGCCAATATTCAGGCTTCACGTGCATTACGTTCAGCAGCACAAGCGGAACGCTTACCAAGTATTGGTGCTGGCTTTGGCCCAACTCGCCAAAAACCATCTCCCGCTTCACTGGGTTTAGATGATAATGCGCATACATCTGCACAAACTTTATGGCGTGC
Source organism: Acinetobacter sp. Leaf130 (assembly GCF_001423205.1). Lineage (NCBI taxonomy): Bacteria > Pseudomonadati > Pseudomonadota > Gammaproteobacteria > Moraxellales > Moraxellaceae > Acinetobacter > Acinetobacter sp. Leaf130. Next base: position 1,922,117 of record NZ_LMOE01000001.1, read on the forward strand.
TCAAGCGAATATCTCGTATGAGCTCGATTTATTTGGCCGTATTGCTAGTAGTGTCAATGCAGCAACAGCCGATGTACAGCAACAAGAAGCGCTATACCAGTCGGCACTTTTAGCATTACAAGCAGATGTTGCACAAGGCTATTTTCTAATCCGCCAGCTTGATGCTGAACAAGTAATTTATAATCGCACTATTAAATTACTTGGTGAGACTCGATATCTAGTTCAAACTCGATTTCGTAATGGTTTAGTCAGTGAATTAGATGTTTCTCGCGCGCAGACCGAACTGGCTACAGCCCAAACCAATGCCCTAACGATTGCCCGTAACCGAGCAACTGCAGAACATGCACTTGCTGTTTTACTTGGAAAAACGCCAGCTGACTTCAACCTAGCAACTCAACCCTTAGCAACAAACAGCATTCGCCTTCCAGCAGGTCTGCCTTCAACTTTGCTTGAAAGACGGCCTGACATTGCTGCTGCTGAACGTGCTATGGCAGCAGATAATGCGCGTATTGGAATTGCACGCGCTGCTTTTTTTCCAAAACTAGACCTAACAGGTGCACTCGGTTATGAATCATCAACTTTAGGTGATTTAGGTAAATGGTCGAGCCGCACATTCTTACTTGGGCCAGTCGCAGGCACTATTTTATCTTTGCCATTATTTGACGGCGGGCAACGTAAAGCAGGAGTCGCTCAAGCGCGAGCAGCCTATGAAGAAAGCGTGGCGAATTATCGCCAAACTGTACTGAATGCATTTCGCGAAGTTGAAAATGGTTTATCTGATCAAAGAATTCTCGATCAGCAAATTCAAGCTCAAAACCAAGCACTCTCTTCTTCTCGTCACGCAAATCAGCTTTCTCACCTACGTTATCGAGAAGGTGCTATTAGCTATCTTGATGTAATTGATTCTGACCGTACTATTTTGCAACAAGAACAACTTTCTGCTCAGCTTAACGGCAGCAGAATGATGGCTAGTGTAGATTTAATTCGGGCATTAGGTGGTGGATGGCATGATGCAGATTCATCGCTAAAAACTAAAAGTTAATTCTTACGTAATTAACTAGATATAAAAAAAGCGCCATACGGCGCTTTTTTTATATCTACAACTTATTGTGCGTATACAGGGAATTTTGCACAAACAGTTTCAACTTTCGCTTTTACGTCAGCAATAACTTTTTCGTCACCTTTGCTGTCAATCACATCAGCGATCCAACCAGCAAGTTCACGAACTTCAGCTTCACCGAAACCACGAGTTGTTACTGCTGGAGTACCGATACGGATACCAGAAGTCACAAATGGAGAGCGTGGATCATTTGGAACTGAGTTTTTGTTAACAGTAATGTGAGCAGCGCCTAACCAAGCATCTGCCTCTTTACCAGTTACGTCTTGTTTGATTAAAGATAACAAGAATAAGTGGTTGTCAGTACCGCCAGAAACAACGTCATAACCACGAGCGATTAATACTTCAGCCATAGCTTGAGCATTTTTCACAACTTGTTGTTGGTAAGCTTTGAAGTCATCAGACATTGCTTCTTTGAAGCAGATTGCTTTAGCAGCAATCGCATGCATCAATGGACCACCTTGGTTACCAGGGAATACAGCTGATTGAAGTTTTTTCTCGATTTCTTCATTCGCTTTCGCAAGGATTAAACCAGAACGTGGACCACGAAGTGTTTTGTGAGTCGTAGTTGTGGTTACATCAGCAATTTGAACTGGGTTTGGATATACACCCGCAGCAACTAAACCAGCAACGTGAGCCATATCAACAAAAAGGTAAGCGCCAACTTTGTCCGCGATGTCACGGAAACGTTGCCAATCTACAACACGGCTGTAAGCAGAGAAACCAGCAACGATCATACGTGGCTTGTGCTCTAATGCTAAACGCTCAACTTCTTCGTAATCGATCTCGCCTGTTTCAGAGTTTAGACCATACTGAACCGCATTATAAGTTTTACCAGAGAAGCTTACTTTTGCACCGTGAGTCAAGTGACCACCGTGAGCCAAGCTCATACCTAAAACAGTATCGCCTGGGTTAAGAAGCGCTAGATAAACAGCAGAGTTAGCTTGTGAACCAGCGTGTGGTTGAACGTTTGCGTAATCTGCACCAAAAAGTTCTTTAGCACGATCAATCGCCATTTGCTCAATAATATCCACATATTCGCAACCGCCATAATAGCGTTTACCTGGATAACCTTCTGCATATTTGTTCGTAAGTTTTGATCCTTGCGCTTCCATCACAGCAGGAGAGCAATAGTTTTCAGATGCAATTAACTCGATATGTGCTTCTTGACGCTCACCTTCAGAAGCAATTGCTTGAGCTAATTCTGGATCAAATTCAGAAATGGAAATATTGGCAAACATTAGCGGGGGTCCTATAAGTAGGGCTTTTAAGCCGTGCTAAGATTGCGACATATTGTAGCATGAAGTTTATAATTAAACAGAATCAAGTTAGCTCAGTTTTAAATAAAAATGGCTCAAGTTTTATAAAAAATGAGCCATTGTTTATAAATCAATTAAAAAGCCCGCTTAAAGCTTATATTTTTAATTTTCCCATCATTAACTTTATCTTACAACAATGTTAAAAATACTTTAAATATCAATAACTCTATTGTGCTGTTAGCAAAGTTTGAACATTTCCAACGATGTTGTCTACATTAGTACTCATGACCGTACCATGGTCCCAATTACCCGTAACATAACTATTAATTTTAGTACCTATTACTGTGGCATTAGATATCAAGATATCCGTTGCGACTTTAAGAAATGGTATACCAATCTAATTCTGCCCATATAAAATGTTTTAAAGTGAATAGCCAACTGTTAACATTCATAGCTACTCGTGATTGTTTAAAGGGCCAGTTATGCAAACCATTATTTTAGATACAGAAACACATACACTAAATGGTTTGCCTATTGAAATTGCGTATGCTCCGATCGAACTTAATGAAGGTAAACTCACTTTAGATAAAAGCAAATTGTTTGATCAGCTCTATCAAGTCGGTGCTCCTATTTCTTACGCGGCTATGGCAGTTCACCATATATTAGAGTCAGATTTAGAAAACCAGCCTCACTATAAAACGTTTAAATTACCAGAGAGCACGACTTATATTATTGGTCACAATATTGATTACGATATTGCCGCGATTACGCGTTGCGGTGTAGATGTATCGAATATTAAACCGATTTGTACTTTGGCTTTGGCACGTAAAGTTTGGGCAGATGCAGAGGCTCATAATATCTCAGCACTGATCTATATGATTTCTCAAGGTAGCAGCAAAGCTCGGGAAATGCTTAAAGGTGCTCACCGTGCCGATGCTGATATTATTTTGACTGCTAATATCTTGATGCATATTGTCTATCATTTAAATATTCAAGATATTGAAGAGCTCTACCGAGTTTCTGAAGAAGCACGTATTCCCACTACTGTTAACTTTGGTAAGCATAAAGGCACAGCAATTGCTGAACTTCCTAAAGACTATATTCAATGGCTATTACGCCAAGATGAGCTTGATGTCTATCTTCGCAAAGCATTAGAAAGTGCCTTTTAATATCTTAACCAAATGATATTTATAGATTATTCATCATATTGTCATTTTTAGGTTTTATTGTTAACCCCATTTATATTTTATTAAAAACAGTACTGTTCGACTCAGAAGATTGAACAGTCTGATTTATTTTTATATTGGGGAAAAGTAATGGCTGGTTTTTATAGAACCAATTTGGGAAGAGTTGCGCTTCAACAACGCAATATTGTTTTAAATGCAAAACAAAGACGTTTGTTACTATTAATAGACCATGAAGATTTTCAGAACTTAAATGGTGAATTTAAAAAACGTATTGCTTCTCCAGAGCTGATTCAACAGCTTATCGACTTAGAACTTATTGCCCCAATTGCCTCTACCGAAACATCTACGAATGAAGAAATTATTTTAAAAACATCAGCCATAAATAAAGTAGAAGAAAATCAAAAAGAATCTGTTGATAGTTCTATACTGCATTCCCCTCATCTTGTTGGAGAAACCCAGCTTTCCGAGCAAAAAACTTTAGATCAGCCCAGTACTACATATTTTCAACCACTAATACCTTCTCAGACTCTTTCTTTCGAAGAAATACAACAGTTAATGATAAAAACACTTAGCAGCTATTGCGGACTAATGACCAAACCACTTGTTCAAAAAATAGAGAAAGCTACAACAATACAAGAGCTTAAATTATGTCAGGTACAATGGATTACAAGTTTGCAAGAATCACGTATTCCTCCTCAGGAACTTGCAAGAGCTTTACGTACAATTAACTATTCAATTCAGCTTCTTTCACAAAGCATATAAAATATTGAACAACTTGCTGTTTAATTAAGCATTAAAATCACTTGGCATGTATTTCGTGCTTTACCTGCAAGTGTTTTTTTCCTATGATGTGCCCCACACATGCGCTCGTAGCTCAGTTGGATAGAGTACAGGTTTCCGAAACCTGGGGTCGTGGGTTCGATCCCCGCCGGGCGCACCAGCTTTTATATAATAATTTCTCAATTTATCTTAATTTTATAAAATTCCGACTATTTTACTTGGTTTATTAATCATTATCGCTCAAAATATACCCCTCTTTCATAATGTGAGAATTTCATGACTGATGCTTTGGTTTTAAGAGATTTGTCCAAAACATATCGTAATGGTTTTCAGGCGTTAAAAGGTATTAACCTCACTGTGCCTGAAGGTGAATTTTATGCGTTGTTAGGCCCAAATGGTGCCGGCAAATCAACAACCATTGGTATTATCAGCTCCCTCACAAAGAAAACCTCAGGAACAGTTGAGATTTTTGGGCACAACCTCGATACCCATCCTTCTCTGGCAAAACAGCAGCTTGGCGTCGTTCCTCAAGAATTTAACTTCGGGCAGTTTGAAAAAACATTCGATATTTTAGTCACTCAAGCTGGCTACTACGGTATCCATAAAAAGATTGCAGAAAAACGTGCCGAACATTATTTAGAAAAACTCGGTTTGTGGGAAAAACGTAATATACAAGCACGTATGCTGTCTGGCGGTATGAAGCGTCGTCTGATGATTGCCCGTGCCATGATGCATGAGCCTAAACTTCTTATTCTAGATGAACCTACTGCTGGTGTAGATATTGAATTACGCCGTTCTATGTGGGATTTTCTAACCGAAATGAACGAAAGCGGTACTTCTATTATTTTAACGACCCACTATTTAGAAGAAGCAGAAATGTTGTGTCGTCGCATTGCGATCATTGACCGTGGTGTAATTAAAGAAGATACCAGCATGAAGAGCTTCCTTAATCAGCTTAATGAAGAATCATTTATCTTCGATTTAGCCGAACCAATTGGGCCGCTCCAGTTAAACATTATTGGTGTCAAGTTCAACTTAATTGATAGCAATACTTTAGAAGTAACGATGGATAGAGCACATACATTGAATGACCTATTCCAGTTATTAGAATCTCAAGGTATTCGTGTTCACAGCATGCGTAATAAATCGAACCGTCTAGAAGAGTTATTTGTCAAAATGGTCGAGAAAAATCTTGAAGGAGAGGCAAAATGAATTTTAGCCAACTGCAAATTGCTCTCTGGACCATAGTTCGTAAAGAAGTACGCCGTTTTCTACGCATTTGGCCACAAACCTTATTACCACCGGCAATTACAATGAGTTTGTACTTCGTCATTTTTGGTAATTTGGTGGGTTCACGCATTGGACAAATGGGTGGCGTGAGCTATATGCAATTTATTGTGCCTGGCTTAATTATGATGGCTGTCATTACGAATAGTTATGCCAACGTGTCTTCCAGTTTCTTTAGCGTAAAATTCCAAAAAAGTATTGAAGAACTCATCATGAGTCCTGTGCCACTCCATATTATTTTGTGGGGCTATGTGATTGGTGGTATTTGCCGTGGTGTATTAGTTGGTACAATTGTGACTGCAATGAGCATGTTCTTTACTGACCTTTTCATACACAACTGGTTCGTAACTATATATACAGTCTTAATTACTTCGGTTCTTTTCTCATTAGGTGGTTTTATTAATGCAGTCTATGCAAAATCATTTGATGATATTTCTATTATTCCAACCTTTGTTCTTACACCTTTAACTTATTTAGGTGGTGTGTTTTATGCCATTAGTGCACTTAGTCCTTTTTGGCAAAAACTTTCTTTAATTAACCCTATTGTTTATATGGTTAATGCTTTCCGTTTCGGCATTTTAGGTCATAGCGATGTGAATGTTTCATTCTCTTTAATCATTGTGACATCATGCTGTGTTGTACTTTACGGAATTGCTTACTATTTACTTGCTCGTGGTTCAGGAATGCGTGAATGAGTGTCGAACAGTCTTTATTGGGTAAAGAAACCCAATATCCAACTAACTATCAACCTGATGTTTTATTTCCAATTTCCCGTGCTCAGTCTCGTGAAGCCTACTCGCATATTGAAGGCATCACACAAGGTAAAGATTGGTGGCATGTTTTTGAAATTTCATGGTTAAACGCTCATGCTATCCCGCAAGTTGCTATTGGCAGAATTACGCTACCTGCATCTTCACCGAATTTGATTGAATCTAAGTCATTAAAACTTTACTTCAATAGTCTTAATTTCACTCAGTTTGAGTCTAAACAATCATTTATTGAAACGGTTGAAAAAGATCTCTCTGCTGCGGCTGGTGCAAAAGTTGAGTTAACCCTATTTCAAGTAGATGATTTAGAGATTTCTAAGCCTCAAGGTATTTGTGTTGATAACCTCACTCCAAAGCGTTTAGAGCAGCATCCTGATGCCACTCTCTTAAAACTAGATGATTCTGGTGAAGAAGTCGAAGTTGAATTGTATTCTCATCTTTTAAGAAGTAACTGCCCAGTCACGGGACAACCGGATTGGGGTACAGTTTTTATTCGTTTTAAAGGCAAAAAACCTTGTTATCGTAGTGTTTTAGCTTATATTATCTCGTACCGTCAGCATAACGGCTTTCACGAACAGTGTGTTGAGCAGATCTTTGCCGATATTTGGCAAAATCTACAGCCTGAAAAGCTGATGGTTTATGCAACTTATACTCGTCGCGGCGGACTTGATATTAACCCTTGCCGAGTATCGGATCTTTCATGGATGCCAAAACCGATTCGATTGGCACGACAATAAAACGAATAATTTGAGGATATACCATGCCGTTTTTTGGTTTTACCCCTTCTGAAGGCTTATTGAACGATATGCAGACTGGAATTGCGAATAAAAATTCTAGTGAACCTTTATATCCACTTCGCGATAAGATTGCTTTACAACTTAATGAAGAAATTATTGATAATGTCTTGATTCAGTTAGTTCAGCATTTTCCTGCAAGTGAAAAGCGCGATACTGCCGAAAAACTAGCAGGTTATGTCAAATCAACCGTTGCTGTCCTTTTAAAGCAATTGTTAAGCAAAGCACCTAACGATGTAGTTAAACAGTCAGTTGAGTTCTCTGAAAAAAGCTTATTTAAAGACCCACAAGGTCAATATAAAGTAGGCGTAAATTTAGATGCAGGTTTAGTGACTAACCTTAAGCATAACTTTACTGAGCTTGAAGCAGGAAATGACATTAATAAAGCTGCTTTAGCTGAATTATATAAACAATTCGGCGATGCGATGATCAAACATTTCATGTCTGATTTTAATAAAACATTAGACCTCGGTATGATCAAACGTAAGGCAGCCGATATTGGTGCAGCAGCCGTAACAAAAGCTGTTCACATTGCAATCGACAAACTGATTCCAAGCTTAAATCGCACCGAACTTAAAGCGATGGCTGAATATCATGATGGTCTATTCTTTAACTAATAAAAAATAGACTATCGGAAACCTAGCGAGAGCTAGGTTTTTTTATTGCAAAATATTGATATACATTGCCATTCACCACGTTTATGTTAGCATGCGCCAAGCACTGATTGACCTTAGTTAACGCCGCATGTCTCCTAGCCCACAATATAAATTTTTACGCCAAGCTCCTCGAGATGGTCTTAGCACCGCTATGCAACCGTCAAAGTGGCAACAGCTCCATGTTGACCCTTGGTTATGCCTATTTCTGCTCTTAAATGCTTTATTAGGTTTAACCGTACTATATAGTGCTTCTGCACAAGATGTAGGGTTAGTGAGTAAACAAGCCATGAGTTTTGGTATTGGCTTTTTAGTTATGTTTGGTCTAGCCCAAATTCCGCCCAAGGTCTATCAAGCTTTTTCTCCATATTTTTATTTGTTTGGCTTATTTTCACTTGTGGCAGTCATGGTGTTTGGCGAAGTCCGAATGGGTGCTCAGCGCTGGATTGATATTCCCGGTTTCGGAAGTGTCCAACCCAGTGAGTTTATGAAAATCGGTATGCCCATGATGGTTGCATGGTTTTTAGCGCGTAAACCCCTTCCCCCTAGCTTTTCACAAGTTGTTTTATCATTAGTGTTGATTGGTATCCCTTTTTTACTAATTGCAGAACAACCCGATTTAGGGACATCAGTGTTAGTGCTAGCAAGTGGCATATTTGTTTTATTTTTAAGTGGACTATCATGGCGTATGATCGGTGCTGCGGGAGCGTGCGCTGCAGTCATCATTCCAATTGCGTGGGAATTTCTTTTACACGACTATCAACGTCAAAGGGTTTTAACGTTACTTGACCCAGAGGCGGATGCGCTCGGTACAGGTTGGAATATTATTCAATCGAAAACTGCGATTGGTTCTGGTGGTTTTTCGGGTAAAGGATTTCTTGAAGGTACCCAATCACATTTGCACTTTTTACCCGAAGGTCATACCGATTTTATTATTGCCGCGTATTCCGAAGAATTTGGGCTCATCGGTGTACTTATTTTAGTTATTCTTTATTTTGCTATTATTTTTAGAACATTCCAAATCGGCTTACAAAGCTTCCATAACTATGGACGTTTAGTTGCTGGCGCCTTTGGTTTGTCTTTTTTTGTTTATGTATTTGTAAATGCGGGAATGGTCAGTGGTATTTTACCTGTAGTAGGTGTTCCTTTACCTTTTATGAGTTATGGTGGAACAGCTATTATTACTTTAATGGCCACCTTTGGTTTAGTCATGTCCATTCATACACATCGATAATCTGGAATTTTAAAACGATATGTTGTCTCAACACTTAAATAAAACTTTAAAAATGCTTGCTTTGTGTACTGGTTTAATCAGTACAAGTCACTTCGCTCAGGCCAACGATTTTGCAACACATCCTGATTATGTAAATTTTAAACAAAAAACGATGAGCGCTTATGGGTTAAGTGGCGATCAAGTTGATGCAGCCATGAGTGGTGCAAAAAATTTACCAAACATTCTAAATATTATGACTCGTCCAGGGGAAAGCAAACCTTGGTATGACTATCGTTCTATGTTTTTGGTTGAAGGGACAATTCAACGTGGCGTCCGTTTTAAAAACCAATATGCAGATGCTTTAAATCGCGCTGAACAACAATATGGTGTATCTCAAGCTGTCATTTTGGGCATTTTGGGTGTTGAGACAGGTTATGGCGCGAATAAAGGTTCTTTTATTACACGTGATGCCTTAGCCACACTTGCTTTTGGCTACCCTCGCCGTGCTGAATATTTTGGCGATGAGTTAGCAGCTCTTATTGCATGGACTTATAAAGAAGGTTACCCAACAAATAGTATTGTAGGTTCCTACGCAGGTGCAATTGGCTATCCACAGTTTATGCCGAGCAATATTAGTAAATATGGGGTCGATTATGACGGTAATGGGCATATCGACTTAAGAAACTCTGCGGTAGATGCAATTGGTTCAATCGCAAACTACTTAGCAAAACAAGGATGGCAACGCGATCAACCTATCGGCTTTATGGCGCGTTACACGGGATCAAATCCGGAAAGTATTATTGCTAAAGATTTAACTCAGCCTTTTCCATATGGTGCATTAAAGACACTAGGCATCTCACCATTAAATCCTTTAGTTAAAATTGATGATCTGGATATGGTAAATGTTATTCAATTACAAGACTATAATGGTCCGATTTACTATTTAACTTACCCAAATTTTCAAGTAATTACGACCTATAATAAGAGCCGTATGTATGCGACTGCTGTATGGTTATTAGGCACTGAAGTGGCTAGCCGATAGGCTAGCTTTTTTGTGAGTTATGTAAAAGTCAATAAATATTTTTGTTAAATAGATCACAATACGCACAAATTTAATATATTGTTACACTTTTGATTATTTTTTAACCAGGAACTGTAAGTTTTTGCCCTTTTTGTAACGATTTCTCGTTAAAGACTAGACACTCTCCGTAAGCGATGAATATTATCCACCCCAATGTAGCAATTGCAAAAGTGAATAATCAGACATGTTCACTTTAAATTTCAGTCAATCGCTGAAAGAAAAAAGTACATGTTCTCAGGAGTTTATACAAATGCAGTTATCGCTGAAATACGTTCTTGCACTGACGGCTAGTTTAAGTATGGCCCCATTGCATGCTGAAATGGTGCAATCATCATCATTAAATAGTGATGTAGATGGCTCTAATTTAGCAGCTCGTGTATTGAGTAAAGATACTCAAAATTTTAATTCTCGTTTTTCTAACATTAACAGTCTTTCAATCACTGAACGTTCTGGCGATCAAATCCGTCGTCAAGCGATCGCAGCAAAAATTGAAATCCCTGAAGATGAGCCTTCAGTGATTGAAAAACTTAACACAGTAGCTTCAAACACTGTTCGTAAGTTTAGCCAAACTGGCATGGCTTCATGGTATGGTCGTCAATTCCATGGACGCAAAACAGCAAGTGGTGACACATTCGATATGAATGCTCTAACTGCTGCTCACCGTAGCCTACCATTGAACTGTTACATCCGAGTAACCAACAAAGACAATGGTAAAAGTGTGGTTGTAAAAGTAAATGACCGTGGTCCTTTCCATGGCAATCGTGTACTTGACTTATCATACGGTGCTGCTAAACGTCTTGGTATTACCAATGCGGGAACTGCAAAAGTAAATATTGAACGTGTTGATGGTCCAACTTCATAAGTTATAGCCTCTAGAGTTCATGTAAAAAGCCGCAATTTTTTCTGCGGCTTTTTTATGTTTTAAACTATAAAAATAATTTCTAACTTAGGTTTAAAAAATTATCTTTTTTAGCCCTTCTCCACCCTTAAATTTGAATATTTTTTACACAAAAAAGTACGTTTATCTTATCCAAGCTTATTTTGCTTCTAAATTGCGTTTAGAGCGACTTTATTAAATTTCCGCTACCCTAGTACCATTTTTATAAAATTAAGACTAATTATGGCGTTTTTAGAGTAGATAAGTAGAGCTTTTTCATGCAATTTTCCCACCTATCTCAAAATCACACTTTTTTTGATGATTTCATCATCTAGCAACCTATAAAAAATATTCTGAAATATTGCATCATTCTCAAGGTTACATTGAGTACTTTTTCTATCACCCAGACATTACGTTTTTCTCATGTTCTTTTTAAATCTTTATTGCCAAGTTCCTATAGTTGAATAATACCGGTTTCTTGTCGCCCACCTTAAGAACAGGATAAAATATACTCAGAAAAAATAAATCAAAGCTAGAACAAGGAGTGTGCCATTAATGAAATCCATTACAGAATGGTTTGATGAATATAGCGAAAGCCATCAAAACCCAACCAACAAACAAATTCACTGGCTCTGCGTTCCTGCCATTTTATTTTCTATTATTGGAATCATTGCCCATTTCAGCGCTTTACTCACAGCTCTATTACTTGTACTAACTCTCGTATTTTATGCACGTTTAGATCTTGTACTTGCTGTTGCAATGGCTGCTTTACTGGTGGTTATGGCGTGGCTTATTTACACCCTACCTGTAGGAGTAGGATTTTATATCGCTATTTTTGTAGTTGCTTGGGTTGGACAGTTTTATGGCCATAAAATCGAGGGCAAAAAGCCATCTTTCTTTAAAGATTTACAATTTCTACTGATTGGACCAGTTTGGTGCATGGATGCCTATTTAGGAAAAATCTTACCTAAATGGAAAAGCAGACAAAAACATGCTCTTTCCTAATTATTAAATTAAAGCTGGATCATCTCGATTCAGCTTTTTACATTTTACTGATTTATTAGAAAATTTATAAAATAGAAAAAAACTAAACTAGCGATAACACTTAAAAGTACTCTTTTTAGATAAATGGAAATTACAATACAAAAGATTGCTGCATAAATATAAGAATTATCTAAAACTCCTTTTAAATTATCGCCATCAAAAAAAACAACCGGAATACAAATTGCTGTTAATAAACAGGGAGCAGAATAATTAAGCATCTTATTCATAATAAGAGGCAGTTTAATTTTAACGTTAGGCTCTAAAAAATAATAACGATTAAAAAAGATGATTGCTGCCAAGCCTAAAATCATGAACCAGGACATATTATCGCTCCTTCTCTATTTTTTCAGTTAACACAGCAACCAACATCCCTAGTAATCCTGAAAGTAAAATCGCCCCTTCAACCTGATAAAATTTAAAGAAAAATCCGCTAAAACAGGTCATTAGCACACCAGCAAGTACAGGCAACCCCTTACATAACGGTACGATCATAGCAACAAAAATAGCCACAATTGAAAAATCTAAATGATAATTTAATAAATCAGGAATCACTGTTGCTAAAAGTATTCCTACCAAGCTAAACACTACCCAGAATAAATAAAAAGATAGGCCTGCACCCAACAGGTATTCTGACTGCCTTTTTTCACCGGATGCACACACCGCAAATAATTCATCTGTTAATAAAAAACCCAAACTTAATCGTTTAGAAAGAGGCAAAATAGAAATGTCATTTCTTAAAGTTAATGCATAAATAAAATGCTGAGCTGTTAAAAAGAAAATCGTCACATAAATTGTAAAAGTGGATGCACCTTCCATGACCATGCTTAAGCTAACTAATTGCGCTGCTCCAGCAAAGACAATTCCTGACATCGCAAGCGCCTTATAGAAAGATAAACCTGCATGAATTGCCATAGAGCCTGCTAAAATTGCCCATGGAATAACAGAAATTGACAACGGTAAAATATCCATTGCACCGCGCAAAAAAAGATAGGATGGCTTATTTTTTGGAAACTCAACCGACTGATTAAGCTGAATATTCATATATAGAATCCAATATAAGAAGCATTTCTATAAAATGCTTGATGAAAGCCTACTTATATTGAATAAAATTGCTGTAAGTAAATTTTTAATAATTTAGTTATTTAGACTAGCTACATATTGAGTTGGTGTCACTCCCATTGCTTTTTTAAAGTGGCGATTAAAATGGCTTTGATCAGAAAAGCCACACTGCTGTGCCACCATCGCAATTTGGTCACCCTGTTTTAATAATTGCCTTGCTTTTTGTAAGCGTGCTTGAACAAGCCAGGCATGAGGTGGCAAGCCCACATATTTTTTAAATTGTCTTAAGAAATGCCATGCACTCAAGCCCACCATGTCAGACAGATCTTGCAAAGAAAAATTCGTTTCAGGCATTTCTACCAGTAACTCTTTAACTCTTAATATTTTTGAATATGCCTCTGGCAGCTCACAAAAAGTCTGATTTGATTTACCATGTCGCTTCATTAGACAGGCTAAAGTAGACAAATACATTGTTTCTTTGAGTAAGAAATTATCTTTTTGTTCTAACAAATCAAAGAGTAAACAAAGTTGTTGGGCCAAACCCAAGTCACGAATCACAGCTTGAGGAAACCACGGCGCCCCATGCGGATTTTCAAAAAAATCTTGGCTAACTTCTGCCAACATTTCAGGTGTGGGATAAATCGCCCGATATCGCCAACCCGACTCAACAGCAGATGAACCCGTATGAATCTCGTCAGCATTTACTAAAATAATATCGCCTTTAGGAGCTACATGTAGCTGGCCTGTCCTAAAAAAAGACTGTGCGCCCTCTTCAATCACGCCAATACAATACCCTTCATGAGTATGCTTCGAAAATTGCGTTTGGTGATAATGTGCTTTTAATAACTCTAAACCGCCCAGCTCTCGCACATGCAGATAATCGGCTTGCTCCCGCTGCATAAATACGTCTCATCCATTCAATAAAAAAACCATAACATGTTTTAGGAAACTGAATAGAATAAAATTGCTCTATAAAAAACTATCTCTTTATTCGTTTATTCGGCTTTATTGATAGATTTGCCCATCATGTTTGAGCCAACCGCTTTGATGACGACTTTGTGGATCACGATGAGTCCAGTGCAATACACCACCTTTAGGGTTGTATTCATATTCGCCATAAAATTCTACCATGTCACCTTTTTTTAAATTAGGAATTTTAGGAGCTAAATCGATATTATGTGCGACTAAAATTGAAAGGCCATTTTTTAATACAAGAATAAATTTCTGGTGTCTCGACCCATCATTATCATCTTTTAAAATTGCTTTTACCCGACCACTTCCCTGCACCTGAACATTACTTTGTCTCTGCTCATGAGCAGCTTTTATGTTGTCGACTCCATTACTTGGTAATGTAGTTTCTGTATGCCGAGCTTCGGGTATGGTTGATGACGGTAATTGATTTTGCTTATGCCCAGATAAATCCAGACCAAAATATCCAGCAACCAATAAAATAATGACACTGCCAATACTAAGATTTTTTTTATTTATCATTCTAAGCCCTCATTTTAGTCGAGATAAAAAAAGCCCCAAAGGGGCTTTTTTTATCGTGATACGAATTACTTCGCAGCAGCTTGAGCAGCAGCAACTTCTTCAGCGAAGCTAAGTTCTACTTTTTTCTCGATACCTTCACCAACTTCAAAACGTACGAAGTTAGCAACATTAGTACCAGTTGCTTTTAATACATCAGCAACTTTTTTGTCGTTGTCGATTACGTACATTTGACGATCAAGAGCAACTTCGTTCAAATATTTATCAACAGAACCAGTTACCATTTTTTCAACGATATTAGCTGGTTTGCCAGATTCTAACGCTTTCGCTTCAGCAATTTCTTTTTCTTTAGCGATAAGGTCAGCAGGAACAGCTTCAGCATTTACAGCTACTGGGTTGAATGCAGCAATGTGCATTGCAATACCTTTACCAGTATCAGCATCACCTGTATAAGAAACTACAACACCGATTTTTAAACCGTGTTTGTAGATAGCCAAGCTTTCGCCTTCAACGATTTTCGCGCGACGAACTTGGATGTTTTCACCGATTTTTTGAACAAGTGCAATACGAGCTTCTTCAACTGTTTGACCGTCTGCTAATTTTAATTCAGCGATTTTAGCAGCATCAGTTTCACCAGCGGCTAATGCAGCAGTAGCAACAGCTTTTGAGAAGTTAGAGAAGTTTTCGTCTTTAGCAACGAAGTCAGTTTGACAGTTAACTTCAACTAAAATTGCTTTGTTGCCTTCTTGAACGATTGTGATTGCACCGTCAGCAGCAATGTTACCTGCTTTTTTAGCAGCTTTAGCTTGACCAGATTTACGAAGGTTATCAATAGCAAGCTCGATGTCACCGTTCGCTTCTGTTAATGCTTTTTTGCATTCCATCATTGCAAGACCAGTACGGTCACGTAATTCTTTTACCATGCTTGCAGTAATTGCAGTCATGTTGATCTCCTAAAATCGGTAGAAAATAAATCTTTTCAACAAAAACGGCCCAAAGAAACTCTGGGCCGTTTGCACTCTCGACGCTTAATTTGCCACCATTACATGTCGCAAAAATGACAAGCCTGCGTCAAAACGCATTAAGCCTCAGAAGCGTCTTTCGCAGCGTCATCGCCTTTTGCTTGAGCGTTCGCTTGAGATTGAGCGTATTCTTTACCAGCAAGAATTGCGTCAGCCATAGCTGAAGCATATAGAGTTACTGCACGGATCGCATCGTCGTTACCCGGAATAACGTAATCAACGTTGTCTGGGTTAGAGTTTGTATCAACGATACCGATAACAGGAATACCTAAGTTCTTCGCTTCTTTGATTGCAATCGCTTCGTGATCAACGTCGATTACAAATAATGCGTCAGGTAAACCACCCATGTTTTTAACGCCGCCTAAAGAGCGCTCAAGTTTTTCCATCTCACGAGCACGTTCTAAAGCTTCACGTTTAGTAAGCTTAGCAAAAGTACCATCTTGAGATTGAGTTTGAAGATCTTTTAAACGGTTGATAGATTGGCGAAGTGTTTTCCAGTTCGTCAACATACCACCTAACCAGCGGTGATCTACATATGGTTGACCAGCGCGTTGAGCTTGTTCACGGATGATGTTAGAAGCAGCACGTTTTGTACCAACAAACAAAACTTTGTTCTTTTTGCTTGCTAATTGGTTAGCGAAGTTCAAAGCATCATTTAACGCAGGAACAGTGTGCTCAAGGTTGATGATGTGAATTTTGTTACGCGCGCCAAAAATGTATTGACGCATTTTTGGGTTCCAGAAACGTGTTTGGTGACCAAAGTGCGCGCCAGCTTGAAGAAGGTCGCGCATGCTTACGTTGTAATCTGCCATTTTCTTTACCTTAAAGTTTGGGTTAGGCCTCCATATATCCGCATTCTCCACCCTTTTACAGGCACCCAGAGTAATGTGACGATATATGTGCGGATTTTTTACCCCATCTATCAAAATTGTTCGTAAAAGATATTCACGAAAAGCATTTGATAAAATGGGCGGCTATTTATACCATAGACACTTGTAAATTACCAAAAGTTTTTAGAGATCATGAACAGTACTTATACAGCTCCACGTCGATTAATCAAAACTCCAGATGAAATTGAAAAAATGCGCATTGCAGGACGACTGGCGGCTGAAGTTCTAGAGATGATCAAGCCCTATATTAAGGCAGGTGTAAGTACACTTGAACTTGATACCATTTGCCGTAACCACATTGAAAATGTACAGCATGCTATTCCTGCCTGTGTCGGCTATGGTGGCGCTCCTGGACGCCCTGCTTTTCAGCACTCTATTTGTACTTCGGTTAACCATGTTGTCTGTCATGGTATTCCCTCTGAAAATAAAATCTTAAAAAATGGTGACATTCTTAATATTGACGTAACTGTGATTAAAGATGGCTATCACGGTGATACCAATATGATGTACGTCATCGGTGGCGAAACTTCTATTTTAGCTAACCGTCTATGCAAGGTTGCTCAAGAAGCCATGTACCGAGGTATGGCAACTGTTAAAGATGGTTCATATTTAGGTGATATTGGCCATGCAATCCAAAAATATGTCGAATCAGAACGTTTTAGTGTAGTGCGAGAATATTGCGGTCACGGTATTGGAACTGTGTTCCATGATGAGCCTCAAGTATTACATTATGGTCAAGCCGGTACAGGTATGCGTCTGGAAGCAGGTATGACTTTTACCATTGAACCTATGGTAAATGCAGGCGTATGGCAAACTAAACTGTTAGGCGACAAATGGACGGTTGTAACCAAAGACCATAAACTTTCAGCTCAGTATGAACATACTATTTTAGTCACCCAAACAGGCATTGAAGTCTTGACTGCACGCCCTGAAGAAGACTTATCTCGCTTCAACTAATCATTTAATTACATTTAATAAAAGGCTACTTTATGTAGCCTTTTATTATTCATTATGTATTTTTAATTAATAAATATTGCTAAATATAAACAATTATTTCAAAAAAATTACAATTATTAATTTTTAATACACAATCTTTTTAATAAAACACGGTATGGTTGGCTCAATAAAAATCAGTAAACAAATGCCGGACATGGAGTCCTTTTATGATGAAAAAGTCATTATTTTGTATGACAGCTGCCTTTTTTGCTCTGCCAACAGTCACCTCTGCCGCGTCTCCATATTTTAGTTTAAAAGATGGTGATGGCTTCAAACGTTTTTCAGTCTCTGCTGGTCCTTTATATGTCAAGCCTACAGGAAAAGCTCAGCCTTTCAGAATTAATACATCTGTTAAAGAGAATGAGAAATCCAAGGTTGGAGATATTAAAGTAAAAACTATCCAAGACAATATTTCAGATGATAATAGTAATATTGTGCTTGAAAAACTTATTGACACTCTTGGTGGATTAGGTGCTGATGAAATTCCATCTTGGTTAAGTGGAACTGCTGAAATCCGCGGTTTAAGTCAATGGGAGGCAGAGAATACTGGGTTAGAGGCAGATGACGTTACTACCTTAGGGCTCATGAGTAATTATTTCTTTACCGACAACATTTCCTTAGAAGTAAAAGCAGGTATTCCTCCTAAAGTTGATTTACAAGGTAAAGGTAAAATTTATGCTCCTTTTTCAGCTACCGCTACACCAGCGGGAGGAATTGCTGGTTCTATGGAGCTTAATAATAATATTTTTATTACAGATCTTGAGGCCCATGGAAGTGCTGCATCAGCCCGTGCTTGGACACCAGCATTTGAATTGCAATATCACTTTGGCAAAACAGGCGTAAATAAATTTAGACCTTATGTAGGACTAGGTGTGATGTATGCCTATTTCAGCGAATTAGAAATGAACCCTGAAATTGAAAATGACTTAGTTAGTGCAGGTCATATGATTGTGAATATTAAAGATGGTAAATCAGGAGCAGCTTTAGAAAGAAAAACTAGCTCTGGTGATCCAAAAGTAGACCTTGAAGCATCCGATGCAATTGCTCCAGTAGCAACCTTAGGATTTACCTATGACTTTAATGACAAATGGTACGCTGTAGGTTCTGTCTCTTATGCTCACTTAAAAACAGACACGACCATTACAGTGAGTGACGCCAAGTATGGTGAATTAATCAATGCAAAAGCGGACATCGAAATTAACCCAATTTTAGGTTACGCCGGTATTGGTTACCGCTTCTAACTTCTGCGCCATATAAAGCTATAAAAACTTATGCACGTTTTTATAGCTTTCTTTCAATCTATAAACATCTACAAATTGCTTCTTTTTAAATCAAAATGCTAAAAAAATGAGCATTTTTTATAAACACAACAGATAAAACTAACTCCCTATACTCCTATAACCCTCCTCTCGTTTCGATCTTCTTTTTTTAGTTATTTTTATCTTCACAAACTAACTTAATAAAATTAGAAAGTAATTTTTCCTTTTTAGTAAAATTCATTTTTTGGCACGCCCTTTGCTTTATTCATAGCATAATGAATCACCGCTGATTCAATGAATAAACCAAGACGGCCAACGATGTCCGCTCTGATCGGTCTGCAGATAGGCAACTTATTGCCATGCAAATTAAATTTCGTTCAGTTCAGGGGGACGGCGTATGTCTTCAAATGTAAATCTAGATGCAAAAAAAGCAACTGAGATTAAATTATTCAGTTTTTCAACTCCAGCAATGCGTGCCTTCCACATGACATGGCTCGCTTTCTTTGTATGTTTCTTCGCATGGTTTGCGTGTGCACCATTAATGCCCGTTATTAAAGGTGAGTTTGGATTAACAAAAGATCAAATTGCCAATATTAATATTGCTGCTGTTGCCATTACGATTTTAGTTCGGCTTATTGTCGGACCACTCTGCGACAAATATGGTCCACGTATTACTTACACCACCCTCCTATTAGTTGGCAGTATTCCAGTATTTGGTGTAGCTGCTGCCAATAGTTATGAATCTTTTCTGTTCTTTCGCTTACTCATTGGCGCAATTGGCGCAAGCTTCGTAATTACGCAATACCATACAAGCGTTATGTTTGCTCCTAACGTTGTAGGCACAGCAAATGCAGCGGCGGCTGGTTGGGGAAATGCTGGTGGGGGTGCAACTCAAGCATTAATGCCTTTATTGCTCGGTGCCATTGTGATGTTTGGTGTTGAGCAAACTATGGGCTGGCGTGTGGCATTAATTGTACCCGGCATAATGATGGTTATTGTCGGCATCCTTTACTGGAAATTAACTCAAGATTGCCCTCAAGGGAACTTTAAAGAAGTTCGCGCGCAAGGCATGGATGTTGGTAGTGGTAAAAAAGGTGGTACAGCAATTTTAATGCAAGCTGCTCGCAACTACCGTGTCTGGATTTTATTTGTAGCCTACGGCGCATGCTTCGGTATTGAAATTTTTATTCATAACGTTGCAGCAATGTACTATGTCGATCAGTTCAAAATGGATCTGAAAACCGCTGGTTTAACTGCTGGGATATTTGGTTTACTGGCATTATTTGCTCGTGCACTTGGCGGGATCATTTCCGATAAAGTTGCACTCAAAAAAGGATTAGATGGTCGTACAAAAGTACTCGTACTCATGATTTTAGGTGAAGGTTTATTCTTAATTCTCTTCTCACAAATGAATGTGGTTGCTCTTGCAATCATTTCTATGACCATTTTTGCACTGTTTACTCATATGGCTTGTGGTGCAACTTATGCACTCGTACCATTTATTGACCGTAATGCATTAGGTGGCGTTGCAGGAATTATTGGTGCAGGTGGCAATGTGGGTGCTGTCGCAGCTGGTTTCTTACTCAAAGGATTGCTTGATGTTCAAACTTGCCTGTTTATTTTAGGTGGTCTGGTTATGGTCGCAGGCTGTAGTGTAATTTTGATTCGCTTCACCACCGAACATAAAGAAAAAGAACAAGTTCTTTTTGAACAAGCATTACTTGAACGTAATTCCGCAGCTTAATTTTTATAAGAAGCAGAGATCAAATTGGCTCTGCTTTTTCTCTTTTTGCATAAAGCAATACAATCCCTACTAACTCTTTAGCCCGCCTTAAATATTCTCTCTAAATATATCGATATTACTCGATATATCTTCTACAATAAATCATCACATTATTATAATTTTCTATTAATCATGACTAAAACTGGCAAGCAATTTTCTCAGCCCCTCATCTATATGTTGATTGGCAGTGCAATTATTCTAGCTCTTTCCTTAGGAGTCAGACATGGTTTCGGACTCTATCTAGTACCTATGAGTCATGAGTTTGGTTGGGGGCAACATGTTTTTAGCCTTGCTATTGCTATGCAAAACCTGATCTGGGGATTCGTTCAACCTTTTACCGGCGCAATCGCAGACAAATATGGCAGTCGAATTGTTGTCGCAGTCGGTGGCATGCTCTATACCCTCGGCTTACTCTTAATGGCTTTTAGTTCAAGCGTATTAATCTTAAATTTGAGTCTAGGGCTAATTATTGGCTTAGCTTTATCAGCAACCTCATTTACAGTTTTACTCAGTGCAGTAGGTCGAGCTGCTCCACCAGAAAAAAGAAGCATGGCAATGGGGATTGCCAGTGCAGCAGGTTCTTTTGGTCAATTTATTATGCTGCCATCCACCCTGCTCTTACTTAAAACGGTGGGATGGTCAGCAGCCCTAATGGTGAGTGCGCTATTAATTGCTTTTATTATTCCACTA
The DNA here is from genome assembly GCF_001423205.1 of Acinetobacter sp. Leaf130. Lineage (NCBI taxonomy): Bacteria > Pseudomonadati > Pseudomonadota > Gammaproteobacteria > Moraxellales > Moraxellaceae > Acinetobacter > Acinetobacter sp. Leaf130. The sequence continues at coordinate 1,943,363 of NZ_LMOE01000001.1, forward strand.
GCGCTTATGTTAAAAGGGTCAAGCAATCAAACACCAAAAGCAATTACTCAACCTCAACTCACATTTAAACAAGTGCTTAACATTGCCAGAAAGCATAAGCCCTTCTGGTGGTTAGCTTTAGGCTTTTTAGTTTGTGGATTCCAAGTTGTCTTCTTAGGCGTTCACTTGCCAGGTTATTTAATCGACCATGGATTTGACGCGGCTACTGGCACTGTATTTCTGGCATTAGTGGGGTTATTTAACGTAGTAGGAACTTACGGTGCTGGTTGGTTAGGAGATCGTTTCTCAAAGCCTAAACTATTAATGGCACTTTACGGCAGCCGTGGCATCGCGATCATTGCCTTTTTACTATTACCTTTAAGCACTTATACGGTATATGCTTTTGGCGTCATTATGGGCCTTTTATGGCTCTCTACAGTTCCGCTCACAAATGGCATTGTGGCAAATATGTTTGGGGTAAAATATCTATCGATGCTGAGTGGTATTGTGTTTTTCACCCATCAAGTCGGTTCTTTCTTTGGTGGATGGCTTGGCGGCGTTAACCATGACTTAACAGGTAATTACAATGCGATTTGGTTATGTTCTATAGCCTTAAGTATACTAGGGGTAATCGTACACTTCTTTGTTAATGAGGAGGCAGTTATTCATGACGCATAATGCCTTACTTTTGAAAACAATTATGACTTTTATCATAGCTGTGCTTTTGGTGCTTTCTATAATTTTATGGAAACAAACACCAGATTTATTTGAATATTTTAACCAAGCGTTTTGTGCCCACTAAAATATAAAGCACGTAAATCACTCCTCAGAACTGTCATAAAAATATAAAAATCGTATGATCTAATGCAAATAAAAAAGCCCGCAGATTTGCGGGCTTTTTTATTGAAAACTTATTTAAAATCAAAACAAGCGATTCATACCATTGAGCGCAGCTACGCGATATGCTTCAGCCATTGTTGGATAGTTAAATGTCGTTTCAACAAAATATTTCAAGGTATTGTTTGGGCTGTGCATAACTGCTTGCCCAATGTGGATAATTTCAGCAGCGTTATTACCAAAACAGTGAATACCTAAAATTTCCATAGTGTCACGGTGGAAAAGAATCTTTAACTCACCCACCGTATCACCCGTAATTTGTGCACGAGCTAAATGACGGAAAGATGCTTGACCAACTTCATACGGAATTTTCTCTTCCGTTAATTCCTGTTCATTTTTACCAATTGATGAGATTTCCGGAATGGTATAAATACCTGTAGGAATATCACGTACTGGTTTAGCATCTTCACCACTCATGTTTGCGCCAGCACAGCGCCCTTGGTCATAAGCAGCCGAAGCTAATGAAGGCCAACCAATCACGTCACCAGCAGCATAGATGTTTTCAACTTCAGTTTGGTACTGATCATTTACTGAAAGTTGACCACGGTTGTTTGGTACTAATCCAACATTCTCAAGACCTAAACCTTCCGTATTACCTGAACGGCCATTACACCAAAGAATGGCATCGGCTTTAATCTTTTTACCACTTTGTAAGTGTAGAACAACGTGGTCATCAAACGTTTCAAGATGATCCATTTGTTCATTGTGACGAATCAAAACACCTTGTTCACGCAAGTGATAAGACAAAGCATCAGCAATTTCATCATCTAAATAACTTAATAGTTTTTGCTGAGTGTTAATCAAGTCAACTTTATGGTCTAAACCAATAAAGATTGAGGCATATTCACAGCCAATAACACCTGCGCCGTAAATAATGATTTTTTGAATTGAGTAATCAAGATCAAGAATTTTGTCCGAATCAAATACGCGAGGATGGTCAAAGTCGAGACCTTGCGGATGATAAGGACGACTACCTGTCGCAATCACAACTTGTTTACAAATAATTGTTTCTTTAATGCCTTCATGGCTAAAAACTAAAACTGTATTTTTATCTTGAATATATGCACGCCCGTGGAATACACCGATCTTGTTACGATCATAAAAGCGTGTATGTGTATCAACCTGTTGTTGAATCACTTTATGTGCATTACGCAAAACCTGTTTCATGGTGAACTGTTTCCATTCACCTACTTTTTGAAACATTGGATCACGCTGATAGCGGATAATACTAGAAACTGTTTGACGTAATGCTTTACTTGGAATGGTTCCTACATGTGCGCAGTTACCACCGAGTTGATCACGCACATCTACAATTGCAACACGCTTACCCGCTTTTGCAAGCTTCATTGCCGCGCCTTCACCTGCAGGTCCAGAACCGAGAACTACCGCATCGTATTTAACGAAATTCCCACTAACGACCTCTTTTTTACGTGGCATTGAAAGCTCCTTCCTCTCTTGAATGACCATATTTTATAATAGATTATGACTAATATGCGGTGAATTTATGTATTTCTCAACCCTATATTTCTGAATAACCACATTTATTATATGAATAGTTATTTTCCGCTATTAACTGAAGAACTTCGCTATAATACAATGTCAATGTCTCTATAAACGAGTGGAAAAGTTAAATATGTCAGAACACCGTAAACCTGAACAGGGTGTAAAACTTCGTGGCGCAGAAAAAGTCGCAAGAATTCCTGTAAAAGTTGTACCTACGGTTGAAGTGCCGCGTAAACCTGACTGGATTCGTGTCAAGATGACGGCACCAGAAGAAGTTCAGCGTATTAAAACGACTTTACGTGCTCAAAAACTCCATACCGTTTGTGAAGAAGCAGCTTGTCCTAACCTCCCAGAATGTTTTGGGGGCGGTACAGCAACATTCATGATCATGGGTGATATTTGTACACGCCGTTGCCCTTTCTGTGATGTTGCACATGGTCGTCCAAATGCGTTAGATGCTGACGAACCTCGTCACATGGCAGAAACCATTTCCAATCTGAAACTCAAGTACGCAGTAATTACTTCTGTTGACCGTGATGACTTGCTTGACGGCGGTGCACAACACTTTGTGGACTGTATTAAAGAAGCTCGTGCGCTTAGTCCAACTACATTGCTTGAGATTTTAGTACCTGACTTCCGTGGACGTATGGATATTGCTTTACGCATTATGACCGAATGTCCGCCAGACGTATTTAACCATAACATTGAGACTGTACCTCGCTTATATAAAGCAATGCGTCCAGGTTCAGACTATCAACATTCTTTAACCTTACTCAAAATGTTTAAAGAATATTGCCCAGATATCCCAACAAAATGTGGTTTGATGGTGGGTATTGGTGAAACTGAAGAAGAAGTCATTGCATTACTTGATGACTTACGCGCTCACGATGTTGACTATGTCACTATTGGTCAATATTTACAGCCTTCTAAACAACACGCACCAATTGACCGCTTTGTAACACCAGAAGAGTTTGAACGTTATGCAGAGCATGGCCGCAAACTTGGTTTTAGAAATATTTGGTCTGCACCAATGGTTCGTTCAAGTTACTTTGCTGATCGTCAATATCATGGTGAACCAGTACCAGAAGTTCGTCGTAAAGTAGATCCTGCTAAGAAAATTGCTGTTCAGGTCGTCGAAGCTTAATAAATTAAATATCTATAAAAAGCCCTCTGTATTAGAGGGCTTTTTATTTGTATAAGAAAATCAATAACATTTCTTGACAAATCAATAAAATAACCCCTTACACTTTCACTCAAAAATATCTTATACCTAAAAGTACGATATATCCCTGCTCTAGCATATACATCAATATTTGCGACATAAAAACTCAAATTTAAACAGCAACAAAATAGCTAGTTAAGCCTTAAATATCTCCTCGCTTTTGTAACTTCATCCACTTGGGGGCTTAGCTAGTAAGGAGCAAGTATGATTTTCCTACTCTTTATATTAAGTATTATTATTCAGCTTATTGTAGTATGGGCAATTTTCTTTTTTAACTTAAATAAAGTTCTTGGTAGCAGTGTGGCCATTATTATTGCCATACTTTCGGCATTCTTGCTAACACCATGGTCTCTGCTTTTAGGTATTCCAATTATTGCACTCAGCATCATTATTTTAGTTGAGCCATTACGATTTAACCTGATTACCAAGCCAGCCTATAAGACTTTAGCGAATTCAATGCCGAGCATTAGTACCACAGAACAAGAGGCTTTAGAGGCTGGTACCAGTTGGTGGGAAAAAGAGTTATTCATGGGAGCACCTGATTGGTCTCAATTTGAAAAGTATTCCTACCCAACGTTGTCAGAAGAAGAGCAAAGCTTTATAGACAATGAAGTTGAACTACTTTGTAGCATGCTCAATGAATGGGAAATTCATCATCACTTAAAAGATCTTCCTCCTGAAGTTTGGCAATTTATTAAAGATAAAGGTTTTTTAGGCCTCATTATTCCAAAGTCTTTTGGTGGTAAAGAATTTAGCTCATTCGCACAAAGTCGTATTATGAGCAAAATTGCTTCACGCTCACTCACCACCGCGGTGAGTTGTATGGTTCCAAACTCATTAGGACCGGGTGAGCTGCTCATGCACTACGGTACCGATGCTCAAAAACAACAATATTTACCCGGTCTTGCCAAAGGTGAAGAAATTCCATGCTTTGGTTTAACCAGTCCAGAAGCAGGTTCAGATGCAGGTGCAATTCCAGATTCAGGCGTTGTTTGCTATGGCGAATATGAAGGTGCTCAAGTTCTTGGTCTGCGCATGAATTTCTCTAAACGCTGGATTACGCTTGCTCCGATTGCCACTGTTGTCGGCCTCGCATTTAAACTGTATGACCCTGAGGGTCTACTCGGCGATAAAAATAAAACAGAATACGGTATTACCTGTGCACTCATTCCTGCAAGTCATGCTGGGGTAAAAATAGGTGCACGCCATTTCCCAGGTTCTCCATTTATGAATGGAACCGTAGAAGGAGAAGATGTTTTTATTCCAATTGACTGGATTATTGGTGGGCAAGAAAATGCTGGTAAAGGCTGGCGCATGCTCATGGAATGTTTAGGTGTTGGCCGTGGTATTTCACTTCCAGCTTTAGCAACCGCTGCCGGTGAAATGAGCTATTTAACCGTTGGTGCTTTTGCGAAAATTCGTCAACAGTTCAATATTTCAGTAGGTAAATTTGAAGGCGTACAAGAGGCAACCAGTGAAATTGCCAGCGATGCCTACATGCTTGAAGCATTCCGTTATTTAGTCACTTGTGGATTAAATCAAGGTGGAACACCCGCCGTGATGACCGCCATGGCAAAATATTATGCAACTGAAACGATGCGCAAAGTGGTTAATCACGGAATGGATATTGCCGGAGGACGTGCAATTCAACTTGGACCACGTAACTTCCTTGCTCTTACCTATCAAGCAATTCCAATTGCAATTACAGTGGAAGGCGCAAATATTTTAACTCGTTCATTGATGATTTTTGGTCAAGGCTCAATGCGTTGTCACCCTTACCTTTTTGAAGAATTGCAACTACTTCAGTCTGAAGATAAAAGCACTTCAGTCAAAAAATTCGATGACCTATTATTCAAACATTTAGCCTATACCTTTAACCGCGGAGCAAAATCATTTGCTTATGGTTGGACAGGTGGCTCAAGCGATGCTCCGCAGTCAGTAGATCAATTTACTGCCAGTTACTATAAAACGATTAACCGTTTTAGTGCCAACTTTGCTTTAGTTGCAGATATGGCACTTGGCTTACTTGCAGGAGACTTAAAACGCAAAGAAATGTTATCAGGACGCTTGGCAGATATTCATGCTCACCTTTTTATTTCTACTGCAATTTTAAAGTTTTATGAAGCTGGTCAAAAAACTGAAGCTGAACAACTTCACGCTAAATTAGCTCTGCAAAAAGCTTTCTTGAATATTCAGGAAGCATTTTGGGGCTTATTTGAAAACTTCCCAGCTAAACTTCCCGCAGCATTTGTGAAATGGATCTGTTTCCCTTTTGGTCGTGTCATTTCAAAACCAGATGATGAGTTAAAACAGCAAGTTGCTGAACTCATGATGCAAGAGCATCCTTTTAGAGAACAACTCAAACATCATGTATTTTACTCAACCAAAGCCGATGATGTGACTGGTCGTTTAGAACATACATTCCAAATTTTACGAACTCTTGAACCACTTTGGGATAAGTTTAAAAAAGCTGAATCTAAAGGTAAATTTAAGGGACTTACTTTCGAAGAGAATATTGAACACGCGATAAAAGAAGGTTTTATTTCTGAAAGCGAAGCTCAACAATTATTGCAATACAACGCAATTCGATTCGACAGCATGCTTACAGATGTTTTTGATGAACATTTAAATAAAGATCTTCCTTTATCTAACCCTCATCAAATTTAGTGACTGATGCCTCCACTAATTCACTATTGCAATCATTTTTGATTCGCATTAATTAATAAACAGCCATAAAAGCGTCAATCGACGCTTTTATTTTTAGGAGAAATTAATGTCTAAGCAAGATTACGAAAATGGATTAAAAGTTCGCACAGAAGTGATGGGAGAAGCTTTTGTAAAACGTGCCCAAGAGAATACGGTACCATTTACTCAGCCATTGCAAGACTGGATTAATGAACATGCATGGGGATCTACTTGGCAGCGTGAAGGTGTACTGCCGCGCAAATATCGTTCATTAATTACTTTGGCAATGTTAACTGCACTTAAGTCACCAACTGAACTCAAAGGCCATGTTCGTGGTGCTCTCAACAATGGTTGTACAGTTGAAGAAATTCAAGAAACGTTATTACATAGCCTGCCATATTGCGGTGCGCCTGCTACACAAGAGGCTTTTCGTGCTGCTCTAGAAGTGATTCAAGAATATCAACAAAAATAACTTTAATATGAGCCAGCACTCTACTGGCTCTTTTTTATCTAATTCAATTTGATTGAATGCATTTGAAAATTACGATCATCAATCACGATAGCCTGACGACAAATCCCTTCCACTTGACGTTGCTTTTCAAAGACTGCCGCTGACATCGGTTCAAAACTATCAAAAAAACAGATTTCATTTTGATCTATAGAATAAATGAGTGACTGATTTCCGACACCCTCTAAAGTGTCGTAATACACAATCACCATTTTTCCATTTTGAATTGTAACTTGAATATCCTGATAGCTTAACGCTGGGCCCGTGGGTATTTTTAATACATTTGCTTCTTTATAACTCATGCGTTCGCTTGGGCTAATATTTGGGTCTTTATCCGAATGAAATGACACCTCAAACCCAAATTTCTTTAAAGCAACAGCCAAGGCAATTGTATAGGTGCCGTCTTCATCATATCGACAAATTTGAATCAGCTCGGAAATATCAATTTGAACCCCATGATGCCGAAGTACCATCCAAACCGCAAAAACACCGCTATTCGCTTCGAGGTTTGCCAAAGATTCGGGAATATTTAAGGCCATAATTTAAATCTAAAGTCGTAATTAAGCAGATAATAAACAAAACTGGATTGGCACTAAAAGCTTTTCCAAGTACAATGTTTCGCTAGTCGAGGGATGCTGCGACAAATGATCGGTACTAAAGATCAATTTGCCAGGCTCGACAATCGGTTAAACGCTCGTTTTTAACCAACAACGGCATCCGCGAACAGAACGATCCATACTATTTTTTCCCTAGGAGATCCTGATGAACGCGGTTAATGCTTCATTTACAGATTATAAAGTTGCTGACATCTCACTTGCTGACTACGGTCGTAAAGAAATCAAACTTGCTGAAGCAGAAATGCCGGCTCTAATTGGTTTACGTAAACGTTATGCAGACTCTAAACCACTTGCTGGTGCAAAAATTCTTGGCTGTATCCACATGACCATTCAAACAGCGGTTCTTATTGAAACGCTTGTTGAATTAGGTGCTGAAGTTCGTTGGACTTCATGTAACATTTTCTCGACTCAAGACCATGCTGCTGCTGCAATTGCTGCTCGTGGTATTCCAGTTTTCGCTTGGAAAGGTGAAACTGAAGAAGAATATGTATGGTGTTTAGAACAACAAGTTAATGTTAATGGTCAACCTTGGGATGCCAACATGATCTTGGATGATGGCGGTGACTTAACTGCTCTTGTTCATGACAAATACCCTGCTCTTTTAGAACGCATTCACGGTATCACTGAAGAAACTACAACAGGTGTTCAACGTCTTATCGAAATGTGGAAAGACGGTTCTTTGAAAGTACCTGCAATTAACGTAAATGACTCTGTTACTAAGTCTAAAAATGACAACAAATATGGTTGCCGTCACTCATTAAATGATGCAATCAAACGCGCAACTGACATGCTTTTGTCTGGCCGTCGTGCGCTTGTGATCGGTTATGGTGACGTTGGTAAAGGTTCTGCTCAATCTTTACGTCAAGAAGGCATGATTGTTCGTGTAACTGAAGTTGACCCAATTTGTGCAATGCAAGCATGTATGGACGGCTATGAAGTTGTATCTCCATACAAAAACGGCGTACAAACAGGCAAAAAAGAAGATATTAACCAAGACTTACTTGGCAACACTGACCTTGTTGTAACTACTACTGGTAACTACCACGTATGTGATGCTGCAATGTTAGATAGCTTAAAAGCTGGTGCAGTTGTATGTAACATCGGTCACTTCGACACAGAAATTGATACTGCTTATTTACGTGGTTACAAGTGGGTTGAAGTTAAGCCACAAGTTCACCAAGTTTATCGTTCTGAAGATGAAAATAACTACCTCATTCTTCTTTCTGAAGGTCGCCTTGTAAACCTTGGTAATGCAACTGGTCACCCATCACGTGTGATGGATGGTTCTTTTGCTAACCAAGTGTTAGGTCAAATTCACTTATTCCAAGAGAAATTTGCTGACCTTCCTGCAAACGAAAAAACTGCAAAAATTCGTGTAGAAGTTCTTCCTAAGAAACTTGACGAAGAAGTTGCTGCGGCAATGGTTGTAGGTTTTGGTGGTGTACTTACTCAATTAACTCAAGAGCAAGCTGGCTATTTAGGTGTTGCTGTTGAGGGACCATTCAAGTCTGACGCTTACAAATACTAAGAACTTAAGGGCAGACGGTGAACCGACTGCCCTTTTTTCTAAAAATATTGTTTCGCTGTTTACAAGGATTTGACATGACTAAACGTATACCCATTTCTTTTGAATTTTTCCCACCTAAAACTGATGCCGGTGCTGAAAAACTTCGTATTGTTCATCAAGAATTACAACCATTAAATCCAGATTTCTTCTCGATTACTTATGGCGCTGGTGGTTCTACTCGCGAACGTACTCTTGCTGCTATTGATGATTTCAATGGCAAAGGTACACCAGTTGCTCCTCACCTTTCATGCATTGGTGATGATAAAGCTCGTATTGCTGAGCTACTCGACCTCTATAAAGCTCAAGGCATTAACCGTATTGTCGCTTTACGGGGTGATTTACCGTCTGGTCAAGTTGGACTTGGCGAACTTCCTTATGCTCAAGATTTAGTACGTTTCATTCGTCAGCATTCAGGTGATCATTTTCATATTGAAGTTGCAGCTTATCCAGAAATGCACCCTCAAGCTGAAAACCTTGATTCAGATATCCAACGTTTTATCGAAAAAGTACAAGCTGGTGCTAATGCAGGAATTACTCAATTCTTCTTTAATCCAGACTCATACTTTTATTTTATTGAGCGCTTAGAAAAAGCTGGAGTTAATATTCCGGTAGCTCCTGGCATCATGCCTATTACCAATGCCAGCAACTTAATTCGCTTTGCTGATGGTACTGGTGCAGAAATTCCTCGCTGGATCCGTAAGCAATTACAAGCCTATGGCGATGACAGTGAGAGTATTAAAGCTTTTGGTCATGAAGTTGTTGTTAAGCTATGTGAACGCTTGATCGCAGGTGGTGCACCAAGCTTACATTTCTATTCAATGAATCAAGTCGAACCAACTCGTCAACTCGTCGTTGATCTTGGTTTAAATTAATTTTGTAAGGCGTATCCAATGAATCGTTTTTTTATCGAAACTGAACTTGCTGTTGGCTCAACAATTCAATTGACAGAAACAGTATTTCATCATTGGGTGCGTGTTTTACGTGCACAATTACAAGAACAAGCTACTCTCTTTAATGGTCGAGATGGCGAATATCTCGCTACACTAACCGAAATTAATAAAAAAAATGCGTTTGTCACGATTGAGAGTTTTAACCCTACTAACCGTAGTGCCCCTTTTAAAGCTGTCCTTGGTCAGGTCATGAGTAAAGGTGACCGAATGGATTATGCCATTCAGAAAGCAACTGAACTTGGAGTAAGTCAAATTCAGTTGCTTACAAGTGAGCGCTGTGAAATGCGCTTAAAATATGACCGAGATCAAAAAAAATTAGATCATTGGCAAGCTGTTGCAATTGCTGCTTGTGAACAATGTGGTCTTAATATCGTTCCAGAAGTGTTAGCGCCCATTTCTCTAAGTGAATGGCTAAGCTCTACTCAGCTTCCCGCTTCAAAATTTGTGTTAGCGCCAGAAAAAGAACAAAAAGATGTATTAGCAGGCATACAACCTGAACTTGCCTTATTAATTGGCCCAGAAGGCGGTTTAAGTGAAAATGAAATTACTCAAGCCAATCAAGCTGGTTTTATGAATTGGTGTATTGGTGACCGTGTCTTACGTACAGAAACTGCACCTGTCGTTGCCTTATCTATTTTAAATTATCGGTTTTTATCAACCTAAGTTCATTGAACATTGATTAAATCGTTATTTAAAGTTAATTTACTTTTATTGTATGAATAAAATTTCAAATTCTTTATCACTGATAAATCAGATTCTTTCTGTATATATGTAAAAAAATAGGATAGAAAAATCTTATGTCCGGGCTTCAGGAAGAATATTTACAGCATCAAACAAAAATTGAGCAGCTAAAACTTTCAATTCAATATATACGCTGGTATTTGATTAGCTTAATACTGTTATGTCTGATCTCATATGCTATTTTTTCTTATTATTTCTCATCTTCAATAACCATATTTAACTGGACTATCGGCCTCACTATTGCATCTTTTACTTGCCTATTATTTGTTCCAAATATTTTAACCCACTATCGTACTATTAATTTTATTAAAAAAGCTGATCTTATATTACAAAGTATTTGTTTTATTTCAGGAATTTTATTAGGGATAACCGTTACAGTTATTCACTTCTATCTTCCTCAAGAGTTAGTTTCGCTACCAGATGCTCATATTTTAATTGCTTTGTTTATCACTTCTGCCCACATCATTGGCCTGACTTTTTTAACGCAACAACCTCGATACTTTTATCTTTTATTCATTCCCAGTACATTACCCCTATTAATCGCTCAATTTACACATACACCCATTGCTCAGCTACCTTTTTATTTCGCCTATAATATAGCTTTCGTGGCTACAGTACTCTGCGCATACGCAACTCAACGTAACTATCAAAAGATTTCTAAACTATTATTAAAAAATAAACAGCTTGTTCAAATTTCAGATCAACACACTCAGTGGGCTGAAGAATTATGTGTGCAACTTCAACAAGAAGTGAATAAATCTAAAGATATTGAAGCCCAGCTCCAATTTAATAACCATTTACTTGAGCAAAAGGTACGTGAACGAACTTACGATCTCACAAAAATGAATGAGCAACTCGAAAGCCATCACTACAATTTAGCTTTTGCACATGAAACGGCTGGCATTCGGCCATGGGACTGGGATATTGAAAATCAAAAATTAGAAATTACGTTTTTCGATCAACAAAAACAAACTCAGACGACCATTATTCATCTCAATACCATTTTAGACCGCATACATCCAAGTGATAAAAAGCTTTTTGACGAGCGCTTGAAACAACATTTGGAAGGAATTACAGATCATTTTAATGTCAATTTTCGAATTTTACGTCGTGATGGTTCTTGGCGATGGATTCATGATGTAGGCCGTGTCATTACAAGAGATCCTAAAACACAAAAAGCGCTTCGCATGGTTGGTATGACCCGAGATATACATCAAGAGAAAAAAGATCAAGAACACTTAAGACTATCGGCAATTGTGCTTGAGCAAGCTGCAGAAGGCATATTTATTTTAGATGAACACCTGAACTATATTGATATTAATCCTTACTACGAAAAATTAACCGGATTCTCTAAATCAGAACTCCTAAATAAAGAGTTATTTAGCATTACAATTAATCAAAAAGAACTACAACAACAATTTCATAGCTCAATTACCCAACAGCTCCTCGAAACTGGAGAATATATGGGCCAATTTGACGAAAAGTTTAGCTCTGGCAAAAGCGTATATTTGTGGTTACACATCAATGTGGTCAAAGATGAGTTCAATCAAATTACAAATTATATTGGATTTGCAAGGGACCTCTCTGAGCAAAAACGTCAGGAACAGCATCTATCCTATTTAAAAAATTACGATAGCCTCACTCACTTGCCTAATCGTCTTTACTATTACAACCAACTTCATCAATACCTTGTAAATCCATCATATAACATTAAAAACTTAGCATTAATACGAGTAAACATTGACCGTTTCAGAGCTTTTAATGAATTTTTAAATAATGATAGTGGTGATGAACTTCTTAAACAGTTTGCACAACGATTACGCTTAATCAATATTAATGCAATTTTAGTTGCCTATTTAAATAGTGACGATTTTGCAATTATTTATGAAATTTCCCCAATTCATCCAAATATTGAACAATATTGCCAAAATATTTTGCAGGCACTCAATGCCCCTTTTTATATTGATAATCAAGAATATTTCATTACCGCATCTATTGGCGTAGCATGCTTTCCTGAGCATGGACGACAAATTGATCATCTAAACAATCATGCAGAACAAGCACTTTCAGAAGCAAAACGCTTAGGAGGCAATACCATTTCTTACTATTGCAATCAAACAACTCACTCGTATAAATCTGCCGATTTAGAGCAAGAGTTACGTAAAGCCATTCAAAATGATGAATTTGTCGTTTATTACCAACCCAAAATCAATCTACAAGATCAATCAATTATAGGTTTTGAAGCATTAATTCGCTGGCAACATCCCGAAAAAGGATTAGTCATGCCAAATATGTTTATACCTTTTGCTGAGCGTAGTAGCCTGATTTCGGATATTGGTAAAGTCGTTTTAGAGAAAGTTGGAAAACAATTACAAGAATGGAAAAGTCAAGGCTACACAAACATTCAAGTCTCTGTAAATATTGTTGCTCAGCAAATACATCGAGGCTTATTACTCAATGATATTGATGAAATTTTGCAGAAATATAATATACAAGGTTCAGATCTTGAACTTGAAATTACTGAGTCAGCCCTCTTGGACAATACCGATAACGTAAAAACGCTATTACATGCAATAAAACAACGAGATATTTCAATTGCTCTAGATGACTTTGGTACAGGCTATTCCTCTTTAGCCTATCTGACAGAATACCCAATTGATGTATTAAAAATTGACCGTGCTTTTATTTCTAAAATTGGTGATCACAAACAAGAAGCCATTGTAAATGCCATGATTGCGATGGGTAAAAGTATGGGTCTTAAACTGGTTGCCGAAGGTGTAGAAACAGAGGAACAAGTTGCCTATCTACAAAAACAGCAATGTGATTTTTTACAAGGCTATTTCTTTAGTCGTCCTATCCCGGCTGAGCAGATTATCCCTTATCTACAAACAGATCCGCCTATTTCTTAATGGTTCTCACAGACTATTTTTACATATGCTGCTTTTTCCAAAAATGAGCGTTTTTGACTGTGAGAAATAAAGAAGTAGTGTTATATTCTTTAGCATTTAGCTCACTACAGGGCTATTGGCAATTCGTCTACTATTCTCTTAATTGGTAAAAATTAAAGCATAGTAAAAGAACCGAGTTGCCTTCCCCTGAATGAGTGATTTGACTAGTTTGCTTTTTTGTATCAAATAGAGACTCAGATGGACGATCAATCTTTAAAACAGGCCGCTTTAAATTACCATGAATATCCAAACCCAGGGAAAATCAGCGTCACCCCAAGTAAGCAACTTGTCAACCAACGAGATTTGGCTCTAGCCTACTCACCCGGAGTTGCTGCGCCATGTTTAGAGATTGAACGTGATCCATCAACTGCTGCTAAATATACAGCACGCGGAAACTTGGTTGCTGTAGTCACTAACGGTACTGCTGTTCTTGGTTTAGGTAATATTGGCCCATTGGCTTCTAAACCTGTAATGGAAGGTAAAGGTGTTCTCTTCAAGAAGTTTGCTGGTGTTGACGTATTTGACATCGAAATTGCAGAAAACGATCCAGATAAAATCGTGGATATTGTTGCCTCTCTTGAGCCAACTTTCGGTGGTATCAACCTCGAAGACATTAAAGCGCCAGAATGTTTCTATATCGAAAAGAAACTTCGTGAACGCATGAAAATTCCTGTATTCCATGACGATCAACATGGTACAAGTATTATTGTAGGTTCAGCTTTGCTCAATGCATTGCAACTTGTAAATAAGAAAATTGATGAAATCAAAATCGTAGCTTCAGGTGCAGGTGCAGCAGCACTTTCATGTTTAGACTTGCTTTGTGCGCTTGGTGCTAAAAAAGAAAATATTATTGTTGCCGATTCTCGTGGCCTATTAACGACTTCTCGCGAAGGCTTAGACGAATCTAAAAAACGTTATGTTCAAGATATTACAGCATCTCAGCTTCATGAAGTAATGACTGGCGCTGATATGTTCTTGGGTCTTTCTGCTGCTGGTATTCTCACCAAAGAAATGGTGAAACAGATGGCAGAGAACCCTATTATTTTTGCTTTGGCAAACCCAGATCCAGAAATTTTACCTGAACATGCACATGAAGTACGCTCTGACGTCATTATGGCAACTGGTCGTTCTGACTATCCAAACCAAGTAAACAACGCATTATGTTTCCCATACATTTTCCGTGGTGCACTTGATGTTGGCGCAACTACGATTAATGAAGACATGAAAATTGCATGTGTACATGCAATTGCACGTATGGCTCATGTTGAAGCTGATGCCGCAACATATGGTGAAAAATCTGCTTCATTTGGCCGTGACTATTTAATTCCACGCCCACTTGATCAACGTTTAATTTTAGAAATTGCACCAGCAGTTGCTAAAGCTGCAATGGACTCAGGTGTAGCAACTCGTCCTATCGAAGATTTCGCTGTATATCGTCAAAAATTGTCTGAGTTTGTATATAACTCGGCATTCTTGATGAAACCAATTTTTGCTCAAGCAAAAGCTGATCCTAAACGTATTGCATATGCGGAAGGTGAAGACGAACGCGTATTACGTGCAGTACAAATTGCTGTTGATGAAGATTTAGCTAAACCAATTTTAGTAGGTCGTACTGCTGTAATTGAAGCTAATATCAAAAAATTAGGCCTCCGTTTACAACATGGCGTAAATATTGAGATTGTAGATCAAGAACAAAACCCGATGTATGAAGAGTTTTGGAAAGATTACTATCAAACAATGCAACGCAAAGGCATCACTGTTGAATATGCTCAACGTGAAGCTCGTCGCCGTTCAACTTTAATTGCATCTCTACTGGTTAAATTCGGTAAAGCAGACGGTATGTTATGTGGTACTTACAGTAGCTATAACATTCACCTTGACTTTGTACGCAATGTTATCGGTCTTAAAGAAGGCATGAATAACTTCTTCACGTTAAATGCATTAATGCTTGAAGATCGTAACTTGTTCATTGCAGATACCTACGTAAACACTAATCCTACTGCTGAACAACTTGCTGAAATGACTATTTTGGCAGCTGAAGAAGTACGTCGTTTTGGTATTACTCCACGCGTAGCACTTCTTTCTCATTCAAGTTTTGGTAGTGACCAAACTGATTCAAGTGCTCAAAAAATGCGTGAAGTTTATCGTATTTTATCTGAGCAAGCTCCTGAGCTTGAAGTTGAAGGTGAAATGCATGGTGATGCAGCATTAGACGAAAATATTCGTCAATTTGCATTCCCTGGTTCACGTTTTAAAGGTTCTGCAAACTTGCTCATTATGCCAAACCTAGATGCAGCAAATATTTCATTTAACTTGTTGAAAGCGACTTCTGGTAACAACGTTACTATTGGTCCAATTTTGCTTGGCGCAGCAAAACCTGTTCATATTTTGACACCGACAGCAACTACTCGTCGTCTTATCAATATGACTGCTTTAACTGTTGCGGAAATCCAACAACAAGAAAAGTAATTTAGAAAGAGCTTTTTACGAAAAGCCTGTCTAATGACTTGAGAAAACCTCTATTCTGTAGCATGATTGCTTGAAGAATAGAGGTTTTTTCATGCAAGTGTATTTAGTAGGCGGTGCCGTCCGAGATTCTCTACTTGGGCATCCCTATCAAGAAAAAGATTATGTTGTGGTCGGAGCAACGCCTGAACATATGCTCGCCCAAGGTTTTCAACCTGTAGGCAAAGATTTTCCTGTGTTTCTTCATCCTAAAACTAAAGAAGAATATGCACTTGCACGTACTGAGCGAAAGTCCGGTAAGGGCTATCACGGTTTTCAGTTTTTTACTGATACCACAGTAAGTTTAGAAGAAGATTTAATTCGCCGTGATTTAACCATCAATGCCATAGCAATGGATCAAGATGGCAAAATATATGACCCCTATGGTGGTCAAACTGATTTAGAAAATAAAACCTTACGACATGTTTCAGAAGCTTTTGCTGAAGATCCTTTACGTGTTTTACGTGTGGCACGCTTTGCAGCTCGATATTCTTCATATGGCTTTCATATTGCATCTGAAACCTTACAATTGATGCAAACAATGGCTGAATCAGGTGAACTCGACGCCTTAACACCAGAACGTGTGTGGAAAGAGACTTCACGTGCGCTTTTAGAAGATCATGCAGATATTTATTTTCAGACATTACGGGATTGCGGTGCCTTAAAACATCTTTTTCCTGAAATTGACGCATTGTTTGGTGTACCACAGCGTCCTGAATATCATCCTGAAGTAGACTGCGGCATACATACCCTAATGTCTTTACAGCAAGCGTGTAAGTCAAACTACTCGCTTGATGTTCGGTTTGCTGTTTTAGTACATGATTTAGGTAAAGCATTAACGCCTGTTAACGAACTTCCTCGCCATATCATGCATGAAGAGCGTGGCGTGAAACCCGTTACCGAATTATGTGAACGTTTAAAGGTTCCAACTCAAACTCGACAGTTGGCATTATCGGTGTGTAAAGAACATCTAAAATGCCATCAGATTATGTCGTTAAAACCCGGAACTGTATGGCGTTTATTACAGCGTTTAGATGTATTACGTCGCCCTGAGAGAGTGGAAGCTTTTGTACAGGCATGTGAGTGTGATGCTAGAGGAAGACTAGGTTTAGAAGACCGCCCTTATCCTCAAGCTCAGTATATGTTAGATGCGATGCAAGTGGTTCGCTCTATTAAAGTTCAGGACTTACCAGAGAACATTAAAGGTGCTGAAATTGGTGAAATGTTAATTCAATGTCGCATTGATGCTTTAACTGAGTTCAAACATCAACATCAAACACCCACACATTCTTAATTTAAGCTAATAAAAAAGCCTCATTACGAGGCTTTTTTGTTTTTACTGTTTAGGCAGCGGTATATATTGAGATTGTGTATTTTGGTTTTTTCTTTCCCCAACTGCTACCACAAAGTTTTCTTGCTTCCCAGCTCGCTCAACCACCACATTAATTTCGCTATTAGGCGCTTGTAATGCAACATAATTAATCAAATGAGAAGCTGAGGTAATTGATTCATTATTCACCTGAATAATTTTATCACCAACTTTAATGCCCGCAGATGCTGCTGGACCGTTTTTCAAAACATCAGCAACGACCACACCAATTTGTTGTTTTGGTGCTAATACATCTTCTTGTGTAGGCGGTACTAGACTAATGCCCAACCATCCACGTACAACACGACCATCTTTCAAAATCGAGTTTAATACTTGTTGGCAAATTTTAGCTGGAATTGCGAAACCAATACCTAAAGAGCCGCCTGACTGCGAGAAAATAGCGGTATTTACCCCAATTAGGTTACCAGCGACATCAATTAAAGCTCCGCCTGAGTTACCTGGGTTAATTGCAGCATCTGTTTGAATGAAATCTTCATAGGTATTGATGCCTAAATCAGAACGCTCAGTGGCAGAAATAATACCTTGAGTTACCGTTTGCCCTACTCCAAATGGATTACCAATCGCTAAGACAACATCACCCACTTCATTACCACTGAGCTTAAATGGCAACACGGGTAATTTATCTAAATCGATTTTAATTACAGCTAAATCCGTATCAGGATCTGTTCCAACAATAGTTGCCTCTGCACGACGTCCGTCACGCAATGCAACTACAATTTGGTCAGCCTGAGCAATCACATGATTATTGGTAAGAATATAACCATCAGCACGAACAATAACCCCAGAGCCTAAACTATTTTCATTTTGCTGTTGTTGTTCAGGAACCTGATTTCCAAAAAATTCGCGGAATACTGGATCACTTAACAATGGATGATTTTGTTTAACTTTCTGGGTCGTAAAAATATTAACAACTGCCGGCGCTGCAACTTTCACAGCAGCACTATAAGACACCACCCCGCCCGCTCGTGAAGTATCAACCAGTGGTTCAACTTTTTCGGCAGGCATTTGCACCCCATCAACTGCAACAGTTGGTTTCGGCTGATGGTATTTTTGCCATGCAATAAAACTGGCAATTACAATAATAAGTAACACCCAAGGTAACCATGTAAAGGTGCGGCGCACGTTCATATCCTCTACGCAAAGAAGCTTTTAATTAAATTAATATATTGAACAAAAAGAGTTTTCAGTTAAGCATTTTAAATTAAATATGTCGATATACATAAAAAACTCAAAAAAGATTTGTCTAGCTTTAGTTACACAACAAAATATGTTTCTATAGCTTTAGCAATTATTTACTACTCAATTCAGGAAATATCATGGCGAATTTGCATGAAATTATTCAGTGGTGCGACCAAACCTTAAAAGCTGCAGAATTTAAAGATTACGCACCAAATGGCCTGCAAATTGAAGGTTCAACTGAAGTAAAACGTATCGTTTGTGCCGTTACGGCTTCCGAAGATGCGATTGATGCGGCAATTGCTCAGGATGCCGATCTATTACTCGTACATCATGGTTATTTTTGGAAAGGCGAACCGTACCCAATTACAGGAATGCGCGGTAACCGAATTAAAAAACTCATTCAAAATAATATTTCACTCGTGGCTTACCACCTACCTTTAGATGCACATCCAAGTTTGGGTAACAATGTAGCCATTGCAGAAAAATTGGGCTTACACCATTTAGAACCACTCGATTTATCAGAGAAACACCCAATTGGAAATATTGGATATTTAGAGCAAGCTGTTTCTGTTGAAGAGTTTAAAACAAAATTACAAAATAGCTTTGATTTTAAAGTGATTCATTTACCAGCCGAGAAGAAAAGCATTCAAAAAGTAGGCTTTTGTACGGGTGGTGCTCAAGATTTTATTGCTAAAGCAGCTTTGCAAAATTGCGATGCTTATATTTCAGGCGAAGTCAGTGAACGAACTTTCTATGAAGCAAAAGAATTAGGAGTTCACTATTTTGCGTGTGGTCATCATGCAACCGAACGTTATGGAGTTCAACGTTTAGCACAAGCAATTTCACAGCAGTTTGCAATTGAAGCCGAATATTTTGAATTGAATAATCCGATTTAATTAAGTCTTTTTTTCAATCTGTGTTATGCGTATTAATTAGATCTTTATTGTGTATAGTTCTTTAAAACGATGCCCTATTGTGAACAGAATCATTTACAATAGAGCCACTTAATTGTATAACCCAGCAAATGCAAGGAATAGGAACATGACAACCATTACTTTACCTGCACTTCCATATGGCTATGATGATTTAGCGCCACATATTAGTAAAGAAACTTTAGAATACCATCACGATAAACACCACAATACCTATGTTGTTAACTTAAACAACTTAATCAAAGGGACTGACCTTGAAGGTAAAACTTTAGAAGAAATCATCAAAGCAACTGCTGGTGATGCATCTAAAGCTGGTATTTTCAATAACGCTGCTCAAGTTTGGAACCATACATTCTACTGGAATTCTATGAAGCCAAATGGTGGTGGTAAGCCTACTGGCGCAATCGCTGCTAAAATTGAAGAAGCTTTTGGTAGCTACGAAAAATTTGCAGAAGAATTTGCTGCTGCTGCAACAACTCAATTCGGTTCAGGCTGGGCTTGGTTAGTTGCTGATGAAGTAAACGGTAAATTATCTATTACTAAAACTTCTAATGCAGACACTCCACTTGCACATGGTCAAATTGCTGTATTAACAATTGACGTATGGGAACATGCTTACTACATCGATTTCCGTAACTTACGTCCTAAATACATCGCAACTTTCTTAGAAAGCCTTGTGAACTGGGACTATGCAAATGCAAAACTTGCAGGCCAACCAGCTGGTGTAGAGAAATAATTTTATTTCTTTATAAAAAACCACCCTATTTTGGGTGGTTTTTTTATTTTTAGTACCTTAAAAGCATATTAATCAAGCAAACGATTCATTTTCTTTAATATTCTTATTGACGCTTTTAGATTTCATCCATAAAATGCGCATCAGATTCTCCAATAGCTCAGTCGGTAGAGCGACGGACTGTTAATCCGCAGGTCCCTGGTTCGAGCCCAGGTTGGAGAGCCATCTACTAATCTCCCATAGCTCAGTCGGTAGAGCGACGGACTGTTAATCCGCAGGTCCCTGGTTCGAGCCCAGGTGGGAGAGCCAAGATTCTAAAAGCCCGCATTTATTGCGGGCTTTTTCTTATCCAATCATTTAATGATTTTCTATTATTGTTAATAAAATCAATGTTTCGAATATTTTTAAACCAAACGATTAGATATTCTCACTAATTCCGTTATTAAGACTTGACCCCGCCCCCTTTCCTGCCTAAAATCCTTTTCCAGATTCTCCAATAGCTCAGTCGGTAGAGCGACGGACTGTTAATCCGCAGGTCCCTGGTTCGAGCCCAGGTTGGAGAGCCAAGATTCTTAAAAACCCACTCATCATGAGTGGGTTTTTATTTGTATGATGCCTTCACATGTTCGAATCGAGTCACTTATTTTTTATTGTTTTAGGTTGCATCAGCACCTGCATTTTTCTTGCTGTTTGTTTACGCCCTTATTTATTTCCAAAACAAAAATTCTTTGCTCGTCCTGTTATTACCAACTTTGAAACTCAAATGTTTATCCGCTTAAAACAAAGTTTTCCAAGTTATCATGTTTTAGCACAAGTGGCTTTTAGCGCTTTAATTACCAGTAAGGACTATAAAATTCGTAGTCAGTTCAACCGTAAAGTTACCGACTTCGTTGTGCTTAACGACAAGATGGAAGTAATTGCCATTATTGAACTAGATGACCCTTCTCATCTTGAAAAAGCGGAAGAAGATCGTATTCGTGATCAAATGCTCACAGAAGCAGGTTACATTGTAAGACGTTACACAAATATTCCGACGGTACGTCAGCTACAAAAAGATATTCATTAAAAACCGCTGTTATTTCTTTTCAGAACTTGCTGCTTCTTTTTCAGCTATTCTTTTTTCCATTTCTAAACGTTGCTGCTCATATTGTTTTTTAGTCTTAGCATCACTTTTTGCAGCCAAGAAAAGTATTCCGATAATAAAAAAAGGAATAAGCAAACCTAATCCCATTAATAACCAAGGAACAGATTTTTTTTCAACAGTTGGCTGGCTCATAACTACTTCAAACTCAAACGGTATTAATTCTAAGATGTGTAACAATATAACAAAAAGGGCCCTCTTTAGGACCCTTTTAATTTGAATATTTTAAATACAAAAATTATTGTGCTATTCCTGTACATTCAACATTCTTACTAGCATCTATTACCGATGGATCAAGCACTATATTTGTTTTAGCTGGCATCTTAGATTGAACAAATTGATAAATTTCAGCATTTCTACATACAATCGCTTGAGTATGGGCAGCCCCTAGAACAGGCACAAATGTCACATCAGTTCCCATTTTTTTAAGCCCCTCTTGTAAGGCATTAGTAACAGGATATGGTACAGCCATATCAGCAGTCCCCTGAACAATCATAACTGGTGAATTAATTTTTTTAGTTGCTGGCTGATTATCGTCTAAGAACTTTTTCACAGTTGGATTCTCTTGGAAATTACCAGCTAGACCAGGATAATCGAGAACTGTTTTACCAGCATTAGTCGCAAGAAAATCACGGATATCGTCTGCAAATTTATTATGCAAATCAGTTAAACATACACCATTTTCACCAGTAGTCCCTTCTGCGAACTCAGCTACACTCTGAGAACGTTGTTGGAAAATTTCACGATAATTAAATTTAGGTTCATAGGCTGTAATACCCACTGTGGTATATGCAGCATATGCGAGTAGCTCAGCATACACTTCTACAGCCGTACCAACAGGTGCAGTACCAGCCTGCTCTCTCTCAAGAATGTCTTTAATTGCTTGCGGAGCAACTTTAGAAATAATATCGCCAAGGCTAGAAGCTGGGGCTGTTGCAACCGCTCCTTTGTAGTTACTGTCGTTATTAGCAAATTCAGCTGTTCCTAATGAAGCATGACCTCCTTGAGACTGTCCAATTGACATCCATGAACTATTCAACTGATTACCATAATGATCTTTCGCAGCTTTAACTGCTGCAATTGCAGATTTAGCCTCACTTCCCAAATTAAGGTATGGGTGCATTCCTCGCGTACCTAAACCCTCATAGTCTGGAGCAATTACAACATAGCCAGCTGCCAATAATGTATCCGCTAGAATTTTGAAACGTGGATTAATTGTATTATTACTTGGTGCACAGCTATCGCCTACGCCTACAGTGCCATGTTCCCATACAACTACACGATAACCATCTTTAGGTTGAGCAATTTTAGGGAACATTACTAATGCTGTTGCTTCTGCTGTTTTCCCTTGAACATTTGCCATGTTATAAGTCATGACTTTTATAGATGAAGCACCTTCTAAACTATCCTTAGAATAGGCTTTCTCAGAAATATAAGTTTTATCAGGGTTCACACCAATATAGTCATCATCATCGTCATTACATGCTGCAAGAAATAATGTTGAAACCGATAATGTTATAGCTAAAGCAATTTTTGACCGTTTCATAAAATATCCTTTTTATGTTATGTGTTATTTATTCCGCATATTTTTATGCACAAATATTAAGACATAAAAAAAGTGCTCTGCATAGAACACTTTTCAACCTTACGGTCATTTTTACTATATGAAATTTAAAAATATTCCCAGAAAAATGATTAATCCAACCCAGCGATTGTGACGGAATGCCCAAAAACATACTTGAGGGTTGCGGTCTTTGGTTTTAATTGTTTGATATATAAAATCGAATGCAACAACAATCAAAGCAATGATCGCCCATGGAAATAGAATATTTTCTAAATACAGTGCCGAACCAATCAAAACAAGACTGGTTGCTTGTAAAAGCGCAATAATTTGGATGTCATATCGACCAAAAAGAATAGCTATAGATTTCACACCAATCTTTAAATCATATTCACGGTCAGTAATGGCGTATTGAGTGTCATAAGCGACTGTCCAAGCTAGATTACCAAAATAAAGAAGCCAACACGTTATATCTAAAGGCTTACCCATCGCAGTAAATGACATTGGAATTCCCCAAGAAAATGCCATACCTAAAACCACTTGTGGTAAATGGGTATATCTTTTCATGAAGGGATATATAAATGCTAAAACTAATCCAGCTAGTGCACAATAGAATGTCGCTATAGGTAAAAAGAACAAAGTACAAGCGCTAGCAAATACTAACGCTAAAAATACATATATTGCTTCTCTCGGACGAATGACCCCAGTTGCTAATGGACGTGTTTTAGTGCGTTCAACATGTGCATCTACTTTTCGATCAGCAAAGTCATTAATGGCACAACCAGCAGCACGCATAAAAATTGTGCCTAAGACCATTGCCAAAAGAATATGCAATGGCGGCCTTCCTTCTGCAGCAACCCAAAGTGCCCACATAGTTGGCCAAAAAACCAGTTCTGTTCCAACTGGCTTATCAAATCGACATAGATAATAGTATGCTTCTAAACGCTGACGCCATGTGGTATCTGTTGCAGTCGTCATAGTAGTTCCTTGTCGTTCTGCTGATGTAGAAAAGCTTCAAAAGCTGGTAAGAATGTTTCTTGGACTATAAATTTACACCCATGCCAAGTATAGCAACTTTGTCGCGTCCACCCTTCTGGCAAACGAATGACACGGCGGTCACAAAGTGGGGTCGTTCTTTGAAATAGAAAAAATCCAATCGGTGTAGAACCAATGTGCTGAAATATGCGGGCTTTTTTTTGTAGGCTTAAAATAGGAAAAATACTTTTTGCTTTAACCCATGGCTCTGCTTCACTGCCATATAAATAAGTCTCACGCACCCATGAGGTGTGAGTATGAGGCATATTCATCCATTGGCTATCTGCAAAAGTTAAACGCTGAAAGTGTTCTTTAAAAGGTTTTACACTGAATTGACCATCACCAAGATCAGTCAATTGTTGAGTCAGAGAACCAGACGCATACAACCATTTTTTCAACTCAGGATTTAAAGTCTTTTCCTGTTTAAGTACTGGTGGCCGTTTACGCATAATCTGCTCACATGAAAACTCGCACTTAGTTTAACCCAATTTTTTGATAAAAAACGTAGAGAATTCAATCAACATTCCAAGCAATAAAAAAGCCTGCATAAGCAGGCTTTTTTATGAAAATACGTATTACAAGCTGTAGTACATATCAAACTCAACTGGGTGAGTAGTCGTGTTAAGACGACGTACATCTTCAGTTTTAAGTTCGATGTATGCATCAAGCATTTCTTTAGTGAACACGCCACCTTTTAACAAGAATTCGTGATCTGCTTGAAGTGCTTCAAGAGCCATATCTAAGCTATGAGCAACTGTTGGGATTTTCGCTTCTTCTTCTGGAGGAAGATCATACAAGTTCTTATCAGCAGCTTCGCCCGGATGGATCTTGTTTTGGATACCGTCGATACCAGCCATTAACAATGCAGCGAAACCTAAGTACGGGTTCATCATTGGATCTGGGAAACGAGCTTCGATACGCTTACCCTTAGGGCTAGAAACGTATGGAATACGGATAGACGCAGAGCGGTTACGCGCTGAGTAAGCAAGCATGATTGGTGCTTCGAAGTGAGGAACCAAACGCTTGTATGAGTTTGTAGATGGGTTTGTGATCGCATTCAATGCACGAGCGTGCTTGATAACACCACCGATGAAGTACAATGCCATTTCAGAAAGGCCTGCATATTCATCACCAGCAAACAAGTTCTTGCCATCTTTAGAGATAGACATATGAACGTGCATACCTGAACCATTATCGCCTACCATTGGTTTAGGCATAAAGGTTGCAGTTTTTGCATATTGGTGAGCAACGTTCCAAACAGCATATTTGAATTGTTGAACTTCGTCAGCTTTACGTACAAGTGTATTGAAGCTCACACCAATTTCTAATTGGCAAGAAGCAACTTCGTGGTGGTGTACTTCTACACGACCAGGGCCCATGATGTCTTCGATTTTCGCACACATTTCTGCACGCATATCTTGTGAAGAATCAACTGGAGGAACTGGGAAGTAACCGCCTTTAACACGTGGACGGTGACCTGAGTTACCAGACTCGTAATCTTTACCAGTAGACCAAGCAGCTTCTTCAGCGATCAATGTATGACGAGCGCCAGACATATCGATGTCCCACTTCACTTCATCAAATACAAAGAATTCTGGTTCTGGACCAAAGAATGCAGTATCACCGATACCTGTAGATTTTAAGTATTCTTCTGCACGGCGAGCAATCGAACGTGGGTCACGCTCATAACCTTGACCAGTTGAAGGTTCAATAACGTCACAAGTCACAACTACAGTTGGTTCAGCAAAGAACGGGTCAACAAAACCAGTTTCTGCATCTGGACGTAAAATCATGTCAGATGCTTCAATGCCTTTCCAACCAGCGATTGAAGAACCATCAAACATTTTACCGTCTTCAAAAGTATCTTCATCAATAGAATCAGCTGGGTAAGTTACGTGCTGTTCTTTACCCTTAGTATCAGTAAAGCGAAAATCGACCCATTTTGCGCCACTTTCTTGTATGAGTTGAAGGACCTTGTTCGCCATGCTCATTTTGCTCCAATGAAATTTTGTTGCACTTGTTAAGTGCGTGTTAATTGCTGGTATTTATAAAGCAAATCTCATACCAACTTTATAAGACTTACCTAAAACATTGAATTGCTTATAACTATCCATGATTTAGGCCCCTTGTCCTGAACCCATTATACTGTTTGCATAGTGAAATGCACCATATTCAGACATTTTCAAATTATGGCATACAAGAATAGCTCACAATCGCCCTAATTTAGTGCAAAATTGTTGCGCTAATATGAATCATCGCATCAATATCTAACAGTAATTCATGATCATAATACTTTCTTATATAGCAAGCTGGCATTCTTATTACAATGAATAAAAAAATAATAAACGATGACTTATGAAATTCTAACTCTTAGATGAGAACTCTACATCTACTCATGCCTTTGCCAAAAAGGTTTTAATGTAAATATTGCCTTGAAAAGTAATTTTCAAAAAAATTTTAAAAGTCCTCTTTTGCGCTATACCTCACCCATTAAAATACTGAGGTTTTCTGAAATTATTTTTCTTTTTTACAGCACTTCTATTTTAAGGCTCGTTAAAAACAACTTAATTCTTATTTTCGTTATGGAGTTCTCTGCTATGAGGTAAGTTTTGGTCAGATTTGGTGCGCTAAAATAATTTTTTCAACGGATAATTTTTTTACCATTTGTTATATACCTTTTTTATACATGACTAACTTGCTTTTCAATTTAAAAAAATCTAAAAAATAAAACATAACTTTTTTTTATAACTAAACAAACTAAAAGTTTGGCTTATTAAACTACAAATATGTTCAAAGGATTTGAAATGAAGCATGAACTCGAACAATGCGACACAGCTTTTTTCGGCCATCCAAAACCCTTAAAAACTTTATTTTTTACTGAACTGTGGGAACGGTTTTCTTACTATGGAATTCGTCCCTTATTGGTTCTTTACATGGTTGCGATGGTCAATGATGGTGGTTTAGGTCTTGATCGTCCTACCGCAGCTGCAATTGTAGGGTTATTTGCCGGCTCTATGTATTTAATGACCGTTTTAGGCGGTTGGATTGCCGATAACTGGTTAGGCCAAGCAAGATCTGTCTGGTATGGTTCCATCATTATTGCATTAGGTCATTTATCTATTGCGCTTACTCCTATCTTTGATCAATTCTTTTTTTATTTCGGTTTAGTTCTTATTGTTATTGGTTCGGGGTTATTTAAAACCTGTATTTCAGTGATTGTCGGAACATTATATAAAGCCCAAGATAATAGACGCGATGCTGGCTTCTCCATTTTTTATATGGGAATCAATATGGGATCGTTTATTGCCCCACTTATTACAGGCATATTGGCTCGCGATCATGGCTGGCATCTAGGTTTTGGGATTGGCGGCCTTGGAATGTTAGTTGCTTTACTCATTTTCCGTGCATTAGCGATTCCACAGCTACAGTCTTTCAATCAATTGCGCCAACAAGCTGATAATTGGAATAAACCTGTAATAGAAAATAAAAATGCCCCAAAAATTGCTTTCTCATTTTTATTAAGTGTTGCAGTCGTTATTGCCCTGACCTTCTTTGGTGTCATTCATATCAATCCGGTCGCGGTAGCAACTTATTTAACAGTTGGGATTGGTATTGGGATTATTGCTTATTTTGCATATTTACTACTTTTCCTGAATTTAGAGCAGCATGAAAAATTTAAAATTATTATCTGTTTTGTCTTATTAGCAACCTCTGCGCTATTTTGGTCTGCCTTTGAGCAGAAACCAACATCTTTTAACCTGTTTGCTCAAGATTATACCGACCGTAATGTATTTGGATTTGAGATTCCGGCAGTATGGTTTCAATCAATTAATGCGCTCTTTATTATTATTTTTGCCCCGATTGCAGCATGGGTGTGGGCTAGACTGGGTAAATCAAATAAAGACCCGAGCTATATCAGTAAATTTATTATTGCACTTTTACTAGCAGCAGGTGGCTTTCTACTTATGTCATTTGCAAGCCGTTTCGCTATTGCTGGTGGATTAGTTTCGCCATTTTGGTTAGTTGGTACTATATTTCTGCTTACCCTAGGCGAACTTTGCTTAAGCCCGATTGGCCTATCTACCATGACTAAACTTGCACCTGATGTTATACGTGGTCAAATTATGGGTCTATGGTTTACAGGTTCAGCTTTGGGTAATCTGATAGCAGGGTTGATTGGAGGACATGTATCGGCAGATGGCATTAATCACTTACCTACCCTCTTTATGAGATGTGTTTTGGCGTTAGTGATTGGCGCAATCGTGTTATTTTTATTAAAGAAACCTATTTATAGATTAATGAACAAAAGTACTAGTAAAGTTCAACCTGACTTGGAAATCATATGACCAATTTAACTGTTCAAGAAAAGCTAGAGAAACTTCGTGAACTCATGCTTAACCAGCATGTTGATGCATTAGTCGTCATGAGTGCCGATCCGCATATGTCAGAATATTTACCGGATTACTGGAAAGCAAGACAATGGCTTAGTGGCTTTAGCGGTTCTGTTGGAACACTTGTAGTCACTCAAAACTTTGCAGGACTATGGGCAGATGGACGCTATTGGGTACAAGCCGAGCAACAGCTTGTCGGAACGGGATTTGAACTTCAAAAATTGACCAGTGATGAATCATCAACACATCTAGCTTGGATTGAAAAAAATCTAAATAAAGCCTCAGTAATTGCAGTAAATGGACATACCCTATCCATTCAACAATTTAAGGCGCTCGAACATACTGCAAGACTTAACAACTATAAACTCGAAACTCAACAAGATTTAATTGGAGCCATCTGGTCTGATCGCCCTGAGCTTCCATCAAATAAAATTCATTTAATGCCTGAAGGTTTAAACGCCCTCTCTCGTAAAGAAAAAATTCAGAATATTCGTGAAACTTTACACAGCAAGAATATTAACGGTCACTTCATTTCATCTTTAGATGATATTGCATGGGTCCTAAATGCACGTGGAAAAGATGTAGAATATAACCCTGTTTTTCTGTCTCATTTATATATTAGTGAAAAACAAGCTGTTCTTTTCATTGATGCGGACAAAGTTGATATAGCCATTCAACAAGCTTTTAAAGCTGGTGGTATTGAAATTCGTAACTATGAAGATACAGCTAAGTTTTTAGCGAATATTTCTGATGCCTCTGTACTTTTAGATCCAGCCAAAGTATCGATTTATCATGAACAAGCCATCGCAAAAGATATTCAGGTTGTATACGACATCAACCCGAGTACGCTTTTTAAATCGCGTAAACATGAAAGTGAAATAGCTCATATCCGTCATGCAATGGTTAAAGATGGTGTTGCCCTTTGCCACTTTTTCCACTGGCTAGAAAAAGCACTTCATCATCGTGAAAACATTTCAGAACGAACCATTGATGAAAAAATTACAGCTTTCCGTGCTCAGCAAGATGGGTTTATAGGGCCAAGTTTTTCTACAATTGCTGGCTTTAATGCCAATGGTGCTCTACCTCACTACCGCGCAACTGAGGAGTACTATTCATTTATTGAAGGTGATGGATTATTGCTGATTGACTCAGGTGGGCAATATGTAAATGGAACAACAGATATTACTCGTGTAGTTCCAGTAGGCACGCCAACGCAATCACAAAAACGTGACTATACCTTGGTTTTAAAGTGTCATATTGCTTTGGCAAAAACCATTTATCCAGAAGGTTTAGCTGCACCGCTACTCGATTCAATTTGCCGCCATACCTTATGGCAACATGGTTTAGATTATCGCCATGGAACAGGACACGGCGTAGGCTTTGCGCTTAACGTACATGAAGGGCCACAAGTACTTTCTTATTACGCGCCAGTTCATGCTTACAGCAAACTACGCGCGGGAATGATTCTTTCCAATGAACCGGGCTTATACCATGAGGGACAATACGGTATTCGCATTGAAAATCTGGTGGTAAACCGTCTTCACTCTGGGTTTGAAAAAACTTATGGGGAATTTTTGGAGTTTGAAACACTTACGCTTTGCCCAATCCATTTAGACTGTATCGTTGTTGATATGCTTAACAATGAAGAGAAAGACTGGCTAAATGCCTATCACCAAATGGTTCAAGAAAGACTAGCTGAACATTTATCTGGAGAGGTTTTAGACTGGCTGATTTACAATACTCGTGCGATTTAATCTGCTTTTCTAACTCAGGCAGAATACTTTTTAGTTCTAATGAAAAAGCCGATTCTGCCCTAGTTGCATATATCTCTGTTTCTTAACAGATCTAATATCAATTTAAAGCTGACTTTTTTAGCAAATTTCCAACGAATGAAATAGTTAAACTGGTCACTTCATTTTTTGTTATATTAGCCGCTTAGAAAGCAGCTTTTTATTTTTTAATCAAGAAGTTCTTTCTATAAAGTGAGTATTAATGTGAGTAACTACTCTAGTCACTTATTAAATATATATTAATTATTATGAGGTTAAGTTCATCATGCTTCTAATGATCGACAATTACGACTCTTTTACCTACAACATCGTCCAGTACTTTGGCGAGTTGGATCAGGAAGTAAAAGTTGTTCGCAATGATCAAGTCACATTAGAGGATATTGAACGATGGCAACCTAAATATCTGGTTATTGGTCCTGGCCCATGCTCTCCAAGTGAAGCAGGTATTTCAATTCCTGCAATTAATCACTTTGCCGGAAAAATTCCTTTGCTTGGCGTGTGTTTAGGGCATCAAAGTATTGGGCAAGCTTTTGGCGGAAACATTGTAAGAGCCAAAACGGTTATGCACGGACGTTTATCTGATATGTACCATAGCAATAAAGGTATTTTCAGTAATCTCCCTAGCCCATTCTCGGCAACCCGTTATCACTCTTTGGTAATCGATCAGCAAACACTGCCTGATTGCCTTGAAGTAACGTGCTGGACCAATGAAGCAGATGGCTCAATGGAAGAAATCATGGGTGTTAAACATAAGACATTGCCTGTTGAAGGTGTGCAGTTCCATCCAGAATCAATCTTGAGCCAACATGGTCATCAAATCTTTAAAAACTTTTTAGATATTTATGCATAAGTGATATTTATGAACATTCAACAAGCACTTAACCATATTACAAAAAATATTCACCTGACTCAGCCTCAAATGGAAGACATCATGCGCAGCATCATGCAAGGTGAGGCAACCGAAGCACAAATTGGTGCTTTAATGATGGGCCTTCGCATGAAAGGTGAAAGTATTGACGAAATTACTGCTGCCGCACGTGTTATGCGTGAATTCGCTATTAAAATTGATGTCAGTGATATCAAATATTTAGTTGATATTGTCGGTACTGGTGGTGATGGGCAAAATTTATTTAACGTCTCTACAGCCTCAAGCTTTGTGATTGCAGCAGCTGGTGCAACCATTGCAAAGCATGGTAATCGAGGCGTTTCAAGTAAATCAGGTTCATCTGACCTACTGGAACAAGCAGGTATTAACCTTGATTTAGATATGGAACAAACTGAGCGCTGCATTCGTGAGATGGGTGTAGGCTTTTTATTTGCCCCAAACCATCACAAAGCAATGAAATATGCTGTTGGCCCACGTCGTGAGCTTGGTGTTCGCAGCATTTTCAATTTACTCGGCCCGCTTACGAATCCGGCCGGCGTAAAACGCTTTGTAATTGGTGTATTTTCAGATGAACTTTGCCGTCCGATTGCCGAGGTTATGAAGCAACTTGGCGCTGAGCATGTCATGGTGGTTCATTCAAGAGATGGACTTGATGAAATTAGCCTTGCTGCTCCTACTGCTATTGCTGAACTTAAAGACGGCGAAATTACCGAATGGACGCTTAATCCAGAAGATGTCGGGATTGAATCACAAACCTTAAATGGTTTAGTGGTAGCAGATGCCGCAGCAAGCTTAAAGCTGATTAAAGATGCATTAGGTAAAAATAAATCTGACATTGGTGAAAAAGCAGCAAATATGATTGCGCTTAATGCAGGTGCAGGTATTTATGTCTCAGGCATTACCAAAACCTATGCTCAAGCTGTTACATTCGCTCAAGATATTATCTATGGCGGACAAGCATTAGAGAAAATGAGTGTTTTGGCGGAATTTACCAAAACATTAAAACAATGTCAGGCAGATTAAGGACTTCTCATGATTAATATTCAAAATACCATTTTAGGTAAAATTGTTGACCGTAAACATGAGGAACTTGCTGCACGTTTAAAACAACGTAATTTGCAAGATGTTGAAGAACTAGCGAAAGCTGCAACTCCGGTACGAGGCTTTGCAAAAGCTTTACAGCACAAACGCCCTGCCGTAATTGCTGAAATTAAAAAAGCTTCTCCTTCAAAGGGCATTATTCGTGCAGATTTTAATCCTGCTGAAATTGCCGAGCAGTACGAACAAGCTGGAGCAGCATGTTTATCCGTTTTAACTGATGTTGATTTTTTTCAGGGTGCGGATGAAAATATTGCCATTGCACGAAGCCACTGTGCTTTACCTGCTTTACGTAAAGACTTTCTGATTGATCCATATAATGTAGTTGAAGCACGTGCATTACATGCTGACTGTATTTTATTGATTGTTGCATCTTTGTCAGATCAACAACTTGAAGAAATGTCTAAAACTGCTTTTGAACATCAGCTTGATGTATTGGTTGAAGTTCACGACGAAGAAGAACTGGAACGTGCTTTAAAGTTGTCTGAGCAATGTGTATTAGGTGTGAATAACCGTAATTTAAAAACCTTTGATGTAGATTTAAATACCTCAATGCGTTTGAAAAACTTGCTTCCATCATCACGTTTACTTGTGACTGAAAGTGGTATTGCCACTCCAGATGATGTTCGTATGATGCAAGAAAATGATATTCACACCTTCTTGGTTGGCGAAAGTTTTATGAAACAACCAAGACCAGATCAAGCCTTTACAGCCCTTTTTGGACAACCCCAAACGGTTTAATAGAAGATATATGAGTAATAAAGATTCATCGCTTTCTAAAGAGCAACAAAAGTTACTGAAGCAATTTAAAAAGCAAATCTCCAATCCTCATTCAAGCAAAATCGCAAGTCAGTCTGAGGCCCCAAAACCTCAGGCTGAGTCTGAAGAATTGGAAGATGCAAACCTGTTTCAAAGTGCTCTAGCAGGTGTTAAGCCCATCAACAATAGTAATATTGCTGATGTAAGAACGCCTCGCACAAAAAAAATTGATGCTCAAACACTCGCTAAACGTGCAGCTGCCGAAGGTGGTCGTGAAACTGAACATGCCGAGTTATCAGACACTCAAGCCGCTCTAAACCCTGTAGCAAGTCAAGCAACGCTAAGCTATCGCATTGCCACACTTCAGCATAAAGTTTTCGAAGACTTAAAAGCTGGAAGAATGCGCTGGTTTGAAGCGGTAGATTTACACGGATGTACGATTGAGCAAGCACGTGACGCGGTTTTACAGGTTATCCAGATGGCAAAAGATGAAAATCAAAATGTTGTCAAGATTGTACATGGTAAAGGCCCTGAAGCTGTTTTAAAAACCTATGTCAACGGATGGTTACGTCAGCACCGCGATGTTTTAGCTTTTGTAAGTGCACCTGAAAATCAAGGCGGCACAGGTGCCGTTCTCGTACTGCTTAAACGTGCAGAAAAAAATCCAAAGTTCGAACAAAAGAAATGATCCCAAAAGATCATTTCTTCACATCAAACACCTGCAATAATTGAGCAACCACTGCAACGGCAATCGTTGCAGGTTGTTTCGATGAAATCCCTTCTATCCCTATAGGGCAAACTAAACGTTGTAATGCTTCGGGTGTATAACCGCGCGTCAACATACGTTTCTCAAAAATAGCCCTTTTACTTTTTGAGCCAATCATCCCAACATAAGCAAATGGCTTTGGCGCAGGTTTCAAAGCTGCAAAGCACAGTTGCAGATCTAGTTGATGATCATGGGTTAAAATTAAAATTGCACCCGAACGATCAAAATGTTCAATCTCGGCTTCTGGCGTATCTGTCGTTAAACATTGGACCTGTTCTAGTAAATCTGATGGGAAAATATCATCACGCGGATCAATCCATTTCACACTAACACCAATAGGCAATAAACAACGGACAATTGCTTCACCCACATGCCCCGCGCCACAAATCAGCACTCGCATGGCATAAGGTTGAATCTGCTGGTCAAATTGCCATTGGTCACTGCTGGTAGGCTGAACCTCGAAACATGGTTGTTCCTTATTTATATCCATAGTCTGCCAAGTGGATGCATGTTGATGTGAGACTGTACGCCATATACGCTGTCCAGCTCGCCATGATTGCAAACAATGGGATAAATCTGAGGTAATTACAGCGGGTGATATTTTTTCAAACAATAACCACATTACTCCGCCACAACACTGCCCCAACCGAGCACTAAGGTTAAATCGCTCAACACGCCTCACACAAGCTTCCGTTTCTCTTAACATTGCTTTCGCAATATCAATAGCCTGAAACTCTAGATGCCCGCCACCGATCGTATCTGACTGCTGCCATTGTTGTTGCAAATTAAACCGCAATAACATTGTTGCACCAACTTCTCGTGGTGTTGAACCATCAGCGCGGACCACTGTGACCAATACCATAGGCGCAGCATCGACTTGCCACGCCACAAAATCAGTCCACCATTGTAAATGTTGCATAATCTTCTACATTTTAGCTTGTGGGCGGTCAGCCAAAGCTTGTCCCCGTCCAATAGCAATTGCACGTAAAATTTCTTCGGCAGTTGCTGGCGCATTAAGTACGAGTGATGCATTTTCTGGAATAGCCGCCTGTACCGCCTGACGAATTGCAGAGAAAACAGATAATGCCAACATAAACGGAGGTTCACCTACCGCTTTGGAGCGATAAATAGTGTCTGCCTGATTTTGGTTATTAAACAGTTTGATGTTAAAAATATGAGGAATATCAAAACTGGTCGGGATTTTGTAAGTTGAAGGTGCATGCGTAAACAAGCGTCCCGCATGTGGTCCTTGAGGCTGCCAATACAGCTCTTCTGTGGTGAGCCACCCCATTCCTTGAACAAAGCCACCTTCAATTTGCCCAATATCAATTGCAGGGTTAATGGACCTCCCGACGTCATGCAAAATGTCAGCACGTAATACTTTCATTTCCCCTGTTAAGGTATCTATTGCAACCTCACTGACTGCTGCACCATAGGCATAATAGAAAAATGGACGCCCTAAATGGTTGAGCTGATCGTAGTGAATTTCTGGTGTTTTATAAAAACCGCTGTCCCATAGTTGCACACGTGCCATATATGCCCGTTGAACTAAGTCAGGAAATGTCCATGAGTGACCATTCGCTGTTGAGACCATACTATCTTCAAACTGGATTTGCTCAGCATCACTTTGACTTATTTCTGCTGCAAGTTTTGCCAGACGCTCACGAATTTTAATACAGGCATTTTGCACAGCTTTACCATTTAAATCTGCTCCACTCGATGCTGCGGTTGCCGAAGTATTTGGCACACGAGAAGTATCGGTTGCAATTAAGCGAACACTATCGATCGGTAAACCCAACTCATGTGCAGCAACCTGTCGTACTTTGGTATATAGCCCCTGTCCCATTTCTGTACCGCCATGCGTAATAGAGACAGTACCATCCATATACACATAGACCAATGCACCAGCTTGATTGTAATGCACGGCGTTAAACGAAATACCGAACATTAAGGGTGTTAACGCAATACCACGCTTAATGATGTCATTATTCTGATTAAAAGTATGAATGGTCTGTTTACGTTTCGCATAATCACTACTTTGCAATAATTCGGCCACCAATTGAGGGGCAACATTATCACGAACTTCTGCCCCATAA
The DNA here is from genome assembly GCF_001423205.1 of Acinetobacter sp. Leaf130. Lineage (NCBI taxonomy): Bacteria > Pseudomonadati > Pseudomonadota > Gammaproteobacteria > Moraxellales > Moraxellaceae > Acinetobacter > Acinetobacter sp. Leaf130. The sequence continues at coordinate 1,979,242 of NZ_LMOE01000001.1, forward strand.
TGCATGCGATCACGTCCGGCACCGGGCTGCTCGGCAAAGAAATTACGCTGCCGAATTTCAACCGGATCACAATCTAAATAACGAGCAATATCATCAATAATATTTTCAATGACAAACATGCCTTGCGGTCCGCCAAAACCACGATATGCGGTATTGGAAACAGTATTGGTTTTACAGCGTAAATTACGCAACTGAACCGCATTTAAATAATAGGCATTGCCAATATGACAAATCGCACGTTCATTCACTGGCCCAGAAAGATCAGCCGAAAAACCGCAGTTTGAAGCCAATTGCACCTTTAGGCCTTGCAAAATACCAGTGTCATCAAAAGCCACTGACCATTCATATGCAAAACCGTGACGTTTGCCTGTGGCGCTCATATCATCATCACGGTCTAAACGTAACTTACATGGACGGCCTGTTTTTTGTGCTGCCAAAGATGCAATGCATGCCCATTGTGCCGACTGCGACTCTTTACCGCCAAAACCACCACCCATACGGCGGCTTTCCACACTTACCTGATGCATATTCATGCCTAATGCATGACAAATCAGCAGCTGCATTTCTGTTGGATGTTGTGTCGAGCAATAGACTTTTAACCCATCATTTTCTTGTGGAATCGCATAGGAAATCTGTCCCTCTAGGTAAAAATGCTCTTGCCCGCCTAGTTCAATAGTGCCTGAAAGTTGGTGGGCTGCATTTTGAAATGCCTGTTCAACTTCACCATGACTAAATTCAACAGGCGGTAACACCCACGATTCTTTTTCAATCGCATCTTGAATCGTTAAAATCGGAGTCTCGGGCACATAATCAATTTTTGCCAAACGAACTGCCTGACGGGCTTGCTGATAACTCTCGGCAACAACCACAAACAAGGCTTGCCCGTAAAATTCGACCTGCTCCTCAGCAAAAATCGGGTCATCTTTAACAATGGGTCCCCAGTTATTTTCAACCTCAATATCCTTTGCCGAAAAAACTGCATGGACGCCATCAGCCTGACGTACTGCATCCAAATCAAACTTACTGATTTTACCTTTGGCACAACTCGAAAATCCGACTGCCAGATGCATTGTATTTTCAAGCTCGGGTAAATCATCGATATAGGTTGCCTGCCCAGTCACATGTAAATGTGCACTTTCGTGTGGAATCGAGTCGCCTGCTTTAGCAGATTTTTTAGAAACACTTAAGTCAATGGTTTGATTCATATTAGATCTCCACCATAGCAATCAAGTCATTCACACGAGTGATCGTTTGAGACAGGATTTTTTCTACATAAAACCGCTGTAAACAGTTTTTCGCGACTTGTAAACGATATGCCGAACTAGCCCGTCCATCATCTAGAGGCTGATAGTCTTGCGACAACACGTGCTGTGCCTGAACCATCAATTCAGTTGTAAGTTGCTGACCTTCCAATATGGCTTCTACATATTTTGCACGTTTGGGAATAGCAGCCATGCCACCAAAAGCAATTCTCACATTGTGAGCCACATAATGAGTATCCAACTCGCATGAAATAGCCGTACATACCGCAGAAATATCTTGCTCAAAACGTTTGGCAATTTTATAGCTGGCAAATTTAAAGCGCGTCTGCCCTTCACGAAGTGGAATAACAATCGCTTCAACAAACTCACCAAGCTGTAATGCTGTTTTTTGATAATCTAGATAAAAATCTTCCAAGGCGATTTCACGGGTCTGTTCACCTACACGCAAAATCAATCGTGTACCTAGCGTAATTAATGCCGGCATTGAGTCACCAATAGGCGAACCATTGGCAATATTTCCGCCTAGGGTTCCCGCGTTTTTAATAGGCATAGAAGCAAAACGGCGCTGTAATTCTTGAAAGTCAGGATAAAAATCTGAAATTTTGATGAGTGCATCACTCAAACTTACATTTGCCCCAATCTTTAAAGCGTGGTCGGTAACTACAATATTTTTCAGTTCTTCAACCTGACCGATATAAAGCATATCGCCTAAATCACGGCCCTGCTTAGTTACCCACAAACCGACATCTGTGCTACCAGCGACAATACGCGCTTGTGGCAATTGCAAACGTAAAACGGCAAAATCCTGCAAAGTCTTTGGTGCAAAAAATTGCTGACCATGATCATTTAAATGTAATGCAGGTAATGCTTTGATCTCTTTTAATACATCAAGTACCTTTTGGCGTTCTAATACAACACGTGGATAGTCATAAGCTTTTTGTGCTGCATCTAAAATAGGGCGATAGCCTGTACAGCGACACAAGTTTCCAGAAAGATAATCGCTGATTTGATCTTTGCTCGGAGAATGTTGTTCATTTTCATACATTGACCATAACGACATGATAAAACCAGGTGTACAAAAACCGCATTGTGAACCATGCAAATCGACCATCGCCTGTTGTACCGGATGAAGTTTCCCATCCTGTGTAGGCAATAATGTATGCAGATCTTCTACTGTAAATAGGGCTTTACCATCTAAAGTCGGTAAAAACTGAATACACGCATTCACACTCCGCAATTGCAAGCTGTCATTAACCAACTCACCAATCACGACTGTACATGCACCACAATCGCCCTCAGCACAGCCCTCTTTTGTACCAGTCTGCCTAGTCTTACCAGTTTGGGTATATTCTCGCAGAAATTGTAAAACCGTCATGGTAGGTAATACATTTTCTACTTGCTGCTGACCACCACGGAAAAAAAAGGTGATTGGACGTTCTGACATGTTTTATCCTTATGCTCTATAACACTGCATCTGTGCAAATATGATGCCACTAGGCGATCATTTAGAACTTACCAACATTAAATGCATATTTCATGTTCAAACTCTTGACTATTAACGATAAAAAACATGAAATTTATTCATCTTTTATTAAACGCGCGCAAAACCAAAATAAATATAGTGCGTCGAGTTATGAACATCTGGTTATGTTTCTGATACAATGCCGAGCTTGTCTAATAGAGTAAATTTATACGTCTTATGTCAATGCAGCAATCGTACGCAAATATTCTGACTGCCGTCGGTGAAGATCTTAATCGTCCCGGCCTTAAAGATACGCCTGTGCGTGCGGCTAAAGCTTTTTCATATTTAACTTCTGGCTATAGTAAAACTTTAGAAGAAGTCACCAATAATGCTGTTTTCCCATCAGATAACCATGAAATGGTATTGGTGAAGAATATTGAATTCTATTCGCTTTGCGAACATCATCTCCTTCCGTTCTATGGCCGTGTTCATATTGCCTATCTACCGGAAGGCAAGGTTCTTGGCTTATCAAAATTTGCACGTATTACTGAAATGTTTGCACGCCGTTTGCAAATTCAGGAAAACTTGACTCAGCAAATCGCAGAAGCTGTGGCTGAAGTGACTGGGGCTCGAGGCGTTGCTGTCGTCATCGATTCAGCACATATGTGCATGATGATGCGTGGTGTAGGCAAACAAGAGTCAACCACTCGTACAGTTTCATTTATCGGAGACTTTAAAACCGATAAAGAATCACGACGTGAGTTCTTGAGTGCAGTACCAGAAAGTTACTAAATTCTTTTTAGTGATAAATTTAAAAGCCCAACTTAGTTGGGTTTTTTTATATCTAAATACAGCGTTTATTCTATAAAACATAACAATTAAATTATGTGATTTTTGTTATAAAAGTACGTCCCTTCACTTTAAAATGTTTGATGAGTTGATAATGCGATTCAAAAAAATTTCTTACTTAATTCTACCTTCTCTTTTTATTTTTAATACCTCAATTTATGCAGGTAACATATCAAAAGAACAAGATATCAAGAAAGTTGTTGATCAAAACTTTAAACCATTATTAGAAAAATATGACGTTCCCGGTATGGCGGTTGGCGTCATCCAAAACAATAAAAAGTACGAAATGTATTATGGCCTACAATCGGTTCAAGATAAAAAATCCGTAAATGGCAATACCATTTTTGAGCTAGGTTCAGTCAGTAAATTATTTACTGCGACAGCAGGTGGATATGCCAAAACTAAAGGAAAAATCTCTTTTGACGACACCCCAGGAAAATACTGGAAAGAGCTAAAAAATACACCGATTGACCAAGTGAACCTACTTCAACTTGCGACCTATACGAGTGGCAACCTTGGCTTACAATTCCCAGATGAAGTACAAACAGACCAACAAGTTTTAACTTTTTTCAAAGACTGGAAACCTAAAAACCAAATTGGTGAATATAGACAATATTCAAACCCTAGTATTGGCCTATTTGGAAAAGTTGTAGGCCTATCGATGAACCAACCTTTTAGTCAAGTCTTAGAAAAGACAATTTTTCCGTCTCTTCACTTAAAACATAGCTATGTGAATGTGCCTAAAACTCAGATGCAAAACTATGCATTTGGCTATAACCAAGAAAATCAGCCGATTCGTGTGACCCCTGGCCCACTAGATGCGCCTGCCTACGGGGTTAAATCAACCTTACCTGACATGCTTAGCTTTATTGACGCCAATCTAAATCCACAAAAATATCCAGCAGATATTCAACGTGCAATTGAGGAGACTCATAAAGGTTTCTATCAAGTAGGTACAATGTATCAGGCGCTTGGTTGGGAAGAGTTTTCTTATCCAGCTCCTTTACAAACTTTATTAGACAGTAATTCTGAACAAATTGTGATGAAACCTAATAAAGTGACTGCCATTTCCCAAGAACCTTCAATCAAGATGTTCCATAAAACTGGTTCAACAAACGGATTTGGAACATATGTCGTGTTTATTCCCAAAGAAAATATTGGTTTAGTCATGTTAACCAATAAACGTATTCCAAATGAAGAACGCATTAAGGCAGCTTATGCTGTGTTAAATGCGATAAAGAAATAATCGTCTTGTCTAAAAATAAAAAAAGAGAAATGAATAATCTCATTTCTCTTTTTTCTTGCTAATACTACTTAAAAGAACCAAACGTAGCCTAAACTAGATTTCATCCAGTCTTGATGATTTTGTTGTTCATAATCCCAGTTTAATCGAACGGCATTATTACTATTAATCACATATTGCCATTGAGTATTTACTCTCAAATTCCATTGATTTTGGTCTTCCCAATATGGCAATTCAATCTGTACAACAGAGTTAAAACGGTCGAACCACTGATTCATACAACCTAAGGTCGGGCCCATTCCCACACGCCACCCTTTATCTAGATTTGAGCCTGTTTGAACATAGGTTTGTAGTTGCCCATAGCAAATATGTTTGCGCTCATAGTCTGCAAGACTGTAACCAACCTGAGCATTAAAATTCGCTACGCCATGCTGTTTTTCTTCACTAAAGTTTCCATCATGAATTGCTTCCTGACGCCAGCCTAAGTTAAATCCCCAACTCAGAGGTGTTTTAAAAGGTTGTATTGGGTTATAAGAATTTACTTCTAACAGATCAAGATATTCTAGTTTTAAATGATCATCTCGCCACTGCGCATTGCCATTTAAAAATAGTAATTGTGTGCCTGCACGGTATCCCCCTTGAGGATCTATTAAGTCGTGATAGGCTTGTCGATGGCCAATTTCGATAAACTTATCACCTTGGACTTCACCGGCTTTCACTGAAATATTACGTGCATTATGGCCTTGAGTTGGCTCTTTTTCTGGTCGTTTAGGTTCATGACGCTGTTTGTCCAAATCAATCTGGCTTCTTAAAGCCAAAAGCTGACGTAACTGTGGCTGAGCAACGCTTTCTTCTATTTTACGGCTGGTAAATTGAAGATATAAATCATCGTAAGCCATCTCTAGAATTTTGGCCTGATCTTGCTCACTAAAGGATTTTAAAAGCTCAGAAGACTGCTTAATTGGCATCATCGCAATTTGATGTGCAACCTTCGCGAGTGAGGCACCATGCTGATGAGCTTGGGCCAATAGCTGAGTTTCTAAAGCAGGCCGATATACAGGAGCTTTGGTGAGCCCTTGCTGTTGCATCGATTTAATGGTTTCCATCGGAATAGATGCATAAGTAAACTTTTCTTGTAAGTTAGACTCAGGTTTTACTAAATCGACCAAGCCTAATAACCTATAGGCACAGTTATCACTGACAAAATAATAAGGAAAACTTACATGCTGCATTTCCCAAATATGGCTTACTAAAAACCGCGTTTCTTGAGGGGAAAGTTTCAGCTCATATTCCCATAAATCACGGCTTTCGAAATCACCGTACTCTTTTACCTTACGGTAATAAGGCATAAGTGAATATTCACCCGGATATTGCCCTGTTAAACCTTTCCATGCATATGACCAGTTGTCGTTCCCCGCCACAGTTGCTGCATAATTTACAGCATAGGAAACTAAATTTAACTGCTGCTGATCTTTGGGGTCTAAACGCAATAAAGTATGACCAAACATCGAGCTAGGATTGCCCATAAAATCTGTAGCGTAAATTAATGTGGCTTTATAAGGCTTAATCTGTCCAATCCAGTTTTCAAATTCTGAACATTTAACTTTAGGCAATTCACTTTCTTGAATACCTACTTTTTGTATGAGCCATTGGCTTCGAGCCGGAAACTTACAACGAATAGACTGATTATCTTGAGCAGGCATAAATAATGCCGAGATATCAGCTTTCAGCTCTTCTTTTAAATTATTTTTCCCATTTTCTGACATGAAATAACCAGAATAAGTGACGTCACTTTTATGGTTTTTATTAGCATACATGAGCCGTTGCCATGTAATGTCTTGATCTAAATTTTTTTGTTCTGCAATGGACCAATATTTTTGAATAGATGGATTTATTTCTGCTGAATACGCAATATTAACTGCCAAAGAGGCAAAAACCAAAACAACTGACTTCATTAAAATCATCAATTTTTATCATTAAATATAAGAAAAACCCTGCCATACGACAGGGTTTTCAATTTCAAACTTATACGTAAGCTTTTAAAACGTCGTCTTTAGCCATTACAGTTTGTAATGATGCTAAAACTTGAAGGGTATTTTGATTATTTGCTGAATAGATTTCACCAAAGTTTGCTTTTGAAACTTTAAAGAAACGGTCTTTATCTTGAGGTTTAATTTGCATTAACTCAGCAAGTACGTTCAGGCTTTCACCTTGGCCTACTGCCATATCACGTGCTAAAGCTTCTGCATTTTCATTTGTGAATGTTACAACTTGCGCTGTTACTGTCCCGCCTTGACGGCAGCCTAAAGTACCGAAAGTGATCCCTAATAATTGGTTAGTAAAAATACCGTTTGTTGTTGCAGCAAGAATCTTAGGCGCTACTCCTTTTTTGCCAGCCCATATTTGTGTACCCGCACCACAACCCACATCGTTGTCAGCCATTGCAACACTTGAACCAGCTGCTAACAATGCAGCTAAAGCTATTTTTTTTAACATAGATGTATATCTCCAAAAATCATTATTGATTGTTTCTTATGTCTTGTATTGTTATGTGTAATTTTTATTACACGATATTAAAGATAGCGAGAAGGCTACGATTTAGCAATTAAAAAATAAATAATATGATGAAAAGTGCTAAAGAAAAATTTACCTTAAATTCCAATTACCTTGATTATCTCGATTACCTAATATTTTAAGAACCAATACTAAGCTTAAAAGTAATAATAAATACCACGACCCAAGCTTGCCCCACCCCACCATATGCCAAGCATCGACCTGACTTGGATAGAGCCAAATTTTATAAAATGTACTTATATTTTCAGCAATCCAGATGATAAATGCGAGCGTCAATAATATCGGTAGCATCGGGATTTTAAATTTGTGTTCATTTATTTGAAAATAAAGTTTTGTTTTCCAGAAAATAAAAATACTAATCGCGAATAAAATATAGCGAATATCTGGAACAAAAAATTTACTCATAAAATTTATATATGAGAAAAATGCCAGTAATAGCATAGTTCCAAATCTTGGAAGCTTTTCAAAAGACACCTGAAACAGTCGTATTGAACGTGCGAAGAAGCTACCTACAGCCGAATACATGAAACCTGCAAATAGAGGCACTGTTAAAATTTTAAATACGGCGGGCTGCGGATATTGCCATGAAGCAATTGCAGGATGCGTTAGGAATATTTCCATGACCATCGCCATGACGTGAAATAAAGCAATGACTTTGGCTTCTGCCCATGACTCCAGTTTTAAATAGAGTAAGCAGATCTGGATCAGCACAGCATAGATGAGTAAATAATCATAACGATAAAAACCCAAATATTCATGGCTTCCCATCGGTGCTGTTAAAGCAAAAGCAATTAAAAGCAAAATACCAAACAAGGCTGCCGAAACAGCCTTGCCGATAAATTGAAACGGTAAAGTTAGATATTGCACAAAAACTATCCTAGATATTTAGCACTATACTCATGCACTGTATCTACAAAGATTTTTGGTTGTGCAGGGTCTACCCACTGGGTAATCCCATGGCCTAAGTTAGCAATGTAACCCGTCTTTTCACCATTTGCGTAGGCATCATCCAACATGGCTTTTACTGCTTTTTCAATTGAAGCAGCCGAACCATATAAAACAGCAGGATCAAGATTTCCTTGCAAAGCGACACGTCCAGCCACCGTAGTTCGAGCTGTATCTAATCGCGTAGTCCAATCTAAACCTAATGCATCTGCACCTGTGCTAATCATTGGTTCCAACCATTGACCTCCACCTTTAGTGAACACAATGATAGGAATACGTCGACCGTCTTTTTCACGTTGCAAACCAGCAATGATTTTATTCATGTAGTTTAAAGAAAATTCGACATATTCACGATGTGCCAATGCCCCGCCCCAGCTATCAAAGATCTGGATCGCCTGAGCACCTGCATCAATTTGAGCATTTAAATAGTCAATTACAGAGTCTGCTAAATGATCAAGTAAGGCATGCAAAACTTCTGGTTGTGCATACATCATTTGCTTAGTAAAACGGAATTCTTTACTTGAACCACCTTCAACCATATAAGTTGCTAAAGTCCAAGGGCTACCAGAAAAACCAATCAGGGGAACCTGACCACCTAAAGCAGAGCGAATTGTGCTTACAGCGTTCATGACATAATCAAGGTCTGATTTTGCATTTAACTTTGGTAAATTCGCCACATCTTGTTCAGTACGCACTGTTTTATGGAACTTTGGTCCTTCACCTGTTTCAAAATAAAGACCTAAACCCAGTGCATCTGGAATTGTTAAAATATCTGAAAATAAAATTGCTGCATCTAAATCATAGCGATGCAAAGGTTGTAAAGTCACTTCACAGGCAAAATCTGTATTTTTACATAAAGATAGGAAATCACCTGCTTTTGAACGTGTTTCACGATATTCAGGCAAATAACGCCCTGCTTGACGCATCATCCATACCGGAGTGGTATCTACAGGTTCGCGTAACAAAGCACGGAGGAAACGATCATTTTTCAAAGTCGTCATTACCAATCTCTATCTTCTTTATGTGGCAGCATCATATCAAAAACAGAGACATTTTTATAATTTCAATTTCACACAAAAAACTCGTCAATCTACTAAAAAATGCATATTTACACAAAAGTCTACTGCAAGCTGTGGGGTTTTCTGCAATACTTGCAACATGTTACATTGGGGTCATTGATATTCTTTTAATCACTAAATTGCCAATCTTGGGCTCATAGAAATGAGTTATTGGTAGTTTTATGCACTTTGAGATTAGATCAATCCCCTATTGCTTATATGAAAATTCTTAAGGTTGAATTACATGTTTGTTCGCTCATTACTCGCTATGAGTTTAAGTTGTATTATTGCTAATGTTGCTTTTGCTGCTTCAACAACTGAGCAACCCCTGAACCCTAAAAAGGTATCAGCTCCTGTAGAAGATCCGATTGATCCTTTAGCAGTAGATGCAGCTTCAACTGTAAAAGCTCAAGCTTCGACACAAATTACCGCTCAAGAACAAAACGACTTAAATCGAGCGTCAACAACATTACAAAATTTACAGAAAACTGAAGATCCAAATGCTGAATCAGGCATCGCGGCGTCTACTCCAGCTGTTGCTAAAAGCGCTGCTGCATCTACGGCTCCTGCGACAACCGCTGCATCATGGACTTTAGATAGCTTAAACTCGGCAGAATGGTCTGAAAATATTGGTAAAGGCCAACTTCCAGTTTATGCGCGTGCACATGTAATGCTCAATAATGCACATGCTTCGCCAGGTGCAATTGACGGCATGAGCGGTAAAAATACATTAAAAGCAATTTCTTCATTCCAACAAATGAATGGTTTATCACCTACGGGTGACCTGACCAAAGAAACTTGGGATGCATTGGTTGCTAAACAAACCAAGCCAGCATTTATTGAATACACAATTTCTGATGCTGATCTAAAAGGCCCATATGCTGAGTCGATTCCTTCTGACTACGCATTGCAAGCTAAAATGAAAGGTTTGTACTACACCCGTGTAACCGAAATGTTGGGCGAGAAGTTTCATATTGATGAAGCTTTCTTAAAGAAAATTAACCCAACTGCGACATTCAAAAAAGCGGGTGAAAAAATCATTGTTCCAAACGTACGCAATGATTTACCAGAAGATATTCATTTGATTATTGCCCATAAAGGTGCAAAACAATTGTATCTCTTCAATAGCCGGAACCAAATGATTGCCTCATTTCCTGCAACAATTGGCAGTACTGATACGCCTTCTCCGGCCGGTACTTACAAGGTAGTTGGTGTGGCTCGTAACCCTTGGTACAGCTATTCACCTTCGAACTTCGTACAAGGTAAAAACTTAAAACCGCTTTCTTTACCACCTGGCCCAAATGCTCCTGTAGGTAATATCTGGATCGGTTTAAGTAAAAAATCATTCGGTATTCACGGAACACCAAATCCATCTTTAATTTCTAAAACAGCATCACACGGTTGTATCCGTTTAACAAACTGGGATGCAAACGATTTAGGAAATAAAGTACGTTCTGGCGTAACTGTTAAATTCCTTGAATAATCCGTATATTCTCTAAAAGACCTGCCTTCATGGCAGGTTTTTTTATTATTAAAAATGCAACACTAAAATAAAAAACCCAAGAATCATATCAATTTTGAAACGACATGTTGCAGTAATCCTATTTTTCTCCCCCATATAGAGCGTTAATATATTTCTCAAGAGATAAATAAAAATTTGGGAGATTAGATCATGAATGCTTACGTACATCGTGGTGAAGATCGAGGTCATGTAAAAGCGGGTTGGTTAGAGTCATATCATAGCTTTTCATTTGGTAGCTGGTACAACCCTAAATATATGGGTGTCAGTGCTTTACGAGTCATTAATGACGACAGAATTGATGCGCATAATGGTTTCGGTACGCACTCGCATGACAATATGGAAATCTTAACCTGTGTGCTAGATGGTGCAATTTCACACCGTGACACGATGGGAAATGAAGGTCAAATTAAAGCAGGTGAATGGCAACTCATGAGTGCTGGCACAGGTGTTGCCCACAGTGAAGTTAACAACACTGATACGCCTGTACATTTATTACAGATCTGGATTATTCCAGATGTAAGAGATGCAGAGCCCAATTACCAGCAAATTAACCTTGACCCACGTAAAGATCCAAATAAATGGCATTTAATTGCAGGACCTGATGCAAATGCACCAATGCATATTCGCCAAAATGCAGAGATAAAATCTGCCGTATTGGAAAAAGGACATGAGTTAAGTGTTGATCCAGTTAAAAAAGTGAATTATATCCACGTTATTTCAGGTGTAATCCGCATTGGCGATCAAGAAGTTAAAACAGGCGATGCTTTCGTATTTGAGGATAAAGCGACGATTCAGGCAAACGAAGATAGTCAATTTATTTGGTTCGACTTACCTTAAATTAATCAAAAGCCCTTTGAACAAAAGGGCTTTTTTAATCTCCACCACCACCGCCCCCATCACATCCTCCCGAATCTGAAGATGATGATGAACAGTCATTTGAATAACTAGGGCTATGATGACTAGGGCTATTATCGTGAAAATGATGTGTTGAAGAAGATGAATAATCATGCTCGCCAGATGACGAAGATTTTTTTAAATTTCTAAGCAGTGCAATTAAACAGATCAGACCAATACTGGAAAAAATTGCAATAAATACAATAATAAATAACTTCAAATAACGACCTCCTTGATCAAGCTAAACACACATTTAAATAAACTATTTTAAGTTTCCTTCACATACAAATAGGCACTCGCTCTTGATATACCTAAATGTTGTGCAACCGTCTCCACAGCCTTTTTAATATCTAATAAACCATTATTCTTTAACTCGTGTATTAATTGTTTTCGCTCATTGAGTTTTAACATACGCGGCGTAGTGGCATGTTTTGATGCAAATTGATCGATATATCTTCGAATTGCTTCAGACCCATTCGGTTCCAAATTTTCAATAATGTTGTCAGTTTCAATTTTAGTAAACTGGTCTAAAGCGCTTTGCATGCCCCTAAATAGGGTTAAATCAATATTCATACATAAAGCGGCCACATATTCGCCCTCTTCATCTTTAATACCAATAGAAGTACTTTTTGCAGGGCGGCCATCTGCAAACTGGTTTGCATAGTTTGAAATAAGATTGGGAAATTCTGGAGACATAATTCTTGCCAGCCCTAACTCTGTTGCTGGATCTCCAATTTTTCGACCAGATAAATTATTGTGTATTGAGAGTATGGCATGTTCAGGATTTGTTAAGTCATGGACAACAACTTCGCAAAATGGAAATAGAGTTTCACTTAGCCCCTTCGCGATGGTATCTAGTTGAGTGAGTAAATGTTTATCACGATTTCCCAATGTATTTCCTCCAAATGACTTACATTACTATTTCAAACCCTAGCGTGAAGTATGTAATAGTAATTTAGACTTTTTATCTAATTTTAAACTTAATGTAAATCAAAATCTTATATCTCATTGTTATCAAATCAGAAAATAAAATTAGACATTTTATCTAAATATATATATTTTATCTAAACAAGGTCAATATATTGTGAATTGCTTGAGCAATACGAAATCTTGCATCCGAAAACATTGAATAAAATTAGGTTTAATTATGAAAAATTTAACCCTTCCAACTTATGAAGATGTCGCAGCCGCTGCTGAGCGTATTAAAGGTTTTGCAAATAAAACCCCTGTTTTAACTTCACGTACTGTTAACAATGAATTTGAAGCAGAAGTATTCTTTAAATGTGAGAATTTTCAGCGTGTTGGCGCTTTCAAATTTCGTGGTGCAATGAATGCGCTTGCACAGTTCGATGAGGCTCAAAAAAAAGCTGGTGTGGTTGCTTTCTCTTCGGGAAATCATGCTCAAGCGATTGCACTGTCAGCAAAAATCCTTGGTATTCCAGCAACAATAATCATGCCCAAAGATGCACCTGCTGCAAAAATGGCAGCGACGCGAGAATACGGCGGCAATATTGTTGAATTTGATCGTTATACGGAAGATCGAGAACAAATTGGAAAAGAGATTGCCGAAAAAAATGGTCTGACATTAATTCCATCTTATGACCATCCGCATGTAATTGCCGGTCAAGGAACGGCTGCAAAAGAGCTATTTGAAGAAGTTGGTGAGTTGGATTACCTCTTTGTATGTTTAGGTGGAGGAGGTTTATTGGCAGGCTCTGCCTTATCTGCTCGTCAACTCTCTCCGAACTGTAAAATATATGGTGTTGAACCTGCTCTAGGAAATGATGGGCAAATGTCCTTTAGAAAAGGAGAAATTGTTCATATTGATACGCCCCAAACCATTGCCGACGGTGCTCAAACTCAATATTTAGGCAAACTAACTTTTCCTATTATTCAAAAGAATGTAGATGACATTTTGACTGTAACAGACGAAGAACTCGTGACTTCTATGAAGTTCTTTGCTGAGAGAATGAAGATGGTTGTTGAACCGACAGGATGTCTCGGATTTGCTGCTGCGCGTAATTTGAAACATGAGTTAAAAGGCAAACGTATAGGCATAATTATTAGTGGTGGGAATGTCGATATTTCCAAATATGTAGAGTTTTTATCAGCTTAATAAAAGTTAGTGTCTATCTATGATTTCTTTTAAAGCGTCATGGATAGACATTACAAGCTACTCGTCTCTCGAACTGTTCACGTCTTAATTTAAACATCAACTTTTGGAGATGGCTATGAGATTTATTTCTGAGTCTGAATCTTCTGCTCTCATCAATCATGAACTCGCTTACGATGCCATTTACCAAGCTTTAATTGCTGCAACTCGATTGGATACTAAAAGTTTTCCTGTGGTTCATGGTCAAGCATCCGATACAAAAAATACATTTAGTATTAAATCATCTGCTAATCAGCACTTAGCTGGTCTTAAAGTCGGTTCTTTTTGGGAAGATAATCCTAAAAATGGATTACCACGCCATAACGCACTCATTTTATTATTTAATCAAGCCAATGGAAAAATGGCGGCAGCCATCGAAGCAGGCAAGGTGAATGCCTTCCGTACAGCGGCTTCTAATGCTGTTGCTACCCATGTACTGGCAAGAAAAGATTCAAAAGTATTAGCCATATTTGGTACAGGAAATCAGGCCAAATATGAATGTGAGGCATTAGCGAGAATTAGAAATTTCGATCAGGTTTTGATTGTAGGACGCGACCAAAATAAAGCTGAAACAATGACAGAAGACTTAAAACCATTAGGGATTAAGCTTAACATTACCAATGCAAAAGAAGCCTGTGAGCAAGCGGATATTATTGTGACAGCGACTTCTTCGAAGACTCCTCTTTTTAAAGCAGAATGGGTCAAATCTGGCACTCATATTTCATCTATGGGTTCTGATAAAAAAGGCAAACAAGAACTTCCACCAGAATTATTTTCACAGAGTGGTTTATTTTGTGATCTTAATACTCAGTCTAAAGTCATTGGTGAATTCCAACATGCATCTGAGTCTGGAACTTTAATCAATATCGGTGATGTACTTTTAGCAAACACCCAAGGAAGGCAATCTCAGGAACAAATCACAATTTATGATAGTTCAGGGTTATCTATACAAGATTTATATATCGCCCAAAAAATTTTAGAAATTTCTTAAAATTTATCATTTAACTGCATCATTCAGGTTGATGCAGTTAAGTTAAAACGTGTTTCTTTTATACCTCTTTACCGAATTCATTTTAAAAACAAAAATTAATCTTCAGTAAAAATTTTGGAAAAAGACGTTCTATACTGTTCAACCTTAACGTCATAATTTTGAAAACCCGAATCAAATATCCACCTTTCAATTTCAGACTTTTTGACTAAATTTTGCAAATAAAGCTGATTATGTCGGTCTAATTCTTCTTTTAAGCTTCTTAGCATGAGTTCATTTAAACCAGCGGGAGGATTAAGACTTGTATCTAAAATACTAGGCGCAAATGCTACACTTTTGAGTTCCAATTGATGGGCTGTTTTTACAGCAGTTTTTATCGCAGCCCCTATTTTCTCTAACGTAAAATCTTCTGGCGCACCCATTCCTATCAATAAAACTTTAGAAGCTTGTATGGTTGAAGGAGTTTGATTTATTAAAAGAGCATCATTCAAATTCGCGCTGAACCAGTTATTTTTCCGTATTTCATTTAGTCTTCCATTTAGAGCATCATCTAAATGTGCCAAACCGCCCGAAAAAGGACGGTTATTCATTTCATGTTCAAAGATACAAGCACAAGAAAGATCAACTTCAGCCGTGGTGCAATCCCAAGTCACGAGTTCAATGTTTAGATTTTGATAATGTCCAATTTTAGTTTGCTTTAAATCTGTGCTCATATTTTTACTCTTTTAGTTTTACCAGCCATATTTAAGTTCAAGACCTAGATAATTTGAGTCTTTGCCTCCTGCTCTCTTAATCGTATCTCCAACTTCAAAGTGAACACCTTCGGCAGCAACAGACAAATTAGAATTTATTTTTTGATCTGCTCTTAGTTGAATATATGCGCCTGTCCAACTTGAGCCTTGGCCTGCTGTGTTTGTCATGCTGTTATTACCTTGGAAATAAACCGCATCATTGGTCGTTTCACGCCATTGAAAACCTAATGCACTTAATAGAGTGAGTTTATCTGAAGGCTTAAGTGTCAGAGACGGTTTGATATGAATAATATTGCTATAGCCACTATAACCCGCCAAAGTAAAGTATGAACCGTTTGCAAACAGCTGGTTAAAGGTATTGAGCTCATTATCGTTGGCGTTTTTATCACCTGTGGCAATATCAAACTGGACGCCTAAACGCGGTGACCAAGCTTGCTCAGTAAAAGTGTATCCTGTAATGCTACTGAGTCCCCATGCTTGAATAGATTGCGCTCCAATCCTTCCATGTTGAAGCATACCCTCAACATCCCAATCGATATTGTTCTGTTTACCCATATGACGAAAATCATATAAGTCTCGAATTTCATTACCCTTAACACTTGTAAAAGATGCATTATCTCGTTCATAACGCGAGTAGTAACCCGATAACTCACCGCCCCACACATTTTGTTTATCTACGCGAAAACCGCTAAAACTTAAATTTCTTTTCGAATGGTCATTAAAAGTTGAATCTTTTTCAATTTGAACGGGTCTGGTGAGATAACCTAAAACTCTCCAATCGCCATATTCATAACCTGACCAAATTCCATCAAAGGCTTGCCTAACGTTTGGACCTTCTCGATTTGAAATAAAGCGTTGTAAGTCAAAAGCCATCTCTTGACGCCCTACTCTAAATTTAAAAGTTCCATTATTTAAAGGACTCACCCACGCAATGAAGGCTTGCTCTACATCGAGTCTATTCTGATCTGTACTTGCAATATTCTTTTTATCAAACGCTCGTGCATCACTGAGCTGAGTAAATAATTGTAAATGATCGCCAATACGTGCATCTGCATGAACTTGTAATCTTTGAATTAAATAACGATCGGCTTGATTATTTCCGCTGCCAAATCTCGCATTATTATTGACTTCAAAACGCTCACGAATATTTGCACCCAATGACAAATAATTATTATTGCCAAAAGGTATATATTTGAAGTCGTCTCCTATTTTCTTTGGTACACACGGATTTTTTAAAACATCCCAATTTTCTTGCCAACGATTGTTTGAGATTTTTGGACGAGTTGGACATACATTTGTATTTGAAACTTCATTTTCTGCATGAGCAAATTCATAAAGAAATAAACTACCCGTTAGCAATAAACTCATTTTAATTATTTTAAGGTAAGTTTCTGAGCACTTAATTCGATAGTTTCTATGATTAGAAATATGCGGGGCCATCTTGTTATCCATGGTAATAAATAGGTCATTGCCGAGACTTAGTCTTTTACGCTCACATTGCCCTTGGACAATATGAACGTTGTTTTCTATCAACATTTAAGGCAATAAATCACTTTATTGGCGCATGAATTTCGGCAATATAACCACCTGGGAACTGCACCATCGCTGCCTCACGACCTTCTGATTTATAGGCATTGACCAGAACTTTCACACCAGCTTTTGTCGCTTTATCTAAAGTCTCAGATAAATTTTTGACTTCATAGCCCGTCATATCATGTCCATATGGATAAGGAAGATGACCATCGGTGACCAACACTGTCATTTTGCCAAAATCAGATTCAACACGAATACGTCTATACGTTTCATTTGGTCGTCCAATTTCTACACCAGCAGCCTTTGGATTATCTGAAACCACTTTACCGTGCGAGAAATTGACGAACTTTTTAACAAAAGAATCAGCACTTTGTTTTGAAATATAAATACGATTTTCTGGAACAGTTTCTAACTTGTTATAGTTAGGTTTAGTCGTGTGCCAATAAAGCTGCATATTCACACCACCCGGCCATTGAATGACCGCATCACGCCCGATTGGGTCTGGAAATGCATCCACAATCACATCTGCACCGTTTGCTTTAGCTGACTGTACGGCTGCATCCATATCTTTGACTAAATAGCCTGTTCGCTCCAAACCAAAAGGATATGGAACCGGAGTTTTAAAACCAAATACAGACAGTGTTCCAACTGGAGTCAAGACAAGCTGAGACATGGTCTGGCTTGGTGTTGGCGTCACCTGAAAAACACCCTGTTTAGATTTGGTTCCCCCAAATGTCGCCACTAAGCTATCGGTAAATTTATCAAAGTCTTCGGGGTTCACATAAACATGCGTTGTATCGTATTGAGGGGCTACACCGGGCGCTTCACTTTTTACACTCGTTGTTGTTTTGGCTAAAACTTGAGGGACAATGGCAACATTTGTGCCCACTAGCATTGTGCTTAAAAGCAAGGCTGATAATGATTTACGCATAAAAGACTCCTGTTTATTTTGGGTGATATAACTTATTGTTACTTCGTTTTTTGATTAGAAAGAATGGTGACCATAACCAATGCAGCGATGAGACCAAGGTGTTCAAAAAAACTATTAAACGTACTAAAGAATGCTGGACCTGTATGATTCCAAAAATCGTTTGCAACAAGCATCGCTATTGCAGTTAGCCATCCTAAAGCCCCAGCCCCTAACCAGACAAAACGATTAAAAATAACCAAGAGTGAACCAACAATTTCAATAACAATCGCTGTAGCAGCCCAGAGCCAAGCAGGTTGCAAACCAAAACTCGCTTGCTCCTCAATTGCCAGATGAAACCCTATGAATTTATTAATTCCACCGACTAAGTAGGCTGAAACTAAGGCAACTCGTAACAGTGGAAGTAAGCCATAAATTGATAAAATCTTTTTTACCCAGACTGGATTATTATTAATCAAGTCACTCATCTATTTACCTCATTGATATTTCAATTTTCTAATATCCCAATGAATTTATGAAACACTTAAAATATCAATTAAAAAATATAAAATTAACTCTTTAAAGTGCATATTAATATTCTCAAGAATAGTTAATTTTAATTTAAATATATAAAATATTATTTATATCGCTTACCACCAAAAACAAAACTAACCACTAGGCTATATAAAATCAAAAATATATGTAAACTACTAGATATTTATTTAAATACAAACTGTATCCTTAAAAGATACAATGATTGATAACCATAAGATCATAATATAGTTTAGCGACACGCCAACTTAGCCTTTCAAAATTTAATGGATAAACTAGACTGTATTAATACTTTTATCAGCGTTGTCGAAAGTGGAAATTTTAGTAATGCCTCTAGAAATTTAGGAATCAGCAGAGATCAGGTTTCTAAAAGAATTTTTTATTTAGAAAGTCTATTTAGTACATCATTGTTTATTCGCAACACTAGAAAGATGGACCTCACTCGCTCAGGAGAGAAGTTCTATCAACGTTGTAAAGTCATTGTTAAAGAATTAGATTTAGCCGCTAATGACTTTATATATGATCAAAAGTACCCTGAGGGTATATTAAAAATCAACGCTCCTCATGCTTTTATTCAAACTTGCTTTTCAGATATTATTTCTAATTTTCTAATTCAATATCCGAATATAGAAATTGACCTCTTATTTTCAGAAAAAACCATAGATATCAATGAAAGTAAATTTGATATTGTTTTAAAAATTGAAGAAGACATTAAAGAAGAAAATATTTTTATTCTAGACACCTATAAAAGAAATTTCTATGCAACATCTGCTTTTTTAAATAAGCATGGAAAACCTAAAAGCATAGAAGAATTAAGAAAACATAATATATTATTATATTCAGGGTCAGATTTAAAAAACAAAATTATTAATTCAAGCCCTCAACTGATCTGCAACAATATCGAAATCCTGTTAGATTTATGCAAGAAAAATCAAAGTATTTTATTTATATCTGATTTTTTAGCAAAGAAATATGAAGATGACGGAGTTATTATTAATTTCTCACAAGACAACTTTTCATCAAAACTTCATTTTTATGCAACCACCCCTTATGGATCAAAAATTCCAAAAAAGGTTGAGCTTTTCTTAGACTCATTAAAGCAACATTTTTCTAATTATCACTGAAGTTTTATAATTTAAGGCTTTTTAGATCTCATATAGCTATTCATTCTTATTAGCCACAAACCAACCCCATCATATCCTCCTCATGATGATGAACAGATATTTGAATGGCTAGCGCTGTGATGATGGCTGTTATCATAAAAATGATGTGTTAAAGAAAATGAATTATCATGCTCACTAGATGGCGAATATTTTTTAGATTTCTAAGCAGAGCAATTAAACAGATCAGTCCAATACTAGAAAAATTGTAATAAATATAATAATAAATAACTTCAAATAACTATCTCCTAATAAAGCTAATAATTAGCCTCCCTGCTACATTACTTAAGATATAAAAAGCGTAATAGAATTACACTTTTTATATATCTAACAAAGAAATTTAGTTTTTGATTTGAATAGGGTAAGCAATATATCTCATATTCCCGTACTTCAAATAAGAAGCTCCTGTTAAAGGATTAAGGTGTGTACCACTAATAATCATTGCTGCACTAGGTCCTCCATCTAAACGAATTGCATAATTGATACCAAATGCTTTAAATACAGAACAGAGATCAGCAGCTGTTGTTGTTCCTGATGAAGTAGATGAAACCATAACAATTTCACCAGTAGATAAGTTAGCTCCAATTGCAGACCATCTATTATTTTCAGTACTTGTTGTACAGACACCGTTTTTAACCACAGATGTTGAGCTACTAACTAAATTATAACCATAACTTTGGAAATTATAAGTCGAACTACTCGTTTCAAAGAAACCTAACCCTTTCGTGCTACTTACTCCAAAAGTTAATTTATTTCCGCCCTCGGTATTTTTAGCCCTTATTACATTATCAGTATTTAGAAAACCCTTAGCTGTGCCTTTACCTCCGCTTAAAGCACCAGCATCCCCATCCCACATAAAACCATTAACTAATGCGATACCTCCATAATTTGTCATACGCACTAGATTAAGTTGATGGGGAACAGATGCCGTACTTGCAACTGATACTGGCAAGGCATACTTGATCCGAGTATCTTTTGCATTAATGAATGCAATATGAATATTAGGTGCAATATTCTCACAAGCTGAAATTCGTGCTACTCCTGTAGATTGTAATGTAGTTCTATAAGAAGCTAAATTTGCAGTTATCGTAGATGAACAAGTTGTAGCAGCCGCAGCCATAGAGACTTTTTCTGCGGCATTACTGGGATAATCTGAGCCTTCAATTATACGAGTACTTGACTCGGAAATTTCTGAGTAAGCTATAGATGTTGTTGTATTACTACTTAAAGTTGCGGTAGTCGTTTTTTTATCTTTTTCAGCAATTTTAATATTTAAACGTCCATTTCCTTTGATATAAGGATAAATATCAAGCATAGGAAACTTTTTGCCAACATTATGCTCAGTGATTATGTAAAGTTGAGGATGATTTAGAAAACTTGACGGAAAAGTAATTGAGCTTTTACTATTTAAATTAATTGATTGATTAAACTTAGGATCAACTAAATAATATTTAGCTTCAGGATTATAAGGTAGTGCCGTCGCAGCCATAGGTTGATATCTTGCTACCCCATTCCCCCTATCTATTTTATTCAAAACAATATAAAGATTAGTTCCTTGATATTCAGAATCAATTTTTACTGGTTGGGCCAGTTTGAGCTCACCTTCTATTGATTGCTTGCCAGTAGTCGGTTCAAAGAGAATTTGATTAATTTGTTCATTTTCAGGAATGAGTACATCCGCTATGAGCTGACCTCTAGTAGTACTGCTATTAGCTACGGGTATATACTTATTAACTTCAGCTTTCCAGCATGAAGATGGTGAGCAAAGAATTAAATCTGAAACATTAATTTCACCAGTATCTGTCTTACTAGAAACGGTTAGGTTGACTCTCAAACGCGATAAATGGTCAACTTTTTTACCTTCATATTTCAGTAAGTTTTGTGCTGTAAAAGGGGGTAAAACAGCATAAATAGAACTACTAGAAACGAGCAATGCACTTAAAATAAAAATATTTTTCATGAAATGAATAAAACCTTTTAGCTGAGGTATATTATTAGAAAAAGAACAATAACTTAAAAAAACAGTATAAAGAAGAATTTATATTACTTTTTTGTAATGTATTAGATGGTAAAAATATTTTAGTTACATTATATACTCACAACTATTAAGTAAAAAAATAAAATACATTCAATAATATGAGAATAAAATTAGCATTCTCCATCGACACAAAAAAACAAAAATAATTTTTTTCAACCACTTATAAAATAAATTACAATAAAAATCTAATTTTTTTAATAAATAATAAAACCCTAAATAATTAAGAAATCGTAATATTCAAGATTAGATTTAAAAAACAAAATTATTAATTCACGCCCTCAACTGATCTGCAACAATATCGAAATCCTGTTAGATTTATGCAAGAAAAATCAAAGTATTTTATTTATACCTGATTTTTTAGCAAAAAAATATGAAGATGACGGAGTTATTATTAATTGCTCACAAGACATCTTTCCATCAAAACTTCATTTTTATGCAACCACCCCTTATGGATCAAAAATTCCAAAAAAGGCTGAGCTTTTCTTAGACTCGTTAAAGCAACATTTTTCTAATTATCACTGATAGTTCTATATAAACCTTAGCAATATTAATATCTCCTTCATCGTGATTTTGGCCTCACTCATCTCTATGATGAGATCTTAATTATGAAGTTTAGATTTTTAATTAAGATCTCATATAGGTTTATTTTCTTAATATTTTTACCGACCCTTTTTTGTAGATACTTCTAAAGATTGGAGCAGCACTGACAAAGAGGCATTGATATTATCTATTTCATTGCTGGACAGTACTGAAAGTATATGACGTTCATTCTCTACATGAGCTTCCACTGCCTTATTGATTAATTCCAATCCATGACTTGTAAGCTGTACAAGCATACTGCGGGCATCTTCTTCGTTATCTATACGTTCAATAAGGTTTCTTTGCTCCAGTTTCTTTAAACGATGTGTCATTGTTCCCGAAGTAATCATTAATGCTGAAAACAATTCAGTTGGACTTAGCCTATATGGGGATCCCGAACGTCTAAGCGTAGCCAACATATCGAATTCCCAAAGACTCAGGTCAAAGGTTGAGAACGTAGATTCCAAAAGCCGTTCTAACAGTGTAGCGCATCGTTTAATGCGACCAATAGGCCCCATAGGACTAGCATCAAGATCCGGTCGTTCTTTCGCCCATTGTTCTAAAATTTTATCAACTTCATCTTTTTGCAGACTATCGTTCTGATTTTTCATTTATCTTGACTTCAAGCTAATTGGTGTGACAACATAATAATATCTTGAATTGAAGATAAATGGCAAATATATGTCAACGACTATTCCAGCTTCACGTGGGTTCGATATTTTACTCACTGCATTAGCTCCTATTATTTGGGGCTCCACCTATATTGTCACATCAGAACTTTTACCATCAGACCGCCCTTTCACCTCAGCATTGATACGAGTATTACCAGCAGGTTTACTTTTATTGTTATTTACTCGCCGCATGCCTGCCAAAAATGATTGGTGGCGTTTAATCATATTGGGGGCGCTCAACATTGGGCTTTTTCAAGCTTTTTTATTTGTCGCTGCTTATCGTTTGCCAGGTGGGTTAGCTGCTGTACTTGGTGCCATCCAGCCTTTACTGGTAATGGTATTAGCTTGGGTAATAGATGGTCGTTCACCACTCAGAGCTACACTCTGGTCAGCTGTGATTGGTATGTTTGGAATGGCAATCTTGCTGTTATCGCCTAACACCGTTTTTGAACCGATTGGAATCTTAGCTGCCTTATTAGGTGCTATATGCATGGCGTGTGGTGTGTGGCTCACATCTCGCTGGAAATTAGATATGCCATTACTCGCTCTTACTGGCTGGCAGCTTGTGATTGGGGGCTTAATTCTTCTCCCTATTGCTTGGATGGTAGACGCACCTCTGCCTACTTTAAAACCTGTCCATTATATTTCTTACGCTTATTTGAGCTTAGCGGGTGCTTTAGTTGCTTATGTACTTTGGTTTAGAGGCATAACTCGTCTGCCAAGTGTGGCAGTTGCATCTCTAGGGCTACTTAGTCCTCTAACTGCGGTCGTACTGGGTTGGGCTTTGTTATCACAGTCAATTTCAGGAACTGCCCTTTTAGGATTAATCATTGTGCTTATTAGTGTATTCGTAGTGCAATGGACAAGTGCACGTCGTAATTAATGATTAACTTTAAAATTATTTTCTCTTTTCTAAGGCTTATATGAATATCTCTATACAACACGCTATTGAAACTCGAACATCAATTAATAACTTTCAGCCAAATCGCTCTTTAGATGAAGATACCATCAAGTTATTAGTCGAATTAGCAACCAAAGCTCCCTCGGCTTATAATTTACAAAATTGGCGTTTTATAGCGGTACGCTCTGAAGAATCAAAACAATTGTTGAAAGCAGCAGCTTTTGGACAAGATAAAATTACTGATGCTTCTGTAAATTTTATAATCTGCGGTACATTTGATGCACATCATCAACTGCATAACGCACTTCAGCCATCCCTAGAAAATAATATTATGGGACCCAAAGTTATTGATAGCTGGGTAAGACAAGCGACTAATGCTTATCAAGATAACGCTATATTACAACGTGATGAGGCTGTTCGCTCTGCATCTTTAGCAGCAATGACCCTAATACTCGCTGCACAAGAAATGGGTTTAGGTACTTGTGCAATGGGTGGATTTGATGCAAAACAAATATCTCAAGATTTTGAACTTACTGCGAATGAATTGCCTGTCATGATTGTTGCTGTGGGTTATCCTACAATCAATAATTGGCCGCAAAAAATACGTAAGCCTGTAGCAAACGTTCTTACGATTGTTTAGTAAATCCATAGCAAAAAAGAATAGCCTGCATAGATTTCATTTCTTATGTGTGTTCTCGTTTAAATCTGATAGTTATATTTTTTTATGTGACTATCAGATTAAACTGAACTAAATTCGTCTCAGCCTAAATTCGTTTTAGCACTGAACTTTTAAACATTAGATGATCGATAAAATATTAAATCGTTTTATGAACGTTAAATCGCCCCTTCCAAAAAATAATCCAACAACCGTTCCCTTTCCCCTGCCTTATTTGGGTCTAAAAGCTGAACCATTGCCCCATCAATCACAAACAAGAACATGTGTGCATCTTGCTTTGAAGCATTTGCATTGGTTGTTAAGAGCAAATTATAAATTTCATTAATAAGCCAGTTTCGATAGTCAATCACCACCTGATACGCCTTGGGATGTGTTTTCGCAATTTCAAAAATAGCTTTAAAAGGCAAATGGTAGAGTCCGTCTAAATCAGCATGTAAGTAATAAATTTTGCGAAGCTTTTCAACCAAGCTTAAGTCTTTTTGAACATAAATAATTGAAATCACCTCTTGTTTCAGCCCATCTTTTTGAAAGGTTAAGCTCATTTCAATAAGACGTTCTTTTGAGTGGAAGTAATTATAAAAAGTTGCTTTTGGAGTCTTTGACGATTCAATAATGAGGTCCACCCCGACTTTATGAAAGCCATATTTATTAAAAAGATATCGAGAGGTATGAAGCACGCTTAAAGCACGAAATGGAAGATCTGAATGTGGCATATTTTTACCGTTATAAATTAAATTTTTGTTGTATATAAATGAGATACAAAATCTGCCACCCTTTTTTGGGAGAAAAAAAGGCATAGCAAAGCCATAAAGACTGTGCTTGGCACATCTCAAGTTTTATTGTTGAAATAAGTTTTTAGCCGTAATGACTTAAAGCCTGAAAAGCCGATGAGTCTTCAAACTGTTTAAAGATGAATTAAGTGGTGTCGTTATAGCTTTTGGCAAAGGTTGCCAAGAAATAATGGATGTGCAAAGCCAACTCCTTTTTATTGGGAGTTCTGCCAAAACATTAAAATTATGGTGGCAGAACGGAAGAAGGTTGACAGACTAGTATTATCTCAAACTAGCACACCCGAAAGTGTCCCTCTCCCGTCCTACCGCTACGGGAGGGAACGAGTGGTACACCACACAAGGCTATTCCTCAGAAGGAAAAGCTCTGATGCGGGAGATAATATTCAGCCTGTCAAAGCCGACTGGCAATGTGGCCAGCAGGCAAAGGATAGTACTCAGCACTTTTACAGTCAAGCACACAAAATGACATTTGCTTTAAATTAGATCATTAAAAAGTAAGGTTAAATAATGAATAAGTTATTGTTAAATTGGGGTTTATAAAGTTGGGGTTTAGGAAACTAGAAATGCGCTAGTATGGCTTTCACCACCTGCGCTTTATTATTAAAGTTATTGTTTAATTGAGTATTTGAAATGTGCCCTAAGGCTATGAGGTTTTCTATTTTTAAAAGAACGCTATCCTGCAACGATAAATATACTGCGTTGATAGATTAATTTATTTTATCAATTTTAAAAATTTTACCACTTAAAGTACTTTGAAAAAACATTTCAAAACCCGGTCGTATATCTTCACCTTCAACTGTAATGTATTTTAAATTAGAAAAACATTGAGTATTAGCGAAATAATTATCTACTGTTGCCTGAATGACGTATTTAATTCCAAACTGGTCTTTGACACTGATATTTTGTTTAAGCATGACGATATCCTAATAAAATTATGGCAGAAATAATGGACCCGCCTAAATATCCAATAGCAAACTGAGTTTTAACTAACTCTATAATCTAATTTAAATAGTTGATTTATAGACGCATAAAAGGTACGCCCATCTAAATTTAAATCAACTTCAATTCCAGAGGAAAGAAGAACTCTTTTACCAACTTCAACAGTTTTAAAACCTTCACGTGTATTTTGTATTCTATTTAGAGGAATTAAAGACACTAAAATTTCTGTACCATTTTTAGATTTTGCAATTAAATCATTTATTTTTAACAATTTATATCCTAAATTAAAATTTACTTATAATCTTAAAATAATTTTAAAATTAATTTAAAGTGAAAAGCACTCATTAGTGCTTTTCATTTATGACTGCTTATAATTATTTATAGAGCAACAATATTTACAGCATTTGGGCCTTTTTGGCCTTGTGCAACACTGAATTCAACACGTTGACCTTCAGCAAGAGTTCTGAAACCTGAGTTAGCGATTTCGCTAAAATGAGCAAAAACGTCTGGTCCTGATTCTGGTTGGATAAAACCGAAACCTTTAGCTTCGTTAAACCACTTCACAGTACCTTTCATGATATTTGAATTAGACATAATACATCCTAGTTTTTTTAAAAATTTAAACCATTTTATTGGTTATGAGTAACATCGAAATAATAAAGAATGGAGCTGAAAATCTGAAAAAAACGAAGGATTATGACTAATACTGCGGTACTTAGAGAAGATTTACCAAACATGACTTTTTCTAGTTATGTTCATTGTATACGAAAAATAAAATTAATCAAGTTTTCTAATATATATATTTATTTTATTTATAAAAAGTTGAAGTTCTGGATTCTGAGTGTTTATAAATCTTGGTGGAACCCAATACAAAAAATCCATAAGATATTGATAAGAATATATTTAATAAAAAATTACTAATGATACAAGTGGTGATACAAAAATATTGCTACTGTCTTTGCTTGGGAAATACATCAATAGCTATAACCTTCTATTACACATCAACCATTTCTTAAATCATTAGCAATAGGTTATCCAAGATAAACTTGAACTAGCAGGCCGCTTATTTATGTAATAAGCAGGGAGTAACAAAGCTGCTCTATCCATTAAGACTTAAGAACATATCTGGATATCTTTCACAAATAAAATCAACAAACGCCCGTACTTTGGGAGCTACAAGTCGTCTAGAGGTATGCAAAACCCATAATGATCTCTCCACTCCTGACAGTGTCCCCCACTGAACTAATTCGCCACGGGCAATCTGATTCCATGCTATGGACTGCGGAATGAGTGCAGCGCCACCACCAGCAATTGCAGCTTCACGGACCATAAGTAGTGACGAGAATCGTAGTTTCGGAATTGGTTCCAAAATCAACTCCCCTTCATCTAGTTTCCAATGTGTGGGCTGGAAGCTTGTCGTTACAATACTGGGAACTTGTCTGATTGCACCAGATTGAGGTTTGGTAATTTCTGGAGCTGCTACAACAACGAGCTTATCTTTTGCGAAGCATCGCCCCACTAAATTACTATCAGGACTTGGGTTTATTCTAATAGCTACATCAAATTGTTCTTCAACAATATCTACCAAGCGATCTTCTGCAACAACCTCAATTTCAATCTCTGGATAAGCTGCACAGAATTCGGCACCAATGCGTCCCATTGTGAGTTGAGAGAATAAAACTGGTGCTGCTATTCGTAACCGCCCACGAGGTGTTGAAATTCCATCACTAACAGAAGTCATGGCTTCTGCTACCTCAAGCATCAATATTTCAGTGCGGGACATCAATTGCTGACCTGCTTCTGTAAGCTTCAATCCTCGAGCACTACGCTCAATCAATCTGACTCCTAGTTGTTCCTCGAGATCGGCAATTCTTCTAGATAACGTGGCTTTTGGAATACCACTCACACGACTAGCCCTCCCCAAACCTTCATGTGTTGCCACAAGTATGAAATCTGATAGCGCATTCAAGTTCATGGTGTTCCATTTTTAAAACAAGGTGTCTATTTTCTATAGTCTTTGTTTATTAAATGCAATGGAATAATGTCTTGTTATGGAAATTTGATATTAGGAATTGCAATGAGTAACGTTCAACGTGCGGTATTAATCCGTGATTATGGTGGTGCGGAAATTACTGAAATTGCCACTATTGAGAAACCAATACCAGAATCTGGTCAGGTTCTGGTTCGGGTGCAGGCTGCAGGAATTAATGGGATTGATTGGAAGGTCCGTGAAGGGAATGTAAAAAGAGCTTTCCCACTTCCATTACCAATCATCTTAGGGGCCGAAATGGCGGGAGTCATCGAAGCTGTTGGCCCAAATACATTCCGCTTCCGTGTAGGTGACCGTGTTATGGGTGCAATGGGTAGATTAGGAGCATTTGCTGAATTTGTAGTCATTGGCGAATCCAGCCTTTCCCCTACACCTGAAGGTTTAAACGATGTACATGCTGCCGCTCTACCAGTAGCAGCAGTCGCAGCTTGGAACAGCCTACATTACGCAGGACCTATTTACCCAGATCAAAAAATCCTTATTCACGGTGCTGCTGGTGGTTTGGGTTCTTATGCTGTTCAGTATGCGAAACAAGCAGGTGCCAAGGTTTTTGCTACTGCAGGTAAAGCTGATCTGGGTTTTGTGCAAAGTCTTGGTGCTGATGAAGTTATTAATTACCACACTCAACGTTTCGAAGACATTGTACAGGACATCGACTTAGTACTTGATTATGTCGGGGGAGAAGTTCTAGACCGCTCATGGCAAGTCTTGGCAACTGATGGAACAGTGATTAGCACTGCATCTCCCGACATTCTAGTCCGTATGCCTCCGAACCGTCGAGGGCTCTGGTTCATGAACCAACCTAATCCCGAACTGCTAGAAAAATTAGCTCTAGAGGTATCAAACGGCACACTTCAATTCAGGATTGGTGATGTAGTCGGTTTTACTGATATTCCAAATGCAATTGAACGCAACCGTACCGTTTCTGGGATAGGTAAGGTCGTTGCAGATTTTTCAATTTAATCCATTACGTATCAATTCTAGGAGATCAATATGAGTATTCTTGTTACAGGTGCTACAGGCACTATTGGTTCACTCATCATTCAAGGACTGGCAAATGCAGGTGCCGAGGTTAAAGCACTTGTACGCAAAACGGGTAAGCGAGAATTTCCTGAGGGCGTGACTGAAGTAGTGGGAGACCTTACTGATGTCTCTTCCATGCGTACAGCGCTGTCATCTGTACGTACACTATTTTTGCTAAATGCGGTTACACCAGATGAGGTGACCCAAGCCCTAATTACATTGAACCTTGCACGTGAAGCTGGCATTGAACGCATCGTATACCTTTCGGTCATACATGCTGACAAGTTTACGAATGTTCCTCATTTTACAGGGAAGCATACGGTCGAACGCATGATTGAAAGTCATGACATCCCTGCCACTATTCTTCGTCCAGCTTACTTCATGCAAAATGATTTAATGGTTCAACAGGCGGTTCAAAATTATTCAGTTTATCCAATGCCAATTGGTTCTGCTGGCGTTTCTATGATCGATGCACGAGATATTGCAGATGTAGCCGTCGCTGAATTACTAAGACGCGACCGATCCTCTTCTGTACTTGATCGTATTACACTCGAATTAGTAGGCCCTCAGCCACTTACGGGAGATTCGGTTGCAAAAATTTGGAGTGAAGCTTTAGGTCAAAAAATCACTTATGGCGGGGATGATGTCGCTGCTTTTGAAGGGCAATTATCTTCATTTAGCCCTAGCTGGATGGCTTATGATATGCGTCTTATGATGGCTGGAATCCAAACATTTGGGATGCAAGCTGCTGCTGGCACAGTAGAAAATTTAGAGATGATGATAGGACATCCCCTACGTACCTATGAAGATTTAGTCCGTGAGTCTATTGCTTCTGTTTAAAAGAGCGATTGCTAGGACCACATAAGAATCGATCTGCTATATGAGTTTATAGAAAGCAATAAAAAAAGCCCTAAACCATTATAGTTTAGGGCTTTTTAAGTCATGTAAAGCTATTCGAGTTTATATGACTTTAATGTCTTGGTAGGTATATCCAGACTCGAACTGGAGACCTCTACGATGTCAACGTAGCGCTCTAACCAACTGAGCTATACACCTAAGATGGAAAGCATAATATTCATTTTTCAAAAGCAAAACAAGTGATTTTCAATTGAAAAAAATACAAATGAGCAGACTTTAAGCAAACTTTTTTCATTTTCTAAAAAAGAAAAACGGTACATGGTTTAACCATATACCGTTTTGTTTAGCTGAATTTAAATCTCAACTTAACAAGGGCATTTCTTTAAAGTACCGCCAGCCGATGGATAACGCGCATCGACACAATAGCGATAGAAAGTTTTAGCATCCATTGGTGTTAAATCAGAATGATGAGCCTTCATGTGTTCCAGATAAGTTTGATAATCTGGCACCCCAACCATGAGTCGAAAGCTTTGCTGCAAACGCTGCCACAGTGTTGCAATACGCGACCAGTTCTTTGGAGAGAGCAATAGCTCTTTTTGTGAGAGCACCGTCATTTTGATGATTTTCGCAATAATGACAGTTCCATTCTTTGCAAATTTAAAATTCATCATTACTCTCCTCGCGTGGTGATCACTTCAGGATCAGCATATACAGCTGGGGATTCATTTACAGTCGGTGTTGGGCTTGCTAAAGCACGGCGTACAATACCAATTGAAGCAATAATCATGACAATCGATACAATCATAAAGAAGCCACAAAGCGCAGCATTAATCTGATTAGACATCACAATGTTTTGCATCTCAGCAATAGTTTTAGCTGGTTTAAGAATTTCACCACGAGCAATTGCATCTGAAAATCTATTTGCTTGCGCTAAGAAACCAATCTTTGGATTTTCGTGGAAAATCTTTTGCCAACCTGCAGTCATACAGGTCACGAATAAGAAAATTGTTGGGATGATTGTCACCCACACATATTTTTCTTTTTTCATTTTAAACAGAATGACTGTACCCAAAATGAGTGCCATTGAAGCCAGCATTTGGTTACCAACACCAAACAGAGGCCATAAGGAGTTAACACCACCCAATGGATCAATCACACCTTGATAGACGAAGAATCCCCATCCACCTACAGCAACTGCTGTACCCACTAAGTTACCCACGAATGAACCAGAAGATTTAATCTTAGGAATAACAATACCCACTGTGTCTTGCACCATGAAACGACAAGCACGAGTTCCGGCATCTACAGCAGTTAAGATGAATAATGCTTCAAACAAAATAGCAAAGTGGTACCAGAATGCCATCATTGAACGGCTATTGAAAATTTCCGAAATGATATGTGCCATACCAATCGCAAAGGTAGGCGCACCACCTGTACGTGAAAGAATCGAGCTTTCGCCGACTTCCTGTGCCAACACTGTTAACATTTCAGGGGTAACGACAAATCCTAAATTACGAACAGCTTCTGCTGCTGATTCTACAGTTGTACCAAGTACAGCCGCAGGTGCATTAATTGCAAAGTACACGCCTGGGTCTAAGACAGTTGCACAGATCATCGCCATAATACCGACGAAAGACTCCATGAGCATGCCGCCATAACCAATCACGCGAATATCTGCTTCGTTATCAATGAGTTTTGGTGTAGTACCACTTGATACAAGCGCATGGAAACCAGAAATCGCACCACAGGCAATGGTAATAAATAGGAATGGGAATAAGCTACCCGAGAAAACAGGACCAGTACCATCAATAAAATGAGTCACTGCTGGCATTTTCAATTCAGGTAATGCAATGATAATACCGACTGCTAAACCGAGAATGACACCAATTTTAAGGAAGGTTGATAGATAATCACGTGGCGCTAACAATAACCAGACAGGTAATACTGAAGCAATAAAGCCATAAATGATTAAGCACCATGTGAGCTGTGTTCCAGTTAAGGTGAAAAACTCACCCCAGTATGGATCTGCTGCAACATGCCCGCCATAAACAATGGCAAGCATCATTAAGACGAAGCCAATAATAGAAACTTCAGCAATACGTCCCGGGCGAATAAATCGCATGTAAACGCCCATAAATAATGCAATTGGAATAGTCGCTGCAATAGTAAAAACACCCCATGGACTATGGGCAAGTGCTTTAACCACAACTAAGGCCAATACTGCAAGGATAATAATCATTACCCCAAGCGCGCCAAGCATTACAACGATACCAGCAAAAGAACCCAGTTCCTGTTTTGCCATTTCACCAAGCGAACGACCGTCTCGACGCGTTGAAATAAATAAAACTAAGAAGTCTTGTACTGCACCCGCGACAACCACACCGACCAGTAGCCAGATTGTCCCTGGTAAAAAACCCATTTGTGCAGCCAAAATTGGCCCGACTAGTGGTCCCGCTCCGGCAATTGCCGCAAAGTGATGACCAAAAAGTACGTATTTATTGGTGGGAACATAATCCAGACCATCGGCTAAACGATGTGCTGGGGTTAAACGTCTTGGGTTTAATTCAAATACTTTAGTTGCAATAAATAGACTATAAAATCGATATGCGATGCTATATACACATGCTGCAGCAAGTACAAGCCAAACCGCATTGACATGTTCACCACGACTGAGTGCCAGCATCCCAAAAGAAATTGCACCTATAATTGCCACTAGGCTCCAGACCAGCTTGGAGGGAAGCGTAGATTTCGCTTGCATTGTGTCCATTCTTAACCTCTCAATAAATAACTACAGCATTTTTATATTGTTATGTACTGTTCTATCAAATCCTTGTGACTGTACTCCTCCTTTAATTTTTTTCCTCTTATACTTTCGCATAAAAAAAGGGATGATTTACATCATCCCTTCGATAATAGTTTATTTTTTAACTATTATGCACGCTCTAAATAATCGCCAGTACGAGTATCTACACGAACGCTATCTTCTTGCTGAACAAATAACGGAACACGAACAACCGCACCTGTTTCAAGCTTAGCTGGTTTACCGCCACCGCCAGATGTATCACCGCGTACACCTGGATCAGTTTCAACAATTTTTAATACTACGAAGTTCGGCGCACTTACAGTTAAAGGCACACCGTTGAACAACATAATAGTACATTTTTCATTTGAATCGTCTTTTAACCATTTAGCTGCATCGCCCATTGCAGTTTTGTCTGCAGCGATTTGCTCAAAAGTTACAGGATCCATGAAGTTCCAAAGTTCGCCATCATTGTATAAGTAGTCCATTTCTACTTCTACGATGTCAGCCGCTTCTACAGTATCGCCAGACTTAAAAGTTTTTTCTAAAACTTTACCAGTTCTAAGGTTACGTAATTTTACGCGGTTGAACGCTTGACCTTTACCTGGTTTTACGTATTCATTTTCCATGATTGAACATGGGTTACTGTCAAGCATGACCTTAAGGCCCGGCTTGAAATCATTTGTAGAATAATTGGCCATGACTGGCACACTCCAAACTTAACAAGTCAACTATGCGATATAATGCGTTGTTGCATTATCTTAATCGTGTCAAATGATAAACTATTTATACCAAGAGCAAAACTGGCAATCGCAACTGAGTGACCTTATTACAGATCCTTTGGAGTTGCTAAACCTACTCGAGTTATCCACCGATCAGCTATTATCAGGTGCGATTCTGGCTTCTGAACAGTTTAAATTACGGGTTCCTCGCGCGTTCGTCGGAAAAATGAACGTTAAAAACCCTTTTGACCCGCTTTTACTACAGGTTTTACCTCATCATTTAGAACTTGAGGAACATCCTGAATTTGTAACCGATCCTTTAGGCGAAGAAGCAGCAAATCAATTACCCGGTGTATTACATAAATATCAATCACGTTTTTTACTGACTTTGACGGGTGCTTGTGCCGTACATTGCCGTTATTGTTTCCGTCGTCATTTTCCCTATCAAGAAAATTTACCGAAAAATGATGATTGGCCAAATATAAAAAACTATATTGAAGCGAATCCGCACATTAATGAAATCATTTTGAGTGGTGGAGACCCCCTTACTCTTTCTAATCGTAAATTAGCACTTTGGCTAGAACGCTTATCATCTCTCAAACAAATTAAGATTCTGAGAATTCATTCACGGGTTCCAATTGTTATTCCAAACCGTATCGACGAAGAGCTTATTTCTTTATTAAAAAACAGTAGGCTGCGTATTATTCTGGTGGTACACTCAAACCACGCTTCTGAACTCGATGACTTTACCTGTTCAAAATTGTTGCAGTTATCTGCCGAGCACATTACTGTACTTAATCAGGCAGTTTTGCTTAAAGGTGTTAATGATTCTGCACAGACATTAATTGATTTAAGTTATCGTTTATTTGAAGCTCGCGTTATGCCTTATTACTTACATGTTTTAGATAAAGTAAAAGGTGCACAACATTTTGATTTAATACCATCTGAGATAGATGATATATATCGTGATGTGTTAGCGAACCTACCGGGGTATTTGGTTCCTAAACTCGTCAGGGAAATTGCGGGCGAAAAGAATAAAACACCGCTTTTTGGGGCTACAACATTTTGAGTTATATAATAAGTGATGATGAATAATGCACTATCGGACATTTTTCACAATCAAACCGCACTCACTCGTGAGCGGTTAAGCTTTTGTGAAGCCAATATTAAAGATCTTAATGAATGGGTCACTACCCTTTCTATTATGCAACTCGGCGATACGTCAAAAGCATTATTCACAGCCATTTTAGAGCTCAATGAATTAAAATGTAGCGAGACCTTGCGTTTCGATCTTATACAAACGCTTCATCCCACCATTAATAACGTTCTTGCAAGCCTAGAAAAAAACTTTTTTAACCAAGGCGTTATTAGCACAGACCGTAATGAACACATTATTGAATTAGCAATGTTGCTCCGTTGTTATTTTGCCAGTATTTATTTAAATATTGCTAAAAATAGCCATGAGCAATTACAGCATCAAAAATTTTCACTGTTTGCCTATAAACAAAAAAAGAATTTGCAAACGGCACGTACTTTATCGACTTTCCATGCGCTGCAACAATTAACCAATCTCTTATATCAGCAGCATATGCTCTATAGTGAACCGGTCAAAGGACAATGGTTAATTGCACATCAACTTTATGAAACTGCTGTTCAGCATAAATATCATCTGGTAAATATTAACCATATTCAGGGTGTACATCACCCTCTAGCAAATATTACTCAAGCTTATGCTCAGCTGATTTTGCTCGATATTTTAAATACGAACCAAATTCGTCAGTCAGAAATTCAGGCATTATTTCAATGTAGCTTTGACTGGGCAAGAATGATTCATATTTTGCCTAAAGATACAGCATTAACGAAATATGTGGTCGATCCAAATAAAGATCATCCGCCGGTTTATAACACCAAACGCAGCTCTAACTTTAGCCCAAACATTTTTATAGGCACACAGGCTTTACTTGAGCATGTCACTGCAACCATGCATAAAAATGCGCAATACATTTCCAAAAATGAAAAGTTTTATTTGAGCCCAGCTTTAAAGTTTCATGTTCAAACTATTTTAGGTACTACGGCTCAACGTCGTCATGAACGTTATGAATACAATGCAGAGCTACAAATTTGTTTCGGTTTAAGCACGGCTCATTTCTATCTCTCGAAAGCAAAAAACTTTGAAGAAACGCTACAACTTAACAATAACTACAACTTACAAAGTGAATCTAAAGTTTTATCAAATTTAGAGAAAAAAGAACAACAAACGACATCCTATCAACGCTTAAGTCGTGAAAGCAAAACCATTTATCAAACTACTGTTCTCGATATTAGTGTCAATGGATATCGTATTAAATGGTCTGGAGAAGCACCGAAAAATCTAAGAACTGGTGAATATATTTTAGTTAAAGAAACCTTGCATGGACAATGGCGTGGTGGAGTAATCCGCTGGATTAAACAGTCGACAGAAAAAAGCCTAGAGTTAGGTTTAGAGATTTTGTCACAGGCCATGTTCCCTTGCGCAGTCCATATTCAAGCTGAGCGTCATACGCGCAATTATCATCCTGCACTATTACTACAAACACAAAACCTAGAAGAAATACAAAATACGCTGATTTTACCGGGGTCACAAATTTTTAGAGAGCAACAAACTATTCATTTACGATTGGGGACAGAAGAAATCAAAGTGTATCTACTCAAAGCACAACTCATTACTCAAAGTTTTATTCAATTTCATTTCGAACTTCTGAATGAGCAGCAACAAAATCTGCTTGATCAGTTCATGATGAAAAAGAATAGCAACTCTAGCAGTCAAGATTTATGGGAAGCACTAAAGTGAGAAACTCTTTATTATCTAAAAAGTTAAAACGTACTGAAACACGTTTACTCATTATTGATGACAACCAGCTACGCTATAACCAGATTTTAAATTTATTATTGGGGAATGATTATCAAGTTCAGGCATTATTGCTTGATGACCTAAAAAGTTTTGAAAAACAGTTAAATATGCCTTGGGATGCTATTATTTTTGGTCGTGCTTATGACCTAAAAATTGAACAAACCCTCTCTCTTATTCAAGCATCTGAGCAGCCACATTTACCTGTTTTATTATTGCAACCTGAAGACTATCAACCTCAGCAATATCAGACTTATATTCATAAAGGTATTTATGATGTAGTTCCATTAGAACCATTAGATTATTTTTATATCACGCTTATTCGGACCTTGTCGTATAGCCATTTATTGCAAACTGAGCAACGCCTGACCAGTGAACTTGAGACTATTCACTCTCATACACAAACATTGGTCAATAACAGTCATAAAGCAGTTGCCCTTTTTCAAGAAGGCATGCACGTTAAGGCAAATACAGAATATCTCAATCTTTTTGGCTTTAAGCAAGAAGAAGAGATTATTGGCCTGCCGATATTAGATGTTTTACAACCCAATGATTTAAATATTTTTAAACAAAGATTTAAGAAAATTTCATTAGGTCAATTTGATCAGGCGCGTTTTGAAATCCAGAGTCAACATGCAGCAATTTCAGGTAATAATGCTTTAAAACTTGAATTTATTCCCAGTCAGGAAGAAGACGCCGTACAGTTAACCATTGACTATCAACTGGATTTACAAACACCCGCAAATACAGTTTTTTCTGAAAAGAGTTATGGGTTAATTACGCCTTGGCAACAGATTAATCGACAACTATCAACCCACCCTGCTCAAGCGAATGCATTGGTTTTATTTAAATTAAGTCAGTGCCCAGAACGTATATTTCAACTCGATTGGCAAACTCCTGGACAATATTTTAATCAGCTGCAAAGTTTTCTGAAAGAACAAGCACAAATGCCGATTTTCAATCTTGAACTTGGGGCATATCTTGGCGTTTTGCAAGCTGAAAACAGTACAGTCCTTAACTCCCAATTGGCTAGTCTGCAAAGTTTGCAAAAAGAGCATTTATTACCGATTAATGAGCTTAACTACTCGATCCAG
The DNA here is from genome assembly GCF_001423205.1 of Acinetobacter sp. Leaf130. Classification (NCBI taxonomy): domain Bacteria; kingdom Pseudomonadati; phylum Pseudomonadota; class Gammaproteobacteria; order Moraxellales; family Moraxellaceae; genus Acinetobacter; species Acinetobacter sp. Leaf130. The sequence continues at coordinate 2,017,124 of NZ_LMOE01000001.1, forward strand.
TTTAAGCTGAGTTATGCGCAAATTACTGAACCTTTAGATGAAGCTAGTTTTGCAAAGCTACTCGATCAAACCAATCAGCAAGAGCTACCTAAAGCGAAGTCAGAAATTGAGTTAGTGCCAACTATCGATATTATCTCTCCTGAGCCTACTAGTTCTTCTATCTCACTTGATCTAAGCCTTCAGAATGTTGATGCTCCTGTGCAATCCTCTCTATTGCAACAATTAAAGCAACAGTTAGCACGGGGTGAAATCCATTTAAAATATCAGCAGATTTATGATAAGCATGATCAAGAAACCCATAACTATGAAGTTACTAGCGGTTTTATTGCAGATGAACAGTGGCACGACTTAAACGATTTAGCCACATTAAGAGATGATAGCGAACTTTCTATTCAATTAGACCGTTGGATCTTGGTTGAGGCTAGCAAGCAGCTACATAATTTTATTACGCAGTACCCGAAAGCTAAACTGATTATTAACTTGAATATTGATATCTTACTCAAAGATAAATCATTCCCTGAGCTGATTTCGAAATTACTCACCATTATTGGTAGTAAGCAAGAAAGCCCATTGGTTTTACAATTTTCAGAACAAGCGATTCAGCCACATCTTACAATTGTGCAGCAACAAATAGCTCGCCTACGTCAACACGGCGCAGAAATTTCAATTCGGGATTTCACATCTTCTATTTATAGTGAATCGATATTGCAACAACTTGATGTTCAATATTTAAAATTACAATCGAAGAAGACAGAGCTATTAAACTCAGACGTTGGTTTAGCGCAATTACAAGAAAAGGTTTTGAACTATTTGACTGTAAAACCAATAGGGATTTTACTTGCCGATCTTGATGATATGAACTTATTTGCTAACGCTTGGAATGTGGAAGCACGTTTCTTACAAGGTCGCTATTTCCAGAAAAAACTTGATCGATTAACAGACGTACAAGACCAATAATGGTCTTGTCGTCCACAAACAAAAAACGGGCATAAAGCCCGTTTTTTGTTTCGTTTTGCAGTATTAACGCTTGATAGAGCGAGACATACCAGAAAAACGTTGTTTGAATTTGTCGATACGACCACCAGTGTCTACATTCTTTTGCTTACCAGTATAGAATGGGTGGCAAGCTGAACATACGTCAAGGTAGATAGTGTCTTTACCTAAAGCAGAACGAGTTTCGATTACGTTACCGCAAGAACAAGTTGCTACTAATGTTGCATATTTTGGGTGAATATCGGCGCGCATCGTCGATTACTCCTAATTTAGAAAGGCTTAAGCTGTTATCGCAATTGATCACTCTCAAAATAAATCGAGGAAAGCTCAAAATGAGCAGATCAACACCACAACAGACCATTCTTTTGGCTCACCGAAACCCCTAGGGTTAGAGCTAAGCACAACAAGTGGACAAGATTATACGTCAAATAATTTTTATTTGCGAATTAATCTTTAGATTTAGCCCAGTAATTTGCAATTACCCCACAAACCATTAATTGGATTTGGTGAAAGATCATAATAGGTAACACAATCATGCCTAAAGGCTGACCAATAAATAAGATTTGCGCCATCGGCACACCACTTGCCAGTGTCTTTTTTGAGCTACAAAAGAAAACCGTGACTTGATCTGCTCGGTTAAATCCAAAAACACGTGGTAGATAAAGTGCTAATAGCATAATGATGGTTAAAAGAACTGAACAAGCAACCGTTAGAATAAGTAAGGTTTTCCAACTCACCTGATGCCAAAGTCCCGCAACTACAGCCCCACTAAATGCACCATACACCACCATCAAAATTGAACCTTGATCGAAAGCTTTAACAATACTTGGAACTTTTGCCATATAGGGAAAAATATAAGGACGTAATATTTGCCCTAAAATAAATGGCACTAATAGCAACAAGGTAATTTGTATAATTGAAGCAGTCGGATCGAACCCATGTTGGCTTTGGCCTAAAATAAAAAAGCTAACCAACACTGGTGTAATAAACATACCAATCAAATTTGAAAAAGATGCACTACAGACTGCTCCCGCCACATTCCCTTTTGCAACTGATGTAAATGCAATAGAAGATTGAACCGTAGAGGGTAAAAAGCACATAAACAAAAAACCCCAGTACAGCTGCTGACCTAGTAGAGGTAACAGAATCGGCTTAGCCAACAAACCAATCACTGGAAAAACAAAAAAAGTAAATGCGAATACAAGTAAATGCATTTTCCAATGCAAAATGCCTTCAATTACAGCCTCACGAGACAGCTTCGCACCATGCAAAAAAAATAATATTGCAATCGCGACCGTGGTGAGTGTATTGAAATATTGCGCTGCTTGACCACTGACTGGAAAAAATGTTGCTAGTAATACCATTCCAACCAACAAAATTGTAAATCGATCAAGTGCCAATAACTTCAACATAGCCACATCCTATGATTATTTTAGATAAATAAAAAACCCAGTTGATAAATTGACCATTTGGTCGGACATTCATCATACTGGGCTCTAAAAATAAAGCTAGACTTTTAAGACCTAAATCTTAAATCGCCTAAGTCATTTATTTAGTTATTTCTGGCATCAGCATCTTGTTGAATCAACTCGATTTTATAACCATCTGGATCTTCAACAAATGCAATAACCGTTACGCCGCCTTTCATTGGGCCAGCTTCACGCACGACTTTACCACCACGTGCTTTAATTTCTTCACATGCTTTATAAGCATCATCAACGCCAATAGCGATATGGCCGTATGCATTGCCCAAATCATAACTTGAAGTATCCCAGTTATGAGTGAGTTCAAGCACAGTATTGGTTTCTTCATCACCATAACCAACAAATGCCAGTGTAAAGCGCCCTTCTTCATAATCACGCTTACGAAGTAACTTCATTCCTAATACTTCGGTATAGAACTTTAAAGATTGTTCTAAATTGCCTACTCGCAACATTGTATGAAGCATTCGCATGTTTATTCACCTGCCTTTTCTGATTCATGTGTTTGATGATCTTTTAGCAGTTTTCCAACCCAAACCACTAAAATCAAGATTGGAATACCAATAAGAGTGGTCATCAAAAAGAATTTTGGATATCCAATATTACTAACTATGGTACCTGAATATCCACCCAAAAGTTTTGGTGTAAGCGTCATGAGTGAACTAAAGATCGCATATTGAACAGCTGTGAACGACACACTCGTTAAACTTGAAAGAAATGCAATAAATGCGGCGCCCGCCAAGCCAGAAGCCAAATTATCGACAATAATGGCAAAATAAAGCCATAAAGAACTATATGGTTTAATCACCTTACCGCTGATTTCAACTGATTGACCTGAAAGCGGGTCAACGTAAGCTAAGGGTTCAATATTTACATCTAATTCACTTGCTGCTTTTAGATTTGAGCTAACAGCATATGGATGAGATGCAGAAAGTATTTTCCGTTCACCATCTACTACAGCTACATTGAGTTCTTTACTTGCGGATGAAGCTAATTTTTTCGCATCAATTGCTGCACTAAAAATACCTTTTTCATCTGACATTTTTGCATCAAAATTTTGTCCATCAAGACTAATTATGATTTTTTGTGTAGGGGTTAAAGCTTGCCCGAAGTATTGCCCTCGAATCACAACACTCCTTTCTCCCTCTTTCAAATAGATTTGATCATTACCCATGATCGGTAAAATTTGTAGAGGTGATTTGGCTGATTCAGTAGTGAGTAATGGCTGAGTACGAGTCACAGGTGCTACACCATTTTGTGTGGCATAAGCAGCTTTCACTTCAATTTGTTTCACTCCATTAAAGCTAGAACTTGGTACCGCAAGCTTCCACAAACCTACTTCATCGGGTTGAACTTTATAGCTTTGCTCACCAACTTTTACATCAACTGAATCTAATGGCTGTCCAGATTTTACCAGTCCAATAAAAATTAAATTGGTAGAACTTGCCAAAACTGCACCGACAAACATAAGCTTCATAATGTTTATACGCTGTGCTAAAAGGCCACCTAAGAAGCCACCTATTAAACTAAATATCACCCCATAGATTTTGACTGCTTCGGCAATTTGTTCTTTGCTAAAGTTAAGGTCTTGATAAAAAACATTGGAAATAACACCCGCAATAATGTCTGAAATACGGAAGAAACCAATGAGGAGTAATAAGACTAATGCAAGTTTGACACCATAACGTTTAAAGAAATCTAAGATTGGTGCAATCCATGTCTCTTTAGCCATTTGTTGGTTAACTACACCAAATTTAACCAGTAAATAGCCCACAAAAATGGCACAAGCTGTCGCCGTTAAAAATCTTAAAGCTTCTAAACCAAATAATGCTGCGTTGTCTTTTATACTTCCAGCTTGCGAGATTGCATCTGTTATCTGTCCAGAATAAATATAGGTGACTACAAATGAAATAACGGCAACAAAAAACACGAACACCAAACGGTAATAATCACTACTCTTATAGTTTTTATAAACACGATTTACCTGAGGTTCACGAACGAGCAAAGTTGTTACAATGCCGACTAACATAACCGCTGCCATGGTTAAGTAAGTCATTTTCCAAGCTTCGTAAATGTAATTACCTTTAGCAGTTCCCAAATGTGCAGCTAGAAATAATGCCCCCGCTCCAGCCACAATCATTCCGATTCGATAACCAGCATTATAGGTAGATGCCAACACTGTTTGCATTTCTGTTTCTGCTAATTCAATACGGTAGGCATCAATCACAATATCTTGTGTTGCTGCTGAAAAACCAAGCAACACCGCACCTACTGCCATTTGAACCAGATAACTCTGGCCTAAAGCTGGATCAGAAAAAGCCATAATACAAATAGCAAGGACAATCAAACACTGTGCGATTAACAACCAAGCACGTCTTCGGCCTAACATTTTAGTTAAAACAGGTACAGGTAACTCATCAATGAGAGGAGCCCAAACAAACTTAAAAGAGTAACCTAGAGCCGCCCAACTAAAAAAAGTGACTGCACTTTTATCAATGCCTGCCTCTCCAAGCCATAAAGAGAGACTAGAGAAAATTAATAAAATTGGAATTCCGGCAGAAAAACCAAGGAACAGCATAATTAATGCACGGCGATCTAAAAATGCTTTAAAAGCCGAGACCCAACCCGAAGCTTGTGTGGTCATTCGTTTTTTATTTTCCATAAATTATAAATGTGCCTATTCAAACCCTTCTTACAATTGCTTTCAAGATTCTTTATGCAAACATTTTGGATTTGGCGATAAAAACCGCAAGTTTGCTTGATATTTTATGCTAAACCTGTATACCTTTAGCCTTCAACCTTCGTTTTCTTTTGCTGGATATCAACAGTGACACAAAAACTTGATCAAGTGACTATTTCAACTTTATCACTCGCCAAAACAAACACCACAAACGTCACAGTAAATGCATTTCCTTCAGCTTTTGAGCAACCTGATATAAAAATGACCTTAGATAAGACCGTTTTAAAACCCGAACAACTTACGCATATCCCAGATTTTGAAAAAATTCCAGCTTCAACTAAACGCATCAAACCGCTTAATAACTTTTTAGGTCAAGATCGTGCCAAAGCATCTGTAGAGGCGGGAATTTCTTTACCCTACTCAGGCTATAATATTTTTGCCGTAGGAACTGCTGGTTTAGGCAAACGTACCATGATCAAACGTTTGTTACAGCAACACGCCAAAACAATGCCAACACCTGATGACTGGGTGTATGTCTATAATTTCAAACAAGCACGTCAACCTATTGCTCTACGTTTCCCAGCAGGTCAAGGGACTAAGTTTCAACAAGCACATGAACAAACTTGGCAAATAATTTTAAAACAACTTGAACGCCGTTTTAGTGCAGAGACTTATCATAACCGTATTGAGCGCATCCGTCAGGAAACAGGCGATGTACAACAGCAAGCACTTGTTGAACTGACCAAAGAAGGCGAAGAACTCGACTTAAAACTCATTTCTCGTAATGAGAAACATGGTTTTGTACCAGTACAAGTCAAAGATGATCAGGTTCAAGAACTTACCCAAAATGATATTGATGCATTAAATAGTAAACAACGCGCTGAAATTGCGGCCAATATTCGCTATATGGATAAAAAGCTGGATCGCCTTGGTCTACATTTAGGTGATTTAGAAGATGATGCACGTGACAAAGTGTCTGTGTTAAATCGAGATATTGCAACGCAAGTCGTTATGCCAAGAATGGACCTTATTTTAAATAAATATGGTCAGGTTAAAGGACTCGAAGATTACTTAAAACAATATGCCCAAGATATTATTGATAATGTTGAATTGATTTTAGAACAAGATGAAGATGATTATGCTCCATCAATGTTCAACCGTGTTCCTGCACGTTATCAAGCTAATGTTATTGTGGCTAACAAACCAAATAGCGGCGCTCCTGTTATTTTTGAAGACTTTCCAACACACTATAATTTACTTGGTCACGTTGAACAGCTCACCCATAACGGCACAATTATCACAGATTTCACCTTAATTCGTCCGGGTTCATTGCATCAAGCCAATGGCGGCTTTTTAATGCTTGAAGCTGAGCAGTTACTAGAACAACCTTATGCATGGCAAGGTTTAAAACGCGCGCTTAAATCTGGGCAGCTTAAATTGTCTTCACTTGAACACATGCTGACTTTAACTGGCAGCATTTCGATTGAACCTGCTGCAATTCCGCTCGATATTAAAGTGATCTTAATGGCTGAGCCTGAAATTTATTATGAAATTTTAGAGATTGAACCAGAACTTGGCAGTGTCTTTAAAATTCGTGCAGATTTTACCGATACTCTGCAACGTAATGAAACGAATGAACAGGCTTATATGCAGTTGATTGCTGACTATGTACAAGCCGATAAATTATTACCATTTGATCGTAGCGCTTTAGCAGCTTTATTAACTGATTCGAGCCGCCAAGCAGAAGATCAAAGCTCATTATCATTACATGCATCGACTTTAGGTGACCTCATTCGAGAAGCGCACCACCATGCGTTTAAAGCCGAAGACAAGATCGTCACTGAACAGCATATCAATTTAGCTCTACAACATCGACAATACCGTTTGGGCTATTTAAGAGAGCTTTACTGGCAAGATCTTTCACGTGGTACGCAATTAATCGAAACGTCGGGATACCGTTTAGGCCAGATCAATGCCCTTTCCGTTATTCATTATGCAGATGTTGAGTTTGGTTTGCCTTCACGTTTGACAGCATCTGTTTATCAAGGTGGCGGTGATATTCTTGATATTGAACGTAGTGTAGAACTTGGTGGTTCACTGCATGCCAAAGGTGTGTTGCTGATGTCTAGCTTCTTGAAAGCTCACTTTGGTCGCGAACAGATTTTACATTTCTCCGCTGCGCTTGCATTTGAACAGAGCTATGGTCAAGTCGATGGCGATAGTGCCACTGTTGCTGAGCTTTCAGCATTAATTTCTGCTATTAGCCAAATACCAATTGATCAATCATGGGCAATTACTGGCTCTATGAACCAATTAGGACAAGTCCAGCCAATTGGTGGCGTAAATGCAAAAATTGAAGGCTTTTATGATGCATGTAAATTACAAGGTTTCACAGGTAAGCAAGGTGTCATTATTCCTCGTCAAAACATGCAGCATTTAATGATACGTCAGGATGTTATTGATGCTGTTCGCAGCGGTCAATTCCATATCCATGCGATTGATACGATTGATCAAGCACTTGAAATTTTAATGGCTCGTCCGGTTGGTGCACTCGATAAAAAGGGTAAATACAGCAAAAATTCAATTTATGCAGCAGTGATGGAACAACTTGAATATTGGCAAGCCATTGAAGATGGTGCTGAAATTGAAGAAGAGCCAAAAAAGAAAAAGAAAAATAAGAAAAAAATTAAGAAGCATGAAGAACTTACTGCTAACGATCTGCCACAAGAAAATGCAGAAGAAGTTGCCGCATTAAAACAGAAGTAATAAAAAAGGGCCTGTAAAATACAGGCCCTTTTTACTTTTAGACTTGCAAAATTAACGGACGATCTGAATCGCTCGCCCTCCTGCTAACTGGCTAAAATATTGTTTAAGTGCTTCAACACAACGTTGAATTTTCATTGGTTGTTGATCATGCTTGGCAACCTCTGCATACAATGTAAAAGCTGGTAATTTCCAATCTGGCATGAGTTCAATCAAAGAACCATTTTTTAATTCTTTTTGAGCGTCCAAATATAAAATTCGTGCAATACCATGCCCTTGCTGACATAACGCTTTTGCAACTTGTAAATTATTGCTCTGCAAACGGCTTTGCATTTCAATATTAAGCGTTTCACCTGTTTTTACATGATGAAAATTGAAATGGCGCGAGTCATTCATGACATTAATCGACAACAATTCATGATCTCTTAAATCATTAGGATGCACAATTGGACTAGATTGGTTCAGATAACTGGGAGAAGCTACCAAAATTTGATCTACAAAAGCCATCGGAATGATAGAGCTACTCTCTTCTACCGGAGTAGAGCTCATGCGTACTGCGATATCAATTCGCTCTTCAATTAAATCGATATAGCGATGCCCAACTTCGAAGTGCACAGATAAACCGCGATGAGCTGACATCCAGTGAGATAATGCAGGAATGAGGTGTTGAACTGCTAAATCAGGAGTTGTTGCAATACGCAAATCCCCGATTAAATCATCCCTCAATTCATTAATTCTGATTTTTCCCCTTTCAGCAGCCGCCAACATCTCTTGACAGCTTGAAAAAAAAGCCTGTCCGGCTTCTGTTAAACTAAGTTTACGAGTAGAACGATGTAATAAAATTACATCCATTTCATTCTCAAGGGAGCGAATCTGCTGGCTCACCGCACTTGTTGTAATTCCCAATTCACGTGCCGCACCACTGAATGAACTTTTTTCGACCACACAAGCAAAAACACCCATCGCACGAAGCTGATCTAACATAGGTTTCCTCAAATCTAATTTTAAATTTATAAAAAATGCTTATTGTTGTAATGAAAGCAACCAATTACATTATACGAGGAAACCTAAGTTTTTTGCATTAGCTATTTTGGTAAAAGATTTATAGGATTAATCGGTTTTCCATCCAAACGAATCTGGAACTCGAGCATGACCTGAGACGCTCCAGTAGATCCCATTTCGGCAATTTTTTGTCCAGCAGTTATATTATCACCGCTTTTCACCAACATCTTGCTATTGTGGGCATACGCACTGATGTAACCGTCAATATGCTTAACTAAAACCAGATTTCCGTATTCTTTTAAGCCATCGGCTGCATAGACAACTTGACCATCGGCTGCGGCATAAATAGGGTCACCCTGATTTCCACCATAACGGATTCCCTTGACATTATTTGCCAAATTAAACCCTTGAATTACTGGGCCATTGGTCGGTTTTATCCAACGTAAGCTCGAATTTGGTGCAACCGAAGCTACTGTCGTATTTGTTGATGGTACGCTAGTTGCTGGCTGAGTTACTGGTGTAACAGGCTGTGTTGTTGGTAAAGCAATGGTTTGACGCTTAATTTGTTCAGGTTGCGCCATGACTTGCGTAGAAACTGTTCTTGGCGAAGAACCTTTCTTCAAACGCAAAGACTGATTAACATAAATGCGATATGGTGCGGGAATATCATTCATTTCGGCAATGCTGACATAGTCCAGGCCATAACGCATTGCGATACCACTTAAAGTATCACCTGAACGAACTGTGTAATAGTTAGGAGCCATTGCATAGCGAGAACTATTATTAATTTGCGGTTTAGAAGCACATCCAGCCATAGCCACAGTAAAACCTACAGCTAAAGACAACAGCATAATTTTCATTATTTTGTCTTTTTGGATATTCACTCTGCTTTGTTGCCCAATTAAATGCATTGATCTCCCTCACTAAATGCTACAAATCATTTCGGCTAAGAGTACCAAAAAAGTAAGAGGAAACACGTTCCTCTTTTTCTTTATTCACAAAGTTATAACATTCGAGGCAAATTATTGACTCAAACTTAGCTGTAGGTCTTCTAAAACAGCATAATTTGTTGCGTCCATCTGAATTGGGGTAACACTTACATATCCATTGGCCACTGCAAAAAAGTCAGACTGAATCTGGCTTAGATCACGCTGCGGATCTGTAACAGCCTCACCTGCTAGTCCAATCCAATAAACTTGACGTCCTCGTGGGTCGACATGACTCGTAATTGGCTTAGATTGGGCACGGCGTCCCTGATAAGTAATTTGTGCTCCTTTTAATTGTGGCACGTCTGGAATATTAATATTCAAGATATGTCTTGGAGGCAAAGATGGCAGTCCACTTGCAATAAAATCATGAACCCACTGAGCAGCCTGAGCATAATCTTCTTTATTGTTATAAGCCCGCACATCAGAGCCAGCTAAAGACACAGCAATTGCTGGTTGCTTCATCAAACGGCCTTCAAATGCTGCGCCTACTGTTCCAGAATATAAAACATCATCACCTAAATTTGCTCCGCTATTGATTCCACTCACGACCAAATCAAATTCAAAATCGAACAAACCATTCATTGATAAATAAACACAATCTGCTGGCGTACCATTCACTGCCCATACATCTTCGGCAATTTGAATTGGACGTAATGGTCGATCCAATGTCAATGCACTTGAAAAACCACTTCTTTCACTTTCTGGTGCAACCACAACCACGCGTCCAAGTGGTCTTAATGCTTCAGCTAAAGCCTGTATACCTGGCGCAAAAACACCGTCATCGTTCGCAATTAAAATATTCACTAAAATCTTTCTCGACAAATAAACCTAAAGGTTTTCACAATTGAATTATCTGTTGAATTATATATATTTATGCCTCCATAGCATTATAAAATTGTGAAAAAATGAAAACTTTCGCTCCTTTTTTTCAGGTATTGGGGATCAGTATCACATTGTGTACGCAAGCTGTATTTGCAGATGAGGATATCTCAACACAAGAGGCTGATAGCTTAATTAAAGATGATATTGCCGCAACGCAAGTTTTGCAGGAAATCTGCCCAGCTTTCGTGGGAACAAATAAAAAACTTGAGTTAAATACTCAAAAAATTATTGCGATGTATCTGAAAGGTTATTCAAATAAATCAATGTCCTTAGCAAATCTGCAAAACGATGCTGAATTTAAAACTTTATTAAATGAAGCACGTCTTGCGGCAAAACAAATGGACCATCATGAACAACATGAGCTCTGTGAAGAGATGGTTAATTATAAGGAATAGATCTTAATCTTTTTTGAATAGAGATTTATTAATTTTTGGTTTTCTGTTTGCCATTAAGCAGAAAACCAACATAACAATACATTTTTTCCATTTTCTTAACCTACAAATTAGTTAAGCTATCGACATATTTAAATTTTTTATTTCGGGTTATCAATGTTTATGAAGAAAAGCTTAGTTCAATCGCTCTCTTTGGTTTTACTTATGAGCATGGCAACAGTTGGTTTTGCTGCTGATAAGAAGAAAACAACTGAAAAGAAAACCGAAAATGAAAATGTTGTTGAAGTGACTCCACAACAAGGTATAACCCCTGAAGAATTAGCTGCAATTCAAGTACTTTCTGAAATTTGCCCAGACCTTATTGGCAAAAAAGATGCTGATTTTGCTCAAGGTTACGAACGTTTAGTTAAAGACTATCTTCCAAATGAAACTGATGCTGTCTCTGCGTTAGAAAAACGTAGCAAAGACAAAGGCTTCAAAAAATACTTAAAAGAAGCGCGTAAAGATGCGAAAGCCGCAGGCGATGACCAAAACACTTTAGTTTGCCAAGACGTGAAAGCATATCAATCGCAAAACTAAATTAGCAAAAAACTCTTGAGTTACAATACTGTTTGAAAAAGCCGACTTCCCCCATAGAAGTCGGCTTTGCTTTATCCTAAAATGCTAGGCTCTTCTGCTTCATACAAGATATTGGAATTACATAGAATGACTCGAAAAAGCGCTATTGCTGCACTACTCCTCTTGCCAAGCTTTTCTTATGCAGCAACTGTCTTATCAGCTCCGCCAGAATTAAATAATAAGTCTTATGTATTAATGGATTACGAGACAGGACAAATTCTTGCTTCTAAAAATGAAAACGAAAAGCTTGCACCTGCTTCTATGACTAAAATGATGACTAGTTACATCATTGAACAAAAATTATTAAAAGGTGAGCTGACTGAAAATGAGCAGGTTCGTATGAACGAGTCTGCATGGTGTAAAGGAAGTAGCTCTGAATCATGTATGTATGTTCCTTTAAATGGTACAGCGACTGTTCTAGAAATGCTTCGCGGTATTATTATCCAGTCAGGTAATGATGCATCAAAAGCAATGGCTGAACATATTGCCGGAAATGAAGGCACTTTTGCTCATATGATGAATCAGGAAGCAAAACGTATCGGCATGGTAAATACCCAGTTTGTTAACTCGACTGGTATGCCAGCTGAAGGTCACTATTCAACTGCAAAAGATATGGCAGTTTTAGCGCAGCATATTATTAAAGATAGCTCAAAATATTATCCAATCTACTCTGAAAAAGAATTTACCTTTAATGGTATTAAACAAGGTAACCGTAATGCCTTACTTTACACAGACCCAAGTGTAGATGGTTTAAAAACAGGCCACACAGATGAAGCTGGTTACTGCTTAACTACTTCAAGTAAACGCGGTCCAATGCGTTTAGTTTCGGTGATTTTTGGTACTCCAAGCATGTCTGAACGTGCAGACCAAACTCGTACATTATTAGCTTGGGGCTTTGCAAACTTTGAAACTGCAAATGTTCAGCCAGCCAATCAGGTTCTTGCAAAAGCGAAAGTCTGGTTTGGTAAAGAAGATGAAGTTCAAGTAGGTTTAGCTGAAAACTTTAGTGTGACGATGCCTAAAGGTAAAGCTGACGGCATTAAAACTCAGCTAGTGGTTCAACCTAACTTAAATGCGCCACTTCAAAAGGGCCAAGTCGTAGGTAAACTCGTTGCAAGCTTAGACGGCAAAGTAATTGCTGAAAAGCCATTAGTTGCATTAAAGCCAGTTGAAGAAGCAGGATTCTTTGCACGCTTAATCGACCATGTTAAACAATTCTTCAGCAACTTATTCTAATTTTTGAATAGTTGAATTAAGCACTCATGCTATTTAGCCTGAGTGCTTTTTTATTTTATAATTCGTCTAAATTCTATGTTGATACCTCTCATGGCAAAGAACATCCGTCCTTATCTTGAACACCACCCTCAAGTTGATACAACGTGCTATATCGATGACATGGCTGTTGTAGTCGGTGAAGTGAGCTTAGCTGAAAATGTTTCTGTCTGGCCTTTTGCTGTGATTCGCGGCGACGTAAATAGTATTCAAATTGGCAAAAATAGTAACGTACAAGACCATTGTATGTTGCATGTTAGCCACAAAAATGATGCGAAACCTAATGGCTCACCTCTTATTATTGGTGAAGATGTGACTGTTGGCCACCATGTCACCTTGCATGGTTGCACCATCGGTAACCGTGTTTTAATCGGGATCAATACCGTTGTTCTAGATGACGTGATTATTGAGGATGATGTGATGATTGGCGCGGGAAGTCTGGTTCCACCGCGTAAAGTCTTAAAAAGTGGTTATCTGTATGTAGGAAGCCCTGTACAGCAAGTACGCCCTCTTACCGAAAAAGAATTAGCGTTCCTTCCTTATTCGGCAAGACATTATGTGAAAGTACAAAATAATCATAAAGCGGCTCAAGCAGAGCAAGATTAATTAGCTCTATGAAATATCAGCAATAAAATTCTGATTTTTTAAACGATATGGTTTGATAGTATTGCTCATATCGTTTAGCAGATCACCGTAGCCAAAAACCCCTAAATTTCGTATTATACGTCTTTTAAATAATGGTGCTTTTTTATGGCCGCATGGACTCCTCATGTCACTGTTGCTACAGTCGTAGAAAAAGACGGACGCTATCTATTTGTTGAAGAGCATAGCGAAGGTTTTGTACACACCGTATTTAACCAACCTGCTGGTCATGTAGAATGTGGTGAGTCATTAACACAAGCAGCCATTCGTGAAACACTTGAAGAAACGGGTCATCATATTGAAATTGATGCCTTGCTCGGTATTTATACTTATACCCCGCCCATGTTTCCGGACCGTACCTATTACCGCTTTTGTTTTCTAGCACATGTGACTCAAGTTGAAAATAATCCTCAACTCGATACTGGTATTGTAGCTGCTGTGTGGATGACACCAGATGAGCTCAAAGAATCTGCTCGTGCTCGTAGTCCACTCGTACTTAAAGCAGTTGAAGATGCCATGAAAGGCCACCATTATCCTCTATCGCTTATTTATGAGCACCCTTTTTCTCCCTCATTAACTTCTCATTTGGATGCCTAGTCCTATGCAACAACGTGTCATCGTCGGTATGTCTGGTGGTGTAGACTCTTCTGTTTCTGCAGCACTTTTACTTCAACAAGGATATCAAGTTGAAGGTCTTTTCATGAAGAACTGGGAGGAAGACGACGGCACGGAATACTGTACAGCAATGGAAGATTTAGCCGATGCTCAAGCAGTAGCCGATAAAATAGGCATTAAACTCCATACAGCAAACTTTGCTATGGAATATTGGGATCGGGTCTTTGAACTCTTCTTGGCTGAATATGCAGCTGGACGCACCCCAAACCCAGATATTTTATGTAATAAAGAAATTAAGTTCCGTGCATTTTTAGATCATGCCATGACTTTAGGTGCAGACTTTATCGCGACTGGTCATTATGCACGTCGTGGCGAAACTGCATATAACTCAAAAGGCGAAGCATACGCGCCATTATTGCGTGGTGTAGACAATAATAAAGACCAAACTTATTTCTTGCATGCTGTTCATGGTAAAGAAATTAACAAAACCCTATTTCCAGTCGGTGAGATCGAAAAACCAGAAGTCCGTAGAATTGCTGAAGAACTTGATCTCGCTACAGCCAAGAAAAAAGACTCTACTGGGATCTGTTTTATTGGCGAACGTCGATTTAATGACTTTCTTAAACAATATTTGCCCGCTCAACCTGGAAAAATTGTACTTGATACAGGTAAAGAAGTTGGTGAACATCACGGTCTGATGTACTATACGCTCGGTCAACGTGGCGGAATTGGTCTAGGTGGTTTGAAAGGTGCAGCTGAAGGTGCATGGTTCGTACTACACAAAGATATTGCCAATAACCGCCTAGTTATTGGTCAGGGACATGAACACCCACTCATGCAAAGCACACAGCTTTGGAGTGAGTCAATTGACTGGGTGGCGGGCGAACAGAATATTCCAGCTGAAGGTTTACGCTGTACAGCTAAAACACGCTATCGCCAACCTGATCAGGCATGTACCGTTTTTAATGATGAAAATAGTGAACACGGTGTACGAGTTGAGTTTGATGAACCTCAGCGTGCTGTTACACCGGGTCAAAGCGTTGTATTTTATTCAGATGAAGTTTGCTTAGGCGGGGGTGTCATTCACCATACAAATGCCCCTACACCAAATTTTATTTAAGGGAATGAATGGCATGGTGGAGTTACCATTTCAACAATCACAAGCCTTGAATGTTCGCCAAAACCGTGCCCTTGCCTTGGCTGGGGTATTTCAGGCCACCCAGCTCACGCATATGACAGCCCTAACGGGTCAGCAGAGTATTGGTGAAAGTGGTAACTTCTATTTTGAGCTGTTAATCAAAGCGAGTTTAAATATTCGCCCTACAGCCAACAATGGTGTCCAAACATTAGATTTTTTTAATCAGTTGGCAGATATTTCTTTAGGGCTTAAAACACTCGAAAATTGTATTACTCAACCTTTTACAAATATGCCTAAATCTCGCCTTCCCAAAATGGGCACTGCCAAGCTTCCGATGTCATATGCGATGTCCCTTTTACAATTAGAAAAGAAGGTCTATAGCAATCCCGAATACGTCGCAATC
The DNA here is from genome assembly GCF_001423205.1 of Acinetobacter sp. Leaf130. NCBI lineage: Bacteria > Pseudomonadati > Pseudomonadota > Gammaproteobacteria > Moraxellales > Moraxellaceae > Acinetobacter > Acinetobacter sp. Leaf130. Next base: position 2,032,994 of record NZ_LMOE01000001.1, read on the forward strand.
ATTGAAAAAGCTCAGCAAAAGATTTTAAAACAGCTTTCTTTTTTTGATAATAACTATTTACACCCAAGCATTTTAGCCAATTTGGCTCAAACTTATGTCGATACTGCTGGGCAGATTAACCCCCGCATTCTCGTTCGTGGTAATGCAGAAGCATTTAAAGATACCAACCATACTAACCGCATCCGTGCTTGTCTATTTACTGGCTTGCAAATGGCCCATTTATGGCGACAACTCGGTGGTAGTTCGTGGAACATGATTTTTAGCAAGCGTAAATTGCTACAGGATATTCAGGCACTTGCTCGTTTACAGTACCAAGTCATCTAAGGCTGTAAAGAGATTATTTTTGGTTTTATGTTTATTCCAACATTAAGGAATCGTTATGAACGCTTTAACCGCACTATCACCATTAGATGGACGTTATGCCAGCAAATGTGATGCGCTACGCCCTTTTCTTTCTGAGTTTGGTTTAATTCATGCTCGTGTCACTGTAGAAGTGCGTTGGTTACAAGCGCTTTCTAACCGTCCAGAAATTGTTGAAGTTGCTCCTTTTTCAAATGAAACAAATGCAGCTTTAGATGCCATTGTTAGCAACTTTTCTGAAGAAGATGCTAACCGCATTAAAGAAATTGAACGCACAACGAACCATGATGTAAAAGCTGTTGAGTATTTCTTAAAAGAGAAAATTGCAGGTATTACTGAATTACAAAATGCGGGTGAGTTCATTCACTTTGCTTGTACATCAGAAGACATTAACAACTTGTCTCATGCGCTTATGCTTAAAAACGGACGTGAAGTTTTAGTATCAAGCATGAAGCAAATTTTAAATGCGATCTCTGCTTTAGCAACGACTCACGCTGAACAACCAATGTTGTCACGTACTCACGGTCAAACTGCAAGCCCAACAACTTTGGGTAAAGAAATGGCAAACGTTGCATACCGTTTAGCTCGCCAAATCAAGCAATTTGAAAATGTTGAGCTACTAGGCAAAATCAACGGCGCTGTAGGTAACTACAATGCTCACCTTTCTGCTTATCCAGATGTTGACTGGGCTGCGCATGCTCAAGCTTTTGTGGAATCTTTAGGTTTAGCATTCAACCCGTACACGACACAAATCGAGCCACATGACTACATGGCAGAGTTGTTTGATGCGTTACGTCGCTTCAACACGATTTTAATCGACTTTAACCGTGACGTATGGGGTTACATCTCTTTAGGTTACTTCAAACAAAGATTAAAAGATGGTGAAGTTGGTTCTTCAACTATGCCACACAAAGTTAACCCAATTGACTTTGAAAACTCTGAAGGTAACTTAGGTATTGCGAATGCCGTATTAGCTCACTTAGGCGAAAAATTACCAATTTCTCGCTGGCAGCGCGACTTAACTGACTCGACTGTACTTCGTAATATGGGTGTTGGTTTTGCGCAAAGTTTAATTGCTTTTGATGCGTGTTTAAAAGGTGTTGGTAAACTTGAGCTTAATGCAAACCGTTTACTTGAAGATCTTGACCAAGCTCAAGAAGTTTTAGCAGAGCCAATTCAAACTGTTATGCGCCGTTATAACGTTGAAAAACCATATGAAAAGTTAAAAGCATTAACTCGTGGTCAAGCAATGACTCGCGACATGATGGTTAACTTCGTAAATGGTGATGAACTTCTTCAAGTGCCAAGCGAAGAGCGTGCGCGTTTAGCAGAGCTTACTCCTGCAACTTACACAGGTAATGCTGCTGAACAAGCAAAACAGATCAATGACTTAATTAGCAAAATCTAATTGAAAAGTTAAAAAAAGCGAAGCTTCGGCTTCGCTTTTTTATTACACTGATATAAAGCACAATAAAGTCCTATTTATAAAATGATCGAAAAACAATTCAAACTTAAACACTATGTTGCTCTAGTCCTCATATTTATTGCCATCTTACTATCAAGCATTCACCCCCTTGAATTTGAAGCTTATTTACTTCATCAGGTAGGGACTGTTTTTATGTTAGTTCTACTATTTATTATTTTTAAAAAGATTGGTCTCGATTTTTTAAGTTTTACTCTCTACTTACTATTTTTACTGATTCACATTATCGGTGCACATTACCTATATTCATATGTTCCTTACAATGACTGGATTCAACAGGTGTTCCATTTTAATCTAGATCAATATATGGGTTGGTCCCGTAATATGTATGATCGTTTAGTACATCTTGCATATGGTGTTTTACTCTACCCTCTTATTTATCGAGTTTTTCAAGTTTGGTTGCCTACAGCACGACCTTTTACTCTGTTTTTACTTGTGATCCAGTTCGTGATGGCATCTAGCGTTTTTTATGAACTCATTGAATGGGCGATTGCAATTGGCTTATCTCCAGAAGAAGCTGAGAATTATAATGGTCAACAAGGCGACATGTGGGATGCCCATAAAGATATGCTGTTAGCAACTATTGGGGCAATAATTTATGGAGTTGCTGCTCTTATAAAAGCACCTAAAATAAATAATTCATAAATAAAAAAAGCGCTCAATGAGCGCTTTTTTTAAAGGTTCTTCAGACTACTGGATAAGTTTGATCTAAAAGATTTTGTAAAACTGAAGAAGCTGTATTTGGTAAAAGTTGATCAAGACTGGTTGTAACATCACTAGCTGTGTTATTTACATCACTCTGCTCATTCACTATTGGTTTAGACTCTGTTGTAGATAAAAGTTTTGCGATGGGGTCTGAATCATTAGATGAAGAACTTTTTAACAAATCATCTAATTTCACAGATTTTTGCTGCTGACTATCTGCTTCATTTGTTGTGCTTTGTACTAACTTTAATGTATTTAACCCGACACTATCCGCAACAGAAGGAACAACTTCATTTACATCACTACTGACAATTTCACTCGTACTGGCCACTTTGGGTGCGACCACATAAAAGGTAAATGATGCACTCTCTTCACTGATAAAACCTGCTGCATCTCTCTGAGTTAAAGTAATCGTATGTTTCCCAATAGCTAAATTTTTATCAAGTGTAAATGACCAATAGCTATTTGCATCTACTTGACCAACTGTAAGAGCCGAAATTGCGACTCCATTATCATAAATAGTCAAAGTCGCATTGGGTTCAACTTTGACAGTAATTTTTGGAGTTGAATCATCAGTTTCTGAGTTAGCAGTAATTACTTTTACAGTAGTACCATTATCATTATCCACTCTATTAAAAACAGGTTTCTCAGGCTTTGTACCATGGATTTCCAGAGCTACAGAACTATTGCCAGAGGTATCTATAGCAGATACAGAGGCTTTATCTTTATTAGTATTTAAAGCAGGCGAAATAGTAATTGTAAATTTCCCATTCTCGTCTGCCACTCCACTACCAATAACTTTATTGTCTTTCGTTATTTGTATTTTTGCATTGGCTTCAGCTGTACCAGTAACAGAAGTTCCTTCTGCATTCACTTGCGCTGTAGGTTTATCTGGCGCTAGGGTGTCATAGCCAGATTTAATTTCTAAAGGCTTAGAAGTATTACCCGCCGCATCTTCAACAATGACTGTCGCCTTTTGTGAATCTTTTAATGCAGAAGAAAGCGTGATTTGAAATTCACCTTCTGCATTTGCCGTACCAGTTCCGATCACCTTACCATCAGCATCTTTTATCTGAACTTTTGCATTCGCCTCTGTTTTTCCTTCAATCACTGTTCCTTCTTTGTTTACTTCAACTAAAGGAGCTTTTGGAGGAATAGTATCTTTGCCAGCAAAAATAAGCGTTGCTTCAGATTCATTTCCAGCAGTATCTACAACAACAACTTTACCACCCGTCAAAGGCGGAGTAAATTTATAAGAAAACTTCCCTTCTAGACTTGCAGTTATAGTATCTATCAATTTACCACTGGCATCATAGATTTTGACAGTAGCATTCGCTTCAGTTTTACCATCTAAAATCGAACCATCTTCATTTAATTGAGCCTGAGGAGCATCTGGAGCAATAGTATCCTTCTTTCCAATAAACTCACTTTCTTTAGAGATATTGCCAGCAGCATCCTCAGCAACAACCTTTAGTTTATTTCCATCTGTTAAAGGCTTGGCTAACTTGATAGTAAAATTTCCACTTGCATCTGCCACACCCGATGCGATCGTATTCCCGTTCAAATCTCGAATATAAATTTTTGCATTCGCTTCGGATTTTCCTGTCACAGTAACAGTATCATCTCCCACAGCGGCAGTCGGCGCAACAGGAGCCACGTTATCTACAGGCGAATCATCTTTGTCATCTTTATCAAAAGCCCACAAATATAAACCTTCAGCGGCTAAAACTGCTAAGCCAGCTTTTAACACATTGCCCATCGAAAAAGTTGGGGAATCATCAACCGCCATTGTTGAAGCTGGTTGACTAGTGCTTGTATAAGCTAAATCTGTGACATGGTTTAAACCTGTGTAGTCGATCACCTTACCTTGTGCGTCGAATTGGGCTTCAACAAATTTTCCGTGTTCAGTTGGAAGAACAAGTGAATGGTCTGTTGTATTCGTTGCTTCATTAAAGAAATTTTCTAAGACAATGGTCTCTCCATTTTTTAAATGGATGACGAGACTTCCACCCTGTTTTTCCACCGATGCTATATCTTTTTGACTTACACCAATTTGAATAATAGAAGGTTTACTTAACACTACCTTATTGAGCTGACCATCTTGCAGAACGTCCAAACCCTCTTTGGATGCCACAATTATTCTTGTCATTATTTCCTACCCTGAGTTTCAGTTATATTTTTTAAATGTTTAACTTTTTAAATGATTCATCTAAAAGCTATTTTATTGCTGTTTAAAATATCAAAACCATGTGTTTATCACAATTCAAAAAGTATATTTATCAATAATTATTTTTGACTTTTTATTAAAAAGCTAAAGATATTTAAAAAGCTGGATTTATTTATTAATTCAATAAAAAAACCAGCATATTAAGCTGGTTTTTTTATCAAAATGTGAATCACAAAAACTTATAGTTTTGGATCACGCATCTGCACAAGAGTTGTATTTGCTTTCGCAAGGTTTTCCATCACTTTATTCATTACAGCTGGAATCAAACTATCTGCCATTTGTGCCGCTTGCAAACCCAACTTTTCACCTAAGGTCGCTTTCCTACGAGTATTAATCACATAGACATCATGCTGTGCTAATAAAGCTAATAGATACTCATCAGATGTTTGTAATTTATCAACGAGGTTAAGATTAAGCGCATCTTCACCATACCAATGTTCACCTGTAGCGACTTTATCAACATTAAGCTGTGGTCGATACTTTTCTACAAAGTGCTTAAATAACACATGAGTCTGTTGAAGCTCTTCTTCGAACTTTGCTTTACCTTCTGGAGTGTTTTCGCCAAACATCGTTACGGTACGCTTATATTGCCCTGCTGTATAAAGCTCAAAGTCAACATTATGTTCTTTTAAAAGGCGATTAAAGTTTGGAACTTGAGCAACAACACCAATTGAACCCACAATAGCAAATGGTGCAGTAATAATTTCATTTGCGATACATGCCATCATATAGCCGCCACTCGCTGCCACTTTGTCTACACAGATAGTCAGATGGAACCCTGCATCGCGTAAACGCACCAATTGAGCTGCTGCTAGACCATAACCATGTACCATGCCTCCTGGGCTTTCAAGGCGAACAATAACACGATCACGCCCTGCTTTAGCAGTTGCTAAAATGAGAGTAATTTCTTCTCGTAAGTTTTCAACTGCTGAAGCTTGAATATCACCTTTAAAATCCAACACAAAGATTTTCTGATTATTTTTACGGCGGATTTTAGCTTCTTTAGCAAGTTGTTGAGCCAATTGTAAAAGTTCTAAACGGCTTGCAGTAGTTTGTGCAATTTTTTTTCTCTGTTCATTTACACGTGCATTTAAATGACTAACACGTATTTCTGCAGGGAGTTTAGGCAAATGGAATAACATAAAATTCTAAGCTCATAAGTTATCTTTTATAGCCTTAAGATGTGGTCCTTTTGATTAAAATTCAATAGCGATTTTGCAAAATAGAGTCATTTTCATTTATAAAATAAGAAAAAGAGCGCATGGCTCTTTTTCTTATATCAATTACTAATTAACCGAAGCGTCCAGTAATATAGGCTTCCGTCAACTGATGGTCAGGTTGAGTAAAGACTTTTTCAGTTGAGTTGACTTCAATCAAATCACCTAAATGGAAATAGGCAGTACGATCTGAAACACGTGCTGCTTGTTGCATAGAGTGAGTCACAATTACAATTGTATATTGATTCGACAATTCAGAAATCAATTCTTCAATTTTTGCTGTGGCAATTGGGTCAAGCGCAGAACATGGCTCATCCATTAAAATGACTTCTGGACTTACTGCAATCGTACGTGCAATACATAAACGTTGCTGCTGACCACCTGACAAACCAGTACCCGGTTGATTCAAACGATCTTTCACTTCGTCCCATAAACCCGCTTTACGCAAGCTATTTTCAACAATTTCTTCAAGATCATATTTATCACGTGCTAGACCATGAAGTTTAGGACCATAAGCCACGTTATCAAAAATAGTTTTAGGGAATGGATTTGGCTTCTGGAACACCATACCAACTTGAGCACGCAATAATACGACATCAAGGTTTGGGTCATAAATATTGTGGTTATCAAGTGTAATTTTACCTGTTACACGACAACCATCAATGGTGTCATTCATACGGTTTATCGTACGAAGAAAGGTAGATTTACCACAACCTGACGGTCCAATAAAGGCAATAACTTCGTTTTGGTAAATATCGAGGTCAATACCCTTAATCGCTTCAAAATCACCATAATAAACATGAGCATCTTGTGCACTGATTTTAATTTCGGTTGAGTTCTGCTTTTTTGAAGTATGTGGTTCAAAATGCGAAACATACGAAGTGCCATGATTTTGCGATTTATCTGTAAATTGAGATTGTTCAGTGTTCACTAACTTATCCTTTTCTAAGGAATTCGTAATATCAATAGTATTCATGATTTATCCTCTATTACCAACGCACTTCGAACTTTTTACGTAACCAAATTGCAAGACTGTTTAAACCAATCATTAATGCAAGGAGTACGATAATCGCAGCGGCAGTACGGCCTTCGAAGAAGTTACGCAACTCATTACCTTGCCATAAATAAACTTGGACAGGTAAAGCTGTTGCTTGATCAAATGGGGTTGTTGGAATACTTGCAACGAATGCACTCATTCCGATTAAAAGTAAAGGTGCTGTTTCACCAAGCGCGTGAGCAACGCCAATAATTGCGCCGGTCATAATGCCTGGCAAAGCTAATGGTAAAACGTGGTGAAAAATGGTCTGAAATTTAGAAGCTCCCAAACCAAGTGCAGCTTGTCGAATAGAAGGTGGTACTGCTTTTAATGAAGCACGAGTAGTAATAATGACTGTTGGTAATGTCATCAAACTTAAAACTAGACCACCTACTAACGGAGCAGATAAAGGCAAATGCATCCAGCCAATAAAAATTGCTGCACCGAGTAAACCAAACACAATTGAAGGAACAGCAGCAAGGTTATTGATGTTGACTTCAATAATGTCTGTAATAAGATTCTTTGGAGCAAATTCTTCAAGATAGATTGCGCTGGCAACACCAATCGGAATTGCAATAATGATCACAATCAGCATCATGAACAACGAACCCATGAATGCACCTGCAAGACCACTAATTGCTGGTGAACTACGAGAGTCAGGGTTCTTAAATAAGTTCATATTAAATGTACTTTCAAGAACACCTTTTGCTTTTAGCTCATCTGCAAGTTTACGCACTTCGGGATCAAGCTGTTGCTGATCATCTGGCAATGAACGGTCAATATTACCTTTTAACCAGACATCAACATTGGCATCGCCCAAGAAATTAAGATTTTCTTTCTTACCAATGAGTGATGGGTCCGCAAAAACCATATCACGTAAACGATAAGCTTCTGAGCTCGCATAAAGACTGCTTAAGTAATCACGCTGGCTAGCAAGCGCAGGGTCTTTAGCAATCATTCCATTTACAATAATGCCGTCCCAATCCACCATACCCATTTTGGTTTGCCAATCGATATAGCGCTCTTGATAATGGGCAGGTGTTTCCCCCTGCCCACGAACAGGTACTGGACCTGCATCAATCAATTTCGGGTCAAAGTAAATTGGAACATTCATACTCGTTTGCCAAAAAGCAGGTAAACCTTTTGCCAAAATACTGCTAAACAATAGCGCAACGAATGCAAGTCCAATTACGACTGCCGAGAACCCAGCATAACGAAAAGCTTTTTCTTTACGATGACGTTTAGCCAAAGACTTTTCGATGACTTGTTTACGTCGTTCACTTAATTCAGCAGCAACTTTTGGATCAAATACGTTCTGATCCATAGGAGACGATGTATTTGATGTACTCATTCGTATTGCTCACGGTATTTACGCACAATGTACAGTGCAACAATGTTTAGACATAAGGTAATCACAAAGAGTGTTAGACCTAACGCGAATGCAACCAAAGCTTGTGGGCTGGCAAAGTCAGTATCACCAGTTAACTGTTTTACGATCGTAACGGTCACTGTCGAAACAGCTTCAAATGGATTTGCATGTAAAAGTGGACTATTCCCTGCGGCCAAAACCACAATCATGGTTTCCCCTACGGCACGAGAGACAGCTAATAAAAAGGCGCCCGTAATACCTGGTAACGCAGCGGGTAAAACGACTTGACGAATTGTTTCAGACTTAGTTGCTCCAAGTCCTAAAGAACCGTCACGTAATGCACGAGGTACTTGGGTAATAATGTCATCTGACAAAGAAGAAACAAACGGGATAATCATAATCCCCATCACGAAACCAGCAGTTAAAGCACTGGTCGCGTTAATTTCAAGACCTACATAAGCACCAGCTGTCTTGAAAAATGGTCCAATAATCATCATGGCAAAAACACCATAAACAATTGTTGGAATACCGGCTAAAACTTCAATTGTTGGTTTTGCCCATGAGCGTAACCATGGCGAAGCATATTCAGCTAAATAAATGGCAATCATTAATCCAATTGGTACGGCAACTAATAAGGCGATGCCGCTGACCATCAATGTGCCCCAAAGTAATGGCAATAAACCATAACTGCCTTCAGCATTACCCGAGGTACTAAAACCTGGGTTCCACTCTGTCCCAAAGAAGAAATCAAGTGGACTTACAAAACGGAAGAAGTGCATTGCTTCGCCAAACATCGACATCACAATACCGATGGTTGTTAAAATCGCAACGCCAGAACATAAAATCAAAGCAACATTAATGGCGCGCTCAACTTGGTTACGCGCACGATATTGTTGATTAATTTTTTTCTTTGCCCAGACTAAACCCAATAAAGCTGCACAAACGACAACAGCAAATTTGGCAAAAGAGCCAATGGTTTGAAATTTTGCGAACTGTTGTGCAGCCGCTAATTCATAAGCTGCCGGTTTATCACTCACCCCAAAACCTGAAGCAATGGCTTGAACACGATCAACCAATACGCTTCTGCCGGCTTCATCAAGTGAAGCACTTATAGACGCGGGAATATTATTAAAAATAATATGATTTAAAATACTTGGTTCAACCAAGCTCCAAATGATCAAAATTAAAAAAGCAGGGATACCGCACCAAAGTCCAACCAGTGCACCATAATAACCAGGACGAGAATGTAACGTCGCCGAGTTGCTTCCCTTACCTGCTAGGCTACGGCTCTTTCTTAGCCCAAGTTGATATGCGATTGCCACAAGGGCTAACAACACACCGATAAGTAGCAGATTCATGTACTCTCCACTGTTTTCTCAATTGTCATAATTTGGAAAAACAAGTTAGACAAAAAGGCTGATGAACTTTCAAGATCACCAGCCCCTATTCAAACTAACTTACTTAACAGTTTTACCTGCTTTAAAGTCAGCCAAAACTTTTGCACGTTCAGCATCAGACATTGCGATTAAGCCATCACGCTCAGCTTTAGAACCTTTACCTGTTGCTTTTTTGCTTACGAAATATTCTACATATTGCGGTAAGCCTTTAACTGATTTTAAGTGCTCGCCTTTCACATAGAAGAACAATGGACGAGATACAGGGTATGTACCGTTCAATACAGTTTTCTCAGAAGGAACAACATTGTTTACTGTCGCTACACGTAACTTGTCACGGTTCATATCATAGAAACTTAAACCAAACACACCTACTGCACTTGGAGAAGTCTTTAAGCGAGCCAATGTTTCTGTGTAATCACCAGCAATTTCAATTACACGACCATCTTTACGGAAAGTAGAACATGCTTTCTTCTGAGCATCTTTGTCTAAGCTCTTGAAGTATTCATACGATTCACAGCCAGCTTCAACCATTTTCTCTTGGAAAACTTCACGAGTACCATGGTTAGAAGCAGGAATTACAAGTGTAATTGGTTCATTTGGAAGAGATTTATCAATCTGGTTCCAGTTTGTATATGGGTTTGGAACCAACTTACCTTTTGAAGGTAATTGTGCAGCTAAAGCAGCAAATACATGGTAAGGTTTTAATTTATAAGCTGCTTTGTTTGAGTTAGACGCGAATACAATACCGTCGTAACCAATTTTGATTTCTTGAATTTGTTTTACACCAGCTTTATTACAAGCTTCGATTTCAGTGCTTTTAATTTTACGAGAAGCGTTTGCAACGTCGATTGTGTTATCGCCAACGCCTTGACAGAATTGTTTTAAACCAGCAGAAGAACCGCCAGAACCAACTACAGGAGTTTTAAATTGAGGGAAAGTATTACCAAACTCTTCAGCTACAACGCTGGCAAATGGTAATACAGTTGAAGAACCAGCAATTTGAATCGTATCACGAGCTGCATTTGCAGTCGTTGTTACAGCTGCCCCAGTTACTGCTAACGCAATTGCGATTTGACGTGGATTTAAGCGCATTCTGTTCTCTCTCATTAATGCAATAGGTTGTACGTCACTTTTTGTTGAGTGCTTGTACGCTCTTCGATAGCTGCATTGTGAATAGAAAATATGACAATTAAGTTACAGTATGATGACGCTTTAATGATTTCAATATTGTTAATTGTCACATTATTATTTTTTGCCTACTATCAAATATTTAATTCAATCCAAGTAGGTATTTTACCTTGTATATTAGTCTGTATTATTACACTTGTTAAAAATATAAGATTTTTATATTTATAAAATATAAAAAACAAAGATGTTATAAATGTTTTAAAAAACGATAATTTAGTTATCTGTAGTTTAATGATTAAAATATTTTTTGATTAAAGAAGTTTTTATTAAAATATTTCTAAAAATAATAATTTCTTTGTAACATTAAAATAATATGACAAAAGATAAAGGGTTACCTATTTTACGTCAGGTAACCGCAATATCATTGTCAATTTAAACGATCAACTCGATTGTACTTCTGGCATCGCAACCATTTTTTTACGATATTTTAAGAAATACGTAAGCGCTAAAACAGCCAACCAGATTGGGCCTAAAATAACGGCAAGTCTCATATCTGGCGTCATTGCCATAATAATAAGAATAAAGCATACAAAGCTAATGGTTAAATAATTACTCCATGGGCTAAGAATGCTTTGGAATTTGGTTTGACGTTTTTGCAATTTCATTGCTTTAGTGAATTTCAAATGAGTCACTGAAATCATAAGCCAATTAATGACAAGTGCAGCGACAACAAGCATCATAAAGAGCTGAAAAGCTTGACCTGGAATCAGATAATTCACAACCACACATATTGCTGTGATTGATGCAGATACCACTGCTGCTGGAACTGGAATGCCACGACTGTTTACTTTTTTCAAGATAGCTGGGGCATTACCCTGCTCTGCTAAACCATGCAACATACGGCTATTACAATAAATACAGCTGTTATAAACCGAAACTGCTGCAATCAAAACAACAAAGTTTAAAACGTTCGCAACGCCATTACTATTTAACGACTGGAAAATCATTACAAATGGGCTACCGCCTTCTGCAACCATATTCCAAGGGTAAAGGCACAGTAAGATTCCAATCGCACCGATATAGAAAATTAAAATACGGTAAACAATCTGGTTCACTGCTTTTGGAATAGTCGTTTCAGGTTTTTTAGTTTCAGCCGCAGCAATACCAATTAATTCTAAGCCACCAAATGCAAACATAATGACGGCCAAAGCCATGACAAAACCGTGAATTCCGTGCGGGAAGAAACCGCCGTGTTGCCATAAATTTGCAATACCTGCTTGCGGACCAGCAGAACCTGTAAATAAGAGATAGGTACCAAAACCAATCATGCTTAAAATTGCAACAATCTTAATGCAGGAAAATAAGAATTCGGATTCCCCAAAAAAGCGGACATTTACCAAGTTAATGCTGTTAATTAAAATAAAGAAAAATAAAGCAGTCAGCCAAGTGGGAATTTCAGGCCACCAGAACTGAATGAAGGTTCCAATTGCACTGAGTTCAGCCATGCTTACCAGTACATACAACACCCAATAGTTCCAGCCAGACATAAAACCAGCCATTTTGCCCCAGTACTTATTGGCAAAATAACTGAATGAACCGCTTACTGGTTCCTCAACAACCATTTCACCTAAATGACGCATAATTAAGAAAGCGATAATTCCAGCAATTGCATATCCCAATAAAATTGAAGGACCTGCCAGTTTAATCGTTTGAGAAAGACCTAAGAATAACCCTGTTCCGATCGCCCCTCCGAGTGCGATGAGTTGAATATGCCGATTGGATAAGCCTTGTTTTAACTCGTGCTTATTGTTTGCATCCATAACATTATCTCCAATGTTGGTGTCACTTCCTGTACACCTTTATTCAGCACCATATCCGAAGGCCAGAAACCGACCTTCGGACATAAGTTTGCTTTAATATGAGTCCATTTAATTTTTGAGAAGACTTGTCCTGTCTTCTATTTAAAACGAGCTTGCATCCTTACATTTAATAGGCTGGGAACGCTCCTTTAAAATTTCATAACCGCGATCACCGTAGTCAAAACGGGCAATCACAGAAGCAAATTTTTTCAAACTCACCGGCGCATCCATTGCTGGTAGTTTTAATTCAATAAAAGTTAATTGATCATTCTGATGAACATTGTCTAAAACACTCTTAAGCTGTCCGGCAGTTTCAACCACATAGGTGGTATGACCTTTTTTACCGTTAAATACAGCTGGAATTTCAGTATATTTCCAATTTTGTACATCGTTATAGGCAGCGTTTTCGCCCATGATTAATCGCTCAATGGTGTAACCGCCATTGTTCAGCAAGAAAATAATGGGTTTTAAACCGTGACGGATAATCGTAGAGAGCTCTTGTACCGTAAGCTGGAATGAACCATCACCAATAAATAGAATTTGACGGCGTTCAGGAGCAGCTAGCAAACTACCAAGTAAAGCCGGTAAGGTATAACCGATTGAACCCCAAAGTGGCTGAGCAATATATTTAGCTGTAGCAGGAAGTTTTAAACCAGACAAAGCTGAGTTTGATGTTCCCACCTCTCCAATAATCACATCATCTTCTTTTAAGAAACCTGCAATGTAGTTCCAAAGTACATCTTGGCTTAGCTTTTGTTGTGCTGGGGCTTCAAAGGCTTTTTGAGGTTGCTTTTCAAGAACAGGTTTAGTCGCTTTACGCGGTGCAACTTTTTTATTTAACTCAACAAGTAATTGTCCAATCTCAATGCCTGGAAAATCCTGACCAAAAATATTCAGACCATAAGATTTAATTTCGATATAGTTTTTAGTCGCAATTTGATGAGTAAATACAGCTGAACCTACGTCGGTAAAACGTGCGCCAATACCAATTAAACAGTCAGATTGTTCGATGATATTTTTTACATGTGGCTGGCTTGCCCCACCAACATAAGTACCGATGTAACGAGGTGAGCCTTCATCCATAATATTTTTTGCAGTATTCATACCGGCAAATGGAATTGAGCACTTTTGAGATAAATCATTAAGTAGAGAAGTTACACCAAAAACTGAAGCTTCATTATCAATAAGAAGCGCTGGGCTTTGAGCATTCGCAATAATGTCACAGAGTTTGCTCACCACAGTTTGCAATAATTCAGGTTCAACAGCTGGATAACTTAGGTCGAGTGGACGCTCAGACACTTCAATTTTAACGTGAGTAATATCTCCAGGTAATTGAATGTGTACAGGGCGGCGATCAAGGAAACACTGACGTAATACACGGTCAATTTCAAAGGCTGCATTTGCCGGAGTTAAACGTGTTTGAGCAACTGTGAACTCTTTCATGCAGTTCATAATATTGTCGTAGTTACCATCAACCAACGTATGGTGAATCAAAGTACCTTTTTGAACTGCATGTAAAGGAGGAATACCAGAAATATGGATAAGAGGCACATTTTCTGCATAGGCACCAGCAATGCCATTAATCGCGCTTAAATCACCTACACCATATGTGGTTGCCAAGGCAGAAAAACCGTTAATTCGTGCATAACCATCTGCTGCATAGGCAGCATTTAATTCATTACAATTTCCAATAAATTCGAGTTCTGGATCTGCTTCAACTTGTTCTAGATATGAGAGGTTAAAATCACCAGGTACACCAAAGAGATGCTGGATACCCATTTGTTTTAGACGAAGATTTAAAAAGTCACCGATTTCTATGAACATTGCTCTATATCCTTTGAGACCAATTTTTATTCCATAGAAAAATAATATTTCATCTACCTTTTAGATTTCGTGCATAATGAAAACGCATTTTAATAAAAATACATGATTTGTGTATCATAAAAGGATTTTATGCAATGGATAAGTTCGACTGGCAAATCATTCAGGCATTACAAAAGAATGGACGGCTCACCAATCAGGAAGTTGGAGATTTAATCGGTTTATCTGCTTCCCAATGTTCTAGAAGAAGGCAGCTACTTGAGCAAAAAGGCATAATTTTAGGTTACACCGCCCGCATCCAGCAACAAGCGCTAGGACTGGAAGTCACAGCGATGATTCATATTAATTTAAGAACACACGAAGCTAAATCGCAGCAGGCTTTTCAAGAGTTAATTGAAGCGGAAGATAACATTCAAGATGCATTTTCAATTAGTGGCGATGCTGATTTTATTTTAAAAGTAGTTGCAGAGAATTTAGAACAGCTTTCTCAATTTGTGACTGAAAGATTGCTTTCTTATAATTTTATTGGCCACATAAAGTCTTACATTGTTCTCAAAAAAATTAAAGAACAGAATCATTTTTTAATCAAACCTAAAAGTCACGGCTACCATCACACGACTTAAGCAAGTTAGGCTTTTAATAAAATAATTTAAAATAAAAAGGCGGATCTATTATCCGCCTTAAAATTAATATTTAGACTTTACTGATATGAACTGTTTGCCCAATCGTATTTTCAAGCAATCCTTCCAAACCAAACTCAGCACCTAAGCCTGACATTTTCCAGCCACCAAAAGGTGCATGAGGCAGAACCTCTGCATGTGTATTGACCCAAACCGTACCGCATTGAAGCTGAGTAGCGTAAACCTGAGCAGCTTTAATGTCAGAAGACCAAATTGATCCGCCTAAACCAAATTCACTATCATTGGCGCGAGCAATTGCATCTTTGATATCTGTATATTTTAAGATAGGTAACACTGGACCAAATTGCTCTTCTTGGACCACACGGCAAGATTCAGAAACTTCAGTCAAAATAGTAGGCGCAATAAAGTAGCCCTGCTCTGGTAATTGCTGTTGACCTGAAAGTGCTTTTGCACCTTGTTCAATTGCTTCTGCAATAAGAGCTTTCACCTTGTTATATTGCATTTGATTTTGTACTGGACCAAACGTTGTAGAAGACTCCATTCCATCGCCCACAACTTGGGCATTAGCAATGTCAGCTAATTTTTGCGATAAAGCATCGTATTGACTTTCATGCACATATAAACGCTTTAACGCAGCACACGTTTGACCTGCATTTAAAAATGCAGTATTAAAAATCTTAGCTGCAATTTCATCTATATTTGCATCAGGTAACACAATACCCGCATCATTACCACCCAGCTCTAAAGTTAAATGTTTTAGTTGTTGAGCTGCCCCCGTCATGATGTGTTGTCCAGTTCGAGTTGAACCCGTAAACACAACTTTTTGTACATCTGGATGGGAAGATAATGCTTCGCCAATCTCACCAGCACCCACCACAATTGAAATAACACCAGCCGGAACTTCTTGCTGAATGATTTCACATAAACGCAAAGTCGATAGTGGCGTATATTCAGAAGGTTTACTAATAACAACGTTACCGGCACGTAATGCAGGCATGATATGCCAGACCGCAATCATGAGTGGCCAGTTCCAAGGGGTAATTGAAGCCACTACACCTAATGGTTGACGATGACGTTCAATACGCTTGGCTTCACTGTCTTCGATAATTTCAACAGGTAAATCCATAGCAGCTGCATAACGAGTCCAACCAATTGCGCCCTGCACTTCCATTTGCGCGAGTGCCAATGGCTTACCTTGTTCAAGCACAACCAGCTCTGCGAGCATTTCAGCGTGCTTCTCAATACCGTCAGCTATCTTGTTTAAAATTGATTTACGTTCATCGTGCGACACCATTTGCCATGCTTTAGATGCCTGTTTAGCTGCACTAACTGCTTGATTCACTTGCTCAACCGATGCTTTTGCACAATGTGCAGCCGTTAAGCCAGTAGCAGGGTTAATAATTTCTAGTTCACCTTGTTCACCTGAACAAAGTTGACCGCCAATAATGAGTTTAAATTCATTGAGCATATTCGCTTGTTGCATTTCTTCTTCCTTGTCTTAATTGTAATTACAGCCACTTACTTTATTTTCAGTTAAAGCAGGATTATTTAAAGTAAGATATTGATATATCAATGCGACCAAAAATATCGGGAACATACCAATACAATAAGAAATTTGCTCCCCATAAATCATGCATAATTATTTTTGTTTTTTGAAAATATGCATGGTTTGTGCATATATCACTCTTCTGATACACACTTTTAATAAAAATAATATGTAATAAAAAAGCCCGGTAATAAACCGGGCTTTTTTTGTTATCAACTCAATTAGTCGATTGGTGGTACATAGTTACCAGAAGCAATCGCATCTTTAATGCGGTCAGCTTCAGCCAATACTTGACCTAAAAGGTTTTTAACGTTTTCGAATGTTACAACAGGGCTTAATGTTGTCATTTTCAATGACTGTACATTACCAACTTTTGTTACACCGATATTTGCTTCACCACGAGCAAACAATTCGTCCGCTACGTTTTGGTTTAAGCTATCGATCAACTCAGCTGGATAGCCTTGTGGTACAACACGGAACAATACAGAAGCAAATTGTGGTTCAACTAAAAGCTCTAAGCCTGTCGTTGCCTTGATGTAATCTGCAACTTCACGAGTAAGTTTTACACCATGGTCAATCATTGAACCATATAGGTCTTCACCAAGTGATTCGATTGTCATCCACAATTTCAATGCATCAAAACGACGAGTCGTTTGTAATGACTTAGAAACAAGGTTTGGTACACCATGTTCTTCATCATAAGCAGAGTTCAAATATTCAGCTTCGTAGTGCATAAAGCGATAGTTCGCTTCGTCTTTTAACAAGAACGCGCCACAGCTAATGCTTTGGAAATAGTGCTTATGGAAGTCGAGTGTAATTGAGTCTGACAATTCAATACCATCAAGCATTGCACGATAGTCTGTTGACAGAATTAATGCACCACCCCATGCCGCATCGATATGCATCCATGAACCATATTTATTGGTAATTTCACGGATTTTCTTCAATGGATCAATTGCACCAGCATCAGTTGTACCTGCTGTCGCAACGACACAAGCAACTACTTTGCCTTCTGATTGCAAATGTGCCATTGTTTTTTCAAGCGCATCTACATCCATCTGTGCATTTTCATTCACAGGAACAGTAACAACTGACTGGAAGCCCATGCCCATCATCGCCATGTTCTTTTGCACAGAGAAATGCGCATTTTCAGAACAAATGACTTTGACGTTTTTCATTGCATCAGCTGGAATACCATCACGCTGTACAGACCACGGATTACCGTTTTCGTCTTTCCAGTTTTTCGAAATGCACCAGTCACGAGCAAGCAATACACCCATTAAGTTAGATTGAGTACCGCCAGAGGTGAAAACACCCGCCTGACCAGAACCATAACCTACTTTTTGGCGTAACCAATCAATGAGCTGAACTTCCATTAATGAACCGGCTGGGCTTTGATCCCATGAGTCCATAGACTGGTTAGTTGCATTGATTAGTACTTCCGCAATCTGACTCATTACCATCGTTGGACAATGCAAATGTGCCAATGAGTGCGGATGATGTACTTTTAAGCTTTTATTTAAGAAAAGCTCAATCATACGTTGAAGTGATTCTTGTACACCCATACCTTCTTTTGAAGGCTGGAAAGAAATCGCTGAACGCAATTCTTTAATGCTACCGCCTGTGTACATCTTTTCATTTTGCAACCATGCTGAAACGGCTTTTACCGCTTCGCCCATTGCTGACTCATAGTCAGCAATGGATTGTGCATCATTGCAGAGTAACGCTTTACGATGTTCTGCAAAATCCACCATACTTATGCGCCTCGTACTGCAACCAATGCTTCTGCAATTGCTTTCTTAAAGCGAGCAACTACTTCAACACACTCTTCTTGAGTGATGATAAGCGGGCAAAGTAAACGAATTACTGTACCGTTACGGCCACCTTTTTCAAGCAATAGTTTATTGTTGAAACAAGCAGTTTGAATTGCAGCAGCTAATTGTGAATCCGCAGGAAGCGAACCAATACGGTCAGCTTGTTTACGCTCGTCAACAATCTCAACACCGATCATTAAACCGCGGCCACGCACGTTACCGATACATGGGAATTCTTGAGCCAATTTTTTAAATTCAGCCTGTAGATAGTCACCACGTTCTTGCGCATTTTGAGCAAGATTTTGTTCAGTAATCGTTTTTAATACGACAAGGCCTGTACCCATAGCAAGTTGGTTACCACGGAAAGTACCCGTGTGACCTGCAGGCTGCCAAGCATCAAATTTACGTTTAATACCTAATACTGCAAGTGGTAAACCACCACCTACTGCTTTAGACATTACAACAACATCAGGTTCAATACCTGCGTGTTCAAATGCAAACATTTTGCCTGAACGTGCAAAGCCAGCTTGAACTTCGTCTAAAATCAAAACGATGTTGTGCTTTTCAGTCACTTCACGGATTTTTTGCAACCATTTTACTGGAGCTGTAACTACGCCGCCTTCACCTTGAATCGCTTCAAGAATAACAGCAGCCGGTTTTGTTACACCGCTTTCTACATCTTCAATAAAGTTTTCAAAGTAGTAAGTTAAAGCGTCAACACCTGCTTCACCACCTAAACCAAGTGGGCAGCGGTATTCATGCGGATATGGCATGAATTGTACGCCTGGCATTAAACCGTTAACTGCATTTTTTGCACTTAAATTACCAGTCATAGCAAGTGCACCATGGGTCATACCATGGTAACCGCCAGAGAAACTGATCACTGAACTACGGCCAGTGTAAGTCTTAGCAAGTTTAATTGCTGCTTCAGTTGCGTCTGCACCAGCAGGACCACAGAACTGCAAGCAATATTCTTCTTTACCACCAGGTAAATATGCTAACAATGCTTCAGTGAATGCATCTTTTAAAGGTGTGGTTAAGTCTAAAGTATGCAATGGCAAACCACTTGCCAATGTATCTTGAATACTTTGAATCACCGCAGGATGATTATGACCTAAAGCCAATGTACCTGCCCCAGCTAAACAATCAAGGTACTGTGTACCTTCAACATCAGTAACCCAGCATCCTTGTGCTTTCGCTATCGCTAACGGTAATTTACGTGGATAGCTACGAACATTTGATTCCATTTGACTTTGGCGAGTCAAATAATATTCGTTAGTAGCATTAGTGGCAGGGTTAACGGAAGTAACGCTCATATCGGATTACCATCTCTGATAGGGGTAGAAAGAAATAAGTCTGGTGACGATGGGTCCTTTGACTCGGTGCTTTATAGAACTAGTAAAGACACTTATTTTATATCTTGTAACTAGGAGCGCGATGATACCTAATTTTACAAGAAAAAAAACGTCTTTTATGTACTTTACTCATCTAATCTTATTGAAAAAATGTATCATCCCAATAGTTACGATGAATTATCATCATACTATGTGACAACCTAAAGAAAATATTCTTTTTTTATATTACTTTGATTTTTTAAGTTACATTGACATACTTTAATTTTAGGACTTTGTTTTTTAAAGAATTTATATTTACCAAAATTTAAAAAAACTGATCTAAATATTACAAATACGCCACAAAATCTGCAAAAGTTATGCATAACTTATGTTTAACATTTCTTAATGAAAAAAATTAAATTTATATTAATTTTTAAAGGAAAAAATTATGCGTACTTTAGCTGTCTCAACCCTTCTTTTAAGTTCTCTCCTTAGCCCTTTAGTTTTTGCTCAGGATGATAACGCTTTGAACTATAATATTGTGAATGTACAAGCTGAAGCTTCTCGTCAAGTTTCTAATGATGAAATGCATGCAACTTTATATATTGAAAAAAGTAATAAACAACCAGCCGAACTTTCAAATCAAATTAATCAACTCATGAATCAGGCACTTGCCGTTTCTCGTAAATATCCGCAAGTAAAAGTGGAAACTGGTGCACAAAGTACTTATCCAATTTACGATAACGATAGTAACAAGCTAAAAGAATGGCGTGGCCGCGCTGAAATTCGTCTTGAAAGTAAAGACTTTAAAGCAGCAAGCCAGTTAGTAAATGAATTACAGCAAGGCTTCCAAACTCAATCAATTAATTTTACAGTTTCAGATGAACAACGTAAAAAAGTTGAAAACGAGTTGATGATCGAAGCTTCTAAAAACTTTCAACAACGTGCTCAAATGTTGACGCAAGCATGGAATAAAAGCCAATACACGCTCGTTAACTTAAACTTAAACACTAACAACTATTTCCCGCAGCCTGTAATGCGTGCAAGCATGGCTAAGTTTGCTACTGCCGAAGCGGCTCCAGCTCAAGACATGGCGGCTGGTGAATCTAAAATTACCGTAAATGCAAACGGTTCAATTCAATTTAAATAATTTCTTTTCATCAAAAAAAGCCGCACGAAAGATGCGGCTTTTTTTATTACTGATCAAGATATTCAACTCAAATTTTGCAAAGAATCCCAAGCAGCTTTCGCCAAAATATCTTTATAAATTTTAGGGTTGGAAGGAACATGTTGTGATAACCATGCACGACAGTAATTTTCTGTAGATCCAATCACTAATGAGAGTAATAGCTCACGAGGTATAGATTTTAAAAACTCAGAATCTGCATAATTTGAAATTTCATTAAAGATCTTTTGATTTCTTAATTTATTTTTCTGAACAAGACGTTCTTGGTCTTCACCTTGCATCACACTAAAACGAGCAGATATTAAAAATTTAGCAAACTCTGGCTGTTCACTTACCCAATCAATGTAACTATGAATAAAAGCATATAAAACCTCTTGAAGGGATTCTGTGCCCTCCAGATAGTCATCTCTTCTTGCCGCTTGGTCATCTAAAGCTGCAAAGAATAGAGTCGCAACAATCCCTTCTTTATTTTTAAAGTGGTGATAAATAGCCCCTACACTGCTGTCAGATTTCGAACGAATCATTTCAATGCTTGTGGTTTCAATTCCATTTTCCAAGAAACAAGACAAGGCATCTAATAAAATTTGTCTTTTTAAAACAGCCCTTCTGCTTGGATATAACCGTTCTAATAGCTCTTGTGCAGATTGCATCTTTTGTTCCCTAACCAGTTATCGGAGATATTCTGAATGACTTGACTCGCTTTTGTAAACAGAATTATATTCTTTAACAGAATAAAATTCTGTTTTTATTAATATGGAGCTTTAAACCATGGCAACTACTTTAGAACTTTGGAACAAATTGTCTGCTTTTCCCAAGGGAAAATGGACTTTCTCACGCATGCTATGTTTAAAAGCACCTTATTTCGGCAGTATTTCACCGCTCTTTATCGAGTTAAAACCTAATTATTGTGAAATAGCGATTAAGAAAAAGCGTTCTGTTCTCAACCATATTGGAACAGTTCATGCGATTGCGATGTGTAATATGGCTGAACTTGCAGGTGGCACAATGACAGAAGTTACGGTGCCTTCCACACATCGCTGGATTCCCAAAGGTATGACTGTCGAATATTTAAAAAAGGCAGAAACAGACTTAATTGCAGTTGCAACGCCTGTAGAAAAAAATTATGACTGGGATAAAGCTGGAGAATATTTAGTGAATGTAGAAGTCTTTGATTCTCAGAAAGAGAAAGTCTTCCAAGCTACGATTACCATGTGGATTTCTAAAAAGAAGTAATAAAAAAGCCCTGAACTGATCAGGGCTTTTTTTATTTATTTTTTAAATGGTAAGGCATATTTCAAGATACGACCAACCACCTGACCAAACTGTTTGGTCAAACTTGCGTTGTTATAGTTCAGACCATATTTTTTACATACAGCTTCAACTTTTGGAGCCATTTGGCGATAACGGCGTGCCGGAACATCAGGATATAAATGATGCTCAATTTGATGGCTCAAATGTCCACTTAAGATATGTAGTGCTTCTGAACCTTTTAAGTTTGAAGAACCACGAATCTGGCGCATATACCAATGGCCGCGGCTTTCGTCCTGTAAAACGGACTTTGGAAATACTTCTGCATCTTTAGTAAAGTGACCACAGAAAATAATCGTAAATGTCCAAATATTACGAAGGCCATTCGCAACCAGATTTCCCGTAAATACAGGTAAAGCTGCTGGGCCTGCAATTAATGGGAAAAAAACGTAATCTTTGAAGAGCTGAGTACCAATCTTTTTATTAACAGGTTTTAACTCTTCTAAAAATTTTGCCATGCTCTTGCGTTTATAAAGGACACGTCCAATTTCAAGGTTCTGAATGGCTACGCCCCATTGGAACAATAAGCAAAATGGAATGCTATAAACCGGTTGAAGCAAGAAACCTGGTTTCCAACGTTGCTCTGGGAATAAGCGAAGCAAACCATAACCAATATCATCATCTATACCTTTAATGTTGGTATAAGTGTGATGTTTATAGTTATGAGTTTGACGCCAGTTATCAGAAGTACCAACGGTATCCCATTCGTAAGTTTGACCATTAAATTTAGGGTCGTTCATCCAGTCGTATTGACCATGCATGACATTATGACCCAATTCCATGTTCTCCATAATTTTAGAGAAGCCTAAAAGGCCTGTTCCTAAAATCCATGCTGGTGGGAACCAACCTGCAAACAAACATGCTCGGCCTAAAAAACTACTATAGCGAACTGCTGCATAGACGCGGCGGATATATTTTGCATCTTTCTCACCTAAATCATCCAATACTTCTTGTTTGATCTGATCGAGCTCTTTTGCAAATGCGTCAAGTTCTGCAGGCGTCAAATCTCGATTTTTAGGATTTTTAAAATATTCGACTTTCACTGGCATATTCATAAAAGTTCTCTCTTAAAGATCAATAACTAGATCAGATTGTGCTGAGTTCACACAAATTTTGAGTAATTGGCTTGGTTCGGTATTTTCGCTACCATTGAGTAAGTTACGTGTAGACCCTTGGGCTTTACTACAAACGCACTTATTACAAATTCCCATACGGCAACCATGTGTTGGCTTAAGGCCTTCATGTTCCAGACTCACCAAAATTGATTCGCCTTTTGGAATTGCAATGACCTTATTAGACTGGGTTAATGTGACATTTACATAACCAACTTCAGCCGCACTATCACGAGTTAGGCTAAAAGCTTCTGTTAATACAGTCGGTGCTTTTTCAAAAAGCTGTTCCACTGTCGACACAAAACCTGAAGGTCCACACGCATATACGGTGCTGTTTTCTAAATCGTCTACTAATGCTAAATGCTCTGCATTTAAACGCTCATCATTTGGTGTTTCTTGTGTATAAAAAATCTGATAACTAAAATTTGGGAATTGCTGTGCAACTTGTTCAAAATATTCAATAAAAGCGACATCAGAACGCTGTTTTACCCAATATAGAAGTTGTACTTGAACTTTATCTAACTGCTGACTCTGTTTAATTGCAGTGATTAAGCTCAACATTGGGGTAATACCACTACCCGCAGCCAGCATAATTAATTTTGGCGTTTTGATATTTTGTTGCATGTCGCCATAAGGTTGACCAAGCTCAAAAACATCGCCAATTTGGCTTTCCGTCATAAACCAGTTACTGACGATACCATCAGTCACTTTTTTAATCGTTAAACGTAAATGTTGTTCGTCAATTTGCGTCAAGCTATAAGTACGTTCATAACGACGACCTGCGATTTCAACAATGACAGGATGATGCTGACCAGCAACACCCATTTTTACTAAACGGTTGCATTTTAGCGTCAGGCTCACCATGTCATGAGCGACAAATTCTTTTTTTACAATTTGAACAAGTCCATGTTTTACGGACCATAAAGGATTAACTTTTTGTAGCCAGAAGTTAGCCGTATCTCTATCAAAAATGGCTTGTGTCAATGAATTGAATAGAGAATTTCTCTTTTCGATTACGTGCATAGCTGGAGGCTCTATCGCTCTTTTTTAATTATTATACACATGTATATATATTTGTATATACACCTGTACTTTTAATTACAATTTCACAAGTTCACCTTCTTAAGGCTATAATCCTGACAGTTTATAAATATATTGAACAGCATGACCCAATCTTCACTTTCTCAGAGCCTGAATGACACATCTCGACAACAAGATGTCATTGAAATTAAAACAGCTACGCGTTCTGTAGGAAGAAAAGCGACGATTACTAAAGAAGAACTTTTTCAGGCTGCTCTGAATCTTATTGGTCCACAAAAAAGTATTGCTTCATTAAGTTTACGTGAAGTAGCACGAGAGGCCGGAATTGCGCCAAATAGTTTTTATCGTCATTTTAAAGATATTGATGAGTTAGCGATTTCTTTAATTGACCGAGCTGGTATTGTCTTACGTAAAATTATTCGCCACGCTCGCCTACGCGCATCCTTACAAGAAAGTATTATTCGTAGTTCTGTCGATATCTTTCTTCAGCAGCTCGATGCTGATGAGGGTAACTTAAGTTTATTACTACGCGAAGGCTTTACAGGCTCTGCCTCTTATAAAGCTGCAGTTGAACGTCAATTAAACTTCTTTCAACAAGAGCTACAAGAAGATTTAATTCGGCTAGAGCGCTTAAATAACAATCACCTCTACCACCCTGAACTTGTTGCAAAAGCAATTACTCAACTTGTGTTTCACATGGGGGCAAAAGCGATTGACCTTCCTATTGAGCAAAGGTCAGAACTTGCCGAACAGACCATGATTATGATTCGAATGATTTTAGAAGGCGCACGTCATTTGGATGAAGCAAAAATTCGTTAAAATTATCTAATGAATGGCTTGTTGATGAACAGGCCATTTTTACATCTAACTCCTCTATTTTCCAATAAAAATATAATTCATCGATTGAAGCGAATAGCTTGCGAGAGTATAAATAATTACCCCATTTTTTCTTTCTCCTATATTCCCAACGATCTCAGGGATCAACATGCAAAATTTGAATAATCGTCAAAGCCTGATTGCAAGCTACATTCTTATGGGCATCTTTTTGCTTTCGGTTATCCCATTACACCTATTAGCAAGTTTTTTTGCAGGCTTTCTTATTTATGAAATTATTATTAGCTTAAGCTCGGTTGTAGAACGTTATATTGATGGTCAAAGAGCACGTATTTTTATTAGTATTTTACTAAGTATTGTCACTATTTCACTTATTGGTTTTTTCATTACGAGTCTGATTAGCTTTGTTGTATATGATTTAAAAGGCGTCGGATTACATAGTATTAATACAAAAGTTGATCAAACCCTACTGCATTTACAAGCTGAAATTAGCAAATATCTTCCGGGTTATATTCCCGATAGCGTGACAGATTTAAAAGACGAAATCTTTGCATTTATGAAGAATAACGTGACCACATTAAAAAATGCCAGTTCAGATATTTTGCATAATTTCGTGACTATGGTTATGGGCCTCATTATCGGTATTTTGGTCGCTATACATGGTTTTCACCACCGTAGGCCCCAGCCAGTTTTTAAATCTCTTCTGATTCAACGCATTCAAAAATTATCAATTTCATTTAAAAACGTTGTTTTTGCACAAATACAAATTTCAGCCATTAATACCCTGCTCTTTATTTTATTCGCTTTTATTTTGTTACCGCTTTGGGGAGTCCACCTACCTTTTGCTAAAACCCTCACTATTTTGACCTTTATGTTTGGACTGATTCCAATTTTAGGTAATCTTATTTCCAACACATTAACGTTCATTGCCGCTCTTACTGTTTCACTCGGACTAGCAGGAGCAGCATTACTTTATCTCGTTCTGGTTCATAAACTTGAATATTTTGTTAACGCTAAAATTATTGGCCATAAAATCAATGCAAATGCATGGGAGATTTTATTGGCAATGCTGGTATTTGAGTCAATTTTTGGCTTAGGCGGTTTAATCGCGGCTCCAATTTTTTATGCATATTTAAAATTAGAACTAAAAGATGCTGGTCTCATCTAATTCAAAATCGATCTATAAAAAAAGCGCCCTCTAGGCGCTTTTTTATTTAGAATTAATTATGGTTTAACCACAACTAATACTTGAATTGCTTCTGGTGTAACAGTTAAACCATCAAGCAAGCTCAAGCCTTCTTTTTGCAACTTTTGTAAGCGTTCAATTTCATCTTGACGAATACTTGGGTTGAACTGTTTTAAATAGGTTAAACGGTCAATTTCATATTGCCATTTATTACCATAGTGTTCTTTTGCTTGCTGCTGAAGCTGTGGCAAATCAACTTTCGCGATATCTAATGCTTGTTTATAACGTTCCTCAATGATATCACGGCGAGCTTTAACCACCTGACGACAGCTATTGCCATCTAAATGGTGTAAATATGGTTTTAAGATAGTCGGATCAATTTTCTCAGACAAATCTTGACCATTTTCGCTTAATAGCACACGAATTAATTGCTTAGGTAAGCTCGATGGTAGATTCAACGCCTTAGGCGCCACCACATCGACTTTAAACCACACTTCAATTAATACTGAACCCTGCTTTAACGCATTAGATTTGAGTACAGCAACATTGGTACTACCAAATGATTGTGTACGGATCATTTCCATTACACTTTCAATGAATGGATGCTCTAAAGTTAAATATTGAGCATCTTCACGAAGCTGCGCTTGATCGCGATAGAACGTTGCTGTCATGCCTTCTTCGTCTAACGCCAAACCTTGCACTTGCATCTGGTCTGTTGGACGAATAATCACAGTACCGTTACTTTGCTCATCAAAGTCGATATTGGTTGAAGACATGAAACGCTTCACAAACATTGGTAGCGTTGTATTGTCATCATAATCTTCTAATGCCTGAACAATCTCTTGCGCCACGATTGGACGACATGAGTTATATTCAAGTAAACGATCTCGCCCTGCTTGAAGTTCAGCTTCTAAAGCTTGACGTTGAATATTCACTTCTTCAAGCAAATCTTCAAATGTTTGACCTTGATCTGCAAGCAAACAGTCTTTTAATTCAACAATAAAGTTTTCTTGCAACGTTTGCGCTGTTGGCGAAATATTGCTGAAAATATTAAGTGCTTCATTGTACCAACGGAACATACGCTCTTGAGCTGTTCCCACAAGATATGGCACATGAATCTGAATACGGTTTTCTTGACCAATACGGTCTAGACGCCCGATACGTTGTTCTAAAACATCTGGGTTAGCCGGTAGATCAAATAAAATTAGATCACTGGCGAATTGGAAATTACGGCCTTCCGAACCAATTTCCGAACACAGTAGAATTTGTGCACCATAGCTTTCCTCAGCAAAATAAGCTGCCGCTTGGTCACGTTCAAGTAAGCTCATGCCTTCATGGAACATGGCAGTACGGATGCCTGCATGCAAACGTAACACATTTTCTAAAGCTTCAACAACTGGCCCACTACGCGCAATTAAAAGCACTTTTTTATGCTTGAGATCTTTGCGCAGAACTTCCATTACCCATAACACACGTGGGTCATTTTGCATCCATGAACCATCAAGGTGTGCTTCTTCAGGCCACATCTGCTCACGCAGTTTTCCATCTTTTGACCAATCTTCTGGTGCTGGTAATGGTGCTGGCTGACAATCACGCCCTGGGAAACCTTGAATTGCTTCACGCGTATTACGGAATAAAATACGTCCAGTACCGTGACGGTCTAATAATTCGTGAATTGCTCTAAAGCGCTGTTCAGGCTGGTCTTCAATACTATGCCCTAATAAGCCCTCTAAAGCAGATAAATGCTCAGGAGCTAAAGGCTGATCAGACATCAGCACTTCAGCAATTTTTGCAGTCTGCTGGTACTGAGTTTCTTCATCTAAGAAGCGCTCTAAACTACTAAAACGCTGCGGATCAAGTAAACGTAAACGTGCGAAATGACTTTCTACACCAAGCTGTTCAGGTGTTGCAGTAAGCAACAATACCCCAGCCGTATTTTCAGCGAGCTCTTCAATTAAATCGTAGCGATCATTACCGCCTTCGTCTTCGCTCCACATCAAATGATGTGCTTCATCAACCACGAGCAAATCAAACCCAGCTTCTATGGCTTGCTCACGCAAATCATCATGGTCAACCATTAAATCAACGCTGGCAATAATGCATTGCTCAGTCAAGAACGGGTTAAGTTCTGGATCATGTTCTTTAATAGATGCGGTACGTGTTAAATCAAACAGAGAGAATTGCAAGTTAAAACGACGGCGCATTTCAATCATCCACTGATACTGTAGAGAATCAGGGACTAAAATAAGAATTCGTTCTGAGCGACCGGTTTTAAGCTGTTGGTGGATAATTAAGCCAGCTTCAATTGTTTTACCCAAGCCCACTTCATCGGCAAGTAAAACACGAGGTGCAAAACGCTTACCAACTTCGTGCGCGATATAAAGCTGATGCGGAATTAAACCAACTCGCGCACCAATCATACCGCGTAGAGGACTATTCTGCATTTGTGCTTGCATAAGCATCGCTTCAATACGCAGGTCATACCACTCTTTATAATCAACCTGACTTGCAAGCAAACGATCTAAAGGTTTCGACAACTGAATTTGCGCACCGATACGTGTTTCGTTCAACGCTTTACGATCTTGCTCGCCATTTTCTAAGGTACGAACAACGTTGTAACGCAAAACGCCATGTCGGTCTTCAACAGATTCAACAATCCACTTCTTGCCTTCCTGATCTTGAACTTCATCATTTGTGTTAAAGATGATACGAGATAGTGGAGCGTTATTACGTGCATATACACGTGTTTCATCACTTTTGGGGAATAAAATGCTGACAGATCTTTCATCTACATCAATAAGTACACCTAAACCGAGCTCAGTCTCTGTGTCTGATAGCCAACGTTGACCAATAGCATACTGCTGCAATTTTTCCACCTTTCTCTCAAGTTCGCACTACATATTGTACGATGCAAATTAGCTTATTTTTGCATCTTTTTATGTAGTCTTTAAAGCAAAATTTTGAAGCAAAAACCAATTAAATCGTTTTGCTACAAAAAATCACGCATTAAAATTTTTTACATTAAAACGGTACAGGACAGTCAAAAGTTAATGTTTCTGCTGTGACAGGATGATTAAAACTTAACTGTTTGGCATGCAAACACAAACGCGGAACAAGTTGCTGCTCCGGTGTTGCATACAGCGTGTCACCTACAATTGGATGCCCAAGATATTGCATGTGTACACGGAGTTGATGGGATCGACCCGTAATTGGTGTTAATTTCACACGCGTTACAGGTTGTCCCTGAATCTGAAAATTTTCTAGAACCTGCCAATGGGTTAAAGCAGGCTTATTGTGAGATGCGTCGACAATATGTAAAGGTGGTCGGCTTGGATCATAGATAACGGGAATATCTACAGTCCCCTCACCCTCTAAATGACCGGCAACTAGTGCTTCATATATTTTTGAAGTCTGACGGTCTTGGAATTGGCGTGCAATCGCACTTTGACCGCGCTTAGATAAACCAAATACCAAAATACCTGAAGTGTCTCGATCTAGACGGTGAATGAGCAAAGTTTTAGGCTCAATCGCAACCAACCTTGTCAGAACGCTATCATGTAAATCACCCTTACCCGGAACACTCAAGATGTCCGAAGGTTTATGAATCACCATAAAATCATCATCACGATAGATCAGATGTTCACTTAGAAAATCACTCAAAGTTGTATTCCCAAGGTAAGATGAAAAACAAGCGGGCAATAATAAAAAGCTTACGTCTGAATTACAATGCCGTTCGGGTAAATTAACAGCATAATTTGCAAATATTATGGCGCACGTTGGGTCTATGGTGAGTCAATGCTTCAATAACTGCATAATATGTTGCAAGGTAGGTGCTTGCATCACCTCTTCAGCGCTCAGGCTTGCACCGTTCGCACGCCATAGGTCGACTAGATAATTCACAGCAGATTGATTTATTCCGTAGTTTCTTAGATCAATTTCAGGGTGAACTTCCATAGGATGTCGCCCCACCTGTTCAGCAATGGCCAATAAAATTCCTTTATCCGACAAAATATATTCAGACGGCGCACTTAAAGACCATAGGCGCATTAAGGTCTGTGTATTTAAATGTTTTATATGGTCAAAACTGATCTTTTCAACCCATTGGATATGCTGCTCTAGATTAGCCGCCAAGATCGCATCATTTACAATAGCTACATAATCGGTAATAGATAAAACAAGCTGCATGACCTGTTTAAAAAGAGGTGACAAATTGCCTGCCATCACAACTTGGGCTTTACTATTTGATGACAGCCGCTGACCAAGCTGCAACATGGTTTGCTGAAGCTGAGATGTCTCAATAAAAATAACTGGAATTTCGAGCGCCTGTGCTCTTTTACTTAGCAATTCTAAATGATCGGCTAATGGCTGCCCTGCCCAATCAGGTAAAACTTTAAGTTCATTTAGTCCAATCATGAGCAAAATACTTTGCGTAGACTCAATTGACCAATTTGAAGTATTTGCTGCTAATTGGATTTTTCGAGGTAAAGGATAAAACATTGTTCTCTACAAATAAAAAATAGCTCAAATTAAAAAGCCCGTTTTAAACGGGCCTTTTTGCTTACTTCATTTCAGCGAATGTTTCTTTTGCAGCCTGAATCGTATATTCGATATCTTCATCAGAATGAGCAGATGAAATAAAGCCTGCTTCAAATGCCGACGGTGCCAAGTTTACACCACGCTTTAACATACCATGGAAGAACTTTTTGAAAGCTTCAATATCACATGCCAACATAGAGTCGAAGCTTGTAATGTCTTCTTGATCGGTAAAGTAAAGACCGAACATTGCACCAGCTTGCTGAGTTTTAAATGGAATACCTGCTTCATCAGCCGCTGCTTGTAAACCTGCAAGTAACTTTTCAAGTTGAGCAGATAAATTGCTGTAAAAGTCTGGTTGGCGAAGATGTTTGAACATCTCGATACCCGCACGCATAGCAAGTGGGTTTCCAGACAATGTACCTGCTTGGTATACGCCGCCTAAAGGCGCGATACACTCCATGATTTCGCGTTTACCGCCAAATGCACCTACCGGTAAGCCAGCACCAATAATTTTACCTAAGGTCGTTAAGTCTGGCTTAACATTATAAACTGATTGAGCGCCACCTAATGCAACACGGAAACCTGTCATCACTTCATCAATAATAAAGACAGATTTATATTCATCACACACATCACGAATGGCTTGTAAGAAACCGTCAATTGGTTTCACCATATTCATATTACCTGCGACAGGTTCAATGATTACACCCGCAATTTCATGACCAAACTTAGCAAAGCACTCTTTTAATGCAGCAATATCGTTGTAAGGCAGCGTTAAAGTGTGTTTAGCAAAGTCAACCGGAACACCTTTTGAAGTCGGTTCACCTTCACCTAAAGTGAGTAAGCCCGAACCTGCTTTTACTAACAGCGAGTCAGAATGCCCATGGTAGCAACCTTCAAACTTCACGATTTTGTCACGGCCAGTATAACCACGCGCTAAACGAATAGCCGTCATGGTCGCTTCTGTACCAGAGTTCGTCATACGTACCAATTCAATTGATGGCATGATTTCACAGATAATATCTGCCAACGTTGTTTCGTGTACGGTCGGTGCACCAAAACTTAAACCATCTTCTGCGGCTGTTTGTACTGCTTTAATAATTTCTGGATGAGCATGGCCCAAAATCATTGGTCCCCAAGAACCAACATAGTCAACATAACGCTTACCATCCACATCCCACAAATATGCACCTTTGGCTTTCTCGATGAAAACAGGTGTTCCTCCAACGCCATTAAAGGCACGTACCGGAGAGTTCACACCACCTGGAATGTGTTTGCTGGCTTGTTTAAATAACTGTTCTTGCTTTGGAGATAAACTCATGGAAATGCTCGTCTTAAATATCTAAAAAATAATTTTGAAAGCTTAAGAAAATAATTGTGCCCACGCGTGTACACGGGCAGGAATTTCAGCAGTTGATCGACCTAATATATCACTAATGACTGCACACAGGTCAGCCCCAGCCTCAATCACAGGTTTTGAGTTTTCAACAGTTAAACCGCCAATTGCACAAATCGGTAGGTCATATTGAGCTGCTGCCTGCTTAATCACTTCAATGCCCACATTACCTGCTTCAGGTTTTGTAGAGGTCGCATAGACAGCACCAAATGCAATATAAGTTGCACCATCTGCAATCGCCTTTTGGGCAAGCTCTAGAGAGTTCAAGCAAGTACGACCGATAATGACATTTTGTGGTAACTGAGATTTTGCATCGGTAATTTCACCGTCACTTTGCCCTAAATGTACACCTAAACCAAACTGAGCAGCCAGTTCTAGGTCATCATTAATCACAAAAGGAACTTGGTATTTTTCACATAAAAGTTTGATCTGTTCAACTTCAGCAGGTTGGTTAGTTTTTTCTATTTTTTTACGGCGGTACTGTAAAATTGCGACCTGTTTAGTTGCGAGCGCGACATCTAGTTTTTCTAATAATAATTGGATTGGGTCATCATTGGTAATCAGATATAAACCGCGCATACTCTACTCTTGCTTTAAAAAACTTCGCTAGTATAACGGATTTATAGGTCATCATAAGTACCGATTGATATGGGCTTACCAGTACCAATCGGTCTATTAAGAATAGAAATAAAAATTAACTCGGAATCTTATCGTGTTTGCGATCGGTCAAACTCAAACGACCACGTGCAACATCAGATAACATGCGCCAATCAGAAATAAAGCTATAGAAAGGTTGTTTAAAACTCGCAGGTTTATTTTTTTCAAACACAAAATGTCCAACCCAAGCGTTTGCGTAACCCGCTACCAAACCATAGAGTACATATTTGGCTTGTTTTTTACGAATGGCTTTAGAAAAAAAGTATATACCAATGCTACTACCCACCACATGTAAGCGTCTGCTCATTATGTTACGGTGTTCGGTTAAGTAAAAACGATAAAATTCCTGATAATTTTTAATTGGTAATTCAAACTCTGGCTGAGCTTCATGATTAAAGTTTATGGGTGCATTCACGATCATCTTCCTGATTTTTATTTGATCAAAACGTCACCTGATTGTACACCGAAATAAAAGCATAGCGTCATATGTTTGATTGTAACTTTCTCTATCAAAACCACTACTTTTAGTACTAAGCTATTATACTCATTCAAGATAGTTTAAATAACTGATTCAGGGAGATACGTTATGGTTGAAGTTGAGCTTAAGTTTCAGTTACCTGAATCGAAGAAAAAATCTGTTCAACAATACTTAAAAAAGCATAAAGCACAACAGATTCATCTACAGGCAAAATATTACGACACCCCCGATCGATTACTCGCAAAAAATGGCATGGCGCTACGTTTGCGTAAAGAAAATGATCTTTGGGTCCAAACATTTAAAGCTGCTGGTCAAAGCCATTTACACCGTGTTGAAGAAGAAGTTTTTTTAGGCAAATGTGACCAAGAACCTGATTTAAACCTTGAGTTATATCAAGACAATAAAGTAGTGACTGATTTACTTAATACAGCCCTAGGTAAAGAAGCTAAAAAATTAAGTTTGCAATTTGAAACGGATGTACAGCGTACTTATCATGTGTTTGAAGCAGACAATACAGCGATTGAAGTTTGCCTTGATGACGGTGTCGTAAAAACTGCAACCGCTCAAAGCATAATTTGCGAAGTTGAATTTGAACTTAAACAAGGCGCAGTTAAAACACTTATCCAGTTTGCACAGCAATGGATTAATCGTTATACCCTTTGGCTCGATGTAAGAAGTAAAGCCGAGCGTGGTAATTTATTAGCGCTGGGGCAAGCGGCTTCACCCGCTGTTCATGCCAAAGCACTAACATTAAATAAAGGTATTACTGCTGAACAGGCCCTCAAAAAGATTGTAGAAAACTGTTTAGGACAATTTTTACCAAATATGGCTGCAATTGCCGATGGCATTGCCGAAGCTGAACATATTCATCAGGCACGTGTAAGTTTGCGCCGTTTACGTAGCGCACTTAAACATTTTTCTAGCTGGTCAAATGAGGTCAATCCTCTTTGGGAAGAACAAATTGCCGAGCTTTTCCGCCAACTTGGAGACACTCGTGATGAAGATGCTATTCGCACCGAAGTGTTACCAATCATTAAGCAACACGGTTCACCTGAGCTTTTACTACCCGTTTCAGCACAGCCATTAAAAGAGCTCTCAATACTCTTTAGATCTTCGGACACGATTAAACTATTACTCGATTTATTAGCATTTGCGTATTCAGAAGAAGATTCAAAGAACAAAACAGGTGGGTTAAAAAAACATATTAAAAAGAGTTTAGATAAGCTACATCATAAAGTGATCAGCAATGCTGAACATTTCTCTGAGCTTGAAGTCACTGAACAACACAAAATACGCAAGACAGCTAAGCAGTTACGTTATTGTGTTGAGTTTATTTCAAGTCTTTATCCTGACAAAAAAGTACAGCAATATTTAAAACAGCTACAACCTGTACAAAACACCTTAGGTCAATATAAC
The DNA here is from genome assembly GCF_001423205.1 of Acinetobacter sp. Leaf130. Taxonomy (NCBI): domain Bacteria; kingdom Pseudomonadati; phylum Pseudomonadota; class Gammaproteobacteria; order Moraxellales; family Moraxellaceae; genus Acinetobacter; species Acinetobacter sp. Leaf130. The sequence continues at coordinate 2,068,081 of NZ_LMOE01000001.1, forward strand.
GATTTGTTTATTGCTGAAGGTATTTTCAATAAAATTGTCGAAAATGACTCGTCTTTCTGGTTTGCACTAGGATGGGTAAAAGCCAAACAGCCTCACTTACAAAAGCGGTCCGCCAAAGCTTTACAAACTTTTAGTCAGGCTGAAACGTTCTGGTAATTTATAAAAAGTCGCTGTAAACGTGCAGCGACTTTTTATCTATACTTACCAAATACTTTCCATACACCGTTATCTGCTAACGGGTCATTATAGCTATCACTACGTTGCTTTCTTGGCTTATCACGGGCATCAACCAATTTAAAATGCGGCTCAACCCCTAACACAATACCATTGGTATAAAAACGTGAACGGGTATATTCACTTTGGCCATGTTGGAATACATAGGTTCTTAAATCGATAAACTCACGATGAGCCACCAGTGCAGCAGTATCGTCACTCTGCAACCATTCTTGCATCGTAAAAATCTGATCTGTTTCGAACTGCCCACATTTTTCAATTAAGCTTGCAACACCACGGAAAGTTTTAGACTCTTTCGCACGTGTTTTATTAATCCGAATTCGGTCTACGTGAAAAAAGAACAAGGGTAAATTTAAATGACTTGGCAAATGAATCGCATCTGGTAATTCATCTTCCATAAAGGGTTGAAAAAGTTCTTGTGCCCTTTCAATTAGGCCTTGCCATTGTTGGTAATAAATTTCGACTTCTTGTTGTAAACCATAATAGATTGGCAGCCCTTCCACATGTTCTAAATATTGAGGCGGGAAAATATGCTGTCGTAATAAAGCGATATCCGTTTTTAAACTTTGAATAGCAATTGCATCTTGCATATTAAACTTCCCGATACTTAGGCTATTTACAGACTAAGGCAAAGGTTTTGTTTCCGCAAGGCTTTGCCTATAATAAGCAACTCTATTTTTGCGGGAATAAGTCATGTCTCAAAAGATCAATGCAACAGATGTTACTGAAGAAGAAGCTTTAAATGCGGTTTTCTTTGAGCGTGCGGATGAATTTATCAAACAAGCGAATGATTTTTGTCGCCCGCCAAAAGGTGAAAAACCAGATCCAGCCGAGCTGCGTGGTCAAGTGAGTGCAGCAATGTTGTTTGCTAGCGCCCGTTTTAACACATGGGTAGCGGCAAATAACTTTAAAGATGGCAATGAAATGCGTGATGCTAAAGATCAGGTCATGTCTTATCTTGTGCAACAATTTCAAATGATGCTTGAAGATAATTTCGATGAATATTGTGAACAGTTCGAAAATTATTTACGTTTCCGTAAAAATGAAGATTTTCACGCGCATAAACATGATCATTAATATGATTTAAATACCCAAATAAAAAGCCACAATTGAGTGGCTTTTTATTTAAAAGAAGACTTTATTTTTTTGCTGCCTGACCATATTGATCGGCCATAACCTCAACTAAATGTTCAGGTTTAATATACTTTTTAATTGCTGCATTTACATCAGCAACAGTCAGTTTAGTCAGATTTTGATCGTGTTTTACACGGTCTTGTAATGTTTTACCTGACTCAAGCTGGAGATTTAACATCCCATGAATATTACGTTCATCTTCTAATGCCGTAACACGTTTCTTCATGATATCTGCTTTTGCAGCTTCAAGCTCTTGCTCTGTCACACCATTTTTCAACAAGTCATTCAACACTTTATGTATTGATGCAGAAACCTGCGCTGAGCGGCCCGAAGTGTAATTTGCACTAATGCTTAAAGCACCTACGTTAGTATCACGATCAAGCTGTAACCCACTGCCAAAACCATACACTAATGCATTTTTCTCACGAAGCTCTTGGGCCAAACGTGATGAAATTTGAGACTCACCTAAAATATAGTTAAGTAAAATTAAAGCAGATGCATCAGGATGGTTTTTTCCGACTGGTAGAGCGAGCACACTTTGGTAGCTACCAAATTCGCGCTGCTCAGATAAAACATGAACTTGCTGAGCTGGAAAATCAACATGATCAATCAAGATTTTTTGATAAGGCTGTTTACCATTCCAACGACCAAATTCCTGATTAAGTAATTTCTGCATTTTTTTCGGATCAAACCCGCCCGTAATCGCAATCTGAGCGTGGTTCATAGCAAAGAAACGCTCGTACAACTCTTTCACTTGTTCTTGAGTAGCACTTTTCAATTGCTGCTTTGCCAACTCTGGTTCAAAGTGGTAACGCAAATCTCCCGGTTGATATTCTTCAAGTAAACGGGAAAGTGTTAAACCTGCTACAACATCCGGTTCAGTATACGGACGATCTAAACTAGATAAGCTCTGCGATTTAATCAAATCAAATTGAGATTGCTCAAATTTTGGATTTTTCATCACATCAAGAGCAAACTTAAAGAATTCATCAAATTTTTCTGATTTAGACTGAATATTAATGGTCATGCCATTACCATCAGCGCTCGCATAAGCGGCCCCTCCCGCATCAATCGACTTATCGGCAATATCCTGCAAGCTGTATTTATCAGAACCACGTAGTAATAAATATGAGGTTAAATCGACTACTGTACCTTTATTAAATAAAGATTTCTCTGTTCCGAAGTCCATCGTAATTGTGGCATAAGTACGATCATCGCGTGTTTCAACCGGGAATAAAGCATACTTCATTCCATTTTTCAGCTTTCCACGAATAATCTTTTTCTCATTGCTTTCAACATATTGCTTAGAAGTTTTTAAAAACTCAGCGACTTCTTGTTGATACGCCTTCGGATCTTTTAAAGGCTCAGCCTTTGCTTCCACCTGATCTAAGGTTTTAGGCGCATCTTTTGAGTTTTGTTGTTGAGCTTTCTTCTGGTCTTCAGGTGTTGGCAAAATATCACCGTCAATACGATGCTCAGCCACAAGGAAGTGTTTTAAAGTTTGATTTACTTCATCTAGCTTAACGTTTTTTACCGAATCCAGGTCCTTAAAATATTGATCCCATTGCCCACCAGCGACCGTGTAATCACTCAAACGTGAACCAAGTGCTACCGCATCTTTAGTGATTAAGTCGCCTTGAGTTTTCATTAAACTCTTAACACGATTTAATTCAACTTCAGTAAAAGGCTTACCTTTTTCAATACCCGCTAGCAAAGAGCTTTCAACTTTTTTAGGGTCATTACTTGGTGCATAAATAGCGCCTAGAAACACCACATTAAAATCTTGGTCTAACCACGTACTCGCATCAACATTTGTGGTAATACCAGTTTCAACCATGTTCTGATATAGATGACCACTTGGTTGCATGGTATATAACAAAGGAGCTAAAGCGAGTGTCGGCTGAATTTTGGTGTTTTTACCATTCATATAGATATGGAATTTAGCGAGATCACTGCCCTTTTTCACCACAAACTCACGATTTTTTATTTTTGTAGAGTCGAGTAAAGGAATCTGTATAGCCTTCGGAACTTCTCGTGCCGCAATTGGACTAAAATATTGATCAATTGTTTTTAAGACATCTGTTTTATCAAACTTACCGGAAACAACCATGACTGCATTATTCGGTGCATACCAGCTACGATAAAAACGGTCTAGCTCAGGCATTTTAATAGATTTAAGCTCAGGCAAATCACCAATCGGTAAACGACCTAAATATTGATTGCCATAAGCTGATTTCCACATTTGGTCCATTAAAACAGCAAAAGGCTGATCCATACGAACTTCACGTTCGCGTTTTACGATTTCAATTTCAGAAGGAACAAATTTTTCTTGTAGAACCAATTTATCCATACGCTCAGATTCAAGATACAACACTTCATTTAGTGCAGTCTTTTCCGGACGAACGATATTGGTATATTTGGTCGAGTAATAATCCGTACTCGCATTCGTCATTAACGTATATTGATCTAAACGGCGCTGGAATTCTTCCCCTTTAACATTCTTTGTCCCCTTAAAAGCCAAGTGTTCAAGTAAATGAGCTAAACCGCTTTTGCCTTGCGGATCATTTAATGAACCTGTTAAATAAATGGTATTAATAAAGATTTTATTTTCTTTGTCATTCGGTGCAAGTACAATCCGAAAACCATTATCTAATTTATATTCCTCAATATTTTGCTTGCTTTTTACTAGTGTGGTTTGTGCCCAAGACGCAGCACTTAAACTAAGAATACATAGGGAGAGAGTCAGTTGTTTAAACTGCATAAACATATAAATACCAATTAATTTGAATAATAAAAAATCAATAGTTGTGGGACTATAGTAGGAAATTTAAGCTGACTTTCATAGTAAAGTTTTGAAAAAAAGCCGTTTATTTAAACGGCCTTATATTTTAAAGAAAAATTTCAGCTTGCATATAAAGTTTCCCATATCCTGAAATTTCAATACGTTCTTCAGACAGAATATTGCAATATAAAATGCCTCCGCGGCTAGAAGCCTGATAAGCCACAATATTATTTTTCCCAAGCTTTTCTGCCCATAACGGCGCTATTGCGGTATGAATTGAACCTGTTACGGGGTCTTCATCAATACCCGCGACAGGTGCAAAATAGCGAGAGACGCAATCATATTGCTGTTCGGCTTTTGATGTTATTGCAACATCCATATCATTTGCTGTAACAGCAGTACGTAACTTACCTAATTTTTTTAGCAAATTCATGTCTGGTTTTTCATCCAATACATCTTGAACTGACTCATATTCAATGACGTAGGCATAAGGATTTTGATAAACCGCTTTAAAAGGTTTGCTTAAAGCTTGACGTAAAATAGCCGGATAATCTTCAACTTGATGAGCTTTACAAATTGGAAAATTCATTCTAATTTTGCCGTCTTCATCTTGATGAACTATAAAAAGCCCTAAGTTTCGTACATGAAAATTAATCGTCTTTTTCTTAGTAAAATCTTTAAATATTACAAAAGCACTAGCAAGAGTGGCATGCCCACAAAAATCAGCTTCAACTGTTGGAGTAAACCAACGGATTTCATAATTTTCAGAGTCTATGATTTTGACAAAAGCAGTTTCAGACAAGTTATTTTCAAATGCTATCTTCTGCATTAAATCTGCATCTAGCCATTCTTTTTCAACAACCACAGCAGCCGGATTTCCACGAAATAACTCTTTTGTAAAAGCATCGACTTGATACATTTTCATGATATTCAACTCTTTTAAATTAACTCATTGTCTTCAATTTTTTTAAATATAAACAGACACAGATTTTTAAAAATTAGCATTACAGCCATTATTCACACATAAAAAAACGACCCAATCCAATAAGATTGAGTCGTCTCTTACAGTTTATTAATGATGTGTTAATTCAACTTCATCTTCACTGTTTAATATTTCTTTATCTGTCTGGCCCATAAATTGACTGGTAACAACACCCGCAGTCATTGAACCATTTACGTTTAATGCAGTACGTCCCATATCAATTAATGGTTCAATTGAAATAAGAAGCGCAACCAAAGTTACAGGTAAACCCATTGCAGGAAGTACGATCAGTGCAGCAAAAGTCGCACCGCCACCTACTCCAGCAACACCAATTGAACTTAAAGTCACAATACCGACTAACGATGCAATCCACATTGGATCTAGCGTGTTAATTCCCATCGTTGGTGCAACCATTACCGCTAGCATTGCTGGATATAAACCAGCACAACCATTTTGGCCAATTGTCGCACCAAATGAAGCAGAGAAACTTGCAATAGATTCAGGAATACCTAAACGACGAGTTTGTGCTTCGATACTCAGTGGAATGCTTGCAGCGCTTGAACGGCTGGTAAATGCAAACGTTAAAACTGGAGCAACTTTCTTAAAGAATTTAAGTGGCGAAACACCAGTAAGCGTCAAAATAATGGCATGTACGACAAACATAATCGCCAAGCCTAAATAAGACGCCACCAAGAAACCGCCTAAATTTAAGATATCTGCTACGTTAGAACTTGCCACAACTTTGGTCATGAGTGCAAAAACACCATAAGGTGTAAGCGTCATCACTAAACGAACAAGCTTCATTACCCAAGACTGTAAAGTCTGGATTGCAGTTAAAATACGCTGACCTTTTTCTTCATCATCTTTCATTAAGTTTAGCGCTGCTATACCTAAGAATACGGCAAAGATAACCACACTAATAATTGAAGTTGGGTTTGCACCAGTTAATTCAGCAAATGGATTACTTGGAATAAAGGAAAGAATAAATTGCGGCACACTTAAATCGGTAACTTTGCCTACATAATCTGTATTAATGGCAGTTAAGCGCGCAGTTTCAGCAGCACCTTGCACCAAGCCTTTTGCCGTTAAGCCAAACAGGTTAGTAACAAATACCCCTACGAGTGCCGCAATCAGCGTTGTAAATAGTAAAGTACCAATCGTGTAAAAACTGATTTTGCCTAAAGACGATGCTTGGTGTAATTTTGCAACCGCTCCCAAAATAGACACAAATACCAAAGGCATGACGACCATTTGTAAAAGTTTTACATAGCCATTTCCAACGATATTAAACCAGCTAATAGATTCAGCAAGAATCGGATGGCCACCGCCATAAATCAAATGTAGTCCTAAACCAAACACCACACCTAGAATTAAGCCAGCCAGAACTTTTTTCGATAAGCTCCAGTCCGTTTTACGTGTTTGGGCGAGTAAAAATATTAACCCGACAAAAACCACAATATTGATGATTAAGGGTATATTCATTCCCAAACTCCAAATTATTGCTTGTGTCATCTTTCAAGGGGGCATATTTGACCATAGCCGGCCTATATAAACTACCCTTTTCAACAGTTTTATAGCATCAAGATGATTACAAACCTGCGTGAGAATATAAAATGACTTTTAAATACATATATATCACTTTTAATTTATAAATTACGTAAGATATTTATGTATAAAAATCAGCCTCCACCTAAGCAACCTTTAATTGAAATTGTTGCTCAATAAAATAAATAAATTGCTTTAAATTGGTTCCCCATGTTTCTGGTAACTGGGCAACTAAATATGTAGTGAAAAAAGCAGATTCCGTATTTAGGCCAAAACAATTGACGGACACTTTATCTGCAACTTTTGCCAGATAAGACTTAGGTAATAAAGCAAAACCAACACCCAATTCTACACAACTCACAATACCGTCCAGACTTCCCATTTCCATAATTTGCGAAGGTGGAATACTAAAGTCATTCAAGAAAAGCTCTATGGCATGTCGATATGAGCAACCTTGCCGAAATGCAATAAACCTTGTTTTTGCAAGAGTTTCTATGTCTGGAAAGCTCTCTTGTTGCTTAGGGCAAACCAGAACCAGCTCTTCATGCCACACTGGAAAACTATATAACTCAGGAATGGAATGTTTAGATGCTACAAAAGCACAGTCCAATTCACCCTGATGTACAGCATTTAACAAATAACGTGTCGGATGAGTTTGGAGCTCAATAGGTAAAGTAGGATATTGCTGCATACATTGATTGAGTAACTGTGGCAAACGTATCGCAGCAGTGGTCTCCATACTTCCAAGTCGGATTGATTCAGCAGGATCAATTCCACCTTCTTGAAAGATTTTTTTAGCTTTATGGTGTAGTGCAAGCATTTGAACGGCATAACTATGTAGCTGTTGTCCTGCATTGGTTAGCGTCACTGGGTTATGGCGATTTAATAAAATCACCCCCAACTCTTCTTCAAGTTTTTTTATATGGCTCGTGATATTCGATTGAACGGTATACATTTTTTGTGCAGCCAATGAAAAACTTCCACTCTCTGCGACCGCCAAGAAAAACTCTAGTGACTTTAATAACATTACACTATCTCAAAACAAGATAACTATCATCTTATTAAATCATTTTTAATGATGATAAAACTAGCTTTTAATAATAAAAAAATTGAGAGCCTTCTCATGTCTACGTTTTATCGAATGAGCTTACTTGTCTTTTTGGCAACTTGTTTGGGTATTGGAGTGTTCAGATTTTCCTATACTGCGCTCATGCCCATCATGATTGAGCAATATCACTGGACCCATGATTTTGCCAGCTTCTTAGGAAGTGCAAATTTATTGGGATATCTCATTGGTGCTTTATTGGCGTTATTGGGTATTAAAGAAAAGTACATCCCATCCATGATCGTACTCTCAACTATTGCCGGTAGCCTCAGCCTACTATGCTGCTCATTCATGGATATGCCTCTGGCATGGTTCATTTTCTGGCGTACGGTTTCTGGTATTGCTGGCGGCTTACTTATGATTTTAGCTCCGAGCTTTGCCATGAAATACATTCCTACCACGCAAAGATTAAAAGTTAATTTTTTAGGATTTAGCGGGATTGGCGTGGGTGTGTTATCTGCCACCATTATTATTCCTGTACTTAAAAATATACCTGTGCATTATGTTTGGGATATTTTTGCAGGCATCTCCATATTAGGAAGCGTACTGCTTTATCAATTATTAAGTCGTAATACTGCTCAGGTGATTAAGCCACATTCTACCAACCTGCAAGCCTCACAGAAATCACGTTTAGGTCTTGTCATTATTATTGCCTATATGTGCAGTGCCTTTGCTTATATTCCTCACTCTCTATTCTGGATGGATTATTTATCTGGAACTTTGCATTTTTCCTTAGAGCAAAGGAATTTATTTTGGGTTCTCTATGGTGCAGGAAGCTGCATTGGTGCATTTGTCGCTTATTGCTTAAGCAGAATAATAGGATATTTACACACCATTAAATGGTTATATGCCATTTACTGTCTGGCTGTTGTTTTACCTTTCTTTTCCCAGTCCACTTCTTTGCTCGCTTTATCTTCCCTTCTTACAGGATTACTGACTCCCGCAACGGTATTTATTAGCTCTTATAGTCTGCTACAGATTTATGAACAACGTTATCAAAAGCTATGGAGTCTGGCCACGATTGGGTTTGCTAGCACTCAGCTTTTAGGTGGTGTCGTCATTAGTACTTTGCATCATTTGCATTGGTCTTATGCACATCTCTTTCTTTTGGGTGGAATCGTTCTACTCTTTGCAGTTTGCCTTTTACTTCCTGTACGTCCTACTTACATCTCAACTCTCGGAGAAACCGAATCATGAAATCTCTGTTCTTCCCCCTATTTTTAATTGCCTTTGTTCTTTTTATTCAGGCCATAGATCAGAGTTATCAAAAGAAAGTCGGCATCACGAAGACCACAAAACACCCTGAATTTTTGCAATAAAAAAAGCCCTCAACCGAGGGCTTTTTTATAGAAGATTACTCTCCCATGTGCTTAATAATCGCATCACCAAATTCAGAACAACGTAACAAGGTTGCACCCGGCATTAAACGCTCAAAATCGTAAGTTACGGTTTTAGCGGCAATCGCTCCAGAAATTCCTTTAATGATCAGATCAGCAGCTTCTGTCCAGCCCATATCACGTAACATCATTTCCGCAGACAAAATGATAGAACCTGGGTTTACTTTATCTTGACCAGCATATTTAGGCGCAGTGCCGTGAGTTGCTTCATAAACTGCAATTGCACCACCAATATTTGCACCCGGTGCAATACCGATGCCGCCTACTTCTGCTGCGAGCGCATCAGAAATATAGTCGCCATTTAAATTAAGCGTTGCAATAACAGAGTAATCAGCTGGGCGCATTAAAATTTGTTGTAAGAAAGCATCTGCAATCACATCTTTAATGATGATGTCTTTACCAGTTCTTGGGTTTTTAATTTTAACCCATGGGCCGCCATCAATCAGTTCTCCACCAAAACGATCTAGAGCCAGCTCATAGCCCCACTCTTTGAACGCCCCTTCGGTGTATTTCATGATATTACCCTTGTGAACAAGCGTCACCGAAGGTTTATCATTTTCGATTGCAAACTGAATGGCTTTGCGTACTAAACGCTGTGAACCTTCTTTCGATACAGGTTTAATTCCAATACCACAGCCTTCTGGGAAACGGATTTTTGTCACACCCATTTCTTCTTGAAGGAATCTAATGACTTTCTTAGCCTCTTCTGAATCAGCTTTCCATTCAATCCCTGCATAGATATCTTCCGAATTTTCACGGAAAATGACCATGTCTGTTAATTCAGGATGTTGAACTGGTGAAGGTACGCCTTCAAACCAACGCACTGGGCGTACACAAACATATAAATCTAATTCTTGGCGTAAGGCAACATTCAATGAACGGATACCGCCGCCAACGGGCGTGGTTAAAGGACCTTTAATTGAGACAACAAACTCACGAAGTGCTTCAAAAGTTTCTTCCGGCATATAGCTGCCATAAATTTTATTGGCTTTTTCACCGCAATACACTTCCATCCATTCGATTGAGCGCTTGCCGCCGTAAGCTTTTAAAATAGCAGCATCTACGACTGCTTTCATGGTTGGTGTAATATCCACACCAATACCATCACCTTCAATGAAAGGAATAATTGGATGATTTGGTACATTCAGTGACAGGTCTGCATTTACTTTAATTTTGTCGCCATCTGCAGGAACCACGATCTTCTGATAACCCATTATGTGAATTCTCCCTTTTATAATACTTAATTAACTAAAAATAATTATCGATACACAATACTTTCAACTCTTCTTAACGCATAATAGCTTAATTGAAATTAATCATTTTTGGGATTTATATGAGAAATAATAAGATTTCTCACTTAAATAAACCTCAATGTTTTCTCTAGTTATTTGAAAGAAGAAGTCATTTTTTATGAAAATTGTCATTCTCAACAAACCATATGACGTTCTCTCCCAGTTTCGTAAAGACGAAGCGCATATGACCGTCTCTGACTTTGTTGATGACCCGACTTTGCGTTTGGCAGGCCGTCTTGATATGGACTCTGAGGGTTTAGTTTTTTTAACTGATCATGGTGGTCTGAATCAGTTCATTACTAACCCTGCAAATAAAAAATACAAAACGTATTTAGTTCAAGTTGATGGCGATGTAACTGAAGAAGCGCTTGAGCAGCTTCGTAAAGGTGTAGAACTTAACGATGGTATGACGCTTCCTGCTACAGCCATTAAAGTAAGTGAACCTGAATGGTTATGGGAACGTAACCCGCCTGTACGTTTTCGTGCAAATATTCCAACATCTTGGATCGAAATTTCAATTTGCGAAGGCCGTAACCGTCAAGTTCGTCGTATGACTTCTGCGGTAGGTTTTCCAACTTTACGTTTAATTCGTACTAAAATTGGTTCAATTGATTTAGTTCAACTCGGTTTAAAACCTGGTGATGTTAAAGAAATTGAGCCTTTGCTTTACCCTGACTTTAAAGATGTTCCAGCTGAAGAACCTTATCGTTCACGTTCATATGTGAAAAAACCAGGTGGTACTGGCGGTAAACCAATGGTTCGTAAGAATAAAGACGGTTCTACGAAAAAGTCTGGTACGAAACGTATTTGGCAAATGGATGAAGGTGAAAAACCTCGTCGTAAAACCAATGGTACAACTCGTCCAAATGCTAAAGCACCACGTGGTCGTGGCCGTAATAGTCGATAAGATTTAAACTTTTAAAAGCTCACATCAGTGGGCTTTTTTAATGCCTGTTATTTTTCTAAAAATAAAAGGCCGGTGCATATGCACCGGCCTTTAAGCTATTTACTAACGAATTAGTAATTAAGCCTCAACAGTTGCAAGAGCTGCATTAAATGTAGCACTTGGACGCATTACAGCATCTACTTTTGCTTTATCAATTGCATAGTAACCACCGATGTCAGCTGGTTTACCTTGCACTTGAGCAAGTTCAGCAACAATCTTCGGTTCTTCTTCAGCTAAAGTTTTTGCAAGAGGAGCAAATTTAGCTTTCAACTCAGCATCTTCGTCCTGTGCAGCAAGCGCTTGAGCCCAGTAAAGTGATAAGTAGAAATGGCTACCACGGTTGTCAATCTCACCCGTACGGCGTGATGGTGACTTACCATTGTCAAGTAACTTGTCAGTCGCTTCATCAAGAGTCTTCGCAAGTAACTTAGCACGAGCATTATTTTCTTTAATACCCATCTCTTCTAAAGACGCTGCTAAAGCAAGGAACTCACCAAGCGAATCCCAACGCAAGTGGTTTTCTTCAACAAGTTGCTGTACGTGTTTTGGCGCTGAACCACCCGCACCAGTTTCGTACATACCACCACCCGCCATAAGCGGAACGATAGACAACATTTTCGCAGAAGTACCAAGTTCCATAATTGGGAACAAATCAGTTAAGTAGTCACGTAAGATGTTACCAGTCACAGAAATAGTATCTAGACCACGTACTACACGCTCAAGTGTGTAACGCATTGCACGAACTTGAGACATGATCTCAATATCCAAGCCATTCGTGTCATGATCTTTTAAGTACTTTTGTACTTTCTTGATCAATTCATTTTCGTGTGGACGGTACGGGTCAAGCCAGAAGATCGCAGGCATGCCTGAGTTACGTGCACGAGTTACTGCAAGTTTTACCCAGTCACGAATCGGAGCATCTTTAACCTGACACATACGCCAGATATCGCCTTCTTCAACATTTTGAGTCAATAACACTTCACCAGTGTCAAGATCGGTAATGTTTGCAATACCAGCTTCTGAAATTTCAAAAGTCTTGTCGTGAGAACCGTATTCTTCAGCTTTTTGAGCCATCAAACCAACGTTCGGTACAGTACCCATAGTCTTCGGATCGAAGTTACCATGCCACTTACAGAAGTTGATCATTTCTTGGTAAATACGAGCAAATGTTGATTCAGGCATAACAGCTTTAGCATCATATTGCTTACCATCAGCACCCCACATTTTACCACCAGCACGGATCATAGCTGGCATAGAAGCATCAACGATGATGTCGTTTGGTGAGTGGAAGTTTGTGATGCCTTTTGCCGAGTCAACCATTGCAAGTGCAGGACGGTGTTCTTGGCAAGCATGTAAATCTTCAATGATTTCTTCACGTAATGATGTTGGAAGAGTTTCGATTTTCTCGTATAACCCAGCCATACCGTTATTGACGTTAATACCTAATTCGTCAAATAACTTACCGTGTTTTTCGAAAGCTTCTTTGTAATAGATTTTCACACAGTGACCAAAAACGATCGGGTGTGAAACTTTCATCATTGTCGCTTTTACGTGTAGCGAGAACAAAATACCTGCTTCTTTACAATCATCAAGTTCTTTTTCATAGAAATCACAAAGTGCTTTCTTGCTCATGAACATTGAATCAATGATTTCGCCGTCTTGTAGCGCAACTTTTGGCTTAAGAACAATGCTTTTACCACTGTTCGTGATAAGTTCCATTTTCACATTACGTGCGCGATCAAGTGTCATTGATTTTTCACCATGGTAGAAGTCACCTTCTTCCATATGCGAAACATGAGTTTGTGACCACTGTTTCCACTCGCTCATTGAATGAGGGTGTTTTTTTGCGTAATTTTTAACTGCTGCTGGAGCACGACGGTCAGAGTTACCTTCACGAAGGACAGGGTTTACTGCTGAACCAAGACACTTGCCATAACGAGCTTTGATTGATTTTTCTTCTTCGTTTGTAGGATTTTCCGGATAATCAGGAATTGCATAACCTTTTGATTGAAGCTCTTTGATACATGCAGTTAATTGCGCAACAGACGCACTGATATTCGGGAGTTTGATAATATTAGTATCTGGATCTTGTGTAAGACGACCTAGCTCTGCAAGGTTGTCAGTTACCTTTTGCTCTTCACTTAGGTATTCAGCGAATTCTGCGAGCACACGTGCAGCTACAGAGATGTCACTTTTAATAATCTCGATGCCAGCTGGCTTAGTAAAGGTCTCAATGATCGGCAGTAGCGAATAGGTCGCCAATAGTGGCGCCTCGTCAGTCAGTGTGTAAATAATAGTTGACTTTTCACCAGCCATATATAGCCCCTTCCGTTTGATTGAGTGTTGAGGACCGAGCTTTTGGCCCAGTGCCTACGAACCGATATGCTTAAATAAAACCCTGAGAGTATCGGCTCTCATTGCCTTCCAGTCAACGAAATATCCAGTGATAACGACATTTCGTAGCGAAATAATACATAATTCAAATATATAGATAATTTTCTGATATCTAAGTCATTGTAATACGCACATTCAGATCACTTTTCAGGCATTAAACATGATTAACTTACATGAGATATCTTTCAGTGTTCTGACAATTATTATACTTTTCATTCAAAATAAACTCAAAGGTAAAACGGATTTCACCATTAGGACGTACTTAAAAGTAAAAACCGATGTGCAAAACATCGGTTTTTTATAAACTATTTAGCTTTAATCTATACTTTTAACCATTTTTCAGTTTTAGCTTGATCTTCAACGACAAGTTCAACTTCGGTTAAATCAGATGTAGCGCAATCGACTGCAAAAGATATTAACTCATCACGACGGAAAGCAAATACAGTATAAGAGCCACCCTGTTTCGCATACTTCTCGATAAGCTTAGTGGATGCTTTTAAACCATCAATTGCAATAATCACATCATTGGCAGAAATACCTGCTTTTGCTCCAGCGCTCTCACGGCGAGCACTTTGCACGAGTACGCCTTCTGGCTTATCGACAAGTTTCAAGCCTAATGGCAAAGATTTGTCAGTTTTAACTCTATAGCTTAAGCCAAATTCAGGAAGCAACTGATCAAGTGGTAATTCATCAGTCGTGTTAATCAAATGATTAATCTGTTCAATCCAGTTATCACCCGTCAGTTCTTTACATAAATCAAAAATGGTTCGCTCATTTACTTGCATACCATTTTGAGTATTTTCATATAACCGACGCATTAAAGCATCAAGACTAGAACCACGTAGACGTAAACCTAAATCTAGGCACAATGCAACCAAAGCACCTTTATTGTAATAACTTGTACCCGCATTATTTGAGTTTTCATCTTGACGATAAAATTTGATCCAAGCATCAAAACTTGATTCGGCAACTGTTTGAACAAAACGGCCTGGGTTTTGTAAATAGCGATCAATTTGTGCTTTGAGTAAATCAAGATAAGACTTCTGAGAAATTACACCACTACGCAATAAAATTAGGTCATCGTAATATGAAGTAAAACCTTCAAATATCCATAATAAAGAAGTGTAGCCTTCTTGGTGCAAATTATAATTTGCAAAGTTTTCAGGACGGATAAACTTTACTAACCATGAATGAAAATATTCATGACTACATAAGCCTAAAAAGCGTTGATAATCTTTAGAAGGTTCAGTTGGTTCATTCGATTTTGGCAAATCGTCGCGTGGTGTAATCAGACTTGTACTATTGCAATGTTCTAATCCACCATAACTATTCCCTGTTGCCATCGTCATAAAGGTATAGTTTTTAAATGGCGCTGAACCAAACATATTTATTTCAGCTGCACAAATCTTTTCAATATCGGCTTTTAAGCGATCAATATTGGCATTATGTGGACCAGAAATTACAAACTCATGTTCAATACCATGTGTTTCGAAGTCAAAGCGCGTTTGATCAGCCAGTTCAAATGGACTATCAATCAATTGATCATAATGATCGGCTTTTAAAGTAAAGCGCCCTTTGACTAAACTTTTTGAAGCTAAGCCAGTTGCTAACTGAAAATGCTTTAATTCATCTGGCAAGAAAACTTCAACTTCACAAGCAGACTGTTCTTGACCTTCCAAAGCTAAACATACACACGCTGGATTAATATATAGACGCGTCTGGTCTACATATGCGCCACGTACAGACAAATCATATGCATAGACATCATATTCAATCGTCATTAATTCGTGATCTGTATTAAATAAACGCCAGCGATTCTTGCTCGTTTTTTTAATGTCCAGCATACGTCCAGCTTCATCATAAGCTTTAACGGATTCAATATGTTTTGAGAACTCTCGAATTAGATAACTACCCGGAATCCACGTTGGTAGCCAAAGTTCCTGATTCGGATTGGCTAAAAAACGAATTGTTACGTGAACAAGGTGTTGTTTGTAATCATCGAACTCAATTTGATAATGCAACATAAATTCTTCAATTTAAAAATAAGAACGGCTTCACATTAGATTATCACTTTTTTGTATCGTCTTGCGTAGATGTATTTTTTGGCAACAATTTCCACTAGCCTTCAATTAAAAAAAGGCATAGCATGCTGTGCATCTGTGTCCCGTATTTGCCAGTAAAAGTTAAGGTCATCCGTGAAATTTTTTCTATCTCTTTTTACCCTCTTTAGTATTTTCTGCACTACCCTAACCAATGCTGCGTTACTCAATATTGCACCTGAAAGTGTTGAAGCCGCCGCATGGACTATTGTAGATACTCAATCGGGTCAAATTATTGCCGAGCATAATAGCCATGTGCAGCGCGCACCAGCATCTTTAACCAAAATGATGGTTGCTTATATTGCTTTAAAAGAGATTAAAGCTGGAAAGCTGAAAAAAGAAGAAATCATTACTGCAACACCGGTAGTAAGTGTCGTGCAGTGGGATGAATCACAAATGTATCTTAAAGCTGGTGAACAAATTTCAGTTGATCAACTATTGGCAGGTTTAATTGTTATGTCTGCGAATGATGCAGCCGTGACTTTAGCTGAAAAAATTTCTGGTGATGTTCCTCACTTTGTACAACGTATGAATCAGGAAGCTCAAGCTTTGGGTATGAAAGATACTCATTTTAGTAATCCTCCCGGAATTACGATGCCTGATCATTACACTACGGCTCATGATTTAAGCTTATTAGGTCAGGCTTTAATTAAACAAACTCCTGAATATTTACATTATTCAAAAATGCCAAGCTTTAGCTACAACCAACGCTTCCATCATGCAACAAACCTTACACTGAAATATGACCCATCTGTTGACGGTCTAAAAACTGGTTACACTAAAGCCGCTGGTTATAATTTGGCTTTAACAGCTTCACGTCCTTCATTCTCATCTGACTTAGCTCAAAGACGTTTATTGGTAATTGTTTTAGGTACACCAAGTGCGGTAAAACGAGCTGAGATTGCAGATAAATTAATGAATCTTGCTTATGCTTACACACGCGATGAAGTCATTATTCCTGAGCAGAAATTAATTGCCGAATTGCCTGTTGTAAAATCGACTTTAAAAATGTTTAAGGTCGCAACAAAGCAACCGACAATTGTAACGACATCTTTATATGCTGAACCTACCCCGATTGACTTAAATACTTTTGACAATGTGACTCAACGCATTCAAGTACTTGATAGCAATTTACAGCCAAAAGTGATTGCTCCACTCGAAAAGACTCAAACACATGTAAACATTGAACTAAATGAAAAACAATTAACTGCACCATTAATGAAAGTCATGAGTTTGGCAACAGTATCTATTTATCAAAACAACCAGCTGATCCGTAGTCTTCAAATTGAAGATAACGTACATATTGAAGAAGCCAATATTTTCCAAAGAATCATGATGTGGTTTTCTAGCCTCTTCTCTATTTTTTCATCGAGTGAACATAGTGCTGCAAAACTCTACCCTTTAGATTCGCACTAAAAACATCAAATTGTGCACAGATGCACAATAAATTTTATAAATAAAAGATGGCATAATTCAGCCATCTTTTTTTTATAGAAAAATAATTAGGTGATAAAAATGACCCAAAATTTACATCATATTGTAATTGTTGGTGGTGGTGCTGGAGGCTTAGAGCTTGCGACACAACTCGGTGAAACTTTTGGGAAAACTCATAAAGCGAAGATTACGTTAATTGACCAAAACCTGACGCATATCTGGAAACCTTTGCTTCATGAAATTGCTGCCGGATCTTTAAATCCACACGAAGAACAAACTAACTATTTTGCCCATGCAGAAAAGCATCACTATGAATTTGTACTAGGTACATTAGTTGGAGTTAATAAAGATAAAAAAATAATTGAGTTAATCCCCCCTCAAGTTTCTAAAGAGCAAAGCACTCATGTGCAACAACTGAGTTATGACACGCTTATTTTGGCGCTTGGTTCTGTGTCAAATGACTTTAATACAGCGGGCGTACGTGAAAACTGTCATTTCCTCGATAGTAGAAAACAAGCCGATATTTTCCAGCAAGATTTATTACATCTGTATATTGAAGCTCAAAATCAGCCAAATCAGCGGACTTTAAATATTGGAATCGTGGGTGCAGGTGCAACAGGTGTAGAACTTGCTGCCGAACTCATTGAAACGACTAAAAACTTTTATCGATATGGTTTAAAAAAGATTCACCCAAACCAAGTCAAAATTACATTGATTGAAGCATCCGAGCGTATCTTACCTGCTCTAAGTGAAAAAACGGCTGAGCATAGTGCAAAACAGCTCAAAAAAATGGGCATTGAAGTTTTAACCAAACATCGCGTTGAAAAAATTGATGAGCATTCCATCTATTTTAGTAATGGTGATCAATTAAAAAGTGATATTACCGTCTGGGCTGCTGGTGTAAAAGCACCTAAAGTTTTAGAAAGCTTTACTGATTTTGAACGCGATAATATTAACCGCCTGATGGTCTACGCAACATTACAAACCTATTCCGACCCAAATGTCTTTGCTTTTGGTGATTGTGCCCGTTGCCAACTTGATGCAAGACATCCTCCACTTGGACCACGTGCTCAAGTTGCAAGCCAACAAGCGAGCTTTTTAGTCGATGCTATGGCTGCTCGACTTAATGGCCGATCACAACCCATGTTTAGCTTTAACGACAAAGGTTCGCTTGTGTCTTTAAGCCGTAATAAAGCCGTTGGAGAATTACTTGGCGATGTAAGTGTGCAAGGATATATTGCCAAAACAATGTATGTATCTTTATATCGTTTACATCAAGCAACGATTCACGGGTACACACAGGCTGGACTACTCACAATGAAAGATTTACTTACAAGACGTGTACGTCCAAAAATTAAACTATATTGAGTTGAATTTTTTAAGTTCATCCCTATTTAGATAAAAACGCATTATATAAAAGTGTTAAAGATTCAAATTTTGTAGTCTACAAAATTTATTTTTCACTTTATGATGTACGCTTTAATTGATTGAATGGATCAAAAACATGACTGCTATTGCAAATAACCACGTGGTTTCATTCCACTACAAATTAACAAACGCTGAGGGTGAAACACTTGATCAATCTCAAGGTGAACCACTTGCCTATTTGCACGGCGCAGGCAATATCATTCCTGGTTTAGAAAATGCTCTAACAGGTAAAACTGTTGGTGAAAAATTTACTGTTAATGTACCAGCAGCTGAAGGTTATGGCGAATATAACCCAGACCTAGTTCAAGAAGTTCCAGCTCAAATGTTCCAAGGTGTTGAGAACATTCAACCTGGTATGCAATTCCAAGCGCAAACAGACGACGGCGTTCAGATCGTAACTGTTAAAGCGGTTGAAGGCGACAACATTGTTGTTGATGCTAACTTCCCACTTGCTGGTCAAGATTTAACTTTTGAAGTTGAAATCGTAGAAATCCGTGAAGCTTCTGAAGAAGAATTAGATCACGGTCACGTACACGGTGCAGGTGGTCATCACCACTAATTCATCTGTAAAGATGATAAAAGCAAAGCTTCGGCTTTGCTTTTTTTATGTCTTTATTTTTATATAATATCTTGATAACAAACCTCTAACTCACTCAACTTTATAAGGGTATCTTTCATGTCAAACGTAAATCAGCTTATTTGGTTTCGTCAGGATTTGAGAGTTCGGGATCATGCTGCATTATGGCATGCCTGCCAGCAAGGCCCTTCGATTGGGTTAATTATTTTATCGCCTGAGCAATGGAAAATACATCACGAGGCACCAATAAAAATTAATTTCTATTTACGCCAGCTTCAACAACTAAAAAAAGAATTAGAACAGCTTAATATTCCACTTATCATTCAAGTCATTCCCTACTGGAAAGATATTGCAGACTATATTTCTAAGCTCGCTCAACAACTGCATATCGAAAATGTATATTCAAATATAGAAGTAGGCGTGAATGAGTTGAAAAGAGATAAAACTGTACAACAAGCTTTAAATCAGCAGAGTAAAGAGCTTTTTTTATTTCATGATCGTACGATTTTCCCTTTACGTTCCATTCGCAATCAGTCACAGCAACCTTATCAAGTTTTCAGTGCATTCAAAAAAGCATGTTATTCAAAACTAGATATAAGTGGCTTGCCTCAGTGCTATCCAATTCCTGAGAAACAAAATGCCTATCCGCAGTCTTTTTCAAATATAAAAAGTTTAGATCTAGAAGATGTTGAAGCTTTTTTTGACTCATCAATTTCGAAAGAACAACAAGATTTATGGCCTACTGGAGAAGATTTTGCTCTGGAGCAGCTCGATTTCTTTATTGAGGATCATTTATCTCATTATAAATTAGAACGTGACTTTCCAAATGTAAAAGGAACTAGCCAACTTTCTCCATATTTAAATCTTGGAATTTTATCTATCCGTCAATGTTTACAAGCCCTTTTCCGAGCTGAACATGGCAACTTTCATCTGGCAAACGAAGGCCAACAAACATGGTTAGATGAATTACTTTGGCGCGAATTTTATCAACATATTTTATTTGATTTCCCACATGTTTCTAAGCACTTTCCTTTTAAGCAAAATACTCAAAATATTAAGTGGGAAAATAATCAAGAGCATTTGGTCGCATGGCAAAATGGCCAAACAGGTATACCGATTATTGATGCAGGCATGCGCCAGCTACAAAAAACAGGATGGATGCATAATCGAGTCCGCATGATTACCGCTATGTTTTTGTGTAAAAACCTACTCATCGATTGGCGAGTTGGTGAACAATGGTTTATGGAACACTTAATCGATGGTGATTTAGCTGCGAATAATGGTGGCTGGCAATGGTGTGCATCGACTGGAACTGATGCTGTACCGTATTTCCGAATTTTTAACCCTATTGCTCAATCTAAGAAATTTGACCCAAATGGAGACTATATTCGTCAATGGGTGAATGAATTAGCTCATCTAGACAATAAAATGATTCATGAACCCTACTCAACCAACACTCATCTTCAATTGAATTATCCAAAACCAATTGTTGATTTAAAAGAAACTCGTATAAAAGCAATTGAAACTTTCAAGAGTATTTAGATGCTAATTGAGTCTTTTATGTTTGCTTTTGATTAAAAGAAAATAAGAAATTTGACTATAATGTGACTTTAATCTAAAAATAATTCTAAAGGGATTTATAAAAGGAAAAACACAACAATAACTTAGGAATTCGTCACAGTTCATTATAAAAGTATAAAAATTAACATTACAAAAAAGGTGGCCAGAGCTCGCATGCAACAAAAGAACCCAGGAAGAACACTCGTCTTATGGATTATCGCAGCTCACCTCTTTATGGGAATGGTGGCATATGAGTGGTTACCTGTAAGTTTTAGAGGAAGCTGGATTTTTATTCTCATTCTTTTAATTTCTGGTGCTTTTTTAGAAGTTGGTGCGTCTTTAATTGTTGGTTTAATTGCCTTTGTAGGCGTTGCAGTATACTTTTTACTCGATTTGGGTGCACAGACGCATATTGAACGGCAGCTCCTTCTACTTTTTATTATTCCCCTAATTCCTCTTTTTCTGAGTGCTGTACGCCACAATATTGAAATTAACGTTCAAAAATATCGTGATATACAGAGTTATGATCGAAATTATCGCCGTGATATTTTCCCGCTTAGCGCACTCAAGTATTTTCAACGTAGTTTCTTTAAGCTTCTTGATCATCATCACCTACAAGATTATGAAGTCTTTGAAATTAGAATTCTCAACCGAAGCTTAATTAAAGAAATGTTAGGCGATGATGTATGGAAAACCACTCAAAATGAAATGATTAAAATTTTGAGCCAGCATCATCCCCAAGAAATTGTTTTCCAGTTTGCAGATGATGATCTAGAAACGATATACAGCATTGTTATTCGTAAACAAAAAACAGAAGAAGAACCTGAATTTATTAAAAAGCTCAAACAAATTATGACTTTGCGGCTTGAAGTCGAATATAAAGTTATTCAGATTCCACCTGAAGAGGAGATTACTTAATGTCTAATCTTCTTAATATTTGTGGAATTATTATTGCATCTAGCCAATATCCAGATGGCACTTTGCAGCAGTTCTATCGTCAATATTATCATTGTGAAATTAAAGCTGAACAAACAAAAACTGAAGTTCAAAGTATTAATGACCTTTCCATGTTTTTCCCATCACAGGACACATGGTGGCCTGTCTTTACAATTGACCAGATCAGTTCGGATAGTTTTCAAAGGCTTATTCATACAGGTATAAAGCCCGGCATCATATTACCAGATGAAGTATTTAGCTTTTCTCATTATTTCTTATTAAAAGAAGCTGTCACCCAAGGTGCAATTCCCATTGTACTTTTCAAACCTGAACAACCTAAATATTTTCCAGCAAAAGCGACATTTTCAACCGCAATTGGATTACGACCAATGGCTGCGTTTGTTTCTACAGGTTGGGATGAAAACCTAATTTCACAAACTGCGGGCAGCTATATTGTTCAGTTCAATCCTTCGATACTTCCCCTGCCCTCTAGAGAGATTAGACAAAAACAGCACTTATTTTATTCGGCTAAAAGTTTTGATGGTCATGTTTCGGGTTATGAAATTATTATCAATCCTCCTGCTGATTTACCAACCACAAATATTCGATACCCTCAACTCGGAATATCATGGCGATTTAATCATATCAATTACATAAGTACGCCCGAACATGTAAAAACTAGTTTTATTGGATACATTTTTATTGGCTTAAGCACAGTCGTAGTTCCACTCGATTTGATTTTAACCAGTACCTACCCAGACCTTCTTAGTACCTTCGGCAGCTATATTTCATGGATATCATTGGTCATCGGGGTGATTTTATTGTTATTGCTGATCTCGTCTATTATTAGGAGGGTTAAATCAAATGGCTCCCATTGATATTCTCTTCCTATTTGGTTTTTTGGGAATCTGGATTCCGCAAGCATTTTGGGCATGGTTAAGTTATCAGGCTTGGAAATACTCAAAAACAGCGGAAAAAGAGTTACAGAACCTTCCCATACCAGACAGATGGCCCGTTTTGAGTGTTTTGATTCCTGCCTACAATGAAGGCGTAGTGATTGAAGATACTTTACATGCAATCGCTCAGCAGGACTATCCTGCGGAATCTTATGAAGTTTTGCTCATTAATGACGGTTCTAAAGATAACACCCTAGAAATTGCTGAGGACCTCGCAAAAATTTATCCGTGCATAAAAATTGTTAATGTTCCCAAAGGCATGGGGGGTAAAGGTAAATCTAGAACGCTTAATAATGGCTTACCCCATGCCAAAGGTGAACTTATTGTTGTTTATGATGCAGATAGTACACCTGAACCCGATTGTGTACGGTTATTAGCTCAAACCTTACTTGCCGATAAAAAATTAGTGGCTGTAAATGGCAAAGTAAGAACCCGTAATTGGCAAGATAGTATTTTGACTCGCTTTATTGCCATTGAGTTCATCTTTTTCCAATGGATTTTTCAAGGCGGACGTTGGCAACGTTTTGAACTATCCACATTGATGGGTACGAACTATGTCATTTGGCGTGATGCATTAGAAACCTTGGGTGGTTTTGATGAAAAGTCATTGGTCGATGACACTGAAATGAGCTTCCGTATTTTTATCGGCCAAAAACGAATTAAATGGGTACCCTACGCAATTGGTTGGCAGCAAGATCCACCATCTTTGAGTGTATTTATTAAACAGCGCTCACGCTGGACTCAAGGTAATTTTTATGTGACTCGTAAATATTTACCTGTAGCGTTAAGAACGCCTTTTCCTATCGGAATTGAAATTCTGAATAACATTATGTGCTACGTACTTTTCGTACCCGCGTTATTCTGGAGTCATATTACCTTAACTCTGGGCTTACTCGGTATTGCAGGTATTTCGGTTCCTGGTCCATTCACATTACTGTGGGGCCTCTCGTTTTGCCTATACGTTGCACAAATGTGGTTTACCTTATCTTTAGAAAGGGCCAAACCAGAACTCTATTTTTACTCTGTTTTATCTTATGTAACTTACTCACAAATATTTCTATTTATTGTATTTAAAGCCGCATATGACATGCTTAAAAATAAAATACAGGGCAACTCCCTTCAATGGTACAAAACGGAACGTAGCAAGGAGAAAAAAAAATGAAATACTCTTCTAATTTCTACCAAATGGTTCAAGTACTCCTTGCCAGCACTAGTCTCATGTTAGCAATGTCTGCTCATGCATATACATGGGAACTAGATGATATTAATACTTCTACCAAATATACCGTTGAGCCCCATTTTTTCTATATTGGGAAAGGTGCTGAATGGGAAAACATTGAATTTTCAAGCAACTACTCTACTGAAAGTGAGACAACGTTACTTGTAAAATATGATGATAAGCTCATCTATAACACCACTTTAAGCGGTGATGGACAACTGAAGTTTAATATTCCTAAAAGTCAGAGTGGCTTTCATCGTTTAGATTTTATTATTCAACAGTATGCTAAACCCAACACTCTGAATCAAACTAAGGACTCTTTCTGCTCTGAAGATATTGATCACTTAACTTATTTAAGCAATTCCCAACTCGACTTTACGCCTGTCCGTAATGTATACCGTTTAAAAGACTTACCAGATGCTTTAGCTAATCCACAAGCGAGACGACCTACTCCATTTGTGGGGATCTTAAAATATAACCGTAAAGAGATTATAGAAGCTTCTATGCTCGCTAGATTAGCAAGTTCATGGACTTCAATCACACCAATTGAATGGGTTGATTCAGGACAAACTAATTTAAATGATGAAACAAATTTCATTATTGAAGTGATTCGCTCAGCTACGCCACTCAAAGGGGGTGCTTTAGTACAAATTGCAAAACCAGCAGATGGAGTGGCTACTCTTTCAATTACTTATCACACACCACAAGAACTCACTGCTGCCATAAATGGACTCATTAATCCATCTTATATACAGCAACTGAATACAGGAAGTGCAATTTTCCCAACTACGATCTCTAATCCACCTTGGGCCCAATTTAAAAAAATTAATACACTCGCAGACTTAGGCATTGAGGACTTCAGATTAAATCACGCTGAAAAGAACTTATTCCTTGATTTCCCAGCGGTATGGCAACCAACCGATATCTTGCAAGGGCAAATTGCACTTCGTATTCAAAGTGGTTTATTGCAAGGTTCAAATATTACGGCTTGGATCGATGGTGGACTTGCAGGCAGCATGAAAACAGCCGACCTTGCTTCCGATCCCGTCAACCGACAATTCAACATTTTTGCAAAAGCGATTTCTAATACGACCAATTTTAGTTTAAAGCTTGAAAACTCGGTGATTGCTAATTCACAGTGTTTACCCACTGCACATGGTTCGCTCTGGATTGATACAGCTAAATCTACCTTAAAGCTACCCCATAAACTCAAAAATGGCGTAGCCGCAATTTCAATGACTTTAGCAACGACTCCGACTATTGCAATTGATGATCAATCTGGTGCGTTAAATATCGCGATTGTATTAGGCCAAACTGCGAAAAAAATGCTTTTAACACAAGGACCAATGCCACTTAACCTAGTTCGCTATACACCGAGTGCACCTCAATCAATAAATGTTCGTGTGAATAAAGATATTTATCAACAACAGGTATTAATGCATCAAGATATTATTTATGCACCTGCTGCTGTTAATGGTTTTATTGTGAGTTATAACAATAACCGTTTTGATGTTATTACCGACTCAGAAGGTGGTGCACAAAGCTTTATGCATCTTTGGGAAAAAATACAGCATAAAATTCCAAATAACGTGACAAAAATGTTGGTTTCAGAAAATGGAAATATTTATGTTTTACAAAAGCTCATTGTTGGAAATCAAAAAGCACCTTTAGTCCAACAATCTTCTTTCTTCTTATTAGTTGTGATTATATCTGCAATTATGATAATAATTATCTTCTTGTGGTACTGGTTAAGACGAAATAATGAAAAAACAGATACCAATTAAAATAGCTGCTTTTATTATTTTAATTATATGTAGTGTTATAGCTTATGCGGGGTTGTTCAAACATCAAGGTCAAGCCCCGCGTATTGAAGGAATTTTCTGGCAGCCCGACAATAACACGACCCCACCAGAGGGAAACTGGCACTATTTGGGTGTTAACACATTTGTCCCTCAGTGGTCTGTTGTTGAGTCTAAATCATGGTGGAAAGAATCAAACTTTCCTCAATGGGAAAAAGCAATTAATTTAGAAAAAATTAAACAAGAACCTTGGGCTAAAAATCTAATCTTGGGCTTAGCAGGTGAATATAATGAACCTAAAGCTCGGGCAAATGTAACTGAGTTAGGGGAAAAATCTGCTGAAATTATAAAAGAGCAAAAAACGGCGCCTAAAGGCTATTATTTTCCGGTGGAAGCAGATCCAACGTGGTTGAGAGTCAGTGCTTTAGGTCAGGTTTTAACGAAACTTCCAGTACCAGTTTGGGTAAGTATTTATAGTGGTGAAAGCGAACCCGAACATTATGATTTATGGGTTAAAAGCTGGTTACCAGAACATAACGGTGTTTTCTTCCAAGACGGGGTTGGCGTAGGTGTAAGGTCTCCTCAGCAAGCCAAACATATTTTAGATCAGCTTGAACAAAAGCTTGGAAAAGATAAAGTAATTATAGTGCTAGAAGCTTTTAGAGTTAAAAAGAATGGACAATTTAGAGCTGCATATCCTTGGGAAATTATTTCTCAACTGAAAGCATATGAAGGAAAAACTATCTATATTTTTGATGGTCCTCACTACATGAATCGTTGGTGCGTCAATATTGTGAGCTTGTGGTACCGCCTCACTTATGGTGGTAAGAATACCTCCGTAAGTGAGAATAAACCTTTAACTCACAACTATGCTAATTCATAAGATTTAGCAATTTGATCAAGAATACGCCGAGCAGCTTGCCCATCCCCAAATGGATTTTCTACATGTGCCATTTTTTCATAATGCTGTTGGTCGGTGAGTAGTTTTTCAGCTTCTTCAATAATTTTTTGTTGGCTGGTACCGACCAAAACACCTGCCCCCACTTCAACAACTTCAGGTCGTTCTGTGGTTTCTCGCAAGATTAAAACGGGCTTATTAAATGATGGACTTTCTTCTTGTAAACCGCCCGAATCGGTCAAAATAAAAGTTGATCGATCTATGACTGCCAATAAACTTGGATAGTCTAATGGTTTAACAAGATGGATTTGGGCATGATTTTTAAACTTATTATGGACGACATCATGTACGGCTGGGTTTAAATGTACGGGCCAAATAAAATGTAAGTCAGGATGCCCCTTCGCTAAATGCTCAACTGCATTACAAATATTTTGAATTCCATCTCCAAAGTTTTCACGGCGATGAGCCGTAATAAGCACAACTTTGTTATCTTGCTTTAATTGAATTCCATAGGACTCAAGCTGATTCTTTAAACCAGATTTTTCAGAAATTAATTTACGTCCTAAATACACCGCATCTACAACCGTATTGCCTGTAACAGTAATCAGTTCTGGCGATATTTGTTCATTGAGTAGATTTCTCTTTGATTGTTCAGTAGGAGCAAAATGCCATTTTGTAATGCGGGAAACTAACTGGCGATTTCCTTCTTCTGGAAAAGGATGATCTAGATCATAGGAACGTAACCCCGCTTCGACATGCGCAACAGGTACTTTCATAGAGAATGCGACTAAACCTGCCGCTAAAACAGTCGTTGTATCGCCCTGAATAACAATTGCATCTCTTTTCTGACCATCTGTATATACCTGTTCAATTTGACTCAAACCATGTATTAATAACTGATTTAGACTTTGGCCTGCATTCATAATTTTGAGGCGGTGGTCAATTTCAACCCCAAAGAAATCTATCGCATCCCTTACCAATTCATCATGCTGTCCGGTAAAAATAACCTCAACTTGAAAGCGCGGATCTTGTTTTGCCAATAAAATAACAGGGGCAAGTTTGATTAATTCGGGACGTGTGCCAAATACAATAGATATAAAAATTTTCTTCATTTTAGAAATCCTTATAAAAAACGAGTTCGACGCGAGTATTGTTGTAATGATCTTTTGTATTTACTGGCACATCTTTAAAGTAATTGCCATATAGTCGTTCAACACGTAATTTTATAGGTTGATAATTAAAAGGCTGCCATGAAATACCGGGGCCATATTCGAATAAATTATTGTAATATTCATCCTTACTATCAGCTAAGCCATGCAATTTCACATAAGCTTGGACAGTTCCATTCTCACCTTTATATACATTTAACCCTGTGCGTAGGCGTAAATCCCCAATAACATTATAATCTTCTCTAGAATAGGTCGCAGCATTGCCATATAAGTCGGTGAAATAATCATTAAAGCAAAGTGAATTATTACAATTATTTTGAGAATTCCACTCTTGGTAACCCGTAACGCCACCAACTATACTTTCACGAAATTTATCTCTATTGCGGTCAATCAGATCGTAACTTCCGCCAACTTCTAGATATGCACGTACAGGGATTGAAGTCCAAGGTTGATAATTAGCACCTATCCCTAGCGTCACTGCATTTTCATCAATAATTTCAGGACGTACACCACCTTGAGATTGGGTATCACGGTTTAAGTTTAAAAAGCCATATACTTGTGCTCGTCCATTATCAAAGTTTTTACCATAACGAGCTTTGAGCGGGAAAATTACATCGTCATAACGTGACTCATATGAAGGTGCAAAATAAACATCACGGAAATAAGTTTTGACTTCCCCTCCACTCAGATTTTTTACGGCTTGTGTGGCTTTATTGGCAATATCAGCATCTTTAGATTGTGTAAGTTCCTTGAAAACCACCAAAGCTTCTTTATTATTTTTTTGCGAATTGAGTAGATAGGCTTCTTGTAGTTTTAAAGTGTCATCTGCTGGATCTAATGCCTCCGCTTTTCTTAGACTTTGCAAAGCGGCGTCTTGTTTACCTAATCTAATCTGCAAATAGGTTAAGCTTTTCCAAACTTTTATATCTGCTGGTGTCATCTCACCAAGTTCGAGTAATAATTTCTCAGCATTCTCTGGTTGAGTCTTTTCAATTTTATAAAATTGATCCCATTTATCGTAAATCGGATTACCGGGTTTATATTCTTGATTAACAATCTCTTGGGCAAATGTAGTCTCAATAGTTAAAAAGCCTAAAGCAGGATAAATCGAACCGATAACGATAAAGGAACGTGTTAGAGATTTTATTGTTTTGCTATTCATTGAGACCTCTAGAGTAAAGTGGATAGAATCTATTCGTAGAAATAAAATTAAAATTTAATCAATAAATATTATAATTAAACTCGTAAATTACCCTATTTAGGTGTGTTAGCTGGTTTCATAAGTCATTCATTTTATCTCCTTTTATATTATCCTTAAAAAGTTCTTATCTGATTGTTTTTCCTATAATGGCACATTTTTTAATCGTATTATTGTAAATAATCTTATAGGATAAGATAAAAATTTATAACTAGAATTAGGAAAAGTTATGTCATTCTCCCAACATCCCGAACATCATTTTATTCACCGTTCAGGTTGGTTAAGAGCAGCCGTTTTAGGGGCTAATGATGGGATTATTTCTGTTACTAGCTTAATTATGGGAATGGCTGCAAGTGGGGCGTCTGCTCATACTCTTTTTATTGCCTGCATTGCAGGTTTAATTTCTGGTGCAACCTCCATGGCAGCCGGAGAATATATTTCTGTAAAATCTCAAGAAGATATTGAAAAAGCTGACTTAAAATTTGAGGCACAAGAACTTAAAAAACACCCGCAAAGGGAACTAGATGAACTCACCCAAATTTATATATCAAGAGGTTTGGCACCTGATTTAGCAAGGCAAGTTGCCATACAACTCACCAGTCATGATGCTTTAGGTGCTCACGCACGTGATGAAATTGGTATCCATGAAAATACAGCAGCAAATCCGATTCAAGCAGCTCTTGCATCGGCTAGTTCATTTTCATTTGGTGCATTATTCCCCATGTTAGCTATTTTAATCAGTCCAGACATATGGGTCGAAAAAACGGTTTTAATATTTGGCATTATTTCATTAGCTTTTTTAGGAGCTCTCTCAAGCCATTTTGCTGGAACGTCCAAACTCAAAGGCAGTTTACGTATTACGTTATGGGGTATTTTGGCGATGGCATTTTCAAGCTGGATCGGCTCTTTGTTCCATGTTACTCCTCTTTAAAAAAGAGTAACTTATTAAACATCAAGGAATAAATATTTAAAAACTAAATGCCCAATATTATTTGCTCTTGGTTCTGATTTCACGTTATGGTGAAGGTAAAGAAATGAGGTGAATAAAATGACCCTGTTACAACAACTTGAAATTAAACATCCAATTTTTCTTGCACCCATGGCAGGTGTGTCTACCCCTCAACTTGCAGCTGAAGTTTCTAACCAAGGTAGCCTTGGATCATTAGGATTAGGTGCAAATACGGCTCAAATTGCACGCGAACAGATTTTAAAAACTCAAGAACTCACAGAAAACTCATTTCAAGTTAATTTTTTCTGCCATCAACCCGAACAACTTAATCCTCAAACTTCAGCACAATGGATTGAATATTTACGCCCACAATTTGAAAAGTTTGGTGAGCAACCTCCTCAAAATTTAAAATGCATTTATCCAAGTTTTCTTGATAACGATGACTTTTTAAATGTAGTACTAGAAACGAAACCTAAAGCGGCCAGTTTTCATTTTGGCATTCCTCATCCCCATCAAATTCAGGCGCTAAAAGATGCCGGAATTATCACTATGGTTTCTGCTACCAATTTAGTTGAAGCACAAGCCATTGAAGCTGCTGGTATTGATATTATTATTGCTCAAGGTATTGAAGCAGGTGGTCATCGAGGCATCTTTAATAAAACCTTTGATGCAGCCATCAAAACCAGCGATTTAGTACAGCTTATTGTAAAACACTGTAAATTGCCTGTCGTAGCTGCTGGTGGGATTATGAATGGAGCACAAGCGCGGCATATATTGAGCTTAGGTGCTGCGGCTGTTCAACTGGGGACCGCTTTTGTTCAATGTCGATCATCCAATGCATCTGTTGAATATCGTAAAGCTTTATTTAACGAACCAGTAACACAAATTAGTGCGAGTCTTTCTGGTCGTCCAGCCCGTGGTCTATTGAACCACTGGCATACACAAATTGATTTACCCAATCGCCCTCCTCAACCAGAATATCCATATACCTATGATTTAGCCAAGCAATTAAATGCGATTGCAAGCAAACATCAAGACTATGGATATGGTGCTTTTTGGGCCGGTAGTAATGTATCGCAAATAAGAGAACTAGATGCTGCTGACCTGATTAATCAGTTAGTAGTAGAAATATTAGAAGATGAGTAAGCTTAAAAAGCCAGTGAAGATACTGGCTTTTTTATTTAATGAGTTTGCAATAAATTAATTTGCTCGACTTGGACATCGCTCATCAAATCACCTTCAGCCAATAACTGATTAAAATAGTTTTCAACCACTATTGCTTGCTCAGCTGTACTTTCAACTTTATACATATTTTGGCGGAATTCGTTACTTGAACGTAATCCTTTTGTGTACCAAGCAATGTGTTTACGGGCAATACGGCATCCAGAATATTCACCATAAAATTGATAAAGTTCTGATAAATGCCCAAGTAACACCTGCTTCACCTCTTCAATATTAGGTGCGGCTAAGTGTTCTCCAGTTTTTAAATAATGAGCAATTTCACGAAAAATCCATGGTCGGCCTTGAGCGGCACGGCCAATCATAATCGCGTCAGCCCCTGTATAGTCGAGCACATATTTAGCTTTTTCAGGGCTATCGATATCACCGTTTGCAATAAGTGGGATATTGATTAATTCTTTGACATGTTTTATCAAATCATAGCGTGCTGTATTTAAATACATGTCTTCACGTGTACGACCATGTAAGGCTAGTGCAGCAATTCCCGCCTCTTCTGCTCTTTTTGCTACTCTTAAAATATTTTCTTGACCATTTAAAAAGCCCAATCGGGTTTTTAAGGTAACAGGAACATCAACAGCAGCGACCACTGTATCAAGAATTCGTGCGACTAAATCTTCATCTTGTAATAAAGCTGAACCTGCGAGTTTATTACATACTTTTTTGGCAGGACATCCCATATTGATATCAACAATTTGGGCGCCATTTGCCACTTGATGACGTGCAGCCTCTGCTAACTGCTCAGGATCAGAACCGGCAATTTGTGCAGAAATCGGAGCAAGTTCCCCATCAAAATTTGCACGGTAGAGGCTTTTCTTGCTCATCTGCAAAGTCTTATCGGCAGTCATCATTTCACTGACTGCATGGCCTGCGCCAAAATACTTGCAGAGCGTTCTAAATGGACGGTCAGTGACCCCAGCCATAGGAGCAACGATTAAATTATTTGACAGTTGATAGGGACCAATATACATATATATTCATACAATTGATGATCAACATAGTATACTTCATCCGCTTGATCGGCTCATCTTTTTATGCAGGTGCTTTCCTCGCCATGAACAAACCGTTGTCTTCCCGTTTTTTATTAAAATCATTCGGTATGGTCGCCGTGTGCATGAGTTTAGCTGCTTGTGGTGATAAAGCTTGGTGGTCAAACAATGATGAGCCTGAACTAGAAAGCAAACAGATTAAACGTCTAATTCCATCACGTGTGAATGATCGTGAGTCTTGGGCAAAAGATATTGACGACATTATGAAAGAACTGGATATTCCAAAAAATAAGAAAAATGTCTGCAGTATTATTGCAGTTGTCGATCAAGAGTCGAACTTCGTTGCAAACCCTCAAGTGCCTGGGTTAGGCCAAAAAGCAGTTGAAGAAGTTAGTACGCGTTTAAATGAAAAATTTGAAGATAAGCTTGGCAAAACCGTTGGTGGAACAATTGCTGGTTATTTTGAAGAAGTGCTAAAAACTCAGCCTTCTCCTGATAACAACTATATGAGTCAAATGCGTAAGGTTAAAACCGAAAAAGAACTCGACTTACTTTACCGAGAAATTTTCGACTTCATGGCTAAACATTATCATGTGAGCGCATTAACGGGTGCAGCTAAATTGGTTGGTCAAGATATTGGCGAGAAAATGAACCCTATTACGACCTTAGGTTCTATGCAAGTCCATATTAACTACGCAAAAGCCAATAAGCGTTCAAGCATGAATACTGCTGCACTTCGTGATGACTTATATACTGAATATGGCGGTTTATATTACGGCATACATCGTTTAATGGTTTATCCGGCTAATTATGATAAAGCCATTTATCGATTTGCAGACTATAACTCAGGCATGTATTCTAGCCGTAATGCTGCTTTTCAAAGCATGTTAAAGGACTTAACAGATACAGAAATAAGTCTTGATGGTGATCTACTTCTTTACACAAAAGATGGTGATCCGCGTCCGACTCAGAGCCAGTCAGAAAAAGAACTGATTACTGTATTTGCAAAAAATAATGTATTAGTTACGCCAAGACAAATTCGTGATGATCTTAAATTAGAAAAAGAGAAAAAGTTTGAAAGTACACAAACCTATATTGCCCTGACTAAACTTTATAAAACGAAGACAGGTAAAGACCCTATCTATGCAATTATGCCGCAAGTCGTTATTTCTGGGCCAAAATTAAGTCGTGACTATAATACCAACTGGTATGCAACCCGCGTAAACGGACGATATGAATCATGTATGCAACGAGCGAAACGAATAAGACTATAAAAAGTCTCGCCCTGTTCGATTTTGATGGAACCTTGTGTAGCAAAGACAGTTTTACAGGGTTCATCTTTTATGCTTTGTCTAAGCGCCACATCGTTAAACAAGGCTTGAAAATTCTGCCATGGATTCAAGCCTACTATCTTAACTTTTATCCAGCCCATGCGATGCGTGCCAAGTTATTTCGCAGCATGTTCAAAGATACCTCCGCAATTGAACTGCAAAGATTAGGTGAAGAATACGCACAAGAGCTAGTCTCTGCACTCTCACCTGAACTTTTCGCACAGTTACAGCACCACCAGTTACGTGGTGATCGGGTCGTACTGGTTTCGGCTTCAATTGATGTCTACCTTGCCCCACTGTGCAAGTTACTAGATATCGAATTAATTTGTACTGAAACTCAAATTAAAAACGGCATAGTGACGGGTTACTACTCCACCCCAGATTGTAGTAGTGAACAAAAGAAATTAAGAGTACATCAGCAATATACGCTACAGCATTATCATCAAATTTATGCTTACGGTAATAGCTCGGAAGACCTAGATATGTTGAGTCTCGCGACACACCCATATATGGTGGGTGAAGATCGTGTTTTACCTCGTTTAACACCAGAAAAAAAGCTCGCATAAAGCGAGCTTTTTTAATTCTACAATAATCTAATAAATCGCCATATGATCACGATGAATCATTTCAAGCGAACGGGCTTCACCAAGCACTTGATAAACCTTATCAGAGGCTAAGCCTTTAATAATCTCAGCAGATCTCGAGCTAAAATTCACTCGACCCACTGCAATACGTTTACCTTGTTTATCGACACATTCAACCACATCACCACGATCAAAATGTCCTTCAACAGTTTTAACCCCAACAGGGAGTAAACTGCGATGTTTCAATTTAATCGCTTCAATAGCACCATCATCAATTACAAGACGACCTGCTGTCTGTAAATGAGCAGCGAGCCACTGTTGATGAGCAGTCATACGGTCTTTATCTGTCGTAAACAACGTACCTAGCATTTCACCCGCCATCGCACGTGACAAGACATTATCACTTTCACCACTTGCGATGAGCGTTGGACAACCCGACTTAGCAGCTAAACGTGCGGCACGAACTTTAGTCACCATACCACCTCTGCCAAGCACACCACCACCGCCAGCCATTTCGAATAAAACATCGTCCATGGCACGAACAGTAGAGAGTAGTTTAGCATCAGGGTTATGACGTGGGTCTGAGTCAAACATACCCTGCTGATCCGTTAAAATGATCAGCAATTCTGCATGAACCTGACCTGCAACCATCGCAGCTAGAGTATCGTTATCACCAAAGCGGATCTCATCGGTAGATACCGTATCATTTTCATTAATGACCGGAATCACACGCCAATCAATCAAGTTTTGCAAAGCATCACATGAGTTTAAATAACGACGGCGATCAGCTAGATCATCATGTGTCAGTAAAACCTGAGCAGTACGAATACCATGTTCTTCGAGCACACTAGACCAAGTATGAATTAAACCCATCTGCCCAATCGCAGCACAGGCTTGTAGACTGGGTAGATCGGTGGGTCGACTCGCAAGCTTCATACGAACCATACCTTCAGCCACAGCTCCAGAAGACACTAAAATAATTTCGTGTCCGGCATTGTGTAGATCTGCAATCTGTTTCGCCCAATGCGAAATAGCATCCAAATCTAAACCTTGCCCATTGGCTGTGAGTAAAGATGATCCGATTTTAACAACGATTCGTTTACACTCACTGAGCTGACGTTGCCCATCGACCACTTCTATCATGTTTTCCTCGGTTTTCTAGTCACGAACGTAGACGCTTTCTACATCATTGTCGTCTTCATCATCGTCAAAATCATCATCATCGCCTAACATGCCTTCAAGACGTTGTGCTCGACGCATAGCGCGATATGCTTCTTTTGCCGCAATGGTTTGTTCACGTGTTTCAACTTCTAGTTGTTCACGGAAAGCTTTTACTTCTGCTGCATATTCAGGATCTTCAACTTCGCGTTCACGTTGTTGTTCAAGCTGATCCATGAGGTAATAGACAACCTCTTTCGTTCCTTCACTTAATAAGCCCGATGTCTTAAAGACAGGTCCAGTCCACTCTAGTTCATCTAGAATATGCTGACACCACTCTTCACGACTTTCTTCAGCAATCTGATCAAGTTTATTCAGTACTAAAACAACTGGTAGTTTAGCCAAAGTAGGTGAAAACTTAACTAACTCGTTCATAATTGCTTTTGCATTATGCGCCGGATCTGAACCATCAATTGGCTGCACATCAATAATGTGTAAAAGGATACGCGTACGTGCCAGATGTTTAAGGAAACGAATTCCCAAACCTGCACCTTCTGCTGCACCTTCAATCAACCCAGGAATATCGGCCATTACAAATGAACGATGACGGTCAGCATCTACTACACCTAGATTTGGAACCATGGTTGTAAATGGATAGTCTGCCACTTTTGGTTTTGCAGCACTTACAGCACGAATAAAGGTTGATTTACCAGCATTTGGCATGCCCAATAAACCAACATCTGCCAATACTTTTAATTCAAGGCGAATTTCACGAAATTCACCTTTTATACCAGTCGTACATTTACGCGGAGCACGGTTAGTTGATGATTTAAAATGAGTATTCCCCAAACCACCGTCACCACCACCTGCAACCAGAATTCTTTGGCCATCTTCAACCAAATCGCCAATAATATCGCCTGAATCTGTATCAACAATTGTTGTACCAACAGGTACTTTTAAAACCACATCTTCACCACCACGTCCGGTACAGTTAGCGCCTGCACCATTCTTTCCGCGCTCAGCACGGAACTTACGTGTGTAACGGTAATCGACTAGCGTACTCGTATCATCATCAGCTTGAATATAGATACTTCCACCACGTCCGCCATCACCACCATCTGGGCCACCAAATGGTACAAATTTTTCACGGCGAAAACTGGCTACGCCATTGCCACCGTCGCCAGCCTCTACGGTAATGACTGCTTCATCAACAAAGCGCATCTGCCAATCCTCTAAAAACTCTAAAACCGCTTATTCTGCCATATTTTCATAAAATTCTCGAATATAAAATGGGACAATTCCTATTTATAACGATCTGTTTTTATATTTAAGTCATCAGAAGCATTTTAGATCCACAAATACAGCCTAAATTGAAAATAAAATGCAGGATGACTATTTAATTTTTAAGGATGAACATTCCGTAGAGGTAAGGTCATTTGCATATCAAGATTTGCTTTTGTTTTTGGAACCGAATTATACATAATGGCATTAAATGAAGAGACATTCCCCATTTCCATAGGGTCATTCACTTGTAGACTTGGTTTAAACTGATGTTTAACCGATAAATTTACTGGCTCATCAAATTCAAAATAAACAGGACCATCAAAAACAATTTTAATCGGAATGGTATAACTACGCTTTAACTGAAAAGGCACATCTAACTTTATGGGAATATCAAGTTTAAGTGGAAATTTAGGTAACAACTTATTTTGATAAATTAAATCTGTAGTTGTTTCAAGAGGCATGACCTGATCAATTTTTAGAGTCGTTGTGTAATCAACATTTACTGTAACAGGCGTCTCTATAGCAAAACTGATATCTGCTAAATATTTCCCTTTTAGCGGTAGAGTCAGTTGGCGGTCTATATCCAATGTTGTATCAAGTTTACCAATAGATTGGACTTGCAAAGTGTTGCCAACTTGAATCTTTGTTTCTAAAGAGTCAGGTAAACTAATATCTGCGTTATGAGCCGAAACCACTACATTTGCCTGAATATTGAGATATACCCAAAACATAACAGCGGCAAGTATCATCATTAAAATGAAACTGATGAGCATACTCTTGAGTGAACGAAACATTACCATCCACCCTATTGATCAGCTGTCGTCTGAGACGTTTCTGAACCTAATACCCGATTTAATCGCATACTGGACAGAGGAATTTTTAACTCACCATTTGCAATCTTCACAGGTAAAGTATTTTTCACATCAACCGAAGCATTTAGCGCTGTTTTAACAGGGACACTCAAATTACCCTCAATTGGAATATTTGTATCTAATCTTGCTTTTAGAGGAATATGTAAATTTTCTTTTAATACTGTCCGCACTGGCGCATCAAATTTCAAATGAACCTTTTGCTCAAGCGGAACATTAATATCAATCGGAACATCAAGTTTTAATGGAATTGATCCCTTTAACGGTAAGGTAATATCACGCCCCAGAACTCTGACTTGAACCTTCGTATCAATTGGTAAATTTTGCTCAACTTTTAATACTTCTTTGACAGGAATTGTTGTGCTAATGGGCACCATATTATCGAAATAAACACGTGGAGTTAACGTTTGTGTTAATGGAATATTTAATTGCTCATCAATTGGAATACTGGCATTTACCCGTCCTTTTACATCCACATTTAAAGCATCTTGTACTTTAACTTTAACCTGTAGGGGTTCTTGCAAGTCAATAGCAACTCCCTGATTCTTCAGTGGAATATAAATATTAAAATGCTTAAAGACCCATATTGCAATGAGTACACCACATAAATTGGCAATAATGATGAATATAAAAACGACCAACAAACGTTTAAACTGCGACAATTCCAATCCCTTACTATTTTCTTTTTTTCCTTAATTCATATTCTCATTTATTTACAAAAAATAGTCAGCATATATTTTGTACGGTTGTAAAAAAACCCAGTCTAAACTGGGTCTTTTTGTGAAAATCTTTTATAGATCGTTAAATGATCTTAAGCATTCAATTCTGCTGGGATTTTTTTGTAGCTTACGCCGCACATTTGTTCAGCGATACGTAATACCTGACAGCTATAACCTACTTCGTTATCGTACCAAACATAAGCAGTTAAACGGTTACCAGAAGTAATCGTTGCTTGAGCATCATATACACCAGCAGTACGAGAACCGATAAAGTCACTCGATACAACTTCAGTCGAGTTGGTATAACCAATTTGACCTTGAAGGCTAGAGTTAATTGAAATTTGACGAATGTATTCGTTCACTTCTTCACGCTCAATTTCTTTATCAAGCGTTAAGTTCAAGATAGCAAGAGATACGTTTGGTGTAGGAACACGTACAGAGTTACCAGTTAATTTACCTTTTAATGCAGGTAATGCTTTAGCAACTGCTTTAGCTGCACCAGTTTCTGTAATTACCATGTTTAAAGTAGCAGCACGACCACGACGATCTGCTTTATGGTAGTTATCAATCAAGTTCTGGTCATTTGTAAATGAGTGAACAGTTTCAACATGACCATTAAGAACTTTATATTTGTCATCCAATACTTTAAGAATTGGAGTAATTGCATTTGTTGTACAACTTGCAGCAGAGATGATTTTGTCTTCATCTAAGATGTCTGTGTTGTTTACGCCAAATACAACGTTTTTCATTTCGCCTTTACTTGGTGCAGTCAATACAACACGTGCAACGCCTGGGCATTTCAAGTGTTGGCTTAGACCTTCAGCATCACGCCATTTACCAGTATTGTCGATTAAAAGTGCGTTTGAAATACCATATTCAGTATAGTCAACTTCACTTGGGCTAGACGCATAAATCACTTTAATGAAGTTACCATTCGCAATGATTGCTTCGTTTTCTTCATCAACAGCGATTGTGCCAGCGAAAGTACCGTGAATAGAGTCACGACGAAGTAAAGAAGCACGTTTTGCTAAATCGCCATCAGAAGATTTACGCACAACAATTGCTTTAAGGCTTAAACCACGACCTAGACCTGATTGGCTAATAATTAAACGAGCCAAGATGCGGCCAATACGACCAAAACCATAAAGAACGACATCTTTAGGTTGTTCAGAAGTTGCGCTACCTTTGATTGACTCAACTGCTTGAGCAACAAAAGCATCAACATCACCGCCTTTTTCTTTATATTCAACAGCAAGTTTACCGATATCAACTTCTGCAGAACCAATATTTTCAAGCTTAGCTAAAGCTTCTAAAATTGGGAATGTATTTACAACAGAAAGCTCAACGTCTACAACACGTGTACGGCGGTGAGTTTTCAAAATTTGGATAACAGAACGGTTAATTAAAGAGCGACCGTAAACAGATACGACAATATTTTTTTCACGGTATAATTGTCCGATTAATGCAATCATACGTTCCGCGATTTCTTCACGGTTTTTCCAACGGCCTTGGTGTTCAGCATGCAGGGCGATGATAGTGTCTTTGCTCACAGATACGTCCTCTAATTAATTATATCTAGGCGTGATTTTTTAAACCCCGTAATTGTAATGGAATTATTGGCAAGAATGAATCAAAAGCTGACGTTAGTGATTAGATTTTCCTAAAATTCATCATAAATTCATAAAATACCTATAATTATTTTTTATTATTTTATTGTTTAAAGCAGCTAAATTTTTGCTTTTTCTTACTTTTTAGATTCTTACCCTCTAATCAAACTCATCATTTTTTAATCTTTTTTGATATTTCGCGATGTTAAGCTGCAAATTTTTGGCTTTTTGACGTTGCTGATAAAGGTGAACTGCACCTTCTAAAACGAGTACAAAGACTGCACACCAGATCGGAATATAAGTGAACCATTCTTCTTGGCCAATACTCTCCCCTAAAACTAAAGAAGCGAGAGCAAGTAATACAGGTTCTAAATATCCTAAAAGTCCAAATACGACTAATGGTAAAAAGCGACTTGCCAGAATATAACTTCCTAAACCAATAGCACTTAAAATTCCAAGCCCAACAATGACCAAAGCAAGACTCGGTTGGTCTATAAATTTGCTATAAGGGAGTAAACCCGTATGGGTCAAATAAATCGCAATCGGCAGAATAATAACTAAATCCCACCAGAAGCCACCTAAATTATCTGTTTTAATGGTCTTACGTAATAAAAAGTAGGCAGAATAACCAACTGCAACTAGTGCAGTTTCCCAAGCAATACTTCCTAAACGCCAGATCTCATGGCCCACTCCAATGACTGCAAGAATAATTGCGACCCATTGAAATTTTGATATTTTTTCGCCATACAGCACACTTCCAGCCAAGACAAGAACAAGCGGCAATAGAAAGTAGCCTAAAGACACTTGTAGACCACGCCCATGCATAGGTCCCCATAAAAACAGCCAAAGTTGTACTGAAGTTAAAATGGAGGTTGTGATTAATAACAATAATAAAGATGGCTTTGCCAAAATACGCTGGTAGATATTTTTTATATACCCTAAATCACCGCTCCACCACATAAATAAAGTGAGAACTGGTAGTGTTGCAATAATCCGCCATCCAAAAGTCTGTTCACTATCAAGCTGACTTAATAATTGAGTATAAAAATAAAGTACACCAAAAGTGATAGATGCCATGACAGACAAGCTCACGCCCTTAAACATCATCACCCTCTTATACTTTAGTAAAAACAGCTCACCACAATACTTGATTTATCCACTATAAAAAAGAAAAAACCATGTAAAAACATGGTTTTTTATTAATCAGACATCTACAGCTATTCTTTATGTTCTGTGCGAATAATATCGCGAATATCAAAACCTAATGTTTTTGCATAATTTAGATATTCATCAACCACTTCTTGTTCAGGATGAGGTGTTCTTGATAACACCCAAAGATATTTACGAGAAGGTTCTCCTACTAAAACAGTTTGATAGTCTTCATCTATTTTTAAAATCCAGTAATCTCCACGAATGACTGGAATCCATCTCACAGCTTCAGGTAAGAAACTCACCTTCAATTTCGTGTTGTATGGCGGATTTACGACAAAGGCTTCACCAATAGATTGCTGTAATTGTTTTCTATTGTCATAACAGCGATTATCTACAACTACATTTCCATTTTCATTTAAGGTGTAAGTTGCAGATACGTTGTAAGCACATTTTTTTTGAAAAAAAGCAGGCTTACGGGCGACTTCATACCAGACACCTAAATATCGGTCCAGTTCAACTTTATAAACGGTTTGCAAAGGTTTCGGCTGAGCATAGACATACGTTCCAACAGCTAAACCAGCCAAAACAACACCGCCCAACGCAATTTTAGCCAAACGCCAACTGGCTTGCGGAACATTATTTCGAAATGCCATTGTTGCCCTCAACGATTAGTTGTGAATACAAAAGAACTCAAACATCTACAGTAGCTTGTTTTTTAAACACATTATGTAGCGTTATGTATTCGTTTATTGCAACATTTGCGCTTTTAATCGAATGATTTCATCACGTATCCGCGCTGCTTGCTCGAACTGTAAATCTTTCGAGGCCTTTAACATATCTTTTTCAAGCTTAGTAATATGTTTACTAAACAGTTTAGGATCTGAAAGAATATGTCTTTCATCGGCACTCAATGCTTGTGCTTGTTCAAGTACTTTTTCATCAATCTCGTCGTCTGAAAGTACTTCACCCGAGTCAATTTCTTTGACAACCTGACGCACAGCACTACGTGGCGTAATACCATGCAGCTCGTTAAATTCAATTTGTTTGGCTCTACGACGATCAGTTTCATCTATTGCTTTTTGCATAGAATCGGTAATTCGGTCAGCATATAAAATTGCTTTACCTTTCACATTACGCGCAGCACGACCAATCGTCTGAATGAGTGAGCGCTCTGAACGTAAAAAGCCTTCTTTATCTGCATCTAAAATAGCAACCAAAGAAACTTCAGGCATATCCAGACCTTCACGTAGCAGGTTAATGCCGACTAAAACATCAAATACACCTGTACGTAGTTCATGAATAATTTTGACGCGTTCAACCGTATCAATATCTGAGTGGAGATAAGCGACCTTAACGCCATATTCTTTTAAATAAGAAGTCAGGTCTTCTGCCATACGCTTTGTTAAAGTGGTAATTAATACCCGTTCATTCAAGTTCTTACGAATATTAATTTCAGAAAGAACATCATCTACTTGGGTTAAGACAGGACGAATCTCAATTTCAGGGTCGATTAGACCTGTTGGACGTACCACTTGTTCAACGATTTGGTCTGACTTTTCTAATTCATATTTAGCAGGTGTTGCACTTACAAAAATAGTCGTCGGTACAATACGCTCCCACTCTTCAAATTTCATTGGACGGTTATCAAGCGCACTTGGCAAACGGAACCCATAATTCACTAAGTTTTCTTTACGTGACCGGTCACCTTTATACATCGCTCCAATTTGCGGAACAGTAACGTGTGATTCATCAATAATGAGCAAAGCATCTTCTGGAATATAGTCGAATAAAGTCGGCGGTGCTTCACCAGACGGGCGTCCTGACAAATGACGCGAATAGTTTTCGATACCATTGGTATAACCCAACTGTTGCATCATTTCCAGATCGTAACGTGTCCGTTGTTCAATACGTTGTGCTTCAAGCAATTTGTCATGTTCACGGAAGAATTTGAGCTGATCTTGTAATTCATCTTTAATTGTATCGATAGCACGGGTCAAATGATCTTTTGGTGTCACATAGTGGCTTTTCGGATAAATCGTTATCCGAGAAACTTTACGAACCATTTTACCAGTTAGCGGGTCAAACCAACGGATTGAATCGACTTCATCATCAAATAGTTCAATACGAATCGCATGTTGATCAGATTCTGCTGGGAAAATATCAATAATTTCGCCGCGAATGCGATAAGTACCACGTAAAAATTCAAGTTCATTACGCGTATATTGCATTTCAACCAATCGGCGGATGATTTCATCGCGGCTTACTCGATCGCCCTCAACCACATGCAGCAACATTTGCATATAAGCATTCGGGTCACCCAAACCATAAATTGCAGAAACCGATGCCACAATAATTGCATCACGACGTTCTAATAAAGCTCGTGTTGCTGATAAGCGCATCTGGTCAATGTGATCATTAATGG
Source organism: Acinetobacter sp. Leaf130 (assembly GCF_001423205.1). NCBI lineage: Bacteria > Pseudomonadati > Pseudomonadota > Gammaproteobacteria > Moraxellales > Moraxellaceae > Acinetobacter > Acinetobacter sp. Leaf130. Next base: position 2,111,465 of record NZ_LMOE01000001.1, read on the forward strand.
CTGAATCTTTTTCAATAAACGTATCCGAAGATGGAACGTAAGCTTCTGGTTGGTAGTAATCGTAATAACTTACAAAATATTCAACCGCATTATTTGGGAAGAAAGATTTAAACTCACCATAAAGCTGGGCAGCCAAAGTTTTGTTATGAGCCATCACAATTGTAGGTCGCTGTGTTTGGGCGATCACATTTGCCATAGTATAGGTTTTACCTGAGCCCGTTACCCCTAGCAATAACTGATTACGAAAACCATGCTCGATACCATTGACCAGCTTTTCAATTGCCTGTGGCTGATCACCTGCTGGCTGATAATGAGTGACCAAATCGAAAGGTTGATTTTCGTTCAAAGTTATCTCTCTTTATGAAAAAATTGAATTTAACGTCTCCCCCATTAATGGGGATTTTTATCTTAATTTAAAGTGCAAATTGAGTTGGAAATTCAATGTAAAAGATTAAGCATCTTAACACTTGACCAATACCCTAATCAGTTGCAACATGAAGCTATCCATTAAATAAAAAGCATAACCATGACCTATCAATATCATGATGAAAGTATTGTAACCGAACTTCCCGAAGATACAGTTTTTGTATTTGGAAGTAACCTTGCTGGACAGCACGGTAGCGGTGCAGCACGCGTTGCCAGTCAACACTTCGGAGCAGTTGAAGGTGTAGGTCGCGGCTGGGCTGGTCAAAGCTTTGCAATTCCCACCTTAAATGAACATATTCAACAAATGCCTCTTTCACAAATTGAGCACTATGTTGAAGATTTTAAGATATATGCAAAAAATCATCCTAAAATGAAATATTTTGTCACGGCTTTAGGTTGTGGCATCGCAGGTTATAAAGTTTCTGAAATTGCACCACTATTTAAAGATATTCATCACAACGTTATCTTTCCAGAATCTTTTAAACCGTATGTTGAAGATAATGCAGTTTCTGAATTTCCGACATTGACTCAAAAGATGGTAAAAAGTTTCATTAATGATGAAGTTATTTTTTACTTTAATCATGGAAGTGAATCTTTTGAAGAAGCCTTAGATAAAACAGATTTATCAAGTGCCGAAAAAGCCATTGCTCTTATTGTTTTAAATGAAGAGCTATACCCTCGGGATCGTTATGGCCGAGGCCGTGATCATGAGCTGAGTGATATTTTAGGAAAGCTCAATGGTAAAATTTTTGACCTGCACGGAAACTCAGAGGGTGCCATGATTTTTGTAAGTGCTGTGGTTGCACTCATGGAACTTTATGATTTTGACGAGCAAGACTTTATCAAACTCTGGCGTGGTGAAAAGAATATTGACCACCCTATTAATCGTTAATTTTTCTTATAAATTTATGAGCTAAGCAGATAATATCTGCTTTCTCATTATTTTATTTTTACTTACATTTAATCTTTATATTTTTAATTATTCTAATAGATTTAAGTTCTTTAGCTTCCCAAATCTTAATTTTTCTCATTATACTTTAAGGCAAACTGAATACTTAAAGAAACATATGGAAACTTTAGATTCTTCAATTTTTGACCTTAGCCCAATTCCAATGTGGATTGAGGATTTCAGTGAAGTTAAACAACAATTTGATTTATGGAGAAATCAAGGTATTGAAAACCTCCATGAATTTTTAAGTGAAAATAAAAACTTAATCAGTGAATGTGCACATAAAATTAAAATCGTTCGTGTTAATCAAAAAACATTAGAACTTTTTGAAGCCAAAACTCACGAAGAGCTATATTCGAATTTAAATCTTATTTTTAAAAAAGAAATGTTCGAATCTCATATTTTTGAGCTTGAAGAACTATGGAATGGTAAAACTCACTTTTCAAGTACGACCGTAAATTACACCTTATCAGGCAAACGTATTGATGTTCAGCTAAGAGGCTCAATTTTACCCGGCTCTGAATCGACCTTTGAGCGTGTATTAATTACCACCGAAGACATTACACCCTATCAAAATGCACTTCGTGAGGAAGCAAAAAATCGTCGATTAGCTGAGTCTATGTTTATCTATTCTCCCACTTCTCTTTGGGTCGAAGATTTCAGCCGTATAAAAAATAGAATTGATCAACTCAGGTTATTAGGTATTGAAGATTTTAGAACGTTTCTAGATGTCCATCCTGAATTTGTCCGTCAGTGTGTAGAAGATATTCTGATTTTAGATGTTAATCAGGCAACTCTTGATTTATTTAAGGCTCCGGATAAGTCGACACTTTTAAGAAATACACATAAAATTTTTTCTGAAGAGATGATTGAAACTTTTCGTGAACAACTCATCGAATTATGGCAAGGTAATATTCACCATAAGCGTGAAGCGATTAACTATGCCTTAGATGGGCAAATAAGAAATGTATTGCTTCAATTTACCGTTTTTCCGGGTTATGAAGACACTTGGGGACTGGTACAGGTTGCACTTACCGATATTACGGCGCGAAAAAAAGCAGAAAACTATCTTGAATATTTGGGGCAACACGATGTCCTGACCAAACTATATAATCGCGCTTTTTTTACAGAGGAACTTAATCGTTTAAACCGAAGTATTATCCGACCTGTTTCTTCAATTTTCTTAGATATGAATGGATTAAAAGAAACAAATGATCAGTTTGGTCATGATATTGGGGATGGCTTATTGCGCCGCGTCGGAAATATTTTAAGTCAGGCTATTTTAAATACAGCATATACGGCTTCTAGAATAGGTGGCGATGAATTCGTGATTTTAATGCCGGGGGCAGATGAGGCGAATGTTCTAATTATGCTTCAAACCATCCAAGAGCTTTTTAATATCGACAATCAATATTATTCAAGCCACCCAATTAGTATTGCAATTGGACATGCAACAACTCAAGCAAATGAACAAATTGAGGACATGTTGAAGCGAGCTGACCATCACATGTACCAAAAGAAAAAAAGCTATTATCAGGAAATTTTATTTAATCAATAAAAAAACAGGCATATTGCCTGTTTTCGAGATTAGCGTTTTCCCATAGAACGACGAGTACCACGCGGAGGCATCCACGTTCTATCTGCGTATTGCTCTGGTTTTGGACGTACTTGGTTGTGTACCGCGTCGTCGGCTGCATTGCTATCATTCGGCATTGGGAATGGCAATTTCACCAAAGCCTTTTTCTGTTTTGGCTGTTGCTCAGTCATGATTCATTCTCGAAATTTCGATTGCGACCTATTATAAATGATTTTCTCATTTCTTTCTAAAAAAGCTTCAATTGAATAAATATTGCTTAAGATGATTACTAAACTAAACTTTTTTACATCTGAAAAGGTTCACATCCGCAAATTACTTAATTTTTGCGATAAGATAGTATGCTTTTTATTTTTTAATCCCATAAGAGGAATATTGCCGTGGACGTACGTCTTTCTGATCGTGTCAATGCCATCAAACCGTCCCCTACACTTGCTGTAACCAACAAAGCTGCTGAACTTAAAGCTGCTGGCAAGAATGTGATTGGTTTAGGTGCTGGCGAACCAGACTTTGATACCCCTCAACACATCAAAGATGCTGCAATTGAAGCGATTAATAATGGTTTCACCAAATATACGGCTGTAGATGGTACTCCTGGATTAAAAAAAGCAATTATTGCTAAATTTAAACGTGATAATAATCTTGATTATCAAGCGAATCAGATTTTGGTTTCATGTGGTGGTAAGCAAAGCTTCTTTAACTTGGCTCTTGCTCTATTAAACAAAGGCGATGAAGTTATCATTCCAGCACCTTTCTGGGTAAGCTATCCAGATATGGTCATTATTGCTGAAGGTACTCCAGTCATTGTGAAATGTGGCGAAGACCAACGTTTCAAAATCACTCCTGAACAATTAGAAGCGGCTATTACTCCTAACACTCGTTTAGTTGTATTAAACAGCCCATCTAACCCGACAGGAATGATCTATAGCAAAGCTGAATTAGAAGCTTTAGCTGAAGTATTACGTCGCCACCCACAAGTGTTTGTTGCATCTGACGATATGTATGAACCAATTCGTTGGGAAGATGAGTTCTACAACATCGCAACTGTTGCTCCAGATTTATATGATCGTACGATTGTTTTAAATGGTGTTTCTAAAGCATATGCAATGACAGGTTGGCGTATTGGCTATGCAGCCGGCCCAGCAAAAATCATTGGCGCAATGAAAAAAATCCAGTCTCAATCAACTTCAAACCCAACTTCTATTTCACAAGTTGCTGCTGAAGCTGCATTGAATGGTCCTCAAGACGTACTTCAACCAATGATTAAAGCGTTCAAACGCCGTCATGACTTAGTTGTTAATGGCTTGAATGAAATCAAAGGTATTTCTTGCTTGCCTGCTGATGGTGCTTTCTATGCCTATGCAAACATTCGCCCTCTTATTCGTGCAAAAGGCTTAAAATCTTGCACAGAATTCTCTGAATGGTTACTAGAAGAAACTGGTGTAGCAGTAGTGCCTGGTGATGCATTTGGTCTAGGCGGTTTTATGCGTATTTCATATGCAACAGCTGACGAAGTACTCGTTGATGCGTTAGCACGTATCAAAAAAGCTGCTGACTCAATTGAAGGCGTAGATGCTGCAATTGCTTCTATTGAAGCTGAAAAAACAGCTAAGTAATTTATAATTTTAAAAAGAGGCTTCAACTTCAAGTTGAGGCCTCTTTTTTATGAATAGAAGATTAAAAATTTTATTCGTAGCTACTATTTATGACTCAGCAGAATTAAATAAAGCCATGACCTCGGCTTCAGTCATTTTTTTTGTATTATTTTTAAAGGCATAAAAACCAGGTTTTGAATCAACAAAAATTTCCAGATCTAACTTTAAGTCATCTACGGGTTCATCTAAAGAAAATGCATTAATGTTGCAGTAGCCTTGATCCTTAGTTCTCCAAAAAATTGTAGTTCCACAAGCGTTGCAAAAGCCTCTTTCGCCCCACTCAGAAGAGTTAAAAATACTCAGATGCTCTTGTTGAATAAACTTTAGACTACCTTGTACAACATCAATCGTCATAATAACACCACTAGTTTGTCGGCGGCACATCGAACAATGACAAACATGCACATCATGATTTTTTAGCTCTACCTCAAATGTAGTCTTACCACATAAACATTGACCGTTCATTATTATTTCCCATTGATAAGTTTTATATTTTTAATTTCATAAAATATTCTGTCTAATTAAAATTTACAAGTTTGTAAACTATAATTGAACTTATCACTTCATTTTTCTAACTTGACAATAGTACTTTTACATCATAATTTAAAATTAAGTTCCATTTAAGAACTTATAAAATTAAAGGACTCAAAAATGAAAAATCCCATGGAAATGACTGGTCTTGAATTTTTACAAGCGATGATTGATGGCCATATTCCAGCAGCAAGTATTAGTAAAACCATACCTATGCAACCTACTGAAATTTCAGAAGGTTCTGTTACTTTTAAAGCGCAAGCAGATCATAATCATCTAAATCCGCTAGGGGGCGTACATGGTGGTTTTGCGGCTACAGTTTTAGACTCTGTGACTGGCTGTGCAGTACATACGATGTTACCTACTGGTGTAGGTTACGGAACAATCGATCTTAACGTAAAAATGTGCCGCCCTATTCCAAAAAACCATCCTTTAATTGCAACAGGCAAAGTCATTAACATAAGTAAAAACTTAGGAATTTCCGAAGGAAAGATTATTGATGAGGAAGGTAAACTTTATGCCTATGCAACAGCAACCTGCATGATTATTCGTTCATAGTCATAAAAGGCAGCCTTAAACCGCTGCCTTTTTTATTGAGTGATCTGGATTATCTGGACGATCACAAGTTTGAGCCACTACATAAGGTGCCCAAATATTTTTAAGTTGAAGTTCTATAACTTCTTGATGTTCAGTAGACCAAGCTAGAACTTTATTTTTGCCCAGCAGTAACTCCCCTTCTAATTGAAAAATATATAGGGGTTTAGATTGATCTAATGCTTTTGAACTTTTTAAAACTTTTAGTGAACTATGTACATTCCATTTAGAACTGAACCAAAGCTGTAATAAATCACCTAAGTACAAGTCCTTCTTTTTAAAAGGATAAGCATCAATCGACGCACCCTCTACAGATGTGTAATAAGATTCTGATCGAATTAAGATATTAAGATAATTGCGTTGATAAAAATCAAAATTAGAAAAAATAGAGGCAATAGTAAGTGTTTTCATACTTATCTCCGATTTAGCCATTTTAGTGCTGGCAAGTTGGTTTAAATCCACACTGTTTGAATTTCTTCAAACGCTTGTTCTGTTTTGAATCTAGCAATTGAATTTTTAAAGCGCAAGTAATTTCTCAGCTCACCGCTCAACTGATCAACTGATCAACTGATCAACTGATCAACTGATCAACTGATCAACTGATCAACTGATCAAATAAAAAGCATACAACACAAAAATGAAGGAAACATGGCGATTTTCACTTGACCCTTCTCAAAATCTCCTTATAATCGCATGCAGATTCTCCCATAGCTCAGTCGGTAGAGCGACGGACTGTTAATCCGCAGGTCCCTGGTTCGAGCCCAGGTGGGAGAGCCAAATACTAAAAAGCCCGCAGCATTAAAGCGGGCTTTTTTTTGCCATAAATTTACCCATAACTATAAAAAATCCCCTATCACAACATAGAGGATTTAATTATTAATCTATTAATTTCATTCAATGTCCGAATCAAAATTCAAAGGACATAGCATCTATAAACTCACTATCGGCTCATTCTGAATCTTATTACTCTACCTCAACAACTTTTAGGGGATTAAAAGACTGAGAAGTCGGCATCATTTCAATACGGTTAATATTAATATGTGGAGGTTGTGATGCGACCCACGCTACCGTATTTGCAATATCTTCAGGCAAGATTGGGTTCTTTTTATCATACAGACTATTTACCTTATCCTGATCGCCCTTAAAACGCACCAAAGAAAATTCTGTACCACCACAAAGACCTGGCTCAATATTAGTCACTCGGATGCCTGTACCTGACAGGTCAGCTCGAAGATTTAAACTAAATTGCTCTACAAATGCTTTGGTTGCACCATAAACATTACCACCCGGATATGGGTATGTACCTGCAATTGATCCCATATTGATGATTAAACCGGACTTTTTCTTCACCATATTCGGTAAAATTAGCCGCGTAACGGTAATCAACCCTTTAATATTGGTATCTACCATGGTGTACCAATCATCCAAATCTGATTTATCTGCTGGCTCTAGGCCTAATGCTAATCCGGCATTGTTAACCAATAAATCAATTTGACTGATTTGGAATTCGGCTGGTAAATCAACCAATGCTTTATTTATATTTTCTACTGTATCTGTCATATCAAATACGAGTGGATAGAATTTTTCACCAAGCTCTTGCTGTAATTCTTTTAGTTTTTCTACTCGTCTTCCACATCCAATAACTTTATAACCTAAATCAATCAGTTTTTTTGAAATACTATAACCAAAACCCGCAGAAGCGCCTGTAACTAATGCTAACATTCTTATATCCTTAAAATATTCGACTACTTTAGTTGAACCGATTATGAACAAACCTATCTTTATATTTACATAATATTCGTTATTACTTTAAAAAATAAAAGATTTTTCTAAAAAATTTAATTATGGATAACGATATTCAAGGAATATGAATTATATAAATGTGACTTATGAAAACTGTACAAGACTCTATACAATATATCCCAAACTAAAATATCTTATAAAAGTAATTAAAAATTAAAGGGTTAAAATAAAAAAGTTTACCTAGAAAGATAAACTTTTTTATTTACAACTTTTTTGATTATGCAGGCACGCCGCTGTGAAAACGGAAGGTATCATCAGGTGTTAAAATCAAGTTCTTTTCAACCTCACGAATATGCTCAATGCGCTGCTGAATATCCTCTTTAGGATTTTTCATTTTTGCAGTTTTTGCAACATCGAGTGCAAGTGCCAAATAGTCTTCAAAATGACGAGACTCTGACTTAAGCAAATAGCGATAATAGCGCCCCAACTCTTCATCTACGCGTGGGGCAAGTGCATGAAAACGTTCGCATGAGCGAGCCTCAACAAAAGCACCTACCACAAGTACATCAATTAAAGCTTCTGGTTCATAAGTACGGATTTCTTTACGCAACCCACCTGCATAGCGCCCTGCACTTAAGCCATCCCATTTCTGACCACGCTTGGCCATTAGCTCAAGCACCTGTTCATAATGGAGCATTTCTTCCCGTACCAGTTGTGCAAGCTTCACTTGCAAATCAGGGAAAAAGCTATAGCGGAACATTAAGTTCATTGCTGTACTAGCTGCTTTTTTTTCGCAGTTAGCATGATCTTGCATCAAGATATCTAAATTATTGATCGCCTCATCCAGCCATGCCTTTGGCGTTTGACATCCTAAAAAGGCCAAGACAGGTTGCATTAACTCATCGTAATTGATACTCGACATAACCAATTACCCTGCCACCTGAATTGCTGCTTTCATATCTTTGACAGCTTGAACAAGGCCTACAAAAATGCTATCCGCAATAATTGAATGCCCAATGTTTAACTCATGAATTTGTGAAATAGCAGCAATTGGAGCAATATTTTTAAGGTTAAGGCCATGACCAGCATTTACCACCAAACCTTTTGAAGCTGCGTATTCAACACCTTTAATAATACGCGCCAACTCAGCCTGTTGATCTTGCTCTGTTGCCGCATCCGCATATGCACCCGTGTGCAACTCAATCGTAGGTGCGCCACATGCAACTGCTGCATCAATTTGAGCTAGATCAGCATCAATAAATAATGATACGTCACAACCAATAGCAGCTAAAGTCTGAGTTGCAGCTTTAACTTTTTCAAAGTTACCTACTACATCCAAACCACCTTCAGTTGTTACTTCTTGGCGTCTTTCAGGAACGAAGCATACATGCTGTGGCTGAATTTCTTTCGCAAACTCGACCATTTCATCAGTAACAGCCAACTCTAGATTCATGCGTGTTTTTAATAATGGACGCATGCGGCGTACGTCATCATCCTGAATATGGCGACGGTCTTCACGCAAATGTAAGGTAATCCCCTCTGCACCAGCTTGTTCACAAATGAGAGCAGCTTCTACAGGGTCTGGGTAAGTAGTACCGCGCGCCTGTCTTAAAGTAGCAACATGGTCTATGTTTACACCAAGCAATGCAGCCATAAATAAATCCTAATTACGATTGAGTTTGAGTATTTTGAATCCACAATTGTCGACTTTTTAGGGGACGATCTCCTAAAAGCGATGTAATCATTTGACGGTATAGTTTACCTAATAATTGTAATTGTTCGTGAGAAAAATCCTGCCCTTGCTCATAATCCACCATAGACAAAATCGCTTTTCCTGACAAAGAGGAACGACTCGCCTGCGCAACAGGGGCAAAACCTTCGGTCACTTGAAATTGATAAAACTGATGAGCCTGTATTGGCTGCTGCTGAGTATCAATTGAAAAATCAAGCGCGTACCCAAGTTCAGGCAAAAGCACATGTTCGAACTGGCGTAATATCTGTCTTAAAAAAAGATCGGGCTGATCATTAGAAGCGAGCTGCTGTAACTGCAATAGAGTTAACTGATATTGCTCAAAAGATTGAGGCATTGCCTCTTCTAGTGGACATAGCCGAAGAATGATTTCACTTAAATAAAATCCGGCAAAAAAGGCGTCACCAAAAAAGAAAACAGGCTGATTTAATATTTCTAACTTAGTAAAGTTCTTCAGCTCACTTTTACCAGTTGCTTGCAATCGGATAGGTTGATACTGAGGCGGCGGAGTCTGTCTTAAAATACCATCGACTCGCCCATACTCCTGAGTAAAAAGATGCACAATATGACTTTTTTCACGGTACTTACGGTGATGAATCATATATCCATGGAGGACTTCATTGCGCATCATAAAAAGAAACTATTCCTCAGATTCTTTTTCTTTTTTGTCATCCTCATCATCACCGTCAGGAATTACCGCCCCAACAACAGCCGCTGTACCTTTAACAACACCTTTTGTAGTTTTATAAGCGATACCTACTGGTACGGTTACAAGCTTATATACACAACCTTGTAACATCAATGTACATCCAATTATAGCGACCAATGATGTAATTGTTTTCATACCAGTATCCTTATCCTTTAGATATCACTATATCCTAAGCTTTTTAAGGCACGCTCATCATCAGACCAGCCACCCTTCACTTTTACCCAAAGTGTGAGCATAATTTTTTGCTCAAACATCTTTTCCATGTCTTTTCGAGCATCCATACCGATTGTTTTAAGCTTGGCACCTTTTTCACCAATCACAATCGCTTTCTGGCCCGCACGATCTACAAAAATCGTTGCATCAATATAGGTACAAGCTGGTTTTAAACGACCAGTTTTTTCATTAACAGCAGCCTCTTCCGTTTTGAAAGATTCAATTTGTACTGTTAAATCATAAGGAAGCTCTTCACCTAACTGACGCATGATTTTTTCACGAATAATTTCGCTAGCTAAAAAGCGTTCAGAACGGTCAGTAATCTGATCAAATGAATACAAAGGCGCTTGATAAGGAAGATACTTCTCAATCGTTTCACTCAAGTGTTCCAGATTTGCTCCGCGTAATGCAGATACAGGAACAATCTCGGCAAAATTCATAAGCTTGGCACGCTCTTGAATTAAAGGAAGAATATCTCTTTTATCTTCAAAAGTATCAGCCTTATTAATCACCAAGATAACTGGCATTTCAGCATTCTTAAGTTTTTCAAGCACTAAGTCATCATTTGGGGTCCACTTATAAGCATCAATAACAAATAAGACCAAATTGACGTCACGTAATGCAGAATGAGCTGCGCGGTTCATCATTTTATTAATAGCGCGTACTTCTTTTTTATGCATACCTGGGGTATCTACATATACCGCCTGCATTTTTTCACGCGAATCAATACCAATAATTTTATGGCGTGTTGTTTGGGGTTTACGCGAAGTAATCGAGAGCTTTTGACCTAATAAATGGTTCATGAGGGTAGATTTACCCACATTTGGACGTCCTACAATCGCCACAAATCCGCTCTTAAAATCCGAAGGAATTGTTACGCCTTTGGAACTAAAAAATTGATCAATCAGATTATTAGGATCTTGGTTATCATTTGAATCTGGATTGATTTGATCAGAATGCATCGACATGCAGGTTATTGCTCCAATAACTTTAAAATTTCCGCCGCTGCTGCCTGCTCGGCAAAACGACGACTTGAACCCTCACCATAAATCTTTGATAACCCATCTATCAAACATTCAACTTTAAAGTGCTGGTGAGGTGCATCACCCTGAATATCTACAACCTCGTAAACAGGGAGAGGTTTTTTACGTGCTTGTAGATACTCTTGTAAACGTGATTTCGGGTCTTTAAGTTGATCCGTAGGTTCAATATGGTCTAAATAGGGTACATACCATTTTAGCACAATATCTGTAAGTAAGTTGAGATCACCACTATCAATATAAATTGCACCAATAATCGCTTCTACCGTGTCAGCCAATATTGACTCACGATGATGACCACCAGATTTCAATTCACCCGTACTTAATATTAAACACCGACTAAGTTGCAAATCGGTTGCAATCTTACCTAAAGCTTCCTGACGAACTAAAGTCGCTCGCATACGCGTTAGGCGACCTTCGTTTTCATTGGGATAGGCATGATATAGATAATTGGCAACAATCATGCCTAATAATGAATCGCCTAAAAACTCCAAGCGCTCGTAATTATATTTATGACTCACCGAACGATGAGTCAAAGCTAACTGTAACAACTCAAGCTGCTTGAATTGATATCCTATGCGACTCAATAAGCGAGGATCACTTAGTTTGAACTGATGTTTTATCAAAACTCTTCTCAAATGTTAAAACTAAATCAATATTTGATAAGAAAGGTTTTCTTACTTCATATTTCTTTTTGACTGTCAGACCAGACTCATTAAACACTTGCGCAATCTCTTTAAAATGAAGATCACGAATATTGTTCATTTCCAGTCGCTGATCCATTTGTGTCACAAACTTCCGTGGTGTGATCTCAGAAGAGCTTTCTCGCAAAAGCTCTTCTATTTGATTATTAATCAATCGATCATCCCAATATGCTGGCCAAACTGCAAGTACAGTTTTTACTGCAACTGCAAATATAACCACCCCAAATAAAATTGCTAAATACGAAGTACCTTGTTGTGCCTTACGCATTTCTTTTTTTCCTAATGGTTGTTTTTAATCTATTTTTCCATTTCGGCCAAAGTTAGGAAGATGTAAACCCGGTTCTTTATGCATCCACACATAGAATGCTCGCCCTGTTAAATTTTCTTCAGGAACGAAGCCCCAGAAACGACTGTCTGCACTTTGATCACGGTTATCTCCCATTGCAAAGTAATGTCCTTTTGGAACAGTCACTTCCCAATATAAACCGTCTTGGTTTGCATATTTACCATTTTCAACATAGTTGATAAACGGTGCTTGACGCGCCACATTTACGCCTTCAAGTTCACGCATCGTAAAGGTGTGCTCACCTACTGTCTCTTTATGATAAATAGACGTTGGGGTATCTAACACATCTTTTTCGCGACTAAACTGTGTTAATACTTTCGGTACTTTTTGTCCGTTAATAATCAATTGTCCATGATCATAAACAAGATGATCACCCGGCAAACCGATTACACGTTTAATATAGCTAATGGTAGGTTGAGGTGGATAACGGAATACAATCACATCACCACGCTTTGGTTCTCCTACATCAATAATTTTCTTATTGACGATAGGTAAACGCACACCATAATCAAATTTATTAACCAGAATAAAATCACCAGTTTCTAAAGTGGGTACCATAGAGTCTGATGGAATATTAAATGGTTCATAAAGAAATGAACGAAGTACAAGTACTACAGCTAAAACTGGCCAAAAGTCATAGGCCCATGTAATAACAAAATTTTCGTTCCCGCGCCCTTTATTTGCACGCTGTTTGAATACAAATTTATCTAACAACCACACTGCAAATAGAATCAGCGTAACTGGAACAAGAATTAAATTAAAATCAAAATCCACACGACCTCACTCGCAGCCTAGCTGCTTGTCTTAAAGTGGGGGAAAAGTAATATCTTACTTCTCCCCCCTCATTTCTTATCTTTCTACTTTCAATACAGCCAAGAACGCTTCTTGTGGAATTTCAACACTTCCCACTTGTTTCATACGTTTCTTACCTTCTTTTTGTTTAGAAAGTAGTTTTTTCTTACGTGAAACGTCACCACCATAACATTTCGCTAATACGTTTTTACGCATTGCTTTTACAGTAGAACGAGCAATAATTTGTGCACCGATAGCCGCTTGAATAGCAACGTCATACATTTGGCGAGGAATCAAATCTTTCATTTTCTCAACCAATGCAATACCACGATGACGCGCGTCATTACGGTGACAAATCATAGCCAAGGCATCAACCTTGTCACTATTAATTAATACATCAACCTTAACTAAAGCTGAACTTTCGAAACGAACAAAGTTATAGTCTAACGATGCAAAACCACGAGAGCATGATTTTAATTTATCAAAGAAATCCATAACGACTTCAGCCATCGGGATTTCAAAGGTAATAGAAACTTGATTACCCAAGAATTTCATATCTTTTTGAACACCACGGCGTTCAATACATAGGGTCATTACATTCCCTAAGTATTCTTGAGGAACAAGGATATGACACTCTGCAATCGGCTCACGCAAATCTTCTACAGTAGATCCGTCTGGCATTTTTGATGGGCTATCGATATAAATCGTTTCACCCTTCTTGGTTAATGCTTCATAAATTACGGTAGGTGCAGAACTGATGAGATCAAGGTCATACTCACGCTCTAAACGCTCTTGTACAATCTCCATGTGTAGCATTCCTAAGAAGCCACAACGGAAACCAAAACCTAATGCATCTGAGCTTTCTGGTTCAAAGAACAAAGCCGAGTCATTGATCTGCAATTTTTGTAACGCTTCACGGAATGGCTCAAAGTCACTCGCATCAATCGGGAAAAGACCAGCATAAACCTGTGGCTTAACCTTTTTAAAACCCGGTAAAATTGCAACATCAGGTGTAGCAGCAAGGGTAATAGTGTCACCTACTGGTGCACCAAAAATATCTTTAATACCCGCAATAACAAAACCTACTTCACCAGCTTCAAGAATATCTGTTTCAGTATGCTTAGGATTAAATACACCCACTGAAGTTACCGGATGAGTTTGTCCTGTCGATTTAACCAACATTTTGTCGCCCTTACGGATACGACCTTGTTTAATACGTACAAGAGAAACTACACCTAAGTAGTTATCAAACCATGAGTCGATAATTAATGCTTGCAATGGAGCATCACGATCGCCTTCAGGCGCTGGAATAACATCGACTAAACGTTCTAAAACACCTTCAACACCCAAACCTGTTTTTGCTGAACAAGTCGGTGCATCTGTCGCTTCAATCCCGATGATTTCTTCAATTTCATGAATTACACGTTCAGGTTCAGCCTGTGGTAAATCAATTTTATTTAAAATAGGAAGAACTTCGAGACCTTGTTCAATTGCGGTATAACAGTTTGCAACTGATTGTGCTTCTACACCTTGTGCAGCATCTACAACCAATAGCGCACCTTCACATGCGGCTAATGAACGAGAAACTTCATACGAGAAGTCTACGTGTCCAGGAGTATCAATAAAGTTAAGTTGATATTCTTGACCATTTGGATGAGTGTAATACAGCGTGACAGAAGCGGCTTTAATGGTAATCCCACGTTCACGCTCAAGCTCCATTGAGTCTAAGACTTGGGCTTGCATTTCACGATCTTGTAGACCACCACACATCTGAATAAAGCGGTCAGCCAATGTAGACTTACCATGGTCAATGTGAGCAATAATCGAGAAATTTCGTATATTTTTGATATCGACGGATTTTTTAGCTTGCGCCATGGGTTACCTTGAGAAAATATAGAGTGCTATGTAGCTTGTTTTAATACACAGCCAAAGCAGTTAAATTAATTGCGTGCGATTATAACAGATTGCAGATATGAAAAAGACATAAATTCTTCCTTTTAAAAAAGCTTTTTAAACTTCTCAACATAACAACCTATTTCTCTTTGAAGAGTATGTAAATCAGTACAGCTTTAGCTCAAACCTAAGCAGGCTTGCAGATAAATTATTGCCAGTATGATTAGCTGTCTTTCCAATCAATTTGAAACCAAGTTTGTGAACAACTTGCTGGGATCTAATGTTGGGCTCAAATATCTCAGCCCAAACATATTTTATTTTTCGTTGGAATAATCCCTCTTGTTTCAAAGAATGAATTAGCCCTGTAAGAGCTTCATGCACATATCCCGAACCCCATGCATGAGGATGAAGCTCATAACCAATGACTACCGCAAAATCATCACCAATCGGTTTGACAGCATTTACTCCACATGTTCCCAACATAGTTGCATCTTGTTTAAGACGAATAGCATGTCTAAAACCTAGCCGTTGGTCCCATTTTTTATGCATTTTTTCAATTAGAGCCTGAGCTTCTTCTAATGCAGTAAAGGCTTTTAAATCATAAAATTCGAGTACGCTTGAATTTGAAAATAATTCAAAGACAAAATCTTTATCATCATCTGTAAGATCACTTAAAACCAATCGATCGGTTTCTATGGAAAATGAATACTCCAAATTTCAGCCTCTCTTTTTTACTAGCTAACATATGAAACAGTAAAATCATAAGGATTTATGCTTGAATTAAGCGGTTTGTATGCATGGGTAAAAGTTGGAGACATTCGTTTTGGGCGCCCTGTGGCAATTTCAATACATGCCCATTTTGTATTTCCAACAAATAATACGGCCTGATCTGATGGACGGAAAAATACATACTGGCGGAAAGAATAAAGAGCGTTGATATCATCTAGCCATGTGCGTAATACAATTTGTTCGCCTTCAAATGCAGCTTTACGATATTGCACATGATGCTCAACTGCGACCATTGCATGTTTTAACTCGAGGTATTTAGTGACCCCTACTCCTAACGTTTCAACATGAGCAGCAGCTACATCCTGCATCCACTGTACATACATCACATTGTTCACATGTCCTAACGCATCAATATGATGTGGCTGTACCTGAATATGTAAATCAAAAATACTACTCACGAATGTTCACTCTTATTTATTAACTTTTAAACTGAAATAAGTGTAGGTAGATATCACTATACGCTCAAGATAAATAACAAAAAACCACCCATGTTTAGGGTGGCTCATTGTTTCATTTTAAGTTTACTGGATACGTAAACCAAGCATTGCGCGTTGTCCCTGACGAATAATTGCAACACGTGCTACCGTATTTTTTTGCAAGTTAGAAACAACTTTTGCAAAATCCTGACTATTTAAAATCTGGTTATTGTTGACTTGAACAATCACATCACCCGGAATGATATTTGACAATGATGCCAAACCGCCACGGCGAACATCTTGTACATAGATCCCACCTTTTACACTTAAAGCACTTTTTTCTGGTTCAGCCAAATCACGAATACTCATTCCTAGAACTGGACCTTTAGATACCGCAGTTTGTGCACCTGTGGCAGGCGTTTCATCAGGAGCAGTTGTTAAAGTTGCTGAAATATTACGGGTTTTATCATCACGTAATACTTCAAACTGAATAGTTTGATTCGGCTGTACTTTGTTTAATGCATACAGTAATTCACTGGTACGCGATACTGGATTGCCGTTATATTTCAAAATCACATCTCCAGCTCTCAGTCCTGCTTTTTGTGCAGGCGAGTTCGGAGAAATTTGAGTAATTAAAGCACCTTCAGGTTTTGGTAACTTGTAAGCATCGGCAAGGTTTCGGTCAATGTCTTGCATCATCACACCAAGATAAGAGCGTGTTACCTTACCTTTAGTTTTAAGCTGTTCGGCAACATCCATCGCTACGTCAATCGGGATAGAGAAAGACAAGCCCATATAGCCGCCAGTACCACTAAAGATGCGAGAGTTTACTCCGACCACTTCACCATTTTGGTTAAACAATGGACCACCAGAGTTACCTGGGTTTAACGCAACATCAGTTTGAATAAACGGTATCGAGGTTTCACCACTCATATTTCGTGATTTAGCGCTAACAATACCTGCCGAAGCTGAATAGTCAAAACCAAACGGCGAACCAATTGCTAAAACTGGCTCTCCCACTCGTAAGCGATCAACATTCCCCACTTTTAAAGCTGGATAGCTATTTCCAGTTACCTTTAACAATGCAACGTCTGTACGCTCGTCACTACCGACCACTGTTGCATCAATTTCACGACGATCATTTAAAGTGATACTAATGCGTGAGGCATTTTCGATCACATGGTGGTTAGTAAGTAGGTAACCATCTTTACTAATAAAAAATGCACTACCGTATGCAGTTTTTTCTTGTGGACCTTGTTGCTGTGGAATGATGACCTGATTACCAAAAAAACGTTTTAAAATTTCAGGAACTTGCTGCTGCAACAATTCATCCTGAGTCATTTTTTTTACGACGTTTACACTCACCACGGCTGGACTAACTTGTTCAACGAGGTTTGAAAAATCAACAGTAGCATTTGCCTGAACAGCAGCAACTGTAAATACCGCTGCATACATTCCTTGTTGTAAATAGCGAGTTTTCATTTGGTGCTCACCCACAATTGGTCTACGAGAATAAGAATAAAACTGTTGTATCACAACGCTTTGGAGTTGTACGTAACAATATGTTTATTTGTAAGGCATCATCACAATGATTATTTTACGCATTGCAACTTTTTAAGCCAATTGCAATTTTTCTCTGAGTTAGAGCGCTTAAGCTCTTGCCTTTTTAGATAAAAAGGGGTGTCATTAGCGGACGTTTTAGATTGTTGCGAATGGACATGCCTAATTTACAGACAATTCACCACTTTGACGTGATTATTGTGGGCAGCGGCGGCGCTGGTTTAAGTCTGGCTTTATCGTTACCAAATCATTTTAATATTGCAGTTTTAGCCAAAGCTGCTTTAACCGAAGCAAGTACCTTCTACGCTCAAGGTGGTGTTGCTGCTGTTCTTGATGAGACTGACTCTATTCAACAGCATATTAATGACACTATGATTGCAGGCGCCCATTTATGTGAAATGGATGCAGTTCAGCATACCGTAGAAGGTGGTCGCCCTTCTGTAGATTTTCTTTTAAAGCAAGGCGTGCAATTTACCTTAGATGAAGACGAACAACTTCATTTAACCCGCGAAGGTGGTCATTCACAGCGCCGTATTATCCATTCTGCTGATGCAACAGGCAAAGCCATTTCAACCACCTTAGTTGAACGTGCCAAAGAACGTAAAAATATTACTATTTTTGAAAACTATATTGCGATTGATTTAATTACTTCACAAAAATTAGGCCATGTTGACCAAGCGAATCGCGCTATTGGTTTATATGCATTAGATGAAAATACAGAAAAGGTCCATACCTTCCTTGCACCATTTACCGCGCTTGCTTGCGGCGGTGCGATGAAAGCTTACCTCTACACATCTAATCCAGATATTGCCACAGGTGATGGCATTGCCATGGCTTACCGTGCAGGTTGCCGTGTAGCCAACATGGAATTTAATCAGTTCCATCCAACCTGCCTGTACCATCCACAAGCACGTTCTTTTTTAATTACTGAAGCGATGCGCGGTGAAGGTGCTTACTTACGCTTGCCTGATGGTGAACGTTTCATGCTGCGTTTTGACGATCGTGCAGAACTGGCTCCACGCGATATTGTGGCACGTACCATTGACCATGAAATCAAACGCCTCGGTATTCGCCATGTGTGGTTAGACATCACGCACAAATCACCAGAGTTTATTAAAGAACACTTCCCTACACTTTACGCGCGATTGCTTGAATTGGGCATCGACATTACCAAAGACATGATTCCAGTGGTGCCGGCAGCTCATTACACCTGTGGTGGTGTTGTGGTGGACTCAAATAGCCAGACCGATATTGAAGGTCTATATGCGATTGGTGAAACGTCTTATACCGGTTTACATGGCGCAAATCGTATGGCGAGTAACTCATTACTTGAATGCTTCGTCTATGGCATGAGTGCAGCAAAAGACATCGAAAATAAATTTGATAAAGATTTAAAACTACCAGAAGTGCCAAGTTGGGATGATTCTCAAGTCACCAATCCAGATGAAGATGTGGTGATTTTACAAAACTGGGATGAGTTACGTTCTACCATGTGGAACTACGTTGGTATTGTAAGAACCACGAAACGTTTAGAACGTGCTTTACACCGTATTGAAATGTTAAAGCGTGAAATTACCGAATACTATCAAGACTATCGTGTGAGCAAGAACCTGATTGAACTGCGTAACCTTGTTTTAGTATCTGAGATGATTGTGCGTTGTGCGATGCAACGTAAAGAATCACGTGGTCTACATTACACACTCGATTATCCTGAAACTTCGAGTGAGATTCGTAAAACCGTTTTAACTCCTCCAAATTTTGCAGTAGAACAGCCATTGGTTAATACAGAGCTGTAATTTCTTATAAACCAAATAAAAAGCACAGTTCAGACTGTGCTTTTTATTTGGTTTGATATTTATGATTTAGGTGGAATTGAATAAGTCGCGGTCACATGTGCAACGGGTTCATCCAACCCTACTGAATAAATCCAAACCTCACCCACCACCAAGCTCTTTCCTACTTTCATGAGCTTACACTCACTGCGTAAGTCTTGATCACCCGCAGGTTTGCGTAAAAAATTAATATTAAAGTTGGTGGTCACAGCTAAACCGATAATTCCGATTTCACCTAAGATAGCAATATATAAAGCAAAATCTGCTAAGGTCATCATGGTTGGGCCAGATATGGTGCCACCGGGACGTTGATGTCTTTGATCGACATGATAATAAACAACTGCGGCTTTGGGCGTGACTGATTCAATCGTGCAATGTTCAAGACTTGGTGGAAATTCCTTTTCAAGAAATGCCACGATTTCTTCTTTTGAGCTTTTCATCCTTGTTATTCTTCAATCTATAAATCATATGTAAGATAGCATAAGAAAATGAAGAATATTTTCTATGACGATTCAAACCAGAATTGTCGTCATTTTTAACCACTCTCATAAAAATAAGAGTGGCTCATCCAATTGCTTATCCCAAATATTGCAAAGCTTGCTCAAACACCTGATCAGGACTTTGGGTTGCATCTATTCGCTTAATACGCTCCGGTTCAGCTTTCCACAAAGTTTCATAACCTTCACGAACTTTAGCAAAAAAGCTTAACTTTTCTTGTTCAAAACGGTCTAAAGCTCCACGTTCACGCGCACGATCCATCCCGAGTTCAATCGGTGCATCTAACCAGAAAGTCACTTCTGGCATGCGTGAAACAAAGTTCTGATTTAAAAGCTGTAATTTATCTTGGCTTAAACCACGACCAGAACATTGATAAGCAAAACTTGCATCGGTAAAACGATCGCTTAATACAATTTTATTAGACTCTAGAGCGGGCAAAATGACCTGTTGTAAATGTTGAGCACGTGCCGCATAAATGAGTAGTAACTCGGTATCATGGCTCATATTTTCGTCATGATTTACCGCCAAAAGCATCGAACGAATTTGTTCAGCTAGCGGAGTACCACCTGGCTCTCGGGTTAAAACAACTTGTTTGCCTTGCTCTTCAAAATACTGATGAATTTTTCGAATAAGCGTAGTTTTACCTACACCTTCCGTGCCTTCAAAGCTAATAAACATCTCTTTTCCTTATTTCTTAGATCTCAACACGGATAAATAGTCTTGCACCGCTTGATTATGCGCTTGCAAGCTTGCCGTAAATTTATGTCCACCATTACCAGTTGCTACAAAATAGATATTGTTTGAATCATCTGGATGCAACGCAGCTTCAATTGCTTTTTGGCTTGGTAATGCAATTGGCGTTGGTGGTAAGCCATTAATAGTATAGGTATTATATGCTGTTGGGGTACGCAGGTCTTCTCGGGTAATGTTTCCCTTATAGTTATTACCCATACCGTAAATAACAGTTGGATCCGTTTGTAAACGCATACCAATTTTTAAACGGCGGACAAAAACCCCAGAAACTTGTGTAAGTTCACTATCTAGACTTGTTTCTTTTTCAACAATAGAAGCCATAATTAATGCTTCATATTTGTCTTTGTAAGGTAAATTCGGCGCACGATTTGCCCAAGCTGCATCTAAAGCTTTGATTTGACGATGATATAAATCGGTAAGAATTTTCTTGTCAGTCTCACCTTTTGCAAAGAAATACGTATTAGGTGCAAACAAACCTTCAGGGTGTCCATAAGGAATGCCAAGCGCCTTCATAAGCTGATCATCGGGTAAATCTAATATTGTATTTTTTACGTTTTTATCATTTTTGAGTGCAGTGATAAGCTGTTTAAAAGTTGTACCCTCAATGACCAAAACACGGTTCATCTGAGCATTATCTGCATCAGATAACATCTCTAATACTTCTCTTAC
The DNA here is from genome assembly GCF_001423205.1 of Acinetobacter sp. Leaf130. Lineage (NCBI taxonomy): Bacteria > Pseudomonadati > Pseudomonadota > Gammaproteobacteria > Moraxellales > Moraxellaceae > Acinetobacter > Acinetobacter sp. Leaf130. The sequence goes on from NZ_LMOE01000001.1 coordinate 2,132,921, forward strand.
ACTCATTCCCTGTTCAATTTCATACACACCAGCTTTCATGCTGTCATGAATCATAAATTTCTGATAAAGCTTTAATACCACTGGAAAGCTAATTTTGCCTTCTTTCGCCAACCGATCAATAAAACCAGAATAGGTTTCACCCGATGTAATGGATAACATCTGTTTTTTGCCTTCAATCGGATAAGCTTTAAATAGACTCGACCATAAAATGGCACAAGTAGAAATTAAAACAATAAACAGGCCAATTAGAACCAATCGCTTAGAAAATTTTGGAGCTTGTTTTTTGTTATTTTTCTTGGCGTTTTTTGCTTTCGCATTCACAGGTGGCTTCGGCATATTAATGAATCTGATTTAAGTTAAGGAGATGAAATAAATCTATGCATGCCTGTGTTTCTAACGTTTTCGCTCCTAAATGAGTGACCACTCGCATAGGATGTAAAGCATTACAAAAGAATAGACTTTGTATTTCAGATACTTCATCTAGCTCAATTATACGTACTTCACAGGCAATTCCATGGTGCTGCATACGCGCTAAAATTTCCGCCCGCATTACACCGTGGACGCCATTATAGCGAAGTTCGGGAGTAATCCATCTATCATTTAAACGAATAAAACAATTACTACTGACTCCTTCAACAATATAACCTTGTACATCAGTAACTAATGCTTCAGCCCACCCTAGTTGATCTGCTTCTTTTTTTAGCAATACTTGTTCAAGACGGTTTAAAGATTTAAGCCCAACTAAGCTCGGCATGGTTAAACCTAAAGCCTGATTTAAAACACCGCACTGAATAAAGTCTGGCTGAAATGGCTCTAAAGCTTTCGGATAAAACCAGATATAAATATCAGCATTATGTTTTGGCAAACTATAACCACGGTCACCTATCCCACGACTAATCACAATTTTTAAAGTGCCATTGAGCACAAGATGCTGTTTTTGTAGTTGCTGCAAACTCTGTTCTATTAATTCAAAATCTGCAGTTAAAAACAGTTTTTGACATGCAAGTTTTAGGCGTTCCCAATGTCTTTCTTTAAGCTCTATCTGGTTTTGAAAAACACGAATTGTGGTGAAGCACCCATCTCCATAATGAAATGCTCGATCCAGTAAAGGAATGGTTTCAACAGGTTGACCATTTTTAAAACACCACATGTTTAATCCACCCTTTGCTTAAAACGATCCAACAATACAACACCTTTCATTTAAATAATAAATGACTGATTTTAAAAAATTATACCGATTTCGTATCTACTTTTGAAACTTGTTGTATATCAAGATTTAAGAATAACTTATCTGTTTTTACTATTTCTATTTTTTTCATATTAAATTCGTTTTTTATTATTTTTTTAGAATAAAGACTAGCGCTATTCTGCGTTCATGTTTTGAACATTTCATATTTTTTGAGGGATTATCTCATGCGTTTTTCTCAGTTAAAAGTCGGGGTTATTGCTGCACTTCTTTCAGTTTCATCATTTGCAGCTCAAGAATTTTTAAACGTCTCTTACGACCCTACTCGTGAGTTATATACAGATTTCAATAAACAGTTCGGTACTTACTGGAAACAACGTACTGGTCAAGATATTGAGTTTAAACAATCACACGGTGGTTCTGGTAAACAGGCACGTGCTGTTATCGATGGCTTAAATGCAGATGTAGTGACATTAGCACTTGCAGCAGATATCGATGAAATTGCTGAAAAAGCAAAATTACTTCCAATTGACTGGCAGAAAAAGTTACCGCAGAACTCTACCCCATACACCTCAACAATTGTGTTTTTAGTACGTAAGGGTAACCCTAAACAAATTAAAGACTGGGGTGATTTAATCAAACCGGGCGTAGAAATTATTACACCAAACCCGAAAACCTCTGGTGGCGCTCGTTGGAATTATCTTGCAGCTTGGGCTTGGGCAAAACATCAACCAGGTGGTAATGATGCAAAAGCACAAGAATATGTTCGTCAAATTTATAAACATACTAAAGTCCTAGATTCGGGTGCTCGTGGCGCAACCACGACTTTTGCTGAACGTGGCATTGGTGACGTCTTACTTGCTTGGGAAAATGAAGCACATTTAGCGCTTCGCGAACAGCCGGGCAAATTTGAAATTATTACCCCTTCTCTTTCGATCCTAGCTGAGCCTCCAGTTGCAATTGTTGAAAAGAATGCGACTAAAAAAGGCAACCTCACGATTGCAAAAGGTTACCTCAACTACTTGTATTCACCAGCTGGCCAAGAAATTGCAGCACGTAACTTCTACCGTCCACGTAATGCAGCCGTTCTTAAGAAATACAGCAATGTATTTAAGCCATTGAAGCTTGTAACCATCGACAAAGAATTTGGTGGTTGGACGAAGGTACAAAAACAACACTTTGATAATGGTGGTGTTTTCGATCAAATCGTGAAAATCAATAGTACAGAGAAGTAATTCTTTGTACTAAAGATAAGGAGAACAGACATGATTCACACTGTAATTGTTCCGGGTGTAGGTGGAAGTGAACATCAGCATTGGCAATCTTGGTTGCAGCGTCAACTCGTGTCTAGTTCTCGTGTTGAGCAAAAAAACTGGGATAGACCAGTATTAAGTGAATGGGTTGAACAATTCGTTAAAACAGTTCAAGTAGCGCAAGCTCCTGTACAAATTGTTGCGCATAGTTTCGGTTGCTTAACGAGTGTTGCTGCTTTGGCTGAATATCCAGAGTTAAAGAGCCAAGTTAAGAAACTTATTTTGGTTGCTCCAGCAAATCCAGCACGCTTTGGGGAAGCTGGTTTTGCCCGCCATAGTTTGACCGACTACAAAGCATATTTTCATCAGTTAAAAATTGATGTCCCAACATCTCTGCTCATTAGTGAAAATGATCCATGGCTCGGCTTTTTTGATGCTTTACAACTTGCTAAGTCGTGGAAATTAAATCCAGTTAATCTTGGTGAAGTCGGTCATATTAATGTTGCTTCAGGTTTTGGACCATTTCCAGATTTGCTGAATTATCTGATTCCAGAAGATTCGATGTGTAGTCACTCATCTATCGACCCGGTAAAAACTCATTTCTCTTTGAAATTTGCTTAATACCCATCTTTATATCGCACCGTTTATCTTTATTTATTCGCTTACTGGTTTCAGCAGGCTTTTCTCTTTGAGGAAATATCATGTCGCAGCGATCCCGAGTGCTGCCTGGGTTTGGTCTATCTTTGGGCTTCACCCTCGCCTATGTGTCTTTTATTGTGCTTATTCCATTAGCCGCAGTCTTTATCAAATCATTTGGAATTGGATGGGACGGATTATGGGAAATTTTAACGTCTGAACGTATTTTAAAATCGCTTCAACTCAGTTTTAGTTCAGCTTTAATAGCAGCATTTATTAATGTTGTATTTGGCTTACTTCTGGCTTGGTGCCTTGTACGTTACAACTTCCCAGGGAAACGTCTGGTTGATGCATTAGTCGATCTACCTTTTGCTCTTCCAACTGCAGTTGCAGGTATTGCACTGACTTCGCTCTATGCACCTACTGGCTGGATTGGTCAATATCTCGAACCTCTAGGCATTCAGGTCGCATATAGCCCAATCGGTATTACGTTGGCATTGGTCTTCATCGGTATTCCATTCATTGTAAGAACAGTTCAACCAGTACTCAGTGATATCGAAACTGAGCTTGAAGAAGCAGCTTCAGCACTTGGCGCAAATCGCTGGCAGACAATTACTAAAATTATTTTACCAATATTACTACCAGCTTTGTTCACAGGTTTTGCTTTAGCATTTGCCCGCGGTGTGGGTGAATATGGTTCAGTTATTTTTATTGCGGGTAACCAGCCGTTTAAAACAGAAATTGCTCCACTCATGATCATTTCACGTCTTGAAGAATATGATTATGCAGGCGCAACAACGATTGCTGCGGTCATGTTAGTTCTCTCTTTCATCATTTTATTTGCCATTAATTTACTTCAAGCGTGGGCAAACCGTCGTACAGGGAGAAATGTCACATGAACCTACAAACTGACAGCAATGCGCTTGCGCTTAAATTGCAATCACGAGATGCGACACGTGAACCAACTTGGGTACGTTACACACTCATTACCGTGGCTCTGATTTTTTTCTTAAGCTGCTTGATGTTGCCACTCATTCTGGTTTTTGTAGAAGCATTTAAACAAGGACTTGAAGTCTATGTTCAAGCGTTGATTGATCCAGACACGCTATCGGCAGTGAAATTAACCTTATTAACCGCAGCAATTGCTGTACCAATTAACGTGATATTTGGTGTTGCCGCTGCATGGGCTGTCTCTAAATTCCAGTTTAGAGGCAAGGCAATTTTAACGACTATCATCGATATGCCCTTTTCGGTTTCACCCGTTATTGCCGGTTTAATGATTGTATTGATTTTTGGCGCGCAAGGCTGGTTTGGCGGATGGTTAATGGAACATGACATCAAAGTTTTATATGCCGTACCCGCAATTGTTTTAGCAACCATCTTTATTACAGTTCCATTTGTTGCACGTGAGTTAATTCCACTCATGGAAGCTCAAGGGACTGAAGAGGAAGAAGCAGCGATTGTACTCGGGGCATCAGGATGGCAAACCTTTTGGAAGGTCACTCTACCAAACATTAAATGGGGTTTAATTTACGGCGTGATTCTATGTAATGCCCGCGCAATGGGTGAGTTCGGCGCAGTATCTGTAGTTTCTGGCCACATCCGTGGTGAAACCAATACCCTGCCACTTCATGTCGAAATTTTATATAACGAGTACACCTTTAGCGCAGCGTTTGCCGTGTCCTCATTACTTGCTTTCTTAGCCCTCTTAACACTGGTATTGAAAACGTGGTTAGAACTACATCAAGATAAACCAGAACCACATTCAACTGATTCGTAAGGAATGAAATCATGAGTATTCAAGTTAAAAATATTGAAAAACACTTTGGTGCATTCCATGCGCTTAAAAATATTTCCCTAGATTTTCCTGAAGGTGAACTGGTTGCCCTACTCGGGCCATCAGGCTGTGGTAAAACAACCCTACTTCGTATTATTGCGGGTCTAGAATCAGCTGATGGTGGTCAAGTGTTACTTGAAGGCGAAGATGCAACCAATGTACATGTGCGTGAGCGTCAGGTCGGTTTTGTATTTCAGCACTATGCTTTATTCCGTCACATGACTGTATTTGACAATATTGCCTTTGGTTTACGTGTTCGTCCACGTGCAACACGCCCTTCAGAAGCTGAAATTAAAAAACGTGTTACTCGTTTACTTGATCTAGTTCAACTTGGATTTTTGGCAGACCGCTACCCTGCTCAGCTTTCGGGCGGACAACGTCAACGTATTGCTTTAGCCCGTGCCTTGGCAGTAGAGCCACGAGTATTATTACTTGATGAACCTTTTGGTGCGCTAGATGCCAAAGTCCGTAAGGAATTACGCCGCTGGTTACGCAACTTACATGATGAGTTGCATATTACTTCAATTTTCGTGACCCACGATCAGGAAGAAGCACTTGAAGTTGCCGATCAGATTATTGTAATGAATAAAGGTAATGTAGAGCAGATCGGTTCGCCTCGTGAAGTTTATGAAAAACCATCAACACCATTTGTATTTGATTTCTTAGGTCAGGCAAATCGTTTTGAAGGTGAAAACACAGGCGGTATTATCCGTATTGGCAATGACCGTATTCAATTACCAACGTTAGTTGAGGCGCCTCAAGGAAAAGTGATTGCTTTTGCGCGTCCAGATGAGTTACATATTCACTCGCAACCTCAGGCGAATACTATTGAAGCGACTTTTGTACGTGAAATCTGGATTGCTGGAAAAGTTGTGGCGGAATTACAAGACCGTAATGGACGTTTAATTGAGATTGCTCTAAGCAATGAAGCTGCAAAATTACATGCGTTTAAACCGAATCAAACCGTTTGGGTAAGTGCATCTCAACTGCACTTATTTGCAGATCAAGTTGCTTAAGAAATATATTTGGTAAGGAAAAGTGTGAATGAACTTTCAACAATTAAGAATTATCCGAGAAACTGTACGCCAAAACTTTAACTTAACCGAAGCATCGGCTGCACTCTACACGTCTCAATCGGGCGTAAGTAAACATATTAAAGATTTAGAAGATGAGCTAGGTGTACAACTTTTTATACGAAAAGGTAAACGTCTTTTAGGTTTAACCGAACCAGGACAATCTCTTCTTGGCATCGTTGAACGCATGTTAGTTGATGCTGAAAATATTAAACGTCTTGCAGAAGACTTTAATAAAGTCGATGAAGGAACATTAACGATCGCGACAACACATACTCAGGCACGTTATGTACTTCCCCCGATCGTCAATGAATTTAAGAAGTTATTTCCTAAAGTTCATTTGATTTTACAACAAGCCAGCCCTGTTGAAATTTCAGAAATGCTCTTACAAGGTGAGGCCGATATTGGAATTGCTACAGAGTCTTTAACGACTGAAGAAAACCTAGCGAGTATCCCTTACTATCAATGGCAACACAGTATTATCACGCCGCAAAATCACCCTTTAGTGAAGGCGGACAAGATTACGCTTGAACTTTTAGCGGACTATCCACTTATTACTTATCATGGCGGTTTTACAGGTCGATCTAAAATTGACAAAGCCTTTGAAGAAGCTCACCTCGATGCAGATATCGTGATGTCAGCTCTTGATGCGGATGTTATCAAGACTTATGTCGAATTGGGCATGGGAGTCGGAATTGTTAATGCCGTAGCTTACGACACAGAGCGTGATCATCGTTTAAAACAAACTAAAACCGATATTTTTGGTGTCAATACGACATGGATTGCGGTTCGTAAAGGTCATCTACTACGCGGTTATGGTTACGAGTTTATTTCTTTATGCTCACCTGATGCCGATATTAAAGCCCTTAAGAAAATTGCTTATCCAGATGAATAAAAATTAAGAACAAAATAAAAGAGCTTTTTAGCTCTTTTATTTTTATTAAATAGAAAAAAACGAGCCGCAGCTCGTTTTTTTTCTATTTATTACCAGAAGAAGTTCACACCAACTTTACCAACTGGTAACCATTGGTATTTATCATCATTCGCGATTTTATTTTCTTCTGCACGTAAGTCTTTATCAAAGTCAGCACCGTTAACATTAACAAATGTACCATTTGATTTAAGATCTACACTTGGGTTACCTGTGTAATATGCACCAACCTCACCAAATACACCCCAGTTCTTATTGATCTTAGGTGCAAAACCCAAACCTACATAAGGGGCAATATCATTTTTATAACTTAATTTACCATCAACTGAACCATTAAAGTTATAATTATTACCATTTACTTTAATAGTACCATCTGATGAACGTTTAGTTAAATCATAATCGTTATCTAAATACGCAGCACCCGCAGCTACATATAAGCCCTGAGCCCAACGGTTAGTACTGGCACCCCAAGGACGAATTTCAGCATTTAAATAAACGTTGTTATTATCCATATCAACGTCATATTTCGTACCATTTACAGATACGTCATCACGCCAAGAAATGTCACCACCGTTATAACCAAGTGCCAAACCTACATATGGGTTTGCTTGCCACAATAAAGCACCACCGTAACCAGTTGTACCTACCTCAGCACGCGCCCCCACAGGAATTAATTGGTTTTTGTCAAATGCGTAGCTGTCATGAACAACAGCTTCATCTGCCATTGCTGCTCCAGCAGCGAATAAAGCAGTAGTTGTTACTAATACACGTAATACTTTCATGGTTTTCTCCTCAAAAAGGCTCTGTTTTTAATTTATTCATCTTGTGACTGAAATCATAATAAAGACAGCTTAGATTCTTTTTTATACAAAAAATGCTAGATTTCTGTTATTTTTTGATACAAATTGAGTTAAATTTTTATTTTCAAATCATTTTTGTGTAAAAAACACTTGATTATCTAATAAGCTTAATTTCATTTACCTCATTTATACCCTCGATTAAACGTAACACGTTTTTTCAAAGATTCTTGTCACAAATTAGTGTAAAATCTTTAAAATTTTTTATGGAAGGAAGATCATGTCTCAGCTTTCTACGATCATTGAGCAAGCATTTGAAGACCGCGCAAACCTTACTGCAGCAGATTGCCCAAGCGAAATTCGCCAAGCTGTTGAAGAAGCAATTGCTGGTTTAGATAACGGTACACTTCGAGTTGCTGAAAAAATCAATGGTGAATGGGTTGTTCACCAATGGTTAAAAAAAGCTGTTTTATTATCATTTAAACTCAATGACAATAAACCAATCGAGTCATGTGATCTTCGTTTCTACGACAAAGTTGAAACTAAATTCTCTGGTTGGACTGAAGAACAATTTAAAGCAGCAGGTGTTCGTGTTGTTCCTCCTGCTGTAGCACGTCGTGGTAGCTTCCAAGCTAAAAACGTAGTGTTAATGCCTTCTTATGTCAACATTGGTGCTTACGTAGATGAAGGCACAATGGTTGATACATGGGCAACTGTAGGTTCATGTGCTCAAATCGGTAAAAATGTTCACTTGTCTGGTGGTGTAGGTATCGGTGGTGTTTTAGAACCATTACAAGCTAACCCAACCATTATTGAAGACAATTGCTTTATCGGTGCGCGTTCAGAAATCGTTGAAGGCGTTATTGTTGAAGAAGGCTCAGTAATTTCAATGGGCGTTTTCATTGGTCAATCGACTAAAATTTATGACCGCGCAACTGGCGAAATCCATTATGGTCGCGTTCCAGCAGGTTCAGTTGTTGTAGCAGGTAGCCTGCCGTCTGCTGATGGTAAATACAGCTTATATGCTGCAATTATTGTGAAAAAAGTTGATGCGCAAACACGTGCAAAAACAAGTTTGAACGATTTGTTACGCGCTGACTAATTTCAGTTTGATCAAACATCTCTACGGTCAACACTGATCGTAGAGATTTTATTTTTTATATAGTGTGGTATTTCTAGAATGGCTTCCTTACGTTCCTCTGCAATCCCTGTCTCAGACCCTGCGTCCGGTTTACGCATTACCGAGATTTTTTACTCGTTGCAGGGTGAAGCAAATGCCTCTGGCCTACCGACTGTATTTATTCGCCTAACGGGCTGTCCATTACGTTGTAGCTATTGTGATACCACTTATTCTTTTGAAGGTGGTGAACGTTTTTCACTTGAGCATATCATTGAAACAGCTACACAATTTCAAACGCCTTATATTTGTGTAACTGGTGGTGAACCTCTTGCACAGCCAAACTGTTTGATTTTATTACAACGTCTATGTGAAGCTGGCTTTGATGTTTCTTTAGAAACCAGTGGCGCGCTCGATGTCTCAAAAGTAGATTCGCGTGTTTCTAAAGTTCTCGATTTAAAAACTCCAACTTCTGGTGAGGAACATCGTAACCTCATCAGCAATCTTGATCATTTGACTGCGCATGACCAAATTAAATTCGTCATTTGTAACCGCGAAGATTATGAATGGTCAAAGCAACAAGTTGAAAAATATCAACTGCATAAAAAAGTCAGTACCGTTTGGTTCTCCCCTGCCTTTGCAGTTGAAAAAGGTGCTGTTGGCCTGCCACGTCTAGCACGTGATCTGGCACAGTGGATACTGGATGATAAATTACCCGTTCGTTTCCAACTTCAGTTACATAAACTGCTGTGGAATGACGAATCAGGTCGCTAATCACTCAATAAAATAAATCATTCCGAATATGGAGAAAAATATGCGCCCTCGTGCCATTGTTTTACTTTCAGGCGGCTTAGACTCAACCACTTGCCTAGCTTGGGCACAAGCACGCTATGAATGTATTGCTATTAGTTTTATGTATGGTCAACGCTCAACCACTGAACTCGATGCAGCAAAAGCATTAACTCAACGAGCAGGTGTTGAACATCGTGTAATTAATATTGATTTGGCTAATTTAGGTGGGTCTGCACTTACAGACCATAACATTGCTGTACCAGAACAATTACAAGAAGGCATTCCTGTAACTTATGTACCAGCACGTAACACAATTTTCCTTTCATATGCCTTAGCAGCAGCAGAAGTATTCAATGCTGAAGCGATTGTTATTGGTATCAATGCCGTTGATTATTCAGGATATCCTGATTGTCGCCCTGAATTTATTGACGCTTTTGCCAATATGGCACGTTTAGCAACGAAAGCTGGCGTGGAAGGAAAACCACTTAAATTTGAAACACCCCTGTTACATTTATCCAAAGCGAATATTATACGTTTAGGGATTGAACATGGCGTAGACTATAGTCAAACGGTATCTTGCTACCAAGCAGATGCTCAAGGACGTGCGTGTGGCAAATGTGACAGTTGCCGTTTGCGTAAAGAAGGCTTTATCGAGGCCGGTGTTGCCGACCCAACACGCTATATACCGTAATAAGTAGGTAAAATTTATGAAGTTGTTAAAATCAAATCTTATTCTTTCATCTTTGTTTTCAACAGTTGCTCTTATGGCTGGTGCAGCACATGCTGCTGAAAACCCAGTTCAAGCAGCATATAAAAGTACCAACGTTAAAGGTGCATTAGTTAACGTTTGTAAAGATCAAACAGCTAAAGGCGGTAAACTCAGTTCATCTGAAGTTAGCAAATTCTGTAGCTGCCAAGTTGAAGCACAAGGTAAAGTAACTGAAGCACAAAAATGGGAAATCCAAAGTGCAATCAATGCGAAGAAAAGCCCAAGCTCTCTAGGATTTGTACAACAACAAAACCGTGATCTTAAAGCATGTTTCGGTCCTCAGTTAACAACTAAGCTTGAAAAATTAACTGAAGATGCTATGAAAGCAGCTCAACAACAAGCTCCTAAAAAATAAGCTTTTGTTATTCCAAATTAAGCCTGCATTTATGCAGGCTTTTTTGTAGCTCTGTTAAAATAAAATCGATCTTGACCAATTCATTTGAAATAAACCATGCAAGAACAATGGAAAACCAACGCAATTAACAAACCGTCTATTGTCTCATTTAGTGGGGGTAAAGACAGCTCCCTTGCACTCTACCAGGCAATGCAAACTGGTATGGTTAGTGGACTAATTGTCATGCTAGAAGAACAAGGCCAGCGCTCTCGTTCACATGCTATGCCACTTGATATTATTCAAGCTCAAGCTGAAGCAATCGGCCTACCAGTATTTATGGCTTCATCAAGCTGGAATGACTATGAAGCTAAATTTATTGAATTACTCACTCAGGCAAAACAACAAGGTGCCGAGGTACTCGTTACAGGTGACCTTGATATGCCTGAACATGGGTGTTGGCATGATCGGATCACTCAACAAGTGGGACTCAAATTAGGCATGCCTCTTTGGTTACGTCCACATCGTGAGGTTGTTGAAGAGTTTATCAATCTTGGTTTCCGTAGTGTCATTGTGACAGTGAACTTAAAACTAGGCATGACAATTGAAGATTTAGGAAAAACTTTAACCTTAGAATATATCCAAGAACTTGAGAATCGCGGTATTGATCCATGTGGTGAAGGCGGTGAATTTCATACCACTGTGATTGATGGACCAATTTTTAACAAACCAATTCCTGTAAGAAAGCTCGATATTGTTTATCATGAAGAATATGCTTTTTTACCACTTGAATTAGATCAAATTTAGCTTTTTGAAGGATGAGAAATGACTGAGAATATTCAATTACCAAATCAGGTTTTCCCTACTACCCACGGTGAAGTGAACTTGGCCGAGGTTGAAAATGAATGGTTAATCATTTATTTCTACCCAAAAGATTCAACCCCTGGATGTACAACACAAGCAGTCGGTTTCTCTTGTTTAAAAGACCAATTTGAAGCTTTAGGTACACGTATTTTCGGTGTTTCACGCGACTCGGTAAAAGCCCATCAAAACTTTACTGAAAAACAAGCGCTCACGATTGACCTCATTAGCGACAAAGAAGAAGTGCTCTGTAATCATTTTGATGTCATTAAAGAAAAAAATATGTATGGCAAAAAAGTTATGGGAATTGAACGCTCTACTTTCATTTTCCATAACAAAACCTTAGTTAAAAGCTACCGTAAAGTCAAAGCAGCAGGACATGCTGAACAAGTACTTGAAGACCTAAAAGCCCTTCAATCGGCTTAATAAACGTATGCAATAAAAAAGCGAGTATCGAACTCGCTTTTTTATTGCAAAGAATTGCTCAATAATTTGACTTTGGCGTATGATAAAAACATTAGAATAATTATTTTAAGGCGTTCACATGAGTCTACTCAAAAATTACTCTTTACTGCCTTTGACTCTTTTTATCGGTGCATGTAGTGCAAATACATTACCCATGCCAACCGACACCACCCCATCAATTACTCAAATTCAGAAAACTGCCATTGAAATAAGCTGCCAAGATTTACAAAACCCAGCTTATCAACAGGCCATACTTAATACAATTAACCAGATCCGCCAACAACCACGCCAGTGTGGTCAACAGTTTTTCCCTGCTGCTAAACCGCTGAGTTGGAATAATAATTTATATAAAGGTGCACTTTCTCATAGTGAAGATATGGCAAAACATAACTTTCTGGGACATGTGAGTTCAACAGGACTAGACTTAAAGTCACGTTTGAAACGCTATAATACTCTCGGCAAAGCCAATGGTGAAAATGTCGCTAGCGGTCAGAAAACTTTGAGCGAAGTTATGTCTAAATGGCTGCCGAGTCCCCTACATTGTAGTAATCTAATGAACCCCAAATTCACAACTTACGCAATCGCTTGTGCTTCCGATCAGTCTGCAAAGCAAAAGAGCTATTGGACTCAACAATTTGGTACACGTTAAAAGGAAAAAATGATGCAATCAGGTTCAATCACCCCAATTTTAAGAATTTTTGATGTTGATTTGGCCCAATCATTTTATCTTGAATTCTTAGGTTTTCAACTTGATTGGCAACATCAATTTGAAGATAACTTTCCGCTATATCTACAAATTTCCAAAGATGATTGCGTTATTCATTTATCTGAGCATTTTGGAGATGCAAGCCCACATAGTGCAATCCGCATTTATTGGGAACCTATTTACGAGCTGCATAGTGAATTGAGTCAAAAAGATTATAAGTTCGCCAAACCTCAAGTTGAAAAAACAGATTGGGAAACACTTGAACTCAGTATCACCGATCCGTTTTCCAACCGAATTATCTTTTGGGCAGATGCTTAATCATTCAGTCCGCTAAAATTTGATAATGGAAAACTTTCGCTATAATCCTCCATTTATCGTCTTCTAGTACAAATGTAAGAGCATCATAAAAATATTTAGGGTGAATAACACATTCAACATGTACCATCGCCAAGCGTTCATTAATCAAATTGATTGAACTGATTTTATCCTGTCGTGTTTGTCTCTTTGAAGCTGGAGAAATCCGACTCGCAACAATCGGAAAATATTCAGCCATACTAAGTCGCAATATAGGCTGTTCAGTTACATTCATATACACAGCATCAGGATGAAAAACATCACTCAAAAGTTGTACATCACAAAAATACAAACCATCAAAGTATTTATCTAGCTGGCACTGAATCGCTGCAATAGGATTATTTTGCATTTTTATATACTCAAACTTTGTCTTTTTCGTATCGTAGAAACAGTTTCACCTGCAACACCCCAATTATCAGTTTCAACTTCATCAATTACCACAAATGTAGTAGCAGGATCTTTATTAAGCACACGAACCATAAGCTCAGTTGCTTCTTGAATTAATTGCTGTTTTTGCTGTATTGAAACATTTTCTTTGGTAATTTGAATTAAGATATAAGGCATATCTCTCCCCTTTTATACTTTTCTTTAATAATGAAAAATTAGGCTGCTTCAGCTGAAATTGCATCTTGAACCGTTTGACGCTCAGAAATTCTCTTCATAAAACTTGTTAAATGAATGAAGTGTGCTAAATCAAGACCAATAAAATCAGCCCAGCGTGTCACCACAAAAAGATAAATATCAGCAATCGTAAAGTTGCTTCCTGTTAAGTAATTTTGCCCATTTAATTGTTGATCGACCCACGTATAGTGCTTATTGAGAGTTGTTCTATATACAGTTTTACATTGTTTATTATAGGCCTCATTGAAAAATGGCGAATATGCTTTATGAATTTCCGAAGCAATAAAGTTCATCCATGAAAGAATCTCGTAACGGTCGGCCGTATTTATTTCAGCTAATAAATCTTTCCGAGAAGATTGGTCAACGAGAAACTGGCTAATCACAGCACCTTCTGTTAACAATGAACCATCATCGCACTGCAATAAAGGCACTTGTCCTTTTTTATTGAGTTGATAAAAGTCTGTACCCAATTCCGTTAAATGCTGGTGTAAATCTACTTTGATCAATTCAAATGGAAATCCAAGCTCTCTTAAAACAATATGTGGAGCTAAAGAACAGGCATTGGGTGAATAAAAAAGTTTCATAAAATAACTCCATACAAGGTATGAAAATCATCTTATTGTTTACTTTTATGTGCTTAAATAGCCCATAAATCAAATCATTTTTTACATGGTGTAATAAATGGCTCAACAGCTAAAAAGAATGATGTTTAGTAGCGTAGAGCTATTTTGCTTAGTTGCAGAAAATGAAAGCTTTTCTAAAGCTGCACTTCATGCTGGTGTTAGTCCCGCAGCTGTAAGCCGTTCAATTGCACGATTGGAAAAGCATTTAGCAACACAGCTTTTTGTGAGAACGACTCGACAAGTACGTTTAACGCCACAAGGAAAAATGTACTTTGAAGAATGCAAACAAGCATTAAACCAAATTTTAGAAGCTGAGCAACAACTCAAAAACCAAAAACAACAACCATCAGGTTTAATTCGAATCAGTGTACCCACACCTTATGGGCATTACCGAATACTGCCCTTATTAGCAAAATTCTCGCAGCAATATCCAGCCATCGAAGTTGATGTTCAACTAACTAATAAAAATGTGGACTTTATTGCGGAAGGATATGATTTAGCGATTCGCGGGCGACTATTTGCTGATTCAAATTTGATTGCACGTCAACTCGAACAAGCCGAGCTGATTGTGGTGGCATCGCCGCAGTATTTAAGACAATTCGGCACACCACAAAGCCTTGAAGATTTACAGCATCATCAATGCATTCAATTTGTGCTACCCAGCACAGGAAAAAATGTACCGTGGCTATTCAATTCAAATCATCAAATTATTGAATATCAAAGCACAGGTAAGATCCGCTGTTTAGACGATATTTTAGGTACAGTTGCCCTAGCAAAATATAGTGCAGGATTATTACAAACCTATCGTTTTATAGTAGAAAAAGAGCTTAAAAATGGAGAATTGATTGAAATTCTTACAAAATTTTCAGGAACTTCACGTCCCTTTTCTCTACTCTACCCACTCAAAAAACACGAATCTTTTCATATTCGTGTTTTTATCGATTTTCTGATTAAAGAATTAAAACCACAAGCTGATTTAATTTAAATTACTTTTATCATCTATAAGATATTTGCGCTGTAATTCAGCATAAACTTCTGTATTCTTAAATTCATCTAAAAATCGAATGGTTCCTACAGGAAAAAATTCAGTTTGAATTTCACCACGATAATAAGCCTCACGCATCGGGGTAGCTGAAATAGAATCTTTCAAACTATCAAGCTCAACCATAATCCATTCAGGGAAAAGTTTTAAATAGTAAGAAGACTCATCTTTAAAATGCCCAATTAAACCCACTTTTGAGTTCGGTTCAATCACGCCATTCACTAAAGATTTGACTTGTTTCACCCATTTTTCATCATTATAAACATCGACCACATGCACAAATTTAATACGTTTTTGCTCATCTAATGAAAAATTAGATAAAATCATTTGCTCTCGTTCAATCGCAAGAAATGGATTTTTAATATTACGTTCCATTTGCGCAGAGCCTAATGCCAAAACCACATAGTGGCTTTGCTGTAAGGCAATTTCAATTGTCTGCATATGAGCCAAATGAAATGGTTGAAAGCGACCTATAAAAACGAGATAGTCAAATTTATACATAATTAGATTTTCACTTTTTATGAACTCATCAGTAACGCTCATTACAAAAAATATGCGCCATAATGAGAACCTAAAAATTAACAACGTGGTTTAAAGCAAGGATAGTACGATGACACTTAGCTGTATTCAACAACCTCATCAACATTTAAACGCAAATTTAGAAGGTGGCGTACTCACCTTAGCCATAAATCGCCCAGATGCAAAAAATGCATTGTACGGCGAACTTTATTTATGGATTGCCAAAGCACTGAATGAAGCCGATCTCAATAAAGAAGTTAGAGTAGTCGTTCTACGCGGTGTAGAACAAGATTTTACAGCTGGCAATGACATGAAAGATTTTATGGGTTTTGTACAAAATCCTAACATCGGCCCAGCGGGAGAAGTCCCACCATTCGTTTTACTTAAAGCCGCTGCCAAATTATCAAAACCACTTATCATTGCGGTAAAAGGCGTTGCAATTGGTATTGGCGTTACAATTTTATTGCATGCAGATCTAGTTTTTGCTGACAACACCGCTCTTTTCCAAATTCCATTTGTAAGCCTAGGTCTTTCTCCAGAAGGTGGCGCAAGTCAATTACTTGTTCAACAAGCTGGCTACCATAAAGCAGCTGAGCTGCTATTTACTGCGAAAAAGTTTAATGCAGAAACAGCGGTGCAAGCAGGTTTAGTCAATGAAGTAGTTGAAGATGCTTATGTTTCAGCTCAACAAACTGCTCAACAATTAACGGCCTTGCCTCTTGCATCTTTAAAACAAACCAAAGCACTCATGAAGCATAATTTAGAACAAATTATTGAATGTGTTGATCATGAAGCTGAAATCTTTATGCAACGTGTGCGCTCACCGGAAATGCTAGAGGCTGTTCAAGCATTTATGCAAAAACGTAAACCAGATTTCTCTCAGTTTAATTAAAATCAATTTCTATGATTTGAATAAACTCAAAGGCAGGCTCTTCATAAGGATGGCTTGCCTTTAAAGACTTCGCTACCGCACTTGCTTTTTCTTCAAGCACAATTGTTTCAACACGCCACTCATCAACTTGTTCAAGTTCATCTAGCTGCCCAATATAGGGAGCAGCTCCTTTAACTGGCTTAAACTGCCCTATTCCTTTCACTTGCCATGCGCAGTGTTCATAATTACCGATACCACCTGCACCAGCAGCAAATATGGCTTGTTTAGTTAATTCAAGATGTGAATCAGGTACGTAATAAATCAGCTTTAACATAACAAGAATGACTCAAAACTTTATGAATTAGATTTAGATCATACCGTTAAGAAAGCTTTAGAAGCAAAGTCAGCTCATCATTGCTAAATAATTTGCTCCAATAAAAAGTATTTGAATAGCAAGCGCCAAGCCAAATAAGCGCCAGCCCTTATCTTTTTTATAAAACATTTTTATATGATTTTCATTTTTCATCATTTTGATCTCCGATTTTTATCGTTGTTACAGAGAAAGCAAAAATTGAACCAACCTCGAACCGAGCATACTGCGATAAATAGCTCTATGTCTATAGTCTTGTAAGTTATCTAAAACGTTTAAAAGAACAGCACTCATCCATATGCAACTCTTAGTCTGAAGAAAATTTTAAAATTCAGTAATCTATCTTCATCTTTATAATTTTAAGCATCCGATTTCTTTAAATATCTATTCTCATATATTGTCATAGCAAAAGCTAAACCACACAAAATCACAAAACCACAGGTCATTGGAATCAATGTACCGTTATATAACTGCCCAATGATAGAAGCAAGAATAAGTGACAATACAGAGGAAGCTGCACCAATAATAGCCGATGCCATTCCAGCAACATGCCCCATCGGCTCCATGGCAATCGCATTTAAATTACCAAAGAGCGTTCCAAACAATAAAAACAAAATACAGGCATAAAGCATAAACATCCAAAATGATACCGTTACACCCGCAAGTTGAATTAACAAGAAAATCAAAGAAATTAAGCACAGTCCAAGAAAGCCATAAATACAGATTGGACGCATACCAAACTTCATGACAATTTTAGAGTTTGTAAATGATGCGATTCCCATCACACCCGCAAGCACAGCAAAGTAAGCACTAAACTCTTGCCCTGTTTTACCAAACTGCTGCATAAAAATTTGCTGTGACGTTCCTAAATAACCAATAAATCCACCAAAACAGAATCCAGCACACAATAGATAGCTCATGGTGGTTTTATTACTTACGACCTCTTTAAAGCCTTCCTTAAATGCATGTAGACGCATGGGTAAACGATTTTCGGGAAGTAAAGTCTCTTCTAGTCGCAAAGCGACCCATGCTCCCACAACTGTGGCATAGACCATATATAAAACAAAGATTTCACGCCAACCAAAGAAATGAATAATGAGTTGCCCCAAACTTGGTGCAATTGCTGGAGCAACCATAAACACCATCATAATTAAAGACATGATGCGAGCCATTTGAGCTCCGCTGTATTTATCTCTAACGATTGAAATAGAAGCAACGTAAGGCCCTGACACTCCAATACCTTGAATAAAGCGCCCAACTAAAAACCACTCAAAACTTTGTGTAGAAAAGCACAATAAACTTCCCAGAAAATAAATAATAATTCCTGTGAATAAAATCCGTTTACGCCCGATCGCATCAGATAATGGACCTGCAATGAGCTGCCCGATTGTCATTCCAGAAAAAATACCAATGATGACCCATTGCGACTGGTTATTATTTTTTAATTCAAAAATACGTCCAATCTCACCTAAAGCTGGTAAAACTGCATCAATAGAAAAAGAAACAATCGACATGAGTAATGCCATGAGCAAAGCAAACTCACGAAAATGGATTTTTGATTTCATTTTTCTTCTCCACTATTTTTAATATTCTAGTACACATAAATAAGCCACCTTACGGTGGCTTATTTCAATCTTTACATTAACCAATAAACTTACGCGCATTTCGGAACATACGCAACCATGCACCGTCTTCAGTCCACTCTTCTGGTTTCCAAGAATGCTGAAGCGCACGGAAAGTACGTTCTGGGTGCGGCATCATAATGGTTGCACGACCGTCTTTAGAAGTCACACCAGTAATCGCTTCAGGTGAACCATTTGGGTTCAATGGATAGTGCTGAGTTGGGTTACCAAGGCTATCAACATAGCGTAATGCCACTTGGTTAGCTGCGTTCAAGCTTGCAATGCTAGCTTCACTTGCAACAGCACGACCTTCACCGTGTGCAACAGCAATCGGTAAGATTGAACCTTCCATACCATCAAGCAATACAGAAACAGATTTTTCAACACGAACGTTTACGCTACGAGCTTCAAAAACTTCTGACATATTGCGGTGGAAACGCGGCCAGTGTTCAGCACCAGGAATAAGTGGCGCTAATTGTGACAACATTTGACAACCATTACAGATACCTAAGCTGAACGTTTCATCGCGATGGAAGAATTGTTCAAACTGATCACGTAATTTAGCATTGAACAATACTGATTTTGCCCAACCACCACCAGCACCCATTACGTCACCGTAAGAGAAACCACCACAAGTCACCAAACCTTCAAAATCACTCAGGCTAACACGACCAGCAAGTAAATCACTCATGTGCACATCAACAGTATTGAAACCAACCTTATCAAAGGCTGCCGCCATTTCAATATGACCGTTTACACCTTGCTCACGCAAGATTGCCATATTTGGGCGACGTGTGTTGATAAACGGCGCTTCAACAGGTTCATTCAAGTCGAATGTTGGTTTAGCAATCAAACCTTGATGCGCATTATCAGTAATTAATGAAAATTCCTGATCAGCAGTTTCTACATTATCACGTAGACGTTGGATCTGATGAGATACCTCAGACCAAGCTTGTTGTAATTCAGCACGATCTAAAGTTAAACCATTTACAGATAATTGATCTGAGTTATTTACACGACCAACTACAGCAATTGCATCTTTCAAGCTAGAAGCAGCGATTTCTGCTTGTAAAGCTTCCCAATCAGTTGCTTTGATTTGAAGTACTGCACCAATTTCTTCTGCAAACAAACTTGCTTGAGTTTGGTCTTCTAATGCAACACCTAAACGCGCAGCAAACATCATTTCAGCTACAGAGGCTAATAAACCACCATCACCGATGTCATGGTAAGCCTGAATCAAGCCACGGTTGTTCCAGTCTTGGATTAAAGCAAAGAACGCTTTGAAATCATCAAAACTATCAACGTCAGGAGTGATTGAACCGATTGCTTTATATACTTGCGCAAGAATCGAACCACCTAAACGGAACTGACCTTTAGATAAATCAATACGTACAAGTACTGAATCTTCTAAATTTTTAAGTTCAGGTGTTAAGGTCTTACGAACATCTGTCACTGGAGCAAACGCAGTGATTACACCTGTCATTGGAGAAGTTACGGCTTTATCTTCACCGTCGTCATTCCAAGTTGTACGCATTGAAAGTGAGTCTTTACCTACTGGAATCGCAATTCCCAAAGCAGGACACATTTCCATACCAATTGCTTTCACGCCTTCAAACAATGCTTGGTCTTCGCCTTTTTGACCAGCAGCAGCCATCCAGTTTGCAGAAAGTTTGATATCACTAATTTGTTCAATGTTCGCACATGCAATATTGGTAATTGCTTCAGCAACTGCTAAACGAGCAGATGCCGCTGGATTTAACAATGCAACTGGTGGACGTTCGCCCATTGCCATTGCTTCACCAGTGAAACCTTGCAAACTTGTTGTTGTTACTGCTGCATCTGCAACAGGAACCTGCCAACGACCAACCATTTGGTCACGTGCAACCATACCTGTAATTGAACGGTCACCAATGGTAATCAAGAATGACTTAGACGCAACTGTAGGATTTTTCAATACACGGAAAATCGCATCTTTCAAATCAACTTTTGAAACGTCGAAATCATCACCACTACGTTCAATAGTTTCATAAGAACGTTGCATACGTGGTGTACCACCAAGCATTACTTGCATTGGGATATCAACAGCATCGTTTTGGAACAATGGATCTTCAACTGTTAAGTGACGTGCTTCAGTTGCTTCACCTAACACAGCAAATGGACAACGCTCACGGGCACAGATTGCTTCGAACTGATCCAAAGATTCTGGGCGAATTGCGAGAACATAACGTTCTTGTGCTTCATTTGACCAGATTTCCATTGGGCTCATGCCCGGCTCTAATGAAGGAATCTTACGAAGATTAAGTACCGCACCTAACTCATGGTCATTCACAAGTTCAGGCATAGCATTTGATAGACCACCAGCACCAACGTCGTGTACAGAAACGATTGGGTTGAAGTCTTCTAAACGCCAGCAAGTATCAATCACTTCTTGACAACGGCGTTCCATTTCTGGGTTTTCACGTTGTACAGATGCGAAATCAAGGCTTTCACCCATTGTACCGCTATCTACTGAAGATGCAGCACCACCACCAAGACCGATCAACATTGCAGGGCCACCCAATACAATGAGTAAATCACCTGGTTGAATCGCATCTTTTTCTACATGGTCTGGACGGATATTACCGTAACCACCAGCGATCATGATTGGCTTATGGAAGCCTTTCACTTCACCATTTACATTCTGTTCGAAAGTACGGAAATAACCATTTAATGCAGGACGACCGAATTCATTGTTAAATGCCGCGCCACCTAATGGACCTTCAATCATGATTTGTAATGGCGATGCCATACGTGAAGGTTTACCGTAGTTTTCTTCCCAAGGTTGTTCAAAACCAGGAATGTTTAAGTTCGAAACTGTGAAACCTGTTAAACCAGCTTTTGGTTTACCACCACGGCCTGTTGCACCTTCATCACGGATTTCACCGCCTGAACCAGTTGCAGCACCAGCAAATGGAGAAATTGCTGTTGGGTGGTTATGAGTTTCAACCTTCATTAAAATATGAGCAGCTTGGCTCTTATATTTATAAACAAAGTGACCATTTTCATCCGCTTTCGGATAAAAACGCATCGTGTCATAACCCACAATCACTGAAGCGTTATCTTTATAAGCAGATAACACATCAGTTGGAGATTCTTTATAAGTATTTTTAATCATCTGGAACAATGATAATGGTTGTTTTTCACCATCAATTGTCCATTCAGATCCAAAGATTTTATGACGACAGTGCTCAGAGTTTGCCTGTGCAAACATCATCAACTCGATGTCATTTGGATTACGACCAAGCTTACCGAATGCTTCAGTTAGGTAATCAATTTCTTGTTCAGATAACGCAAAACCAAACTCATTATTCGCCTTAACCAAAGCTTCTTTGCCTTGACCTAAGATATCAATTGAATTTAATGGTTTTGGTGCCGTTTCTGAAAATAATGCTTTTGCATCATCAATTTGAGCAAAAACTGTTTCTGTCATACGGTCATGAAGTACTTGTTTAACTTCATTAGAAAGTTCAGAAACACCTTTTAACGTAAATAAAAGGCCACGTTCTAAACGATGCACTGGCGTATTACAGTTTTTGAAAATATCAGTTGCTTTAGAAGACCAAGGTGAAATAGTACCCACACGTGGTGTAACTAAAATCTGAATCTCATCACTTGCAGATTGACGAAGTTCAAAAGACTCACCGTCATTCAATAATTGCAAAGCAGATTGATGTTGCTGCTCGTTGAGCGCTTGATCAAACAAATAGACCCATTGGCTGTCAAAAGATTGAACAGAACTAATTGACGATAAACGTGTTAATAGTTGAGCTTTCTTAAAAGAAGAATGTGCTGCTGCACCGGCCACGATAAACATGTTGATTTTGGCTCCACGGGCAGGTCTTGTGAACCTTACCGCAATGTGACTTTAGAGAGAGCGCACATTCTACTGCTTCTTGCTAAAATCAGCTAGATGTAGAATCAGTATTCTGTAACCTAATTCTGCAAGAAGTGATTAGTTTTTTGTTCAAAATCATTTTTTTAGGCATTCTAGCTAAAAATAAATTGTTTCATGTTTGTTCAATAACATAATAAAACCTGAACTAAGACAAACTATGTCGCACCAAGCTAGTGCTTTTAACTTTTTTTTGGCATGATCAGGTTTTACAGTTTTGAATAATGATAAATGGAACAAATGCGTTGGTTAGAGCTGCTTTCTGCAGTTCGTTTAGGTAGTAAAAAAAGCAGTACAGAACTGGCTCGTAGCCCATTCCATAAAGATTATGACCGCATTATATTTTCTCAAAGTTTTCGTCAGCTAAACCGTAAGACGCAAGTTCACCCACTCGCACAGCATGATGGCATTCATACCCGTTTAACTCACTCACTTGAAGTTTCCTGTATTGGCCGCTCAATGGGCATGCTCGCAGCAGAAAAAATAAAAAATGAATTACCTGTCTGGATTTCTCCTGCCGATGTCGGTGCAATTATTCAAGCAGCCTGTCTGGCTCACGATATTGGTAACCCACCTTTCGGACATGCGGGTGAATATGCAATTCGTGAGTGGTTCGATGATGCCTCACATGATGATTTTTTAAAAAAATTAAGTCCAGAAGAAGAAGCCGATGTTCGTCAGTTTGAGGGTAATGCTCAAGGATTACGTTTATTAAGCCGCATTGATTATCATCCAAATGATGGCGGGATGCGCTTAACCTATGCAACCTTAGGCGCTTATTTAAAGTATCCATGGCTTTCAAAAACCATTGCTTCACAAGGTGATCGCCCTTCCCATCAGCGAGCAAAATTTGGTTGTTATCAGTCTGAAAAAGAAATTTTAAAACAGATTGCTGAACAGCTCGGACTTATTCAGTTAGGTGAATATCATTATTGCCGTCACCCACTGACCTACTTATTAGAAGCCGCTGACGACATTTGCTATGCCTTAATTGACTTAGAAGATGGCATTATCTTAAATATGCTGAGTTACCAAGAAGTTGAACCAATTTTCTTAAACCTCATTGCCGATTATGGTCAGCCTGAAGAATTGTCACACCCAGACAGTACGTGGCAACAAAAGATTTCAGCATTACGTGGTCGTGTCATGAAACGTCTTGTGGATGAAGTTACTACAGCTTTTGCTAAACATCATTATAAAATTATTACCGGTCAGCTTAAAGGTAACCTTTTACAATATTGCTCACCCGATATTGCCATTGGTATCGAAACAGCCAAAAATCTGGCACGTGACAAAATTTTTGAACATCCACAAAAGTCTGGTTTAGAAATTATTGCGCATCAAAGTTTACAGACTATTTTGGATGCATTTGTACCTTTGACCACACCACATAAATCTTTGAGCTTTAAAGAACAACGTTTAATGTCTATCCTTAATCTGTATGGTGCTAACTTTAGCAATAATCACTACAGTAATATTATGCAAGTACTCGATATTATCAGTAAGTTCTCAGATCATCAGGCTTATAGCTTGGCTCAAGAGTTACAAGGTAATAAAATTGGCTTGTTTTAAGCTGGCTTGATATAGAAAGAAATAAAACCTGTGTCGTTTTCAATGAATGTTAGAACGACCAGATTTACAGTTATGAATAAGTGAAACTACTCTATGATCGGATGTTTAATTGGCGAAGTGTTTGCCCTAGAAGCCCCTACTGTCTTACTGAATGTAAATGGTGTGGGTTATGAAATTGATACGCCACTTTCAACATTTTGCCAATTACAAAAAGGCCAAAAAGTTACGTTATGGACGCATTTGGTTGTCCGTGAAGATGCTCAACAGCTTTACGGTTTCAGTGATGCTCAAGAAAAAATAATTTTCCGCACCTTATTAAAAGTAAATGGTGTCGGTCCGAAAATGGCATTAGGGATTCTATCGACGTTAAGTGTTGAGCTACTGGTGCATACAATTGAACATGACGACATCAACACGTTAATAAAAGTCCCGGGCGTTGGCAAAAAAACAGCCGAGCGTTTAATGATTGAACTTCGTGACCGTTTCAAAACATTGGCTCAAGGAACTTCTTCTTCGACTACCCTGCCTCAAATTCAGTTTGCTGCAAACTCTCCTGTGGCAGAAGCAGAAGCAGCTTTGCAATCTTTAGGTTACAAGCCACTTGAAGCACAAAAAGCTGTTGCTGCTGTTAAAGCCGATTACACCGAATCAGCCGATATTATTCGCGCTGCTCTAAAATCAATGATGAAGTAAAACACTTATGCAAGACCGTTTAATCAGTGGAGCAGAAAAACCAGAAGATCATTTTGATCGGGCGATTCGACCAACTTCACTTGCCGACTATATTGGGCAACCTGTAGTACGCGAACAAATGGAAATTTTCATTGGCGCTGCTCGCGGTCGTGGTGAAGCACTCGATCACACGCTGATTTTTGGTCCACCCGGCTTGGGTAAAACCACACTTGCCAACATTATTGCGCGTGAAATGGGCGGTAATCTTAAATCTACTTCGGGGCCAGTTTTGGAGCGTGCGGGCGACTTAGCTGCAATGCTTACCAACCTTGAAGAAGGCGATGTCTTGTTCATTGACGAAATTCACCGTCTTTCTCCAGTTATTGAAGAAATTCTTTACCCAGCGATGGAAGACTACCAACTGGATATCATGATTGGTGAAGGTCCTGCTGCTCGCTCAATCAAACTGGATTTACCACCTTTTACACTCGTCGCTGCGACTACACGTGCGGGCTTACTTACGTCACCACTACGTGACCGTTTCGGTATTGTGCAACGTCTTGAGTTTTACTCTGTAGAAGACCTAACTCACATCGTGTCGCGCTCTGCAAACTTAATGAATGTGCCAATTACAGTTGAGGGTGCAGAAGAAGTTGCACGCCGTGCACGTGGAACACCTCGTATTGCCAATCGTCTATTACGTCGTGTGCGTGACTATGCACAAGTAAAAGGTACAGGTGAAGTGACACATGACATGGCGCAACGTGCTCTTGATATGCTCAATGTTGATAAGGCAGGCTTAGACACCCTAGACCGACGTTATTTGAGCATGCTACTAGAGCGTTTTGATGGTGGTCCTGCTGGAGTTGAAGCGCTAGCAGCAGCAATGGCTGAAGATAGCGGCACTCTTGAAGACGTTCTTGAACCGTATTTAATTCAACAAGGTTATGTCATGCGTACTGCTCGAGGCCGTATTGCTACCAATCAATCTTACTTACAGTTTGGACTGACCCCACCTGAGCCTAAAAACTAGCCAAAGGAAGAGAATTTTCTCTTCCTTTTTTTAATTTAACTATTCTATTTAACTAAAATAATAATTGTCTTATCAATCAATTAACGACTCTATACCTTTTAAGTCTTTCTTTATACCTTATTGATTTTTTAATATTTTTAAAAACTGAATTATAAGAAATTAAATCTTATGAACAATAATATTTCTAGGATAAGGACATGTATAAGAAAGCCGCTTTATTTTTGCCACTCACCTTAATGACTCAGCTAAGCCTAGCAGATTGGGTCAATGATGCTGCTCAACAAAATGAAAATCAGATTATTCAGCTAAGACAAAACATTCACCAACATCCTGAACTGGGCAATATGGAGTTTAAAACATCTGCCCTTGTTCAAAAAGAATTGAAATCTTATGGCATTCAGGTCAAAACTGGTTATGCAAAAACTGGCGTAATCGGCATTTTAAAAGGCGACAAACCCGGCCCTATCATCGCACTTAGAGCTGATATGGATGCTCTGCCAATGGAAGAAAAAAGCGGCCTACCCTTTGCAAGTAAACAAAAAGCAATTTATCAAGGTAAAGAAACTTATGTGATGCATGCTTGCGGACATGATGCACATACTGCAATGTTATTAGGCGCAGCAAAAATTCTGGCTGCTAATAAAAATAAAATATCGGGCACAGTTGTTTTTGTTTTCCAACCTGCTGAAGAAGGTGGTGCAGATATAGATAACTTTACTCATGGCGATCAAATCGGTTCTAGAAAAATGATCGCAGACGGCGCCTTTAAAGACTATAAGCCAGAAGCTATTTTTGGAATGCATGTCATGGCAGGCATGAAAAGTGGACATCTCTATTATAAAGATGGGGCCATTTTAAATAGTGCAGATCACTTACGTATTCAGGTTAATGGCAAACAGGTCCATGGCTCTACCCCATGGTTAGGCAAAGATCCAATTTATGCATCTGCACTGATGATTAATAATTTACAAAGTCTTATTAGCCGAAGAACAGATCTGACTGAAGGTATGGGCGTAATCAGTATCGGCAATATTCAAGGCGGCACTGCAGGAAATGTAATTCCTGAACAGGTCAATATGATCGGGACTATTCGCTCCAATAACGAGCAAATAAGAAATAATATCTTAAAAAGCTTACCAGTCATGATAGAGCATAATGCTCAAGCCAATGATGTAACTGCTAAAGTTGAAATTGCACCTTATGCACCAGTGACCATGAATGATAAAACCCTTACTCAACTTATTCAGCCAACTTTAGCCAAAGTTGCTGGAGATTCAAAGTTACATGTTTTAGATCATAATGCGAGTGCAAGTGAAGATTTTGCATATTATGGCAAACTGATGCCATCATTCTTTGTTTTCTTAGGAGCTACCCCAGAAAATCAAGATTTAAGTCAGGCTGCACCGAATCACAATCCTTATTTTATTGTAGATGACAAGGCCTTAAAAACAGGAACCGAGTTACATGTAAGGTTCGTATTAGATTATCCGAATATATCAAAACAAGTTCAAACCACATGGAAACCATCATAATTTAAAAGCATGCTAGCCATAAGATGTACCGTTTTTAGACTAGAAATACAGCAATCGCAATTGAAAGGTTGTGCCATAGGACTTAGTATGCAATCTGCTAAACTGCCCCGTATTTAAAGCATATACGTGGCTTCGAATAAAATTGATGTTTTATTCAGCAGTCATATTTTAAATGCAAAGCTCTATAGTGAACTAAAACGGAATCCTCTCATGGCGAATCATTTTGAATTCAACATTCGTGTTTATATTGAAGATACGGACGCAGGTGGTATTGTTTACCATGCCAACCACATTCGCTATATGGAACGTACCCGTACTGAATGGCTCCGTGCTTCTGGCGTTGATCATTACTGGCATCAAAAAGACTACAACTTTGTCGTACACAAAATTGACGTAAAATACATGCGTCCTATTTTAATGGATGATTTAATTACTGTTACAGCACGTGTAGTTTCATGTAAAGCTGCGTCATTTGTGTTGCAACAAAATATTTATCGTGGTGAAATCTTGCTTGCTTCTGGCGAGGTTGAGTTGGCATGTTTAAGCAAAGAACTTGTAGCTCGTCGTCTTCCAGAAGAAATACGTGATCTTATTCGTAAAGAATTGGAACAAGACTAAAAAAACAACCGGCATATGTAACTATGGCAACAAACATTGAATCAACCCTGCATATTTCTGACCTTATTTTACAGGCAAGTCCAGTCGTTCAGTTGGTCATGCTAATTTTATTATTAGCATCAATCTTTAGTTGGTATCTGATTGCCAAGTTACATATGAGTTATAAAAAAGCACATCAAGAAGATGAACATTTCCAGAAAATGTTCTGGTCTGGTGCTGAACTCAATACGCTTTACAACAATGCTCAACTCAACTCAAAACGCTCAGGTCTTGAAGATATTTTTTATCAAGGGTTGAGTGAATTTTTTAAACTAAAAAAACGTCAGGCTCCTGTTTCACAAACAATTGAAGGGACTGAACGTATTTTACGTGTTGGTTTGAGTCGTGATCAGAGCCACCTAGAATATGGCTTAGGTAGTTTAGCAAGTATCGGTTCTGTAGCTCCTTATATCGGTCTATTCGGTACTGTTTGGGGCATTATGAATGCCTTTATCGGTTTAGCCGCTGTTGATCAAGTTACTCTGGCAACTGTTGCACCGGGTATTGCCGAAGCACTTATTGCAACCGCAATTGGTTTATTTGCTGCAATTCCTGCCGTATTGGCTTTTAACCATTTCACGTCTAAAAGCGAAAGTGTTTACTCTGATCGTGCTTTATTTGCTGAAGAGATGATTGCTTTATTGCAACGTCAGTCTGTGGGTTCATCACAGGAAGATGCATAATGGCAATTCAGCGTTCAGGGCGCTTTGAGCGCATAAAAAAACCACTAAAAAGTGATATGAACGTCGTACCTTATATTGACGTTATGCTCGTACTTTTGGTTATTTTCATGGTGACTGCTCCCATGATTACTAGTGGTATTAAAGTCGATTTACCTCAAGCAAATAACCATCCAATCGAATCAAAAGATATGCCTGCTATGGTAACGATTGGTAAAGATGGCAATATTTATCTTCAGTATGAAGATTACAAAGATAGTGAGCCATTATCTCGTGAAAAACTTGAAGAAGTTTTAAGCGATGCTCAAAAACAAGCTGAACAAGAAAATAAACAACTCACAGTTTTAGTCAATGGTGATAAGTCTCGTCCTTATGGAGAGGTCGTATCACTGATGGCAAGTTTACAAGAAGCAGGTTTAACTCAAGTTGGCCTTCTGACAGAGCCTTTAAAATAAGCTATGAATAAAAATCAAAAGCCACACTTTAAACAAAATGCGATTGCATTGAGCTTTACAATTGGAGTTCATGCAATTGCCATTGTTGGCTTGCTTTTTTTAGGCTTGAGTAAACCACCTGAACAGCCAAAAAAGCTAACAACTATTTTAGTTAAGCCAGAAGATTTACCCCCACCTTTAGCGAAAGAAATTGAACAAGAGACAACTGCTACAAATGAAGCAAAAGAGGTGTTAAGCCCTATTGTGGATGAAACTCTTCCTCAAAATCTTCCAGCAGTACCCCCTCCTCCGACTGCACAGCAGCTCGCTGCTGAAAAGCAAAAAGCTGAACAGGCACAACAAGCAAAATTAGCTGAACAAAAACGCAAGGCTGAAGAAGCGGCGAAAGCTAAACAAGCAACAGAGCAGCAACGTGTAGAGGAAGCACAAAAGCAGCAGGCTGAAGCTAAACGTCAAACTGAAGCTAAAGCAAGAGCGGAAGCTGAACAAAAACGCAAAGCCGAACAAAGTGCGAAAGCTGAAGCAGATGCTAAGGCTAGACAAAAAGTCGCTGAAGAGGCTAAGCGTAAAGCCGAGACCGATGCAAAGCTGAAACGTGAGGCTCAAAAGTCTGAAAATGCTAAACTTTTAGCCCAGCAAGAAGCTAAACGTAAAGCTGAAAATGATGCTAAAGCTAAACAGCAAAAGGCTAATGACGATGCCAAACGTAAAGCTGACGCCGATGCAAAAACTAAGCAGCAAAAAGCAAATGAAGATGCTAAACGTAAAGCTGACGCCGATACAAAAGCTAAGCAGCAAAAAGCAAATGAAGATGCTAAACGTAAAGCTGACGCCGATGCAAAAGCTAAGCAGCAAAAAGCAAATGAAGATGCTAAACGTAAAGCTGACGCCGATGCAAAAGCTAAACAGCAAAAAGCCAATGACGACGCTAAACGCAAAGCCGAAGCAGATGCAAAAGCTAAACAGCAAAAAGCCAATGACGACGCTAAACGTAAAGCTGACGCCGATGCAAAAGCTAAACAACAAAAAGCTGCTGACGATGCTAAACGTAAAGCTGAAGCAGAGGCTGAAGCAAAAGCTGCATCTGCTCAAAAAGCACAAGAAGAGGCAGCTCAAAAGAAAGCTGAGGCTAAAAAAGTTGCTTCTTCAGCTAGACGTGATTTTGAGCAAAAAATTCGACGCTCTTGGGATGTTCCGACAGGCAGTAGTGGTAAAACAGTTAGTGTTCGTTTTACCCTCTCAGATTCGGGAAGTGTCAATTCAATTGTAATCACGCGTTCAAGCGGAGATGATGCTTTAGATGCAAGTATTAAGGCCGCAATTCAAGCCGCAGCGCCATATCCTATGCCATCGGACCCAGATGCAAGGCGCGAAGCAAGAAGTGTTAACTCTACATTTAGAGCGCAATAATTTTGAAAGAGTTACATGCTTTAAATAGTTTAAGGCATGTAACTATGCTACAAAATCAACAGTCACAAAAATACCAGCTATGACTTTAAACTTATGAATACGAGCCGCAAACACCTGCTATCTTTAGCATTGATCACCGCTTTAAGCCCTCTTGCTTCTACAACTGCTTTTGCCCAGTTATATCTGGAAATTGCTAAAGCACCAGATCAGGCACCTAAAATTGCTATTGTCCCGTTTAACAATGACAATGGGCTCTCTCCTATTGTTGAAACTGACTTAAACCGTTCTGGACGCTTTACAAGCTCATCTAAAAATTTACCTGCTAATGCTGCAATCAATCAGATTCAAGCTTCTGACTGGCAAGCTGCCGGAATTCCATATGTAGTTACTGGACAAATTAAACAAACAGCTACTGGTTTTGAAGTTCATTACCAACTTTATGATGTACAAAAGCAGCAATACATTTTAAATGAACTTTTAAATGTACCAGCTTCACGCATACGTCAAGCTGGCCATATGGTAAGTGATGCTATTTATCAGGCACTTACAGGCATTCCGGGTGATTTTAGTGGCCGTATTGCTTATGTTCTCAGAAATCCGGCAACTCCTGCTGAACGTTATACTTTACAAATTGCAGATACGGATGGTGAACAACCAAAAACTGTTTTGTCATCTCGTGATCCAATTCTTTCTCCGGCATGGACACCTGATGCCAAGAAAATTGCTTATGTTTCGTTTGAAACCAAACGTCCAGCAATTTATTTACAAGATTTATCTACAGGGACGCGTGAAGTACTCACAAGCTTTAAAGGCCTAAATGGCGCACCAAGTTTTTCACCTGATGGCCAATCAATGCTATTTACAGCATCTATGAATGGCAACCCTGAAATCTATCAAATGGATTTATCAACTCGCCAAGTCAAACGTATGACGAACGACTCGGCAATTGATACTGAAGCACGTTATACACCAGATGGAAAATCGTTTATTTTTACTTCTGACCGTGGTGGTTCTGCTCAAATCTATCGTTATACCTTTGCTGATGGCTCAGTAAAACGTCTAACGTTTAAAGGTTCATTTAATGCACGTGGAACTTTGAGTGCAGATGGTAAAAAGATTGCTCTTGTTCATCGCCCAAGTGGCAGCAGTTATAAAGTTGCAATTCAGGACATTAATACTGGCATCACCAATATTCTTACCCCAACCAGTTTAGATGAATCACCAAGTTTCTCACCAAATGGGCAAATGGTGGTCTACGCAACTCGTGAAGGCAACCGTGGCTTGTTGTCTATTATGTCTACTGATGGACGTTTCCGTATGAATTTACCAAGTGAACAAGGTGAAGTACGTGAACCGGCATGGGCACCAAAATAACTTTTAATTCCATTGATGGAGATGATCATGAAATCAATCAAATATTTAGCTTTACCCTTTCTTAG
The DNA here is from genome assembly GCF_001423205.1 of Acinetobacter sp. Leaf130. NCBI lineage: Bacteria > Pseudomonadati > Pseudomonadota > Gammaproteobacteria > Moraxellales > Moraxellaceae > Acinetobacter > Acinetobacter sp. Leaf130. Next base: position 2,165,078 of record NZ_LMOE01000001.1, read on the forward strand.
CGTAGCACTTGTGATGACAGGTTGTGCTAGCCGCAAACCGGCAGCGACTACAGCAACTGGTACAAATCCAAGTACGGTAAACACTTCTGGTTTAAGTGAAGATGCGGCATTAAATGCTCAAAATTTGGCAGGTGCTTCATCGAAAGGTGTGACTGAAGCAAATAAAGCTGCTTTGGCTAAACGTGTTGTTCATTTTGATTATGACAGCAGTGACTTATCTACTGAAGACTATCAAACTCTCCAAGCTCACGCACAATTTCTTATGGCAAATGCAAATTCAAAAGTTGCTTTAACTGGTCATACAGATGAACGTGGTACACGTGAGTACAATATGGCTTTAGGTGAGCGTCGTGCTAAAGCTGTACAAAGTTACTTAATTACCAATGGCGTAAACCCACAGCAACTTGAAGCTGTAAGTTATGGTAAAGAAGCGCCTGTTAATGCAGGACATGATGAATCTGCGTGGAAAGAAAACCGCCGCGTTGAAATTAATTACGAAGCAGTACCTCCTTTATTAAAATAAAGAATACGCATAAAAAAAACGCTCATATTTTTATGAGCGTTTTTTTATAACAACAAAACTTAGGAAGATTTCTTTTCTTCTTCAGAATGTTGCATCGATTCAATCAAATCATGCTTATTAAAATCTTTATATTCAGGTTTTGCCTCATAATCTTTCCAAGCATCCTGAACATTCTCTTTCGAAATTTCATCTAGATTGATTGGTTCACCTGCCGTTGGGGTCGCATCAAACTTCTTTGTTGTCATTTCGATTCTCCTAAAATATACAGTCCGTTGTTATATAATCAACATACCACTTAAAATGGGGGTTGTAAGCATAAATCCAACACAAATAAAGTAAGATAATTTTTCTTTTGTGACATTCTCATCTAGAATATGCCACGTATTTATCTGACTCATTTTGATGCTTGAAGCACAGGAGCTATTTTCTATGTCCAACCTCACCTTGTCCCAATTTTTAGAACAACAAAAAGGGAATCTAACACCGGAGTTGGCTCAAGTCATCGATACTATCGCCACAACCTGTAAAACTATCGATCAAGCCTTACAAAAAGGTGCGCTCGCTGGTATTTTAGGAAGTGCTGGTAATGAAAATGTTCAAGGTGAAACACAGAAAAAACTTGATGTGATTTCTAATGACTATTTAATCGATGCATTAAAAGTTCATCCTCAAGTAGGTGGTCTTGCTTCTGAAGAGCTTGATGAGTTCACACCAGCCCAAGAAAATGGTAAATATCTGGTTTTATTTGACCCATTAGATGGCTCAAGTAACATCGATATTAATATGTGTGTAGGCACAATTTTCTCTATCCTGCCTGCAAAAAATGCGGTAACACAAGCAGAAGATTTCATGCAAGCTGGTACACAGCAAGTTGCTGCTGGTTACGTACTTTATGGCCCATCAACCATGATGGCTTTAACAGTTGGAAATGGCGTAGCATTCTTTACTTTAGACCCAGAAACTCAAACATTCTTGCTCACTACTGACAATGTTCAAGTTGCAGCAGATACTCAAGAGTTTGCAATTAATGCTTCTAATCAGCGTCATTGGGAAGATCCTGTAAAACAATATATTGATGAATTACTTGCAGGTAAAACCTCTGTTCGTGAAAAAGATTTCAACATGCGCTGGGTAGCATGTATGGTGGGTGATATTCACCGTATTTTATGCCGCAGTGGTATTTTCCTTTATCCATACGACTTAAAAGATCCGACAAAAGCGGGTCGCTTACGTTTAATGTATGAGGCGAATCCAATGAGTATGCTCATTGAACAAGCTGGTGGTGCATCAACTACAGGCCGTGTTCGCATTTTAGACATTGAACCAACAGAACTTCATCAACGAGTTCCTGTGATTATTGGTTCTAAAAATGAAGTTGAACGCGTAACAAGCTATCATTAATAATTTTAATTAATTAGGGCATCATAGTATGATGGTGCCCTTTTGTTGGATATTTCCTTATGGCTGTTATTTTTTTAGAATCAAAAGACAATGCAAAAATTAAACATTTGCGTGGATTAATCGAACTTAGTAACGCCCGAAAAAAACACCAGCAAACAGTCCTTGAAGGCACTCATCTTTGTTTAGCTTGGCTACAGCAACAGAAGAAGCTTTTCTCTTTATTTACAACAGAACAAGCATTAGAACACGACGATTTAAAAGAAATAATCGAACTGCATCAAGGTCATATCTTTGTTATTAGTGAAGTTTTATATAGAGATTTGAGTACATTAGGTACGAGTCTGCCTTGTTTGGCTATTATCGATTTACCTAAAACTGCATCAACGATCGATTACAACGTAGATACTTTGATTTTAGAAAATATCCAAGATCCTGGTAATGTAGGCACCTTACTACGTTCAGCAGCAGCGGCAAATATTAAACAAATCATTTGCACACAAGGCTCTGCATCACTTTGGTCTCCGCGAGTTTTAAGAGCAGGTATGGGAGCTCATTTTAGCTTACATTGTTTTGAAAACTTCCAACTCACAGATATTCTTCCAAAATTTCCTATTCCAGTTTTTGTTACAAGCTCACATCGCTCAACAAGCCTCTATTCACAAGATCTTTCAAAACCCTGTGTATGGATTTTAGGAAATGAAGGTCAAGGTGCAAGTGATTACGCATTAGATCACGCACAATCTGTGACTATTCCACAGCCAGGTGGACAAGAGTCATTAAACGTAGCAATTGCAGGATCTATTTGTTTTTTTGAGATGGTTCGTCAACGCCAATAAAACGTTAATTTATTTTACATCTCACATATTTGTGAAAAAAATCAATTACACTAGTAAAAAATAGCCGATTGTTGTCAACCTCCCACCTCTTTTCAACGTTATATAAGAGATATATTGAAGATAAGGTGGGTATGTCCAATGACAGGATTTTCCATCTCCATGGATTTAGCACCGAAAAAGTCTCGATCGGAAACATCTAGTGCTCATGCAAGCACGGCTGAACAACGCCTGAAAGTTTTCATGCAAGATGTAACTGGTCGTGCTTTGGTGATGATGGAGAGTGCTACCCAAGGTCAACAAGGTATTGCAATGGATTTAGTTCAAGAAGCATTTATTGCTTTACACAAATCTTATGCCGATAAAAGTACAGAAGAATGGTATCCCCTGTTTTATACGATTTTAAACAACAAACTTCAGGATTGGCGCCGCAAAGAATCTCGTAGAGCAAACCCATTTTCATTCTTCAAAAAAGTTAGTCTGGACAATGACGACGACGAAATTATTGATGTAGTTGATGAAAAAGCCATTAATCCTGCCGATTTTCTCGATCAAGCAGTAACTATCGAAGAAATTCGAGAAGCGATTTCAAAATTACCTGTTCGTCAACAACAGGCATTTATGTTACGTGCGTGGGAAGGTTTTGACACACACACAACAGCTCAGATCATGGACTGTAGCGAAGGTAGTGTAAAAACCCATTATCACCGAGCAATTCAGGGACTTAGAGAGTACTTGGCCCATTTAAATCCCTTGGGAGGTTCTGATGAATCATGATGATTTCACTAAAAAGGTGACGTCTAAACTTGATAGTTTGGCACATCACCATAAAAATAAAACAGTGGTCATGAATCATGTGCTTGACCATATTCAACAAAAACCAGCCTCTTTTTATAGTGTCTGGAAAATGTCGGGTTTTGCACTTGCAGCAGCGATCACAGGTTTTGTAATTTTACCTAATTCAGCAGATATTGTTGATAAGCCTCAAAATCAAGTGATTGTAAATCCTAAATTATCCCCACAAATGGTGGAAGATTTAGAAATGCTAATGGTCTTGGGTGAGGATAAAGTACAACATGGCAGCTAAAAAATTAGCTCTTATCCTTTGTTCATTAAGTTTCTTGCAAACTAGTTTTGCAGGTTTTGAACGATTTTGGATTTTTTCTAAAGATGCCAATACACAAGTTGATGACACATGGAATGCCCTTTCTGAAGAGGAACAACGTGCAGTTATTAAACGTTACCAGAGCTTAAAAGAGTTACCAGCGAATCAAAGTACGAACCTACAGCAACGTATGGACTGGTTTACTCAGCTCCCCGATGCTGAAAAAGAAAAAATGCGTGAAGCATGGCAAAAAATGAGTACACAAGAGCGTAATGATTTACGTCAGCGTATGCTTAAAGCGAATGGTGAAGAAAGAACAGCTATTCGTGAAGAATATATGAATAAGTATTTAGAACATTAATATAAGTATGTGAAGTTCACACACCATAAATTTCATGACTTATATACTTTCCATAAAAAAGCCTCCAATTGGAGGCTTTTTTATTTTAAATGATTTATTTACGATAGCGTCTATAGATCGCTAAACCAAGTAAAGATGCTATAGATAAAATTCCTAAGCTACCACCACCGCCTCCACTACTGCCCCCAGCAGCAGTATTACTGCTAACCAAACTTAGAGTACCAGCATTTGAAATTTTATTATCAGCGTCATATACGTAATAAGTTAATGTATCATTGAAGTTATTAAAACTATTTTTAGCTTGAATATAAATATTGCCGCCATAACAGGTATTATCCTTATCCTCATCTGGACAAGGACCTTCTCTATCAGCCTTCACGACCGTAAAAATTCCATCTTTTGAAGTTTTACTTGGTAAATAAATAGGCAAGTCTGCAAACTGAGGTTTATTTGGCTTTGTAATAAGTGTATTAGCTGGGCCATCCCCATCATCATTTGCATATTTAAGTAAGTTTAATGGAATTATTTCATTTGCTAAATATTGAAATACGACCTTACTATCAGTTGCTACTGGCGCAATATTATCAAACTTGGCTTCTAACAAACCTGTTGACTGGATAGTCCCATCCTTAGTACTTACGGTATACTTACAGTAATGATTGTCACCACTAGTTGTAATTAAATCATCTAATCTATAAAAAATAATCTGTTGTAAAGCCGCATTCCACTCGCATTTAAGTACTTTTTCTTCCGTGTCTCTAATGTAATATTGCTTATCATTGATTAGACCAGTCCCAATTGTCTCAACTTTAATATTGTAGTCTGTGCTATTAAAAAACTTTAGAAGATGGCTACTATCTTCATTTGGCAAAGGTAAACCATTTGCCTTCAAATCAACATAAATAGCTCGGTATTTTGCATTTGCTTTAGTTTGATCAAGAAGATTTTTATAATTTGCCAAATCTATTTTTAAGGTATCCAACAAGTATGAATAAAGTGGATTAGTAAGATTTTTTTCTACAGTATCATATTGTGTTTGATAACCCTTAAGTAAAGTAGTAAGTGATTCATTACCCAGCCCCTTTAAATCACCAGCAGTCAATTTCATTAACTCTACCGAGCCTATATCACAGCTATTACGAGCAATATTTACTGACTCATAATATGGTTTATTAGTTGGAAGTCGAACTAAACCACGCTGGTCTATAACAGTACATACAGCTTTACGCTCAGGATCTATATCTGTCAGATCTTCTTTTTCAGGTGGCAATAAAGGAGAATTATTTAATGGGAAATAAAGCGGTAAGAAGCCTGTTACTGCTGCTGCTTCATGGTGCTCAAGTAAAGCGTTAAATGGAACATCTGAAATATCAATTGTCTTATTAGCCGAAGAAAGTACTTCTGTTGGTAAATCGCATTTGTCAGGATTATTACTTAAATTTAGTGCATTAAAGGATAATTTAAGACCCGAGTTTTTCAAGTCAGCTGCTGGGCCTACCAAATATCGGCATGCATAACCATTCGGGTTATATCCAATTATATTAAAATTTAATTCTTTTCCACCTAAACTATCATAGAAAAAAGTTGTACGGGCACTGTTTTGAACAATAGTATTATTTTGTAGTTTTAAACTACTTCCACCACTTAGAACAGTTGATGGATTCGTTGTGCTACCAGAAATCGCATCTCCTGTAAATTTCAAAATGCTGCCATTTACAGTACTTGCAATATTTTGAGCAATTGTATTAATAGTAAATTCAGCTGTAGGTTCGCCACAAAATTCAAATGTACTAGCAGAATTATTTGAACCATTATTGATAATACTTGAAGATGTAAAAGTAACGTCTCGTTTTGCATATTCAGTACCATTAAAACAACTCATTGCTAGCACACTACCAGTTGTTGCCTGATTGCCTTGTACCAAGGAATGACTTATCGATAAGTCTACCTCATTGCCACCAAGAAAGATCGCTCCACCTTTAGGTGCTTGCGAATTCAAAATTTGTGTATTTAATAAGGTAACATCACCACCAGCATAAATAGCCCCGCCTTGATTTGAAGCCGTACCATTTTCTAAAATAATATTTTGCAGAAATAATGCTTTTTGATTTTCTGCTGTATTAAATATACGTGACTTACCTGCCGCATTAATACGAGTTTGAAGTTTTGGTAATGCAGGATAATCATTTGTTAATACATTCTTTTCTGACCAAATCTGATCTTCTTTACGTTCTCCATAACCATAAATAGAAATATTAGCATTTGGTACTAATTCTTTATTTAAAGTATAAGTTCCTGCTTTTAGCTGAATTACTTGATCAGTATTAAGATTATAAACAGTACATCCATACGCTGATTTACGGGTTTCCACAACTTTAATAGCTTCTCTTAATGAACATGCATTCGCATTTTCACCATCTTCATCAGCAAAAGTTGTAACCTCAATTCTTTGATTTGTGGTATCAGCAAAAAGTGGCATATTTGCAAGTACAGCTAATGCTAATAATGCTTTTTTATAATTTTTCATAGTCCTCATCCCTGATTATGACTTGAAACGGCGCAAAGCAATTAAACCTAATAAACTTAAAATAAAGCCACCACCAACACTACCTCCTCCTCCAGTACTGACAGATTTATCTTCAATTCCAGATACAGGGTCCTGAACAATTCTTGTTGGGATAGTAATATATTGAAACTCTACGCCTTCATTAAAACGAGACACACTCGTAATAACCTGAATGCTAAAAATATCTGCACCATGCCAGTTACCATTCGGGGTATAAACTACATTCCCATTTTGATCTAGAGTTATAGTACCTTTAGAAACTGGAGTATCCGTACTTTGTTTAATTCGAAGACATCCTGGTTGCCATTCTTTTCCATCAGCACGCTCTCCAAATAAACGTTTGCATGTAGCTGGAGTCACTAAATCTGCTTCACTTAAAGAACCCAAAATATTAAATTTAGCAACTTGGCCATATCTAATATCTTGACCTACTGAAGACATCTCTGTGTTTAAAATATATTCGATTGCGCCAAGATCACACAGCTCATCATAACCGCTACGTTTTTTCCCACGTTGATCAACATTTTCACAGGTTACTAATCCGACTGAAGTGGCATCACTATATAAACGACCTTTATTAATAATCAAAGAATCAGCTAAAGTATTATAACTTTCTAACAGTCGAGGTTTAAAAAAACCTAAGAAGCTATCTTTAGGCGTGCTAAATGGGCATAACAATCCTTCTTTTGCTGTTACATCACAGACACCTTCATCTGTAGTTCCTGCAATTAATTTTTCATTATTAGGATAGATAATATTTGGAAGTTTTGAGGTCGCGTTCCTATTACATTCTGCTGTAACTAAATTACTTTGTATGATTGCTTTATCAGCAGTACTAGCCTGACAATTGATTGTATTCCCAACTAAAATACTATTTAAAATAGAAGCATTACCTTGCGGGGCATCTAGAAATAGCCCTTTATCATTTTTGATCATGGTAATGTTATTAACAAACATTCCATCTCGAATATTTGCAATAAAACCTACTTTATTGTGGAAAAAAGTACTGTTACTCAATCCAGTAGCGCGCTGACTTAAGTATCCAGCTGTGCTTGCATCATCAAATCTATTTGCGTTAAAAAAAAGTGATCCAGCTACTGAACTAGCTTCATTATCTCGGATTACAGACTGAGTGACCAAATACAACGGCTGCTCGCTATAAATGACTCCACCTTCTGTTGCTTTATTATTCTGAATAAGAGTATTGGTAATAGTGACGAAACCATAAGTCTGACCACTTTTCGTGACCAGCCCTCGATTATAAATTGCTCCCCCTTGAGCTGCGTATCCATCGATTAAACGTGAATTTTGGATCCTTAACATTTCATGATTATCGATCAACCCACCAGTAAAGGCTTTAGACTTTAAACCTGCACCCTGTAAATTAAGATCATTTAACGAAACAGAAATCGATGCTTTTTCAACACTTGCATCATCAACCTTAAATAACTGATCTGTACCAACCATTTTTATTGTAGCGTTATGTGAACCTGGTTGATCGGTATCAACTAGCGTAGAATCATTTTTAACAGTACTAATTGTTAAAGGTGCTGTGATCTTTATTTTTTCATTAAGTGTGTACTCTTCATCTCTTTGCAGAATAATGTTTGTTGAGTCACTACCTTTACATCCGTGATAACCCTCTTTTACAGAATCAACATCTGTAGAATTACTTGAGTTACGCTTATTTAACAGCTCTACAGCCTCACGCAACGTACATAGCGTATCGTCTTTATCTTCATCAATTAAGCTTGTGACTTGAATATCGGCAGAATAAGCGTGTCCAGCAGCAGCCAATAAAGCAAAAGCAATGCTCCGTTTGAGCATACCCATCTCCTTACATCTTTTTTCATTTTTTTTGTCAATATTGCAAATTTTTCACTTTTGCAATCGCATCCTTTGTGCGTACTTTGTCACAGCAAGTAGAATTTCTCAAGACATTTTGGTCGGTCTGCAGAGTCATTTTTGAACCAGATTACAAAAAGCTTCATACATTCAAAAAACTTTTTTAAATACAAAAATTGACTCATTTAAAAATTAGAAGGAAATTTAAAAAGATGTAAATGCAAGTGCTCTGAAATTAGAAATCTTGTGCCAGAGACTCTATTTTTAACAGGTTTTTATAAATTTAGGCAAAGCAATAAACCAAAATGAAAGAATATCTATTGTTGATATTCATCAATCAAAGCATAAATTTGTCTTAACGTTGCATTCGAAAGTTTTGTTTTTTCGCCTTTGAGTAATTTTTCTAATTGGGCAACTGTCTGTAGTAAAAGAGAGGCTTGGTGAGGACCATGCAGCAATAAATAGTCAACAATTTGCTGATCAAAATGAATACCACGTCTAGACATTACAGATGTCACCAAAGCATAGCGGTCCGCATATAAACTTCCACTCGGCACTTTAACACTAACAGCTTGGGTAAGTCGTGACTGTAAGTCTGGTAATTCCAACTTTAATTCGATAGGCGCTACACGCGAAGAGAATACCAACTGCCCTTCGTGATTATTCATTAAATGAAAGACAGCTTTTTGCCAATGAGGAACACCACTAATCGATTCAATATCATCCAGAGCAACAAGGTCATAATGCTCTAAAGAAGTAATTGCTTCGATAGGAGCATCAAGAAGTTCAAGCAAAGAAACTTTAATCGCAGATTTGCCTATTTCTAAATAAGAGTCACAAATTGCCGAAAGTAAATGACTCTTACCTGTCCCTGCGCCACCGTAGATATAAAACCTACTGACCAGACCAGCATGTAGTTGACGCACAGCATCGACTACATTCCCCCAACTTGGTCCCGAGAAATCACTGATTCGGGCATCAAGTTGAGGTTCTATATCCAGTTGGAGTTGACGCATATATCGAATTAACCTTGAAATTATTTCTGGTCAGATGGTTTCAGTTTATCTGTATCTTGCTGTGTTTTAACCTCAAGATCAAGCTTAGTGCTTTCGGTTTCTACATGAATTTGCTTAATATCACCTTGTTGTATGACTAACGCAGACGGGGAAGCATAAAGTGAGCTTTTTTCATAGTTATCTCTTAAGTGTTTCAACAACACCACAATAACAGCCGCAACAGGCAATGCAATTAACATTCCCAAGAAACCTGCAAGCTGTGCACCTGCTAATACTGCAAAGACAACTGCTACAGGAGATAGGCCAATTTTATCACCCAGTAAGAATGGCTGTAGAATATAACCCTCTACCGCTTGGCCAATCATAAAGACTACACCAACGAGTAATAAATGCATCCAGTCCAAGCCGAACTGGAACAAGCTTGCGATAACCGCTGCAATAATACCTACTGCAAATCCTAAATAAGGAATAATACTGGCAAGGCCAGCCACCATACCAATAATAAGACCAACTTCCAAACCAATGAGCTGCAAACCAACTGCATATACTATGCCTAGCAATAGCATGACGAGAAACTGACCTTTAACAAATGCCCCTAAAACGCTATGGCATTCACCAACGATCTGTAAAGTATTTGCTTCATATCGACGTGGAATGAGACGACGTAAGTTCTGTAACATACGATCCCAGTCTAGTAAAAAATAAAAAGCAATAATTGGAATTAAAACAACTGTTCCACCAATTTGAATAAAATTCAAACCAGACTGGGCCAATTTTAATAACACTGACTGAATACTATCGGCACTATAATTGGTTTGAACATATTCCATCACAGCTTTAGACATCTGCTCTGTGTCAATTTCCATTGCCTGTAGATTAAAAGTTGAAGATACCCAAGGCAAAAAGGTAGCATTAATCCAGTGAATACCAGCTGGAATACTATCTCGGGCGTAAACCAATTGTTTCCAAATTAGAGGAACCAAATACCACAAAGCGATGGTTAAGGTTACGCCTATTCCTATAAACACCACGCTAATTGCTAACCAGCGAGGCAATTTGATTTTTACCAGAACATCAACAAGTGGACTGAATAAATAAGCCAGGAAAAAAGCGCCGATAAAAGGAATGACTACAGGCTTGAGTAAGTACAATACCCATACCAGCAATACAATACCTGCGAGTAAAAAAATACGGCGCAGTATACGATCTTGCATAAAATCTAGCCTTTTTTGATTTAATCGTTATAAATGAAAAAATATTTTTATTAAAGATAGCATTTTCGAGCATAAATAACATAAGAGTTTCGTATATTCAGGTTATAATCTGCCGCCAATGCGGAGACTTCATTTATGAGCAACTCAACTTCTACCCCAAATACCGGTTTAAGCTATAAAGATGCGGGTGTCGACATTGAAGCGGGCGACGCACTGGTCGATCGTATCAAGTCAGTCGCTAAACGTACAAGTCGTCCTGAAGTAATGGGCGGACTTGGTGGCTTTGGTGCACTATGCAAAATTCCTAAAGGTTATGAAGAGCCTGTTTTAGTTTCTGGAACCGATGGTGTAGGAACTAAATTACGTTTGGCACTTAATCTTAATCGTCATGACACAATCGGCCAAGATCTTGTGGCTATGTGTGTAAACGACCTTTTAGTTTGTGGTGCAGAACCATTATTCTTCCTTGATTATTATGCAACTGGTCACTTAAATGTTGACGTTGCTGCAAATGTTGTTACTGGTATTGGTAAAGGTTGTGAGCTTGCAGGTTGCGCACTTGTAGGTGGGGAAACCGCAGAAATGCCAGGCATGTATGAAGGCGAAGATTACGATCTTGCTGGTTTTGCTGTTGGTGTTGTTGAGCAAAGTAAAATTATTGATGGCTCTAAAGTAAAGTCTGGTGATGTGCTTATTGGTGTTGCATCAAGTGGCGCTCACTCAAATGGTTATTCATTATTACGTAAAATTTTAGACGTTAAAAATGTTGATTTAACTCAAACGATTGATGGCCGTCCTCTTGCTGATGTAGCAATGGAGCCAACTCGTATTTATGTAAAACCAGTTCTTGAGCTATGTAAACAAGTTGATGTACATGCTATGGCACACATCACTGGTGGCGGTTTACCAGGTAACTTACCACGTGTATTACCAAATGGTGCACAAGCTGTCATTGATGAAGCTTCTTGGGAATGGTCTGAATTATTCCAACTCCTGCAACGCGAAGGCAATGTAGAACGCTTTGAAATGTACCGTACGTTTAACTGTGGCGTAGGTATGGTCATTGCTGTTGATGCAAATGATGCACAAAAAGCAATTGATGTGCTTAATGCTCAAGGTGAAAAAGCTTGGAAAATTGGACACATCCAAGAAAATGCTGAATCAGTGGAAGGTGCAGACGAAAAAATTCGTGTGATCTTTGCATGATAAAAATTGCTGTTCTAGTCTCTGGGAACGGCAGTAATTTACAAGCCTTGATAGATGCAAATCTATCAGGGCAACTTGTAGGTGTACTGTCTAATAAAGCAGATGCTTATGCCCTAGAGCGTGCTCAAAAAGCCAATATTGCTACGGCTGTTATTTCCCATAAAGACTTTCCAACGCGTGAAGTGTTTGATGAAGCAATGCATCAACAACTGTTGGCTTGGCAAGTGGATGTCGTTATTTTAGCAGGCTTCATGCGCATTTTAACTCCCACCTTTGTCAATAAATGGCAAGGGAAAATGCTGAACATACATCCCTCACTTCTTCCAGCTTACAAAGGCGTGAACACTCATCAACGTGTTTTAAACACAGGTGATCGTTTACATGGTTGTACCGTACACTTTGTAACTGCTGAGCTAGATTCTGGTCAATCAATTGCCCAATCCGCTATTTCAGTTAAAGCACATGATACTGCTGCTTCATTAGCAGATCGAGTACATACACTTGAGCACTTTATTTACCCACAAGTAGCAGAGTGGTTATGTAACGGTCAACTTACATGGAAAAATGGCCAAGCCTATTTCCGTGATCAAATTCTTAAACACCCTATTCGTTTTGCAAATTGGTAAAGCATTTTACTTAAAAGCAAAAATAAAAAAAGGACATGCCAGCATGTCCTTTTTTTATAAGTTTAAAAATTAATTTGGCTGAGTATTAATCAATTTCTTTATAGAGTTCACTGTATCAATAGGATGTTCTAGAGGGAACATATGTCCCCCTTCAACCACGGTAAACGGAATTCCCATTTTTCGCTTTGCCATTTGAGGAAAGCCTCTTTTTAAGAAATCACTTTTTTTCCCCACCACTAAATGTACGGGCATCTTAGGTTTTGGCATTGGTAGCCACCACCAAGAAGGATTTTTACGGAAAATTGCAACTTCATCTTCACGAGAAATCGTTAAAGTAACTCCACCGCGGACCGAGTCTTCTTTTAAAGCATAGTCAATGTAAGCTTGAAAACAATCTTCATCAAAATCTTTATAAAAGCCTTTAGGACGCAGTAATTCGGCCGCCTGTTCTCTCGATTCCCAATGTTCACGACGACGTGCAGATAAGCCTGCTGGTGTCATCGCATCAACTAATTTAGGACGAAATAATTTTGCCATATGAAAAGCAAATGAATATCGTCCTAAAATAAGAGGAGGATCTAACATAATCACTTGAGAAAAGAGTTCAGGACGCTGAAAAGATGCCATCAATGTTAAAACTGAACCAAGAGAATGCCCAAGTCCAATGACTTTACGTCCTTTCGCCTGCCGTACAATACTATCAATCACCTGATCAACCAAAGAAGGCCAATGGTTAGTCACAGGATAACGTTTATCAGGTCCAATTAGAGGGACATAAATAATGTCATATTCCCCTTTCAACTGGTCAAACAGTTTTTGATACACTTTTGAGGGTACGCCATTCGCATGAGCAAAGTGTATAACTGGTTTCATTGACATACCGCTATCCTAAAACAGATTTTATTGTAATTTTGCGCTTTGACGAGTCTGCACTTCTTGAGCAATAGATTCACTTACCCCTTGCCCTATCTGTGCACCCATACGACCTAAAATTGATTGTAATGGGTTACGCTCAATTGTGTAGTCAACTTTATTATCAAGGTTTAGTTCACGCATCAAGCTCGTAATGTTACCTGAACGGTCAGCAACACCTAACTGGATTGCTTGGTCACCAGTCCAGAACAAACCAGAAAAAATAGCTGGATCATTCGATTTCAAACGCTTTCCACGTCCTTCTTTAACTGCGGTAATAAAGTGGGTATGAACATTATCAAGAACAGATTGAATGTGCTGCTTTTGCGCAGGATCAATCGGTTTTGTCATACTTAAAATGTCTTTATTCGTTCCTGCTGTTAAAGTGCGATCTTCGATACCAAGTTTCTGAGCTAAACCAGTAATCCCATAGTTAGGCATGATGACACCAATTGAGCCCACTAAACTCGATGGATTGACAATAATCTCATCTGCAGCAGAAGCAATATAGTACGCACCCGATGCACCCATATCACCAATAACGGCGTAAACCTTCTTATCAGGATGTTGTTTTTTCAAATAACGAATTTCCTGCCAGATTTCATCAGACTGAACAGGAGAACCGCCAGGTGAGTTAATATTAAGTGCAACAGCTTTACTATTTGATGCCTCAAAAGCACGCTTAAGCGCTTTATTGGTATCTTCACTATTCACAGATTGATTGCTTGAAGCATCAATAGTTCCAATAATATCTACCACTGCCAAATGAGCACTGCTGCTACTCACAGCAGATCCTTCTTTACTGGTTGAGCAACCTTTACCCATGAGTACAATAATGAACAATAGATAAATAAAAGTTAATGTTTTAAAGAAGATCCCCCAACGACGGCTACGACGCTGTTCCTCTACAGAGGCAAGCACAGCCTTCTCGAGAATTTGCCATTCTGGTCCATTTTGTTTAGGGATTATAGGTTCATTTTGTGGTTTTGGCGGCCAATCGGACATAAAATTCCAATCCAAATTAATCTAAAATGATGTCATTATATACGTTGATTTGATAAAAACTGTCTAAATAATATGATTTCATTTATAATAATTTTATCTTTTTTTAATTATTGCTTCCTTTTCCCGCGATAGATGACCAAATTAGATATAAAAAGCATGAACTATTTCCTACTCAAAACTTTTAGCCGCCAGCCAATTAAATTTGGACGTTTTTTTGCTCGTATGTTGGCAGGGTTAATCAATACTTTAAAAATTACTAAAACATCAAAAAGTATAGAACTAAACCTACAAATCGCCCTTCCACATTTAACGCCACAACAGCGAATAGAGATTACGCAACAAGCTATTCGTAATGAAATCACCTCATACTTTGAATTTTTAAGTATTTGGGGTTCATCAAATAGTAAGAATATCGAAAGAATTCATCATGTTGAAGGTGAACATTACTATCACGAAGCCCTTGCAGCAAAAAAAGGGCTTGTTATGATCATCCCACATTTTGGCACATGGGAAATCATGAATGCCTGGTGTTCACAGTTCACTTCAATGACAATTTTATACAAGCCTGTAAAAAATGTAGATGCAGACCGTTTTGTTCGAGAAGCACGTAGTCGTGAGCAAGCCAATTTGGTGCCTACCGATGAAACTGGTGTAAGACAAATTTTTAAAGCTTTAAAACAAGGTGAAACCACCGTAATTTTACCTGACCATACCCCCAACATCGGCGGCGATATGATCAACTATTTTGGTGTTCCACTTGCCTCAAGTAATTTAAGTGCCAAGCTCATCCAAAAAACTAAAGCAAAAGCTTTATTTCTTTACGCAATTCGTAACGAAAATGACGGCTTTACGATGCACATTGAACCTATGGATGAGAAGATCTACGAAGGTAGTGCGGATGATGGAACTTATGTCATTCATCAGGCTATTGAACAACTCATCCAGCGTTATCCAGAACACTATCACTGGAGCTATAAACGTTTTAAGGCAAATCCTGCTTTAGATAATATTTACAATATTGATCCAAATGAAGCACTTCAAATTGTAGATAGACTTAAAGCCGAAGCTTCACAAAGTTCTGTGAAGCCAAGTGCGCTCAAAACGTCGAGTGTATAAAATCATTTGATGATTGCGAGATACAAAACTTAATGTTCCTTGCTCAATTGTACTTTTAAAAGGGATATTAAGTGCTTGTATTCTCGCTAAAACCTCTTTGCTTGGATGACCGTATCGGTTATTAAAACCGGCAGAGGCAACAACAAGCTTGGGATTTAAAGTCTCTAAAAAGTCATAGGCAGAACTATGTTTACTACCATGATGACCTAATACCAAAACATCTACCTTTAAATCAGGATATTCTTTTATCAATTGATATTCTGCTTCCCATCCAGCATCCCCCATAATTAAATAATTTTGATAACCCTTTACTTGTTTTAAATGAATATAAACGACACAAGAATATTGATTTTGATTAGAAGGAACTAAATTTAAATCATTTTCTTTAGGCCAAAGTATTTCAATATCTAACTGGGGATATTGCCATTTTTGCCCTTGATGACAATAGGTAAATGGTTCTTTCACCTTCTCTGCCCATAGCTCATTTGATATGACTTGTTTGATAGGAAAAGCCTGAGCGATAAAAGGAAATGCCCCACTATGATCTTGGTCAAGATGAGATAACACGAGATGATCTAATTGTTTAATACCTTTCTGACGTAAATATGGAATCACTACATTTTGCCCAATACTGAAAGCCTTCTCATCATAAGAACCACCCGTATCAATTAACCATGTCTGCTCTGGATGTTGTAGAAAAATCGCTTGTCCTTGGCCTACGTCTATAATATTTAATTGGATTTGCTGGGATGACTTATTTGGAATGATTAAGGGTAAACAACATATGAGCCCCCAAGATTTCGGTAAAACACCACGTGGTAAAAATAAGATAATAATGACACAGCTAAGACACAATAAAGCAAGTGGTGTCAGGCTAAAACCTTGCAATGGTAAGGATAATTTCTCTAAAAAACTAAAACATGTCAGCACTATACTGAGCAAAATATCATTAATCTGAAAGAGTGCATTTCCAATTGAATTAAAAATAAGCCACACACATGCAGCAAAAATATTCAAAGGAACAATAATTCCTCCTAGCAAAGGAACTGCAATAATATTTGTGAGAGGTGCAACCCATGAAATTTGTTGAAAGAAAAACAGCATTAAGGGACATAGGGCGATAAATATTTTGCCCTGAGATTCAATGAGGGTTTTGCTTAAAAGAATTATTCTAGATAGCAGACTCACTGAAGCAAGATTTGGAGTCTGTACTATGGTTTGATAAATGCGTAATAAAATAAAGCAAGAACCATAAGAGAGCCAAAAACCTGCCGATAAGACACTAAATGGATCGAAAAGCAAAAGTAGACTTGCACTGAAAACCAAGAGGGAAAATGGCTTAACAGGTAGTTTTACCAATAATAAAAAGGCGAATAAAAATACTGAAAGTAAAGTTCTTAAGGCTGGAATTTCAAAGCCTACAAAAGCCGTATAAATCAAAACTCCAAAACATAACGGAATCATTGCCAATATTTGCTTGGGTTGCCACAAATAAATCTGCGGATAATAACGTCGTACTAATTGATGCAATCCCCAAGACAACATGATGGAAAAAATAAGGACATGAGGCCCTGAAATGGCCAACAAATGAGAGATTCCTAACTGTTTAAATTGATTTTTAGTATCCTCATTTAAAAGACTTTCATCTCCTGTTAGAAGTGCTAATAACAGTCCTTTGTTCTGTAAGGGAGATTTTTTTAGCATCAATCTAAATTTTAGGCGCAATTTTTCTATATTTAATTGTTGTCTAGTAAAAAACTTTTGTTGCTG
The DNA here is from genome assembly GCF_001423205.1 of Acinetobacter sp. Leaf130. Taxonomy (NCBI): domain Bacteria; kingdom Pseudomonadati; phylum Pseudomonadota; class Gammaproteobacteria; order Moraxellales; family Moraxellaceae; genus Acinetobacter; species Acinetobacter sp. Leaf130. Next base: position 2,182,577 of record NZ_LMOE01000001.1, read on the forward strand.
TTGTAAATGATTTTGATAACCCAATCGATAAATTTCATCAGAGCTTAAAGGTTCAATATGCTGAACACTGAAACCTGACATTATATTTCGTTGAATGAACCATTGTTCTTGATCAAAAGCACCTGATACTGCATAACTATGAGCTGGCCTAGTTTTACCTGAAATCCGATAGTAGTGGCCTAATTGTAATTTTGGACCCTCTATCAATGCCTTCTCATTTTCATTTTTTAAATATAATAACCAATTGACTACATGGGATGACTGCCCTAGAACTTGAGCGAGTTGCTGTGTCTTATTATCTTTTTCTTCGCTTATTCGGTCTATATAAACAACAATCTCTAAAGACTCAGGTTGCATCTCCCGTAGTTGCAATCGTTCATTTAAGGCATGCTGAGCATATTGATGACCTATAATAAAAAGACTTAGACCACAGATTAAACAATAACCTGCCTTTAATAGAGGACGATTTACAACGATGTGCTGCTTAAAAATATAAAAAATAAAGCTGATAAATAGGACAACTTTCCCAATCCATCCATATTGCATTATTAAAGGAAGATCTATTCCCATAAATGCAATACCTACAATCCACCCCACTAAAATAAGCTTTAACATTTAAAATCATATCGTTATCTTTTTAGGGGCAAAATTAAAGCCCAACTAAGTGGGCTTTAACAATGTGATTTAATGACAATTTTTTAAGAACCGCTCACCCAAAGACCATCTTCCATATGCAAGATTGAATCTGCTGCCTGAGCCAACTGCTCATCATGAGTCACAATCAGCATCGCCATATTTAATTCTTTCTTAAGATCGGTCAGTAACTCAAAAATGCCTAAAGCCGTTTTACGATCTAGGTTTCCGGTTGGTTCATCAGCCAAAACAACCGCAGGTTGAGTGACCAAAGCACGAGCCAAAGCGACACGTTGGCGCTCACCGCCGGAAAGCTCACCTGGCTGATGATCCATACGATGAGATAACCCCACTCGGTCTAGTAAATATTCAGCTTGTGCTTTTACCGATTTGTATTGGCTATCTGGGCGAAGCATAAGAGGCATTGCCACATTTTCAAGCGCAGTAAACTCAGGTAACAAATGGTGAAATTGATAAACAAAACCGAGGTATTTGTTACGTTGAAAACCACGCTCGGCTTCACCTAAATTATCAAAACGCTGACCATTTAAAAATACTTGTCCTTGCGTTGGTTGCTCTAGACCGCCTAGCGCATGAAGCAAAGTACTTTTACCTGAACCACTCGCACCAACAATCGAAACAAACTGCCCTGCTTCAACTTGTAAAGAAAGACCTTTAATGACTTCAACCTTAGATTTACCATCATCAAAATGTTTATAGATATCTTTCGCTTCTAAAACAATTTTACTCATAGCGCAATGCCTCGGCAGGTTGAACTTTGGCAGCACGAAGCGCTGGATAGATAGTCGCCAAGAAGCTTAGAAGTAAAGACACAATCACAATAATCGTCACATCTTGCCATCTTAAATAAGAAGGTAGGTAATGCACAAAGTAAGCATCAAATAGATTTAGGCCCAACACATTGTTAAACCATGAAATGATGTCACTAATGGTTAAAGCCAAAATTACACCTAAAACCGTACCCGCAACTGTCCCAATCACACCAATCACGGTGCCTTGCACCATAAATATTTTAGTAATCATCGATGGTGACGCGCCTAATGTACGCAAAATGGCAATATCTGATTTTTTATCAGTAACAACCATCACTAAAGACGAAACGATATTAAATGCTGCAACCACAATGATAAGTACAAGTAACAAACCAACTAGTGTTTTTTCCATTTGAATGGCATTAAACAGATTGCCATGCGTATAGGTCCAGTTCGTCGCGTAGAAATTACTTGGTAAACTTTTTACCAAGTCATCCGCAACTTTTGGAGCGGCAAAAATATCATCTAGTTTTAAACGGACACCTTGAGCACCATCTGGTAAGCGTAATAGGGTTGACGCATCATATAGGGCGATATAACCCACCATAGAGTCGACTTCGGCGCCTACACTAAAAATACCAACCACTTTAAAGCGTTTGAAACGAGGTACTACACCTGCTGGAGATGGCGTTGCTTCAGGTAAAACCAATGTCACGCTGTCGTTTAGACGTAAGCCTAATGAATCGGCCATATCTTTACCAAGAACAATACCAAACTCACCCTTTTTAAGTGAATCTAAGCTACCAGCAACAATATGATTTTGAATAATAGACACATTCTTTTCATATTTTGGATCAATACCTGTCACCATAATACCAGCGACTTGCCCTTGCGCGGTTAACATACCTTGCAATTGGGTAAAAGGTGCAACCCCAGTTACATGTGGATGATGTTCAACTCGTTTTACCAGTTCAGGCCAATCCGTGAGGATTTGTGTAGATGAAACTGTAGCTTGCGGAACCATTCCCAAAACACGGTTTTTTAGCTCTCGATCAAAACCGTTCATCACAGAAAGTACCGTAATCAGCACAGCGACACCTAGTGTCAAACCGATCATCGAAACCAATGCAATAAAAGAAATAAAATGATTACTGCGTCTTGCGCGAGTATATCTCAACCCTATATACAGTGAGATTGGTTTAAACATACCTTCTAAATCCAAGGTGATTGATGGGAAATAGCAGATGCTCATGTCAAATCGCATCCACATCTACTATTTGGCCATATCGTTAGATGCTGAATTAAGGTTTAAAAATCAGTAAGTTCTGATCTTCCCTTAACAATCCTAATATTATATTGCTGCGCTATTTTCTACTACTTAAGTTGGGAGATCAATTTGATCATGCATTTCGCTACGAATTAGAACAATTTAATGAATAAGCTCAACAAATTACCCAAATCTTCTCCTATTTAGGCTTAATATGTCGGACAAAATTTCGATTTGCTTGAATGTCTTTATAGAAATATAAAAATAGTCCAAACAGAATAATTAAAGCACCCACAAAAACCATAATCGAAAGTTGTTCATGATTTAAAGCAGCTCCAATCATCATGGCTAACATTGGCGTAATAACTGTCGTTAAAGATAAAGTCGTTGCCTGAATATTTTGTATAAGCTTGAAATAACAAAACATGGCAACTAATGAAGCCATCAATACCGTATAAATTAAGGCAAATAAAGATTTGGCCTCTGGTAAATGTGTCGGTGCATATTGCCAAATAAATGGAATAAGACAACTTGCCAAAATCGAAGAAACTAAAATAGAGCCCGTTGCCTGAGCCATAGGCTGGATCTGTGCATTAACTTTCTTAACCCAGAAAATTGAAAAAGAATAGACAAAAACACTGATCAGCATGAGAACAATGCCAAACGGATGCACATGCTGATTCGATCCATTCAAGCAAATAATCGCTAAACCACTTACGGCAATAGCCATACCTAACCATTGCAACTTATAAAGTTGCTGACCAAATGCAAAACGGCCAATCAACCCAGCCATAATAGGTGCTAAACCAAACATAAGTGCAATCATGCCTGAACTTAAATATTGGGTAGCGGCATATGTGAAAATTTGAGAACCAATTAAGCTAAAAGATCCGGCAACATAGCTATGAATAGCTTGTCGATGAGTTGGAAAAGGCGTTTTTAAAATCAGTAATATGGTCACGGCCAAAGGCAACGCAATAAAAAAGCGTAACAACAATGCCCACATAAGATGTAAATCGGACACACTCCAAACAATAGCCAAGGGAGTTGTTGCCCATATAAACACTAACAAGGCATAGGTTAAAGCCAAATTGGTTTGCGATGGCATGCGATGCTCACTTAGCTGTTTTACGTTTTTGCTTTAAAATTGTTTGATCTAGTGCACTCGAAAATTCACGCTTATCCCGTTCGGAAATAGGTGGCGGTCCACCAGTTTGCACACCCGCACCACGAAGCGTATCCATGAAATCACGTAGATGTAACCGCGCTTTAACATTAGCGGTTGTATAGACCTCACCTCGGGGGTGAATAGCAACGCCACCCTTTTCAATTACTTGAGCCGCTAGTGGAATATCTTGCGTAATGACAATGTCATTTTCAATCATACGATCAACTATTTCTTTGTCGGCCTGATCTGCACCACTTAAAACCTGTATTGACTTGATGCGAACTGAAGGCGTAATCCCAACATTTTGATTAGCAACAAAGATGACTTCTAACTGATAACGATCTGATGCGCGCAAAATCACTTCACGTAATATTCTTGGTAAAGCATCTGCATCTACCCATAGCTTAAATGGCAGCAAGTTATTCTCTATTTCCACTAAAAATATAAGTCTAACAGATGCTTTTCTAAGGTGAATAGTAATAAACATTAAACTTATTTTTAATTTAGTGTTTAAGTTTTTTAAGAGCCAGATCTACCTTTTATTTTATAATTAGCAGCAATATCTATCTTTCAATGACTAAATATGTGCTTTTACAAGAGAATTTACATATGGTGACTTGAAAAATAGCAAACACCCTCGATTTAATATAACAAGTAATGTGAACCCAACAGCATCATGCTTATGAAAAATCAAAACAGTCCAGAAGTTATTAAAGTAAATGACCAAAATTTTGGTAGTCATGGCGAACATTGGAATCTATTGACGTCCCATCCTGAAACAGATGTACCAAAATGGTTAGGACTAGCACTTGATGCACCCGTAATGCCAATGGGCTTATGCGAACATGAAGAAGATATGGATCAATCTTTTTGGTTGATTCAAGGCCCACAAAACCAAAAAGTTACAATCAACCAGATTATTGCGGTTGAAAATCAGAAACCTCGCGCACTCAAAACAGCCTTTCCAAGTTTTGAAAGTCCATATCAATATAATGCGAAAATTGAACGTATCATTACTTGTGACTCTGCGACACAAGCTGTTTTAAGTTTAAAACTAAATAAAGATACAACGGTTTATGCATTTGATAATTTATTTAGCGTTAACTCTTGTCAATATGACAAAACTAAAGACTATCAAGTTCAATTTAATGCATGGGCTTATGAATTAGAACCTGTTCCAGCAGGCGAAAAAATCGTTGTTGATGACCCAGCCTCAATTAAACATCACCGTGCATTAAATGCGATTTTGACTGAACATAATGGTGTTGCTCCTGAAAATTTACAGGAACTCATTAATGAATGGCAACCAAAAACTCCAGAAGATCAAGAACCTGTAACCGTTGATTTTTCTAAAATGGTTGCTTATTTATATGGTGAAAATCTTGGTCAAGAAGATGAAGCATGGTTCCAAGGTAATATTGTTGGCAAAACTTCTATGACATTTATGGGGGCAGAATATACCCTTTATGATGTTACTTTGGTTTTAGAAGATGATCTTCCTGCCATATTAGTGCGCATTGCAACCAAAAACGATTTGTATAAAAACTTTAATATTGGCGAATATATTCGCGGTAATATCTGGATTCAGGCGACTATTTGTGCTAAAAAGGGTGAAACTAATTGAATTTCACTAATATTTTAATAATTAGGTTATTGAATGAAGATTATACCCGAACAAACTACCAGCCTCATTCAATCTAGTAGCCTGCGCGTAAAGGTCGATACTGGTGCGTTTTGCTTTTTTGTATTGGGTATGTTTTTAGCTGCCATATTCATGCACCAGTTTGGTTTAGTTCCTTTTTAGTTTATAAAATTTATTCAAAAATAAAGCCCTCATTTGAGGGCTTTATTTTTGATTTACTTAACCATTACGCTTTGCAAAATCATCCATAAAGTTGATTAAAGCCTGTACGCCTTCTAATGGTACGGCATTATAAATACTTGCACGCATACCACCGACAGAGCGATGTCCAGCTAAGTTTAATAAATGGTTTGCTTCCGCTTCTTTTAAGAATTGCTTTTCTAAAGCTTCATCTGCCAAGGTAAACGGTACATTCATAATTGAACGGTTTGGAATTGCAATCGGGTTATTGTAGAAATCGCTTGAGTCGATATAACCATATAATGACTGAGCTTTTGCAAGGTTAACTTTATGGATAGCATCTACCCCACCCTGCTCTAGCAACCACTCAAATACCAAACCAGACAAGTACCAAGCATAAGTCGATGGTGTATTAACCATAGAACCATTTTTCGCTTGGTCACCATATTTCAAGATGCTTGGAATTTCTGGTTTAGCTTGATCAAGTAAGTCATCACGAATAATGACAATTGTTAAACCAGCAGGACCAATATTTTTTTGTGCGCCAGCATAGATCAAACCAAACTTGGTCACATCTAATGGAGCAGATAAAATACTTGATGAATAGTCACAAACGAGTGGAGCTTTTACATCAGGAATTCCTGCAAACTGTAAGCCACCAATCGTTTCATTATCGGCATAATGTACATAGGCTGCGTCGTCAGATAAATTCCATTCGCTTTGTTCAGAAATTGCGAACTTACCATCTACTTTAATACCAGCTTCTACAACATTAATGTCGCCATAACGTTTTGCTTCTTTTAACGCTTTTTCAGACCAGATGCCTGTATCAATATAATCAGCTTTATTGTTCTTACCCAAAAGGTTTAAAGGAATCGCAGAAAATTGTAATGACGCACCGCCTTGTAAAAACAGTACTTTATAGTTTTCTGGAATATTCATTAACTTGCGTAAATCTGCTTCAGCTTTTTCAGCCATAGCAACATAGTCAGCACTACGATGACTCATTTCCATGATGGATAGACCTTTACCATGCCAATCCAACATTTCTTGTTGAGCTTTTTCTAAAACGGCAGTAGGTAATGCAGCAGGACCAGCACAGAAATTGTACGCGCGCATGATTTTTCCCTTGTATAAAGTCAAACACAATAAAAATGGCATTTAACCACAGATTGCTTAAGCTTGCAGCAGCTTCTCAAGTAAATATTTCAATGCTGGACTGTATTTAGGATCATTTTTTCAATTATTGTTGTATTTATTTCTTTGCTTTTATTTGTGATTTTATCCGTTTAAAACATTTTCATTGAGTAAAGATCAACTTGACTTGTGATTATGATTTCACATACTTTGATATGTAGTACAAAATATGGGCTTTATAATATTTAAGAATTAAAGGGAGCTTAAACTATCTTGTTTTTATACAACTGTATAAGAAACAAGATGATAATTGAATTTAATAACAAGAAATTTAAACTATAAGGGATGCCAGAAATTGTTATTTAAAATGCCAGTACATCGATATAGACAGTCTATTTGCCCCTTTTTCTTTAAACCCAAGCATCTTGCTTTGGCCTTAGGACTTTTTTTCACAAATCATTTATATGCTCAAAGCTTAAGCTATGCTGAAGCGGAACAACAAGCTTTGAAGAGTTCATATAGCACTCAAGCTAATCAGGCTTTGCAGCAAGCGTCTCAACTAGAAGCTGAAGCAGTGAAAGGACTCGGATTACCTCGAGTTGATTTAAATGTTAGAGCATATGCCTTTCATAGCGAAACAGACGTCCCCCTCGCCTCTTTTAAACAAAAGCTTGAGAATGATTTAAGTCAGGGGTTCAACGATAAACTTTCACAGTGGAACAATGTCATTCCATCGGATGTGCTTGGACAAGTTCAAGAAGGTGCAAATCAAACTATTCATGATGGTATAAATCGCTTTCCCGACTATGCGAATCTGACTGTAGAAGATCAGGTTGTACGCCCTTCTATTTCGGTCGTTATGCCACTATATACAGGCGGCTTAACCAGTAGTGCAAAAAAAATAGCCAACATTCAAGCACAGCGTTCGGAACTTTCAAGTCAACAACAACAAGATGTACAGCGGTTTGAAGTTGTACAAAGTTATTTTAATGTTCAATTACAACAGCAACTGGTAGCAAGTAGTTTATTCAACTTTAATGCCATGCAAAAACATTACAGCAATGCCCTAAAGCTCGAACAACAAGGGTTTATTAGTAAAGGGCAACGCATGCAGTTTGAAGTCGCGCGTAATAATGCGGAACGTACTTTACAAAGTACTCAAGCCAACTTAAATGCCAGTCGCTTTAGCCTTAATAATCTTTTACATCAACAAAATAATGTAGATTTAAGTACACCCTTATTTGTAAATAACACCCCAAGCCAGTCTCTAGAATCACTTTTAACCAGTTATTCGCAAAAATCTAGCCTTGTACAAAAAATGCAGATGGATACCCAACTGGCTAATGTAAATATTCAAGCTCAACAAGCCGCAAAAAAACCAAGTCTTTTTGCATTTGGTGAATATGCCCTTGATGAAAATGAAAACTGGATTGTAGGTGTAATGGCAAAATACAACATATTCTCTGGTGTAGATAAAAATAAGAATATCCATGCCGCCGAATTAAAGCGTTATGCCTCTGAACTTATGACCGAACGTACTAAACAAGAAATTGAGGCACTTCTAAATAAGTCATATAACGAACTCAACTCTGCTCAGCAAAGCCATCAACTCTTACAAAGAAACGTAAATGCCGCTCAAGAAAACTTACGTATTCAAGAGCTTTCTTTCCGTGAAGGAATGGGTACAGCTACCCAAGTCATTGATGCACAAAATGCTTTAAGTGCTTTAAAAACTGAAATGGCTTTAAATGCCTATAAATATGTCATGTCACTCGCAACTCTATTGCAAAGTCACGGTTCAATTGATCAATTTAAAGCTTACGTTAATCAACCACATACCGACTATATCCGTTAATAGGAGTATAAAATGAATCAAGAATCATCTCATTCAGAACAGGATTCTCTTGCTGCGGATACGGTAGAAACTAACCAATCTCAAAAAAACGATCAAGCGAGTGACACCCCTGAATCAAACATAAATAACGGTGACTCTCAACCACCTAAAAACTCCAAGCTTAAACTGATTATTGGCTTAGTAATTATTGCCCTATTAGGTTTAATTATTTTTGGTTTATGGAAAAGTTATCAGCCAAAGCCTATTGAACTACAAGGTCGGGTTGAAGCCGAAACTATTCACGTGAGTACGAAAGTTCCAAGTCGTATTGAAGAAATTTATGTACAAGAAGGCCAGAAAATTTCCAAAGGCCAGCCACTTGTTCGCTTGGTTAGCCCAGAAATAGAAGCTAAAAAGCAACAAGCCTTGGCAGCTTTACAATCAGCTTTAGCATTTCAATCTACGGTAGACCGTGGTTCTCAGCAAGAAAATATCGATACTCTTTATGCCAACTGGCAAAGCACAAAAGCACAAGCAAACCTTGCAAAAACCACTTACCAACGTGGTGAAAACTTATATAAACAAGGTGTCATTTCTCGTCAAAGACGAGATGAAATGCTAGCGGCTCAAACTTCTGCCCAAGAATTAAGTGAAGCCTCTTATCAACAATATGCACGTGCAAAACGTGGCAGTACGAGCCAACAAAAATCTACAGCAGATGCACAGGTTGAAATTGCAAAAGCAGCTGTAGGTGAAGCAAAAGCACTTGAGGCTGAGACACGTTTATTCTCTCCTATTTCCGGTACAATTTCAAAAACTTACGGGAAGCCTTCCGAGTTAGTCGCTATGGGTGTACCTGTTGTCAGCATTTTAGAAGATGATGATTTATGGGTCAGCTTAAACGTGGGTGAAAATCAATATGCCTCTGTTTATAAAAATAAAACCCTTGAAGGTTTTATTCCTGCACTGAATCAAAATGTGACTTTTAAAATTAAGAATATTGATGCTGAAGGTGAATTTGCCACTATAAAAACTACTCGCCAAACTGGAGGCTATGATATTCGTAGCTTTAAACTTCATCTTGTACCTGAAAAACCAGTGCAAGATTTAAAAGTGGGTATGAGTGTTCTATTTAAAATTAAAGAAGAAAAATAACTTATGTTTGCCAGTATATTACGCGAACTAAACTATCTAAAAAGCAATAAATGGGATTTGTGCATGGTGACACTTATCCCCGCTTTTATCATTTTTTTGTTTAGCAGCATGTTTTACGCAGGTAAAGCTGAACATTTACCCATTGCCATTATTGACCAGGACCAAAGTGAACTCAGCCGCAATATTGAAAAGTATCTTTCGTTGAATCATACGGTAGATATTAAAACGATTACGGCAAGTTCTACTGAAGCGGAACAATTACTTAACGAAACTAAAATCTGGGGTTATGTTTTCATTCCGGACGGTGCTGAAAAGCGCTTTGTGAAAGCGCAAGATGCTCAAATCAGCATTGCTTTTAACCAGTCTTTCTTTAGCGTGGGAAATACGATTTCTTCAGCAATGCTGGTAAGTACCCTCAATGCTTTAGCAGACTATGCAGGCCAAAGTTATCTTGCAAATAATATTCCCTATTTAGATGTACCTACAGCTCATGTAAAAGTATCAACGCTTTACAACCCAAGCATGAGCTATGAGTTTTATTTAGAGCCATTTATGGTTCCTGCCGTATTGCATCTGTTGCTATGCTGCTGTGTTGCTTTTGCAATTGGACAAGAACTAAAACGTAATACCCTCACTCAATGGGTGAACCGAGAAAATTTTATTCAAGGCTTATTGGCTAAAAATTTGCTCTATAGCCTTATTTTTTGTGTATGGACATGGTTATGGATGTTTTGGCTAGTTGAAATCCGTGGCTGGTTCGTAGCGGGTTCCTTAAGTTTATTGCTGGTCGCACAGTTCTTACTTTATTTTGCCTATGCTTTAATTAGCAGTACCGTTATTCTTGCGACCAAGAATTTAAGTAAAACTTTTGGCTTTATTGCCGTCTATGGTGGCTCATCTTTAAGTTTTGCAGGCGTTACTTTGCCTTTAAATAATGCACCGATTTTCACTAAATTTTGGTCACTCATTATCCCCTATACACCTTATGCCAAGCTGCAAACCGAACAATGGGTGATTGGTAGTCCACTTTTCATTTCAATGACTCCCTTTTTAATACTCATAGGTTACTGCCTTATTTACTTCTTTTTAAGTTCTCTACTGCTTAAAAAATTAATTCGGGGAGCAACTCCATGAAAGAGTTTTTAAAGGCTTATGGGCAAACATTTAAAGATATTGTTAGTAATAGCTCGGTTTTCACAACTCTGATTTTATCGGTCATTCTTTATAGCTTTTTTTATCCAACTGCCTATAAAGCTGAGCGTGCAGAATCAATTCCAATTGTGATTGTTGATGAAGAACAAAGCCTATTAACCTCTCAATTAATCGGCCAAAGTGCAAATAGTCCACATGTTCATATTGTTACCGTTACAAGTAATTTCTTACAAGCTGAACAAATGGTGCGTGAACAAAAGGCCGATGGTATTTTACTTTTACCCAGCAACTTAACACAAAGCTTACGCCGAGGAGAAACAGGCGGAATTGGCTTATATCTGAGCACAACAAACTTTTTAAAAACTAAAGAAATTGGTTTAGGTTTAGCCACATCCATTGAAGCCACATTAAAAGAATATATTGAAAGATTTGGAGAGCGCACACATTTCCAACCGGCCCTTTCTATTCATCAAGTCCCGTTATTTAACCCGCTTTCAGGATATGGAAGTTATATTTTTCCAGCTGTTGCAGGTTTAATTATCCATCAAACTATTGTGTTAGGTTTAGCGATGCTAATCGCAAGCTACCGTGAACAACACCAAAAAATTACAGGTGTTCGCTTCGCTGGAATTTTTGCAAGTATATTTACCATTGGCTGTTTAGGATGTTTTTATCTTTTCGGTTTTACCTTGTGGTTCAATGACTATCCGCACGGTGGGAATTTTACTGGTTTGCTAGTCGCTGTTCCTATTTTTGTTAGTTGTGTGATTGGATTAGGCATGCTGATTGGCTCACTTTTAGATATGCCAGAACGTGCTGGACATATTATTGTGTTTAGCTCTATACCTTTATTCTTATTAACTGGAGCTGCATGGCCTCATCAAGCCATGCCCGAGTGGTTACAATGGTTTGCTTGGTGTTTACCCTCTACACATGCCGTACAAATGTTTGTACAACTTAATCAGATGGGTGTTCCTTTAGCAACGGTTGTACCAAAATTGATATTTCTTGCGACAGCCGGATTAATATTAATGTGCTTAGCTTATTATCGACTTGTTAAAAAATCTTCTTCATAAAATAAAAAAGGAAGCTTACGCTTCCTTTTTTATTTAATTTCTACTTACTCTTCTGATGCATCGTCATTCGTAGACACTGCATCTTCGGTATCTAATTCTGAAGTATCAACCTCTCCTTCGAGAAACTCTTCTTCATCTTCAACCGCTTCAATAGACACAACACCCACCAAGGTTTCTTCTTCGCTTAAACGAATTAGACGTACACCTTGTGCATTACGACCAGTCATTGCAACTTCTGCCGCGCGAGTACGAACTAATGTACCACCATCAGAAATAAGCAACAGTTCTTTGCTTTCATCAATAGATACCGCACCCACAAGCTCACCATTACGTTCACTTGTCTTAATTGCAATAACACCCTTACCACCACGTTTTTTGGTTGGGAAGTCATTTACAGGAGTACGTTTACCATAACCATTGGCACTCGCACACAGCACTTCACCCGTTTCAGGAACAACAACAAGTGATACGATGCGACTTACTACACTTAACTCTGCTGAATCTTCATTATCATCAGATTCATCATTTTCAATTTCTGCATCTTCTTCACTTAAAGTGTTGCTTGCAATGCTAACGCGCATACCACGGACGCCTTTAGCAGTACGACCCATTGAACGCACATCGGTTTCAGCAAAACGAATTGCCTTACCTTCATTTGAGAACAACATGATTTGCTGATTACCATCAGTAATCGCAACACCAATTAAGGTATCCTCTTCATTAAGTTCAATTGCACGTAAGCCATTTGAACGAATGTTAGAGAACTGCTCTAAATCAACACGTTTAACTGTACCTGAAGCTGTTGCCATAAATACGTAATGGTTTTCTAGGAACTCTGTTAACGGCAAGATCGCAGTTACTGTTTCGTTCGCATCTAAAGGTAACAAGTTTATAATCGGGCGGCCTTTTGCACCACGTGATGCTTGAGGCACTTCAAATACGCGAAGGCGATATACTTTACCTACGTTAGTAAAGCACAGCACAGTCGCATGGTTTGAAGCTACAATGAGATGTTGAATAAAGTCATCACTCTTCATTGAAGTTGCAGACTTACCACGTCCACCACGGCGCTGAGCCTGATAGTCAGAAAGCGGTTGAGTTTTTGCGTAGCCTGTTTGTGAAACCGTTAATACAACTTGTTCTTCTGGAATTAAATCTTCACGACTAAAATCAATACGCGATTCAATGATTTCCGTACGACGTCCATCACCATACTGTTGTAAAACTTGTGCTAATTCTTCACGAATCACAGCCATCAATAAATTGAAATCATTAAGAATTGCCGTAAGTTCAGCAATTTGACCTAAAATTTCAGTATATTCAGCATGTAATTTATCTTGCTCAAGACCCGTTAAACGATGTAAACGCAATTCTAAAATTGCACCTACTTGCGTTGGAGATAGACGATAAATCGATTCAGACAAGCCAAATGGACGATCTGGGTTTTCACCTTCGATTTCATCTGGACGAACAGAAATAGCACCAGCTTTTTCGAGTAAAGAAACGACACCACCGCCAGCCCACTCACCTGCTAGTAAACGCTCACGCGCTTCAGCTGGGTTAGCAGAAGTTTTAATGGTTTCGATAATTTCATCAATATTGGCTAAGGCAACGGTTAAGCCTTCCAAGATATGACCACGTTCACGTGCTTTACGCAATTCGAACATGGTACGGCGTGTCACTACTTCTTGGCGGTGACGAATAAATGCCGCAATAATATCTTTCAGATTCATCAATTTTGGTTGTCCATTGTCAAGACAAACCATGTTGATGCTGAATGAGTTTTCAAGCTGTGTATTTAAGAATAAGTTATTTACAATGACTTCTGCGTTTTCACCGCGTTTCAAGTCAATCGCAATACGCATACCGTCTTTATCAGACTCATCACGAAGCTCTGAAATACCTTCAAGTTTTTTCTCTTTAACTAACTCGGCAATACGCTCAATAACTCTTGCTTTGTTAACTTGATATGGAATTTCAGTAAAGACGATGGTTATACGACCTGTCTTTTCATCTTCTTCGAAATGGTACTTACCACGAATGTGTAGTCGACCTTTACCTGTACGGTAAGCATCAACAATACCTGATTTACCGTAAATAATACCGCCTGTAGGGAAATCAGGACCACTAATATATTCCATCAATCCTTCAATCGAGATATTCGGATTGTCGGCATAGGCTAAACATGCATTCACAACTTCTGTCATGTTGTGTGGTGCCATGTTTGTTGCCATACCAACAGCAATACCGGCAGCACCATTAATTAGCAAGTTTGGAACACGTGTCGGAACCACCTGAGGAATACGCTCAGATCCGTCGTAGTTATCTTCCCAGTCAACAGTGTCTTTTTCTAGATCTGCAAGAAGTTCGTGCGCTAACTTTGTCATACGGACTTCGGTATAACGCATTGCAGCTGCGCTATCGCCATCAATCGAACCGAAGTTACCCTGACCATCTACCAATAAATAACGTAAGCTAAAGTCCTGAGCCATACGTACAATGGTTTCATAAACAGCTGAGTCACCATGAGGGTGATATTTACCGATTACGTCCCCAACAACACGTGCAGATTTCTTGTAGGCTTTGTTATAGTCATTGCCCAATTCGTGCATGGCAAATAGCACACGACGGTGAACAGGTTTTAGACCGTCTCTCACATCCGGCAATGCACGAGATACGATTACACTCATCGCGTAATCTAAATATGAATGCTTGAGTTCATCCTCAATGGCAATCGGTCGGATTTCCGATACGCTCATGCATACTCCTTCTTACAGATAGAAATTTCCATCTGCTTATATGTCTTGATCTTGCAAAAAATTTAGTTCCGAAAACTGAACTAAAGTCGAAAAAAATATAGCTGTATACTATAGCACAAACTGCTCATTAACTGGGAGTTTAACAATCTGAAAATAGCATTTTTTTACAATAAAAATTCCATTAGAATTAACAAGTTAAAATTAGACATTTCTGCTTTTAAATGTATTTTTAAAAACTGCACAATTCGACTAAAATACAACCAACACAAAAGTGCTCCCTAGAGAGCACTTTTTATTTATTCTTAAAAATAAAACTTTTTTAATTAGTTTGGTTCAACGATATTTAGCTTGAACATTCTTGTTTTTAGTCAAATCTATTATTCTTCTGATTTCTTTAAAAATCATTTTAGAGTTTTTATTTTACAGGTCGATATTGAACAGGAACCCACTGATATCCTTTTGAATTTTTACCAATATGTCCTATGCCAGGAAAAGCAACATGTGCCGCCCCCACCCACCATTGGTTTTTATAGGCTTGCTCAAAAATACTTTTACGGACTGCTACCGCATGTTTAGAGTCAGTATCAGGTTTATAACTTGCCTCGGGGTAAGGAAATTGTACTGCCGCATAATGTACAACATCACCTAAACCTAAGAACTTTTGCCCTTTCTGCCCATCTACCAAATAAGATGAATGACCTTCCGTATGCCCATGAGTCGTTATGAGTTGAACATTAGGTACGTTAAAAGAAGCTTTAGTAAAAGCAATCAATCGACCAGCCTCCTGGTAAGGCTTTAATGCATCTCTGGTCATTTTAAATATTGGCTTAAAAAAATCAGTGGCTTTTGCTTCATTAACAGTCGATGTCCAGTAGTCCACATCCTCTTTAGCTAAATACACTTTGGCATTCGGATAAGCCATTTTGCCATCTAGCGTAATTCCACATAAATGATCAGGATGAGCATGTGTAATCAAGATCGTATCTATTTTTTCAGGCTGTACCCCCGCCTTCTTCAAATTTTCACGTACATACCCCAAGGTTGGACCAAAACATTTTGCGGTACCTGCATCAATTAAAATGTTTTGTGTAGGTGTTTGTACAAGGTAAGCAGAGAAATCTGTGACAATCTGATTATGTTCATCTACAGGAACAAAATTTTCTGTAAACAACTGATTCGCTTTTTCAGCTGAAATACCCAATAAATCACTACGAGGTAATCCTAGTTCTCCATCGAATAATGCTGTTACTTTGAGATTGCCTACAGGTTGTAAAAAATAACCATCAACCTGATGAACGCTGGAGTTTTGTTGAGCATGTATGATAACACTGGCGCTTGCTAGCAATAATATCGCAATTGATTTTAATGATTTCACAATAGAATCCTTGGTATTTTAATACCTCAACTCTATCCATTTTTATCTATCTAAATCGCTCAAAAATCTGTGTGAATCGCTCAAATTGAATTATTCGACAGCAAGCACAGTCGGATCTACACCATAACGCTGCATAAAACGTTCACGAAAGATAGAAACAGATTGGTAACCCGATTTTGCTGCAATAGTTTTCATGGGCAATTTATTTGAATATAACAGCTCAAGTGCATAAGCAAGGCGTGCATGAGTAATTGTTTCTCTTAAGGACGTTTCTTCATGCTTAAGTTTGCGGCGAAGTGTTGCACTACTTACACTTAAACGCATTTCAATCTCACTCGATTGCCAATGGTGTTCTGGATTATCTATCACCCAATCATGAATTATTTTTGCCAATTTAGGTGGAGGTAGAATTAATACATCTGAATAATGCTGTTGGCATAACTGTACCAGTATAGAAGCAATGCATAAACGGGCTTTCACCAGATCATTATCAAACAAAGCCGTCTGCCACTCAGCTAGATGTGTAGCAAAATCATCGATTGAAAATTTTAATATGGCTCCAGTTTTATCTATAACTGGTTTAGCCCAAATCATCTGTGCAGCTTGAATCACCTCTTCACACATGGGTACAAGAATAGTTAAATATTCACCTGTCACTGGATCTGGCAGATTAACTGCATCAATAATCGTATCGGGTTTCACGATATACAGCTGGCCAGCACTTAAATTGATTTTTGTTGTTTGGATATTTAGTTGTTGTTGACCATGCAAAATGATGCCCATGTGCAACTGGTTCACTTTAATATTTGACAGACCATGCTGATTTTTAGATCGAATACACAAATAATCTCGCGCCATATCTGCCCTTGCCAATCTCACAAGTGATTGATGCAACTGATGAGCCTCTACGGAAGTAGAAAAATTGATATTCATAATGATGATCTAAATAAAAACGCCCTTGGCTATTTATAGCACAAGGGCGTTTTTGAATAGGTGACAAGCTGTAAATTACAACTTGCTTACCAACTCTGGTACTACAGTGTTCAAATCACCAACTAACCAGTAGTCAGCAACACTGTTGATTGGTGCTTCTTCGTCTTTGTTGATTGCAACAATAACTTTAGAATCTTTCATACCAGCCAAATGCTGGATCGCACCAGAAATACCTACAGCAACATAAAGGTCAGGTGCAACGATCTTACCAGTTTGTCCAACCTGGAAGTCGTTAGGTACAAAACCTGCATCAACTGCCGCACGTGAAGCACCTTGTGCTGCACCAAGCTTGTCAGCTAATGGATCAAGTACTTTATGGTAGTTCTCACCAGAACCTACACCACGACCACCAGAAACAACAATGCGAGCAGCTGTCAATTCAGGACGGTCAAGTTTCACGATTTCTTCAGATACAAAATTAGAAATACCTGCATCTTTCGCTTCACTTACTGCTTCAACGGTAGCAGAACCACCTTCAGCAGCTACTGGATCAAATGCTGTACCACGAACTGTACCAACAATGATTGCTTCGTCAGATTGAACAGTAGCAATCGCGTTACCTGCATAGATCGGACGCTTGAATGTGTTAGCAGATTCAACAGAAATAATGTCTGTGATCATGCTTACATCAAGAAGAGCAGCAACACGTGGAAGAATGTTCTTACCTGTCGTTGTAGAAGCAGCTAATACGTATTTGTAACCTTTAGCCAAATCAGCAACTAAAGCAGCTACGTTTTCAGCTAACTGGTTTGCATAAGCAGCGTTGTCAGCAAGTAAAACCTTGCTTACACCAGCAACTTTAGCAGCAGCATCAGCAACTGCCTGAGCACCAGAACCAGCAACTAATACAGTAATATCACCACCGATTTTTTGTGCTGCAGCAACAACGTTTAAAGTAGCACCGTTAAGTACTTGGTTGTTGTGGTCAGCGATAACTAAAATACTCATGATTTTATCCTTCCGTATTAGATCACTTTCGCTTCATTTTTCAATTTTTCAACAAGCTCATCTACAGATTTCACTTGTACGCCAGCTTTACGTTCTGCTGGAGCTTCAACTTTAACAGTTTTAAGCTTAGTACCAGCTGTAACGCCATAATCAGCAGGAGATTTAGTATCAAGTGGCTTCTTACGAGCTTTCATGATGTTAGGCAAAGCTGCATAACGTGGCTCATTCAAACGCAAGTCAGTTGTAATGATTGCAGGAAGTGCCAGTTCAACAGTTTGTAAACCACCGTCAACTTCACGAGTTACTTGTACTTTGCCGCCATCAACTTTCACTTCAGAAGCGAATGTACCTTGACCCGCACCTAATAATGCGCCAAGCATTTGACCTACTTGGTTAGAGTCATCATCAATTGCTTGTTTACCAAGAAGGATAAGTTCTGGTTTTTCAGCATCAACAACACCTTTTAAAATTTTAGCAACTTCTAAAGCGCCAATTTCATCAGTGGTTTCAACCAAAATACCGCGGTCTGCACCCAAAGCCATTGCAGAACGGATTTGTTCTTGAGCTTCTTTAGGACCAACAGAAACAACAACGATTTCTGATACTGTTCCTTTTTCTTTTAAGCGAACCGCTTCTTCCACTGCGATTTCACAAAATGGGTTAATTGACATTTTAACGTTAGTAAGGTCAACCCCACTATTGTCCGGCTTAACACGAACTTTGACGTTGGCATCAACCACGCGTTTTACAGCAACAAGAGCCTTCATGTAATCCTCGGCTGTTCTAGCAAAAGTAAATGTTGAGAAAAGTATATTAACTCTTCAATTAAAATTTTTTAGGTACCCTATCTTGCAATGTGTTTGGCATTTCGGTCAAGTCACAATTTCCGCTACTGCTATAAAAAAGATGAAATGCCCAGTTCACTAATTCAAATTGCTTATTCACTCAATGAATTTAGCAAATAAGCCAAACAAATTTTAAACCTTGAATTTCTTGATATTTTAAAAAATATGGCAGCTTAAAACCCTTTAATTCTAGTGAGGAGAAAAACAACAAAAACATCATTTTCTCACCCAATGAAAGTACTTAAAGTACTCTGAAAAACTGGCAATAAAGTAAGAACATACATAAAATAAATATTGAAAAAAATAAAAAGTAATCGCCTATTACCAACTTATCTTTCAGCATATATTTCTATTGAAAACAAAAGATTAAACTACCATTTAAACATAGGTAATGGACTCCAAGGCTTTTGTAAAAAACGTTTTAGCCCTAAACAAACTAGAGTTTTATGGAATCCAGCGTTTGGATATTGACTCGTTAACTTTTTAAACTCGCTTCTTGAAATATTTGAACGAAATAAGCCTAAAGAAAAATCTGTATAATCAGCTTGTCTAAAATATTCAACCAATGGATATTCTGAACACTTTGTCCTTGTTAATTTATGATGCTCTGTAATCATCAATGTTATTTCTATTTACCAATCTAATAACCGATGCAAAGTAAGATAACTTAACATCACTTTGACGGATGGCTCTAAATAATCAATTGTTTTACTTGTCCATATCCCAATATCATGAAAGGCAACAGCAATCGCTATTTTACGTATAGTATCTTCACGACTATCTTGGCTTAATATTAAACAACATGCGGCAACACGTTTACAGTGATTTAAGTATCCTTGATAATCTCTATCAATAATAGTTTGATATTCCTTCAAAATTGTCTCAATCAAGATACTACATTGTCTAAATGCATCTTGATCAAGTGATAAAATCAAACGTTCTTTAGTGTTCATTCTTTTGTGCTCTTGGATGAGCTCGATCATAGACTTGCGCCAAATGATCAAAATCAATATGCGTATAAATTTGTGTGGTAGACAAATTACTATGCCCCAACATTTCTTGCACCGATCGTAAATCACCACTACTTGATAACATATGGCTAGCAAAACAATGCCGCAATAAATGAGGATGTAAATCTACATTCACACCGGCTCTTTGCGCTTGAAGCTTTACACGCTTCTCGATTTGACGTGGGGTTAATACACCACCTCTTTGAGAAATAAAAACAAAAGCATTTTGATCAAAATGGCCTTTCCAGATTTTGTAAATTTTTAACCAATTCAATAGGCTTTCTTTCGCCTTTTTTCCAAATGGTACAATACGGGTTTTATTTCCTTTACCTGTAATACGCACCAGTTGCCGATTAAAATCTATATCTTTAATTGTTAAACCTTGCAGTTCAGCCAGACGCAAACCACTTGAGTAAAGCAACTCCAACATAGCTTTATCACGTAACCACAGTTGCTGATCAATCGGTTTTTCAGGCATAGGTTGATCTAAAATCTGATTAACCGTTTCTATGTCGATCATACCGGGCAAGGGTCTAGGCTGACGTTTTAGTTTAAAGTCATCTGTAGGGTTAATTTCTAGATATTTTCCTTGTTCAGCCCATTTCATGAACTGGCGAATGGAAGTGAGATGACGCTGCATACTACTTGAACTTAACTGGTCCTGCTCAACACGCTGGGCCAAATATTCACGCAAATCTGAAGCTTCAACATTTCTTAAATCAATTTGTTTGAGATCACAAAACTCAAGAAAGCTTTTAACATCTCTTTCATAAGCAGTAATCGTATGCTCAGACTGGTTCTGAATTTTTCTTTCTTTTAACCACATTGAGAGCAGTTGTAATGCAAAATCCAAATTGCTCTCCATTTATTTGCTCATTTTATTTTTTCAGTGTACCAAAAAGTAGTTGATCAGGAAAATTGAGATCTTACAGCATAACAACTAACTACCTTATATATGTATTACACTTTAGCTCAAGTATTTGTCGGAACCTTGCTGCCATGACCACCATACTCATACCCTATCTACTTGCAATTACCTTACTTACGCTTACCCCTGGTCTAGATACGACTTTAATTATTCGTACCGCTACACTTGAAGGTAAATCCAAAGCATTCCAAGCAGCAGTAGGCATTAGCCTTGGTTGTATTGCGTGGGGAATCGTGGTTGCTTGCGGTCTGGGTGCTTTGCTCATGGCTTCTGATTTAGCTTTTAATATATTGAAATGGATGGGGGCCGCTTATCTTGCATGGCTGGGTTTGAATATGATTTTAAAACCGCGTAGTCAACTTACAGATATGCAAGGGAGTAATTCAAATATACCCACTTCACAAAATTGGTTCATTAAAGGTTTTTTGGGTAATTTACTTAATCCTAAAGTCGGCATTTTTTATATTTCATTTCTTCCCCAATTTATTCCACCGCAAGCATCGGCTGTCACTTGGGTCATGGGGCTAGTGATGATTCATGTAGTAATTGGAATGTTATGGTCAACTCTATTAATTTTGGCTATGCAACCACTGTCGCGTTATCTAAAGCAACCTAAATTTGTGAAATATATGGACCGTATTACAGGCAGTATTTTTGTGTTGTTTGCTTTGAAATTGGCTTTGAGCAAAAAGTAAACCTAAAAAGCGTGCTGGCACCTAGCACGCTTAATATAACTTAAAGAGTTACTTCAGCTTTTTTAAATAGTCTTTTATTTGGATTACAACTTCATCTGCATATTTTTCTGCCAACTGATGATCTCCCCCTTTAACAATATGCAATGTTGAACTTTTAAATATCTGATTTAAGTATGTCCCCACTTCAACTGGACTCACTGGATCTTGGTCGCCCCAAATTAGTAAAGTTTCGATGCTTATATCTGACAAAAATTCTTCATAGTTAATATTGGTAGTAACAAACCAATCTGGATATTTTAAAAATGCTTGGCGATATGCTTCACGCCAATCTTGTACATTGAATCTTTCAAGATTGATTCCACCAGAAGTTGCAATCAAGACCAGCCCTTTAACCAGTTGAGGTTTTTGCAACGCTGCGGCAACAGCAAAAATTCCTCCCATAGATTGAGCAATAATTACAGACTCATCATTAATTTGATTAAGAACATAGTTTGTTAAGTCTTTAAAATTTTTAACCTCTACAGATTCTGGTGTATCTCCAAAGCCCGGATAACCAATAATTTTTGTATGATACTGCTGAGGTAGTTTTTCAATTAATGGATGCCAAAAACTAATACTTCCTGAAGCACCGGGAAGGAAAATTAAATTATTCATATTTCTTATAAAGTAGTTAAATCAAATATTATTGTACATATAAAAGAAAGCCTCTTTTATCAGTTTAGTTGATGAAAAGAGGCTTCTATTTAGGTAACGCTATTAGCCTTGGAAATAACGTAAATCCAAACGCCCATCATACACATGGGTTGTTGGACCAGTCATCCAGACCACATCGCCTTCTTGCCATTCGATTTGCAATTTACCGCCAGCCAATTCAACTTCTACAGAATTAGCAAGTAAGCCACGGCGCATGCCACTTACCGCAGCAGCACAAGCACCTGTACCACATGCAAGTGTTTCACCTACACCACGTTCAAATACACGAAGGCGCACATGGTTTTCATCAATTACTTGCATAAAACCAGCATTCACACGCTCAGGAAAACGTTTATGTGACTCAACTTGTGGACCAATACCAGCGACATCTGCCGTGAGTACATCAGGAACAATCGTTACGGCATGAGGATTGCCCATATTGACCACATCAATACTAATGTTTTGGTCATTGGCTAACTCAAGTGTATATAAAGCTTCCGGTTGTTCAGCAACAAATGGAATTTCATTTGGTAAAAATTTCGGGTAACCCATATTCACGCGTACCCAACCATTTTGCCCCAGTTCTGGCTTTACAATACCGGCTTTGGTTTGAACAGTAATATTGGTTTTGCTCGTTAAATGACGCTCATGTACAAAACGAGCAAAACAACGGACACCGTTACCACACTGTTCAACTTCAGAACCATCAGCATTAAAAATACGATATTTAAAATCTGCTTCTGGTAAATCTGGTGGTTCAACAATTAAAAGCTGATCAAAACCAATCCCAAAATGACGGTCAGCTAAGCGTTGAATTGTTTCTGTATCTAAATAAGCACGCTGGCTAATCAGATCAACCACCATAAAGTCATTGCCTAAGCCATGCATTTTAGTAAATTCTAATAACATCTCATTTACTCCTCAGGCAATAAACGTTCTTTTTCCCAAAGGGATTCAACTGTTTCACGTTCACGAATCAAATGAGCTTTATCGCCTGATACCATTACTTCAGCGGCACGTCCACGTGTGTTGTAATTTGAACTCATTACAAAACCATAAGCACCAGCACCGAGAACAGCTAACAAGTCATTTTCTTTTAAAGCCAATGAACGATCTTTACCAATGAAGTCACCTGTCTCACAGATTGCACCAACAAGATCCCAAGTTTTTTCTTCAGTATCTGAACTTGGTACCACAGGTTGGATATCCATCCACGCTTCATATAATGCAGGGCGAATCAAATCGTTCATTGCGGCATCAATAATGGCAAAGTTACGGTGGCTCGTTGGTTTAAGCAAATCAACTTTTGTTAAAAGCACGCCTGCATTTGCGCTAATGCTACGGCCCGGCTCCATATAAACCTTGAGACCTAACTTTTCTAAAGCAGGTTTCATTGAGTTGGCATATTCTTCAACACTTGGTGGCGTCTCATCTTTATAACAAACGCCTAAACCACCGCCAATATCAATATGTTTAAGATTGATGCCAAGTTTTTTTAATTCATCAATCATCAACATGACACGATCTAAAGCATCAACAAATGGCTTAGTCTCGGTTAATTGCGAACCGATGTGGCAGTCAATCCCAATAATTTCAAGGTTGGGTAAAGATGCAGCATATTGATAAGTTTCATAAACGGTATCACTTGGAATACCAAATTTATTTTCTTTAAGACCTGTTGAAATATAAGGATGTGTTTTTGCATCTACATCAGGATTTACACGTAAAGAAATCGGAGCTTTCTTACCCAAACGAGCCGCAACTTTTTGAAGACGGTCTAGTTCTGCGTATGACTCTACGTTAAAGCAAGCAATACCTACATTTAACGATGTTTCAATATCAACTTCGGTTTTACCTAAACCCGAGAAAACAATTTTAGATGCATCCCCACCCGCTTTTAAAACACGTGCAAGCTCACCACCAGATACGATATCAAAACCCGCACCAAGTTTTGCCAATACATTAAGAACAGCTAAATTTGAGTTAGATTTCACCGCAAAACAGATTTGATGATCAATAAAGTCAAAAGCACGATCCATATCTAGATAATGTTTTTCAAAAGCTGTTTTTGAATAAACATACAACGGTGTGCCAAATTGCTGCGCAAGCTGCTCCAGAGAACATTGCTCTGCGTGCAATACTCCATTAATGCGGGTGAAACTCATGAATGTGTCCTTATTTCAAAGCTTAAGGTGATGTTGTTTGGGTTGGAGCTGTTGAAGATTCGGCTGACTGTTCAGCCTTTTCATCGTTTTGCACAACTTGTTTTGGTTCTTTATTACGATAGAGCAAGTATTTTGCACGTTTGTCATAATTTGGATCAGAAGGTAGTTGTAATACTCCTGACTGACCACAAGCACTAAGCAAAACACTGCTGCTCAATAAACTGATGAGGCAAATGACACGACGCATCTGAGCACCTGATTTAAACAATTCGATGCAGTATACCGTGATCATGCAAGCGGCTAAAGAGTAAACTTAAAGAGAAAAACAATATGCATAAAAAACGCCAGCTTTTCAGCTGGCGTTTAGTCATAACCAAATAAGTTTAATTATTTTTTATTGCGTGGTTTATAGAAGAAGAAATAACCAATGAGCAAGATAATAAACCAGATTGGACTTACCTTAAGCGCCTTAAATGTGTCAGGCTCTAAAGACAATACATAAATCATGCCAACAAAGAAAATAATGGTGATCCAACATGTAAATAAACCACCCGGTAATTTAAATGTTGATTTGGCATGTAGTTCAGGGCGCGTAGTGTAATAGCGGATGTAACTCCAGATAATTAACAACCACACACAAATGAACAGAATCGTTGAAAGTGTTGTTGCAAGCGTAAACGCCTCAACGGTATTTGGAACAAAATACTGTAAAGCCGCACCTAACAATAAACACGCAGCAGAGAAATACAATGCATTTGCAGGTACTGCACGTTTGTTCAACTTACCAAAAGCTTTAGGTCCTTGGTCTTCACGTGATAGACCAAATAACATACGACTTGTTGAAAACACGCCACTGTTCATTGATGACATCACTGATGACAATACGACTAAGTTCATCAAGATTGCTGCTGCTGCAACACCTGCTTGACTAAACAAATTTACAAATGGACTGATGGCTGGATCAATTCGATTCCATGGTGTTACTGACATTACAATAATTAATGCGAACACATAGAAAATAATGATACGAATTGGAATTGAGTTAATTGCTTTAGGCAAATTACGTTCAGGATCTTTAGTTTCCGCAGCCGTTGTTCCAACCAGCTCTACACCAACGAAAGCAAAAATCGCAATCTGGAAGCCTGCTAAGAAACCATGCACCCCTGTTGGGAAGAAACCACCATTGGCCCACAAATGAGTAAAGGATGCCACTTCACCAGTAGTCGAGGTAAAGCCTGTAAAGATCATCCATAAACCCACAGCAATTAAAATGATAATTGCAAGGATCTTAATAAGCGCAAACCAAAACTCCAATTCACCAAACAAGCGAACTGTTAACAAGTTCAAACCCATAATGAATACGATGGCCGCAACACTGATCATGGCACCTTCGACAGGCGAGAAAGGTAGACCATTATTAAAGAATTGTAAGTAATAGATAATTGCAGACAGATCGGCAATACCAATTGTGATCCAGCATAGCCAATACGTCCAGCCTACAAAATAACCTGCCCATGGGCCAATTAAATCTGTTGTAAAATCAATAAATGATTTGTAGGCCAAATTTGAAAGAAGTAGTTCGCCAAGCGCACGCATGACAAAAAACACCATCACACCAATGATCAGGTAAATAAATAAGATTGAGGGGCCAGCAAGACTAATTGTTTTGCCCGATCCCATAAACAATCCCGTACCAATTGCACCGCCAATCGCGATCAGCTGTAAATGCCGATTTGAGAGGCTACGATGGAGCTCACCTTGTTCATGAGACTCACTCAGATTTTGATTCGACATCTTATCAATACACTCCAGTAATTTTTTTTAGTCCGTTAGCTAAAATCAAAAAGACGATATCGCACCAT
This sequence comes from Acinetobacter sp. Leaf130, assembly GCF_001423205.1. Lineage (NCBI taxonomy): Bacteria > Pseudomonadati > Pseudomonadota > Gammaproteobacteria > Moraxellales > Moraxellaceae > Acinetobacter > Acinetobacter sp. Leaf130. The sequence goes on from NZ_LMOE01000001.1 coordinate 2,208,867, forward strand.
TTGCAGGTATCTTTTAAATGTATATTTTTGATAACTTTTCAGCTAACCGATTTTTATCTGTATTGCTGATGATTTCAAGCTACATACAATTAAATCTGATAATACGCACAAGCCCATAGCAATACAACGCACTTTACGGTCTAAAAACATGACTTGAACTTGTCTGATTTTTAAATTAAAAAGACGACTCAATTGACCGTTTTTCTAATATTCAATTTCATTTCAGTCCTTCATCTGTTTATTAAAAACACCCCTTCTCGACCTTAATCTTTTAAATTATCTAACACATGACAATGACCTGATATTTTCGTTATTTTAAATTAAGCAAAATGTATTCCACTTCAAAACTGATTCTCTATTTTGGTTTTGTTATACTCCGTTTCTACTATTAATTAAGAAGTTTTTAACTGAAGTCGAATATGAGCAAAGTCAAAACTGTTTACCGTTGCGAACAATGTGGTGCCGACCACCTTAAATGGGCAGGTCAATGTTCAGAGTGTGGTGAATGGAATTCTTTGACTGAAGTCAAACTTGAGCCTACCACTGCACACCGAGCACGTCCCAAAACTGGGGGCTATGCAGGCCAAGCCGCCAATATTACAACACTCAATAAAGTCTCAGTTTCCCATGAAACCCGCTTACAGACAGGGATTAGCGAATTTGATCGTGTACTTGGCGGAGGCTTAGTTACCGGTTCAGTTGTGCTAATCGGCGGTGACCCCGGTATTGGTAAATCGACCATTCTGTTACAAACAGCGACCCACATGGCAAGCGCGAAAAGCTCTGCACTTTATATTACGGGTGAAGAATCTTTATCTCAGGTTGCTCTACGTGCTCAACGTCTTGATTTGCCTACTGACAAATTAAAAGCCATGGCCGAAACCTGTGTAGAACGAATTTGTGAGGTTTTAGAACAAGAAAAGCCTGCGGTAGCTATTTTAGATTCTATTCAAACGCTTTACACCGAAACACTTCAATCGGCACCAGGTGGTGTTTCTCAAATTCGTGAATCTGCTGCATTACTTACACGTTATGCAAAAAATAGTGGCACGGCGCTATTTCTTGTTGGTCATGTGACCAAAGAAGGTGCACTTGCTGGCCCTCGTGTTTTAGAGCACATGGTGGATTGTGTACTTTACTTTGAAGGTCAATCCGACTCACGCTATCGAATGATTCGTGCTGTTAAAAACCGTTTTGGTGCGGTCAATGAACTGGGTGTATTTGCCATGACAGATAAAGGGCTACGTGAAGTTGCTAACCCTTCTGCCATTTTCTTGAGTCGTTATGATGAAGCGATCCCCGGTTCAATTGTCATGATTAGCCGTGAAGGGACCCGCCCTCTTTTAGTCGAAGTACAAGCTTTAGTTGACGATGCACAAGGCCAACCACGACGTGTCGCATTAGGTCTTGAACAAAACCGTTTAAACATGCTACTTGCTGTAATGCATCGTCATGGCGGTGTCCAAACCACAGGACAAGACGTCTATGTCAATATTGTGGGTGGCTTAAAAATTACTGAAACAGGTTCCGATTTAGCAGTTTTGTTAGCATGTGCTTCAAGTCTACGCACTAAAGCCCTACCCCAACAACTTGCAGTTTTTGGCGAAGTTGGTCTTTCGGGTGAAATTCGTCCAGTCCCTAATGGTCAAGAACGTTTAAAAGAAGCTGCAAAACATGGCTTTAAATATGTCATTTTACCTAGAGGTAATGCGCCGCAAAAAGCAATTCCAGGCGTACAAGTCATTGCGGTTGCCCGCCTGCATGAAGCATTGACCGAAGCAATGCAACTTAGTGATGAATTGACATAAAAAAACATACTTTTATAGTTGAAATTTAGCGCAAATACCTTCATAAATACTATTACAATTTAATTTTAAACAGGAATTTCCTATGGAAGTACACCAGCGTGGCTTGATTACCGGTATTTTAATGGCTGCTTTAGCAATTTCGCCTCTTGCTGAAGCTAAACGTGCAGGTGGTGGTAAAAGCCACGGTATGGCACGCTCGACTACTTCAAGCCAGTCTTATCAACAACCTCGTCAAGTGACTCCTGCTCAACAACCTGCTACTGCACCTCAAAGATCTGGTCCAGGCGTTGGTTCAATGGTTGCAGCTGGTGTGGCTGGTGCTGCCGTAGGTGCTGTTGCAGCAAATGCTTTAGCTGATGACAAACCAACATCAACTGAACATCAAGCAACTCAAGCTGGAACAGACCAAGCTGCTCAAGCACAAGAAGAGAAGAAAGGCGGAATTCCTGGCTGGATTTGGGTATTACTTGCAGCAGCTTTAGCCTTTTTTGTATTCCGCAAATTGGGCGCAAAAAAAAAATTAGCGGGTAATAATCCTTACGCACCAAACAACGGCGGTCAAAACCCATTTGGCCGTTCTGCTGCACCACAAGCGACACCACGTAATGCTGGGGATAATACAAACATCTTTGGTCAGTCTGTGGCTGGTGGCGCTGCAACCCAAGCTCCTTTTGGCGGTGTAACAACCAGCAATGGCAACCAACTTCCAGATGGTAGTGAACCAGCTGCGTTCTTGCGTATCGCACGTCAACGTTTTAATCACATCCAATCGATGAATACTGCAAGTAACATTGAAGAAATTCGCCGTTACTTAACACCAGAACTTTATACTTCTATGTATAACGACATCATGGAAAACCAAGATCAAGACGTTGCTGAATTTAGCAATCTTAATGCGATGGTTGTAGACAGTGCGACTGAAAATGGTCAATACGTTGTGAGCGTACGCTTCACAGGTAATGTGAGTGAAGATTTAAACAGCTTGCCACAACCATTTACTGAAATCTGGCACTTTGTTAAACCTGCTGGCTCTCAGCAAGACTGGGTAGTTGCAGGTATTCAACAAGCTTAAATTGAATAAGCTCTAAATAAAAAAGCCACACTATTGTGGCTTTTTTATTTGTTAGTTTTTAAGCAATATCTGCTGGAAATGTAATGACTTTTTCAATTTTGACCTGATCCATTGCAACCATGAGTAAGCGGTCTATACCTAAAGCAATTCCCGAACATTCTGGCATATGAGGTAAAGCAGCTAATAGGTGTTCATCTAAAGGCATAACATGAAGGCCTTGCTTAGCCCGCTCCGCATTGTCTGCTTCAAAGCGTGAACGTAACACCTCTGCATCAAGCAATTCATCATAGGCATTTGCCAGCTCTAAACCTTCAATATAAACCTCAAAGCGAGCGGCAACTTCTTCTCCATCTTCATCTAGTTTTACCTTTGCCAAAGATGCCATTTCTGGTGGAAAGTCAGTTAAAAAGACGGGGGCATCAAACCCCAAACTTGGTTCAACAAAATGCGAGAATAATAAATCGATATAAGCTAAACGGTCGTCACCTAAATCAAGGTTTAAGCCCACACGATTTGCCGTATCTTTGAGTTGCTTCAACGTTGCTTGTAATGGGTTAATGTCTAAACGGTCCTGAAAGGCATGTTTATAACTTAGAATAAACGGACGAACTTCACCAAAACGATGCTGCAAACAGCTTTGCAATAAATCGGCGGTTTCATGCATTAAAGCTTTTAGATCAAAACTCGGGCGGTACCATTCGAGCATTGTAAATTCACTATTGTGTTTACGCCCATGTTCATCATCTCGAAAAACCTTACAAATCTGGTAAATCGGCCCACTACCACTCGCCAGTAACCGTTTCATGGCAAACTCTGGCGAAGTTTGTAAATATTGAGTTTGCAATTTGCCATTTATATGACGCAAAGCCTGCACAGAAGCTAAATGCACATCAGTTACGCCTGCTTGTGAAACAATCGGTGTTTCAACTTCCATGACGCCACGTTCTGCAAAAAACTGGCGGATTTGGGTGTAGAGCTTGGCACGTGCTTTTAAGGCATCAATTGAACAAGTAGGTTGATAACTTAAACTCATGCCTGTGGCCCTCCATGGGCTGCCCATTCCCGACGTAGCGGATAGTTCTTACGTAATAAATCAAATGCTTTTTGCTCTACTTTGCCGTCTTTAATGCAAGCACGTATGTTGGCATCGTCTTGTGCAATATCATAAATTTGAGTTAATTTTTGCTTTAACACAGCTTTTAAATCATGACCTGAAAAATAGTCGTCACATGCAGGCAATTGTGTTTCGAAACGCTTATTTATATCGAATCCAAACTTTTGGCAAAACGCTTCATAAATCATTTGTGTACCGCGGGCCTTCCCTTCAAGGCTATAACCAGCAATATGCGGTGTTGCCAAAGCCAACATGTTTATAAGCTCTTCTGATATGACTGGCTCATGTTCAAATACATCGAGCACGACTTTACGTTTTGTACGCTGAATATCTTCGATTAAAGCCGCTTCTTTAACGACTGGGCCACGCGCACTATTAATTAAAATTGTATTAGGTTGAAGTGCTGCAAACGCTTGCTCATCAAAAAGGTGATACGTCGCATGCTCACCATTTTTAGTTAAAGGCACATGAATTGAAATTGCATTCGCTTGTTGCAAGAGCATTTCTAAGCTTACATTTTCAATTGAATCTAACTGTACATATGGGTCAAAGCCAATCACACGCCAGCCAAGCAACTGAGCCATATATGCTAAACGTTTACCCACGTTTCCAAGCCCAACAATGCCCAAGGTAAATTTTTCTTGTTGTTCTAAAAGGTTGGCATCTAAATGCAGTAAAGCAGTAATTACATATTCAGCAACTGCCTGTGCATTACAACCTGCCGCATTTGCCCACGTAATTCCTTGTTTTTCTAAAGCTGGAATATCTAAATGATCGGTCCCAATTGTGGCACTACCTACATATTTTATTGAAGTGTCTCGGATTAAACTCTCGTTAACTGCTGTTACCGAGCGAACCAATAAAGCTTGAGCATCTTTTATATCTGCATGAGTTAAGGTACGCCCTGCATGGTGTTGAATATCGCCAAACTCTGAAAAAAAGTAATCGGTAAATGCCAAATTTTCATCTGCGACGATTTTCATTGTCTGCAACTCATAGCTTATAAAAACGTTATTATCCTTTGAGTTGTAGCAAAGTACAATGTTAATGCCTTTAAATTAGTACTCTATATCTTGAACCTTTAGAACTTATAAACCACCGCTAAAATAGAAATAAGCCATCACAGCCAAAGTTATCCAAACTAGAATAATCAACACAGCAACCAAATAATTTTGAGGACGGCGTTCTTGTTGTTCAAGCCATTCTTCAGCTTGTTGTTCCGCCTCTAAAATGACGTGTTTGGGCGTAAAGCGAGCAGCTAACCAAATGAGTATGGGTAAAATTAAAGCTTCATCAAGCAAACCCAAAATAGGAATAAAATCTGGAATTAAATCAATGGGACTAAAGGCATAAGCTACCGCCACAACAGCAATAATTTTTGGTAACCACGGCATTTGCGGGTGCTTCGATGCAAACCACAGCATAATAATTTGTTTTTTTAGATGTTTTGCCCAATCTTTTAGAGACTGCAACCAAGACATTGGGACACACTCCGACCTACCGAAGTCTGATAATAAAGTATAAAACTTCTGCTTAGCTTAAAATTAGAAAAAAATAGAAATGTAAATTTCCACTTAATTTGACTATCAGGTAATACAGCAAAATTAAAGTATCTTGACCATAAAACAAATTATCTAGGCTTTTTTTGCTTTAAGCAGTATAAATTAATTGAAAAAAACAGATTTAGAGAACGTATGAAGGTTGTGATTGCGCCAGATTCTTTTAAAGACAGTCTATCTGCTTTGTGTGTAGCTCAGGCAGTTGCTCGAGGATGGCAAGAGGTTTTTCCTGAAGCCGAAACGATTCTATGCCCTATGGCAGATGGGGGTGAAGGCACACTTGAAGCAGTGTTAGAAGTTTGTGAAGGTGAATGGCGTGAAACAACCGTAATTGGACCCTTAGGTAAACCTGTTCAAGCAAAATGGGGATGGTTAGAAAAACAAAAAATAGCCATGATTGAAATGGCTCAAGCCAGCGGCATACAGTTAGTGCCACCCTCAGAACGTGATGCCTGTCAAAGCACAACTTTTGGAACAGGTCAGCTTATTTTAGATGCTTTAGACGCAGGCGTAGAAGAGATCATTTTAACAGTAGGTGGTAGTGCAACCAACGATGGCGGCACTGGTTTATTAACTGCATTAGGTGCACGTTTATTAGACTCAAACCAACACGTTTTACCCGCTGGTGGCCTCGCTTTACAAACATTGTCTAAGATTGATTTAACGCATTTCGACCCGCGTATTCAGCAGACACGTTTTGTGTTGGCTGCCGACGTCACCAATCCACTTTGCGGTCCAAATGGTGCATCTTATATTTTTGGCCCACAAAAAGGTGCTACCTCTGCTCAAGTACAATTACTTGATCAGGCCCTTGCCAATTTTGCCGATGTCTCTGCACAACTTCTTGGTTTCGATAAAAGAGATGAAGCGGGTTCGGGTGCTGCGGGTGGTTTAGGCTTTGCAGCTAAAAGTTATTTAAATGCTGAATTTAAAGCTGGAGTTGAAGTTGTAGCTGAGCTCAATCAGCTTGCTCATAAAATCTCTAGCGCAGATTGGGTCATTACAGGTGAAGGCAAATTTGACCAGCAAACCTTAAACGGCAAAACAGTTTTGGGTGTGAGTCGAGTCGCAGAAATGAAAAATGTACCTGTTATTGTGATTGCAGGCACTTTAGGCGAAGGCTACCAAGCGCTTTATGAACACGGTGTTACGGCTGCTTTTTCACTAACAAATGGTCCAATCATATTAGAACAAGCCTGCGAACAAGCAGCAGAACTCATTTATGAGCGAACAGTGGATATTGCGAGGTTAATTAAGTTTAGCCAAACCAGCTTGAAAGATAAAAAAGCTTAATCGGCTAACTTTAAAAGGCTCTCTTTACAGCTTTCCAATATTTCATCGCTAAGTATGGATTGGTCTGGGCAGGCGCGAGACAAGGTAATTGCCCCTACAGATTGGGCAAGAATGTTGATTGCTTGCTTTCTCAACTCTGGCTTTTCCAAAGAAATTTGTTTGGCTCGTTCATTCATAATGAACTGAATAAGTTGCTCAATACCCTCTTCAAATTCGACTTTTACTTCGTCTGGCTGTCGTGCAGCATCACAAGATAATGCTGTTAAGGTACAACCCAAATCTCGGTTATCTCGATGAGTGCGAGACACATAAAGCTGAATAAATTGAGTTAAGTTTAAACCTTCTATTCTTTTTAAAATCTGCTCAAGCCCGTGCTTAACGGTAATCGAGACAAGGTCTGTTTTCGAAGTGAAATGTTTATAAAAGCCGCCGTGAGTAAAGCCTGCGCTAGACATTAATTCGGCAATGCCAACTCCGTCATAGCCTTTGTTACGAAAGAGTTGAGTCGCCTTTTCAACAATTTTTTCTCGGTTTTCTTTTACCTGAGTTTTACTGACTTTCATGTTGGCCTACTCACTTTTTATTCACCCTACCGCTCATAATTATACATTGATTATGATTGACATCAAAACTTGTATATTTTAGATTATAGTCATCATCTAAAATTAAAGCGTGGAGACATCACATGTCAGTTCAATCAAAAGTACTTATTACAGGAGCTTCGTCAGGAATTGGTTCTGTCTATGCAGACCGATTTGCTCAACGTGGCCATAACTTAATCTTGGTTGCACGAGACACCAACCGCTTAGATAAAATCTCAAAAGACCTTCAAGAAAAATACGGTGTTCAAGTCGAGTTCATTCAAGCCGATCTATCAAAAGATCAAGACATCAGTAAAATTGAAGATGTACTCAAAAATGATGCTGATATTGAAATTTTAGTAAATAACGCAGGTATTGCACTGAACGGAAACTTTTTGACTCAAGATATTAAAGACATTGAAAAACTCATTACTTTAAATATGACTGCGGTTGTTCGGTTGTCTCATGCAATTTCGCAACCTCTTCTACGCAAAGGTAAAGGCGCTATTATTAATTTAGGTTCAGTGCTTGGATTAGCTCCTGAATTTGGTTCGACCATTTATGGCGCAAGTAAATCTTTCATCCAATTTTTTAGCCAAGGCTTACATTTAGAGTTAAAAGATCATGGCGTGCATGTTCAAGCGGTATTGCCTTCTGCAACTAAAACCGAAATTTGGGAACGTTCAGGCATCGACTTAAGCCAAGTTCCACCATTAATGGATGTCAATGATTTGGTCGATGCAGCTCTGATTGGTTTTGACCGTAAAGAAACGATCACAATTCCTGTGCTAAAAGACGAAAATCAATGGAATAATTTTGAAAAATCACGTATCACATTACTACCAAACTTTTCTTCGGCTGATGTAGCCCAACGTTATAAAACTAACTAATACTGCTACCCAATTCTCAAGTAGGAAAATCTTATGAATGTTATTGATGCCATCCGTAACCGCCGTGCAGTTAAACGCTTTGACCCTACATTTCAACTTTCTGACGATAACAAAAAGCAGTTATTACAAGAAGTTTTAGCAAATGCTCCAAGTGCGTTTAACTTGCAACACTGGCGCCCTGTTGTGATTGAAGATGCTGAGTTAAGACAAAAGATTCGCACGATTGCATGGGACCAGCCACAAGTTACCGAGGCTTCTTTACTCATTGTGTTATGCGCGAAAGTAAGCTCGTGGGAAACAGATGCTAAACGTGTATGGGATGGAGCTTCTCCGGAAGTTCAAAATATTATGGTTGGTGCAATTGACCAATATTACCGTGACCGCCCACAAACCCAACGTGACGAAGTTATGCGTAGTGCGGGTATTTTTGCTCAAACCTTGATGCTTCTTGCCCAAGAGCATGGTTTAGACAGTTGCCCAATGGATGGCTTCGACTTTGATGCGATGGCGAAGTTAATTAACTTACCTGAAGATCATGTGGTGTGTTTAATGATTGCAGTTGGTAAATCAGCCTCCGAGCCTTACCCACGTGTGGGCAAACTTCCTTTTGATGATGTAATTATTAAAAATACATTCTAAGTTTGTAGTCAGATTTTAGGCTTCCATACTATTTCTTAATTTTAATATGAATAGTTGGAAGCCTTTAATTTGGCAAGCATTTAGGGACTAAAAATCATAAATTTGCGAACAGAAAATTAAACCACCTTATTCCTCTCATTCTCGATGTATGACATCGTAAGATTAATTAAGCAGTCAACTAACTCTTCAAAAGTAAAACCCATATTTTGTGAAGCAAAAAAGTTCATCGTTAAAGCAATGCTTGAATGAATCAAAATATAAACCATCATTTTTAAATTTTTGATTTTTAATACTTCAGGATGTTTCATCGCATATTCAATCGCCAATACATTAATCGCTTTTACAGCTTTTACATGACTTGCTTCAGTACTATATTTAGAAGAAACACTGAGCCAATAAAAATATTTATTATTATCCTTCGCCAAAAATTCACCGATTTTTAAAAAAATTCTTCTGATTGCTTCAGGAATCTCTAAATCCAAAATTTCTGGAATTACCTCATAAATGACTTTTGATATTTCCATAATAAAGTGCTGCTGCATCTCAATAAAAAGTGCTTCTTTATTTTTGAAATACTCATAAAAACTTCCCGATCCTACGCCAGCTATCTCACACACTTTAAGTACAGTGGTATGGTCCAAGCCGTTTTTCATAACAGATATAAATCCTGCACTCACTATAGACTCAAATGTGTTTTTAGCTCTATTTTGTTTTGGTTTTCTTATAGTTACCATTATTTTTTATCCTTCCAAAAATCCGTCTTTTTTCCGTATAAATTCATTGATAAATTCTAGTTGAAATCAAAATTTGATCAATTGTTTTTTAAAGATGAGTTAAAAAAATGAATACAGCTCTCGCTACAAATCAAAAAATTGTTCGTCGTAATGTTGAACTTTCTTACGATGCGAATAAAAGTTACTCTTTTTATTATGAAGAAAATCCTGTCGTTACGTCTTTATTCGTTGTACTTTCAGCTATGTTTCCCCCAGGTGAAATGTTCTTTATTGAAAGTATCAGAAATGTTCGAAGCCAAATTAAGGATGAAAAACTTTTAGAAGATATCAGAGCCTTTATTGCTCAAGAAGCCTTTCATAGCCGCGAACATAAAACCCTGAACAATCACCTCATACATTCTAATTATCCTGAAGTGATAGAGATTGAGGCCAAAACCAAAGCACGATTGGATAAATTACGTAAACTTTCAACAGTAGTCGAACAAGTAGCTGCGACAGTAGTAATGGAACACTATACAGCTACACTCGCTCGCCTATTACTCACAGACCAGTTAATTAAAGAAAAAACCACGCAAGAGAGCAGAAATCTTTGGGAGTGGCATGCACTCGAAGAGCTTGAGCATAAATCGGTCGCATTTGATGTATTAAATGCAATAGGAGGAAATTCTAGCAAAAACAGAAAAGCAGCTTTAGCTAGAGTTTCAAAACTTATCATGCCAATTATGTTTGAATATTGGATAAAAATTTTGAAAAGAAAAGATATTAGATTCACCTTAAAACAGTTGAAAGATGGTATTTATTTAGGATTTGGTGGAATCAATCGCTTAGGAATTTTATCTAAAGCATTTGTCGATATGCTTGATGTCAGAGAAGAAAGTTTTGATCCTTTACACATGCAAACAGAGCGCCTCGAAGCCGAATTCCGAGAAAAGCTATTTGGCCAAGAAGGATTTCTCAAAGAATCGCTCAGCTAGAAAAGCAATATATAAGGCCCTCATCTGAGGGCTTTTTCAGACTTGATTCTCTTTAAAAATGTGTAGAGATTACATAAGCTCGCTAAATTTAAACTGCTTCAAAAAACATTCTAATATCATCTCTCTATCCCCTACTTGACCCGAGCTTAAAAGCTGAATAATCGCGCCTTCAATCATATATAAAAATAGTTTGGCATCCTGAAAGGAAACTTCAGTTTTTAGTTTTATAAGTTGGCTATAGATTTCATTAAGTAGCCACGTTCTATACCTCACTGCGATTTGATAGGCTTTGGGATAGGTCAGTTTCGTTTCAAAAATGGCTTTAAATAATAGGTAGTACAACCCTTCTAAATCGGTATGTAAGAAATAAAGGTTTTTGAGTTTATCCATCACACCTGCACCTTGGTCGTAGTCAGCAATTGATACTACTTTTTCTTTTAAGCGTTCTTTTTGCACAGTTAAACAGATTTCGATAAACCGCTCTTTAGAGTGAAAATAATGATAAAAAGTCGCTTTTGGAATTTGAGAATCTTTCACGATTCTGTCGATTCCAACCGTATGAAATCCGTGGTTGTGAAACAGATTAATCGATTTATTTACGACTTGTATGGCACGTGGTGAGATCAGTAAATGTCGCATAGTTTTACCGTTATAAAATTATTGTTGTAGATAAACGAGATACTTTTTTGGAAGAAAAAAAGGCATAGCAAAGCCGTAAAGACTGTGCGTGGCACATCTCAAGTTTTATTGTTGATTAAGTTTTTTGGTCGTGACGATTTAAAGCCTGAAAAGCCCAATGGCCATCAAACTGCTTTAAAAGTTTAAGTCGTGTCGATATAGACTTTGGCAAAGGCTGCCAAAAAATAATGGATGTGCAAAGCCAACTCCTTTTTATTGGGAGTTCTGCCAGACATGAATAGGAATTATGGTGGCAGAACGAAAGGGGGTTAGCAGACTGGTCAAACGTGGCCAGCACACCCGAAGGTGTCCCCCTCCCGTTCCGCCGCAGAGGGGGCACGAGGGCTCAACACTAAAAGTATGAAACTTTTAATGTACGTTTGATGCGGTCTGCTAAAACCGACTGGCAATGTAGGCCAGCAGGCAAAGGATAGTGCTCTGCCCTTTTGCAGTCAAGCACACAAAATGACATTTGTTTTAAATTAGATCATTAAAAAGTAAGGATAAATAATGAGTGAGTTATTGTTAAATTGGGGTTTATAAAGAAGGGTTAAAACAGCCTAGAGCTAGGATGTTTAGGGATGAGTGGGATAAGGCACTATATTAGGTTTAGAAGAACTTTAAATAAATAGGCTGAATAAGTTTCTTTTTCTCCAGCAAGTTAACTCCCTATTCCCCCAAGCATTTCATTTTAATTTATTAGTTTTATACTATAAAAGGACTCAATAACCTTATATAAGTTTTGCTTTTAGCTACTAAGAAAAAACTTAAAGTACCTCTAGAATAAAATTTGATATGATATAAGTAATTAATAAAATTATAAAAGCCCATTTTAGAATGGACTTTTAAATTGATATTTTTATTTATTAGACTTTTTTAAGTCTTGCTCAATTTCATCTATGATTTTATTTTCAAATTGACCATTTGACTGGGCAGTAATCCATGCTTTAGTAACATTAGTTTCTAAAACTTGGTAAGTTGCGTCTATTTTAATATTAGTAGATGTGGTCTGTTCAGGAGCCACAATTACATTCAATCTTATATTAGCCCCCCCCCATGTTGAAAGAAAAATATTAGGTTGATAAAAATAGTTTTGATAACCTAAATTGTTATAACCTAAAGGTAGTTGAGCATTTTGTGTACTAATCAAACCACTATCTTTTTCAATGACTTGTATTGGCAGTTTTTGACTTACTATTTTTACAGTTGATGCCCAGACTTTATCTTTAGGATAAGATAGAATTCTTGATGTTTCCAATGGGGCAACTTGTGTTACTGGTTGAGTTGCACATCCTGATGCCAAGATAGCGATAAAAATTGTATTTAAACCCCAAAACTTATTCATTTTGATAACAATCTCCTTATAAATAGTTGACTATAAGTTAAACGAAATTAAGAAAAAAATCTTCTATTTAATTAAAATTTATTTTTTATAACTTTTTTAAGATTTATTTTTTCTTTAAAGATTTTTAATTAATTTAACTTAGAATAGATTCTGCTTTAATATTTCTACTAAAATTATTAAGGTTATAGGAAACTTCTAACAACTATCTAAATAATTTATAAATCTGTCTTTGCTACAACCATGACAGCAATCGTTTTTTCTAAAAACTTAGGACTCTTCTCTTTAATTCTGGTAACAGCCCATAAGACTGCCGATTTAATCTCAGAAGAAGCCAAATAGAGCTTTTCAATCATACATTCTCTTGCACTATCGCTATTTAATATTCTCATAAATAAAATATCAGCCCATTTTGGAGATTTATGCACTAAATAAGGTAACTCTTTTAGAGCTTCAGAGATATAAACATCATCATCAAAAGATTCAATACTATGTATGATCGAAAATATTGCCTCATCGTATTGGGCACTATCATCAATTAACCGAATTAAGGGTCGAATCACTGAAGGATCATTAAAAATCATAACTTCTGCAAGAGCCGTATCAATAGCTTGCACATCGCCAAAGTTATCGATTTGTGCAGCTTTAACTAAATTCTTAATTGCTTGTTCAAGAGCATGAGCAGTCATTCTTTTTCTCTAAACTTTAATGGATATACCATACCCTTTTTTAAAATTATTCTCTTCATAGATTGCCTTGAGCAGAAATTTGTTAAAAATTATCCGAGATTGATCATATAATAGTGTCAAATATATACGCACACATCAAACTGCAACACTATTACTAGAAAAATATAATGTCAATTTTGAAGTAGATGAACCTGTGCATGGTTTAGCTAAAGGGAGTTTCATGGCCAAATATTTAGATAAATATAGATATCTAATAGGATTTTTTCTGGGATATTTAGATATTCTTGAAAGTAACCAAGATATTTTAAATTATTTTCAAAAAAATCCTGATGAAATTCCTATATGTATTGATGAAATTTCAAAGCTAATAAATGATGATTTATTAGATTGGAAGATCTTCACAGATGAAGCAAATATTTACTTTCAATCTGAAACAGATTTTATTATTTTTTTTAATTGGCTCAAAACTGAATTAAACAAAATCCCTTTAGAATATACAACTTATTGAAACTTTTACTATATAAAATTCCAAAAAGGTAATATGGAAATTTCCTATACAATCACGCATGGCCTAGAAAGCTCGACCATAGATTCTATTGTTTCATCAGAAATTGAAAGTACTTTGATAATTAAAGTTAAAAATAAAATTATCTTCAATGAAGAAGATCTACTATTATTAGAATTTGCCATTTACTTAAAACAATGGCTTGATAGAGATGAAAATTCAAATTTTTCCTATACCTCCATGGAGTTTGAGGAAAAAAATATTCTCACATTTGAAGAAGATAAAGATAATTTATGGAGAATTAACTCTGTCTGGTTCAATAAAGATCAAAACAATATTTATGTAACATATTCAGAGTCAATAAATGCTTGTATTAATTTTATAAATAACTTTAAAAATAATTTTAAAGGAATAACCTTTCAATATTAGTAAATAAGAATGTATAAATTATTTTATTTGATGCCGAATTTAGAAATAGAGTACTCAATAGACTATTAAAAACTGTCTCACTAAAGTAGTGAAACAGCCTATTTGATATGTAATTTATTTTTAAAGAGGTGTGCCACAAATATCTGTGGTGCCTGTTGGATAGGTAAATTGTAGTTTTGAATGATCAGATACTATTTCATATGATATTTCTTTACCTAAAGCACTAGAGTTGGAAGCATAAAATCCCTCTTCAATTGCAATAGCAAATTTCATTTTGCTTAATGGAGTTGTATAACTCCATGTGTATCCTCTATCGACTCCATTTACAATATAGCCAATTTTCTTGCTGATTTGATTGTAATAAATCCCAACTCTAACTGTTTCATTTGCTAAAACTTCATTTTGTGTCTGAGTTGGGGTTATGTTTCCAGAAATAGAACTCATAAATAAATTTTGCTGTGAACCATATGCACTTCCAAAACTTGGCGCAGCAAAAACAATACCATCAAAATTACTTGTTCCTGTGATAAACCCTGAAGCTAGTTCATTTGAATTTAGATTTATTGGTTTCTTGAAAATATATTCAAAAGCAATCACATTAGACTGAGCAATATTGGTATCAGATTTAGTTTTTATCAGTGTTCCTATGTTTATATTAGCCAAAGCCTTAGTTAACACTTTCTGCCCAGTTATTGTTATATAGTTGCTTGGATTTGGAGTCCCTTCTGGTGTTTGTGAAGCGCTTGGATCAATCTCTAGATCACCAATTTTACATTCAGCCCAGCTCTGTACACTGAAAATTAATAAGCTGAGAATCAATATATTTTTTTTCATTATTTCACCTTAATTTTATTGTGATTTTTGATTGTATGGTAAAAATTTAAGGTTTAAAAATTTTTCAGATAAAGAGACAATAGGTTAAGCTCTATAATGATTTATTAGATAGGTGTTTTTCTAACATCAAAATAAGATTACTTACCAAACATCAGCAATATTTATTAATGAAACTAAAAATTTACTAAAACTACATCTGTAACTCTTCTAGTACTATTTTTAATGTCTTAACGGCTGAAGCCCTAAATATAGTATTACCATCCATAAGCTTATTTTTATCTGTCCATGCTATTGCTGCAAGACATTGAATACCGACATAGCATAAAAACTCCCTTTGAGGAACTTCTTCTCCATAAGTCATTTCCCAACCTCGTAGAAATGAATTTCTTAATTCTAAATCAGAGAAATCTATATCTACCCAGACCATCTTCGCTAGATCATAAACCGCATCTCCAATACGAGCAGCCTCAAAATCTAAAACACCAGAGATTTTATTACTGTTAGTTGCAAGAAGGTTCCGACCAATATAGTCACAATGCAAAAGACTCAACTGCTTTGGTTCTCGTAAATCTTTGCAATATGAAAGCAATACATTCAACTCATAACTAAATTCTTGATAGTCAGCTTTAGATGGATTAATACGGGACATCCACTTTGATGTCATTAATTTTAGATGTTCGCTCCATAAAGTTGGATATTCAGAAGAATTATCTCGTCCCTTCCAGAAATTCATCTCAAGTAAACGACAAGAATTAATCTCTCGATGAAAAATTCCTAGAGATGATCCCGCGGATTTTAGCAATAATAATTTTTCTGTTCTCGAGCAATTTTTTAAAATATTGTTTACTGACTGTCCTTCTAAAGCACTCATTACAACAATAGAATAATTTTCCCATTCAAATTTATTTAATAATTTTGGGCCTAGGGAAAATGCCTTAAGCTCATTCAATATTTCACAATATCTGTCATTATCTACTTTCCGTGTATAGGCTTTTACAAAGACCTCTCCTTGAGTAGTTTGTGCTTTGTATACAATAGCTCCATCTCTATGAGAAATTAAACCTAATGTCTCTGCTTGAATTCGGTTAAGTAAGCCATCTAAATTTTTCATAATATTTTATTAAAAATATAAAGTTATAATCTCTATTCATTATATGATAAAGAATATATAAGAGGACCTGTTTTATAAGGACTATTAGAACTTAGAAAGCTCAAAATAAAGAAAAGCTAAACCCTAATTACCAAGACTTAGCTTTCACAAAAGAGATTTTTATTAGATACAACCTAATTTAACGTGCAGGTAAAAATTTTACTTGAGCTTTGAGTAAGCTCCAACCTTAGAATCATCATAGTATTTAGCGACAAAGGTACTATTTGATGAAAGTAGTTTTCACTATCGTTGTATTTTCTGTGTTCATTCTTTTATTTCATCATAAAAGAATTGAAACAAAGATTATTATAAATCAACCAATAGATCATGCTTGGCAAGTCTTCACATGCACTTCATCGTATCCGAAATGGAATACTTTATTTGGTATTGATAGATTTCCCACCCATGTAGGTCAACAAATTAGTGTAGATTTATATGATGAAAATAAGAAAGTGCAATTTACAATGCGACCAGTAATAAAAAAACTTGAGAAATATCACTTAGAGTGGGAAGGTAAATTATATATAAATGGATTGTTTAATGGTCGACATCAGTTCATTTTCACTAAAATTGATGCCAATACAACTCAATTAGTTCAAGCAGAAGATTTTAATGGGCTACTTGTACCTATCTTAAATTATTTCGTTATTCAGCCTACACAGTTAAATTTTGATAAAATGAATAAATCCTTCAAAAAATATATTGAAGATCAAAATTTAAAAAAAGATACCTGTAAAATATCCTAGATAAAAAAATAAAGATTATTGAATGAATATTAGTCAATTTTCAAAAAAATATGGCCTATCATTAGATACTTTACGCTTTTATGAAAAATGTGGAGTATTGATTCCCGATCGATTAAAAAATGGATATAGAAATTATCAGGACATACATGAACAAAAAGTTAAGCTAATTATATGCTTAAAAAGCATTGGATTTACCCTAGAAGAAATTAAACAACTCATTAAACTTGAAACAAAGCCTCCTTCTGAAGGATGCAATATTATCTCCAATCAATTGATTGATAGAAAAATAGAGATGATTAGTCAGCAAATTAAATTGTTAGAATATGGAAAAGACACTCTTCAAGATGTTAAAAAACATATTAAAGATAATTCTTTTGTTAAAAATCAGGACATAATTCAAGATATGATTGAAAACTTGTATAGGCTTTCAAAAAATTAAATATAAAGCAGAGCTCCAGTCTTTTGAATTACCTTTTCAACATTTTACGTTATGAAAAGGAAGGATGGCAAAGATAGTCATTATGGTTGAAACCAAGGCTTCTTTGGCCTAGCTCCAGTATATACAGGACTAACTTTAATTGGCCCCTGACCTTTTTCACATTCTTGAACACCCCACTCACTAGGGCGAAAACGCGCATTAGGTCCATCGGGTTCAGGTTTACCAAATTCTTTTGCAATATCATGATCAATGAGTGGAATTTCAAGTAACACGATATCTCCACGAGCACAGGTGATGGTAGGATGCTTTGTGTCGTACACCCATTTACCATAACCATTTTCTTCCTTAGGATCAAAGCGCATGACGGGCCCTATTTGCTGATCCCACGCCAATTCCATTCGAGGAGGCTCCATCGCAGTTACCCACATTCCTGCGACTTGTACAGGATGAGGGAAACGTACAGCCTGTAATCCTCGTAAACTCAGAGGTAATTGTGGCTCACCATTATCAAAAGCATCATAACGACTGATTAAGCTCCCTTTGGGAATCAACAGTTCTCCATATTGCGCATCTTGAGATAAAACGAAATGACTGCGACTTTCCTTATAGTGCTGCTCAAGGGCGAACTCATACTTTACCGATGCAGTCATATAAAATAAATAACCTGACCATAGGTCACATATCAATGCCAACAGCGTAATGAATAATGTCTTTCGAGAAAAAAATCTCACAGGCTTTTGAGCCTTCTTTCGCCAAAAGAATAGTGCTTTCACCAATAAGCCTAGTGTTAGTACAACACCGAACAATGGCGCAATAAACAACAGAAAAATTGCAAAAAAGGAGAATGGTTGTATTGGTATCATAATTGTTAAATCTTTAACTTCATATTTTTTAAAGGTGAGTCCTAAGAAAATTGTATATCTGTATTAAAAAATAGGCATTGCTATTTAATACTTATATTTTTAAATAAATATATCTTTTTCTCAATTTAAAATAATGGGCATTATATGAATTATAAAAATAAAACGAACCCAATAACGCTAATCTAAATAAAAAAGCTAAGCCCCGATTACCGAGGCTTAGCTTTAAAATAATTTTAAATTAAAAATTACTTATTTGATGTCTGTAAACTCAGAAACAGGTTTGTTAACTTCAACTTTTGTACCCGCAAATTTTTCGCTCACAAACTTTTGCACTTTAGGTAAGTGGTAAAGTTCACCCAATTTCGTATAGATCGGGTCATTTTTATTCGCTTCAGCCACACCTAATAGGTTCACATAAAGCTTTGTAGACTGGTCAATTGGCTCACGGAAGATAGAATCTTTCAGTACGTTTAAACCGCCTTCAAGTGCCAATGTATTACCCAATACAATTGCATCTACGTCGTTTTTAACACGAACTGCTGTCGTCATTTGAATTGGTTTTAATTTTAAACCTTTAGGGTTTTCAGCGATGTCATTGGTCGTCCCTTTTACAGGGTCAAAGTCTGGTTTGAGTTTAATGAGTTTAGCAGACTGCAATAATGTTAATGCACGCGCTTCGTTAGCAGTATCGTTAGGAATCGCGATTGTAGCGCCTTGCGGGAACTCATCAACATTTTTAACTTTATTTGCATAAAGGCCCATTGGTTCCAAGTAAGTTGTCGCAACAGCAGCAACTTTAGCTGTATTTGAAGCATTGTAAGCTGCTAAATAGTTAAATGACTGGAACGCATTTACGTCTTGCTCACCACTTGCTACAGATGTGTTCAACACAACGTAGTCAGTCAGGTTGGTCACTTCGAGTTTAATGCCTGCTTCTTTAGTCTCAGGAAGCGTTGCAACATATTTCCATACGTCAGTGTCTGAACCCGTTGAAACAAGTTTAATTGTGCGTACTGACTCAGTTTTGTCTTTAGCTGGTGCTGTATTTTCAGTTTGTGCAGGTTGTTTGTTACATGCAGTCAGTGTGAGTACAGATGCGCTGAACAGGACACTAAATAATTTTTTCATAGATACATCCTAAAATAGGAAACGCCTACTCGTCAAAAGAATGAGGCATTCCCAACCATTGGGTCGAAATGCAATATTTGGCTGGAAATAATTTCCAGATATATAAGGGTTTAGAAGCCTGAATTCAGCCTAATTTCTTCCTTGATCTTGCTCGCTGAACAATAGAATTATGTTTTGAATCAGTTTCTAAATATTGGATCATCATATATCAATAAGTGAATATTCTACAAATAACTTGTTCGATTTTGATATATAGACGCGTGATTGGTAAGGCACTGATAATAAAAAACATATTATATAAATATAACAATTTCGATTAAAATATATACTTATTTGATTTATATGAAATTTTCAGGATTTGTTAGCAATATTTAAGCTAACTATGACTGTAATTTATGCCGTATGTATAAAAAAAGCCCCTGCTTTCACAAGGACTTTTTTAAATGAGATGATTCAACTTAATATCAATTATTTATGAACCCAAGGCACAGCTGGCGAACCAATCCATGCAGATTTAGCAGGAATATTTTCACCTTTCATAACTAATGTTAATGGTCCTAACACTGCATGATGGCTAACATTGGCGTTATATAAAATAATACTACGTGAATTTACGACCACATCATTTCCAACATTGACCTGTCCGATTTTCATAATACGATCTTCAAACAAGTGGGTTTGTGGTCCTGAAAAGCTATTAAACTCTGCACGGTCACCAATGCTTACACAGTCGAACTCAGTAATATCAGCCGTATCCATATAGACATCTTTACCAATTCGAACACCTAAAATACGCAAGAAGAATGGCAACATTGGCGTTCCTCTTAAGTAGTTCAGGAAGTTTGGAATCGCAACCGATTCATATAAGCTCGTGATTCCTTCACTTAACCATACAAACATGGTCCACATTGGCGCTGAACGAGGTTGATAACGACCAATTAAAGTCCACTTCACCAATGCAACAATAATGAAACAGCCGACGCCATAGAGCAGTCCTGCAATGGTTAATGCTAATAGTCCTTTCGCTATGCCGTAGTTATTAATAACATCAATAACGTCTAATACAATCATATAACCTACGCCAATTGCGAGTGCGGCTGGCAATACAACACGAAGTCCTTCAATAAAACCACGCATGAAACGGCGCTTGGCACTAGGTTTAAACGTTAAATGGTCAGGATATTTTTCGGCAGCTTCACGTGCAGGCAATAATAATGGTGGAGAACCAAACCAAGTTTGACCCTCATACATTTCAAGGTTATCTGGTGTTTTTGACTGTACCCCAATTAAAACGTTATCTGGTAAAACAGTTCCATCAGCAATATAAGCACTGTTTCCGACAAAGCTACGGTTACCGATTTTGGTCGATTTTAATGTCATCCAACCGCCTTTGATCTCTTCATCACCCAACATTACAGCATCGGCAATAAAGCTTTCTTCACCCAAAGTCAGCATTTCGGGAATCACGCCCGTTGCTGTAGAAATTTCAGTATTTTTACCTACTTTTGCCCCTAACATGCGGAACCATGTAGGCGCATAAATCGTAGCAAACAGGCCATGCAATGTTTGTAAGCTTGTTTCTAAAATTTGAGCGGCAAACCATTTACGATAGTAGGTTCCGCCATGAACAGCGTACGTTCCAGTCTCAAGACGTGGCAATGCAATTTTGCGTATTGCTGAAGAAATTACCGCAGTAATCATCATCATCATTGCACTAGCAGGAATCGCTAAAATGAAATAATAAAGTGCGATTTGGAAGTGGTTATTCGGGTTAATATTAAATACGTTTACATCTAACCAATCGACCAAAAGGAAACTTGGAAAAATTGGAATAAAGAAGATACAAGCAATAATTAGCGCACTAACACCATAATATCCATATTCAGCAATTTTACGAATAAACGATAATTTAGGACGTTCTGGCATTTTAGCGTGCTCATCGACATGCCCTATTTTTTTAGCAGGTGTTCCATCCCAAATTTCGCCGGCTGGTACAACCGTGTCATATTCAATTGAAGTTAGGGCATTTACATGAGCTTGTTTTTCTAACACTGTATTTTCTTCTAATACAGCATACGAACCCACATAACTATCTTCTTTAAGATGAATTGAACCCAACACCAAATGACCATGTTCGACTTTGGCATTTTCTAAATTTACTTGAGAGCCAATACTCACTCCATCTTCAACAGTTAATAAAGATGGCATGCGAATATGAACCGAACTAATGGTGACATCATGCCCAATTTTTGCGCCCAGTGCTTTTAAATAGAGGTTAAGTAAAGTTGAACCTGACAAAAGATAGACTGGTGAAATATTGCTAATACGGTCTGCTAACCACCAACGGAAATACGCCATTCCCCAAAGTGGATAACGTCCTGCACCAATGCCCAACATTAATAATCGTTTCACCGTAATTGAAAGCACAAAACTACTAATAATAACGCTGATATAAACCAGTAAAGACAACGCGATTGCATATGGAATGCTGTCTCGGGTTCCACCTGTAAAATAGTGATAGGTAAAGAATGGTGCTAACCATTGCAAAATATTAATCGAAATTAAAACTGGAATGGTCGTAAGCTGCGCAATACCACATAACCATTTATACGTTTGATTACGCGGGTTGTCTTGCCCAATCTGGCTATCAAATAAAGTAGGCTCTGGTTGCTCCAACATTAAAGCTGCAATAGCTCCCACTCTTCGGGCTTGATATAAGCTTTGAATTGTAAGATGGCTATATTCTTGATGTTCACGCAGATTTGAAACTAAAACAGCGGCTAAAAGTGAATGCCCACCTAAATCATCAAAGAAATCCGAATCTAGTTTAATCGGCATGTTTGGAAACAGGCGGTTCAAAATTTCAAATAAAATTTCTTCGGCTGGATTTTGCGGTTGGTCAGATTCACTACGGTCAATCACACTGGTAAGCGGTCTTGCTTTTAATGCCTTACGGTCAATTTTTCCAGATAATAAACGTGGTACTTCTTCAATAATCTCAAAACGATTCGGCACCATATAAGGTGGTAATCGTTGAGCTAGAGTATGACGAAGCTGCTTAATTTCTATCGGTTGTTTGGCATCAAGTTCAGGTGCAATAAAAGCAATGAGCTGATCAATTCCGTCTTCTTGACGTAGAATTACTGCTGCTGTTCCAATGCCATCAATATCACAAAGTGCAGCTTCAATCTCGCCGAGTTCAACACGGAAACCACGAATTTTCACCTGATCATCAGCACGCCCTAAGCAGTGGACTTGACCAAATTCATCAATTTTTGCCAAATCCCCAGTACGGTAAAGCGACTCTTCATCCGCACTCATTGCCCAAGGGTTTTCAATAAACTTATCAGCCGTTAAATCAGGTCGTCCTAAATAGCCTGGTGCTACACTCGGACCAAAAATACACAGCTCACCTGTTTCACCTTGAGGCAGTAATTCTCTTTCAGCGTTAATGACTAACATGCCATAGTTTGGTAAAGGTTTACCAATCGTAACTGGTTTACCACGTTCTAACGACTCAAGGCTTGCAGTAACCGTAGTCTCAGTTGGACCATAGGTATTAAACATTTGATGGTGAGGTAATGCCCAACGGTCAACGAGTGAATCTGGGCACATTTCCCCGCCTAAGTTGATAATACGTAAATTCGGTACATCTTCAGGGAATAAAGCCAGTAAGGTTGGTACAGCATGCAATACTGTAATTTGTTCCTGCTTTAATGTTTGGCATAAACGTTCAGGGTCACTCACCAAGTTTTTTGGAGCAATCCATAATGTTGCCCCAACCAAATAAGAAAGCCAGATTTCTTCAAACGACATATCAAAAGCGACTGAAAAGCCTTGATAGACCTTGTCTTGCTCTTGAATCCCTAAAATACTATTTTCACTACGCAAGAAATGACAAATATTTTTCTGGGTAATCACAATACCCTTAGGTTTTCCAGTTGAGCCTGAAGTGTAAATAATATAGGCAGGTTGATCGGGTGTAGTTTTCGGTAAGCTTACTTCTTTAATAACTGGCTGTTGTAGCTCTGTGTTTGTCCATTTGGTTTGTGGCACTTCAGCTAAATATTCATACCATTCATCTGTAGTAATCATTCCTACAGCTTCAGCATCTTCAAGACAAACTGCAATACGGTCTGCTGGCGTATCCATATCAAAAGGAAGCCAAGCCGCTCCACTTAAACAAATTGCCAGTTGTGCTTTTAAAAGCTCAATACCCCTTGGTAGCCATAACCCGACAATATCCCCCGCTTTTACACCATTTAAAGTCAGTTGTTGCGCCATAACGAAAGCTTGCTGATATAAATCTCCATAGCTCAGCGTTTTATTTGCTTCAATTAAAGCTGTTTTATCTGGGAGATTTTGAGCAGTTTGAATAAAAATATCGGCTAGCACTTCATCTTGCAAAAATTCGGGGTGAAATTTACCACGAATAATATTTTTCGAGCTTGTTACGCATTGGTTCATTTTTATAACTCTCTTTAAGTTCTTGATTTAACTTAAATACAGTCATGTTTAGATTTTTATGACTTATTAAAGAAATCAATTGTTAGGCAACAAATTAAAGAGTTGAACTTAAATGAAGATTAAAGATTTTATTTTAAGCGTAGAGAGTGAGTTATTAACTTAGAAGAACAATCGATTTTTATGACTTATAAATCAAACTAAGATGACAATGAGGAAAAATATAGGCACATATTTTTATAAAAATTAAATAGCGTTATCCAAAATTGATATATAACGAATTACTCATTACACAAGGCTACTTCACGAACTAGGGCAAGGAAGGCTTTCAAACCAGCAGATTGGTTGCGTCTTCCTGAATAATATAAACAGAGACCAGACATACAAGGCATCCAATCATCCAAAACAGAAATAAGTTGACCTGACTCAATTTCAGCACGAACATCCTGTTCCATAAAGTATCCTAGGCCAATGTTCTCTAATACTGTAGCTCTTGATAAGCTTGCTTCATCGAGGGTAATCGGTCCTTGCACATCAATTTGAATAATTTCTCCATTTTTTTCAAACTTCCAGCTAAATAATGCACCATCAGGGAGACGTACTCGAATACATTTATGTCTAAAAAGATCTGTTGGTATTTTTGGCTTTCCGTAACGCTCAAAATATTCAGGCGAACCAACAACAACATATCTTTGAAGTTTACCAAGAGACACTGCAATCATGTCACTTGGAACAAGATGGGCAACACGAATGCCTAAATCAAAACCATCAGCAATAATGTCAACAAGTTTACCCTCAGTCACCAAATCAATATTCATTTCTGGGTAACGTCGAAGAAATTCGATAATCACAGGAGAAATAATTTCTCTCGCTGCAAATGCGGCCGCATTGATTCTTAATGTACCTGAGGGTGTTTCTCTCTGCGAACGTACAATATCTAAAGCGCTATGAATATCCTGAAGAGCAGGCCCGACTTGTTCTACAAAAAGTCTGCCTGCCTCTGTCAATGAGACACTACGTGTTGTTCGATTAAACAGACGTACACCCAAATTTTCTTCTAATTTACTAATTGCATGACTTAAAGCTGTTGTAGACATCCCAAGTTCAATCGCAGCGCCACGAAACGTTCCGCGTTTGGCGATTGCCATTACTGCTTTTAGATCATTTAAATTTGCTCGTTCCATTATCCTGATTTATTCAACTAAACATCCCATTTTATACGGATTGTTAGAACAATCGTCAAATTATAAAATTTAAAACACCAATTTGGATCATGCAAAAAGAGCGACTCATGAAAGATATACCAGAAGTGGTTAGTGCATACTTTGATGCTGATCAAGCAAACGATGTAGATGCTTTAAACCAAATTTTTTCTGACTCTGCCGTTGTTGAAGATGAAAATAGTCTATACAGAGGAATTGTGGAAATTCGTACCTGGTGGCTAGCAATGAAAGAAAAATACCAATATTTTCTTGAACTTATTGAGGTTTCTAATACAGACCATATCAGCACGGTTTTAACACAAGTGAGCGGCAACTTTCCGAATAGTCCTGTGAAACTTAAGTTTCAGTTCACACTTGAAAATGGCAAAGTTGTTAAATTGAGGATTTATTAATGGAAGATTTTATTACTTTAAAAGGAAAACGTGCCTTAATAACGGCGGGTACAAAAGGTACTGGTGCTGCCACAGTTCAGTTATTCCATGAACTTGGCGCAACAGTACTAACCACTGCTAGAACTCAACCAGATTATTTACCAAATAATACACATTTTGTTTCTGCTGATCTCACAACTCCAGAAGGTTGTGAAGCTGTCGTCCAAGCAGTACAAGAGATATTAGGCGGTGTGGACATAATTATACACATTCTTGGTGGTTCATCTGCACCAGCAGGTGGATTCGCAGCATTAACCGATGAAGAATGGTATAAAGAACTTCACCTAAATCTGATGCCTGCAATACGTATTGATCGTCAATTAATTCCCGATATGATTCAGCAAGGTCAAGGTGTTGTAATCCATGTTACGTCAATACAACGCTCACTTCCGTTACCAGAAGCTACGACAGCTTATGCTGCTGCAAAAGCAGCACTAGCGACTTATAGTAAAAGCCTATCAAAAGAAATATCTCCTAAAGGTATTCGGGTTGTTCAAGTCTCGCCAGGATGGATTGAAACAGAGGCATCTATTGCTTTTGCAGAGCGACTGGCTTTACAAGCTGGCACAGATTACGAGGGTGGTAAAAAGATAGTTATGGATTCAATCGGAGGAATTCCTATGGGACGACCTGCTAAACCTGATGAAATAGCAAATCTTATCGCTTTTTTGGCATCACCCCGTGCGTCTGCAATTACAGGTACTGAATATGTGATTGATGGTGGGACGATTCCTACAATTTAATAGTCATATTGAATCACTCCTTAATAGTCATATTGAATCACTCCCATACTATATTTTCTCTTCACTTGAGCAGTTTATAATTACACTACACTGCTCAATTAAAAAAATGGCTGAGAAAGTAAGAATAGGAGATTCGGACTATTCCAATCTACGTTTTAGCATGAGGTGGGCTGAAAATAAAAAAACAGGCATAAAAAAAAGCCCTCGTCATTAACAAGGGCTTTTTAAGAATTTGGCGGAAGCGGTGAGATTCGAACTCACGGAGGACTCACACCCTCGTCGGTTTTCAAGACCGGTGCATTAAACCGCTCTGCCACGCTTCCAACGAGCGCTATAATATAAACAAAAACACAAGTTGGCAAATCTTTTATTTAACTTTTAATTCAAACGCTCAAAATAAATACAAATTGATTTATTTTTCTGGGTTTTCGCTCTTTTCATAGCGAATTGTATTGATATACCAAAGCTTTTTTCCAGATGGAGTGTGCACTTCAATCTCATCATCTACTTCTTTGCCTAGCAGTGCACGGGCCATAGGCGATTCAATCGAAATATGCTGCGGGTGATGATCATAAATTTCGTCAATCCCTACAATACGTAAAGTTTTTTGCTCACCCTCTTCATTTTCAATCTCGACCCAAGCGCCAAAATAAACCTTACCGTCTTGCTCAGGTGAGTAATCAATGATTTTTAATTCTTCTAAACGTTTTCCTAAATAGCGTACTCGTCGATCAATTTTTCTAAGTAGCTGCTTGTTGTACTGATAATCTGCATTTTCACTGCGATCACCCAAGCTTGCAGCCCAATTCACTTTCTTTGTGATTTCCGGTCTTTCTTCATGCCAAAGTTGTTTTAATTCAGCAACTAATTTGTCATGCCCTGATCGGGTGATTAAGTTAGATTTCATGATTAAAAACCACTGTTCAACAACATATCGCTTACAAGATGTAGCATTTTATACCCTATTTTCTCATATCAGAAGTGTATAAATTTTCTTCCTTAAGAAATTCATGTGTTTATGATGATATATCGAATATTT
Organism: Acinetobacter sp. Leaf130; assembly: GCF_001423205.1. NCBI lineage: Bacteria > Pseudomonadati > Pseudomonadota > Gammaproteobacteria > Moraxellales > Moraxellaceae > Acinetobacter > Acinetobacter sp. Leaf130. The sequence goes on from NZ_LMOE01000001.1 coordinate 2,236,234, forward strand.
AATTGTACGAAATTTGACAATACTTTTTTTCAATACTATGATGCGCGCAGATTAAATGTTGAGCATTTTTTAACCTTTCAGAAAACTATGTAGATTTTCTACACAGTTTGTTTTTTTCATTTCATGTCATTTTGAATGACGTCATGACTGCCCACCCCTTATTGAATTTATCAACTTTTAAAAGTTATGGCAGCTTATTGTCTGACTTTTTGGGCATAAATTATCTGTAGCGGAGACAACATGCACAGTAATTCAAGTTCAGGGTCGAGGCTTTGCCTTAACTCTTTATTTTCTTCTCTCCCGTTAAAAGCGCTTGCACTCAGTACTATGCTTTTTCCATTTCATAGTATTAATGCAGGAAAAACCCTACAGTACAATACTGTAGTAAATACAAATACTCTAACTGTTGTTGCGGTAGAAAGCCCGACAACCGTTTTCAAAGAAGATCAGTTTTTACATGGTTTTGGTTACGACTTAGCACGTAACTATGCACAAACCCTTAATGTAAAGCTGGACTTTAAAATTGTGGCAGACAATGCCACTGCACTTAGATGGGTTCAGCAAGGTAAAGCAAACTTTGCGATGACGACCGCAGGTTTAAGTACCATCGAGAACAAAGGTTTAATGTCCTTTTCTGCAAGTTGTGGTGACACAGTCAATTTGCAAAAAAATGGTTTAAATTCTGAGTTAAGCTGGGTGTTTAAACAAGCTGATGACCCTCTTACCCAAACTGCTAGCGGCTTTGTATGCCAAAGTAAGCAAAATGGTGTAACCCAGCAACTTGCTTCTTTCTATAATCGTAATGTGGTGAAACCAGAAGCTTGGTCAACCATTCAACGTGACTTAACGACGCGTTTACCGATTTATAAAGCGAGCTTTAAACAAAGTGCAGCTAAATATGATCTTGACTGGCATTTACTTGCCGCCATTGGTTATCAAGAATCATACTTAAAGCCAGAATCTGTTTCTCCCACAGGCGTTCGTGGCTTAATGATGCTGACCAATAGCACTGCTCGAGCAATGGGTGTGAGCAATCGTAGTGATCCAGCTCAAAGCATTCAAGGTGGCGCGAAGTATTACGACCAGATGCTAAGTGAATATGATGACATTCCTTTCCCTGATCGGAACTGGTATGCGCTTGTGGCCTATAATATGGGACCTGGTGCGGTCAACCAGATTCAGAAGCGCTTGCAGGCACAAGGGAAAGATCCAAATCAGTGGGTTAATCTCTACGATTATTTGCAAAGTAATAAAACGCGTAATGGTCGATATAAGCAAGCGGTTCAATATGTCACTCGTATTCGTGCTTATCTTGAACATATCAAAACGGCGCAAACACGAATCAATATCTAATTTTTATTGTTTAAAAGTTGATAAATTTATTGTTTGTATAAATAAAAAGCTTACCTCTATGGGTAAGCTTTTTATATGAATTCTTTGAAATTTAAGCTGTTTGCTCTAACACTTTCTTGAACAAATCTTTTTGTTCTTGGCTTGGCTTAGCTGTTTGCAAAGCCATCAATTGAGACATATCGCCTTGAACTTTAATTTTACCAGTCATGAATGCCTGCATAGCAGCAGCCATATCAAACTCTAAGAATACTTTACGTAAAGTTTCAGCATCCATGTTTAAAGTTGTTTTGGCATTTGAAGACAAACCTTTTTTGATTTTACCCCCATCTAAAGCTAATTCGGTATTTCCAGAAGCATCTGTAACTACTAAATTAATTGCCAAATTCGCAAGAGCGGGTGGCAAATTAAGATCCCCTGCTTCAGCAGTTAATTTTTCGACAGTAGCAAACCAATCTTCAGTTAAAAATGCAGGCATGATTCTTCCTCAAATTTATTTGTTCAATTTCTCTAGTTGCCTATCCAGACAACATCATGTGAAGCAATTCTGCTTGAGCGTTGTTATAGCATGTAATTTAAATTTTGGGCTATGACTTTTTGTACGGAACATTCATTTTTTAGTATTTTGATACATTAAAGGCACTTGTTTATAAAGTGCCTTTAATTGAATTATCAAGTAGTTTTACTCAGCAGCAAAACTTAAGTTCACGACATCTAAACGGTTTTTAAGCTCTTCAGGATCTTTAAAATCCAGCTCGCGCTGAGAATCTAGAGCTTCGAAATCGAACAGTTCACGGTCTGCTAACTGAGATGGAGATACGTTTTGTAACGCACCGAAAATGCTGTGTAAGCGTTTCGGATATTGTTTATCCCAGTCACGTAGCATTTCATTGAGCATGGCACGCTGTAAGTTTTCCTGCGAGCCACAAAGGTTACATGGAATGATTGGGAACTGACGTAACTCGGCATATTTGATGATGTCTTTTTCTTCAACATAAGCCAATGGACGAATCAGAATATTTTTCTTATCTGATGATAAAAGCTTTGGAGGCATCGCCTTTAAACTACCACCATGAAACAGATTTAAGAAGAACGTTGCAAGAATGTCATCGCGATGATGTCCTAAAGCAACTTTAGTCGCACCAATTTCTTGTGCAAAGCCATACAACGAACCACGACGTAAACGCGAACATACTGCACAGTAGGTTTTACCTTCCGGTGTTAAACGCTTAGTAATGGTATAGGTGTCTTTTTCTAAAATGTAATATGGAATGTTATTTTCTTCCATATAACGAGGTAAGACATCTTCAGGAAAGCCTGGTTGCTTTTGGTCAAGGTTAACCGCAACAACATCAAAATTGATTGGTGCAATACGTTTAAACTGCAACATGATATCGAGCAAGGTATAACTGTCTTTACCACCAGACACACACACCATGACCTTATCGCCCTCTTCAAGCATATTGAAGTCACGAATAGCATGCCCAACTTGACGGCGAAGCTTCTTGAGCAAACGGTAATAGGCCGAGCTTGTTGGAAGTTCAGGCTTAAAATTAAATCCCTGATTAGACTCAACTGGCGCGTACATAGACGAGATATACCCATAAATAAAAATACCGCGCAATTTTATATGATTCGGACGAGAATCGCATCAAAAGAATAGTTTCAATTCTTGAAGCCGTCACATTGCTCCTGCATGATGCAAAAGTCTTGCTCTATTTTGACTGAAGCGTTCAAATTTTGTGCAAAGTGCTTACTTTTTGGACTTTTCCACAGTTTTCCACAAAACCTGTGGATAAAATTGTGGATTTCTTCGTACTTGACAAACTGTTTAGGCCTTCTGTTAAGGGTTTTATTTAAATTGATCATTTTTTAACCAATGTTTTTTACCTTTTAATATCAACATGTTACCCAAGTCAATAGAATCATTTTAAAAATAATTTTTAATTTTTTTTGATGAGCATTCGAACAAAACAGCTTGATTTTTTGAAAGAGTCGAAATAAAAAAAATTACACAAAAGTTCTTTCTGTAATATTTTTTGATAAACTCTTCGACAAGTTTTGAATACCTTAAAATTGTGAATAACATAAAATGAAAAAATCGGTTCAATTTCTTTCTTCTTGTTTACTGGGGATGACTACTTTTTCGGTCGGCATAACGTCGAGCTCAGCAGGCCAGATGTATATTTACCAAGATAAAAATGGTAGTACATTGCTGACGAATCGAAAAAGTTATGATCAATCACTTAAAAAAGTAAAAGTGACCTATTACCCTGACAGTAATATTCATAGTTATACGAACTGGGGAGCCTCAGAAGCCTCTGTTCTACCAAGCTACAATAAAAATAAAAATGCTTTTGACCACATTATTAAACAAGCTGCACAGCAACACGGCGTTTCAGAAGGCTTAATTAAGGCCGTCATGCATACCGAGTCAGGATTTAATGTAAATGCTCGCTCTCCTGTGGGTGCGCAAGGTCTTATGCAGCTTATGCCTGCGACTGCACGTCGATTTAACGTGACCAATGCCTTCGATGCTCAGCAAAATATTTTTGCAGGTGCAAAATATTTAAGCTGGCTGCTCAAACGTTTTCGTGGCAATACACAAATGGCATTGGCTGCTTACAATGCAGGTGAAGGTAACGTTGATAAATATGGCGGTATTCCACCTTTTCGTGAAACACAAGATTACGTGCGCCGTGTAACCAGTCGATATCAAAACTTATATTCATCTGGTTCAGGTTTTTCATCTTTTACTAATACTTCTGCGCAAGTCTCTTCTCAATCTTCTAATTTAACTGACAACACAACAGCGCAAATAGCAGCGCCAGCACCTAAATATTCCTCTTCTCGTCAAATTGTGACTTTATCTAATGGGACATTTACTGATGCGCCTACGGGTACTTATGTCACGAACAACGCCACTGCTATCGCACATATTCGAATTGAATAAAAACTTTTAGTGACGGATCTATTTCCTCAAGTTCCTGTGCTTTAAATTGTAATGATCTATTACCTGATCCTTACCATTTAGGCGAATTTAGCCAATAATTCTTTAAATTTAGGTACATTCTGCTACGTGAAAGAATGTATCAATTCCTTATTTTTTTCTTGAATTTTTCTCCTAAGCCCCGCATATTAGCTGCATGATTTAGAATTTGTAAATCAGATAACATTTTATTTATAAGAGGGTTTTCTCAATGATGCGGATTGGTTTGTTTTTGCTTACCAACCTCGCGGTACTGGTTGTAGCTGGCATTATTTTGTCACTCTTCGGTGTCGGTAGTTACCATGGCGCGGGTGGCTTGAATCTAGGCAACCTTTTAGTAATCTGTTTTGTGTTTGGTATGGTGGGATCTTTAATCTCGTTATTCATGTCAAAATGGATGGCTAAGAAAACGACCGGTACAGAACTGATCGACCCGAATGCTCCTCGTAACCAAGCTGAAAGCTGGTTATTGCAAACAGTCGCTGAACTTTCTCAACGTTCTGGTATTAATATGCCAGAGGTTGGTATTTTTCCATCATATCAATCCAATGCCTTTGCAACAGGCTGGAATAAAAATGATGCCTTAGTTGCCGTTTCATCCGGTCTACTTGAGCGTATGAATAAAGATGAGCTCCGTGCTGTGCTTGCGCATGAGATTGGTCACGTTGCGAATGGTGATATGGTTACCCTAGCACTCATCCAAGGTGTCGTGAACGCCTTTGTAATGTTCTTTGCTCGTGTAGTCGGTGACTTTATCGACCGTAATGTTTTTGGTCGTCAGGATGATGAAGCACCGGGTATGGGTTACTTCGTTATTACCATGGTATTAGATATTGTCTTTGGTATTCTCGCTTCTGCGATTGTGATGTGGTTCTCTCGTTATCGTGAATATCGTGCTGATGAAGCCGGTGCGCGTTTAGCAGGTAAACAAGCAATGATTTCTGCATTATTACGTCTACAAGCTGAGACAGAAATGCCAGATCAAATGCCAAAAGAAATGAAAGCTTTCGCGATTGCGGAAGGTAAAGAACAAGGTTTCAGCTTAGCTGCTTTGTTCCAAACCCACCCAACAATTGAACAACGTGTGGCAGCTTTACATCAATTAGATTGCCCATAAAACGTTTAACATGAAGAAATAAAGCCTCCTATCGGAGGCTTTATTTTTATGACATTGATTGATAAAAGCTCCACAAATAACTTGCTCCCCACCAAACAGCCAAGCCAATTAAAAGCAGTACAAAGGCACCTAATAAATCGGGTATATGTAACCATAACCAACTCACCACAGGATTACGCCAGAAAGCTGAATGTTGCTGCTTCTTTTCGAGCTGTTCATGTAAATATGGATGAACGACATGAATATCACTTTGAATCGCATATTCTTCACGTATGTGCGTATGCACCACATCTAATGCTTTTCTACTAGGTCGTATAAATATATCAAAAATAGTTCCTGCAACCGGAACAAAGCCCACTACAGCATCTACAACTGCCAGTTTGATGACTGGAGTCAGCTTATGTTGAGGCACACCAATTTGTTTGGCTTTATATATGGCATAGCAAGTCAGCGCGAAACCAGCGACATCACCAGCAATTGGAATAGTACTCAATGCAGCATCAGCACCAATACCTTGCTTTGTAAAAGGAATTCGAACCGCACTATCCATCATAGTTGCGAACTTAGCGAGATCTCGTTCTAGTGCGATGACCTGCTGCTCTGTTAATTTTTTTTCTTGAGGCATCTCAATCAAATACACTAAGGAAAGTTAAACTTAATATACTTGATTTAATGCCTCTTTTTAAAATAGTTTGCTTTTAACTAGAAGCTTTCGATCTAAACAATGAACGAAGCAACACGTACATCACTGGAATAAAGAATAAAACCAGCACAGTACCAAACATGACGCCACCTAAAATACTAATACCGATTTCTTGGCGGCTCACAGCCCCTGCGCCTTGAGCAAAGACCAAAGGGATTACTCCAGCACCAAAGGCTAAGGAAGTCATTAAAATCGGTCTTAGACGCAAGCTAGCGCCTTCTAAAGCCGCTTGAATTGCATTCTTACCCTTTTCTTGAGCCAAGGCTGCAAACTCAACAATCAAAATTGCGTTTTTACACGATAGGCCAATCGTGGTTAATAGTGCGATTTGGAAATATACGTCATTCGGCAGGCCGAAAATATAAGAGAAAATTACACTCCCCCCTACGCCCAGCGGAATAGATGTCATTACAGCAGCTGGAATGCTTAAGCTTTCATACAAAGCTGCTAAACATAAGAAAATAAAACCCGCTGAAATTAAATATAACCAGACGGCCTGATTTGTCGACTTCTGTTCTTCAAAAGATAAACCTGTCCACGCTAAACCCACATCCTTTTGCTGATTTACGAGTTGTTCAACATCTTTCATTGCCTGACCTGAACTACTGCCACTCGCAACATCTGCCTGTAGCTGTAAAGCACTATATCCCATATAGCGTTTTACAATTTCAGGAGCTCCGCCCCAGCTAAAGTTAGCAAATGAACTAAAAGGCACCATTTCATTTTGGTTATTACGTACAGACCAATTATATAAATCTTCCGGTTTCGATCTGAACTCTGCATCACCTTGAATCATGACACGCTTAATACGACCACGGTCAATAAAGTCATTTACATACGTCCCACCCCACGCACTCGACAGAGTGTTATTAATCGCAGGGAGTTCTAAGCCATTTGCTAATGCTTGTTTCTGGTCAATTTTGATATTTAGGTTTGCTTTACTATTGGTTGATTGCTTATCAAAGTTTTCAAAACTTGAGTAGCTTTTGCTCTGTGTTTGCAACTGACGGAAGGTGCTATCTAGAAAATCTTGCCCCTGCCCATTTAAATCTTGAATCCATAAATCCATACCATCGGTTTGACCTAGACCATTGACTGAAGCAGGTAAAGTCACATTGATTTGAGCATTATTAAAACGGCTAAAATATTTCATCGCACGCTTTTGTATAGCATCTGCCGAATCATCTTTTCCTGTACGCACATCCCACGGTTTTAAAGCAATAAATCCTTGTGCCAAGTTCTGTCCTGTACCCGAGTAGTTTCGGCCATAACGGATTAAAACTAAGTCGACATTTTTATCTTCTTGAGTCAGGAAATATTGACGAACTTGTTCACCAATTTTCTGACTTTGAGAAATTGGGGCACTATCCACAAGCTTAATTTGAACACTTAAAATGCCTTGATCTTCTTTAGGAATAAATCCACTTTTTAAACCACTATAGAACAGGGCGAAAACAGCAATCAAAGCCACAAAAATCACAACAACCGATTTACTGTAACGAATGCTTGTTTGTACGATCTTGATATATTGATTTTTAAGTTGATCAATTTTTTGGTTAAACCAAACCGCCCAACGCATAGGCTCAGGGTTAGGTTTTAAAATTAGAGCACACAAAGCTGGTGTAAGCACTAAGGCAACGACGAGCGATAACGCCATAGCGGCAACTAAAGTAATGGAAAACTGGCGGTAAATCACCCCAATTGAGCCGCCTAAAAAAGACATTGGAATAAAAACCGCAGTTAAAACCAATGTAATCCCAATTAAAGCTCCACTAATTTCTCCCATCGACTCAATGGCTGCTTCTTTCGGTGTTAAGTGCTGTTCATGCATGAGCCGTTCAACGTTTTCCACGACTACAATTGCATCATCTACTAACAAGCCAATGGCGAGGACCAGTGCAAATAAAGTTAAAGTGTTAATACTAAAACCAAGCACATATAAGACAGCAAAAGTTCCTAAAATAACAACCGGCACAGTAATACTCGGAATGAGTGTAGCGCGCCAGCTTTGTAAAAATAGGAACATCACCAAAATAACGAGAATAATCGCTTCAATAAGCGTCTTTACAACTTCCTTAATCGACTCTTGCACAAATGGCGTGTTATCTCGTGGATAAACAATTTTATATCCGGCTGGTAACTTGCTTGTAACCTGATCTAGAGTTTGATGAATAAGCTTAGAGGTTTGAATGGCATTCGCACCTGAAGATAGCGAAATACCTAAACCTGCGGCAGGATAACCATTAATGGTATTAAAAGACTGATAATTTTCTGCACCCAACTCAACTCTGGCAATATCTTTTAAATAGACATAGCTCGCTGTTTGATTTGATTTCACTACAATATTTTTAAACTCTTCGACTGTTTTTAGTCGAGAACCTGCTGTAACTTTCGTATTTAAATACTGCCCATCGATAACAGGTAAATCACCAATCGCACCCGCAGCCACTTGTGTATTTTGAGCGGTGATTGCACTGGCAACATCACTTGGCATTAAATTATATTGTTTTAATTTATCAGGATTTAGCCAGATTCGCATTGCATATTGCGAACCAAAAACATCCGACTCACCTACCCCTTCAATACGGTTCAGGTCATCTACCACATGCGTAGTTAAGTAATCCGATAGCTCAATGTTCCCCGCTTTACCTGTCGAGTCATATAAACCTACCACCATAAAAGTATCGCCAAGTGACTTACTTACCGTCACTCCTTGGCGTTGCACTTCATCGGGCAAACGTCTTATGACGCCACTAATACTATTTTGTACTTGTACCTGTGCCGTATCAGGATTTGTTCCATTATCAAAACTAATCGTAATTCGGCTACGTCCTGATGAGTCACTGGTCGAACTGAAATAAAGTAAGTGATCAATACCTTGTATTTGCTGTTCTAAAATCTGAGTAACACTTTGCTCAACCGTTTGTGCATCTGCCCCACTATAACTTGCCGATACTGTAATTTTTGGAGGTGCAATATCAGGATAACGTTCTACGGGTAAATTCAGCACCGAGAAAATACCAAATGCCATAACAATAATTGCTAGTACACTGGCAAAAATAGGGCGCTGAATAAAGAATTTAGATAGCATGGCTGCTCAGAATTAAGTCGTCAATTAACAGGTGGCAATACCGAATTCGGCATCTTGATCATCAACGAGCGATATATAAAAGACAAGTAGAATTAACACAATAAATGCAATTAAGACAAAAACAAAGCCAGAATGGGCATTTCCTACAAACCCATAATCAACGTTTTAACAAGTGTCACTAAAAATTCATGAATTCTTCATGATCATGTCAAGTTCAATCGGGAGACTAGTTTCGTTTAGACTAAAACAATATGAGTAGAATTATGTTTAAAAAAGCAATTTTATGCTTAAGTTTAATTAGCTTAGTTGGTTGTAATGACGATGATAAAACTGAAAACACACCAACTACGCCAGAATATCAACTTCCTAAAATTCTAGTAGTAGGACACCGTGGCGCTAGCGCTTTACGTCCAGAACACACTTTAGCTTCATATCAAAAAGCCATAGATGATGGCGCAGATTTTATTGAACCAGATCTAGTATCCACAAAAGATGGTGTATTGGTTACTCGCCATGAAAATGAGATTGGCGGCACAACCAATGTAAGTACCTTAAGCCAGTTTGCAGACCGTAAAATAACAAAAAATATTGATGGTAAAGACTTAACAGGTTGGTTTACAGAAGACTTCACTTTAAGTGAATTACAGCAACTTAAAGCGCGTGAGCGTATTCCAGAGTTCCGACCGGCAAACACAGCTTATAATGACCTCTACCCAGTTCCAACTCTAGAACAAGTGATTGAGCTGGCTGAAGCAAATTATAAGAAAACGGGAAAAATTATTGGTTTATATATTGAAACCAAACATCCTACTTACTTTAAAAATCATAATCTGGCAATGGAAGATGCCCTTCTTAAAACCTTAGCCAAATATAAATATACGCGTGATATTGCACCTGTTTATTTACAGTCTTTTGAAGTGAGTAATTTAAAATATTTAAAAGATCAGCTCGACCTTCATAAAACGATTAAACACGCACAAATCATTCAACTATATGATGCCAAAACTTCACAACCAGCCGACTTTGTTGAATCTGGCGACACTAAAACTTATGCTGATTTAGCCACAGCACAAGGTTTAAAAGACGTGGCTAAATACGCAAACGGTGTAGGACCAAGTAAAGGCTATATTCTGAACTTTAATGACAAGGGCTCAGTTCAAACGACTTCATTTATTTCTGATGCACATACGCTTGGCTTAAAAGTACATCCTTATACTTTCCGTCCAGAAAATAATTTTTTACCAGCGCCTTTAAAATGCAGTCAAGATAAACCAGCTGAGCGCTGCCCATCTGGTGCTTTAAAAGAGTTTGAAGCTTATTTCAAAGCAGGTGTTGATGGAGTCTTTACAGATGACCCAGCACTTGGCCGTGAAGCTGTTAATAACTTTGAGAAAGCAGCAAAATAATCAAAGTTTCTAATAAAAAAACAGGGCAATAAATGCCCTGTTTTTTTATTTTTCTACGACATTATCAAAATAGAGCGGGATCCACTGATATTGCTCAGCATTCACTTTATAAACATGACCAATGCCTGGGAATGGTAAATGTGGTGCTGCGACCCATTGCTGTTTATTTGAAATTTCAGCGAACATTTTTAAACGGGTATTAATCGCCTGCTCAGAATTCACATCAAAATCCACTCCTGTTTTTGGAGCATCAAACTGCAAAGAATGTGAGTGAACAATGTCTCCAACAAAAATGATTTGCTGATCATTACTTTTTAAGCGGAAGCTGTGATGACCAGGCGTATGGCCACGCGTATCGATCACTTCAAAGCCTTGAATGACATCACCATCTTTAAATGTCTTAAATGCTTTTTTTGCTTGATAAGGAGCAAGAGCAGTTTTTACATTTTTCACAGTACCTAAATAGCTTTCTTTTTTATCCGCTGGCACTGTTTTTTCAGAAGCTGGATTTAACCAATAATCAGCCTCACGTTCATGTGCATAAACGGTTGCATTTGGAAATACAGCTTTTCCATTTTGAGCAATACCGCATACATGATCTGGGTGTAAATGCGTGAGCAATACTGTTTTTACATTTGCCAGTTGATAACCTGCCAATTCAATATTTTTTGCAATCGAGCCAAGCTGTGGACCAAAGCAGCTTGCTGCACCACTATCCACAAGCGTCAAACTTTTGCCATCATCTACTAAAAATGCATTGACTGAAGTTTGAATCCCCTTCTCATTCACAGCAGCATATTTAGTTAATATTTTAGTTTTCTGAGTCTGATTTAAGTTTTTAAACAAGTTAGGATTCAGATAAATCGTGCCATCAAGTAAAGAAGTTACACGGTATTTGCCAAATTGATGCTTATAATAACCCGGTACTTGTTGGGTGGGAGCTTGCTCAGCATACGTTGCGTGCATGCTACAAAATGCAAGACCCAAAGCTACACATAATTTTTTCATCTCTTCTTCTCTATTCAGTTATAAAGTCAAAATCTTTAAAAAAGATTTAATAATTTTTTAAGACGCAAATTATATAATGCATGAAAAGTGTCAGAAATATAAGTAAATGAATAGCTATTCTCCTTATAAGGGCAAAACTGGTCTTAAGCGCATATTAAATGCAACGGGCTACTCTATTTCCGGATTTAAAGCAGCATATAAAAATGAGGCAGCTTTCCGTCAAATTGTTTTTATTAATCTTATTTTAATTCCAGTCAGTTTTTTTCTTGATGTAACCCGCAGTGAACATGTCTTACTCATTATTGTATGTTTGTTTGCAATGATCGTTGAACTGTTCAATTCAGCTATTGAAGCAGTGGTTGACCGAGTTTCTCTTGAAAAACATCAACTTTCTAAAAATGCAAAAGATATGGGAAGTGCTGCTCAATTTGTTGCACTTTCTATCATTGCCATTACATGGTTGTTCATTTTATTAGGATAAAAAAAACCATGCTTATAAGTAAATAAGCATGGCTGTAACAAAGAGGAACTTCTAGCTGCTGTTCCTGTTTTTTAATATAAATTATTGAACTTAACGATTTCTTAAAATTACGTGAAAAATAAAAAAATCCCTGCATTTGCAGGGATTTTTTTAGTTAAAGCGTTGATGCGTTATCACATCATCCCGCCCATACCACCCATACCGCCCATATCTGGAACAGCTGGTTTATCTTCTGGAATGTCAGTAATCATACATTCTGTAGTTAACATTAAACCAGCTACAGAAGCAGCGTGTTCAAGTGCAGAACGAGTTACTTTAGCAGGGTCAAGAATACCCATTTCTAACATATCGCCATATTCGCCAGTTGCTGCGTTGTAACCGAAGTTACCTTCACCAGCTTTAACTGCATTAATCACTACAGACGGCTCATCACCTGCGTTTGAAACGATTTGACGAAGTGGAGCTTCGATCGCACGGCGTAAAATGTTGATACCCGCAGTTTGATCTTCGTTAGCACCTTTTAGGTTGTCTAATACATTTACAGCACGTACTAGCGCAACACCACCACCAGCAACAACACCTTCTTCAACTGCTGCGCGAGTTGCATGAAGTGCGTCGTCTACACGGTCTTTCTTCTCTTTCATTTCAACTTCAGTTGCCGCACCGATTTTAATTACAGCAACACCGCCAGCTAATTTAGCAACACGTTCTTGTAATTTTTCACGGTCATATTCTGAAGAAGATTCTTCAATTTGAGCACGGATTTGTTGAACACGCTCAGCGATTGCAGCTGCATCACCAGCACCATCAACAATTACAGTGTTTTCTTTAGAAACAGTGATCTTGTGTGCAGTACCTAAATCTTGAAGAGTCGCTTGTTCTAAAGACATACCAACTTCTTCAGAAATAACAGTTGCGCCAGTCAAGATCGCGATGTCTTGAAGCATTGCTTTACGACGGTCACCAAAGCCAGGAGCTTTAACAGCACATACTTTGATAATACCGCGCATGTTGTTTACAACAAGCGTAGCAAGCGCTTCGCCTTCAACATCTTCAGCAATGATAAGAAGTGGTTTACCAGTTTTCGCAACTGCTTCTAAAACAGAAATCAATTCACGAATGTTACCGATTTTTTTGTCAACAAGAAGAATGAACGGGTTTTCAAGTTCAGCCGTTAAAGTATCTTGCTTGTTTGCAAAGTACGGAGAGATATAACCACGGTCAAACTGCATACCTTCTACAACGTCTAATGCGTCTTCGAAGCCAGAACCTTCTTCTACAGTGATTACGCCTTCTTTACCTACTTTTTCCATCGCTTGAGCGATAAGTTTACCAACAGTAGTATCAGAGTTTGCAGAGATAGAACCAACTTGTTCGATCGCTTTAAAATCATCAGCAGGTTTTGCATTTGAACGGATATTTTCAACTACAGTTCTTACTGCGATATCGATACCACGTTTTAAATCCATTGGGTTCATACCTGCAGTTACAGATTTGATCCCTTCATTTAAAATTGCTTGAGCAAGTACAGTTGCAGTTGTCGTACCGTCACCAGCGATGTCGTTAGTTTTGCTAGAAACTTCACGAACAAGTTGAGCACCCATATTTTCAAACTTGTCTTTTAATGAAATTTCTTTCGCAACAGTTACACCATCTTTAGTGATGTGTGGAGCACCAAAAGAACGGTCAATAACAACGTTACGGCCTTTAGGACCTAAAGTCACTTTAACAGCATCTGCAAGTACGTTTACGCCTGCAATCATTTTTGAGCGAGCTGAATCACCAAATTTTACGTCTTTAGCTGACATATTAAACTCCGAATCTTTTTAAATACTGAATCTGATAATGGATTGAGTTATGGATTGATTAGCCTTCCAACACAGCTAAAATATCTGACTCTTTCATGATTAAGAGTTCTTCACCACTTACTTTCACTGTTGTACCTGCATAAGTACCAAACAATACTTTGTCACCAACTTTAACATCCAAAGCACGTACGCCATTCTCAGTGATTTGACCATTACCTACTGCAATTACTTCACCTTGCGAAGGTTTCTCAGCAGCAGAACCTGGGAGTAAAATACCACCAGCAGTTTTGGTTTCTTCTTCTACGCGACGAATTACAACGCGATCATGTAATGGACGAATGTTGCTCATAATTAACTCCACCAGACTAAGTCTTTTTGATTAATCGTTATTGCCATAATCCAGAGCAATAACAAAATATTTAGATGTCACTTTTGTGGGGATGAAAAAAAACGCTTCAAGGGGAAAATGAAAAAAAACTTATCTTTTTTGGTCATTTTTTAACAGGTTGTGAAGAGTTTTTATTAAATTTAAAGCACAAAATAAAAGGGACTATTTTCATAGCCCCTTTTATTAAAAAAAATAACAATATTAAACAACAAGTTGTTGGTTATTTAACAATTCATCCAATGTTGTATTTACATGATTCAAAGTAATCAATGAAATACTACTAAACATTGTACCTTCACCATCTCGGTCAAGACTAATAGTCGTGTTTCCAGCATCTTGCTCTACAGTAATAAATTTCGCTAATGTGCTCACATCTTTAGAGTAGTCAATTAATAATTCACTTAAATCGATTTTGTCAGCTTGGAGGTCAGTTCTTACATCACCTAAAGTAAAATCTAACACCGTATCATGTCCATTCCCGCCAGTCGCATCTTGGCTATTTAGCAATTGGAACAGAATGGAATCAGTACCTTCATTAGTCATATAGGTATCGTTACCTTCACGCCCATTCAAAACGTTATTACCAGAGTTACCTGTTAAAAGGTTATCTAAAGTATTGCCTGTTGCATTTAGATGGGCAGAACCAACCAGCTCCAAGTCTTCAACATAACGACCACTTTCCAAAAACGAATCTACGGTCATGGGATCATTTACTGTTTGATATAAACCAACCAAACTGTAATTAACAGAACTGATAATTTTATCATGCCCGCCTAAATCCACATCCTTATAATCAAAACCAACTAGTTGAGGTTCCAAATAACCATTTAGGACCCAAATATTTTCATAATGGCTTGTATCAATCCAAGTCTCTTCATTATGACCATCAAACACATATTGTTGCTCATAATAGCCTTGCTCAATCCATTGAGATTCATAGTGCCCATCTTGAACGAACTGTTGTTCAAAATGTCCAATCTCTTCAGTATAAGGACCCGTTAGTCCATATCCTGGCTGCCATTGATTTAAATTATAATCATAATAACTATTAACATATTGATTATACGAACCATCATCCAAATAGTAATTTACGCCATGTTGATCAGTATAGACATCTCTTGTGCCATCAACGATCCATGTATCTTGATAATAGCTAGTATCAATCCAAATATCTTGGGAGTAACTTGTGTCAATCCAAACATTCTCAAAATGGCTTGTATCTACCCATATATTATCAGTATAACCAGAAGTTACCCATTGCTCCTCATAATGACTTGTATCTATCCAGACATCCTCAAATACTTCAACAAGAGCAACTCCATACTCTTGAACAAAATCACTTATATGATCAACTATATAAATATTATCCGTAGCATCACCTTTAAACTGATCAACAGTGATTGTAGTTAAATCACTAATTGCTTTATTGATAGTTTCACTACGATTTCCAGCACGATCAATAACGGTAAAGTCAAATGATGTTGCATTCCCATACCTATAAGTAGAGAAAATTCCATCTGCCATGACCGTAGTACTCGTTACAGAAGGTTCTTGATTAGCAAAATAATAAGTGACTTCAACAGTAGCATTGCTTTCGGCATGTCCTACCAGCCAATTACCCCATTCATTTATGGCAAGCTGGGTGACCACTTTCGGTGCTGTTGTATCATTTATAGCAACAACCGTTGTACCCACACTTACATTTTGATTGGTATCAACTACTTTTACCGTCAATGTTTCGCCATGCCAATATTGTGACCATAATTGTGTTAAGAAACTACCTTCTCTTCCGACAGTAGTTTGCCCAACCTGATTGTTATCAGCATCAAAAATATTAACAGTTGAATATGCTTCCGCTTGTCCTGAAAGTATATTTCCATCCTCTAATACAAGCTGAGTTGCTGCATTTGGCGCGACGATGTCTATAGGTGCCTTAATTTCAGTATAAGCGCTTTGATACCCATTATGCTCCACAACAACGCGTAAAGTTTGCCCACTTGCCTGAGGTGGGTATAACTGGATATTAAAATGCCCCGTTTCATCTACATAACCACTGGCAATAGGATTACTATGTATATCAAAAATACGCACACTACTATCTGGTGTAGCAGTTCCCTCAATAAAGAAACCGTTTGCAGATACGATAACATGATCTGCTGATGGTGGTGCATTAGTGTCTAGATTAAAAGTAATATTAAATGGGGTACTTTTATTATTAGCTAAATCCGTTGCCGTGATAAATAACTGCTCTCCACGTAATAGGGGTGGATAAATACTAGTACTGAAATATCCTAATTCATCCGATTGAGATTCTGCTCGTAAATTCCCATCCGCATCCATTACCTGAATGATTGCTTTTGAATCAGTTTGCCCAGTAATACCATATCCATCATTGTTAATTACCACTTCATTAATTACTGGAGCAATATTGTCTAAAGGCGCAATAATTTCAGTGATTAGGCTATATTGATTCGTATTATGGTCATAAACTCGAACTTGTAATGTCTGCTCCTGTAAATAATAGTCATTTAATTGAATAGCAAAACTACCATCCTCATTCACTGTACTGTCCCACAACCAATTAATGCTCTGACCATTGACTGATGTTACAGCGACCATCATCCCCGCTGTTGCCTTTCCTGTCAGAATATGGCCATCTACATCCAGTTTTAGCTCTGTTGCAGCAATTGGTGAGTTGGTAAATAAGGGTACTATTTCGTGAACAACTTCACTGCGGTTACCAGCTTTATCTTTGACAACGATACTTAAATTTTGTGTCTGATATTGACTCAAATTGATCCATTGATTAAATGTGCCATCGTACCCAACATCAGTTGTTGTGATAACTGCGCCATATTGATCAATAATTTCAATAGTTGAGTTTGGCTCAGCCTCACCCAAAAGCAATCCGTCTGACGTTAACGTAATATTTGTAGCTGCTGCTGGTGCGACATCATCAACTAAAGCATTTTGTTTAACCTCAATACTTCGGTTACTTGCTTGATCAATTACAATAAAAGTGAGTTCTTCTCCATGTAAATAAACCTGATATAGATAACCCGAAGCATTACCCTCACTATCTACATAACCAGAACCTACAACTTCACCAGCAGTATTTTTAACTTCGATCTGACTATTTGCTTCAGCTTGTGCTGTAAAGTTTTGACCATTTTCATTGAAAATAACGCTTTCAATCGGATTTGGTACAACGTCATCAACTAAAGTATTTAACTTCACTTCAGCACTACGGTTACCAGCACGATCTACTACAACAAAAGTAAGCTCCTCTCCATTTAAGTACAATTTATAAAAGGAGCCTGAGACATTACCCACACTGTCTACATAACCAGAGCCTATAATTTCACCAGCATTATTTTTAACTTCGATTCGACTATCTACATCTGCTTGTGCTGTAAAGTTCTGTCCATTAATATCAAGTATAATATTTTCGATCGGATTCGGTGCAATATCATCAATCAAAGCATTTTGCTTAAATTCAATACTTTGATTACCTGCTTTATCTATAACAGTAAAAGTGAGTTCCTCACCTTTTAAATAAACTTGGCTGAACTGACCTGTCACATTACCAGTGCTATCGACATAACCATAACCGACAAACTCACCCGCAGCATTTTTGACACTAATAAAACTATTTGCTTCTGCTTGTGCCGTAAAACTTTGACCATTTTCATTAAAGATAATATTTTCAATCGGATTTGGCCCAATAGTATCCATCAAAGCATTTAACTTCACTTCATCACTACGGTTACCTACTCGGTCTACGACAACGAACGTTAATTCTTCTCCATGTAAATACACTTGATAGAAGTAACCCGTCACATTACCAGTGCTATCTGCATAACCATATCCTATAGATTCACCAGCAGCATTTGTGATTTCTATCCGACTATTTACTTCCGCTTGTGCTGTAAAGTTTTGACCGTTCGTATCAAGTACAATATTTTTAATCAGATTTGGCGCAATATCATCAAATGGAGCCTTAACTGAAACAGCTTCACTCACATTTCCAGCTCGGTCTTTAACAGTGACTGTGAACTCTTCACCATGTAAATTGTAAGTACCGAAAGAAATAGTGAATGTACTATCAGCGTTTACACTATAATCCCACGTATTCATCTGCTGACCATTTTGATCAAAAATCTGGATGAAGGTATTTGGCTCAGCTACACCAGAAAGGGATGAACCATCTTCATTGAATGTAAGATTACTTGCAGCCGCGGGAGCAATATCATCAAGCGGTGCTTTTACAGTAACCCCACCACTCATATTACCAGCCCGATCTACTACAACTACCTTAAACTCTTCGCCATGCAAGTAGTTACTGTATAAAGAGATGTTAAATGTTCCATCCCAATTAACATTATTATTCCACTGATTTACCAATTGACCATTCTGATCAAATATTTGAATCGTAGCATTTGGCTCAGCCATACCAGTTAGATATGAGCCATCTTCACTAAATACTAAATTAGTCGCATTTTCTGGTGCAGTATTATCAAGAAAGGCTGTTTGTTTTACTTCAACACTGCGATTACCAGCTTGATCAATCACAACAAAAGTAAGTTCTTCACCTTTTAAGTAAATTTGATTCAAGTATCCTGAGACATTACCAGCACTATCTACATAACCTGAACCTACAACCTCACCCGCAGCATTTTTAACTTCAACTTGGCTATTTGCTTCTGCTTGCGCTGTAAAGTTTTGACCATTTTCATTGAAAATGATGTTTTCAATCGCGTTTGGAGCAATATCATCATTTAAAGCATTTTGTTTAACCTCTGCACTGCGATTACCAGCTCGGTCAATTACAACAAAAGTAATTTCTTCTCCATGTAAATGAACCTGATATAAATAACCTGAAACATTGCCCATGCTATCGGTTGAACCATATCCTATGACTTCACCAGCAGCATTTTTGATTTCAATCTGAGTGTTTGCTTCTGCCTGAGCTGTAAAGTTCTGTCCGTTCGCATCAAGTACAATATTTTCAATCGGATTTGGTGCAATATCATCAATCAAAGCATTCTGCTTAACTTCTGTACTACGGTTACCCGCTCGGTCAACGACAACAAAAGTGAGTTCTTCTCCATGTAAAAAGACTTGATATAAATAACCTGACACATTACCAGCGCCATCTACATAACCAGAACCTACGACCTCACCTGCAGCATTTCTAACTTCAACTTGAGTATTTGCTTCCGCTTGTGCTGTAAAGTTTTGACCATTTGAGTCAAGTACAATATTTTCAATCGGATTTGGTGCAATATCATCAATCAAAGCATTCTGCTTAACTTCTGTACTACGGTTACCCGCTCGATCTACAACGATGAAAGTTAATTCTTCTCCATGTAAATAGACCTGATACAAATAACCAGAAACATTGCCTGTACTATCTGCTGATCCATAACCAATAATGTCACCATTGGTATTTTTAATTTCAATCTGGCTATTTGCTTCAGCCTGAGCTGTAAAGCTCTGTCCATTGATATCTAATACAATATTTTCAATCGGATTTGGTGCAACATCGTCATTCAAAGCACTCTGCTTGACCTCTGCACTACGGTTACCCGCTCGGTCAACTACAACAAAAGTAAGTTCCTCACCATGTAAGTAAACTTGCGGGAAATAACCAAATACATTACCTAAGCTATCGGTATAACTAGTAGTAATCTTATTTCCAGCCTGATCTAATATTTCAATAGAGCTTCCAGCTTCTGCCTGAGCTGTAAAGCTTTGGCCATCTTCATTGAAGATGATATTTTCAATCGGATTTGGTGCAATGGTATCAATTAAAGCATTTTGCTTAAATTCGACACTGCGGTTACCAACTCGATCTATGACAACAAAAGTAAGCTCTTCACCATGTAAATAGATTTGATTGAAAAAGCCTGAGACATTACCAGCACTATCTGTAGAGCCCCAACCCGTCTGATTACCCAATGAGTCAAAAACTTCGATCTGACTATTTGCTTCTGCTTGTGCTGTAAAGTTTTGACCGTTTGCATCAAGTAAAATATTTTTAATTGGATTCGGCGCAATATCATCAAGTGGAGCGTTTATTGAAACAGCTTCACTCACATTTCCAGCTTGGTCTTTAACAGTGACCGTGAATGCTTCTCCATGTAAATTATTGCTACCTAAGAAAACAGTAAATGTACCGTCCGAGTTGACGGTATTATTCCATATATTCAATGGCTGACCATTATGATCAAAAACCTGAATCGTAGTATTCAGTTCTGCTACACCCGTAAGATATGAACCATCTTCTGAGAAAACTAAATTACTGGCTGGTGTAGGAGGAACTGTATCAGCGGTAATTACAGTATCGGTGCTTATTTGTCCACGAGCATCCTTAATTGATAAGAACAACTGCTCACCATCAACAAGAGGGCGGTCAAGCTGGAGTTTAAAATAACTTGATCCATTCCAGCCGTTATCTTCACCGACTTTAATTTCAGCTACGACTTCACCTTTGGCATCTTTAACAATGAGAGTACTATTATTTTCAGCTTGCCCACTTATCACTCCGTCTGAAGTAAAGCTATCTACATATGGGGCAAAAGCATAGTTAGGCGCCTGTATCTGAGCAGCTAAACTTACATTTCCATTTACATCTGTAGCCGTGACATAAACTGTCTCAGCATTGGTTAAAAACATACCTAATTCTATCGAGAAACTTCCACTCTCGTCGGTCCAGTTATTCCAAAACCATTTATTAAGAATGTTTCCTTGACCATCTTTAACTAAAATTTCAGAGAAAGGTTCTGCATGACCATAAACTAAATCGCCAGCATCATTGAAATTTAAATCTGTTGGAACAGGTGGAGGAGTCAGATCTACAACAATATTCTGATCAGGGCTAGTCAAACCTTTATTATCAATAATTTGAACGGAAATTTGCTCTCCATCAATTAAAGGACGGTTTACACTCAAGCTAAAATGACTAACTTCATTCCAACTATTGTCATCACCTATTGTAACTTTGCCTAATTCATTACCGTCAGCATCACGCACGATTACTGTACTATTATCTTCAGCAAAACCAGAAATTAAGCCTTCTTGTGTAATACGTTCAACATGTGGAATATAAGCAAAGTTTGGAACTTCGATTAAGGCTTCACTCGTATTTTGATTTTTATCTACTACTTGTACGGTAACCGACTCACCTTCTTTTAAAAATTGGAACACAGGTAAACTTGCAAAGCCTTGTTCATCTGTAACACCGTTAGCGATTAGATTTCCTGTTCCGGAAAACACAAGAATAAGGCTGTTAGGTTCATTGACATGTACTGATAAGGTTTCGCCACTGATATCAAATTGTGGAGTTTCTAAAAATACTGCGGGGGTATAGTCTGCGGTAATATATTGCGGATGGCCTGAAACATTATCTTTATCTGTAGAGATAATAATATGAGTCCCTTCCTCTAAAAGCTGATCGAGAGACAAAGTAAATGGTCTTACCTCACCTAATGCCATTACACTAAATGGAGTAATACCAGAGTTATCAAATACAGTAGAATCAAATTCTTGTAAAATATTCCCATTCTGATCTTTTACAATAAAATGACTTCCCTCAGTAGCATAGCCGCTGATTACACCTTCTGGACTAATTCGTAAAATACTAAGAGCTGGAACTTCAGTAACTAGACCAATTAATGAATTTTCACTGCTGTATCCATTATAAGTAGCAACTGCATAAACTTCTTCATTTGAACTAATTGAAAGGTCTTGTAGAGTAAATTTACCCTCATCATTAGTTATTGTACTTGCAAGCCAATCACCATTTTTATTGTAGATATCGACTTTACTTCCTTTATAACCACTACCTAAAATGATAGCTCCATCTATATTATTAAAAGTTAGAGAATCTAGTGTTGGTGAATTCGGAGTATGATCTACATTATAATTTTGAGTCTGTTTAATAATCGCTGTATTGCCAGCTTGATCAGTAAGGCTAATATCAATTGATATATTGGTTTGCGATTCTTCTGACCACAAGAACTCTGCTGGAATTTCAGCAACCCATTCTTGGGTTAGCTCATCAAAATGAAAGTTATAAACAACATCATTTAATGTCGTATTTATTGAAGTCAGCGCGCTGTTGAAATCTGTTGGTAGATTATCTACGTCCAGTCTTATAGAAATAACTTGATCTTTTTCAACCAGGCTTATTGTATTGTCTTCAGTAATCGGCTTTACAGTTACTGCAATTGCTTCAACATTTAAAGAATTATCTACAACGACCTTTTGTACATCAGTTTCTGAAGTATTGCCTGCAACATCTGTCACCACAGCTTTATATTGGTAAACACCATCAGCTAAATCTTTTTGATCAGCTGTTGTTTCCTGCCAAGTCTTTCCGTCATCTTTCGAAATTTCATAATGATCTAGTAAAGCTGCTTGTTCGCCGATAACAACCGGTTGGGCTAACTTCAAAGTAAAACTATTATCTTGTGTGATCTGGTCTGTTGCTGAAACACCTGTATCGGACAAATCAGATAAAGTTAGTTCACCTGCTTGCGGTGCTGTAGTATCCACCACTACTTTTTGGACAGCAGTTTCTGATGTATTCCCTGCAACGTCTGTCACTACAGCTTTATATTGGTAAACACCATCAGCTAAATCTTTTTGATCAGCTGTTGTTTCCTGCCAAGTCTTTCCTTCATCTTTCGATATCCAGTAAGTGATTTGGCTATTCACTTCTTGTCCGCTAATTATTAAGTTAAAAGTTTTATCTTGTGTGATCTGGTCTGTTGCTGAAACACCTGTATCAGACAAATCAGATAAAGTCACTTCACCTGCTTGAGGTGCTGTAGTATCCANAAAAGTTTTATCTTGTGTGATCTGGTCTGTTGCTGAAACACCTGTATCAGACAAATCAGATAAAGTCACTTCACCTGCTTGAGGTGCTGTAGTATCCACAACTACTTTTTGGACAGCAGTTTCTGATGCATTCCCAGCTCGATCTGTCACGATAGCTTTGTAAAGATAAATTCCGTCAACTAAATCTTTTTGAGCTACTATTGTTTCCTGCCAAGTCTTTCCTTCATCTTTCGATATCCAGTAAGTGATTTGGCTATTTAATTCTTGTCCGCTAATCTTTAAATCAAAAGTTTTATCTTGTGTGATCTGGTCTGTTGCTGAAACACCTGTATCAGACAAATCAGATAAAGTCAGTTCACCTGCTTGCGGTGCTGTAGTATCCACCACTACTTTTTGTATAGCGGTTTCCGATGCATTTCCAGCTCGGTCTGTCACTACAGCTTTATAAAGATAACTTCCATCAGCTAAAACTACTTTTTGTATAGCGGTTTCCGATGCATTTCCAGCTCGGTCTGTCACTACAGCTTTATAAAGATAACTTCCATCAGCTAAATCTTTTTGAGTTACTGTTGTTTCCTGCCAAGTCTTTCCTTCATCTTTCGATATCCAGTAAGTGATTTGGCTATTCACTTCTTGTCCGCTAATCTTTAAATCAAAAGTTTTATCTTGTGTGATCTGGTCTGTTGCTGAAACACCTGTATCAGACAAATCAGATAAAGTCACTTCACCTGCTTGAGGTGCTGTAGTATCCACCACTACTTTTTGTATAGCGGTTTCCGATGCATTTCCAGCTCGGTCTGTCACTACAGCTTTATAAAGATAACTTCCATCAGCTAAATCTTTTTGAGTTACTGTTGTTTCCTGCCAAGTCTTTCCTTCATCAGTAGAAACCAAATACGTTTCTCGGGTGCCACTTTCCTGCCCTTCAATCTTTAAATTGAAGTTTTTATCTTGAGTGATCTGGTCCGTTGTTGAGGCACCTGAGTCCAAAAGATTTTTGAGAATCAAATTACCTGACTCAGGAGGGGTCGTATCTTTAGGATCTTTCCGCGACAATAAAGCAATTGTTCCTGCGCCTGCTAACGCACTAACCACCCCAGTCCAGAGAGGTATAGAAGATGATGAGTCTATAAACTTTGCTGCATCTTTTACTTCTAAATAATTAACAGTAGTCTGTCCGGTAGCATCTTCACCTAAACTGGCAGTCCAATAACTCTGCCCTTCATTTAAAAGAATTTGCGGATTTTCGCTAATAAAATAGTTTTCTAAAATAATTTCAGTTCCATCTTTTAGATGAATAATTGCATTATTTCCCTCTCTTGTTATTGAGGCAATTTTTTCTGGGCTTATATCGATTTTTGCGATTTCTTTAGGATCTACTACAATAGTTTTTGTCTGGCCTACATCAATATCAACTGTATTATTTTTTGAAGCATTATTTGCCATTAATGATACTTGTACCATTTTTCCACCATGAAATTTTAAATAATTATTAAGTTTCTCTAAAATATTAAGTAAAATAGACACTCATTTTTATAAAATATTATTAAATTCCATAAAACACTAAACCCTTATTATAGCTGCATAAAAATTACGGCTTTTTATATAGTTAAAAATTTTTTATGTATTCATTAATATTATTTTAAAATGATAAAACATTTAGAATGTTTTTCTATTCCCCATATATAGAATTTAAAGCTTAGGCATTGTAATGGATAAAATTTTATCAATCTACTCTTAAGTTAAATGTCTTATAGAATTTTTATAAATTAAATTAATTGAAAAATCTTTAAATCGTAATTAAACCAATAATGATCAATTTCCCCCTCATTTGAAATGACATTAAAACTATTCGGAACATGATAATGCAGACGGCTAGATGTCGCTGTTCCTGCATGAATGTCATAAATAGGATGATCTATTTCTAAATGATAGATCTGCGTCAAATCATATACAGCAGTTTTATGTAAATGCCCATGTAACATACCGAATAGCCCTGTCGTGCTCCATTTTTCGAGTGCCATTTTTCCTAATACAGGGCA
The DNA here is from genome assembly GCF_001423205.1 of Acinetobacter sp. Leaf130. Classification (NCBI taxonomy): domain Bacteria; kingdom Pseudomonadati; phylum Pseudomonadota; class Gammaproteobacteria; order Moraxellales; family Moraxellaceae; genus Acinetobacter; species Acinetobacter sp. Leaf130. The sequence continues at coordinate 2,261,461 of NZ_LMOE01000001.1, forward strand.
ATCTTTAATACCGTGCTCGTCATCAGGTGGAGTATAAAAAGGCTGATGAAAAACCACTAACTTGATTTTATTCGCTGGCCCTTGCTGTAATCGCTCATATGTAGCTTGTATTTGTTCAATCGAAATATGCCCACGTGTGTGATAACGGCGGCGTATACTATTTACGCCAACAATATAAAAATGCTCAGTTTCTAATGTTGGTTCAAGCTGACCAAAAAAATATTGATAGCGAGTAAATGGAGAAAAAAAACGGTTCCAGACATGATACAAAGGAATATCGTGATTACCCGGTACAATAAGATAAGGAGTATTAAGACTATCTAAAAATTGGCGACAATTATAAAACTGTTGATATCGGGCACGCTGAGTAATATCTCCACTCACAACAATAACTTCCGGTCTATGTTGGGTACAAAAAAGCCGAATCGCATCTAAACAGGCCTCAATTTCTGTTCCAAAATGCAGATCAGACAGATGTAATAACATTTGGCACCATAATATTTAAAGCATTCTTTTCTACAGTGAAATTTAATGGTGTTTTCATCTCTAATATTTCGCCATCTAAAGCCACGGTAAGTTTTGATCTTTTTGCACAATCTACCATCACATGGTCTGCACAAAAACTATAAACATCTTGTGCCTCTTCTACTTTGCCTTGAATCCACTGCCACAACATGTTTAATAAACTAAGCCTATCACTTTTTGTAATGACCACTCCAGCGACTCGCCCTTGTGCAGCACAATCCGCAATTCTTAGTTTCATATCACATAGTTGCAATTGATTATTACCAAAGAAAATTAGAGGTGTTTTGACTGGATATTTCTTACCATCAACCGTGACGGAGAGTTTCATTGATTTATTTTCTCTTAATAAAACGTCCAAAGCCGAGGTATAGGCATGTAAAGGCAAACGACCTAAGTATTTATTGTAGAGCTCGCGTTTTTTTATAAACAATGGATAAAGGCCTAAGCTCGCATTGTTCAAATAAATATGATCGTTAATCGTCGCAATATGTACAGAACGTGGTGTACCTGTAGCGATGACTTCAGCAGCTTCTAACAAATCTAAAGGAATATCTAAAACTTTAGCGACATAATTAAAAGTCCCCAAAGGTAAAATTCCCATAGGGATATTGGTATGTCGAAGTTTTGAAGCGACTGCATTTAACGTCCCATCCCCACCAGCTGCAACAACAACGCCTAAATTTGCACTTTGACTATGCCGATGGATAACTTTATTCATCAAATCATCAAAGGTGACGCCCTCTGCTAATTCAAAAACTTGTATTTCAAAACCAAATTCAGTGAGTACAGTCATTAATTGTTCATACATATCTTCATGTTTCGAAGCATGAAAACCCGATTTCTGGTTATAGATGATAGAGAGAGGTTTTAAAGTCCGCATTTTTATTATCTTAGAGAGGATTTACCCTATATTTTGTATAGAAAATCGCCTAATAAAAGTCTCTTTATGTAAATTTCGAATGATGATCATTTGTTTAATCAATAATAATTCTCAAGAAAAATTCAAACATCAAGTTATTGATTTTTAATAAAATAAATAATATAAATAACACACATACAACATAAAAATGTAAAGAATAAAATACATCAAAAAACAATAAATTAATGATTTTAATCAAGAAAATTTAAAAATCAAAATATCTATTTCTTATTCTTTAGTCTTATTTTTTTTATGATTTTATGCTTTAATACAGCCACTTTTTTATTTGATCTTTCATTGTACCTCAATGAATGACTTGTACATTGTTGTACATATTTTGAATAGGCCTCACCATGACCACAGTGAACGCACCAGAATTCGTTCGTCATCCTAAGCTTATCGCATGGGTTGAAGAAATTGCAAACTTAACCAAACCAGCAAAAATCGAATGGTGTGACGGAAGCGAAGAAGAGTATCAACGTCTAATCGACTTGATGATCGCTAACGGCACCATGCAGAAATTAAACCAAGAAAAACATCCTGGTTCTTATCTTGCAAATTCTGATCCATCTGATGTTGCGCGTGTTGAAGACCGTACCTACATTTGCTCTCAAAAGAAAGAAGATGCTGGTGCGACAAACAACTGGGAAGAACCAGCTGTTATGCGTGAAAAGTTAAATGGTTTGTTTGAAGGGTCAATGGAAGGTCGTACAATGTACGTTGTGCCTTTCTCTATGGGTCCACTTGGAAGCCATATTGCTCATATCGGCATTGAGTTAACTGATTCTCCTTACGTTGCTGTTAGCATGCGCAAAATGGCACGTATGGGTAAAGCAGTTTATGACGTGTTAGGTACAGACGGCGAATTTATTCCTTGTATTCATACCGTAGGTGCTCCACTCGCTGAAGGGCAAAAAGACGTTGCATGGCCTTGCAACCCTGAAAAATACATCGTTCATTACCCAGAAACTCGTGAAATCTGGTCTTATGGTTCTGGTTACGGCGGTAACGCATTACTTGGTAAGAAATGTTTAGCACTTCGTATTGCTTCTGTTATGGGACGCGAACAAGGTTGGTTAGCTGAACATATGCTTATTCTTGGTGTAACTAACCCACAAGGTGAAAAACACTATATCGCTGCAGCATTCCCATCTGCATGTGGTAAAACAAACTTCGCAATGTTAATTCCACCAGCAGGCTATGAAGGCTGGAAAATTGAGACTGTAGGTGACGATATTGCCTGGATCAAACCAGGTGAAGATGGTCGTCTATACGCAATCAATCCAGAAGCTGGTTTCTTTGGTGTTGCTCCTGGTACAAATACCAAAACTAACCCTAACTGTATGGCAACTCTTCACAAAGATGTTATCTATACAAACGTTGCAGTGACTAATGATGGTGAAGTATGGTGGGAAGGTCTTTCTAAAGAAATTCCAACTAACTTAACTAACTGGAAAGGTCAACCTCACGTAAATGGTGAAAAAGCTGCTCATCCAAATGCGCGCTTCACTGTTGCTGCTGGTCAATGCCCTTCTATCGATGCTGACTGGGAAAATCCAGCAGGTGTTCCGATTTCTGCATTTATCTTCGGTGGTCGCCGTGCAGATACGGTTCCGTTAGTATCTGAAGCTTTTGATTGGGTTGATGGCGTTTATAAAGCTGCAACTATGGGTTCAGAAACCACTGCTGCTGCTGTTGGTCAACAAGGTATCGTTCGTCGTGACCCATTCGCGATGCTTCCATTCGCTGGCTACAACATGGCTGACTACTTCGATCACTGGTTAAGCCTTGGTGAAGAAGTAAGTACAAAAGCTGAAGCTGCTGGTAATAAATTACCAAAAATCTTCAACGTAAACTGGTTCCGTCGTGATGCTGAAGGCAACTTCGTATGGCCTGGTTTCGGTCAAAACATGCGTGTTCTTGAGTGGATCATTGACCGTTGTGAAGGTCGTGCAAACGCTGTTGAAACACCAATTGGTCTTGTTCCAACTTACGATGACTTGAACTGGGAAGGTACTGATTTCTCTAAAGAAGAATTTGACCTTATCACAGCTCAAAATAAAGATCAGTGGGTTACTGAAATTGAAAGCCACACTGAGTTATTCAATAAACTTGGTGAACGCTTACCAAAAGCATTAAAAGAACGTCAAACAGCTTTACTTGAAGCTGTAAAAACTGGCTTCTAATTGCTAAATATAAAAAAGGTCGCTATATGCGACCTTTTTTATTATGCGGCATCATCTTTCTGTCGACGTCCAGCCAAATAGCTTTCCAATTTTTTTACTTGTTTTTCATCAAATGCCAAACCTAGCTTAGTTCTACGCCACAATATATCTTCTGCCGTATTTGCCCATTCATTTTCACATAAATACTGAACTTCAGATTCAAATAAACCATGACCAAAATCTTGTCCTAACTGCTCAAGAGCTTTTTGCTCATGCAAAATATTCCAAACTCTAGAGCCATATGCATTTGCCCAGCGCGTAGCAAGCTGCTCAGTTACCCCTTCCACTTGGTTTTGAATCCTTATAACTAAATCTTCAAGTGTGGTCCAATTCTCTGCACCAGGTAATACTTCATTTGCGGTCCACTCCTCTCCCATTTCTATGAAAAATGGGCTAAGTTGTTCCAGAGCTGATTCCGCTAATTTCCGGTAGGTCGTAATCTTTCCACCAAATACAGACAGCAAGGGAGTGGTTTTATCTTCCATTTGCAACGCCACAGTATAGTCACGGGTCACTACTGAAGGGTTATCTGACTCATCATCACATAACGCTCGGACTCCAGAGAACTGACTTACAATATCGGCACGGGTGAGCTGCTTTTTAAAATGCGAATTTGTCACTGTTAAAAGGTAATCAATTTCTACTTCTGTAATCTCTACCTTTTGTGGATCATCCAAATATTCCTGATCTGTTGTACCTATTAATGTGTATTGTTCTAAATAAGGAATGGCAAACACAATACGTCGGTCTTCATTTTGCATTATAAAAGCCTTATGGCAATCATACAGTTTAGGCACAACAATATGACTTCCTTGTATAAGCCGAATTTGATATGGCGATTTTAATTGTAGATTTTCACTAATAATTTCCTCGACCCAAGGACCTGCTGCATTCACTAAGGCTTTTGCACGTATTTGATAAAGCTCAGCCCCATTTTGTAATTCCAGATGCCACAATTCTTGTTGTCTATAAGCCTTAATACATCGTGTTCGTGTTACAACTTTGGCCCCGTTCTCTTTCGCTTGTAGTGCGTTTAAAACGACAAGACGTGCATCATCTACAGTACAGTCAGAATATTCAAAACCACGGGTTATAGCTGGTTTTAAGGGACTATCTTCTTTGAAATAAATGAGATTTGATCCTAATAATTTTTCTCGTTTTCCTAAATGATCATAAAAAAACAGGCCTGCCCGAATTAACCATGCAGGACGTAAATGTGGTCGATGAGGCATAATAAAACGCATTGGTTTAATAATATGAGGGGCTTTAGCCAACAAGACTTCACGCTCTGCTAAAGCTTCTCTAACCAACCGAAATTCTTTATGTTCTAAATAGCGTAAACCGCCATGAATTAATTTGCTGCTCGCAGATGAGGTGTGACTAGCTAAATCGTCTTTTTCACATAAAAATACGGATAATCCGCGGCCTGCCGCATCATTAGCAATACCGACACCATTAATACCGCCACCAATCACAGCAATATCATATATTTTTGAATAATCATTAGCTTGTACTGTCATTTCTCATTTTCTTTTTATTGTTTATGTTATTAAAAATTAAAACATCAAATTGATGAAACAACAATCAAAAAAGCAGAATAATCAATTTTAAATAGCTACTAGGTTAACTCTTCATTGATTACTCTGCGATTTAATTAGTTTAAAGGAAATCAATCCTCTGCCCAATTTTGACTACGTTGAACTGCCTTCAACCATCCCTTATACATAACTTCAGTTTCTTCAAGACTGGTACGTGGCTCGAAAACTTTTTCTATTGCAGACTTATTCCTTAATTCATTTAAATCTTGCCAGAAACCTGTTGCCAGTCCAGCAAGGAAAGCAGCACCTAAAGCTGTTGTTTCTTTCATGGTGGGCCTTTCAACTGGAGTGGCTAAAATATCAGCTTGAAATTGCATTAAGAAATTATTAGCTGTTACTCCACCATCGACTCGGAGTGTTCGAAGCTCTTCTTCTGCATCTTGCTGCATCGCGTCAAGTACATCTCTTGTCTGGTAAGCAATTGACTCTAAAGTTGCACGAATAATATGCTCTATACTCGCTCCACGAGTGAGTCCAAAAATTGCTCCGCGAGCGGTCGGGTCCCAATATGGAGCACCTAAACCTGTAAAGGCAGGTACTACATATACGCCATTACTGTCCTTTACACGTGTTGCATAAAGCTCCGAGTCTTTAGCGTTCTTAATCACCTTCAGCTCATCACGAAGCCACTGTACACAAGAGCCTCCATTAAACACGGCGCCCTCTAAGGCATAGTTCACTTCACCATGTGCACCACAAGCAATCGTCGTCAGTAAGCCATGCTCTGAACGAACAATCTTTTTACCCGTGTTCATTAAAAGAAAACAGCCTGTGCCATAGGTATTTTTTGCTTGTCCTGGTTCTACGCACATTTGCCCAAAAAGTGCAGCTTGTTGATCCCCTGCTATACCTGCAATTGGAATTCCAACCTCTTGCCCACTAATTGTATGTGTATAACCATACACCTCCGATGAACTACGTACCTCTGGTAGCATTGCTTTAGGAATATCTAAAGCTTGTAAAAGTTTCTCATCCCATTCAAGCTTTTCAATATCAAAAAGCATTGTTCGCGAAGCATTGGTGAAATCAGTGACATGGGCTGCGCCGTTGGTTAACTTCCAGATTAACCATGTATCAACCGTACCAAATAATAACTCCCCCCGCTCGGCCCGTTCACGGCTTCCTTCTACATGGTCCAGAATCCATTTTATTTTGGTGGCAGAAAAATAAGGGTCAATTACTAAACCTGTCACTTTACGGACGTGATCTTGCCAACCCGCCTTTTGTAATTGATTACATATCTCTGTCGTTTGACGGCTTTGCCAAACAATTGCATTGTAAATAGGTTTTCCTGTTTTCTTATCCCATACAATTGTGGTTTCTCGCTGGTTTGTAATCCCAATTGCTGCAACTTGCTCACTCTTAATGCTAGCTTGAGCCAATGCCTCTACCCATACCGCACTTTGTGTCGCCCAAATTTCCATAGGATCATGCTCCACCCAACCTGGTTGAGGATAAATCTGGGTAAATTCTTTTTGAGCAATACTTACAACGTTAGCATCATGATCTAAAACAATTGCTCTTGAGCTTGTTGTTCCCTGATCGAAAGCGACAATATATTTTTTCGGGCAATTTGACATCTGAACGTCCCTTTCATTATTTACACACACCAGCTCATGACGATAAAACATCATGTCTAACTGCATTATTCAAAATTTTCTTTGGAATATATCATTGTTTTTAACGCATATATTGCTTCTTAAACTAAACATTGGTCATTCTTGATCAATTTCCTTATCTTTATGGGAAAATAATGTGCAGTAAGTCAAAATTTAGCTACAAGAACATGCGAATTGTCTAATTTGAAATCACATAAATATTCAACCTATCCCTTTGCTTAAATAATAAACATTGTTTTACAGACATAAAAAAAATAAAGTGAAATACTCCTCTGGATAATATGTAAAAACGGAATAAATTCTCTCTTTTTTAGCATTCAACCCAAGCGAAACATGGAGCGACCCATGGTTGATCAACCCTCTACAGCAACAACTCCACAACCTCATTTAGATACAAAAACTCGCCTAAAATCAATTTTAGGTGGTTCTGCTGGTAACCTTGTCGAATGGTACGACTGGTATGTATATGCCGCATTTACCCTCTATTTTGCTCATGCTTTTTTCCCAAAAGGTAGCCAAACTGCACAGTTGCTACAAGCAGCCGCTATTTTTGCTGTAGGTTTCTTAATGCGCCCAATCGGTGCATGGATTATGGGAATCTATTCAGACCGTAAAGGGCGTAAAGCAGGTCTTACGCTTTCCGTCACTTTAATGTGTGTGGGTTCTCTACTCATTGCAGTCACCCCTTCCTATGAAAGCATTGGCGTATTCGCTCCACTACTTTTGGTTGTCGCACGTTTAATACAAGGTTTAAGTGTAGGCGGTGAATATGGTGCAAGCGCCACCTATTTAAGTGAAATGGCTGAAAGAAATCGACGTGGTTTTTTCTCAAGCTTTCAATATGTAACCTTAATTGCAGGACAATTGACGGCTCTATGTGTTCTTTTAATATTACAAATCGTATTAACCGAACAACAGTTGCATGATTGGGGATGGCGCATTCCATTCTTTATTGGCGCTTTACTTGCCATTGTTGTGTTCCGTATTCGTCGTGGCTTATTAGAAACACAATCTTTTAAAAATGCTCAAGCTGAAAAAGACCAGCCACAATCAGGCATGTTTGCTTTATTCAAGCACTACCCAAAAGAAGCTTTTACAGTATTATTTTTAACAGCTGGCGGAACTTTAGCTTTTTATACTTACACCACTTACCTACAAAAATATTTAGTGAATACTTCCGGATTTACAAAACCCGAAGCCACTCAAATTACCACTTTAGCGCTATTTATTTTCATGTGCTTACAACCTGTAGCTGGTGCTTTGTCAGACCGAATCGGACGTAAACCACTCATGATCACTTTTGGTGTAACTGGGGTTTTATTTACTTATATTTTATTTAATACCCTTGCAACCACACATAATTATTGGACTGCTTTCTGGTTATGTTTGGCAGGTCTAGTTATGGTAACGGGCTATACATCAATTAATGCCGTGGTTAAGGCTGAACTTTTCCCTGCTCATATTCGGGCTTTAGGGGTAGCTTTACCCTACGCGATTGCCAATACCTTGTTTGGCGGTACAGCAGAGTTCTTTGCTTTAAGTTTTAAAGAGGCTGGTCATGAATCTTGGTACTTTATTTATGTAACTATTATGATCTTCATTTCACTCATTATTTATATTTTTATGAAAGATACTAAGCATCATTCAAAAATTAAAGAACATTAATATTTTACCAATAAGCGCTAATATCGCCAGCCGATGTTAGCTTAAATCGTGCGATTAAGCCCCAACAATCGTTGTGTTTTATGAGATACTAGAGATAAGAATATAAGGATGATACTGATGAATAGAAGTATTTTATGTTTGGCATTAAGCAGCATGTTTATTTTAACTGCTTGTCAGACCACCCCTCGACAATATAATGGCTCAACTGGCTATCAGATTGAAAACCAAACAAAAACTTCCGCAACTTTAGCTTATACATTGGCTAGCCGCACTAATCAGCAATTAGATGAACGTAAATTGCAACGTGCTTGTCAAAATGTATTGGGTGCTCAAAAAGTTTATAAATTGTCAGTTCTTAGCATTAATGAGATTTCAAACCCAGCTCAACAAGAACATTATGGTGTTCGATTGGGTGAAACTCGTGCCTCATTTGGTTTATCTAATACACCGAGCTTAAATAATGGTGAAGATTATGCGACTCGTCAAGCGCTTGAAGCACGCCCGAGTACGCTAAAAGTCGTTCGTTATACCTGCTCATAATATAAAAAAAAAGACGCTGTTTTTACAGCGTCTTATAAAAACTTACATTTCTAAATTCTTTAGCTTCATCAAGGTCTGGCCATGTTGATGCACTTCTTTCATCAATCTTTTGATATTTAAGATGGCTAAAGTTTTTAACACGGCTATCTGCGACCCAGACTTCTGGCGCAAACTTTAAAAATTCATCTAAGAAGAAACGGTTGCACTGGTCATATAACACATCGGCTGCCAATAAAATATCAACTTGCTCTGCTTTATATAAATCGTCTAAATATTCCAGCTCTACACCATTAAGCAATGCATTTTCACGGCAAGCATTTAGACTAACCTGATCAATATCACAGCAGATTACCCGTTTTGCTCCAGCCATTTTTGCAGCTATAGCGACCACGCCAGAACCCGCGCCAAAATCTAATACTACTTTATCTTTAACATGATGCGGCTCTGCAAGTATCCACTGCGCCATCGCCAAACCAGATGCCCAACAAAAGATCCAATACGGCGTGTCATTCCAGATACGGCGAATCACCTCATCATCTAAGCGATCAGTTGGAAAAACTGGCGGAATCAACCATAAAGAAATAGGTGTTTCCGGCAACTGCTGTACCATTAATTCACAATGAGGGATGACTTCATGCAAGGCTTGAAGTAAATGTTCAGGGGCTTTGGTCAGTTGAAAGGTGCAGCTCATCAGATTTCTTTTAATTCATTTTTATAACAAGCATAACAGAGTCATTCCATTATGATTTGAATTTTTAGAATAACCTTCGGTTAGACCTGAGAAGCCCTGCTTCGCAAGGCTTTCGGGAAAAGTAGGCAAAACCATTGTCATCCGCAAAACTCGGCAGATACTCTCTAGAATCGAAAGCATCGCAGAAACATTAATTTTTCAATGTATTTCTGCCTCAAACAATTGCGGATGACGGTTACGCGTATCAATAACAGCCTAACGTTAATTAAATTAACCTAAAGCTTTTTCAGCAGCTTCTACAGTTTGACGAATCAAAGTTGTAATTGTCATTGGACCTACACCACCTGGTACTGGTGTGTATGCAGAAGCAATTTCTTCGATACCTTGTAGCTGGATGTCGCCTACACCACCGCCATCACGAGGATGGAAACCAGCATCCACAACCACTGCACCTTGTTTAATCCAATCTTTTTGAATAAGTTCAGCCTTACCTACAGCACCAACAATAATGTCAGCCTGTTTCACAAGCTCAGGTAAGTTTTGGGTGCGTGAATGACAAATCGTTACTGTTGCATTGGCTTGCAAAAGCATCATTGCCATTGGTTTACCTAAAATTGCTGAACGACCAACTACAACTGCATGTTTGCCCGCAATTTCAATGTTGTTCTCTTTTAGAATAGTCATAATGCCAGCTGGAGTTGCTGAACCATATGCAGCTTCACCCATTGCCATACGACCAAAACCGAGGCAAGTCACGCCATCTACGTCTTTAGCTAACGAAATCGCATCAAAACATGCGCGTTCATCAATCTGTGCAGGTACTGGATGTTGTAAAAGAATACCGTGAACATCTGGATTGGCATTTAGCTTTTCGATTTCAGCTAATAATTGTTCTGTTGTTGTTTCTTGTGATAATTCAATTTTTAAAGAATCCATCCCTACTCGACGGCAGGCATTTCCTTTCATGCGTACATAAGTTGCAGATGCGCCATCATCCCCCACCAAAATAGTCGCCAAAATCGGGGTACGACCTGTTTTAGCTTTTAAAGCTTCAACACGTACCGACAAATTTTCTTCAATTTGCTTTGCTAATGCACGACCGTCTAAAACCAATGCCACAGCACATCTCCAAGGTAGACATGAATTTAATATGCCAATAATACATGATTATTTGGACAATTTTATTCTAGATGTTGCTTTTATGCTCATCTTCACTAAAAACAGTATTGTTTTTTCTGTAAAGGTTGCTAATATGTGCATCACCAAATGTAGGCGGGGTGGCAGAGTGGTCATGCAGCGGACTGCAACTCCGTGGACGCCGGTTCGATTCCGACCTCCGCCTCCAAATTTGGTAAAGCCCGGGTGGTGAAATAGGTAGACACAGGGGATTTAAAATCCCCCGCCCACAAAGCGTGCCGGTTCGAGTCCGGCCCCGGGCACCATTTTCTAATATTGAAAATGGTGCCATAAAGAATCCAGCGTAAGCTGGTTTTTTTATGCCTATAAAAAATAAAGGATGCTGCTTAGCACCCCTTACTCTACCCAATATATCTAAGCGGTTTTTTGCTTATCTTTTTCAGGTGTCAAATTCATATCTAATACCAATTGATATTGTCGGCTTGTATCTACTTTATATTCTGCATTTTTAATTGAATCTACAAAAATCCAGTTCGACTGCACCTGTGCTTGATCCAGCGTAACCAACAAATAGCCTCGCTGATTTAAATTACAATAAGCCAACTCATCAATAAGCGTAGTAAAAGCAAATTCAAACTGCTGTAGTTGAGCCATTGGAATACTTAAATATTTTTCGAGGCCTGGTGAAGAAACTGAACTTGTCGCCAACTCAACCCCAACATATTGACCTTTTTGGCTATACAAATAAGACGCCCATGCATTATGAGTGTCGCCTGCCAGAACAATAACTTTCTTATTCAAACTAGCTAAGTTTTCATATACGGTTTCACGTTCAGCATAATAACCATCCCAAGCATCGAGGTTATATGGCACTACTGTTGTGACTCGCGCTTTCTCTTGAGCAGTTAATGTTGGATCGCCCTGTTCTAATCGCAATTTCAAGGTAACTAGCTCTGTAATTTGCGCATTCATTTTAGCCAAAGTTTCAGCCGAAGCTCTACCTGAAGTAATTTGCCCCAAAGACAACAATAACTCGGCAGGAATCCACATCTTACTCATTAGAACTTGCTGACCAATCACATTCCATGTTGCTGTAGATTGCTTCAATTTATCAACCAACCAATCTCTTTGTGTATAGCCCATTAAAGTACGCTTTGGATCAGTTAAGTCGACCTGAAACTTTTGAGCATTCAAACCAGCAGCTGTCATATAATCAGCATATTCAAGCTGCTTATCACGCGCAATAATACGCGTATCCAACATCGTCAGCTCAACCAGTGAACCGAAATTAAACTTTCGGTAAATATTTAAATGATCTGTGCTAGCAACTGGACGAATAGGCATCCATTCAAAATAAGCTTGTAGAGCAGCTAATTTACGATCAGAAAAAGCCCCTTCATCACTTTGATGATTTTCGGCCCCATCACGCCAAGTATCATTTGCTAACTCATGGTCATCCCAAATTACAATAAAAGGATGACGCTGGTGAGCTGCTTGCAAGTCTTTATCTTGACGATAAAGTGCATAACGTTTGCGATAATCATCTAGTTTGATAATTTCTTTATTATTATCTGTTGGTAAGGTTCGACCAAGTTTTGCTGCATCTTCCGCCGCATAGCCATCTGCCCCATACTCATAAATATAATCACCTAAATGAATAATGACATCGACATTCTGCTTTGCCATTTCACGGTAAACATAAAAGTAACCTGCCGGATAGTTCGAGCAAGAACATACGGCAAAAGTAACTTTATTAGTACTTATTGGTAATGTTTTAGTTTGACCGACAGATGAAATTTTATTTCCAAAATGGAAACGATAATAATAAATGGTATTCGCCTGTAGCCCTATTGCATCCACCTTTACCGTGAAGTCGTCAGTCTTGGTCGTTTCAACCATCCCCGTCTTTAAATTCTGCTTAAATTGATTATCAGTGGCAATTTCCCACGTAACTTTAAGGCGCGCACCAAGATCTACTGGTGTTAATCGCGTCCATAAAATCACTTTATCTTGCAAAGGGTCGCCGCTCGCAACTCCATGTAAAAAATCTGCTTGTGCCTCTGCACTTTCATCGTCTGAGCCATCGTTACAACCCGTAAAAGCTACAGGCAAAGACAGCGCCCCAAAACCGAATAGACTTTTTTGAATTAATTCTCGGCGTGAAATTTTTTCTGACATACAACTACCTAAGTTTTAAGCAATGAGTGTCTTAAACTTAAGTAGATAAGATGAATAACTGATCTCAATTTGATGAAGAAATTATGACTTAAGTAGATCTTATTTTTAAATACATATACGAACTGATTGAAAATAAAGCAAACTATCCGATTTTCTCTTGCCAATCGACGTCTTGTCATCTATTATTGCGCACATGCCCGGGTGGTGAAATAGGTAGACACAGGGGATTTAAAATCCCCCGCCCACAAAGCGTGCCGGTTCGAGTCCGGCCCCGGGCACCATTTTCAAATATTGAATTTGGTGTTACAAAGAATCCAGCGTAAGCTGGTTTTTTTATGCCTAATTAAAATGAATTTTATGATAAGAATATTATTACTTCTGTGTAGCATCCTTTCTATATCCAAGGTTTACGCTACAGATCTTTTTTCTGGCACTATTTCTTTCAAAGATGACAACTGGTACTTTTCACGCTGCTCTATTACCAAAGATGATTACTTAATTAAAGCACCTGAGCAGATCATAGATAAATTCAAAGCATTACAACAAAAACGAGAACCCTATTGGATCAGTTTATTAGCAGATGCCGATTATCAAGAGAATGGTATTTTAGTGTTAAAAATTAAAGAAATAAACGAAATTCATTCAAAGGCATCTTGTCATTTATTAGATGCATTTGAAAATATTGTGAATCGAGAGTAATCACCACTCTCGATTCACAACCAGCTCTTCCATCTCAAGATCTAAATATCCTGCACCCTGCGCCACCATCATCATTGCCTCAGCAATATAGTCAGCAGCACTATCATCTAGTGAAGAATCCAGATCTTCGAACTGTGGTTTCATTTCATTAATTTCAATAACAGTTTGATGAGCATATCGATAGATATCCTGATCAGCTAAAGCAGACTTTTGAACTTTTTTGGCAAATTGTTCAATTAACTGCTTGAGTTCAGCGACTAAAATATCTGGATAATACTCATCATCAAACATTGGGAGAAGTAAGTCTTCGAACATACAAAAGTTTACACAGCAGCAGAAACCTGCCGCTTATAACATATTTTCAAAATAATAACGACAATTTTCCCTGACTCAATCATCCAATCCATGAAATTAATTAATCATAATCTGATTATAAAAGCCTGTTTCTTTAAGCTTGTTCCATCGCTTTCCAAACGAGAATTGCATCATTCATAGCTTTCACATCATGTGCACGAACAATGGATGCTCCTTGCTGAATACTAAGCAAATGCCCTGTAACACTTCCTACCGCGCGTTGATCTGCTGCTATACCCTTTAAAGCTTCACCAATAAAACGTTTACGAGAAAGACCCGATAAAATTGGATAACCCATATCATTAAGTTTCCAAAACTCTTTTAATAGTTTTAAATTTTGCTGTGCATTTTTTGCAAAACCAAATCCCGGATCAATAATAATATTATGCTTTTTCACACCAGCAGCTAGAGCCTCATTAATACGCTGCTGAAGCTCTCGCATTACATCTAACGTTACATCCGTATATTGATCTAGCTGATTCATTGTGGTGGGCTCACCACGCATATGCATGATCACTACAGGTATATCTAACTCTGCTGCCGTTTTTAATGCATCTGGTCGAGTAAGCGCACGCACATCATTCCAAATATGTGCCCCCTCTTCTTTCGCTGCACGGATGACATCAGGCTGACTTGTATCAATCGATAGAACCACATCATGTTTAGCTAAAGCTTCAACTACAGGAACAACTCGTCGTACCTCTTCTTCTACACTTACTTCTGATGCACCTGGTCGAGTAGATTCCCCACCAATATCAATAATTGTGGCGCCTTGTTCGATCATATTTAATGCATACGCCACAGCTTGATCTAACTGATTATGCTTTCCACCATCACTAAAAGAGTCTGGTGTGACATTTAAAATGCCCATAACGTGAGGCTGTGATAAATCCAACTGAAGCTGTCCACATTGTAGAATTTGCTGAGGTAAAGGCATTAACTGCATCACAAGCTCCAATTTAATGTTCGGCAACATTTTAACAAGTCTCTGCTCGATATACTGTTGATTTCTTTTCGGCTTTGTATGAAATACACGCATAAAAAAAGAGCCACATGATAGTGGCTCTTTTTTTTAACTGGATTAGTTCATTGCTGGTAATGGTGGTGGTGTAGATGGACCATCTTTTGGTGGTTCAAATGCAGCCACTGGATTTTCAGCAACATAGACCTTAGGTGGTTGTGGTTCACGACCTTCCATAATGTCACGAATTTGATCACGATCAATGGTTTCCCACTCCATCAAAGCTTTTACCATTGCATGTGCAATATCTTTATTACCTTCTAAGATATTACGTGCAACTTTATATTGCTCATCAAGAATACGGCGTACTTCTTCGTCAACCAACTGTTGAGTTGCTTCAGAGATAGTACGACTACCTACATTTCCAAAGAAACCATTCTGGTTTTCATCTTCGTAAACCATTACACCCATTTTGTCAGACATACCGTACTTAGTAACCATTGCACGCGCCATTTTAGTAGCTCGCTCAAAGTCATTTGAAGCACCAGTAGATTGCTGTTGGATAAACACTTCTTCAGCAATACGACCACCAAACAAAATCGCAATTTCGTTTAGCATCTTGTCTTTATAATGGCTAATCTGGTCTTGTTCAGGTAACTGCCAAGTTACACCCAAAGCCCAACCACGTGGCATGATTGTTACTTTATGAACAGGATCTGTACCAGGCAAAATCTCTGCAACAATTGCATGACCAGCTTCATGATAAGCAGTAGCACGACGCTCTTCTTCACGTAGAACCATCGACTTACGCTCTGGACCCATGTAGATTTTGTCTTTTGCATCTTCAAAGTCATGCATATCAACAGTATTCTTATTACGACGTGCAGCAAATAATGCAGCTTCGTTAACAAGATTTGCCAACTGTGCACCAGAGAAACCTGGTGTACCACGCGCTAAGACTTGCATGTCCACACCCGTGACTGAAGGTAACTTTTTCAAATGTACATTCAGAATTTGCTCACGACCACGAATATCAGGTAAACCAACCATTACTTGACGGTCAAAACGACCTGGACGCAATAATGCTTTATCAAGCACATCAACACGGTTAGTTGCAGCAATAACAATTACGCCTTCATTACCTTCAAAACCGTCCATCTCTACAAGCATTTGGTTTAGGGTTTGTTCACGCTCATCATGACCACCACCTGTACCTGAACCACGGTGACGACCCACTGCATCAATCTCATCAATAAAGATGATACATGGCGCGTGACGCTTCGCTTGCTCAAACATGTCACGGACACGGGACGCACCCACACCCACGAACATTTCTACAAAGTCAGAACCTGAAATGCTGAAGAAAGGAACCTTCGCTTCACCAGCAATTGCTTTAGCTAATAACGTTTTACCAGTACCCGGAGGACCAACCATAAGTACGCCACGAGGAATAGTAGCGCCCAAACGTTTGAATTTTGCTGGGTCTTTTAAGAAATCTACAATTTCAACAACTTCTTGTTTTGCTTCATCACAGCCGGCGACGTCAGAAAAATTGACTTTGATCTGGTCTTCAGAAAGCATTTTTGCTTTCGATTTACCAAAACTCATCGGTCCATTCTTTCCGCCTGCACCACCACCCATGTTACGCATAAAGAACATGAATAACAAAATGATTAACAGTACAGGGAAACTAGCAATGAGAAGTTGCATCAAAATGCCTTGACGTTGTGGAGCTGTTCCCTCTACAACAACATTTTGTTTATTTAAGCTTGGCATAAGCTCAGTGTCTTCAACTTGCGGACGAACAGTTTCAAACTGTGATCCGTTAGTTTTTTCACCATTAATATTTAAACCGTCAATTGTGACTTGCTTAATTTGGCCACTATTCACCGCTGCAACGAAATCTGAATATTTCATCGCAGTAGGCTTATTGCGGTCACTGATATTACTGAAAATTAAAATCAGAACACCAAGTATTATTAGCCACAATACGGCATTCTTGAAGTAATCGCTCAAAGCTTTATTCCCATATCGATCTAATTTGATCATGCCCAATCTTGGCCGATCGTCATAAAAGCAGCAACTGTATTGCTTGCGGATAACCTAAAAGTACAAAATGCACAATTTTTAGGAGCTTGGCAAGTAAACTTTATTGCAATGCTTTCTTACGCCCTTGTCCAATCAAAAAAACCTCTTTAGACCGCGCCCGAGAAGCTGCTGGTTTTGCTGTCTTTAACACATCAAAACTATCAACTACTTGTTTACGAAACTCATCGAATCCTGTGCCCTGGAACACTTTAACAACAAATTGTCCATTAGGACCCAGAACCTTTTGAGCGAAATCTAAAGCCAATTCACATAAGTAAATCTGTCTAGGTTGATCAACGGCCCTATTACCTGATGTATTGGGGGCCATATCAGAAATTACAATGTCTACTTGTCGCCCATTTAAAATATTTAACAATTTTTCAAATACATCTTCTTCTCTAAAGTCGCCTTGTAAGAAAGTGACATCAGGCAAAGCATCCATAGGCAAAATGTCGGAAGCAACCACTAAACCTTTGCTACCAACAAGTTTCCCAGCGATTTGAGACCAACTACCAGGAGCCGCGCCTAAATCCACTACAGTCATGCCAGGCTTGATCAACTTATATTTTTCTTGGATTTCAAGAAGTTTATAGGCTGCTCGAGCACGATATCCTTCCTTTTGTGCTTTTTTTACAAAAGGATCGTCCAGATGTTCCCTCATCCATACACGACTACTTTTCGACAATTTCTGGTTTGTAATGCGTGTTGCCATAACTCACTAAATATCAAAAAAACTTCTGATCGTTCATTGTACGTGAAAATTACTCTCATTACAGTACGGATGTAGCGTAATCTCACTAAGTTTTACAGTTTTTTTCCAATAATGTTGATCGATTATTTATACAGTTTTTCGTACATCTAGTTTTAAGTTTTTTGCTATACTAAGCCGTTTTTAAAATCAGGTATTTTTAATGACCGCTTTATCTATCCATGAACGTAAACGTTTACGTCAAATTGGTCATGTGCTTAATCCGGTTGTCATGATTGGTGGACAAGGCTTAACAGACGCGGTAATCGAAGAAACGCTTCGTGCTTTAAATGACCATGAGCTTATTAAAGTTAAGATTGCTGGTGAAGACCGTGAAGCGCGTACTGCAACAATTGACGCAATTGTAGAAGCGACAGGTGCTCAAGCTGTGCAAAAAATTGGTAAAATTGTTTTGCTTTACAAAAAAGCAGCTAAACAAAACCAGCATTTATCTAATCTTGTTCGTCACGCTCATCTAGCAAACTAATTTAATTTGACAAACTATGGCAAGTTACGAACTTTCAGCTTTTGATCGTTTTCAAGCTGTTTCCGTTGTTGGCGCAATTGAACAGCAAGCACCCTATACCTTAAATATCGGTTTTTGGATTCGTGATCCAAATCAACTTATTATCTGGCCTCAAGAAGTCGCGGCTCATCCTCGTCAAGATTTTTTGTGGGAAGAAACTTGTTTCGAAATTTTTGTTGGCGTGCATGGTGAAGATTATTATCGGGAAATTAATCTTTCCCCTTCTCAAGCATGGCAGTCATATCAGTTTGAAGAATATCGCTATCCAGAAAGTATACCTCCCCTTGCTGCTTACGATATTGAACTGAATCATCTCAAGCGTACTCACTATGGCTTAAATGTTAGTCTTGATTTAGGACAATTTATGCAACAGCATCGCTTGAAATGGGCAAACCTTTATTTAGGTTTGACTACAGTTTTAAAGACCAAAGACGGTATGCAGTACTATGCAATGCAGCATAGTGGAAAAAGTGCAGATTTCCATAATAAACGTGACTGGTTACATCAGTTCTAAAAATAAAAAAGCGAGAAATTAATTCTCGCTTTTTTATAGCTGGATCAGAGCAGAGATCATTAATTGTCTCGTGCTTTATTCCAAGCTTCGACTGCATTACTTTTAGTACGCTTAATACTTTCACTTAGAGAATCTTTGTGTTTCAAAGAAATCTGGCTAATATCACCCTTAAGCTCTTTGCTCACTTTCGTTAAATCTTCAATAAGTGCATTAATTTCTGCTTTCAAAGCATTTTTAAGGTCAGATAAGCCTTCTTGTGAAGTACTAAACTGAGCTTTAATCACATCCAGACGCTGTAGAATATCTTGTTTAATTTGAACAAATTGATTTTGAATGTTCTTATTTAATTCGTGAGTTTCAGCTTCAATTTTCTCTTGAGTCTCGCTTAAAACTTCTTTGACTTGCTCTTGAGTCTCAGTAATTGCTTCTTTTACCTGAGTTGTTGCTTCTGTAGCAACTTCTTTAACTTGCTCAGTTTTTTCGGCAACAGCTTCTTTTACCTGTGCAGTTTTAGCAGTTACTGTTTTTTTAGCCTTAGTTGTAGTAGCAGCTATGGTTTCTTTCACTTCATTAACCTCAGCTTTTACCGACTCAACGACTGCTTGAGCTTTTTCGCTCACATCTTTTGAAACTTCATTATTGCTCATACTATTTCCTCATATTGTTTATTTTTTAACTAGCAATACAATAAATCTAGTTCCAAGAATTCCCCTTGCAAATTGTTAGACAATTTATCAAAAGTATCTAATTCAGATAAGCGGATATTTTTTTGTAAAAAGCAAGCAATGAATTATATTTTTTAGCAGAAAAGAAATAGACTTTAGAGGGTTCCATGCGTATAATGCGCTGTTAAGTTACAAGCGGGCAGACCGATAGGGAGGGCATGTTTTATCCAAACATCGCCGATCTTTTTTGGGTCTACTCGCTTTTTTACAGCCGAAATTCAGGAGCTTTGGTTTGAGCATCCCCGCCATTTTAGCCCTCGCAGATGGAACGATCTTTAAAGGAACGTCAATCGGCGCACCGGGAAGTACGACTGGAGAAGTCGTTTTTAACACAGCCATGACAGGCTATCAAGAAATTTTGACTGACCCAAGTTATGCACAACAAATTGTGACATTAACTTACCCTCATATTGGCAACACTGGTTGCAACTCGGAAGACGTTGAATCTGGTCGTATCCATAAAGTATGGGCGAATGGTTTAATTATTCGTGACCTTCCACTACTACACAGTAATTTCCGTGCTGAGCAGTCATTGAGTGAATATTTGCAAGCACATAATGTTGTTGCTATCGCAGATATCGATACTCGTAAACTGACTCGTATTTTACGTCAGACTGGCGCCCAAAACGGATGTATCCTTGCTGGCGAAAATATTACAGAAGAAGAAGCAATTGCAAAAGCACGTGCTTTTGGTGGCTTAAACGGTTTAGACCTTGCAAAAGAATGTTGTGATCCAACAGGTTTTGAATGGTCTGAAGGTTCATGGACCTTAGGCAAAGGCTTCTCTCAACCTGAATTAAAATACCATGTAGTTGCATACGATTACGGTGTCAAAACCAACATCTTGCGTATGCTTGCAGACCGCGGTTGTAAACTAACCGTTGTTCCTGCAGAAACTCCGGCTGAAAAAGTATTGGCACTTAATCCGGATGGCGTATTCCTCTCAAATGGTCCTGGCGACCCAGCTGCTTGTGATTACGCGATCGAATCTGTAAAAACTATTGTTGAAACCACAACATTACCTGTATTTGGTATCTGCTTAGGTCACCAAATTCTGGCACTCGCTTCTGGCGCAAAAACTGTAAAAATGAACCATGGTCACCACGGCGCTAACCATCCTGTACAAAATCTTGAAGATGGTACAGTGATGATTACTTCACAGAACCATGGTTTTGCTGTAGATGCAGAAACTTTACCGGCTAACTTAAAAGCAACGCATAAATCATTGTTCGATGGCACCTTACAAGGTATCCACCGTACAGACAAACCAGCTTTCAGCTTCCAAGGTCACCCTGAAGCAAGCCCTGGTCCACATGATTGTGCACCTTTGTTCGATCATTTCATCGAACTTATCGAAGCATCTAAACAGTAATTACGGAGCGAATAATGCCTAAACGTACGGATATTAAAAGCATCTTAATTATTGGTGCTGGCCCGATTGTGATTGGACAAGCATGTGAGTTTGACTACTCAGGTGCTCAAGCGTGTAAAGCACTTCGTGAAGAAGGCTATCGTGTTATTTTGGTTAACTCTAATCCAGCAACCATCATGACAGATCCTTCAATGGCTGATGCAACTTATATTGAGCCGATTACTTGGCAAACAGTTGCACAGATTATTGAAAAAGAACGTCCAGATGCAGTATTGCCAACTATGGGTGGTCAAACTGCATTGAACTGTGCCCTCGCACTTGATGAGCACGGCGTTCTTGCTAAATATAATGTTGAATTAATTGGTGCAAGCAAAGAAGCGATTGAGAAAGCCGAAGATCGTAAACTCTTCGATATCGCTATGCGCAAAATTGGCTTGGAATGTCCAAAAGCTGCCATTGCTGAAACAATGGAAGAAGCTTTAACAATCCAGTCACGCTTTGGTTTTCCTGTAATTATTCGTCCATCATTTACAATGGGTGGTTCGGGCGGTGGTATTGCATATAACCGTGAAGAATTCCTTGAAATTTGTGAACGTGGTTTTGACCTCTCTCCTACTCACCAGTTATTGATCGATGAATCTTTAATTGGCTGGAAAGAGTACGAAATGGAAGTTGTTCGTGACAAAAACGACAACTGTATTATCGTATGTGCTATCGAAAACTTCGACCCAATGGGCGTTCACACTGGTGACTCAATTACCGTTGCTCCTGCTCAGACACTAACAGACAAAGAATATCAATTGATGCGTAATGCTTCGGTTGCAGTTCTTCGTGAAATTGGTGTTGAAACAGGTGGTTCTAACGTTCAATTCGGTATTAACCCGAAAGATGGACGTATGGTTGTCATCGAGATGAACCCTCGTGTATCTCGTTCATCTGCTCTTGCTTCTAAAGCAACAGGTTTCCCAATCGCAAAAATCGCAGCAAAACTTGCTGTTGGTTATACCCTTGATGAATTGAAAAATGACATCACTGGTGGCGTGACTCCTGCAAGCTTTGAACCATCGATTGACTATGTTGTAACGAAGATTCCTCGTTTTAACTTCGAGAAATTCCCACAAGCAGAACCTGTATTAACCACTCAGATGAAATCTGTTGGTGAAGTAATGGCTATTGGCCGTAACTTCCAGGAATCTGTACAAAAAGCATTACGTGGTCTTGAAGTTGGTGTAAGCGGTTTTGATGAAAAAATCGAAGCTGGTGCAACAAATGCAAAAGAAACCATTTTAAAAGAGCTGAAAGTTCCAGGCCCTGAGCGTATCTGGTATGTAGCAGATGCTTTCCGTCATGGCTTCTCTTTAGATGAAGTGTTTGAAGCAACCAAAATTGATCGTTGGTTCCTCATCCAAATTCAAGACATCGTTAAAACTGAAGCTGAAGTAAAAGCTTTAGGTTTTGGTGACTTAAACGCTGACAATATCCGTGCTTTCAAACGCAAAGGTTTATCTGACCTGCGTATTGCTGACCTCATGGGTATTTCACAAAAGCAATTCCGTAAACAACGTTGGAATTTGGGTGTTTACCCAGTTTACAAACGTGTTGACACATGTGCTGCCGAGTTTGAATCTGGTACTGCATACATGTATTCAACTTACGATGAAGAGTGTGAAGCAAACCCATCAAATCGTGACAAGATCATGGTGATTGGTGGTGGTCCAAACCGTATTGGTCAAGGTATCGAATTTGACTACTGCTGTGTACACGCGGCGCTTGCTATGCGTGAAGATGGTTATGAAACAATCATGGTTAACTGTAACCCTGAAACTGTTTCTACCGACTATGACACATCTGACCGTCTATACTTCGAGCCTGTAACACTTGAAGATGTGCTTGAAATTGTACGTACAGAGAAGCCTAAAGGCGTAATCGTACAGTACGGTGGTCAAACTCCTCTTAAATTGGCACGTGCTTTAGAAGAAGCTGGTACACCAATTATTGGTACATCACCAGATGCAATTGACCGCGCAGAAGACCGTGAACGTTTCCAGCAAATGATCCAACGTTTACAGCTTCGTCAACCAAACAACAGCATTGTAAAATCTGCTGAAGAAGGTATCTCTGAAGCTGCAAAAGTAGGTTATCCGTTAGTTGTTCGCCCATCTTATGTATTAGGTGGTCGTGCAATGGAAATCGTATATAACGAAGAAGAACTTAAACGTTACCTTCGTGAAGCAGTTCAGGCATCTAATGAAGCCCCTGTCCTTCTTGACCGTTTCCTAGATGATGCAACTGAAGTTGATGTTGACTGTGTATCTGACGGTAAAGACGTTGTGATCGGCGGTATTATGCAGCACATCGAACAAGCTGGTATTCACTCAGGTGACTCAGCATGTTCAATTCCTCCTTATTCTTTATCAAAAGAAATTCAGGATGAAATGCGTCGTCAAACTGTTGCGATGGCAAAAGAACTTGGTGTGGTTGGTTTGATGAATGTTCAGTTCGCAGTTAAAGGCGATGATGTTTACATTCTTGAAGTTAACCCACGTGCTTCACGTACAGTTCCATTCGTATCGAAATGTATTGGTGATTCTTTAGCAAAAGTAGCTGCACGCTGTATGGCTGGTCAATCACTTGAATCTCAAGGATTTACTAAAGAAATCATTCCAACACACTTTGCTGTGAAAGAAGCTGTTTTCCCATTCGCTAAATTCCAAGGCGTAGATCCAATGCTTGGACCTGAGATGAAATCTACAGGTGAAGTAATGGGTGTAGGTAAAACATTTGGTGAAGCATTCTATAAAGCTGTTTTAGGCTCAAATGAACGCTTACCAGGTTTACCAACTGAAGGCGAAGTAAAACATGCTTTCTTATCAGTACGTGAATCTGACAAGAAATATATTGCAGATATCGCTAAGAAATTAGCTGCATATGGCTTCAAGCTTATTGCAACAGGTGGTACATACCAAGTGCTTAAAGAAGCAGGTTTAGAATGTGAATCTGTGAATAAAGTAACTGAAGGTCGTCCACATATTGTTGACCGCTTGAAAAATGGTGAAATACACCTTATTGTCAATACCACTGAAGGTAAACAGGCTCAATATGACTCTGCAATGATTCGTCGTGCTGCCCTACAAGGCAAAGTGTATTACACAACGACTATCAATGGTGCAGAAGCTGTTTGCCAAGCCTTTGCTGTGAAATTGCCAATGGATGTATACCGCTTGCAAGATTTAACTGTAGGTTAATTTGTTACCGATAAGTCCCGTCACCTTATCGGTGGCGGGATTTTTTCATTTTTTTAACTGTGTTTTCTCAACTTAAGAGGGACCAAAATGCAACGCTATCCAATGACCCCTGAAGGTAAAATTGCCTTAGAGAAAGAATTACAACATTTAAAATCTGTTGAACGCCCACGTATTATCCAAGCGATTGCTGAAGCGCGTGAACATGGCGATTTAAAAGAAAACGCAGAATACCACGCTGCTCGTGAACAGCAAGGTTTCTGTGAAGGCCGTATTCAGGATATCGAAGGTAAACTCGGTGCAGTTCAAGAAATTGATGTCAAAACACTTGAGCAAAATGGTCGTGTTGTATTTGGTGTGACTGTCACCATTGAAAATCTTGATACTGAAGAACGTAAGACTTATAAAATTGTAGGCGATGACGAAGCAGATTTTAAAATTAATAAAATTTCTGTGAACTCACCAATCGCACGTGGTCTTTTGAGTAAGAGTGAAGGCGATGAAGTAAAAATCGTGACTCCTCAAGGCGAAGTCGAATATGAAATCGTAAGTGTAGAATATCTCTAAGATAATACACAACTAGCCCCTCTTTATGAGGGGTTTTTATTTAATACCATTGATATATTTTTGGGAAATCACAAATGGATACTTCTTTAATTAACACCCCAGTTCGTCATTGGTGTGAATTTGAGTTTATTTCCAAAACTGTTAAAAACCCGAATATCCATATTAAAGGTCATTATTCATATTATTCAGCCTATTGGGACCAAGGTTTTGAACGTTGTGTCGTACGTTATTTACATGAAAAAGCCTCGACACCCGACAAACCGATTGACCAACTTTATATTGGTAATTTTGTTTGTTTTGGCGCTGAATGCGTCATCATGATGGGTGGCAACCAACTCCATAGACCAGACTGGATTTCGACTTTTCCTTTTGATACGCGTAGCTTTTTAGCTGCTGGTGACACAGTTATTGCTGATGGTTGCTGGATTGGCAGTCGGGCAATGATTATGCAAGGTGTCAAACTTGGTGAAGGTGCAGTGGTTGCAACTGGAGCTGTAGTAACTAAAGATGTTCCACCCTATGCAATTGTAGGTGGTGTGCCTGCGAAAATTATTAAATATCGCTTTCCTCAAGAACAAATCGATAAACTGCTTGCTTTAAAACTTTATGATTTAGATGAGAAGCAAATTCTGAAAATACGTGAATATTTACAAACTGATGATATAGCTGCTTTATCTACACATATGGAAAATTTGCGAAATCTATAAAAGTTTATTGTTATAAAGTCACAAATGATTACGTGCTTGAATTTAAATCGTCAAAAAATAAGTATAAAGTATTGAATAAATAAGCATCATTACAATAAGGAAAACACTCATGTTATATCAACATATTCTTGTACCAATTGACGGTTCTGAAACTTCTATGATCGCCATGAAAGAGGCGATTAAACTTGGAAAAGCACTAAATAGCAAAATTACGGTTGTACAAGTTATGGCACTTGACCCCTTTATTGCAGACGTATATGTAAAAACTGGTCAAACTAATGAGTTGATTGAACGCACACGAACTTATTTACTCGACATTTTAGAACAAGCAAAACAAAAATTTGCCGAAGAAGGTATTACTGTTGAAACTAAACTGCTTGAAGGTTTTGTAGTGCATGAAGAAATTATTGAGGCTGCTCAAGACTTAAATGTTGATCTCATTGTGATGGGTTCACATGGTCGTACTGGTGTCCGAAAACTGGTGCTGGGTAGCGTTGCACAAAAAGTCTTAGGCGAAAGCCATATTCCTGTTTTGATTGTTCGATAACTTCCATATTGCCTATCTTGTTGATCTTAATAATTTAGGCAATTATTTTTAAATAAATAGCCCTTAAGTCAATTTAAGGCTGCCAAGCAAATTGCTTTAAGTTTACTTTCCCATTTAACAAATAGACGCCTTCAGCTTCCAGCTTTAACTGTTGAACATTTTCACCCTTTTCATTAAATTTACTTAGGCTAATTTTGCCTTGAGAATTAATAACGCGATACCATGGTACTTGATGATCTGCTTCAAGATGCTTAAGGACATAGCCAACTAATCTCGCATGTTTAGGTAAACCTGCCATACGAGCGACTTGCCCATAAGTTGCAACTTTTCCGTAAGGAATCAAAGCAATGACTTCTAAAATCTGCCGATGTAGTTCATACTGAGTTGTCAAAATGGACTCCATAAAAATTGACATTCTTCATATCATATAAAAAAATTTGACTAAAATTAAATGTAATCCAAGGTAGGTTTGAGGGAGATCTGCATGAAAAAAGCCATACTGGTAGTGACTGGGACTTTACTATGTGTTTCTTGTACTACTCGCCCCCCAATTCTTCCTTCAAGAGAAGTACCTAAAGTATCTATAGATGGTCGCCCTATTGTTCCAGTTACTTTCGTTTTTACCACTAATTCTCCGGAAGCTGTAAAGTTTGATAATTATCAACAAATGCGGAAAGAAATTAAAATATTAAATAAATATTATGTAGATGATAAAAACAATAAAATCTTTAAGTTCAAATTAAACCGTTATATCCCATATGAACAGTTCATTCAGTTACGATGTGACCTTAAGCAGCAAATTAATCAGCCCTATCCTATTTCCCTCGAAACGATTCCGGCAAGCATAAAGACCTGTTTTCCAAAACGCACAGCAAGTAAAGAAGTCATTATTTTTATTTACGATGCATACTCACCTAAATGGAAATTTGAAGACGTAACTAGCAGAGCTTTTCGCAACAATGGTGAACCCTTTGTTTTGTTAGACTGGAATCGTTTAAATTATAATATTCAGGCAGGAAGCGTTCATGAAATGGGGCATGCATTTGGTCTAAAACATGTTTGCGCACCGAATGCTACAAAACGGACTCCAACGAATATTATGGCGAGTGCTGAATGTAAACGTGGTAGTGGTGGATTAAGGAATTTAGGTTTTACACCTGTACAACTTCAAACAATTTTATCGAATTATCAAAGTTATCCTTAAAATATTTTAGAAACCAAGCTCTACATAAAAACCTAATTTATCTTGAGCCAAACTATAATTTTCTTGGGCCAGTAATGAAGTCATATAACTGCTGGCCTTTGAAAAATCTTCCTCATTGACTGGATATGGCTGCCAAAATGTTTTCAAATTATTGGTATAGATCGGATATAAACGCAGTCGATCTTTTGACAAATCTAGCCGTGCTATACACCCATATGGTAGAGCATTGTGCTCTGCATACTCACCGTTACTATTAAAAACTGCATTGCCAATACCAAATACTACAGGCTTTTGATGAATGAATTGAATGGGTTGAACAGTATGCGCACCATGCCCAATCACAAGGTCGGCCCCAGCTTGGGTTAAAATATTGGCAAGTTTAGTTTGTTCTTTTGTAATAGGTTTAAAATCAACGCCCCAATGACAAATAACGATGACTTTATGGTGAGGATGAGCCAACTTATAACGGCTTATTTGCTCAATTAAAACTCCATTTAGACAAGCCACTCCACTCTTGTGCGCTAAAGCGTAAAAATCATAATCTAAATAGGCTGTATCTCTGTGCCAATAGCCATTAAAAATAGCGTAATGCTTGTTATTAAATGCGATTTCAAAGTAGCTATGGGCAGCTTTTTGGTTCAATCCTGCGCCAATATAAGAAATCTTGGCCTGATCAAATTGTTGTAATGTATAAGTTATTCCACTATTGCCATGATCTTTTAGATGGTTATTGGCCAACACAACATGGTTAAGGTGAATATTCTTAAATTCTGCTAATGTTTTTTCAGCCTCAGCTTTAAGAATAAACGGCTTTTTATGCCCTAATGGTGATTGATCTTCTAAAGAAAATACTGCTTCAAAGTTAGCGATATTTAAGTCATTTTCACCTAAAAAAGCTTTTATTTTTTCGAATGAATAGCTGTATCCATATTGTTGTAGAGCATCTTTTTGCCCCTTAGACTTGCGCTTTTCTGTATAGATCTCCCCAAAATAAGTATCTCCCAAAATGTTGATCATGCCACTTTGAGTAGAGCAAACTTTAGCTTTTACGTTCTGCTCTTGAAAGCAGTGATAGTAAGGAACCAAATGTTCAATCCGATGAATATCATCTAAAAATGAAAAGAAACCAACAGTCTGGTTTTTTTCAAAAAATGTGAGATAAATTTCTCGAAACGAATTAGAGAGGTATAAGACCGTTACGACTGATTGAGCCATTAATGGCGTCTGGGGAAGATAAGGCTTTCCTTTAAAAATAAGCTCTTTAATAAAGAAAAATTTTCTGATTTCAGCTGGATAGGTATAAATATTTTTGACTAATAAAAACAAATGTTTTAGCTGATTTCGTTTACCTTCTTTTTTAAAATTTAAGTGATAGATATCAGCTCTTTCGGACAAAATTAAATGCGCTTTTTCACTTGTACCGTAAAGCATATTGCTTAAAGCATTTTTTACATCTGCTGCTTGGGTAAAAATTAAAAACTGTAATAGCTCAGTAAAGGTGTAATTTTCAGAAGACTTTAGGCCTAGATTGTGCTGACCTGCTTGCTCAGATAGGTGTTCAGGCACGGCATAGACATCTTGAGCTTGTATGTTGTTTTGCTGAAATTGCTCTAATGCATAGTCGATAAGTAATAGCGTTGAAACATCATCATCAAATTCGAATTGCCATAAAGTTTCATCAAAACTTGTAGTGTCGACATGTGCTAATAATTTGATCTCAACGGGTTGATATTTCATGGCTCATCACCTTTGTAATCTTTTACATAGGCGATATAACCCGACAAGTTATGTTCTTGGTCATCAATCCGTACTCGAAAACGGTCATGTCGAATATAAAACGCATGTAAAATTTTATCGGGGCGTGCCATATACATGGCCATTTCCGGATAAAAAAATCCTGTAGTTTGAAAATCTGCTCTAAACCCAATTAGTTTTTGAAGCTCAGACATATAAGATTGCTCAAAAAGTGCTGTGCGTTCCTGCTCTTTTAAACGGCTCACCATTTTATAAGCAGCCATTAACATCTCTAACAAAGTTGCATATGTCGTTTTTCGATTTCGAATAAAAATAAAATGTTTTAAATAATTATTTAGACCAAAAATAAAATATTTATCTTCTGGGCATATTTTAGTGAGTTCATTGGTACAATAACTTAACCAATGATCATGATATTTTTCATATCTATTTTCAATAAAATATTCAAACATTAATTTAACTGTTTCTAATAATCTAGAATCTTGGTTAATTTGGTATAAACGTAATAAAGCTAAAGCAGCTTCTCCATCATAATAAATAATCCTGAATTTTTCTTTTAAATCATAATCTGGATAATTTAATACATGAGTCGTTGATCCATTTGAATCTACTAATTTCAAAATACCATTTGCGAGTTTCTCTGCATATTTTTGATAATCAGTTTTTTGGGTAATTTCTTGATATTTTGTCAGCATTAAAATAGCTGCCGCATTGGCACCCAGTTTAATTTCCAACTCCCCTTCTTTACCATCAATCATAAAAGCGGTTGATGAATCTTTTTCTTTATAAAAATTGGTCAGTGCATAGTGAATCGCGGCATGACTTTTAGGCCAATATTCAGGCTTATTTTGCACCTCAAATGTTTCTAGTAAAGCATACGCCGAGGTACAGTGGCGTACCGTATTGTAGTTACGAATGTCTCGATCATAGGCAGAAAAATAACCATAAATAAATTTGCCATTTTCTTGAATCTGGTCATGCAGGAATGCCGAATTTTGTTCAATTAACAGCTTAAAATGCTGTTTTTTATTATTTGAGATTGCCCTAATACCATTTACATCATAGCGACTCGCTAAATTAATGAATTGACCATTTTCATAAAATGCTCCGTAGGTATCAAAAGTCCAAATGTCTTGCAACTTTTGTAGTTTAATCTGTGGTTTTGTAGCGTTATATTTTTGCTTAATTGCATAATTCAGATTGGTTTCATCAAAGAAGTTCGGCTTGTCGTAGCTCAAGCCTCGAATAATTGCTTTTCCATAGATCTCTTGTTCAAGAAAAGCCACTGAACATTGTTCATCAAAGCCAATGCCTTTACGGTAATGGTTGTTGTGAAATTGATGGTGGACCTGTTGTTCTACTTCTTTCCACACCTGTTGCATTAAATTATATGCGATATCGATTTTTATATAATCAGCGAGTGGTGCCTGTGCAAATTGGTCATCAATAAAATCTAATAATTGTTTTTTAGCCTGCTCTAAATTGGTTTTCTCACTGTGCCATACGCTACATCTTTGGTCTTTGGGGCCATAAGATAAAAATAAAATAATATCCTGTTTAAGACTCGGAACGTGCTGAACAACTTGTTCTAACCAAAGGTTAAGTTGTCTTTGGAAATTTAAAAATGCCGTCACTCGAATTCAGTCCCTAATTGTTTGTTGTTCTATAAAGCGCTAATTAAGCATCATATCATGCCCCTTCTAAAAGCAAAGTTAACGTATTGTTTAAACATAAAAAAAGAGCCCGAAGGCCCTTTTTTCTATAAGTCGATTGTCAGATTAGAAAATGATTTGACCATTGTTGATCAAGTCATTCAATGTGACTGGACCTGTGAGGTTAGTCAATTGAAGCAATGGTGTTTCAGTATAAGTACCTTCGATGAGTACTCCACCATCACGGTCTACGCTGATTGTCGCAGTTTGAGTACCAGCATCGTAGCTTACTGACACATATTGACCGATTGTTAAGTTAGATTGAGAACCAATTAACAAGTTACTCAAGTCAATCTTATCAGCCTGATCATCAGTTGCAGTATTACCTACATGGAAGTCAGTCCATATATCTACACCACCACCTGTTGTGTTACCACCAGTTGCGTTAGTGACACTCGCAGCTGTTAATGTGTTGTAGATCAAGGTATCCGAGCCGTTACCAAGAGCAAATGTATCATTTGCCGCGGTACTTACTGCAAGACTATTCAACTCTTGACTCAAGTTAATCGTCAATGAAGAAGTGTATTCACTACCATCAATCACCGAAACTAACTTGTAATCAACCACATCGATTGTCGCATTCGCAGCACTGTCTAATGGTTTGTAGAAGTAAGAGCCATCATTGTATAGATACAATGTGCCTTCACCTGTATTCACTCCTTGACCCGCAGCTAGCTCATATGTGCCAGTTGTTGAGTTCATTACATAGAGCTGAGTACCTTCTACGACATCATTAGTAAGTACGTTGCCAGTAATCCAGTCTGTTTGTCCATCTGGTGTGTATTGGTCTAGATGCGTAGTTGTTGTACTTACTACAGAATCTAGAGTTACAGCACCTAGAGAAATCAGACTTGATAGACTGAATACAACACGGTAAGTACCCTCTGTTAAATGAGGTACATCTGCCGAGAATGCCGGAGCACCGAGCACACCTGCCAGTGCAGTTGATGAACCTGAATATGCAGTATTAACCCATGATCCGCCAACGAACTGTTGAATTGTATATCCAGTCGTTGGAAGTGCTGACAAGCTCAATGATGCAGTGTAATTCAACTGTACATGTACATCACTGACTGTATTTGCAGCTACTACAAACTGGTTTGAAGTTACTGTGCTGCTTAATACAGGTAATGGTGGGAAGCCAGCAAGGTTACCGATGGTTACGTTACCACTCGCAACATCCACAAGTGGGTCTACCACTGGTGCCATACTGATCGTTGCATCATCTGTATCAGCTGTTACAGCAGGTGTTGGAAGTGTAGCGTCTGCCGAAGGATCCGCTGTGTTCCAAGTTACATCAACATCTGGTGAACCAACTTGAACATGTAATGTAGCTGTATCAGTTCTACCAGTCACTGGGTCTGTGACGGTGTAAGTGAAGCTATCAACTTTACCTACATTCGCCATATTTGCAGTTGCCTGATAACTATAAGTACCATCTGCGCCAATAGTCAGAGTTCCGTATGCACCAACAATCGTTGCTGGGGTACCTGCTACAACCGCAGACGTATTACCATTTTCAGCTGTAACTGTAGTTACTACTGAAGTTGTCGTAATGTAGTCTGGTACATAGTTTGTACCGTAAACAGCAGAGTTATCATCAGCAAGTACGTTACCAATCACAGGATCAACAACCAGTACAGGAGGCTGAGTAATATCACCATGATTTAGTGTGATATCCGCAGTAACACTACCTAGAGCTGTTAGAAGTGTGTTGCTTTCCATGAACAATTCATAAGTACCGGCACTTAAGTTATCAATCTTGAATTGAACTTCCGAACCAAAGATACCTAACAAATCAATCACACCAGTATCAGAACTATCAGCAACCACAGTACGAGAGCCGTCTGGATTTACTCGAGTTAATACCACATGTAAACCATCAATCACCGTTGCAACCGAACCGAAGTTCACTGCAATAATGGCATCAGTAAGGTTACCTGGGTCAACTGTAAATGTCGCTGTACCTTCTCTAGAACCGATAACAATTCCACCTACACCGAGTAACCAGTTATAGCTGATCGCATTATCAAGTACCTCAGTTGTTACTGGATACACCATGTCTATTTCAGCCGAAGCAACGTTATCCATTGCATCTACTGGAAGCGGACTAGTAATTACAGCTGGTTGAGATGGATCTGCATCGTTCCAAGTCATATCTACACTATCACTGTCAAGGCGGACATAAAGTGTTGCCTCAGAAGTGTTACCTGTTACAGGATCAAGCAAGGTGTAGGTAAATTGATCTACCTGACCAAGGTTTGCCCCATTTACAGTTGGTGTATATGTGTAGTTACCATCTTGATCGATCACCAAGGTACCGTAAGTACCAACAATTGTTGCACCAGTAGCTGGATCAACAGCAACACCGTTAACTTGAGAGATCACAGCACTGCTGCTTGCCGCATCAACTTCACCAGTGAGGCTTGCATCTTTGATGACATTACCAGAGATCGGTTCAACAGAGTAACCAGCCACGATGTATGGATTATAGACATCCATCGTACCAGTTAATGTTCCGCCTAAGCCTATGCCTAGCAAACCTTCATATCCGATGAATGCACGGTACTGACCAGCATCCAATCCTTCAAGCACGGCTGTTGGTGTACCGCCGATGAGTGATAGATCGATGAGAGAAGCTTCTGGATTAGTTCCACCAATCGATACCCATTGTCCTGTTGCTTCATCAAACTTCTGAACAACAATCGCATAATCACTGAGTAAATCGGCAGTGATTATCGCATCGAATGTGAACGTTGCTGTACCTTCACGGTTTGGATCAACAGTAAATTCAATTGCATCATTACCAAGCAATTGTAAGTCCAGACCAGCCAACGATACGGCTGCAAGGTAAGTTGAGCTACCAAGAGCAACATCATCTGCAACAAGTAATGGCTCTGGATTAATTTCTGCCGTTACTACATTGTCTACCGCTTTCACAGAGCTCAATTGAATATTGAGATTTGCTTGAGCCGTATCGCCAGTCACAGGATCAGTCAATGTATATACAAATTGATCTGTTTGACCTACACCTGCCGCACTTGCAGTAGGAGTATAAGTGTATGAACCATCAAGGTTGATTTCCAATGTACCGTAAGCACCATTAATGATCGTGCCATCTGCTACAACAGGTTGACCATTAACTGCACTCACAACTGTTGTTGGAGTCACAACGTCTACTTCACCAGCATCATTTATTTCTGTTATGACGTTACCATCAGCAACTTCAGTGTAGTAGCCGCCTACTTGTGTCGTGTCATAAACATCCATTGTGCCTGTTAAGGTACCAAGTAAACCGATACCTAAAAGACCGTTATAAGTCATGAATGCACGGTATTGACCTTCTTCTAGACCTTCAAGAACCACACCAGGAGTTGAGCCTAGTAAAGTAAGATCAAGGATATCAGCTTCACCACCGCCATAGACCGAAGTCCATTGGCCTGTTGCGGTGTCAAATTTCTGAACAACTAGCGAGTAGTCAGATAGTGCATCTACACCAATTAAGGCACTGTAAGTAAATGTCGCATTACCTTCTTCACCTGCACCAACTGTAAAGCCGATTGACTCTGATCCTAACTGCAAATCAAGTCCAGCAAGCGATACAAGCGCCAAGTAAGTATTACTTCCTAGTGCTGCATCATCTTGTACAAGCAATGGTTGAGGTGCGAGTACTGCTGTATCAAAGTTGTCAAAGGCAACGATAGAACCTGCAAGAGTATAAGTTTGCGTATCTTGCAGAGTACTGCTGTTTCCAGCAAGGTCTGTGAAAGTAGCTGTAGCATCAACAGTTAAATCTGTATCCGCTGCAAGGCCACTACCAGCTACATCAACGGTCCAAGTACCCGCTGCTGCATCTACTGTTGCAACGTAGTTCACTCCGTTTACAGTCACCACAACACCTGTTGTGGCCGCATCTGTAGGGATGTTGGTCAACGTGCCCGTTAAGGTCACAGTTCCACCAGCTTCGGTAGCATCCAGGATGTTATCAGCAGTAACTGGGTCAATTGCTAACACTGTTGTAGTGATATCTGGTGGAGTAACATCAAGTGTTACTGTTACATCTGCATCTGCAACATCTACGTTACCTTGTGCATCTACAGCCTCAGCGTGAATCACAATCTGACCAGTCACAGGATCTGCCGCTGTTGCCGCAAGAGTTGCTGTGATAAAGCCTGCATCTGCAACATCTACGTTACCTTGTGCATCTACWGCCTCAGCGTGAATCACAATCTGACCAGTCACAGGATCTGCCGCTGTTGCCGCAAGAGTTGCTGTGATAAAGCCATTTGTAAGRTCAGCTGCTGTTACGGTGTAGTTWGTACCGTTAACATTKACCACTGTGCCATCGATTGCATCTGGTCCCAACGCCACTTGTGCATTGAAAGTACCGTCTGTACCAAGTTCCGCAGCGTTTAAGATACCGTCGCCATTTAAGTCTTCAGGAACCGTAATTGCTGTAATCAGGTCTT